>NZ_AP022624.1:0-3609732 GCF_016865405.1 Pseudoalteromonas sp. PS1M3 | reverse complement strand
ACTGAACTGCTGCGAAGGCAATTCATCTTGCAATACATATAAACAACTTTGCCAAACCGACAGATACACAGTTAAACTCCCAGAGATATAATTTTTATTCCCGCACATCAAAAATGGTTAAAAACCATGCATTTATTGCGTTTAAATAGCCAAATAAGCGGCCCAAGACCAAGTATTATGAAGGCACTTTATCCACAAGTAAAAGGCTGATTTTTATAAAATTATGTATAACGACATGAAAAAAAGCTAACAACCTGATTTAATTAAATTTTTAATTATTAGCCTGATAACAGATCATAACAAAATAACACCAAGATCGCGAACCAATTTTACGATCCAATTTACTTTTCCCCCGCTTTTATTCACTTTTTATACAAGGGCTGTGGAAAACTTCTTATTTATGATGATCCTACTAGATCGCGCTTTACGATCACTAACTGCCTGCTTAATAAACACGGTGCTTAACGCGTAATTATGATTGACTTTAGGTCGTTTCATCTATAATATCTCGCGCTCGCAATGGCACCTGTGCCAGGATCGCGACCTGCATAGGATGTTTTAACTTTAACCGATCGGATGAGATTGTTATGAAAAGAACTTTTCAACCTAGCGTTTTAAAACGCAAACGTGCACACGGTTTCCGTGCTCGCATGGCAACTGTAAATGGCCGTAAAGTATTAGCACGTCGCCGCGCTAAAGGCCGCAAAGTTCTTTCTGCTTAATTTATAAGTGGAAGACTTTAGCTTTGGCAGGGAGTTACGTCTGTTAACTCCCTCGCATTACTCTCGTATATTTAACGAACCCGCTCGGGCTGCAACTCCTTACTTTACTCTATTAGCTAAACCCAATGACCAAGAAAAACCTAGGTTAGGACTTACTGTTGCTAAAAAACGTGTAAAAAAGGCATGCCAACGAAACCGTATTAAACGTCTTGCTCGCGAAAGTTTTCGTTTAAATCAACACAACATCGATAACATTGATATTGTGCTTATGGTTAAAAATGGCATTGACGAGCAGTCTAATGAAGAATTAACCAAGCAACTGACCAAGTTATGGCGAAAAATCAACGAACGCTGTAAACCAGGTGCGCCTAAGCCTCCACCCTTTAAGAAACGCCCAAACAAATCAGCTAAATCTAATAAACAAACCCAATAGCAATAGAATTACAGGGTTAATTAATGTATCTTTAGCTCACCTTTTAATCATGCATTTAAAATTTCCAATAGAGCCTTTAAATACATGATATCTATCTCACTAAATTTAACTAGGGGCATAAACATCATGAGGTTACTTAAACCACTTGTTGCTTTACCGACATTATGTTTAGTGATATTGATCCGCGGTTATCAAAAGTGGATTAGCCCGCTATTAGGTCCGCATTGTCGTTTTAATCCAAGCTGCTCACATTACACAATTCAAGCAATAAAATTGCATGGATTGATAAAAGGAAGTTGGTTAGCATTAAAACGCATATTAAAATGCCATCCTTTACATTCAGGTGGTGATGACCCAGTACCTGAAAAAATAACCCATATTAACCACCAACACGAGAAATAAGAGCTGTTATGGAATCGCAACGCACGTTTTTATTCATTGGCCTAATGCTAGTGTCGTTTTTATTATTCCAAGAATGGAATAATGATTATAACCAGCCAAAAGTCGATCCAAGTGCCACAACACAAACGCAACAAGCAAATTCAACTGAATCGGATGATTTTATACCTTCATCGTCAGACTCTGGCTTACCGGCTTCAACAACATTAGCTAAACGTTCTGTTATAGAAATAACAACAGACGTGTTTAAAGTTAAAATCGACACCAAAGGTGGTGATATTGTTGAATCGGACTTACTTCAATACGAAGAAGTGAAAGGCGAAGAAACACCTTTCATGCTGCTGGGTGAATTTGAGGGTAATCAATACTTTTCACAAAGTGGTTTAATTGGTTTAAATGGCCCAGACGCATCTGCAAACGGTCGCCCTACTTACCACAGCGAACAAACGTCTTATACCTTAACAGGTGATGAGTTACGCGTACCGTTACAGTTTACAGATAGCAACGGTGTTAGCTTTACTAAAACGTATGTATTTAAAAAAGGTCAGTATGATGTTGGCTTAGAATACACAGTAAACAATACAACCAGTGCCCCTATTCAAGTGCAGCTTTACACACAAGTTAAGCGCACAGTACAAGAAAAAGGCAGCTTAGTTGATCAAAACTATTTAGGTGCAGCTTACGGTACAGACGAAGAACCATACGAAAAGTATAGCTTTTCTGACATGGCCGACAAAAACCTAAATGAAAGCACGCAAGGTGGTTACATTGCATTTATTCAACATTACTTTGTAAGTGCGTGGGTACCAAAGCAAGACCAAACCAACACCCTTTATAGCTTAATTACAAGCAGTAACGCCGCTATCATTGGTACAAAAGCAGAACCTGTTAATGTTCAAGCCGGTTCAGAGCAAACCATTACTTCTATTTACTACATGGGCCCTAAAGAGTCTGATGTATTAGAAGCGCTTCACCCTGACTTAGACCTAACTGTAGACTACGGCTGGTTATGGTTTATTTCACAGCCACTATTTGTATTACTAAAATGGCTTTACAGTATTCTTGGTAACTGGGGTTTAGCAATTATTGCTATCACTATTATTGTTAAATCATTGATGTACCCGCTAACTAAAGCACAATACACGTCAATGGCTAAAATGCGTGCCCTTCAACCAAAAATGGCAGCTCTTAAAGAAAAGTATGGTGATGACCGTCAAAAGTTCGGTCAAGCTACTATGGAGATGTACAAAAAAGAGAAAGTAAACCCAATGGGTGGTTGTTTCCCTATTTTGCTACAAATGCCTATTTTCTTAGCGTTGTTTTATGTATTTTTAGAATCAACAGAACTTCGCCATGCTGAGTTTATGCTTTGGTTAACTGATTTATCAGCACAAGACCCATACTACGTATTACCAATTTTATTTGGTGCAAGTATGTTTATAACTCAAAAGCTTCAACCTATGACGGTTACCGATCCAATGCAGCAAAAAATGATGACCTTTATGCCGGTTATCTTCTCTGTATTCTTCTTATGGTTCCCATCAGGCTTAGTACTTTACTGGTTAGTATCTAACCTTATTTCAATCGCGCAAATGCTTTATATTTATCGCGGTATGGAAAAGAAAGGAATAAAAGTAAGAGGCTAACTTAGCCCTACTTATTACAAAGGCGACTTAGGTCGCCTTTTTTATTGCCCATTTTTTATCAGAGCATTCGCGAGTGGTAATTTCATAGGTTACAATAGCGCCATAACGTACACATTGTTGGTAAATTAAATAGCATGATCAATCAAGACACAATTGCAGCACAAGCAACCGCACCTGGGCGTGGTGGTGTTGGTATAATTCGGGTTTCTGGCAGCCTTGCCAAAAGCGTTGCTGAACAAGTTATTGGTAAAATACCAAAAGTGAGATACGCCGATTATGTACCATTTAAAAACTTAAATGGCGATCAACTTGACCAAGGTATTGCCATTTATTTTGCCGGACCTAACTCATTTACTGGTGAAGATGTACTTGAGTTGCAAGGCCATGGCGGCCCAGTTGTGCTTGATATGCTACTTAAAGAAATTAGCAAAATAGAAGGTGTACGCTTAGCAAAACCAGGTGAGTTTTCAGAGCGTGCATTTATGAACGACAAGCTTGATTTAACCCAAGCAGAAGCAATTAGTGACCTAATTAATGCCACTAGTGAACAAGCAGCTAAAAGCGCCTTACAATCACTTCAAGGTGAGTTTTCTAAACACATTGAAACACTGGTTGAAAAAGTAATTCATCTTCGTATGTACGTAGAAGCAGCAATCGACTTTCCAGATGAAGAAATAGACTTTTTGTCAGATGGCAAAGTATCGGGCGATCTAAACGCAATTATAAACCAATTAAACACCGTAACTGACCAAGCTAAACAGGGAAGTATAATGCGCGAAGGTATGCGTGTTGTGATTGCAGGTCGTCCTAACGCGGGTAAATCAAGCTTACTAAATGCCCTAGCAGGCCGAGAGGCAGCAATCGTAACCGAAATAGCAGGTACCACCCGCGACGTACTGCGCGAACACATCCATATTGATGGCATGCCACTGCATATTATCGATACCGCAGGTCTTCGTGAAAGCCCTGACCGCGTAGAGCAAATAGGTATTGAGCGCGCATGGGATGAAATAAACCAAGCCGACCGCGTTTTATTTATGCTTGATGGCACCGATACTGTAGACACCGACCCACATAAAATTTGGCCAGAGTTTATGGCAAAATTACCAAAAGGTATGGGGGTTACAGTGATCAGAAACAAAGCAGATTTGTCGGGTGATATTGTAGGCTTGGATGAAAACCAACAATACCCGGTCATAAGTTTAAGTGCTAAAAACGCTGAAGGTATAGAGCTCGTTCGTGAACATTTGAAGGCCTGTATAGGTTTTGACGGCGCAACAGAAGGTGGCTTTATGGCTCGTCGCCGTCATTTAGACGCTTTAGAGAGCGCAGCTTATCATTTAGATACGGGTAAAACGCAGCTTGAAATGCATGTTGCAGGTGAAATTTTGGCCGAAGAGCTGCGCCTAACGCAGCAATTTTTAAACGAAATAACCGGTGAGTTTACTTCAGACGATCTACTTGGAAAAATATTTAGCTCGTTCTGTATTGGTAAATAACAAGGTAAACCAAAGGAAACAAACATCCAAATAAAGTTAAAATACCTAATTTATTCATACATTTAATAACTTTTTTATCTTTCTCTAGCTTCCTTTAGTTTCATAATATGGGCCTCGAATGGCCCACCTACTTCTTTGTTGTGGGCCACTATTGGTCCACCAAAGAGGAAGTTATTATGAAACTAACCATCGAGAAAAAATCAGCTGATAGCACAGGCCGCCAACAACTACTGTTAACCAGAAATTATGGTTCTTACCTAAATGAAAATGGCAAACGAGTAAAACGCCGTAAAAGACAATCATTAGACTTGTTCATTTATGCCACTCCTAAAGACAAGTTTGAACGAGATCACAATAAAAAGACCCTAGATATTTCTGAAAAGATAAGAGCACAAGCGATTGTTGATTTAGCTAACAACAAGCATCATTTTGAAGACTCAGAAAAACAGCAAGAAAGCTTTTATAGCTACATGCAGCAAATAATTAATGACAAAGTGCATATTCTCTCCAGCTTTGATCACCCAATTGCATTAACTTTGATCGCTTATTCTCATTAAGCTTTGATCACTAAAATCACTTGTAAATGATCACATTTATGCTCTTAATGATTTTGCCGATCAAAGCTTAATACCACTCGTAACCGAGTTCACGTTTTATCATTTTTGTAGGTGTGTTAAACCGTTATCTGAATCGTTTGATGAGGATAACAACAATGACAACAAGACCTATATCTATGAGTAAATTACATTCCATTTTACGGCTGAAGTACTCAGCACAATTATCCCATCGAGAGATTGCCAGAAGTTTAAATATTTCACCTGGTACTGTGGCTAATTACCTTAAAAAGGCCAATGAGTTAGGCTTAAATCAATGGCCAATACCAGAGGATAAACAGCAAAATACATTTTTCAACACCAAACTCAAGCGCTTCTCAACGCGTAAAAAAAGACACCCAACGCCTGACTGGTTAAATATCAATAAAGACTTAAAACAACATAAACACCTAACATTACAGCTCGTATTTGATGAGTTACTTGAAAAAGTGGGTGAGCCTTATTACAGCTACAGTCACTTCTGCCGAGCTTATAAACAATGGTTAGGTACCCAGCGACTCTCAATGCGTCAGCAGCATAAAGGGGGTGAAAAGCTGTTTGTGGATTATTGTGGCCCCACAATTACCATTACTTGTCCGACGACACAAGAAAAGCGCACTGCTCAGATATTCGTTGCTGTACTAGGTGCATCAAATTATACCTATGCTGAAGCAACGTATAGTCAGCAACTTGAAGATTGGGTAATGAGTCATGCGCGTTGCTTTGAATTTTTAGGCGGCGTTCCTGACGTTGTTATTCCCGATAATCTCAGAAGTGCTGTCAGTAAAACCTGTCGCTACGAGCCTGATTTAAATCCGACGTACCACCAGTTAGCCGAGTACTTTAACGTTGCTGTCATTCCGGCTAGACCTTATAAACCCAAAGATAAATCGAAGGCTGAAGTCGGCGTACAAATTGTTGAGCGTTGGATCATGGCACGCTTACGTAACCAAACCTTCCACAGCTTAGCGCAACTCAATCATGAAATAGCAAAGCTACTGGATATGATGAACAATAAGGTGATGAAGCAATATCAACAATCACGCAAACAGCTATTTGATATGGTGGATAAAAACGCATTAAAGCCATTGCCTGAAAAGCCCTATCAATATACACAAATCAAAACAGTACGTGTGCATATTGATTACCATGTTGAAATAGAAAAACATTACTACAGCGTGCCTTATCTGTGGGTTAAAAAACAATTACGCGCACACATATCCAATCAACTCGTGCAGCTTTATTATGACGGCACTTTAATAGCACAGCATCCTCGCTCAAACCGTTTAGGCGGACATACGACACAGACACATCATATGCCAAAGGCGCATCAAAAACAGCATGAGCAGTCACCGATAAATTTACGCTCATGGGCATTGAGTATCGGTGATTATACTCATCAAGTCGTTGAATTATTGCTTAATAGCAAACGTCATCCAGAGCAAGCTTATCGCACCTGTTTAGGGGTATTAAGTTTAGCTAAAACGTATTCAAAAGAACGCCTCGAGCGAGCATGTTACCGAGCAATTTGCATGAATACGACCACACACAGATCTATTAAGCAAATGCTGCAAAAAGGGTTAGACCAACAACCATTACCCACACTCCAAACAGAGCCAGAAAAGCCAATTACACACAGCAACATACGTGGCACAGATTACTACCATTAAGGAATGTAAACATGATAGAAACAATTAATCAGCAACTTCAATTGCTCAAGTTATCGGGTATAAAGCAAGCACTCAAGCAGCAGCTTGAACAGCCAAACCTATATCAAGAACAAAGCTTTATAGAGCGCGTCAGTTTATTGCTAACGCATGAAATTGATACGCGTAACCAAAGAAAAATAGAGCGACTGGTGCGACAAGCAAAATTCCGCGTACCGGGTCAGTTAAATCAACTCATTTACTCGCCGAAGCGTAATCTAGATAAAGCACAAATACGCGGCCTCAGCCAAAGCACCTGGCTGAGTTTACATCAGAATATATTAATTACAGGCGCCACAGGCTGTGGCAAAACCTACCTCGCGTGTGCATTGGGTCACGAGCACTGTTTACAAGGAAAAAGTGTCTTCTATATTCGATTAAAAGAATTACTTGAAAGTCTATTTCTAGCACAGGCCGATGGCAGTTATCGAAAATTATTGGGTAAACTCATTAAATACGACTTACTTATTTTAGACGATTGGGGGCTAGAGCCACTCAGTGCTCAGCAACGAAGCGACTTACTTGAATTAATCGATGCTAGATATGGTTATAAATCACACATCATCATTAGTCAGTTACCACAGGAAAACTGGCACCAAATGATCGGCGAATCAACGCACGCTGATGCTATTTTAGATAGGCTGATTCATGGTGCAATTAAGTTGAATTTAAAAGGAGAATCGATACGAAAACAGTTAAATGAATTGACTGATGATGATCAGTTAAGTTAATTTAAAAATGGCTCTACAAAATGATAAATCAAGCGATCAAAGCTGATGAGAATCGGTGATCAAAGTCATGAGAATACGCACACAAAAGCCATCACACCATGAATGCCATGGGCCACGATGTGCCCACCATGATCGGCGTGGACCACCGCGGCATGACCAAAAAAATCACCAACCTGATTCCGGATTACATGGCGATGGGTGAACGTGGCATGGCCGACATGGCGGAAATGCAAATGCCGCTGCCCGACAACACCATTCCGATGATGACCGGTGAGGGGCCTTTTGGATCTGTGGAAATGGGTGGCATGTTCAGCATGCTGAAAGTACGCAAGGACCAAAAGCCGGGCGATTATTCAGACCCGGGTTGGTACAAGCACCCTGAAGGTACGGTTGCATATGAGTTCACCGGTGAACTGGCCAAACCCAAACGCAGCGGCAACGCAGGGCAGCCGAGCATGAAGTTGGCGCAGAAAAACCAGCCTCACATTGAATTGCAGGTGCGCAAACCCACGGGTCATTCAGGTCATTGATTGGCTGTTAAGTAAAGGAATGTAAATGTTTAAATTTTCAGGACTTGTATTGGCCTGTGCTGCGTTAATAGGGGGAGTGAATAATATTGCTCTTGCCCATGGCGACAAGAAAGGCAGTAACGCACCAGTGGTGAAAGAACAAACTGATTGGGGCGTTGCGGGTGATGCTGCGAATGTGATCCGAACTGTCGACGTCAGCATGGGTGACGACATGCGATTCCAGCCTGGCAAGCTGGAAGTCAAGCAGGGCGAGACCATTCGCTTCCGGGTCAAGAACACCGGCAAGTTGTTGCATGAGTTTGTAATTGGTACACAAGCTGAGAATGCAAAGCATGCGGAGTTGATGCTGAAATTTCCCGGTATGGAGCACGACGAACCTTACATGACCCATGTGGACCCAGGCAAAACAGGCGAGATTGTTTGGACCTTTAACAAAGGGGTATACGGATTTAATGGTTGATGGGGCACCTTTACCCCACCAACCTGATACCATTATCAGATGGTTGATAGATCGACTCCGTAGTTGAGTTCCTCTGCGAAGTCCGGCAGTCCGTAACCGATGGTTTTCTTGTAGAAAGGAGAGACCTTCGCAGTCGGTGCCTTCTTCTTGTGCTTCGTGGTGTAGAGCATTCGTGCCCGCATCACCTCGAAGGAGTAACCGCGCCCTTCACGGTTCTTGTCCTTGGCCAGTCGGTTGATGGACTCCGTGTAAGCGTTGGTGACGGGCATGTCCGTCTCGAAGTAGGTCATGGTCTCTTCGCGCCAGTTTCCCACTGCCCTGACCAGATCGCTCCAGACTTCCTTTTGGCCCTTCGGGATGGTGGCTATCCACTCGTCCAGGGCGGCTTCTGCCTGGAGCCGTGTGGTGGCGTCCCAGATGCCGTAGAAGCGCTCCTTGTGCTCGTAGGCGGCCAGCAGTTGCGGGAACGCGCCTGTCCAGGTCTCCATGATGAGGCGCTCCCGGTCTGAGACTTCGTGAGCGCGTTTCAGCAGGATTTTCCGGTCTCCCTTGAGAGTCCGGCTCTGGGACGGTTTCAGCTCCTTTCTGAGGCCCTTGCGGACCTTTTCCAGGGCATCGTTCGCCATGCGCACCACATGGAACTTATCGACCACGATACGGGCCTGGGGCAGCACAGCCTTGACCGCTGCCCGGTAGGGGTTCCACATGTCCATGCTGACGATCTCGACCTTCTGCCGGTCTTTCAGCTTCATCAGGTAGTTGGTCACCACGTCCTGGCGGCGGGTGGCCAACAGGTCGAGCAGGGTTCGCTCCTCAATGTTGGTCAGAATGCAGCGGTAGCGCTTGTTCAGGTATAGCTCGTCGATGCCCAGAATGCGGGGCGTCTCGAAGCGGTGCCAGCGCCCCAGGAACTCGGCGCGGGCGTTGAAGATGTCGCGCACCGTCTTCTCGTCCAGGCCGGTCTGTGCCGCCACAAAGGTGTAGGGGTGGTTGAAGGATTCCTTCTCCACGTACTCATGCAGCCGCAGTGTCATACGGAATCCGTCCACCATCTCCGGTAGCTGGGGCCTGAATGTTGTCTTGCAGGCCCGGCAGGTGTATCGGCGGCGGACCACCCAGAGAGTGACCCGCTTGCCGTGGATGGGCAGATCACGATAGGGAACATCACGCTTGCCGAACCGCACGAACTCACCCTGCACGCCGCATTCCTCGCAGGCAATGGGATCGGGCACGTCCACCTGAAAGTGCATTTCGTCGTCGGTGGATTTGCAGCCCAGCACCTGGTACTTAGGCAGGTGCAGGATGTTGTCGGGCATTTCGGTCATGCGGTGTTCTCCTCATGGTGGAAGCTCCATAGCTATTGCGACAGATTCCCATTAATCATCAGTGTGGCGCAGTACGGGTTTGGCAGACTGCGCCGTAAAGGGAAGAAGAACCGGTCAATGCAAGGGACTATCGCCAAGTGTGGAAACCTGTCCTTTCCTGGCGTTGACAAGTACGGCCACGATGATGGCTGCGATGCCAAGAGCAACCCCGCTCGCCGCAAGTCCCAAGCCATAACCCTGAATCAGCGCATCACCGGCTGACTGCACCAGTTCGGCATCGCCGACTTCCCGACCGCGATACAGAGAAGCAAATGCCTCGGGCATCCGACTGGCCGTGACGGAGACAGAAATGCTCGAAAGGATAGCCAGCCCCAACGCAACACCAATCTGTTGCGACGCGTTGAACAACGCCGATGCGATGCCGGTCTCCTGTGCTTGCACACCCTTCACGGCCGTCAATGCCAGCGCAATGACCGCTCCCACGAAACCGAAGGCGGTGAGGAAGGCGGCTGGCATGAAGTGCCAGCTATAGTCGAGTTGTTGCCCGATGGTCGAAAGCCAGAACAATGCAGCGCTAGCGACCAGCGCAGCCGGAGCTGAGACCTCGCGCGGCGTAAAGCGCATGACAAGCTTTGAACTGACAACAGCACCAATGATGATACCCACCCCAAAGGGCAGAAACGCCATGGCGGTCAGGGTCGGGCTATAGCTGAGGATGTGCTGCAAATAGAGCGTCAGCAAATAGATCATGCCCATGGGGCCGAAGCCCAGCAGCAGCATGGCCAGGTACGAACCGGATCGGTTGCGATCCTTGAACAAGCGGAGCGGCAAAAGTGGATCACTGCTGCGCGACTGTAAAACCAAGAACAGCGGCAGCAGGATAGCCGTAGTGGCGAATGCAATGAGCGTAATGCCATCGGTCCAGCCATGTTCACCACCACGGGTAATTCCATAGACGAGTGCTGCCATGCCGATGATGCTGGAAAGCGCTCCCGTCAGGTCGGGGCGTCCCTTGTGCAATTCCGCTTCGACAAGTGTTCTCGAACCAGCGAGCACCGCCAAACCGATGGGTACATTGATGAAGAACGCCCAACGCCAGCCAAGCAGGCCTGTCAGAAATCCTCCAAGAATCAATCCAGCAATAATGCCAAGGCCAGACCGAGTGGGCGCTCTGGTCTGCCTGAGTGAGAAGGGGATTCTGTGGACATCGATTAACTCCTTTGTGTTTAGTGCGATTACCGAACACCGGTTGCGCTGACTTTTCACAAAAGGGTAATCGTTCCAATGGTTGGAAGGTCAAGGCTGCGTTTGCATGCCTTGCACAGAGAGACTGTCGGCATCGGCCAGGTCTTATCAATAGCCGTGCATTTGGCAGCCCGTCGGCACAGAGCACTCGACAAATCAAAGTCTGAGGCTCCGCAGTTGACCTTACCAGCGTTGGAAAGACTAGATTGGTCGCTGGGACGATCAGGTTCCTCAATTCTCTGATTCTGTGAAGGAGTTCGATATGTATCGATTCAACGTTAACGGCATGACCTGTGGCCACTGCACATCCGCCGTCGAAAAAGCCATTAAAAGTATCGACCCACAGGCGGAAGTATCTACAGATATAGAACACGCCGAGGTCACCGTGCGCAGCCAGGTCAATGAGGCGCGTATCAGTGATGCCATCCGCGAGGCTGGGTACGATAATCAGCACCTTGCCGGGTAATCATTCAGGTCAGGGCAAGGACGCCGCTTCTGAAGTAGACGCGTCAGCGCTTCTCTTTCCCGCGACGTTGCGTGCAATTGGGTTCAATCCCGATAGCCCCGAAGCGCGTGGAATTAAGTTCTCGCTCACCCTTAGGCGTTCCTTTCACTACGCCATCCCCGGCCAGACCGCTGATAATCGGGCAGTCCGGCCGAGCGTCGCCCTGGCAGTTTTCCGCCAGGTGCTTGAGTGCACGGCTCATTTCCTGGAGTTCGCGCGCCTTGAGCTCAAGCTCCGCGACATGCTCAAGCGCAAGACGTTTTACGTCGGCGCTCGCACGACCCCGGTCGCGCCAGAGCGCAACCAGTTCATTCATCTGCGCCACCGAAAACCCGAGATCCCGTGCGCGCCGGATGAAGCGCAGGGTTTGCACATCCTTGTCCGAGTAATCCCTGTATCCAGCTTCGGTTCGCAACGCTTCCGGAATCAAGCCGATCGATTCGTAGTAGCGGATCATCTTCGCCGATACACCCGATGCCTCCGCTGCCTTTCCAATATTCATAGCCATGCCTCTCCAGATAACATCAAGCCTGCACTGTGGCAGGCTCGGTTGTCCTTATTTCGCTTGTGCAAATTCCACCTGTCTCTGCGACACGTCGTTGTCGTCCGTCCCCATGGGTGAGCGGAAATGACGCAACCTCAGTGCATTGCCGAGTACAAACACCGACGACAGTGCCATGGCGCCGGCAGCGAAGACGGGCGAAAGCAGGATGTCGTAGGCCGGATAGAGCACACCTGCCGCGACCGGAATCAAAGCCGTGTTGTAGGCAAACGCCCAGAACAGATTTTGTCGGATGTTGTCGATGGTTGCCTTCGACAAGGCGATCGCCTTTGGCACACCTTGCAGGTTACCCGACATCAGCACCACATCAGCCGCTTCAATGGCAATGTCCGTACCTGTGCCAATGGCAAGACCTACATCCGCTTCGGCCAGAGCGGGAGCGTCGTTGATGCCATCACCGACGAACGCCACCTTGCCGTGCTCTCCCTTAAGGCGGCGCACCGCGTCGACCTTGCCGTCCGGTAGCACTTCCGCCACCACCTCGTCGATCCCGAGTCGCGCCGCGATGGCCTTGGCCGTGTGGACGTTGTCGCCGGTGATCATCGCGACCTTGAGCCCGAGATCGTGCAGGGCCTTGATGGCAGCAGGCGTCGTTTCCTTGATCGGGTCGGCAACGGCGATAATCGCCGCAAGCTTGCCCTCTATCGCAGCATAGAGCGGAGACTTACCCTCGTCGCCGAGGCGTTTGGCGACCTTGGAGAACGCCGCCACGTCGTGACCGAGTTCGCTCATGTAGCGGTCAGCACCTATCTCGACCCGCTTGCCACCGGCCTCAGCCTTCACGCCAAAACCCGTCACCGATTCGAAGTTCGACACGTCCGGCAGTGAGATGTTCTCCGCGGCGGCGGCGTTCACGATCGCACGGGCGATCGGGTGTTCGGATTTGGCCTCGATGGCCGCGACCAGAGCCAACACGTCTACGTGCTCGAATCCGGTGGCCAATTCCAGATCGGTGAGAGCCGGTTTGCCTTCCGTCAACGTGCCCGTCTTGTCAACGGCAACGACCTTGGCATCTTTCAACAACTGGAGTGCTTCACCCTTGCGGAAGAGCACGCCCAGCTCGGCACCGCGGCCAGTGCCGACCATGATCGAGGTCGGTGTGGCCAGCCCCATGGCGCAAGGGCAGGCGATGATCAGCACCGCGACGGCGTTGACCAGCGCGAAAGTGAGCGCGGGCGACGGGCCGAACCACATCCATGTCCCGAAGGTGAGAATCGCTGCCACAAACACCGCAGGCACGAAATACATCGTCACCTTGTCGACCAGCGCCTGGATTGGCAGCTTCGACCCCTGCGCTTCTTCCACCATGCGGATGATCTGCGACAGAACGGTGTTGCCGCCGACAGCCGTCGCACGGATGGCGAATGCGCCTTTCTGGTTCACCGTTCCGGCCACGACCTCGCTGCCGTGCTTCTTGGAGACGGGGATCGGTTCTCCCGTGATCATCGATTCATCGACATAGCTTTCGCCTTCGATGAGTTCGCCATCCACCGGAATGCGATCGCCGGGACGAACCTCGACGATATCTCCCGACAAGACGGAGTCGATCGGCAGTTCGATCGACTTATCGTCCCGACGCACCCGTGCCATTTTGGCCTGAAGCCCGACAAGACGCTTGATCGCCTCGGAGGTGCGTCCCTTGGCGCGAGCCTCCAGCAACCGGCCGAGCAGGATGAGAGTGACGATAACAGCGGCGGCCTCAAAGTAGACGTTGACGGCTCCGTCGGGCAGGAGCCCCGGCGCGAAGGTCGCCACGAGCGAATAGCCATAGGCTGCCATGGTGCCGACCGCGACCAGGGAGTTCATGTCGGGGGCAAGCCGCCCGAGGGCCGGAAACCCCTTGTGGTAAAAGCGGATGCCCGGCACGAACAGAACGATGGTTGTCAACACGAACTGGAGATACCAATTCGTCTCCATGCCGATCGTTGAGGCAATCAGGTCGTGCATGCCAGGAATGAGGTGTGAGCCCATCTCCAGAATGAAGACAGGCACGGTCAACACCGCTGCAATCGTGAAATCACGTGTCAGTCCACGGCGTTCCGCGTCCTTCTTCTCGGTGCGCTCATCGGTCTCGCCCCGACGGCTACCCGTAGCAGCCGCGATTACCCTGGCATCATATCCCGCGTTCTCGATAGCCGTCACCAAGGCGGTCGCATCGGCGCTGCCCTGGATCGTGGCTCTTTCAGTCGCAAGGTTGACAACGGCACTGGTGACGCCGGGCACAGCCTTGAGCGCCTTTTCGACGCGACCGACACAGGACGCGCAGGTCATACCTTCGATGGAAAGCTCTGTGGTCTCAGCTGGCACCGAATAGCCAGCTTTCTCGATAGCGTTGATGAGTGATCCGCGGTCGAGTGGCGAAGCGGACTGGATATCGGCACGTTCGGTCACCAGGTTCACCGTAACAGTGTCAACGCCCTCGACCTTCTTGAGTTCAGCCTCCACGCGCCCGACGCAGGAAGCGCAACTCATACCTTCGATGGGAAAGCTTGTCACCGTCACAGCCGACGGATTCAATTTGTCTTGAGTATGCATCATTCGTCTTCTCCACAAGCATCTCCTGATGATATTCCAGAAAGATAAACCTTCCTATTGTGGGAAGGTCAAGCGCTAAATTTCCTGATGCATAGTTACCACACCCAGTACTTACGGGAACATCGAATCCGGGTTTAGGTTGAAAACTCCATACGAGTGTTGTCAGCAGTCAGTGGCACATCGGACAAATTCGCGCTAAGGGAGCGTTCGAGGTAGACAGAAGGATGCGCGATGAATTCTCTAGTACCACAATCCTTACGCATTTGTTCCAGGCCTCGCCAACCAGTTTTTCCGTTGGGAAAGTGTAATCTGTGATTGCACGCCAAAGAGAAAATCAACCAGCTAATCCGAATACCCAGAATTTAAAGGGGTTTGCAGAGATCAAATATGATAATGCTGATACAGATGGTGATGGTGTTTTAGATTATTTAGATGTATTTCCTAATGATCCTAATGAATCAGTTGATACGGACGGCGATGGTATAGGTAATAATGCAGATACAGATGATGATAATGATAACTTAAGTGACCAAACAGAAATTCTTCTTGGAACAAACCCATTAATGGCTGATACAGATAGTGATGGTGTAACAGATGATATTGATCATTTTCCTCTAGACCCTACAGAATCAGTTGATACAGATAATGATGGCTTAGGTAATAATGCTGATACAGATGATGATAATGATGGTGTACTGGATAGAAACGATGCTTACCCATTAGATGCTACTCGCTCTTCTATAGCCATTGCTAAAGAGAAGAGTTCTTCAGGTTCTGGTGGTTCATTAGGGTACTTTAACTTAATTCTACTTTTGAGTTGTTTTAGGAAATATTATAAGAAGCTGTCCTAGGGTGAACATACCATTAATAGTGTTTCTGAGAATCACTAATACTAAACAATATTAGTTAACAAAAGGGTAATAATAGAAATGTTATTACCCTTAGTTCTTTTTAGTCGTTTAGTTGATTCGTTGTAAATTGTCTATTTTGATACGGTTAACCACTTGTTTTAATAGAAGTATTCAATGGCTAGCTGCAAATGGTCATCCTCTTTAATATTATAAAGAAAATCTAAAGGTTCACTGCTATTCATCAGGCGAATATCTAAACTTACTTTGAAACTTTCGCCAAACCGGCGATTGCCTTCAAAAATAAAGCTATTCGCGTTGTGGTCTAAATCAGCGCTAACTCCCATTAATAATTCGCTGCTTTGCATGTCATTAAAGGCTAAACGCGCACCAAAGAATATATCGTTTTGAACGCTAGCGCCTGGTGAATTTTCATCAGCTTCGCCACGAGAATCCCAACCATATTCCGTTAACAAGCCAAGGTCTGCATTGCTTTCAAATATACCGACATAGGTATATTCAAAGCCTGCTTGGGTTGCCCAAAAGTCGTCTTCATTGGTATTGCGATAGATGGTTTCAAACTTCCACAACCAGTCATTAATAGTTGCTTGAACATCTAAACCAAACTGATCCATTTGGCTATAGTATTGTTGTAATACCACAGACTCTTTTTCTGAGTGTTGACTAACGGGAGTTAATATTGGCTCTCGGTTAGTACCATGAAACCAGTAGGCGCCAATATCAAACACATTAATACTGTGGCTCCAACGAATTGCCGTATCTAGGTGATTGTCTTTCGCTGATGATTCATATTGAACATTATCGTCGTCAACGAATATCCCGCCACGTAACCGACCGCTGCTACCTGCAAAAGTGCGTTCACGAAAGCCGGGCAATAAGTAAAGATCTACAATGCCCCAGTCGTTAACGAGAGATAAGTTAATCATTTGTTGACCTAACTTATCTTCGCCGTCGAAATCTTCTACGCCATCAGTTTGGTTAATCACGTCTGCTAAATGTTGAAATTCAGTTACGCCCCAAAACTCCTTTCTAATACCAAACCTAAACTCCCAATCGTCGTCTGCGTGCACGAAAGACAACTCTCTGATATCGCCATGCGACCGTTCGTCATCGCGTTCATCATAACGGTAAAAAGGTTTAAATGTTAATGAGTCTGCTCCGTCATTCCAGCTCCAATAAAGCTCCGGTTCGGCAAATACTGACAGTTGGGTACTATTGAGTTGGTCATCAAATTGCCCATCGTTAACAAAATACCTTTGCTCTATACCAACCTTACCGGAAAGCTCAAATTCACTGGCTTTGGCTACCAAGCTAGCGCTTGTTGCTATAAGCGCACTTGTGACTAAGAGTGCGCTTAATGATTTTTGCATGACATTCATAATTTATCGGACACGTTTTAATGTGTTTCGATTGAAGTCGCCGTCAACTAACCCAGTTTTAAAAGCATAATTCTGCCAAGCTAGTGTAGTGCTTTTACCACTTTGGTGGTTAACCATTTCAGCAGAGTCTGCGCGCCAGTATTTGTCTAGATATTGTTGATAGTTGTTGTATGATAACGTTTTTAAAAGCGAGTTTTTACGGTCATAAAAGTCAATTTTTTGAACGCGATATTCTGCTTTATCAATCCATACAATGCGGCGGGTGTATCCTGAATTTTCATCAACTGGAAATTGTTCAACCATATAGCTATCTAATCCGTTAACTGTCTCATCGCCTAAGTAGCTGTATGTGTATTTTTCTACTTCAAATGAGCTTAAGTCTTCAAATGAAAACTCTGAGCCCATAAATGGACCTGATTTGTTGCGAGATGCAATACGTTTTACACGTTTTAGCGATGGAAGATACAACCATTGATCGTCATTACCTACAGGGTGAGAGAAGCTTAAAAATGAAGTGCCTTTTACATCTCTAGGTTTGTTGAAAATGGTTAGGCTTTTGTCGCCATCATTTAATAGTTCAAGGGTTTTTGTTTTGATCTCTCGAACACTTTCCTGACCTTGCTTGTTACGTAGTACCATTAACATATCTGATGTGCTGTCGCCCCAACCAGTGTCACGTGTTTTGGCTTCTACAGATATTTCCATGCCTCGAATAGCGGCCGCCTCTTTTGTTAGTGGGGCTGCTAAAACGCTTAAGCTGGCAACCGACAAACTTGTTGCCAAAACTATTTTATTCATTGATTTAGTAAACATTTATTTCTCCAAATACTGTAATAATCTGATGGATAGCGCCGATTAGCTGGCGCTATTTACTACTGGTAATTAATCATAGTTAGTGCTTGAAGCACTTTGGACTGGCTCTTTTTTGCCGCTATCTAGCTTCATTAATAAAGGGGGTAAAAACAGGAAGTCGACAACTAGCGCGATAAAGATGGTAATTGCGGTCAATAACCCCATGTCTGCATTTAAGCTAAAGGTAGATTGTGCAAGCACTACAAAACCTGCAACCAGAACAAAAGTGGTTGTCCAAAGTGCTGTACCTACGTGGCCAAAGGCGTAACGAACAGCAGCTTTAGTATCAGCCTGTTTTTCTCTACGAGCATGTAAGTACTTACTTAGAAAGTGAACTGTGTCATCTACAACAATGCCAAGTGTCATACCGATAACAACTGAAATACTCATGCCTACTTGACCTACACTTAAGCCCCAAACTCCAAATGCAACACCTGCTGGAATAAGGTTTGGTAGTAAACTAATTGCGCCAAATCGCCAGCTTTTCAATGCAACACCCAATATCACTGATATCAATAGCAATGCTAATACAGTGCCTATTAACATGCTGTTGATACTACGCTGACCTATATGGGCGAACATTAAGCTTGGGCTCGCAATATCTACTTGGTATTGGCTAGCTTTGTTTGCAAACCAATCATTAATGCGTGTTTCCAATTCAATAAGTTCATTGCTGGTCATGTTTTTGAAGGTACCAACAATTTTTGAAGAAGATTTATCAACATTAAGTTGATTGTTAAGGTCTAAACCATATGGCAATGACATCTCATAAAGCAGCAAATACTGCGCCGCCATCTCTTGGTCTGTTGGCAATCTGTACCAGTTTGGATCATCGCCATGCATGTTTTTATTTAAGCGTTTAAGTGTATCGGTAATGGTATTTACGTGGTCTGTTTCTGGTTGTGCACGTAACCAGTCGCTAAAGTCAGCTAGTGTGCGTAAATACTCTGGCTGGTTGATGCCGCTACTCACTCCTGTTTTGACTGATATTTCGAGCAATGTCATACCTGACAAATGTTCTTGCATAAAATCAGTCGCAACTCGATAGGGAATGGTTGTATCATAATACTTAACAAAGTCATCATTCAGTTCGTTTTTAGGAATGAACAGTGTTGATGCGATAATAATTACACTCATTAGTGGCAGTAACACTTTGCGTTTGTTAATAACAAAGCCTGATAACTTATCCATCGCATTGCTTTTTCCTTCTTCTGTCGTCTTAACCTTTATTGGTAAAATGGTTAATAGCGCAGGGAAGATGGTGATAGAAAACACAAATGCCAACATAACACCAATAGCGACCAAGTTGCCTAAATCATGAAATGGCGGTGAATCAGAAAAGTTCATGCTTAAGAAACCAATGGCGGTAGTTACACTGGTTAGTAGAATAGGTTGGAAATTTAAGCGAAGACTTCTGGCTATAGCCGTTTTTTTGTTACTACCATGTCTCATTTCATAAAACATACTAGATAAAATATGAATACAGTCGGCAACAGCTAAGGTTAAAATCATAGTTGGTGCTGATGACGATGGTCCTATTAAGAACATACCCATCCAACCGGCAATGCCCATGGTAGTTGTGATACTTAAGATAATAACCAGTACCGTAGCAAAGGTACCTGATACTGTTCTTAACAAGAACCCTATAAATACAATAACAATC
The DNA here is from genome assembly GCF_016865405.1 of Pseudoalteromonas sp. PS1M3. NCBI lineage: Bacteria > Pseudomonadati > Pseudomonadota > Gammaproteobacteria > Alteromonadales > Pseudoalteromonadaceae > Pseudoalteromonas > Pseudoalteromonas sp. PS1M3. The sequence goes on along the minus strand of NZ_AP022624.1, from coordinate 3,590,078 downwards.
AAGAACATTAATGGTACTAAAGTTGCGCTGTCTTTAAGTGCAACCTCAGTAAAGGCACCATTCATCATTACCATGCCTGAAAGGTGTACTTGTGTACCTGGATTAGCCGCTAAAAACTCTTCTGTCATTTGCTTTACAAATTGGGAAACTTCCAGCACTTCTGTATTTAAGTCTTTTCCTGGAAACTGAATACTGACATTCACTACCGAGACATGACCCTCAGGAGAAATAATTTTGTTTACCAGTAGTGGCTCATTAGTGGCTATATCTTTAATACGTGTGAGATCAGCTTGTGATAAGCGGCTAGTCTCCATGACTAAATCTTCAACAATCAAGTCATCTTCTTCTGCGTAGGTATATTGGAAGTTAGTGACCGAATCTACACGGGTAGAATATGGAATTTGCCAACTTTCTTTGGTTAACTCTTTAAGGGCTTGTAAATGCTCTGCTGAGAAAACATTGCCATCAGCGGGTACTACAACAAAAGAAACATTATCACTCTTACTGTAGATATTTTGCATTGACTCATATGCCACTAGTTGTGGGTTATCCTGGCCAAAGAAGAGCCTGTAATCACTTTTAAATACAAGGTTTTGCGCTCCGGAGGCCGCAAAGAAGGCAATTGATAGGGTGGCGAGAATAACCCAAATAGGATGCTTGCCAACAAAACCAAACAGCTTTTCTTTCATTTTGTTCTCCATTGTGACGAAACGTCACTACTTGTTGTTAAAAAACAGTGCAAGCACCGTTTAATCATTTGTTACTACTAATTTTTATGCCGAAACCTAGCAATATTTGCCTTAAAAACAGCTATTAACCTGCTAGTTTTCAACTTGTATTATAGTGACGAAACGTCACTATATGGTTATAAAAAAACGGCCTAAGCCGTGCCCCTAATGTTCTCTCAAAAATCAGGGAAATGTATAACTTTCAAATGCTTAGCTTTTATGCTGTTCAGCAAAGCTAAACTCACGCCCCATTGATTTAAGCAGTGCTAGTTCGCTTGGGAAAACCTTTTGTAAAGCTAGTTCTACTGATTGAGCATAATTCCTGTCTTTGGAAAGTGGTGCCCATGCTAACCCATCAAAAAGTAGATTAGATGAATTCACTAATTCACGCTCTACAGCTAAGCCTGTACTGCCACTGCATTGATATACTTCCGAAGATAGTAGTGAAATGGTGCCATAGTTCTGGGCCCATGTAGCAAAACTAACTTGTTGAATATCCATATGTGCAGGGATTGTCAGCTGACCTTTTGATTGAGCATCTTCAATAATCCCAAATGTAACACCCATAATCTTGGCTTCGAGCTGTTCCTGTTCTTTCATTCTGCATTCGCTGGACTTGCCATAGACAGTTGGGCTCTTTGCACACATTACACTCTTAAATAAAGCGGGGTGTAAAATGGCATAAATTAAATAGGAGATATTCAATAGCAACATACGTTCCCGTGGACATCCATCATACATAGCTGCGCGGCTAAATAGGTCGTGCATAATGGTGATAGCTTGATTCCCTATAGCGAGTATAAGGTCTTCTTTGCCCAGGAAGTGTTTATAAACGGTACCTTTTGAGTAAGAAACGGCAGCAACAACTTTATCCATGGTGATATTTTCTACCCCATGTTTATCAATCAATGCAATGGTTGCATCAATTATGTCTTGCTCGCGCGCTTTTAACGCATATCCGTCTAATACTTTTGGTGCCATATTGGTTTACTTAGCAATTATCTCGCGTATTGATTATCTCTTAAGTAATCTAACTTCTTTGTGTGACGTTTCGTCATTTATGGGCGTATAATAAACGCAATGTTCAATATGTCAACATAAAGGGTATACGGATTTAATGGTTGATGGGGCATCTTCACCCCACCAACCTGATACCACCCTCAGATGGTTGATAGATCGACCCCGTAGTTGAGTTCCTCTGCGAAGTCCGGCAGTCCGTAACCGATGGTTTTCTTGTGGAACGGAGAGACCTTTGCAGTCGGGGGCTTCTTCTTGTGCTTCGTGGTGTACAGCATTCGTGCCCGCATCACCTCGAAGGAGTAACCGCGCCCTTCACGGTTCTTGTCCTTGGCCAGTCGGTTGATGGACTCCGTGTAAGCGTTGGTGACGGGCATGTCCGTCTCGAAGTAGGTCATGGTCTCTTCGCGCCAGTTTCCCACTGCCCTGACCAGATCGCTCCAGACTTCCTTTTGGCCCTTCGGGATGGTGGCTATCCACTCGTCCAGGGCGGCTTCTGCCTGGAGCCGTGTCGTGTGGTGGCGTCCCAGATGCCGTAGAAGCGCTCCTTGTGCTCGTAGGCGGCCAGCAGTTGCGGGAACGCGCCTGTCCAGGTCTCCATGATGAGGCGCTCCCGGTCTGAGACTTCGTGAGCGCGTTTCAGCAGGATTTTCCGGTCTCCCTTGAGAGTCCGGCTCTGGGACGGTTTCAGCTCCTTTCTGAGGCCCTTGCGCACTCTCTCTAGGGCATCGTTGGCCATGCGCACCACATGGAACTTATCGACCACGATACGGGCCTGGGGCAGCACAGCCTTGACCGCTGCCCGGTAGGGGTTCCACATGTCCATGCTGACGATCTCGACCTTCTGCCGGTCTTTCAGCTTCATCAGGTAGTTGGTCACCACGTCCTGGCGGCGGGTGGCCAGCAGGTCGAGCAGGGTTCGCTCCTCAATGTTGGTCAGAATGCAGCGGTAGCGCTTGTTCAGGTATAGCTCGTCAATGCCCAGGATGCGGGGCGTCTCGAAGCGGTGCCAGCGCCCCAGGAACTCGGCGCGGGCGTTGAAGATGTCGCGCACCGTCTTCTCGTCCAGGCCGGTCTGTGCCGCCACAAAGGTGTAGGGGTGGTTGAAGGATTCCTTCTCCACGTACTCATGCAGCCGCAGTGTCATACGGAATCCGTCCACCATCTCCGGTAGCTGGGGCCTGAATGTTGTCTTGCAGGCCCGGCAGGTGTATCGGCGGCGGACCACCCAGAGAGTGACCCGCTTGCCGTGGATGGGCAGATCACGATAGGGAACGTCACGCTTGCCGAACCGCACGAACTCACCCTGCACGCCGCACCCCTCGCAGGCTACTGGTGTAGGTGCTTCAAGCCGAAAATGTATGTCTTCATTCTGCTCATCAGAATCCACCAACTGGTACCCAGGAAGGCTTAACGAATTAATCATCTCCCGCCTTGATCAGAAAAACAGGTAGGTGGCGTAACCGGCAATCATCGCCATAGCAAAAATGACTGCTAAAAACGCCGCTAAAAGCTTCAGCGTGAACAAAGAGCGCAACAGAATGAGCTCAGTCAGGCTGGCTCCGGCACTGCCGATGATCAACGCTAGCACCGTCCCGGCACCCACGCCTTTGGCCATCAGAGCCGCTGCCAGAGGTATGACGGCTTCAGCGCGAATATACAACGGCACGCCGATGACAGCGGCAACTGGAATGGCAAAGGGATTATCTGGGCCTGCATACTGCTCCAATAAGTCAGTGGGCATGAAACCATAGATCACGCTGCCAATCGCAATACCGATGAGCAGGTAAGGCAACACATCGATAAAGTCCGACCAAGCTTCCCGCCACACACCACTGTACTTCCCTTCTTTCTTAACCGTGACAGTGGGTTGACTGTCACAGCATTCGCTAGACGTAGAGACTGTTGTCTTCCTATCAGCCCCGCAAGAAGCCGTCTTCGGAGTGGTGTCGCAGCTGTTGGTGCCGCAACTCGATGCGGTCGATGTAGCACTGCACGGGCTTGCTGATGAACTACATCCACTGCTCTCTTGTGTCGCCGTCCGGCGCACATAACGCTCGAAGCCAAGCGTGTGAAGCAGCCATCCGGCACCTACCGCGACCACCAAAGCGGCGAGCACATAGATAGCAGTAAGTGTCCATCCAAACGTGGCAACCAGCAGGCCGACGACGATAGGATTCAGCAACGGAGATGAGAAAAGAAACACCATCATCGGCCCAAAACCGGCCCGTGCCCGAATCAACCCTTTCAACATGGGGATAGTCGAGCAACTACAGAAGGGCGTTATAGCTCCTAAACCAGCAGCAAGAAAATAGCCTCGCTTCCCACTGGAAGTCAGTAACGCTTCCACCTTGGATGGTGGGATGTGACGTTGAAGAACTCCGACCAGCAAGCTAATGCCAATGAATAAAACCGATAGCTCGATAGCGAGAAAGGCGAACATGCCTAGAGCGTCTTGGAGTTGAGATGACATTCAATATTACTCCTATATTTCTAGTATTGTCGAAATGATGTACGCAGCCTACTTGCGTTTATCCGACCTGTCAACTATAATTCTAGAAACATCGAATTATTGGGGCGTGCTATGGATCACGAAAAGGTTGCAGCCAGCTTAGCTGAGCTAGGGAATAGTCACCGACTGTCCGTGTTCCGCTTTCTGGTCAAAGCTGGCCATGATGGGGCTTCGGTCGGAGATATCCAGAAGGGGCTGGGTATTCCTGCTTCGACGCTATCACATCACCTTGCGCGCATGGCCAAGGTAGGGCTGATCCGGCAGGAGAAACATAGCCGCACGATTGTCTGTATATCCGAGTATGGGCACCTAGAGAATTTGATCGGTTTCTTACAAGAGGAATGTTGTGCAGGTGTCCGGATTGCGCATGAACCAGAACCGCTTTGACGCTTGCCCAGCTCTCGCTGTCCTCCCTAGTCAGCATCGCTATGAAGACTCAGGCGAAGGTGGAAACAGAAAATTGGCAGTAGAGTAGGCTGAAGAGGATCAATCAGATAATCCGCTGAGAAAGATTTTCTTCTTTACATCTTTGGCATTTTATCAACCAGAAATTCCGGATACCCTGAAATAGTTAATATTGCCACGAACTAAAAGATTGAAACAACAGTGGGTTACGTATGTGATGCCTAACGGAGTGAGGGCATCTTTGAGATTCCTTCACTACCCCTACAAACTCTAATGAGTATCACTATCGACTAGTACAATAACTCTAAGAAGCTTTTGTCCATTGGCAAGTTATCTGCTGACTCGTCATTGCCCCAAGACGTGTTTAGTTCATTAAAAAATTAAACTTTTCTTTGGTTCTAATATCTACATATGCTGCCAAAACTTATAGAACTTGATTTCCAACACATATATGTGTAACTTTTTTTGTTAAATTTATACGTCGCTTTTAGTAGTAACCAAGGATTAGGTATATGATCGAATCAATTTCTATGCAAGGAGTAGCGAGCTTTCAAAATCCTACCTCTGTATCTTTAAACACAAATAAAAAAGTAGTGCTGTTTTATGGTCATAACGGTACTGGAAAATCTACAGTAGCAAGATATTTGCAAGACACAACACACAGTAATTATAGCAATTGCAGTCATGTGTTACCCAACGCTCAAGACTATCAAATTCAGGTTTATAACACAGACTTTGTTGAAAAAAACTTCTCTCAAGATAGTTTTGAGGGAGTGTTTACTTTAGGTGAAACAAATGTAACGGCTGAACAGACTATAAGTGCTGCTGAAGAAGAAATAGTAAGACTAGAAGAGCAAAGAACCCAAAAGCAAACGCTTAAAAAACAGCACGAAGATAAAGAAATAGCTCAAGTTAAAACAATTAAAGATAATTGCTTTGAGATTAAAAAAGAGCATGACAAAAAAGATCTGGACCACTGTTTAATTGGCTTTAAAGGTTCGGCTTCTGCGTTCTATGATGAACTTCTAAAAACAGACCTCATCGAAACACCTGAGTACACGTTTGAAAGTTTAGCGACTGAATCTAAAGAGTTAAATAATAAAAGTGCTGTACCAAAAAGTATGATTCCTAATGTTGTTTTAAACCTGGCATCAAGTGAATCAAATACCATTTTAACTGAGGTAATTGTTGGCTCTAGTGAAAGCTATCTAGCGGAGCTAGTGAAGAAATTACAAAACTTTACCTGGGTTGATAAAGGGCGCATTTATCTCGATGATGCTGAAGGTAAATGCCCGTTTTGCCAACAAGCTATAAATGAGGATTTAACTGAAAATATAAACAACCTTTTTGACGCATCATATGAAGGAAAAAAGGATGAATTAAAGACTCTAAAAAGCGGATATGAACAATCTATCGAAACTTTAAACGAAGCATTATCAGCTACTCACTATACAGCTCTTAATGATACAAAGTTTGACCTGGCAAAAGAAAAACTTTCAGGTGTACTACAAGCAAACCTTACTAAGCTAGTACAAAAGTTAGATGATCCAACCATCAAAGTTAGCCTGGAATATACGTCTGGCTTAGTTCAGGCTCTCAATGATATTATTAATGATAAAAACACTACTAGAAGGGCTTTCAACACTAAGCTCAGCAAGAAAAAAGAGTCTCTCGCAGCTATTAAAAAGAAGTTTTGGTCTTTGGTTCGTATAAAATACGATGTAGCTATAAAAGCTCACGATACTTTAATTGAATCTATTAAAACTGATATAGAAATAGTTAAAGGGGAAGAAGAAGTCCTCACCATAGCTATTCAAACTCAAAATGACGTTATCGCTGAAAATCGTAAATTAATTACCAATATTGAAACGTCCGTAATCAGCATAAACAACCAAATAAAATCGATAGGCTTAGAAGGTTTCGAGATTAAACAGAAACCAGGAGAAAGTAATCATTATTACTTATGTCGAGGCGTTTCTTCGAGCGGTCACGACGTATATAAGTCGCTCAGTGAAGGAGAAAAAACGCTCATTACTTATCTATACTTTTTAGAATTGTGCCAGGGAAGTGTAAACAGTGACTCCCCAACCCCAAAAAATAAGAAAATTATTGTTGTAGACGATCCTATATCGAGCCTTTCTCATAATTACATATATGAAATAGGCGCTCTCACACACAAAAGACTTATTAAAGGCTACCAATATGCACAAGTGATCTTACTTACTCATAGCCTCTATTACCTGCATGAAGTGATGAAATATTTACCTAAAGGGAAAGATAATGCAGGTAATGATAAATTTGATAACAAATGTAGTTTGTTTAGGGTATTAAAGAATACGAACAGTAACATTTTACCTATGGAGAAAGGTGATATAAAAAATGATTACCAATCATATTGGCAGATCATAAAAGATGCTCAAAACGGCACTACAAATAACATTGTTTTACCTAATATTATGAGAAATATTCTCGAGTATTACTTTTCTTTTGTACATAAGACAGATGCTTTAAAAGTCGCCTTGGATGAATTAGAAGAAACGGATGCACAATTTTCACCTTTCTTCAGGTTCATAAATAGAGAGTCCCACTCTGACTCCGTAAACATTACAGATCTTGGAGAAATCGATTCAGAGAGATTTATTGCCAAATTTAAGGATGTATTTATCAGAACAGATTTTGAAGAGCATTATAACAAAATGATGCTTTGACAAAATTGTTGGCGCTATAACTTTCTAAGTTCAAATAAATGAAGGCATTATTTAGATTTGTACTGGAAAGTTATTCTAACTCAGAATTGTCCAAAAGTGAGTTTCAATCTTTGTTGTCACAATTTTTCTTTGGATAGGCACGTTGATTGAATCTAAGTTTTGATCTTTATTGTCATACATACCTTCTATTGACACGAAAGGAACGGACTGGGAAGGCAAAAAAGTTTCAAACATTATTGTCCTCCGATATGATAGTTACCCACATAAGGAATGTCTTTCATTACTGGCTTCTTCTTATCAACTCATTTTGACGTAATATTGCTAAGGTATCAGACGGTGTAACTTTCCATGCGTCCGACAATCTGCGTAAAGTAAAAACCCCTAATTCAAGTCTATCATCGGGTGATAAAAAGTGATGTAAGTGTCGGCCAGCGACTGAAATAGTGACAGCAGCCCCCTGTGCACCATTATTATAAACTGCCATCCCTTTGTTTTTATTCTCGCCATGAAATGAAGCTTTTACTTCGCTTTTCAAGCCAAATAACACGCCGCACAACCCGGTTAACTCGCTTTTAGTCAACTGAATTATCGTTTTACTTGCCCAGTCTGGTGATTCACCAGGGGAGTTAATAGTAGTCATTTCAATACTTAACGTCTGCAAGCCAAGCCGACTAGATGTGTACTGAACGTTCATAGCTGTGCGCTTTAATGGTTCTGGGTGCCTATCTGCATAAAATGTAAGTGCTTCACCAAAATTGTTCTGTTGTGACATTCTTCCCCCCTAAATATCTAAGCGTTTACTCGCTGCTCTTAGGCGTTCATCACCCCTAAAGTCATATTTTTGCGTTGTTGCTAAGCTTGCATGGCCCATTGCATCTTTAACTGTAATTAGATCTTCGCCGTTCTCTAGCATTGACGAAGCGAATGTCCTTCTTAGGTCATGCGGGGCACACTTTTCTATACCGGCCTCGACAGATCTACTGTTTAAAATATGGTAAATTGCCTGGCTAGTCATGCGCTCTGAGGTAACATCATCGTATCTACGAACACGACTAAATAGTGGCCCTGGAATATCACTTCGCACTTCCTCAATCCAGCTTTCAAGCCTTTGAAATGCGCCATCTGGCAAGTACGCCATGCGCTCTTTATTACCTTTACCTAGCACTTTTAGCGAGCGGTTATGCCGGTTGTAATGAGCAAAATCAAGGGATACAACTTCAGCTCTTCGTAATCCGCACCCGACTAAAACAGATAAAATAGCGCTATCTCTAACCCCAATAGCAGACTTATCACTTTCACATGTGAAAAATAATTTCTTCACTTCAGCAGGGGCCAGGGCTCTACCTTTGGGTATCCTTGACCCTCTAACCGATTTAACTAACTTGATATGTTGGTAAGTATCGGTGCTAATAAGCTTAAGTGTCCACGCCTCTACGGCTACACCTTTTATTGCCGCCAAGTAATTATTTATAGTGGCCGGTGCTTTTCCCGCATCAGTGAGCATGGTCAAAACTGCCTGTACATGGTGCCGCTCAAGCATACCCCAAGGACAGGTTCTTAAATCATGATAGCCCATCATTTTAGCTATGTTGTTTAAAAACGACCTCATGGCTAGCCGGCTACTTTCAGCCCTTAAGCCCATTAAGTATGAAACAGCAGGATTTTTTTCAATACCATTTACACCAGTGCCAGCAGCCTCCGCACTTAATACTTCAAAAGTACGCTCTGCAGGGAGAAATGTGACTTCGGTATTTTCATCTTTGTTTTGTTCGTGCATTTTTTGATGCCTCAAAGTAACTTTGTGCTTTTGCTCCATACTTAGTTTAAGTTTGTGTGTTTAGAACAACCCTACATAATGAAGTACGGACATATTATCTGTGTTTATTTTGCTCAGTATCACTACCTAAATTACAGCTTCTAATTTTAAATTCTGATGGTGTTGACTCGATATTTATTATATCACAGGCTCTACTTTCTAAAAGGGTCATTTTAATAAGTAGAGGTAAAGCTGAATTCGCATAAACATAGTAAAGAGTAGGCTTTTAAGTTTGATGAACAACTCCCACTAAACGCTGCGCGTTTTGAAGGAGTTTCAAAAAGAAAGCCTAAGCTACCTTTTTAGGCTGGTTCCCAGCCTGAATACCTAATGCCCAGTTTAAGTTAACTTGCGCACTGGCTACATCGCGGGGCTTCTCACAACCACATTCGCATGAGTGCCAGCGGTCTGCTAAGGATTTCTTCTTCTTAGCTCCGCAGTCTGGGCAGGTTTGACTTGGCTTAACTTGCTTTGTTGGTACTTCAACAAATTCGCTACTAGCTTCTTCCGCTTTGTATCGCAGTAAATTAAGAGTCATGGCTGGCGCGGTGTTCAGAATTTCCCGATTCAGACCAGCCTTTTGTTTCACCATTTTTCCGTTTTTCTCGACAGTACCTTTGGCACTGCGAGTCATGTTCTTAACGGTGAGTTTTTCGGTGGCGATCAATGCCGCCACTTCAACTAATTTTGCAGTTTCTTTATGAGTAAAATCGAGTCTTTGACGGGCGATTTTCTGGTGGAGTTTGGCAATTTGATGCTTTAATTTTCGCTGGGTGCGAGTGCCTTTTTTCGCTAACGCGAGGTCACGCTGTAAAGAGGTTAATCGCTCTTTGCTGTTTCTGAGGTAACGGGGGTTTTCGACTTGCTCAAAATTACCATCCTGATCGATAGTCGAAAAGTAATGAGAAACACCCCAATCCAAGCCAACAGCTTTAGTGCCACAGTTTCTCTCAATGGTGTCATACTCCATTGAAACTGAAATGAACCACTCACCATTCTTTCGGATGATTTCGGCAGTTTTCGGCTTGCCTCCTGTGTTTCTAGCTTTACCTCGGATCTTAACGATACCAACATCAGCCAAATAAACAGCACCATGCTTTTTTTCTTTCAGGTTGAGCTTCCAACCATCACCATGAGCCTTGTAGCCCCAACCTTTAAAGCGTTGAAATGCTTTAAAACGTGGGAATCCAGCTTTCTTATCACCTTTTTTGAGCCGTCTAAAAAAACCGTCAAAAGCCAGTGCAACACGTTTTAATGTGACTTGCTCACTCTGAGCATTAGCATTGAAAATGCCATGCGCTTTACGATTATTACGCCACAGAGTGTTGATTTTGCACTGTTCGTGAAAGTTAAGACTGTAATTAGAATCACGATATGTTTCGATGCGATCACGTAAAGCCCAGTTGTACAACTGGTGATGGTGGACAAACAAATCCATCAGCGATTCTTCTTGAGAAACTGATGGTTTCATTTTATATGTAACTTTACGGATTGCTTTTTTCATAACAACTAATTATATTTAGTGGTTATGAAAAAACAAGCCCTAAAAACGCTGTATCACAGCGTTTATAATATTCACTATCATTTAGTTCTTGTAACTAAATATCGTCATCGCTGTATCACGCCAGAGGTTGCCGCGTACTTAGAATCTCAGTACAAAAGGTTGTTAAAATCTTGGGATTGTGAGCTTTTGGAGTGCAATGGTGAGCCAGATCACCTTCACCTTTTAATTTCTGCTAATCCCAAGATGCAACCAAGTAAAATGGTGAACAGTTTAAAAACTGCTACATCAAGACTTGTGCGAAAGGAGTTTTCCGAACACTTGGGTGAGTTTTACTGGAAGCCAGTTTTTTACAGCAGAAGTTATTGTCTGGTTAGTTGCGGAGGTGCACCACTTGAAATCGTGAAGCAATATTTAGCTCAGCAGGAAGGATTTGATTAAAGCCACCACTTCGTGGTGGTGCGCCTTTCACCACCACCTAAATTAACTCGCTTTGGCTCATTAGATTTAGATGGAGCACTTGGCGCTATTGGGTAGATCAGATAGCTTAAAGTTGGAATTTAGAAGAAGAATGACAGCTTTGAGCGATAACCAGATATAGAAAAGTTAAACTTGTTTTTGTTTTGATGATTTGACTCTTAATCTGTCCCATAACATTGTTAACCGGCATATTAATGGAGTTATTAAGGTATGTAATATATGCAATTTTGGTGCGTTAAACCATTAAAATGGTGTTCAATAAGGTGCTAAGTGTAAAAAACGTAAATATGGTCAAATGGTCGTTACTTTAGTTTCGATAAGTGAAAAGATATAAAAAATTTCACTTCAGGAGAAAAGTATTACCATGATTAATATGCCTAACAAATTAATTAATGCTTCCTATAATATGCCTCTCAGCGCCATGCGCTTGAGAACATTAGCATTGTCGAAATTAGAGCCTCTAAGTTATTTGTTTGGCATCTCCAACCCAGTAACAATTTTTGCAAGTGAGTGGCAAGAAATTTTTATTGAGTCGGAAAATCCATACAGAGACATAAAAAGGGCTGCCTCTGCTTTCTCCAAGGCTATGGTTCAGTTCGAAGGTAAAAAAGAACCTATAAAGTTTTTGGAGAAAGTGGTATATGAATCTGGAAAGGGGCGGGTAAAATTGTACTTCAACCCAGAGTTTTTAGTATCGTGCCTTTAACACTTAACAAATCGAAGCAGCAAGGCTTCGGCCGAGATGCACTAACCGTGCGCATCTTTTCGAGGCGCTAAAGGAGAGAGTTCTCAAAACCGTAAAAAATACAAAAGGATATTCTTATTTCTTTTGCTCGGTGTGCTGTGCTCTGGACAGTATCAAAATGACAATACATAGACTGGGAAATAGCTTTCCCATTAAATTTTAATGGCATAGTATCTGAGTTCTAAAAATTAAAATTATCAGTCACCACAAGTGAGAACTAGCTTATTAATTCATTTATTATATGTGACATATTTAAACTGAAATAGGTACCAAGAATCATAATGAAAGCATCCACAATTTCACTGTTAGCAACACTTATCTTCTCTGCAGCCTCTTCAGCAAACCAAGAAATTGACTCATTTAGCAAAGCTAAACGACTTCTAGAAAAGCAGGTTTATAACAATCACCGCATTACACTTTATTGTGGTGCGACATTTGACGTTAATAAAAAAGTAACTGCACCAAAGGGTTTTTTTACAACAAAGTACGTCAAACGAGCAAAAAAAATTGAATGGGAGCATGTTGTTCCAGCAGAAAACTTTGGTCGTACTTTTAGCGAATGGCGAGATGGTGCATATTCCGGAGCATCGTGAACAGTGATTCCGGCCCATCGTGAACACCCGTTCTGGTTTTAGCGTGAACGCTCATTCCGGTTTTATCGTGAACACTTTTGACTGATTTTCCGGAATCGGTGTTCACACCAAACCAGTACAATTTCAACGCATTGATTATTAATTACTTTGTTAAGCTATTTCCTTTTTGTATTACTGAGGAAGGGATATGGCGACTAAGAGGATCACAATGCGTAAAATTCGAGAAGTGTTGAGGCTACATTTTGCTGCCCAACTCAGTGTCAGAAAAATAAGTGCCAGCACTAAGATCAGTGTCGGTGGTATTCAAAAACTACTCACTAAAGCCAGAGCTTTATCGTTAAGTTGGCCACTGCCCGACGAGCTTGATGATTCTGTGCTTGCTAGTCAGTTCTATCCTCGCGCCGACACTCGGCCATCCCAGCGATTTGAAGTGCCAGATTGGCCAGCCATTCGAAAAGAATTAACGGGCAAAGGCGTCACCAAGAACTTACTCTGGGAAGAATATACTCAGCAATATCCGAATCGTTGTTACAGCTATTCTCAGTTCTGCGATCGCTATATGACCTGGCTTAAAAAGCAAAAACGTTCGATGCGACAAGTGCATAAAGCAGGAGAAAAACTCTTTGTCGATTATGCGGGTCAAACGATGCCCATTGTTTGTAATGCGACGGGTGAAGTGAAGTTCGCCCAGATATTCGTGGCGGTGATGGGCGCATCAAATTATACATTTTGTGAAGCAACCTGGAGCCAAAGTCTACCCGACTGGATCGGCAGTCACGTGCGAGCATTTGAATTTATCGGCGGTATACCTGACATGGTTATCCCCGATAATTTACGCAGTGGTGTCAGTAAAGCGTGTCGCTACGACCCTGATGTTAACCCGAGTTATCAGCAATTGGCCGCGCATTATGGCACCGTGATTGTGCCTGCTCGTCCCAGAAAACCACAAGATAAAGCCAAGGCCGAAGTGGGCGTGCAAATCATTGAACGCTGGATACTCGCCAAGTTACGACACCAAACCTTTTTCTCATTAGCTGAGCTAAACCATTGCATCAAAGCCTTACTGCTTGAGGTCAATAATAAGCCCTTTAAGCAACTGAGTGGGACACGACAATCATGGTTCGAGTCAATCGACAAACCCGCCCTCGCGCCTATGCCCAAACTAGCTTATCAATTCACGGATATTAAACACGTCAAAGTGAATATTGATTATCACGTTCAGTATGATAACCATCTTTACTCGGTACCCCATCACTTGGTGGGTGAAAAGCTTGAACTTCATGCCAAAGACAACTTGATTGAGGCTTATTTCAAGCATAAACGCATCACCAGTCACCCGAGAAAATATCATCCGGGCATGACCACCACATCCGAGCACATGCCTGTAAAGCATGAGAAGCATCATAAATGGTCACCAGGGCGTTTAATGAATTGGGCGAAAGATATTGGAGATGACGTTTTGCTCTGGGTGAAAGCACAATTGGCACAGAAACAACATGAAGAACAAGCGTATCGTGTGTGCTTAGGCTTACTCAACCTATCAAGAAGCTATCCCGCCGATCGGCTCAATAACGCCTGTGCGATAGCCAATCAATACAGTTTATATCGGTTAAAACATATCAAAGACATACTCAGTAGCAACCAAGATAAATTGCCGCGAACGCAAGAAGAGCCGTCGACGTTATTGCCACAATCCCATGAAAATATCCGTGGTCCTAAAAGCTTCCATTAAGGTAAGGAAATTCTATGTTAGAACAAACGATAACTCAGCTTCGTCAACTCAAACTCAGTGGTATGGCCAACGCCTTAGTGAGCCAAATGGAACAACCAAGTACTTATGAAGGGTTGTCCTTCGATGAGCGACTACAACTGCTAGCAGACAGTGAAGCCCAAGACCGAGAGAGCCGAAAACAACAACGCTTACTTAAAGCGGCAAAACTTAAATTAGCCGCTAACGCCAGAGACATAGATTATCATCACCCGCGAGGTCTCAATCAATCGATGATGGCATCGCTACTGCAATGTGATTGGCTGAATAAATCACAAAACTTACTGATCACAGGCCCTTGCGGTAGCGGTAAAACCTATATCACTTGTGCGCTTGCGCATACAGGATGCATGAAAGGCTACAGCGTTAAATATTACCGACTCTCAAGGTTGATGCTTGCGCTGACACAAGCCAAAGCAGATGGCACTTACAGTCGAATGTTACAGTCACTCGCTAAGATCGACTTACTCGTTTTAGATGATTGGGGGCTTGAGCCACTTAAAGCGGCACAACGAAATGACTTAATGGAGATCATGGATGATAGGCACGGCAGTTCATCAACCGCCATCATCAGTCAATTACCCACCGAAGAATGGCATCAATCCATCGGCGATAATACCTTAGCCGATGCCATTTTAGATCGACTAATGCACAATGCTCATCGGATAAAATTAAAGGGGGAGTCTATGAGAAAAATTCAATCTAAAATTGACCATCGTGAACACTTAGGTTAAAAATGTCATGAACCCAATGCGTGGAATTTAAGTGTTCACGATAAAACCGGAATCGGTGTTCACCATCACCGGAATACGCATGAATACGACCACACACAGATCTATTAAGCAAATGCTGCAAAAAGGGTTAGACCAACAACCATTACCCACACTCCAAACAGAGCCAGAAAAGCCAATTACACACAGCAACATACGTGGCACAGATTACTACCATTAAGGAATGTAAACATGATAGAAACAATTAATCAGCAACTTCAATTGCTCAAGTTATCGGGTATAAAGCAAGCACTCAAGCAGCAGCTTGAACAGCCAAACCTATATCAAGAACAAAGCTTTATAGAGCGCGTCAGTTTATTGCTAACGCATGAAATTGATACGCGTAACCAAAGAAAAATAGAGCGACTGGTGCGACAAGCAAAATTCCGCGTACCGGGTCAGTTAAATCAACTCATTTACTCGCCGAAGCGTAATCTAGATAAAGCACAAATACGCGGCCTCAGCCAAAGCACCTGGCTGAGTTTACATCAGAATATATTAATTACAGGCGCCACAGGCTGTGGCAAAACCTACCTCGCGTGTGCATTGGGTCACGAGCACTGTTTACAAGGAAAAAGTGTCTTCTATATTCGATTAAAAGAATTACTTGAAAGTCTATTTCTAGCACAGGCCGATGGCAGTTATCGAAAATTATTGGGTAAACTCATTAAATACGACTTACTTATTTTAGACGATTGGGGGCTAGAGCCACTCAGTGCTCAGCAACGAAGCGACTTACTTGAATTAATCGATGCTAGATATGGTTATAAATCACACATCATCATTAGTCAGTTACCACAGGAAAACTGGCACCAAATGATCGGCGAATCAACGCACGCTGATGCTATTTTAGATAGGCTGATTCATGGTGCAATTAAGTTGAATTTAAAAGGAGAATCGATACGAAAACAGTTAAATGAATTGACTGATGATGATCAGTTAAGTTAATTTAAAAATGGCTCTACAAAATGATAAATCAAGCGATCAAAGCTGATGAGAATCGGTGATCAAAGTCATGAGAATACGCAACAAAGAGCACACAGACAGCAAATCAAATGTATCGCTGTGGGAATCAGCATTAATCCATTTGCAAAAATATTGTGAGGGTAACCCTTTATCCTTTGCTGACTTCGATGCTGATGTATTATTAGGGTTCAGAACATACTTAATAAAACATGCACGAACAAAATCAGATAAGCTACTTTCTTCAAATACTACATCATGCTATTTCAATAAAGTGAGAGCGGCTTTAAACAAAGCATTTCACGAAGGCATTATTCGTCGAAATCCTGTAAATGAAGTAAAAAGCATCAAGATAGAACAAAACCCTCGTAATTACTTAGAAGAGGAAGAAGTAATAGCTCTTTATAGAACAGAGTGCCGATATGATGTACTCAAAAGAGCATTCTTATTCAGTTGCCTCACAGGTATGCGTTGGAGCGATATTCAAAAACTAACGTGGGATCAAATAGCTTTAAAAGAGCAACGCGCGACGTTCAGACATACGAAAACAAAACACCTACAGTACCTTGATTTACCCGATGATGCGATCAGCTTATTAGGTTCACAAGGAGAAGCCCATGAACGTGTTTTTAAAGGCTTAAGATACTCGAGCTATACTAACGTAGCCCTAACCCAATGGATGCTCAGAGCAGGCATTACAAAGCACATAACCTTTCACTGCGCGAGACACACATTTGCAGTCCGTATGTTAACTAATGATATCGATATCTATACGGTATCAAAGCTACTAGGCCACTCAGAGTTGAAAACAACACAAATTTACTCTGATATAGTTGAGCGTAAGCGAAAAGAGGCGATGACCACCCTACCTAGTTTATTTCAATAAAGGACATTAGGTTGGGAAATATGGGAAATTGGGAAAATATAATAAAAACATATAAATATAAATTCATTCACCTCCCTCTTTCCCGCTTTATTTGAAATGCCAGTTGTATCCAGGAGGTGTGAAAGCGTCGAGTGCTTGCCACTCAGAGCGCCGCATACCTCTTGGATAACCTTCACTACGCAGAGAAAATCCAGTCAAGCTAGAAATCGCCCGAAGGGTTGCGAAGCAAGGGGGCCCCGCTTGCGGGGTTCCGATTTATGGCTTGACGGGGTTTGAAAGGAGTTGTTACGCATATAGGTATGTGTTGACCACTAATTCAACTTATAATTTACGTTTACTTTTCTCTTTTTTTATAGTTGTAAAGGTACTTGCTGATCAATTACCAGATCTGATACTTCCCAGTTATAAGCATCCATCAAATTAATCATTTCATTATATACAGGCTGCTCTTTGTCAATGTCTCGGATTGTAAGTAATAAAGTAAACGGGATTTGAACCCCCTTTGCCTCGTAGCCGTCTCGATCTAAAACCTTAATTCTTAAACGCCAATTTTCAATATTGACACCTCTAGGGAAGCTCTTCTGATAAACTTTTATTGGTGACCACTTGTCACCGTTTTTCACTAAGTCTTCTTCATACAAATGGGAGTCATTTTTTGGAGGTATTCTAGAAGTAAACTTTCCTTCCTTATCTATTTCACCAAATCCGACTTTTACATCTAACTGGCAGTATTCAAATGCCTGATTTGGATCAAGGTCAGGTTGATATACTAGCGTCATAAAAAATTCACCTCTAACCTTTCCATCTTCAGTCCTAAGACAATCAGGTATAGGAAATGGTAGTTTCTCAACTTCGAAACTTTTTTGAGCATGCCCCTCGAAAGCTAATGTTGTTTCATAGTCAGCAACACTTAAGATCTCTGTAATATCTTGTGGGAGTCCCCATCCATAGTATGGGCGATGTTCATCAATTACGTTACTGCCAAATGATTTATTCGCATTATGTATAAGAAGCGCTTTAACCAAATTAGGCGTAGCACGCTCTCCGAGTTCTTGGAATAAATTTGCAGCTAGGGTAGATATAATAGGTGTTGCGTAACTCGTTCCTATATCGTTTCGTTTATTGCCATCAGGACATATAGAATTCACGCCTAGTGCTATTGGATTACCACCCACAACTAATTGATTACCACCAAAGTGAACTAAATCCGGTTTCTGCACATAATTTGATACGGGACCTTTTCTAGAAAATGGTGATGGTTCCTCATTTTTAACAACACCGTCCACATGTGCAATTGAGCCTATTGTTAAACCTCTAACTGAATCGCCTGGACTAGAAACACCATCGTTTAATTTAGTCGAAGGAGGCCATACTCTTGGTGAATCACAATAGTTTCCAGCTGCAATAATGCATAAACAGTTATATTTATCTTGAAACTCATCTAACATTAGTGCCATAGCCGATATCTCAGTCTGAGATACAGGTTCACTGGTGCCTAATGATAAATTCCAGACCTTAATTTCAGGGTGTTCGTCTGCCGTTTCGTACATCGAATTCACTATGTTATAAATGTCACCAACATTATTACCAAGTACTTCTACACTGACGACTTTTGCTTGGCATGTAGGAAATCTAGGGTCTTGATTGAATAAGTAACTATTAGTAATCATACCGCTAACAAATGTACCATGATTTAAATCCCTTAAGGCTTCAGGAACGGTCTTCTTTTGGCTTATTAACCAATCAGTTAACGGAGCACAATTCTGACTTACGCCACTATCAACGACCCCTACTACAGGGTAATTTACTAAAGGATCAGGGGATTTAATATCTGCGGGTGAAGGTGTAACACCAGAGTTTTCCATTGGTTGAATAATAATACTATTAGATACAATGGCACTTTGAACTGTTACGATATTAGGAAGTCTCTCTAACAAACGCTCTATATTTGAGCTTACTTTATATAATCTTACAGATTCAGAGCGGTGCTTTTCCCATTCGCATTCAAGGTGATTTAGTGTCAATTCAAAATCTGCATCTACTTTTTTATTTAGCTTTTCTGCAGAATACCGAAACAAACGAACGATAATTCCATCACTTTTGTCTTCAGGAACTGAGATTGGAGCCTTATATGCTTTGATTGTTTTTATTGCAGACAAAGCTTTAATACCGTTCTTAGTATTAATGCTATATATTTCTCGCTCGAGCTTATTTAACCCAGAACTATGTACCTCAATCAACATATTCCCATAACCAGCATCCCCAAAAAAAGGGCATGTTCGCTCGTTGAATATATCTGTTGGCCGATGAGACTTTGCAATAGCATTATCTTCTAGCTCTACTACAGCAGTACATACATCTAAATTACTTGATGATAAGCTCTTTTTTATTGAAGTAAGTGAACTAACTAACTCTTCTCTAAAATCATCACTAACTTTTTTTAAAGGAGCGTTACTACCACCACCATTTACATCAGGTTGGTAGTAGTCTTCAGCTGAAAACTCAACATGCTTTATCGGATTTTTCCCTTTACTCATTATTTGTTTTCCTTAAGTAATTTGCTGATGTAACTAGGAGAAACCCCCCATAGTTCAGCTAATAGTTTTCCAGTAAATATACTTGGGTTAACAGCTTTTAATCTAGGTATTGAGGTTTGCTTAGATTCTAGATCATTAAAGTTTAACCATATGTGGCTCACCATAAGTAGCTCTTTCAATAATCCTAAATACGAAGGAAGCTCATCATTTATTACTACATGCCTCAAATACTCAAATGCAGCTATTTCAATTTCAGCACCAGTCATACCTTCTGAAGCTTTAACACAAATATCAAATACGCCCATGTCGATATCAAAATTTTGAAATATTGATTCAATTAACCTTCTTCTTTCCCTCTCTTTTGGAGGTATTAATTCAAGTTTGTAATGAAAGCGCCTTCCTACTGCAGGATCTAGCAAATGAACGTGATTCGTTGCAGCAACCAAAACAGTATCACCCAAATTATCTATATTTTGTAATAGACTCACTACTACACGCTTTAACTCACCAATCTCATTTTTGTCGTCTCGAGCCTTGGCAATAGCATCAAACTCATCAAGAAATAGAACACAAGGCTCATTTTGAGCATATTCTAATAATAAACGAATGTTTTTAGATGTAGAGCCCAAATAAGATGATATCAAGGCATCAGCTCTTGCAGTAACTAATGGAAGGTCAAGTTTTGCAGCCAGAAAATTAGCTAGTTTGCTCTTACCTGTTCCTGGTTGGCCGTGCAGTAAAAGAGTTGGATTTAATGGAATTCCAACAGCTTTTAACTTCTCCTTTTTATGCAGATACTCAATAAATGCATCTACTGTTTTTTCATTCTCATTAGAAAGAAAAACGAGCGAATCTTCAATGCTTGGTGTTGTTTTATCAGCTAAGGAAAATCTATTATCTTTTTCAACAGGAACAGGCCTATCTAACTTAGTTAACGAAAATGATGCTGCTTTAGTTTTAGCTGTAAGACTAGAGATATTATCACTTAATCCCTTTGCAGCTAACTTTTCACCTTCTTTGGATAGCTTTTCGATCAACTGTTGAGTGTAAGCTGTAACCAAAACTTTATCTTCACTCATTGCACCACGAACGATATGAGATATTTCATTAAAATACTTCATTATTAACCATAAAAAGAAATTAATTAACTTATTGTACAATAAAATAAACCAACATTCTTCATAAATAAACCTGCATATAAAATAAAAGTAAATTTATAGGCTACTTTCAATTGAGTCGTCCCTACTCGAAAGAGGTAGGGACGACTCGCAGAGTCGCCCGTCGAGGCCACTGCTCATGATGCCTCGATACCCTATCTGCCCTAAAAAATTGCAGGGCCAGAAGAGGGATGGAGATTTGAGCACATCAAAAAGGTGTTGCAATCTCTGATCACTGTGATAATTTTAATTATGAACTAGCTCGAAATGAGCATAAAGAAAAAGGGCGTATTTCACTGCCCGCAACACGTTCCTGAAGAGCTGCATTCGCAGCATTATGGGTCACACGACCACCCCACTATAAACAACACAAATATAAACCACAGTAGTTCGCGCTGTATTTCAACAGAAATCACACGGCTCAGCTTTGTTGCTTTAGACCAGTTAGCCTTTATGTCTTATGACAATATGCTCGGTTACGCACCGTTCATATGGCTTTAAAACTTACCTATTTTGGCGTTTCGCCCCCTGGTCTTCGGTTTGGTGTTTTTCTCAATACTTTCAAAATTACTTTTTAAATTTATGAGGAACATGAAATGAGCCAATTAGGATATCGACTTCACCAAATGGTGAACGACACACACCGTGAAAGTAGCTTTAGCACTAGAGCTACACGAAGCAACGTTTTAAACCTTGCAGCAGCACAGCTACTTAGCCATGGTTATAGATTAAAAGACCCGTCCGGCCTTAAAACCAAACATATTAATCACCTTGTAACGCGTTGGCAAGATGAAGGTTTAGCACCAAAAACAATAAAAAACAGAATGGCCGCACTGCGTTGGATTGCCGTAAAAATAGGTAAACCTAATATCTGTTCACGTAGCAATGATGATTACGGCATTCCAAGAGTTCGCAACAACCCCATTGGCAAGTCAAAAACGTTAGACATGGATAAGCATGACAAGATCAAGAGTGACTTGATCAAGCTTTCCCTGCGTTTACAACAAGAGTTTGGGCTTAGAAAAGAGGAGTGTATGAAATTTAGCTTATCCTATGCTTTGATAGATGCTAACACTCTGCAAATAAAAGGCTCATGGGCTAAGGGTGGCAAATACCGCAAAATTCCGATCTTAAAAGAATCTCAACGACAGCTCATTCGTGATATTGCTGCCGTTACCAAAGGCGCACTTATCGAACCTGACAAGAACTATAAGTCACAAATGGAACAGTACGACCGCGAAACAATTCGAGTTGGATTAAATAAAAATCACGGATTGCGTCACCATTACGCAAGGGAGCGTTATTTAGAGCTTACAGGTTGGAAATGCCCTGCCGACGGTGGCCCGCATAGAAGAGAGCTGTCGCCAACCAATTATGAGCACGATACCAAAGTCCGTGAGCAAATTAGCCAAGAGTTAGGTCATGAACGTTTGAAGATAACCTATTCGTACTTGGGCAGTTAAAATTAGGCATGCCTAATTTTAACTTTCCTGTATTATTTCAGAGCAAACCTTACCAATTACATCATCATCGGGATACAAAGCTGAATCTGGGATTGCATGGAAATCTCTATTCCAAAAAGAACCTTTTTGTATTTCAAACTTTGCAACTAACCTTCGCCCAAAATCGAAAGATGCTTGTTTACTTTCTACATGAGAAGGAAAAGAACCTAACAAGTAACCTTCTTG
Organism: Pseudoalteromonas sp. PS1M3; assembly: GCF_016865405.1. NCBI lineage: Bacteria > Pseudomonadati > Pseudomonadota > Gammaproteobacteria > Alteromonadales > Pseudoalteromonadaceae > Pseudoalteromonas > Pseudoalteromonas sp. PS1M3. The sequence goes on along the minus strand of NZ_AP022624.1, from coordinate 3,567,804 downwards.
AAAGTGAGGGCGAAGTGCGTCAGCAGGGCAAGCACTAAGTAACCTAACATTTAGTAACTCTTCTTCTGTAGAATAAGTTATGGTTCCATTTGGATAAGGGAATGCAAAGACAAAAATATATGCTTTATCATCAGCATTATTTAATGCGAATGAAGCAGCTACACGGAGCGAGTGAGTAAAATCTAAAAGAGGTGTACCACAAACCTCATAGTGTTGAAGAATCGACCATAGTAACTCTGGAAATTTTTTTAACTTATCAATATTATCTACGTCTAATTCTTCCAACTTATCTAGCAGTTTGTTAGAGCAAATTGCTAGCCTTTCATACCTACTTTTCAACTCCTTAGCTAATAAAGACCTTCCTGGACTTCTAAAAATGGTTGGATAAAATGAGCTTGCTTCAGACTTAAGCTTATAATCTTTTGCTTGTCCTCTGAAAAATAAACTATAGTCTGGATTATGGTTAGCTATTTTAGCCACGGCTTTAACCAAGTCCTGAAAGTTATTTATTTTTTTGGGTTCACTTTCTCTAATTTCCTTATTAGTGTGCTTTTCTTTATCATCTAACGTTAAATGACACCAAATTTTCGAATTGCTAAAGCTTCTCACTATATTCCCTTATTTATCCATCATGTACTTTAACCATAGAATTTATAATCTCAAATTAACACAGTAGCCACAACATGTGGTACAAACCAATCTCAACAAAAAAAATTTTTTATTATTTTTTCTTCGAAAACATCTCTTATCAAATTCAACTACCTGATTATTATTAATATTCTATTATTCCTCTTTTCAGCGTAAGACATATCCTATTGATTTACTTCCCCCATTAAACTTAACTAAAAGCAAGTTCAATTATCGACCAAATTAGGCATGCCTAATTTTAGGAGCCTCCTATGTGGAAAAAAGCGTTAAAAGTAACAGGGTTGGTGGCACTAGGTGTTGTTGATGTTTTGCTATCAGTTTCTGAAGAAAATAACCAGCTAGATGAATTAGATGATGGTATGGGTAATATTATCGCTGATGGTGAAGAAATGACTCGCGCAGAAGCTGAAGACGTTAAAGCGCGTGGCGAGCTCTACGATACTTATCTATAAATTAGGCATGCCTAATTTTGAAAGGGGAAATGATGACAAATAAAGAGCTTTGGCCTGTAGTGGCATAGTTAATTTGGCCACCCATTAAGAAAGAAATGTTATGCTAATAAGCATACAAATTTGGGTGAAAAAATGACGAAATTAAAACGCGCAACGTATTCTGCGGCAATCAAGTTAGAAACAGCTCAGCTTGTAGTTGACCAAAGTTATACTCAAGAAGAAGCAGCCAAAGCGATGGGGGTGGGTAAATCAACCGTCAGTAAGTGGGTTACTCAATTAAAGCAAGAGCGGAATGGCCAGACACCATCTGCTTCACCAATGACGCCCGAACAAATTGAAATCCGCGAACTTAAAAAGCAAATCCAACGCATTGAATTAGAAAAGGATATATTAAAAAAGGCTACCGCTCTCTTGATGTCCGACTCCCTGAACAATTCTCGTTAATCGAGAAGTTAAATCAACGAGAGCGTTATCCAATTAGTGTGCTATGTAGTGTATTCAATGTGCATCGCAGCAGCTATAAGTACTGGGTCATACGGGATACAACGCCGACGCCAGAGCAAGTAAGGCTAGAGGCTGAAGTTAAAGCAATACATGCAATGAGCGGTGGCTCAGCTGGGGCACGGACAATCGCAGCAATTGCAACGAATAACGGTTTTGAATTAAGCCGTTATCGCGCCGCTAAGCTCATGATTAAACTAAAACTAGAGAGCTGCCAAGTACCACAACATCAATATAAAAGGGGTAGTAATGAGCATCTTGAAATCCCAAATTTGCTAGATAGGCAGTTTGATGTTGTTGAGCCAGATACCGTGTGGTGCGGTGATGTGACGTATATTTGGGTAGGTAATCGCTGGGCTTATTTAGCCGTTGTTATTGATTTATTTGCACGTAAAGTCGTTGGTTGGGCCATGTCGTTGTCGCCAGATACTAATTTAACGCTAAAAGCACTTGAACTCGCGTATGAAAGTAGAGGAAAACCGACAGGACTGATGTTTCATTCAGACCAAGGTAGTCATTATACAAGTTTAAAATATCGTCAACGTTTATGGCGCTATAAAATTACACAAAGTATGAGCAGGCGCGGAAATTGTTGGGATAATGCGCCAATGGAGCGATTTTTTAGAAGCTTTAAAACGGAGTGGATGCCAAAGGTTGGATACGAAAACTTTAAAGATGCTAAATATAGTGTGAGTGATTATATCAACGGATATTACAATAATGTTAGACCACATCATTATAATGCTGGTTTAGCGCCGAATGAATCTGAGGTTAGATATCAAGATTCTAAAACTGTGGCCAAAATTAGTTGACCACTACAGCCCTTTAAGCCTGTATATGATGAACTGAAGATTCGCTTAGCTGGTATCGAGGCCGAGTGTGAACCATTAGGTTTAGAGGTTAATCTTCGCAATGAAACAGAAGAAGAAATGTTCATAGCTTTAACCACACAAAAAGCGTTTGTATTTGATGTAATGAACGAACATGACGATATTTGGGATATTCGATTGGAACCCTTCTCAACGTTCAAAAAGCGTAGCGCTCAGATTTTCTTTCCTTTCACAGGCCTTAACCCAACTAAACGCTTGAAAATTAGTAACTGGATTTTAGAGCTTTGCAATTGGGAAGGTAATATCTACTTGGGTAATACAAGACATTAAGGTGTTCTTATGGCTGACTATGAATGGTTTCAAATGTGGGTATTAATGGTGCTGGCTATTCGAGCTACTCGTCACTACGACAAACTAAAACGTGATCTATTTAAAGCAATTAAAGAAAGGAAAATATAGATATGGCTCCTTTACTAACAGGCTGTGCTTTAATTCTAGCAATAGTGATATTTTGCTGTTCTATTCTATTTAAATCGAAAAGCCCTCAATAAATTCTACTGATACCTAATCATTCCTAGCAAAAAATTAGGCATGCCTAATTTTTTTCGTTCAAAAACGTCATTTTTATACAAAAAAGAAGTACCTATCATGTCAACACCGCATTTTTAAAGGGCTGAAAAACCCACTGAAATTCCCCCTAGTTTTTCTCAGCATCCCATGAAATTTCTTGCTCAAATAACTCCAAACGAAACTAAAAGAAATCAAAGTAAAGGAGCTTTATTATGTTTGAGCTTAGAGAAACAGGTTTATTTTACATTCCGACAACTGACTCAGAACCGAGGTTCTTGTGTGGCCCAATTCAAGTACTTGGCATTTCAAGAGGAGGTAACAGTACTCGAGACTATGGCTTGCTTGTTGAGTGGAAAAATTTAGACGGTATTTGCATACGTAAGCTGATACCACGTCGCCACATAATTAATGATCAAGGTAAGGTTTTAAAAGAATTGCTTGTGGATACAGGGCTTGCACTATCAAGCCGTAAAGGTATTTGGGATCCAATAACTTCTTACCTGATTCAAGCAAGACCAGAAAAACGATATAAAAGCTCGACTAAAACAGGCTGGCTTAATAATAGCTTTGTTACACCCAGTTGGTGCGTAAGTAATGGAGCAGAGCAAGTTATTTACTCAGGCGGAAAAGAAGCTGATTTTTTAAGTTCCGCAGGTACCTTATCTAGTTGGCAAAAAGAGGTTGGTAGTCTTTGTATAAATAACCCATTACTTGCATTTACTGTTTGCACTGGCTTATGTGCCCCTCTACTTCACTGGTTAAATTGGCCCAGTTGTGGTGTTCACCTGTTTGGTAAGTCCAAAGTATCTAAAACAACGATCTTAATCATGGCTGCAAGCTTGTACTCAGGTACTGACTTCTATTATGCATGGAGAAGCACCGCTAATGGGTTAGAAGCAATAGCGGTGGAACACAATAACTTACTGCTTTGCTTAGATGAACTGCATCAGGTTGACCCTGAGGTGGTAGACCAATCCATTTATACAATAGCTAATGGAATGTCAAAATCACGCAGTAATAAAGATGGCTCCCAAAGCCATCGAAAAAAGTGGCGACTTATTTTTTTAAGTACCGGTGAAATGGGGCTAGAAGAAAAGCTTTCATCAATACACAAAGGCGTAAAAGCAGGTCAAGAAATCCGCTTCTTAGAAGTGCCAGCCCAAAGGCAGCATGGTGCCTATGACGATCTTTATGGTCATAACAACATGAATGACTTTTCTGAATCTATTTGGAAAGCCGTTAACGAAAATCACGGCACTGTTATGCCAAAATGGGTTGAATACTTAAGCACTATTGACGATCTCCCGACTCTTTTAAATCGCAATATCAAAGCGATGTTAACCCATTGGGACATAACAAAAGAAAATAATGGCAATCAGGTTATTGAAGCAGCAAAAAGATTTGCGTTACATGGTGTGAGTGGTGAATTAGCAACTTCAGCAGGGCTTATGCCTTGGCCTAAAGGCCTTGCTGAAAAAAGCGCAAAAGAAGCATTTGATGCTTGGCTCGAAATACGTGGCTCTTCTAGTGACTCCGAAGATGACAAGTTGATAAAACAATTACCCTATGCATTAAAACATTGGCGACGAAAACTATTACCTGAAGGTAAGTTTTTGAGTGACAACTACGGCTACGCAATAGAAAAAGATGGTCAACTTGCTTGGTTCATTACTCGTGATGCATTTATGGAAGGATTAAAGGTTAGTTATAAAAATGATATTTCTCATACGGTTAAATTGATGTGTAAAAATCATTGGTTGGAAAGTCGTGCGTATTCCGGTGATGGTGAACACCGATTCCGGTTTTATCGTGAACACTTAAATTCCACGCATTGGGTTCATGACATTTTTAACCTAAGTGTTCACGATGGTCAATTTTAGATTGAATTTTTCTCATAGACTCCCCCTTTAATTTTATCCGATGAGCATTGTGCATTAGTCGATCTAAAATGGCATCGGCTAAGGTATTATCGCCGATGGATTGATGCCATTCTTCGGTGGGTAATTGACTGATGATGGCGGTTGATGAACTGCCGTGCCTATCATCCATGATCTCCATTAAGTCATTTCGTTGTGCCGCTTTAAGTGGCTCAAGCCCCCAATCATCTAAAACGAGTAAGTCGATCTTAGCGAGTGACTGTAACATTCGACTGTAAGTGCCATCTGCTTTGGCTTGTGTCAGCGCAAGCATCAACCTTGAGAGTCGGTAATATTTAACGCTGTAGCCTTTCATGCATCCTGTATGCGCAAGCGCACAAGTGATATAGGTTTTACCGCTACCGCAAGGGCCTGTGATCAGTAAGTTTTGTGATTTATTCAGCCAATCACATTGCAGTAGCGATGCCATCATCGATTGATTGAGACCTCGCGGGTGATGATAATCTATGTCTCTGGCGTTAGCGGCTAATTTAAGTTTTGCCGCTTTAAGTAAGCGTTGTTGTTTTCGGCTCTCTCGGTCTTGGGCTTCACTGTCTGCTAGCAGTTGTAGTCGCTCATCGAAGGACAACCCTTCATAAGTACTTGGTTGTTCCATTTGGCTCACTAAGGCGTTGGCCATACCACTGAGTTTGAGTTGACGAAGCTGAGTTATCGTTTGTTCTAACATAGAATTTCCTTACCTTAATGGAAGCTTTTAGGACCACGGATATTTTCATGGGATTGTGGCAATAACGTCGACGGCTCTTCTTGCGTTCGCGGCAATTTATCTTGGTTGCTACTGAGTATGTCTTTGATATGTTTTAACCGATATAAACTGTATTGATTGGCTATCGCACAGGCGTTATTGAGCCGATCGGCGGGATAGCTTCTTGATAGGTTGAGTAAGCCTAAGCACACACGATACGCTTGTTCTTCATGTTGTTTCTGTGCCAATTGTGCTTTCACCCAGAGCAAAACGTCATCTCCAATATCTTTCGCCCAATTCATTAAACGCCCTGGTGACCATTTATGATGCTTCTCATGCTTTACAGGCATGTGCTCGGATGTGGTGGTCATGCCCGGATGATATTTTCTCGGGTGACTGGTGATGCGTTTATGCTTGAAATAAGCCTCAATCAAGTTGTCTTTGGCATGAAGTTCAAGCTTTTCACCCACCAAGTGATGGGGTACCGAGTAAAGATGGTTATCATACTGAACGTGATAATCAATATTCACTTTGACGTGTTTAATATCCGTGAATTGATAAGCTAGTTTGGGCATAGGCGCGAGGGCGGGTTTGTCGATTGACTCGAACCATGATTGTCGTGTCCCACTCAGTTGCTTAAAGGGCTTATTATTGACCTCAAGCAGTAAGGCTTTGATGCAATGGTTTAGCTCAGCTAATGAGAAAAAGGTTTGGTGTCGTAACTTGGCGAGTATCCAGCGTTCAATGATTTGCACGCCCACTTCGGCCTTGGCTTTATCTTGTGGTTTTCTGGGACGAGCAGGCACAATCACGGTGCCATAATGCGCGGCCAATTGCTGATAACTCGGGTTAACATCAGGGTCGTAGCGACACGCTTTACTGACACCACTGCGTAAATTATCGGGGATAACCATGTCAGGTATACCGCCGATAAATTCAAATGCTCGCACGTGACTGCCGATCCAGTCGGGTAGACTTTGGCTCCAGGTTGCTTCACAAAATGTATAATTTGATGCGCCCATCACCGCCACGAATATCTGGGCGAACTTCACTTCACCCGTCGCATTACAAACAATGGGCATCGTTTGACCCGCATAATCGACAAAGAGTTTTTCTCCTGCTTTATGCACTTGTCGCATCGAACGTTTTTGCTTTTTAAGCCAGGTCATATAGCGATCGCAGAACTGAGAATAGCTGTAACAACGATTCGGATATTGCTGAGTATATTCTTCCCAGAGTAAGTTCTTGGTGACGCCTTTGCCCGTTAATTCTTTTCGAATGGCTGGCCAATCTGGCACTTCAAATCGCTGGGATGGCCGAGTGTCGGCGCGAGGATAGAACTGACTAGCAAGCACAGAATCATCAAGCTCGTCGGGCAGTGGCCAACTTAACGATAAAGCTCTGGCTTTAGTGAGTAGTTTTTGAATACCACCGACACTGATCTTAGTGCTGGCACTTATTTTTCTGACACTGAGTTGGGCAGCAAAATGTAGCCTCAACACTTCTCGAATTTTACGCATTGTGATCCTCTTAGTCGCCATATCCCTTCCTCAGTAATACAAAAAGGAAATAGCTTAACAAAGTAATTAATAATCAATGCGTTGAAATTGTACTGGTTTGGTGTGAACACCGATTCCGGAAAATCAGTCAAAAGTGTTCACGATAAAACCGGAATGAGCGTTCACGCTAAAACCAGAACGGGTGTTCACGATGGGCCGGAATCACTGTTCACGATGCTCCGGAATATGCAAGTCGCGAAGGTCGAGGAACATTCAAGAAAGTAATCGCAGGTGGGCCTACTGGTGGTCGCTACTTTAAAGTTCTGCCACAGCAAATAGTGGCAGATTTATCCTTAGATGAGGCACTTTCCCAAGTTTATTTCCCAACTTAAGGTTATGAATTAATTTGATTTTCCCGACATTCCCGTTTTCCCAAAGATTTTAGAGAGTAGACCATGAAAAATGATATAAGTGATGCACTACGTAAGAATGACGAATTACCAGATATCCGAAATACAATTGAAGAGATGATCTTGAAAAGTCACTTAAGCAACAAAGCCGCATTAACTGTAGACGAATGCGCGCTTTATACTGGCATGGCAAAAAGTTATATCTATAAACTAACCCATGAAGGTATTATTCCTTACTCAAAACCTAATGGTAAAAAGATCTTCTTCGATAGATTAGAGCTAGATCAGTGGTTGCTTGGTAACAAGATAGAGAGTGACAGAAGCCTAGGTGATTTTATCAAAAAGACAGCAACAGATCTGAATAATAAAGCTTCTTTTAGCTACAAGTAACTTGAAAGTATTTCAATGCTTTTAGATGAAGTATTATTGATATTAGGTTAATCTAGTCATTAAAAATGAAAACCCCAGCTCGATGGCTGGGGCGAAATCTTTAGGTCTTTGCGAACGGTCGTAAACTTGAGTTCATTGGATCCATACGCCAACCTTGAGTTAAGTTTAAGCTCCATTGACGATTTCGTCAATGGAATATTGACAAGAAAACACAATGCCAAAAAATATACTTTATAGACCAACACTTATCGACGAGTTAATAACTAATGAAAGATTGGATAGCTATTCACCAATATTTCAGCACTCTAATGATGTAGAATTAGTTGGAGCCTACCTTTGGAATATCCAAGTTTGTTCCGCTCTGTACCCTTTACTTACCGCAGCAGAAGTTACTCTGAGAAACTCAATTAATACTGCTTTAACAAATGATTTAGGGCGCTTTTGGTGGAGGAGAAATACCCTTCACTATAAATCATTTACCCCAGGCGGCACTGAACCATTCGCAGTTAGGGCAATAGTAAGTAATTTTTCAAAAGCAGCAGATCAAGTTAGAAGAGATAAGCGTTCCCGCTACAATATAAGGAATGCAAGGCCAACTCATCATGAAATAATAGCTAAAACAGAGTTCTCGACTTGGGAGTTTATCTTAGATACTGAGTTTATGGCTCCTAACTTAATATGGCCAACTAACTTAGGATTAGTGTTCAAAGGAGAATGGCCTACATCAAGCGCATCAAGAATGTTGAGTTCTACAAAAGACCTTGTTAAAACTATTCGAGAGTTTAGAAATAGAGTTTCACATCATGAACCTGTTTGGAAGAAGTTTGGGGTTCGTTCCGAATTAGAAGCTATCAACCATCTGCATGAAAAAATAAATAAAATAATGCAACTTATTAAATTAATTTCTCCAGAGAAAGAGCAACTCGTTATAAAAAACGGAATACTATCTAAAGCTCAAAGAGTTTGCTCACTGAATGAATTAAGGCATTGTCAACATGCACTTGAATCAAAGAAAGTTAAGTCAGTGACAAAATTATGTAAGCTGGCAAGTCAAGTAAGTATAGATAATAAAACTGAAAAGATTACTCTTTATAAACATGGAAAAACTAAATTATTAATTCATCCAATATAGAATTAATGAACTATAGTTTCCTTTAGTTTACTTGCACGATATTTTCTAATGCGAAAGTGGGCCACCACAGACCCACCACTAAAACATAAAACTACTGTTTTTATTAGTTTTTTCACTTATTGTATTGGTAAATAAGAGACCTAACAATTAAATAATTAAAAATTAAGGGCGTAAAAACGCCCTTTTTTACTGCCTTAATTAAGCCTTCCTATATCAACATATGGATATTTTTTAGATAAGCTGAGTGCTATTTTAGGCTCTCATTTTCACTAAATTAGTATCTTTAAAAGCTTATTAATGACCTACTTTACAAGATATAACCGCCTATTTAAGGTGATATATCTCCCATATACGAATAAGTTAAGCCACTATAATTAACCTTAAAACAAGCTGAAATCACTGTTTTTAATATTTTATTAGCTAAAATTGCAGCCTTAATTGGCTATATATCAAAAAATAAGGCGATCACAAGTGTGTATTGATCGCGCTATCCACCAGCTCAAACATGTAAATGCATGATCGAATATCACAAAAACTTTAAATTTAGTCAGATCAGTTATCCACAATTTCCATTTTTTGGACAAAAATCCAAAATTTTTTAGCTGAAATACACGTTATTAGCTCTATTTTTAGTAAAAAGCGGCCGTTATAAAAACTATTTTGATATTTATTTAATAAGATCATATTTAATTGATCGTTATTTAAAATTATTTTCGATCTAAATAATCGGTTATCAACACCCTTTATATCCACACAATGATCAACATTACTTCTATATTAAACATTCATCATAATTGGACTTACAAAAGCTTAAAATCAATAACTTACAAAATTTTAGTTACATAGAACATAAAGTTAAACAGAACTTCCCCCAATCTTATTAACAGTTTGATCAGAAGGTTGCATTTGAAGGTATTATTTTACATCTATATAAATCAACAACTTAAAAAAACTTTAAACAATGATCTAAAAATTAGCCTAAAAATAGTTATCCAAACCCACACTCTACCCTTTACTGCAGTTTGTACTCGGCTATCATAGGCAGCAATTAAAACTAATGCGATCATAACTAATCATGAGTTCAGTAAATATTATTGTGGGCAGCCAAATGGGATCGGCCGAGTATGTTGCGGAGCAATTAAGCGATGAGCTAAATAACCAAGGTATTACAACCCAACTCCATGATCAGCCAAAATTTAATGAAATAGATCAACACAATACGCTCTGGTTAATATGTACATCTACTTATGGCGCAGGTGATTATCCCGATAATCTTTTAAGCTTTGTAGAACAAGTAGCGCAATCAACTGATTTAAAGCATTTAAAGTTTTCGGTTATTGCATTAGGTGATACCAGCTACGACACATATAACTTAGCAGGGCGCAATATAGAAGCACTACTAAGCAAAAAAGGCGCTATAAAAGTGGCTGAACGCTTAGAATTAAATATATTAGACGAGTCACTCCCTGAAGACACAGCCCTCGCTTGGTTAGACACTTGGGTTACCCAAACAGGTTTAAAATAAAGAGATCAAGTAAAATCTCATATAAAAGTTACTCACAATTTACTAATAATTTAATTAATAATGTGGATAAAGTTTGAATAAACTGCATTTTAAAGCATGCTTATCCATGGGATAAGATCTAACTAATCGCCCCCTGTGCATAAAGTAGCTTTTTGATCAGTGCTTATTTGTGGGATGATCCGATCATATTAACACCTTTAGATCTGATCTAATTTAATGTTTTTAAACAAGATCTAAAGCTTATCAACAGAAAACCCGATCAGTAGTAGTAATAGTATTAAAAGATCTCTTTAAAAGATCCTTTATATTATTAGAGATCACTTACTTAGATCTGAGCACAGTTTAATCATTTATCTTCTGCTCATTTCTAGGTAGAATACGCTCCCTTTTGAAGTTTACCGGTTTGATTTAAGTAGGATCCCATTAATGATTTTTCATGAAAATTTTGACGTTATCGTAGTAGGTGGTGGACATGCAGGCACTGAAGCCGCATTGGCAGCTGCCCGTATGGGGATGAATACCCTGCTACTAACTCACAATATGGATACCCTTGGTCAAATGTCTTGTAACCCAGCAATTGGTGGGATAGGCAAAGGTCATTTGGTAAAAGAAATCGACGCGCTTGGCGGTGCAATGGCACAAGCTATTGATAAAGGCGGGATCCAATTTCGTACTTTAAATTCTTCAAAGGGACCTGCGGTTCGTGCAACCCGTGCACAAGCTGATCGCGCTTTGTATAAAGCGGCTATTCAAACCACATTACAAAATCAAGAAAACTTAAAAATATTTCAGCAGTCGTGTGATGATCTTATTGTTGAAAACGATCGAGTAACCGGCGTAGTAACTCAAATGGGGTTACGTTTTAGTGCACCTAGTGTAGTACTTACCGTAGGTACATTTTTAGGTGGCCAAATACATATTGGTTTAGAAAATTACAAAGGCGGACGTGCAGGTGATCCACCATCAATAGCTTTAGCACAACGATTACGTGAACAGCCTTTTAGAGTAGATCGTTTAAAAACAGGTACTCCACCACGTATTGATGCGCGTACGGTTGATTTTAGCAAAATGCAGGAGCAACCTGGCGATGCACCTACACCTGTATTTTCATTTTTAGGTAAACAAAGTGACCACCCGCAACAAATACCGTGTTACATCACTTACACAAATGAAAAAACACATGATGTTATACGCAAAAACTTGCATCGTTCACCTATGTACTCAGGTGTTATTGAAGGCATTGGTCCACGTTACTGCCCATCTATTGAAGATAAAATTGTTCGCTTTGCAGATAAAGATAAACACCAAATATTTGTAGAGCCAGAGGGTTTAACATCTTACGAGCTTTACCCTAATGGTATTTCGACAAGTCTACCGTTTGATGTGCAATTAGAAATAGTGCAATCGATCACCGGTTTTGAAAATGCACATATTTGTCGACCAGGTTATGCTATTGAATACGATTACTTTGATCCACGTGATTTAAAACAATCACTAGAAACTAAATTTATTGAAGGCTTATTCTTTGCAGGCCAAATAAACGGAACTACTGGTTACGAAGAAGCAGGAGCCCAGGGCTTAATTGCTGGTATGAACGCGGCACTTAAAGTGCAAGGTAAAGATTCGTGGACGCCACGTCGTGACGAAGCATACGTTGGTGTATTAATTGACGACTTAGCAACGCTTGGTACAAAAGAACCTTACCGTATGTTTACCAGCCGTGCTGAATACCGTTTATTGTTGCGTGAAGATAATGCCGATATTCGTCTAACTGAAAAAGGCCGTGAGCTAGGTTTAGTTAACGATGAGCGCTGGCAGGCATTTAACGAAAAAATGGAAATTATTGAAAAAGAAAAACAACGTATAAAAGACACGTGGATTCACAAAGATCATACAGTTGTTGATCAAGTAAACGCTTTATTAAAAGCTCCATTAACGCGTGAAGCAAGTTTAGAAGAATTACTACGCCGTCCAGAGATCCGTTATGATGATCTAATGGCTATTGAAGGCTTAGGATCTGAATTTACAAATAAAGCGGCTTTAGAGCAGGTTGAGATCCATACAAAATACGCAGGTTACATTGCGCGTCAGCAGGATGAGATCAATAAACAGCTTCGCCATGAAGAAACAATCTTACCAAAAGAGTTTGATTATAAAACCGTATCAGGTTTATCAAACGAGGTAGTGGCAAAACTAGAAGAGTCTCGTCCAGACACTATTGGTCAGGCTTCGCGTATTTCTGGTATCACACCAGCAGCTATTTCGTTATTATTAGTGTATCTGAAGAAGCAAGGCTTATTACGCAAATCTGCGTAACGGTAAGGGCACCTAGTGTTACAACAACAATTAACTACATTGTTAGCGCAAACTGATATTGCGCTAACAGAAAAACAACAGCAACAGCTTGTTCGTTACGTTGAACTATTGGATAAGTGGAACAAAGCGTATAACTTAACCTCAGTACGTTTACCTCAAGAAATGATGGTAAAGCATATTATGGATAGCCTTGTTGTTGCACCTCATTTACCCGGTCATCATTATATTGATGTTGGTACAGGCCCTGGGCTTCCTGGTATTGTATTAGCTATTGCACTTCCTGATACCCAATTTGTGTTACTCGACAGCTTAGGTAAACGTGTACGCTTTTTAATGCACGTAAAGCATGAACTTGGGCTTGATAATGTTACCCCGGTACAGTCAAGAGTTGAAGAATATCAGCCAAGTGTTAAATTAGATGGCGTACTCAGTCGTGCGTTTGCATCATTACAAGATATGGTTGATTGGTGTTCACACCTAATTGATCAATCTGGCCATTTTATTGCGCTTAAAGGCGTTTACCCTAGCGAAGAGTTAGAGTCATTACCCGCTGGCGTAAAGTTTGAGAAAAAAATTGCATTAGAAGTACCAGAGTTAGATGCACAACGACATTTAATTATTCTTTCTAAAGACTAGGGATCAGAGACACTGTGGCAAAAGTCATCGCATTAGCAAATCAAAAAGGGGGTGTAGGTAAAACTACGACCGCTGTTAATCTCGCTGCGTCTATGGCCGCAACGAAGCGTAAAGTGCTGTTAATTGATCTCGACCCGCAAGGTAATGCCACTATGGGCAGTGGTGTAGATAAATATGGCGACGTGCCCACTATTTACGACCTACTTATTGAAGATAAGCCCATTGAAGACGTGATCATTAAAGAAACATCTGGCGAATACCATATGATTGCAGCAAACGGAGACGTAACCGCTGCCGAAGTTAAACTAATGGAATTATTTGCCCGTGAAGTGCGTCTTCGTAATGCACTTGAAAAAATTCAGGACCAATACGAGTTTATATTTATAGACTGCCCGCCTTCATTAAACATGCTAACTGTTAATGCTATGGCCGCTGCAGATTCTATTTTAGTACCAATGCAATGTGAATATTATGCACTGGAAGGCCTAACAGCATTAATGGATACCATTACGCAATTGGCTAAATTAGTAAATCCTGAATTAAAAATTGAAGGCATATTACGCACTATGTACGATCCGCGTAACCGCCTAGCAAACGACGTTTCAGAACAATTAAAACAACATTTTGGTGATAAAGTGTATCGCACTGTGATCCCACGAAATGTTCGTCTAGCTGAGGCGCCAAGTTTTGGCGCACCTGCTATGTATTACGACAGAGCATCAAGTGGCGCAAAAGCGTATTTGGCACTTGCCGGTGAAATGCTGCGAAGAAAAGAAAAAACAGCGTCCGTTGTCGCCTAACTTTGAGGTAAAAAAATAACATGTCTGCTAAAAAACGAGGTTTAGGCCGAGGACTCGATGCACTTTTAAGTTCGTCTAAGCCTGCACCGAGCGCCAGCAAGGAACAAGACACACAAAACGTAACAGAGGTTGTCAAAAGCACAGTTAGTGCTACAGATAACCCGTTACAAACATTGCCTATTGAGTTTTTGCATTCAGGCAAGTACCAACCTCGTAAAGACATGTCTGAAGAGGCACTCGAAGAACTCGCCAGCTCTATTCGCTCACAAGGCATTATTCAACCTATCGTTGTGCGCCCTATTGCCCACAATAGCTATGAAATTATCGCCGGTGAACGTCGTTGGCGCGCAGCGCAAATTGCAAAACTAGACGCAGTTCCGTGTATTATTAAAGATGTACCCGATGAAGCCGCCGTTGCTATAGCACTGATTGAAAATATTCAGCGTGAAGATTTAAATGCAATGGAAGAAGCGGTTGCGCTTAATCGTTTATTAAATGAGTTTGAATTAACACATCAGCAAGTGGCTGATGCAGTTGGCAAATCAAGAACCACCGTAACAAACTTATTACGTTTAAATAATTTAAATAGTGATGTAAAAATTCTGTTAGAACATGGTGACATAGAAATGGGCCATGCGCGTTGTTTACTAGCACTTGAAGGCGAAGCGCAGTCTGACGCAGCACGAACCGCCGTTGCAAAGGCACTAACAGTAAGAGAAACTGAAAAGCTAGTGCGTGCAATTTTAGAGCCAGCACCCGCCAAACAAGAACACCAAAAAGACCCAGATGTTAAACAGTTAGAACAACAATTAGCTGAAAACCTAGGTGCTAAAGTAGAGATAAACTACAATAAAAAAGGCAAAGGTAAATTGGTTATTTCATATACTAATTTAGACGAGCTTGACGGCATTTTGAATCGTATTAATCACGACAATACCCACCATTGATCTATTACATGTCTAAAAAGAGACATTTGTAGCAAATTTGTGTTACAAACACTCTACTCAAGTTGCAAAACTGGCAGGATACAGTATAATTTCGCCAGTTTTCACACCCTAACGATTTGAACGCCATTAAGGTTAACAAAAAGTGAATAATAAGTTAGCAAGTCCGTATAGGCTTGCCGCATTTAAACTAATTTGTCTTCAGGGTGTTGTAGCATTATTTGCTGCCGTAATTATTTTTATTGGTTTGGGAGTTGAAGCCAGTCTGTCAGCGTTAGCTGGTGGTGCAGTTGCGATACTTCCTCACTGTGTTTTTGCACTTTACGCATTCCGATTTATGGGGGCGAGTCGTGCAGAACAAGCGTATAACGCGTTAAAACGCGGTAACGCACTAAAGTTTATGCTGACAATCATATTGTTTGCGCTAGTACTAAAGCATTTTCCGGTAGTTTTGCTGCCCTTTTTTAGTATCTATGTACTGGCTTTATTCACTGGATTGTTTGCACCCGTTTTTTTTAAACATTAACTTTTGGGATATAACATGGCTGCAGAAGAAGTTACTCTATCTAGCCATATCCAGCACCACTTAACCAATGCTAAGATGTGCTCGACCGACGCCGGTCTAGCCTTCAATAAAGCATGTACGGACAGTGGTTTTTGGACATGGCATGTAGATACCCTCGCATGGTCAATCGGACTAGGTCTTATCTTTTTATGGATCTTCCGTAGTGCCGCTAAAAAATCAACATTGGGCGTACCAGGTAAATTTCAGTGTTTCATTGAAATGATAGTTGAGTTCGTTGGCGACAACGTACGTGATACTTTTCATGGTAAAAGCAAGCTGATTGCACCATTAGCATTAACGATATTCGTTTGGATATTCTTAATGAACTTAATGGATTTAATCCCAGTTGACTTCTTACCTGCATTTGCTGGTTTAGTAGGTGAGCAAGCCTTTGGCATGGACTCACACGACGTATACATGAAAATTGTACCAACAACAGATATAAACTTAACTGCAGCGCTGGCGCTAGGTGTGTTTATATTAATGATTGGTTACTCAATTAAAATTAAAGGTATCGGCGGTTTTATTAAAGAGCTAACACTTCACCCGTTTAGTTCAAACAATACAGCTATGCAGATTCTTTTAATCCCATTCAATCTATTACTAGAGCTTATCGCATTGGTTTCTAAGCCGTTTTCACTGGCGCTGCGTTTGTTCGGTAACTTATATGCAGGTGAACTAATCTTCATCCTTATAGGTGCGATTGGCTTAATGCAACTACCGTTGCACTTTGTTTGGGCTGTATTCCATATCTTAGTAATCGTATTGCAAGCATTCGTATTCATGATGCTAACAATCGTATACCTAAGCATGGCAAGTTCAGATAATCACTAATTTACAATTTTACTTTTACTTTTAATACAATTGAAACTTTGGAGAAATAAATGGAAGCTTTAGAACTAGTAACAGGCTTAAAATACATCGCAGTTGCACTACTAATTGGTTTTGGTGCAATCGGTACTGCTGTTGGTTTTGGTAACATGGGCGGTAAATTCCTTGAAGCATGTGCGCGTCAACCTGAGCTAGCACCATCGCTACAAGTTAAAATGTTTATCCTTGCTGGTCTAATCGATGCTGTAGCAATGATTGGTGTTGGTATCGCGATGGTATTGTTGTTCGTACTTTAATTTTATTTTTTGAACAGCTTACTATTTAAGGAGGAGCGGTTGTGAACTTAAACGCCACTCTTATCGGTGAATTAATTGCGTTTACGGTGTTCGTACTTTTTTGTATGAAGTTCGTATGGCCACCACTAAACGGTGCAATTGAAGCTCGCCAGAAGAAAATCGAAGATGGTTTAGCTGCCTCTGATAGAGCCGAAAAAGACTTAGAACTTGCGCAACAAAAAGCTGCAGAACAGCTTAAAGATGCAAAAGCTCAAGCGGCTGATATCATTGATCAAGCTAAAAAGCGTGCCGTGCTAATTGTTGACGAAGAAACAGTTCGTGGACAAGAAGAGCGTGAAAAAATTATTGCTCAAGGGCACTCTGAAATTGAATCAGAGCGTAACCGTGTGACAGAAGAGCTACGTAAGCAAGTAGCAACACTGGCTGTGGTTGGCGCAGAGAGAATTTTAGAGCGTGAAATCAATCAAGCCGCACATAGTGACATCGTTGAAAAACTTGTCGCTGAGCTGTAATTAGGAGGGTATGAGCATGTCTGAATTGACTACTATCGCTCGCCCATACGCTAAAGCGGCTTTTGAACTTGCCGTTGAAAAAGGCGCTATTGAAAGCTGGAATGACATGTTGTTTTTCGCTGGCCACGTTGCCAGCGACGAGCAAGCATCAGCCATTTTAGCTGGATTGCCTACTGCTTCTGCACAAGCTGAGTTATTTATTAACTTATGCGCAGAGCAGCTCAACGAACAAGGTCAGAACCTAGTGAAGGTGATGGCTGAAAATGGACGTTTGATTGCACTGCCTGAGGTTGCACAGTTATTCGCTGCGTTTAAAGCAGAGTATGACAAAGAAATCGATGTAGACGTGATTTCGGCAACCCCTCTTACTGCAGCGCAGCAAGAGTCATTGGTAGCGACACTTGAAAAACGTTTCGCACGCAAAGTTAAGCTGAATTGTAGTGAAGACGCGTCAGTAGTTGGCGGCCTTATTATTAAGGCAGGCGACACTGTAATCGACGGCTCTGTACGCGGAAAATTAAACCGCTTAGCCACAACACTACAATCGTAATTGGGAAAAAGAGCATGCAACTTAATTCCACTGAAATTTCAGAACTAATCAAACAACGTATTGAGAAGTTCGAAGTTGTAAGTGAAGCTCGTAACGAAGGTACAATTGTATCTGTTACTGACGGTATCATCCGCATCCACGGTCTAGCTGACTGTATGCAAGGTGAGATGATTGAGCTTCCTGGCAACCGTTATGCTATCGCACTAAACCTTGAGCGCGACTCAATTGGTGCAGTAGTAATGGGTCCATACGCTGACCTTACTGAAGGCGTAAAAGTATACACAACTGGTCGTATCTTAGAAGTTCCTGTTGGTGCTGGCTTACTTGGTCGTGTTGTAAACACGCTAGGTGCTCCTATCGATGGTAAAGGCGCTTTAGACAACGACGGGTTTGAACCTGTAGAAAAAATTGCACCAGGTGTAATCGAGCGTCAATCTGTAGATGAGCCAGTACAAACTGGTTACAAATCTATTGATGCGATGATTCCAGTTGGTCGTGGTCAGCGTGAGCTTGTAATCGGTGACCGCCAAACAGGTAAAACTGCACTAGCAATCGATGCGATCATCAACCAAAAAGACACAGGCGTTAAGTGTGTGTACGTAGCGGTTGGTCAAAAAGCATCTACTATTGCTAACGTAGTACGTAAATTAGAAGAGCACGGTGCACTTGCAAATACTATCGTAGTTGTAGCATCTGCTTCTGAGTCTGCGGCACTTCAGTACTTAGCACCGTTCTCGGGCTGTACTATGGGTGAATACTTCCGTGACCGTGGTGAAAACGCATTAATCGTATATGATGATTTATCTAAGCAAGCTGTTGCTTACCGTCAAATCTCATTGCTACTTAAGCGTCCACCAGGTCGTGAAGCATACCCAGGTGACGTATTCTACCTTCACTCGCGTCTTTTAGAGCGTGCATCGCGTGTAAACGCTGATTACGTTGAAAAGTTCACTAACGGTGAAGTGAAAGGACAAACTGGTTCATTGACGGCATTGCCAATCATTGAAACTCAAGGCGGCGACGTTTCTGCGTTCGTACCGACTAACGTTATCTCTATCACCGATGGTCAGATCTTCTTAGAAACTGACTTATTCAACTCAGGTATCCGTCCGGCAGTAAATGCTGGTATCTCGGTATCGCGTGTTGGTGGTGCTGCACAAACTAAAATCGTTAAGAAACTAGGTGGCGGTATCCGTCTAGCCCTAGCTCAGTACCGTGAATTAGCTGCGTTCTCGCAGTTCGCGTCTGACCTTGACGATGCTACACGTGCTCAACTTGAGCATGGTGAGCGTGTAACAGAGCTAATGAAGCAGAAACAGTACGCGCCAATGTCTGTTGCTGAAATGTCTTTGTCGTTATTTGCAGCTGAGAAAGGTTATCTTAAAGATATCGAAATCGCTAAAATCATGGATTTCGAAGCAGCTTTACTTTCTTACGCAAGTAGCACATACGCAGAGCTTGTGGCTCAAATCAATGAAACTGGTAACTACAACGCCGAGATCGAAGCGCAACTTAAAGAACTTCTAGAGAAGTTCAAGTCTACGCAAACTTGGTAATTTAGTTATTAATGGTGCGCTTTAGTTTACTAAAGCACACCTTGATTCGGAGAGAGAGTCATGGCCAGCGGAAAAGAGATTAAAAGCAAGATCGGGAGTATTAAAAATACTCAAAAGATCACTAGCGCAATGGAAATGGTTGCTGCGTCTAAAATGAAAAAGGCGCAAGAACGAGTGGCTTCAAGCCGTCCATACGCTGACAAATTACGCAAAGTGATTGGTCGTGTTGCTCAAGCAAATCTTGATTTTACTCACCCGTTCTTAGAAGAACGTGAAGTAAAACGAGTTGGTTATATTGTTATCTCTACTGACCGTGGTCTATGTGGCGGCCTAAACTCAAATGAGTTTAAGAAAGTTGCATTAGACATAAAAGCATGGAAAGAAAAAGGTGTAGACGCAGAGTTTGCAACTTTAGGCAGCAAAGCTGCTGGTTTCTTTCAACGCTTTGGTGGTCAAGTGCTTGCTAAAAAAGCAGGCCTAGGAGATAAACCTTCAGTACAAGACGTTATTGGTCCTGTAAAAGTAATGCTTGATGCATTCTCTGAAGGTAAAATTGACCGTTTATTCCTGGTATATAACAACTTCGTTAATACCATGAAGCAAGAGCCAACAATAGATCAGTTACTCCCTTTGCCAAAAGCTGAAGAAGAAGTATCTGCCCACACATGGGACTACTTATACGAACCAAGCCCAGACGCTATTTTAGAGTCTTTGTTAGTTCGCTTTGTAGAGTCTCAGGTATACCAAGGTGTGGTTGAGAACGCTGCCTCTGAACAGGCTGCCCGTATGGTTGCGATGAAAGCCGCAACTGATAACGCTGGCGACCTTATGGATGAGTTACAGCTTGTTTACAACAAGGCCCGCCAAGCGGCAATCACACAAGAAATTAGTGAGATTGTTTCTGGTTCAGCCGCAGTTTAATGCTTCAGGCAAAGATTAACGAGAGGAATAGACATGAGTTTAGGTAAGGTCGTCCAAATTATCGGTGCCGTTGTGGATATTGAATTTTCACAAGACAACGTGCCAGCCGTATATGACGCGCTAAAAGTAACAGATGGCGATTTAGCTGGTTTGACTCTAGAAGTTCAACAGCAGCTAGGTGGCGGTGTGGTACGTACTATCGCACTAGGTACTACAGACGGTTTACGTCGTGGTGCAGCAGTATCAAACACAGGTGAAGCGATTCAAGTTCCAGTTGGTAAAGCAACACTTGGTCGTATCATGAACGTACTTGGTGAGCCAATCGATGAAGCTGGCCCAATCGGCGAAGAAGACCGTATGTCTATTCACCGTGCAGCGCCTTCATACGAAGAGCAATCAAGTTCAGTAGAACTTTTAGAAACAGGTATCAAGGTAATCGACCTTGTATGTCCGTTTGCTAAAGGTGGTAAAGTTGGTTTATTCGGTGGTGCCGGTGTTGGTAAAACCGTAAACATGATGGAACTTATCCGTAACATCGCAATCGAGCACAGCGGCTACTCAGTATTCGCAGGTGTTGGTGAGCGTACTCGTGAGGGTAACGATTTCTACCATGAAATGAACGATTCAAACGTACTTGATAAAGTATCGCTTGTATACGGTCAGATGAACGAGCCGCCAGGTAACCGTTTACGCGTAGCGTTAACAGGTCTTACTATGGCTGAAAAGTTCCGTGACGAAGGTCGCGACGTACTTTTCTTCGTAGATAACATCTACCGTTACACACTTGCGGGTACAGAAGTATCAGCACTACTTGGTCGTATGCCATCAGCGGTAGGTTACCAGCCTACACTAGCTGAAGAAATGGGTGTACTTCAAGAGCGTATCGCATCTACTAAGACGGGTTCAATCACATCAATCCAAGCGGTATACGTACCTGCGGATGATTTAACGGATCCATCTCCAGCAACAACGTTTGCTCACTTAGATGCAACAGTAGTACTTTCACGTGATATCGCATCACTTGGTATTTACCCAGCGGTAGATCCACTTGATTCATCTTCACGTCAACTTGACCCATTAGTAATTGGTCAAGAGCACTACGATACAGCGCGTGGCGTTCAAACAGTTCTTCAGCGTTACAAAGAACTTAAAGACATCATCGCAATCCTAGGTATGGACGAGCTTTCTGACGAAGATAAGCAACTTGTATCTCGTGCACGTAAAATCCAACGTTTCCTATCTCAGCCGTTCTTCGTGGCAGAGGTATTTACAGGTGCGTCAGGTAAATACGTTTCACTTAAAGACACAATTGCTGGCTTCAAAGGCATTTTAAACGGTGAGTTTGATGACCTTCCAGAGCAAGCGTTCTACATGGTTGGCTCTATCGAAGAAGCTCAAGAAAAAGCCAAAAGCATGTAATTAGGAGGGTAGTATGGCAGCTATGACTGTACATCTTGACGTAGTAAGCGCAGAGCAGAACTTGTTTTCTGGTTTGGTTGAATCGATTCAAGTATCTGGTAGTGAAGGTGAGCTTGGTGTTAATGCCGGTCACGCGCCACTACTAACTGCCCTTAAACCTGGTATGGTGCGTTTAGTTAAGCAATTTGGTGAAGAAGAACTCATCTACATTGCTGGCGGTACACTAGAAGTTCAACCGAACATAGTGACCGTACTTGCAGACACAGCCGTTCGTGGTGAAGACCTAGACGAACAAGCTGCAGAGCAAGCTAAACGTGACGCTGAAGCGCAAATGGCAAAAGGTGCATCGTCAGAGCTTGATTATAATCAAGCGGCAATGCAGCTAGCTGAAGCGGTAGCACAACTACGTGTTATTCAGCAATTACGTAAAAAGTAAGCCTATCTGGTTTATAAAAAGCCCACTTTATGTGGGCTTTTTTGTGCTTGTTACTAAGGTACGTGTTTTAATTTAAGCTTTTTTTAGTCGTCGAAGTTATTAACTGAGCTTTTCACTTATATCCTTCATCAATCCCCGCTACAATAACGTCATTAAATTAAGTGTGTTTTTCAGCCAAGATTCAGTACTAGCAAATTAGTTTACTGAGTATTTGCACAGGGCGTGACTTACGTAATCTTCTGCATAAACAGACTTGTTAACTAAAACAACGGAAAAAGGAAATTGTTTTAATGGCTCTAACTACTGTAATTCTTGCTGCGGGTAAAGGTACTCGTATGCGCTCTGCTCTACCAAAAGTGCTGCATAAAGTGGCAGGTAAACCTATGGTGCAGCATGTTATTGATAACGCAAAGGCATTGGGCGCAACCACAACTAACTTAGTTTATGGGCACGGCGGCGAACTATTACAACAACAACTTGCCGATAACGATGTAAAGTGGGTACTGCAAGCAGATCAATTAGGTACCGGCCATGCTGTTGCACAAGCAAATCCTCATATTAACGATGACGATACCGTATTGGTTTTATACGGTGACGTTCCTTTAACAAAACAATCAACACTTGAGCGCTTATTGGCTGTAACACCTAAAAATGGGCTAGCGGTATTAACCGTTAACTTGGTTAATCCAAATGGCTACGGTCGTATGCTGCGTGAAAATGGCAAGCTTGTTGGTATTGTTGAGCAAAAAGATGCAAGCGCAGAGCAGTTACTTATTAATGAAGTAAACACCGGTATTATGGCGGTTAACGGCAAACTGTTAAAAACCTGGTTAGGCAACTTATCTAACAATAATGCGCAAGGTGAATACTACCTAACAGATATAGTTGCTATGGCGCACAGTGAAGGTGTAGAAATTACATCGGCTCAGCCAGATCATGCAATGGAAGTTGAAGGCGCAAACAACCGCGTACAACTAGCAGGGTTAGAGCGTGCTTACCAAGCATGGCAAGCAGAAGAGTTAATGTTAAATGGTGCTACCCTCGCCGACCCTGCCCGTATTGATGTACGTGGCAATGTTAAAACAGGCGAAGACGTATTAATTGATATAAACGTTATTTTTGAAGGTAATGTAACTCTTGGCAATAACGTACACATTGGCCCTAATTGCGTCCTTAAAAACTGTACCATTGGCGATAACGTGGTAATAAAAGCGAATACCCTTATTGAAGATGCAAGCGTAGCGGCTAAATGTACCCTTGGCCCATACGCTCGCCTTCGCCCAGGTGCGGTAATGGAAGAAGACTCGCACATTGGTAACTTTGTAGAGATGAAAAAAACCCGCTTAGGTAAGGGTTCTAAAGCAAACCACTTAAGTTACTTAGGCGATGCTGAAATTGGCGAAAAAGTAAATATTGGCGCAGGTACAATTACCTGTAACTACGATGGGGTGAATAAAGCAAAAACCATTATTGGTGATAACGCTTTTATAGGCTCTAACTCATCACTTGTTGCTCCTGTAAACATTGGTTCCACTGCAACTGTGGGAGCAGGCTCTGTGATCACTAGCACTGTTGAAGACGAGCAACTGGCAATAGCACGTTCAAAGCAACGCAACTTAACCGGTTGGAAACGACCAGTTAAAAAATAATAATTAAAGGCTACTTAGGTAGCCTTTTTTATTGCAGCTTAAGTTTAAATTGCTCTTTATAACGCCTAGAAAGGTTAAGCACTTTTCCTGTCGTTAGTTTTATTTCGCTGTCGCCGCTGGGGAGTGGTGTAATGCATTCTACTTTATCGAGTTTTACGCCATGACTTCGGTGAATCCTACAAAATCCCTGCACTTCTAGTTGTTTACTTAATTCAGTGAGCGTCACTCTTAAAGGGTAAATGGACGTGCCAATGTGTAAGTTTACATAATTGCCTGAAGATTCAAGCCAATCCACCTCGTCAATTTTTATAATAAATTCTTTACCCCGCTTTTTAACTAATAAGCGATTAATATTATCAGTATTGTGTTGCGCACCTTCATCAATAGACGAAGCCTCTCCCAACAACTGTTTAACAATATACTGATAAACTTTAATAAGGGTGATAAAGAATAAAAAGCTTATCGCATCTTTTTGGTATTCATATAAAAATTCAAACCAGCTGAGGCCAAAGTTGTAGTGAAGTTCGTTCAACCAATAAATGAGCTTCCGTCCTCCAACCATTACACTAATATGGAATACGCTGAAAATAATAGACGCTACAAAGTAAGTACACAGCGAAAGCGCAATATTATGCCAATTAAAAGGTATTTTTTTTAATAGCCATACTACAGCCGGAAATATAAGTAACGTGCTAAACGCACTGGAATATTCCCATACAAACGGCTCCCATATTAAAAAAGGAAGTGCGCCGTCTCTTTGCGCCTCCATTATTTGAGTTGTCGCATTAACCGTATTGTTTATTACAACGTAGCTAAACAGGAGTAACGCGGCATAAAAAGTTTGAAAACGTTGAAAGTGTTGGAGGTTCATTATGTGTGCTTTTATATTTATAGGCGACAGTTATCCCTGTATACCACCTTTTATCACTATTGCTTGTAATATAAGCACTTATGTATAGTTTTTGCGAGTTATTTTAAGTTAACTACCGGTATCACAAACACATTGGTTAACGTATGAGTACTCAATTAAACGCAATACAATCTAAACACTCTCGCCATTGCTTTATTGATTGGTTGAGAGTAATTGCATTTGCGACTCTCATTTTTTATCACATAAGTATGTTGTATAGCCAAAATTGGGGGTTTCATTTTAAAAGTAATTATACGTCTGAACACGTAGAGTATTTTATGTTGCTGTTTTCCCCTTGGAGAATGTTGCTAATTTGGTTTATATCAGGGGTAGCACTTCGTTTTATGCTTGATAAAGTAAGTGGCTATAAATTACGTGCCTTATTTGTTTTAAAGCGTTCTATTTTCATATTACTCCCCCTGCTGGTGGGGTTATGGTTAGTTGTGCCTTTTCAGCTTTATGCCGAAATGCATCAACAAGGCGTTATAGATATAACGTATTGGCAGTTCTATTTAGCGTTTTTAGATACCAGTAATAGCATATTTGTTAATTACCAATCTGGAGTATGGCCGCATGTTGATGTAAATCATTTATGGTATTTACGCTCTTTGTGGCAGTTTATGCTTATTGTTTTTATATACTCATTAGTAGCAAAGCTTTCTATTTTTTCTTCTTTATTAAATACGATTCAAGTAAACCTATCATTCCCAATACTCACAGGCTTATTAGTAACAGCTATATTACTTATTAATAATTATTTAAAGGGTGATGCAGTACGTGAAGTAAGCGGCTTCATATTTTTATTTACAGGGTACCTGTTAGCTAAAAGCACTTATTTTTGGAAAAGTTTAAATCGATACCTTTGGTTATTGTGTACAAGCTTTACTCTATTGTATGTGTGTATTGCTTTGGCGTATCAAAATGAACTGGATTTGCCAAACTATGTGTGGACTGCAATATACAATATTCAAAGAGTAGTTGGTGTACTTACCATGCTTACCTTAGCGCAGCGTTTTTTAAATTTTAAAGCAGCTTACTTAAACACACTAAATAGCTGGGTGTTTCCCTTTTATGTATTGCATCAAAGTGTATTAATTATTTTATGTTTTATGCTGCAACCTTTTAGTTTTGGCCCCGTGGTTGAGTTATTTTTAATTACAGTGGGTACTTGGGGAGCGTGCGCAGCTATTACATTAGTGGTAATGCGCATTGATATCATTAGGCCCTTGCTAGGTCTTAAAATTAAAAACAACTATTCGAAAGCGCTTAAAAAAATGGGTTATGTATTGGGTATGTTGCTTATTTTACCTTTAGCCTATCAGCTGGTTTTTTAAGGTAAAAAAGCTTTATTAAAAGTGCCACAACTTTGTAATACCTCTGTGTTGATATTTACCTAATACCACACTAAGGAAAAGAACAATGTTAAAAAAATCAATAATAGCGCTTTCACTTTTATCTATGCTGACTGGTTGCTCATTAGATGGCGATGATGGTCAAAATGGCGCACAAGGAGCTCAAGGCGAGCAAGGTACAGCAGGTGAAAATGGAATTAACGGCACTAATGCAAATTCGGCTTTAACTATTAACCTAATAGGACGAGCAGTACTCAATGCGCAAAGCCCTGAAGGTGCTGCCGAAATAGTTGCTTATCAAGCATCTAAAAAATGGATTTACGCTATTAATAGCTCGGGGGATTCTGCGGTTGTAAATATTATTCCTGCCGACACATTTGATACAGCTGCTCTAGTGCAAGACAATGAGGGCATTGTAAGTACAACCAACTTAAGTACGGCAATTACACTTACCTTAAACGACAACACCCCCGGTGACGCAAACAGCATAGCAATAGATGAAAATAACAAATTACTTGCTGTAGCAATGGCTGCTAAAAGTGTTGGAGAGGCAGGTCAAGTTGCCTTTTACGACATAAGCGGCGATACACCAATATTTATAAAAAATGTAACGGCTGGTTTTTTACCCGATATGGTTACATTTAGCCATGATGGAGCAAAAGTAGTTGTTGCCAACGAAGGGGAACCTAACGGCGACTATAGTATTGATCCACAGGGTTCTATCAGCATTATCAATGTTAATGATGGTGTAATTGCCGACAATGCTACCAATATTGATTTTACAGCATACAACGATAAGCAATCTGAACTTGAAGCACTCGGACTGATATTTGCTAATCCAACAGGGCGCACCATAAATGGTAATTTAATCAATACCACCGTAGCAATGGACTTAGAGCCAGAGTACGTCAGTATTTCTAAAGATAACAAATATGCCTACGTATCGATTCAAGAAAATAACGCACTAGCTATCGTTAATTTAGAAGATAACTCTCTTGAGTTAAAAGGGTTAGGCTTTAAAGACTGGTCTAGCTTACAAATAGACGCATCAGATAAAGACGGCGGTGTTAATTTTAAATCATACCCTGGCTTATATGGCATGTATCAGCCAGACACAATTTCAAGCTTTAGCTGGAAAGGTGCAAACTTTATAGTGTCGGCTAATGAAGGTGATGCACGCGAATACTTTTTTGATACAACTGATGAAGCAGATTGCATAGCCAAAGGCGGCGTAGATTTCGATGAAGACGATGGTTGCCTTGCTTACATAGATGAAAGCCGCGTCGAAGACTTAACGCTTGCTGCTAATTTTGATTACTTAAATAACGACGATAACGACATCGGTCGCTTAAAAGTGACAACGGTCAAAGGTGATAATAATAACGATGGTCAATACGAATCGCTTTATGCCTATGGCGCACGTTCGTTTACCATTTGGGACAGTAATGGGCTGGTGGTATTTGATTCTGGAGACGATATAGGGCGTATTACCGCATCAGTTCATGGCGAGGCGTTTAATAATAATGAAGATGAAAATAAAGGCGATACACGCTCAGACGATAAAGGCGCAGAACCCGAAGCGCTAACTATAGGTACAATTGGCGAACGCACCTTTGCATTTATTGGACTCGAGCGTATGGGGGGGATCATGATTTACGATATTACTAACCCATATGATGTGCAGTTTGAAGACTACTTTTATAACCGAGGTTTAATAGCTGGTGCAGAAATTACCGGTGATCTAGCACCAGAAGGAATGACATTCATACCACGCGAACAAAGTGCAACTGGCGAACCGCTACTTATCATAGGTAATGAGATATCTGGTTCTATCGCAGTATGGGAAGTTTCAGCTAATTAACCACTCTATAAAAAGCGGAAAATATCACGCTTTATTTTCCGCTTTTTATATTGATAGAGTATTAGCATTTAAGTAGAGATTAAAAATGCATGTTTTTTAACCTAAAAGCGCCCTTCACCCCTTTATTTGTATGCCTTTCGTACTAAAAGTATTTTTATTCAAAAAAGCATGAATTAAACGTTGACCCCCACTCGAATATCCCTATAATGCGACCCCACTGAGACGGCAGGCGCCAACGCATAGCGAGGCAAGAGTTAATCAGAGAGTTAAGTAAAACTTTACTTTTAAAGATTCTAAAAAGAAATTTGAAAACAAAGTATTGACTCGAAAAATAAAGGATGTATTATACGCATCCCTAGCGACAACGTCGCAACGTTCTTTAACAATATAAAGCAATCATCTGTGTGGGCACTCGTACAGATTGAGTTCTAACAGCCAAGCTACTTAGGTAGTGAGGCAAACAAATTAGAGTCTCAATTGAAACTGAGTGACCAACAGAATAATTACTTAGTAGTTATTCAGCACAGTCAATTCAATATCGAAAGATATTAAATAAATTCAGAATTCATTGAGCTGTCGAAAGACACAAAACTTTTTAATTGAAGAGTTTGATCATGGCTCAGATTGAACGCTGGCGGCAGGCCTAACACATGCAAGTCGAGCGGTAACAGAAAGTAGCTTGCTATTTTGCTGACGAGCGGCGGACGGGTGAGTAATGCTTGGGAACATGCCTTGAGGTGGGGGACAACAGTTGGAAACGACTGCTAATACCGCATAATGTCTACGGACCAAAGGGGGCTTAGGCTCTCGCCTTTAGATTGGCCCAAGTGGGATTAGCTAGTTGGTGAGGTAATGGCTCACCAAGGCAACGATCCCTAGCTGGTTTGAGAGGATGATCAGCCACACTGGAACTGAGACACGGTCCAGACTCCTACGGGAGGCAGCAGTGGGGAATATTGCACAATGGGCGAAAGCCTGATGCAGCCATGCCGCGTGTGTGAAGAAGGCCTTCGGGTTGTAAAGCACTTTCAGTCAGGAGGAAAGGGTGTGAGTTAATACCTCACATCTGTGACGTTACTGACAGAAGAAGCACCGGCTAACTCCGTGCCAGCAGCCGCGGTAATACGGAGGGTGCGAGCGTTAATCGGAATTACTGGGCGTAAAGCGTACGCAGGCGGTTTGTTAAGCGAGATGTGAAAGCCCCGGGCTCAACCTGGGAACTGCATTTCGAACTGGCAAACTAGAGTGTGATAGAGGGTGGTAGAATTTCAGGTGTAGCGGTGAAATGCGTAGAGATCTGAAGGAATACCGATGGCGAAGGCAGCCACCTGGGTCAACACTGACGCTCATGTACGAAAGCGTGGGGAGCAAACGGGATTAGATACCCCGGTAGTCCACGCCGTAAACGATGTCTACTAGAAGCTCGGAACCTCGGTTCTGTTTTTCAAAGCTAACGCATTAAGTAGACCGCCTGGGGAGTACGGCCGCAAGGTTAAAACTCAAATGAATTGACGGGGGCCCGCACAAGCGGTGGAGCATGTGGTTTAATTCGATGCAACGCGAAGAACCTTACCTACACTTGACATACAGAGAACTTTCTAGAGATAGATTGGTGCCTTCGGGAACTCTGATACAGGTGCTGCATGGCTGTCGTCAGCTCGTGTTGTGAGATGTTGGGTTAAGTCCCGCAACGAGCGCAACCCCTATCCTTAGTTGCTAGCAGGTAATGCTGAGAACTCTAAGGAGACTGCCGGTGATAAACCGGAGGAAGGTGGGGACGACGTCAAGTCATCATGGCCCTTACGTGTAGGGCTACACACGTGCTACAATGGCGCATACAGAGTGCTGCGAACCTGCGAAGGTAAGCGAATCACTTAAAGTGCGTCGTAGTCCGGATTGGAGTCTGCAACTCGACTCCATGAAGTCGGAATCGCTAGTAATCGCGTATCAGAATGACGCGGTGAATACGTTCCCGGGCCTTGTACACACCGCCCGTCACACCATGGGAGTGGGTTGCTCCAGAAGTAGATAGTCTAACCCTCGGGAGGACGTTTACCACGGAGTGATTCATGACTGGGGTGAAGTCGTAACAAGGTAGCCCTAGGGGAACCTGGGGCTGGATCACCTCCTTATACGATTTAGAACTTATTTGTTCGTAGTGTCCACACAGATGATTGTTAGTTAGTTAAGCCACTGGCTTAGTTAATTAATATGCTCTTTAAAAATTTGGAAAAGCTGATAATAAAATTCGTATGAATAACATTGTTATTTGTACAGAGTTTTCAAAAGTAAAAAAGAATGATAGCAGTATCATTCAGTGCCATTTAATCACTCTTATGAGTCGATTGATTGGTATCTACTTTAGTATTCAATATTAACTTCTGGCGAAGTTAAACTGTCACAAAACAAAGACCCGTTTGGGTTGTATGGTTAAGTGACTAAGCGTACACGGTGGATGCCTTGGCAGTTGGAGGCGATGAAGGACGTATTAACTTGCGATAAGCCTAGTCAAGCTAGTAAAAAGCACTTGAGACTAGGATTTCCGAATGGGGAAACCCACCTGCTTGCAGGTATCGTTAACTGAATACATAGGTTAACGAGGCGAACGCGGAGAACTGAAACATCTAAGTACCCGTAGGAAAAGAAATCAACCGAGATTCCGAAAGTAGCGGCGAGCGAAATCGGAACAGCCCTTAAGCTTATTATGTGTTAATGGAAGGCTCTGGAAAGTGCCACGATACAGGGTGATAGTCCCGTACATGAAAAGACATTTTAAGTGAAATCGAGTAGGTCGGAGCACGTGAAACTTTGACTGAATATAGGTGGACCATCATCTAAGGCTAAATACTCCCAACTGACCGATAGTGAACCAGTACCGTGAGGGAAAGGCGAAAAGAACCCCTGTGAGGGGAGTGAAATAGAACCTGAAACCGTGTACGTACAAGCAGTAGGAGCAGACTTGTTCTGTGACTGCGTACCTTTTGTATAATGGGTCAGCGACTTATATTTTGTAGCGAGGTTAACCGATTAGGGTAGCCGTAGGGAAACCGAGTCTTAACTGGGCGAATAGTTGCAAGGTATAGACCCGAAACCCGGTGATCTAGCCATGGGCAGGTTGAAGGTTGAGTAACATCAACTGGAGGACCGAACCCACTAACGTTGAAAAGTTAGGGGATGACCTGTGGCTAGGAGTGAAAGGCTAATCAAACCGGGAGATAGCTGGTTCTCCCCGAAATCTATTTAGGTAGAGCCTCGGACGAATACTTACGGGGGTAGAGCACTGTTAAGGCTAGGGGGTCATCCCGACTTACCAACCCTTTGCAAACTCCGAATACCGTAAAGTAATATCCGGGAGACACACGGCGGGTGCTAACGTCCGTCGTGAAGAGGGAAACAACCCAGACCGCCAGCTAAGGTCCCAAAGTCATAGTTAAGTGGGAAACGATGTGGAAAGGCCCAGACAGCCAGGAGGTTGGCTTAGAAGCAGCCATCCTTTAAAGAAAGCGTAATAGCTCACTGGTCGAGTCGGTCTGCGCGGAAGATGTAACGGGGCTAAACTATGCACCGAAGCTGCGGATTCATACTTTGTATGAGTGGTAGGGGAGCGTTCTGTAAGCGGTTGAAGGTGTACCGGGAGGTATGCTGGACGTATCAGAAGTGCGAATGCTGACATGAGTAACGATAATGCGGGTGAAAAACCCGCACGCCGGAAGACCAAGGGTTCCTATCCCATGTTAATCAGGGTAGGGTAAGTCGACCCCTAAGGCGAGGCCGAAAGGCGTAGTCGATGGGAAACGGATTAATATTTCCGTACTTGGTATAATTGCGATGGGGGGACGGAGAAGGCTAAGCAAGCATGGCGATGGTTGTCCATGTGAAAGTGAGTAGGGCGTTTGTTTAGGTAAATCCGGACGAACATTAAACCTGAGACACGAGACGAGCTACTACGGTAGTGAAGTTGCTGATGCCATACTTCCAGGAAAAGCCTCTAAGCTTCAGATTATACCGAATCGTACCCCAAACCGACACAGGTGGTCAGGTAGAGAATACTAAGGCGCTTGAGAGAACTCGGGTGAAGGAACTAGGCAAAATCGTACCGTAACTTCGGGAGAAGGTACGCTCCTATCTGTGATGAGACTTGCTCTCTAAGCGGACGGGAGCCGCAGTGACCAGGTGGCTGGGACTGTTTATTAAAAACACAGCACTGTGCAAAATCGCAAGATGACGTATACGGTGTGACACCTGCCCGGTGCCGGAAGGTTAATTGATGGGGTTATCTTCGGAGAAGCTCTTGATCGAAGCCCCGGTAAACGGCGGCCGTAACTATAACGGTCCTAAGGTAGCGAAATTCCTTGTCGGGTAAGTTCCGACCTGCACGAATGGTGTAACCATGGCCACGCTGTCTCCACCCGAGACTCAGTGAAATTGAAATCGCAGTGAAGATGCTGTGTACCCGCGGCTAGACGGAAAGACCCCGTGAACCTTTACTACAGCTTGGCACTGAACATTGAACCTACATGTGTAGGATAGGTGGGAGACTTTGAAGATGAGACGCTAGTCTTGTTGGAGTCGTCCTTGAAATACCACCCTTGTAGTTTTGATGTTCTAACGTTGGCCCCTGAATCGGGGTTACGGACAGTGCCTGGTGGGTAGTTTGACTGGGGCGGTCTCCTCCCAAAGAGTAACGGAGGAGCACGAAGGTTGGCTAAGTACGGTCGGACATCGTACGGTTAGTGTAATGGTAGAAGCCAGCTTAACTGCGAGACAGACACGTCGAGCAGGTACGAAAGTAGGTCATAGTGATCCGGTGGTTCTGAATGGAAGGGCCATCGCTCAACGGATAAAAGGTACTCCGGGGATAACAGGCTGATACCGCCCAAGAGTTCATATCGACGGCGGTGTTTGGCACCTCGATGTCGGCTCATCACATCCTGGGGCTGAAGTCGGTCCCAAGGGTATGGCTGTTCGCCATTTAAAGTGGTACGCGAGCTGGGTTTAGAACGTCGTGAGACAGTTCGGTCCCTATCTGCCGTGGGCGTTTGAGAATTGAGAGGGGTTGCTCCTAGTACGAGAGGACCGGAGTGAACGAACCGCTGGTGTTCGGGTTGTCATGCCAATGGCATTGCCCGGTAGCTACGTTCGGAACTGATAAGCGCTGAAAGCATCTAAGCGCGAAGCAGGCCTCGAGATGAGTTCTCACTAGACTTTTAAAGTCTCTGAAGGGCCGTTGAAGACTACAACGTTGATAGGCAAGATGTGGAAGTGGTGTGAGCCATTAAGCTAACTTGTACTAATTACCCGTGAGGCTTAACCATACAACGCCAAACGCGTTTTATGTGACAGTTAAGACAGAAGTTAATGACTAAAGTAGATATTACTGACAGAAAGACTTAAAAAATATTATCAGATATTTTCCAAATTCAGTTAGTGCGTAGGAATACGGATTAACAACCAAATTTGCTTGGTGACAATAGCGTTTTGGACCCACCTGATCCCATGCCGAACTCAGTAGTGAAACGAAACAGCGCCGATGATAGTGTAGCATTTGCTATGTGAAAGTAGGACATTACCAGGCTTCAAATAAGAGAAACCCGTTACAGCAATGTGACGGGTTTTTTGCTGTCTGCAGGAAAATAATCTCTAAAGCGTAGCGTCTCTTAAGCGAACCACCTCTTTGTGAGCGGTGTTTTGGTTATTAGTAGCGCACCGACTTCAAATAAGAAACACCCGCTAAATCAATGTAACGGATTTTTTGCTTTCTGGGGTTTAAAACACCAAACCTTCAACACTCAGATCGGGCGAGCAAAGTGACACCTGACACCAAAAAACATCGATTATAATTATAGTGTTCTTATTTCAAGAGCAGGATTACCAGCAACAACTGTATTCTCCTTTACATTTTTGGTGACGAGCGATCCCGCACCAATAACACTGTTATCGCCAATAGATACGCCTGCTAAAATAATTGCACCTGCACCAATCCATACGTTGTTGCCTATTATAATCGGTGCTGCAAAGTTTTCTTTATTCAGTCGCAGTGTAGGGTTAACAGCATGGGATACCGCTAGTAATTGAACATTGGGGCCTATTAAGCAGTCATCACCGATGGTAATTGCCCCCTCACTAATTGGAGCATCTAATACCGTACAGTTAATGTTTATGAAGCTACGATCACCAATAGTTATTTGATTACCATAATCGCAATGAAAACCTGATTCTATAATTACCCCTTCACCGCATTGAGCGAACAGCTCTTTAATGCGTTTTAAATTACCTTTACTTGGGCTTTTATTAAAGAGTCGGCATATTTCGCCAGTTTGCTTTCGTAGCGCTAATAGCGTTTTATCTAAGCTGTTAAATGACTGCATTAAGGCTTCTTTGATTGATTAACTGATCCTAGCGCTATTTTACCTTTATTATTCCTTGTTGAAAGCTGCTTTATTTTTGCTCGTTCACTTGCCATTTAACTAGTTTCGTTTAGAATTACACATCTTTCGAAACGAAACTTAATCTACGAGCTTTATGACTAAACGAAACACACAGCAACGCCGCCATTTAATACTTACTCAGATAAATGAGCTAGGTGAAGTGGCTGTTGAAAAGCTCGCTGAGCAGTTTCAAACATCTGAAGTAACCATTCGTAAAGATTTAACCGCGCTTGAAAAAAGCGGCTTGTTACTGCGCCGTTATGGTGGAGCTATTGCACTGCCTAAAGAAATCGTCACCGACGAAATAGACTCTAAACGCAAAGTAGCAATAGCTAAGGCTGCAGCAGCACTCATAAAAGATCATAACCGCATTATTATTGATAGCGGGCGCACTACGGCCGCTATGATCCCAGAGCTTGCAAATAAGCGAGGGTTAGTTGTAATGACCAACGCGATTAAAGTGGCGAGCCGTTTACTATCACTTGAAAACGAGCCAACACTTTTAATGACCGGTGGTACATGGGATCCACATTCTGAGTCGTTTCAGGGGCAAGTTGCTGAAAACGTATTATGCTCTTATGACTTCGATCAATTATTTATTGGTGCAGATGGCATAGATGTAAAGCGCGGCACGACTACCTTTAATGAGTTAGTTGGCTTAAGCCAAGTAATGGCAAAAGCAGCTCGCGAAGTAATCGTTATGGTTGAGTCAGATAAGATTGGCCGAAAAATACCAAATTTAGAATTACCGTGGAAAATAGTAACCACTTTAATAACCGATACTGGCTTAGCAGATGATAAACGCAAAGCGATTGAGGCGTGTGGTGTAAAACTAATTTGTGCAGAGATTATTGATTAGTAACTAAAAAGCGAGTTACTAGAATTAAAAAATTAATGGAGACACTATGTGTGGAATAGTTGGGGCAGTTGCAGAACGTCCAGTAAACAAAATTTTAGTTGAAGGCCTTAAACGTCTTGAATACCGTGGCTACGACTCTGCCGGTGTAGCACTTTTAGAAGGCTCTACACTAAATACTGTAAAAGCAGTCGGTAAAGTAGTTAACGTAGAGGCTGCACTTGAGAAAGCAGGTGTTAGCGGTCATACAGGTATTGCACACACACGCTGGGCAACACACGGCAGCGTTACTGAAGAAAACGCTCACCCGCATGTATCAAATAACCAGCTAGCACTCGTGCATAACGGTATTATTGAAAATCACGCAAGCTTACGCGCATCGCTTAAAGAAGAAGGCTACGAGTTCCTATCTGAAACCGATACCGAAGTAATGGTGCACTTAATTCATAAGCTTCGTAAGCAACACACTACGTTACTTGCATCTGTTCAAGCCGCAGTTAAGCAATTTGAAGGTGCGTTTGGTACCGTTGTATTTGATAAAGCAAACGACAATGAAATCATCGTAGCGCGCTCAGGTAGCCCACTTGTAATAGGTTTAGGCCTTGGCGAAAACTTTATTGCGTCTGATCAGTTAGCACTATTACCAGTTACACGTAGCTTCATCTTTTTAGAAGAAGGCGACGTAGCCCGAATTACACGTGATACTGTTGAAATTTTTGATGAAAATGGCGACGCTGTAGAGCGCGAAGTTATTGAATCAAATATCACGCAAGACGCTTCAGGCAAGGGCGACTACCGCCACTACATGCTAAAAGAAATTTACGAGCAACCACTTGCGGTACGCAATACCCTTGAAGGGCGTTTAAACGACGACCGCGTAGCAATTGACGCCTTTGGCGACAGCGCTCAGCAAATATTTAAAGATGTAAAACACGTACAAATTATTGCCTGTGGTACGTCATACCATTCAGGTATGGTTGCCCGTTACTGGCTTGAGCAATTTGCAGGCGTTAGCTGTAATGTTGAGATTGCCTCTGAGTTTAGATACCGCCAATCGTATGTACACGAAAACAGCCTACTTGTGACTATTTCACAATCGGGTGAAACAGCCGATACGCTAGCGGCATTACGCTTAGCTAAAGAGCAAGGTTACATGGCATCAATGACCATTTGTAACGTACCGGGTTCATCGCTTGTGCGCGAATCTGACCTTGCCTTTATGACTAAAGCCGGCGCTGAAATTGGTGTAGCTTCTACTAAAGCATTTACAACACAATTAGTTGGTTTGTTAATGCTTACTGCGTCTATAGCTCAAGAAAAACAACTTGATCAAAGTGCTATTGTAGATGCTATAAAAGTACTTCCTGCTAAGCTTGAAGAAACATTACTGCTTGCTGATGGCATTGCAGACCTTGCAGAAGAGTTTGCCGACAAACATCACTC
Organism: Pseudoalteromonas sp. PS1M3; assembly: GCF_016865405.1. Lineage (NCBI taxonomy): Bacteria > Pseudomonadati > Pseudomonadota > Gammaproteobacteria > Alteromonadales > Pseudoalteromonadaceae > Pseudoalteromonas > Pseudoalteromonas sp. PS1M3. The sequence continues at coordinate 3,530,944 of NZ_AP022624.1, read as the reverse complement.
ACTGTTTTTAGGTCGTGGCTCGCAATACCCAATTGCAATGGAAGGTGCGCTTAAACTTAAAGAGATTTCGTACATTCACGCAGAAGCCTACGCAGCGGGCGAGCTTAAACATGGGCCACTTGCACTTATTGATGCCGACATGCCAATTATTGTTGTAGCACCAAACAATGAGCTATTAGAAAAGCTTAAATCAAACGTAGAAGAAGTACGTGCACGTGGCGGCATTATTTACGTATTCGCAGATAAAGATTCACACTTTGAGTCAGACGACACAATGCGTGTAATCAACGTAAACCACACTGACGACATTATTGCGCCAATTGTTTACACACTGCCATTACAGTTATTGTCGTACTATGTAGCCGTAATTAAAGGTACCGACGTTGACCAACCACGTAACTTAGCTAAATCTGTTACGGTTGAGTAAAATCAATAAGTTATTGTTTGTTAGTTAAAACTAAAAAGGCGCTCAACGCGCCTTTTTTTGTACCTCAAAGCCTGTTAGATTAAATAACCCACTATTTTCAAAAGGATTAGTAATGCGTTTATTAGCCGTTATTTGTTTTGTTAGCTTTTTTGCTTTTAGTTCACAAAATGCCTTTGCACAATCTGGCACTAAACAGCAAAGTGTAGATTACTCTCAGTTCATGCACTCTATTAAATCGGCTGTTTTAAACGAAGAGCGTACTGTTGTAGTCCAGCTACCAAAGAACTACCAAGCTGAGCCAAACAAAGTTTATCCGGTCATTTATCGCCTTGATGGCGCGGGTAACATACCGCTTATAAGTGCTGTGATGGAGCGCTTGCAAAATGATAATCGTGCGCCCGAGGCTATTATTGTCGCTATTGAAAACAACAATCGACTCAGAGATTTATACCCCACAGTGAATAAAGAGCCACAAGGCCCGGTAGGTGAAGGCGGTGGTGCAGCAAAGTTTTTAGCATTTATTGAGCAAGAACTTATGCCCTTAATTAATAAAAGTTATCGTACGCACAATTATAATGTGATTGCAGGGGCCTCTGCTGCAGGCGTGTTTGCACTTTATACAATGCAAGCTAACCCTGATCTTTTCCAAGCGCATATTGCGTATAGCCCAGCGGTTTGGTGGAACTATGGTGCATCGGTAAAAGCAACTAAGGCGTTTATTAATAAATCAACAGACCTAAATAACTATGTCTACATTAATATAGGCGAAGAAGCAGGCATAATGCGTGAGCGATACAATGAACTTCAGCAAGCTTTGCAATCTAATAGCTTGCCAAATTTACGCTTTTTTAGTGATGCGTTTGATGGTGTCTCGCATAACCTGACTTCGGTTGCTGGTTCATTTAATGCCTATCACAACTTATTTTTGCCTAAAAAAATGCCCATAAGTGCTTTAACTGACGATGTAACCTCTATTGATGCTTATTATCAAAACTTATCTCGACAATGGGGCGAGCAGATTGCGCCATCGGATCGCGCTGTTAGATCACTCGGGTATAACTTAACGGGCAGCAAGCAATTTTCCCGCGCTATTGAAGTGTTTAGGTACAATATAAAAAACCACCCAAAATCAGTCGATGCGTTTTCAGCCTTATCTTATGGCTATGAAATGCAAGGCGATACTCGCCAAGCGCTTGAACAGATGGAATCTGCTTTAGCGATAGCAGACGACTCATATCCTTATATACATTACTTAAAAGAAACAAAAGCTAGATTACAAACGCAGCTAAGCAAAACGCAGTAATGTAAAAGGATAAAGCGCAGAAGGAGCCTGGGCTTACAGTTACCTTTACAACACGCAGCTGTTACCTATGAAAACATTTAAATCACTAATTCCTACTTAATAAGCGCTAAATACGCTAAGATTACAGGCTACTTTTTTAGCAATAAGCCCACAACTTTTATGACCTCAGCAACAAGCCCTAGCACTTTTAACGAACTTGGCCTTATTCCAGAGCTACAAGCTCGTTTAACCGATTTGGAATATAGCCAACCTACGCCAATTCAAGCTAAGGCGATTCCAAGTGTACTGGCTGGTAGCGATTTAATTGCGGGTGCAAATACTGGCTCAGGTAAAACAGCAACGTTTGCTTTGCCTATGTTGCAAAAGTTATTTTTAGAGCAAGGCGCTAAAAAAGCAGCGAGCAAAGGTAATTTTGTCACTGGGCTTATTTTGGTACCTACCCGTGAGCTTGCTACGCAGGTGGCCGATAGCGTTAAATCGTATTCTGCTAACTTTAATGGCGCGATTAAAACGGTGGCGGTATTTGGTGGTGTGTCGGTTAATACACAAATGCAGGCTCTACGCGGCGGCGCCGATATTATCGTGGCAACACCAGGGCGCTTGCTCGATTTAATCTCAAGCAATGCGATTAAGCTCGATAAGGTAACGACCTTAGTGCTTGATGAAGCCGACCGCATGTTAAGCCTTGGCTTTACCGAAGAGCTTACTGAGTTATTAGCGCTTATGCCTGCTAAAAAACAAACTATGTTGTTTTCAGCAACCTTCCCAGAGCAAGTCACACAATTAACGCAAGAGCTGTTAACCAGCCCAGTTGAAATACAAGTTCAAAGTAAAGACGAAAGCACGCTTGTACAGCGCGTATTTACAGTTAATAAAGGCGAAAAAACTACGGTTTTAGCGCATTTAATTAAAGCGCATAAATGGCGCCAAGCACTTATTTTTGTAAACGCTAAAAAAGACTGTGAGCACTTAGCAGGTAAGCTTGAAAAGCGTGGTATTAACGCACAGGTATTTCATGGTGATAAAGGCCAAAGTGAGCGTACTCGCGTAATAGAAAAATTTAAAGCCGGTGAAATAGAAGTACTTATTGCTACCGATATTGCTGCCCGTGGTTTAGATATTGCCAAACTGCCCGTTGTTATTAACTTTAACTTACCGCGCAGCCCCGCCGATTACATGCACCGTATTGGCCGAAGCGGCCGTGCCGGTGAAGTTGGCTTAGCGTTATCGTTAATTGATTATGAAGACTTTCATCACTTTAAAATAATCGAAAAGAAAAACAAACTTCGCTTAGAGCGTGAAGAAGTAACGGGTTTTGCAGTTAACCAAGCAAACCTTGATGCAGCTGATGCGCTTAAAAACGACAAGCCAATGGCAAAACCAGAAGGCACAGGTAAGAAAAAGAAGAAAAACAAAGTTAACCCAGAAGATGATGCATGGAGTGGTTGGCGAAATCGTTCTAAGTAAGGTTTTATAGTCACTTTATATTAGGCAGCTACCTTTATGAGGCGCTGCCTTCTTTACTGTTTGGGCACATAAAAGTGTAACTGTAGTTTATAAAGGGAAATTAAGTGAATTTACCAACCAAATGGCTATTGCTGCTTTGTGTATTAACTTGTTTTAAATTAAGTGCAAATACGCCATATGAAATTCCTAGAAGTAGCGTTATTCAGCTAACAGAACCTTCTAGTAAGCGTGTTTACCCTGTTTTTATTCAACTCCCTAAGTCATATAAAAATAAGCCAGGTAAAACATATCCAGTTATTTATTTAACCGATGCGCCGTATACCTTTCCTATAGTGGCAGGGGCTACACGGTTTCCTATGAATAGCGGCAAAATGCAGCAAGCAATTATTGTCGCCATTGGTTATGAAAAAGGGTCTATTGGATCTGCCAGTCGAATTAGAGACTACACACCTACCTTTGCAAAGGATTGGAAAAAACAAACAGGTAATGCACAAGGGCACATTAAGTTTATTAAAAGCACCGTGTTCCCTTATATTGAGCAAAACTACCGAGCAAGTCACACACAAAAAACCTACATAGGTAACTCGCTAGGCGGCTTATTTGGTGCCACTGTTTTATTTACAGAACCCGATTTATTTAGCCATTATATTATTGGTAGCCCGTCTGTTTGGTTTGATAGCAACGCAATCTTAGCGCTACAAGCAAATAAACCTAAAGTGCCTACAAAGGTTTATATATCGGTGGGAGCAAAGGAAATCCCAGCTTTTGGTGAAGGGCAAAATATGGTTGAGGGTGCCAAGCTATTGGTACAAAAAATTAATGCACTTAACAGTGACAACATACAATTAAAAAGTGTTGTTATTGAAGGGGCGAGCCATGTAACCGCATTTCCTACTACTGCAATACAAGGGCTTGATTGGGTGCTGGGAATAACAACGATCGACTCAAATATTTAATCATTCTAGCGTGCTAAATAGAGCGCTAACAGCGTTATGAATTTCTCATTTAGAACAACTACATGTCGATATTTATGCGTTGTTATCACGCTATTTATCTGTCGCTATAAATGCTTAATAACTTAACACGATTGGTGCAGCCAATAAGCCCTAAAGGGCACTAAAAGCTTAAGCGCTTTCAAGTTCCTGTTTCCAGTTTACCAGCACTTCAATAAACTCTGGGCCTATACCACAGCAACCCCCAATAACAGTTGCACCCTGAGCGTGCCACTTCTTTGCAAAGCCTAGGTATTCTGAAGGTGAAATATCACGATATGCTTGCGAGCCTTGATTGGCTTGATAGTCATGGGCAATAGGCGTAAAGCCGTTTGCAAAGGCGCCCAAAGCCACGGTTTTATTAAGCTTCGATAATACCTTATTAGTATCTATTAAGGCTTGTTCTATTACTTCGGGGATCGAGCAATTAAATAAAATACCTGCAACATTGTGATCAAGCAGTTCAGTTACGGCGTCAGTTACAAATTCGCCTGAGCGCAGGGTTGCTAGTTCGCTAACTTCATCATTTAAGGTAAATGCGTAATAGCATGGTTTGTTTGAATTTTTAAATACGCTTGCCATTACTTGTGCTTCTTCAATGCTAGAAATAGTTTCGCCAATCCATAAATCTACATACTCGTTTTGTGCTTCATAAAGTGTATTTAAAATAGTAAAACCACGCTTACGTTCAAATAGCTCCGGGCGGTAAGAGCCAAATACCGGAGGAAGCGAACCTGCTACCAGTATATTTTTATTTGCACTTTGAGCCGCTTTTTTTGCAATGATTGCAGCTTGGTTAGCAAGCTCGGCACCCTGTGCATCATAAAGCGCTTCGCCTAAATGAAACGGTACACAGGCGTAACTATTTACAGTAATTACTTCAGCGCCAGCATCTATAAACCCAGAGTGTGCTTGAGTAACAAAGTGTGGCGCTTCTATAAGTGCCTGTGCACTCCAAAGAGGTTGCGTAAACGGAGCGCCAATGCGTTTAAGTTCGCGGCCCATGCCACCATCTAAAATAATTACTTTTTTCATAATAAGCTTCCGCTGTTCTATACAATATGACGTCATTCAAGCATGTTTTGCTTAAAAATATAGTGAAACTTCATCAGGTTTAACATGAAAATAGCTCAATACTTTTTAATAGACACAAAAAAAGCGACTGCCTAGAGGAGTCGCTTACTTTTAAATAAGGATTAGCTTATTTGTAAAACGCTTCTACCTTGCCTTTTACTTTCATAAGCAATGGCTGACCGCGGCGATCTAACGCTTTAGGTGCTGCTACTTTAATCCAACCTTCGCTAATGCTGTATTCTTCAACGTCAAAACGTTCTTTGCCATTTAGAGTAATACCAATTTCATGTTCAAATACTTCTTCTACATAAAATTTGCTGCGTGGATTAATAGAAAGTTGATCTGGTAATTCAGGTTTGTTTGTATCAGTCATAATAGGGATCTGTATAGAATATATTGTGCGCTATTGTAGGCAATACAGGAGTTATGCTCAAGCAAGACTGAAATAAATGTTTGAAGGGGTTTTACTAATACTTATAAGAGGTAATTAAGGGGGTAATAAATGCGTTAAAAAACGCATTTATTTAAAACATGTTAAATGCTAACAATGTTTTCAGCTTGTGGGCCTTTTTGACCTTGAGTAACAGTAAACTGTACACGTTGGCCTTCAGCAAGGGTTTTAAAACCGTCGCCAGAGATTGCGCTGAAATGTGCAAACACATCAGGGCCAGACTCTTGCTCGATAAAACCAAAACCTTTTGCTTCGTTAAACCATTTTACTGAACCAGTAGTTGTAGTAGACATAATATGTATCCTAAAAAATTAATATAAGTGTGCCTGAAAAGAGGCGATTGAGCCGGAAAAAATAGTTAACTTGAGGATAACGCGCAGGATTATTACTAAAACAACGGGGTACTAACAAATAAAACAAAACTTCTTTCAAACTAGTATTCAAAATGGGTTATTGCTAACCCATTTAATTGTTTAGCAATTAGATGCTAACAATGTTCTCAGCCTGTGGGCCTTTTTGACCTTGAGTAACAGTAAACTGTACACGTTGGCCTTCAGCAAGGGTTTTAAAACCGTCGCCAGAGATTGCGCTGAAATGTGCAAACACATCAGGGCCAGACTCTTGCTCGATAAAACCAAAACCTTTTGCTTCATTAAAAAATTTAACTGTACCAGTTGTTGTATTAGACATAATAGATCCTAAAAATAAATAAAAGTGTGCCCTAAATAGGCAATTTAACAGGAAGAAAACGTGCATTTAACTGAGGATAACGCGAAGGATTATTACTAATATCAACGAGGTACTTACAAATAAACTGGGTTTTCATCAACCCGATGCCGAGCAGGATAACAGCATGTTTGATAATACACCAAGCTTTATTGTTATTTTATTTTTTAGCCTAGGGTAGTTTACTCTTTGTTGCGCCGTTTTTACTTATTATTACGTGGGTACGAGTCAGTAGATTAATGAAGAAGCAGTTATCGCGTTTACTACGTTACAAACCTCACGCCGCGATTAAATCGCCATTATATTCAACAAACTTCAATCCACAAAGATCAACACACCCTAGTTATTAGCAGTTAAAGCGCGGTTTATTAATCAAGTTGGATTTGGTAATGGTAATGATCGCTACGGCACTTGCTTTGGCGGTATTCTATGCGTTTACCTTCAATTGATTCGGTAATGCGTGACACTAATAACAGTGGTTCGCCAGTTTTAATTGCGAGCATTTTTGCATCAGTTTCGTCGGCTAATACCGCTTTAATACTGTCTTGGGTTTTATGTACGGTTTGATTAAATTTGGTTTGGTAGTAGTGGTACAATGTATGCGGAATATCGCTAATTTGATGTATATCAGGAAAGTAGCTTTGTGGAAGGTATATAGTCTCGCTCATACAAAATTCGTTATCAAGAATACGCCTACGCACAAGCTTGGTTACTTTGTCTTTTTTATTAAGTTGTAAGGCATCGATAACATCGTGTGTTGCGGGGCATAGCTCAACCGATAGAAGCTCTGCCTTGGGTAAGTCTGCACCTTTACCATCGGCCTGAAGCGGGAAAAATCTAAACAGTGCGTCTTGCGCAGTATGCTCAGATACAAAGGTACCAACACCTTGACGGCGGGTGACTATTTTATCGTCGGTTAGTAAGTTAAGGGCTTTACGAACAGTGCCTTGGCTTACATTAAATTCTTCAGCAAGGCGAAACTCGCTAGGTAATGATTCGCCAGGTACCCAGCGTCTTTCAACAACGAGCTGTTTAATATAATCAGCCACTTGTAAGTAAAGTGGTTGAAAAGCCAAGCTTGGGCCACTTAATTTGTGATCAAACATAGAGTTACTCATTGTTATTTACCGTTAAATTCAATCCACCTGTAGTTATAACATAGGTGGTACTTTTTGCGCATCTTTGCGTAAGCCCAATTAATTATGAGCTATTGCAATACAGCTTACATTTACATTGTTATTAAAAACAATTTGTTACGCTACAATAGCGCATATCTAGGAAATTTAAGATGCTCAGTATCTCGTTAGAACTCATATTGCTTATGGCGCTTTTTCTTGGCATTGCCACCATAATGCAAACGCTTAGTGGGTTTGGTTTTGGGTTGCTGGTGGTTGCCAGTTTTACGCTCTTAGATGTATTGCCATTAACGGCAACCACGTTTTTAGTAAGTCTGTTAGGTCTTGTTAACTCAACCATTGTGGTGATTAAAAACCGTAATGCGGTAAAAATCCCCGAACTAAAACTGATGCTGTACACGGGTATTCCGCTAATGTTGCTAGGGTTTGTTTTGCTTGAATATATGTCGGCGCATTTAACGCAGCTTTTAAACTTTATTTTAGGAATTAGTATTTTGCTGTGTTGTGGCTTAATGCTAGTTGGCCGTGAAAAAGTTAATAAGGAGAGCGGGCGTAGCTCATTTTTAATCGCAGGCGGCTTAAGTGGTTTGTTGGGCGGGCTGTTTTCAACCTCGGGACCACCGCTGGTTTTTCAGTGCTATAAACAAAGTTGGTCTATTGAGGCCATACGCAGCACATTGCTTGCTGTATTTACCATTAGCGGCTTAGTGCGTGTAGGTATTGCAACATTTGGCACCTTACCTGAGCCCGACATTATGTTTTTAATTGCAGCGGCAATACCTCTTGTGCTTTTAGTTACACATTTTGCCCGTAAATTAACCCATTACGTTGATGCAAAATGGGTTTATATAATAGCAATTACATTGCTCGGCTTAAGTGGTGTATCGCTGGTGGCCACATCAGCAGCGAGTATATTGTAAATTTAGTGGGTAACTTAACTTAAGTTTATTTACGTTGATATGGGAATTACAGTAGTTTAACTAGTGTCTTATGAACAGTTAGTGGTTGGTTAAGAAGCCCCTTAAATGCATTTGAATTACGTGAGCCAGACTTTGAAGCAACGGCTTGTTAGTACATAAATCAGCAATAAGACGATGCCTTTAGAGTATCGCTTATTGCTAAAAACTTAACAGACGAAAGCTATGCAACAACCTACAGTGGCGATAATTTCCGTTACCAAATACCGCGTGATGCAGAGCGCTACTTTGGGGTGTCGTTTAAGGCGCGCTTTTAATAGTTAAAAAATTTTCCCTTGTATAACAACAAGCGCAGCGTTAAACCGCTGCGCTTTTTTGTGTCTTATTTTTGTAAATCTTTGGTCACTTTTTCTTCATTAAAACGTCCTTTATTAGTCATATGTATTTTCTATAGTGCAGCGGTTACTTATTTGAGGTTTTAGCTTCAAGCAAAAATAACCACTACATAATGGGAATAATAAAGGATGAAAATTAAAAAAGTCGCTGCGGCGGTTGGGCTAACATTTATGTTAAGCGCTGCAAGTCATGCCAATGTATTACCACAAAGCCAAACAGACAATAACTGGTATACAAACGCACAAACTACGTTAGCTACTAAAAATACTCTGGCACAAAGTGCACAAGTTACAAAAGCAAAAAACGTAATTTTATTTGTGGGTGACGGCATGGGTATTTCTACCCTAACGGCAGCACGTATTTTAAAAGGCCAACGAGCAGGCAACCCAGGTGAAGAAGGCTATTTAAGCTTTGAAGAGTTCCCGTATTCTGCGCAAGTTAAAACGTATAACGTAGATGCGCAAACGCCGGATTCTGCAGGCACAATGACCGCAATGATCTCAGGTGTTAAAACTGATGTAGGCGTAATTGGTGTAGATGAAGACATTGAGCGCGGTGTATGTTCAACTGTATCGGGTAACGAGCTTTTAACTGCAACAGAACTAGCTGAAATTAAAGGCCTTGCAACAGGGGTTATCTCTACAGCGCGTATTACCCATGCAACGCCAGCGGCCACGTATGCTAAATCGGCAGACCGTAACTGGGAAGATATTTCAGATATGCCAGAAGGGTCAGAAGCCTGTGAAGATATTGCATCTCAACTGGTTAACTTTGAAAAAAACCTAGAAGCGCGCTTTTTAGGTACCGACGTGGACGGTCTTGATTTTGTAATGGGCGGCGGTCGTCGTCACTTTTTACCAAAAGATGCTGCGGCTAATTCAAGCGATGCAACAAGCGCCGTTGAAGGCGATCGTACCGATGAGCGTAACCTTGTCACTGAGTGGCAAACACAATATCCAAATGCAACGTACGTCATGGATCAAGCTGGGTTTGATGCTATTGCCGATGACGCTACGAAAGTATTTGGCTTATTTAACGAATCGCACATGCAATACGAAGCTGACCGAGCAAACGACGTAGCAGGCGAGCCATCACTGACCGAAATGACCACAAAAGCAATCGACGTGCTGGGTAAAAACGACAATGGCTTTTTCTTAACGGTTGAGTCGGGCCGTATTGACCATGCGCACCACGCAGGCAATGCTTACAACGCACTTAACGACACCATTGAATTTGCCAATGCAGTTCAAGCAGCAATCGATAATACCAACCCAGAAGAAACCCTTATTTTAGTCACTGCCGATCACAGCCACGTATTTACTATTGCTGGTTACCCTAAGCGCGGTAACCCAATTTTAGGCCAAGTAGTGGCCGTAGGCCAAACAGCGCCAAGCCTTGCTGCCGATGACATGCCATACACTACAGTAGGTTATGCAAATGGTTTAGGTTTTAGAGACCTAGGTGATGAAACAAACGCTGATGCAACCTACTTAAGCGGCCCAGTAGCTGGGCGCGTTGAGTTAAATGGTGTTGATACAACAACCCCAGGTTTTCACCAAGAAACAACCGTGCCACTCGGTTCTGAAACACATGCCGGTGAAGATATTTCACTGCATGCTAAAGGCCCAGGTGCACAACTTGCTCAAGGCGTTATTGAGCAAAACGTTGTATTTCATCTAATTAACCAAGCTCTTGAATTAACTCAGCAATAATGGCGGCGAACATGAAAAAATTAACAGTACTTTCTTTAGCAGTAATGGTCGCGCTAGCGGGTTGTTCAAGTGATGACGATAAAAGTGATAACAACATTATCGCAGTAGACAACGCCATAGCCGTGGGCTCAGCGCAATGTATTAATGGCGGTGTAGAAACCCAAGTGGGCGTAGATACAAACGAAAATGGCGAACTCGATAGTGACGAAGTTAACTCATCTAACCTAGTGTGTAATGCGCCGGCAACGTCGCTAACTACAGAGCAATTAGCTAACCTTACAGGTAATGCTTGGTATAGCGACGCGCAAACAAAGTTATCAGCAACGCAGCAAGCTAATACCGAAGCGGTTACAGAGTCGGGCAAGGCGAAAAATGTTATTTTATTTGTAGGCGACGGTATGGGTATTTCTACCGTTACGGCTGCACGTATTTTAGCGGGTCAGCTTGAAGGCGGCATGGGTGAAGACTACCAACTTAGTTTTGAAACCATGCCTTACTCAGGCTTTGTTAAAACGTACAACGTAGATGCACAAACACCTGATTCAGCAGGCACAATGACGGCGATGGTGTCAGGCGTTAAAACTGATGTTGGCGTAATCGGTGTAGACGAAGACATTGAGCGCGGTGTTTGTTCAACCGTTGCAGGTAATGAGCTGGTCACCTCGCTTGAGCTTGCTGAAATAGCAGGTAAAGCAACAGGCCTTATTTCAACGGCGCGTATTACTCACGCAACACCCGCGGCAACGTATGCGAAGTCGGCTGATCGTAACTGGGAAGATAACTCTGATATGCCAGCAGGTTCAGACGCATGTGAAGACATTGCATCGCAACTTGTTAACTTTGAAGCTAACCTAGAAGCACGCTTTGCGGGCATTGATGTAGATGGTATTGACGTAGTAATGGGTGGCGGTCGTCGTCACTTTTTACCAAAAGATGCCGCGGCTAATTCAAGCGATGCAATCAGCGCAGTTGAAGGGGATCGTACCGATGGGCGTAACTTAGTAACCGAGTGGCAAGCTACTTACCCTAATGGCAACTACGTAATGGACCAAACAGGGTTTGATGCAATTAGCGACGATGCTACAAAGGTGTTTGGTTTATTTAACGAATCCCATATGCAATACGAAGCTGACCGTGCAAACGATGTAGCGGGCGAGCCTTCGCTTTCACAAATGACTGAAAAAGCAATCAACGTGCTTAACAACAACGAAAACGGCTTTTTCTTATCGGTAGAGGCCGGGCGAATAGATCACGCACACCACGCAGGCAATGCATACAACGCGCTTAACGACACCATTGAATTTGCTAAAGCCGTTAAAGCCGCTATGGACAGCACTAACCCAGAAGAAACGCTGATTGTGGTGACTGCCGATCATAGCCATGTATTTACTATTGCAGGCTACCCAAAACGTGGTAACCCAATATTAGGTAAAGTGGTTGCAGTTGGCCAAACCGAGCCAAGCCTTGCAGCCGACGACATGCCATATACTACAGTAGGTTACACCAATGGCTTAGGCTACAGAGACTTAGGCGATGAAACCAATGCCGACGCTTCTTACTTAGCTGCACCGGTTACAGGGCGTGTTGATTTAACAAATGTTGATACAACCACACCGGGCTTTCACCAAGAGTCGTTAGTACCACTTAGTTCAGAAACCCACGCGGGTGAAGATGTAGGTGTTTACGCAATGGGCCCTGGTGCACATTTAGTAACAGGCACAAACGAGCAAAGCTTTTTATTCCATGTAATGGACTTTGCCGCAGACCTAGTTAAAACAGCCGATGAAACAGTGGCTCAGTAAATAGAGCCTATTAAAAGCCCGCATTATTTTGCGGGCTTTTTTATGTCATAAAAATGCCATTGTTAGTGGTTATGTTATGGCAATAACAGTGACGTTAAATATAGAGAGCACCATGAAAACAGCATTATCATTACTCGCAACCATGTTGGTTGCCACACTAACAAGCGCCAGCGCAGTTGCCACTCAGTGCAACCTAAATAGCCAGTATTTAAAAGCCGACTACACAATTACCAACACCCACAAAAATAAGCAAAGTAGTCAGGTACTTACACTTTGGCGTAATAACCAGCAAGTCGCACATCAAAGCGATGTTACTACTGAGCTGTGGCAACATTTAGCTAATAAACAAATTCGTCCAATACGTTATTTTAATGCCCAACAACGCGGTATTGAGTATCAGCCATCGGAAGTGCGCGGCGTACAAAATTGGAGTGCTAAAAATCAGCTGGTGGATAATCACTTAATTAAAAAAATGACCCTTACAAAAACGCAAGGCACAGGCTGTGATGAGGTAAAAAACTACACCTACCAAGAGGGAGAAAATACCTACACACTTGCTTTTTATAGCCAAACCCAGCTTGTTAAATCTTTTAGTGTAAACAACACAAAAAACCAAACAATCACGTTACTAAGCTTAAATAACGTAAGCTATAACAAGCAGCAAGTTACTTCGCAATTTGCACAGTGGGACCGCTTTCAAACCACCGATTACGCCGACATTGGCGATAACGAAAACGACCCATTTTTAGCAAAAATGATAAACCTAGGTTTTATAGAGCACGGTGCAACAGGGTTTTACAACCAGCAAGGTGAAGCGATTCAAGGTGGGCACCACCACTAGGGTTTAGATGAGTTTTAATATGGTGTAAAACGAGCTTGCTGTGTTGGGGATAAATTTATACTTCAATCAGCAAGCTGTGGTGAGCTACCAATCACCCTGTAAAATAAAGTGCATTTAAAATACTCCTGCCCAAATAAGGCCTCGAATAATCGGCTCTTCTTATAAATAAGCAGCCACTTACAGCCAAATATTTTTAGTTGGCAATAACTTACGCTATTTGATACAAATAGAAGTCCACTCAATAGGGACGTTTGCAAAAATGCCTCTTAACAAAGCTGTTATATTGGACTTAAATGCGAGCACTTTTAGTTATATGTTTTTTCTGGACTAACTCATTATTCGCCTGCGGTGATGATGAACTAGGTCAACTCGCATCTTTTGCAATAAATGAAGACTATAGCGTAGGTAACGTTACAGGCTATAATGTATATGTGCCTGAAATGTTTAATAATTATTATTTAACGTCATTCACTCTAGTGATAAAAGATACTTTTTTAGGAGACTTAAACTTTACTGAAGCTAATAGTTATAACGGTTATTACAAAGTTTTTTTTCAAGTTAATCCTGAAGAATTAGATTTACTAAATATAGTACTCGGTTACTCAACAACACAGGACAAAAAAGGAATTGTGATGTGTGGTGAAAGAATACAGTTAAATTTAAAAGAGTTGCTCAGAGCAAATCGGCCAGAAGCGATCATAGCAATACCACCGCCGTTAAAATAAAAATTATGTTCTTTTTTACAACGTCGCTCAGAAAGTTTGAAGTAGCTTGGTTGAGTTTTTTACGGCGCTTTAATTGTTCGCAATGTTTAAACAAAGTTAGGAGTTACTTTTAATGAGAAAGTACGTATTTAGTCTTTTATTTGTTTTATTACTAGCCGGGTGTGATTTTGAAGTACCTGGAGCCGATGAAAGGTTTGGTACGCAAAACTTTGTATCTGCTATTTCTCTCATTGAACTACATAAAACCCGCAATGGCGCATATCCAAATACTTTAGCCGAACTGGATTTTTTAGGTGATTGGGATGGTATTTGGTTGTCCGCTGTTAAATATGAAAAAAATGATGACGGCTACAATTTATACCTTGAGAGAGGATGGGCTGGTAAGCCCTCATTAGAGTTTCCTGAGAGATTCAAGCAAGGTTTAGGTATTAAAGAAACCAATATTAAATGGGTAAAAAACTAATTACCAAGGCTGTAACAGTTGTTTATAAGGAGTTTGCATCGAACATGCGTATTATGAATTTTATTGAAAAAGCTAATAAGGTATTACTATTTATTGCTGCGTTAGTTGTAATTTTTGCTATTGGTAAGAGCCTTATTAGTGATCTTTTTAAAAGTGGCTATTCTGCGCCTAAGGTTCAGGTGATTGAACATAGCGCGGCCCTTGATGAAGAACCAAAGTTACAAAAAAATTATATTGGTCAAATCAAAGATGTTCACATTTTAGAAATCACATCTGACAAAATAGTAAATCAAAAACCTTACAGCGCTAATGCTGAGATTATTGTTACCTCAGCACTGAGTTTGAGTCGTAATGCAGTAAATTTAATGTTTACTAAAGCTGGCGAAAAAAACAAAGTGTTATTCAAAAATAACGTATTAATTGTAGGCTTTTCTCCGGTTCAATTAAAAGAAACCAGTTACCAAAGCGTTCTAAGTAAAAACATCTACTCCGTTGTACGAAACGACACGAATAAAAATGGCTTTTTAAATAGTGATGACCAAAAAGAGTTATTAGTTTCTGAATACGACGGCTCTGGCTTGAAATCCATTATGGATAATATTGAGGGCTATCAGTTAATTAGTAATAATATGATCTTAATTTATACCAAGCCGGAGAGTGAAACACTTTATTATATTTTTGATGTACTATCAGGTGAGTTAGTTAAGCTTGATACACGCTTGTAGTTAGTAATTAACTTAAACACAAAACCTAATTGTGCGCTGAAAGGCGTTTTATACGGACATGACAATGCTCAAATCTATTACTGTTACTAAAAAGAATTATACCGACTACGCTGATTTTATAATAAAAAAGTTGTGTGCGCCTAAAGATAATAAAGGTCTAGGGTTTATAAAAAATGTGATTGCATGGTTCGTGCTAACTGTTGTTTTTATGACTTTTTTTCGGGTTGAGTCTGTTCGCCTTTCTGACTTTCATTGGCCAAGTGGGTTAATTGTAGCAGTGCCATTTTTAATATTGATTGTTGTATTTTTATACAATAATCATAAGATAAAAAAGCAATCAATCCCCAATGAAAATGGCGTAATGATTGGCAATAAAACAATTGAGTTTCAAGCTGATGGTATTTGCGAAACTAATCATCTAGGACGTTACTTTTATAAATGGCAAGCAGTTGAAGCAATAGAAGAAAATAAAGGCGACTTATATATATTTGTAGACAAGCTATTGGCTTTAATAATTCCGGCTAGTGCTTTTACAAGCGAAGCCGAAAAAGAAGAGCTAAAAGCTTTAATTAAAGCCTATATCTAGTAATGTATTACTTTATGAATATTTACAAAGCTTTAGCGCTTATTTTAATGCTTATACCTATTTCATCAATGGGAAGTGAAAAACAAGCTAACACTACCGATGAACAACAAGATAAGTATCTTGAGCATAGAGCTGCTTGGGAGAAAATGCTAAAAGAGCGCTATGACAAAGAGTTAAAGCACAACCCACCAATACCGCCTTGGATTAAATTTCCAGATTATCACCCAAGCGAAATTTTTTGGAGAATGGGGGAAGGCGAAAGCTACATAAGTGACTACGTCTTTACTTATTTTAAGTACGCTTCTAAAGCTGAAATAAATGCTTATAAGATTAAATATCCAGAACCCGCAGATTGGGGAGGAATATATAAGCGTTTTGAACACTAGCTAAAGTTCGGCTATGTTTTTAGGTAACTTATGTGAGTGTGGTATTTATTAAAAGTGCTATTAACTCATGCTAATAGCACATATCAATTTTTAGACACTACTCCAAATGAGCATCATCAGGCTTTTTAGGTTTATCAGCGAGTTCTGTTAGGCCGTCTTCACAGTCGCCGCTATCGCAGGTATTTAAATCGCTTTGTGCTTGCCTGTCTTGTTGTAATACTTGCTTTAAATCTTCCATTCGTTGGCGAACGGCTACGCCGTAGCTGGCATCGTCGCCCCATAGTTCGGCAAGTTGTACAACCGCAGCGCGATCATGTTCTCTAAACAGCTTACCGGCGCGCTCGGCGTCTTGCTTGTTGTTTCCAAGTAGCTCGAGTGCTTCTACGGCTAAATTAATAGCTGAGTCGACGGTTTCTCGGTTAAAGGCATCTACTTTTAAATTAAGCAATTTGTAAGCGTGGCGACGGTCTATTGCGCGGGCAACAATTTTTAATTGTGGGTAGTTTTTGTGGGCAAGCTCAATTATTTCAATGGTTTTGTCTGGGTCATCAATGGCAACAACCAGCATTTGTGCGGTATGAGCGCCTGCAGCTTCAAGGAGTTCTTGGCGGGCGGCGTCACCATAAAATACGGTATTACCAAAGCGGCGTAGTAATTCTATTTGGCTGGGGCTGTGATCGAGTACTGTTATTTCGTAGCCTTGGGCGTGTAATAAACGGCCCATAATTTGTCCAAACCGTCCGTAGCCTGCAATAATAACGTGTTTAGCTGTGCTAATTTGCTCTGGCTTGTCGAACTCTGGCGCACTGGTATGGCTGCGCTTTTCGAGTTGTTCGTACATCATTAACAACAGCGGTGCTACTAACATGGATACGGCGACGACCAGGGTTACTAAGCTTGTTTGTTCTGGTGTTAAAATGGCCAGTGTTGTGGTTACGCTTAATAATACAAAGGCAAATTCGCCGCCTTGTGCAAGGGCTAATGCAAATAGTAAGCGCTGTTTTTTACTGATGTTAAAGGTAATGGCAAGGGCATATAAAATACAGGCTTTTACCACAATAAGTAATGCAACAAGTGCGATAACAGTTGAAAACTCACTAGCCAATAACTCAAAGTTAATAGAAGCACCTACGGTTATAAAAAATAACCCGAGAAGTAGGCCTTTAAAGGGCTCTATATCGGCTTCGAGCTCGTGCCTAAATTCACTTTCGGCAAGGACTACCCCTGCTAAAAACGTTCCTAATGCTGGTGAAAGCCCAATACTTTGCATAACAAGAGCAATAGCCACCACTAAAAATAGCGCAAAAATAGTGAATATTTCACGCATGTGAGTTTTAGCTATGTATCTAAATAATGGGGCTGATACGTATTGACCACCGGCAATAATGGCTGCGATCACGCCTACCGATACAGCAACTTGTTGCCATACTGGCCAGTTGGCAATAATAGAATGGCTGATTTCTTTAGAGCTACTTGGTGGAGCAAAGGCAAGTAATGGCAGCAGTGCCAAAATAGGAATAATGGCAATATCTTGAAATAATAAAACTGAGAATGCATTTTGGCCGGCTTCGCGCTTTAGCCAGCCTTTTTCTTCAAGGCTTTGCAGTACAATAGCGGTTGACGATAACGCGAGCATTAAACCAATAGCGAGTGCGGTTTGCCAAGGCATAGTAAAAAACCAAAAACAAAACGCAAAAATAACGGCGGCAGTTAGCACGACTTGCAGACCACCGAGCCCTAAAATTGAGTGGCGAAGCTTCCATAAGCGGGAAGGTTGCAGTTCAAGGCCAACTAAAAATAGCATCATCACTACGCCAAATTCGGCGAAATGCATTACATCTGTTTGATCGCCCACTACCCCTAATGCATAGGGGCCAATGAGTATGCCGGCAATTAAGTAACCCAGTACCGAGCCAAGGCCCACTCGCTTGGCGATAGGCACCGCCACAATAGCCGCAGCTAAGTATATTAACGCTATTTCTAACACATGCTTACCTTATTAAAGTTTAGATAATTAGCATGGCTTAGGTGCGTTTAAAATACAATGAGTTACTTAGTAAAATTGCTTTAACTGAATGATAAAATTTATTGCAATGGGCATAAATAAAGCACTTAAATGACCGAGTTGCTGTTATTGTAACGTTTAAACAAAACTAAAAATTTTGCCCCTAGGACGAGCTACATTTTATGATTTCGCTAAATAATGTGTTTTTTACACGCCAAGATGGTGGCACAAAACGACAAATAATTAATGATTTATCGTTAACTATTTTACCCGCTGCACACATTGCTTTACTGGGCGATAGTGGCTCGGGCAAAACAACATTATTAAATTTATTAGCCGGTTTACTGTCTCCTGATGCAGGAACTATTACGGTTAATGAGCAAAAAATTAGTGAATTGACTGCCAGTGAGCTTGCGCTTTATAGGCGTAAAATAGGGATTATTTTTCAGCATTATCAATTACTCAGCCCGTTAGATGTAAAAGACAACATGTGCTTTCAAGCAAGGCTTAATGGGTTATCGCCGAGCGACGATGAAGTAAATACAATGGCTAAAAAGCTAGGCTTAGAAAATAAGCTAACAGCGATGCCTGAACAGCTATCAGGTGGTGAGCAGCAACGAGTTGGAATAGGCCGTGCGCTATTAAATAAGCCCAAGCTACTATTGGCTGATGAACCGACCGGCAACCTTGATGCTGCCCGCTCACTCGATATCGTTACGCTATTAAAAAGCTTGTGTGAAGAAGAGCAAATAATACTAATTATGGTCACTCATAGTCAGCAATTGGCTAATCAATTTACTACGCAACTATTTTTAAAAGATGGCCAAATTAATGGCTGAACTTAAACTTATATTAATAACGTATATGCAGTTTTATTGCCGTCATGTAGGGCTGTTATTACTGTTTTTTATTGGTTTTAGTTTAGGTGCGGCGTTACTTACTGCAATACAAGGTTTAAACCTGGAGGCCGGTAAGCGCTACCAACAAACTACAGCGTTGATTGCAAACCCTGTGACGCATTTTATACGCCCTGTATTAGGTGAAAACAGGTTGCCCAACAGTATGTGGTCGCGCATTAGGGCCGCTGGTTTTACGCAGGTTCAACCCGTTTTAGAAGGTGTAATTGAAACCGATAAGCAGCAAAAGCTCGCACTTAGAGGTGTCAATTTATTGCAATGGCTTACACAAAATACCGACAGCTCAGCATCAGCATCAACAGCAAACAATAGTTACTCCGGTTTTGAACAGCTACTAAATACTGTTTATATCGATCCTAAATTAATGCAGCGGCTAAATTTAAAAAACAGCCGTATTAATATAAAAATGGGCGATGCCAACCGCATTTTAACGGTAAGTGAACTGCAAGGTTTAGGCATGACCATGCTGGTGGACATTAGCCTTGCTGATAAATTACTGCGCGCAAATGGGGTGACAAGTTACTTTGAAGTAAGTGGTTTAAATAGTAAACAAGCAGCTAAGTTAAACGCGTTGCTAGGCGAGCAAGCACGCCTTGAAGCTGCGCAAGAACAAGCTTTTGACGCGCTATCGGAGGCGTTTTTCTTTAATTTACAAGCGCTGGCATTGTTGGGTTATGTGGTAGGTGCGTTTTTAAGCTTTAACGCAATTAAACTGGCATACAATGCGCGCGCTCACTTACAGCAGCAAATGTGGGTGTTGGGGTGTCAACGGTCGGCGTTAATTAAGGCGCTGGCTATTGAATTAACGTTGCTTAGTTTGTTTGCAGCTGTGTTAGGTGCGATATTAGGCGCGGCACTAGCAAACGCCTTGGTTATGGATGTATCGGCCACTCTTCGAGGGCTTTACCAACTAGATAGAAGCTTTGTAGTAAACCTTGATAGCAGCATGGTTGCCAGTGGCTTTACACTCAATATTTTTGTTTTGTTAGGATTTTTAGCCAGCCAGTCGGCTCGATTAAGTACTGTTTTAGCGCGTATTAAATGGCCAATGTTAATGCTCGCCATTGCAGCAACCAGTTATTTAGCGCTAACGGCAAATACCAAAATGGGCGCCTTGTTGCTGTGTGTTTGTGTGCTACTGCTCTTTTTTGTGGTTACTCCACCGATAGTTAAAGCCGTATTTAAGCTGCCATGGCCCACACAAAACCCGATTATTCAGTGGTTAAAAGCCGATAGCATAGTGCAATTACCTGCATTATTGAGCTCAGTACTCGCTATTTTAATGGCGATGGGTGCCGCTGTAGGTATGCAAATTATGGTTGGCAGTTTTAGCGACACCTTAGATACACACCTTGAAAAACGCCTAAGCGCCGATTTGTACGTAAGGCCAGACCAAAACATTCAAGCATTAGGAACCAAACTGACTGAACTCCCAGAAGTTGAAAAGGTGGGCGTATATTGGTCAGCTAACAGTGAGCTTAAAACACCTAAAACCACGGTTGCTGTTGATGTTATGGCATTTGGTGCAACGGCCAGTTACAACCAACACCTTACTTTGTTAAACAATAAAGCACCTACATCTACAGCATTTGAAAAAAACAAAAATGGGATTGTGGGTTGCTTAGTGAATGAACCCGCCTTGCTGCAGTACTCGCTTACAGTTGGTGACGTAATAACCCTAAGGCAGCATATTAATACACTAACGTGCCAAGTACGCGCTGCCTATTATGATTACGGCGAGCAAGGTTTAAATGTGGTAGTCACTACAACAGCACTATTAAATAGCAGCTTAAGTTACACCGAGTATGGTTTATCGCTTTGGCTAAAGCCCAATAGCGACGTAGACGCCATAGCCGACTATATTCAAAAACAGCACCAATTAGATAGCCAACAAGTCATTGCCAATCAGCAGTTTAAGCGTTTTGCTAAGCAGTTATTTGGTAAAACTTTTTATGTTACTCAGGCGCTTAATATATTTATTATGCTGATTGCATTATTTGGTATGTGGGTGAGCTTTTTAACCCTGGGGCGGGGGCAATTGCAGCCTATGGCAGTATTACAAACGTTGGGTGTGACTCAACTGCAATTATTGGGTGCAAAAGTATTGCAAGCCGCACTTATTATTTTAACCACCTTGTTATTGGCTATACCTTTGGGGCTCTGCCTTGGGTGGGTATTATTAACTTACGTAATGCCCATTGCCTTTGGTTGGACCATGGCCATGACCGTTAATTGGCTGCAATTAGGTGGTTTTACTGTGCTTATATTTATTTTAGCCTTATTTGTGAGTGCGTTACCGCTAATAAAATTAACGCGAAGCGCAGTTGCCGATAATGTCGCCAAGTTATAGGACTTACATGAATAGACTAAAAGCAGCCGTTATCTTTGTTTTTATTGGCACATTAAGCGCGTGCCAGCCAGAAGTAGAGCAAATAAGTAAAAATAAACCAATGCATAGCGGATTTGCACAGCAATTTGGTGAACCTGTAAATAAACACCAAGGGCTGAGCTTTCCACGCGACCACGGGGCGCATCATCAGCAAGGTATTGAATGGTGGTACGTTACTGCTAATTTAAAGGCAGATAATGGCGACACCTTTGGTGTGCAATGGACTTTATTTAGGCTCTCTGTTGATGATAAAAACACTGCAACTGAAACGTCGCCATGGTGGAACGGGCAGCTGTATTTTGCTCACTTTGCAATACAATCAGATACCCAGCACCATGCGTTTGAAAAGTATGGTCGCTCGGGGCAAGTTAATATTACTGCGCAGCCATTTGAGGCTCGCTTAGATGATTGGCAGTTAGCAAGTAAAGAGGCAACATTTTTACCGCTTAACTTAAAGGCGCAGCAGGAAAATTACAGCGCTAATTTAGTGCTGGCTAATAGTCCGCTTGTAAAGCATGGCGAGCAAGGTTATAGCCAAAAAACTCACCAAGGGCATGCCTCTTATTATTACAGCTATCCGTTTTTACAAGCCAAAGGCAACATTACATTTGCGGGTAAAACGTATAAAGTAACCGGAGATGCTTGGTTAGACAGAGAGTGGTCTTCGGCGTTAATCGATCCGAGCCAAAATGGGTGGGACTGGTTTAGCATTCAGGCTGATGATAAAAAACAGGGTGGTTTGATGGCATTTTGTATTCGTAATGGCCAGCAAAGTTATGATTACTGCAGTGCATCGCACATTACGCAAAGTGGGGTTGTGCGCGCTATTGCAAATAATGACGTGACCTTACAGGTATTAAAAACATCTGAGCTTACAACCCAAACGGCGCAAACAACGCCAAGTAATAAAACCTACCCTATTAAATGGCAGCTTAATGTTGAGGGATTTGAGCCTATAACCATTGAAGCGCGTAACCCCGATTCACGTAATCAATTGAGTATTCTCTACTGGGAGGGGCGAATTAAAACCCAAGGTGGTTTTAAAGGTAAAGGTTATGCAGAGTTAGTTGGCTATTAGTGGGTTATAAAAGTTTTTAAAAAGAAATGCACTTAAGCGCATGCTAAGTGCATTTTATTATTTAAAGCTTGATACACCTTATCTTATTGGTTGTATTTTACAGGGCCGTTCACATTATCAATGCTTACATCGCCCGAGCCTGCTTCAGTAATAGTCAATGATTTTGCATGATTAACGCGAATATCGCCCGAGCCATCTTCAATAGTAACGTTTGCATCAACATGCTCAATGGTTAAGTCGCCTGAGTTATCTTCAACGTCTACAGCGCCATTAATATGTTGTATTGCTATGCTTCCTGACCCGTCTTCAACAGTTAATGTACCGCGCACATTATTTACACTCATATCGCCTGAGCCATCATCAATATTTGCATTGCCATTCACGTTATTAATAGTAATGCTACCTGAGCCATCGTTAAGCTCTAGGTTGCCGGCAATGCTTTGAAGCGAAATATCACCCGAGCCATCGTCTATGTTTAGGTTTTTAGCGCCATTGATTGATAAGCTGCCAGAGCCATCTTTTACATCAATATTATTTGTCATGGCGTTAATAGTTATATCGCCCGAGCCATCATCAATATCTAGCTTAAGGTTGTTAGGGACGGTGACCACTAAATTAATGCTTGGCGATTGACCGCTGTAAAAGCTAATTCCATTATTACTTGTATTTTGGGCAACAAGCTTTGCTTTAGTTCCACTCTGATCGAGTGTGAGTTCGTATTCGTCGTCAATATCGGCTGTGTAAATAGTGGCGTCAACATTAATACTGGTTGCTGTTGATGAGCCCATTATTTTAAGTGAACCTGCGCCGCTTAATACGTCTAGGTATTCAAGGTTATTGCTAGGTAATGTAAGTTGTTGTGTTTGCTTTACCGATGCAACGCTTGGCGAAATATGAAACACGCAGCCACTTAATAATAAAATACCGCTAATTAGCGAAAGTGGTTTAGCAATGGTAGATACAGTTGATGAGCTCATGGTTAGTCCTTTTAATGTGACGTTATTTTTTAATATAACAAGACTAGAGCAATAATGGGGCCTAAATTTAAGTGTTTGTTTTATAATGAATTTGGTTTTTTGCTAAAAATTAAAAGACTAATTAGTGGTTAAAATTACTAACTATTAATAAAAAGGATGCATAGCGCATCCTTTTTGTTTTAACGACTGGTTTTAATTATACAAATTAAAAGCTATAAGTAATGTTACCGTATAAAAAGCGGCCATCTAAACTGTACGGTGTATAGGGTGTGTACGGGAATATTTGGCTAAAGGTAGAGTAACCAATGTTATCGACCGTAGCTTGCGGGTATTGGTCAAATAAGTTATTGGCACCCAGTGCAAATTTCCATTCGTCATTAGGACGATATGCCACTTCTAAATCGGTTATCCATTTAGCGTCTAGGTATTCATCGCGATCGCTTGTTGTGGAAATATCAGCAACTTCACCGTAACGTGTTGCACGCAACGTTGTTTGCCATTCGTTAAAGTTCCACACGGCCGACAGATTCAGTTTGTTGTCTGGTGTGCCTTCTTCAAAACGACCTACTTCACGGCGTGCAAATACAACGTAGTCGTCACCTAAAGAGTTTAGTTGTTCAGGATTATCGTCAACGTGTGTCACTTCGGTGTCGTTAAAGTTAGCCGCTGCGTTTAAGCGCACATCGCCAAAGTTATCTAACTGAAGTAGGTAAGTTGCAACAATGTCTACGCCTTGCGTGCGCGAGTCGATTGCGTTAGTAAAGTAGCGTACGCTTTCGGTATTTAACTCACCAGCATCCGCTAAAATTTGCTGTACTGCGGCACCGCTTAAGTTTTCCGAGAGTACAATACGGTCATCAATATCAATACGGTAGGCATCAACCGTTAAGCTAAAGTTACCTTGGGTGTAAACAAAACCAGCAGTTAAGTTAACTGAGTCTTCAGCGTCTAACTGTTTTGCGCCAAGGGCTTGCGCTGCGGGTGCATCTGTTGGGAATAGGCCTACTTCAAACGCTTGGTTGTTTTCAAGTACGGTTGAAATTTGGCGATACGAGCTTTGTGCAAGCGATGGTGCACGGAAACCTGTGCTAATTGCCCCACGTAGCGATAAATTTTCGTTTACGCTGTAACGTGTTGCAAGTTTTGAGGTAAAGGTGTTGCCAAAGTCGCTGTAATCTTCGTAGCGGCTTGCTAAAACCATGTTCCAGTTTTCGCTTAGGTAGGTGTCAAACTCAACAAATAGTGCAACGTTATGGCGGCTTTCATCGGTTACGCTTTCTGGACCAAAACCCGAAAGTACCTGCGCGCCACCGGCAGCAATTGGGTTGCCATTGCTATCAAGTGCAGTAATGTAAGAGGCTTCTTCACCTTGTTCTATTTTATAGCTTTCGTGGCGGTATTCAGCACCTAGAGTAAAAAATACGTCGTCAGGTAATCCTAAATCAAGGGTTGTGCTGGCATCACCATTGACTATAAATTGGTCATAAACTAGTGCGCCGTTATCAAATTCGGTGGGGCTGGTGGCACCCAAAGACGTATTTAAGCTATTTACAACGCCCAATGCAAAGTCGTTGCGGCCATAGTTGGTACTTACATCCCATGTCCAGTCGCCTGTTTCACCTTCTAGACCTAGGGCAAATGAGTAGTCTTCAACATCGGTTTCAATTTGCGGTAAAAAGCCATCTGGGTAAAGTGCTAATACGTTACGGCTGTCTTGCGCACGGCGGTAAAAGCCACCTGAGTTACCTTCTCGTTTTGAGTAGCTACCAAATGAATACAGGTTAAGGCTGTTATCTAGCTCGTAACCCATATTGTAAAATAAAGCGTAATCTTCAAGGTCAGCTTTACCAAAACGATGGTTGTAACGTTTAATAGTAAATTCGCGCGGGTCTAGGCTGCCATCGTCAAGGCGGCTATATTGCTCGCGAGGGTCAAAACCAGAGCGTTGTGTTGGGTTGTTATCGCGGTATTCAATCGATACGTTTACAAAGCCGCTGTCTGATAATGCAAATCCAGAGTTAGCGCTAATTGTGCGTGTGGCGCCATCGCTAATTTCGCGGTCATCACCTAGGTTAAATGCAAGATCACCGTTTGCATCTGCGTAGGTGCTTTCTAAGTTCGGTGCGCCCGCCATTTGTGTATCGTATTCACCATAGGTTACGCTTACACTGCCGCCTTCAGAGGCATCCTTTAAAACAATATTAATCACCCCAGCAATGGCATCAGAGCCGTATTGCGCTGCAGCGCCATCGCGAAGTACTTCTACGCGCTTAATGGCTGATGTAGGGATCATGTTTAAATCTACCGCAGTAGAGCCTCTGCCTACAACACCCGCTAAGTTTAAAAGCGCGCCAGAGTGACGGCGTTTACCATTGATAAGCACTAAAGTGTGATCGGGCGCTAAGCCGCGCAGTACAGCAGGTTTTGCATGGTCTGTTCCATCACCTAAAGTGGCACTTGGAAAGTTAAAGCTAGGCACTTGGCTGGCAAGAACTTGGCTAATCTCAAGTTGGCCTGTGCTTGCCATGTCGCTGCTAGTAATAATATCTACTGGCACTGAGCTTTCAGCAATACTTCGCAAACTACGGCGAGTACCTGTTACTGAGATTACTTCGATATTCTCTTGTGCCTGAGTATCTTGCTCTGCTGCATTAGCTGTAACAAAAGAGCCGCCAAGAGCAGAGGTTACGGCCAGGCTAAGTGCTAATTTATTGGCTGATAAACGCTTAAAAGTCATTTATGTTCCTTAAGAACGTCGTTGTTTTGGTGAGTTTGAAAAAGGAGCGAATCATATAGAAGCGCTCAACTACGTGCAAAGATAAAAACCATCTATGTTATTCACGTTTTTAATAAGTAAGGCCACTGTTTACGTACGTTACAGACGGTTAGATCGTTACTGTTGTAATCTTGTGGCGAATGGTTGAGAAATCAATAAAAGTAAAAGAGAGATTGAAAAAAGTGATAGGCATAAAAAAGCCAAGTTAAAAACTTGGCTTAAAAAATACGTTTAAATAAATGCCAAAATAATTACTCAGGCGCTACTTCAAGCGTTGTAAATAAAGCATAACGACCTGAGTCTACGCCTTCTTCCTTTACATCAACTTCGGTGGCGGTTTCAATTAAATAGATACCCGGTGCGTTCCATATTGTTGTAAAGAAGCCGTTTTTATCGGTGGTTACTTTTACTTCGCCACGTTCGTTACGGTAGCGAGTGTCGCCTCTTAAAATATTTACTTCAATACCTTCGCCTGCAGGCTTGCCGTCTTGTAGTAATTGAAAACGCGCTTGCTCGCCTACAAATAAATCGTTTGGATGGGTTGGGCCACTTAGTTCAAGGCCTAAACCTAATAATGCAGGCTTAGATGTACCGTTACGGCTTACAAACGTGTCTACCGTTGAAATCACTTTAGTGGTGCGTACGCCTTGAGCGTTGCTAGGTAATTTAGCGTCTGTTTTTTTGCCAAATACACGTTTTCGTTTACCTTCTTCATCTTTATAAAAGGTCATGTACATTGGCTTTTGTGTCATTGCAATGTGGTAGGTGCCCTGTTCAGTTAAACTAACTGCGGCTGAGCTTTTGCGTTTTAAGTAATAAGCACGAATAGTGTCGCTAACCGGCTCGCCGTTTGGCATAAGCGCCATGAGTAATGTGTCGTCCCATTGAGCGTCTTTTTCTTTTGGCTTAAAGGCTTTATCGGGGGCAAACATTTCGTTAGAAATACTCGCATCAATCATTACATAATGCGCTTTATCGCCAGAAAGTGAGGTGTGTGATGGTAATAACCAACGGCCATGTGCGCTGGCTGATGTAGATACCAGCGCTGATAAGCTAAGTGCGCCAATTAATGCTGTTTTTAATAAATTAATTTTCATTTTTCTGTCCTTTAAATTCGAATTATAAATAGCTACTACTTAGCGTTTACGGTAACAAAACTGGTTGAAAACTCTTTTTTACCATCGATGGTAATTTTACCTGGCTTTGTTAAATCGAGTTCGAGGCGTTTGTAATCACGGCCTCCTTCTTCACGAACAACTTCAATATTTAAAAGGTATTTACCAGGTGCTACGGCGTTGCCGTCTAAATCTTTACCTTGCCAATCAATTGTATAAGTACCAGCGCGCTTAGTGGCGCCACTTATACCGTCAAAGTTAATATTGGTTTTACCTGCTTTACGCCACCATTGACGTAAGTCTTTAAACCATTCGGCTTTTTGAACCCAAAGTGCAAGCGTTGTTACGTGTTTACGCTCTGGTGTTTCTAGCCATACAGCAACGTACGGTCGATGATAAGGTTGTACGTCAAGGTCGGGTAGGGTGAGTTCAATCTCTAGCTGTGGCGTTTGTGCCTGAACCGTTGTTTGAAATAGTGCGGCAACCATTAATAATGCTGCGCTAAATACAGTACTAACTTTTAACATTAAGACACTCCTTTAATTTGTGGTACCCAGCATAAATAAATAACCAATGGCGTTGCGATGCCTAAAACGGTTATCCATATACCTGCTAAGCGTTTTTTTCTGTTTTGAAACAAAATAATCATGCCGGTAATGGCAAAGATAATCATTAATACCGCTGAAGTATCAATTACCCAGCTCCATACTTCACCGGTGTAGCGACCTTTATGTAAATCGCCAATAAGGCTTAAAAAGCCGCCTGTTTGGTAATCGAGGTTTAGCTCGCCAGTTGTAAAGTCAAGCTCAGCGTAAGCAAAACCTGCCGGAAGGGGGTAGTCGAGCATGACAAGTGCATCTTCTTTTTCCCACTCAATACTTTTCACTTTAGTAAGTGCGTACTGCGTTGCTAAATAGGCTTCTATTTCTGGGTAAAGCGTAGGTAATGTATTTAGCTGCGAGTTTGCCTTTGTTACAAGCTCAGCTGGAATAGTTGCAGTGACGTGCCCATTACTTTTATCGTTTTTAAGCCAGTCAACATGGTTAAGTACAATGCCACTAACGCAAAATAGAATGAGTAAAAAAAACAAAGCGGTAGAAATATAAATATGTAGGGCACGGCTTGTACTGTACAAAGCTCGCTTATTAATAAACGGCATAAATAATTTAATGTGATGAAATTTATTACATGATAATGATTTGCATTACTTATTACAAATTTACTTACGTAACTTTACATTATTATTTTAAATAACCTGAATTCAGGCTAAATAATTTTTATGCTAGTTAGTGCGTTTAAACGAGGTTTAGTGCTGAGGGGGTTGTGAGGGTCTTAAAATAAGGTAAATCATAACCGCAATTTCTATTGCTGCTACAAGGTATACAACCCAATTAGGTGCTGTTGAGTTAAGTAAAAGTATAAAGCCAATAAGCATACCAATAGCGGCAAAGTACTTAGCTTTGGTTGGTACCACTTTGTGAGCTTGCCATTGCTGCAAGGTAACACCATAGCGAGGATGATTAAGTAACCAATTTGCAAGTGCAGGAGATGAACGAGTAAAACAAGTGAGCGCCAAAATAAAAAATATAGTCGTGGGCATGACCGGAAGCATAATGCCTACAATGCCTAGCGCCACTAAGGTTAAGCCTAGCATTTTTAACCCTACGTTTTTATAACAGATAAGTGACGATTTTATATTCATTGACGACGCTATAGTGAGTGGCGACTAATTTAAAGTGTAGGCCAATTTTACATGTATTATAAAGCTAAAACGCTATTCCAATAAAAAAGGACATACCCAGTATGCCCTTTTTTGTAGACTAAACAGTAGTTATTAAAAATAATAACCAATGTTTATATTAAAGCGTTTTTCTGTTTCGCTGCTGTCACCGGCAATCGATCCACCAACGAAAGGTTGGTTTTTAGCATGTACAAAATCAAAGTAGGTAAACAAGCCGCCAGCGGCTACAGACACACCCGTCACGTTCATCCACGTATCTGCGCTGTTGTCAGATTTATCGTAGATAATCCCGTAATCGTTATAAAATTGTAGGCCTGTCACTGGGCCCCACTCAACTGGCATACTGTAAGCGATGTTTGCATTGGTCATGGTTGCTTCTGCGGCAATACTGTCGTAAAACGAGTAAGCACCTACGGCCATACGATCAATATTATCTATGTCGTAGTTGTATTCACCATGTTGAAGTTGAAAGTTCCATGCATCAATATTGCTATTTAGATGCATAGCCCATGCATAATAGTCGCCTGCGCGGTCATTACCGTCATGTAACCCGCCAGATAACGCAGAAAAACCTAACTCGGTTGTGCCGCCGTCATGTTCAAAATGGTAACCGTAACGGCCCGAAAACGTATTGTATTCGCCTATTTGGGTTGCAGGTTCTGCGTAAATGCCGTCTTCTGGAGCTCTTACGCCAACTACATCGTATGAATAGCGATCGCTGCGGTTGTCAACGTAGCCATCTACGCCACCAAGCTCATCGTTTTTGAAAAAGCCGAGATCTAATTGCCAGTTATCTGCAATTTTACGTTTAAACATGATGCCTAAATCGTGATCATCTTCTAAACCGATGTAATAGGTGGTGTTAAAAAACCAGTTGTGAGAATTATAAGGCCAGTTACCAAAGGGGACTTTGGTGATACCTGCTTGTACTTGCCAATCGTCTGCAAAATCGTACGCTGCATAAGCATATTTTACTGCGGTCATGTAATCAAAAAAGCGAATTTCTGCGTTAAGAATAACGTCGCCTACATCACCAGAAAAATTAAGTCTAAAAACGTCAAAATCGAAGTCGCCGCCGCGGTCTTCGTTATCGTCATCATACGATGCATAACTAAAGTTTGTACGAATAGCACCGCCGACCTTTATGCCGCTGCTTTTTTCTTTCGGAGCTTCTGCCACCACAACGTTTTGGTCAGCTTTTTTCTCGATAAGTGCAACTTGCTCTTGGTGTTTTTCGTTAATTTTTTGCTGTTTAGATTTTTCTTCAACTAGTTTTTGTTCAAGCAGCTTCATTTGCTGCTGTAGTTGTTTTAATTGACTTTGAAGCGTGTCGATATCGGTGGCGTAAGAAGTACTCGAAACACTACCTAAAATAAATGCGAGCGATAATTTTGAGAGTTTGGTCATATTAGCTGCTTCTTTTCGTTTGGTTAAAAATAAAAACCCAAGATATTAATAACACCTTGGGTTAAGAGCTTAGTACAAAACCATTATATTTTTTATTGTTCGTTTTTTATTCTTTAGGCGCTTGTGTAAGTGCGCCCACTTCAAGCAAAGGAGATGCATCTAATTTATCTGCATCCATCATGGCTGCAATACGCTGCATAGATGAAAGTAATAAAGACTGCTCCCATTCAGCCAGACCAGAAAACTTTTCTATGAAGTGTTCTTGTAATGGTTGAGGGGCTTTAAGTAGTAATTCTTTCCCTTTTTCGGTGAGGTGTAAGCTCACTCGACGTTTATCCATTTGGCTTCGAACGCGTGTGACCAGATCTCTGCTTTCAATTCTGTCGAGAATATTAGTTACGGTCGCTGGGCTTAAATTTACATTTTGCGCAATGCGGCTAGCAGTGATGCCATCAGTTTGAGACACTTCGTGCATTATAAGCAGTTGTGGGCCAGTTAAGCCGGCTGTTTTATTAAGTTGCTTTGAGTGTAAATCAATCGCTCGGATCACTTTACGTAAAGATACCAATAACTCGTCATATTTTTGCATGTGTTTATCTCGTCGAAAAGCGATGCTTTGCCATAATCGCGAAATGTTACACATCAAATAAATTGAATTCAAATTAAAAATTTAATTTTTTACTGCTGTTACTCGTTTTTATTAATTAGAGTAGAAACTAATTTACCTTAAAGCAATACCCCTTTAATTAAGGGTTTTTTAATAGGTGGGAGTGCTTAGTTAAGCATTTTAGCTACGTTTGAACTATTAAATACACGGCTCAAATTGCTTTTTTACAATTCATTTTATGCGTTTAGTGTGTAATTAGTTAAAGTATAGATTAAGTAAGTGCATGATATACAACTATCAATATGCTCACAATGATTGTCTGAATAAGCAAAAACTTATTTGCTTGGTTTATACTTTACGTTATATGTAAGAGTATTGAACGTTGTGATTATTAATATTAAAGGGAAAGGCATGAAATTATCGCCATCAGTGAGCATTGAACACACCGAGACCGGTCTTGAATTTATTAATATTGAAAGTGATTTGTGCGATGCAAAAATATTTTTGCAAGGTGGCCAAATTACGCAATTTACACCTAAAGGTAAGCAACCTCTTATTTGGGTGTCGGGTAATGAAACGTTCTCAGAAGGCATGAGTATTCGCGGTGGTATTCCTATTTGTTGGCCTTGGTTTGGGACACACGCTAACGGTGGTTGGCCCGCACACGGTTTTGCCCGAACCAGCTTGTGGCAAGCTGATGAGGTTAATGAAACTGAGGAATGTATTACTGTGAGCTTAAAACTACCCATGAAGTTGGTGAACGCTGAATATTGGCCGCATCAGTCGGCATTGAAGGTGGAATTTGTTTTAAGTGATTCGCTTGAAGTGAGATTAACCACAACAAACTTAGGCGATACGGCGTTTAGCTATACACAAGCGTTGCATACATATTTTCCAACGTCAGATATTACTAATACACACGTTGACGGCTTACAAGGCGCGCAATATATTGAATTTGCTGAAGGACCTTTTACGCAACAAGCGGTTGTTGGATTTGAACGTGAAACCGATATGGTTTACACCCAAGCCACACCTATTCAATACATAAATACGCCCGAAGGCGTTATTAAAGTTGGGCGAGCAAACTCTAGTTCGTGTGTGCTTTGGAATCCGTGGATTGAAAAATCAAAGCGCTTGTCTAATTTTGCTGACGATGAATACAAAACCATGTTATGCCTAGAAGCCGCCAATGTATTAGATGATGCTGTTACTCTTGCACCACAGCAAAGCCACACGTTGGTAACATCTATAGAATGGGCATAATAAGATATGCCTAATTAGGCTTTGTGTACGAATAAAATAATAAAAACAGTATAGGAAATAGTGTGTTTAACAATCAGCAAATAACGGATTTACCACAGCATAAAAACATTGAATTTAAAGCGCTTGCCGATAAAGCATTGCTGCATGCACAACTTAACTGGTTAGTGTTTTATATTCCTTTTAGCGCAATATTAGCCACAATTTGTTACTTCAACGAAAATTTTGCGAATAACGCGCAAACGTATTTATTAATTGGTATGCCTATTTTAATTCTCGCTTCTATGCTTTACAGCGTTGCGAGCATTAAATTGCAAGGTGTGGCTATGCGTCAGCACGACATTGCGTTTAAAAAAGGAATTATTTGGCAGCGGGTTACTATTTTACCGCTAGCGCGCGTGCAGCACATTGAAATACACCGCGGCCCTATTGAGCGAAAGCTGGGTTTAGCCAGTTTAAAATTGTATAGCGCCGGTGGTATGAGTGCCGATTTGCAGGTAAGCGGGCTTACACACACGGATTGTAAAAATATGCGCCAGTTTGTTCAAGATTACCGCCAAGAACAAACGTCTACTCAGGCTGTACCAGCCGATGAGTGACTTTACACCTCATACCACACAAACGGATGCTGGCCAGGCGCAATTGTGGCAAAAAGTATCGCCTTGGGCACTTTTGTATTTTGTTGTCCATTTTGGTGTGCGTTTTGTGCGCGACGGTATATTTAACCTATTACCGCTTGGTTTTGTATTTGTTACACAAGTAGAAAACAAACTATTCTGGGGGCAAATTGCAGCAGCAGTAGCTGTAAGTACTTTGCTTTTATACTCGGTTTTATATTACAGAAACTTTAGGTTTTGTATTTCAAGCGATAACGAAATACTACTCAATAAAGGCGTTTTTAAAAAAGAACGTTTAACGCTTAAATTTGAGCGAGTACAAAATGTAAATATTGCTGAGCCTTTTTACTTTAAACCAGTAACGCTGGTTAATTGTATTTTTGATGCGGCAGGTAGCGCGGCTCAAGAAGCTGTATTGCCGGGCGTAACCCAAGGTTACGCAGAGCAAATGCGAAAGCAAATATTTGCTTACAAGGCCCAGCAGCAACTTGAGCCAGACAGCGAAGTAGAAACAGAAGAGGCTACTGAGCAAAGTAGTTTGTTTATTTCTAACAAAGAAATAGCCAAGTTTGGTTTAATGTCAAACATGGCTATTTTAGCGCTAGCAGCCATTGCCCCACTCATAAATGTGGTAGCCGATGTGCTTGAAAAGCAATTAATCACAAAAGTAGAAGGCTTTTACGAGCAAGAGCTTGGCCTTGTAGCCAGTGCAGCGTTATTTGCTATATTCACAATGTTTGTACTTGTGGTACTTATTGCTGTTTTGCTTTCGGTGGGAATGTCGCTTATTCGTTTTTATAATTATCAGCTTTATTTTAAAGGTAAAAAGTTTAAACGAATTGCCGGTTTATTAGAGCGCCACCAGTTATCTATGAGCTTAGACAAAGTGCAGTCGATTGTCATTAAGCAAAATATTATTGCCCGGTTACTTAAGCGCTTTACCGTTGAATTTTTGCAAGCGAGTAGCGGTGGTGCAATGGCGGGTATGGCCGCTAAAAAAAATAAACAAACCTTAGTTTTACCTGTATTAAATAACGAGCAAGTAAACAGCGTATGCCAGTGGATTTACCCGTGGTTTAACAACAGCGCACTGGCATTTAAGCAGGCAGAGCGAGCACTTTGGTATAAAAACTTAGTCTTGTATGCATTGTTACCTAGTCTACTTGTTGCTGTGTTTTGTTATTTTAATGAGTTTAATTACTTTATCAGCGTGGGTGTGCTTGCTGTATTTGCAGGCTTGGTTACCTTGTCGTATCAACGTTATGGTTACTATTTACATGAAGATGATGGCCGATTTTACATGGTTGTGCGTAAGGGCATGATTGGCGTACATTACCGCGTGTTTGAACTTTATAAAGTACAAAGTGCTAGCAGCGAAAGTACCTATTTAATGCGAAGATCAGGATTGAAAAGCCTGTATATACAACTTGCTCATGGCTTTGCGTTTATGCCATACATAAAAGAGCAAGACGCTGATTTTGTGATTGATTTTACGCTTAAACAGGCTGAGTCAGACACTCGTAGTTGGATGTAATTTCTGCAAACAATAAAGTATGTGCGAAAACACATTTGCACATGCTTTATTACACTTTTTTACTGCAAACTCAGTGAGTTTAATAATACTCTAAGCATTATTGAAAATGCTACTTAAGGGATTATTGTGAAAAAGTCACTCATTGCCTCAGCTTTGTTGCTCGCTGCCCCCGCGTTCGCTGCGGATTGGCAAACCATTCATACCGAGCATTTTAATGTGCACTACAGCATTGAGCATATTGATTTTGCTAAATCGACCGCGGTTGAACTTGAAATTGTTCGCATGAAAGTGCTTGAACAACAAAATCGTGCACTCGATGAAATAGTCGATGTTGTGGTGTTTGACCCTTTAAATGCGGCGAACGGGTTTGCCTTGCCTACATCAAGCAACCCAGTAATGGCACTTTTTACTACCCCACCGCAGTCTGACACGGTGATTTCAAACAGTTCTGGTTGGCAGCAGTTACTGGTGTTGCATGAATACATTCATTTAGTGCATTTAGCCCAGCCTACACGCAACCACTGGCAGCAAAAAGTGCGCGGTTTGTGGGATATTTACGATTTAACCTACAGTGATACGCCGCGCTGGGTTGCTGAAGGGTATGCAACGTTAATTGAATCTAAAATGACCGGACGAGGGCGCTTATTTGATAATTACTCTGAGTCGATATTGCGTGAATTTGCTCAACAAGGTGCGCTACCAACCTATGGGCAATTGAATAGTGATAATGGCTTTATGGGTGGCTCTATGGCCTATTTGATGGGCAGCCGGTTTTTATATTGGCTAGAGCAAACATTTTCTGAGCAAATACTTGATAGTGTATGGACCCGAATGCAGGCGGTTAAGTCGCGTGATTTTGATGAAGCATTTGAAGGTGTGTTTGGCCAAAGCGCAGCGAAGCTATATCGCCGTTTTATTGCTGAATATACGTATAATGCCATGCAGCAAGAGCAAGGAGAGCAACCACTTGATAGTGAGCTATGGCTAGAGCTTGATTTATACGCAAGCAATCCAGCACTTTCACATGATGGCAGCAAGCTTGCAATAGTAGAGCGTGATGCCAAGCGTAATACTAAGCTCGTTATTTATAGCACCGAAGATAACACCAAAGCGATGGAGAGCTTTGAAAAGGCACAAAATGAGTTAATTAAGCAAGACCCACTCGATATACCAGATACGCCACCTAGCGTGTTTAAGCGTGAACAAAAACAAATACTTAATCAAATAAACCGGGCAGGTATAGCCAACCCTCAATGGGTAAATAGCACGACACTGTATTTTAATGCTTATAGTACTGAAGAGTCGGGCATTTATAATCGGGTGTCTGATATATTTAGCTATAACATTGAAACCGGCAACGTAGAAAAGCTAACCGAGTTTGCAGGGCTAAGACGCTTTAATGCAACAAGCGACGGTAAAGCAGTGTATGCAGAGCAAATACGTGATGGCTATTCTGAATTAGTAAAAGTTGATATCAGCACCGGCACCATAACGCCGTTGTTCAAAAAAAGCTTAAATACTGCATACGATTACCCCACGCTTAGCCCCGATAATAAAAAATTAGTTTATTTATCAGCTTCTTTAAACGAAAACTGGCAAATGTATATACAAGATGTTGATGGTGGTATTAGCCAGCCTGTACCTATGCCAAACGGGTATCAATATTTAACTCAGCCTAGCTTTAGTGACAATGGCGAATCAATCTATTTTGTTGCGGGGTTAAATAAAGCGACTGATATTTATAATTACCATATAGCCAGTAATAACCTAAAGCGTTTAACACATGGGCAAGAAGCGGTTGCTCACCCCATTGAAATGCAAGATGAAACGCTGCTTTATTTATCGATTAATGCCGACGGCCCTGATGTAAAAAGCCTAGCGAATACCAGTATAAAAACCACGGTGACCGATTTAGCTGTTAATAGCAAAGCCCCGCTATTAATGGTTAATGAGCACACATTGCCAGAGGCTAAAGTATACACGCAAGAGGCTGGCGAACAGCGCGATTATGCAATATTTGATCAGCATGCAACCTTTGCGTTGGGTTCTCAGTATTATTCTGCATCGACCAGCTTATTAAGTATGGGTATTAAAAGCAGTGATTTATTAAAGCAGCTAGACCTGCAAGCCGGTTATAGCATTGACTTAAACGATAATGCATTACATGGCGGGTTTGTAAACGCTAAATACAATGCGCTTGACGTTAAGTTTAAACTCGCTTTGTATGACTACAACTTAGATACCTCACGCCAATATCAAGCTTTAAGCCAAAGCAATTTAAATAACGAAATAGATGCTCTTGGTGGGTTTGTAGCAATGAGCTATCCACTTAAGTTTGGCCAATTAAGCTTAACCCCTGAGCTTGCTTATAACTATACCGATTACAAACAAAGCCATACTCGTTGGACGCGTGTTGGTTTTGCTCAACGTTGGCAATATGACCGCCAAACGTTTGCTATAGGACAACGTGTTAATGCTCGTTGGTACGAAGGTAAAGGTGAAAACAATTGGCAAGGTTATGATCTCGATGCGAGCATATTTGGTAAGGTGTATAACGCTCCTTTGTACATCAACTTTACACAAAAGCAGCGAGACGATGCACGCCTTGCGCTAGGCGGGTTTAACTCCAATCTTATAAACCAACACTACAATAGTGAATTTGTGCTTGCTGCTGATCTGCCTTTTTATAGTGCAACTGCCGAGCGTTACCAAGGATATGGCGGCGGAGTTACTTATAAAGAAGGTATGCCATGGCTTTATTACACTCAGCATCAATTAGATGACAGCGTTTATGCACAAAGTTACGGTTTAAAATATCAAGGTGACTTTAGCTTTGGCATGGGGCCTGCGGGTGTTAACGATTTAACATTTAATGTGGGGGTGTCGCGTGTTGAGGGCAGCAGCTTTGATGATGAAATGCGTGCATGGCTGAGCTTTTATTATTCGCTTTAAATAAATTTAATGAGCTTAGTTGAACTGTGGGTAGTAAATCGATTAACCACAGTTCAATTCAGCCTAATTTTTATACTGCAACGACAACAATTTGGCTTGATATACGTTTAACTTTTTATCGTCTCGTTCGTATTCAATTGCTTTTTTGAGAAGTCGCTTTGAACGCTCAGTTTTACCTTGCTGGTAGCGAACTTTAGCAAGCTCGAGGTACAACTCAGAGATATAGGGGGCTTTAAATAAAGCGAGCTCTAAGTGGTCTTTTGCTCGATTAATATAACCGGTTTGTAATTCGTTTTTTGCTAGAGCAAGCAGTTCATAAGGATCTCTTTCTTTGTAATTTAATTGGCTGGTTAGTTGCTCTACAAGTACAGTTTTACCAAGTTGTTTAGCTAATAGTTGATAGTTATTAACTAAATTGACGCTCGATAAATTATTGTTTATTGCTGTTTCGTAAATTACTTCTGCGTTTTTTAAATCTCCCACACGGCGATGTAACATACCCGCCATGTTAAAAAGCTCAGCATCATTCGGGGTAAATTTATTGGCTTGTAAAATAAAAGAATAAGCAGCGTTAAGATTTTCTTCAGCAAATGCTTTA
This sequence comes from Pseudoalteromonas sp. PS1M3, assembly GCF_016865405.1. Taxonomy (NCBI): domain Bacteria; kingdom Pseudomonadati; phylum Pseudomonadota; class Gammaproteobacteria; order Alteromonadales; family Pseudoalteromonadaceae; genus Pseudoalteromonas; species Pseudoalteromonas sp. PS1M3. Next base: position 3,492,842 of record NZ_AP022624.1, on the reverse strand, counting down.
GCTGCTAAGTTGCCATAAAACTTCGCAACTAAGTCGTTGTAGCTGGCGCTGCCAGAATAAAAACTACCGCGTGTAGGAAAATAATCAATCAGGGTACCTGGGCGAAAAACTTGAATAACGTTCTCTTTTTTCTCAACTTTTGGTGCATATACCATGGTTCTGAAATGATTAGCTACATAGACCATTCCACTTTCTTTTGCGTACACAGGTTCACTAGTAACTTCTTGAAAGCTGGTTTCTAGCCCCAGCGCATTTGCATAACTTTGTGTAAGAACCGCTAAACTAATACAGTTGCCGTGTGCGCGAGTCAGAGTTTGCGAAGAAGTTAATGTGTCACCATGATAACTAAAATCGCTAAGTTGGTTTTCTAAATAGTTGTAAATAATACGATCGGTTCTAACACCGTTTAGTTGCTGCTGGTCGGCATAAGCTAAAAAGCGTTTTTTTTCGGCGTTTGGCAATTCAAAAATATTCAACTCGGTGGGAGTGTCTATTTGTTTAAAGCGGGTGTGATTAATAAGCGCAGTAAGCTGGGGTTGCTCAACTGTAGGCGTTGTTGGAGTGCTTTTACATGCACTTAGAAATACCAAAAATAATGTAACTAATACTATAGATTTCATAAGCCACCTCAATGTGATTTTTAACATTACATTGAGGTGACTTTTTAATCAAGCGGTTATTGTTCGTTGTTTATTATGACGATTTTTTTGCGATTGTTTTTTACGTTTGCGGCGTGTGAACCATAAATAAAAGCCAGTAGCGCTTAGCCATAGTGGGCTTAGACCTATAAAACTCCACAGTATTTTACTTATTAGGCCAGCAAAGTAACCAAAATGAAGCTTACGAAAGCTGTCTAGCACTTTCCAGCCAAGACCTACTTGGCGTATATCCCAATTAGCAATATGCTCACCAGTGATTTTGTTATACGAAACGGTATTAGCGTATTCACTTGCCAGTGGGTTATTAGAATTTACTTCACCAAATACAGTAATGTTGTCGTCAGGTTCTAATGGCATAACCAAGTAAGTGCTGTTGAACGTGGCTATTTGTTGCTTGCTGTCATCTAAAATATCTTGGAAGGAAACATTTTTGCTATACAGGTTTTTGGTTAGGGAATGATGTTCTTCTTCAGCGTGTTCAAGTACTTCGTGATACCAAACGGCACCATTAAAATAACCACCGGTTATAGCTAAAACAATTAAAATAGGTGAGCCAATAACACCAGTCATTTTATGAATATCACTTAATACGATTTGTAATGTTGCGCGCCAACGCACGGTAAACAGGCGTTGCCAAAATTTTCTGTAAATAATGAGACCGGTTATTCCGAGCACCAATAAAAATAAAGCAAAAAAGAACCCCAAAACGGTGCCTGTTTGGCCTGGTAAGCTTTTTAAATCATTGAGTAAAAAGGTGTAATGGAGTTCTAAAAACCAATCTGTAAAATAATGGCTCGTTCCCACGGGAGTTGACAAAATATCACCAGTATATTGATTTAAATGAAATTTATACCAAATTTGCGACTCGCGCTCGATTAAGTAAACCCGATCAGCAGTATCGTCGTTAAAAATTTCCCAGCTACCAATGACATACTCAGGGTAAGCGTTCTGAGTGATGGAAATTAACTCATCCATATTCAAACGTTCAGGTTGAGTGCTAATCACAAAATGACTTTCGGGCATAAGTAAGCCATCTATCTCGCTTTTAAATACAAGCACACTGCCAGTAATACTTATTACAATTAATGGAATAATTGCAATGAGAGCAATCCAGCTATGAATTTTGAAAAGTGTTTTTCTCATGGGTTATCGTTATCTAATTCACTTATATACAAATGATATCAATTGTTATTTGTATTTAACAGTGGTTGAGTAAGTATTCGGGAAATTAATAAACTGTGCACATTACATAACATATTTTGTAAATATAAGTTTCCAGTTCCTTGAAAGGGTTTTTGCTGTTTAGTTGAGTTAAATTAACTTCACTCTACAATGCCGCGCTCACAGTAAAAACCTTTTAAAACAGATGTTTAATAAATGTTTTTATTAAGTAATTAAAGTAACCGTTATGTAACAGCGAGGTTGTTTTGGCGCACTATTTGCCTATTTTGTCTTCATTTATTTTACTTTTTAGCTTTTTACCATTGCTAAATAAAATTAGAAAAAACAGAAGTGTTTCTGGTTTATCTTTGCTGATGATGACATTTGGAGTCGCACAGAGTCTCTATTTCATAACGTATAACATTTATTTTGAGCGATACTTTATTGCTTTACCTTTTTTTGTAACAGGCGTATTAAGCGGCTTGATATTGTACTTTTTTGCCCGTTACAACGCCGCAAAGCAAGAACGGCTTCAGTTAGTGCTTATGCTTGGCTTTTCGCTTATGCCGTTTTCGCTGTTATTAAGTCCAAACTTTGATACCGCATGGGTGCTCAACGCACTTACTTATGTAGGATTGGTGATGAGCTCAGTGCGCGTAATGCCACAAACCTACAAAACGCTGCGCACAGGTGATGTAAGTAACTTAAGTGCTCGTTATTTTAGTTTGCAGTTCATAGCGGGCATTTGTGGCTTAGTTGTTGAGTTAACAAATACCACACCAAGTACTTCACACTTACTTATGTTTATCATGTTGTTGCTGACTAATGCCGTGCAGTTTGGTTGTATGCAATATTATAAAATGCGACCAGTAATGGCTTAATTATAAAAAAGTGTAGTGTTTAATTAAGTTAATTGTGGCATTTTTAACTTATGAAAAATAACCCAGTGCAAACTAATGCAATTAACTATTCACCAAATTGATGCGTTTACACACGCTTTATTTAAAGGCAATTATGCAGCTGTTATCCCACTTGAGTCGTGGTTGGATGATGACCTAATGCTAAACATAGGCGCTGAAAACAACGTATCTGAAACTGCGTTTACCTGTAGGCAAACCGATGGGCGTTTTGCTATTCGTTGGTTTTCACCTTTAATGGAAATAGACTTTTGTGGCCATGCTACTTTGGCTGCTGCGTATGTATTATGTGAAGAACATAATGTATCGCAAATTCGCTTTATCGCTGATGCAGTGGGTGAGCTGATTGTTAATAAAAACAATGATGGCAGCTTCGCCATGACATTCCCTAAACAAGCACCACAAGAGGTTAAAAACCCGCCACAGGCTCTGTTAAATGGCTTGTCTATACAACCTATTAAGGTACTTAAAAATCGTCAAGCTTACTTTGCTGTTTATGAATCGGCTAAGCAAGTAAAGAGCTTAAATACCGACTCGGCACTCTTAAAAACGCTAGCGCCACACGATGTAGTTGCCACTGCGCCTAGTGATGAATACGATTTTGTTTCTCGTTATTTTTGGCCTGCCAGCGGTGGCGATGAAGATTATGTCACGGGCTCTATTCATACAGGGCTTGCTCCATATTGGGCAAAACTGTTAGAGAAGACACAATTAACTGCCTATCAGGCATCTAGCCGAGGTGGTCATATACTGTGCGATGTTGGGGAGTCAACGGTAACTTTAACAGGCCATGCTGTTAGGTATTTAAAAGGCACAATTTACCTTTAATGGTGATAGGAATTAAGTTTATAAAAAAGGCCACAATCAATGTGGCCTTTTTTTGTTACAACTATTTACGCTTCTAGTGCTTTTGCAATTAAGCGATCAATATACTTTTTATGGGCTTTGGCTGCAGTATCTGCGCCCCATGACAGGCTTGTATCCGCTATTTCGGTTAACTGATAAAGCGCGGCTGTTTTAGCGAGGTTATCGAATTTGCTTGGTTTGCCTAAACCTGCAATTGCAATCAGTTGGTTTACATATTCAATTTGTAAATTGTGACTGATTGAGCTGGCCTCAGCGTCTTTAACAAAAATACTTGCAGTTAAATCCCCCATAAATTGATTTAAGCTATATTCGTTTCCGTATAAAGCGGTATCTGAAATACGCAGTAAAACGGCTGGGTGCAACAGCTGTGCAAGCACAGACTTTTGCATGCCCAAAATCATTTTGTGAGGTTTAGGGTCTTCATTTTTACCATAGTGATTAAACCCGCGGCGCTGTTGCTGCATGAAGTTATAAAGCGGTTGCATGCTTTGTAACACATCAGGTGCAAACACGTACTCGGCTAGAATTTCCATAGCTTGAGTTTGTTTTTCAAGCGGCACCGGGGTGAAAGGTTTGTCGGCGTTTGTATCACCTACAACGGCGCGCTCTACATAAACCCCACCAATTTGGCGAGATACAATACCCGCCTGCGATCTGTACTGACCAAATAAGCTATTAGCTGAGGTAACAAGTTGCTGGTAAGAATCACCTTCAACAGTGGCTTTATCTTTAAGCTCAGTAAACAGTTTATTAATAAGTGCCATACGGTCTGCACCATACGCTGCTGGGTTTGATGACAAATCGCCAATCATTACGCGGGGATCGATATGACGGCCCGGCGCGCGCATATCATCTGCATCGTTACCAAATGCTAAAGCATGCTCACTAGAACGCGCAAGAATTTTACTAAGGCGAGCTTGCTCGGCAGATTCATCAGCCAGCGCTACGCTGTATCCGTAGTTAATAGCCCAGTCGTCGTATGGGCCTGGTTTAGTTTGAAAAATATCACCTTGCTGCATGCCAATCGGCGCAATGTTAGCCGGTGCATAATCCATTACTGAGCCTGTTACGATACCTTGGGTTTTACTCTTATCGTGCACTTCTTTCTCATTCCACAAAATAGATGATTTCATGTTGTGGTTAAGGCCCAGTGTATGACCTACTTCATGCAGAATAAGCTGTGTTAACCCTTGGCGTATCATTTCGTTTTCTTCAATGCTATCGCCAGCAGCTAAGCCTTTTGCAAGCATAAGGTTTTGTTGAATTTCATGACCTAATGAGCAGTTTAATTCACCAGTATGTGTACTATTGCTGTGGCTCATCGCGCCTTGTGTATAAAGGGTGTCGTAAATCCAGCGATTTTTCATAAATACAAACTCAAGCATAATGTCTGAGCCCAGTATTTCGCCTGTTAGCGGGTTGGCAAGTGCAGGCCCGTAGCCACCAAATGGTGGTTTAGGCGATGAGGTCCAACGCAGTACGTTGTAATTAATGTCGCCTGCATCCCAGTCGGCATCATCAGGTTGTATTTTTACTTCTAAAGCATTTTTAAAGCCTGCTTTTTCAAAAGAGCTGTTCCATGCAAGTACAGCGTCTTTAATTGTGTCACGCCACTCTATTGGCGTGGTGTTTTCTATCCACCATGTAATTGGTTTTACAGGCTCTGAAAGTGCAGCGCTTGGGTCTTTCTTTTGTAAATCCCAGCGCTTAATAACATCTTCGTAAGGCGTCCAATCAGTTGACGTCATTTGATCAAACTGGTTTGTGAAATAACCAATGCGCGCATCGTCTAAACGAGGTTGGTAGTTGTTTTGTGGGAGTGCTACAAATGAATGCTGAACCTTCACAGAAACACTACGCGGGTCACTTACTGCGCCAGAGCCACGAACGGTTGGACTTGCATTGGTAAATACGTAATCTACGACAACGTCTAAATTATTAGGGTAAGGACGCTGTTTAATAATGCGCGATTTTTTGCTGTCTAGCTTGCCTACTTTAAAACGTTTTTTCGCATTTTTATCTGCGGGATTTATAGTAGGAGATACTTTATGAAGTGCTTCACTTAAAAATAACTTATTGACGTTAAAGGCAATTTTACCGTCTTCTTCTTTTTCTATTTTAATACTCGCAAGCACAGCTTCACTAATGTTTGCATTGCTGGCTTTTGAAATGGCACTGTTTTCGTCAAATTTATAACGAGGTGTTTTACTTATAATATCGATACGGTCGAAGTACTTTCTAAACTCAATGAGTTTGGTTTCACGGTAAGATCCACGAAAGTGTCCAGCATCAGTCACCCCATCAACTGTATGAGCAAAATAAACGAAAGGAGTATCAAGCTGCGATTCGTTAATGACCATTAAGTGCTTACCCGTTTTTTCGTCCTGATAAAGGTTAAATATACCGGCAAATTCGGTTTGACCTTTGATCATTTCACTTAATGTTTTTGGTTTTTTTTCGTCTTTTTTGTCATTGGCAAAAGCATGGCCGCTTAGAGCAATACTGAGCGCAAGAGTTAGGGTGGTTAGTTTCATAATGTCATCTTTTCGTTTGTTAATTTATTTTTACTGTACGTAATTTCAATTTGTTTCGTACAACAAATCGATGAAATAATACCTTTTTTATTTAATGTATTGATTTTAAATAGTAAAAGTTTGTAACAAAATATAATTTTATGGCTATATAATCTAATTTATAATTAAGTAATTAATTACGAGAAGTATAATTAATGCACATTTGTAACAGTTGCTTACAAATGTCACGTAATTGTTTAATTAAGCTCTGTTATTATGGCGTTAATAGAAATTTGGGGTAATTAGGATATGCAAACAAATTCACTTAGATGGGTTTTTCCATTTGTTGCGCTTGCTATAGGAGTTGTTGGTTTTAAAGCAATAAACGCTCTTGCAAATGAACAAGAAAAAAAAGCGTTAGTTGATACGCGACCTACTGTTCAAGTTGAGCCGGTTTCGGCTAACGACCATCAGGTTGTAATTAACAGCTATGGCGAAGTAAAGCCGCTGGAAAATACACAACTGTCTGCACAGGTATCGGGAGAGGTACTGAGTTGGCATCCGAGCTTTGTTGCCGGTGGGGTTGTAGCACGTGGTGAAACCTTATTTTCGATTGAGAAAGATAACTACGAAGCTGCAGTGCTTGTGGCTGAAGCTGAACTTGCTCGTGCCCAAGCGGGTTTAATTGAAGAACAAGCGCAAGCAAAAGTGGCTGAAGACGAAGCAAAACGCTTTCCAAGTAAAGCGCGTACTGATTTATTTTTACGTAAGCCTCAAGTACTTAGTGCGCAAGCAAATGTTAAATCAGCGCAAGCAGCATTAAAACGTGCGCAGCGAGATTTAGAAAACTGTGATGTTAAAGCACCTTACGATGCACTTATTGTGAGCCGTAATGTAGGTGTGGGCCAATACGTGACAATGGGCTCGCAAGTCGCTGAGCTAAACAATATAGAAACTGCTGAAGTAATTATTCCTATTGCAGGCTTTGATAGTGTGTTTTTGCCTGAACGTATTAAAGGGATTACCGCAACAGTTATTCAAAAAGGCCTTAATAGCTTTACTCGTGAAGGCGTTATTGACCGCGATTTAGGTATTGTAGATAACGCAACACGTATGAGCAGTTTAGTGGTGCGAATTGAAGACCCGTATGGCCTTAAAAATAAACAGCCAGCAATTAAATTTGGCAGTTACGTACAGGTTAATTTTGCTGGTACAACATTAAATAATATCTACCGTTTACCTCAAGCGCTTGTTAACAACCAAACCGTTTGGGTGGTAGGTGAAAACCAAACCCTTGAACCAAGAAAGGTAACGGTAATACGAGAAGAAGGCGAGTACTTCTATATTAGTAGTGGCCTAAAAGCTGACGATAAGCTGGTGGTTACGTTACCAGAATATCCTCAAAAGGGAATGGAAGTTAAAATAGCAGGTGCCCAACCGGCACCTGAAAGCTCTGATGTGAGCACCTCAAATACGCAACAGCTTTAAGGTGTAATAACAATGAGTGAATCAACACAAACAAAACAAACAGGGTTAATAGCTTATTTTGCTAATAACTCGGTTGCTGCAAACTTAATGATGTTGTTTATTATCGTAATGGGTTTTTTAAGCTACAAAACGATTCAGCGACAAATGTTTCCTAATATAGAAATTAACTATATTAACGTAAACGCTAATTACCCAGGCGCCTCTCCTCAGGAAATTGAAGAAAGTATTCTTATAAAAATTGAAGAATCACTTAAAGATATTACCGAAATAAAAAAAGGCGTGTATCGCGCATTTAGAAACGGCGGCTCTGCAAGTCTTGAAATTCATACAGACGCAGAACTGACCGATGTGCTTGATAAAGTAAAGTTGCGTGTTGACGGTATTGCTACTTTTCCAGCCGGTATGGAACCGGTCACCATAAGTCAGATTGAATTTAGACAAGATGTAATAGGCATGACACTGGTTGCAGACTTGCCTTTATTTGAGCTTAAGCCGATAGCAAATAATATTGAAGATGAATTGCTGCAATTATCTAATGTATCGCTTGTGGTCAATGATGTACCGCTTGATGAAATAGCGATTGAAATCGACCCAGATACATTACGCCAGTACAACTTAACAATTTCAGATGTTATGAATGCTGTGCGTCGTTACTCTGCTAACTTTTCGGCAGGTCAGTTAAAAACTGATGCGGGCGTTATATCAGTTCGTGTTGAAAACCAATTTTATTCAGGTGAAGAATTTAGACAAATTCCGGTAAAAATTGGCGAGTATGGTGCCAAAGTTTTACTGCAAGATATTGCCACAATTAAAGATCAATTTACTGAAGGTGAACGTTATTTTAAGTTTAATGGTGAAAATGCCGTTTATTTATCAGTAAAAGCAACGCAATCACAAAATATTATTCCGGTAGCTGAATCGGTTAAAGCGTATATTGATAAAAAGAATAAAGAGCTCCCACCGGGTGTGCGTATAGAGCCTTTAATGGATATGACGTACTACCTAAATGCTCGCTTAGATATGATGAAATTAAACCTTCTTCAAGGTGCGATTTTAGTCGCAATTATGTTGTCGTTATTCTTACGCTTTAAGTTGGCATTGTGGGTAATGATAGGTTTACCAGTGTGCTTTTTAGGCGCGATGATGGTGATGCCACTATTTGGTATTAGCATAAATATCGTTTCGTTATTTGCGTTTATCATGGTGCTAGGGATTGTGGTGGATGACGCCATTGTCATAGGCGAAGCCGCATACAGTGAAGTTGAAAAAAGTGGCGGCGGTGTAGATAACGTTGTACGAGGTGCAAAGCGTGTAGCGACCCCAGCGACATTTGGTGTACTTACTACCATTGCTGTATTTGCGCCGTTTACGCTTTCGAGCGGCCCTGAAAGTGCCTTTTTTTACGGTATTGCTGTTGTTGTTATGTTGTGTTTGGTATTTAGCTTAATTGAATCGAAACTCATATTACCTGCGCATATTGCACATACACATTTTACTCCTATTAAAAAAGGTGGCTGGCGAGATAGATTTAATACCCGCTTTTTTGGTTTTGTAAACGGCCCATATAAACGTTTTGTTTCTAAGTGTGTTGAATGGCGTTGGACTGTTTTATTTAGTTTTATTGCTTTATTAGTCGTGACTTTTGCACTAATTGCTTCAAATCAGGTGCGCACTATTCCTTCACCTAAAGTACCGCATGATTTCCCACAAATTAATATTGAAATGAATGATAACGTATCCGACATTCAAACTATTAATGCTATCCGTGAAATAGAAGCGATGGTGCTTGAGGTAGATAAAGAAACAGAGCGTCAAACAGGTCAAAAAATTATCCGCGATTTACTCGTGTTTAACCAAGGCCGCACAGAGGCGCAATTATTAGCCCCATTAGTTGATGAAGACTTACGTCCTTTCGATGCGTTTGAATTATCGCGCCGTTGGCGTGAAGCCATGCCTAATATTGCAGGTGTTAAATCGTTAACTATTCAAGACGACGTAGGCGGCGGTGGCGGCAACGGTGGTGGCGAGTTTGGTTACCTTCTATTTGGGTCTGATATCGATACATTAAACGAAGCTGGGCGTCGTTTTATTCAATTACTTCAGCAGCAAGAAGGCTTGTTTGATATAAGTTCAACCATAGATCCAGCAAGTAAAGAAGTGCAAATGAGTTTAAAACCCGTTGCATTTGATTTGGGGTTAGATCTTGCCAGCATTGCTAATCAAGTAGGTGCCAGTTTTTATGGTGGCGAAGCACAACGCGTAATTAGAAATGGTGAAGAAGTCCGTGTAATGGTTCGTTACCCTAAACTTACACGCGAAGCATTTTCATCACTTAAACATACAGTGGTGACTACACCAACAGGGCGCGAAGTGTTATTGGGTGATGTGGTTGAGCTAACCGAAACTCCCGGTATTAGCTACATTCGCCGTGAAGGTGGCTATCGAACTGTTTATGTATACGGCAGTATTGATGAAGAGCAAATTGAGCCGGGCGAAGTGGTTAAACAGGTAAAAGAAAACCTATTACCACAGCTTAAAGAAGAATACCCAAGCGTTAAATCAGAACTTGGTGGTGCTATTGAGGAGCAACAGGCGCAAGCCAATGAGCAAATGTTGTTTTTTATTGGAGGCATGATACTAGTTTACATACTGCTTGCTGTACCACTAAAAAGCTATTCACAACCGCTTATTGTAATGTCGGTTATTCCGTTTAGCTTAACGGGGGCTATTTGGGGGCACTACTGGTTTGATTTGGATATGAGCTTAATGTCTGGCTTTGGTCTTATTGCTGCAGCGGGCGTTGTAATTAATGACTCCTTGGTTATGACCGACTATGTAAACCAGGTACGTAAGCAAGGTGTTAGTGTTAAAAATGCCGTAATTGAAGCCGGCTGTGCGCGTTTTAGAGCAATATTACTCACCTCAATCACTACGTTTGCTGGTGTGTTGCCTATTATGTTTGAAACTAGCCTACAGGCTAAGTTTGTAATACCTATGGCAGTTGCGCTGGGATTTGCAGTTATGTTTGCAACCTTAATTACGCTTATTCTTGTACCTTGTTTGTACATTATATTAGGTGATATTGGGGCATTATTTAAAAACACTTACCGACGTATTTTTAAACGAAGAAGTGTAGAAGTGTCTGTTGATAGCTAATTTTTGCTAAACAATAAAAAAGGACTGAGTGTTAACACTCAGTCCTTTTTTGTTTTTATTATGTTTTTAATTAGTCTTTAAATTGCTTGTGGCAATCTTTACAACCTTTCGCCCAAGCACCAAAGGCTTTACCAATAACCGCTTTGTCGCCAGATTGGGCAGCTAGAGCAAGTTTGTCTGCGTTTGCGGCAAACGCATTGGCTTTTTCAACAAATACCGTATTTTCAGACCAAACAGCAGCTAGTGCCGATGTATCGCCTTTGTCTGTTCCTGCGTAGAAAGCTTCCCAAGGCATTTTTGAAAGCGCTGCTGCGTTATTTGCACGCATTTTGAATTGTTCTGCATCAAATGGAACCTTGCCCTTAAGCATTGCGCCCATATCGCCAATTTGAACTGATAGCATAGAAAATGCACTTTGACGGTATTCAATAGCGTCGCTTGGCTCTTTAAACGCAGAGTTTGCAGATACACTTAGCGCGCATGTTGTTAGTAACACACCCGCTAGAATCTTTTTAAATTTCATATTATTGCCCCTGTTAACTTAATATCTATCCAGTTTACATACTAGCGCTTATAACTAGTAAAGTTAATATAAAGTCGTTAATTTTTAAGCAAGCTAAGCAAATGCTAATTACCAACTTGTTACATTTATCTTTTTTATTGTTAACGAGTGTAAATGGTGCGTTGTTATTTGCTGCTCTGTTGTGTATTTTGCTTACATCATAAAAACAACTAACGAAGAGAATTTATGAAAAACAATATTTTCAAAATGTCAGCATTATCTGCTGCAATAGTGGTATCACTAGCTGGATGTGGCAGTGATAGCGATAATAAAAACTCAGTACCACAAGTATTGGATGTAGCACCTAAAGCGAGCGATGTTGCTGTTAGCGATCAAAAACAATGGATCCCTGTGACAGCTGAATTTAATGCAAGTGACCTTGATGGTGATACATTATCATTCAGCTTCACTGAAAACGGTGAAGCAGTAGTAGCTGAAGACGGTGTGTTCATGTTTAGTCATGGTGCATTAACAGTTGATGGTACGTCATTTACTTATGTGCCAGCCACAACTGAAGACGCAGTAATCGATTACACAGTGACTGCAAATGGTAAAACAGCGTCTGCACAAATTATGGTTTCAGGCACTATTGGTGACCCACTAGCAAACCAACAATGGCACTTGAACAATACAGGCCAAAAAGCTTACGCATTAAGCGATGAGATGAAGCAAGGCCTTATTGATTTATATGTTAACCAACTTGGTTTTACTGAAGAAGATGCACAAGCACGTTTTGATGAAGACTTTGCTGTAGCTGAAGCTGAAGAGCTAGTTGTTGGCGAAGATATGAATGTAGCAGCTGCTTATGCGCAAGGTGTTACAGGTGCCGGCGTAACTGCTGTTGTTGTTGACTCGGGTATGGAAATTCGCCACGAAGACTTAATCGATAACGTATTACCTAACCGTTCTTTAAACCTAGACGCAGAAACGTTAGACCGTACTGATCCTACAAGCACATCTAACAGTGGTGACCATGGGACTAGTGTTGCAGGCTTAATTGCTGCAAAAGGTTGGAATGGTAAAGGCGGCCGTGGTGTTGCACCAGATACTGGCCTAATTGGTATGAACTACCTTGGTGGTGAAAAAGTAGCGCAAACTGATTTACTTGCACACGGTTTCCCTGGCAGTGGTATTAGCACGTCTGAGAGCATTTCGGCGTTTAACCGTAGTTACGGTATTACATTCCCGACATTTATTGCCTACTCAGAGCTTGATGAAACAATAGAGTCTTACCCAAATCTTTACCTTCGTGATGGTAAAGGTGCACTAAACATGAAATCGAGTGGTAACTCTTTTGTGGATGGTGGTGCTGAAGGCTCATTATGTGAAGATAACGGCGCTAACGAATTAGGATTAACTTGTTATAACGGTGCGTTTGAGCCAAGCCAAGGCCATCCTTATTACCTAAGTATTGCAGCTGTAAATGCAAATGGTAAGCATACTAGCTACTCAACCGCAGGTGCTAACTTAATGGTTTCAGCGCCAGCGGGTGAATATGGTCGTTGGGCACCAGCGATGGTTACAACTGACCAAATGACTTGTATTAATGGTTATTCAGGCTTTAATGGCGGTTCTATCACTGCTTGGGCCGCTGCCTATGGCGAAGAGTTTGCTGCAAGCCAATATCCATTTAACTACCCAGGTCATGAAGACAATGCAAGTTGTAACTACACATCGACATTTAATGGTACATCGTCTGCTGCGCCAAATGCATCAGGTGTAGTATCGTTAATTCTTTCTGCTAACCCTGCACTCACTTGGCGTGATGTGCGTCACGTTTTAGCATCAACCAGTACTTTAATTGATGCAGATAACGAAGCTGTTAATTTAACTGTAGGTGAAGGTGAGTTTGTTGCTCATGACGGTTGGGTAGAAAATGCTGCTGGTTACAACTTCAATAACTTGTACGGTTTTGGTCGTGCTGATGCAGGTGCTGCAGTTGCAATGGCAAAAGCATACGATGCTAACTTAGGTGAGCAAGTAATCACCGAGTGGAATGGCGTAGGCTCAGTAGTTGCTGAAGATGCACTTACACTTGAGATCCCAGATAACAATGCAACGGGTTTAACACAAGAAATTGAAGTAACTGAAGAGCTTAATATTGAAGCAATGCAGTTTAAGTTTGATGTAAGCAACCCTGAAATGGGCTTTGGTTTTAGCGATGGTACACAAACATCTGCTGGTAACGATTTAGCAATTGAAGTTACATCACCAGCGGGTACGCGTAGTGTGTTATTGTCATCTAAACAAGCACTGTTTTACCCGGCATATAGCTTTACTAATGGCTGGAGCGTAGGCTATGTATTGAAAGACGCAGTTATGCTTTCAAATGCTTTCTACGGCGAGTCTACTAAAGGTACTTGGAAAATCCGCTTACTAGATACAAGTGCAGATAGCTTTGCATTGAGTGACGGTGGCGATAACGGTTTAGGTGCAATTGGTATAAGCAATAATAGCTCAGCGAGTGTTCTTGAAGGTGTATCTCTTCGTGCATTCGGTCACGCAGGTCAAGAGTAAGGATTATAAAAATGAAAGTTAATAAATTAATCGTATTAAGTGCTGCCGCGTGTATCTCATTAAGCGCAACAGCAAACACTAGCTTTGATAAAGAGCTTGAATTACCTAAAAAGCAGGTTGCCAGCTTAAAATTTGATAAAGCTGACTTTGGTTCTTATAAAGTAGAGAAAAGCTTACGTTTAGTGCCATCAAGTGTTGCTGCAGAAGAACATGTAGTAATGAAGAAAGGTGAAATGTCAGTTGTTAATGTTGCTACTGAGTCAGAATTAGTTACTAAAGGATCTTTAGTACGCAATATTCTGACTAATAACTTAAGCACACTATCAGGAAACATTACTGTTCTATTAAAAGACGGTAAAACTGCAAGTGATATTGCATCAGCAACGGGCTTAAAAGTAGTATCTGTTTTCCCAGGCACTAAGATTGCGGTTATGGCTGTAAATGATGGACAAGATATTTTAGTGGCTTCAGAGCAACTTAAAGCATCTGGTTTTTCAAAAGAAGCTAGAATTGAAGTGTTAGAAACTATCTACACTGCGCAATAATTTATTTTAAATAAATTATTTAAAGCCCCGCGTAATTAAAGGTACGCGGGGCTTTTTATTAATCGTTCATATCAATATCGGCAAATATCATCCCGCGGCGCATACTCCGAGTCGCTAAGAATACCTCACCAAGTAATGACATAAATGCACATATTAATAATGCCATAGCAGCTACAAAACAGCTGGCGATGGTAACCCCTAAATTTATGGATTGAATGTGCGACAAAAATAACAGCATAACCACTGCGCATACAAGCAAAGCGCTCAAAACACTTAAACTAAAGGCTATGTGTATACAACGGGAGCGTTTTAATAACGCACGAAGCTCAGTTGCAAGCGATTTATTAAAATCTTCATCTGTACTTACTTTTAATTTTCGTTCTAATTGACGAGCGCGGTCTGTAATACGAGCCAAGCGGTTTGATAAAACGCCAAGTGTTGCAGCAATACCCGTTATTAAAAATACAGGTGCTACGGCTGTTTGTATGACTTTAGCCATCGTTAATATATTGATTACGTCGTTATTCATTAAAAACCTTAATTAATAAAGCCCAAGGAAACTGTGTAATAACAGAGTAACTGATGAACACTATTTTAGTAAAAATTTATACTAACGTTTTTACATAGCTTCACAAACTAAATCACAAAAGGTATTAATTTTAGGTATATTTAGGTAACAAAAATAATAAGGACTTTGCCTGATGACACGTACTCCCTTTGCACTTGCTGCACTCTCGCTTGCTATTTTAAGCGGGTGTAATAAAGCCCCCGAAGAAACTCAAAAAAATACGGTTCAAGTTGAGTCAGCTCAAGCTGTAACAGCGGTTGCACCAATTGCTAAAAAAGTACCCCATGAAATGACCATTCATGGCGATACACGTATCGATAATTACTACTGGCTCAGAGATGACGAGCGAAAAGCACCTGAGATCATTAACTATTTAGAAGCCGAAAATGCGTATTCTGACGCTATGCTTGCGCATACTAAAAAATTACAAAGTAGTTTATTTGAAGAGCTTAAAGGGCGAATCCAAAAAGATGATGACTCTGTTCCGGTAAAAGACGGCCAGTACTATTACTCGTCGCAAACTCGCGGCGATAATGAGTACACTACTTACTTGCGCAGTAGTGATTTTACAGGCACCGATCAGGAAGTTATTTTAGACGTAAATGAATTGGCTAAAGGTCATGACTATTTTGCGGTGAGTGGCCTAAATGTCAGCCCAAATGACAACTTAATGGCGTATGGTGAAGATACGGTAAGTCGCCGTGTTTACAACATAAAAATTAAGGATTTAAGCACTGGTAAATTATTAGACGACACGCTTGAAGGCACCAGTGGTTATGTTGTGTGGGCGAACGACAATAAAACAGTCTATTACATCAAAAAAGACGCGCAAACCTTACTCGGGTATCAGGTTTATCGTCATACGCTTGGTACACCACAAAGCGATGACGAGCTTGTTTACGAAGAAACAGACACAAGCTATTACACAGGTATGAGCAAGAGCAAAGACGGCTCAGAAATTTATATTTGGCATAGCAGTACTGATGCATCGGGTTTGTCAGTACTTAGTGCAAATGATGTAAACGCTAAGCCTAAGCGCTTAATTGAACGTGAAGCCAACCTTGAATACAGCATTTCCAAATTAGGCAATACTTATTACATTGTCACTAATTTAAATGCCGTTAACTTTCAGCTTATGAAAGTAGATATTGATAAAGCCGATGATAAAGCAAATTGGCAAAGCGTGATCCCTGCGCGCGAGGGAATTAAACTCGAAGATGTTGAGTTGTTTGATGACTACTTAGTATACCAACAACGCGAAATGGGCCAATCAACACTGATTGCGCGTAATTTAACATCGGGCAAAGAGTTACCACTAAGCTTTAACGACAGTGCGTATACAATTAATGCGTACGGTAATAACGAATTAGACAGCGATACGCTGCGCGTTTACTACACCAGTATGACGACGCCGGGTTCATCTTATGATGTTAATTTGGCCACTGGCGAAAAAACATTATTAAAACAACAAACAGTATTAGGTGACTTTAACGCAGACAACTATGCCTCAGAGCGTATTTTTGTAACAGCACGCGATGGCGTAGAAGTACCGGTGAGTTTGGTGTATCGAAAAGAGTTATTTAAAAAAGATGGCACTAACCCATTATTGCAATACGGTTATGGTTCGTATGGTGCAACAATGGATCCGAGCTTTTCTTCTGCACGATTAACGTTGCTTGACCGCGGTTTTGTATTTGCAATTGCCCATGTACGTGGTTCGCAAATGTTAGGTCGCCCGTGGTACGAAGCGGGTAAGCTACTTACCAAAAAGAACACGTTTAACGACTTTGTAGATGTAACTAAGTCATTAGTTGAGCAAAAGTATGGTGCAAAAGACAGCATATTTGCACAAGGCGGCAGTGCGGGTGGGCTATTAATGGGTGCAGTGGCAAACCAAGCCCCTGAGCTTTATAAAGGCATGGTTGCACAGGTTGCGTTTGTTGATGTGGTTACTACTATGCTAGATGAAACGATTCCGCTTACAACTAACGAGTATGGCGAGTGGGGTAACCCTAACGAGAAAGAATATTACGATTATATGTTGTCGTATTCACCGTACGATCAAGTCAGTAAGCAAGACTACCCTAATATGTTAGTTACTACAGGCTTACATGATTCACAGGTTCAATATTTTGAGCCAGCAAAATGGGTTGCTAAGCTGCGTGACTACAAAACAGATGATAATAAACTATTATTTAAAATAGATATGGAAGCCGGACATGGCGGGGCATCTGGGCGATTTAAGCGCCTAGAAGATGCCGCGTTAAATTATGCATTTATGCTTGATTTAGCGGGTATAAAAAAATAACAAACCCTAGGGGCTGTTGATTTAATTTGCAAAGGTCAGCGGTCCCACAATTCAACTAAGTAATGAGCTAAGGCGTAACGTTAAGTTACGCCTTTTTTTGTGGCAAATTAAAGCTAAACATAGTGCCTTTGCCTAGTTCACTTTGTACATTTATTTCACTGTCCATGAGTTTTAATAGCCCGCGGCAAATAGCAAGGCCCAAACCACCTTGTTGTCGGCCGGCTTTGTTAGAATTACTAGCTTGGTAATGAGGATCAAAAATGGCATTTAACTCTTCGTGTTTAATACCCACGCCGGTATCAGAAACCTGCACAAATAATTGATTGTCATCACCGCGTTTTACACGTACAGCAATACTGCCGTCACGCGGGGTATGCCTAATGGCGTTATCGATTAAGTTACTTAAAACACGCTCAAGTTTGGCTATGTCGGCAATGACAGGAAAGTCACAAATTTCTGGTTCAACCGATAAATTAATGCCTTTTTTCTCTACGGCCAAACTAAACTTAGCAATACAATCGTAAATAAGTTCACCTAGGTTAAATGTTTCTTTGTTAATACTTATTTCGCCATTTTCTAGGTGTGCGAGTTCAAAAATTTGCTCTATTAGTTGCTTAAGTTGGCCACAGTTATTCAGTGATACTTGCAAGTACTCTTGCTGCTCTTGCGCACTTAGTTTGTCACCTGACTGATTTAACACCTCTAAAAAACCTTGTAACGAAGCCAGTGGTGTACGTAAGTCATGAGATAAGTGAGTAAGTAGTTCTTTGCGTTGTTTATCGCCTTGCTCTAGTGCTTTAAATTGCTCGTTTATACGCGTGAGCATTGCTTGAATAGTTCGGCTTAAGCTATGGACTTCATTACTTTTTTGAGTTGAATAGATACTCAGTTTTGTGTCGTTTAGGCTGTAGTTTGCAGCCTCAATATTGCTTACATCTTTTGCAAGGCGTTGAATAGGGTTTGTAAAAAATCGCAGTAAAATAAGCATCGCAATAAATAAAAAAACGAGTGCTGAGCCTAGCCATATGGCAGCCAATAATAACGAGTCGTTACTTTTTATATGCTTGAGTGAGGTGTCGTATGCCTCACCACCAATAATCACATATAAATACCCTTGCAATGTGTTGTTATTAAAAACAGGCGCCACAGAAAATATTTTTTGTTGATCAGGATTTCTTGGATTGTCGCCATAAACCGGTGTAGCACTTGGGTTAGCTATAAGGTGCTTTAATGGCGTTAAATTAATATGTGTACGCTTCACTTTTCCGGGCTCTGCGGAGTAAGTTAATATTTTGCCGTTTTCGTCTACAAAGTAAAATTCAAAGGCGGGGCCGAGTAACATTAAGGTATGAAAGAGGTTTTCAAGGGCTTCGTAATCGTATACGCCTTCTTTTATCAATGGGTTATCTTGTACTAAATGTTCAGCTAGCGCTAAATGTAAATTTTGTTCTCCATGATGTTTAGAGTTGAGTTCTAGTTGTTTACTCCAGCTATAAACCAGCGCGCAAATAAAACAAAAAATGACGGCTAACGACACTGCTAATTTTTGGTACAAAGAAAGTCTCATAATAAAAATCTTAATTAAGTTGGCTTGGATTGAGTTTGTATCCCACACCCCAAACGGTTTCTATAATAGGTGTCGATTGGTGCAATTCAAGCTTTGCGCGTAACCGATTAATATGTGAATTAACAGTATGTTCGTAACCGCTATGTTGGTAGCCCCAGACTTTATCAAGTAGTTGTTGGCGACTAAATACATGGTTAGGGTGGCGTGCAAAATACACCAGTAAATCAAACTCGGTGGCAGTTAGGTTAATTGCCTGTTCGGCCAAATACACTTGATGAGAGTCAAACTCAATGTTTAATGAGCCAACTTTAAGGGTTTGTTCACTTGCAACAGAGGGTTCATCGGTATTTTGGCTGGCGAGTAACTGTGCTCTGTGTCGAAGTTGGGTTTTTACTCTAGCTTGAAGTTCACGTGCAAAAAAGGGTTTACAAATATAGTCGTCTGCGCCCATTTCTAGGCCAATAACCCTATCCATGTCGCTACTTAGTGCGGTGAGTAAAATAACGGAGGTCGTTGGATAGTGCTCTTTTATTTTACGACATAAACTTAATCCATCCATTTGCGGTAGGTTTATATCCAGTAAAATAAGCCCGTAGGGGTGCTTGGCAATTTTTCTTAGAGCCAGCTCAGCACTTATAACATGATCCACATGTAAATTTAGCGATGTAAGCTGTGTGGTAATTAATTTACCAATTTCTCTGTCGTCTTCAACTATGAGTAATTTTTCATGACGCATTGTTTATCCTCGTAAAAAAGGGGGCTTCCGTGCGCCCCTACTTCCCCATTACAAGCTGGTATATCAAGGTTAATACTGATAAACGAATTACTGAGTGCGGGTAATAACCACTTTTGCTAATGGGTTATCAAACTTATGTTCAGGGCTAAGTACTGAACTAGATAAGCCATCTTCATTTGTAACTACACCTGGGTGTCTTGCTACAAAATTAACATCATCACGGGCTTCATTAAAACCTTCTCCGCCATCAGCAGGACCGGGTATCGTACCAGCTGCTTCTGTATTTGCTTCAGTACCTGCATCATAAGCAACAGTGGTGCGAATTAAAGAGTCACCCACGGCTAATGAAGATACGTCTAAAGCACTAAGACCGGTAAATCCATCATTTGTGTTCACCATCATAGTGGCAAGTGAAAGCTTGAGTGCTTCAAGTGAGTCTGTTGTTAATGTAATCGTAGTATTTGCGCCAGGTCCAACAGGGCCTTCGCTTGATGCATTTGCAATGGCGTTTTCTAATGCAAGTAGTTGGCTGTTGTCGCCTCCTTCAGCCATTGTTTCTAATGCAACCGATGCAGGACTACCTATTTGCCAAAGTGTGCCTTCTGTATGTGCAATAATGGCAATAGGCGATAGTGGCTGCCCTGCGGTTAAATTACTGACGGTTACATCAAATGTATAGCTTACAGGCTCAGGAGTCGGCGGTGTGACAACTTGAACAGGATCGTTACTGTCGTTGTCGCCACAGGCTGCAAGTGAAGCTGCAAGTGCAACAACCACGATGCTTTTTTTAAAGTTATTTAAAGATGCCATGATTACGCTCCTACTTAACCGTAACGGTTAGTTTAGCTACAGGGTTTAACCATCTGTGAACCGTGTTGCTTAAATCACTATTACCAGCGGTTAAGTCGTCGTCACCTAGTGTACCAGGGTGAATATGCACATTAATGTTGCTATCGGTGCTTGTTAAGCCTGCGCCACCTGTACCCGCATCACCACCTGGTGCTGCAGGAATACCTGGCGTACCAGGTGCTCCAGAACCTTCAACCACTAGCTCATTATTTTGCTCAGTGCCCGCATCGTATGCATTTAAGTAAACTGTGTAGGTACCGGCTTCGGTTGGTATTTTCCAGCTATCAAGGCCAACAAAGCCATCGTTTGTAGGTAGTAACATAGCGGTCACTGATAAGTAATCGTTACCGTCTGTCGTCATTAGTGTTGTCATGGTTGATGACGATGGTGCTAATAGACCTTCTGCTGGGTTTGCAGCCATATCGCTACCTGCTGCAGTGGCTTGTGCCATTAGCTCAGCAATGTTGCCGCCTTCAGCCATTGTTTGTAATGCGGTAGAAGCTTCAGTTGCAACTTCAAAAAGCTTATCTTCACTGTTGTGTGCTGTAACGAGTAGCGGAGTGAAGTGAATGCCTTGGGTTAGGTTGGTTATTGTTAAGTCTAACTCTGCAGCCATGGTTGACTGGCTAGCTACCGCTAAAAGAGTTGCAAGTGTAAAAGTTGAAGCTTTCATTTTTTATTTCCTGTAAGTGATGATTCGAGATAAGTATTGAACAATCGTCTCCAGAAACTCTCACAAACTTATCACTTTTTTATCACAGGGATGTAGGCTGTGATTTTTGTAAATAAATACGCCAGAAAATTTATAGACCTGTGTATAATTAAACCGCATTATAAAAATTAAAGGATTGTGTTATGGAAGAAAATCAACAGGTTAAAGTAGTAAATAAAGATGAGCGCACATGGGCAATGTTGTGCCATTTAAGCGCGTTTGCTGGATTTATTGTGCCGTTTGGTTCAATAATAGGGCCATTAATTATTTGGTTAATTAAAAAAGATGAAATGCAAATGGTCAATGAGCATGGTAAAAAAGCGCTTAATTTTCAGATAACCATGGCAATTGCCTATATTATTTGTTTTGTATTGATGTTTGTTGTGATCGGTGTAATTTTATTACCAATTGTGGCTATCTTTTCTTTTATTATGGTGGTTTTAGCGAGTATTAAAGCCAATGAAGGTAAAGAGTTTAATTATCCACTGAGTTTAAATTTGATAAAATAAGCGCTCAATTATTTATATAAACAGACCCTAGCCTAAGGCTGGGGTTTTACCTTTCCCCGCAAGGTTATTATGCTTTATCTAACGCTGTTTTTAAGCGCATTTATTTCAGCTACGCTATTGCCTAGTTCTTCAGAGGTGATCATGGTGGGAATGATCACACAAAGCCAGGTTAACCTTTGGCTTTTATGGTTGGTTGCAACACTAGGTAATGTATTGGGAAGCTGTGTTAACTACTGGTTAGGCACGCAAGTTTTACGTTTTAAACATAAAAAGTGGTTTCCGGTATCAGAACAAGGGCTTGAAAAAGCACAAAATCAGTTTAATAAATATGGCGTATACAGCTTATTGTTTGCATGGCTGCCTGTTGTTGGCGACCCATTAACAGTTATTGGCGGTATTTTTAAAGTGAGGTTTAGCGTGTTTTTACTTTTAGTAACACTTGGCAAAGGCGCACGCTATTTAGCGGTTATTGCCCTTGCCGTGGGAGTAGAAGCTCTTATTTAAGCTATACGTACGCTACTTTGTCCAATCAAGTGTTAACGATACAGAGTCAGCAAAGCGAAGCGCATGCGGTTTATCTACACGGGCTTTAGCATAATTCACACTCGGGTGTGAATGACAAACAGCAAGAATTTCAGCGACTAGCTTTTCTAGTAATAAAAAGTGTCCTTGCTCAACTAAACTAATCACCTCTTTGGTGATCACTTTATAGTTAAGTGCTTGGTCTACTTCATCGGTTTTACATGCGTTGTCGGCAGGGTAGTGAATCTCAAGGTTGATCACTACGTCTTGCTTTTTTTCACGCTCTTCAGGATTAAAACCAATAAATGTACGTAAGCGTAAGTTAGTAACATTAATAATTGCGTTGGCCATAGATTACCCTTTAATAAGCTGCAAAAATTCGTTGCGTGTTTTAGGGTCGCTTCTAAAGTTACCCAGCATTACTGATGTACGCATGCTTGAGTTTTGCTTTTCTACACCGCGCATCATCATGCACATGTGCTTAGCTTCAACAATAACGCCTACACCTTTTGCACCAGTCACTTCTTCAACGGCTTTGGCAATTTGATGTGTTAACTGTTCTTGTATTTGAAAGCGACGCGAAAACATATCAACAATACGCGCAAATTTAGATAACCCCAGCACCTTGCCGTTTGGAATATAAGCAATATGGCAGCGCCCAATAAATGGTAGCAAGTGATGCTCACACATAGAGTAAAGTTCTATATCTTGCACAAGTACCATGTCGTCTGCATCAGAGGTAAATACGGCATTATTAGTAATTTCATCAAGCGTTTGGCGATACCCTTGTGTTAGGTATTCCATTGCTTTTGCAGCACGTTTTGGTGTGTCTAATAAACCTTCGCGTTCAGCGTCTTCGCCTACGGCGGTTATAATTTTTTGGTAGCTGTCTTTTAATTCGTTATGCATAGGTGTCTCAGTGTTTTTTACTTTAAATGACGTCCGCCATCAACAGGGATAGAGCGCCCTGTTATGTACTGACTTTGTAATAGTAAATCAATGCTGTTTATAATTTCTTGGCACCCAGGTTCGATGCCCATCAATGATTTTTTAAGTGTTTTAGCGCGGTATTGTTCGTCGTCGTGCTCATTAAAAATAATAAGCGAAGGCGCAACCGCATTTACTTTTATATTTGGTGCGTATTTAGCACTAAACGATTTTGTTAGATTATCAAGTGCGCCCTTGCTTGCCGCATATGCCAAATGCTTAGGGCTTCCTGTTTCAACCACATAGTCAGTAAGGTGCACAATATCAGCCGCAGCACCGCTAACTTGCTGGTACGCTAAAAGTAAGTCAGCGCACTGCATATTAATTAAGTAGGGTGTTTTGGCATGAATGCGCATCATGTTATCAAAAAGCTTGGCGTGGTCTGGGTTATTTGCTTCACAATCCCAGCTAGACGCATTGTGTATAACAGCCTTTAAGGATTGGGTATGTGCTTTCAATGTATTAATAAACTCATTAATTCCCGCATCAGTACTGAAATCGGCATGGATACAAGTCACTCCCTGCTGCGCTAGTTTTTCTACGGCATCATGGCGAGTACGATAAGTAATAATCACTTTTTGCCCTTGGGTTAAGTAATGCTGAGCAAGGGCTAGGCCGATTCGTTGGCCAGCGCCAGTGATTAAAATGGGCGATGTCATATAATGCAGTGTTCTCTTTGGCAAGTTTTTAATAAATATTAGTACGTTAAGTGCAATGTGTACGTAATATTTGAGTAGGGCGATCAAAAAAGCAATTAAACTAGATGCTGTTAATTGCTTTTTATATCACTCATATCAATCGTAAATTGTTGGTATTGGCTGGCGTTTATGTTGCGTGCGCAGATATATACCGATTAACTTTTGCTCCACCTCTTCAGAGACAGGTTTGCCCTCTAAAAAATCATCAATTTGATTGTAACTTAAACCGAGCGCTTCTTCGTCGGTGAGGCCCGGTCGGTCGCTTTCTAAATCGGCTGTAGGGGCTTTTTCAACAAGCACTGCTGGCGCACCAAGGGCAGTCGCTAGTGCGCGAACTTGGCGCTTAGATAAACCAAAAAGAGGCGCTAAATCACATGCACCATCGCCAAATTTAGTGTAAAAGCCTGTAATGTTTTCTGCGCTATGATCGGTACCTACAACCAAGCCTTGGCTAAAACCAGCAATTTCGTATTGAGAAACCATACGTTGGCGTGCTTTAACGTTACCTTTAATAAAATCTATTTGAGCTTGCTCTGGTAATGCGTCACCGCTGCTAGTCATTGCGATTAACACTTGCTCATGTAACGCATCAGCAGCAGGCTGAATATTAACGGTCATACGCTTACTTGGCTGAATAAAATCTACCGCCATTTGTGCTTCGTCTTCATCAGCTTGCACGCCGTAAGGTAGGCGCACAGCAATAAATTGATATTTGTTGGTGCTGTGTTCTTCATTTAATTCGTTAACAGCTAATTGGCATAAACGGCCGCAAGTTGAAGAATCAACCCCGCCACTAATACCAAGCACAAGCGAGCGTGAGTGGGCCGCAACTAAACGTGCTTTTATAAAGTTAACTCGACGAGAGATCTCAGCGTTTACATCAATGGTTGGCTGAACTTTCATTTCAGCCATTATTTCGGCGCGCATTGCCGGCTCCTTGTAAGATTTTAAATGTGATACGCAATAAACTTATTATGTGATTTAGTTTTACTTATTTAAAGCCCTAAATGTGCTTTTATCTGGTTAAGTTCTGCTTTTAACTCTTCTACTTCGCGTAATAAATCGTTTAGCTCTTTATCTTTAATGGCTTCGCTAGGTAAATTAATGGTATCGCTATCAGGCGTAATTGGTTGCTCACCAAATAAATGAATATATCGGCTTTCACGTTTACCTGCTTCGCGCGGTAACTTGGCAACTTGCTCATTTTCAATTAATTTATTTAGCGCATTTTCAACTTCATCTACATTATTAAAATCAGCGAGACGAGCGCTGCGTGTTCTTAATTCACCGGGTGTTTGGGCGCCGCGTAACAGCAATAAGCAAATAATGGCACGTTGTTGTGCTGAAAACTGTAAGCTACTAAATTCGGTATTACAAAAGCGGTGGTCGTATTTATTTACTCGCCCCGAAAGTGCTTCATCAACAGTAACTAGGCGCATGTCACTAAGTTCATCTAGCGCAACTTGCACATCACTTTCGGTTAAATTAAGAACAGGATCGCGATTCGATTTTTGATTACATGCATTGGTTAACCCATTCAGTGACAAAGGATAATGCTCTGGTGTAGTGCTTTGTTTTTCTAGGAGACAACCAATAACACGTTGTTGGTGTGGTGATAACTGCATAAGTACCCTTAAAAATATTAATTGTTAATGCTAATTAGTGGTAAGCCTTATTTAACTGCCAAGCCAGTGCTGCAACTTGGGTTTTAAGGCGGCCATATCAAGCGGCTTAGTTAAGTAATCGTCCATGCCCGCAGCAATACATTTTTCTCTATCGCCTTGCATGGCATTAGCCGTTAAAGCAATAATTGATACAGCATTATATTTTTCACCTGCTCCGCCTTGTCTGATTGCCTGCGTGGCTTGATAACCATCCATTATTGGCATTTGGCAATCCATTAAAATAAGTTTATACGGGTTATTTTGTTTGGCGTTTAGTTTGCTAATTGCTTGCTCACCATTTTCAGCAATATCAAAGATCACTCCGGCCTCTTTTAACAATGCAGAGGCCACAACTTGATTTATTTTATTGTCTTCTACTAACAATAAAACGGGCTCTGATGAATCTTTAATAGGTGCTTTTGTAAGTGTATTAGTGAGTTGCGCCTGATTTAATTGCTGCTCTAAAAATTTTTCATTAGTGAGTGAATCAAACAGATCTGATGGCGTAAGAGGTTTAAAAATCATGCAGTCGACATTCATTTTAAGCGTTGATTCTTTTTGTGAATAACTCATTGGCGCCATAATTACTGATTTACATTTAAACTTTTTAATAAAGTTTTGTAAGGCGGTTGTTTGCGTTTTTGCAGCAACAGAAAAAAAGTGATAATCAACTAAAATTGCATCGTATGAATGAGTCGTCTCTTCTAAATGTATCAGCACCTCATTATAGTCATTAATAAACTCCACATGGGCCCCCCAAATCATCAGCTGTTTAGTGGCTATACTGGTATTTAAATGGCATTCATCAATAATTAAAATACGTTTGTTGTTTATTAGGTGGCTTGGTAAATCTTGCTCTTTACTTAATCTAGGCTGTATTTTTACACTAAATGAAAACGTACTGCCTTCGCCTTCAACACTGTTGACACTGACGCTTCCGCCCATTAATTCACATAGTTGTTTTACTATCGTTAGCCCAAGGCCTGTACCGCCAAATTGGCGCGTAGTTGAAGTGTCGGCCTGTGTAAATGAATTAAATAATGATGTTTGCTGGTTTTTATTAATACCAATACCAGTATCAATTACTGAGCACTCTAAAAAGGATCCATCGGTGGAGTCGTCCACTCTGGCTATAATAATAACGTCACCATTTTTAGTAAATTTAACAGCATTGCCAATCAGGTTATTAAGAATTTGCCTAAGCCTATTCGGATCACTAATTATTTCACTTACTGTAATTTGGGTTGCGTCTAAAATTAGTTTTGTATTGTTTTGCTCTACTTTTAGTGCAAACGATTCAACCACTTCACCTAATAATTTGGGGAGATTAAACTGAATACTATCAATATTAAGTTTACCCGCTTCCATTTTAGAGAAGTCTAATATGTCATTAATAATATTAAGCAATGATTCGGCAGATGATTGCGCAAGCTCTATATGATGTGCTTGTTGTTGATCTAACTTTGTTTGCTTAATTATATTTAGCATGCCTAGCACCCCATTCATAGGAGTGCGAATTTCGTGGCTCATAGTTGCTAAAAATTCACTTTTTGCTGCCACCGCTTGTTCGGCTAATTCCTTAGCTTCTACTAATTCTTGTTCTGCTTCTATGCGTTGCTGGCTTGAATGTAAACTGCCTATAAGCGTAGCCACTGTGATTAAAAAACTTTCTTCGTTTTTTGTCCACAAGCGTGTGGTTTTGCATTGCTCAGCACATATTATTCCTAATACTCCGTTGCCGGCAGGGATTGTTACGCACAGCATCGATTTTATTCCCAGTGGCAATAAGTAATATGGCGACAAAGGAGATAGCGCTGAATTATGAATAACGTCGGGAATATTAAAAACAGCTTGGTGATCAAGCATATTAAAAAAGTCAGGAAGGTGTTTTCTAAGCCAAGTAAGTTCAACGCTCTCGGCCTGTGTTAATTCGCTATGAAGTGCAAACGGTATTAACTGTGTTTGGTCTTCGTTATAAAAACGAATGCTGGCACGCTCAATTTTTAAAGCATGGCAAATAGCCTCAGTGAGTATGTCTTTTGATTGGCTAAGTTTACCGTTTAAAATGAGCTTATTAACCGTTAATGAGGCTAACGTTTCATTGTGTAGTGCTGTAAAGCTGTTTTCTAATTCAATTTTTTTACGGGTATCAATATTTTGTAGCGAACCAAAAATACGCACACATCGACCATTTTTATGTTCAGCTTCTGCGTTAACCAGTACCCATACAGCTTTCCCTTCGCCGTTTATTACCTCTAGTTCAACTTCGTAACTGTGGCCATATTTAATAGCACGTTCGAGTAGAGGTTTGATCGTTTCTCTGCTTTCGCCCTCTTTAAAATAGCTTAAATCTTCAGGCCATTGTGGCTGGGTATTGAGTGGGTATTTAAACAGTTTTTTAGTCATATCTGACCAATAAACTTGCTTGGTTTCTAAATTAAACGACCACGCACCTATTTGCGCCAAATCGCTCATGGTTTCTAGCATTCTTTCGTTTTTTTGCTGACGGTCAAGCATTTTTAAAAAGAACAAAAATGCCCATGTAAGTAACGCACAAATAATAATTATTGCTAAACGTAATGGCCAAACTGCTGAGTTGGGTGGGCTCCAGCCCTGCTTGGGTGCAACGTATAACTGCCAGCTTCCGCCTTGAAAGTTTAACGAAAATGCGAGGGGATCTTGATTTAATATTGCGGCGTCACCAAAAAAAAACTCGCCTTTATCGCCCAGCCCATTTCTGCCTTGGAGTGCAACGTTATATTTTTCTTTAAGATCTAAAATTCCGGCGTTTTTATAAATTTTATTAATATCTAGAACAACAGAAAGTAATCCCCAAAAATTTTTATCAGGCGGGGTATAGACTGGCACACGCGCTATGAGTGCCTCACCTCCTTGCACTAGCGTTAACGGGCCAGCCATTATAATTGTGTTGGTGTCTCGCGCTTTAATAGCGTCAGCGCGTTGATTTTTATTCGCCAGCAAGTTGAGGCCTAGAGCCGCTTCATTTCCTTCAAGCGGGTAAGTCATTTTAATAATCATATTGGGTGCACCGCCAATATTTCTAAGCTCTTTTGATGTATTAAAAAGGGGGGCTGCAATTTGTGCAAAGCGTTCTTGATTTAAGTTAGGCTCCGCAGAAACAGCCACGCCTAAGCCGCGTACTAACTGAATGTTAGAAATTAAAATGGCTTCTAGTTGTGCTCTATAGGTGCTTACATCGGAGAGGATTTGAAGGCGATGAGCGTCTTTCACGCGAGTGTAATTAATGCGCTCTAGTACAACACTAATAAGCAGTAGTAGTGTCATCGATAACCAAAAAGTTCGGTTATAGTTGTGCGCACTTGCTTTTTTATTGTTAGTTGGTGGCATTAGCTACTATTGGCTTGAATTTAGGCAATTCCACTATAGCTATTTATTGTGCAAATTAAAATGACGCTTATGCATAAGCGCCATTTTATTTTTATAATTAACGATCTAAATATTAAGAATCGCTTACTTCACGTGCCCAATGGTTTTGTTTAGCTACGTGGAGTTTACGGTAGCCATCAAGGAGTGCTGCGTGTTTGTTAAAGCCTTCTAGCGATAAACCCGGGAAGGTTAAACCGTTAAATAATGTACGGCCTTCAGCAATTTCAATTGCAAGCGCTACGTTGTCGCTACCAAACATTAAACCCAGTGCGTCTTGGTAGTCGGCGTATTCACGCTCGTCATCGTATTTAATTTCAAGAATGGCTTTTAAGCAGCGGAAATGGCGCATTGCCTCCTCGTTTACTTGGCCTGTATGCAGTATCCAATCAACCCAATCAATTGCTTCTTCGCTGCCTGCGGCTAAACATAGGTGCGCTTTAAGCTCACCAATACGTAGCGTATGCCAAGGTGTATCGGCATCGGTTGCAAGGCCAATAAACTCTGCTGCGCGAATAATATCGCTGTGGCCGGCTTCCTCTAAGCTATCGTAAATGTCCATCCATTGCTCAGCATCGTACTGATCAAGCGATAGGAATGCTTCACGGAATTTAGCGCCTTCGTTATTGTTACGCCAAATCAGCTCATCTACTGGGTAAATGTCTGACATGCCCGGTACTAAAATTCGACATGCATACACGTTTAAGTGCGTGTAATCCATAATGTAAATGTCGTGGTTCATGCTATGAATTAAATCTGTACAGAAGTTATATTCTTGCTCTGTTGTACCGCTGAAGTCCCAGTGTACAAAGTCAAAATCAGGCGTTGCACGGAAAAAGTCATGCGATATTAAACCGCTAGAATCAATAAAGTGCAGTTCAATGTTTTCAGGCGTTGCTACTTCGTCGTTATCAAATGTAGCTGGTTGGAACACATCAAGCTGATCAAGGCGGCGACCTTGTAAAAGTTCGGTAACCGTACGCTCAAGGGCTACTTCAAATGAAGGGTGAGCACCAAACGAGGCAAATACAGAGCCATCTGTTGGGTTAATCAGCGTTACGCTCATTACTGGGTATTTACCGCCTAGTGATGCATCGGCGATACGTAAATGAAAACCATGGCTACGCAGTTCTTCACACGCTTCGTGAATTTGTGGGTACTGCTTAACAACCTCTTCAGGCACGATTGGTAAACAAATGCCTTCAGCAATAATACGGTTTTTAATAGCGCGTTCAAATACTTCAGACAAGCCCTGAACTCGCGCTTCAAACTTGGTGTTACCTGCGCTCATACCGTTAGATACAAAAATATTACCAATCACGTTTACTGGAATGTACACGTCTTGGTTATCGCGTTGGCGCGTGTATGGCAATGTACAAATGCCGCGCTCGTTATTACCTGAGTTAAAATCAAAAAGGTGTGATGCGTTAAGTTCGCGCTCTGGATCAAAGTAATCCCACAGGCTTTCGTCCATTATGCCCTCAGGTACTTCTTCACCTTCAACTTTAAACCATTTTTCGTTTGGGTAATGAGTAAACTCGCCGTTGGCAAATTCTTCACCTAAGTAAAAGTCAGCAAAAAAGTAGTTACAGCTTAAACGCTCAAAATATTCACCAAGTGCAGAAGCAATAGATGCTTTATCAGTTGCACCTTTACCATTAGTAAACATAACACCGCAGTCGCTATCTTTTATATGAACCGAATAACAGTTAGCTACAGGGTTAAGCCAAAGCGCCTCTTCAACATTAATGTTTAGGGCTTTAAGCTTGTTTTGCATGGTAGAGATTGACGATTCTAAATCGCGGTCTTTACCTTTGATAAACGTTTTTTCAGTCATATTGATCTCAACTAGTTCTGCACGATGTGTGGAAGTGACATTATCGTGGATTTTGATGTTTATTTCATCCTTTGCGAGCAAGATCATGATTATTTAATAAATCTGTGGTTATTATATAAGCAACGCAAAGGGTGGAAGGGCAACTCAATGTATAAACTAATCAAACGCTTGTTGTTATTAATTGTAATTTTAGGGCTGAGTGGCACCGCTGTTGTGTATGGGGTACTTAGCTTAAGTTTACCTGCACTTGATGGCAACGGGCGCAGTATGGCAGTGAATGAACCCGTTAAAATTTCCCGTGATAGATTGGGCCAAGCTGTTATCAACGCTAAAAGCCGTAACGATGCCGCTTATGGCTTAGGGTATGCGCACGGACAGGACCGATTTTTTCAAATGGACCTACTTAGGCGTAATGCTGCAGGAGAGCTAAGTGAATTATTTGGTAAAGCCGCTGTTGAGCTTGATAAAAAAATGCGTTTTCATCAACTACGAAAACGTAGCCTCGCTATTTTAAATACCTTACCAGAGCGCGATAAACAGCTGTTAAAAAGTTATGCTCAAGGCGTAAACGAAGGTTTAGCCCAAGTAGGGTATGCAAGCTTTGAATATATAATTACCGGCGCAACTCAAAAACCGTGGCAAAGCGAAGACAGCTTATTAGTGATTTTTAGCATGTACTTAGATTTACAAAGCATGACATTTAATCGCGATCAAACTTTGATTCAATTAGAGCAAATATACAGTAAAAATATGGTTGATTTTTTAACGCAACCTAGCCAATACCAAGCTGCGCTTGATGGTAGTAAATTAGCCCCATTTGCAGGTGAATTACCCATTCTTGCATCGCAAACGACTCATGTTGCAAGCCACATTGAAGCCCCTCAAGAGCTTGGTAGTAATAATTGGGCCGTTACCGGAGAGCTTACAAAAACAGCTGCAGGTATGGTGTCTGACGATATGCACTTATCAATGGCGGTGCCGGTTATTTGGTACAGAGCGCAGCTTAATTACACACAAAATGGTAAACAATCTCAAATAACAGGCGTATCACTTCCTGGCACTCCTGCCATTGTAGTGGGAACCAATAATAAAATTGCATGGGGTTTCACTAACGGTTATTTAGATACTGCCGATTGGATTGCGCTAAATAGCGATAGCAAAACATGGCTTGTTGATGAGCCTATTTTATTACCTGAAGGAGGCGTTGAAACTTACTCGCTAATAATGAGCGAATACGGCCCAGTAAAATACATTAACGAAAAGCCTTATGCACTTAGTTGGGCAGCGCATCAACCTTATGCGGTTAACATGCAGCTATTAAAGCTTGAGCAAGCAGATACTGTGGACGATGCGCTCGCCCTTGCAAGTAATGTGGGTATACCTGTACAGAATTTAATGGTTGTTGATAGCCTAGGTAATGCGGCATGGAAAAATATAGGCGGTATTCCGGCGCGTACAAATGTCAGTGAGTTAAGTGTAAATGCACAGCACTACTCTGCACTTTTTGAGCAAAACGAAATTAATCGCCCATTTGTTAAAAACCCACCCAGCGGGCGATTATGGACAGGAAACTCTCGGGTTGTATCTGCCAGCGACAACGCACGTTTTGGTAATGGCGGCTACGCATTAGGTGCACGTTCAAGCCAAATTCGTGACCGTTTATTTGAAAAACAAACCTTTGCCGAGAGCGACTTTTACGCACTACAGCTTGATAACCAAGCCCGCTTTTTAATGCCATGGCATGAGTTGTTACTCAAGCAGTTAAAAACCAATGAGGTTAAAAATGCGAAGTACATCACAGAGCTTGAAAACTGGCAGCAATGCGCATGTGCTTCTTCGGTAGGCTATACCCTGGTTAAACGCTATAGAGACGAAGTTATTAACCTTGTGTTTAACCATATTGAAGTCACTCTTAATGAGCATGAGGGCACACTTAAGCCTATCAAGCGTGGGTTGGAGCCGGCGCTGTGGCAACTTATTAATAATAGACTTGCATCTTGGATTAACCCTCAATTTAATAGTTGGGACGAACAATTAGCGGGTGCTTTTGATCACACTGTAAATAAATTGAGTGAGCAATTTGGCACAAATATAAAACAGTGGCAGTGGGGTAAAGTAAATGAGCTGGTAATCGAGCATCCTTTTGCAAAACAAATCCCTTTATTGGCAAAGTTACTTAATATGCCAACCGCTGCAGGATTTGGTGACTCCTATATGCCTGCGGTGCAGGGGCAGAGTTTTGGTGCATCACAACGTTTTATTGCTCAACCAGGGCATTTAGAACAGGCTATTTT
The DNA here is from genome assembly GCF_016865405.1 of Pseudoalteromonas sp. PS1M3. Taxonomy (NCBI): domain Bacteria; kingdom Pseudomonadati; phylum Pseudomonadota; class Gammaproteobacteria; order Alteromonadales; family Pseudoalteromonadaceae; genus Pseudoalteromonas; species Pseudoalteromonas sp. PS1M3. The sequence goes on along the minus strand of NZ_AP022624.1, from coordinate 3,459,801 downwards.
AAGCGTGCCAGGTGGCCAGTCGGGTCACCCGCTATCAGAGTTTTATAGAGCTGGTTTTAGCGACTATATTGAAGGGAAGCAAACTGCGCTATTACCACAAACGTTAATGCATCAAATCGTTATCTCACCAAAGTAGTGTGAGCCAAAATGTAAGTAATCACGTTCTATATAACTCTAACAATGGAGAACTAAAATGAAAAAATTACTACCCGCGTTAATAACAGGTTTACTACTGAGCGCATCGGCTCATGCAGACGATAACCCCGTTACCGCAGAAAAACTAAGTGAAAGTGTCTATGTACTATTTGGGCAAGGTGGCAACATTGCTGCAAGTGTGGGTGATGACGGTATTTATATTATTGACGATCAGTTTGCTAAGCTCTCAGACGATATTAAAAAAACCATCAGCGACTTAAAGCCTGGCAGCGCCGAATTTGTAATTAATACCCATCACCATGGCGACCATACCGGCGGCAATGAAAATTTTGCAAAAGCAGGTGCACATGTCATTGCGCACGACAATGTCCATAAGCGTTTGAAAGAAAAGCATGGTGAGGGTTCTAAATTTTTACCTCGTATTAGTTTTGGTCACGATTTAAAACTACATTTTAATAACGAACACGCACACGTTGTGCATTACAAACATGCCCATACCGATGGTGACTCAGTTATCTTTTTTAGTAACGACAACATAGTTCACATGGGTGATATTTATTTTAATTTTGGTAGCTTACCGTTTGTTGATGTAGATAGTGGCGGCAGTGTTGATGGAGTATTAGCGGCGGTTGACGATGTTATTAACCAAATTGACGATAATACACAAGTTATTCCGGGGCATGGTCCAGTAAGTGACCGTTCAGGGCTGATAACGTATCGTAAGCTGGTGCAAAAAGCCAAAGATGTTATGCTTAAGGCAATGCAAAACGATGCAAGTTTGCAGCAAGTACTTGACGCCGACCCATTATCAGAGCTGGGTCTTAAATATGCAAAATGGCTACCAAAAGAGCGAGTAACCACATTGTTTTATCGTAGCTTAAAGTAACTTGCAAAGTGAGTTAGCACGCATAATATAGTTTATTAAGCTGAGCATTTGTTCAGCTTTTTTGTTCCCATGCCCCAAGGAGTTGTGTATGTCGGCAGAAAAAACCCACCTAGAAATTTGTAACTTGACCAAAGAGCAGTACCCACAAATAAAAACGCTAATGGATCAAGCTTACCCAGACTTAGGTGGCGCATGGCCAAGCCATACCATTTTTAGATTAATCGATCAGTTTCCAGAAGGGCAAATAGGCATAGTAGATGACGGCGTGCTGGTGGGTTTAGCACTAAGCGTGCAAGTAGACTACGCCCGCTTTTCAAATCCGCATACCTACGAAGACATTGCTGACGGCCATGACCGTGTATTCAGCGATACCGATGGCGATGCGCTATACGGTTTGGATGTTGCCATTAGCGAAACTCACCGAGGTATGCGTTTAGGGCGTCGCCTTTATGATGCCCGTAAAGAATTGTGCCGCCAATATAACTTACGCGCTATTTTAGCGGGTGGCCGTATTCCGCGTTATTACAATCACAGCAGTGAAATGACGCCAATGGAATACATTGAAAAGGTTGACCAAAAAGAGCTTTATGACCCAATTTTAAGCTTTCAGCTTTCTAACGACTTTCAGGTAAAGCGATTACTAAAAAAGTACCTACCAGAGGATCAAGAGTCTGTAGGTTACGCCACCTTACTTGAGTGGAATAACATAATGTACGAGCCAACCGACACCGTACTCGAATCGACTAAATCGATAGTACGAGTAGGGGCAGTGCAGTGGCAAATGCGTTGTGTTGAATCGGTTGAAGAAATGCTTAAGCAGGTAGAGTACTTTGTAGATACGGTATCTGACTACAAAAGTGACTTTATTTTATTCCCTGAATTTTTTAACGCGCCGCTGATGGGGTTAACTGAGCAAAGCAATCAAACTGAAGCAATCCGCTATTTAGCCGAATACACCGAAACGTTTAAAAACGCCATGTCGCGTATGGCAATAGAATATAACGCCAACATTATTACTGGTTCTATGCCACTTGCCGAAGGCGACAAAATTTATAACGTAAGTTATTTATGCCACCGTAGCGGTAAAATAGACGAGCAGCGCAAAATACATATAACCCCACATGAGCAAAACGATTGGGTTATTCAAGGCGGCGACAAAATTGCCGTGTTTGATACCGATGCTGGGCGCGTAGGTATTCAAATTTGTTACGATGTAGAGTTCCCAGAGCTTTCACGCATATTAGCTAAGCAAGGGCTTGATATACTGTTTGTGCCGTTTTGGACCGACACTAAAAATAGTTATTTACGGGTTCGCCATTGTGCACAAGCGCGGGCAATCGAAAACGAATGTTATGTGGTTATTGCAGGTTCAGTGGGTAACTTACCACAAGTAGAAAGCCTAGACGTACAGTACTCGCAATCGGCAGTACTGACGCCATCTGACTTTTCGTTCCCGCACGATGCAACACTTAACGAAGCAACACCTAATACTGAAATGTTATTATTTAGCGACCTTGATATGGATAAGCTAAAAATTCTTCATAGCGAAGGGACAGTGCGTAATTTAAAAGATCGCCGCGAAGATTTATACGACGTAATTTTGAAAAAGAGAGATGTTTAATGGCTTGGGTTTATTTAGTCATTGCCGGCTTGCTTGAAATAGGCTGGCCAATTGGTTTAAAAATTTCACAAAATCCCGACACACGCTGGCAGGGAATAGCAATGGCCATTGCATTTTTAACAGCCAGTGGTTTTATGTTGTGGCTTGCACAAAAGCAAATATCAATGGGGACTTCCTATGCCGTATGGACAGGTATAGGTGCTGCGGGTACGTTTTTAGTGGGTATATTACTTTACGGTGATGCAGCCACGTTTGGGCGTATTGCTGGTGTGCTTATGATCATTTGCGGTGTGATAACGCTAAAAATCAGCTCTTAAAAAAAGCGCTTAACATTCGCTTTAAACGTTATATGCAGCCTATAGTAGCGCAGGTAAAAGCCTGCGCTTTTTTATGTTCTCAATTTGGTAACATCACTAAAATAGCGGCAATGGCTATAAGTATTAAGCCTGCTGAGTCTTGCTTTTTAAGCGGTTGTTTTAACCAAAGTACAGCAATTAGCATAGTAAAAAATACTTCAATCTGCCCAAGCGTTTTAACATACGCCACATGCTGTAAACTCATTGCGCTAAACCAGCCAATAGAGCCTACACAGCTAAAAATACTAATTGCGGCAGTAGTGCCTTTATATTGCCAAAGTTTGCCAACAGTGTGTGGCTCTTTTAGTAATAAATAGCCAAGTAATATAAGCGTTTGTAGGCTTATTACAAACAGTAAAACCCATGCAGCCGAGTGCGGAAATAATAACCCTGAGTTTAAGCTCGCTTCACGTACCCACAGCGATGTAAGGGCAAAGCTGGTACCACAGGCAAGGCCCAGTAACGCTGTTTTAGCATCAAAGTGTTTTACGCTGGTTATACCGCTAAGTAAAAGCACCGCAATAGCGCCTAAAAATACACCCAGCCAACCAAGTAGGCTAAGCGCAGAGCCAAAAAACAATACCCCTAAAATAGCCGCTACTAAGGCTTCACTCTTGGCAAGGCCTGCACCTATGGCGTAATTATTCATTTTAAACAGTTTTACCATTAAGCCGGTGGCGAGTATTTGCATAATACTTGCGCCAATAATAAATCCCCAAAAGGCATTATTAAAGGTAGGCATGGCGGTATCTTGATATTGATACAAGCCGTACAAATACAAGGCAGCAATGGGGCCGGCTAAAATAAAGCGCGAAAGCGTTACGCCAGCCACACTTGCATGTGAGCTTAAATTACTTTGCAGGGCATTTCGCCATGCTTGCATAAAAGCGGCTAAAAAAGTGAAAAAGATCCAGGTCATGGTATTCGTCGATAAAAAATAAGGTCTTTACGTTAGCAATCTTTGATTATTAAAGCGACGCATTAAAGGTGATAGTGAATATTCATCACCTGCGACATTATGCCGCACTGCTTTATGAGTAAACTTAGCTATAGTAAGTGTGATGTTATTGTTTAGCCGCCAGCGTTTGTCATAAAACGTATTGGCGGCTTTTTTTGTGCGTGTATGGTATATGTATTGCTCAAATTATCAGATTTTATAATAAGAGAATAAACTATGACGACATTAGTAGTATGCGCATTATTGGCTGTATTAATGCCTTATTTTGCAAAAGTGCCGGTTGCGATGGCAATGGCAAAATTAGGTCGATACGATAATAAACATCCTAGGGCGCAACAAGCAAAACTAACTGGCTTTGGTGCTCGGACGCTCGCTGCTCATCAAAATTGTTTTGAATCACTCGCTGTTTTTGCTGTTGCTATTGCAGTGGTATTTGGTACTAACTCGGTAAACGCAATAACCGAAACCTTGGCGGTTACTCATATAGTCTCACGCATTTTGTATTGTATTTTTTATTGGTTGAACTTAGATATTATACGTTCGCTTGTATGGTTTATTGGCTTAGGTACTGCCATTGCCATGATTGTAGTGAGTATTTAATTTTATTGTTAAAACCACAAAGCAAGCGGCCTAAAAGGGCGCTTGCTTTGTGTTCTTGTATCACCCAACAGCACTAATGCGATACTTTAATTCGCTCTATTAAATCGGTATGTGCAACCTCGCTGTTTATGGCAAAATCGAGCTGTACAAGTACGTCATTAAAGCCTGCCCTAGAGGTTTTATACTCCCACTTTGCCAAGGCTTCCTTGGCTGCTTTATCAAAAACGTCTGACGGCTTAGATTGAATGACACTAATGTTTTTTGTTCTGCCATTAGCTGCAATATCGTATTTTAACACCACAGATCCGCTAATGCCTTGCTTAGCGGCTTGGGCTGGGTAGTGAGGCTCAATGCGAATTATTGGTGAAATATGCTCTTCTTTAGCGCCCTCTGTTTGTGGTTGCTTTGCAATAGCGAGCGTGCTTAAAATACTTGCTGCAACTAGCAGTAAGCCACCTTTGGCAAAGCGAGAGCTACTGCCACTGTGCTTTATATTGGTAAGTCGTTGTAACATGGTTTTTTTATCTCCGTAGTGTGAATAAGCCATTAGTCCTGCGGGCGTTGCTGCCGCGCAGTTCACTAAGGCTTTGCTGTATAAAATGTGTTGCTGTGTGTTTTTATTGGCAAGTACCCGTTCATCACAAGTCAGCTCTTGTAGGCGGCGCATGCTTGCGTAACAAAACCAAGCGAGTGGGTTAAACCAAAGTAAAATAGTGGGTAGCAGCATGAATGCGTTTGTTAGGTTGTCTTTGCGTTTAATGTGTACGTTTTCGTGCTCTAAAATAAGCGCCAATGTGGCTTTATCAAACTGGGTATTATAATCACTGGGCAGTACTAGCTTGCTTTGAAAAATACCCACCACCATTGGTGTGGCTACATGTTGGCTGATATAAGTTTTAGCACTTGTGGTAAGTGTATGGTTAAAGTGTGTTAGCTCAGTTAACTGCAGGCTTTTAACAAAACGAGTATGTGTAATAAAACTAGCTATTAATAACCCCGCAGTAATAAGTACATACATAAGTGCCCAGCTAATACCCATTTCATGTGTAAAAGGCTGATTAGGGGTAATTAAGTAATGGCTAATATTGCTATTTTGCAGTGGTTTAATCGCATTGGGTAAATTAGCGATAACTAATGCCGCAGGCATTAACCACGCTAACTTGTATACAAACCGCACGCCAAGGGTTTTTAAACCAAATCGCTCGAGTAAAATAAATCCACAAAACAAAATACTCAATAGTAGTTGTTGCTCAATTAACCAATTAAACCCAGTTTGAATATCCATAGCTAATCCTTACTTTTGGTTTTTTTCCCAGTCATCAATGACTTTTTTAAGCTCATTTATATCTTGCTGCGAAAGCTGCTCTGATTTAGCAAACCCGCTTACCAGCGGCGCTATACGGCCACTAAAAAAGCGCTCAATAAAGTTTTCGCTCTCTTTGAGGGTGTAGTCGGCGCGCTCCATACAGGGAGTATAAATATATTGGCGGCCGTCTTTTTCAAAGGTCAGTGCGCCTTTTTTAACTAATCGACCCAGTAGGGTTTTAATGGTTTTTTCGTGCCATTGCTTATCATCGCTTAAGCGCTCAATAATTTGGCTCGCGGTGGCAGGGTAATTAATCCAAAGCGCATCAAGCACGTCGAACTCTGCTTTTGATAACTCAATCATTTTATTGCCTACAAATGTAATCTTTAAGTTAAGACTACACCTGTAATCTATTTTTGCAAGGTTATTTTTTAACTTTTTGCGGTATAATTAAGCGATTTAGTATTAGATTTTCGAAATATCAGTTTTATTAATTTGTATGTAGTGGTTTTTAGGGAGGTTCAGTTTTGAGAGGGCGAGTTCGCTAAATTGCACTCTAAATAAATCAATTACTTTAAAGCCGCAGTAATGCGCCATTTTACGTATTTGCCTATTCAGTCCTTGTTTTAAAATAATACTAAATTGATTGTCAGCTATTTTAGTTACTTCACACGGTAAGGTTATTTGTTTATCAACGGGGATACCTGCAGCCATTTTTTCACAAAACGCGTTATTAATCGGTTTATTTACCGTGACTATATAACGTTTAGGCTGGTGGAAGTCAGGGTGAATAAGTTGATTACAAAAGTCACCGTCGTTGGTCAAAATAAGCAAGCCGCGAGAGTCTTTATCTAATCGGCCAATGGGGTAAACCCGGGTGAGGGTAGGTAAATGGTGAATAAGGCTGGCGGGGTCATTTTCATTTAATTTGCAGTCAATACCTACAGGCTTGTGGTACGCAAAATAAACTAAATCGGCTGCCCCTTTAACTACTTGGCCATTAACTATTATGTCGTCTTGCTCATCAACGTGATCAATATGATTGGCTGGGCGATTATTTACCGTTACTACCCCTTCATCTATTAAACGCGATGCCTGTTTACGCGAGCACACGCCTGCATGAGCAATGTATTTAGCAAGGCGGATTTTGGTGCTCATAAAGTGTTCTCTTTAGTTGGCAATAAAAAACTGATCGCGATTATAGCAAAGCTGCGTATCGATAGAGCGATATTTAATTAAGGTGAACAAAAATGGGTATGAAATTTTCTGAACTAAAAAATCATGAGCCGCTACAAAAAGTAGTTGTTCACTCACTTGAAATGGCGCTGTATCAGGTTTCTGTGATCATTAATAACGTTGAATATTATGTAACAGAGGAAGATGGCGAATTTGTAAGAGCTGTAAGCCCGCTGCATGTACAAAAGCGGTTTGAAAAAATAGCGTACGCACAAATGATGCTTCGCCACACAAGCGCTCACGACGAAATGTGCGGGCAGCCCGAAAAAACTTCTAGCAACTTACTTGAAGTGCCTTTTGGTAAAAATAATCTTTTTTAATTAAGTGTGTTTGCTAATATCGCTTTTTTAGGAGCGGTATATGTATCAATTAAAATCTGATAACAGTGATGCGTTAAACTCAACTTTACGTAATAAAATAGTTGATTTTAATGCCAAGCATTTTGATGCGCAAAGAGTGCCACTCGGCTATAAATTTGTTGATAATAATAACGAACTAATGGCTGGTATTAGTGGTTGCGTATTTGGCAATTGGCTAATTATAAATTGGCTTTGGTGCAGTGAAATCGCTCGTAATGAAGGCCTTGCCGGGCAGTTGCTCACAGAGTTAGAGCAAGCTGCGATATTGCTTGGCGCTAAAAAAGCCCAGCTAGACACTCTCGACTTTCAAGCAAAACCTTTTTATGAAAAACGCGGATACAGCGTAAAGTATCAGCTTGATAACTACCCACTTTGCGGCACCCGCTATTTTATGGAAAAACCACTTTAATCTATAACATAACTCAAGTTTTTTAATCGGAGCCCAGTTACTTAGCTGTTAAAGGCTCGCCCTCAAACGTAACGCCTAAAAATGGTGTCGTCTCTGGAGCTAACATAAACGTGCGAATGTTCATATGATCGTCGCCGTTAGGGTTTTTAAGCACCTCATCGCGGTAAAACTTACCAAAGCAATCAAGAGTGTTTTGCTTGCTAAGCCCATTGAGTTTTGCAAACGCAAAAATTTTACATGAACCGTTATTTTCACTCGCTGAGCTCAGCAACCCGTGGTTATTAAAGGCACAAGCAGTAAAATCGTAATTGGCTTCAATCACCGCCATTGTATCGGTAAATTGAATGTTTTTTGGGTTCTCAGCAAGTGATTTAAGGTATTCGTTTAAAGTCATAATTGTTCCCTAAATTTAATTTATAAGGCTAATTTACTCGTAGCAATTTATGAACGAATAAAATGCGTTAATGCGTGAATATTGGTGATTTCCACGTCGGCTAGGCCTTTGTAGTCATACTTAGCGTTTTGATCGTTTAACCACACTGATTGACAACCTGTGTTATTGGCGCCTTGTACGTCGGTATCTAGGCTATCACCAATATGGAGTATGTCGCTTTTGGTGACTTTTAGGTGCGCAGCTGCTTTGTCAAATAAGGTGCTATGAGGTTTAGCTTTACCGTGCATGCCCGCTTGTAGCACTAGCTCAAACTTATTGTGTAAATTAAAGCGTTCTATTTCAACATTGCCATTGGTTATGGCGATTAAGGTAAAATGTTGCGCTAAGTTATCAAGTAGCGCTAATACGTCGTCGCTGACTACAATGTTACTGCGTGCATCGGCAAATGCGTTATAGGCGTTACTAGCGTGCAGTGCTACTTCTTGTTCAGTAAATTCTAACTTTGATAGTGCTAAACGCAATGTGTGCTTGCGCCACTGCGTTACATTGTCTTTTAGCTCTGGCTGTTGCAGGGCGGCAAGTTGCCGGCATTGTTGCCAGTATTGAGGGCCTTGTTCTTGGTAGCGTGGTAATGCATTTAAGTAATTTTGTTGGGCGCTAACGGCTGCTTTTATAATTGGGTGGTTGTTGTATAGCGTGTCGTCTAAATCAAAGCTCATGACAGAAAAAGGACGTATTGCACGATTAAATCGGATCATTATAATTTCCTAATCAGTTTGTTTTTTAGCGCGCGGGTGGGTGTTGTCGTACACTTTTGCTAAATGCTGAAAATCTAAATGGGTATACACTTGTGTGGCCGACAAGCTACTGTGGCCAAGCAATTCTTGTACAGCACGTAAATCACCCGACGATTCTAAAATATGTGATGCAAATGAATGGCGTAATTTATGCGGATGCACCTGTGAGCTAATACCTTGCTTTATTCCCCACTCTTGCATGCGCAAACGCACTTGGCGAATTGAAATACGATTTTTTTGGCTACTTAAAAATACACCTGGCTCGTCTGGCTTTGCAAACTGAGGGCGCACGGTTAACCATTTTTTTAATGCTTCTAATGCCTTTGTTCCCACGGGAATAAGGCGTTCTTTGTTACCTTTACCGCGAACTAATATTTCGCCACTTTTGGCATTAATATCTTGCATGTTAGCGCCAACTAACTCGCTAATACGTAAACCTGATGAGTACATAAGTTCCATCATAGCTTTGTCTCTTATTGCCAAAGGGTCGTCGTCAGGAATTTCGAGCAAGCGAGCCATTTGATCAACGTCGAGGTTTTTAGGTAAAGGCTTGGCAAATTTGGGGCCTTTAATGCCGGTAGCAGGATTGTGATAATGCGATTGCTGTGCAATATTTTTAGCTTTTAAAAACTTATATAAACTTCTGATACAGCTCAATTTTAAGCTAATGGTTCGGCCACTTAATTGTTTGGCGCGTAAAGCCATACTGTAACGGCGAATATGCTCTGCCTGTACGCCAAACCAGTCATCGCATAATTTATTAAAATAAAGGGCTGCAAAACCAAGTTGGCTAACATACTGATTTACAGTGTGCGCTGAATATTGTTTTTCAAATTTTAGGTAGTCGCTAAATAGCGTAATGGGTGTTCGCCAGTTGTCACTTAATTCGCTTATATTAGGCGCATCATCACTCATGCGAGTTTTTGTAACCTTAACTGCAGGGCACTAATAAAATCCAGAACGAACAGGTTGTCTTGTGCGGGTTCAAAATGGTTCACGTTGTTGCTGCCAAACGCGAGTATGGCAATAGGTTGCTTTTCATCACCAATTAAATAAATAGCCGCAGATTGCGTGTCATCACTAAATAATAGAGCCCGTTCTTGCGCTGTAATGCGGCCTAAGTAATGCCCAGAGTTTGTGAGGCGGTGTTCAATAAGCTCGTCGTAGTCAGGGCTGTATTTTATTAATTTAAAGTCACTTATGTCGTTATTTGAACACACAATGGCGTGTAAATTTTTAGCGATGGTATCAAAGTCGTCATGGCTCCAAAGCTGGCGATGGCATTGGCTGAGGAGACGGTATACGAGCTCATTTTGAACTGCGTGCTGACTCATTGTATCGATTTGATTTTTTAAACGCGTATTGTGTTCACGCAATTGGCGCTGTTGAATATGTACTAATGACGTTGCCCCTTGCGCTTGCTGCTGAAGGTCTAGCTGAGCAAGCACGTTTGGGTGTTTAACTAAAAAATCAGGATTTGCGAGTAAGTAGCTAGTAATTTGCTCTTCATTTAGCTCGCTCATAACGCTACTTGTCCATCGAATACGTGTTCAGCAGGGCCTGTCATTCGTACTGGATGACCTTCTCCACTCCAACGTATTTGAAGTGTTCCACCAGGTAGGTCGACTTGTACCGCGCTTGAAAGCTTGCTTTGCATATGGCCAATGACCATCGCTGCACACGCGCCAGTGCCGCATGCGAGCGTTTCGTTTACGCCGCGCTCCCATACTCTTAGCTTTATATGCTCTTGCGATATAACTTGCATAAACCCAATGTTAGCGCGCTGTGGAAAACGTTCGTGGTTTTCAAGCAGTGGACCCAATACATCGACCTGCGCTGTCGTAATATCGTCAACTTCAAGCACGCAGTGTGGATTCCCCATAGATACTGCGCCACTAAATACGGTGTGTTCTTCAGCCCTTATAATGTAGGTGAGTTCACGTTTGCTGGCTTTAAGCGGTATTTTGCTTGGCTCAAAATTAGGGTGCCCCATGTTAACCGTAACTTGGCCGTCTTTTTCTATATAGAGCGTTAAGTTACCTGATTTGGTTGATACACTAATTTTATGTTTGTTAGTCAGGCCTTTCATACGCACAAAACGTGCAAAGCAACGTGCACCATTACCGCACTGTTCTACTTCGGTACCATCGGCATTAAAAATACGATAATGAAAATCAAGATCGGGAGAGTATGGTGCTTCAACCATGAGTAATTGGTCAAAGCCAATGCCAAAGTGGCGATCAGCCAGTTTTTTTATTTGATCTCGTGATAAAAATACATTTTGTGTAATGTTATCAATAACAACAAAGTCGTTGCCTAAGCCGTGCATTTTGGAAAAATTAACTAACATAGCGCTCTAATTCGTGTTTGCTCTGTGGTAATCATGCCACAGAGCAGCTAGTTGGCAAAAACGTTTATGGTAAAATTTTCTCACCTTGATAAAGACTCTCAATGGTTTCACGTTCGCGAATAAGATGGTGCTGTTCACCGTCTACCATTATTTCAGCTACGCGTGGGCGAGAGTTATAGTTTGAACTCATAGTAAAGCCATATGCCCCAGCACTTCGCTGCGCGAGTAAATCGCCTTGTTTCAGCGCCAGTTCTCGGTCTTTTCCTAAAAAGTCACCGGTTTCGCACACGGGGCCAACAATATCAAAGTTGTAAGTTGGCGTATCGTCATCACGAACCGACACAGGTATAATTTTTTGCCACGCTTGATAAAGAGAAGGGCGAAGCATATCGTTCATACCGGCATCAACAATGGCAAAAAATTTACTTTGGTTTTGTTTAATAAATTCAACTTGCGTAATTAATACCCCTGCGTTTGCAGCAATGGCACGACCTGGTTCAAAAATAAGTTCTAAATGGCGGTAGTTTTCTAGGCGAGCTGTTACTTGCTCTGCGTATTCACTAGGATGAGGTGGTTGTTCGCCGTCGTAAGGAACACCTAACCCACCACCTATGTCTAAATGGCTTAATTCTATCCCAACATTTTTTAGCTCATCTATTAGCGCAAGGAGTTTGTCGAGCGCTTCTAAAAACGGCTTTACTTCGGTTAACTGCGAACCAATATGGCAATCTACGCCTATTATGTTTAAGCCAGGTAAAGCAGCGGCTTGTTGATAAACACTTACAGCGGTTTGAATATCAATGCCAAATTTGTTTTCTTTAAGGCCAGTAGAAATATAAGGGTGCGTTTTTGCATCTATATCGGGGTTAACGCGAATAGAAATTGGTGCTACTAAGTTAAGCTCACACGCAACCTCTGAAATACGCTCTAATTCAGAGGCCGACTCAACGTTAAAACATTTAATCCCTAATTTTAATGCATACGCTATTTCGTCAGCGGTTTTAGCAACGCCTGAAAATACTACTTTACCGGCGTCTCCTCCTGCTTTAATTACACGCGCCAGCTCACCTTTAGATACAATGTCAAAACCCGAACCAAGGCGGGCTAGAATATTTAATACAGCAATATTAGAGTTTGCTTTTACGGCATAACATACCAAGCTTTTATGGTTTTTAGTCGCATTGGCAAACGCAAGATAGTGGCGCTCAAACGTTGCACGAGAATACACATAGCAAGGCGTGCCATATTGCTGAGCAATAGCGGCAATACCCACATCTTCAGCAAACAATTGATTGTTTTTATAGTTAAAAAAATCCATTTATTGCTCCTGTTTGACTGGTGTTGTAGGTTGCTTGGCCTCTGCGGCAGGCACCATAGTGTTTTCTGGTTGGTTTTGCTCGGCCTGTTGTTCAGGCAAATATAATGGGCCGCTTTGTCCGCAGCCAGCTAATGCGCCAAATAGGGCCGTGCAAATTAATAGTTTTTTTAATTGTAAGGTATGTGTCGCTTTCATTAGATTAATATTGTTGCTGGCTTTATAATCGCAGAGTAACAGAATATCTAAAAAATGCAGCTATTCGCGGATGATTTTATTCCTGTTACACTAGCTGCATATTTTTAACGCAATTACGTACCCAATATTAGGCGGCCCGCCTGCAAAGGAATCAACAATGACTGAACACGAATATCACCAATTAGCCGAAGCTCTTATGTTCACAATTGAAGAGCAAATTGATGATTGTGAAGCCGATTTAGATTACGAATCAGCGCAAGGTATTTTAGAAATTATTTTTCCTGATAAGAGTAAAATTGTCATCAATAAGCAAGCGCCTCTTCATCAAGTGTGGGTAGCAACTAAATTCAATGGTCACCATTTTGAAATGCGTGACGGTCAATGGATTGATAACCGCTCTGGTGCAGAGTTTTGGGAATTCATTAACGAAGCGTCAACTCGCCAAGCTGGCCAAGAAATTAAGTGGCAATCATCATTATGAGTTTAGAGTTTGTTCAATACCCCGCACAGAGCGCGCATAAAGCGACAGTTATTTGGTTACATGGCTTAGGTGATTCGGGTGATGGGTTTGCCCCTGTAGCGCCGCAATTAAATTTACCAGCCGAGCTGGGCGTGCGTTTTGTTTTCCCACATGCGCCTGTGCAACCGGTCACCATAAATGGTGGTATGGAAATGCGTTCTTGGTACGACATTAAGTCAATAGAGCTTGATAAACGTGCCGATGAAGAAGGGGTGAGGGAGTCTGCCGAAAAAGTAGAGGCGTTAATAAATACAGAAATAGCCAACGGAATACCTGCTAACAAAATTATTTTGGCTGGTTTTTCACAAGGTGGTGTTGTGTCGCTTCACTTAGCTCCGCGCTTTGAACAAAAGTTGGCGGGTGTTATGGCACTGTCTACTTATATGTGCGCGCCGCATAAATTTACAGATGAAGCAAAGCATACCGATTTAAATGTATTTATGGCACATGGTAGTCACGATAACGTGGTACCAATGAGTGCAGGTAAAAGTGCATTTGATGTATTAACAGCACATAACATGGATGTAAGCTGGCAGGAATACCCAATGGCACACCAAGTGTGTGCAGAAGAGTTACACGCTATTCGCCAATGGTTAATTGCCCGTTTAAGCTAATTTTGGAGCCGCTGAGGTCAATATGAGTCAAAAAATAGTTATTAAAGCAAATGTAAAACGCGAACCACAAAACAGCCTACCTACGGTAAGCTATGAATGGCATTGGCGTCGAATTGTGAGTTTGGCTATGTTGATAGTAATGACATCTGCGGCTGTGATATATGGTTTAACCAGCTCAGTAAATGCAGATCAGGGCGCACATCCCAATGAACAAACAGAACTTTTAATCACTGATAGCACACAAGGTGATGAAGTAACTGAAAGCGAAACACATAATGCACCCAGCAACCAATCGCATATAGAGACTGAGCATGCTGAAACATTGCCTGCTGAGCAACTACCAACAACTCAAGAGGCAGACATTACCAATGCCTTACTTGAAAACGCTGAGTCAGTAACCGTTGCGCCAATTTCAGATGAGCCGACAATAACCCAATCAACAGTTGACTCAATAACTGAAAAAACGAATACAGTTGATAACAGTAAAAACGATGTGTTGATCACTAATGCAATAAGCGCTGATACAACAAGTGAAACAGTATCTGTACCTGCGTCAGAGCAAACTTCTGAGCTTGGCACAATCGCATTAGAGCCAGAGAGTAATGTTGATTCGCAACCTGTTACAGAGCAATTTGCTGAAGATGCCCATATTGCTAGCGTGGCACTCGGTGCTCAGATTGATACCAGTAAAATAAGCCGCGCAGTGCTTACACGCAGTGTAGTAAAACGCGAACCTACTAATGTGTTTGCAGCCGACGTGCGTTTAAGTCAGTTTGAAGGTTCGTTATCATTTTTTAGTGAGCTTAAAGGGCTGCAAGGCCAGCGCGTAAAACATGTTTGGTCTTTTGAAAGTGAAACAATGGCCGAAATTTCACTTAATGTTACTTCGCCACGCTACAGAACTTATTCAACAAAAAATATTATGAACACGCAAACAGGCCATTGGCGTGTAGCTGTAGTTGATGAGCAAGGTAATTTAATAGCTCAAAAAGAATTTAGAGTGTTAGCTAACTAAATAATGCTAACCGCAGTAATTAATTGGATACCCCTATGACAGAAAAAACAAAATTAGTACGTATAGCAACCCGTAAAAGCGCTTTGGCGCTATGGCAAGCCGAATTTGTAAAAGCGCAGCTAGAGCATTTTCATGATGACGTGCGTGTTGAGTTAGTCCCTATGTCGACACAAGGGGATATTATTTTAGATACACCACTTGCTAAAATTGGCGGTAAAGGCTTATTTGTTAAAGAGCTTGAGCAAGCTATGCTAGATGGTCGAGCTGATATTGCCGTACACTCAATGAAAGATGTGCCGGTGGAGTTTCCAGAAGGATTAGCCCTTCATACCATTTGTGAGCGTGAAGATCCGCGCGATGCGTTTGTATCAAATCACTTTGCTAACTTGAATGAGTTACCAGAAGGAGCGGTAGTAGGTACATCAAGCTTGCGCCGCCAATGCCAAATTAGAGCACTGAGACCTGACTTAGAAATCCGTGATTTACGCGGAAACGTAAATACACGCCTAGCTAAATTAGATGCTGGGCAATACGATGCGATTATTTTAGCAGCGGCAGGGCTTATTCGTTTAGAAATGGGCGAGCGTATTGCTGACTACATTGAACCAGAAGTATCGTTGCCTGCAAACGGCCAAGGTGCTGTAGGTATTGAGTGTCGGATTGAAGATGAAGTGACTAAAGCGTTATTAGCACCGCTTGAGCACACACATACACGTATTCGTGTTAATGCAGAGCGTGCAATGAACCGCCGTTTAGAAGGTGGTTGTCAGGTGCCAATAGGTGCCTATGCGTTAGTTGATGGCGAACAGGTCCATTTACGAGGGCTTGTAGGCGCAGTCGATGGCAGCGAAATTTTACGTGACGAAGTTGCGGGTCATATTAACGATGCCGAAAAACTCGGAATAGAGCTGGCTGAAAAATTACTTGCTCAAGGCGCAGATAAAATTTTAGCTGACGTATACAGAGACGCATAAATGACACATATTCTGATAACTCGGCCCGAAGGAAAAGGCGCAGCCCTTGCAGAGCAACTTGAGCAAGCGGGTTATCAGGCGTCATTGTTTCCTGTTTTAAATATTAACTATTTAACGCCCTCTAGTACTCAACTAAGCCCACTTATTAATGCAGATAAAATTATTTTTATCTCTCAGGACGCTGTTAAAGCACTGGCACAATTAAAGCCCGATATAAACATTAAAGCGCAGTTTTATGCTGTAGGGCAGCAAACTGCCGATACAATATATGAATTATTTGGTGTGCGTGCAGCCACGCCTAAGCAGTTCGATTCAGAAGGAGTATTGGCTCTTAAGTCGTTGGCTCAAGTTGATGGTAGCAATATTGTATTGGTTAAAGGGCAAGGTGGTCGCCCAGACATCGCCAAGGTACTTAAAGAGCGTGGCGCGTTTTTAAATAATTGTGTTGTTTATGAACGTGAGCCAGTGCCAGATTTAACCAGTGACTGGACTGACCACTGGAAAAGCAGCAATGTACACGGTATAGTCATAACAAGTAATGCAGCAGTTGATGCCATGTTTACCCCCGTTGCTGCACAACAATTACAATGGTTACAACAGTGCCACTTTTATGTTGCCAGCGAGCGCATAGCCGCATATTTACAGCAACAACATGTTAGTTTGGCAAATATCCATATTGCAGCAGGGGCTAGCGATAACGCTATGTTTACCTGTATTAATCAGCAAGGTAGCAGCATGAGTGAACAACCTAAGTCAATAACAACAGAAAACACAACATCAACAGCTTCGAGTTCAACATCAGTTAAAAATGAGCCAGCAAGCGTAAAAAACAAACCTGCAAATGACAAACAAAAAGTAAGTAAAGTGGCTTCACTTGCATTGTTAATATCGTTGGTTGTGGCCTCTGGAGTTGGCTACGAGTTTTATCAAAAGCTAAATGCAGGTAAAGCGCAAAACACAATTGTTAACGAGCTTAGCGAGCAAAACAAGCTGCTCCAGCAAGAGCTTGCTGCACTTAAATCTTCTCAAATGAGCTTACAACAAGCGTTATTTAATAGCGAAGAAAAAGTATCTGAGGCATTAACGCAAAGCACTCTTGAAAATCAGCAAGCATTAAAAGCTGCGCTGCAAAAAGCGCAGCAGCAAGGTTCATCTTTAAACCCACAAGAGGTCACCAGCTTACAACGAATGGCTGAGTTTAAACTGTGGGCCGAAAAAGATTACCAAGGCGCAAGCGCTGTACTAAAGCGTTTAGACGGACTGTTAAGTGAGTACCCTGGCACAATTGAAGTTCGCCAAGCCATTATGCAAGACATACAAACGCTTGATAGTTTAAAACCGGTTGCTACCGAGGCCATTTATTTACAGCTAAATAGTGTTATTAACCGAATTGACGAATTGGTGTTTAATGCGGTCAATTTACCAGAGGAAACATTGGTAATTGATGAACATGCACTCAGCGAAGATATTAACGACTGGCAGCAAAATATCAGTAATAGTTGGAATAAAATTGTTGATAGTTTTATTACTATTAGGCGCCATGAAGGGATTGCTATTGAACCTTTACTGACCGACCAAGAGCGCAATTTAATTAATCAACGAATTAAATTAAATATAGCACAGGCGCAGGACGCATTATTAAGTAAGCAAGCGAGTATATATTTTAGTGCGTTAAGCGAAGCTAAGCGCTTAACTGGCGAGTACTTTAAGCAAGACGATGACGCCACAAAATCAGTACTAAATACGCTATCTAAATTAGAAAAAGAGCAGCTCAACTTTAGCCAAGAGGTCACTTTGCAAAGTACACAAACGGTTAAGGAGTGGGTGCAATGATAGGCCTAATAATCTTAATTGTAGCTATTGTTGTTGTACTTGCGGTTACCCCTTTTGTACTGGACGAAAAAGGCTACGTGCTTATCTCGTTTAATAACACAACAATTGAAGGCACCATTGTTTCGTTTTGTATTATGGCTGCAATGACTGCGGCAACTTTATACTTTACGTATAAACTAATACGCTATTTATTATCAATTTATAGAAATACCAAACATGGTTTTTTTGCCCGCAGTGAAGAGCGTAAATTTGCCGCAATTGAACAAGCCCTTTTCAGTGCTATAAACGACGATTACGAACAAGTAGAGCGCTCACTTTCTGGTAACAGTGTGCCAGATAAATTTGATGATATTCGTTTGGCACTATTGGCTAAAGCGGCACTTGCTAACAACGAGGCAGATAAAGCACTAGAACGATTATTTGAAATAAGCCCTGAGCAGCAATTGAAGGTAGCAAAACTATGGTTGGCAAGTGGCGATAGCAGTGCAATTGAATCGCAGTTGCGCGTTAATGCAGAAGCTAAAAAAGCCACTGCACTTGAGCTTAAACTGTACACTGAGGTATTGGTACAACAGCAGCACTTTAGCGTGCTAGAAGAGTTTTTACCCAAGCTACTGCGTAAAAAAGTGTTTTCTAGTGATCAGTGGACGCGTGTATTTACTGCCTATTTTTCGGCTCAATCAGCTGATGAACTAACAAATAAATACAAACAATTACCACGAAAACTTCAAACTTATGCGCATACTGCGTATTTAACTCAAATGGCTGCAACAGGTCAGCTTGCTGTTATTGAGGGCGATTTAGCTAAAATGGTTAAGCAAGCCAGCCAACATGATGAGCTTGCTGCTATTTTAAATAATGCAAACCATGGCGAAGCGCACAAATTACAAGCCAGTATTCAAGATCGCCTTAAAAAAGACGACACTAATACAGCACTGCTGTTGTCGCTTGCGTGCCTTGCTAATGCACAAAGTGATTATGATTTAGCGGCACGTGTGTTTGATAAAGCACTTAATGGTGATAATAAACACCAATTTGCAGACCAGGCAGCTTTGAGTTACAAGAACACGGCACAGGCTGAAAAGGCGCTCGTTTTATATAACAAATAAGTTTACTAGCTGATTAGTTATAAATTTTAGGCACAGGTTATAGGCGTTGTAAAAATGCTTTACCTGTGCTTTTTTATAGGTATTTTTTAAATTTAGCGAAACAATAAAAAGTAAGGCGAGACTATTTTATACATATTATTGTTAAGTGTGTGAATATTTGCACAAAAAGCAGACATATGACCGCTTAATAATATTACAAAGCGTATAGACTTGAAAAATAATTCTATCTGCGTATTATGCGCAAAAATTTAATTAAACTGGGTGCTACTATGATCAATAGAAAACTACCTTTGCTAGATATTCACCGTCATTTAGATGGTAATGTTCGCGCGCAAACCATACTAGAACTTGGTCGTCAGTTTAATATTGATTTACCCGCAGATAACGTTGAACAATTAATCCCTCATGTTCAAGTGATAGATCCAGAGCCAAACCTTGTCGCTTTCTTACAAAAGCTAGACTGGGGTGTTACGGTACTTGGCGATTACGATGCATGCCGCCGTATAGCTATTGAAAATATTGAAGATGCACAAGCGCAAGGTCTTGATTACGTTGAGCTTCGTTTCAGTCCTTACTACATGGCTCAAAGCCAAGGCTTACATCCACAAGGTGTTGTCGAAGCTGTGGTTGATGGTATTAAATCAGCAACAAAGAATGCCAATATTAAAGCTAATTTAATTGGTATTTTGTCGCGTACTTATGGTGTTAAAACGTGCCAACATGAGCTTGATGCATTACTTGCGTTTAAAAATGACTTAGTGGCTGTTGATTTAGCGGGCGATGAAATTGGCTTTCCGGGAGAGTTATTTATTGAGCACTTTAAGCAAGTGCGTGATGCGTATTTAGCGTCAACAATTCATGCCGGTGAAGCACTTGGTGCACCTAGTATTTGGCAAGCGATTAACGAGCTAGGTGCAAGTAGAATTGGCCATGGTGTAAAAGCAATTGAAGACCCAACGTTAATGGATTACTTACGTGACAACCGTATTGGTATTGAGTCATGTTTAACCAGTAATATTCAGACTAGCACAGTCACCGACCTAGCTACGCACCCGCTTAAACAGTTTTTAGATTATGGCATTCTTGCTTGCCTTAATACAGATGATCCGGCTGTTGAAGGTATAGAAATAGAGCATGAATATACTATTGCAGCACCCAAGGCTGGTTTATCTCAGGCTGATATAGAAAAAGCCCAAGCGAATGCGTTGGAAATTGCATTTTTAAGCGACGGCGATAAAAAAGCACTACTAGCACAAGTGAGTGCACGTTAAGCAATACAAATAAATATGCCGCTTTAAAGCCGCATATTTATGGACTGAACTTGAGCGCTAGTTAATAAGAGGTTTACTGTCTAACGCTCAGGTTTAAATTAGTGCTCTTGGCAGCTAAGGTAGTTATCGTAGAGCGCTTTGAGTACATCGGCACGATTTATCATTCCTACCACTTTTACGCCTTCTACCACTGGGTAGTTTTTAGGCTTACCCGGCTGCATTTGTTCAGCCAGTTCAATAATGTTTAAATCGCTACTTACTGTGACTACATTGGTTTGCATAAGCTGCGACACTTTTACAACCCCTTCGCAAAAATAACTGCTCTGCATTAAAGGCTTTAATAACTCTTGCTCTGAAATAAATCCGACAAGGCATTTTTCGTCGTCGAATACAGGCGCACCAAGTAATTTAAATTTTTGTAACTCGGCTATGGCTGTCGTCATTTCGGTGTTTGGTGTTATGTTTGGCAACTTGCGTTGCATAAAATCTTTTACTTTTGTATTTAGCATTTGGGTCTCTCCCGCTGATGTTCTGTACAAAGTATGGTTTATAGATTGGATTTTAGGAAATTGTTTATATTGATGAATGTGATAGGTTTAAACTATTAAAAATTTAAAGTCATAAAAAAAGCACCCGTAGGTGCTTATTATTAAACTATGCGATGAGTTTACTTTATAAATGCAAATGCATCGGCGTACATGTTTTCACGAATAGCACCATGAGCTATAAAGTCGTCACGTACAATCCCTATCATGTCAAAACGACCCGCCATGTAAATGTCGTAAGGTTCAAGTGATACAATATCTTGCATTACAGCTTTGTGCACAAAACCAGTGTGACCTTGCCAATTAGCTGATGGGTTTTCGACAACAGGAATAAATTCAAAATGTTCATGGTTCTCTGCCCATAATTTCATTTCTTCATGTGCGTACAATGCCGACTCCTCTTTAACACCCCAATAAAATAATACAGGGCGGTCGCAGTTTATTTCAGCCAAGTGATCAGCCATTGATTTTACATACGAAAAACCAGTGCCACCGGCAAGTAAAATAATAGGTCGATTACATTGCAAGCGAAGTTGAGACACACCTAACCCGGCCTCTATATCAACCATTGTGTTGTTTGCATGTGCATTGCGTAAGTGTTCAAGCGATTGCATTGCGTATGAGTCTGCACCCGAAGCACCAATGTGTAGTTCTATTTCGTCACATTGAGATGGGCGGCTAGCAATAGAAAAAGCGCGTTTGTCTTTTTCACCTAACACCAGTTGCATGTATTGGCCCGCTTCAAAGGTCACAGGTTGTTGTGGCTTTAAAATTACTTTGTTAACAAATTCTGTAAGTGGGCTGATAGCTACAACTTCAGCTTTTAATGTTTGCATTTTTTACCTTTTAGCAGCGCTTTTGACAGCAGATACGCAATTGAATGAGTCGATTCTAGCATATCTACAGGGTTATTTTATAGCCTGTTTATAGCTTGTCCGAACGGTGGCAAATAAATTATTGGCCACCGCTTGGTTTGTTGAGTTGTTAGAGAATTTTAAGGCTATCCCAAATATCATCAACACGTTCTTTGGTGGCTTTGTCCATCACTATAGGTTCACCCCATTCGCGGTCGGTTTCGCCTGCCCATTTGTTGGTTGCGTCCATCCCCATTTTAGAACCAAGTCCCGATACCGGAGAAGCAAAATCTAGATAATCTATTGGGGTGTTTTCAATTAACGTAGTATCACGCGCTGGGTCCATACGAGTTGTTATGGCCCAAATAACATCTTCCCAGTCGCGTGCATTTATATCGTCGTCGCACACAATTACAAACTTGGTATACATAAATTGGCGTAAAAACGACCATACTCCCATCATTACGCGCTTGGCGTGACCAGGGTATTGTTTTTTCATTGTGACTACTGCCATGCGGTACGAACACCCTTCAGGCGGTAAATAAAAATCGACAATTTCGGGAAACTGTTTTTGTAATATCGGAACAAACACTTCGTTTAGTGCAACACCCAGAATAGCCGGCTCATCAGGCGGACGGCCAGTAAATGTGCTGTGATAAATAGGATCTTTACGGTGTGTAATGTGAGTTACGGTCATAACAGGGAAGTCATCAACTTCGTTGTAGTAACCAGTGTGGTCGCCATAGGGGCCTTCTGGCGCCATTTCGCCTGGCATAATATGACCTTCTAGTACTATTTCGGCACTGGCAGGTACTTGCAAGTCATTTGAAATCGACTTTACTACTTCAGTTCGGCTTCCTCGTAATAACCCAGCAAATGCATATTCGCTAAGCGTATCTGGAACAGGAGTTACAGCACCTAAAATGGTCGCCGGATCAGCACCTAACGCCACCGACACAGGATAAGGTTGGCCAGGGTTTTCTTTACACCACTCTTGAAAGTCGAGCGCGCCGCCACGATGCGACAACCAGCGCATAATTATTTTATTTTTACCTAATAGCTGTTGGCGATAAATACCCAGATTTTGACGTTTTTTGTATGGCCCTTTTGTTACGGTTAAACCCCACGTAATTAAAGGGGCTGCATCGCCCGGCCAGCAGTGTTGAATAGGTAGCTTTGTTAAATCAACGTCATCGCCTTCTAAAACTACTTGCTGGCAAGGTGCTTTTTTAACTTCTTTAGCTGGCATATTCAGCACTTTTTTAAACACAGGAATAGATCCAAGTGCCTCTTTAATACCTTTAGGAGGCTCAGGCTCTTTTAAAAACGCGAGTAACTTACCTACTTCACGCAGTTCGTTAACGTCTGTTTGACCCATCCCCATGGCAACCCGCTTTGGTGTTCCAAATAAATTGGTAAGCACCGGCATGCTGTGCCCTTTTGGGTTTTCGAATAATAAGGCAGGACCTTTTGCACGCAGTGTGCGGTCGGAAATTTCGGTCATTTCAAGATACGGGTCAATTTCTTGGGTGATGCGTTTAAGCTCACCTTTTTTTTCAAGTAAATTGATAAAATCGCGCAGATCTTTATATTTCATTATGGGCCGCTATTAAGCAAAAGAGTTGAACTATTATACCCATTTCATGCAAAGCAAGTCATTACACCTGCACTTAAAACTTAAAGCGCTCTACGGCACTTGTTAAAGAGTGTGCAAGTTGATTTACATCTTCACTTTCGCTTGCTAGGGTGGTTGCGTTATTGGCATTTAAAGTGGCTTGTTCGGTCACCTTAGCCATTATTTTTTGAATATCATCACTGTTTGTTAACTGTTCATGAGAAGCCGTAGCAATTTGCTCACTCATGTGGTTAATTGAAAGTAATGTTCCTTTTATACGCTCAACCGCTTTATTTAGTTCAGCACTGTTTTCAACACACTGTTTAGCTTGTTGTTGGCCATCGTTAATTTCTTTTTGCGTCGTTTTTGTGTGTTGTTGCAGCGTTTGAATCATAGTATGAATTTCACTTGTGGAGCTTTGTGTGCGTGCCGCTAATGAGCGAACCTCGTCAGCAACCACCGCGAAGCCTCGGCCATTTTCTCCGGCTCTTGCCGCTTCTATTGCTGCATTTAATGCAAGTAGATTAGTTTGCTCTGCAATGCTGCTAATAGTGTTTACAATTGCGCCTATTAAATCTGTAAACTCAGCCAGCTCTTCTGTGCTACTTACCGCTTTATCGAGTCGATTTAAGAGTGCTTCAATACTTAAACTGTTGTCGTTAGCTATTTGGTTGACGTCGTTTGCAAACTGAGAGGCGTTTGTGATCTCGTTAGATGCATTATCGGCCTGCTCATAAACCGCTTGCGAATTATTTAACATGCTATGTGCAAGGTCTGTGGCTTGTGCGCTTCGTTCTAATTGTTGCTGAGCAACAATGGTCATTTGTTGACCTTTTTCACTTGTTTGAATGGCCGATTTATCAAGCTCGTGGGCATCATTACTAATTGCTTTTATAAGGTGTGATAAATCGTCACTAAGCTTATTAATGTTGTTAAGTAAAGTGCCAAACTCATCTTTGCTACGCGGTTGGCTGCGTTTGGAAAAATCGCCCGAGGCAATACGTGCTAAATCGCTATTTACTTTTTTAAGCGGTTTTAGCATAGCATTGGTTGTAAATATTGAAATAACAATAAGTAATCCAATAAGTACAATCGCAATTATAACAACAGAGCTAGAGCCCATATTAATTGCCGATTTGGCACTGTTTTGCAGTGTTTGAAAACGCTCGTCAGCTAGCTTGTTAAGCTGTAATAATTGGCTTTCTGTGTCTATAAATTCTTGTTGAAAGCGCTCAAAACTTTGCTGTGCCATTTGGGTGTTTTTAAGCGCTTTATTTTGCTGGGCGTAAATACCGTCGGGTCCATTTAATCGTGATCTTAAGTTATTAAATTGCTCGGTGAATTGAGCCGCGTTTAAACTGTCACCAAAGGGAGTGGCTTGTTGTTCTAAATACACAAAGTTTGGCTGGATGTTATCAAGTAAAAATTGGGTATCTTGTTGATGAGCATTTAAGTCGCTAACACTGGTAGTTTGCGTAATACTTTTAATATTGTTGCTTAAATTAAATAGTAAGTCGTCTATGCGTGTTGCAGTGCCAAATACAGAGCTGAGTAAAGATTGCTGCTTTGCACTGACCTCTATGAGTTCTATATCGAGTAAGCCATTACTGAGATTGCTGAGCTCAACACCAAACTCTGTAATTAATATAGCGGCAGTCGACTGCGCACTAAAACGCTGTTCTTTGGCATTAAACATGTTTGCGCTTGTTTTGCTTAGTTGCTCAAAGTTTTTTGAAGCGTCAACTAGCAAAGTTTGCATGTTTTGCTGACCCGTTAATTGCGGCTTAAGTGCATTGAGCATCTTACTGAATTCTTGTTGTTCGCTAAGTGCTTCTTTTTTATTGGTCAGTAATAAATCAGGTTTTGTTTGACTATAAGCTAGAGCATTGAATTTGGTAATAGAAAGAAGCGATAGCCTTAAGTCTTTACTTACTTGTTGGGCTGGTACTGCAAGGTTTTCTATACGTGAAGTTGTGGTGCTTATTTTATTTAAGGACCAGTAAAAAAATAAGCTACTAATAAGCATTAGTAAGCCAATGGCAGAAAAGGCTAAAATTATTTTATGTTTAATGGCAATAGAACGCATAACTTCATCAACAAAATTAAGACTTTTGTTAGTGTAGCAGGTTTTTTAATATGTTGTTAGTGGGTTGTTATTTTGTGCTGCAAAGGTGTTTATTCCCTGAAATTATAAGCATAGCTTTAGTGCCTTTCCCCCAAAAAAGGACTTTGTTACTAATGTATTTATTACCAGAGGCGCTTTTTTCATGCGTAAGATGATAGATTTTATTTTTAAAAGTGAGTGCTGCTTTTTCGTTTGCTAAGACATTAAGCACGGCTTTATTATCATTGCATACATAGTGTGTGGTTGTTGTTTTGTCATTGCACCCTATTAAACACAGTAAATAAACTACTAAAACGATTGTTGCTTTCATTTCCCCTTCCTTTATTTTTCACCGGCTATTCTATTTCAGAATAACAGAGCAAAATTAACCGTTGGTGAAAGACGAGCTTTACGTTATGTTGATTAAATTATTTATAAGATAGGGTCTGTTGATCTTTTAGGCTTGAAATTTGTCCACACTAGGGGCTATTTAATCGCGGCGCGAGGTTTGTAACCTAGTGGACTAAGTAAAAGCCGAGCAACAAAGAGTAAGTAGCCCCTAGGAAGAACCAAACAGGCTGCTGCAAATTAACATTGAAAGAACAACAGACCTTAGGAAGCACAATGGCAGGCACTAACCTTTTAACATTATTAGATGATATAACGGCTTTACTCGATGACATTGCAACCATGAGTAAAGTTGCGACAAAAAAAACGGCGGGTGTTTTAGGTGACGACTTAGCACTCAATGCACAGCAAGTAACGGGTGTGTCAGCCGACAGAGAGCTACCTGTTGTATGGGCGGTAGCTAAAGGGTCATTTTTAAATAAAGCCATACTTGTCCCAGCAGCTTTAATGATCAGCGTTTGGCTGCCATGGCTAATTACACCACTTTTAATTTTAGGTGGTTTGTTTTTATGTTTTGAAGGGGCTGAAAAAGTATTTGCGCGATTTTTACCTCATCACGATGATATTGCCGATGGCGACGAAACGCCTGATTTAGTTGAATATGAAAAGCAAAAAATAAAAGGCGCGATACGAACGGACTTTATTCTATCGGCTGAAATTATTGTTATTACGCTCGGCACTGTTGCAGGCCAAACATTGCTTAATCAATCTTTAGTGCTTTGTGTAATAGCCATTGTTATGACTATTGGTGTTTACGGACTTGTGGCTGCCATTGTAAAACTTGATGATGCAGGCTTGTATTTGGTGAATCAATCTAAAGTCTCTGGCAGTACGGTTAAAGAGTTTATAGGTAAAGGCTTACT
The DNA here is from genome assembly GCF_016865405.1 of Pseudoalteromonas sp. PS1M3. NCBI lineage: Bacteria > Pseudomonadati > Pseudomonadota > Gammaproteobacteria > Alteromonadales > Pseudoalteromonadaceae > Pseudoalteromonas > Pseudoalteromonas sp. PS1M3. The sequence continues at coordinate 3,433,135 of NZ_AP022624.1, read as the reverse complement.
TGCAGCAGCACCGCGACTTATGCAATTTTTAGCGTTTGCGGGTACTGTTGCTATGTTTTTGGTGGGTGGTGGTATTTTATCTCATGGTATTGAGTTACTGCACCACACACAACTTAATATGATTGGCTATGCGCAATCAATACTAGGCAATATAGGTGAGGTATTAGCTCCGCTTATTTTTGATGGGTTGTTAGGTGTTGTTGCGGGGCTGGTTATTGTGCTTTTTCATGTAGCTTATACAAGGTTATTTAAGACAAACAAGTAGAGCAGCGTTTTCTGCCCTACATAACTTATTAGCACGTTATAAATTTACACAACTGCTCAAGCTCGTAAGCTGCTTTACTATTACCTTGAGCAATTGCTTTTTTATACCAGTAAATAGCTTGTTGTGTGTTTTTGCCTGCACCTTGCCCGTCTCGGTACATTTGTGCAAGGTTAAGCTGACCCCATTGAGAGCCTGACTCTGCAGCAAGTTTAAAGCTCTCTAAGGCTTCTTCAAATTGCCCATCTTTAAAGTACATAATGCCTTGCTGGTTATTTTTATCTAGTTTTAAACCTTTGTATAAAGGCTTAGGTTTAGGCGGAAACATCACAAACCCACCATACAAGCTATTAGCGTGTGGGCGTAGTACATCGTAAATCACGTCACTGTCATATAAGCGCTTTACCTCATCACGCGGTAAGGTAATTGTGTTTGTTGAAAAATAATCGCGTTGCACTAATAAGCTGGTGCGCATTGCCGTGGTTATGCCTCGGTTGCGTTTATAGCTATAGTTGCTTACTTGAAAAGTAATAAATTGCTCGTCAAAGCTTAGCACTTGGGCCACTTTTAAATTTGTTAGCGTCCATGGTTCGTGAGTAAATTTATCGGCGTGAACTAAGTACGTATCAAATGCCTGTGGGTTATTTAAGTAGCTGTATTTGAGTGCTTGGTTATCGGTGTATTGTTGAAAAAAATACACCATTACCCACAATAATAAAATTAAGCCAACCCCGTATTTTGGCAGGCTTAGTTTTTCAATTAAGGGGAGCTTTTTTAAATTAATGGCTTCGTTATGTCCACATTGGTAGCATTCGCGCTTGTAGTTTAGCTTTAACGGTACGATAGGAATAATCGTAAAACGTAAGTAACGGCTATGGTTTACTAAGTGATAGCTATCGCTTTGGCAGTTTGGGCAGCACTGCGTTTGTGAAAAGTGAGGAAAGGACTGACTGGTGTTGAAAAGCAGCATGCAATAATGCCCCGAGTTTTAATTTCTACTAAAGTAAATCAAGGGGCATATTTTTTAAAGCAGCAAACTGTAAGTAAGTATGTCTGCTACTCTTTTGTTGTTACTTTTGGTTTAATTGTTGTTTTTGCGTCTGCTGCCATAAGTGCAAATACCGCATAGGTTGCTGTATTTTGACGAAGCTTTGCTGGCGTTACTTTATCAAGCGTGTCGTCAGCAGTGTGGTGATAATCAAAGTAGTCTGTACCATCTTGGGCTAGCTCAAAAATAGGTGCCGAGACTGCATTTTTAAATGGAATTAGATCAGGTCCGCCGTTAGCTTGGTTTTTACCAATGTACTCAACATCTAAAGGGGCAAGTTCTTTCGCGATAGCGCGCACTACAGGCAGTGACGCTGCATCTACATTTGATTCAAAACCGTAAACTACATCAGCGCCAAAGTCAGACTCTGCGGCAGCAACAATATTGTGTAAATCGTTTTTATGTTTCGCAAAGTAAGCTTTAGCACCCCATAAACCAAGCTCTTCAGCGGCAAAAAGGACAACGCGAATACTGCGTTTAGGGCGTTTTACATCGCTAATATGTTTAGCTGCCGCCATAGTTAATGCAACGCCGGCGCCATCATCAAGTGCGCCCGTGCCTAAATCCCATGAGTCTAAATGTCCGCCAATTAATACGTATTGTTCAGGGGTTTCAGTCCCGTTAAATTGGCCTATAACATTGTAACTAGTGCCTTCGCCGAGGTTTTCGGTTTGTACATTTATATTTACTGATACATCTTTACCTAAAGCGACTAAACGGGCAATTTGATCGGCATCGGGGTTGGCAATGGTTACATTAGGTATTTTTTTAACACCTTCTTTGTAATAACTACCGCCAGTGTGGGCAAAACGGTGATGACCTGTACTTACTGAGCGCATCATGTAGGCCACAGCCCCTTTTTTAGATGCTTCAATTGCTCCAGTGGCACGTGCTTTAACAGCGGGTCCATAACCATTACCGTCTATATCGCGATTCATTCGGTAATTAATGTAAGCAATTTTACCCTTTAAGCTATTAGCCGGTGCTGCTTTTAGCTCATCAAGTGTTTCGAATAACTCAATGGGTGCGCTAATACCTTCTTTGGGTGTGCTTATGCTATTACCTAGCGCGGTTAAGTGAAGGGGTTGTTCGCTAGGCGTTAATATTTTTCCACTTTCGCTGTAGCGGCGCCACTCTGGGAACGTCGCCTCTTCAAGCCATACCTTGTCAAAACCGAGTTCTTTAAATTTAGCTTGGGCCCATGCAACGGCTTTTTTGTCGTTTTCGGTGCCTGGTAAGCGCGGGCCAACTTCTGTTGTTAGTGACTCTAATAGCTCATAGCTTAGGTGGCTATTAAGTGCAGTGGTACGCACTTCATCTACTTGTTGTAATTGCGTTGGTGTAAATTCGTTGCTGCTGGCAGTGGCTGCCATGCTACTGGTAAGCAGTAGCGCGGTGATGAGGTTTTTCATGGTAATTAGCCTTGTTTGAAATTGCGGCTATTAAAACATGTAATAAAGACGTAAAAAAATAGAATGAGATGAATGAGCGGCTTTAAAGCGCAAAAAGCCCGCGTATTTTAAGCGCGGGCTGGTAATTAAAGCGCTTAATTAAAAGCTAAACTGTGCAGCCAGTCTTACGTTAGTACCTTCACCTATTGTTACGTTATTTGTTCCGCCACCGGCTAGATAATCTTCATCAAATAAGTTTTCTATGTTTAGGCGTAAATTAACATCGGTTTTGCTTACTTTAAGTTTGTAAGTTGCACCTACATCTACGCGTGTGTAGGCATCTTTAGTAATCGTGTTGGCACTATCTGCAAAGCGCTCACCGTCGTAAAATGCACCCGCATTAAATGCAATTGCGTCGTTTAATTCGTAACGAGTCCAAAGCGATGCAGACCATTTAGGGGCATCGGTAGGGCGCTTACCTTCCAATTCTTCGTCACGCTCGTAATTAGCATCTAAATACATAGTCGATGCCATTACGAATAAACGGTCAGTTGCCGCACCTTGCGCTGTTAGTTCAACGCCTTTGTGGCGCTGTTCACCAATTTGGTTTGTTTCAGAGATTAAATCACCCACTGGTATATCAAGTGTTTCTGTAACTAGTGTGCCATTTTTACTAATGTCAAAAAGCGCACCACTTAGCATTAAGCGATCATCAAACAATTGCCACTTAACGCCAATTTCTTTTTGCTCAGAGGTAACGGCGTCAAGCTTCATACCATTATTTATATCGTCTTCGTTTACAAGAGTATCGCTTCCTTGAGGCTCAAAGCCTTCAGAGTAACTCGCGTATATAGTAGCTGATGCATTAGGGTGATAAAGAACACCTACTTTTGGCACAAACGATTCATTATTTGCATCTTCACGTGTTTGCTTATCGTAGCGACCACCAAGCGATAGCTGCCATTGTGGCGAAAACGTGATTAAGTCTTGCACATAAATACCGTAATAGTCGTATTCTGTTTCGCTAATAGTGTCGTCAGTTTTGTAACTGACAGTTGGGCGACTTGGTTCTGCTTGGCCTGCTATAAAATTAAATGAATCAGCTGAGGTGCGACGCTGGCCATAATAATAATCAAGTGAGTTAGCACCAATTAATAATTGATGATGAACACCGGCTGTTTCAAATTCACCAATGAAGTCGATAAATGCTGTTTTAAATTGCCAGTCGTCGAATCGGTCGTATGGGCGAGACTCATAGCTGTCGCCTTCAACAAAATTACCCGGCTTACGTGGCGCTGACTCAAAACGTTGGCGCTCAAATGTTTGTTCGTTATAACCAAGTTTTACTTGCCAGTTATCGTTTAAAAACACTTTAAAATCTATGCCCGCATTTTCTACCGTTATGTCGGTAAACGCCCAAGACATATCGCGAATAGTTTTATCGTCGCCAATAACGTTTGCGTTGTCGTCTATCCATGCGCCGGTGTCTAAACCTGCTTCGTCGTCTGTGCGGTCGTAATGCACACGTACTAAGGCATTGTCACTAATGTCGTAATCAACAATAAATGCACCTAAAAAGCGGTCACGTTCGCGGTTTTCACCATTTTGGTATTCGCGCCAGTAATCAACATCTTGCTTAACTAAAATACCGCGTGCACGTAAATCTTCTGCATCCGTTAATGCTCCGCTAGCATCAAGCATAAACCGCGTTGAACCGTGTTGATCTACATCTGCACTGGCATTGAACAAAGTTTGTGCTGTTGGCTTTTTAGTGACCATATTAATTAGTCCGCCAGGGCCTGATTGACCATATAAAATGCTCGATGGACCTTTAATAACTTCTACTTGCTGTAAAATTTCAATGGGTTGTTGATAGTGCGACCAGTGCTGATGACCATCGCGTAAGTAACCCGTTGATGAGCTAAGTTCAAAACCACGTAAGTTAAATACTTCACGGTTACGTTGTTTAGAACCAGCCGTTAAGCTTGCATCGTTTGAAAGTACTTCACCTAGTGTTGTCGCAAGTTGTTCGTTAATAATAATATCGCTAATTACAGTCACTGATTGAGCAGTGTCGAGTAATGAAGTTGATGTTCTCATTGCACCATTTGCGTTATCTACTTTGTAGTCATTAAAGTAACTTCCTTTGACTTCAATATGTTCAAGGTCGGTAGAGTTTGCATATGTGTTTGTTGTTATTGTTGCTAATAGTGCGATGTAAAGTGAACTCAGTTTCATTTGATGCTTCCAGCTCATTATTTAAATAAAAAGTGAAGCGCAATCTTAATGAAAATAAATATCATTTGCAATGTGTTTTTATTAACAATATTTTATAATGTGTTTGCTAATGGTTGCCAATAACGAATTCTGCTATTATTAGCGGCATATTTAGTGGGACTTTATCCTGCGTTATTTTTACTGCTATGGAATTTACTGTGACTTCAACTGCTTTTTCATCTTTGGCTTTACCAGCTGGACTTGTTGATAATTTATCGACGCTTGGCTACGCCCACATGACACCTGTACAGGCGCAAAGTTTGCCACCTGTACTTGAAGGTAAAGACATCATTGCTCAGGCAAAAACCGGCTCAGGTAAAACGGCTGCGTTTAGTTTAGGTGTGCTTGCTAAATTAAACGTAAAACGTTTTAGAATTCAATCGCTAGTTTTATGTCCAACACGTGAACTTGCTGAACAAGTGGCTGTTGAAATGCGTAAGCTTGCGCGTGGTATCCATAATATTAAAATATTAACGCTATGTGGTGGTGTATCAATTGGGCCGCAAATTGGGTCACTTGAACACGGTGCACACATCATTGTTGGTACACCAGGGCGCGTAGATGACCATATTCGCAAAGGGACTTTACGGTTAGACGATGTAGAAACATTAGTACTAGACGAAGCCGATCAAATGCTTGATATGGGCTTTCAAGATACCCTTGATGCGATTATTGAATGTATTCCACAAAACCGCCAAACGCTTTTGTTTAGTGCTACTTTTCCACGCGCAATCGAAGCGATATCAAAGCGTGTACTTAGTAACCCAGAAATGATTAAAGTAGAAGAAGAGCAAGAAAAAAGCACAATAAAACAATACTTCTACAAAATGGATAACAATAAACAGCGCTATCCAACACTTAAGTTACTATTACTTAAATTTACACCACAAAGCTGTGTTGTGTTTTGTAACACCAAGGTAGAAACGCAGCAAGTGTGCGATGATTTAGCCGATGAAGGTTTCAGCGCCGTGGCATTGCATGGTGATTTAGAACAACGTGACCGTGAGCGCACTCTGATTCATTTTGCTAATAAAAGTGCGTCTATTTTAGTCGCGACAGACGTTGCCGCACGTGGTTTAGATATTGACGATATGGACATGGTAATCAACTACCATTTAGCGCATGACCCGCAAACGCACGTTCACCGAGTTGGGCGAACAGGTCGCGCGGGTAAAAAAGGAATTGCTTGCTCAATTTATGGTGATGCAGAGCAATTTAAAGTAGCGCAAATTGGTGATCACTATGAGCGCGACTTTGAGCCAGAGCCAATGCCTTCATATAATTTGTTGGACAAACCACCGTACAAACCAGACATGGTCACTCTGATGATAGATTCAGGTAAAAAGCAAAAAGTGCGTGCTGGTGATATTTTAGGTGCGTTAACGGGTAAAGACGGTATTGCTGGGCGTCAAGTAGGTAAAATCAATGTTCTTGATAACGTCGCATTTGTAGCTGTTGAACGTAATGCGTCTAAACCGGCACTTCGTAAATTAACCGAAGGTAATATAAAAGGGCGCAAAATTCGTGCTCGTCGCCTAACGCGTTAATCAATTTATGAGCGAGCAGCCGGTTTAAGCTGCTCGTACTCTACTTTTATTTGCTTAAATGCATTCTCGCAGCCAGTAGGTTTGTCTGGGTGGTTCGCCAGTGCAAGCTGTCGCCAACGTTTTTGTAATTCTTTAAGTGAAAAATCATTTGTTAGCTGCCACTTTGCCAAAAGTGTGTCAAAGTGATCTTCTGCTAAAGCTGGCGCGCTATTTACCCTCTTAAACTTTTGCCAAAAACTTGTGAGTAGCTCATTAATTTGCTCTTCGCTTGCTTCGTAATTCCCCCAGTCTAAATAATAATCTTTTAAGTTTGATTTAACCGTTGCAGGGCTTTCTATGCTTGTTTCAATGAGTTCTATATGAAGTGTTGATATTAAGAGACTTTTAGGGTGAAGTTGTTCCTTTAGTTGATACAATGCATTCATAATTAAAAAATTACGCTTAAATAAATCACGTTCAGGGTTTTTATCAAGTGGCTTAATTGCGCCACAATTAATAAGCTCAGCTGCTAGGATATGAACTTGCCACACTTTTTGGGTTAATATTAAGTCAAATATTCGGTCAATCAGTGGGTTAAGCATTGTTTAGGTCCTAGTATTTAGTGTATCTTCAGTACAGATTACATTGTTACACGTAACAATTTGAAGGATTAAAATTATGCATGGCAAGCTCAAGTGCCTCTTATTCATTGTAAGCAGTTTGTTCTATTTGCCAAGTTATGCTCAACTATCAGAGCCATTATTAGAAGAGTTTAAACAACAACAACAATGGGATGCAAAGCTTGAATTAGGTAACGCCTTACTTAATAACCAACGTATTACAGCTCAAAGTCGTGCTGTAATATATGCAGGCCTTGCCGATACTGCGCTGTCGAGCGGCCACTATAGTGATGCTTTTAATTACTTTAAATCATTAGAGCAAGAAACTTCTGGATCACTTCTTCCTAGCGAGCACTTTCGTGCGATTAAAATGCAAGGTGTTGCACTTTTTTATCAAGGCTTGTTTAAACAAGCAATTACTCAATATACCCGTGCACTTGATATTGCAAAAATTAATAACCAACCATTAGAGCAAGCAAATTTATTGAATAATATAGGTTTGGTTTATTTTAATATGCATAAATTGGTAGCAACGCTTGATTATTATTTAAAAGCAAAAGAAATTTACGAAAAAGTGGGTAGTGAACAAGATAAAAGCGATATTTTACTTAATATAGCAGGCGTTTATATACGCTTATCTCGTTATGAAAATGCCATGAGTATTTATCAAGATGTGTTAAAAATTTTTCGGAAGTTAGATGATAATTTGGGTATTGCTTTGGTGCATAACAATATGGGGGTGGTTTATTTTGAAAGTAATCAGCTAGATTTAGCGATGCATTACTACCAATTAGCAACCCGTTATTACCTATCTGTCAATAATGTCAATAAGTTAGCTACTCAGTACACTAACCTTGCAAACGTCAATATCATTCTTAATAAAGTAGAACTAGCGTATGAACAAGCGAAATTAGCGATAGAGTACTCACTTAAAATTGATAATAAAAACTTAGAGCTCACTGCACTGCAAACTCTCGCAAAAGTCCAGCTTGTAAGGGGAATGTTAGATGAGGCAAAAACGAATATTGAACGCGTTTTTGAATTACTTGAAGAGCATAGTAATGATCGCATAATGCGAGATGGACTTGGCACCCATGCTTTGATTGAAGCGAGCAGGGGAAACTACGAAAATGCAATGCAGTTGCATGAAAAGTACAATAACGAACTACGCAAATTAAGAAGTGAATCTATTGTTAAAGCCCTAGCAGTATTAGAAAGACAGTTTAAAGCCACACAATTAAATCAAGAAATTAAAGAGCTGAAACAAGACCGTAAATTACAAGAACTAAAAATGCATCAGCGTTCGCAGTTAACGGTGTTTATTTTTGTACTGTTATTTTTAGTCATAGTGACAGGGGTTGCTTTATACCGACGCGGCGCAGAAAAACGGGCAAAGCAATATTTAGCTGAGCAAGTGGCGCAACGCACAGCAGAGCTTCAAGCTGTTGCCCAAGAGTTAAGAGCAGCTAATGATGTTAAAAGTCAATTTTTGGCTAATGTTAGCCATGAAATAAGAACACCATTAACGGCGATTCTCGGACAAACAGACGACTTAATGAATGGTTTATACGAGCCTGAACAGCTAAAAGATGAGTTAGCTATTATTCAGCGGCATAGTAACCATTTAAAAAGTTTGATCAACGATGTACTTGATTTAAGTAAAATAGAAGCGAATAGGTTAGAGCTTAATGTTTCTTGTTTTGACATGGTTCAACTGGTTAACGATGTGCACGCAATGTTTAACCCTCAGGCAAAAGCAAAAAATCTCAGGCTTGTGCTTGAAAATAAGGTGGGCGATGAGTTTTACACCCGCCTTGATATAATGCGAGTAAAACAAATTCTCATTAATTTGTGTGCCAATGCTATTAAGTTTACCCAATCAGGGCAGGTATTAATTGCATTAAATAAAACAGATCAGGGTATTGTACTGATTGTTAAAGATACCGGTATAGGTATGAACTCATCACAATTAAAGCTCATTTTTGAATACTTTAGCCAAGCGGATAACAGTATTAGCCGACGTTTTGGTGGTACAGGTCTGGGGCTTAGTTTATCGCAGCAGCTCGCTTCTATGATGGGCGGGTATATTAGCGTGCAAAGTGAATATAAAAAAGGAAGTCAATTTTCGTTCTTTTTACCTTGTGCACAAGTTTCTAGTGATCAAATCGATATTGGGCAAATAGAGCAAAATAAAGTGCAACTAAGCGGTACTGTCCTGCTTGCAGAGGATCATGCAGATAACCGTAGGTTTATTAGCCGTTACTTGCGTTCATTAGGGCTTGATGTAATTGCGGTAGAAAACGGTGAGCAAGCTGTGGAGCGTTGCTTGCAAGAGTACCCAGATCTTGTATTACTCGACATTCAAATGCCTATAATGGATGGACGAGCGGCCTTTGAGCTATTAAAAAAATGTGGTTTTCAACGGCCAATTTTTGCGCTCACTGCAAACGCAATGAGTCACGAAATTGACGACTACCTTACATTAGGATTTAACGGTTACCTTGCAAAGCCATTGGATAAAGACTTATTTTATAAAACCTTGTCAGAAAATTTAGACCAAGTTCATTCGGATGAACCTAATGTACCAAGTGAGATAGATATCAGTGATTTAGTAATAAGTTTTAAACAAAGTTTTGGTTTAGAAAGCGAAAATATTACACAGCATTTTCTAAGTGAAGACTTTGACGCTTTGCAAAAAGATAGCCACCGAATATTAGGTGCAGCACAAATGTTCGCCTTAGAGGAAATAGCTTCAGCTGCGAAAAATTTAGACAGCGCCTTATTGCAAAAAGGCGAAAAAGATATGAAATATATTAATCAGCTTGTGTCAGAGCTCCAGGCTGTATTACACAAATACAATGAAACGTAAGTACACATTATAACAAATATAAAAAAAGCGCCCAGGGCGCTTTTTTTGTATTACTTAAATGTGTTATTGGCGTTTCATCGAATCAAAAAACTCATCATTGGTTTTACTCATTGATAGTTTATCGATTAAAAATTCCATGGCGTCAATCTCTGACATTTCATGAACGATTTTACGTAAAATCCATAGCTTTTGCAGCTCATCTGGCTTAGTAAGTAGTTCTTCACGGCGAGTACCAGAGCGGTTAAAGTCGATAGCTGGGAATACACGTCTTTCCGCAATTTTGCGGTTTAGATGTAATTCCATGTTACCAGTACCTTTAAATTCTTCGTAGATAACTTCATCCATTTTAGAGCCAGTATCGATAAGTGCAGTGGCTATAATTGTTAAGCTACCACCTTCTTCAACGTTACGTGCGGCACCGAAGAAACGCTTAGGTTTGTGTAGTGCATTAGCGTCAACACCACCGGTAAGTACTTTACCTGATGAAGGAATAACGGTGTTGTAAGCACGTGCTAAACGCGTGATTGAATCAAGTAAAATAACAACGTCTTTTTTATGCTCAACTAAACGTTTTGCTTTTTCGATAACCATTTCGGCAACTTGTACGTGACGAGATGCAGGCTCATCAAACGTTGATGCAATAACTTCACCTTTAACAAGGCGTTGCATTTCAGTTACTTCCTCAGGACGTTCGTCAATTAGTAAAACCATTAACGTTACATCAGGATGATTATGCGTAATTGATTGTGCAATGTTTTGCAGTAGCATTGTTTTACCCGCTTTTGGCGGTGCTACTAATAAACCACGTTGGCCACGGCCAATTGGTGATGCTAAATCAAGTACACGAGCAGTGATATCTTCTTTACTACCGTTACCACGTTCCATGCGGAAACGTTCGTTTGCATGTAGTGGCGTTAAGTTTTCAAAAAGAATTTTGGTGCGAGAATTTTCAGGTTTATCAAAGTTAACTTCGTTTACTTTAAGTAATGCAAAGTAACGTTCACCATCTTTTGGTGGACGAATAAGGCCTGAAATTGAGTCGCCAGTACGCATACTGAAGCGGCGAATTTGGCTCGGTGATACATAAATGTCATCTGGGCCAGCTAAGTAAGAAGCTTCTGATGATCTTAAAAAGCCAAAACCATCTTGCAAAATCTCAAGCACACCACCGCCGAAGATATTTTCTCCGCCTTTGGCATGGGATTTTAATATGGTAAAAATGATATCTTGCTTTCTTAAGCGGGCTACGTTTTCGAGCCCCATGGACTCAGCTAAGTTTACAAGTTCTTTTATAGACTTGTCTTTTAATTCGCGTAAATGCATATTGGTGGGTTCTTTATTACAATTGTCATACTCAAAGTCGCTTTGATCGTTGAGTGAGGTTGGTTGAATATAACTAAGGATTAGTTGGCTTTATAAACTAGCAGTTCACTGGCATAGCGTCCAGTGTTTATACAAAATAAATTCAAAAAAAGGGCAAAAAGCCCTTTTTTAGTTCTAGTCTATTAGATGTTGTTATCTAAAAACTCGATAAGTTGTGTTTTTGAAAGTGCACCAACTTTAGTTGCAGCAACTTGGCCATCTTTAAAAAGAAGCAAAGTAGGGATGCCGCGAATACCAAATTTAGGCGGAGTGCCAGCATTTTGGTCAATATTAAGTTTAGCAACAGCAACACGACCGTCGTATTCATCAGCAACTTCATTAAGGATAGGGGCGATCATTTTACAAGGTCCGCACCATTCAGCCCAGAAGTCTACTAGTACAGGCTTGTCTGATTGTAATACGTCAGCTTCAAAGCTATCGTCAGTAATTTGGATTATTTTCTCGCTCATTGCGCTCTCCGATTTAGTTAGGCGAAATATTTAGTGCGTATTTAAACACTCTTGTTTCTTATTGCAAGTTTAAACGTTATGCTTAAACGCTATGACTAAGACACATTTAACCGATAAAAAGTTTTCAGACTTTGCTATCGCACCGGAAGTGGTTGCCGGTCTAACCGAGAATGGGTTTGAATATTGCACACCTATTCAAGCAAAATGCCTACCTTTTATTTGTGATGGACGCGATATTGCGGGCCAAGCACAAACAGGTACAGGCAAAACGTTGGCATTTTTAACTGCTACGTGCCATCGGTTATTACAATCTAGCAAAGCACCTAGTAAACATCCAAGAGCCCTGATCATGGCCCCTACTCGGGAGCTTGCGATTCAGATACACAAAGATGCAAAAATTTTAGCGCCACACTGTAATCTTAACTTAGGTTTAGTATATGGTGGCGAAGATTACGAAAAACAACGTGCACAATTAGAAAAAGGCGTAGATATTTTAATTGGCACGACAGGTCGTTTAATCGATTTGTACAAGCAAGGCTGTTACACCCTAAATGAAATTGAGGTTGTCGTGCTTGATGAAGCTGATCGTATGTTCGATTTAGGCTTCATAAAAGATATACGTTATATGTTTGATCGTATGCCAGATACGTCTAAGCGATTAAACTTATTATTTTCTGCGACTTTATCATACCGCGTGCAAGAACTTGCTTTTGAACACATGACCAACCCAGAGCATGTACAAATTGAGCCAGACGTAAAAACCGGTAAACGCATAAAAGAAGAGCTATTTCACCCTTCACAAGAAGATAAAATTAAGCTTTTATTAACGTTAATTGAAGAAGAATGGCCTGATAAAGCCATTGTGTTTGCAAACACTAAACACAGCTGTGAAACCGTATATGCGTGGTTAAAAGCTGATGGTCATCGTGTTGGTATGCTAACGGGTGATGTAAATCAGAAAAAACGTCAAAGCATTTTAGCGCAATTTAGCAAAGGCGAATTAGACTTTTTAGTTGCAACTGATGTTGCAGCGCGTGGGTTGCATATACCAGAAGTAAGTCATGTATTTAACTTTGACTTACCAGACGACTGTGAGGATTATGTTCATCGTATTGGTCGAACAGGTCGTGCAGGTGCATCAGGACATGCAATAAGCTTTGCGTGTGAACAATATGCATACAACCTGCATGAAATTGAAGAATACATAGAGCACAGCATTCCTTTATCGCATTACGATAAAGCCGCTTTGTTAGATGATTTAACTAAGCCTATTATTCAAAGAAAGCGCAACTATTCAAATGGTCCTCGTAATCGTAGTAACAATAACGGACGTCGACCAAATAATAGTTACCAAAAAGGACGGTCGTAATAGACCGTTTGTATAAGTAGTAGTAACTAGAGGTTTTTGAACGGTGGGGCAACTTATACCGCAAAAAAATGTATACGCAGTTATTGATTTGGGATCAAATAGCTTTCATATGCTAATTGCCAAATCAGTGGCTGGCGGTTTACAAACTATTGGTCGCGTAAAACGCAAGGTCAGGTTAGCCGCAGGGCTTGATAAAGATAACATATTAAGCACCGAGGCTATGCAACGAGGCTGGGAATGCCTCGCGCTTTTTGCTGAGCGTTTACAAGATATTCCAAATCAAAATATTACAATAGTAGCTACGGCTACATTACGCTTAGCAACCAATGCTGAAATATTTAAAGCGCAGGCTGAAAAAATTCTTGGCCATAAAATCAATGTTATCAGTGGTGAATTAGAAGCGCGTACCATATACAAAGGTGTAGCGCATACTTCTGCATGTACTGGCAAACAGCTTGTTATTGACATTGGTGGTGCAAGCACTGAAGTAGTGATTGGTAAAGAGTTTGATGCACTTTTATACAAGAGCCTCAACATGGGGTGTGTTACTTACCTTGAGCGTTACTTTAAAGATTGCTTATTAACACATAGCAATTTCAATACCGCTATAAAGGCTGCTCGAACTGTTATTGATAATATAGCTCCTGAATACAAAGCCGCAGGATGGCAAATAGCATCAGGCGCATCAGGTACAGTACAAGCAATTCAAGAAATTATGGTGGCACAAAACCTTGATGATCTTCTTACTTTAGAAAAGCTTAATTCAATAAAAGAGCAATCAATTGCATTTAAATCCATTGCAGCGTTAGACCTTCCAGGTTTAAGCGAAGATCGTCGATTGGTATTTGTATCGGGCCTTGCTATCTTGATTGCTTTGTTTGAATCGTTAGAAATTGAAAAAATGGGACTTGCAGGCGGCGCACTTCGTGAAGGTGTTTTATATAGCATGGTGCCAGAGTTTCATAATAGCGATATAAGAAAGCGAACAGTTGATGGGTTTATGAGTCGATACCATGTTGACCAAAAACAAGCATCACGAGTTTCTAGTTTGGCAATTGAGCTCGCACAAAGCATCAATGAAGATTGGCCAATTAATCACTTAAATGGCTTACCCCTATTAAAAGCCGTTGCACAGTTACATGAAATCGGCTTACTAATAGAGTATAAGCAGTATCATAAGCATACAGCGTATATCCTAGAAAATACCGACATGCCTGGTTTTTCGCAATCAGAGCACAGGTTAATTGTGGCAGTAGCCGATGCACATCGTTCTGATATACCAAAAGATAGCTTCAACGCGTTAGGTGCAAACAACCTTCTTGCGCAGTACATTGTAAGATTACTTCGAGTGTCCGTTATTTTGTCGATGAGACGACAGGACGATGTTCTGCCACATTTTGAATTAACCGCTAAGAATGAAGTTTTAACATTAACATTCGAAAATAACTGGTTAAAAGAACATCCATTAATGGCAAGTGAACTACAACAAGAGTCTAAACAGCAAAGTAAACTTGGTTGGAAGCTTCTCGTTCATTGAGTAAAAAGGCCCTTGTGGGCCTTTTTAGTGTTTAAAGTAACCGTTTCGATGAAAATATGCGCGAACGACACGTTTTTTCAAGTTTTCTTCAAAAAAGGGTTGATCTGTTTTCGGATCTCCCTATAATGCGACCCCACTGAGACGGCAGAGCGGGCAACGCTTAGCGAGGCAAGCAAACCACTTAGTGAGTCGAGTAAAACTTGAGTTTAGATTTTTATAAAGTTTAAAATTAAGTGTTGACAAAAATACAGGAAAGCGTAAGATTCGCTTCCCTTGAGTCGCTAAGGCAACTCAAACGTTCTTTAACAATATAAAGCAATCATCTGTGTGGGCACTCGTACAGATTGAGTTCTAACAGCCAAGCTACTTAGGTAGTGAGGCAAAAAAATTAGAGTCTCAATTGAAACTGAGTGACCAACAGAATAATTACTTAGGTAGTTATTCAGCACAGTCAATTCAATATCGAAAGATATTAAATAAATTCAGAATTCATTGAGCTGTCGAAAGACACAAAACTTTTTAATTGAAGAGTTTGATCATGGCTCAGATTGAACGCTGGCGGCAGGCCTAACACATGCAAGTCGAGCGGTAACAGAAAGTAGCTTGCTACTTTGCTGACGAGCGGCGGACGGGTGAGTAATGCTTGGGAACATGCCTTGAGGTGGGGGACAACAGTTGGAAACGACTGCTAATACCGCATAATGTCTACGGACCAAAGGGGGCTTCGGCTCTCGCCTTTAGATTGGCCCAAGTGGGATTAGCTAGTTGGTGAGGTAATGGCTCACCAAGGCAACGATCCCTAGCTGGTTTGAGAGGATGATCAGCCACACTGGAACTGAGACACGGTCCAGACTCCTACGGGAGGCAGCAGTGGGGAATATTGCACAATGGGCGAAAGCCTGATGCAGCCATGCCGCGTGTGTGAAGAAGGCCTTCGGGTTGTAAAGCACTTTCAGTCAGGAGGAAAGGGTGTGAGTTAATACCTCACATCTGTGACGTTACTGACAGAAGAAGCACCGGCTAACTCCGTGCCAGCAGCCGCGGTAATACGGAGGGTGCGAGCGTTAATCGGAATTACTGGGCGTAAAGCGTACGCAGGCGGTTTGTTAAGCGAGATGTGAAAGCCCCGGGCTCAACCTGGGAACTGCATTTCGAACTGGCAAACTAGAGTGTGATAGAGGGTGGTAGAATTTCAGGTGTAGCGGTGAAATGCGTAGAGATCTGAAGGAATACCGATGGCGAAGGCAGCCACCTGGGTCAACACTGACGCTCATGTACGAAAGCGTGGGGAGCAAACGGGATTAGATACCCCGGTAGTCCACGCCGTAAACGATGTCTACTAGAAGCTCGGAACCTCGGTTCTGTTTTTCAAAGCTAACGCATTAAGTAGACCGCCTGGGGAGTACGGCCGCAAGGTTAAAACTCAAATGAATTGACGGGGGCCCGCACAAGCGGTGGAGCATGTGGTTTAATTCGATGCAACGCGAAGAACCTTACCTACACTTGACATACAGAGAACTTTCTAGAGATAGATTGGTGCCTTCGGGAACTCTGATACAGGTGCTGCATGGCTGTCGTCAGCTCGTGTTGTGAGATGTTGGGTTAAGTCCCGCAACGAGCGCAACCCCTATCCTTAGTTGCTAGCAGGTAATGCTGAGAACTCTAAGGAGACTGCCGGTGATAAACCGGAGGAAGGTGGGGACGACGTCAAGTCATCATGGCCCTTACGTGTAGGGCTACACACGTGCTACAATGGCGCATACAGAGTGCTGCGAACCTGCGAAGGTAAGCGAATCACTTAAAGTGCGTCGTAGTCCGGATTGGAGTCTGCAACTCGACTCCATGAAGTCGGAATCGCTAGTAATCGCGTATCAGAATGACGCGGTGAATACGTTCCCGGGCCTTGTACACACCGCCCGTCACACCATGGGAGTGGGTTGCTCCAGAAGTAGATAGTCTAACCCTCGGGAGGACGTTTACCACGGAGTGATTCATGACTGGGGTGAAGTCGTAACAAGGTAGCCCTAGGGGAACCTGGGGCTGGATCACCTCCTTATACGATTTAGAACTTATTTGTTCGTAGTGTCCACACAGATGATTGTTAGTTAGTTAAGCCACTGGCTTAGTTAATTAATATGCTCTTTAAAAATTTGGAAAAGCTGATAATAAAATTCGTATGAATAACATTGTTATTTGTACAGAGTTTTCAAAAGTAAAAAAGAATGATAGCAGTATCATTCAGTGCCATTTAATCACTCTTATGAGTCGATTGATTGGTATCTACTTTAGTATTCAATATTAACTTCTGGCGAAGTTAAACTGTCACAAAACAAAGACCCGTTTGGGTTGTATGGTTAAGTGACTAAGCGTACACGGTGGATGCCTTGGCAGTTGGAGGCGATGAAGGACGTATTAACTTGCGATAAGCCTAGTCAAGCTAGTAAAAAGCACTTGAGACTAGGATTTCCGAATGGGGAAACCCACCTGCTTGCAGGTATCGTTAACTGAATACATAGGTTAACGAGGCGAACGCGGAGAACTGAAACATCTAAGTACCCGTAGGAAAAGAAATCAACCGAGATTCCGAAAGTAGCGGCGAGCGAAATCGGAACAGCCCTTAAGCTTATTATGTGTTAATGGAAGGCTCTGGAAAGTGCCACGATACAGGGTGATAGTCCCGTACATGAAAAGACATTTTAAGTGAAATCGAGTAGGTCGGAGCACGTGAAACTTTGACTGAATATAGGTGGACCATCATCTAAGGCTAAATACTCCCAACTGACCGATAGTGAACCAGTACCGTGAGGGAAAGGCGAAAAGAACCCCTGTGAGGGGAGTGAAATAGAACCTGAAACCGTGTACGTACAAGCAGTAGGAGCAGACTTGTTCTGTGACTGCGTACCTTTTGTATAATGGGTCAGCGACTTATATTTTGTAGCGAGGTTAACCGATTAGGGTAGCCGTAGGGAAACCGAGTCTTAACTGGGCGAATAGTTGCAAGGTATAGACCCGAAACCCGGTGATCTAGCCATGGGCAGGTTGAAGGTTGAGTAACATCAACTGGAGGACCGAACCCACTAACGTTGAAAAGTTAGGGGATGACCTGTGGCTAGGAGTGAAAGGCTAATCAAACCGGGAGATAGCTGGTTCTCCCCGAAATCTATTTAGGTAGAGCCTCGGACGAATACTTACGGGGGTAGAGCACTGTTAAGGCTAGGGGGTCATCCCGACTTACCAACCCTTTGCAAACTCCGAATACCGTAAAGTAATATCCGGGAGACACACGGCGGGTGCTAACGTCCGTCGTGAAGAGGGAAACAACCCAGACCGCCAGCTAAGGTCCCAAAGTCATAGTTAAGTGGGAAACGATGTGGAAAGGCCCAGACAGCCAGGAGGTTGGCTTAGAAGCAGCCATCCTTTAAAGAAAGCGTAATAGCTCACTGGTCGAGTCGGTCTGCGCGGAAGATGTAACGGGGCTAAACTATGCACCGAAGCTGCGGATTCATACTTTGTATGAGTGGTAGGGGAGCGTTCTGTAAGCGGTTGAAGGTGTACCGGGAGGTATGCTGGACGTATCAGAAGTGCGAATGCTGACATGAGTAACGATAATGCGGGTGAAAAACCCGCACGCCGGAAGACCAAGGGTTCCTATCCCATGTTAATCAGGGTAGGGTAAGTCGACCCCTAAGGCGAGGCCGAAAGGCGTAGTCGATGGGAAACGGATTAATATTTCCGTACTTGGTATAATTGCGATGGGGGGACGGAGAAGGCTAAGCAAGCATGGCGATGGTTGTCCATGTGAAAGTGAGTAGGGCGTTTGTTTAGGTAAATCCGGACGAACATTAAACCTGAGACACGAGACGAGCTACTACGGTAGTGAAGTTGCTGATGCCATACTTCCAGGAAAAGCCTCTAAGCTTCAGATTATACCGAATCGTACCCCAAACCGACACAGGTGGTCAGGTAGAGAATACTAAGGCGCTTGAGAGAACTCGGGTGAAGGAACTAGGCAAAATCGTACCGTAACTTCGGGAGAAGGTACGCTCCTATCTGTGATGAGACTTGCTCTCTAAGCGGACGGGAGCCGCAGTGACCAGGTGGCTGGGACTGTTTATTAAAAACACAGCACTGTGCAAAATCGCAAGATGACGTATACGGTGTGACACCTGCCCGGTGCCGGAAGGTTAATTGATGGGGTTATCTTCGGAGAAGCTCTTGATCGAAGCCCCGGTAAACGGCGGCCGTAACTATAACGGTCCTAAGGTAGCGAAATTCCTTGTCGGGTAAGTTCCGACCTGCACGAATGGTGTAACCATGGCCACGCTGTCTCCACCCGAGACTCAGTGAAATTGAAATCGCAGTGAAGATGCTGTGTACCCGCGGCTAGACGGAAAGACCCCGTGAACCTTTACTACAGCTTGGCACTGAACATTGAACCTACATGTGTAGGATAGGTGGGAGACTTTGAAGATGAGACGCTAGTCTTGTTGGAGTCGTCCTTGAAATACCACCCTTGTAGTTTTGATGTTCTAACGTTGGCCCCTGAATCGGGGTTACGGACAGTGCCTGGTGGGTAGTTTGACTGGGGCGGTCTCCTCCCAAAGAGTAACGGAGGAGCACGAAGGTTGGCTAAGTACGGTCGGACATCGTACGGTTAGTGTAATGGTAGAAGCCAGCTTAACTGCGAGACAGACACGTCGAGCAGGTACGAAAGTAGGTCATAGTGATCCGGTGGTTCTGAATGGAAGGGCCATCGCTCAACGGATAAAAGGTACTCCGGGGATAACAGGCTGATACCGCCCAAGAGTTCATATCGACGGCGGTGTTTGGCACCTCGATGTCGGCTCATCACATCCTGGGGCTGAAGTCGGTCCCAAGGGTATGGCTGTTCGCCATTTAAAGTGGTACGCGAGCTGGGTTTAGAACGTCGTGAGACAGTTCGGTCCCTATCTGCCGTGGGCGTTTGAGAATTGAGAGGGGTTGCTCCTAGTACGAGAGGACCGGAGTGAACGAACCGCTGGTGTTCGGGTTGTCATGCCAATGGCATTGCCCGGTAGCTACGTTCGGAACTGATAAGCGCTGAAAGCATCTAAGCGCGAAGCAGGCCTCGAGATGAGTTCTCACTAGACTTTTAAAGTCTCTGAAGGGCCGTTGAAGACTACAACGTTGATAGGCAAGATGTGGAAGTGGTGTGAGCCATTAAGCTAACTTGTACTAATTACCCGTGAGGCTTAACCATACAACGCCAAACGCGTTTTGTGTGACAGTTAAGACAGAAGTTAATGACTAAAGTAGATATTACTGACAGAAAGACTTAAAAATATTATCAGATATTTTCCAAATTCAGTTAGTACGTAGAAATACGGATTAACGCCCAAATTTGCTTGGTGACAATAGCGTTTTGGACCCACCTGATTCCATGCCGAACTCAGTAGTGAAACGAAACAGCGCCGATGATAGTGTAGCATTTGCTATGTGAAAGTAGGACATTACCAGGCTTCAAATTGTAGAAAGCCCGACTAGCGATAGTCGGGCTTTTTTACGTCTGGAGAAAAGTGATATTCAGTATTCCCCTCTCTAAAGCGTAGCGCCTCTTTGTGAATAGTGCTTTGGTTATTAGTAGCGCACCGATTTCAAATAAGAGAAACCCGTTAAATCAATGTGAAGGGTTTTTTTACTGTCTGGGATTTAGTAAATGGCCAAACTATACCGAACTTTTAGTACATGCTTACATAATAATTGAATGGTCGCCTAGGCTATTTTAATTATCAATATTTTCTATATAGTCTTTTAACTGTATTCACTATTATCAAAATGATCCTTTCCAATTAAACTAACTTCATAAAATATTTACTTAGTATAAGTTTTGGAGAAAAACATGGCTCATCAAATTATCAAAGATTTACACAATCGTTATACTGCTAAGCAATATGATTCATCAAAACGTATTTCTGATGAAGATATTGAAGTAATTAAAGAGGCTATTCGCCTGTCAGCTTCTTCAATTAACTCTCAACCTTGGAAGTTTATTTTGGTTGAAAGTGAAGAAGGTAAACAACGCTTACACGATACATTTGCTAACAACCATCAGTTTAATCAGCATCATGCTAAAGAAGCATCACATACATTATTACTCGCTTATGATCCTAAGTTTACGAAAGAAAAATTTTCTAAGCGTGTCGATGTAGAAGTCAGTTCTGGCCATTTACCAGCAGATATGCGCGATAACTTTATGGGTGCATATGCGTTCGCTGAAATGAACACAGATGAGAAAGGTTACAACGGTAGTTGGACTAAAGCGCAGGTTTACTTAGCACTTGGTAATGTGCTGCATACATTAGCGCGATTGAACATAGCGTCGACTCCAATGGAAGGCGTTGACCCAGAGCTAATTAGTGAGAAGTTTAATGCTGAACTTGACGGTCATATTTGTGAAGTTGCACTAGCAATGGGTTACCCTAATACCGACGAAGACTGGAACCATGGTTTGCCAAAGGCACGTTTAGCAGTAGAAGACATTATAACAACCGTATAGCATAAAAAGCTTTATTAAAAAGCCGAGGCTATCTCGGCTTTTTTGTGTCTAAAATAAGCCATACGCTTCCGTATTTTCAGTTTCTACCTGTAGTTCAGTCGGCTTAAATATGGAACTCGGATCGATAAGCACACTATGATTTTCTGCCATTTTTATTAACCCTCGCATCATACCTTTAGTTTGTGGATCTATATCAAAGCCTATATCAGTTAGCTTATCTAATGGTTTTATATCTTCTTTTTTATAATCTAGGCTGTCTTCTACTTTATCGACCAGCAACCCCACATGAGGGTTTATACCGTCTTTCGTTGTGAATACAATAATTGGTTTGTAATCCAAAGTTATTTGCTCTTGTGCTGATTCAAACAGTCTCTCTAACTGAGCAAGACTGCTACGTTTTATCTTACTAAGTAAATAGCTTACCTGTTTATGTTCACCTTGCCTGTGAGCAGTTACGGCTTGTTTAGCTTGTTCTAGTAATAATTCAAAAGGCTCATTAAAGCGTGACATAGTAAGCTTTAAATCAGGGTTGTCTGTATTGAACTCCTGAAAAAAAACAATAAAGTCTTGAAGCTCAGTTTCATTAATAACTAATTTTTCTGATTGATTTAAGAGGTTTGTTTCGAGTGTATTAAACCATTTGGTTTGTTTGTCTTGCCAGGATCTTAGCTGTTTTAAAATATGTTTGTTGCTTTGCTCTGTTGATATATTATTTAAGATAATTCCTAAATCGAAAACTGGCGTAGGGATATCCATATAATCTTTAACACCAATAAAGCTTTTGTTGTTGTTTGGTAGTGTTGTGAGATTATTATCAAAGCGCTCGGTTAATAAGATATCAAGTATTTTCAGTGAAATGGTTTTGCAGCCCACTTTAAAGTTTATTAATTCCATGCCTTTATCTTAATTTACCCATTAATGTATTAAGAATAGAACAAATCTACCAAATAGCTTAAGTAACTGTGGTAATTAATCATTGTATTAAGGGGGTGGGTTATTTAATGGCTTTAGCTAGTTTTAACACTGCTTGTTTAAAGCATGTTTCAAGCTCTTTTTTGCCTTGTATATTTAATTGCTCAATGACGTTTGTATCGCTTTCATTTTGCAAAATTAAGCTAATTAATAGTTGCTTATCACTTTGCGTTAAACAATTAACAACAGAGGGTGCCAGAGTTACAACTTGCCAAATAGTAGCTGTAATACTAAATCGAGAAAAGTGATTATTAAGTTGTCGTATTAAACGTTTTTTGATGTCTGAACTGATAGGTCTATCTGTAAACGAGGAAATAAGTACATTTACAAGCTGCCAATCAAGGTGTTTAAAGTGTGTGAGTAAAGCATAAAATATATCGGTTTGAAATTCAGCTTTTAATCGTTTCAGTGTACCCGTATTGTTGTTTAAACATTTCACAACGAGTGCTGAATGCTCGCCAGTGCTTTTATCTTTTTGATAACCCAGCTTTATAGTGCTAAACCCTTGGCTTTGCCAAAATTTTAATAGCTCAGCCGTAGCGCCAAAACTAGCACCAAACCAATAGCACTCATTACTTACTCTTGATTCGCAAAAACTCAGTAGGGCTTTACCTACTCCTTGACTGTGAAGATTAGGGGCAACAGCAATTCTTACTACTCGAGCAGAGAGTTGGGTAAGGCACTGGGGATCACTGCTTAGCTGCGAGAGAGTTTGTGCCATTAGGTGCCCTTGTGGGCGGCGTTCACCTTTAAGCACCTGCTCAGTTAGCTCGAGGGGTAACCCGCCTTCTATTGTAACTAAACACACCCCCACTAGGTGATTATGTGTTTGGGTTATGAACAATCGTTGTGAGGGTGCATCAAGTAGTTGGCGTAAATCGTTAACGCTACTTTGGTAATGTGCTAAGGCAAGTAATGCAATAACCTGCTCAAGTAACAGCTCGTCATTTGTGAGTTGTTGCTGAGTAATTTCACTGTGGACTAGGTTATTTAAGCCATTGCTTTGTATTTCTTCGTACTGTGCTTCGAGTGCGAGCAAAGTGCGTATATGGCGCTCTAGCGGGTCGGCTTTTGCAAACCTTAACGGTTCATCAAGTGTGATAATATTAGCGGCTTTATACTTTGCTTTAATGTACTGACTAAACCTAATTGTATAGCCTCTACCATTACCCTCATAACCTACTAAAGTACTTGCAAATACAATGCGCGGATACTGTTTTAGCATTTTTAATAACAGAGGAACTGGAATAGCAGCCGCCTCGTCAACAAGTAATAAATCACACTCTGGCAACGAGTCTAATAATGAATCTGGAGCAATATACTGCAAATTAGCAAGTTGCTTACTTTTACCATCGAAGGGTATGTTTAACTCATTACTTAAATGTATAAAGCTGCTATGAGTGGCTTTAAATTGTGTACTGCAAAGTAGTATTTTTTTATCGATAAGCTTGGCGGCAGCAAGTCCAAGCGCTGCTGATTTACCACGACCTCTGTCGGCATTAATGAGTAAAGGGCGATTGGCGCGACCATGAGCCACTTTAATTATATTTTCTACACAATGCTGTTGCGGTTCAAAATCTATTTTATTGGCAGAGCTTTCTCTGCTGATATTACCTGTACAGCCATGTAATTCACTAAAGTGATAAGCGGGTAACGATTGTACAACGCGGGCAATGCGTTCATTAAAAAAGCTATAGCTTACTTTATGCCCGTGAGACTGCACTGTGCTTAGCGCAGGATCTGGCCAAGTTGAAAGCTCGCTTAGCTCTGGTAGCAGTAAATATAAAATACCGCCTGCTTTTACCGTACCTGCAATAGCTGCTAATTTATCAGGGTGCAAGCCACTAAAGCCATCATATACGGCGTGTGAATATTCTTGCCCTAAAATTTGATGAGTACGATTAGGCCACTGCGCGTTATTTAGTCTGGTATTTTTAGAAACGACGAGTGTGTTTTCAGTTTGAAGTAATTCACCTAACAGCTCGTAGCACCAAACAGTACTGCCAGTAATAAGCACCAGTTGGCGATGATGAGCGCCAACCAGTGTTTTTTCTAGTGAGTTTATGTGAGCTTTATACAGCTTGTAATCGTGCATAAGCCGTTACTAGCCATTTACTGCCAAGGTCGTCAAAGTTTACCTGTACACGCGACTGTGCACCGCTACCTTCATAGTTAAGTACCGTGCCAATACCAAACTTAGCATGCAGTACACGTTGACCTAAGTTAAAGCCGCTGTCTTCAAAGGCGGCATGGCTTACTGATGCACTAAAGCGACCAGCTGCCGGTGGTCGCGAAACTTGCGTTTTAATACGAATTTCTTCAACGCAGTCTTCAGGGATTTCGCGTAAAAAACGTGAAGGACTATGGTACTTCTCTTGTCCATAAAGGCGGCGGCTTTCGGCATGGCTAATGTATAGTTTATCCATTGCACGGGTCATGCCTACATAACAAAGGCGGCGTTCTTCTTCTAAGCGGCCAGACTCTTCATTACTTTGCTGCGATGGGAACATGCCTTCTTCAACGCCCACCATAAACACAAGCGGGAACTCTAAGCCTTTAGCTGAGTGAAGCGTCATCATTTGTACCGCGTCTTCGTGCTCATCGGCTTGGCCTTCGCCAGATTCAAGCGAGGTATAGGCTAAAAAGCCTTGTAGTGGTGAGCTAAACTCTTCTTCTTCAGGGAGTTCGTACTGATCGCAGGCACTTATAAGCTCTTCTAAGTTTTCTACGCGGGCACGGCCTTTTTCGCCTTTTTCAGCTTGGTACATAGCCATAAGGCCAGAGGTTTGAATTGTGTATTTAGCTTGTTCTTGTAGGGTGAGATCGCTAATTTTGTCTTCAATGTGCTCAACAAGTTCTACAAACTTTGTTACAGCGCCAGCTGCTCGGCCTGATAAGTGCTGTTGTTCAACAATAGCTTTAGCTGCGTACCAAAGCGGAAGTGACTCAGCACGAGCGCAATCACGTATATGACTTAATGTTTTATCGCCAATACCGCGAGCAGGAGTATTAATTACACGCTCAAATGCGGCATCGTCTTGGCGATTACCTACTAAGCGTAAGTACGATAGCGCATCTTTAATTTCTTGACGCTCGAAGAATCGCATACCACCGTAAATACGGTATTTTAAGCCTTCTTGCAGCATGGCTTCCTCGAGTACACGAGATTGTGCGTTACTACGGTATAAAATAGCGGCGTCTTGCAACGCGTTACCAGCATTTAACCAGCTACGTAATTTGCTACTCACAAAGCGGGCTTCGTCTAGCTCGTTAAAGGCGGCATAAATTGATATAGGCTCGCCTTCGTTACCATCGGTCCATAAGCTTTTACCCATACGCTCGGAGTTATTTTTTATAAGCGCATTAGATGCTTTAAGAATAGTTGCGGTTGAACGGTAGTTTTGTTCAAGGCGAATAGTTTCGGCATCAAAGTCAGTTAAAAAACGTTTTATGTTTTCTATTTTAGCGCCGCGCCAGCCGTAAATACTTTGGTCGTCGTCGCCAACAATCATTATGCTGCTTGTGTCGCCGGCAAGTAACTTTAACCATGCGTACTGAATGGTATTAGTATCTTGAAACTCGTCTACTAGCATGTGGGCAAAGCGCTGTTGGTAGTGGCGAAGTAACGTCGGGTTATTTTTTAATACTTCATAGCTGCGTAGCAGTATTTCAGCAAAATCGACCAAACCAGCCCTGTCACACGCTTCCTGGTAGGCGGCATATACACGCAGCATCATTTGCTCGTTTATATCATAAGCTTGAATATCTTTAGGGCGAAGTGCTTCGTCTTTTTTAGCGCTTATGTACCAACCAAACTGTTTTGCAGGCCACTTTTTATCATCAATATTCATTGATTTTAATAAGCGCTTGATCATACGAAGTTGGTCATCAGAATCTAAAATTTGAAAGGCTTCTGGTAAGTTAGCTTCACGGTGATGAGCGCGTAAAATTCGGTGTGATAAACCATGGAAAGTACCAATCCACATTCCGCCAACCGGTGCTTTTAAGGTCTCTTCTACTCGCGTGCGCATTTCTTTAGCAGCTTTATTGGTAAAGGTTACCGCAAAAATACTATAAGCTGATGCTTGTTCAACTTGCATAAGCCACGCGATACGATGAACTAACACTCGTGTTTTACCAGACCCAGCACCGGCTAAAACCAGCATGTTTTGTAATGGGGCTGCAACGGCATCGCGTTGTTTGTCATTTAAGCCGTCGAGTAATTCTGAAACGTCCATCGTTACGCCTTTTTAATCAATATTGAGGGCAGTATAACAGGTGTTTTTGTTAGGCTAAATAAAATACTGTTTTTATGAACAGCTATTATAAAAATAGCCTCTAAAACCAATCAGCTGGATAGTTTTTGGCGTGGATAAGTGACTAAAATTAATAATAAAAATAATCAAATTGACCTATATTTAGTAAAAAATACCAAAGTAATTAGTGAGTCGTAATTTAACTAACTGATTTTTAAGCTTTAATAAATTGGCATAAAGTGTGATAGTAAGTAGATAACTAAAATTTAAAATTAATTAACTACAGAGGTGAGTATGGCTGATCAAGGGTCTGGCGGTAATGTGATTGCTGCATTGTGTAATATATTTTTTCCTGGTTTAGGACAACTAGTACAAGGGCGTATTTTAGCGGCTATATTTTTTGCGCTAGCTATTGTTATAAGTTACGCACTTATTTACGTACTCGTTGGTTTTGTATTAGTACCTATTATTTATTTATGGTCGATAATAGATGCGGCACGATACCGCTCGCGAAGTTAGGTATTTAAACGTTTTACAAAAATAGCGCCCAATGGCGCTATTTTGTTTTTTAGGGTCGGCGTTACAGCTAATTTACGGGTATAATCGCGTTATTAACGTTTAATAAGTAATAGCTATGGAATATCAATTTATACGTGACCCTATTAGTGGTTTACGAATTAAAATAAGCAGCGAACACGCAATAATAGGTCGTTGGTTAAACGAAGAAATAGGCAAAGACAAAGTCGCTATGGTGCAAGCACTTATTGTGTCGGTCAAAACGAGTTTTGAGCCAGTCACTCTAAAAGGCCAAGAAATAGATTTAATTTTATCTAAAGATGAGGCCTTATTCGAGGCTCATGCTCTGCACCAAGACAGCGAAGACTTAATTGCCTATCAAGATGATGATTTAATGCTTGAAGAGAACGACTTAAGCAGTGGTTGTGGTTTTGAAGACTTTATTGATTTAATCGAGTCGTGGGCTGAGTTTACCAGTAATCGATAAAAATAATTAAAACAGACATAGCAAATGCAAAAACAGCGCTTTCTCTGTATTATTAAAACAACTAAAAAACGACAGGAATTGATATGTCTGCCAATTTAAATAAGCTAGTAGTCATGCTAGAAATGCAAAACGCCATGAATACAAAAGTGCATGAACAATGGTTTACACAAGGGTTTGAATGGTATCGCGCTATTTGGGTTGAGTGTGCCGAAATGCTAGATCATCATGGCTGGAAGTGGTGGAAAAAACAAACACCCGATACCGAGCAAGTTATTTTAGAATTGGTTGATATTTTTCACTTTGGTTTGTCGCTACGTATTGACGGAAAAACAAGCTATCAAGACTTAGCAAAGCAATTAGAAAGTGAGTTGAGCCAAGTACAGCAAGCTGATGACTTTAAACAAACGTTAGAAATACTTGCGGCATCTGCTGTTGCAGATAAAGCGTTTAATGCATCAGCATTTGCCGGTTGTATGGCACAAATGGGCATGGATATTGACGATTTATACCGTGGTTATGTTGGTAAAAATACCTTAAACTTCTTCCGCCAAGACCATGGTTATAAAGACGGTAGCTACATTAAAGTGTGGAACGGGCAAGAAGATAACGAGCACTTAGTGGAAGTAGTTAAAAGCCTTGATACCGAACATGCAGACTTCGCAAAATTAGTCTATCAAGGCCTTGAGGCACGTTACCCTAAAAGCTAAATAATAGTGCGGTAGTCGGTTACATTTAAGTAATCGGCTATTTCGTTGTGTGGTTGCTGACTGTCGGGGTTGGCAACCGCAAGTAAGTGTCCAATGCCGTATTCTTTTGCGGCATTTAATACAGCTATGCTGTCATCAACAAACAAAGTACGTGTTTTGTTAAATCCTAAATCATTTTGTACTTGGTGCCATAAACTTTGCTGCTCTTTACTTACGCCATATTCATGAGTCGACACTACACCATCTAAATAATTATCGATTGCGGTGTGTTCAAATTTCATCATGACGTTTTCTGGATGTGCGTTGGTAAGCAATATAAGCTCTTTTCCTGCTTTTTTTAGCTCCGTTAAAAAATAGGGCACGTCATCACGAACTTTTATAAGGTGCTGTGTTTCTCGCTTTAAATCCATAATTGGTAATTTAAGCTGATCTTCCCAATAATCTAAGCAATACCACTCAATTTGGCCGCTTACAGCTTGGTAGCGTTTAAAAATATCTTCTTTTGCTTCGCTCAGGCTTATATTTTTCGCTAAGGCGTGTTGCTGTGGAAGAACAGTTAACCAAAAATGGCTGTCATAATGTAAATCGAGGAGTGTTCCGTCCATATCAAGTAAAACGGTATCGATTTTTGACCAATTTAGCATGGGCTTTTCCCTGTGAAAAGTTTATGATTAAGCACAACTGCCATGATAGCAAATTAACGCCAATGACACAGAAAAAGCATCCAACACCTCCTCAAATCCTAAGTAATAATGTTGTCGCTAAAAGTCGCCTATTTACTGTGGAATCTTTAGAGCTAAAATTTTCGAATGACGAAGAGCGTCAGTATGAACGTATTCGAGGTGGTGGCAGAGGCGCTGTAATGATTGTGCCTATAACGGCTGATAACGAAATGCTGCTAGTGCGTGAGTATTGCGCGGGCACCAATGACTACCAGTTAGGCTTTCCTAAAGGACTGATCGACCCAGGCGAAACACCAGAGCAAGCTGCTAATAGAGAACTTAAAGAAGAAGTAGGTTTTGGCGCAGACTTTTTTAAACCATTAAAAACAGTGACCATGGCACCTAGTTATTTTAATGCCACCATGCATATTTTATTTGCTAAGCAATTATATCCGCAAACACTTCCAGGCGACGAGCCTGAGCCTTTAGTTGTTGTTAAGTGGCCATTAACGCAATGGCAGTCATTATTAGAGCAAGATGATTTTACCGAAGCACGAAGTGTTGCCGCTTTGCTATTATTAGATAAGTACTTAGCATCTGGAGCTGCCGATGAATAAATTATTAGAACCTTGTATTGAATTAGCCGAACGTGCAGGCGATGCCATTATGGCTATATACAAAAAAGATGATATTGGCCAACAAGAAAAGTCAGACCACACACCAGTAACTAAAGCCGATTTAGCTGCAAATGATGTGCTTGTTGCAGGCTTAAAGGCACTTGCGCCCGATATTCCTATTATGTCGGAAGAAACACCTATTCCTGCATTAGCCGATAGGCAAGATTGGCAGCGTTATTGGTTACTTGATCCCATGGATGGCACAGGTGAATTTATTTTAGAAAGTGGTGATTTTGCGGTAAACATTGCGCTTATTGAAAATAACCACCCTGTGTTGGGTGTAATTCATTGGCCGTCAAAAGGTATTACTTACTTTGCGAGTGCTAAAAATGGTGCTTTTAAGCGTGAAGAAAAGAGCGACACACGAATATACGTAGCTCCGCCTGAAAGTTTAACACTAGCGGTAAGTCGCCGTCAGAAAATTGAGTCGGTGAGTCAATACTTAAATAGCCAATTTACAACTATTGCAGTTGGTTCGTGCTCGTTAAAAGCATGTATTGTTGCTGAGGGTAAAGCGGACTGCTTTTTAAGAATAGGCCCAACGGGTGAGTGGGATACAGGGGCTTCACAAGTTATTGTAGAAGAAGCCGGCGGCTGCATTACTGATGCAGAGTTTAACCCTTTAACTTATAACCAACGTGAGAGCACTGAAAACCCAGACTTTATTGTAATGGGCCACCCTGATTGGGAGTTTCAAAAAATGATTACTCCTCACCAAAGAGCGAGTATAGAATAGAGTTTTGATTGCTTTTTGTTCACTTGAACAGTTTTAGGTAGTTAAAGCCTTGCATTATAAGTTTATTCCTATATAGTAGCGCTCTCTTCAAGGCAGGCTCGTAAATATTACGAAAATGTTTTAAAGAAATTACAGGCGCGGGATGGAGCAGCCTGGTAGCTCGTCGGGCTCATAACCCGAAGGTCGTCGGTTCAAATCCGGCTCCCGCAACCAATTTCCTTTATGGGGTGAGGTTACTGTAAACTCTAACTTGAGAGATTAAATTAAGTAGTCGATAGACTTTAAATATACAGGCGCGGGATGGAGCAGCCTGGTAGCTCGTCGGGCTCATAACCCGAAGGTCGTCGGTTCAAATCCGGCTCCCGCAACCAATTTTTTACATTAAATTGGACGCCACGTTGTAATGTAAGCAACGTTAAATAAGTATGCATATTTCAGGCGCGGGATGGAGCAGCCTGGTAGCTCGTCGGGCTCATAACCCGAAGGTCGTCGGTTCAAATCCGGCTCCCGCAACCACTGAAATAAAAAACACTATTAAAGTAACACGCTAAAAGCGTGTTTTTTTATGCCTAAAATTCAGTGAAATGGGTAGCCTGTCGGTCTCAGCTCTCCATTAGCTAGCAAAGGTCGTCGGTTCACTTTCTATAAGCTCAGGCTCCCGCAACCACTGAAATAAAAGCACTATTAAAGTGATATGCTAAAAGCATGCTTTTTATGTCTAAAATTCAGTAATTCTTAATAGCAAAGCTGTTATTACATTGACCACATATACTATACCAATCATTTTAAATTCGTTATTACTTAACACCTCGTGCTGGGTATGTTAAAACGGCTGAAATATTTTTAAGTGTACTTTTACATGACAGAACTGTATCACTGGTTTGATTTAATCGGCATTGCTGTGTTTGCTATTTCAGGCACATTAGTGGCCTACGAAAAAAAAATGGATGGTTTCGGGGTGGTAGTATTAGCAACAGTGACCGCTATTGGTGGGGGAACTGTTCGCGATGTGATTCTAGACGTTCCTGTATTTTGGCTACATGATCAAAGCTATTTTTTTGCTATTTTAGCTGCTGTACTTATTACATCTCGGCTTATTAATAAGCAAAAGTCTATTCCGTATTACACACTTCAAATAGCAGACGCATTCGGCTTGGCTTTTTTTGCTGTAATGGGTACTCAAAAAGCACTACTTGCAGGCATGCCAGAAATGACAGCAATCATAATGGGAGTCATAACGGCTTGTTTTGGAGGCTTAATACGTGATGTGCTCGCCCGCGAAATCCCTATGCTGTTAAAAGGAGAGCTCTATGCCATTACCTGTATTGCGGGTGGTATTGTTTATACACTTAGTGTGTATTTTTCATTTGTGACTGAGCTGGCGATGGTATTGGCAATGTTGATGACATTATTCTTACGTTTTTCAGCAATAAAATGGAAAATCACATTACACGTTTTTAAATATCCTGACTAAACTTACTTAATCATAGGATTGATTAGGATAAGGAATGTCATTAGCTCGTATATATTCTCGTGCTCAGGTGGGTATTAATGCCCCTGAAGTTATTGTAGAGGTTCACTTAGGAACTGGTTTACCCGCATTCCACATTGTAGGCCTTCCCGAAGCCTCTGTTAAAGAGTCAAAAGACAGAGTGCGCAGCGCGCTTGAAAACTCTCAATTTGGTTTTCCTGATCAACGTATTACTGTTAATTTAGCCCCAGCTGATTTACCCAAAGACGGTGGCCGGTTTGATTTGGCCATTGCCGTAGGCATTTTGGTAGCATCAGGGCAAATAGTGTGCCCTGATATTCATAAATATGAGTTTTACGGTGAGCTTGCACTCAACGGTGAGGTACGCGGAGTAAATGCTATTTTGCCCTCTGTGCTTGCAGCTAAGGAACAAAACCGCTGCTGTTTTTTACCCATAGCTAATGATAGCCTGGCAAGCCTTGTAAATGGCGTAAAGCGTAAAGCGGTAAGCTCTATTCAAGAAGTATGGGGTGATTTACTAAACCAACAGCCGTTGCCGTTAAATATAGAGTATCCAGACTGTACGCAAGCACCTGACTTTTTACTCGATTTGAGCGACGTAAAAGGCCAGCCCGGGGCTAAACGTGTATTAGAAATAGCCGCTGCAGGCGGGCACAACCTGCTATTTTTAGGTCCACCGGGAACCGGTAAATCAATGCTTGCTCAGCGAATGGCCACAATAATGCCGGCTATGTCTGACGATGAGGCACTTTCAACTGCCGCACTTTATTCAATTATTGGTCATTCAATCGATTTAACAAACTGGCGGCAACGCCCTTTTCGTAATCCTCATCATACCTGTTCGGCGGTTGCATTAGTAGGTGGGTCATCAAACCCTAAGCCGGGTGAAATTTCGCTGGCACACAATGGGGTATTATTTTTAGATGAACTACCAGAGTTTGAGCGTAAAGTACTCGACTCCCTTCGTGAGCCAATGGAAACCGGTACGGTAACTATTTCGCGTGCGGCGCGGCAAATGGAGTTTCCTGCACAGTTTCAGCTCATTACAGCGTTAAACCCCAGTCCTACGGGAAGCCATACCGATAAACGAGCAACACCCGATCAGGTTATACGTTATTTATCTCGTGTTTCAGGCCCTTTTGTTGACCGTATTGATTTGCAAATAGAGCTACCACGGTTAACCAGCGTTGAACTGCAAAGCACTAAGCAAGAAGAAACCAGTGCACAAGTACGTGCACGGGTAGAAGCAGCTTATTACATACAGTTAAAACGCCAAGGCAAAGTGAATGCGCGGCTAAATAATAAAGAGATGAGTATTCACTGTGAGCTTGCCCCAGCAGAACTGCAGTTTTTGGCTAAGGCCAGTGAAAAGCTGTCTTTATCACCGCGCTCTTACCATAGAGTTGTTAAGGTAGCGCGTACGATTAGCGATTTAAAAGGGAATGAAAAAATTAGTTTAGACGATTTAAAAGAGGCATTAAATTACAGAGCCTTTGAACGATTAATTGCTCAACTTACTAAGTAGCTAAAATTGAGGCTAAACTGTTTTTACTAGCTGCTATAAAGAGAGCATATAACCTTTACCGCGCACAGTGACAATACGCTTTTGATCTTTTTCATCGTTTAGTTTTTTACGTAATCGACCAATAAGAACATCGACTGTACGATCGTTAGGGCTCCAATCTGGTTGGCCTATTTCTTCAGATATTTTTTCACGTGAAGTGGCTTTACCTGCATTACTTATTAAGCAAATAAGTACTTTGTGCTCTGCTTCAGTTAAACGTGATTCAACACCCGAGGAGGTAATAAGGGTGCGATTATCGGGGTGTAATTTAAAGTCGGCGTATTCAATAAACTCTTCACTTTCGTCGCTATCCATATTAACGGCAACGCGTTTATACAAAGCGCGCATGCGCAGTTCAAGCTCAAGCAAATCAACAGGCTTACAAATATAGTCGTCAGCACCTTGGGCAAGGCCTGCTATTCGATCTGCTTGTGAATCACGACTAGAAAGCACAATAACACCAATATCTGTTAGTGTGTTAAGTTCTTTGGCGAGCTGAAGGCCGTCTATTTTAGGCAGTACAATATCAATAATAGCGAGGGTAAATGCATCACGCAGGTTTACTCGCTGCCTAACGATGCTCAATGCATCAGCGCCAGTTGAGTCTACTTCTATTGTAAATTCGGTCTCTGCAAAGTGATTTTGAATGCGTTTAACGAGTATTTCATCGTCTTCAACCAATAAAACATTAATAGCCATAGTACTTTATTTTAAATGCTTGTAGCTTTGTATGGTAGCACCATTAGGTAAATACTGAGAAGGGGTTACATGCTAGTTTTAAGTAACTTAATATTTCAAAAATATTAAAATAATTATAAAAAAATCAAAAAAGCGCCCCATATTCAAGGGCGCTTTTCATAAAGATATAAAATTCCGGTTTAAATTACTTATTTTCGTACATAGAATCCCACCATTGTGGTTCGTCTTTTAGTTTTTTATCAAAAAATGCCAACATAGTATTCCACCAGTTAAAGCGTTTATCGCGCGCAAAAATTTGATGATCAGCACCTTTGTACTCAATAAGCTCCACGTCTTTATTTAGTAGTTTAAGTGCGGTGTACATTGTTAAGCTCTCGCCTACGGGTACGTTAGTATCACTGTCACCATGAATAAGCAGTAATGGTGTGGTTACTTTGTCTGCATGAAATACCGGACTATGTTGGCTATACAGATTGGCGTTATTCCATGGGAAGCTGTTTTTAGATGCTTCACCAGAGTATAAGTAGCCCCACCACCCTTCGCCCCAATAAGAGGTTAAGTTTGAAATACCCGCGTGGGAAATAGAGGCGCTAAATAAATCGGTTTTTGTTGCCAATAGCATGGTCATAAAGCCACCATAAGAGGCACCTAAATTACCGACCTTAGTGTTATCTACGTAGTCGTATTGTTTCAAAAAAGCCTGTGTTCCTTCGATAATATCGTCGGCGGTGTAATCACCCCATGCATTGACGTGTTGTGCTGAGAACTTTTGTCCAAAACCAGTCGCGCCAGTAGGTTGCACTACATAAACCACATAGCCGTTTTCGGCCCATAAGTTAAATGGGTAACGGCCAGTAAAACCACGGGTAACGGGTGATGTACCACCGTAATAATAAACAAGAGCAGGGTACTTTTTAGTTTTATCTAGGTTACTTGGCACATAAACACGCCCGGTTATTTCAACACCACTTTTATTAGTAAAGTTAAATTCTTCAAGGGTGGGTATTGTTGTATTGGCATAAGCAATTGGTTTTGAATCCCAAATAAGATCGGTTTTGTTTTTACTGATATTAAGGCGTTTGAGCTGTTGCGGTGCTAAAGCACTTGTGCCGGTGATTAACACTTGTGAATTGCGCCCATGTGAAACGCTAAATTTTTCTACAATATCCACATTGGTATTTAACTTTTTAAAGCGCTGCTTACTGAGGTCGAATAGATACAATGGCTGAGTGTCTTTTTCGGTCACTTTAAGTACCGCATCGCCGTTTTCTAATACGCTTAGCTGACTAATCGATGGGTCGAATTGTTTACTGAGCGCAGTGACATTTTTTCCGTTGTTAGTTAACAGGTAAAGCTGTCCGTCGTAGTTATTAGCAAGCATTGACTTTGGCAACGCTCTGCCAGCGCCATTTTTAAAGTCGGGACCTGCAACAACATACACGTCTTTGTTTGCGTATTTTGCTTGGTTAAATGTTTTAAATTTACCAAGTGACAAGAGCTTGTTTGATTTTATATCCAGCTCGACGAGCTCTGTCTCAGGGTGAGTAGACGCTTGCATAGCCATAACCGAACGGCTCATTAATATTTTTCCACGCGTACTATTTAAATCTTCAAAGCTATGAGAAAGCGGGCCTTGGCTAAGTGCTTTTGTTAAGCCACTTTTAGTATCAAGCATATAAAGTTGGCTGGTGGTGCGCGCGTATGACCAACGATCTTGAAGGCCTTTATAATGCTTGGTTAAGTTGTTGCTACTCTCTGGTGATTTTGACCAGCTAAATACTAGGCTGGTGTCGTTAAAAAAGGTGAAGCCACTGGCGCCGGCTAAGTCGTTTGCCAGTGTTTTAATGGCTAAACTTTTTCGATTAAGTTGTTTAAGCTCACCCTTTAATAAATACACTAAGTACTGATTATCTGGGCTCCAAATAATGTTGCTTGGTTGCCCATCTTCAAATCGATATACAGTTGAGTTGTCGGTATTTTTTAACTCGGTAACCAAGTTGGCTTGATTTTGAGTTTTATCGTCGTAAGTGCGCTTAGTGGTTATGTATTGCTCTGCGTTAGGCGCTAAAGATATATTACTCATGGTTGGCGCATCAAACAGTTGCTTTGCTGATAAGCGCTTTGTGTATGATGTATTTAGCGTAATTTTATCAGTGTCACTCTTAGGGGTGAAATCAATAACCACATCATTCCAGTTTGCGACTTGTTGCGCCAAAATAATAACGCTGTGGGTAGAGTTAGTTAATGCAAGCTTATAACTGTTTTTATCCCCTTTTTGGGGTTCGCCATTAATAAATAATTGCCCCTTTTCAATCCCTTTTAATGTTAAGGTGCCTTGTGTAAAACGCTCTGTTTCAATATTAAATTTTAGTGCTTGCAGTCCGCCAAGGGTGAGTGCGCTTACTTTATTGAATGGCTGCCAGCTTTGTTTTTTACCGAAAATAGAAAAACTGTCTGAGTTTGCTTGTAATTGTGGCAAAAGGTTGTTGATAATGGCTGAGCCATGCGGCGTTTGAAAAGGTTTTAATTGCATATCTTCGGCCAAGGGGCCGATAAACTGAATTTTTGATTTGTCCAATGGTTCAGCAATTGCTGCAAAGCTTAAACTGCTAAAGGCTAATAAACCTAAGGCTCGTTTAAATTGCTTGTTGCGGTAAAACCAAGGTGCATTAAATTTCATTATTGTGCCTGTTATTATTGGGTATTTGGTCAAATATAGCATGTATTGTTACCATGCTCACATACCCAATATAAAGGAGAAAAAGTGACTTTACTGATTGTTTATATGGTTGTGGCCATTGTTATTTCGTTTTTGTGCTCTGTGATGGAAGCGGTGCTGCTAAGCATTTCGCCAAGCTATGTTGCATCACTCAGAAAAGAGCAGCCTGTGCTTGCTAAGCAGCTTGAAAAACTAAAAAATAATATAGATCAGCCACTGGCAGCCATTTTGACTTTAAACACCATCGCGCATACAGCGGGTGCAGCGGGTGTAGGAGCGCAAGCGGCCGTGGTTTTTTCTGATGCTGCAGTGGGGATTGCCTCAGCAATTATGACCTTACTGGTATTAATCCTTTCTGAAATTATTCCAAAAACTCTGGGTGCTAATTACTGGCGAGCCTTAACGCCAAGTGTTACCTACTCTTTACGGTTTTTGGTAATTTCGCTAAAGCCCTTTGTATGGTGTGCGCAAAAGTTA
Organism: Pseudoalteromonas sp. PS1M3; assembly: GCF_016865405.1. Taxonomy (NCBI): domain Bacteria; kingdom Pseudomonadati; phylum Pseudomonadota; class Gammaproteobacteria; order Alteromonadales; family Pseudoalteromonadaceae; genus Pseudoalteromonas; species Pseudoalteromonas sp. PS1M3. The sequence goes on along the minus strand of NZ_AP022624.1, from coordinate 3,395,905 downwards.
ACAAACCTAATGGGGCCAAAGCACGACGAGGCTTACTATATTCGCCAAGAAATAGAAGCCATGGCCGATATTGGCACTGAATCGGGCGCTTTGCACGAAGATGAGTCTGAAATTATTCGTAATCTTTTACATTTTAGGCATGCAAAATTGTCTGATTTAATGACGCCGCGCACAGTTATTTTTAAAGTACATAAAGACTTAACAGTAAACCAATATTTAAATGAGCACGGTTCGTCATCGTTTTCCCGCGTATTAATATTTGATAAAGATGCCGACGACATTGTCGGTTTTGTGCATAAAAACGATATTATGTTGGCGTATCATCGTTTAGGCACCGATTATAAAATCAGTAAACTGATCAAACCAATCTATACAGTACCCACATCTCAAAATGTATCGTCATTATTGCAAACGCTACTAACTCAGCGTACGCACATATGTTTAGTCGTGGATGAATACGGAGAAGTGCGCGGCATAGTAACGCTTGAGGATATGATTGAATCACTAATGGGCTTAGAAATAGTCGACGAACGCGATCAGTCAACCAATATGCGTGCAGTGGCAAAGCAACGCTGGCGTAAGCGTTTGGCCAGCAGTGCGCATATTGTAAGTGAAGAAGACGAACATCCTGAAGAAGAAAAGTAGCCTTTCGCTCGCAACGTTAGCTATTGTTAGGTACTTAAATTTAATACAATAGTTAACGTCTGCCCTCGTGTTTTTTTAGCCAAACGGTATACTAGCGCGATTATTTTAAATGGCTTTAATTATGATAAGAATAGACCTCACCTTGGCTGATCAGCCATTTTCATTAATGGTTTCTGGGCAGCAAATAGTACAAGTATTTCATAACCAGCAAGCTATTGCGTTTGATACTCCTCGAGAACATTACTATCAATTTAACTTTAAAGATAAATTAATAGGCATAGATACCAGCACAACTGCCGAGCAAAGTATTTCGTTATTTGTAGATGAGCAATTTGCTACTCAGCTCGCTTTACCAGCCCCAGTTAATGGTGAACCTAAAAGAGGTTTTTTAGGTTTTGCTGCGTTAGGTTTTAAACTATTTAAAAGCGCAAAAGTAGTAAAGGCTGCGTTGGCAGGTGCATCTGTTGCTGGGTATGCCTGGTTATTTAGCATTGAATTTGCGCTTATGCTTATTGCGTGTTTAGTGGTGCATGAGTATGGGCATGTAAGAGCTATGAAGTACTTTGGCATAAAAACCAAAGGTATTTACTTAATCCCATTTGTGGGTGGCTTAGCTGTCAGTGACGATAAAATAACAACCCGCTGGCAAGATGTGGTCATATCGCTCATGGGGCCTGCTTTTGGCTTAATAACCTCTGTGTTGGGTGTTGTTTTATATTACGCCACGGAGATGGACATATTTGCCGGTGTTGCGGTATTAAGCGCACTACTTAACTTATTTAACTTACTGCCTATTTTACCGCTAGATGGTGGGCATGTATTAAAGAGTATCAGCTTTTCTATGCGCTCATGGATTGGACTAAGTGTATGCTTGCTGGGTGTGTTTTTTGGCTTATGGCTTAGTTATACATTTGGCTTAATGTTACTGGTGTTCTTTTTATTTGTTGGCGCATTGGAAATTATATTTGAATGGCGCGGACGACATTACTCGCATTTAATACCACTAGATAAATACGGACAAGGCTTTTCAGCGGTCATGTACGCACTTGTAGTTGCAGGGCATGTAGCAGTGATGATGCATTTTGCAGATTCTGACAACCCAATACTTAGTTTGCCGATGACGATTTTATCTAGTTAACGACAAAAAACAGTATGGTAAGTTTAAAAAATGCGCAGGTTTCGGTTTTTTTGTTCGGTTATTGCTCTTTTTAAAGGTTTTTGTATGTTTGTTGTTTTTTTGTAACTGGAGATGTAGTGTTCTGATATCAGGGTTGTTCAGGGATGTTATTTAGAAAGGAAGCTATCGCTCAGCAAAGTGAGCGTTTAACGGGGGCGATTACCCTCGCCCAACCTTTATCAATAAAATTAACTGTGCTTATTTTGGCTTGTGTGGCTATTGCAGTTATTAGCTTCTTGTTTACTGCTGAATACTCTCGTAAAGAAACCGTGCGCGGGTTTTTAATGCCCAACAAAGGGGTGATCCAGAGCTTTGCTAATCAAGGCGGCATGATTGAGCAGTTATTTGTACAAGAGGGTGATGCTGTTATAAAAGGTCAGCCACTGGCGACTATTATTGTACAACAAAATAACAGCCAAGGGGTTGCATTAAGTACCCAGCTTGTTGAGCAGCTAAGTATGCAAATACAGCTGCTTAATGACGAAATCACACAAAATCATACCTTACAAAAGCAAGAGTCACTAAACTTGCAAGCGCAAAAACGTGCACTGACTAATGAACAAGCTGCATTACAAAGCCAGCTAAAACTTACCGATGAAAAACTAGCACTACTTAACCGCCAGCAGAGCAACCTTAATCAACTTAATAAAAATGGCTTTTTATCAAACATAGAGCGCGAGCAACAACAGCAAGCCCTGCTAGATGCCAAACAAGAAAAACAAAACCTAGCGCGTTTGCTGATGCAGCAAGAAAACCAGTTAAGCCAACTAAGCTTTAATATTGCCAACGTACCACAACAATATACGCTGCGTATAAATAGCCTTAAACGCCAACAAGCGGATATTCAAAATCAACTCACACAAATTAAAAGTAACTATCAATACACCATAACAGCCAGTAACAGCGGTGTTGTTACTGGCATTCAAGTGGTTGAGGGTGAAACACTCACTCAAGCCAAACCGCTACTGCATATTATTCCCGAAGGTTCAGAGCTAGTGGCGGAATTGCTGCTACCAACACGCTCGGCAGGGTTTATTGCGCTTGGTAATGACACTCGCTTACGTTTTGATGCTTTTCCTTATCAACGCTTTGGTTTTATTAATAGCAAAATTAGCCGGATTGATAAGGCGCTTATTACCCCAAATGAAATACGCTTGCCAATCGCTTTGCAAGAGCCAGTATACCGCTTGCGAGCAACACTCAGCCAACAACGAATGCAGGCTTATGGCAAAGCGTTTGAGCTAAAAAGCGGTATGCTGTTTGAGGCAGATATTATGTTAGAACAGCGCACATTAATTGAATGGTTGCTTGAGCCACTGTACAGCCTAAAAGGGCGAGTAAGTTAATTGTAGTGTTTTGCGAAATAAAGAAAAATTTGAAAGTTTTGGTGGTTTGCTAAATGCAAACAACCGAAAAAGACGGCCAGCTTTAGTTAACTTTAGCGAGCAGCTAAAGCCAGCCTATTAACCGCCCACCTAATTATAAAGGCTGGACATATTAACAACCCGATAGCTTAACTAAAAAGCATCGGATTTATGGAGTATAACAAAATGCGTGAATTAAACGTAAAAGAAATTCAAGAAGTGAATGGTGGTTTTGGACCTGCAGGTGCTGGTTTGGGAGCTGTAATTGGTGCTGCTGGTTATTTAGGAAGTGCAGCGACTTCGGGCAATTTTAGTTGGGGTGGTTTCGGTGCTGCTACCGCTGCTGGAGGGTTATCTGGTGCGGTTGGTGGGCCGATTGGTTCAGCTGCAGCAAGGTTCCTTCTACCAAGAATCTCTTTCATGGGTGGCGCTGCTTCAAACCTATAATAAATAATTAGCATAGCTATTCTTATAGCTATGCTAAAAAGGACAGCTATGAAAGTATATAATGTAAGTCTTTTTGCTCTTATCGTATTCTTACCAATAGGAGTAGTTACAGATCACATAGAATTTTTTATTGCCCTGATTATGTCGTTATTACCAGTAAATATAAAATATGGAAATCGTAGCATAACCGATTTACAAAATGATAAAACGGCTTTTTCTGGAGTTAAAATCCTTATTTGGCCGCCTATTATCTTATTTTTCTTGATACTCACACATAACAAATGGGCTGGATATATTGATTTTTATTTGTAAATTATAACTTCAAACAGAACTGTAATTAAATAACGATTAATAAAAGTATAAGCTTTTGAGGATTATTATAACTCATAGGAATTTGAATTTTTATAGTTGTTACTTCAAACCTTACAGCACATGTATAAGTTTCATCAAGGAATACTTGCTTCATGGATAGCTTGAACTTTTCTGTATTAAAATCAGTACCTCTTATCCTCCAATCCGAAATAGCTGAGTGCGGCCTAGCCTCTATTGCTATGGTGGCAAGTTATCACGGTCATAGGCTGGATATGCCGGCTATGCGTAAGCGCTTTTTGGCTAATTTAAAGGGCATGAATTTACAGCAGCTGATTGAGCTGGGTGATGGCTTGGGGCTCGCCAGCCGCGCGTTACAATGTCCGCTTGAGGAGGTGCATAAACTACAAACGCCGTGTATTTTACACTGGGATATGAATCACTTTGTGGTGCTGACCAAAGTATCAGGTAAAGGAGCAGCAGCTAAATTTGCTATAAACGACCCTGCGGTGGGTAAACGCAGTTTAAACGAGCAGGAGTTTAGTAAGCACTTTACCGGCATTTGTTTAGAGCTAACGCCAACCAGTCAGTTTGAAGCCAAACAAGAGCAAGCGCGAATGAAGTTTACTCAGCTTTGGAACACCATGAAGGGCTTAAAGGCAGGGTTGCTAAAACTGATTGCGTTGTCTCTGGTATTGCAATTATTTGCTTTGATGGCTCCTTATTATATGCAGTGGGTGGTGGATGAAGTCTTAATCAGTTTTGATGAATCGTTATTAACGGTGCTTGCTATGGGTTTCGCGCTGATTGCGATTATATCAGTGGTGACTAATGCAGTACGAAGTTGGCTGATTTTACGGCTTTCAAGTTTGCTCAATATGCAAATGGGCGTGAATTTGCTCAGGCACTTATTGCGCTTGCCAATGAACTATTTTGAGTCACGGCATGTGGGCGATATTGTATCGCGCTTTGGCTCCTTGGCGCAAATACGGGAGCGCATAACTACAGGGTTTGTAGAGACTCTGGTCGATGGCGTCATGGCTATTACCGTCCTCATTATGATGCTAATTTACTCGCTAAAACTGACAGCTGTGGTTGTTGGTGCAATAGTGCTGTATACCTTAGTGCGCTTAGCACTGTATCGGCCGCCACACCAAGCCACCGAAGAAATGATTCAAAACTCTGCCAAAGAGCAATCGAACTTTTTAGAAAATATTCGCGGTATGCAAACTATAAAGCTGTTTGGCAATGAATCGCAGCGCCAAGGCATTTGGCAAAACCGTTATGCTGAGGTAATAAACAGTGAAATCCGTTTAGGGCGGTTAAACATTAGCTTTGATTCATTTAATAAGCTGTTATTTGGCCTTGAGAATGTATTGGTGATTTACTTTGCTGCACTAATGGTAATGAGTAATAGCTTGTCAGTGGGTATGGTACTGGCGTTTATTGCCTATAAAAACCAGTTAACCAGCCGCTTTGCTAATTTAATAGAACAAATAATCCAATTTAAAATGATGCGCCTGCACCTTGACCGTATTGCCGATATTGCTCTTACCAAGCAAGAGGCTAATCGTGACGGTGAAATGGCCTATACCGGTGATGACGAAGGTAAAGTGAAAGGTCAGCTTACCCTTGAGAATATTTGCTTTAGTTATAGTGAAGAGCAAGCGCCTATTCTAAATAACGTTAACTTAATCTTGAATGCGGGCGATTCTATTGCGATTACAGGGCCATCTGGTGCAGGTAAAACCACCTTGATGAAAATTATGCTCGGGTTATTACAACCTACCTCAGGTAAAGTGCTGCTTGATGGTAAAGATATTACCCAGCTTGGCCTTAAAAATTACCGCAAACAAATAGCTGCCGTGATGCAAGATGACACGCTATTGGCTGGTTCAATTGCCGATAACATCAGCTTTTTTGACCCACAGCCCAATTACCTAAAAATAGAGCAGTGCGCCCATCATGCGGCAATTCATGATGATGTCACCAAAATGACGATGGGTTACAACTCACTAGTGGGTGATATGGGTTCAAATTTATCCGGTGGGCAAGTACAGCGATTGTTACTGGCGCGAGCGTTATACCAGTCGCCCTGCGTGTTGTTTATGGACGAAGCAACTAGCCATTTAGATAAAGATAACGAGGCGAAAATAAGTGAGCAAATTCAGCACTTACCAATCACACGGATTATGATTGCTCATCGTCAAGAAACTATTAATATGGCTGGCAAAGTCTATCACTTAAATGAAGGTGAATTAGTGGATTTAGACCAGCAAAGTGAGAGTGCTTAAAGCGATGAAGGTGTGCGTATATTGCACGCCTTTTTATTATGTTTACAGTTAGTAAAAGCTCAATACCAGCGATATAAACACCCCAGTAATAATTAGTTGTACCACGCAAAAGCCCATAATATCTCTTGCCTTTAGGCCCGCTATAGCCAATACGGGCAGTGCCCAAAAAGGTTGAATTAAATTGGTCCACGCATCGCCCCATGCCACAGCCATAGCAACACGGGATATATCGGCGCCCAGCTCTTGCGCTGCGGGTATTACAATAGGTGCCTGTACAGCCCATTGTCCGCCACCGGAGGGCACAAACATATTAACGAGTCCTGCACTAATAAAACTATAAAATGGCAAGCTATCGGCATCCGCAATGGCAATAAAGCCTTGTGATATTTGTTGTGCTAATCCTGTATCGACCATGACCGCCATAATACCGGCATAAAAAGGGAACTGAATTACAATTCCCGCACCACTCGGAATTGCTTGTTGTAAGCTATTAAGCACATTGTGAGGAGTTTGATGTAGCGTAATAGCTAAAAATAAAAACAGGGCAATTACACTATTGAGGTTTAAGCCGCCACCAGAGATAAAAAAGTAATAGCTTAAGTAGGCAAGCCCCATTAAGCCAATGCCCATACCTAGCAGTTTGCTTTGTTCTAAATGTTGCGAAGGACGCGTTATTTTACTTGTTGCAGGTGTGCGGGTGTTTAATAGGGTTGGATCGATATAAACGCTGTCGTTGTCATTGGGTAACATGTAGCGATTTACTAATGGGACGATAATAAATAAACCAATCAAAATGGCAATATTAAAACCTGCAAATAAGGTTTGATCTGTACTCACAATACCCATACTTGCCTGTGAAAAGTGTCCTGGTGTTGCAATAGTTAGCGGAATTGAACCTGCAAGGCCGCCATGCCATACAACAAAGCCAGTATAGGCACTAGCTACTAATAATCGATAATCTACACGGGTATGTTTTGCAATAGCTTTGGCAAACAATGCACCAATAACAAGGCCAAATCCCCAGTTTAGCCAGCTAGCTAAAAGTGAGATAAAAGTAACTAATATAATTGCTTTAGGCGCGGTGTTGGCTAAGGTTGCTAGTTTTTCTAATACTTTGCTAATGAGAGGTGTACTTGCCAGCATGTAGCCTGTAATAAGTACAAGCAGCATTTGCATAGCAAAGCTCAATAGGTTCCAAAACCCATTGCCCCACGCGTGCAGTACATTAATACTGCTGGAAGGGGTAAATATACTGGCAGCGGCAAATGTAATAAGTGTAAGCAAAATTACAAATATAAATGGGTCGGGTAGGTAACGCTCAACCAGTTTTGTAAATGGGGTGGCTATTCTATTAAGCATAAAAATACAGTTTAGTGTTTGTTTGTAGATTAATTAATCACGAAATGTGGTTATGTGCAAATCACAATTAGTATTACAGGGGACAGTTTTATACTGTCTATACCTTAAACGTTGATTAAAACTAAGGCATACAGTAACGTACTGTTTATAGATAATTTAATAACAAAGATTTTGTATTATGCCGGTGATATTTAAAAGGTTAGCGTTACTTGTTCGCGCTCATATTGATCAATTGAGCTGGCAAGCAGTGACCTTTGCAATTTTAACTCATATGCTCGTAACCTGGTTGCTACTGTATGCTGCTAATGAACAGGCGTTAACCTCTATAACCACTTTTTTTTACTATTACACAGTGACAACGTCAACAGTAGGATATGGTGATTTTAGCCCGACAACAGAGCTTGGTCGATGGGTGGTTGCTTTAATACAAATTCCGTTTGGTTTAGCTTTATTTGGTGTTTTGCTTGGAAAAGCAGGGCAAACTGTTACTTATTTAATTAGGCACGCTATGACTGGTGATAAAGATTTTGCTCACAGTAATAACCACATCATTATTTTTGGTTGGCACGATACCAGAACTAAAAAAATGATTGATTACATTTTGGCGGATACAAAGCGCACTGAACGTCGTATTTTACTCGCGGTAACAGAGCAGATGGATCATCCGTTTTTAGCAAATGAGCAGGTTGATTTTGCGCGTCTTTCTAGCTTTACTGATTTAGCAGAGTTAGAGCGTGTAGCAATAAGTCACGCCGATAAAGTAATTATTGATGGGCAAGACGACGACCAAACATTTACTACTGCGCTGCGTATTAGCCGCTTAGTAAAAGATGAGTGTCATATTAGTGCTCACTTTTTAGATGAAACCAAGGTCGATATGCTACTGGAGCATTGTCAAAATATAGAATGTAGCAGTGCTAAGTCGGCTGAAATATTAGTTCGTTCAATGCAAGACCCCGGCTCTAGTCGAGTACAAGAAGAACTGCTTTCTACATTACATGGTGATACACAATTTAGCTTAAAAGTACCCAGTGGCTGTAAGGAAATGGAATTTGGCACCTTGTTTCATCATTTTAAAAGGCAGCACGACGCTATTTTGTTGGGTGTTGCACATAACTTGAGTGCTCAAAATATGGACTTAAATCCACCTTTGGATTATAAAGTGAGTGAAGGTGATATTCTCCACTATATTTCTGTTGAGCGTGTATTGAGCGGCGAAGTTGATTGGTCAAGCTTGGAAAAATAATGAATGAAGTTATATTTTTAATTGTTATTTTAAGTGCGTACATTTTACCTGTAGTCATTGTACTAAACAGTAAACGTACGCAAGGCCACGAAAAAAACGGTTGGCTCATCGGTATCATCTTTTTTTCGTGGTTAGGGCTCATTATGTATTTTGCCATTGTGCCCAAGCACGGGCACAAAAAGAAAAAAGCAGTAAAAAAATAAGTACGGCGTTACAACTTTACTCTTTAGCCATATTCATAATTTCATTCCAATCATGCTCTGTTACGGGCATAACCGATAATCTTCCTGCTTTTTTTAGTGCCAACTCTGTAATACTGTCGTTTGCTTTTATAGATTTTAAGCTAACCATTTTATTCAAATGTTGGTGGTAGGTTACGTCAACGACTACCCAACGCGGTGAATCGCTGGTGGCTTTAGGGTCATAATAATCGCTATTTAGGTCAAATTGAGTAGGATCTGGATAGGCTGCGCTTGTTATCTTTGCTATACCCGCTACACCTACGTTTTTGCAGCTTGAGTGATAAATCATCACTAAATCGCCTTCTTTAACATCATCACGCAAAAAGTTTCGGGCTTGGTAATTTCGTACACCTTCCCATAATGTTGTTTGATTAGGTGCGTGTTTTAGGTCGTCAATTGAAAAAGCATCGGGTTCGGTTTTAAACAGCCAGTAAGCCATAGTTGTATTCCTAACAAAGATTTACATAGTTGTAGTCTATAGTATCATTAAGTTATTAGGGAATTGAGGAACATATAATGAGCCAAGTTTTAGATGATTTATTATCGTTATTAACACTTGAAGAAATAGAGCAAGGGTTATATCGAGGGCAAAGCCAAGATTTGGGTTTTAGAGCTGTTTTTGGTGGTCAGGTTATGGGGCAAGCGCTATCAGCAGCGAAGGAAACCCTTCCGGCTGGACGTATTGTTCACTCTTTACATTCTTACTTTTTACGCCCAGGGGATGCTGCTAAACCTATCGTTTACGATGTTGAAACTATTCGCGATGGCAAAAGCTTTAGTACCCGTCGTGTAAGTGCAATTCAATACGGCAAGCCTATTTTTTATATGACTGCATCTTTTCAGGCGGTTGAAGACGGACTTTCGCATCAGGCAACGATGCCAGATGTACCGCAACCGGAAGAGCTACGTTCGTCGCTTGAGTTTTATCAAGAAAATGCTGAGCATATACCCGAGGTGATTCGTAATAAATTTATTCGCGAAATGCCTATCGAAATGCGCCCTGTGACATTTCATAACCCCTTTAAACCAGAAGCGATTGAGCCAGTTAAACATATTTGGTTTAGAGCAAATGGTGATATGCCCGATGATCAGCGTATTCATAATTACCTATTGGCTTATGCGTCTGACTTTGAGTTTTTACCAACGGCATTACAGCCGCATGGCGTGTCGTTTATGCAGCCAAATATGCAGGTTGCAACAATTGACCATGCAATGTGGTTTCATCGCTCGTTTAGATTAGACGACTGGATTTTATACACCATAGACAGCCCGAGTGCGAGCTCAGGCAGAGGGCTGGTAAGAGGGCAATTTTTTGATCGCCAAGGCAACTTGGTTGCCTCAACAATTCAAGAAGGGGTTATGCGTCAGCGCTAACCCTATCTATGTATAGCGGCTAGTTACACTGGTCTTGAACAATGTCGCTAATCGATTGCCATATACGGGCAGGTAGCAATGTTTTAAGTTGTGAATAGGTTTCGCACAATTGCGTACTGCCCACCAAGCCATTGTCGCCTTCTGTAACAAGCCCTTCACCACGTAAGTTATCGATAAAACCAACCAGTACTTTTTTATCAAAAAACTCCGGTGTTTTAATGCCGTGTAACGTGCCTAAGCGATCTGCTAATACTTGGCTTTCTCGCTCAAGCTCAGCCTTTTCAATGCCATTACTCGTTTGTATAAAACCAATCACAATGGCGTAGCGTTGCAGAGTGAAGCTCAATGCTCGCCCTAGCATTTCTAATTTTGCTAAGCAGTCGTTGGTATTAGTAATGTGTATATTGTCGCCATCAAATTCAATTAAGTTTTGATCAGCAAAATTGGCCAAGATACGCGTAATGTAGTTTTCATCAAGGGGCTGTAAATACCATTCTTTGGCAAATAGCGGATAAAACGAATGTACTAATTGTTCACATTGCTTAATTGTTGTTGTGTGCTGCTTAAATAAGTGCAATGCCAACAAGCTAGGCACCGCAAATAGATGCAAAATATTGTTACGGTAATAATTAAAGAGTGTTTTTTCTTTATCGCTAATGGCAATAATTTCGCCAAACTCATCACTTATCACATCAAATTTGTTAAGTTTTAAGGCATGTGTAAGAAGTTGCTCAGGCGTTTCGTCAGGCGCAGTTACTTTATCGCTATAACTTGCATCACGCTGCAGGCGTAAGTAAAAATCGAGCTGAGCTAATAGCTTTGGTTTACTTAAAGCGTGCTTGTCGTTTACTAGCAATACCATTGCTAATAAGTTAACAGCATTTAATGCAGCTGCATTATTAATTTTAACCATAACTTGGTCTGCTAAGGCTGCAACTTGTGGGCCTAACCACTGAGGTTTTTGTACGTTAGTTGGGTGAACCGCGTCGCGCCAGTCGGGTTGGTTATCATTTAAATATTGGTTAACCGAAATAGGATCGCCAAAATTTAGGTAACCACGTCCGTAGTTTTTAAGGTTTTTTATCGCTTTAAAAATACCAAATACCGACTCGCCTTTCTTATCTTTTCCAGCAAGCTCTTTAAGGTACGTATTTATTTCCATGACATGTTCGTAGCCAATATACACAGGGACTATTGATACTGGTCGATCGATACCGCGTAGCATGGCTTGAAAGGTCATTGCAAGCATACCTGTTTTGGGCGGTAACAAACGCCCAGTACGGCTACGCCCGCCTTCTGTGTAAAACTTAACTGAGTAACCTTTAATAAATAACTGACTCAAATATTCTTTAAAAATAGCTGAGTACAGTTTATTGCCTGCAAACGAGCGGCGAATAAAAAACGCACCCGAGCGGCGAAATATGCCACCGGCAGGAAAAAAGTTAAGGTTAACACCTGCGGCTATATGCGGTGGCACCAAACCTAAATGGTAAATAGAGTAAGTAAGAAGCAAGTAGTCCATATGGCTACGATGACAAGGCATGTAAATAATTTCATGGCCTTTATTAGTTAGTTCATGCAATTGCTCTGTGTGTTTTATGTGTATGCCGTTGTATAGCTTATTCCAAAGCCATGTTAAAAAGCGATCAGCAACGCGTATCATTGCTTCAGAATAGTTTGCGGCTATTTCATCAAGTAGCTTAAGCGCATTTTGACGAGCTTCGGTTTGGCTAATATTTTTAGCTTTTGCTTCATCTTGAATGGCTTTTTTTATTGTTGGTGAAGCAAGAAGAGAGTTAAACAATTGCTCGCGCGATGGCATTTTTGGGCCTGTGGCTGCCAGTTTTTGACGCTTAAAGTGAACCCGGGCAACACGTAGTAATTTTTGTGGTAGCTCATTTACATCAGCTTTTTCATTTACAATAAGTGATAAGTCGAGTGGTTGGCTAAAGCGAATAAAGTTGTCGCGACCAGAAAACAACACAACAAAAAACTTTCTAAACCAGCTTGGTGTAACCGAATGCGTTATTAAAGTACGTAATCCTGGTTTTTCTTTACCTGGATCGCGTCCCCATAAAATAGTTGCAGGTATCACTTGTACATTTTTTTGGCCACTATTTATAAGGTGATCAATTATTTGTTTGCCTTGTGCCAGTGCATTGGTTGGTTTTGCTGTATCGCCAAATAAAGGTGGTGGATTTTTAATACCAATAAATCGCTCTAAATGTTCATCACCTAATATTTGCTCTTCAGTAGGACTAGGTAAGCCGTGTTTTTTACAAGCATGAGCCAGCGCCGCAAGATCAAAACGAGAGTTTAAGCGCACTATATAAAATGTAGGGTAATCAGGATTTAAATCGTACTGTTTAATAGGGTTTTCTGGAAGGACTTTGCTTTTAACAAATAAGCGACTGAATCCAGCAGATAAAACGTTTAAACAATAATTAAAAATACGCATCGACTCACCATATTGAGGGTGTTAAAAAGCAAAATTAGCGTGATAGGATACCATATTATCTAAAAAATCGCTTCTTTACGAAATGAGATTAGTTAATGCAGCTATTGACCCGCATTGAAAAATTTAGTTCCAGTATAGTCACACAATATAAGCTGGCACTTATTTAGACGAATTAATCATTGATACTTTGTTTTGAATTAGTTGTTGCATTTATCACCAATACCTCTATAATACGCAGGCTTTCAAAATTCCCCCGGGAACTTGGAAGGATAAATTAAGCTTGGATTTCAAGCTAATAAACAGGAGTTCCGATTTGGAACTCAACGTAGATATAATCAAACAGCCGACATCTTAATAATTAAGATTGTTTCGGTCGTTTTTTTATGCTCTTTTAAATGCTCTTTATATTGAGGTTAAGAATGTCAAATCAACGCATTCGTATTCGCCTAAAAGCTTTTGACCACCGTTTGATTGACCAATCAACGGCAGAAATCGTGGAAACTGCGAAACGCACTGGCGCACAAGTACGTGGTCCAATCCCACTACCTACACGCTTTGAACGTTTTACTGTACTTACTTCACCGCACGTAAACAAAGATGCGCGTGATCAGTACGAAATCCGCACCCATAAACGTCTGATAGACATCGTAGAACCAACTGACAAGACTGTTGACGCGCTTATGCGTTTAGATCTTGCTGCTGGTGTTGATGTTCAAATCAGCCTGGGTTAATCGGAAGATTAGAGAGGTTTTAGGAAAATGGCATTAGGTCTAGTCGGTCGTAAAGTGGGTATGACACGAATCTTCACTGAAGATGGTGTATCTATCCCTGTGACAGTTATTGAAGCGACACCTAACCGCATTGCTCAGATCAAATCTGACGCAACAGACGGTTATAACGCGCTTCAAGTAACCGCAGGCACTAAAAAAGCAAGTCGTGTAAACAAAGCTTCAGCGGGTCACTTCGCTAAAGCTGGCGTTGAAGCGGGTCGCGGTCTGTGGGAATTCCGCCTTAACGGTGGTGAAGGCGATTTTGAAGTAGGCGCAGAGCTTACTGTTGAGTTATTCAACGAAATCAACAAGGTTGACGTAACCGGTACTTCTAAAGGTAAAGGTTTCCAAGGTGGTGTTAAGCGCTGGAATTTCAGCATGCAAGACGCTACACATGGTAACTCTCTATCTCACCGTGCTCCTGGTTCAATCGGTCAAAACCAATCACCTGGTAAGGTGTTTAAAGGTAAGAAAATGGCCGGTCATATGGGTGCTGAGCGTGTAACGACTCAAAACTTAGAACTAGTTCGCGTTGACGCTGAGCGTAACTTGCTTTTAGTGAAAGGTGCAGTACCTGGATCTATCGGCGGTGACGTTATCGTTAAACCAGCTGTTAAAGCATAAGTCCTGGAGATTTAGTGATGGAATTAGCAATCAAAGACGCTTCTGGCGCTCTTGAAGTTTCTGAAGCTACTTTTGGACGTGAGTTTAACGAAGCATTAGTACACCAAGTAGTTGTTGCTTACGCAGCAGGTGCTCGTCAAGGTACTCGTGCTCAGAAGACACGTTCTGAAGTAAGCGGTGGTGGTAAAAAACCATGGGCTCAAAAAGGTACTGGCCGTGCACGTGCTGGTACAATCCGTAGTCCAATTTGGCGTTCAGGTGGCGTTAGCTTCGCAGCTAAACCACAAGACCACAGCCAAAAAGTAAACCGTAAAATGTACCGTGGTGCGATCAAAAGCATCCTATCTGAACTAGTTCGTCAAGAGCGTTTAATCGTTGTTGAAAGTTTTGGTCTTGAAGCACCAAAAACTAAAGATCTAGTAGCTAAGCTAAAAGAGCTTGAGCTTAAAGATGTACTTATCGTGACTGAAGAAGTAGATGAAAATCTTTTCTTATCAGCACGTAACCTTTATAAGGTTGACACGCGTGATGTAGCTGGTATCGATCCTGTAAGCTTAATTGCTTTCGACAAGGTACTTATTACAGCCGCTGCTGTTAAGCAACTTGAGGAGGCGCTAGCATGATCCGTGAAGAACGTCTTTTAAAAGTGATCCTTGCTCCACACATCTCTGAAAAAAGCACAATTGCTGCTGAAGAAAACAACACAATTGTTTTCAAAGTAGTAAATGACGCAACTAAAGCTGAAATTAAAGCAGCAGTTGAGAAGCTTTTTGAAGTAGAAGTAACGGGTGTTCGCACACTTAACGTTAAGGGTAAAACAAAACGTACTGGCATGCGTTTCGGTCGTCGTAGCGACTGGAAGAAAGCTTACGTTACTCTTAAAGAAGGCAGCGAGCTAGACTTTGTCGGCGGCGCCGAGTAATAAGGGGATAGAATTATGGCACTTCAAAAGTGTAAGCCTACTTCTGCGGGTCGTCGTCACCTAGTTAAAGTGGTTAACTCTGATTTACATAAGGGTAAGCCATACGCACCACTTTTAGAGAAAAACTCTAAATCAGGTGGTCGTAATAACAATGGTCGTATTACGGTTCGTCATATCGGTGGTGGTCATAAACATCATTACCGTTTAATCGATTTTAAACGTACTAAAGATGGTATTCCAGCTACTGTTGAACGTTTAGAATACGATCCAAATCGTAGCGCAAACATCGCTCTTGTATTATATGCAGACGGTGAGCGTCGTTACATTATCGCACCTAAAGGCTTAAAAGCTGGTGATGCAATCCAGTCTGGTGTTGATGCACCAATCAAAGCTGGTAATGCACTACCAATGCGTAATATGCCTGTAGGTTCGACTGTTCACAACGTAGAATTAAAACCAGGTAAAGGTGCACAAATCGCACGTTCTGCTGGTGCTTACGTTCAAATTCTTGCACGTGATGGTCAGTATGTAACATTACGTCTTCGTTCAGGCGAAGTACGTAAAGTTGAAGCTGATTGTCGTGCTACACTTGGTGAAGTTGGCAATGCTGAGCATATGCTTCGTTCACTTGGTAAAGCAGGTGCAAACCGCTGGCGTGGTATTCGTCCGACAGTTCGTGGTGTTGCCATGAACCCGGTTGATCACCCACACGGTGGTGGTGAAGGTCGTACTTCTGGTGGTCGTCATCCTGTGTCTCCATGGGGTAAGCCGACTAAGGGTGCGAAGACGCGTAAGAACAAGCGTACGGATAAATTTATAGTACGTCGTCGTACTAAGTAATATTGAGGAATAGCCATGCCACGCTCTCTCAAGAAGGGTCCTTTTATAGACCTACACTTGCTGAAGAAGGTAGAGAAAGCTTTGGAAAGCGGTGAGAAAAAGCCAATTAAAACTTGGAGCCGTCGTTCAATGATCATACCTAACATGATCGGATTGACCATTGCTGTCCATAATGGTCGCCAGCACGTACCAGTTTTCGTTTCTGACGAAATGATCGGTCACAAACTAGGTGAATTTGCACCAACTCGCACTTACCGTGGCCATGCTGCGGATAAGAAAGCGAAGAAACGTTAAGAGGGGAAGATAAATGCAAGCATTAGCTAAACATAAATTCGCCTCTGGTTCGGCGCAAAAAGCACGTCTAGTTGCAGATCAGATCCGCGGGTTACCTGTCGATCGCGCACTAGAAATCCTGGCGTACAGCCCGAAAAAAGCGGCTGTATTAGTTAAGAAAGTACTTGAGTCTGCTATTGCTAACGCAGAGCATAACGAAGGTGCTGACATTGATGAGCTTCGTGTAACTACGATCTTTGTGGACGATGGTCCTACAATGAAACGTATTATGCCTCGTGCTAAAGGACGCGCAGACCGCATCCTTAAGCGTACAAGCCATATCACTGTTATGGTTTCAGATAGCTAGGAGTATAAGTAATGGGACAAAAAGTTCATCCTACTGGTATTCGCCTAGGTATATCTAAACCTTGGGTTTCTACCTGGTACGCGAGTTCTAAAGATTTCTCTGATCAGCTTTTTGGCGATCACAAAGTTCGTGCATTCCTTACAAAGGAATTAAAAACAGCTTCTGTGTCTAAAATCGTTATTGAGCGTCCAGCAAAATCAATCCGCGTAACAATCCACACGGCTCGTCCGGGTGTTGTTATCGGTAAAAAAGGCGAAGACGTAGAAAAATTACGTCAAGCAGTAACTAAAATCGCTGGTGTACCTGCTCAGATTAATATCTCTGAAGTACGTAAGCCAGAACTTGATGCACAACTAGTAGCAGACGGCATTGCCTCTCAACTAGAGCGTCGTGTTATGTTCCGTCGCGCTATGAAGCGTTCGGTACAAAATGCAATGCGCATCGGTTCAAAAGGGATTAAAGTTGAAGTTAGCGGTCGTCTTGGCGGCGCAGAAATCGCACGTTCAGAATGGTATCGTGAAGGTCGTGTACCTCTACATACTCTTCGTGCTGATATCGACTACGCAACTTCTGAAGCCTTAACCACTTATGGTATCATTGGTGTTAAAGTTTGGATCTTCAAAGGCGAAGTTATTGGTGGTTTACCACTAGTACAAGAGCAAGAGAAGCCAGCTAAACGCGCACCAAAGAAAGCCAAGAAAAGTGCTAAGTAGAGGTAGCGAGTAATGTTACAGCCAAAACGTACAAAATTCCGTAAAATGCACAAAGGCCGCAACCGCGGTTTAGCGCAAAACGGTAACAAAGTAAGCTTCGGTACTTTCGGATTGAAAGCTACTGGCCGTGGCCGCATGACTGCTCGTCAAATCGAAGCAGCTCGTCGTGCTATGACGCGTCACGTGAAACGTCAAGGTAAAATCTGGATCCGTGTCTTCCCTGACAAACCGATTACAGAAAAACCTCTTGAAGTTCGTATGGGTAAAGGTAAAGGTTCTGTTGAATATTGGGTTGCTGAAATTCAGCCTGGTAAAGTACTTTACGAAATGGAAGGTGTTTCTGAAGAGCTTGCTCGTGAAGCATTCGACCTTGCAGCTCGTAAACTGCCATTCAAAACAACTTTCGTAACTCGGACGGTAATGTGATGAAAGCAAGCGAACTAAAAGACAAAAGCGTAGAAGAGCTTAATGCTGAACTTCTAGGACTTCTTCGTGAGCAGTTTAACCTGCGCATGCAAGCAAGCACTGGTCAGTTAGCTCAGACACACACGCTAAGAACAGTACGTCGCGATATCGCGCGTGTAAAAACAATTATTAACCAGAAGGCAGGTCAATAATGAGCGATAAAATTCGTACTCTTCAAGGCCGTGTAGTTAGCGACAAGATGGAAAAATCTTTCACTATCGCAATCGCACGTTACGTGAAGCACCCAATCTATGGGAAATTCATTAAACGTACAACTAAGCTACACGTACATGACGAAAACAACACAGCAAAAGCGGGTGACGTAGTTACTATCCGTGAATGTGCACCAATTTCTAAGAATAAATCTTGGACTTTAGTAGACGTTGTTTCTAGTCCAAAACAAGCTTAATTTTTAATTAAGTTAGTTTTGTAAAAAAGCCCCGGCATTAGCTGGGGCTTTTTGTATTTAGTACCGCAGTAAAGTAACTTATTGATAATTTTTAGAGTAAGCGTCCGGCAATCTACACCTAGCTTTTGATATTCCAAGGCAGTAAATCATCGATTTGGCAACCCGGTTTGCAGATTTGGGTTAAATAATAGCTAATATAATCGTAAGGTATTAGTCCGTTGGCCTTTGCCGTTTCCACTATGCTGTAGAGCATTGCACTGGCGTTGGCCCCATTAGCTGTTTGGCTAAACAGCCAATTTTTGCGGCCAATGACAAAGGGTTTAATCGCCCGCTCAGCGCGATTATTGTCGATAGACAAATGACCATCTTCAACATATTGAACCAACTTATCCCATTGATTCAGGCTGTAGTTGAGCGCTTCCCCTAATTTGGATTTAGGTAAGGTATTGAGCAAAGATTTTTCCAACCAAGCTTTATATTGGTTAAGTAATGGCTCCGACTCTTTTTTCCGGATGGCTTGTTTTTCAGGCGCTGTTTTATCTTTGATTCTGGTTTCAATTCGATACAGTTTTTGAATATGATTCAACGCCCAATTTGCTTTGCCCGTTTTTCCTTTGGGTTGCGCTTTTTCAGCTTCATCAAACTTACGCCGTGCATGTGCCCAGCAGCCAGCAAGCTTAGCTTTAGTTTGGTCATACCCTTGGTAACCATCCACTTGAAGGTAACCTGTATAATTAAGTAAAAAATTCGCAGGATAACAACCTGAACGACCCGGCTGATATTCATACAGTACGATATTTTTAAATGGGTTATTTGCTACAGGCGTGTCAGTACCTGTGCAATATAACCACATATAGGATTTTGTTTTGTCATCACTCACCACATTGACTGTGGTCTCGTCCGCTTGAATGACATGTTGCTCTAATAAGATTTGATGCAATTTGTCATACAGTGGTTTAAATAAACTGGCACATTTGATTATCCAGTCACTCATGGTTTGTCGACTGATTTCAATGCCGTGTTGTTTAAACATGGTTTCTTGCCGATAAAGCGGCAGAGCGTATTGATATTTACTGGTGATGATTTGGCTGAGTAAGCTTGGTGTTGCAATGCCTTTAGGAATTGGACTCGCTGGCATCGGGGCTTGTTTGATTTGAACTTGTGTTTCGTTTTGCTCACAGGCTCGGCAGCTGTATTTAGGTCTAACATGTTCAATCACTTTGATTTGAGCTGGAATAAATTCAAGTTTTTCAGATTTATCTTCACCCATTTTATGCATTTCACCACCGCAGCAGTCACAGCTTTTATTTTCGATGTCGTGCACAATCACTTCGCGTGGTAAATCAGCCGGTAACGCAGTGCGTTTAGCTTTTTTACGGGTGTAAGTAACGGTTTCGTTTTCAGCTTCAACTTCACGTTCTAACTCAGCGATGTCTTCCGCTTCGTTAAATAAATCACCTTGTGCAGGGTGGCCTTCGGTTGATTTACCGAATTGTTTTTGTTGGGCTAATTTGAATTGTTCTTCTAAATACGCGATTCTGGAATCTTTATCCGTTACTTGTTTTTCAAGTTCGGCAATGCGTTTGAGAAGTTGCTGCTCTAGTTCAGTCATAGGGGGTATTTTACCCTGTAACTCGCTGATTATCTGCATGTTATTCAGATTAAAAGCTGATCAGGTATGAGCTAAAGTTATAAGCTCAAGTTTGATAAAATCAGCGGTTTATGACCAACAATATCAAAGCCATCGAGCAGCCAGTGCAGTTGTTGCTCAGATAAAACAAGCTGGTTTTCATGCTCGGCATTCGGCCATTTAAACTTATTGTTTTCTAATCGCTTATGCCACAAAGCAAACCCCGTTTTATCCCAGTAAAGGATTTTGAGTTTATCTTTGCTTTTGTTGCAGAAGATAAATAAAGCACCGGACATCACATTTAAATTCATTTCAGCGACAACAATATTAGCTAAACCATTAATCGATTTTCGAAAGTCCACCACTGGGCGGTGCAGGTAAATGTCACTTGGCTCAACAAACATTTTCATTTAACTAAACCTCTAATCAAATCAGACAAATACTGTGCAGAGGTTGAACCTGGCAATTTTAATTCTCCAACCTGCAAAGTCAGTGTGATATGGGCAGGCTCAACGATTTCTTGCAAACGGGTTTGTTCAGTTTGAATGGTCACTTTGCTGAAACTAGATTGGGCGGTTAATTGTTTGCGGTACTTATAAAAAGTGGACGTTGCTAAGTTATTTTGCTGGCAAAAATCTTGTATGTTTAAACCAGAGCCTGGTTGTCGGTGAATTAAATCTAGCCATTGTTGTGTTCGATTGGTTTGCATAACTCACTCCTGTTATTAAAAAGAAATGAGCTTAGCGAATATAAAATAAATGTTTAGGTGTGGTTTAGCCGACGGTTACTTTTTAGACCGACAATACGCCTTTTTAAATGAACTAAACCTGCCCAGTTATACTCATAAAGTAAGCTGTTCACAGGGAGTTGATGTGTTGAAAGGTAACTATAAAGCGTGGGGTATATCAATTGGTTTACATATTGTTGTTATTTATTTGGTTTCGAGGCAAACGGTTGAGATAGCACAACCATACGCAGGCAAAGTGATAAAAGCGTATGTAATGGTGGACCTTACAACATTACCCAGTAATACAAAAAGTAAACAGCCGAATGCTTCACTCCCTGAAAATGATACCGAGCTTGATGCAAGTGAGTTAACACCTAAGCCGCTTAAAGGGCGTGACTTTGAGAACGCTCAGCAATTAAAATTAAACTTACCAGAGAATGCCACTGAGACAAGTAAAAGCATTGCCATAAGTACTGATAGAAAAAAGCATAATGTAAATAAAGCCGCGATTGAGCCTATAAAAAATAAGGTTAATTCAAAAGCTCAGCAGCCATTTAAAAAAATTGATCCGTACGCATCAATAACTCCGTTTTCAATTTCCAGTAATGCTATTGTATCCTTTGATTTCCCGCAGATAGCAACTTTGCCAAAGAGCAAAAATCACCAGCACATAACGGTTCCAATTGAGCATTCTAGTGATTTAAAATCAGCGGTTTTGTGGCAAAGCGCAGATGGTAGTCAGCGGGTGGAAATGTACAAAGGTATGTGCTACAAGATTGATTTTAATGGTGTTATGGGTAAAGTAGGCTTACCAACGGGATCGCCAAGGCCATGCAAAGATAACGATCGTATTTTATATAATAAAATAATGGATAAGTGGAACGCTAAAAAGCCCATTAAGTAGTGTGTTTAAACTTTATTTAGAGGCTTAATTAATAAATGCTTTTTAGAAAAAGCGGCAACGACAACAGATAGCAAAATACAAAGTGTGGAGCCTACAATTAAAAAGCGGTTTTCAATCCGGCTAACTTGTCTCTCACCTAAAATTTGGTAAATAACATCACCTTCAATAAATCGCTCGCCTTGGTAGTGCTGACTGACGTTGAACGCTACAAAGTCGCCTAATTTGGCCTGATAAGTAAAGTAAGTCTCTGGGTAGAAAATTTCATAGGTTGCGCATAACCACATTACGAGACCATTAATAAGCATAATTAAACTTACAAACAGCCTTTTTTTAATCTGTGTGCTTTGTAATGTTTTTGATGGTAAATACTTATCTAAACACGTTTTGCCATAGCAAAGTTCGAGCTTTTCAATTACCTCAGCGGACGGAATAAATTGTCCATTTTCAAGCTTAGATAAGTAAGATTGTTGAATACCAATCTCGCGTGCAGCAAATGCTTGCGTCCATTTTTTATTTGCTCTTAATTGCTTTAGTTCAATTCCTAGCGACAAGTTTCTTCCTTACCTTGTTTAATGCTCATCTATTTATTATCGCTAAAAATGGTGTGTTTAAATAGCCCAATAAGCAATATTCATTACTGTGAATTAAAAGAATATTATGAATATTAATAAGTTAAGTTTTAATAGGTGATAAATTGGTTATGCTAGGCAGACTAAATAATAAAGGAGTATAACGAATGAAAATGTACTTTTATAAAGCGGTAATGGGGATTACTTTTGGGTTTTTATCCTCAGCGTGTATTGCAGAGCCAGTATTTGCGATTAAAGCCACTATATACAAGCTAGAGAGTAAAATAACAATAGATAGCAAAATAGATGAAACATTAAAAAATTTACAACCGATTCACCAACCTCAGTTATTAGCTAACTTAAATAAAAGCGCATTAATAGAAATAGGCGATGGTGAACAGCTAACAGCACTTGAGGTAAAAACAAATGAACAAGGAAGTTTTTATAATGCGAGCATGAAGCTCAAAGAAAAAGTAGATAGCGATTGGCAGTCTATTACGTCTTTCATGCCTAATATTCCCAATGGGCAAACTGTATATTTTAGCCGCACATTTACAGACAGCGTATGGGTGATTAAATTAACGGGAAAGCGCTATGAGTCTATTGCACTTGGTCAGGCGAGTTTTAAATAGCCTCAGCCTTGGCTGAGGCTATATTTTCTACCAAATCATTTCTACAAATTCAGGGTAGTCGATAAACGGATTACGGTTACCTTGAAATTCAAATGCTGCTTGGTTTCGATCTATTTCCATTTGGCTAACAGGGTCTGCGTTATGCCAGTTGATTAACATAGCAACAACCCAGCTTTCAAATACCTGCGAACTGGTGCCGTTAAGAACCGCATTACTTGCAGTGGTATTATTTTGCCACGTCCCAATCACATTTTCATAGCGTGTAGCCATGTAAAAATAGGCACGGGCAAAGTCACCTTTAAACTCATCAATGGGTTCAAACACTGTGCCCGTGTAATTAATGGCACTACTTGCAGAGCCTAACTTACTGCCATTAGTTGATGTAAACGTGGCGCTTGCCACTTCACCAAACGGAAAGTTGCTGCGTTTAGAGTTTACATAGCCATCGGTTGCATAAATATGATGAACATCTGAGTTCATAGGCTCATTAGTACCGCCAAACCAACTTTTAGGGAACGAATGCTCGCGGTTGTAACAACCACCTTCGCCACTGTAATTGCCACATTGATCGCTAACGGCTGTGTATGTGTAGCTATCGTTGCCATTTGGCTTTTCACTGTACATATCTAAAATACTATTATCGTTTTCAAAGTATGTATCGCGAGCCGATGAATCATAAAAGTTCCATATTGCAGAGTACCCCTGCGAACTATGATTATTAATGATGTTATAAAGCTCAGTTTTTAATGCGTAACCGGTTAGGCCTTGTGTTGTAACATAATAACCTGTTGGTGTTGTGGGGGTACCACCAGAGCCACCGCCAAGCGAAAATGAAGTACTTTCAGCTTTGCTGAAGCCTGCGCCACTTGCCAGGGTTGAACCACCACTAGTGAGTGCATAATTACCACTACCAAAACTACAACAGATACCATCACCGTAGCTGTCGTTAATAGTAAAGGTATAGGCGCCATCAGCTAAACACAGTGCTTCGTTATATTGTGTATTAGACGCATAGCCACTACCGCTTGCAACTGTATTACCTTGGTTATTATTAATAGCCCAGCTTGTTTCGCTACCATAATTATCTGTCGTCAAACTAAAAGAGAGGCTATTGCCCGAGCAACTCCCAGAGCTACTGTCGTTACTTGTAGGTAAAAAGTTATCTACATAGACAAGTTCATTGCCATCAAAGCCACTGACATCATAAAAGCGTAGGCCAACATTAATGGTTTTATTGCTACTTGCTGTATAGCTATGGCTAATTGTTTGCCATTGATTAGTTTGCGTATTATTGGAGTAGCCTTGGTAACCATCTACGAATAAACGGGCTTTAACTTTTCCTTCTGTGTGGTAAACATCAGTTGAAAACGCATAGGTTTTTCCTGCTTCTACCGTTATTTGTTGTAATAAATCGGTGTTAGCCTGAGAGCCTGTGGTTACATTAACTGCTGCTGCACTATTACCTGTTTTAACAATGTTTGTTGAGCGCGATAGGCTAATACCGCTATCTATTGTGCTCCACGCGTCAGGTGTATTGCCTGACCATTGCTCAAAACTGCCATTTTCTACATTTGCCATTACCGGAAGTGTGCCAAGTAATAAGGCTGTTCCGAATAGTTTATTTTTATATGTCCCGTGTGACATGATTGTTCCTATTTTTATAATGAGTGAATAATATACATTACTTTGTTTAGGTTACAAAATTGTTAATTTAAAATTTAATAAAAAGCAATAATCGCTCTTTAATCTGTTTTTTTAGGTGTTTTTTAAAATTAATAACTAAATGGAATATCAAAGCAGATTCTATTCTTTTTTGATAAGTCGATAGCCCGTTATCCTGCACAGTAAGAAAACCTCAGCAAACTTATATCGGCTGAGGAAAAACTCATTTTTAACAATACACGGTGTGTGTTGTGTTTAATTTTCAGGGTTATGGGGAATCGATTCATGTTGTTAGGTCAACTAAATGCTGCGGCAAGCCCGCTATCGCAAGAGCAAGTTCAAAAGCTGCAAGGTTTAGTGGCTGAGCTTAATCCAATACAACAAGCGTGGGTAAGTGGTTACTTAGCAGCTAATGCAAATGCTTCAGCACTTGGTATGCCTACGGCTGGCACATCAGTAACGGGCGATGCAGCAGAATTAACTATTTTATATGGCTCACAAACGGGTAATGCAAAAGGTGTTGCAACCCAAATGAAAGAGCAAGCTGAATCGCGTGGTTTATCAGCCAAATTAGTGAGTATGTCTGATTACAAACCAACGGCCCTGAAAAAAGAAAAGTTTTTAACCGTTGTTGTATCGACTTACGGTGAAGGTGAACCGCCTGAAGATGGCGAAACGTTGCACGCATTTTTAGCCACTAAAAAGGCCCCTAAACTCGACGGTGTTAAAATAGCTGTCATTGGTCTAGGCGATTCTAGTTATGAGTTTTTCTGTCAAACAGCAAAAGATTTTGAAGAGCGTTTAAATAAGTTAGGCGCTGAGTCAGTTTACCAACGCGCTGATTTAGATGTTGACTACGAAGAAGAAGCTGCAACATGGATTCAAGGCGCACTGGATGCATTTGAACCAGATTTAAAAGCGCAACAGGGTAACGCAGGTGCACAAGCCGCGGTTATGCCTTTTGGTGCACCAACGCCTGCAGCTAGCCAGTACACAAAGCAAAATCCATTTGAAGCCGAATTATTAGCCGTTCAAAAAATTACCGGGCGTGATTCAACAAAAGATGTACGCCATGTAGAAATTTCGCTCGAAGGCTCTGATATCACTTACACACCGGGTGATTCACTGGGTGTATATTTTTTAAATGATGAGGCGTTAGTTGATGAAGTGCTAGAACTTACCCAAATTGATGGTTCTAGTCGCGTTAAAGTTGCGAATGAAGAATTGAGCGTGCGCGATGCGCTTATCGAAAAATTAGAGCTAACGCAGTCATATCCGGGTTTTGTTGAAAAATACGCAACAGCAACAGGCACGCCTGAGCTCTTAAAGCTTGTAGAAGATAAAGCTGCAATGCGTGCTTACATTGAGCCACGCCAAATATTTGATGTTATTCGTCAAAATCCAGCAAAACTAGATGCACAAACATTAGTTGATTGCTTACGTAAGCTTCAGGCTCGTTTATATTCTATAGCGTCTAGCCAAAGCGAAGTTGAAGACGAAGTGCATTTAACTGTTGGACTTGTTGAGTTTGATACTTTTGACAGCGAGCACTTAGGTGGTTGTTCTGGTTATTTAGCGCGTCGTGCTGAAGAGGGCTGCAAAGTAAAAGTATTTAGCGAACATAATGACAACTTCCGTTTACCGGCTAACGATGAAACACCTATTATCATGGTGGGTCCGGGTACTGGTATTGCGCCATTCCGTGCATTTTTACAAGAGCGTGACTCGCGAGAAGCACAAGGTAAAAACTGGTTGTTTTTTGGTAATCCTCATTTTACACAAGATTTTTTATACCAAGTTGAAATTCAGGGGTATTTAAAATCGGGCTTATTGAGCAAAGTCGATGTGGCATTTAGCCGTGACCAAGCCGAAAAAATCTATGTACAAGATAAGCTTCGCAAAAACTCAAAAGACATTTTTGAGTGGTTAGAAGCTGGCGCTCACTTTTATGTATGTGGAGACGCAAACCGCATGGCAAAAGATGTACATCAAGCATTGGTTGATATCATTAAAGAAAATACGGGTAAAAATGATGAAGACGCAGAGCAATATTTAAAAGACCTGCGTAGCGCAAACCGCTATCAGAAAGACGTGTATTAATCACGTTTCTTATTTTATTAACAGCTAACAGCCGTCACTGTAACAAATTTAGGATTTAAAATGAGCGAACAAGATAAAAACGTAAAGCTTTCTGATAACGAGCGTTTGAAAAGAGAAAGTAACTTTTTACGAGGCACTATAGAGCAAGACTTAAAAGATGAAATTACCGGTGGTTTTACAGCCGATAACTTCCAACTTATACGTTTTCACGGTATGTATCAGCAAGATGATCGCGATATACGTCCTGAGCGCGCAAAGCAAAAGCTAGAGCCGCTGCACAACGTAATGCTACGTGCACGTATGCCTGGCGGTATTATCAAGCCTGAGCAATGGCTAGCAATTGATAAATTTGCCGATGAAAAAACAAGCTACGGCAGTATTCGTTTAACAACACGTCAAACGTTTCAATTTCATGGTGTATTAAAGCCAAATATTAAAGGCATGCACCAAATGCTTAATAGCGTTGGCATTGACTCTATTGCCACCGCAGGCGATGTAAACCGTAACGTACTATGTACGACTAACCCTGTTGAGTCAGAGTTACATCAAGAAGCGTATGAGTGGGCTGCAAAAATTTCTGAGCATTTACTTCCAAAAACGAAAGCATACGCTGAAATTTGGTTAAATGGCGAAAAGGCAGAAACCACAGAAGAGCCAATTTTAGGTTCTAACTACTTACCGCGTAAGTTTAAAACCACGGTTACTATTCCGCCTAACAACGAAGTTGATGTGCATGCGAATGACTTAAACTTTGTTGCTATTGCTGAAGATGGCAAGCTTGTTGGCTTTAACGTACTTGTAGGTGGTGGCCTAGCTATGACCCACGGTGATACGGCTACGTATCCGCGTAAAGCTGACGACTTTGGTTTTATTGCTCTAGAAGACACCTTAAAAATTGCTGAGCACGTTGTATCAGTGCAGCGCGATTGGGGTAACCGTTCTAACCGTAAAAATGCAAAAACTAAATACACACTAGACCGTGTTGGGTCTGACGTATTTAAAGCGGAAGTAGAAAAACGTGCCGGTGTAAGCTTTGCACCAAGCCGCCCTTATGAGTTTACTCACCGTGGCGATCGTATCGGTTGGGTAGAAGGCATTGATGGCAAGCACCACCTTACGCTATTTATACAAAGTGGCCGTATTTTAGACTACCCAGGTAAGCCATTAAAAACAGGCTGTCGTAAAATTGCAGAAGTGCACCAAGGCGATATGCGCATGACGGCTAACCAAAACTTAATTATTGCTGGTGTGCCTGCCGATCAAAAAGCAGTCATTGAAGAAATTGCCCGTAACCACGGCCTAATTGATGACAAAGACACTGAGCAACGTAAAAACTCAATGGCGTGTGTAGCATTGCCAACGTGTCCGCTTGCTATGGCCGAAGCTGAGCGTTACTTACCAAGCTTAATTGAAAAAACCGAAGCACTACTTGCTAAGCATGGCATACCTGATGACAGCATTATTATGCGTGTTGTAGGTTGTCCTAACGGTTGTGGCCGCGCAATGCTTGCAGAAGCTGGTTTAGTAGGTAAAGGCCCTGGTAAATACAACGTTTACTTAGGCGGTAATTTAGAAGGTACACGCATTCCTAAACTGTACCTAGAAAACGTAGGTGAAGATGTTTACCTAGACGCGTTTGATAAGCTAATTGGCCAGTGGGCAAGTGAGCGAAACGACGGTGAATGTTTTGGTGACTTTGTAATTCGCAAAGGCATTGTTGCTGAAGTAAAAGTATCAGTAACCGATTTTCACGCATAATTAGATACCAGCGCTTGGCGCTGGTGAGGCTTGGAATTTTCCATGAGTGAATTTAAAAATATATTACAGCTAGATAAACAAAGCCAAGCGGCTATGTTAGCTGATGCTAATGGTGTATTAGCAAATATGAGCGCAGAGCAACGTGTTGCGTGGGCGCTTGAAAATTTACCCGATACCGCGTTTCTATCGTCAAGCTTTGGGATTCAAGCTGCGGTGATGTTGCATTTAATGACAACCCAACGCCCAGACATTCCTGTTGTATTAACAGACACTGGTTATTTGTTCCCTGAGACGTACCAGTTTATTGAGCAAATGAGCGAGCGTTTGTCACTTAATTTAAAAGTGTACAAGGCGCAGCTGAGCCCAGCATGGCAAGAAGCTAAGTTTGGAAAGTTATGGGAGCAAGGTGAGGACGGTATTAAGCAATATAATCAGCTTAATAAAGTTGAGCCAATGACTCGCGCTTTAAAAGAAATTGAAGCGGGTACCTGGTTTAGTGGTTTACGTCGCGATCAATCTTCTACTCGTGCAGATAAGCAGTTTGTAGAAATAAGCCGTGGCACGGTAAAAGTGTACCCGATTATTGAATGGTCAAACCGCGATGTATATCAATACCTAACTAAGCATGACTTACCTTATCACCCATTATGGGAGCAAGGGTATGTATCAATGGGCGATGTACACACTACGCGCAAACTAGAGCCGGGCATGACTGAAGAAGAAACCCGCTTTTTTGGTTTAAACCGTGAATGCGGTCTTCATATGGATGGTGATGGTATTTAGTACCTTAACGCTTTATTTAACCGCAATTAAACGCAGCTTAGGCTGCGTTTTTTATTATCTAAATTTAGATAATAAAATTGCCAGTGAGTGCTTTATTCACTAATATTATATTAAAGGAACAAACAAAGCAGGAACGCTATGAAATACTTTACCTATTTAGCAATATCAGTGATGGTAATTGCTGTCATATCATTATTTTATTTAAAAAAGCCAGACGGCCAAACTTGGCTTTCAGGTTCAACTATCAGCAAAGAAACCCAGCAAATTAAAGAGCAAATGGTTGCGTTATCAACCAATACGCTAAATCAAGCTGTAAAAGGCATTCACGAGGCTGGCGATAAAGTGACGAGTAGTATTTCAAGCGATAGCTCAACGATTACGTCTTCAAGTACTATTTATAAGTGGCAAGATGAAACAGGCCAATGGCATTATTCAGATAGCCCTAACCCTCATGGTAAAAGCATAGAGTTAACCCTCAACCCTGAGGATATAACCGTGATTGGTGCAGAAGATACTTCTATTTTAAACTTAGAGTCTAGTACTAGTGAGATGTCAGCTAATACGCAAACCCCTTCAATATTAAATCCTGAATCGATTAAAAAGCTGTTTGAAGATGCAGAAAACATCGAAAAAAAATTAGAAAAACGTAATAAAGAAATTAATAACTTAAGTGTACTTTAAGCGCTATTCATTAGTATGAGAGCGGATATAACGTTTTTCAGCTTCCATTAGTAAAATGGTTAAATATATTTTGGTGGGTAGTGACAATAGTATACCTACAGCGATGCAGGCTGCGGATGCAATAATGCCGTTAATACCAAATTTCTCATTAAACCCATTAGATATGATAAGTGTATGGCCTGTAATTATAAGGCATATGCCAAGTACAATAGATGTTTTAAGTACTCTAATAATCGTTACATGCGACATAATGCCTCCACTGGTTATGGTGCCAGTGTAATAGGCTATGTGTTTTGTATATTGATGCAGCGCAATAATAAGGCAGTTATAAAAAAGGCCTCATGGTTGTAACCATAAGGCCTATGAGTCATTCACTACGCAGCTTAGTTAAGCATGTTACGCAGTACATATTGTAAAATACCGCCATGCTTGTAGTAATCCCACTCCTTAGGAGTATCAATACGTACATCGGCTTTTACGCTTGTTTTTTTGCCTTCGGCATCGGTTGCTATCAGTGTAACCTCGTCGGTTTTATCGTACAGACCTTGAATATCAAACTCTTCTTGGCCAGTTAAACCATGCGACTCATAGCTTTCACCCTCTTTAAATTGTAATGGCAGTACACCCATTCCAATTAAGTTAGAGCGGTGAATACGTTCATAGCTTTGTGCAAAAACAGCTTTCACGCCTAGCAACAATGAACCTTTTGCAGCCCAATCGCGTGACGAGCCAGTACCATATTCTTTTCCGGCTAAAATAATAAGCGGTGTATCATTTTTTTGATATGCCATGGCCGCATCGTAAATACTTTCTAAGCTATTGTCTGGTTGCGTGCGTGTTACACCGCCTTCTGTGCCCGGTGCTAACAAGTTTTTTAGTCGCACGTTAGCAAAGGTGCCACGCATCATTACTTCATGGTTACCTCGGCGAGAGCCGTAAGAATTAAACTGTGCTTTTTCTACATTGTGCTCTTGTAGATAAAGACCAGCAGGTGCATCCGCTTTAATCGCGCCAGCAGGAGAGATGTGATCGGTTGTTACTGAGTCTCCTAGCTTGGCTAAACAGCGAGCCCTTTCAATAGTAGGAATACCCGGTGGCTCTACGGTCATGCCATCAAAAAATGGTGCTTTTTTAATATAGGTAGATGCGTCGTTCCAATCATACAACTTACCATCAGGTATTTGAATTTGTTGCCAGCGGCTATCGCCTTCATAAACATTGGCGTAGCTTGTTGCAAACATCTCTTTGGTAACCGTTTCTTTTACTAAGTCGCTAACCTCTTTCACACTTGGCCAAATGTTTTTAAGGTAAATATCGTTACCGTTTTCATCTTGTGCAAGGGGCTCGTTATAAACATCTATGTCTGTTCTACCTGCAATTGCGTAGGCAACAACCAAAGGAGGAGAAGCTAAAAAGTTCATTTTAACATCTTGGTGTATACGCCCTTCAAAATTTCGATTGCCCGATAAGATAGAGCTGACTACCAGCTTGTGTTTTTGAATAGCTTGTGAGATTTCATCAGCCAGCGGTCCTGAGTTGCCTATACATGTAGTACAACCGTAACCTACTAAATTAAAACCTAGGCTTTCTAAGTCGTCCATTAACCCCGCTTTCTCTAAGTAGTCGGTAACTACTTTTGAGCCAGGTGCCAGTGATGTTTTAACCCAAGGTTTAACGTTAATACCTAGTTGTTTTGCTTTTTTAGCCACAAGGCCTGCTGCTAAAATAACACTTGGATTAGACGTGTTGGTACAGCTTGTTATAGCTGCAATAACGCATGCACCGTCGTTAAGTTCAAACTCTTGGCCTTTATAGTTAACTTTTGCCGCCCCCATAAATTGTGCTTCGTTTACAGGTTCATCAGGGTTGGTTGTGGGGCCTTCGCTTTCGATACGCGATTGCTCGTCATCACTTTTATCGCGATGTGCTATACGCTCTTCTTGAAAACCTTTTAGGTGCTGAGAGATTTCCTCGCCGGCTTTGTTAAGCGCTATTCTATCTTGTGGGCGTTTTGGGCCTGCAAGGCTTGGTACAACATCATCGAGCTTTAGTTCCAGGGTATCGGTATAGCGAGCTTCGTCGCCATCGTTACGCCACAAGCCTTGGTGTTTTGCATAATCTTCAATAAGCTTTAGTTGGTCTTCATCACGGTTGGTAAGACGTAAATAATTAATCGTTTCGTCATCAATTGGAAAAATACCACATGTAGCACCATATTCAGGTGCCATGTTAGCAATGGTTGCTCTATCTGCAAGGGGGAGATCTGCAAGGCCATCGCCATAAAATTCTACAAATTTACCCACCACGCCGTGGTTACGCAAAATTTCAGTTACCGTGAGCACTAAATCAGTTGCTGTTGTGCCTTCTGGTAATCGGCCATTAAGTTTCATGCCAACTACCTGTGGAATCAGTAAGCTAATTGGCTGGCCAAGCATTGCAGCTTCAGCCTCAATGCCGCCTACACCCCAGCCAAGTACGCCTAAGCCATTAATCATGGTTGTGTGCGAGTCAGTACCAACCAGTGTATCGGGGTAGGCAAACTTTTTACCATTGCTATCTTCGTTAAAAATAACGCGAGCAAGGTATTCTAAATTAACTTGGTGAACAATGCCGGTTGCGGGTGGTACCACTTTTAAGTTATCAAATGCCGTTTGGCCCCAACGTAAAAATTCGTAGCGTTCTTTATTTCGGTCGTATTCAAGTTTCGCATTTAAATCAAAGGCACCATCATTTCCATAGCCGTCAACTTGTACTGAATGGTCTATTACGAGTTCGGCCGGTGACAGTGGGTTTATTTTTGCAGGATCTCCGCCGAGCTTTTCCATTGCATCTCGCATTGCAGCTAAATCGACAATGGCAGGTACGCCAGTAAAGTCTTGCATTACCACTCGTGCAGGGGTAAATGCAACTTCAGATGATGGTTTTGCTTTTGGGTCCCAATTTAATAGCGCATTAATGTCTTGTTCTTTGATGTTTTCGCCGTCTTCGTTGCGCAGCAAATTTTCTAGCAAGACTTTTAAGGAGAAGGGGAGTCGTTTTGCTTTGTCGCCAAGCCCTTTCAGAGAATGAATATTATATTGCTCACCATTAATTGTGAGCTCATGTTGGGTATCGAAACTATTTTTCATTATTTTGCCCCTTCTTAACTAATTAAATTTTTTGAAAAGTAACCTCTGTAATTTGGCAGTTGCAAAGTGCATACCATGATAAATGAGTATTAAATAGCTGCATTTATGTGCAGCTATAATAGGAAGTAAGGTGTTAAATTATGAGTTCAATAAACCATCTATGACAACGAAAAAGCACGTTGTTCAGCTGGCCTATTCAGTTAGTTTAGCCAGCCTTGTTGTTTCCCTTTTATACTTAAATAAATAAGCGCTAAGGCAATAAAAACCACCATAAGTGGCATTACAACCGAGCTTATTCCTAGCAAGGCAACGCTATCAATTATAAAAAAGTTGTAGTATTGCTGCATGATTATCGCGCCGAGCGATAAAGCAAAAGTAGGTGTTGCCAGCGATTTTTTAGCAAGTAAAAAAATGCAGCCTAAAGCACCACCAAAAACGGCAACGGCGAAAGCAATGGTGGCCCATAGTGGGGTATTTGAATATGCAGCTTGTTGATCTAATGGTAGTTTACTGATCATATCTGGGCTTGTCATTATGTGCATAATGAATGCTATAACGCCCAATAAATTCCATATAAGAGCAGCCCAAGCGGCAGGTCTAAACCAGTTTTTAGGTGTGTGAGATGACATGTGTAACCTTATTTTTTATTATTATTAACAAGGTTATTAAAGAGCAAAAAAGCCAACTATACAAGTTGGCTTTTTTATAATGCGATTTGTAAGATTACCCAAATGAAATAGGACGACGCCCTGTTTTTTCATCTACCTTTGGCTTTTTAGTGCGCTTACGTTTACTTTTTGCTGGTTGGCTTTCAGGTGGTGTAATGTTTTGTTTAGGTTCAACCGGTGTTTGTTCACTTGCTCTTTGCGCTGGGGTTGCATCTTCACTCAGGGTGAGTTGAAAAAGCTCGCCATCAAATTCCAGTACATCACCACTGTATAATTTTTTCCGCTTTATTGTACAAATTTCATGGTTAACACCCACATAGCCTTCGGCGATTAGGTTTTTAGCTTGGCCGCCACCTTCAACTAAATTAAGTACTTTTAATAATTTACAGAGCTCTATCGGCTCTTCTTCTAGTTCAATTTCTATGTATTCTTCGTTCATTGTTACTCTCGGTGGAGGCTTGCATAGGCTGTAGTATAAAGGCATAGGGCCAATTATGCACCAAACCAAATCATTCAAATTTACGTATTAGTTATTTTTTAAAAAATGACTCATTTTAAAAAAACTGAAGTATTTATTAGTTAAGCTCCGGCGAGTCATGTTTTAAGTGGCTTACTAATTGCTAAAGCAGTGTCGAATTTAGAATACATAGAATCATGGAGTAAAAAATGGGCGTAAGATTAGCAATGAGAAAAGAGCTAATGGGCTTAAATCATTCAGACATGTTAACTGCCGATGACGTTAGGGAACACCTTAGTAGATCAATAAAAAAGCACGACCAAAAACCCGAACGCGGGTTTTCGGTTATTTCAAAATTTAACGATACACACAGCCAGTTACTCAGTGGCAACACTAACAAAAAAAGCGTTTTGGAATTTGAACGTCACCGCTTATTCAAAGAAGTGTTATATACGCGTAAAAGTGTAGATGCTTGGTTAGATAACCAAATAAATTAAGTTGCGATAAAGCAATACCTCTAATAGACTACAAGCGTAATCAACTGAGGTGACTATGAAAAAAGGATTTTTAATTTGTGTATTGGCATGTATGTTAGTTGCATGCCAGCAACCCACCGTTTATGTTTTTAGTGAAAACTTGCAAGATGAACAACGTAACCAGCTTGATGCGGCGTTAAAGGCACAAACTCTTCCCTATGAATATGTAACGTTAGAAATCCCATCAGATTTTGGTGAAGCTACATTGCTTTTATCAAGCGATAAAATTTATTCCAAAGAGACAGAGCAGCTTGCGTCCATAATGCAAGCGCTCGGGTATGAGCCACAAGTTAATTATACAAGTCGCTCAAACCATTTTTATGGTGATGGCAATATAGGTTTTTATTTAAAAAATACGGCTGCAAATGCTGCTTTTGTAATGCCTAAACAGTTACGAGCAACTCAATGCAGTGAAGATAAGTACAATGATTTAATCGTTACCTTTACCAAAGAATACGCTGATTTCACGTTACCCAGTGGCGCAGTTGTGAGGTTGGGTTGGGAGTTTTTATATGGTTACGTTGTCATTTATTACAAAAATTATTCGCAAACTTATCGTCACTCGCAGCCACTTATAAATACGCCCTTTGGCGATAAGCCATCAGATACTTACACGTTTACAGCCCATGTTAATAATCCTAGCTGGCTCGATTGCTCATTGCAGGTTGTTTATATGGACTGAGCTAACCGTGATTTTCTATATAGTCACTGAGCTTAGTTATTCGTTCACTCATACCTTCAATAATACGGTCTTTAATTTTTTCTCGAATGACATTGGGTAACTGAGTGAGTGCTTCGGGAGTGATGGCAAGGACTATGGTGTCGGTTTTAGCGCGAGCACTTGTACTGCGCTCTCTGTTATTTATAAATGCGCCTTCACCTATAAATTCGCCAGGCTCTATTGTGCCCAGTTCAAGTAAGTGATTATGCTTAAATACTAAAAGTGCGCCGCTAAGTA
This sequence comes from Pseudoalteromonas sp. PS1M3, assembly GCF_016865405.1. Classification (NCBI taxonomy): domain Bacteria; kingdom Pseudomonadati; phylum Pseudomonadota; class Gammaproteobacteria; order Alteromonadales; family Pseudoalteromonadaceae; genus Pseudoalteromonas; species Pseudoalteromonas sp. PS1M3. The sequence goes on along the minus strand of NZ_AP022624.1, from coordinate 3,360,414 downwards.
CAATATACAATCGTTTATCGTTATCGAACTGTTTAAACAAAAATTGGTGCTGGCCAACTAAATACAATAGGCCATATGATTCTAATAAAATTTGACGCTCGTTAAGCGTAAATTCCTTAAAAAAATGTAGCCTGTTAATTATTTCCATTTGTTTGAACAATGGAATGTGTTCGATTAATTTCATTCGATATCAAAATTTAATGCACATTGTTAGCTAATATTGCGCTCTTTTAATTTTCGGGTCAATGTATTGCGACCCCAGCCTATTTTTATGGCGGCATCTTGTTTGTGACCCGAACAATTAGCAAGTGCTGTTTTAATTAAGCGTGTTTCTAGTTGTGCCTGTATGTCTGGCCAAATATTTTCTTTACCTTGTTTTAGTTCATTATTAAGCCATTGCTGAAAAGCATCCAGCCAATCACCTTCCTCTTGTATTGGTGTTACTTCAATAATTTCAGGGGGCAAATCTTGCTCTGTAACAAGCTCGCCTGGTGCCATAACCGTTAACCAACGACAAGTGTTTTCAAGCTGGCGAACATTGCCTGGCCAGTTAAATAAACGAAGTTGCTCGGTTGCTTTAGGGCTCAATACTTTGCTTTCTACTTGCAGATCTTTAGCGCTTTTATGTAAAAAGTGTTGCGCTAAGCGTTCAATATCTTCGGTGCGTTCACGTAAAGCAGGTAAATGAAGGCGTACTACATTTAAGCGATGGAATAAATCGTCCCTAAACTTACCTTGTTTAACTAAGTCTTCTAAGTTTTGATGTGTTGCGGCAATAATGCGTACATCAACTTTTATACTTTGATGACCACCAACACGGTAAAACTCTCCGTCGGCAAGTACGCGAAGTAAGCGTGTTTGCACATCTAAAGGCATATCGCCAATTTCATCTAAAAATAAAGTGCCGCCATTGGCTTGTTCAAATCGACCTTTTCGCACGGTATCTGCACCGGTGAACGCGCCTTTTTCATGGCCAAACAGCTCAGACTCGACTAATTCTTTAGGTATAGCAGCCATATTAAGGGCAATAAATTGGTTTTCTTTACGCGGGCTGTGATTGTGAAGTGCACTTGCAACGAGCTCTTTACCTGTGCCCGACTCACCATTAATCAAAACACTCATGCTAGATGCTGAAAGTTTACCTATTGCTCTAAAGACCTCTTGCATAGCGGGTGCTTCACCAATGATATGAGCACTTTTAGGGGGCGTTTGCTTACGTTTGGTTTTTTTTGTGGAATTTGCTCTAAATGCGCTTTCAACAAGTGCAACGGCTTCATTTAAATCGAATGGTTTAGCTAAGTACTCAAATGCCCCTTTTTGAAAGGCGTTCACTGCTGAATCTAGGTCTGAGTGCGCAGTCATTATTATTACTGGCAAGCCAGGGTTTTGTTCTGCGATGAGTTCAAGTAGGGCCATGCCATCCATACCGGGCATTTTCACATCCGATACTAAAACAGTAGGTTGACTAAACTTCAATGCATTAAGTACATCTTGCGCGTTGGCAAAGCTTTCTACATTAAAACCAGAGCGTTCAAGTGCTTTTTCAAGTACAAAACGAATTGATGCATCATCATCTACAAGCCAAACTGTTTTCATGGCAACTCCAAACATTAATCTGCAAAGGGCAGATAGATATTAAATTCAGTATGTCCAGGCCAGCTATCACATTCAATATAGCCATCGTGCTGATCAATGAGCGTCTGTGCAATCGAGAGTCCAAGCCCTGAGCCACCTTCTTTGTTGGTGATCATAGGGTAGAACAAGGTTTCACGTATGCTGTGATCTATGCCTGGTCCGTTATCAGATATTTGGATCAACAAGGCTTTTTTAGGTGCCTTACCTGGACGACGGTGTTGATGATTAATACGCGTTTTTATTTTTATCTCACCACCCTCAGTAAGCGCCTGCTGAGCATTACGAACAATATTTAAAACCACTTGTTGTATTTTACTCTGATCAATAAACACATTAGGGATACTAGGATCGTAATCTTTTTTTAATTCGATATTTGAACAATTATCGAGTGTGCTTAACTTCACTACCGACTCTAACGCTTGGTGTATATTAACGTAAGATTTTTGTGGCAGTTGGTTAGGCCCTAAAAGTCTATCTACTAGTTCACGTAATCTGTCTGCTTGCTCAATGATGAGCTCAGCGCATTGATTTCTTTCTTGCTGATCAACCTCATATTGCAATAATTGCGCCGCTCCGCGAATTCCACCTAAAGGATTTTTAATTTCGTGTGCCAAGCCTCTTATTAAGTTACGTGCTGCTTGGTATTGATGCATTTGATTTGAAGCTTGATCGTGCTTTATTTCATCGTCTGTTTGACGACATTCTAATAAAATATACGCAGTACCTTTAAAGTTAATTCGCCTTGAATTAACACTTACTTTGGCATGGCGAGAATCGCTAAAGACTACGTCAGCTCTGTGTTGTTGGCAATCAACGCCATCAATTAATGAAAACTGCGCGATGCGTTTTAAGTCAATTGAATGGTAATTAAAAAGGGTATCAAAGGGCTGTTCGAGTAAGCGTTTAGTGGCAAGCCCAAGTAACTCACTGGTACTGGTATTGGCATAAAAAACGGTAAAATTTTTATCGAGAAGCATAACTGCCGTTGTTTGATTTTGCCATATGGCATCAAGCAGTTCGGGGCTAAAATTTTTGTTATTAATCATGTTTGCACCATTTTAGTGCGCAGGTGTTTACAGGCCAGGTTTTATCTTAAATGAGCTGCTGCGCCTAAGTATTAAGTTTCGCTTTAATTGCTATGGATTTTGCCTTTTCTGCGCATATTAAATATACGTGGCTCGCTCACAGCGATAATTTGGTTTTTCTCGTTAAACAGTCTTACTTGAAGCATATGTTCACCGGCTTCAACATCAGCAATTGCAAATACTGAGTTATTTATTGCAGGGCCGTTTGCTTCTCCATTAACAAGCAATTGAATGGTATAGCCTGCTTTAAAGCTCGGCATTACGCGGCTGGTGACGTATATTGTGCCGGTATTTTCATGAATGGTTTGATTGTGCTCAGGTGACGTAATGGCAATACCAAACCCTGTTTTTTTAGTATGGGATTGGCTGCTGAGAGTCGCTATCTCTTTAGCGGGCATAGTTAAGCTCTGGCTAGAGAGTTTTACCTCTGTAGCACCTTTACGCGGTGTATCTGAAAACACTAAAACGCCGTTTTGATCTTTCCAAGCGTAAATTCTTTTTTCACCCGCATAACCATAATTACTTAATCCTAAAGTAATCATTAGCAATAAAATCTTACTATTCACACTGCTACCCTGCAATTTTTATGATTGCTTAACTTTAGTGGAGTTTGATTTAATTTACCATTAAAAAAGCCCGCTAAGCGGGCTTGAGAACACACATTCTTTTACAGTGTCACATTAACAGCTGTAGTACATTTCGAACTCAACTGGGTGAGTTGTCATGTTAAGTTTTTCAACTTCTTGGCCTTTAAGTGCAATGTAAGCATCGATTAGGTCGTCAGTGAAAACACCACCTTGAGTTAAGAACTCGCGGTCAGCACTTAATGCATCTAGTGCTTCACCAAGTGAAGATGCAACTTGTGGAATTTCTGCTGCTTCTTCTGCTGGTAAGTCGTATAAATCTTTATCCATTGCATCGCCAGGGTGGATCTTGTTTTTGATACCGTCAAGACCAGCCATAAGCATTGCTGAGAAAGCAAGGTATGGGTTAGCTGTTGGATCTGGGAAGCGTACTTCGATACGACGACCTTTCGCAGATGGTACCACTGGAATACGGATTGAAGCAGAACGGTTACGTGCAGAGTATGCAAGCATTACTGGCGCTTCAAAGCCTGGTACTAAACGTTTGTACGAGTTAGTTGATGCGTTAGCAAATGCGTTAATAGCTTTAGCATGCTTGATAATACCGCCAATGTAGTAAAGCGCTTCTTCAGAAAGACCACCGTACTTATCACCAGCAAAAAGGTTAACACCGTCTTTTGCTAAAGATTGGTGACAGTGCATACCAGAACCGTTATCACCAACAATTGGCTTAGGCATGAATGTAGCTGTTTTTCCGTACAAATGAGCCATGTTATGAATAACATATTTCATTTCTTGGATTTCATCTGCTTTTAAAACCATGCTGTTAAAACGCGTAGCAATTTCGTTTTGGCCTGCTGTTGCTACTTCGTGGTGATGTGCTTCTACTACTTGACCTAGCTCTTCAAGTACTAAACACGTAGCTGAACGCCAATCTTGTGAAGAATCTACAGGTGAACAAGGGAAGTAACCGCCTTTAACACCTGGACGGTGACCAGTGTTACCGCCTTCATAATCTTTATCTGAGTTCCATGCCGCTTCTACAGCGTCAACTTTGTACATTGAACCAGACATGTCTGATTTGTATTTAACATCGTCAAAAAGGAAGAACTCTGGCTCTGGGCCAAATAATACGGTATCAGCAATACCTGTAGAGCGCATGTAATCTTCAGCACGTTTTGCAACAGAACGCGGGTCACGCTCGTAGCCTTGAAGTGTAGAAGGCTCTACAACGTCACAACGTACGATTAATGTTGTTTCTTCAGTGAAAGGGTCAAGTTTTACTGATTCAGCAACAGGCATTAAAACCATATCTGATTCGTTTATGCCTTTCCAACCAGCAATTGAAGAACCGTCGAACATTTTACCGTCTTCGAAAAAATCTTCATCAACTTGGTGATGAGGAATAGATACATGTTGCTCTTTACCCTTTGTATCAGTAAAGCGTAAATCAATGAACTTAACGTCATTTTCTTTAATAAAATCTAAAACCGATTGTGACATGTGTCCTCCAACTATTGGGTTTTATTATTGCTGCATAATTGCTTTGGGATTTATTAAGCTGATTTTGTGCCATTTTTATAACTCTATGTTTATAGGTTAAAAAAACTTAGTTGCTACAATGTGGGGCATAAAATAGCACCACTATGGTGCGGTTAAAGTCCACTTTGGTGCAGGTTATGTGCACTATAATTTGTTGTTAATTTAATCGCTCGAAATCAGCATAACCTAAATGCAAAAGAGTGCCAAAAATATCGTATAAATAGTGTAAACTGCATTTTTGAAAAAATAATGACAATTTATTTCATATAATTGTCATATATAAAACAGATACTTAGTAAAAGTATTGAGAAAGTTTTGAAATTTGTATTGGATAAACTTTCATCCATGTCATTAATGAGGGATAATATGCGCCCTTTTAAATCCTATGCTTGGACATCTCGTGAAAACGCAGATGAGTGCGTAGATCTTGCAGGATCATTGAGAATTTAATTTCTCTGAGTAAATATATGAGCATCGAACAGTTAAGAAATATAGCGATTATCGCGCACGTTGACCACGGTAAAACAACTCTGGTTGACAAACTACTTGAGCAATCAGGTACATTAGAAACACGCGGCGGTAACGAAGAGCGCGTGATGGACTCAAACGACATTGAGAAAGAACGTGGTATTACCATTTTAGCTAAAAACACAGCTATCTCTTGGAATGATTACCATATCAATATCGTAGATACCCCGGGACACGCCGATTTCGGTGGTGAAGTTGAACGCGTACTTTCGATGGCTGACTCAGTATTATTACTTGTTGATGCTCAAGAAGGTCCAATGCCACAAACGCGTTTCGTAACGCAAAAGGCATTCGCGCAAGGCTTAAAGCCAATCGTCGTTATCAATAAAATTGATAAGCCAGGTGCACGCCCAGATTGGGTTATGGATCAAATCTTTGATTTATTCGATAACCTTGGTGCAACTGATGAACAGTTAGACTTTAAAGTAATCTACGCATCAGCTATCAACGGCTGGGCAACATTAGATTTAGACGAGCCATCAGACAACATGGAACCTATGTTCAAGATGATCGTTGACGAAGTATCACCACCGGATGCAGATCCTGAAGGTGACTTCCAAATGCAAATCTCTCAGCTTGATTACAACTCGTATAAAGGTGTAATCGGTATTGGTCGTATTAAACGTGGTTCTGTTGCGACTAACCAACAAGTTACAGTTATTGGCGCTGACGGCACGACTCGTAACGGTAAAATTGGTTCAGTACAAAGCTACTTAGGCCTTGAGCGTATCGACACTGATAAAGCTTATGCTGGTAACATCGTTACTGTAACAGGTTTAGGTGAGCTTAAGATTTCTGATACGCTTTGTTGTCCTAACAACGTTGAAGCATTACCACCACTAAGTGTTGATGAGCCAACAGTTACAATGACGTTCTCTGTAAACAACTCACCGTTCTGTGGTAAAGAAGGTAAGTTTGTAACATCACGTAATATTCGTGAGCGTTTAGACAAAGAATTAGTACACAACGTAGCACTTCGTGTTGCAGATACTGACAACCCAGATAGCTTCCGCGTATCAGGTCGTGGTGAATTACACCTAGGTATCTTAATCGAGAACATGCGTCGTGAAGGTTATGAGCTTGCTGTATCTCGTCCAGAAGTAATCCTGCGAACTGTTGATGGCGTGTTAGAAGAACCGTATGAAACACTAACGATTGACTGTGAAGAAGAGCACCAAGGTTCTATCATGGAGCAAATTGGTCTTCGTAAGGGTGAACTTACTGACATGGCACCAGATGGTAAAGGCCGTATGCGTATGGACTTTATGATCCCAAGCCGTGGCTTAATCGGTTTCCAAACTGAGTTCATGACACTTACTTCGGGTTCTGGTTTACTTTACCATACGTTCGATCACTACGGTCCGCACAAAGGTGGCGAGCTAGGTGTTCGTAAGAACGGCGTAATGATTGCAAACGCAACAGGTAAAGCACTTACTAACGCATTATTTAACTTACAAGAGCGCGGCCGTTTATTCATCGGTCACGGTGTTGAAGTTTATGAAGGTATGGTTATTGGTATTCATAGCCGTGATAACGACCTAACAGTTAACGCGCTTAAAGGTAAGCAACTTACTAACGTTCGTGCATCTGGTACAGATGAAGCACAAACATTGACACCACATCTGAACTATTCACTTGAGCAAGCGCTTGAGTTTATTGCTGATGATGAGTTAGTAGAAGTTACACCTGAGAACATTCGTATTCGTAAGCGTCATTTAACTGAAAATGAGCGTAAACGTGCGGGTCGTGCTCCTAAGTAATAGCCTATTAATTTAGAAAAATGATTTCAAAAGCCGCTGTATTGCAAAATACAGCGGCTTTTTTGTTTTTAAAGCAAGAGAAGCTTTCAGTTTTTAGTTATCAATATTGAGCTCTAAAAGCGCAGCGCCTTTTGTCCTCTTTGTGAAAAATTCACTTAAAAATTTTTGTAGAAAGAAAAGAGAACGAGAAGTAAAAGAGCAAGCGCTAAAACAACTGATAGTTCAAAGCCTCTATTTTGTTGGTTTTTTTGTTGTGTTTCGCTGCGCCCAACCTATACGCTAACTTACATCACTTTTTTGGTAGTAAGGTGATTTTGCCAAATACATCTGCGTCTATAAATCCTCGGTTTCTGTCACCGTTCACTGGCTGTACTTCGTGTGACCCCATAAAGTGCTCGCGTGTTTCACTGCCATCGTTATCGCAATACGCGAGCATAAAGCCAATAACTTGTTTTTCTGTTAATTTAAGCGGTGTATTTTTTGCGCCTTGTTGATAATCATTCGGGTAGAGTTTTATCGCAACTTCCCAAGTAATGTTATAGGGTGCAGTGGTATTGCGTTTCCAGTTGCTAACTAAGTGGTCGGTATACAAGTGCGCTTTTTTATCAGGGCCGTAATCGGCAGCTTGGTTATCAAGGCCAATGTGGTACGCTAAAGCAGTGTGGTTAAATTGGTGAATCCCGCCCGATGCATCGCTATCTATAAATATTTCAAGGGCATCGTCATCCCAATATTTATAGGTAGGGTTTGGGTGTGTATCTATTAAAACGTCATCTACAATATCGGCTTGTAAGTATAAGAATTTTTCATCCCACAATAAGCGATAGCGGCCTTTAAAATCGGCTTCGTTTGAAGGCAATGTACCATCCATTAAATGTGGCATATCGTGCCAAGCAGCCTCATCCCATGCGCTTTCAGATACGCCATCAATGCTAATAGGGGTTGATGTGTATTTAACGTCTGCTGCCATTATTTGGCTGCTGATCACTATGCTCGTGGCTAAGAGTACTTTTTTCATTAATTGTTCCATTAATTAAAGTTGGCTTAGCTTGGCTTAAGTTAACATTAAAAACAATAATACATGCGCATTTTAACTAATAGCACCTGTAATGCAGCCTTTTAACGCTAGCATTAATAAGTGGGCACTTTCGCCAGACATTTTAAATGGATTAAAATCAACAGAGCCTGAAAATTTCAGATTCAGTGATTCGGTTACTCTAGATTGTGGAACATAACCCATAGACCACTTTTCAAATTCTCTTTCTGGAATTTGGGTATAGTTAAGCATAATTACATTGTGGTGACGTTTGTCGTTTAATATTTGTTGATAGGTATTATTTACTGCGGTTCTGGAGCCTTCAAGGCACTGTAAAAAGTATTCGTTACTAAAGCAAAGCATGCCGGTAACATGTGTTTTTACATTATAGGTACGAGCACTTTGTAAAATACTTTCTATATCTTTTGGGCCAAAGCCGTCTGAAATTTTGCTTGCGTAAATGAGTCGTACTAGAAACATAATAACCCCACATTGCTTAGTTAATTAAAGATAGTTCAGCTAGAGGGTTATTACGAATTATGTTGATGTATTTCAGCTGGTGGGCAATTTAAAATTTAATACTTTCACCTTCATTTAAAATATAAAGCGGCACGGGTGATTTCATTGTTTCATGCATGTGTAATAAACGTAGTAAAGCCGAATGACTACTTCGGTCGCCCATTTTCCATGATGAGTTACCGTACCCCCACGGTATCATGACTTTACAGTTAAGCTCGTGTGCGGCCTTAAGAGCATCTTCTGGGGTTGTATGGACATAACGATACCACTTGGGATTATCTTCGCTGTAGTAAGAGGCTATCGGCATTAAGCACACATCAATATCGCCATACTTTTGCTGAATATCGCTAAAGTGTTTGGAGTAGCCAGTGTCGCCTGCAAAAAATAAGGTACTGCCATTTTGTTCAAGTAGCCAGCCATTCCATAAGTCTTTATCGTTGTCTTCGTAAATAAAGGGTACTAATACACGGCTGCTAAAGTGATGCGCTGGTAGTGCATGAATGGTTAAATCATCAATTTTAGTTTTTGCATACCACGCCATTTCGCTAATATTAAGTCCTGCGTTTGGAAAGTTATCTGCCATGCCTAATGGTGCTAAGTAGCGAGGTTGATTACCTATTTCTTCTATGTCTGATTTATTAAAATGATCGTAATGAATGTGCGAATATATAACGGCATCTAGGTTTTTAAGTTCGCTTTGAGTAAGCCAATCACCAGGTTGTCTATAAAACCCAGAGGCAAGCTTAAATGCTAAATCAACGGGTGAGTCAAACTGCTCTTTTACGGGGTCGAACACTACATGCTGTCCATTTGGTGTTTGGATCATAAAGCCAGCATGGCCTAACCAGCGTATATTAAAGCCAAGGTTTAGCTGTGGCTTTAATTGCTCAGCGTTAAATGTGCAATTTTCAGCAGTGGTTTCGCATATTACATTCGGGTGTTGTGGGTAGCAGTCAGCTTCACAAGTAACCGGATAGGTTTTATCGCTCACATAAAGGTTGTGATAACGCCCTTCACGCTCACCTGATTCATGAATTGGCGTTATGCTGTCTTGCCCAGCAATTACATTTACAGTGTTTGCGCTGCAGGCGGCTAAGAAGCTTGAGGTAATAAGTAAGCACAGAGTATGTAATTTCATTTCGACTGTTGCTATTGTTTTAAAGAAGTTTAAGCTTATCAAAAGCTATTTATTAAACAATGTGTTAATCGTAACAAAAAATAATCACAAAAAAGCCCGTTAAAATTAACAGGCTTTTAGAGCTGTTATAAAAATAGCATTATTAGGCTTTGTTCATTTGCTCAATAAACTTATTTGAATCGGCGATTGACTTGTTCATGTCGTTCATCAGTATCTGAATGTCGCGTTTAAGGTTAGTAAATTCACCTTTTATAGCAGCAACTGCCTGTGCATTTAAATTATGCTTTAAGTACAAAACGTTATCTTTTAGTGATGATAGTACTGGTTCCATTTTACTTTCAGCACTGCGCATTGAACGAAGAAGCTGATCAAATTGGCGCTTAGTGGCATTAAGTTTTTTACTGCTTTCGCGTTTTAACGAAGCGCTTTTGTACTGTTCTAATTCATCGCTCCACTCGTCAAACAAGGCTTCAGCAACATCTTCTACTTTATTGATATTGGTAGTAACGTCGTCTGCGGCTTTAAGGCTTGATTCGTAATCGTCATTTAGTTGATTGTAAGCATCTTGGAGCTCACCGCCATCAAAATTAATTAGTGTAGTTAAACGCTCAAGCGCTGACTGAAACTCTTCTTGAGATTCTTCTTGTGACTCTTTGGTTTCTTCTACGCGGTCAATAAGAATGTCACGTTTGTGAACACCTACTTTTTCCATTGCAGAATAGTAAGCTGATTGACACCCAGATAATGCTAACGTTAGGGCAAGTATTGATGCGCTTAACAGTGTTTGTTTTTTCATTTGATTCCCTATTTACGTGTAAGTGCTGTAAATTCCGGTGCTGATTGTTATGATAATCAAAACTCGATAAGCACAAGTCAATTGTATGAATGATAAGCTCTCCCATTACAAACAGCAAGTTAAGTCCTTTATGCGCCAGCAACCCGGTTGGTGGATGCAATATATTAATCGTTGTATAGACGATCAAATTACAGTCAATGCTGGTTACCTTGCTTACGTAACTCTGCTTTCATTAATACCGCTTATCGCTGTAGGGGTTGCAATATTTTCAGCGTTTCCGGGGTTTGAATCGACTCGTATGGAAATAGAAAGTTTTTTGTTTACTAACTTTGTGCCGACCTCTACGGATGTGATCAGAGAGCATATTAGCTCCTTTGCAGGCAATGCCAATCAAATGACTGCAGTGGGTATAGGTTTTTTAGCCGCTGTTGCATTACTTTTAATACGCAATGTAGATGCAACACTTAATCGCATTTGGCGTATTAAGAAAAAGCGCCCAATGATGATTTCATTTGCAGTGTATTGGATGGTCTTGAGTTTAGGCCCTGTATTACTGGGCGCAAGTATTGGTGTAACTTCATACATTGTGTCGTTAGTATCGTTTGCTGATCAAGGTATTCCGGGGTTTAGTGGATTTTTATTAAAATTACTTCCCTATGGAATTTCGATGATGGGCTTCATCATGCTTTATACCTTAGTGCCAAATACACGCGTATCGTTTAGAGCCGCTGTGCCAGGGGCATTGTTTGCTGCACTTTTATTTGAGCTAACAAAAAAAGGGTTTGCACTTTATATTAGCCACTTTCCTTCATATGAGGTTATTTACGGTGCGGTAGCAACAATTCCTATTTTATTTGTGTGGGTGTATTTAGCGTGGGTAGTTGTACTTTTGGGCGCCGAATTTACGGCGTGTATTAGCCCAAATGATATTGAGGATACCCCAGAAATAGAACTGGAAGAAGAACCTAAATCAAAGGATATAAGTTAAATGCAAGGGCTAATACAGCGCGTAAAACACGCAAAGGTAGAAGTTGACAACCAGGTAATTGGGCAAATAGAGCAAGGTATTTTACTTTTGTTAGGTGTTGAAAAGGCAGACGATAATGAGGCAGCTGATAAGCTTCTACATAAAGTAAGTAATTACCGAATTTTTACCGACGAAAACGATAAAATGAATTTAAGTTTAAAAGACATGGGTGGTGAATTATTAGTTGTTTCGCAATTTACGTTAGCCGCAAATACTAAAAAAGGAATGCGTCCGAGCTTTTCATCTGCAGCGACCCCAAGCCAAGCTAACGCGCTTTACGAGTACTTTGTTGATCAAGCTAAAGCGCAAGGTATTAGTGTTGCAACCGGTGAGTTTGGTGCTGATATGCAAGTGAGTTTATGTAACGATGGACCGGTTACGTTTAACTTATCTGTTTAGGGTGTTGTTTACTAATGATCACTATATGGTTAACGTAACCTGAAATTTTATGAGGGTATACTGTATAACCAAATACATCGAATAATAGCTTTTGGAGCTGTTTTAACTGTGAGTTATGTTGCGATAAAAAGTTAATAAATAGTTTGCCGGTAGTGTTAAGTGCAGCGTGAATTTTTTCATAAAATGCGTGCTCAAATAAAAATCGGGGCGCATCTATCTGGCAGAATAAATCTAATATAACCCAATCTATATTACGCGCTGAAGTAAGTACCACCTGTGCATCATCGCATAGTAAATTTTCGTTACTGCTTAATGCAAAAAACTGCGAATAACATGCCAATATGCCTGCATTTTTTTCAACTGACGTTATATTTACTTGAGGGTGTTGCTTAAGTAAATAGTTACGAATAGCCCCACCGCCCAATCCAAGTTCAAGCACGTTATTAGGTGGTGGCAGTGTTTGCCATTGCGCTGCTAAATATTGCAAGTGAGGAAACAACAGTGTTTGTGGATTATTGACGTCGATAATGGATTGCAATGTGTTGTTTATTAATAGCCAGCGTAAATTACCATGCTCGCGAACTTGAATGTGATCGCCATTTACGTTTTGCCAATAAAGTAGCGTTCCTTCATTTTGGCTGTTTTCAATAAAATGACTGTTAATTAGGCCTGTTGAGGCATCAATGTATGTGGTCATGTTATTTAGCATAAACCAGCTTTAGTAAAGCGCAATGGGATCTGTCATTAATTTTTTACGTATTTTAAAAGCTTCACCAAAGTCGTATTTGCAGTTTTGTTAAGATGGAGTATGGTATTTGCCATCAATAGGTTGAGGCCTTTTTAAATTTTTACATGCGGCTTTTACAGCAACAGGAGTAAGTATGTTTCAGGTAAGTACCCCACAAAGTAGCGAAGATTGGCAAGCTTATTATCAATTACGCTGGCAGGTTTTACGCGCTCCTTGGGGGGAACCAAGAGGTTCTGAACAAGATGATTTAGAACAAGACGCTGAACACCGCTTTATAAAAAATAAAGAGGGTGATGTATTAGGTGTGGCTCGATTACATTTTAATAACCACGAGCAAGCTCAGGTTCGTTATATGGCTGTGGCTGAAGGTAACCGAAATCAGCATATTGGTAGTCGCCTGTTACACGATTTAGAAAAAATAGCGTGGACACAAAATGCCGATGAGCTGGTGTTATTTGCACGTGAGCGAGCGCTTGAATTTTATAAGCGTCATGGGTACGAATTAAAAGAAAAAGCGCACTTGGCATATGGTGACGTACAGCATTATAAAATGGTTAAGCAAAAACCGAGTGAGCCGGGTTGGTTCCGCCATCCAAATTGGACTCAGGTACTGCAAAATATCTGGCGAGAATCAATTCCTATTAGTGATGCAATGGGCATTAAAGTAGAAAGTTACACCGATTGGCAATTTACAACCAGCGCTGATTTAGACGCTAATTTAAATTTACATAACACCATGTTTGCTGGTTCTATTTATAGTTTAGCGACATTAACTGGCTGGGGTGCAACGTATTTGGCGCTCAAAGAAGCGGGACTTGAAGGTAGCATAGTTTTAGCCGATGCGAGTATTAAGTACCTGAAACCACTCAATACAGATCCGCGCGGTTGTGTAGATTTACAAGCGTGTAAAGGCAAATTAAGCGATTTAGAAGCCGATGGTAAAACAAGTTATGTGGTACCGGTAATCATTTATGATGGTGACAACGTAGTTGCTGAGTTTGAAGGTGTTTTTGCCGTAAAAAAATAACGAGTAATTTTTAATTGAAAAAAAGCCAAGCACTTAATAATTAATGCTTGGCTTTTTTATAAGCTGATATTACAACAAATCAGTTAATAATATACCCACACCAATACGCTCAACGTCGGCGTTATAATCTATTAGGCTTTCACCGTAGCCGTTAAAGTATTGCGCGTAGCCACGAACGCGGCCCCACAAAGGAAATGACCAATCAAGCTGAAGTGCACCACGATTGTCTGAATTTAAATTATTGCGAGTCATAAAGCTAAATTCATGGTCGTGATAACGATAAGCACCGCTAAATTCAAAGTACCCCATGTATTTGTAAATATCAGGGTTATCATCACCTTTTGCATCTAGCAGGTTTTCTTTTTCGTCTTCAGCTATGCGATACCAAGGTTTAAAGCTAAAAACAAAGCCTCGGTTTTCCCATATGAAGTCGGCGTAAATACGGTTCCACGAACGTGAGTTTGGTTGGCTTCGACCATTTGACTGGTGTGAAATACCTAACACAATAGCCATTTCATCGCCCCAAAGTACGTTTTTTGGATCCAGATAATTTATCCAAAAAATTTCAGGTTCGTAGTTGGTTTCACGAAATGGCGATGAAATTTCTGAGTTATAAATTTGCCAATACGATTGCAGCGTAAAACCAAAATACAAGGCTTGGTCTTCGTCAGAAAATTCGTCAAACAAGGGAACCTTGATTGAAAGTTGATATTTTGCTTCTAAGTTATCGAGCGTATCACCATCTTGTTCATCGGTGAGCTCATCAAAACGGTCAAAAGGGCGATCGTTAGGATGCGATACGTATGATAATGGCAATATGTAATTACGTTTGTGGGGGGTGATTACATTACGATTTTTTTTACCAACCTCTTCACGTGCTTGGCGTTTATCGAGTGCGGTCAGTTGTTTGTTTTCTTCCAGTGCAGAGCATTTTTTACGAAGCTCATCGAGTGTTTGCTTGCCATCGCCCCCAATCACTTCATTCAAAATACATTGCTTGACGAGTTCTATACTGCTGTCTTGCTCGTTTGTTTGTAATTCGTCTTGCGCAAATGCTGCGGTACTTAGTAAAGCTGAAAGGGTGATCCAGTGGCGCCAGCTCATTGTAATTCCTTGTGAGTATTGGGTAGGTTGTGATTTATTTTATTATAACGCTTTTTACATTAGGTACAGTGAACTTTTACTGAACTGTTTACATTACGTTAAAAGCGGTACTAACAGATCAAAAGAAAAGCGGCCAAAGCCGCTTTATCTAATGTACATTAACTTAGGAGATTAATGTACTCTCACGCAATGAGAAGGGTGAGCTATAGCTCAAATACGTTTGTAAAAAATTTATACAACTCAGTGCCTTGATTTACGCTTGCTGAGGCAAAGTGCAAAATAGCGATAGCATCGCAATCAAGAGTCAGCGTTTGTAATGGTTGTTCACTTAGGTAGCGTTCCATACGTAAAATATGTGCGATGGGCTCGCCTGCTTTAATATGACTACCAAGTGGTGCTATATATTCAACCATGCCGCCAATAGGGGCGTAATAGGCAAAGTAGTCATCTAGGTTACACGCATAGCGAGTTATATTAGCTGGTTTATGCGGTGCATCTACTAATACGTTCTTATGATTTAGGTAGCATAATATGCTCTTTGCATCGTTGAGTGCTTCTTTTAAATCTATTTTTTCTTGGCTACCTAGCTCAACTGTAAAGGCTTCTACCTGCACGTTGAACGAACGCCCTTGCGCGCTAAGTGCATTGCTTAAGTGCCACCATGGGCAAAAGCTAGCTTCATCCATAGCGCCATCAAAGTCGCTTGGGATCAGCAGTACATGTTCAATATTAAAATAACGAGCACTGTCTGTTGCATAGGTTGGGCAATATAAATGCTTACTTGAAATAGGGCCTGTGTGTAAATCGAGTACTATGTCGGCTTGGTGCGCAAGCTTTTGCAAATTAAGCGCAATGCGTTTACCGGTATTGAGTAAATATGCAGGGCCGTTAAGTTTGGTGTCTATTTCATCAAGCAAGGCTTGTTTAAAGTTATTTTTTAAAGCTGCATCGTCGTACTGGCTATGATCTTTGGCAAACTGGGTGACTAAATCACTATTGTAGTGATACATACGGTTCCAGTTAGTGCCCGTAATTGGGTCGAATCGGCCAAGGGTAAACTCCCCTGATTTTTGATTGCAACCAATAGGGTTAGCATATGGTACTAAGGTAATGTCGCCTTTTAAATTGAGCTGTTTTAACTGCTCTAGCAGCTGAAAAATAACCGCGTTACCTTGTACCTCGGCGCCATGCATGTTGGCTTGAATATACACGCTTGGACCTGTGCCGTCGCCTTTTAAGCGATACACCGGAATAGTGAGAGGCAAGCCATTTGCTACTTCCCCTACTACAATGTTTTCTTGGCTAATGGGTGTTGTTATGCTCATGTTTATTACCTTAAGTAGTGACTGGCATTTTCTGCTTGGCGCACACAGGTGAGCTCGCCATTTTGTAACACATATTCTGCGGCTAGTTCATGGCATAAAAAGTAGGGCATGCTTTCGGTAAAACCATAGGCGCCACATTGGCTAAATACCAGCCAGTCTTGCTCGTTTAAATCGCTTGGTAGGGTATGCTCACCTAAACAATCAAGGGCAGTACATAATGGGCCATATAGGCTCATTGCTTGTTCTGGCGCCGTTGATTCGCGCAATAACGCCGCAGGAAAATCTTGGCTTGTAACAGCAGGACGCAATAAGTGGTTAATACCACCGGTTAAAATAACTTGCTGTTGGCCGTAGTTTTGTTTGCACTCTACTACGGGGTTAGCATAATGACCGCATTCGCCTACAGCGTAGCGGCCAAGCTCCATCCAAAGCTCGTCTACACCCGCCTCTTTTTTAATTTTAGCAAGCGCGGCTATAAGGCCATCCCACTCAAGGATTGTCTCGTTTTGTGTATAAGGAATGCCTAAACCGCCGCCTAAATCGAGAATTTTAAGGTTTATATTTAAGTTATTAGCCAAGGTGGTAAGCGGTGCAATCATTTGCGACCACAGCTCGCTTAGCTTTTGCGTGCTAAGCATGTTGCCCCACTGAAAAATATGCAGGCCATCAAAATTAAGTGCTGGGTAATCGCCAGTATTGAGCGCTTGCCATTCATCGCAGCCAAGCCCAAACGGAGTTAGGCTGTCGCCGCCTAGTGGGTTTTTTTCACCTTCAGGCCAGCGTAGTTGCACACGCAATAAAACTTGCAGCTGCGTATTTTGCAGCTGCGCTTGTTGGTTTAACCAACGCACTTGATTGAGGCTTTCGGCAACAAAAATACGTACGCCGCGCTCAATAAAGTGTTTAATTTGTTTAGAGCTCTTTGCAGGCCCTGTGTTGAGCACGCGCTGCGAACTAATACCTTGTGCAAGGACTTGTTCAAGTTCACCTTTACTTGCTACGTCAAAGTTAAAGCTTGCGCTATCTAAGCTTTGAATAATCTTAGAAAGCGGGTTCGCTTTTACTGCATACCAAAGTTTTACATCGGTTTGCGCAACTAAGCGCGCAAGGTGTGCGTTTAGTTTATCTAGGTCGTAAACAAAAAAAGGGGTATCAAGTTGCTGAGTAAGCGTATTAACAGCGGTTTTGATTGGCGTGCTCAAAAAGCTCATTATCGTAAAACCTCTTCTAGCAATAACGATGCATCGCTTTGCTCGTCGCGGTATTTAACAATTAACGCACACGACATGCTTAGGCCTTGCTCACGAGCCCACTCGTTAGACGCAGGGCGAGAGCCAGGTATTACAATGGCGTACTCTGGAATTGGCTCGCCTTTATCTAGCTGGCGCTCGTTTACGCAGTCGTACACCGGAATGGTTGCAGATAAGCGTACGCCTGGTGCAAGTACAGCGCCTTTTTTAACCACTACGCCTTCAACAATGACACAACCTGCGCCAATAAACGCATCGTCCTCAACCACAACTGGGCTTGCCCCGATTGGCTCAAGTACACCACCAAGTTGAACGGCTGCGCTCAAATGTACGTTTTTACCTACTTGTGCACACGAGCCCACTAACGCGTGGCTATCAACCATAGTGCCTTCGTCGATGTATGCGCCAATATTTACGTACGCTGGTGGCATAATAATAGTGCCTTTAGCTACGTAGGCACCACGACGAACGCTTGAACCACCTGGTACCATACGCACGCCGTCGTCAGTGCTAAACTCTTGCGGTGCAAGGTTGTGCTTGTCAACAAACCCGCCTGCAAACTCGGTGTTAGTGCCATTTTTAAAGGCTTCTAAAATGCCTTGTTTTACTTCTACGTTAGCTTCCCATTGACCGCTTTCGTTTTGTGATGCTGCGCGTACTGCGCCCGATTCTAAATTATTAAGTAGTTCTAACCAGCTCATTATAAAAACCTGTATTTAATGCCAAGATAAAATGGTGTCGTTTGCAGTGGTAATGCAATCGGTTTGCGTTAACTCAAGATGCGTTAAAGGCGGGCGCAGCAACGGGCTACTTAAGCGGCCTTGTTGGTGCATTAGCACTTTAACGGGAATAGGGTTTGCTACAGCAAATAGGCTATCAATAGCGCGAGTCCACTGAGCAAATAAATTGGGGTGTTGGCCACTTAAGCTGCGTTTTACAAATTCGTGTGTTTGCAAAGGCCACGCGTTTGCCGCAACCGATACTAAGCCTTTTGCACCTGCTTGGGCAAAGTAGGGCATAAGTGCATCGTCGCCACTGTATAGAGCTAAATTAGGCGCGGCTTGTCGGTATGCTTCAAATTGGGTGATGTTGCCACTGGCTTCTTTTAAGGCCCACAGTTTTGGGTGTGCTTTTAAGTTTTCAATGGTTTCGATAGGAATGCTTACACCGCTGCGCCCAGGTACGTTGTATAACATACACGGATGCGCGCTTTCGTTTAATAAGCTTTCGTACCAATGTGTTTGACCTACAGCCCCTGGTTTTGCATAAAGAGGCGAGCCTAATAAGTAGCTGTGAATAGGTAATTGGTTACAGTAGCTAACCCATTCTTTTTGTTGGGCCAAGTTACTACCACCAACAGCAACCATAAGCGGTACACTGGGTTTTAATTGGCACACATGCTCAACAATGCCTTGCTGCTCATTAAGCGTAAGGGCTAAACCTTCACCTGTGCTACCGAGCAGTAAAATACCGTTGTGTGCTGCTTCTTGTTCGCTAACAAGTGTTGTGAGCGTGTCGTAGTCAACATTACCTTGTTGATCAAACGGCGTAACAAGCGCTGTCCACAGTGCGTAGTCATCTAAATTGAAATTATTGATCATCTCTTACGAACCTATAAGGTGTTCGAGATATTAAAGGGGCTGTATGATGTGAGCCGCATTAACGTCGTTCGAACAGTATTCGAAGAGCGAATGGGCTTAAAATAATAGGGCGCACGGCCTTATTATTTAAGACCAGAAGCTCTCCACCAAACTAATAAGCTGTTTTAAAACAGCTATTGGTGACAGTCGCTAGGATTCAACCTAGTCGCCCGAAGTAATTGCTTCGCAAAAGCGTTTACCTCTCGGCGGTATTCCCCTGACGTATGCTCACTGGAGTTTGCGCTCCTAACATACGCTACCTGAATAACGCACCTCTTCTAGCCCTTTGTATTTTGTTTAACCGCAAAAGGTTTAACAAAATACAATTTAAATAGGGTAATTGCGGCGATTAAAACATTTTAGCCGTCTAGGTGTCAAGTTGCAGGATACAGATTAGTTCATCGAAAATGTGGGTGGTTACGTATTGGCTGCTTTTCTCGTAAACTAACCCTATGAGCAGCGAGGTATTTAATAAGTATGGAAAAATTTAGCGATATTTATAAGCGAGCAGTAGAGCGAAAAGGCTCTGAAAAAATGCTTAAGTTATTACTCGCAAAACCCTTATCTAAAAAAGCATTAAGCGCATTAAGTGACGACGATTGGCTTGAAGAATTTACCCGAAAAGTTTTTCAAAGTGGTTTTTACTGGTCGGTAATAAACAGCAAATGGTCGGGCTTTAGAGAGGTTTTTTGGGAATTCAGCGTTGATAAGCTATTAATGATGCCGCCCGATATGCTCGAGCAAAAAGCGAGTGATGAGCGTATTATTCGTAATTATAAAAAAGTGAAAACAATTCCTGAAAATGCCTACATGATCCACGAAATAGCACAGGAATATGGCAGTTTTAGCAAGTTCGTAGCTAACTGGCCAAGCGATGACATTATTGGTTTATGGGCATATTTAAAAAAACACGGCGCCCGTTTGGGTGGAAATACTGGCCCGTATGCCTTAAGAGCGCTTGGTAAAGATACTTTTTTACTTTCGCGAGATGTAGAAAGTTACCTAAGGGCACATAAAATTATTGATGGTGGGCTGCAAACTAAAAAATCACTCACTGCTGCGCAGGCATTTTTTAACGAAATGCAAAAGCAAAGTGGTTTAAGTATGCAAGAGCTGAGTTTAATTGTGGCCTATGGTGTGGGTGACAATCGCGTAGGTATACGTCAACAGTCAGGAAATTAACCATGAAACTAGTGCCGAGATACACAGACATAGCAGATAATTTCGCAATAGAAGATCAACCATCAAGCGTTGCAGCTCCGCAACTGCTTTTGTGGAACGAAGCGTTAGCAAAGCAGTTTAATATAGGTGTTGAGCCGCAGCTGCGTCCTAGTACCTTTGCAGGCAATGAATCACAGCAAATAAAGTCGGTAGCGCTTGGTTATTCTGGGCACCAGTTTGGTCACTTTTCGCCGCGCTTGGGTGATGGGCGAGCGCATTTGCTTGGTGCTATAAATGACGATAAAAACCAGCTGTGGGACATTCAGTTAAAGGGCTCAGGCGCTACCCCGTATTCTAGAGGTGGCGATGGGCGATGTGCATTAGGCCCTGCTATTCGTGAATACGTAATGAGTGAAGCTATGCACGCATTAGGTATTCCCACTACTCGTTGTTTGGCTGTGGTTGGTACCGGCGAAGCGGTTTACCGTAATACGCCTCAACCAGGGGCTGTTGTTACTCGCCTAGCAAGCAGCCATATTCGTGTTGGCTCGTTTCAATACTTAGCAACCCAAGGCGATGCTGAGGGATTAAAAAAATTAGCTGATTTAGCAATTAAACGCCATTACCCTGAAATAACGAGTGAAGGTCCTGAGCGGTATATCGCTTTTTTGACAGCAGTCATTAGCAATCAAGTGAACTTGATTATTAATTGGATGCGCGTTGGGTTTGTTCATGGCGTTATGAACACCGATAACACGCTCGTAAGTGGCGAAACTATAGATTATGGCCCGTGTGCAATGATGGATAGCTTTGATTTTGACACCGTATTTAGCTCTATAGACAAGCAAGGCCGCTACTCTTTTGGTAATCAGCCAAATATGGCGAGTTGGAATTGTGCTCGCTTAGCTGAAAGCCTTATCCCATTAATTAGCGATGATGAAGAAAAAGCTGTGTCATTACTTACTCCAGTTATACATCATTTTTCAGAGCAATTTAATACTCAATTTACAGTAATGTGGAGCAAAAAATTAGGCCTGGCTGGTGCAAAAGAGGGCGACAAAGATCTTGTTTCTGAGCTACTAACATTATTGCAAGCACATCATCTTGATTACACCAATACTTTTGATGCACTGACGGAGTTTGTGAATGGCAATGCAACTATTCCAAAAGAATTAATTGAGTGGGCGAATAAGTGGCAAAGCCGAACAAGTAACGATAGCTACAAAACCATGCGAGCAGCCAATCCACGTATAATTCCGCGAAATCATATAATTGAAACAATATTAGCTGAATATAATGAGCTTGGTTCAAGTAAACTGATGAGCCGTTTTGTAAAAGTAGCTAATAAACCGTACCTGTTCAGCGATGATATGGCCGAATTTCAAGAGGTACCGTCAAATGATACCGACTATAAAACTTTTTGTGGTACTTAAGTGTTGTAAAAATAGATAAGTTAATGATTATAAATAACGATATTTTAGCACAGAGATGTTCATTGATTGAGCAAAGCAAATTCCGGTGTTACTATCTAAACATAAAGATAAGTTAGTTTCATTGTGAGCAAGAACAATTGATTGAGTTGTCTTTGTGTCTTCTGCAGATTATCGATTTATATGATCAACTAGTTGGTTTCTAGCTAGGTAAAGTTTTAAATTTCACCTAAACTGATTTGTTGGATATCGTTATATCGCATTGAAAAAAATTATAAACTTTATTTTTCGTTAAGTATTGATTAACAAAAGTTGAGTTAGTCTGTATAAAACTTAGTGAGCTAGTACTTAATTAGCCACAATTTATTAGTTGTTAAAATGGGAAGAAAACAATGAAATTAAAATCACTAACTATTGCAATTGCGTTAGCTGCAACTAGCGTATCTACTTTTGCTGCTGACAAGCAAGAAGGTTTCTACATTGGCGCATTTGGCGACTACTACGATGCGTCTTGGGAAAATATGAGCGCACAGGCTGGTCTTGACGTAAACGAGTCGACTGGCTTTGGTCTTGAAGCGGGTTACCGCTTCAGCGATTTTTGGAGTGCTCGTTTAGAGTATGCAGATCTTGATTTCAATGCATTCGACAAAGCCGCTGGTAACCGTAACAACATCGACGGTAGCCGTTTTGGTATTGATGCGCTTTACCATTTAGATGGCGGTCCTTTCTACGGTTTAGTTGGTATTAAATCAATGGACGTTGTTGATGACAACACGTTCTTAAATGCAGGTGTTGGTTACAGACACTTCATTACTGACAACTTATTCGCTAACGTTGAAACTGCTGTATACCAAGGTATTGATAAAGGTTACACAGATGTTGGCGCTAAATTAGGTATTAACTATTTCTTTGGACAAAACACTATGCCTGCTGAGCCGGTACAGCCTGCGCCAGAGGTTGTTGAAGTTATGGTTGAGCCAGTAGACAGCGACAATGACAATATTTTAGATGCTGATGACAAGTGTCCTAATACACCAATGACAGATGCTGTTGATGGTACTGGTTGTACTTTATATGAAGATAAAGAAGTAACTGTGAGCTTATTAGTAACGTTCCCTAACGACAAAGCTGCTGTATCACAGCGTTACTTAGACGACATCGATCAAGTTGCATCTTTCTTAAAAGATTACCCAGATACAACAGTGCTTTTAGAAGGTCATACTTCAGCAGTAGGTAAAGCGACTTACAACAAAATGCTATCTAAAAAGCGTGCTGATTCGGTAGCTAAGCAATTAATAGCTGACGGTATTGCATCTGACCGCATTACTACGGTAGGTTTAGGTGAAGAGCGCCTTAAAAATGAAGCTAACACAGCCGCTGCACACGCAGAGAATCGTCGTGTTGAAGCGCACATCAAAACAATCAAAACAGTAAAAGTTTTACGTTAATAGATTATTTTGATTATAAAAACCCAGCTTATGCTGGGTTTTTTTATGGCCGCTATTTATGCTTGTCTACCTAAATAGTAATGATTATTACTTAACAAGTATTCATGGAAATAGAATTTCCCGTAACTACTATTCATAGTGTTTATAGTCGGTATAATCAGTTGTGTAACTGGATGGATTTTCATCTATCTATAAAAGCTTTATAATTACGCGTTAGAATACTATAAGTATTGGGTAACAAGTGCGCATGAAGCGCTACCGAATACTTTCACGTCACCAAGAGGGCAATATTGTGCTACAAGAATATCGTAAACACGTAGAAGAACGTGCCGCGTTAGGTATCGTACCAGCGCCATTAGATGCTCAGCAAACTGCTGATCTTATTGAATTAATAAAAAACCCACCGGCAGGTGAAGAAGAATTCATTTTAGATTTATTAATCAATCGTGTACCACCAGGTGTTGATGACGCTGCTTACATCAAAGCAGGCTTCCTAGCCGCTGTTGCTAAAGGTGAAGCGACTACTTCTCTTATCTCTAAAGAAAAAGCAGCTGAATTATTAGGAACAATGCTAGGCGGATACAATATCGCGCCAATGATTGACCTACTTGATGACGAATCATTAGCGCCAATCGTAGTAAAAGGCCTTTCAAACACATTACTTATGTTTGATGCTTTCTACGACGTAGAAGAAAAAGCCAAAGCAGGCAATGCGTTTGCTAAGCAAATTATCGAATCTTGGGCTGCAGCTGAATGGTTTACAAATAAGCCAGCAGTAGCTGAAAAAATCTCTGTTACTGTATTTAAAGTAACGGGTGAAACAAACACCGATGACTTATCACCTGCACCAGATGCATGGTCACGTCCTGATATCCCACTTCATGCTTTGGCAATGCTAAAAAATGAGCGTGATGGCATAAACCCAGATAAAGCAGGTGAAGTAGGTCCTATCGTACAGCTTGAAGAATTAAAAACTAAAGGCTTACCACTTGCTTATGTAGGTGACGTTGTAGGTACTGGTTCTTCTCGTAAGTCTGCTACTAACTCTGTGCTTTGGTTTATGGGTGATGATATCCCATTTGTACCAAACAAACGTGTTGGTGGTGTATGTTTAGGTAACAAAATAGCACCTATCTTCTTTAACACAATGGAAGATTCTGGCGCATTACCAATCGAATTAAATGTTGACGAGTTCAACATGGGTGATCAAATTGATATTTACCCATACGAAGGTGTTGTTAAACGCCATGGTACTGATGATGTTATCTCTACTTTCGAACTTAAATCAGATGTAATCCTTGATGAAGTTCGTGCTGGTGGTCGTATTCCACTTATCATTGGTCGTGGTTTAACAGACAAAGCACGTACATCTTTAGGTTTAGGTGCTACTGATGTATTTAAAGTACCAGCAGTGACTGAAGAGTCAGACAAAGGCTTTACACTAGCGCAAAAAATGGTTGGTAAAGCATGTAACGTAGCCGGTATTCGCCCAGGCCAATACTGTGAGCCTAAAATGACTACTGTAGGTTCGCAAGATACTACTGGTCCTATGACACGTGATGAACTTAAAGACTTAGCATGTTTAGGTTTCTCTGCAGATTTAACAATGCAGTCATTCTGTCATACCTCTGCTTACCCTAAACCAATTGACGTAAACACGCACCATACGCTTCCTGATTTCATCATGAACCGTGGCGGTGTTTCACTTCGCCCTGGTGACGGTGTAATTCACTCGTGGTTAAACCGTATGTTATTACCAGACACCGTAGGTACTGGTGGTGATTCACATACTCGTTTCCCATTAGGTATTTCGTTCCCAGCGGGTTCAGGTGCAGTAGCATTCGCAGCAGCAACAGGTGTTATGCCACTTGATATGCCTGAGTCTATTTTGGTTCGCTTTAAAGGTGAAATGCAGCCAGGTATCACATTACGTGATCTTGTTCATGCAATTCCTTACTACGGTATCAAAGAAGGCTTATTAACGGTTGAGAAGAAAGGTAAAATCAACGAATTCTCTGGCCGTGTACTAGAAATTGAAGGTGTTGAGCACTTAACTGTTGAGCAAGCATTTGAACTATCAGATGCATCAGCAGAACGTTCAGCTGCTGGTTGTACTGTTAAGCTTTCTAAAGAGTCTATCTCTGAGTACCTTGAGTCTAACATTGTTATGCTTAAGTGGATGATCTCTGAAGGTTACGGCGATGTTCGTACAATCGAGCGTCGTATTACTGCAATGCAAGATTGGTTGGCTAACCCAGAACTTATGGAAGCTGACGCGGATGCAGAATACAAGCACGTACTTGAAATCGACCTAGCTGATATTAAAGAGCCGGTACTTTGTGCACCGAATGACCCAGATGATGCGCGTTTACTATCTGACGTTACAGGCGAGAAAATCGATGAAGTATTTATCGGTTCTTGTATGACTAACATTGGCCACTTCCGTGCAGCGGGTAAATTACTCGATGGCTTTACTGGCCGTATTCCAACACAGCTTTGGGTTGCTCCACCAACGAAGATGGATAAAGACCAACTTACAGACGAAGGTTACTACGGTATCTTTGGTCGTGTAGGTGCACGTATTGAAACTCCAGGGTGTTCACTGTGTATGGGTAATCAAGCACGCGTTGCAGATAAAGCAACGGTTGTTTCTACCTCAACACGTAACTTCCCTAACCGTTTAGGTACAGGCGCAAACGTATTCTTAGCATCAGCAGAGCTTGCTGCAGTTGCGGCAATTTTAGGTAAATTACCTACTCCGGCTGAGTACCAAGAATATGCAGCGAAAATCAATGCAACGGCAGCAGATACTTACCGTTACTTGAACTTCCACCGTATGCCTCAGTACACTAAAAAAGCAGACAACGTAATTATTCAGCAAGCTGTTTAATTTATAGAGTTTGAATAAAAAACCCGCTTCGGCGGGTTTTTTATTGTTTAAATATAATTTAGATTATTCATGCTTTAATAGCCTTATACTGAATTAAAATTAAGTATTTTTCACATTTAAGTTGGATAATAAAGCAATAATTCCTCGCTACATGCATTAAAATCTCTTTTAATATTCTCATTATTTTAGGCGAGATTTCATGACTGCATTAAACAACCAGAATTTACTGCAACTTCGTTTTATTAACCAAGCAAATATTGATTTGGTTAAGCCTTCTTTTGATAACCTACCTGCAAATCCATATGCAGATGGCGAATTTCGTAAGCGTCGTTATTCAGTAATTAAATTTCAAAATGGTGAGCTAAAATTGCAAGCTGCCAAAGCATTTGTTCAAGACGATTCGATTAATACGTTTCAAGGTAACGTTGAACGTACTTACGAAAATTTAGAGCAAAGCCTACTTGAATCAGATGGCATGAAAAGTATTGTCAGTGAGTTTTGCCAGCTTACCGGTATTGATGAAGATCGCGATATTGAAATACATCAATTTAGAATGTTAGCCATTGATAGCGATACGCCAGCAGCGCCAGAAGGCGTGCATCAAGACGGTTTTGATCATGTATGTATATGCGGTGTTTCGCACGAAAACTTAGAAGGTGGCGAGTTACTTGTATACGAAAACAAGCAAGCTGAGCCATGTTTCAAAATGGAAATTAAAGACGGCATGTTTGCGCTTATAAACGACCGCCAAGTTTGGCACAATGCAACGCCAATGAATAAAGTTGATGCTAGCAAACCAGGTTACCTGGATTGCTTTGTACTTACCTCTTAAGGAATGCTCATGAATATAGCGCAATTACGTGAGCAGTTTCCGGCATTAATGCAAAGCGTTGATGGTAAATCGCCGATATTTTTAGACGGCCCTGGTGGCTCTCAAGTGCCGCATTCAGTGCTTAATGCAATGTCTGCTTATTTAGGACACTACAATTCAAACCTAGGTGGCGCGTTTTTTTCAAGCGATAAAACTGTTGAGCTAATGGCAAATGCACGCCAAGCTGCAGCCGATTTACTCAATGCGCCAAGTGCTCAAAATATTGTGTTTGGCCCTAACATGACAAGCCTTACCTTTAGCTTTAGCCGAGCTATTTCGCGCAATTGGCAAGCCGGTGATGAGATCATTGTTACTAACGCCGATCACTTCTCAAACGTGTCATCATGGCAGCAAGCCGCAGAAGATAAAGGCGTTAAGGTTAATACTGCCTTGATTAATGAAGCCGATTGCAGCCTAGATATGACGCAGTTTGAAAGCTTATTAAACAGCAAGACTAAGTTGGTGGCTGTTACCTATGCTTCAAATACTACAGGCTCAATTAACGATATTGAACGCATTATAGAGCTAGCTCATGCTGTGGGCGCTCTTGTGTATGTTGATGCGGTACATTATGCGCCGCACGAGCTTATTGATGTACAAGCCCTTGATTGCGACTTTTTAGCCTGCTCAGCGTATAAGTTTTTTGGCCCACACTTAGGGATGGTGTACGGTAAAAAAGAGCATCTTGAAGGTTTTACGCCGTACAAAGTAGAGCCTGCTAAAGATGTAGCGCCGGGACGTTGGGAAACCGGTACCCAAAGCTTTGAAGCAATGGCAGGCTTTATTGCCGCTGTTGATTACATTGCTGCAATTAGCGAGCTTGATGATGGCCATACACGCCGTGAAAAGCTAACAGCTGCGTTTGCTAAAACTAAACAGCACGAGATGGCGCTCAGTGAGCACTTTTTAACGCGTTTGGTTAATTACCCTCGTATAAAGTTATACGGTATTGATGACTTTGATCGATTAAACGAACGTACCCCTACGTTTGCTTTAACATTTGAAGGGCTTGAGCCACGCGCCGTTTCAGAGTTTTTAGGCAAACAGCATATATGTGTGTGGGATGGACATTTTTACGCGCAAGGTTTATGCAAGCAATTAAACGTGCTTGATACAGGCGGTGTAGTACGTATTGGTTGTATGCATTACAACACAGTCGAAGAGCTTGATAAGCTGTTTGATATGTTTGACGAGCTACTTGGTTAAATAGGTCGTCTACTAAATATATAAATAAGCCATAAGTGTTACTTATGGCTTATTTATTGGTTTAGCTTTTAGGTGCACCATATATTTGCTCTGCACGGTTAAATAGCACCCACGAGGTTAAAATATACTTATCGTTTGATACTGGCTTATTACCCCTATGTGTATGCGTAAAGTAGCCAGGCGCTATCACCATGGTGCCTTTTTTAGGGGCTATTTTACGGTTTTGATAATAAAACTCCGTTTCTCCACCTTCCTCGACATCGTTTAAGTAAAACATAAATAAAAGTACACGATGCAGGGCTTCATTGTGTTGTAACTGAGGATACACTTCGCTGTGCCAGTAAGGATAACCCCCTTTATTTACCTCGTATTTCTGCGCTTGGATATTACCTAATCTAAATATTTGCTGCACAAGGACAGGGAGCTGTGGCTTACCCACTTCATCAAAATTTTCTTGAGTTAAATCTACTACTTCCCCCGTTTTTGGATGATAAACCTTTAAGCCAAATGCGCCAATCATCATAAAAATATGTTCTTCAATATAGTTAAAAACATGTTGTGCAGTCGTTTGTTGTATGTGTTTTAATTGCTCTGCATATTCGGGGTGACTATTTAGGTGCAGGTCGTGGCTGTCTTTTTTCTTTAAATCAACACCGCCTGAAGTAACCCCTTGTTTTACATGCGGGCTTTGCGTGAACGTATTAATAAAGTTATCGCAAAAATCATCGCTCAATGCGTTTTCATAAACGCGAATAAAGTCCGTCATGGTTTACCTTTGTATAATTATTTTTGGATTAATATGTTTATTGAAAAAGTGATACCGCGCTTTAGCGAAACAGATGCACTCGGACACATCAACAATACCGTACTCCCCGTGTGGTTTGAAGCCGCTCGCGTCCCTATTTTTAAATTTTTTACGCCAGACTTAAACCCACATGACTGGAAACTAATCATTGCCAAAATAGAAGTGTCGTTTGTGGGGGAGTTATTTTATGGCCACGAAATCACGATTAAAACGTCTGTAGATCACATCGGCACAAGCTCTTTTGTACTCAAGCAAGAGGCATTTCAGCATGATAAATGCTGTGCAATTGGAAAGGTTGTAATGGTCAGATATAACTTTGCTGAAAGAGCTAAGCAAGCTTTGAGCACTGAAGAAAAAGCAGCACTTGAGAAGCATATGGCTTAATTTACAAACCGATACTGCAGTGTTACGCACATTTCAACTTAGCCCATTATAAGTAACTGAGTGCCAATAATTAAAAAGGTACTCAGTATTAACGTTAAATAAATAGCGCAATTGTAAATTTTATTAAAAAATTTAACGTTTTTTAATTGAGTTACCAATATGAGTTATATACTATTTATAATATATATAGCTGCCTTATCTAACTAATATAGTTTTCTAGGTAACTTTTGAGGAATGTGCGTGACGATGACAACCATTGATGAACCAATGCAGGTTATACATCTTAGTGATTCTAAGAATTTAACAGCCGAAATATTGCCATTTGGTGCAATAATTAAAAGCATTAAATTTAAAAACCAAGAAATGACGCTTAGCGTCGACGATCCTCAGTACTATCTTGAAAACCCATTTTATTTAGGCGCTACAGTAGGTCGATACGCTAATCGTATCGCTGAAGGGCGTTTTAACTTATCTGGCTCGCAGTATCAACTGGAAGCAAATAACGGCCCTAATAGCCTACACGGCGGCGTTAAAGGCTTTAATAAAGTACTTTGGCAAGTAACCAAACAAACCGACAGTGAGGTTGAGCTTTATTATTGCTCAGTGGATGGCGAAGAGGGTTTTCCTGGAGAGTTAAAAGTATGGCAAACCATTACTGCAGAAAATGGGCAGCTTCTACTTAAGTTTAAAGCGACTTGCAATAAAGAGACTCTCGTTAACTTCACTAACCATTGCTATTTTAATCTTGAGAGCAGCGACACTATTGAGAACCATTTACTTCAGGTAAATGCGACCCACTATTTACCCATTGATGAGCACAGCATCCCATTGGGCGGGCCTGCCCCCGTTGCAAATAGCTGCTTTGATTTTATTAAGCCAAAATTAGTTAAAGATGCATTAACGCAAAGTCACACCCAATTAGATGCAGCTAATGGTTTAGATCACTGTTATATATTTGAAAACGACGACAGCCTTCATACCATGGCGACATTAACGTCGCAGCAAACCGGTATTAATTTAACACTCAAAAGCACTCAGCCAGGTATGCAATTATACACAGCTAATTTTGTTAGTGACCCTTTTAGGGCACGGCAAGCACTTTGCCTTGAAGCGCAAAATTGGCCTGATGCGCCAAATCGCGAAAATTATCCCAAAGCTAATTTATTGCCTGATGAAGAATATAGTCAGGTTATTATTTACGCGTTTTCGTAAGTAAACTCAATACGTTAACATGATGCTTCATGTTAAAAAAAAGAAAACAAAAAGAAAACCCATAGTAATAAAATAATGCCTACAATTAAGGAAAGGGTTGCACTTTTACTTAGTTTAAAGTATTTATAATATAAATAGTATTTGAAATAATTTTAAAGCTATTCAACCATCACAACGACAAAATGACTACACACAATCAGGAGTTTTTAAAAAATGATAATTAACAATAAGTTATCGTTCAACAAGAAAACCGCGCTTAGTATTGCTATAACAGGCATCTTGGCAAGCGGTAGCGTTGCAGCTCAAGGCGCGGAAGGTGATACACCTAAAGTAAATGAAGATGTTGAAGTTATCGCAGTAACGGGTATACGCAGCAGCTTACGTTCATCAATGTTAGATAAAAAAGCATCTAATGTTGTTACAGACGGAATTAAAGCAGAAGATCTTGGTAAATTCCCTGATTTAAACGTGGCAGAGTCTCTGCAACGTATTACAGGTGTAGCTATTGACCGAAGTGGCGGTGAAGGTCAAGCCGTAACAATTCGTGGTTTTGGTCCACAGTTTAATACGGTTCTTGTAAACGGTCGCCAAATTGCGACTGATAGTGCAGGGCGAGAATTCAACTTTGATGTGTTAGCGGCTGACCAAATTACAGGTGCTGATATTTATAAAAGTAATAGCGCTTTACTTCAGGAAGGCGGTATTGGTGGTACGGTTAACGTAACAACTGCACGTCCTTTTGACTTTGGAGGCTTGCATGTAATTGGTTCAGTTAAAGGCATGTACGAAAGCCTTTCTGAAGAAGTATCTCCGTCGGCATCATTTTTAGTAAGTAATACATTTAACGACGATAAGTTGGGTGTACTTTTCGCTATTACTAATCAGCAGCGTAAACTTCAAAATAACCAAATTTTGACAGCCGGTTGGCGCGGTGGCCAAACAATTTCTAACCCACAAGACGGTGTGTTATTTGATAATGCATACATTCCACGTAACTGGGACCAAGTTGTTGATGAGCAAGACCGTGAGCGTACTAACGCAAGTCTAGTGCTTCAATATGCACCATCGGATGACATTACAGTAACGGTTGATGGTTTAATTTCGAAATTTGAAGTTGATTCAACAGTTCGCGACCTTGCATCTTGGTTTGAACCAGATCGTGTAGGCAGTGCAACAATTGATGAAGCAACAGGTACACTATTAACGTTTAGCCAAGATGTAGGTTTAGGTGCGCCAAGTGGTAACCCTGCAAGTGACTTTGTATCTCATACACGTAACTCTCGTGATGTAACTAACAAAGCATTTGGTATTAATGTTGATTGGCAAGTAAACGAGTCATTAAAAGCGAAATTTGATGTATCTCGCTCAACAGCTGAAAATGATCGTGCTGGTCGAGATCGTTTTAACGTAGTGGGTATTATTAACAGCTACAGCTTTGATGGCACAGGCGGTGTTCCAACTGTTCAGCATGATGGTTTTGATAATGGCTCTCTTCCAGATCCAAGCCTTGCTCGCCTTCATTACAACGAGATGGGTAACCAGTTTACCAACGAAGACGAAATTACAGAAGCGAAAGCCGATTTTGAATACGTACCAGATAAAGGCCCAGTAGAGCGCATTAACTTTGGTGCTTATCGTCAAGAGCGCGAAAAGTCTAGCTTCCAAATTTTTGGTAGCCAATGTCAGTTTTGTGGTTACGGCACTGAAGCGCCTACTGACGTAATTGATTTTGAAGCATACCAAGCAAATAACTACTTCCCTGGCTTAATTGACACATTCTACACCTACGACGGTGATAAAATGCTTGATTACCTAGCGGATCAGGGTTTCCCTGTTGCACCTACACTGCAAAATAACCGTTACACAATTAACGAAGATATCACTAGCTTATACATGGACTTCACTATAGGTTTTGACCTAGCTGATATGCCTGTAACGGTTAACATGGGTGCGCGTTACTCAGAGACAGATATTGATGTGTCTGCAGTTCAAAGTTTTGTAACAGACGTAGTACCTACATCTGATGCAACGTTATTTGCTAACGTATTTGGTCCTGCAACAAACATTACACAAGGTACAAGTTACTCAAACTTATTACCTTCTTTGAATGTGAAGCTTGAGCTTCAAGAAAATATGGTATTACGTTTTGCAGCGTACGACAGTATTACTCGTCCAACAATGTCGCAGTTATCGCCTGCAACAACGTTTAACGAACCTCGTCGTCAAAACTTAACGGCAAGTGGCGGTAACCCAGCACTTAAGCCATTCCAATCTGAAAACTGGGATATTTCTTACGAGTGGTACTACAACGATGCTAACTTATTTAGCTTTGCGGTATTCAGTAAAGAAGTTGACGACTTTATTGTTACGTTAACAGGTGCAGAAACTTACACCATGTCTGACCGTAACGGCCCTGATTTTGCGTGTACTACATGTACAGACCAAACAGATGAAGAACTTGTTGGTAGCTCAGAAGTTTACACTGTAACGCGTCCACAAAATGGTGAGTCAGCAACAGTTACGGGTTACGAAATTGGTGTAACTCATATGTTTGAGAATGGCTTTGGCTTTATTGCTAATGCTACAGTAGTAGATAGCGATATCAGCATTGGTTCTGATACATCACAAACATTTGCACTTGAAGGTTTAGGTGACTCACAAAACTTAGTATTGTTTTATGAGCAAGATAACTGGCAAGCACGTGTTGCGTACAACAACCGTGAAGGCTTTTTACGCTTAGTTGATAATGGCTTCAATGGTGAGCCAGTGAACGTAGAAACTTACGGTCAGTGGGATATCAGTGCAAGCTACGATATTAACGAAAACTTCACTATATTTGCTGAAGGTATCAATATTACTGAGGAAGAGTTAGTACAAACAGGTCGTTTTGCTAACCAGGTTTACTCAGTTGAAGACAATGGTTCACGTTACGCGTTTGGTATTCGCGGATCGTTTTAATTGATAAAGGGGCGATTAATCGCCTCTTTGTTTTCATTGCAGTGCTAAAGGCACTAATACCAATTGGGTTATTTTATCGGTAATGTATATTAGATAACCACATTGAT
This sequence comes from Pseudoalteromonas sp. PS1M3, assembly GCF_016865405.1. Taxonomy (NCBI): domain Bacteria; kingdom Pseudomonadati; phylum Pseudomonadota; class Gammaproteobacteria; order Alteromonadales; family Pseudoalteromonadaceae; genus Pseudoalteromonas; species Pseudoalteromonas sp. PS1M3. Next base: position 3,326,799 of record NZ_AP022624.1, on the reverse strand, counting down.
TAAAATGAGACCACGTTAAATACAAATGCCCTAACGGGCATTTGTTGTCTAAAACGTTATCAAAAATACTCAAAGAGTAGTCCATTATGAATAAAGCAGTAAAAACAGTAGCGGTAATTGGTGGTGGCACAGCCGGGTGGCTCAGTGCTGCACTTATTGCGTCGTATCATCAAAGCCAAAATGGAGACGGCTTAAAAGTAATGTTGGTGGAATCATCAGATATTCCAACCATTGGTGTCGGCGAGGGTACGTGGCCCACCATGAAAAACACACTTCAACAAATTGGTTTACGCGAAGTCGATGTATTTAAAACGTGTAACGCAACCTTTAAACAAGGTGGAAAATTTGTAAATTGGACGCATGGTAATAATGACTTTTACTATCACCCATTTACAGTGCCACTGGGTTATGGCCGCATTGATTTAGCGCCCTATTTAGATAATGTTGTTGACTATGCACAGCAAACTAATTTTCAACACGATATTTGTGAGGCTAGTTTAGCACCTCGTGGCATTGCGCAAGGTGAATATCAAGGTAATTGCAATTACGCCTACCATTTAGATGCGGGCGCCTTTGCTGAAATGCTTAAACAGCATAGTAAAAGCAAGTTAGGCGTTGAGCATGTTATTGGCACTGTCGATGAAGTAAAACTAGATAATGACGGGGCAATAGATACCCTGACCTTAAAAGATCAAACCCGCACTATAAACGCCGATTTATATGTCGATTGCACTGGCTTTTCTTCATTATTATTAGGTCAAGCGCTTAATATTCCATTTAAAAAAATGGACCATGTGTTATTTAACGACAGTGCACTTGCAATGCAAGTCCCTTACGCAGAGGGCGATGAGTCACTTGCGAGTCATACGATTGCCACTGCACAAAACGCAGGCTGGATTTGGGATATTGGTCTAACGCATCGACGAGGCGTAGGGCATGTATATTCAAGCAAGTTCTTATCAGACGATGAAGCCGAGCAAAACCTACGAAATTATTTAGGTGATGCTGCTGAAGGCCTAACCGCGCGTAAGATTAGTTTTGAATCAGGTTACCGAGAAAAGTTTTGGCATAAAAACTGTGTTGCTGTGGGTATGTCAGCTGGGTTTGTCGAGCCACTGGAAGCAACCGCTATTATGCTTGTTGAAATTTCATCACGCTTTGTTGCAGAACATATGCCAGCAGACACAAAAGTAATGCCGATTGTTGCTAAACGATTCAACGAACAAATGGATTATCGTTGGCAGCGTATTATCGACTTTTTAAAATTGCATTACATGCTGACCAAGCGTCCTGAGCCATATTGGCAGGCACATGTTGACCCAGACACTATACCGCAAAGTCTTAAAGATGATTTACTGTTATGGGAAAGCCGAGGCCCGCTTATCCAAGATTTTCATGGGGCGCTTGAGCTTTTTCCAGCAGCGAGCTACCAGTATGTTTTATACGGCATGGGCTTTAAGCCAGATTTTACCAAGCAAGCATATTTGTACTCACAAGATGCACAAGCTAAACAAATAATTGAACGTAACAGCCAGCTTACACAGCAGATGTTGCAAACTTTGCCGCCACACCGTGCTTACATAGAGCAGTGGTTAGCAGCTAACCCAGTTTAAGGATGTGTAATTATGGCCATTAGCGAGCTATTAAATACAAAGCACCAAGCAGTAAAAATTTGTCCAAACGCAGGGCTTGAATACGCTAAAACACAGCATTTAATTAATTTAAGAGCCAGTGAAGTAGCAAAAGCCGCCTGTGATTTACCTGTTTTTTTAGCGCGTAATACACAAAACGGTAGTTATACCATATCGGCTCTAACGAGCTTTAGCGCTCAGCAAAGTTTGTTAGTAAACAATGATCAATGGCTAGCACTTTATACGCCTGTATGTATGCAAACTCAGCCATTATATTTAATGACCCGAGAAGCAAACAGTAGCGAATACTTTGTTGCTATTGACGAGCAAAACATTGCGATCAGTACAGACTCCGGTGAAGCATTATTTGATGCAAAGGGTAACCCAAGTTTATACCTAAGCTCGCAGCAAAAGCTGTTAGAAAATGATTTAAAAAATGATTATTTAACTTATCAGTTTACTCAAGAGTTAGTGCGTTTAGGGCTAATAAAAGACATTAATATTGTTTTGCAGTTTAAACAGGGTGAAACCCAAACAATTCAGGGTTTAAGCACGATTGATGAAGACAAGTTACAAGCTCTAGATAGTACAACAATCGCACAGCTACAAAAACAAGGGTATTTAAGTGCTATTAACAGCATGCTTATTTCTTTGTTTCAATTAAATGCACTAGTTAAGCTACATAATCAGCGCGAAGATTTAATGGCGCTAGCACAAGTAAAATTAGAGCTTAGTCGCGACACACACGCGCTATAAAGTGCACATTTATATTATTAAGACATTGCGTATATCACGCAGGAGACACACATGTCAGACAACATTTTGCAGCTGGTGGTTTTTATATTTGTAACCGCCTTAATTGGCGGGCTTACCTATTGGAAGTGCCGTGGACAAAACAGAAATAATGGGGAAAGCCAAACTAAAGAATACTTTTTAGCAGGCGGCGGCTTAACGTGGATGTTTGTCGCAGGTTCAATCACCCTCACTAATTTAAGTACCGACCAACTTGTTGGAATGAATGGTAACCAAATGGCTTTATTGGTTTGGTGGGAATTAGCGGCCATTATTGGCCTGATTATTTTAGCTAAAGTATTTATCCCTGTTTATTACAAATATAACTGCACAACAACCACTGAGTTATTAGAAAAGCGCTACAACAATAAGCATATTCGCGCCGTTATTGGTGGCTTGTTCTTTTTAGGAAATGCATTAATTTATATGCCAGCGGTCATTTATTCCGGTGCGCTATTTATGCAAACCATGTTTAAAGTTGATATTCCATTAATGTATATAGCAACCGCTTTTGCCATTGTAGGCGCTATTTATGCCTTTTTTGGTGGGTTACGCGCAGTTGCGGTGTCAGATACATACAACGGGCTACTTGTGTTAGGTATGGCAATACTTGTCGTGTTCTTAGCGCTTAACGCAATTGATTACGACTTTAGCGGTATTCCACAGGAGCGGTTAACACTAATTGGCGGGCCTGATTCACCTATACCTTGGCCAACCTTATTAACAGGTATGTTATTTATTCAAATGTACTATTGGGGTACTAACCAAACTATTACACAACGTGCTATGGCGGCACCTAATGTTAAAGAAGCGCAAAAAGGTATATTTGCAGCAGCGGGTATTCGTTTTTTAATCGTACCAGCAATTGTTGTACTACCAGGTATTATTTCTTACAAGTTATATGGCGATATTGGTGATGCTGCATACGGCCGTATTGTTGGCGATGTAATGCCAGCATGGTTAACAGGTGTATTTGCGGCAGCAATGGCAGCGGCAGTACTTTCTACTTATAACAGCTTATTAAATTCTGCCACTGCACTTTATGTATGTGATATTCACGAAGCGTACTTTAATAAAGAGCCAAGTGTAGTAAAGCTAAGTGGCTATGTTACTTTATTACTTACCAGTTTAACGCTTGTGCTTGTGCCAATTTATCAGCAAGCCGACAGCATTATTAACTTACTACAACAGTTAAACGGCTTGTTAAGTATGCCTATATTCTCAATTTTTGTAGTGGGCTTATTATTTAAAAATGTGGATGCGCGCGCAGGTATCGCTGCGGTAATTTTAGGTGTTGTTATGTATGGCATGCTGACATTCGAAAATTCACCGCTGCATACAACCATTCATTACATTCACCTAATGCCAATTACACTTATTGTATGTGTAGCCTTTGCGTTAATAGTGAATAAAGTTGTGTTTGGGTTAACCGCACAATGGGCGGGTAAATCACCTGCAATTGATAACGCAGTTAAAGAATAAACGTTAACTAACCGACGTTAATACAATCGGCCAAAGTATAGCTTTGGCCGATTTTTTATTTTAAACAATGTGATTACCACTATAGTTAATCATTAAGTGAAACCTAAGTGGTATATCCAGTGGTTTTATCTCAGTATTTGCGATAGAAAAACTATTAAAACTCAATTTATATGATATATACTATTATTGATGGTCGCTGTCTGATAGATTGTGCCTGAACACTTTAGAGATCGCGTTAACGCCTATCGCTAACATCATCTCGGTATATTAATCACTCACACAATGAATAAGAGGATAGGAAAATCATGGCCAACACTAAATCATTTTATCGATTAGACAGTGTAAACAGCACCGTTATTTTCAACTGTCAAAGTAAAACACCTGCGTTACTTTATTTTGGGAAACGCCTATCAGAGCAAACAACTGAGCTAATGCTTACTCAGCTTGCTACTCGTCAAGAAGTAAAATGTGCCGTAGTTGAAGAAGCACCTATTTCTCTTTCTCCATTATTAGGTGAGGGCTTTACAGGTGCACCTGGGCTTGAGCTTATAAATGACTCTATTGCTTGGTCTGTAGGACCAAAGTTAAAAGAGGTTCGTCAGCCATCATCATCAACGCTTGAGTTTGTAAGTGAAGATACATTACGCGGAATTGAAGTCGTTCATAGTATTACGCTTGATAACAACACTAATGTGTTAAGCGCGCATACGGTATTAACTAATTTAAGTGATTCACCACTCAGCGTTAATTTTTGTGCAGCACCCACATTCCAGCTACCCGATAGCGTGAACAAAATTATAAGTTTTGAAGGGCGGTGGTCAAACGAGTTTCAACGTCAATCTGTCGACTTAGTACTAGGCAGCTTTGTACGTGAAAACCGTAAAGGTAAAACATCGCACGACGTATTCCCTGGTTTATTAGTTCATAGCGAAGGCGCAGGCGAGCAACAAGGCGAGTGCTATGGCTTTCATTTAGGCTGGAGTGGTAACAACAAGCTACGCGCTGAGCTACTACCAGAAGGGCGCCGTTATGTGCAAATGGGTGAGTTATTATTACCGGGCGAGCTAACACTTGCTAAAGGGCAAACGTATCAAAGTCCACGTATTTATGGCTCGTTTTCGAGCGACGGCTTTAGCGCGCTTTCGCGTAATTTTCATCAGTTTGTTAAGGCTAATTTACTTAGCCAAGCACAGCGCGAAAAAACACGCCCGGTGCATTACAACACGTGGGAAGGTATTTATTTTGACCACGATGTAGATACGCTTAAGCAGTTAGCCGATAAAGTAGCACCATTAGGTATTGAGCGTTTTGTTCTGGACGATGGTTGGTTTAAAGGTCGCCGCGGTGATTTTGCAGGCTTAGGTGATTGGACAGTTGATTACGAAATTTACCCAGATGGTTTATCGCCAGTCATCGATCATGTAAATAGCTTAGGTATGGAATTTGGTATTTGGTTTGAACCAGAAATGGTTAACCCAGATAGCGACTTATACCGCGCTCACCCTGATTGGGTCTTAGGCTCAGAAAATAACGAGCAACTGAGCTTTAGAAACCAACTTGTGCTTGATTTAACGCGCACTGAGGTGGTTGAATATTTATACAAAGCCATTGACGATATTTTGGTTGAATACCCAACTATTAAGTATATTAAATGGGATATGAACCGCGATATTAACCATGCGGGTAATTTTGATGGTAAGCCTGCGGTACATCAGCAAACACTGGCGCTGTATCGCTTAATCGATCGCATTAAAGCGGCGCATCCAGGCCTTGAAATAGAAAGCTGTTCGTCAGGTGGTGCACGTGTAGATTATGGTGTGCTTGCACACACAGACCGTGTATGGACGTCAGATTCTAACGATGCGCTTGACCGTCTTGAAATTCAACGTGGTTGTTCGTTCTTCTTCCCATCGTCGGTTATGGGTGCACACGTAGGCCCACGTGATTGTCATATTACAGGGCGTAATGTGAGCATTGAAATGCGTGCTGCGGTATCCATGTTTGGCCACATGGGAATTGAAATGGACCCACGTGAGCTGACCGATCACGAATACAATGCGCTTAAAGCGGCTATTGCGCTGCACAAAGAGCACCGTGAATTTATTCATGCTGCCGATTTGTACCGCCTCGATAGCGACGATTTATCAATTAACTTTGGTTTAATCGATGAGCAAAAATCAAAAGCGTTATTTGCGTATAACAGCGTGCGCGAAACACCGCGTACTGCGCCTAATAAGCTTCGTTTTGTTGGTTTGGATGCAGATACACAGTACACACTTAATTTAGTGTGGCCTGTTAAGTTTGAAGAATACCGCCCTTCGTCTATTGCCGCCGTCAACGGGCAAACCTTTTCGGGTGAAGCGTTAATGGAATTTGGCCTACAAATGCCAATTTCATTTCCGCAAACATCACTTATTTTTGAGCTTAATAAAGCTTAAAATATAATACGCAGTAAAAAGGGAGCTAAGTAGCTCCCTTTTTTAATGGTATTTTTTTAGTCATCAATCGAGTTTAGATTCGATGAGCTCTAGCGCTTCTTCTAAAATTGTTTCGACCGCTTTTTTAGCGCGCTCGGGATTCCCAGATTTAATTGTGTCTAAAATATCAGCGTGTTTAGTTACGTCAGCGCCTGGTACACCTTTAATATGGTTAGTGTAACGAATACTTACTCTGAGAGCAGTACTAATAAATTCAGTCAGCTGTACAAAAAATCGGTTGTTACTGGCTACTAAAATGCTGGTATGGAAGGCGATGTCGGCTTCTAACGGGTCGTCTAACCCTTCATCGGCATCAGCCATGCGCGCAAGTGCGTTATCAATTTCTGCAAGCTGCTCTGGCGTAGCGCTTATTGCGGCTAACGCGGCTGCTTGTGGTTCAAGTGCAACACGTACTTGGGTAAATTCTTTTAATAATGATAGTGACGGTTTGCTGCTTAAAATCCAACGAAGCACGTCGGTATCAAACATATTCCAACTGCTTTCTGGTAATACACGAATACCTTGCTTTGGGCGCGATGAGATAAGCCCTTTAGCAGAGAGCATTTTTACTGCCTCGCGCGTTGCACTGCGGCTTACATCGTACTTAACGCATAAATCAGCTTCCGATGGTAACCCTTCGCTTACAGGATACACGCCCCGCACTATTGCAAACCCTAAATCATGGGTTAGTTGGTGAGTTAAGTTTTGGCGAGGTTGAGTTTTCATCGTGCGAATTTCCGAGTTCATTATTGCTTAATTATATATCATATATCATATTAATGTACGTAAGGATATGTTATAAACTTTTAAATCGCTAATTATTTTAACACAGCAATAACAACTTGGTTTGGCTCTTTTTCTCTAAGTAATCGTTTTTAAAGGGTTTAAGTTGAACTGAAAACATGCTGCAAGGAAATTTAATTTTGAACACTCAAGCTCAATATCACAGTCTTTCTGGCAAGGTTATTTTTATCACTGGTGGTGCGTCAGGCATTGGCAGAGCCATGGTTGAGTCGTTTGTTAAACAGCAAGCCAAAGTAGCATTTATTGATATAGATGATGAAGCCGCGCAAGCGCTCATTAGCGATTTACCCGATGCTAATTTATGGTACAGGCAAGTTGATGTCACTGATTCGAACGCTTTGCAAAAGTCACTGGTTGATGCGTGTGCTGCCCTTGGTAGCGTAAATGTGCTTGTAAATAATGTGGCAAACGACCGTCGTCAAGCCAGTGAAGACGTGACGGTTAAAGACTGGGACCAGTGTTTACAAATTAATTTAAATCCTGCTTTTTTTGCCTCTCAAGTGGCTATGTCGTTTATGCAGCAAGAAGGTGCTGGCAGTATTATTAATTTTAGCTCTATTAATGCCATTATGGGCCAACCACAAATGGCAGGTTATGTAACCGCCAAAGCGGGTTTAATAGGTATGACCAAAGCACTCGCTCGTGATTATGGTGAATTTGGTATTCGCGTTAATGCCATATTACCAGGCTGGGTTGCAACCGAGCGTCAATTAGCAAGCTGGTTCACCGAAGAAGAACAAGTAAAATGGATGGAAGCTATGGCGCTTAAAAAATTAGTAACGCCAGACGACGTCGCTAATTTAGCGCTTTTCTTAGCCGCCGATGAAAGCAGTATGATCACCGGGCAAGGCATTAAAATTGACGGTGGGAGACTTTAAAGTTTGACTACTTCAACTTTGTTTATAGCCGTTGACTGGGGCACAAGTCATTTACGTGCTTACTTGTGTAAAGTAGGTGAGGGCAGTGAGTTAACGTTAATTGAACAACGTGACGGGCCTGGCGTTGTAAAAGTTAATCAACACTTTCAACAAACACTGATTCACGCAATTACACCTTGGACAGCGCAATATGGTGTACTACCTATTTATATTGCAGGCCAAATTACATCAACGATTGGCTGGCATGAAACCCCTTATTTAGAGTGCCCAATTAACCCTGAAGGCTTGCTTGATGCTGCTGTTAGCTTTGAATGTGAAGGGCACACTATTAATGCTTTACCAGGCACAAAATGCACGTTACAAAACACGCTAATTGATGTCATGCGAGGTGAAGAATTACAAATACTGGGTTTTTTAAAACAAAACGAGCAGTATCAAACGGGTAAAGTTTTACTGTGTTTACCTGGCACACATACCAAGTGGGTACTTATTAATAATGGTAAAATAATATGTTTTAAAACCGCTATGACCGGCGAGTTATACGACCTGTTATGTCATCAAAGCGTGTTAATTCCTGATGATTGCGCTGAAGGTGAATTTGATTGGCAAGCGTTTGAACAAGGCTGCGATTTAACATTGGGCAGTGATAGCGGTAACTTAGCGCATGGTATTTTTAGTGTAAGAACACGCCAATTGTCCAAAGAACTAACCCCTGTTCAAGCTAAAGCATACCTATCGGGCGTGCTAATAGGCAGTGATGTACGTGCAGCACGCTATGCAAGTGAATGGCAGCTACTCAGCAACACGCAGGTTGTGGTTATTGGTACTAAGCAACTTAACACGTGTTTTACCAAGGCGCTTACAAAAATAGGGGTACAGTGCAGTGAGTTTGATATTAAATCGGCAACGCTTAGTGGGTTTAACTATTTATACCAGTCGGCTGAATAGCTAATAATAAAAACCCCTTTATAGCTTGTTAACCATAAAGGGGAAAACGGGAAATAGTGATAATGAAACAGCTTATTAATCAGCGTGTTTCAATATAATTATTTAAAACTGTAATCTGCTCATCGCTAAAACGTAAACCCAGTTTACTGCGACGCCATAAAATGTTGTAAGCATTACCAGCCCATTCTTGATTAAGTAAATAATCAACTTCGGCAGCAAATAACCCATGGCCAAAGTCATGTCCTAAATCACTGAGTTGTGTGGCATTACCTAAAATAATTTTTGTACGTGTGCCATACGTACGCACAAAACGCTTCAACGTCACTTCTGGTAGCCAGTTGTATAAAGATTTAAGCTCTTGAGTCAGTGCTTCAACATTATCAAAGTCGCCACCAGGTAATGCACTGTGTTTAGTCCATGCTTTACCCATTTGCGGATAAAAGTCTTCTAACTTATCAACAGCGGCTTCTGCCAGTTTACGGTAAGTGGTAATTTTTCCACCAAATACGCTTAATAATGGAGTGTGTTTACTCTCACTTGAAAGCTCTAGCTTGTAGTCACGTGTTACGGCTTGCGCACTAATAGATTCGTCATCTAATAGCGGGCGTACACCTGAAAAAGTATGAACTATGTCTTCGCGTTTAATGTGGTTTTTAAAGTAGCTGTTAGTAATATCGATTAAGTAATCGATTTCTTCATCACTAATTTTAACATCTTGTGCTGCGCCGTTATGCTCTACATCGGTTGTGCCAACTAACGAATAGTCATCTTCAAATGGAATAACAAATACAATTCTTTGATCTTTATTTTGTAAAATATAGGCTTCTTTTTCATCGTGAATGCGAGGCACTACAATGTGGCTGCCTTTTACAAGGCGAATATTTTGTGGTGATTTTTCAATTAGCGCTTCATCAAATAATTTTGCAACCCACGGACCTGCTGCATTAACAATGCCTTTAGCCGATACAGTGTATTTACTTTTAGTATTTTGTTGCTCAAGCGTTACCTGCCATTTATTTTGCTCACGTTTAGCGTTTACACATTTGGTTTGTGTAGCAATGGTAGCGCCTTTTTCTTGTGCAGAAAGGGCATTTAAAATAACTAAACGAGAGTCATCAACCCATCCATCTGAGTATTCAAAACCTTTTACAATAGATGGCTCTAGCACGCTATTTTCGCCAAATTTAATACCTCGAGAACCAGCCAGTGTTTCGCGCTTGGCTAGGTTGTCGTACATAAACAAGCCAATGCGGATCATCCATGCAGGGCGTAAATGCGACTGATGCGGTAATCTAAAAGTAAGTGGCCACATAATATGAGGGGCATTTTTAAGCAGCACTTCTCGTTCAGCTAAAGCTTCTTTTACTAATCTAAATTCATAATGCTCAAGGTAACGTAAACCACCGTGGATTAACTTAGAACTATTTGATGATGTCGCACAAGCAAGGTCCGATTGTTCACACAAAAGTACTTTTAAACCTCTGCCAGCTGCATCAGCTGCTATTCCAGTGCCGTTTACACCACCACCGACGACGAGTAGGTCGTATTCGTTATCTGCTAATTCCACTGTGAGCTAACCTTTTTATTTGTAATATAAATAAGACATATTCCATCATAAAGCGACCGTTAGTGTTTGACAATAGCTAACCGTGCTTTTTGATTTTAAATTTTTTAGCCTGATCTTTTTAAAATCAAACTGCGTAAAACGCGCTTTTAAATAGCGTTTGAGCTGGTTTAGAAGCCGCTAAATCTCATTAGCGGCTGCATACATTATTGTTGTTGGCAATCGTCGCTAGATAGTCGAACTTGCGCTACACAGTGCTGCCATTTTGCGTATAAATCATTACGTTCATCAGCACTCATTGTTGGCTCAAAACGACGGTCACAGGTCCACATTTTAGCGAGTTGCTCAGTTGACTCGTAAATACCTGCTTGCAAGCCGGCTAAATAAGCAACGCCTAACGAGGTGGTTTCGGTGACTGTTGGGCGCTCTACGGTTGCACCTAAAATGTTAGATAAAAAGGTCAGTACCCAGTTATTTTTAACCATTCCGCCATCTACGCGTAGTACACTTGGGCGAAGTCCATCACGTTCCATTGCTTTTTGTAAATCTTTGGTTTGATAACCCACCGATTGCAAAGCTGCGGCAACAATAGTGCTGATGCCAGAGTCGCGTGTTAAGCCTAAAATTGCACCACGTGCGTTAGGGTCCCAATAGGGGGCGCCTAAACCTGTAAAAGAAGGTACTAAAAATACCCCATGATCAAGTGGTACATCTTTCACTAGTGATTCACTTTCGCCTGCATGACTCAACAGTTTTAAGCCTTCAACAATCCACTGCATAGTGGCACCCGCCATAAAAATGCTGCCTTCAATGGCGTAAGTGGGTTTGCCATTTAATCTATAAGCAACCGTAGTCAGTAAGCGGTTCTCAGATGTAAGGGCTTTTTCGCCCGTATTCAGCATTAAAAAACAGCCCGTACCATAGGTGCTTTTAGCCATACCTTGTTCAAAGCAAGCATGACCAACAAGCGCAGCTTGCTGATCGCCTGCAATACCACATACGCGTATTGGCGCGCCAAAAATATCTTCACTGGTTGAGCCAAACTCGTCTGCTGAATCCATTACTTGTGGAAGCATCGATTCAGGAATACCAAATAAGTCGAGTAACTCTTGATCCCATTGCTGTGTATGAATATTAAATAACATGGTGCGCGAGGCATTAGTGGCATCGGTGCGATGCTCTTGTCCACCTGTTAGGTGCCATAATAAATAAGTATCAACGGTACCAAAGGCCAGTTCGCCAGCATCGGCTTGTTCACTTGCGCCCTCTACGTTGTCTAAAATCCAGCGTACTTTAGTGGCAGAAAAATAAGGGTCGAGCAATAAGCCTGTTTTGTCGCTAATAGTTTGGCAAAGTTCGTCAGTGCTTAGGCTTTCGCAATAATCACTGGTACGGCGGTCTTGCCAAACAATGGCGTTATACACTGGCTTACCGGTTTTTTTGTTCCATACCAAGGTCGTTTCACGTTGGTTGGTGATACCAATAGCAATAATTTCATCAGGCTTTACGTCGTTTTCAGATAACACTTCACGGCTTGTGCTAAGCACGGTTTGCCAAATATCGTTTGGGTCATGTTCAACCCAACCATTTTTTGGAAAATGCTGTGAAAATTCTTGTTGTGCTGACCCAAAAACGTCTGCATCTTTTGTAAACAAGATGGCCCGAGAGCTTGTGGTTCCTTGATCAATTGAGAGTATGTATTTTGACATGATATTTGTGTTATTTATCTTATCTTATATATGACTAGATTGCCTTTAACAAAGGTTAATGGCAATGGTTTTTTCTTAAAATAGCCGATTAAAAAACAAACATTTTTATATTGTGTGTTAACTCATTTATATAAAAGGTTTTTATTTCAGTCTGGTTTTAAGGCGAAGGCGGCTATCAAGTTTTATAGCCGCTTAAATTAAGTATTACTTACTACGAGGTTTACTTTGTTGCCAATCCATACCTGATGAGAAGCGGTTATCAAAGCCATACCATTGTGGTAGTGGCTTACCATCAACAATGGCTTGGTCGCCATTTTGAGGTAAATCTAAGTACTTACACTGGCTGCTTATGTCTTTTACATGGCAATCCATCATGGCAAGTACAAAGTGTTTATTTATTTCGTTAATGGTGCGCAATGACCACGATGGCTCGTAGTAATGACCTAAATCTAATTCACTACTGCTTTGGGCAATCGCAGGGGCTGGGTGCGGTGCAATATTATGGCGGGCATTTTTATAAGTAAGCATGTACTTGTCGGCACTGCCAGTTTGGTTGTAAAGATTTTTAATGCCTTCAAAACCAGAAATATCATCTAAGTCACCTGCAATATAAAGTGAAGGCACTTTAATGTTTTTCATTGCTTTAGCGTCAAATAAGTTATGCTGTCCACCCCAAGGTGCGATAGCCACCATTGTTTTTATACGAGGGTCTACTTGCGGGTTTTGATATTGCCCGCCTGCACAGCTATTAAGTAGTTGCTGTACTTGTTTAATTTGAGCAGGGTCAGTCATTCCCGTAAACATGGCTGTAGTTTGCTCGTTAAAGGCATAACAACCACCAATTGTATTAACCGCACCAAATCCACCCATAGAGTAGCCAATAACACCTGCGCTAGTTTGATCTACTTGCTCGCTTGCAAAGTTGCTTTGTTCGTTAAAATAATTAATCACAAATTGCTGATCGCGTGAGCGATTAATCAAGGTGCTAAAAAAGCCCGCAAAGGGCGCGTTTTTAAAATCTACATGGGCGTTTGTGGAGTCTGTATGATCAAGCGCAACAACTATGTAGCCATGCGAGGCTAAGTGCTCGCCAAGGTAGTACATAATTGTGCGGTAGCCGGTATAACCGTGCGAAAGTACTACAACTGGGTAGTTATCGGCGTTACTTATATCAACATCTCGCTGTGCATCGGCCTGTAAGGTAAATTGTTTGCCTGAGCGTGTTATGTCTGTGTAGCTGGTTAGTGGTTTGTTTGCTTTACTATCTGCTGGATACCACACTTCAACTTTTAAAGGGCGATCTTTTTGGCTTTGCGTTGTGGGATCAAACTGCGCCGGATTAACTAAGTCTAGGGTTTTTACACCTACTTTATAGGTGCCTTTAGCTGCTAATTCAGGGAGAACTTCGCTGGTTATTGGCGGATAAAGTTGCTCAGGCTTATTTGATTCGGCAATTACCGTACCGGTAGTTAAACTGGCCGTGGCTAATAACATTGCCTTTGAAAGCGTTTTTAAACCATGTGTTGTAGTCATTGTGTATCCTTGTTGCGTGTATTTTTATTAATTTATGTCATGAGATTCGACAGTCGCGCTATATTCAATCTGCCATTGGGCTCTTAGGGTATCCATCATCGCCATAACCCGTAAGCTAGTGCTTAGTGGTAATACAGAGCTTTGTATTTGTTTATTTAATATGCACTCAGTAACGTGATCAATTTCAAATTTAAAGTTTTCATCATCACTAAATGGGTAGTCAAAATGTTGAATAGCTTGCCCATTAATATGAAGCTCAAGACCTTTTGCACCTACAAACCAAGGTATGCGTATAAAGCCATGTTCACCGGTAATACATGCTTCGGTTGGACCGTTTTGCTCAAGTGCGCTGCTAAGTTGTGCGAACTGACCATTACCATAATCGAGCATGGTAATATTTCGCGCATCTACACCTGTATCTGCCTTATGCACAAATGAGCTGATTTTTTCAGGGGCTTTATTAAAAACCACATCAGCAATCGATAGCGGGTAAATCCCTAAATCAAGCAAAGCGCCACCGGCTGTATTTGGGTTCATTAAGCGGTGGGTGTTGGCAAAGGTGCCGGGTAAACTAAAGTTGGCCTGCACGGTATGTACTTTGCCAATAACTGCTTGGCTTAGTAGCTTCTCTAATTTTATAATGGCGGGTAAAAAGCGCATCCACACTCCTTCCATTAAAAAACAATTTTTTTGCTCTGCCAGTGCGGTTAAGTTTTTTAATTGCTGTGCATTAACGGTAATAGGTTTTTCACTTAGTACGTGCTTATTATGCATCAAGCATTGGGCGATGCTTTGAAAGTGTTGGTCGTGAGTGTTTGCAATGTAAATAGCATCAATGTTTGGGCATTGCATAAGGGCTTGGTAGCTCTCATAGCCTTTAATTGAATAATGTGTGGCAAACTCGTTTGCGCGCTGCTCACTAGTTGAGGCTGCGCCAATAAGCTGAGCATCAGCGCAATGCGCAATGCTTTTAGCAAAGGTGTGAGCAATATTGCCACACCCAATAATACCCCAGTTAACCTTTGCCATATTGATACCTACTTTTAAAAAGACGTTATTTGTAACCCTGAACCTGCTGAGCACACATAAATATCTGCGTATAAGTTAAAGCGTTCAAAGTAATGTTTTTCAACGGCGGCTTTAATTAGCGGTACTTCTGCATCGCGGCATAAACACACTATTGCTCCCCCAAAACCACCACCGGTCATGCGCACTGCGCCACGCTCACCCATCGCTTCTTTACATATTTCTACTAAGCCATCCGTTGCGGGTACCGTTACTTCAAAGTCGTGTTTAAGTGATTGGTGCGATGCAGCCATCAATTCACGAAGTTGCTCCATATCATTGGCTTGCAATGCTGTAGTTGCGGCGATAACGCGGTCGTTTTCGCTAATTACATGGTGCGCACGTTTGTACTCGTTATTGCTAAGTTGTGCTTTAACAGCATCTAGCTTAGCCATAGTTGCTTGGCGAAGTGTTTTAACTCCCATTTTTTCAGCAGCTTGTTCGCAATCAATACGGCGTTGATTGTATTCGCTGTCTACTAATTTACGTGGGTAGTTAGAGTTTACAATAACAATGTTTAAGTCATCAGGCACTTTCACAGACTTAGTTGCCAAATTTTCGCAATCTATTAGTAATGCGTGGCCGTTTTCGCCTTTTGCCGAAATGAGCTGATCCATAATGCCACACTGGCAATGCATAAAGTCGTTTTCAGCTTCTTGCCCTAGTAGTGCAATTTTTTCTTCGCTTAAACCAAGCTGTGCAATATGGTTAAACATACCACCCACAGCCACTTCTAATGCTGCCGATGATGATAAACCACTACCTTGCGGTAAGTTACTATCAATAAGTAAATCAGCACCGCGTAAGGTGTGGCCTGCGCGTTTTAATACGAATGCAACGGCGCGAATATAATTTCCCCATTGCGATTGACCTTCGCTAATCGGTTCGTCAACGTTAAAGCTGTCTTGCTCGCCTGGGTAATTGAGTGACTGCACGGTAATTGTATTATCGTCGCGCTCTTTAAACATCACTTGGGTACGAAATTCTAATGAGCACGGAAATACAAAGCCGTCGTTGTAGTCAGTAAACTCACCGATTAGGTTTACACGTCCTGGTGCAGCTGCAATACCCTGAGCAGGGGCACCGTACAGTGATAAAAAGTGGTGTTGAAATTCATTAAGCTTCATCTGTGTGTCCTGCTGTATTTTTATAGTGTGTAGTGCTTGCTGCTTTTAAAATAGACGCGGCTGTTTCTGCGCTTAAATCGCGCTGACTTTCGCCTAACATTTCGTAGCCAACCATGTGTTTTTTAACGGTGGCAGAGCGAAGTAGTGGCGGGTAAAAGTGTGCATGTAAGCGCCAGTGTTGCTCATCAGAGCCACGATTTGCTGGAGCATTATGCCACCCCATAGAGTAAGGGAAGCTGCAGTTAAATACGTTGTCGTATTTAGTGGTTAATACTTTTAATGCCTGAGCGAGTGAATCGGTTTGTACATCACTAAGCTGACTAAAGTTTTGAATGTTGTCTTTAGTTACTAGTAAGGTTTCAAATGGCCATGCTGCCCAAAAAGGCACCACAACAAGCCAGTGTTCATTCTCAAATACGACACGGGTTTTATCGACTTGTTCTTTTTTTACATAGTCGGCAAGCATAGCAGTGCCGTGTTTATCAAAATAAGCACGCTGCTGAGTATCTTCGGCTTCTATTTCGGTAGATAGGTGCGAATGCGCCCATACTTGGCCATGCGGATGGGGCTGCGAGCACCCCATGATCTCGCCTTTATTTTCAAATACCTGAACACACTCGTATTGCTGTGCAAGCTCGGTATAGTTGTCTTTCCACGTTTTTACTACGGCATGCAGGGCATCGTGCTCAAGCTCTGGTAATGTTTTGTTATGTTCTGGCGAAAAACAAATTACGCGGCATTCGCCGCTTGCTTCATCAGCAATAAATAAATCGCTATCTGACTCTACGCTTTGTGATTGTTCGCTGGCATTGGGCGTTAGTGCGCCAAAGTCATTTTTAAAAACATGGGTGTATTTGTAGTCTGGGTTGCTGTCGCCATTTGCTCGTGTATTGCTTGGGCAAAGCGGGCAGCTTTCGTCATGCTTTGGCAATACTGTTTCGTTAACGGCTTCGGTTGCGCCTAACCATGGGCGGTTATTACGATGCGGTGAAACTAATACCCAGCGCCCCGTTAGCGGGTTTTTACGTCTGTGAGTACTTTCTAATAAAGCCATATCAACTCTCCAACCCACTTGGGTAATTAGTTTGCCAGCGCCATGTATCGTTGGTCATGTCGCTCAGTGTTAGTTCTGCGTGCCAGTTAAGGGTGTTTTGCGCTTTTGTGGCATCAGCGTAATTGCAGGCAATATCGCCTGCACGGCGCGGTGCACTTTTATACGGAATAGCTTTACCTGCTGATGCGCTAAATGCGTTGATCATATCAAGCACTGAATAACCTTGGCCTGTGCCTAAGTTGTATGCATGAAAGGCGGTATCTGATTTATGTTGCATAAATGCCGCTACATGGCCTTTAGCTAAATCTAAAACGTGAATGTAATCGCGCACGCCAGTACCATCTTCGGTATCGTAGTCGTCACCAAAAATATTAACTACCTCACGTTTACCTACCGCAGTTTGAGCAATAAATGGCATTAAATTATTTGGAATACCATTTGGGCTTTCGCCCAATAAACCACTTGGATGTGCGCCTACTGGGTTAAAGTAACGCAGTGCTATGCCCATAAAGTTGCTGTTGGCATTACATACATCTTGCATGGCTTGTTCTACCATGACTTTAGTCCAACCATAAGGATTGGTTGCGCGTATTGGGTGCTTTTCATCAATAGGCAGGTAGTCTGGCTCGCCATAAACAGTGGCCGATGAGCTGAAAATTATATGATTAACACCTTCATCTTGCATGTTTTGTAGCATGCTTAATGTGCCCGATACATTGTTTTGGTAGTAACGTAGTGGTTGCTCGGTCGATTCACCTACCGCTTTTAACGCTGCAAAATGAAATACAGCCTCAGCCTGAGTGTGCTTAAGCGCAAGTTTAAACTGCTGCTCGTTTTGAATATCGCCTAAAATAAATTCAAAACGTGTACCTGTAATTTTTTCGAGTTGATCAAGTACACGAGGGCTCGCATTAGATAAGTTATCGTAAATTACAGGTGTAATGCCTGCTTCATGTAATGCAATACATGTGTGGCTACCTATGTAACCCATGCCGCCAGTCACTAAAACTTTCATGTGTTTTCTCGAAAATATATTTATATGATAAATACTACTATTAAGGAAGTTTAAAAACAATAGTTATGAATTGTTCAAAATTCAAATAAATGATTAAAAAACATTCACTGCTATTGCCGTCACTTTATTAATACTTTCTATAAACTGATTCAACAACGGTCTAATTATCATTCAAAGATGGCAATGCTATTATTTCACAATCGTAATTCGTTAAATGTGTAAGCGCTGTATTACATAACATGGAGCTAGGTATGAACAAAAAAATTTTAATCACAGGTGCAACAGATGGCATTGGGTTTGAAACAGCTAAAATGCTGCTAGCGCAAGGTCATACCGTTCTTCTTCACGGGCGTAATGCGCAAAAGCTCAATAAAGTACACTCTTTACTCAATAACGATTATCCGCAAGCAAGCACACAAACTTACGTGGCCGATTTGAGTGAAATGGCGCAAGTGCGTAATCTGGCTAAACAAATAACAGCCGACCATAAACACTTAGATGTACTTATTAATAATGCAGGTGTGTTTAAGCTCGACAACCCTGAAACTGCAGATGGTCTTGATGCACGATTTGCAGTAAACACATTAGCGCCTTATTTATTAACAACTTTACTATTACCGCTTTTTGATACCCAAGGGCGAATTGTTAATGTGTCGTCAGCGGCGCAAGCAACAGTCAACTTAGATGCACTGATTGGGCAAAGCTTTTTGTCAGATAACGCAGCATACGCACAAAGCAAATTGGCAATTACAATGTGGTCGCGTCATATGGGTATAAAACTTAAGGGTAATGGTCCATTGGTGGTATCGGTTAACCCTAAGTCGCTACTAGGCAGCAAAATGGTTAAAGACGCATACGGCCTTAATGGCGGCGATTTAAAGTTAGGTGCCGATATATTTTGCCGCGCTGCACTAAGCGATGAGTTTAGTAATTCAACAGGGCTTTACTTTGATAATGACGCTGAGTGCTTTTCAGCCCCTCATGCAGATGCATTGAATGACGCTAAAAATCAACAGCTAATAGATGCACTCGATTTAAAGTTATTACAGCTAGCAATATAGCTAACGCAATTTGAGCGCTGGTTATAGAGTGTATTACCTAGTTATACACCGTATAAAGTTTTATTGAAGACAAACAAAGAGTTCACCACTTTAAAATGGCGAACTCTTTTTTGTTTTTGGAATTTTATATTTATTGTGCGCTTATTAAACGCTGATACAACCAATCTTTTAATTCAGAACGGTCGTGTTTTAGCTGGTGCATTTGCTCATCGCTAATAGGCGCACCGTCCAATTCTAATATTCTTATTTCTTTATCTAGTTTATTGTACTGCTCGGCTTTTTCTGCAAAGTCAGCATCACTTTTGTTCAACGTATTTATCGTGTTTATGTGCTCAGGAAAGTCGTTTGTTAATGAATGGTCTTCGCCTAACATAGTCGCTCCTTAGTAAAAAATAAGCTTATACAAAATAAGCTGTCACTTAATGAGCTTGGGTTTAAATAAGGGGAATTCAACCACTCGCATCAAAAATTTAATAGGGTAAGTAAGTGTTACGTCATGCTAAAGAGGGAATTACTATTTATCTAGTTGCAAATCACTGACACTCATAACAGCTTGGGTTAGAATGCAACACGCCTAAATACTCCCGATAACTATCTTTATTGAGTACTTAATTACATGCTTTTAATGATCGATAATTACGATTCGTTTACCTATAACTTAGTGCAGTACTTTCAGCGATTGGATCAAGACGTATTAGTAAAACGTAATGACGAGTTGAGCATTGCGCAAATTAAACAACTTAATCCGGAGCATATAGTTATCTCTCCGGGTCCTTGCTCACCGAATGAAGCTGGTATATCGTTAAGTGTAGTTGAACACCTAAAAGGCCAATTTCCTATATTAGGGATTTGCTTGGGACATCAAACGATTGCCCAAGCTTTAGGCGGGGATGTAGTGCGCGCTAAAAAAGTAATGCATGGTAAAACATCTCCCATAACGCACACCAATAAAGGTGTTTTTAAAGGATTAGCTAATCCTTTAACGGTTTGTCGTTACCACTCGCTGGTGGTTAAAGCGCAGTCGTTGCCCAACGAACTTGAAATAACAGCGTGGACACAAACACCGCAAGGTGAGTTTGACGAAATAATGGGCATGCAACACAAGGAGTTAGCAATTGAAGGGGTGCAGTTTCACCCGGAAGCTATTTTAACCGAGCAGGGATTAACGCTGCTTGATAACTTTTTAACTCGCTTCTAGTCTAATAACACTAAACGTATTCAATAATTACTAATTAACGAGCACTATGACTGAACTTGCACAACAACAGCGTACAGCAAAAATACTTGATCAACGGGGACACGATTTGCTGTTGGGTCATAGTTTTGCGCATCAGCAAATTGGGTTTATTCATACCTTAGATATTGATTACGGCGAGCCTATGAAGCAGCGTACCTTGTTGCAGGTTGAAGTGTCAGCGCAACAAAAGCGTAAGCAAACAAGTACCGCTCATCATAAGTATCGTGCACAAGCCAGCGAACAGCTTCATAAAGTAATTGAAACAGCTATATTTAAACAGCTCGAAGATATGGACGCAGTGATTCAAACCACAATAGGGATTGAAGACAGCGTTGCCACTATTTTAGATATATTAGCTGTAAAGTCGGCCTCAGTTGGCCGTTTAGAGCCGTTAGTAAACGATTTAAGCTGGCTAGGGCGCGAATTGGTCACGTTGGTTAACCTCCCGTATTACCGAAACCAGCGTAGTAAAAAAAATACCGCGGTAAAAGTAGACAGCCCCGCACTTGCTCTGCGTTACATAGGGCTTGATAACTTACAGTTAGTGATTCCCACATTTGCAGTTCGCCATTGGATGCCCCACAGTACCGAGCCTTTTTCGTTACTAAAACGTAGGCTCAGAGACAGCGCAATGGCCAACGCCATTGCCGCGCAAAAAATTGCAGAAATAAACGACGTAAACGAGATACACGCATTTACCTTGGGTATGTTATTAGATGTAGGGCGTATTACGTTAGTACGTTTGTACTTAAAAACCTTTGAGCAGGTTTGGCAACGAAAAGTACAAATAGCACGTCAAGAAAACCAAAAAGACCTCCACACAGCATTATTAGAGCTAAAGCCCGACCCTTTATTTTTAACTACACTGCTGTGCAATAAGTCAATTCAGGTCAGTGCACGAGTCATCGACAAAATGGCCTTTAAATATTTGCCATTTAAAGGCGTGATGGAACAGTTACAAAATGGCGTAAATAAAGGCGATAGTGCCTTACCGTTAACGCAGGTCATGTTAAAAGCGCGGTGTTACTCCCAGTACTTAATTTTAAAAGAACACCAACTAATTGAGCCCGACGAAACGGCGGCATGGTTTTCGTATTTTCAGTTCACTAAAACGGAACTAAAAACCCTTCAAACAAGCAATTTTACCAATCTTGCTATTCAAATTGACTAAAAAATTAAATTTTTTGTTAATTTTTTTACGACTATTCATTCATTCCCACTGATTCATCCGTAAAGTTATTTAGTGGTAAAAGCCTATGCAGGTCACTACTGATGCGGTTAGTTGATAAAAAATAAGTGTGTTTAGGTATGCAAATAGTTATTCACTATCTATGAAATAATATCTTAAGCCCTTTATTTTCAAGGGTTACATGAAAGTTTTTAACGAGACAGCTACCACTAATTCTGAAATAATGGGCGTCTGAAAATTGAACCACAAAGCAGTTTTTTGTACCCAACAGACACCTGAACGTACTTAAAAGCTTGGTTAATATTTTTAATCAAACACTTATTTATGCTTTGTGTAGATCACAATTAAGAGGAAATAAAATGACAGTCAATCGCGAATTATTTGATCACGTAATGGTTCCTAACTACGCACCTTCAAGCGTAATTCCTGTTCGAGGCGAAGGCTCTCGCGTATGGGATCAACAAGGCAAAGAGTTTATCGACTTTGCTGGTGGTATTGCTGTTAACTGTCTTGGCCACTGTCACCCTGCTTTAGTAGGTGCATTAAAAGAACAGGGCGAAAAAATTTGGCATTTATCAAATGTTATGACTAATGAACCGGCGCTTCGCCTCGCTAAAAAAATGGTTGATGCCACTTTTGGTGAAAAAGTTTACTTTGCTAACTCTGGCGCAGAAGCAAACGAAGCCGCACTTAAATTAGCGCGTCGTTTTGCACTTGATAAGTTTGGCCCAGAAAAATCACAAATCATCGCATTTAACAAAGGTTTCCACGGTCGCACATTCTTTACTGTAACTGTTGGTGGCCAAGCGGCATACTCAGATGGTTTTGGTCCTAAGCCGGGTGACATCGTACATTGTGATTACAACGATCTAGCCGCATTTGAAGCGCTAATTAGCGACCAAACATGCGCCGTAATGATGGAACCACTGCAAGGCGAGGGCGGTATTGTTTCACCAACTGACGAGTTTGCTCAGCAAGTTCGCGATTTATGTACTAAACACAATGCGCTACTTATTTTTGATGAAGTACAAACAGGTGTTGGCCGTACAGGTGATTTGTACGCATACCAAGGTTTAAATGTAGTACCTGATATTTTAACTTCAGCAAAAGCATTAGGCGGCGGTTTCCCAATTGGCGCAATGTTGACTACAACAGATATTGCACAGCATCTAAAAGTAGGTACTCATGGTTCTACTTACGGCGGTAACCCGCTTGCATGTGCTGTTGCCGAAGCCGCATTTGATACTGTTAACACACCCGACGTACTTGCTGGTGTAAAAGAAAAAGCAGCTTTATTTAACGAACTCCTTGCAGCGGTAAACGAAAAATACAACGTATTTAGCGAAATTCGCGGTAAAGGTTTGTTAATTGGTGCTGTTGTGAATGAGCAATACAAAGGCCGCGCTAAAGAATTTTTAGTAGCCGGTACTGAACAAGGTCTAATGTCATTAGTGGCAGGTGCTGATGTTGTTCGTTTTACACCGTCTCTTGTTATCCCAGAAGCGGATATTCGCGAAGGTATGGCACGTTTTGAAAAAGCAGTTGCAAGCGTAGTAAACGCATAAGCTGTTTTAGCCAATCTACCGAGGGCAAGCATTGTTTGCCCTACGAATTTTATTTACCGTTATTTATAAGGGAGCAAGCGGACTCATGATGATCCTTCGCCCAATCCAGCAAAATGATTATTCAGCATTACTGACAATCGCCCACGAATCGGGCCATGGTTTTACATCTTTGCCTTTAAACGAAGAGCTATTACAAAAGAAGATTGACCATTCAGTAAGCTCATTTGCTAAACAAACGTCACAACCCGGTGACGAAGGCTACTTGTTTGTTCTTGAAGATAGCGAAACAGGTGAAGTAGTAGGTACCTCGGCTATAGAAGCAGCTGTGGGCCTAGATGATGCGTTTTATCATTACCATTTAAGTAAAGTGATTCACTCTTCGCGCACACTAGATGTTTACAAAGCGGTTGATATTTTAACGCTATGTAACGACTACACTGGCGCAACAGAGCTGTGCACCTTGTTTTTGAAAGACGGCTATCGCAAAAACTGTAACGGCAAACTGCTGTCTAAAGCACGCTTTATGTTTATTAAACAACACCAAGCACGCTTTGCAGAAACCGTTATTGCAGAAATGCGCGGTGTGTCTGATGAAAACGGCAATAGCCCGTTTTGGCAGTGGTTAGAAGAACACTTTTTCTCAATGGACTTCCCAACAGCAGATTACTTAACTGGTATTGGCCAAAAAGTATTTATTGCTGAACTGATGCCTAAATACCCAATTTACGTCAATTTATTGAGTAAAGATGCGCAAGCGGTAATCGGTCAAGTTCACAACAATACTCGTCCAGCGATTGAATTATTAAAAAGCGAAGGCTTCACGTTTAACGGCTACGTCGATATTTTTGACGCAGGTCCAACAGTTGAAGCAAAAGTAGATAATATAGCTACAGTACGTAACTCACACGACTTTATTGTTGAAATTGGTGAGCAAACGGGCGACACCATGGTGTTATTAGCAAACGACAAGCTCGAAAACTTTAGAGCGACCGTTGCATCAATGAGTTTCGACGAACGCGCTAAAACCGTTGTGTTATCACAACAAGTAGCCGACGCCCTGCAATTACAAACGGGCGATACTGTTAGCGCAACCCCTGTTTAATTTAGGAGAAAGTATATGACTCATCCTGCACAATTTATTAATGGTCAATGGTCACAAGGCCAAGGCTCAGAATTTAACTCAGTAAACCCAGCAAATAACGATGTTATTTGGCAAGCATCATCAGCCACTGCAGAGCAAGTTGATGCAGCTGTTGGCGCTGCGCGTGAAGCGTTTTACGCATGGGCTGATAAAAGCTTTACTGAGCGTTTAGAAATAGTAAAAGCATTCGCAGCACAATTAAAAGAAAACAGTGAAGAGCTTGCAATCACCATTGCACAAGAAACAGGTAAGCCACTATGGGAAACACGCACTGAAGCGGGTGCGATGGTTGGTAAAATTGCCATTTCAGAAAAAGCATTTTTAGAGCGCACGGGCGATGTTGAAAATGCAATGCCATTGGGCCGCGCGATGATTCGCCACAAGCCACACGGTGTTGTAGCAGTATTTGGCCCGTATAATTTTCCGGGCCACTTACCAAACGGCCATATTGTGCCAGCGTTACTAGCGGGTAATACGGTTGTATTTAAACCGTCTGAACTAACACCAAAAGTGGCTGAGCTTACCCTTAAATTGTGGGAAAAAGCGGGTTTACCAGCAGGCGTTATTAACCTTGTTCAAGGTGAAGTTGAAACGGGTAAAGCCCTTGCTGCTCATAAAGGCATTGATGGCTTGTTCTTTACTGGTTCATCGCGCACAGGTCATATTTTACATGAACAGTTTGCAGGCCAGCCGGGTAAAATTTTAGCTCTCGAAATGGGCGGTAATAATCCGCTTATTATTACTGACGTTGAAGATACTAAAGCCGTTGTACACGATATTGTGCAATCAGCATTTATTTCAAGCGGTCAGCGTTGTACCTGTGCTCGTAAGTTATTTTTACCAACAGGTAGTAAAGGCGATGCAATATTAGAGCGCCTAATTACTGCAACTAAAGCCATTAAAGTAGGCAACTACGACGATGAAGATCAGCCATTTATGGGCTCTATGATCTCATCAGCGGCAGCAGAAGGTATGGTTAAAGCACAAAGCGAGCTTGTTGAGCTTGGCGGTAAGGTGCTTGTAGAACTAGAGCACACAGCAAATACAGGCTTTGTAACACCAGGTATTATTGAGTGTTCAGCAATTGGCGACTTCCCAGACGAAGAGCATTTTGGCCCACTTTTAAAAGTGTTCCGCTTTGACGACTTTGACAGCGCAATTGATAAAGCAAACGACACAAGCTTTGGTTTATCTGCTGGTTTACTTAGCGATAATGAAGCCGATTACGACCACTTTTTACGTCGTATTCGTGCCGGTATTGTTAACTGGAACCGCCCAATTACGGGTGCATCTAGCGCTGCACCATTTGGTGGTATTGGCGCATCAGGCAATCACAGAGCAAGCGCGTACTACGCAGCTGACTACTGTGCATACCCTGTAGCTTCAGTAGAGCTTGAAAAAGTAGCCATGCCAGCAACATTAAGCCCAGGCTTAAAAATAGATTAAGTTAATAATACTTAATTAGTATAAAAGCAGCTTCGGCTGCTTTTTTTGTATGCTTAAATCACAAAGCTAGCAATCAACCGCGCTTTCTGCTTAAATCAGCGTAAGTAATATTATTAGGTGGTAAATATCATGGTTTTAGATAGGCAAGGGTACGATGATTTAATCATGTATCTAACTCAAAATTTAGCATTGTTTGAGAAGCCAGGTGTGATAAAACCAGGCGCTCCAACGGTAATGGAACTCATAGAAGATGTTATTGCCGAAAACGTCATGCTAATTTGTGAACAGCACACAAACCTTAACACAGAGCAACGCAGCTTAATTGTGCGTGAGGTTGATGGCATTGTTTACGACTTACAAGAAGTGCTTAGCAGCATTACGTCACAGCCTGTTACGGTTGAACAACATGAGTTTATTGACGAATTTGCAAGCTTAATTAAAAACCTCTTCGACAGCGCTGTTTCGCAGCAGTATTAATCCCCAATTTATAGCGCCGCGTATCGCATTTCGTTTGCAACTGCGGCCAACTTGCTTACAATCAAGAAAAATATTTTTGAGATAAAAACATGCAAGCAAATGTAAAATGGGTTGATGGCGACACATTCGTAGGTCGTTCTAATTCTAATCACAACGTTGTATTTGATACCGGTAGCGACAGTGCTGCACCTAGCCCAATGGAAATGGTATTGATGTCGGTTGGCTGTTGTTCATCGGTTGATGTTGTGGGTATTTTAAAAAAAGCCAAACAAGACTTTTCAGACGTTCAAGTACAATTAAGTGCCGAACGCGCCGAAACTGCTCCTCGCGTATTTACTAAAATCAATTTACATTTTGTTGTTACAGGCAAAAATGTGTCTGAAAAGCACCTTGCACGCGCTGTTTCTTTGTCTGCTGAAAAGTATTGCTCGGTAGCTTTAATGCTTGATAAAACAGTAGAAATTACTCATAGCCATGAAGTTGTGCAAGAACAGGTAAAATAACGCTTTTTCCATAAGGAAAATTCGTATAAAATCCGCGAACTTTTCATTCTGCAGGTGCAGATTTCACTAATTTATAGGTTGGTTTATTATGAACAAACCCTTCGATAAACTTAAACTTCATGGCTTTAACAATTTAACCAAAAGTTTAAGCTTTAGTATTTACGATATTTGCTACGCAAAAACCGAGCAACAACGTAAAGAATATATTGAATATATCGATGAGCAGTACAGTGCAGATAGACTAACCGACATTTTAGGTGAAGTTGTTGATATTATTGGTGCCAATATTTTAAATGTTGCACGCCAAGATTATGAACCACAGGGCGCCAGTGTAACTATTTTGGTTTCGGAAGAGCCTGTAGAAGAGCAGCAAAATTACGATGCTGACGAAGCACCAGGCCCATTACCTGACTCAGTGGTTGCGCACCTAGATAAAAGCCATATTTGTGTACACACATACCCAGAAGCTCACCCTGATGATGGTATTTGTACATTCCGTGCTGATATTGAAGTATCTACGTGTGGTATTATTTCGCCGCTTAAAGCATTAAACTTCTTAATTCATAGTTTAGAGTCTGACGTGGTAACAATTGACTACCGTGTACGTGGTTTTACTCGCGACGTAAACGGCGTTAAGCATTATATTGACCACGCTATTAACTCAATTCAAAACTTCATGACAGACGATACCAAAGAAGCGTACCAAATGATGGACGTAAACGTGTATCAAGAAAACCTGTTCCATACCAAAATGATGTTAAAAGAAACCGACCTGAACACATACTTGTTTGGTCTTTCTACAACTGATTTATCGGATGATGAAGAAGAAGAAATTCGCTCTAAGCTAAACCGTGAAATGCAAGAAATATTCTATGGTCGTAACCTGCCAGAAACAGAATAATAGTCACGTTAGTTAAATAAAAACGGCGCTCATTGAGCGCCGTTTTTGTATGCGTTAATAAATATACCTATAAATCACTTACATCAGAGTTTAGGTTATTTAACAAGTAACAACTCGGTTTGTCGGCCGTTTAAGTACCACACGCCGGTTTTATCAAAAATAGCGTCTTCTTCTAACATTATGCGTATTTCTTTATTCCATGGTTTTATAAACACCGCATTGTTAAGCTCAATAGAGTAAGCGGTATTTAAATGCAGTGGGTAGTCGCCATCGCCGGATACACCCTGTTGTGAATCCCACATACCCAGTGTGGTACCCGCAGCATGACCATGATAGCCAAGCGGGTGCGTATAAATAGTGGGTTTTAAACCTTGGGCAATGGCTTTTTCGCGAGCGGCTTTTAATACCTGATTACCCGTTTTACCTTCGCTAAATTCAGCGGTAAAAATGTCTTGGAGTTTATTGCCCTTTTTAAGCGCATCAACAAGGTAAGCGGGCGCAATGGTTTCGCCAGGCTTTAAAACATAAGCATGTTGTTGGGTGTCGGTATTTAAGCGTAAGTACGTAATACCAAAATCGACATGCAGTAAGTCACCCGCTTGAATAACGTTATCGGCGTAACCATTAGTAAAGCTGTCTTCGTGATCGAACGATTGGCTGTCGGCGCGTTGTATTGCAATACTTGGGTGAAACCATGTTTGCAGTTTTAGCTCTTTTACGCGCTCTCTAAACCACCACACTAAATCGTCGCTGGTTGTTTTGCCCACCGTTATTACTTTGCTTGAAAAACCCTCGGCAATAATAGCGTGCGCAATAGCAACAATGTGTTTATACATGTCTATTTCTTGGGGGATACGCTGCTCTAACCAGGCAACTGCCAGCGGCTCGGCCGATATTATTTTATTTTTATAAGCGCTAGGTAAGTTGGCCATTAAGGTATTGTAATCGCCTAGCACTAAGCCGTCGGCATGACCCCAATCGGTAGACGTATTGAGTGCAATGTTATCTGGGTTGTAGCGTTCAATAATATCGTTCAGTGCTTGCCACTGGTTTGGCTGCGCCTTTTTGTCCCAGCCTTTTGTAAATACGTTACCTATTTTATAGGGCGCAATGGCGTAAGCATCCACATTGCCTTGTTCATTTAAGGCAAAGAGCAAAATGGTGGTACGCCTTGCCGATAACCAGGTTGCTGGCAGCATTGTTTTTAATATGGGATCTTCGTTGTATTCGCGGCTAATAAGCAGCCACATATCGATGTTGTGTTGCTTCATTAAGCTGGGCATTAATGTGTTTACCCTAAGCTCGGTTATATTATCTATAAACGCAGCGCGTTCTTTCATCGATAAAATAGCAGGCACGCCATCGGCTTTAGCTAAGGGGCTTAAAATAAGCGTGGTAAGTAAGCTCACGCAAAGTAGGAGGTGTTTTGTAAGGTGCATAATTGTTTTATTTTTAGGCTAGTTAATTTATAACATGCCTTAATGGCAGCCATAAAAAAACATTTTGAGATAAACAGCACACAAAAAAGCCCAGCTAACTCGCTGGGCTTTAGCATGAATAGGGATATTATTTAATCATGCTGTAAATAAGTGCAAATACCGCAAGCGCACCTACCGCTAACACAAACAAAGTACTTAAACGGTTACGATACTTATGCAGAGCCGGTACTTTATAAACTGCAATCATAGGCATGATAAATAATATCATTGCAATAATAGGGCCCGACAGCTGATCCATCATATCGAGTATGCTTGGGTTTTTAACTGCACAAAACCAAATTGCAAAAAACATAATAACTACGCCAATTTTATCTACCGTTTTAGCACCAAGCTGTGTTTGCTTAGTCACCAAACCTGTAAAGCTTTCGCGGGCTCCTAAAAAGTGACCTAAAAACGACGACGTAATGGCAATAAAGGCAACTAAAGGTCCAAGCGTCGCAATAAACGAGTTATGGGTAATGTTAGCAAGGTACGATAAAACCGAGACGTTATCGGCTTTTGCTTGTGCCATCTGCTCACCTGTTAGCGACAGCACGCACGAAAATACAAACAGCAATACAAACACAATTAACAGTAAGCTTGTGCGCTTTAAAATGGCTTCTGATTTGCGTGTAGCAAGGTCGTCATAGTGTTCGCGTTGTACATGCACAAAGCTTGAAATAGCCGCTGCATGGCTAAACGAAAACACAATAATAGGAATAGATAACCACAGCGTTTTACCAAAGCTGCCCACTTCAGGTAGGCTCATGTTGGGCATTTGCCAGCTAGGTATTAAATACAGGGATAAAAAAAACAAAATACCCACAAGCGGATACACCAAAATAGAAAACGCGCGCAGCATTAGGCGCTCGCCACCCATCATTAGGCTTATCATACCGGCTACCAAAACACCCGAAAGCACTACGCGAGGCGGCGATTCCATGCCCAGCTGGTTTACCATAAAGCTGTCTACGGTGTTGGTTAAGCCTACACCGTAAATAAGCAAAATAGGGAATATAGATAAAAAGTATAACAATGAGATTAATCGCCCTGCATTAACGCCAAAGTGTTCTTCAACAACATCGGTAAAATCGGCATGCTTATTTTTAGACGATAATACAAAGCGTGCTAAACCACGGTGGGCTAAAAAGGTCATCGGAAACGCTAAACACGCCATAATAATCAGCGGCCAAAAACCGCCAATACCAATGTTAATAGGTAAAAATAAAATACCCGCACCAACGGCGGTACCAAAAAGGCTTAAGGTCCACTGCGTATCGTGTAGGTTCCATTTAGATTTTGCGTTTGAATTTGCACTTGAATGCGCGTGTGTTGATGCATTTGAATGCGTTGCATCTAAAGGTGTTGTCATGTGTGTGTGCCGTCCATTATTTATAATAATAACCGCGCCGAAGGATATAGTTTTTGGCCCACTTTTTCATGTTTTTAGCGCCCTAGAGCCACAATTAACTGCGTTAAAATAGCCCCCAAGTGTCATGAATACGAAACAGCGGTGTAAAAGTAAACAAAGCCAGCACAAGGTGTTTAAAAATGTAGTAATGACACGCTTTACTATTTCTAGCACAGCTAAATAACTCGCTAAAATATAATATTTATAATTGGCAAACACTTACACGGTTTGTTATTAATAGGCGTTCATAAAATAAGGATGTTTTCATACAAAAATGGTGAAAGTGTTCTTTTGTTAAATTGTCAGGTTTTTCATCGTGTTAATTCATATAGTTTTTACTGAAACAGCAGTAATATTAACGAAGGTCGAATATAAATCATTCAGGGAAATACAAAATGATTTTTGTGACTTCAAAGCGTCACTTGGTCCTTGGACAGAGTGTGAGGTTTTTGATTATCTAAATTTTGAATATTCAAATTTAGCACCGAATGCTAGGGATCAACTAAAAAAGCTTAAATCGAGTGGGCACAACGAAATTGTACTTTCTTTTTGCGATAAGGCATAAACCTACAACTTAATAAATTAACTCACTTTTGTGCATACATGAAGGGCAGCTGTGCAATTTATTTAGAGGTTTTATAATGTTTATAGGCAACAATCATTAATGCGGTGCTTCACTAACTGGTTGGCTAGACTTAAGTTGGAATCAAATTTGAAAATTATTATTGTATTAATATGTTTAATAACCTCTTTTAATTCCTTCGCTTGTTTTGTTCAACCAGAAGGTTTAACAGAACAACATGAAACTCAATTAATTAATTATTTAATTTATGCTGGTGTTCTAATGACTGCAGCTTTATTTATTAGGGCTTCATATAATATACAAAAAATTTGGATTCCAATTTTGTTGCAGGTTATTTTTGGGTATTTTCCAATGTATCTGTATATGCTGGAAATAGCAGGTGTATCACCTTATTCAGGCTCCTGTGGTGCTCCTGGGTTTGTTTACATTGGTAAAGTATTAGCCATTGGTATGGCCTGTATTTTTGCACTTGAAGCAGTTTTATTCTTTAAGGGCAGAGGAAGTAGAAAAGTAAAATAATAAGCTCGGATTTTATTTTTATTTAGAATTAGGATAAACAATAAGTCTATAGTTTTACACCGGCATGTGAATGACTACGTATTAACAGGCAATATATGGCAGACCAAGAAATAAGACAATTTATTGAGGATATACAATCTAAGTTTCCAGATGTCATACCGCTAATGGATAAACACGAAGAATGTGAATTCGCTTTTCGTATGGAGGAGTTCGCAAATTTAACAACGTTTGCATTCAACGAACAGAAAAACGCCGACGCCCTAAAGTATTTGTCATATATGAATCTAAAACTAGAGACTGCAAGCCCTGCCGAGTTTGAATACATAGATACCTATTATGTTGAGCACTTGTTTTGGAAAGCGACTCCCATCGGAATTGAAATGGGCTGGCCACTCGTCCCCGGTAAACTAAAAAAGCTGTACTTAAATTTTCATGGGCGAGCGCCTCAAATACGTTGAGTATTGGTAAAGGTTATTCTTATTTGTTTTTATTTAAAAATTAAAACCTGTTCCGAAAAGTTGTTAAGTAGGCGCTATTGTTGTGAACTTGATGAGAGATTTTTATTAAACTCCGTTATACTTCTTACAATTGAATATGCCAAATGAAGTAAATAGGCCGCTAACAGCAATGAGCACAGACATTCTTTTTCATACTATTTTTCCGCACGAAACCAGTCAAACATGGGTTGTATTTGTCCATGGCGCTGGGGGAAGTTCGGCAATTTGGTTTCGTCAGCTCAAAGCTTATAAAAAAGAATACAATGTATTGTTGCTAGATCTTCGTGGTCACGGTAAATCAAATAACTTAGTACAAAATTTTGTTGATAATAATTATTCGTTTAATAACGTCTCTAAAGATATTATTGATGTGTTAGACCATAACAATATCACCAGCGCACACTTTGTTGGTATTTCATTGGGCACAATACTCATTCGTAATATTGCTGAAATTGCGCCGCAATATGTTTCTAGCATGGTGCTAGGTGGCGCGGTAACTCGCTTTAATACTCGCAGTAATACTTTGGTTTATTTAGGTAATACCTTTAAGCATTTCTTGCCGTATATGTGGCTATACCGTTTATTTGCTTTTATTATGATGCCCAAAAAGCGCCATAAAGAATCTCGGCTTTTGTTTGTTCGTGAAGCAAAACGTTTGTGCCAAAAGGAGTTTATAAAATGGTTTAAATTAGCCATGGATGTAAACCCCTTAATGCAGTATTTCAAAGAAAAAGACATCGATATCCCCATTCTTTACATTATGGGTAAAGAAGATCATATGTTCCTTGGCCCTGTTAAAGAAATGGTTAAACGCCATAAAAATAGCGTACTGCAAACTATTCACCATTGCGGCCATGTTTGTAATGTGGAACGCCCAGACTTATTCAACCAGCACTCGCTTGCTTTTATCGCCCAGCAAAATAGTTAAGGATTTTAGAAGGAATAGGGATAGGACTTTTTTTAGACCTTCGTTCTAAACTAAAAATAAGACTTAAAGGAATAACACTCTACTCTTATATCAAAGCATAGGTTGAGTAGAGCGAAGCAAAACCCAACACGCTATACCGTCATGTAAGCAGTAAAGCCAAGATTGAGGGCATAACGAACAGTCTATTAAAATACAATACTTACAACTAGTAATAACTGACATAGTTTGCTAATAATAGAGCCACATTAAATAAAGGCATTTTTCGTGAAAAGAGGGGAAGTGCTTTTGATAAAATTGCTGCAGTGTAATTCAATTGGATATATATGATACAAGAAATACGAGTTAACTCTTTTGAGAACTACGTTAATGAAGTAACGCAAAGAGAAAAAGAAATGTGGTTTAGAGGGGTAACTAATAAATCATTTTCTTTAATACCAGGCTCTGTAAGGTATGGGCTGGATGGAGATAAGGAAATTACTGCTGTTTTAGACTTTATGGCTGCATACCAGAATTATCATGAAAAAATCGAAAATTCGTTTGAACTTTATAGCCTAATGCAGCATTACGGCTTCCCTACAAGATTACTAGATTGGTCAACTTCAATGATTGTTGCATTGTATTTTGCATTAGATGGAGAAGCTAGCCGTGATCGAGATGGTAATTCCATTGATAGAGTTGTTTGGGGTATGACAACGGGTATGCTCAATAAGCTAAATTTTCTCAAGCGTCGTGTAATTCCAACTGCAATTGGAAAAGCCAGCAGCGCTGGGGAAAATTACTTGCCTAGTCCCTTGAGAAGAGAAGAAGGTGATAACTCTAAATTTGAGGTTAAACCTATAGCTGTTCGAATGCCTTTTACTAACAAGCGAGTACATGCTCAAAAGGGGTGTTTTACTATCCATGGAAGTGATCCACGAGGCATTGAAGATATTATGCTATCAAATGGTCTAGGTAATGAATTGATAAAGTTTGTATTTGATGAGGACGCTGCAACACGTATCAGAAAGACTCTTCATAAACTGGAAATAAATGAAGATGACATATACCAAGATTTAAATTCTTTATCTCAAAGAATCGTCAGAAAAAGAAAAATCGGAGTCGAAAATTAGGTTGATTATTTATCGCTCCTAGTGCAAAACACATTTTCCTATGATTACCTATGTATAAAGTGAAAAATACACAGATAATCATAAGGGGGTAAATCATTAGCTTAATGGGGTCGCAGCTCTTGCAGTCCTTTAGTGTTTCTAAAATGCTTCTCAGGCATTAATGTGCTGGCTAAGCTATCAAGTATTATCACTGCTATTATCAAAAAAGAAGAAAATGATACCGGTAAAGGATGCTGTTAAAATAAGGCCTGTTAAAGCTTGTAGCGCAGAGAATAACCTAAAGAAGTTATCTGGGATCGTAATTTCGCCATAGCCAAGAGTTGTAAAAGTTACCAAGCTAAAATATAGCGTGTCTATAAATTGTTTTGGGCAATTTAGTTCATTAAATATCAAAGAGTAAAGTGCGGTGAATAGAAGAATATTAACTATCAATAAGACAAAGTTAGATATGAGAATAAGGAGTGAGTATTTAATATTAGTTTTTATAGCAGTCTCAAATTGATAGATTCTACTTTTTAGGAATGGTTGAAGTTCCCCTACTATTTCATTTAATTCTTCTGAGAGAGTAACTTCTTTAAGCTTTTCGTCGATTTTTTTCTTTTTTTCTACAATCAGGTTTCTGTGCTGCCACATTTTAATATTGTATTTTTTAGTTCTAGCTAATGTTCGTATGAATATTGCATATTCTCTCCAGCTTTGATCACCCAATTGCATTAACTTTGATCGCTTATTCTCATTAAGCTTTGATCACTAAAATCACTTGTAAATGATCACATTTATGCTCTTAATGATTTTGCCGATCAAAGCTTAATACCACTCGTAACCGAGTTCACGTTTTATCATTTTTGTAGGTGTGTTAAACCGTTATCTGAATCGTTTGATGAGGATAACAACAATGACAACAAGACCTATATCTATGAGTAAATTACATTCCATTTTACGGCTGAAGTACTCAGCACAATTATCCCATCGAGAGATTGCCAGAAGTTTAAATATTTCACCTGGTACTGTGGCTAATTACCTTAAAAAGGCCAATGAGTTAGGCTTAAATCAATGGCCAATACCAGAGGATAAACAGCAAAATACATTTTTCAACACCAAACTCAAGCGCTTCTCAACGCGTAAAAAAAGACACCCAACGCCTGACTGGTTAAATATCAATAAAGACTTAAAACAACATAAACACCTAACATTACAGCTCGTATTTGATGAGTTACTTGAAAAAGTGGGTGAGCCTTATTACAGCTACAGTCACTTCTGCCGAGCTTATAAACAATGGTTAGGTACCCAGCGACTCTCAATGCGTCAGCAGCATAAAGGGGGTGAAAAGCTGTTTGTGGATTATTGTGGCCCCACAATTACCATTACTTGTCCGACGACACAAGAAAAGCGCACTGCTCAGATATTCGTTGCTGTACTAGGTGCATCAAATTATACCTATGCTGAAGCAACGTATAGTCAGCAACTTGAAGATTGGGTAATGAGTCATGCGCGTTGCTTTGAATTTTTAGGCGGCGTTCCTGACGTTGTTATTCCCGATAATCTCAGAAGTGCTGTCAGTAAAACCTGTCGCTACGAGCCTGATTTAAATCCGACGTACCACCAGTTAGCCGAGTACTTTAACGTTGCTGTCATTCCGGCTAGACCTTATAAACCCAAAGATAAATCGAAGGCTGAAGTCGGCGTACAAATTGTTGAGCGTTGGATCATGGCACGCTTACGTAACCAAACCTTCCACAGCTTAGCGCAACTCAATCATGAAATAGCAAAGCTACTGGATATGATGAACAATAAGGTGATGAAGCAATATCAACAATCACGCAAACAGCTATTTGATATGGTGGATAAAAACGCATTAAAGCCATTGCCTGAAAAGCCCTATCAATATACACAAATCAAAACAGTACGTGTGCATATTGATTACCATGTTGAAATAGAAAAACATTACTACAGCGTGCCTTATCTGTGGGTTAAAAAACAATTACGCGCACACATATCCAATCAACTCGTGCAGCTTTATTATGACGGCACTTTAATAGCACAGCATCCTCGCTCAAACCGTTTAGGCGGACATACGACACAGACACATCATATGCCAAAGGCGCATCAAAAACAGCATGAGCAGTCACCGATAAATTTACGCTCATGGGCATTGAGTATCGGTGATTATACTCATCAAGTCGTTGAATTATTGCTTAATAGCAAACGTCATCCAGAGCAAGCTTATCGCACCTGTTTAGGGGTATTAAGTTTAGCTAAAACGTATTCAAAAGAACGCCTCGAGCGAGCATGTTACCGAGCAATTTGCATGAATACGACCACACACAGATCTATTAAGCAAATGCTGCAAAAAGGGTTAGACCAACAACCATTACCCACACTCCAAACAGAGCCAGAAAAGCCAATTACACACAGCAACATACGTGGCACAGATTACTACCATTAAGGAATGTAAACATGATAGAAACAATTAATCAGCAACTTCAATTGCTCAAGTTATCGGGTATAAAGCAAGCACTCAAGCAGCAGCTTGAACAGCCAAACCTATATCAAGAACAAAGCTTTATAGAGCGCGTCAGTTTATTGCTAACGCATGAAATTGATACGCGTAACCAAAGAAAAATAGAGCGACTGGTGCGACAAGCAAAATTCCGCGTACCGGGTCAGTTAAATCAACTCATTTACTCGCCGAAGCGTAATCTAGATAAAGCACAAATACGCGGCCTCAGCCAAAGCACCTGGCTGAGTTTACATCAGAATATATTAATTACAGGCGCCACAGGCTGTGGCAAAACCTACCTCGCGTGTGCATTGGGTCACGAGCACTGTTTACAAGGAAAAAGTGTCTTCTATATTCGATTAAAAGAATTACTTGAAAGTCTATTTCTAGCACAGGCCGATGGCAGTTATCGAAAATTATTGGGTAAACTCATTAAATACGACTTACTTATTTTAGACGATTGGGGGCTAGAGCCACTCAGTGCTCAGCAACGAAGCGACTTACTTGAATTAATCGATGCTAGATATGGTTATAAATCACACATCATCATTAGTCAGTTACCACAGGAAAACTGGCACCAAATGATCGGCGAATCAACGCACGCTGATGCTATTTTAGATAGGCTGATTCATGGTGCAATTAAGTTGAATTTAAAAGGAGAATCGATACGAAAACAGTTAAATGAATTGACTGATGATGATCAGTTAAGTTAATTTAAAAATGGCTCTACAAAATGATAAATCAAGCGATCAAAGCTGATGAGAATCGGTGATCAAAGTCATGAGAATACGCAAATATTATAGAAGAGCTAATACATAGTACTATGAATAAAGAAATAAGGCAGATGAGAATCGTTAGTTGCGCGTAAGAAAATGCAATAATGCATAGTGTAGTTATGAGTAGTGTAAAAAAGTACCAGCTTGATAAAGCTTTATTATTGTATACAAAACCTTTAGCTTTTTCATAAAAATTCATTCTTCCCTACCCTTATCACAGTTTCCTAAATAAACTATAAAGTAGCGCAAGCAGTGTATTTAAACTAGTGATTTAACAAGAGGGCATCTTTTCGTAGTTATAGTTATGCTCCTTAGTGAGGTTTATAAATTAAACCACGAGTGAGGTTTATTTGGTAAAAGCTCTCTATTAAAGCATGGGGTTTTTAAACTTGCGTTTTAGGTCTTTGGTTCACTAATATAATAGTTAACCTACGGAGTTTAGATTTAAATCGAGCTGCTCGTGGCTAACAGCTCGAAGCTCTTAGCTTTTATTCTTCCACCGCACTCACTACAAAATACGGATTCAAATACTCATCTTTAGTATTGTAAATAAGCGGGCTGCCATCAAGCTTGGTGACTTTTGCACCGGCTATTTCGGCGATTGCATGGCCAGCTCCGGTATCCCATTCACAGGTTGGGCCTAAGCGTGGGTAAATATCGGCGCTGCCTTCAGCAACTAAACACAGTTTTAGTGAGCTGCCTTTTGAGACCATTTCTACGTCGTCAAAGCGTTTTACAAATTCGGCTAAATCGGGTGATGGGTGCGAGCGGCTGCCTACAACACGTATTAACCCTTTGTTAGGCTTAGTGGTTACTTTAAGTTCTATACGCTCATCGCCCATGTCTTTAAACGCGCCAATGGCGTCGCTTGCTAGGTACGATACGCCAAGTGCAGGGGCATCAACAACCGCGAGTACCGGTTTTCCGTTTTCTATTAGGGCAATGTTTACGGTAAATTCGCCGTTCTTTTTAATGAACTCTTTGGTACCGTCAATTGGATCGACTAACCAGTAGCTTTTCCACGTTTGGCGAATCGCCCAGCTTATGTCGGCGTTTTCTTCGCTAAGGACGGGGATGTCGGGCGTAAGCTGAAGTAGCCCCGCTACAATGACCTTATGAGCTGCTAAGTCGGCGTCGGTTACTGGGCTTTCATCGGCTTTGTATTCAACGTTAAAGTCCTTTTCGTAAATCCCCATAATGGCTTTGCCTGCGGTGCGGGCAAGGATGAGGGTTTCTTCTAGCAGTTCGGTTTGGTTCATTGGGGTTAACCTATTATATGCGTTTGTTTTAGATACGTTATCAGTTGGGCAACCGATTGGTCTAGGGTGTTTTTACTTGTATCTAAAATTATTTCAGGCTTTGTGGGTACTTCGTAGTTTGAGTCGATTCCAGTAAAGTGTTTTATCTCTCCTGCGCGCGCTTTTTTGTATAGCCCTTTTGGATCGCGGCTTTCGCATACATCAAGCGGAGTATCTATAAATACTTCAATAAACTCTCCGTCGTCTACTAAATTGCGCACCATGTCGCGTTCAGCTCTAAAAGGCGATATAAACGCAGTAAGTACTAACAAGCCTGCGTCGGTCATCAGTTTTGCGGTTTCGCCTACACGGCGAATGTTTTCTATGCGGTCTTCATCGCTAAAGCCTAGGTCTTTACATAAACCGTGGCGTACGTTGTCGCCATCGAGCAGGTAAGTGTGTACGCCTTGCTGATTAAGCGCCGCTTCGAGTGCGTTGGCTACGGTGCTTTTACCCGAACCTGAAAAACCAGTAAACCATAAAATAGCCGGCTTATGTTTTTTTTGCTCGCTACGTTGTGCTTTAGTGGTTGCGTAGTTATGCCAAACTATATTTTCATCCATAGTGATGTGTCTCTTATGCTGTTTGCGCCAGTATTAAAAAGGAAATACCAGCGGGATCAGGGTTAATACCGTGACTGAATAAATAATAGAAAGGGGCAAGCCCATAACAATGTAATCTTTTAAGCGATAATTACCCGCGCTATACACCATTAAATTTGTTTGATACCCAAATGGCGAAATAAAACTTGCCGATGCGCCAAAAGCAACCGCCATAATAAAAGGGAGCGGGTCTACATTAAAGCCAACAGCCAATGAGTAAGCAACCGGAAATGAAAGTGCCGCTGCCGCATTATTTGTAATAAGTTCGGTAAATAATACGGTCATTAAAAATATGGCTATAAATGCGCCGTAAGGACCAAAGTCGCCAAGTACCATAAATAGCGCACTCGATATTTGCCCAGCAAGGCCAGTGCCTATCATTAATTTTGCAAGCCCAATGGCGCTACCTACTACAACAAGTAACTCAAGCGGAAATCGGCGTTTGATTTCGTTTAGCTTTATGGTGCCGCTGAGCATTAAGCCAATAAGCAATACCAATAAGCCTTTTACTAACGGCACTACCCCAAAAATACTTAAACCCAATACACCCGCAAAGCTGAGTAATACAATATTAGATTGTTTGGGCGCAAGGTGGGTTTGTAAATCAAGGCCTGAAATATATACAAACTCACGCTTTAAATTAGGTAGGCTGTAAAAGTTTTTGCCGGGTGCCAAAATGAGTGAATCGCCTGCTTGTAATTGTACTTGGCCAAGGCCGCCTTGAAGGCGGTCGTGCCCACGGCGAATAGCAATAACAGCAGCGTGAAACTGCTCGCGAAAGCGTATTTCTTTTACTGTTTTGCCTATAAATTTAGACGACTGACTTACGACCACTTCAACTAAGTGTTCTATGTCTTTTTCGTGGTTATCGTGTACTACTTTTAAACCATCAAAGCGTGTTAATAGAGGGACTGATTTAATGTCGCCTACAAATAATAAAATGTCGTTTTGTTGAATAATTTGCTGAGGCGTTACTGCGCATATGCGTTCGTTATTACGAATTATTTCAGCTAGGAACAAGTCTTTTAAATCGCGTAGGCCGTTTTCTTCTACTGTGCGACCTATTAATTTTGAGCCTGTTTGTACTTTACCTTCAAGGTAAAAAGGAACAACTTCTTGATCGCTTTTGCCGTTGTCAGGCAAGTATTTAAGCATTACCAAAATAGTAATAAGGCCAATACTAAGCGCGCCTAAACCCACTAAGGTAAAGTCGAAAAAGCCCAGTGGCTGCATACCTGCATCTACCGCAAAGCCGTTAACAATGAGGTTTGTTGAAGTACCTATGAGTGTAATGGTGCCACCTAAAATAGCAGTGTACGACAGCGGTAATAATAGCTTTGAGGGTGAATGGTTTGGGTTATCTTTTATAGCGGTAATGAGTGAGGCAACCACCGCCGTATTATTAGTAAACGACGATAAAAA
Organism: Pseudoalteromonas sp. PS1M3; assembly: GCF_016865405.1. Taxonomy (NCBI): domain Bacteria; kingdom Pseudomonadati; phylum Pseudomonadota; class Gammaproteobacteria; order Alteromonadales; family Pseudoalteromonadaceae; genus Pseudoalteromonas; species Pseudoalteromonas sp. PS1M3. The sequence goes on along the minus strand of NZ_AP022624.1, from coordinate 3,286,077 downwards.
TGCAGTAGAAATCCCCAGTTTTGTTACCGACTTAACTAAGCTACCTTTAGATAACGACATGGATAGCTTTTGAATTAACGTGGTTTTTTCGATTGCAATCGACACTAATACGAGGAGCACTAAGGTAATAAGTGACGGATTGGCGTAGTTAACTAGCATGTATTCAAGGTCAATTAGCCCGGCTAAATAGCTGGTGCCAATAGCGCTTACAAATAACCATGCTGGATTAATGCGGGTGCCAAAAAGGCACCCGACTAAGGTAAGCATTATGCCTGTTAAAACTAGCTGCTCTACCATGCTTTATTATTCCTAACAGACATTAATAAACTTACAGTTTCGAAATATCAAGCGCTTGCCAATGCGGGAAGTGCTTGCGTACTAAGCTATTAAACTCAACTTCAAACTCACTGAAATCGCTTTTGCTTTTTTCGCTTTGTAGTACGTGTTCAATCATACCGGCTGCTACCGTTAAGTTAGATAAACGGTCAATTAGAATGAAAGAGCCTGTTTCGTGGTTATTGTGGTACTCGTCGGCCAAAATAGTTTCGGTTAGCTCAAGCGTTACAATAGCAATTTCGTTTAGCTGTAATGAATCGGCAGAGCCATGTTCAAGCGTGTTTACATCAATAGTGTGGTCAATCTTTTTAACCACAGCCGATGTGTTTTTGCTGCCCAGTTTTAGGTTGTAGTTTTTACCTAGCACCAATGGCGATTCGTGCATCCATACAATTTTAGCCTGAAGCTGATTAGTAACAGCGGCAGTTGAACTTGCCGGTACGATTACGTCGCCGCGGCTAATGTCTATTTCACTGTTTAGCGTAATAGTAATTGCTTGGCCTGCTTCTGCTGTGTCTAGGTTGCCATTAAAGGTGACAATTTCTTTAATGCTTGATGTTTTACCCGACGGTAATACTTTTACAGCGTCGCCTACTTGTAGCTTGCCCGATGCTAATGTGCCCTGAAAACCACGAAAGTTTAAGTTAGGGCGTATTACATATTGCACGGGTAAACGTGCTTCAAAACCGGTATCGGTTTGTGCCGCTGGCGAGTCTTCTAAAAGCTCAAGCAGTGGTTTGTCGGTGTAATACGGTGTATGTGCAGAGCGCGTTACTACGTTGTCGCCTTTAAGCGCCGACATAGGCACAAACTTGATGTTTGTTACATTTAGTTGCTCAGCAAATTTAAGGTAATCGGCTTTGATTTTTTCATAAACGGTTTCGTCAAAATCAACGATATCCATTTTATTAATGGCTACAACAAACTGTTTAATACCTAGCGAGTCACAAATAAAGCTATGGCGCTTGGTTTGTACTTGCACGCCGTAACGCGCATCAACCAAAATAATGGCGACATCGCTTGTTGATGCACCCGTTACCATGTTGCGTGTATATTGCTCGTGGCCTGGTGTGTCGGCAATAATAAATTTACGCTTAGCCGTTGAAAAGTATCGGTATGCTACGTCAATGGTAATGCCTTGTTCGCGTTCAGCTTGTAGGCCATCTACTAGTAATGCAAGGTCAAGATCTTCACCTGCGTTACCTACTTTTTCGTTGTCTTTGTGAAGGGCTGCTAGCTGATCTTCATAAATTTGGTGGCTGTCGTGTAATAGGCGGCCAATCAGTGTTGATTTACCATCGTCTACGCTGCCACAGGTAAGCATGCGCAATAAGCTTTTGTCTTGTTGACGTGCTAGGTAGGCGTCTATGCCTATTTCTTTTACTTCGTTAAATGTATCGTTATTTTGGCTAGACATTAGAAATACCCCTCACGTTTTTTCTTCTCCATTGAGCCTGCTGAGTCATGGTCAATAACGCGGCCTTCGCGTTCTGATGATGTAGATAACAGCATTTCTTCAATAATTTCGGTTAGTGTACTGGCTGTAGATTCAACGGCGCCGGTTAGTGGGTAACAGCCTAATGTACGAAAACGGACCGATTTCATTTGTGGTACTTCGCCTTCTTCAAGTGGCATACGTTCGTCATCAACCATGATAAGTGTGCCGTCACGTTCAACTACAGGGCGCTCTTTAGCTAGGTAAAGCGGAACCATTTCGATGTTTTCTTGATAAATGTATTGCCAAATATCAAGCTCAGTCCAGTTAGATAACGGGAATACACGAATGCTTTCGCCTGGGTTTACTTGACTGTTATAAGTATTCCAAAGCTCTGGACGTTGGTTTTTTGGATCCCAACGATGGTGCTTGTCGCGGAACGAGTACACACGTTCTTTTGCACGTGATTTTTCTTCGTCGCGGCGAGCGCCACCAAAGGCTGCATCAAAACCGTATTTGTTAAGAGCTTGCTTTAACCCTTGGGTTTTCATTATATCGGTATGCTTACCCGAGCCATGAGTAAAGGGGCCAACGCCCATTGCTAAGCCTTCTGGGTTTTTGTGTACCAGTAGGTCAAAGTCGTACTCTTTTGCTATGCGGTCGCGAAATTCAATCATTTCACGAAACTTCCAGTCGGTGTCTACGTGTAATAACGGAAACGGAATTTTTGCAGGGTAAAACGCTTTACGCGCTAAGTGCAGAAGTACCGACGAGTCTTTACCAATTGAGTAAAGCATTACTGGGTTTTCAAACTCAGCGGCGACTTCGCGCATGATTTTGATACTTTCAGCTTCAAGTTGCTGAAGATGAGTTAAAGCCATTGTTAGTCGTCCTACTAAAATGATTAAAAGTTATAAAATTAAATTTGGTTACTAATTTGCTATATCGGTTAACGGTTGCGCATAGCTACTTGTTTGGTTGTTTTGCCCAAACCATGCAAGCTGCGAGTGTAGGGCGGCTACTTCACCAATAATAAGTAATGCTGGCGATACAATGCTGTTGCGTTCAATTAAATTGGCAAGCTCACCTAATTGGCCTGTTACTACACGTTGATTTTTGCGCGTGCCATTTTCGATCACGGCAACTGGCGTGTCGGCTTTGCGGCCATGCTGTAATAGTTCTGCTTGAATGTGTGGTGACTTAATTACGCCCATGTATATAGCAAGTGTTTGGTTTGGTTTAGCCAGTGATTGCCAATCAAGTTCTTGGCCATCTTTTTTACAGTGCCCTGTTACAAACTGAATAGCTTGGGCATGATCGCGATGCGTAAGCGGAATACCTGCATACGCACTACACCCTGCTGCAGCTGTAATACCCGGTACTATTTGGTAATTCACCTTGTTGGCAGCCAATACTTGTACTTCTTCACCGCCTCGGCCATAAATAAAGGGGTCACCGCCTTTAATTCGGCATACTTTTTTACCTTGTTTAGCTAGGTCAACCAACATTTGGTTAGTGTCTTCTTGAACAACACTATGGTCGCCTAAGCGTTTACCAACACAAATTAGGTCTGCATCACGACGAACAAGCTCCATAATTTCGTCAGACACTAAAAAGTCGTAAACAACTACATCAGCCTGTTGCATAAGTTGCAGTGCTTTAAGGGTTAAAAGTTCTGGGTCGCCAGGGCCTGCCCCTACCACATAAACTTCGCCCTCGGGCTCGGCTTTAGCGTCTAGCATTTGTTCAAGTTGTTGCTCAGCACCTTGGGTGTCGCCGGTTTGTACTTTACTCACAACTGATGAGTCGAACACGCCTTCCCAAAATTGGCGGCGATCAGAAAAGTGCTTAAAGCGCTGTTTTACTTTATCTCTAAAGCCACCCACCAGTGTGGCAAGTGGGCCAATGTGTTGTGGTATTAATGTCTCTAACTTTTCGCGTAAACGGCGTGCCAGTACAGGGGCTGTTCCCGCACTCGAAATAGCAATTGTAATAGGGTTACGGTCAACAATAGAAGGAAATATAAACGTACATTTAGGTTGGTCATCAACCACGTTTACAAACACATTGCGAGCATTGGCAAGCTCAAACACCGTGTTGTTAACTTCGTCTCGATCGGTTGCTGCAATAACTAGCATTTTTCCGTCTAGGTGTGATTCGTCAAAGTAAGCGTCTATTAGGGTCACTTCGTTGTGTTGTGCGTGTTCTTTTAATTCGTCACAAAACCAAGGTGCCACTAAGGTTACTGCTGCACGGGCTTTTAAAAACGCGCGACACTTGCGTAATGCGACCTCTCCACCGCCAACAACCAATACAGGTTTGTTGTCGAGTTTGGTAAAGATAGGTAAATATTGCACGTTGGTAACACCCCTAAACAATTTTATAAAACGCTTTAATCTGTTGCGCAGAATATAGCGGCTATGTGTAAGTAAAAAATAATTAAAACCAAGTTGATATAACCAAAAGTTATATTGGGTAGCGGTTTTAAGCCTAAGACTGAGTTAACAAGGGATTGCGGCTAGTTACAAGTAAAATAATAAGCTTAGAGTGTTTGGTTATGAGCTATAGCGAGTTTTTTTTAATTTGTTAATATGAGGCATATTAATTTTACCCAAGCAGGGCAAGGGAGTCCGTATGACAAAACAACAAGATGCATTACTCGCAGTAGAGCTTATGGATTTAACTAGCTTAAACACAAGCGACACAACAAAAGACATTCAAGCTCTGATCAATAGTATTAGGCCTGCACTAGGCACGCCAGCTGCGGTGTGTGTGTTTAGCGATTTTGTAGACGATGCAAAAATAGCGCTTGCTGCACGAGAGCTTAGCCACGTTAAAGTAGCAACGGTGACTAACTTTCCAACGGGTGACGCCCTGCTGAGCGATGTGATAAACGAAACACTTATAGCCATTGATCGCGGCGCAGATGAAATAGACCTCGTTATCCCTTATAAAAAACTAGCAGCAGGTGATACGCAAGCCACGCTTAAGTACATAAGTGAAAGTAAAAAAGCGTGCGGCACTCAAGCTCAGCTAAAAGTAATTGTAGAAAGTGGTGAGCTAAAAACAGAGTCGTTGATTGCTCAAGCGACCGAACTGGCTATTAAAGGCGGCGCTGATTTTGTAAAAACGAGTACAGGCAAAGTCGCTATAAATGCGACGATTGAGTCAACTAAGGTAATGTTAACGACCATTAAAAATTCAGGTAAACGTGTTGGTTTTAAAGCTGCCGGCGGTGTTAAAACGGTGGCTGATGCCAGTGAATATTTAGCACTAGCCCGTTCAATAATGAGCGATGACTATCTACAAGCCACCACATTTAGGTTTGGTGCTTCAAGCCTATTAAGCGTTGTATATAAAGTATTAGAGAAATAAAGGACAAATAATGAGAGCAAGAAATTCAGGGATGCAAAGTTTGGTTAATAATTTAGTTAAAGGTGCCTTTGTTGTTGGTGTAATTGGGTTTGGATTAACCGCATGCACTAACCCAAGTACGCCAGCGGGTGAAGAGGGCTATGTTTACGAAAAACCACGAGTATTTGGTGAAGGTGGTTACCAAGGCACCATGATAGGGCCTGCTAATTATGGTATGTCATTACTGCGGAATGAAGTGGTAAACATAGATATGCGGCCCAATACGTATACCGAAACATTTAGAATATTAGCTAATGATGATTTAAACATAAAATTTGATTTTCATGCTGTGATTGCCATTCAAAGTGGTTCAGTGCAAACCGTTGTTGAACAATATGGAGCAGAAAACTGGTACAAACGTTTTGTGCGTGAAACGTTCAGAACTTACGTAAGAGATACGGTGCAGAAATACGACAGTGGTGAACTTAAAACAAACCGCGAAAAAATAGCCCAAGAGGTCACACTGCGTTTACAAAATTATTTATCAACCACCCCCTTTAAGCTTGCCAATGTAGTTGTAGGTAATATTAACTACCCCGATATTGTTGCTAATGCGGTAGAGAAAAAACTAGCTGCGCAGCAGTTACTTGCTGAAAAAGAAACACAAAAAGAAATTGCGCGTAAAGATGCAGAAATACGTGTTGAAGAAGCAAAAGGTATAGCGCAGGCACAAAAAATTATTAACGCTACGCTTACGGCTAATTATTTACAACATGAAGCCATAAATGCGCAAATAAAAATGGCCGAGTCGCCAAACCATACAACGGTTTATATTCCTGTGGGTAATAATGGCGTGCCACTTGTTAAAGGGGCGAATTAAGCCTTTTTAATATTAAGTACTTAATTGTTTATAGAGATTTTGCATTGCGGGTATCTTTTAGGCTTGTGTAAATGATTTGCGTAAGTATAATAGGCATCCACTTTGCAGGGGCGTAGTTCCAATTGGTAGAACAGCGGTCTCCAAAACCGACGGTTGGGAGTTCGAATCTCTCCGCCCCTGCCAATTTACTCATTAATATGAGTAAGTCTGGGGTTAAAAATCGGTTTAAATAAGTCTGTTTTTAAGTTTAGATTTTAATGGATTAACCCTGCCATTGTGTAGGGTTGTTGTGTCTGTAGTTAAGGTAATAATATTATGAGCACGAATGTAGAAACACCATCAAGCGGGATGGAGTCAGTGAAGTGGTTAGTAGCAATCGCGCTACTTGCAGGCGCAGTTGTTGGTAATCATATGTATGCAGATCAGTCTGTATTACTACGTGCTATCGGCGTTGTTGTTGCAATAGCGGCCGGATTAGCCATTGCCTCACAAACTTTTAAGGGACGTACCTTTCTTGCTTTCGCTAAAGAAGCTCGAATTGAAGTACGCAAAGTTATTTGGCCTACGCGTCAAGAAACTACCCACACGACATTAATTGTAATGGTTGCAACCGTGATTATGGCACTTATCCTTTGGGGATTAGATGGCATTTTATTCCGCGCTGTTGGCTTTTTAACTGGATTGGAGATCTGATCCCATGTCGGATGAGAACAAAGAAATTAAATTACGTTGGTACGTAGTACAAGCATTTTCTGGTTATGAAAAGCGTGTAGCTCAAACGTTAACTGAACACATTAAAATCGAAGGTCTTGAAGAGAGCTTTGGTGAAATATTAGTACCAACTGAAGAAGTGGTTGAGATGCGCGCAGGTCAAAAGCGTAAATCTGAGCGTAAATTCTTTCCAGGCTACGTACTAGTACAAATGGATATGAATGACGCTAGCTGGCACTTAGTAAATAGCACAGAGCGTGTAATGGGCTTCATTGGCGGTACATCTGACCGTCCAGCGCCAATTAGCTCTAAAGAAGCTGATCGTATTCTTAACCGTTTACAAGAAAATGCTGAAGCACCTAAGCCTGCTACATTATTCGAACCAGGTGAAGTAGTACGCGTAACTGACGGTCCATTTGCAGACTTCAGTGGTGTAGTTGAAGAAGTTGACTACGAAAAAAGCCGCGTAAAAGTATCTGTACTTATTTTTGGTCGTTCTACGCCAGTTGAGCTTGAATTTGGTCAAGTTGAGCAAGATAAGTAATTGATTAAAAAAGCTTCACTGCTGAAATTTTAAATTTTGGCACGAAGCTTGAAAAAGGCCGCTGATTATCTTATAATCAGCGGCCTTTTTGTATAAAGGTAAAAATTTATTTTTACAGTACAAAAAGTACGAAACCAATTTTTAAACTGGGAAGCCGTTAGAGTACGCGTCCTCGCGCGCACAAGGCTAAGACCCACCAAATGAGGTATTTATAATGGCTAAAAAAGTTGAAGCTCTAATCAAGCTACAAGTTGCCGCTGGTATGGCTAATCCTAGTCCTCCAGTAGGTCCTGCACTAGGTCAACACGGTGTAAACATCATGGAATTCTGTAAAGCGTTTAACGCACGTACAGAGTCTATCGAAAAAGGCGCTCCAGTTCCTGTAGTGATCTCTGTTTACGGTGACCGTTCATTTACGTTCGACATGAAAACGCCACCTGCTGCTTACTTACTTAAGAAAGCTGCTGGTATCAAGTCAGGCTCAGGCCGTCCTAACACTGACAAAGTAGGCACAGTAACTCGTGCTCAACTTGAAGAGATTGTTGAGACAAAACGAACTGACCTTACAGCTGCCGATATGGACGCAGCGGTTCGCACTATCGCAGGTTCTGCGCGTGCGATGGGCTTGAACGTAGAGGACTAAGAAATGGCTAAATTAACTAAACGTATGCGTACTATCCGCGAAAAAGTGGAAGTAACTAAAGATTACGAAATCAATGAAGCAGTTGCTCTTTTAAAAGAGTTAGCGACAGCTAAATTCGTAGAAAGTGTTGACGTTGCTGTTAACCTTGGTATCGATGCTCGTAAATCTGACCAAAACGTTCGTGGTGCAACTGTACTACCTAACGGTACTGGTCGTGACGTTCGCGTTGCAGTATTCACACAAGGCGCTAACGCAGAAGCTGCGAAAGAAGCCGGTGCTGAATTAGTAGGTATGGAAGATCTTGCTGAGCTAGTTAAAAAAGGCGAGATGGATTTTGACGTTGTTGTTGCATCTCCAGACGCTATGCGTGTTGTTGGTCAACTAGGTCAAATCTTAGGTCCACGTGGTCTAATGCCAAACCCTAAAACTGGTACTGTAACACCTAACGTTGCAGAAGCAGTTAAAAATGCTAAAGCTGGTCAAGTGCGTTACCGCAATGACAAAAACGGCATCATCCATACTACTATTGGTAAGGTTGATTTCACAGCTGAGCAACTTCAACAAAACCTTGAAGCTCTAATTGTTGCACTTAAGAAGGCTAAACCTTCTCAAGCTAAAGGTGTTTACTTGAAAAAAGTAACTATCTCTACAACAATGGGCGCAGGTGTTTCTGTTGACCAAGCTACTTTAAACACAGTAGTTGCTTAATTTAGTGTTTACATGGCACGAAATTTGTACTATAATTTCGCGCCATTTTGTTGATTAATTTATTAATTAGCAAAATAAAGAATTCGGGTTGAAGTTCATAATTTCGGTGCGCCTCTGGCAAAGCGATAAATTGGGCTTCCGTCCAAGACCGTAGGCGGCTTAGGCCTTAATTTTACCTACGTAGACGGTGTAGACCCCAGATAGATTTTTCCTAATCCTTCTGGCTCTCGCCGTAAAAAGCATCTCTACCTTTTTGGTAGGGAAGAGTAGAACAGGGGAAACCGATTGTCGGTAACCCCATTAAACCAGGAGTAACACCCATGGCTTTAAATCTTCAAGGCAAAAAAGCAATAGTTGCTGAAGTCAACGAAGCAGCCAATGGTGCTCTATCTGCAGTTGTTGCAGATTCTCGTGGTGTAACAGTTGGCGCAATCACTGCCCTTCGTAAAGAAGCTCGTGAAGCTGGTGTATGGATGAAAGTTGTTCGTAACACTTTAGCAAAACGTGCTCTTGAAGGAACAGATTTTGAGTGTCTTTCTGATTCATTTGTTGGTCCAAGCTTAATCGCTTTCTCATCAGAGCACCCAGGTGCTGCTGCGCGTATCTTTTCAGATTTCGCGAAAAAGAATGAGAAATTTGAGCTTAAAACGGCCGCTTTTGAAGGTAACGTAGTAGATGCAGCTATGCTTGCAACTCTACCTACATACGACGAAGCTGTTGCACGCTTAATGAGTGCTATGAAAGAAGCGTCTGCTGGCAAATTGTGTAAAACAATTGAAGCAGTACGTGTACAGAAAGAAGAGCAAGCTGCTTAATTTTAAGTTGTTTAATCCTTTCGGTGTAAAATTTATTTGGACCTAGAGTCCGTTAATTATTAGGAAATTTGTAATGTCTGTATCTAAAGACCAAATCCTTGACGCAATTGCTGAAATGTCAGTAATGGACGTTGTTGCTCTTGTTGAAGCAATGGAAGAAAAATTCGGCGTAACTGCTGCAGCTGCAATGGTAGCTGGTCCAGCTGCTGAAGCTGCTGAAGAGAAAACAGAATTTGACGTAATCCTTACTGGCGCTGGCGCTAACAAGGTTGCTGCAATCAAAGCTGTTCGTAGCGCTACAGGCCTTGGCCTTAAAGAAGCTAAAGCTCTTGTTGAAGCTGCTCCTACACCTGTTAAAGAAGGTGTATCTAAAGAAGAAGCTGAAGCACTTGCAAAAGATCTTACTGAAGCTGGTGCTGAAGTTGAGGTTAAGTAATTTAGCTTACGCTAAGTTCGCTGCCTGAGAAATCAGGCAAGGGCTGGTGATTATTTAATCACCGGCCTTTTTGCGCTATGGAGTGATGCACTCTTATAGCGCAAATAAAATCTAATTATTTCTTTACTTTCAACGCTTTATAGTTTGCTAGTGTTGAAAAGGGATTTAATTAGAACAACAATAAAATGTTGTAAATCTTGGCATAGCTGCCAGTTAAGTCTGTTCTTACAAGAACAGGTCGGGTCAAAGATCAGCAAGCTGAGGAACCCCATGGCTTACTCTTATTCTGAAAAGAAACGTATCCGTAAGGATTTTGGTAAACGTCCACAAGTTTTGGATATACCTTTTTTACTGTCTACACAGTTAGAATCGTTTAAAAAATTCTTAGTGCCGGACGCTGATGGCGATCATGGTTTGGAAGCTGCCTTCCGTTCTGTGTTCCCTATAAAAAGCTACTCGGGAAATTCTGAGCTTCAATACGTAAGTTACCGTATTGGTGAGCCAGTTTTCGATGTAAAAGAATGTCAAATTCGCGGTGTGACTTATTCTGCTCCACTTCGCGTGAAACTGCGTCTTGTTGTTATGGACAAAGAAGCTCCAGGCACAGTTAAAGACATTAAAGAGCAAGAAGTTTACATGGGCGAAATTCCGCTCATGACCGATACCGGTACCTTTGTAATCAATGGTACAGAGCGTGTTATCGTTTCTCAGCTACACCGTAGCCCTGGTGTATTCTTTGATAACGACCGCGGTAAAACTCATTCATCAGGTAAAGTATTATATAACGCACGCGTTATTCCTTACCGTGGTTCATGGTTAGACTTCGAATTTGATGCAAAAGATAACTTATATGTACGTATTGACCGCCGTCGTAAATTACCGGCGTCTATCATCTTACGTGCACTTGAGTACTCTAGTGAAGAAATCCTAGATATCTTCTTCGATACTACTGCGTTTGAAGTAGCTGACGGTAAAGTTCTAATGGAACTTGTACCTTCACGTTTACGTGGTGAAACTGCCGCTTTTGATATCAAAGGCGAAGACGGTGAAGTACTTGTTGAAAGCGGGCGTCGTGTTACGGCTCGTCACATCAAGAGTATCGAGAAAAAAGGCATTACTCAGTTAGAAGTACCTCATGAGTACATCATTGGCCGTATTATTTCTAAAAACTACGTTGATGAATCAACGGGTGAAGTTATTGCAAATGCGAATGATGAATTAACTCTTGAGCTTATGGCTGAATTAGTTAAAGCCGGTCACACTACCATTGATACGTTGTACATCAATGAAGTGGACAGCGGTGCTTACATGTCAAATACATTGAACATTGACTCTTCAAGCAACCGTTTAGAAGCACTAGTAGAAATTTATCGCATGATGCGGCCAGGCGAGCCACCGACGAAAGACGCGGCTGAAGCCTTATTCCAAAACTTGTTCTTCTCTGAAGAGCGTTATGACCTATCAACTGTTGGTCGTATGAAGTTTAATAGCCGTGTTGGTTACGATTCTGACACAGGCCCAGGCACATTAAGCAAAGAAGACATCGTGTCTGTTATGAAAGTATTAATTGCTATTCGTAACGGTCAAGGCGATGTTGATGATATCGACCACTTAGGCAACCGTCGTATACGTAGTGTTGGCGAAATGGCTGAGAACCAATTCCGTGTTGGTCTAGTACGTGTAGAACGTGCTGTACGTGAGCGTTTAAGCTTAGGTGACCTTGACGCGATAATGCCACAAGATCTTATTAACGCTAAGCCTATTTCGGCAGCGGTTAAAGAGTTCTTCGGCTCGTCTCAGTTATCACAGTTTATGGACCAAAATAACCCGCTATCAGAAGTAACGCATAAGCGTCGTATTTCTGCATTAGGTCCGGGCGGTCTAACACGTGAGCGCGCTGGCTTTGAAGTACGTGACGTTCACGTAACTCACTACGGTCGCGTATGTCCAATCGAGACTCCTGAGGGTCCAAACATCGGTCTAATTAACTCATTGTCTACGTACGCACGTACAAATGACTACGGTTTCTTAGAAACACCTTACCGCAAAGTGGTAGACGGTGTAGTAACTGATGAAGTTGATTACTTATCAGCCATTGAAGAAGGTCAGTTTGTTATCGCACAGGCGAACTCAAACTTAACTGAAACCAATGAGTTTGTAGATGAACTTATTCCATGTCGTCACAAAGGTGAATCAACCTTTATGGGTCGCATGGACCAGCAATATATGGATGTATCACCACAACAGGTGATCTCTGTAGCAGCAGCACTTATCCCGTTCCTAGAACACGATGATGCTAACCGCGCATTGATGGGTTCAAACATGCAACGTCAAGCAGTACCAACATTGAAAGCGGATAAGCCGTTAGTAGGTACAGGTATTGAGTTAACACTAGCGAAAGATTCTGGTGTAACGATTGTTGCAAAACGTGGTGGTGAAGTAATGTATGCCGACGCAAGTCGCATCGTTGTAAACGTACATGAAGAAGAACGCATCCCTGGTGAAGCGGGTATCGACATCTACAACTTAACCAAGTACACACGTTCTAACCAAAATACATGTATTAACCAAAAACCAACGTGCATGGTTGGTGAACCGGTTACTCGTGGTGACGTGTTAGCAGATGGTCCTTCGACTGACTTAGGTGACTTAGCCCTTGGTCAAAACCTTCGCGTGGCATTCATGCCATGGAACGGTTATAACTTCGAGGATTCAATCTTACTATCAGAGCGCGTAGTTGAAGAAGATCGTTTAACGACTATCCATATTCAAGAACTACAGTGTGTTGCCCGTGATACTAAATTAGGTCCAGAAGAGATCACTGCAGATATCCCGAACGTGGGCGAATCTGCACTAGGCAAGCTTGATGAATCAGGCGTTGTTTATATTGGTGCTGAAGTTAAAGGCGGCGATATTCTAGTAGGTAAAGTGACTCCGAAAGGCGAAACACAGCTTACACCTGAAGAGAAGCTACTGCGTGCTATCTTCGGCGAAAAAGCATCTGACGTTAAAGACAGCTCTTTACGTGTACCAAACTCTGTAACTGGTACAGTAATTGACGTGCAAGTTTTCACCCGTGACGGTGTTGAAAAAGATAAGCGTGCGTTAGAAGTTGAAGACATGCAGCTTCGCGAAGCGAAGAAAGACTTCAACGAAGAGTTCCGTATTCTTGAAGCTGGCGTTTTAGAACGCGCTCGTAAGCTACTTGTAGCTGCAGGCTTTGATGAAAACAACTTAGTGTCATTAAATGCTGAAAAACTATTAACTCAAAGCCTTGCTGAAGAAGATAAGCAAGCTGAACTTGAGCAACTAGCTGCACAGTACGATGAACTTAAAGCTGAATACGATAAGAAGTTTGAAAACAAACGTCGTAAAATTACTCAAGGTGATGACTTAGCACCAGGCGTACTTAAAATTGTTAAAGTATACCTAGCTGTTAAACGTCGTATCCAACCGGGTGATAAAATGGCGGGTCGTCACGGTAACAAAGGTGTTATCTCGACTATCGTACCAGTAGAAGATATGCCATACGATGATAAAGGTCGTACGGTAGATATCGTACTAAATCCACTAGGTGTACCATCGCGTATGAACATCGGTCAGATCCTTGAAACACATATGGGTCTTGCTGCACGTGGTATCGGTGAACGTTTAGAAGAAATGATGAAAGAGCAACGTGAGCTTCATGAGCTACGTGAATTCATCAAGCAAGCTTACGAAATTGGTGAATCTCGCCAAGTTGTAGACATTGCAAGTTTCTCTGATGACGAAATTCGTCGCCTAGCTGAAAACTTAAAAGGTGGTTTACCAATCGCTACTCCTGCATTTGATGGCGCTAAAGAAAGCGAAATCAAAGACATGCTAGAGCTTGGTGGATACCCTAGAAGTGGTCAGGTTACACTTTATGATGGCCGTACTGGCGATCAGTTTGAACGTCAAGTAACTGTTGGTTACATGTACATGCTTAAACTTAACCACTTGGTTGATGATAAGATGCACGCGCGTTCTACTGGTTCTTATAGCCTTGTTACTCAGCAGCCGCTGGGTGGTAAAGCACAGTTCGGTGGCCAGCGTTTTGGTGAGATGGAAGTATGGGCACTTGAAGCTTATGGTGCTGCTTACACTCTACAAGAAATGCTAACAGTGAAATCGGATGACGTGAATGGTCGTACTAAGATGTATAAAAACATCGTTGATGGTAACCACAAGATGGAACCAGGTATGCCAGAATCGTTCAACGTATTGTTGAAAGAAATCCGCTCACTGGGTATCAACATCGAGTTGGAAGAAAATTAAGCCAATTAGATGCTGCAGTTGACGCTGCAGCATCTGTTACGGCTGAATAGAATGTAGGGACGAGATTACCCGTCCTCGAGATTAACTCCGACAGGAGAGCTAAGGTGAAAGACTTACTTAAGTTTCTGAAGCAACAAAATAAGACCGAAGAATTCGATGCAATTCGCATTGGTCTTGCTTCACCAGACATGGTTCGTTCATGGTCATACGGTGAAGTAAAGAAACCTGAGACTATTAACTACCGTACTTTCAAGCCTGAGCGCGATGGCTTATTCTGTGCCCGTATTTTCGGCCCAGTGAAAGATTATGAGTGTTTATGTGGTAAATATAAACGCCTTAAACACCGTGGTGTGATCTGTGAGAAGTGTGGCGTTGAAGTTACACTGACCAAAGTGCGTCGTGATCGTATGGGTCATATTGACCTTGCGAGCCCAGTAGCACATATATGGTTTTTAAAATCATTACCGTCACGTATCGGCTTAATGCTAGATATGACGCTTCGTGATATTGAACGTGTTCTTTACTTCGAATCATTCGTAGTAACTGAGCCAGGTATGACAACGCTTGAGCGTGGTCAGTTACTAGGTGAAGAAGAGTACCTAGATGCATTAGAAGAGCACGGTGATGAGTTTGAAGCGAAGATGGGTGCTGAAGCAGTTTTAGACTTGCTTCGTGAACTTGATCTTGGCCAATTAATTGCTGAGATGCGTGAAGAGTTACCAACAATTAACTCTGAAACTAAGCGTAAAAAAATCACTAAACGTCTTAAGTTAATGGAATCATTCCACCAATCAGGTAATAACCCTGAGTGGATGATCATGACAGTACTTCCAGTATTGCCACCTGATCTACGTCCATTAGTACCACTAGACGGTGGTCGTTTTGCGACATCTGATCTAAATGACCTTTACCGTCGTGTTATTAACCGTAATAACCGTCTTAAGCGTCTATTAGATTTAGCTGCACCAGACATTATCGTACGAAACGAAAAACGTATGTTACAAGAAGCGGTAGATGCGCTACTTGATAACGGTCGTCGTGGTCGTGCTATTACAGGTTCTAACAAGCGTCCGCTTAAATCTCTTGCTGATATGATCAAGGGTAAGCAAGGTCGTTTCCGTCAGAACTTACTTGGTAAGCGTGTAGATTACTCAGGCCGTTCTGTAATCACAGTAGGTCCTACACTTAAGCTTCACCAATGTGGTCTTCCTAAGAAGATGGCACTTGAGCTATTCAAACCGTTTATCTACGGCAAACTAGAGCGTCGCGGCATGGCTACGACAATCAAAGCTGCTAAGAAGATGGTAGAGCGTGAAGTAGCGGAAGTATGGGATGTATTAGACGAAGTAATTCGTGAACATCCGGTATTACTAAACCGTGCACCAACACTTCACCGTTTGGGTATCCAAGCGTTTGAGCCTGTGCTTATCGAAGGTAAAGCGATTCATTTGCATCCATTAGTATGTGCGGCTTACAACGCCGATTTCGATGGTGACCAAATGGCGGTACACGTACCGTTAACAATTGAAGCACAGCTTGAAGCACGTGCATTGATGATGTCAACAAACAACATTCTATCTCCTGCGAATGGTGAGCCAATCATCGTTCCTTCACAGGATGTTGTATTGGGTCTTTACTACATGACCCGTGATTGCATCAACGCAAAAGGCGAAGGCGCAATATTTAAAGATCCTAAAGAAGCAGAAAAAGCATACCGTAGCGGTAATGCAGACCTTCACGCTATTGTGAAAGTACGTATTAGCCAGTCAGTTGCTAACGAGCACGGTGTAGTAGAAGATACTACAACGGTTATCGAAACAACGGTAGGTCGTGCAATTCTGTCTCTAATTTTACCAACTGGTATGCCGTTTGAGTCAATCAACCAGCCACTAGGTAAAAAGCAGATTTCTAGCTTGTTGAATGAGTGTTACCGTCGCTTAGGCCTTAAAGACACAGTTGTGTTTGCTGACCAAGTTATGTACACCGGTTTCCATTACGCAATGAAGTCTGGTGTTTCTATCGGTATCGATGACTTAGTTATCCCACCGGTTAAAGCGCAGATCATTGAATCAGCAGAGGCTGAAGTAACTGAAATCAACCAACAATTCCAATCAGGTCTTGTAACGGCTGGTGAGAAGTACAACAAAGTTATCGATATCTGGTCACGTGTAAATGAAAACTTATCACGTGAGATGATGGCTAACTTGTCGAAAGACACAGTAACCAACGCGAAAGGTGAAGAAGTAGAGCAACCGTCATTTAACTCAGTGTTTATGATGGCCGACTCAGGTGCTCGTGGTAGTGCCGCTCAGATCCGTCAGCTAGCAGGTATGCGTGGTCTAATGGCACGTCCAGATGGTTCAATCATCGAGACACCAATCACGGCTAACTTCCGTGAAGGTCTAAACGTACTTCAGTACTTCATCTCAACTCACGGTGCGCGTAAAGGTCTAGCCGATACAGCACTGAAAACAGCGAACTCGGGTTACTTAACGCGTCGTCTAGTAGACGTAGCACAAGATTTGGTAATCAACGAAGACGACTGTGGCACAGAAGATGGCTTAACAATGAAACCGCTTATTGAAGGTGGTGATGTTGTAGAAGCGCTTCGCGAACGTGTACTAGGTCGTGTTGTAGCTGAAGATGTTGTTATTCCAGGTACTAATACTGTACTTGTAGAACGTAATATCATGCTTGATGAAAAACTGTGTGACCTTTTAGAAGAGCACTCGGTTGATGAAGTACGCGTACGCTCAGTTATCACATGTGATAATGACTTTGGTGTATGTGCTAACTGTTATGGTCGTGACCTTGCACGTGGTCATATCATCAACGCAGGTGAATCAGTAGGTGTTATCGCGGCACAGTCAATTGGTGAGCCGGGTACACAGCTTACGATGCGTACATTCCACATCGGTGGTGCGGCATCTCGAGCGTCAGCTGAAAATAATGTACAAGTTAAAACTAACGGTACATTAAAACTTCACAATGCTAAGTATGTATTAAATACAGACGGTAAGATTGTTATTACGTCACGTTCAACGGAAATCACTATCATCGATAGTCATGGCCGTGAAAAAGAGCGTTATAAAGTGCCTTATGGTGCAGTATTAACAGTTCAAGACAATGCAGAAGTTCAAGGTAACGACATTGTTGCTACTTGGGACCCGCATAGTCACCCAATCGTTCTTGAGCACAAATCAAAAGTATCGTTTAGCGATATCGATGACTCGAATACAGAGACACAAACCGATGAACTAACTGGTTTGACTCGTATCGTAGTTAAAGACCTTGCTAAAGCGAATGCTAAAGAGCCTAAACTTATCATCGAAAGTGATGAGCGTGGTCTGCAAGAAACACGTCTTCCTTCATTCACAACGATTGAAGTAACAGACGGTGCGACTGCAAACCCAGGTGACGTGTTAGCACGTATCCCGCAAGAAGGCTCTAAAACTCGTGATATCACGGGTGGTCTACCTCGCGTAGCCGACTTATTTGAAGCGCGTAAGCCAAAAGATCCAGCTATCTTAGCTGAAATCACCGGTACTATTAGCTTCGGTAAAGAGACTAAAGGTAAGAAGCGTTTAGTTATTACTCCAGCTGAAGGCGATCATTACGAAGAAATGATTCCTAAGTGGCGTCAACTTAACGTGTTTGAAGGTGAACAAGTGTCTAAAGGTGAGGTAATTGCCGATGGTCCTGAATCACCACATGACATCTTACGCCTACGTGGTGTGACTCATGTTGCTAACTACATTGTTAACGAAGTGCAAGAGGTTTACCGTTTGCAAGGCGTTAAGATCAATGACAAGCACATTGAAACAATTATCCGTCAAATGTTACGTAAATGTACCATTTTACACGGTGGTGATACTGACTTCTTAGCTGGTGAACAAATCGAAGTGGCGCGCGTTAATATCGCAAACCGTGACCTTGAAAAACAAGGTAAGATCCCAGCGAAGTTTGAAATCCAGTTAATGGGTATTACTAAAGCATCACTAGCGACAGAATCTTTCATCTCTGCAGCGTCTTTCCAAGAAACAACACGTGTTCTTACAGATGCAGCAGTGAATGGTAAGAGCGATGAGCTTCGCGGTCTGAAAGAAAACGTAATTGTGGGTCGTTTGATCCCAGCCGGTACCGGTTTTGCGTATCATCAAGATCGTATGGCTCGCCGTAAACAAAGCAAAGAAGTAGTAGAAGAGCAAACAGTAAGCGCTGAAGAGGCAACTCAAGCACTAACTGATGCACTAAATGCTGATTTGTCTGGAAATCAATAAACTGTTCTTAATCAATAGATTAAGAGATCGTAAGGCAGTTAAGTGCTGTCTTACGGTTAGTTTAGGTTGACAGGTTAAACTTTGCTCATTAAAATTCCGCCACCCATTTACTTGTGTGCTTATCGTAGGCAGGTAATAAAGGGCGGATTTTTTTATTTTTTTCAGTAGTAATTTTAATTTCAGGAGCTATTTAAATGGCAACTATTAACCAGCTAGTGCGTAAGCCACGCCGTAGCAAGGTTACGAAAAGTAACTCAGCTGCACTAAAAGCGTGTCCGCAAAAGCGCGGTGTATGTACTCGTGTATATACAACTACACCTAAGAAACCAAACTCAGCGTTACGTAAAGTAGCTCGTGTACGTTTAACTAACGGTTTCGAAGTAACATCTTACATCGGTGGTGAAGGTCATAACCTTCAAGAGCACAGTGTAATCCTAATCCGTGGTGGTCGTGTTAAAGATTTACCAGGTGTGCGTTTTCACACTGTACGTGGTGCACTTGACTGTGCAGGCGTTAGCGACCGTCGTCAAGCTCGTTCTAAATACGGTGCAAAACGCCCTAAAGGGTAATTGTATTCCGTTAGTAAGGCCAAGCACTAAATATTATTAATTATTGTTTTGGGTGATTGACTCGAAAGAGCAAACCTGAATAAACCGGAGATACAAAATGCCTAGAAGACGCGTAATAGGTCAACGTAAAATTCTTCCAGATCCTAAGTTCGGATCGGAACTTCTTGCTAAATTCGTTAACATCGTAATGTTAGACGGCAAGAAATCTACTGCTGAAAAAATTGTTTATGGTGCGCTAGACGTGGCTGCTGAGAAATCAGGCAAGTCGCACCTAGAAATCTTTGAATCTGCACTTGATAACATCCGTCCACAGGTAGAGGTTAAATCTCGCCGTGTTGGTGGTTCAACTTATCAAGTACCAGTTGAAGTACGTCCAGTTCGTCGCAACGCATTAGGTATGCGTTGGTTAGTAGACGCTGCACGTAAGCGTGGCGAAAAATCTATGGGCTTACGTTTAGCTCAAGAAATCGTTGACGCTGCTGATAATAAAGGCACTGCGGTTAAGAAACGTGAAGACGTTCACCGTATGGCTGAAGCGAATAAAGCATTCGCTCATTACCGTTGGTAATCTGTCCTTAACCTTTAAGAGGATCATATGGCACGTACAACTCCACTTGAGCGCTACCGTAATATCGGCATAGTAGCTCACGTAGATGCAGGCAAAACCACCACAACAGAACGTGTTCTGTTCTACACAGGTCTTTCTCATAAGATCGGTGAAGTACATGATGGCGCTGCAACTATGGACTGGATGGAGCAGGAACAAGAGCGTGGTATCACAATCACTTCTGCTGCAACAACGTGTTTTTGGAAAGGGATGGACGCTCAATTTGACGCCCATCGTATCAATATTATTGATACTCCAGGACACGTAGATTTCACTATCGAGGTAGAGCGTTCTTTGCGTGTACTTGATGGTGCGGTAGTTGTGCTTTGTGCTTCTTCTGGTGTACAGCCGCAAACTGAAACAGTTTGGCGTCAAGCGAACAAATACGAAGTTCCAAGAATGATCTTCGTAAATAAAATGGATCGCACGGGCGCTGACTTTTTAGCTGTTGTTAGCCAGGTGAAATCTCGTCTTGGAGCAACGCCTGTTCCAATTCAGTTGCCAGTAGGCGCTGAGGACGACTTTAAAGGTGTTATTGACCTTATAAAAATGAAAGTGATTAACTGGAACGAAGCGGACCAGGGTATGACTTTCACATATGAGTCAATACCGGCAGACCTTCTTGAGTCAGCTGAAGAATGGCGCTCTCATTTAGTTGAAAGCGCTGCTGAAGCCTCAGAAGAACTAATGGACAAATACTTAGAAGGTGAAGAGTTAAGTGAAGCAGAAATTAAAAATGCTTTACGCCAACGCACATTGGCCAATGAGATTGTTCCAGTAACTTGTGGAAGCGCATTTAAAAACAAAGGTGTTCAAGCGGTGCTTGACGGCGTTGTAGAATACATGCCTTCACCAGAACAAGTTAAACAAATCCAAGGTATCTTAGAAGATGGTACCGAAGAGGAACGTCCAGCTGATGATAAAGCGCCGTTTGCTGCACTTGCATTTAAAATTGCAACAGACCCGTTTGTTGGCACTTTAACCTTTTTCCGTGTTTACTCTGGTACTGTTAAACAGGGTGACGCGGTATACAACCCAGTTAAAAGTAAGCGTGAGCGACTTGGCCGTATCGTACAGATGCATTCAAACTCTCGTGAAGAGATCAAAGAAGTCTACGCAGGCGACATCGCGGCGGCTATTGGTCTTAAAGACGTTACAACAGGTGAGACACTGTGTGCTCCGAATTCAATTATTACGCTTGAGCGTATGGAATTCCCAGAACCAGTTATCTCTGTTGCGGTTGAGCCTCGCACAATCGCTGACCAGGACAAGATGGGTATCGCGCTAGGTAAACTAGCTGCCGAAGATCCGTCTTTCCGCGTACAAACTGACGAAGAATCAGGCCAGACAATTATTTCTGGTATGGGTGAACTTCACCTAGATATTATCGTCGACCGTATGAAACGTGAATTCAGTGTTGAATGTAACGTTGGTAAGCCGCAGGTTTCATATCGTGAAGCTATTCGTTCAACTGTAGAAGTTGAAGGAAAGTTCATTCGTCAATCAGGTGGTCGTGGTCAATATGGTCACGTTTGGTTGAAGCTTGAACCGATGGATATTTCGGATGATGATTCTCCAATTTACGAATTCGTTAACGAAACCGTAGGTGGATCAGTTCCTAAAGAATACATCCCAGCGGTAGACAAAGGTATCCAAGAGCAAATGTCTCAAGGTGTACTGGCAGGCTATCCTTTACTTGGCGTTAAAGCGACTTTATATGATGGTTCGTTCCATGATGTAGATTCGAATGAAATGGCATTTAAAATTGCAGGTTCATTAGCTATGAGAGACGGTGCGCTTAAAGCAAACCCAGTTCTTTTAGAACCACTAATGAAGGTTGAGGTAATCACTCCTGACTCAAACATGGGTGATGTAGTTGGCGACTTAAACCGTCGTCGCGGCATGATCGAGGGCATGGAAGATGCACTTGGTGGGCTTAAGCAAATAAATGCGCAGGTTCCACTGTCTGAAATGTTCGGTTATGCGACTGCTTTACGTTCTGCAACTCAGGGTCGTGCTTCTTACTCTATGGAGTTTTTGAAGTACGCTGAAGCCTCAAAGCAGGTTGCAGATACAATAATTTCAGCTCGCGCTGTAATATGATTTTAGCTTGTCTGGCTCAATAGTGAGTCAGGCTTTAATTTCTTAATTAGGAATTTTTTAAGATGGCAAAAGAAAAGTTTGAACGCGTAAAACCGCACGTAAACGTTGGTACAATCGGCCACGTTGACCACGGTAAAACTACACTAACTGCAGCAATCACTAACGTACTTGCAAAAGTATACGGCGGTGTTGCTAAAGATTTCGCATCAATCGATAACGCTCCAGAAGAGCGCGAGCGTGGTATCACAATCTCAACTTCACACGTTGAGTACGACACACCAACTCGTCACTACGCACACGTAGATTGTCCTGGTCACGCCGATTATGTTAAAAACATGATCACTGGTGCTGCACAAATGGACGGCGCTATCTTAGTAGTAGCTGCGACTGATGGCCCAATGCCACAAACGCGTGAGCACATCCTTCTTTCTCGTCAGGTTGGCGTACCTTACATCATCGTATTCATGAACAAATGTGACATGGTTGATGACGAAGAGCTACTTGAACTAGTAGAAATGGAAGTTCGTGAACTTCTTTCTGAGTACGATTTCCCAGGTGACGACTTACCACTAATTCAAGGTTCTGCACTTAAAGCACTTGAAGGCGAGAAGCAATGGGAAGACAAGATTGTAGAGCTTGCAGAAGCACTAGATTCTTACATCCCAGAGCCAGAGCGTGACATCGATAAGCCATTCATCATGCCTATCGAAGACGTTTTCTCAATCCAAGGTCGTGGTACTGTTGTAACTGGTCGTGTTGAAGCCGGTATCATCAACGTGAATGACGAAGTTGAAATCGTTGGTATCAAAGAGACTACTAAGTCTACTTGTACTGGTGTTGAAATGTTCCGTAAGCTTCTTGACGAAGGTCGTGCTGGTGAGAACATTGGTGCACTACTACGTGGTACTAAGCGTGAAGACGTTGAACGTGGTCAAGTACTAGCTAAGCCTGGTTCAATCAACCCACACACTACATTCACTTCAGAAGTATACGTACTTTCTAAAGATGAAGGTGGTCGTCATACTCCATTCTTCAAAGGTTACCGTCCACAGTTCTACTTCCGTACAACTGACGTAACTGGTGACGTACAGTTACCAGAAGGCGTAGAAATGGTAATGCCTGGTGATAACATCAAGATGACAGTAACTCTAATCGCACCAATCGCGATGGATGAAGGTCTTCGTTTTGCTATCCGTGAAGGTGGCCGTACTGTAGGTGCTGGTGTTGTAGCAACTATCGTAGAGTAATAATTAACGTTTAAGTTAATTGTTAGAAAAAGGTCACTTAGGTGGCCTTTTTTAATGCCTGCAATTTGCCTCACGTGAAGGTGGCGCTCTTACCTCAGGCGTAGGTGCTTTGTAGCAACGTTCAATGAGTGATAGTTAACGTTTAAGTTAATTAATACTATAAAACCCGAGCTTAGTCTCGGGTTTTTTAATGCCTGCAATTTGCCTCACGTGAAGGTGGCGCTCTTACCTCAGGCGTAGGTGCTTTGTAGCAACGTTCAATGAGTAATATTTAGCGTTTAAGTTTTTAATACCTGAATAAAAGTGATTAGTTTTCAGTTATCTGACCCGGATAAATATGTGATCTTTAGTACGTTTGAATAAACGAACTTACCTCGATTAAAAGCTCACAAAACTAGCCGTTCGATATGTGTATTTGATAAGGTAGGGTGTCACTTATTAGAGGGGTCTTCATGCTAAATAAACTAATATTTACTGCAAAAGAAGTTAGGGATAACGAGGCACTAGCTGCTAAAAATAGCCATTGTGAGTTATTTACCCTCATGCAGCGCGCTGGGCACGCTGCATTCAACGCTTGGCAAGACTTTAATGCAGAGCATACGTTAGTTGTTGTAGGGCATGGTAATAACGCTGGGGACGGTTATATTAGCGCGAGCCTAATTAAGCAAGCGGGTAAGCGAGTAACTTTGTGTGCCGTTAACCCTGAAAAAGCACTAACAGGAGATGCTGCAAAAGCGTTTAAGTTATGGCGTGATGAAGGCGGTGAAGTTAATGCTTATACGAGTGAGTTATTAAACCGAAGTGATTTAATTATAGATGCGATGCTAGGTACAGGGATCACAAGCTCGGTTCGCGATAATTTTGCTAAAATTATTAATGAAATTAACGCCAGTAATAAACCTGTATTGAGTATAGATGTATCCTCAGGTATCAGCGCAGATACTGGCCAACCTTTAGGTATTGCTATACAAGCAAGTAAAACAATAACCTTTGTTGCTATTAAGCAGGGGCTAACAACGGCTATAGGTAAACAACATTGCGGGGAGTTAATATTTGACGATCTAAATATTGGACCTGCATTTTTTGAGCTCGCTACTTCAAGCGGCACACTTATAAATATTAAGAGCTTTAAAAAGCTTGGTGCGCGTAACCTAAATAGCCATAAAGGAACTCATGGTAAACTCCTCTGTGTAGGCGGCAATGAGGGAACGGCCGGTGCAATCCGATTAACCAGTGAAGCTGCACTTAGAGCAGGAGCGGGTATGGTAAAAGTATATACACATTCAAGTTCTGTAGTGCCTGTAAGCATTGGTAGGCCTGAATTAATGGTAAGCAGTGACAATCTACAACAAGCGCTTGAATGGGCTAGTAGTGTGGTAATAGGACCAGGGCTTGGGCAGGACGAATGGGCACAACAAACGTTCAATGAAGTAATGCAATTTTGCCAAAATAATAAAATGCCATTAGTCATAGATGCAGATGCTCTTAATTTACTTGCTAAGCAAGCCTCATCGTACACATTAAAGCAATGTGTACTTACACCACACCCAGGAGAAGCATCAAGGTTATTAAGTGTAACGACTCAGGAAATTGAATCAAATAGGTTTGAGAATGCTCGATTGTGTGCTAAGCGCTATAACGCTACTTGCGTATTAAAAGGAGCCGGAACACTAATTGATAATGCTGAGAATACGTGGGTGTGTGAAGACGGTAACGCAGCACTGGCCGTTGGTGGTAGTGGCGATGTACTCACTGGTATTATTGGTGCTTTATTGGCTCAGGGTTTAAATATTGATGAAGCAGCGCGTTATGGTGTAACACTGCACGCTAAAGCTGGCGATATCGCCAGTGTGCGAGAAGGGGAGCGAGGTATGCTACCCTCCGATTTATTTAAAATAGTTAGATCCTTAATAAATTAAGCTTTCTATTTTTGTTGAATTAAATCCCACTTATTACCGTATAAATCTTCAAAAACAGCAACAACTCCGTAAGGTTCATTACGGGGTTGTTCATTAAAGACAACACCGTTAGCTAACATGTTTTCATGATCGCGCCAAAAATCGTTAGTATGTAAAAATAACCAAACACGCCCACCGGCTTGGTTACCAATAGCACTTATTTGTTCTGGCGCAGTGGCTTGAGCAAGTAGTATATGCGTACCATTTGACTGCGGCGGTGTAATTAACACCCAACGTTTTCCCTCACCTAAATCAGTATCTTCAACTAATTCAAAGCTCAATTTTTTAGTGTAAAACTCAATGGCTTCATCATAATCTTTTACGATTAAGGCAATACTGCCAATATGCTGTTTTATACCTGACATAAACTACTCCTTGATTGTGTTGCTGCGTATTTTTACATATCAGTGTGTGTTTTGTGTAGGGTTGTATATATTTGTAGATTATGCATCTTCATCCGGCGGGTCGCCTGAGTCTTCCTTACGTTTTCTTTGCTCTTGCTTCGCCTTTTGAACATTTTCGTAGGTAGGTGGCGGAATTGGCATCAGGGAAATAAGCGGAAAAAAACGCTAAAAACAAATATGCCCCTGTCGACATACTTTTACCCCAAGTAATCATTTTTAACAAAAGGCAAACTATTAAAAGCAGCAATGCAGATATTAGGGTTACAAGCACTGCGATGAAAGTAATTCCATTACTGTTAAGTATGTCCATGGTGTGGTTTTTTAATTTATACGTTATTACTATTTGGGGGTAAATTGAACAATAACAATAAAAAAGTACTAAAAAGTAAAAACCCAGCCGAAGCTGGGTTTTATATAAGATAGGTGCTTAAACGGTGATGATTACATCATGCCGCCCATGCCACCCATTCCGCCCATGCCACCCATATCAGGGGCACCAGCAGCTTCTTCTTTAGGGATTTCAGCAACCATTGCTTCAGTTGTGATCATTAGACCCGCTATAGACCCTGCAAATTGTAGTGCAGAGCGCGTTACTTTAGTTGGATCTAGGATACCCATTTCAATCATGTCATTGTATTCGCCAGTTGCTGCGTTGTAACCGTAGTTACCTTCGCCACCTTTAACAGCGTTAATAACAACAGATGCTTCGTCACCCGCGTTAGTTACGATTTGACGAAGAGGTGCTTCCATCGCACGAAGGGCAACTTTAACACCGTGGTTTTGATCTTCGTTATCGCCAAGTAGTTCAACTAGCTTGCTAGCTGCACGTACTAGAGCAACACCGCCACCCGGTACTACACCTTCTTCAACCGCTGCACGAGTTGCATGTAATGCATCTTCAACACGGTCTTTTTTCTCTTTCATTTCAATTTCAGTTGCTGCGCCTACTTTAATTACTGCAACACCGCCGGCAAGTTTAGCCATACGCTCTTGTAGTTTTTCTTTATCGTAGTCTGATGTTGCTTCTTCAATTTGTGCTTTAATTTGAGAAACACGACCGGTAATGCCTTCTTCTTCGCCAGCACCATCGATGATAGTTGTATCGTCTTTAGTGATAACAACGCGCTTAGCTGTACCTAGGTCTTCAACTGTTGCTTTTTCAAGCTCAAGGCCAATTTCTTCAGAAATAACAGTACCGCCAGTTAATACGGCGATATCTTGTAACATCGCTTTACGACGGTCGCCAAAACCAGGAGCTTTAACCGCTGATACCTTAACAATGCCGCGCATGTTGTTAACTACAAGCGTTGCAAGTGCTTCGCCTTCAAGGTCTTCAGCAATGATTAATAGTGGCTTGCTTGCTTTAGCAACGGCTTCTAATGTAGGTAGTAGCTCACGAATGTTAGATACTTTTTTATCTACAAGTAGAATAAATGGGTTATCTAATTCAACTGCGCCTTTTTCAGCGTTGTTAATGAAGTAAGGAGATAGGTAACCACGGTCAAACTGCATGCCTTCTACAACATCTAGTTCGTTCTCTAGTGATTGACCTTCTTCAACAGTAATAACACCTGTATTACGGCCTACTTTTTCCATTGCTTCTGCAATGATGTCGCCAATTTCTTTATCAGAGTTAGCTGAAATAGTACCTACTTGAGCAATAGCTTTAGTATCAGCACAAGGAACAGAAAGCGCCTTAAGCTCTGCAACAGCAGCAATGATTGCTTTATCAATACCACGTTTAAGGTCCATTGGGTTCATGCCTGCAGCAACCGCTTTAAGGCCTTCATTAACAATAGACTGTGCAAGTACTGTAGCGGTAGTTGTACCATCGCCGGCTGCATCATTTGCTTTAGATGCAACTTCTTTAACCATTTGCGCGCCCATGTTTTCAAACTTATCTTCAAGTTCGATTTCTTTTGCTACAGATACACCATCTTTAGTGATCACTGGAGAGCCAAACGATTTGTCTAGTACAACGTTACGGCCTTTAGGACCTAATGTAACTTTAACTGCGTTTGCTAGGATGTTTACGCCAGTTAGCATTTTAGCGCGTGCGTCACCTGCAAAAAGTACTTCTTTAGCTGCCATGTTTTAAATTCCTCTAAATTCTTAAATGTGTGTTAAACGAAAAGTAGGCTTAGCCTACAATGCCTAAAATGTTGTCTTCACGCATGATCAGGTACTCTTGACCTTCGATCTTTTCAGTTTTCTCAACATATGAGCCAAATAACACAGTGTCACCGGCTTTTACTTCTAAAGCTCTAACGTCACCGTTATCTAAAATACGACCATTACCTACGGCTACTACTTCTCCGCGAGTTGATTTTTCAGCTGCAGAGCCAGTTAATACAATACCGCCAGCAGATTTTGTTTCTTCTTCTAGACGTTTAACGATTACGCGATCTTGTAAAGGACGAATGTTCATGTTTTTTAGTTCTCCTAACAGTTTCTGAACAGTACAGAAAAAAGCTTTTCTAATTTGCATTCATTAATGGGGGTAGAGTAAAAAATTCCAAGAGAAAAAATGATAAATTTTTAATCTTTTCGTTCAAACTCACCATCAATGGTTGTTGGTTGTTCGGTTTGTTGCTGGTCACGCATCGAATGCGGTTGTTGCGCGTATGGGGAAGGACCTTGTTGCATACCTGCACTCATTCTCACAGTTGCCTGACTTGCAAGGCCTGCAGCTAATTTATTACGAATTGCAGGGGTTAATAAAAGTAAACCAAAAACGTCAGTCATGATGCCTGGCGTTAACAATAGTACACCGGCAATAATTACGCATATTCCCGTGAATAATTCTTTAGCAGGCATCTGGCCTTGCGCCATTTGCGTTTGCGCATTTTGAAGTGCGCCTATACCTTGTTGTTTCACCATTTTCGCACCCACAATAGCGGTTAGTACCACCAAAGCAATTGTTGCGAAGCCACCTATTACGTCACTAACCTGAATTAGCAAGGCAATTTCAATAATAGGAATGATGATAAACAGCAAAAATAAAATTCTAAACATAAGACTCTCTAAAAATGACACTCATTAAGGTGCTAATGAAATATAAGTGAGGGTTGTCGGGTCTATTTTCAAGCTAATAAGAGTAAGTAATAAACTTTAATGTTAGTAAAGTTATAGCTAGTGGGTTTAAGTCACTTTACTGTAAAGACCTCAAATGTTGACAGAGTTCGTGTCTACACATTATACCCGCTATCAGCTACTATGGGGCTAGACCCCCGTAAACAAGTAAAGGTTCACTATGACAACGCAATTTAAACTTATTTTTACCACTTGCAGAGATAACCATGAAGCCCGTTTATTGGCTATGGCGCTAATTGAAAAGAAACTGGCTGCTTGTGTAAATATTTTACCTGCCATGACTTCAATTTACATATGGGAAGGTGAAGTAGCCGAGGCAACTGAAGTGAAGCTGCTAATTAAAACCAAGGCCGATAAAATGAACGATGTATTTTTAACTTTGAAAGATCTTCACAGCTATGAAGTACCAGAAATACAAGTCGTTGATGTAGCAACCGGTAACTTGGCTTACTTTAATTGGATGGATGAGGTGCTTCATTAATGCGCTTTATTTTATTTTTTTTATTAAGCGTATTAATGGCGCCTGTTTGGGCAACACAAAATACCCTTGATGATTTTCTTAAACCAACTCAGCACACATTTTTACCGGTTAACGAAGCGTTTGTATTTGATTTTGATCAGCAAGGTAGTACGTTATTTGTTGGTTGGGATATCGCTGATGACTATTACTTATATAAAGATAAAATAGAAATTATTGCTAAAGGTGCCAGCATTGACGTGCCTGAGTTGGGCTCTGGTGAAGTTATTGAAGATGAGTTTTTTGGTAAAACTGAAGTGTTTTTTAATTCTCTCAGTATTATCAGCAAGCTTAGTAATGTAAGTGAAGATGGCGTTGTTAAGGTGCGTTATCAAGGTTGTGCAAAAGCAGGGCTGTGTTATCCACCTGAAATTATAAGCATTCCATTGAGTGTACTGGCAGGTGAGAATAATACTAATGACAATACCGCAACAAGTAGTGCATTCTCGGCACTTAGCCAACCTGTAGAAAAACCTGTTACTGCAGCAACACCTGAGAAAGAGCTCACCTTTACAGAGCAACTAGCTAGTCAGAGCTTAATGGTTAACCTTGCTATATTTTTTGCTGTGGGTGTAGGTTTGGCATTTACACCGTGTGTATTTCCGATGTTCCCTATTTTATCTAGCTTAATTGCGGGTCAAAAGAACCTGTCTACCAAAAAAGCATTTGCACTGTCATTTGTTTATATTCAGGGTATGGCGGTCACCTATGCTGCATTAGGCTTAGTGGTTGCTGCATTAGGCGGCCAAGTGCAAGGTTACTTACAGCACCCATATGTATTGATAAGTTTTAGTTTGCTGTTTGTATTGTTGGCTATGTCGATGTTCGGTTGGTACGAAATAAAATTACCTAGCAGTATGATGAACAAACTAACCCAAGTGAGCAATAACCAAAAAGGCGGTAATTACATTGGGGTATTCCTGATGGGGGTTTTATCAGGGCTTATTGCATCACCCTGTACCACTGCACCTTTATCAGCCGCATTATTATTTGTAGCGCAAAGCGGCGATTACTTAGTCGGTGGACTAACGCTTTACGTACTTAGCCTAGGAATGGGCTTACCACTGTTACTCCTTGGTACATCGGGAGGTAAGCTATTACCTAAAGCTGGCGGGTGGATGGAACAAGTTAAAACTTTATTTGGTTTTATTATGCTAGTTGTGCCACTTATTTTGCTAGAGCGAATTATCGATATCGAGATAATTTTATTATTAGCTGGTTTATTAGCTATCGCTACAGCGCTTTATTTTCATCATTGGCAAAGCGCCCAATCGCAAGGTAAGTTAAAAACTTTATTGTGGTTTATGGCTGTTTTATTAGTGCTTACGGGCTTTAATTTAACCAAAAACTATTTTTGGCCAACACAAGCCGTGAGTTTACAAACAACCTCGCAAAGCAATGAGTTTAAACACGTTGCCAATTTAGCCGAGCTTAAACAAGCTGTATCACAAGCAAATAGCGAAGGCCGCATGGTTATGGTGGACTTATACGCTGACTGGTGTGTAGCGTGCAAAGAGTTTGAGCATTACACATTTCCTGACCCGCAAGTGCAAAGTGAGTTTAGCCATTACCAATTGATTCAAATTGACCTAACCCAAAGCGATAATGAAACAATTGAGCTTATGGAAGCATACTCAGTGTTTGGTTTGCCGAGTATTTTATTCTTCAATACCCAAGGTGAAGAGTTAAGTGCACAACGTGTAACTGGCTTTTTAAATGCGGATGATTTTGCTAAGCACCTAGCTGCAGTGCGTGCCAGCGCTGAATAATCATTCTATATGGCACAACATTATATTAATGTTGTGCCATATCACTTCCCTCAAAGCATGTCCCCAGAATAGAGATTAGACCAGTATTTTGCTGCTATTTACTTCGAAATCACTATAATAGTTGGTTAACGTGAGAAATTGTTGCTATCTTACTTTTTTCTGCTTACTTTTTAGAGAAAAACTAGTTAGTAACCGCTTAACTCATTACTTATAGGATATATCGCGTATTATGGCTGCAAAATTAAAGATTTTAGTTATAAATGGCCCAAATTTAAACATGCTAGGAAAGCGTGAACCTGATAAGTACGGTTCGCATTCTTTAGAGCATATTATGAGCGAGTTAAACAGCGCTGCTAATAGTTTAGGTGTGGCATTAACGCATTTCCAAAGTAATAGTGAGCAAGCGCTCATTGAACGCATTCATGATGCTTGGCAAGCGGTTGATTACATAATAATTAACCCAGCAGCATTTACGCACACAAGCGTTGCATTACGTGATGCATTGTTAAGTGTTGATATTCCGTTTTATGAGGTGCACTTGAGCAATGTGCACGCACGTGAAGCTTTTCGCCATCATTCTTATTTTTCAGATGTGGCACAAGGCGTTATATGTGGATTAGGTGCAATGGGTTACCACGCAGCATTAAATGCAGCGGTTAACCGGTCGCAAAACGCAATTTAATTTAAAAATTAACACACTAACAAACTAACAGGCGGGTCGTGTAATGGATATTCGCAAGATAAAAAAACTTATCGAATTAGTAGAAGAATCGGGCATTGCGGAACTAGAAATCACTGAAGGTGAAGAGTCGGTACGCATAAACCGTAACAATATGAGTGCGGGTCCAGCTTACCCACAATTTGCACCACAACAATATGCGCCAGCTCCTGCACAGCAAGCGCCAGCCCCTGCTGCCCCTGTAGCAGTTGAAGCAGAAGCTGCGCCTGCTGCACCAACGGGTCATCAAGTTAAATCACCTATGGTTGGTTCATTTTACTCAGCATCTTCTCCAGAGGCACCTGCTTACGTAGAAGTAGGCTCTAAAGTTAATGTAGGCGATACACTGTGTATCATTGAAGCCATGAAAATGATGAACCAAATTGAAGCTGATAAAGCGGGTACTGTACGCGCAATTTTAGCTGAAAATGGCGAGCCAATTGAATTTGACCAACCTCTATTCATCATTGACTAATAGCATAACGTAAAAGGCCAACTCTAATGTTAGATAAAGTAGTCATAGCAAACCGAGGTGAAATAGCACTTCGTATATTGCGCGCCTGCAAAGAGCTTGGGATCAAAACGGTTGCTGTTCATTCAACGGCGGATCGCGATCTTAAGCATGTATTGCTTGCAGATGAAACCATCTGTATTGGTAAGCCATCAGCAACAGAAAGTTATTTAGATATACCGCGCATTATTGCTGCGGCCGAAATAACTGATGCGGTAGCGATTCACCCAGGTTATGGTTTCCTTGCAGAAAACGCAGATTTTGCAGACCAAGTTGAGCAAAGCGGTTTTGTATTTATTGGGCCAAAAGGCGACACAATTCGCCTAATGGGCGATAAAGTATCTGCTATTGCCGCAATGCGTAAAGCCGGCGTTCCATGTGTGCCGGGTTCAGATGGTCCTGTGACAGACGATAACGAACGCAACATGCAAATTGCTAAGCGCATTGGTTATCCGGTTATTATTAAAGCAGCTGGCGGCGGCGGTGGTCGTGGTATGCGTGTAGTACGCAATGAATCTGAATTAGTAAATTCAATTTCACTAACGCAGCAAGAAGCTAAACAGTTTTTTGGTAACGGTATGGTTTACATGGAGAAATACCTTGAAAACCCGCGTCATATCGAAGTACAAGTATTAGCCGACGGACAAGGTAATGCAGTTCACTTAGGTGAACGCGATTGTTCAATGCAGCGCCGTCATCAAAAGGTAGTTGAAGAGGCTCCTGCTCCAGGCATAACAGCTGAAACACGTAAGTTTATTGGTGAGCGTTGTACACGTGCGTGTATTGAAATTGGTTACCGTGGCGCGGGGACGTTTGAGTTTTTATACGAAAACGGCGAGTTTTACTTCATTGAAATGAATACCCGTATTCAGGTTGAGCATCCAGTAACAGAAATGGTTACGGGTATTGACTTAATCAAAGAACAGCTAAAAATAGCAGCGGGTCAGCCATTATCGTTCACGCAAGACGACGTCGTTATTCGTGGCCATGCGATTGAGTGTAGAATTAATGCTGAAGACCCTGAAACGTTTATCCCGTCACCGGGTAAAATTACACGTTTTCATCCCGCTGGTGGGTTAGGTATTCGTTGGGACAGCCATATTTATGCTGACTACACTGTACCACCTCACTACGATTCAATGGTTGGCAAGCTAATTACTTACGGTGAAAACCGTGATGTGGCTATTGCCCGTGCACGTAATGCACTAAACGAATTAGTAATTGATGGAATTAAAACTAATACTCCTTTGCATAAGCGTATTCTTGCAGATGAGAATTTCCAAAATGGTGGAACTAATATCCACTACCTTGAGAAAAAGTTAGGGTTGTAATCTTCCTAAATTAAAAAAACCGGCTTAGGCCGGTTTTTTTATGCCTGAAACTTCAATTTATCGCCATAAATAAATAATCTGGTATGATTAGCTAATATGCGCTTTTAAGTTAATTTTGAGGTAATAATGACCCGTAGTTTTGAATCTCACTTAAATGATGAACTTGCAACTGTTGCAATGGGTAAGCAAGTAGCAGCAGTTATTGAGCAAGGTGCTGTGATTTATTTACATGGTGATTTAGGCGCTGGTAAAACAACGTTTACACGTGGTGTAGTGCAAGGCTTTGGTCATACAGGTAAAGTTAAGAGTCCAACGTATACGCTGGTCGAACCCTATGAGCTTGACCGTGTAAACGTGTATCACTTTGACTTGTATCGCTTAGGTGATCCAGAAGAACTTGAATTTATGGGTATACGCGATTATTTTTCACCGCAGGCTATTTGTGTTGTTGAGTGGCCAGAAAAGGGCGGAGAGTTTATCCCTGTACCCGATTTAGATATAACGCTAAGCTATGTAGGTGACGAGCGTAAAATTGTGTTCAAAAGTACCAGTGAACGTGGTGCAGCAATTGTCGATAAACTAAAAAACAAATAATAAAATAGTGAAGGCAGTAATTATCAAATGAATCGAGGCGCAATTAAACTCTCAGTTTCTCTTATGATTTTCATCATGAGCTTTTCTTTGTGGGCACAAAACACGATAAATAGTGTGCGTGTGTGGCCATCTCCAGATAGTACACGCGTTGTATTTGATTTAGACGATAAACCCGATTTTAGTTATTTTATGCTAAAAAACCCAAGCCGCTTAGTGGTTGACCTAGAAAATACCAAAGAGCTTAAAGTACTACCCGGTGTGCCACCTAAGCACCAAATTGTTAGTAAATTACGTTACTCAAAGCCCAAAAATAAGCAAAGCGTTCGTTTAGTATTTGAGTTAAGCGCACCGGTAAAACCAGTGCTATTTGCGCTTGCGCCTACTGGGCCATACAAAAATAGGCTTGTGGTCGATTTATATAATAAAAGTGAACCAGAACCAGTGGCTTCACCTGCACAAAAAGCGGCAAAAAAACGTCAACTTAGCCAAGAACGCGATATTGTAATTGCTATCGATGCAGGGCATGGCGGTGAGGACCCTGGCTCAATAGGGCCATCAGGCACGTATGAAAAAACGGTCACGTTGCAAATAGCTAAGCGCCTTGAGCGAATGATAGACGCTGAGCGAGGCATGATTTCGCGTATGGTACGAAGTGGTGATTACTTTGTAAAACTTAATACGAGAACAAACAGAGCACGAGAGAAAAAAGCCGACTTTTTTGTGTCTATTCACGCAGATGCATTTACAAGCCCTGCGCCTAATGGTGCATCGGTATGGGTGCTGTCATTACGAAGAGCTAATTCTGAAATAGGTAAATGGATAGAAGATAAAGAAAAGCATTCCGAGTTGCTCGGTGGTGCAGCCGATGTAATGAAAGATGCGGCTAACGAAAAATACTTAGCGCAGGCATTACTTGATATGTCGATGGATCATTCAATGAAAACCGGCTTAAACGTTGCTGAAGAAGTGGTTAAAGAGCTACGAAAAATTGCAAAGCTTCATAAAAAAGACCCGCAACATGCTAGCCTTGCGGTTCTTAAGTCGCCAGATATCCCCTCTATTTTGGTCGAAACGGGGTTTATATCTAACCCGCGAGAAGAAAAATTATTGAAAAGTGCAAATCATCAAGAGCGTTTAGCCAAGGCTATGTTCACTTCAATCAAAAATTACTATTTGAAAAACCCACCAGATGATTCGTTGTTTGCAAAATTGAAGTCGCAATACCCTACAAAACATAAAGTACGTCCGGGTGAATCTTTAAGTATGTTGGCAAGCCGTTATGGGATCAGCATAAGTAAAATAAAAAAAGTAAATAAACTAAATTCAAACACGCTTTTTATTGGTCAAGAGCTCGACATACCACAAAGTTAATTACATAAATCTGCACGCAGTTTGCTAGGAAATATCATGAATATTGAAATACTACCTGCCCGTTTAGCCAACCAGATTGCCGCAGGTGAAGTGGTTGAGCGTCCAGCGTCGGTAGTAAAAGAGCTTGTTGAAAATAGCCTAGATGCTGGCGCTACTCGTATTCAAATAGAGATAGAGCGTGGTGGCCATAAGCTTATTCGTATTCGTGATAATGGCTCGGGTATAGGTAAAGAAGAGCTCACACTTGCGCTTTCTCGCCATGCGACAAGTAAGTTAAAGTCGCTTGATGATTTAGAAAATATTTGTTCACTAGGTTTTAGGGGCGAGGCATTAGCTTCAATTAGCTCAGTATCGCGATTAACCCTCAGCTCCAAACCAAAGACTCAAGACGCTGCTTGGCAAGCATTTGCAGAAGGCCGTGATATGGCTGTGCAAGTTAAGCCGGTTGCTCACCCTGATGGCACCACCATTGAGGTTAAAGATCTATTTTTTAATACCCCTGCACGGCGCAAATTTTTACGTACCGAAAAAACAGAGTTTACCCATATTGATGAGCTCATTAAGCGTATAGCGCTTAGCCGGTTTGATGTATCGATTACGCTGACTCATAACGAAAAAGTAGTTAGGCAATACCGCGCAAAAACAGATCCCGCTCACGCCATAACTCGCGTTGCACAAGTTGCGGGTAAGGCGTTTGCAGAGCAAGGACTTCATATTCAATCTGGGGAAGCAGGCCTTCAACTGCATGGCTGGGTTTTACCGGTAGGCTCTGTAAATACAACGCAGTACACGTATGTAAATAATCGTATGATGCGCGATAAGCTCATTTTACACGCTATTCGTCAGGCATTTGAAGAAGTTAGTGGGGTACAAGAGCTACCAGGGTTTGTAATTTATATTGATATTGACCCACGCCAAGTTGATGTAAATGTACACCCAGCAAAGCATGAAGTACGTTTTCATCAAGGTCGCTTAGTACATGACTTTATTTTACAAGCGATCAAGCAAGTTGTTGTGCCACTGCAAGGTGAGTTTAACAATGAAGCGGTAACGACAGCTGATGATCATTTACCTGCATTTACTCATGCCATGCATCCGTCGACATCTAAAAATGAGACTAGCGGCGGTTACGATTATCCTAAATCTCAGTTACAACCAAATTATTCAGGTAGTTCAAGTTCAACTGGTGCAAAAAGTAGTGGTGGTGGATACAGAGCATCATCAAGTGCAAACCATCAAGACGTGAATGCGTTTTATCAGGGAGTGAGTGA
The DNA here is from genome assembly GCF_016865405.1 of Pseudoalteromonas sp. PS1M3. NCBI lineage: Bacteria > Pseudomonadati > Pseudomonadota > Gammaproteobacteria > Alteromonadales > Pseudoalteromonadaceae > Pseudoalteromonas > Pseudoalteromonas sp. PS1M3. The sequence goes on along the minus strand of NZ_AP022624.1, from coordinate 3,249,576 downwards.
ACAACATGCTGCTCACTTTGATGTCGTGGCGCAAACCACTCAGCAAGATTCATCAGTACCGGAACAAAGTGCTGTGAGTATGGTGTCTATTATTAGTTTGCATGATGGAAACTGTGTCTTTAGTGCGCAGCAGCAGCTATTTTGCTCACATTTTAAATACGCCATAGTTGATGATTGGCATGAGCAAATTAAAGAGCAAGGTAGCCTTGAAGGTAAAGCATTGTTATTACCTGTCAGGGTTAATTTATCAAAAGAAGACTGTTTGCTAATCGAAGGGCAGCAATCGTGGTTCACGCTGCTTGGCTTTGAATTGGTGATAGAGAAGCAGTTTGTCATGGTTAAAAAGCTGCCTTCATGTTTGTATTTACTTGATGTAAGTAATGCTGTTAACGAGTTACTAAGCGCGTGTAAAAGGCAGTTTGAGAACATAGAAGATTGGTTAAAATGGCAGGCCGAATGTATACCGCCGCGCTTTTATGCTAGCAACGTATTTATAACTCAACAAATGCGCTTACAAAATAATGCGCAAACTATTGAACGCTTGCGTGAAAAAGCAGTTAAAATAGAGCTAAGTCAGTATTTAGCGCAATTAAATTAGGGTGTTCGTGTTGAGTCAATTACCAGTTATATTTTTAATGGGTCCCACTGCTGCAGGTAAAACAGCATTGGCTATTTCTTTGTGCGAGCATTTAAATACAGAGATAATCAGCGTCGATTCAGCATTAGTGTATAAAGGTATGGACATTGGCACTGCAAAACCTGATTCAGAAGAATTGGCTCGCGCTCCACATCATCTTATTGATCTGCTTGACCCGAGTGAAACGTATTCTGTTGCAGATTTTAGACGTGATGCAATAAAAAAAATTGATGAATTTCATCAACAAGGTAAAGTACCTGTATTAGTTGGAGGTACAATGCTGTACTTCAAGGCACTTATTGACGGTTTATCGCCTCTGCCTGAGGCAGACCCAGCTATAAGGGCTCAACTTGAAGCAGAGGCTAGTGAGTTTGGCTGGCCACACTTGTATCAAGAACTCGTAAAAATAGATCCACAAGCGGCACAAAAAATGAGTGAAAACGACTCCCAAAGAATTAACCGTGCGCTGGAGGTATATCGATTAACCGGTAAAACAATGACTGAACTGCAAAAGCAAAAGCAGCCACCTTTACCGTATACTTTTCATCAATTTGCCATCGCGCCGCAAGAGCGAAGTGAATTACATCAACGAATTGAAGAAAGGTTTAAAATAATGATAGATCAGGGGTTTGAAAATGAAGTTTCGGCCTTATATCTACGTAAAGATTTACATCACAATATGCCTTCTATTCGTTGTGTGGGCTATAGACAGATGTGGGATTACCTTGCGGGTGAAGTAAGTCATGATGAAATGGTATTCCGAGGTATTGCAGCAACCCGGCAATTGGCTAAACGTCAATTAACTTGGTTGAGAAGTTGGCCTGATGTTACTTGGTTAACAACCGGCGATGAAGAAAACTTGCATCATGTAGTAAGTTCGCTAAGCTAGTAGTAGTTGGATATGATTTAGCTTTATTAAATGAGTTCAGCCACTTAATTATAATAACACCTAGAACGAAGGAAGAATAACATGGCAAAAGGCCAATCGTTACAAGACCCATTTTTGAATGCACTACGTCGTGAGCGCATTCCGGTATCAATCTTTTTGGTTAATGGCATAAAATTACAAGGTAAAATCCAGTCATTTGATCAATTTGTTATTTTACTTGAAAACACGGTAAACCAAATGGTTTACAAACACGCAATTTCAACAGTTGTACCTGCTCGCGCAGTCAACTTCCAAGGTGTTCAAGGGAGCGATGACACTGAAGAACCAGAAGCTGGAAACTTTTAATTAGGAGCGTAATGCTTGTTTGACCGCTATGAATCCGGCGAACAGGCAATTTTAGTTCATATCGACTTACCTAAAGAAGGGGATCGTGAAGATCTTCATGAATTAGAGATGTTGGTATCTTCTGCTGGTGTTAGTAGTTTGGCGGTTGTGCAAGGCAGCCGTCAAGCACCACATCCGAAACTATTCGTCGGTACCGGTAAAGCAGAAGAAATAGCTGAGATTGTCAAAATCCACAATGCAGATGTCGTTATTTTTAATCATCAACTCAGACCGTCACAAGAACGCAACTTAGAGCGCGTTTGTCAGTGCCGTGTGCTTGATAGAACGACCCTTATTCTTGATATTTTTGCTCAACGTGCACGTACCCATGAGGGTAAATTGCAGGTTGAATTGGCACAACTTCGTCATATGTCTACTCGGCTGATCCGAGGTTGGACTCACCTTGAGCGTCAAAAGGGTGGTATTGGTCTACGTGGACCTGGTGAAACTCAATTAGAGACCGATAGGCGTTTACTGCGCGTACGTATTCAAAGTATTCGTGCACGACTACAAAAAGTGGCTGTCCAGCGTGAGCAGGGTAGACGCGCGCGTAACCGTAATGAAATTCCAACGGTGTCGTTAGTTGGTTACACTAATGCGGGTAAATCTACATTATTTAATCGTATTACAGATTCTGAGGTTTATGCTGCCGATCAGCTTTTTGCGACGCTTGACCCAACACTGCGTAAACTGGAGTTGGGTGATGTTGGTCAAGTGATTTTAGCCGATACCGTGGGTTTTATCCGTCATTTGCCTCACGATTTAGTGGCTGCATTTAAAGCAACATTGACCGAAACACGTGAAGCCGATTTGCAGTTACACGTAATAGATGCTGCTGATTCGCGAATTAAAGAAAATATTGAACAAGTGCAATCTGTGCTTAAAGAAATTGAAGCCGATGACGTTCCACAGCTATTAATTTATAATAAAATTGATGCGCTTGATAATGTTGCTCCGCGTATTGATCGAGATAGTGAAGGTCAACCTATAAGAGTATGGTTGTCTGCACAAACGGGTGAAGGGTGTGAATTACTAAGCGAAGCCATTAGCGAGTTGCTTGCTAAAAAAATGTTTAGTGAAACGCTTTTATTAACCCCTTTATACGGGCGTTTAAGGGCTTCACTTTTTAGCTTAAATGCGGTGCATGAAGAGCGATTTGATGAACAAGGCAATTGGCTACTAGATGTAAGAATGCCAATGGTTGAATGGAATCGCTTAATTAAAGAATTTGGTCCTGAAATTGTTGGTTTTATCAACCAAGATTAAAAATTGACGTTTAAATGTCGGTTTTTGTATGAGAAACGCAGTAGATTTGATAGATTTAACACAATTTCCTAATTTATTTAGATAACAATGGAGTATAGCTATGGCCTGGAATGAACCGGGTAATAATGGCAATGACAAAGATCCGTGGAACAATAAAGGCGGACGTGATCAAGGCCCACCTGATTTAGACGAGGTGTTCCGTAAGTTTAGTAACAAGTTCGGCGGCTTATTTGGCGGTAAAAAATCCGGCAATGGAAGCGGTGGCGGACTTGGCGGAGCCGGTATTTCATTTATCCTCATTATCGCTGCCATTGTGTGGGCGTTAAGTGGTATTTATACGGTTAAAGAAGCCGAACGTGGTGTTGTTTTGCAGTTTGGTAAATATGACCGAATTGCTGAACCTGGTTTGCGTTGGAAAATGACGTTTATTGAAACGGTTATCCCAGTTGATATTGAAGCCGTTCGTTCACTGTCGGCGTCTGGTTTTATGCTTACTGAAGATGAAAACGTGGTAAGTGTTGAGTTTCAGGTGCAATACCGTGTTATTGACCCATACCTTTACAAGTTTAGCGTAACGAATGCTGATAGCAGTTTAGAAGAAGCGCTAGACAGTGCACTACGTTATGTTGTGGGTCATGCAAAAATGGACCAAGTTTTAACGAACGGTCGTGAAGAAGTGCGTCAAAACACATGGGATGAGCTTAACAAGGTAATCGAACCATACAATCTTGGTTTAATTGTTACTGATGTTAACTTTAAAGATTCTCGCCCACCTACTGAAGTTAAAGATGCGTTTGATGATGCGATTGCAGCACAAGAAGATGAAGAGCGTTTCATCCGTGAAGCAGAAGCGTATGCGCGTGAAATTGAACCGCGTGCACGTGGTCAAGTAACACGTATGACACAAGAAGCTGAAGGTTACCAAGAGCGTATTACACTGGAAGCGCAAGGTGAGGTTGCTCGTTTTGAAAAGCTATTACCTGAGTATTTAGCGGCTAAAGAAGTAACGCGTGAACGCTTATACATTGATGCAATGGAAGAAGTGTTAGGTAGCAGTTCTAAGGTGTTGGTTGATGTGAAGGGTGGTAATAACATGATGTACTTACCTCTTGATAAAATCATGGAAAAGCAAGGCACTGCAACACGTGTTGCGTTACCAAGCTCAAGTGACATTCAAGACTTAAGAAACAAAGTAAATACATCACGTAACAGCACCGTTAATAGCAGCAACGACCGCTTTAACAACGATCGCTTTAACTAGGGGAGATAAGCATAATGAAAAATTTTAGTTTAGTAATACTACTAGTTGCCATTGTGATGTCTTTCTCATCGGTATTTGTTGTACCTGAAGGGCAAAAAGCAATTGTGCTATTGTTCAGTAAAGTACAAAAAGATGACGATGATCAAGCGGTTGTTTATGGCCCAGGTTTGCATTTGAAAGTCCCATTTTTTAGCCAAGTACGTCGTATTGATGCACGTATTCAAACGCTAGATGGAACGCCAGATCGTTTTGTGACAAGTGAGAAGAAAGACTTAATTGTTGATTCGTTTGTTAAATGGCGTGTTAACGACTTTAGTGCTTTTTACTTACGTGCACGTGGCGACAAGCAATATGCTGAAACGTTACTTGAGCAAAAGGTTAATAACGGACTTCGTACTAACTTTGGTACACGCACAATTCGTGAAATTGTATCAGGTGAGCGTAGTGAGCTTATGGAAGAAGCATTAGTTCAAGCATCTGAAAGTGCCCGCGAGTTAGGTATTGAAGTGCTAGACGTACGTGTTAAGCAAATTAATTTGCCTCAAGAAGTAAGTAGTTCGATTTATCAACGTATGCGTGCTGAGCGTACTGCCGTTGCTAAAGAGCACCGCTCTGAAGGTCAGGAAAAAGCGGAGACTATTCGTGCTAGCGTTGACCGTCGAGTGACAGTTATGCTTGCAGACGCTGAACGTAACTCACGCTCAGTACGTGGTCAAGGTGATGCAGATGCTGCCGCTATTTATGCAAATGCATATAATAAAGATCCAGAGTTTTTCAGCTTTGTACGTTCTTTAGAAGCGTATAAGAAAACGTTTAAAGGTAAGCAAGACGTGATGGTACTTTCACCAGACAGTGACTTCTTCCAATATATGAAAGGCGCTAAAGCGCAGTAGACTATATTTATACTTTTAAAATTTAAAGCCCCGCACTTGCGGGGCTTTTTGTTGAATACAATCTACAACTTTAAATCACTGTTATATATGTGGTTATTTACTCATATTTTAATTTAATAATTCTTCGCAGAAAAAATAAGCTGAACAGGGGTGATCTTTGCTTGGGTTTTCTGGTAAAATCTCGTCCTAATTTTCTCTAAGTGAATTTACAATGGGTAAAAACGTTGTTGTATTAGGCACCCAATGGGGTGACGAAGGTAAGGGTAAGGTAGTTGACCTCCTTACGGACAAAGCATCTTTAGTAGTTCGTTATCAAGGTGGCCACAATGCAGGTCATACTTTAGTTATCGAAGGTAAAAAGACGGTTCTACACCTTATTCCATCGGGTGTATTACGTGACAATGTTAAATGTGTGATTGGTAATGGTGTTGTTTTATCACCAGAAGCGCTAATGAAAGAAATTGGCATGCTTGAAGAGCGTGGCGTACCAGTACGCGAACGTCTTTTAATAAGTGAAGCATGTCCGCTAATTTTGCCTTTCCATGTTGCATTAGATGTAGCCCGCGAAACAGCTCGTGGCGACAAGCCAATTGGCACAACTGGCCGTGGTATTGGTCCTGCGTACGAAGATAAAGTAGCACGTCGCGGTTTACGCGTAGGTGATTTATTTAATCCTGAATTATTTGCAGCTAAACTAAAAGAAGTTCTTGAGTACCATAACTTCACATTAGTTAATTACTACAAAGTAGACGCTGTAGATTTCCAAAAAACGTTTGATGATGCAATGGCTGTTGCAGATATCTTAAAAGCAATGGTTGTAGATGTAACTGAGCTTTTAGACCAAACACGTTTAGCAGGTGAGCACATTTTATTTGAAGGTGCGCAAGGTACATTACTTGATATTGATCACGGTACTTATCCTTATGTAACTTCGTCAAACACGACCGCTGGTGGCGTTGCAACTGGTGCTGGTTTTGGTCCACTAAACCTTGACTACGTGTTAGGTATTATCAAAGCGTACACAACACGTGTTGGTTCAGGCCCTTTCCCTACAGAGCTTTACGATGGCCTTGATAAGCAAGACCCAGTTGGTAAGCACTTAGGTGACAAAGGTCATGAGTTTGGTGCTACTACAGGTCGTCTTCGTCGTACTGGTTGGTTAGATGCAGTGGCAATGCGCCGTGCAGTTCAAATCAACAGTATTTCAGGTTTTTGTTTAACTAAGCTTGACGTTTTAGATGGCTTAGAAACACTTAAAATCTGTACTGGCTACCAGCTTGAAGATGGCACTGTTACAAACGTAACACCATTAGCTGCTGAAGGTTACGAGAAAGTAACTCCAGTATATGAAGAGATGCCGGGTTGGTCTGAAAATACTGTGGGTGTAACTTCACTTGAAGGCTTACCAAAAGCTGCAATTGATTACATCAAGCGTATTGAAGAAATCACTGGTGTTCCAATTGATATTATTTCTACAGGTCCAGACCGCGTAGAAACGATGGTACTTCGCAACCCGTTTGCTTAATTACCATAAATATAAAAAAAGCTGCTAAATGCAGCTTTTTTTGTGTCTAAAATTCACCTTGGAACGATCTTTGTATATTATTTAGTATGATAATTTTTGTACGTGGTGAACATGCGCCTATTTTTAAAAAGTTCGTTATTAGCTGTGCCCTTAGTGTCAGTGTCTTTATTTATATCTTCCAATACGTTAGCAGATGAATCACCTGCTGCAGTACCGCTATACACTGAATCAGAGCTTATCGCGTTAATAAATAAAAATGTGCATTTGCAGCGTGTAAAGGCAGATGATTGCCAGTTAGTTCAAGATATTGAAGCGCGAGCCAATAAAATGGCATTGCCATCCTATCAGTTTTTATATGGCGATATGCTTGCTTATAATGTGTGTGTTGAACGAAATGTAGAGCTAGGCGTGTATTATATGAGAAAGTCTGCTGAGCAAGGCTTAGCGGCAGCGCTTGAGCAGTTAGGTCGCTATTACGATACCGGAAGGCTAGTTCAGCAAGATAAAGCCATGGCTATTACGTATTTACGGGAAGCTTCTGCACAAGGTAACTTAAAAGCGCAGTTACGTTTAGTGAAGTTGTTTAATGATGGCTACGGTAGCCCACGGGATTTTGAAGATGCATATCGTTGGTTGTTTAATGCAATGGTAGCAGATAAAGCAACGCATAAAAAAATTGAAAACGCCCTAACTAAGCTTGCGCAAAAAATGCCTGATAGTGTCGTAGAGCGCGCTCGGTTACCTATGTAATACTAATCAAGAATAAACTTTAATTAAGTGAGTTGCTGTACATTTAGAAAAAAGCCCTAATAAAATTAGGGCTTTTTTGTGAGCATTATTTTAGTTAACTTTATTCTTTGTCTTTAGGTTGAGGGTCTTTTAATAACGACATTTTTGGGGGGTGCAGTGCAACAATACGCTCACCTTCTTGAGGCGGTTTGTCCATATTAAGTGTGAATGGTGTTACTTTAGCTGGTGTATCGTCATCGTTGTCTTTATCTCCTTTAAGAATAAATAAAGGGATAGCCTCAGGGTTCATTTCTAAGTATTGCTCCCAGCTAAACTCATCTGAAATACGTGTAGCACTTACTTTGCCGCCTTTAGCAATGACACTGCTTAAGCGAGCGTACGAACCTTCATCCCCAAATAATATTTGACGCGATAAAAATGTCGCACTGTCTTTGTTGGCTTTAGCGTGTGTTGTTGATGAGCGTAACGAAAACACGTTTTTTTCATTGAGTAAATGTGAAAAATACTGCACACCTAATGCATTGTGATGCCTGTTCGGTGAAAGCGCTAAAACACTTCGGATAGTTGTAAGCGGTAAGTATCGTTCAGCATGCTCTGATTGCGGATTACCATAATAGCAAGGCAAGCCATCCATACGTGCCATTTTGCAGTTTTCCCATGCAGGATCTGAAAGGTGGACAGGAATATTTTGCTCTTTTAAACCTCGCCCTATTGCACGTGACACATGGTTAGCCCCAATAATTAAAATAGTATTAGGTGATGGTTGACGCACACCTAGTAACTTAGCCACAGGGATTGCGGTTAGGCTTTGTAGTACAACAGTTATAATAATAACTGTAAAAATAAGTGGAACCATTTTTTCTGCATCAGCCACACCCGCTTCCATCATGCTAAGTGCAAACACTGAACCAACAGCGGCTGCTACAATACCCCTTGGCGCAATCCAGGCGAGTACTAAGCGAGATTTAATTGGTAAGTCGGTACCAAAGGTAGAGATAGCAATACATAAAGGGCGTGCTACGAATAACACAATCGCTAAAAAAATAAATACATCACTGTCTAACATCATTAAGTCGGAAAGCTGTAGACGGGCTGCGAGTAAGATGAAAAGCGTTGATATAAGAATCATCGATAAGTCTTCTTTAAACTCTAAAACAGAGTCTATTTCTAGGTCATCTTGATTCGCAAGCCAAATACCAAATACCGTTACGGCCAATAAGCCTGACTCATGGCTTAAGTAGTTTGATACAGAAAAGCTAATTAATACCAGCGCTAAAATACCAAACTTATGTAATTCAAATGGCAACCATTCTCGGCGCATTAATTGAGTTGTAACCCAGCCTGCTGCTACCCCTATTGTTAGACCAACTCCAACAGTTTTAACTAAAGCAACAATAGTATGGCTTAGTACCTCGCCTTGGCCTACTAACATTACTGCTTCAAATACCAGTACAGCAAACAATGCCCCGATAGGGTCAATAACAATCCCTTCCCAGCGTAGAATGCGGTCTATGTCTTGTGTGGGGCGCATGGAGTTTAGTAAAGGCGCTATTACTGTCGGGCCTGTTACCACAAGCACTGCGCCGAGCACAGCAGCAACCCGCCAATTGAGCTCAAGTAACCAATAGGCACTTAAACTAATTACAACACAGGTTGCAATCATACCAATGGAGCATAGGTTTCTGACTACTTTACCAATTCCCTTTAACTCCCTAAAGTGAAGGGTAAGGGCGCCTTCAAATAGAATAACAGCCACACTTAATGATACGACAGGGAAGAGTAAGTCGCCTAAAAGTGCATCAGGGTCTAAAACACCACTAAATGGCCCAAGTAACAGGCCAGTGAGCAATAAAAAAAGAATAGCGGGTACTCTAAATGCCCACGCTACCCATTGGGCAAGCACTGAGCAGAGTGCGATACCGGCTATGTAAATTGCTGACATAGATTAAGAATTCCTTATTATGATTTTATTTAAAGTATAACGATTTTAGTTGTTATTAAAGGGGTATACACGGGAAAATCAACTATTACTATTTAATTTTAGCCGCTAACAAAATATTAGTACGTATTAATTATGGTTAGCGTTGCTAAATATTTTATAAATTATCAATAACACCTTCTATCTTCATGATTTTAAAATAAAAAAGTTTGTTATTAAACGCTTTTTAATATGGTCGTTTGAATTTTAGCCTTGATCTTACGACCTAATTTAGCGTATTATACTTCGAGTTCGAATAATTAGGTATCTAATTAAATTATCTGGGAAATAAATTCATCGTTAATGTTACGGTCATATTTGCTAGGTATAATCGTTATTTAGAAGCTAGTTCAGTATTTGAACGCCTAAAATATAATTTATTTAATTACTTGATACGGTTTATCTCAAGCATTTAAAGTTTGAGTTGAATTGATATCTTTCAATGTTTAACCCCCATCGTGGCGGTTAAATCTCGGTCCTTTAGTCTTCACCCTATCTGTTGGTGTACCAGACTTTAGAGGCTCTATGTATGTTGTTAATAAAAAAGTCACCAAGGCTTTTTACAGCGATGCATAAACAACACTTTTTAAACTTTCTTATAGGCATTACTTTCACTGCAAGGTATCTGCTTCTTTATATCTGAGCTTAAATTTAAAGCCTTGTTTTTAGATTTTGGCTTTCTTGTGTGCGTTTAAAAGTGTTGCTAAAAAACACAAATTCGAAGCTACATATATTGGTAGCTATTTAGTTTAGCTCATTAAAACTGAGCACAGATAAAATGGAAAGTAGAAGACTTATGCAAAAGTTAAATTGGCGACGCATTGTTTTAAAAGTAGGTAGCGCACTTATTGCTCCAGATCAAGACGGTTGTCGTTCTCGTTACATTCTTACTATCGCACAGTTTATTGTTCGTTGTCGTGCTCGCGGCATTGAAGTGATTTTAGTTTCATCAGGTTCTGTTGCGGCAGGTTCGCATCTATTTCCATCAGACCAACCCCGTTCAGTTGTATTAAAAAAAGCAATGGCCGCCGCTGGTCAAACTGAAATGATTGCTATGTGGGACCGCTTTTTTGATTTTCCATCTGCCCAGCTTTTGCTAACTCATGGTGATTTGCGCGACCGAGAGCGCTATCAAAGTATTCGTGAAACCGTGTTTACATTATTAGAGCATGGTGTTTTACCTATCATTAATGAAAATGATGCGGTAACTACTGATGACCTTAAAGTAGGTGATAACGATAATTTATCAGCAATGGTTGCAGCAGCCGCTGATGCAGACGCTTTACTGATTTTTTCAGACGTAGATGGTTTATACGATAAAAACCCAAATCTTCATGACGATGCTGTTTTATTACCTGAAATAAAATCAATTGATGATTCTATTTACGCCATGGCAGGATGTGCTACTAGCGCGGTAGGTACTGGCGGTATGAAAACTAAAATAGAAGCAGCAGAAAAAGCAACATCACACGGAATCGCAACATATATAATTAATGGTTTTAAAGAAGAGACATTTAATCGTTTATTAGAGGGTGACAACCCTGGAACAATATTTTTACCATACGAAAAACCAATGCAAGATTCTGTTCATTGGATGACACACACTGCGAATGAGCAAGGTGAAGTTGTGGTAGATGGAACATTTGATGAATCAATCGAAGGTGAAACAGGCATAATTCGCGGCGATGAAATTGTTGAAGTACATGGTGAGTTTGCAATTGGCGACACCATACTCGTTAGAAGTGAAGATGGTACGCGTTTAGCTAAAGCGACCGCAAATTACAGTAGTTGTTTGTTGAATTTCATTGCAGACAACGAACAAAGTGAATTTAGTGAAAAAATGCAGGATTCTATTGGACCTGTTATTTCAGAAAAAGATATCGCATTATTGGAGAAGTCATGAGTTTAATTACGGATATTTCGCGTCAGGCAGCTAAAGCTGCAAATACACTTGCTTTACTCGACACCGAGACAAAAAACCAAGTGTTAACAGAAATGGCTGCGGCATTAAGAGAGCAAAAAGCATTTATAATTCAAGAAAACGAAAGTGATTTAAGCGCTGCGCGCGACAACAATTTGCCTGCGGCAATGGTTGATCGTCTAACTCTGAACGATGAGCGCATAGAATCGATGGCTGAAGGGATAGAAGTTATAGTAAGCCTGGATGATCCGGTGGGTCAGCTTCGTGAAATCACGGAACGACCTAATGGTATTAAAATTCGTAAAATGCGCGTACCACTTGGTGTTGTTTGTATGATTTATGAAGCACGCCCTAATGTGACCGCAGACGCTGGTGCTTTGTGCTTTAAATCGGGTAATGGCGTTATTTTACGCGGTGGTAAAGAGGCGCTCAAAAGCTCACAAGCGATTGCCAGTGTAATGCACAGTGTACTTGAAAAGCACAACTTACCCGTTTCATTAATCTCGGTTATTCCAGATCCCGATCGTGCACTTCTTATGGAGTTGATGCAGCAACGTGATAGCATCGATTTAATCATTCCTCGCGGCGGTGAAGGGTTGATTAACTTTGTTACCGAGAACAGTACCATTCCTGTTATTCAGCATTACAAAGGCGTATGTCATTTGTATGTCGATAAAGACGCAGACCTAGAGGTTGCGATTAATTTATTACTTAATGGTAAAACACAACGAACGGGTGTATGTAATGCACTTGAAGGTTTGGTTGTACATGAAGATATCGCAGATGAGTTCCTAAATTTATGTGCGGTAGTACTTCGTCAAGAAGGTGTAAAGATCAATGCTGATAGCTTTGCTGCCAAATACTTCGATAATGCAACTGTTTTAGCTGATGATGAGTTTGGTGAAGAATACCTAGACTTAGAAATCGCGATACGCGTAGTACCTACATTTTCAGCCGCTGTTGAGCATATTGCTCAATTTGGCTCAAATCACACAGAAGTGATTTGTACTAAAAACCAAGCCGCAGCTGAGTTATTTCAACGTAGTGTAGATGCGTCAGTTGTGATGGTGAATGCATCGTCTCGTTTTTCTGATGGTTCACAGTTAGGATTGGGTGCAGAGATAGGCATTGCTACATCTAAGCTTCATGCGTACGGTCCTATGGGGCTTGAATCACTCACAACAGAAAAATATTTAGTGAATGGCGAAGGTCAAGTTCGCGAATAAATTTTATATTAATTTTACAAAAGCCGAGCATAGCTCGGCTTTTTATTTTTGATAAAAATCACTTTAATTTAGCTAGCCAATCGTTTACTGGCTCAGGTTTATGCAAGTGATAACCCTGTAGTATCACCTCCGGGTATTCCTGTAGTAAATCGAAGTGTGATTGGTTTTCGACACCCTCTGCAACAACGTCTAATTCAAATAAACGTCCCAAACTCACAATCATATCTATTATTAGTTTGTCATTTTTATTTGTTGGCGCTTCGAGCACAAAAGAACGGTCTATTTTAAGCTCTTGAATTGGTAATTGCTTTAAATATGTGAGGCTTGAATAGCCAGTTCCAAAGTCATCAATTGATACTTTTACACCCAACTTTTTGAGGTTATGCACAGCTTCAATAGCAGAGTCCATATTATTTAGTAGCGTACCTTCAATAATCTCTATAGTGAGTTGCGACGCAATAACATTATTAATTGTTAGCTGTTCAACTAAAAAGGCTAAAAAGCGTGGCTCATGGAAATGTCGACCACTTATGTTTATTGATAAACTTAAGTGAGGGTGTGTTTGATTAATCTTAGCTAATGTTTTTAAGGCATTTTCACATACCCAGCAATCTAAGTCATAAATAACGTCAGACTCTTCAGCAATAGAAATAAACTCACCGGGGCTAATAAAGCCTTTTGTCGTGTGTTGCCAACGAAGTAAAACCTCAGCTCCTTTTAAAATTTGATCACTATCATATTGAGACTGTAAATGAAGCGATAACTCGTTATAAGCGATTGCTTTGCGTAGGTCTTGCTCAATTTCGAAACGTCTTTTTGCTTGTTCACCAAATGAGGTGTCAAAAAATGTAACTCGGTTACCCCCTTTCTCTTTTGCTTTATAGCAGGCAGCTTCACAGTTTCTGATAGTCTCGATAGCGCTTTCCCATTGCCCATGTTGCGGGAATATGTACATACCAATACTTACTGTTAGGCTAACTTCCTTTAAATCAACAAAAAAAGGCAGTCTTACGGATGTAAGAATTTCTTGTGCTTTTTTCTCTGCAATAATTTGAGCCCTAGCTCTGCCAATGCCTTTATCTAGGACAGACAACGTTGCAAAGGCATCGCTTCCCAAGCGGGCAATAATATCATTATTATCAGTATTTTCATGGATACGCTTCGTTAGTTCTTTTAGGACATGGTCACCGGCTAGCAGGCCCATTCCATCATTAAACGAGTGAAACCCATCTACATCGATAATAAAAATATAGGCAAAATTTTTGTCAGTGGAACAGCTTTGTAATTGCTGCTCTAACTGCTTTAAGAAGCTGTTACGATTAGGTAGGGCGGTTAATTCGTCATGCCAAGTTAAGTAATCTATTCGCTCCTGAGTCACTTTTAGGCTTGATATATCGCTAAATACACCGATGTAGTGATCGTTGGTATCGTGTTCATTTTTTACAAGGCTTAACGTTAGCAGTTCAGGGTATAACTCACCACTTTTGCGTCGGGTAACTAACTCACCACTCCAGTAGCCGGCTTCACTTGCGTGTTGCCATACTTGTTCAAAGTTTATATTTGGCTGGTTATTTTGTTTGATATCGTGAATATGCATATTCAACGAATCAGCTTCATCGTAACCCGTGATGCGGCAAAAAGAAGGATTAACCGCGATTATTTTGCCTGTACTGTTAGTTATCACAACACCGTCAGCTGTACTCGTTAGTGCGTGAAAAAAGAGTTGATGTTTAGATGATAACTGCTTTAATTCTTTTTCTCTAACATCCAGCTCCATTGCTAAAGATTCTATTTCAAGCAGCTTGTCATGTAGGTCAAAGTTTTTCTCTATTAATCGGTCTAGCATACCTTGTGCTGTTATATGTGTACGAATGCGAGCTCTGACCAAGGCTAATTTATAAGGCTTGTGAATATAATCTATGGCGCCCATAGCAAAGCCTTTTTCTTCAGACTCTTCTTCTGTAAGCGCCGTAACAAAGATGATGGGAATGCCTTTTGTTTTGGGTTTCCCTTTTAGTATAGTGCACACTTCATAACCATTCATTCCCGGCATCATTATGTCGAGTAAAATTAAATCTGGACGGGTAGACTCAATAAACGTTAGAGCTTGCTCTCCACTTGTCGATATTCGAACATCGTAGTCGGTTGAAAGCCCTTCTACCAAAACATGTAAGTTACTTGGTTCGTCATCAACAATTAGAATTAAAGGCTTTTGTCGCTGCGCTTTTTGTTCACTTTTATTTATGGTGGAATGAGTTAAATGCACTGTTAATCCTTTTTACATAGTATTTAAATTCTGAATCACTCAATCATTAATGCTTTGTGTCTGCTTTATATGTTTCAATAATCGAAATTACAGACGGATAGTCGAAACTATTAATCGCCTCTATTAGTTTTGATAAGCCGTGTTCAGTATCATAGCTATTCGCTTCTAAATGCCTTTTTAGGTCGTTTGGGATAGGACGAGACGCTAATGCTAGTGAGTGAATCTCATTTATCACTACCAGCTCATCTTCGAGATTGTGTCGTTTCGGCTCTATATTTTCCAAATTGAGTGACGCTAATAATTCTTTAATAGAAAAAAGCGTTGCTGCCAAATTTTCTTTTAATAAATCTATATTAAGCGAGTTTTCCTCAAGTAGTGCTTTTTCAGTCTCTAATGCACACTTTTGCAGCTTCTCTAGCCCTAATGTACCCGCTAACCCCTTCAGTGTATGCACCGTTCGCTTTAAAGTAGCAACATCATTATTGTTTATTAATAAATCAGCCTTCGCTGAAAAGTTATTATTACCATCTATAAACCGAGTAAGCAATGTCATGAGTAAGGTTTCATTGTTATCAACGTTTTGCTTTGCTTTTACTAAATTTATTGTTTGCAAATTATCTCTACTTTTTAGGTGTTTATCTAAGCTTTCGTAAAGCGCGTCAAATACAATGGGTTTAACCAAAAAGTCATCCATACCTGCATCAGCGGCTGCTTTTCTATCTCTGGGCTCTACAGCGGCACTTAAAGCAATAATAGGCATATTGTAGCCTTTAGCTCTTAGCTCTTTTGTTGCTTCAAGGCCGTCCATATGGGGCATTTGTATATCCATAAATACAATATCAAAATGTTGAGCTGATACTTTATCTATAGCGTCTAGCCCATCGTTTGCAATTGTTGTATTAAGGTCAAATTTACCTAGCATTGCAGAGGTTATTTCTTGGTTAAGTTTGTTATCGTCCACAACAAGTGCTTTAAAATCAGTTAGTTTTGGCAGTGCTACCTTTGCAGGTAAAGGGTTATTTTTGCTAGCAGTGTTATTAATTAATTGCTGTTCTGCAATGGTGAATGGAAGAGTAAATAAAAACTCACTTCCTTTGCCAAGTTCGCTTTTTACTTGTATGTCACCACCTAATAATTTGGTTAGCTGTTTGCTAATCGTTAGGCCAAGCCCTGTGCCTCCGTACTTTCTTGTTGTACTTGAGTCGCCTTGAGCAAATGATTCAAACACCCTATCAGATTGGGCTTGCGTCATACCAATTCCGGTATCACTAATGCTAAAGCGCAACTGTACTTTGTTTTCTTTTTGAAAAATGACTTCTATGGTTAATGACACCTCACCCTTATCGGTAAACTTAATGGCATTACCAATGCAATTATTAATTATTTGATTTAGCTGTATAGGATCGCCTAAAAGGGTCAGGTGTCTGTCGGCATGCACAACACAATTTAGAGCTAGTCCTTTTTGTTGTGCATTAATCGAAAATAAATCTTGGACGTTAGATACGATCGTATCGAGTGTGAAAGGGATTTTCTCAAGTTTGACGTTATTAGAGTCGAGTTTTGAAAAGTCTAAAATATTGTTTAAAACTTGCAGTAAACTTTGCGCGCTGGAAAACGCTTTTTTAGCGTATTGCTCCTGCTTTGCGGGCATTTCACTACTTTGTAAGAGTTGAAGCATACCCAATATGCCATTCATTGGTGTGCGAAGTTCATGGCTCATATTAGCCACAAAATCAATTTTTGTTTTATTAGCCTTGTTTGTTTCCTCTATTGCTTGAGTAAGCTCTGTATTCATGGCTTCCATTTTTACATTTAAAGCGCGTGTTTCATCAAGTAATTGCTTCGTTTCCTCACTTTTTAAATAAAGTGTATTAGCCGCTTTTAACACAGATGCAATTTCGCTCAGCTTTGTATGCTTATTTTTTAGTGTTATTGGCTCACCTTCATTCATACTATTAAGTAGCAAGGTAAGCTGTGATAGGGGTTTAATAACAAAAGCAACAATAAAATAACAAAGCAGCAAAATAATAATCAGAATTAAAAAGGTAAACAGGCTGCTTTGCTTAGTTTTTTTTGTTAATTCGTTATTAAACTGTAATTTAGCCAAGTTTAGCTTTTCTTCTTCAGCGCTTTTAATTTTATTAGTTAGGTATAAAAGTTCGTTTTCGATCCCTGTCAGCACTACATTTACAGAGTACGTATAACTGCGAGTTAGAAGTATTAGTTGGTTATGTGTTTTTTTTAAATTAATTGTTTTATCAAGTAAGGAGTCATTAATAGCTGACATACGGTTAATTTTTGTGTGCAAAAACTCTAGATTTTGCTTCACATTTTGAGCTTCATCAAAATTAGGTTTATAAAGGTAGCTGACAGCTGCATGCTTAAGGTTGCTAATGGTTAGTAAAATATCATTGTATAGAATTTTTTTACCATTATTTGATACTGACTCAAGTGCCATTACCTTTTGTTGTAGCTCTTCAATGGGCAGCTTAAATCCAGATGAGTATATTTGCTCGCGCTTTTGTCTGTTAATAACTACTTTTTCAAATGTTGTTTCATAGTTTTTTAGGTGCTCGCTGAGGCGAGTAAGCATATTTTTATATTCAGGGGTTTTGTCTAGCGTGTTTAATGTTAATTGCCCTAAATGAATATTTGCTTGGTCTAAATATGTTTTAAACTTTGCAATATTATTTTTATTAGCGTCATCAATAAATGCAACGGCATGACTTTGTAAGGCGATGACATCTCTTTCCAGCTTTACTACAGCCTCACTTTGGCTAATTGCATTGTTTTGAATGTTTTGTAAGCTGGTTAACGACTCTTGCAAGTGGTTAAATAAATAACTTTGTAAAAGAAGCAGTCCAGCTAGTACCGCTAAGGTCGCAATTATTTTTGATTTAATAGAACGCATTAGCGACTTATTAACTCATACCACTTTTGTAAACTGTAGTCGTATGTTGGCATAACGGTATTCCATACTGCAACATTACTGAAGCGTTTAGTGTAACTTCCACCATTTCTTTGTTCGCCTTTTCTAACCGCAATATTACCATTTGTTTCTAGTAAATCAGTGCTTGCGATTTTGCCGTCATACCAATAGTCCCATTCATTCTGTGAAAGTAATGGTTTAGAACGCTGCGGATTGCTTATGTAATAACCTTGGCGAGCAATAAACGCACCTGGCCAGCCAGATAACCACCAATTCATATAATCGTAAGAAGCATCTTTCACACTATCATGCGTTTGTGATGACAAACACATTACACCATGCCAGCCTCTGTAGCCTTCTTTAGGTGCTGCAAAGCGCACATTTATGTCTTGGCCATTTAGCGCAGATACCGCAGGTGAAAACATGCTTTCAATATGAACGCGTTCATCTTTCATATACTGAACAGATTCAGGCACTGAGTTCCAATAACCGCTAAAGTGGCCTTGGCGTTTGAGCTCAAGTAGTACCTTAAATAAGTTATCCAATTCAATACGAGTCATTGCCCCTATATTGTTAATTTTCACAAGCCCTTTAGCTTTAGCAGCAAGCGCTAAGTCAAATAAACCAATAGTAGGCGCATTTACAATACCTACTTTTCCTCTATGTTGCTCATCCAGTAACCATCCCCAACTTTCAGTTTCATAGGCAATACCAGGTTTAATAAATTTAGTGTTATAACCAAAGGAGTCTACATTGTGCACGTAGGGTAAAAAGCTTATTAAGTCGCTTTCTTGCTCACTGAGTGTGCCATTGGGTTGTACGTTTAATATTTTGAAGGGAGCGTCACCTGCACCAATATTGGCATCTTCTGATAACTTTCCTGTTTTTGTAAGGCTATTTATTTCGTTAAAATAAGTAAGGCGTTTTTTTTCTATGGGTTGTATTGAACCTGCATTCCACAACACATTAATACTGTTTGACCACTGCTCGTATAAATCAAATGAGCTGGGGTCCATTGAGGCTCTTTGCAAAACAGCGGCACTGCCAGCGGGCGTAAATTCAATATTAATGCCTAAATCACTCATGGCTTGCTTACGAATTGCATCTTGTAACGTTACATGTGTGCCAAGCACTCTTATTGTGACCTTATTTCGAGCAAAAACATAAGGAACATGCGTTATAGCGCCTGCAGTTAAGCCTATAGCTGCAAGTTTTTTAAGTGTTGAGCGTTTTGGAGAGTCCATGATTTACCTAAGGCATTAATAGATATACAAGTATGTATAGCTAATAATTGATAAAGACTCAAGATAATAGAGATAAATGAAAAACAAAATAAAATGAATGAATTAGGGTGTTTTTTAAGTAAAGAATATATTTGAGAAAGGAGTAGGAAAGTGGTGGAGCTAAGCAGGATCGAACTGCTGACCTCCTGCGTGCAAGGCAGGCGCTCTCCCAGCTGAGCTATAGCCCCACATTCCTAGTTTATGTATAACATAAACGCTTGGCCGCTGAGTTCCAAGCGGGACGAACTTTAAGTTTTTTTATAAATTTGGTCAAGTATTTTTTCGCTAATTTTCACTGTTTAGATGAATTTTTGATAGACTCAGCTTAATTACTCATTAAAACGACAGAAAATAATGAAAAAAAGCGTTTTGGTACTGATGATTTTACTTTCGGGTTGTGCATCAAATGAAGAGCCGCCTTTTGAAATAAATAACAAACAGTTTTTTGAAAAACAAGATGAGCAAGGAAATAATGTATTTGCTTATGTTGTATCGGTTAAAGCTAAGCACCGTGAGAACTTTAATCTCGATCGTGGACGTAATAACAGACCTTCTCGCAGTGAAGTTAAGGACTATATTGAGCAAGAACACTTTGAAGAGTCGAGTGTGTTAAAGCTAAAACTAGAAGATCGGGCCGTTGAATTATTAAAGCAAGAGCTTACAACGCGTGAATACTGCGCTAATAATCATGAAATAACAGACGTTCTGTGGCGAGATCTAAGCGTGCAATTAAGAGGGCGTTGTTTGTAACTATGTTAGCGGACAAAACAAAATTAGAGGCGTGTTTAGCGCATTTAAATATTAATTACGATGTTATCGAGCACCCACCTTTATATACTAGCTTAGCAGCGGATGAATTATTGCTTGAACGCCCAGGTACCCGTTTAAAAAATTTATTTTTGCGTGATAACGAAGGTAAACGTCACTTTTTAGTAATTACAGCTCACAATAAGCAGTTGGACCTAAAAGCGCTTTCTAAACAGCAAGGTTTGTCGCGTTTAGGGTTTGCTTCAAGCGAACGTTTAGCAACTTATTTAAAAGTTGCACCAGGTTGTGTATCAATGCTTGCGCTTCTAAACGATAAACAAAATGCGGTAACAGTATGGTTAGACCAAGATATTTGGTTTGGGGAGTTATTTCACTGCCACCCCTTTGAAAATACGCTGACATGGATTTTGAGTAAATCAGACCTAGAAACCTTTTTTAATTATACGGATCATCAACCGCGCGTCATGTTTTTACCGTCAAGGTAAGCCCAGGTAACAAGAAAAAAGCCACACAAACAAACAACAAGTAAGGTAAACATAAATGCTGTTTGTCCGTACTGTTGATAAACTAAACCCGGTAATAGCGAGCCACAAGCCCCGCCACTGTAATAAAACGAGACATACCCTCCGTTTGTGACGCTTGGTGGTGCTTTACTTATTTGATTGACCAGTGGAGCTGCGGTTGAATGAATAATAAACATAGCCGCACAAAATAGCGTGAATGCAGTTAAAAATACGCTTAGCTGGTGGCTTATTAGCGCAACAATACTAAGGCTATAAAAAATGAAAGTCGCTGCTAATACGTGCCAAGCGGAAGGTGCTTTTTTTAGTAGCCAAGGCGTCGCAATAGATGCCAAAGCACCAATTAAATAGCCGCTATAAACTAATCCAATATCACGGGTGTTGGTAATTAAAAATGTTTTTTGCAGTATAAAAGGCAAATAATTAAGTAAAGCAGCAAAACAAAAAAACATACAAAACACAGCGCTGTAAACTTTTAAAAGAGGGCCTTCCTTAAGTTGTTTGATGTAATCTAGAGGTGATTTTGGAGCATGGGTGCTAAGGTTGTTGAATTTCTGGGGCTTTATTAATATGGCTAAAAAAACAAGCATAAAAGCAATTAAGTAATAAAAGCTTTGCCAATGCCATAAGTCACTAAACAGTGCAGCAAGTACTCTTCCAAAGTAACCACCTGCAATACTGCTGCCTATATAAAGTGTCATATTTTTTTGAAGTGTATCAGCGCTAAAGCTTATCCCTATGAAACTGGTCATGGCGGTTAATGCTGCGGGAAGAGTAAGGCCTTGTAAAAACCTTACTAACAGCAAGAGCTCAAAACTAGGCACCCATATAAATAGCAAGCAGCTAAAGCTCAGTATTATCATTGCAATGCGAAGTATTTTTAAAGGATTCTGTTTAGCTAAAAACAAGCCGTATACTAATGGTGCAATAGCGAGTGGCAGCATGGTTGCCGTCATAAGGCTACCAGCAACGGCAGGCGATACATTATATTCACTCGCAAATAAGTTCAGTAACGGTTGAGGTGCATAAAGCACAAAAAATATAACAATGGAGCAAGCAAGTAGATGAATTAAGCGCATTATTTGGCTTATGAGTTAGCTAGTTGGCTACTTAATTGTATTGAAAGTTAACTCTAATTGATAATTAAAAGTACGATTATTGCTTTATATCATGCTTAGTATGAAGGAGTTTGTTAGATTAATACCAATAGCACTGTTATTTAAACGCGTTGATGATTAAAATGAGCGTAATATTAGTTTTTACTGGAACAATGCCATGGGTTCATTACAAGACCAATTGCTTCAAGCAGGGTTAACAACATCGCATAAAGCTAAAGTTGCTAAATCAGAAAAACGTAAGCAACAAAAAAAACAAAAAAAGGGGGCGACAAGTAACCCTAGTGATCTGCAAAAGCATATTCAACAAACTAAACTTGAGCAGCAGAAAAAAGCAGAAGAGCTTAACCAAGTTCGCCAAGTTAGCCTTAAACAGCGTGAGCAAGAAGCGCGCGTTAAACAAATTTTAGAGCACAACAACCAAGATGCTATTCGTGGTGAGCGAACCTTTAATTTTACTTACGACAAAAAAGTTAAAAGTATTGAAGTGAATGAAAACACTCAAAAAGCATTGTCGGGTGGTCGTTTAGCAATTTGTGTCCTAGAAGGGCAGTTTTATGTATTAGAAGACGAACCCGCTCGCAAGGTGGCTGAAGTTGACGAAAAATACATTGTTTTTCATGTTGAAGCTGAAAATAAACCAAAAGATGAAGACGATCCGTACGCAGATTTTGAAGTGCCAGACGATTTAGTATGGTAACAATCAGTTAAGCGTCTGCTCATATTTATTTGCTAAACTAATTATGAGCATAAAACGAGCTAGCAGTGTAGGATTAAGTTGATCGTCTAGCATCGTTTCTAACGTATGCTTTTTATTTGATTGTTGACTACAATCAATTGAACAGTTTTTTCTAACCGTCAAAAAAGAAGAGTAAATACAATGAGCAAGATGAAAACACTAATACTAGGCGCGGGCATTAGTTTAGCCGCAAGTTTCTCGTTTAATGCAGCTGCTGCCGATGGCGCCGCTCTTTACACTGCAAAAAATTGTCAAACCTGCCATGGTGCAGATGGTAAAGCACCAATTATGGGTATGTACCCTAAACTTAATGGCCAAAACAAAGATTACCTAGTTGCGCAAATGAAAGACATTAAGTCGGGTGCGCGTAATAATGGTATGTCTATGGCGATGAAAGCAATGGTTGCTACAGTAACAGACGAAGAGTTTGAAGCTATTGCAGACTACTTATCTAAAGTAAAATAACGCAAAGCAGTTATTCGCCCTTTAAAAACAGCCACACACGTGTGGCTGTTTTTGTTTGTTGATTGCTATAAAGAACAGAGTGTTTTAGACTTCTAAACATCTATTCGCACTTGTTATGTGTGTATTTTAAAAGGCTTACTATGTTTGATTTACCCCAACTCGATTTAAAAAATAAAGTATCTGCTCAAGAGTGGCAACTTCGTGTCGACCTTGCTGCCTGTTACCGGCTAGTGGATCACTTTCGCTGGGGAGATTTAATTTATACGCATTTATCAGCGCGTTTGCCGGGCACTGACCATTATCTTGTTAATGCTTTTGGATTAACATTTGACGAAGTAACCGCGTCAAACTTGGTTAAGGTAGACTTAAACGGGAATATAATCGACGACACTCCGTTTAGCATTAATCCTGCTGGTTTTACTATTCATAGTGCAATACACGAAGTAAGAGAAGATGCGCATTGCGTTATTCACCTGCACACCAAAGAAACCATTGCTGTGGCTACGCAAAAAAAGGGCTTATTACCATTGAGCCAGTATTCTATGTTTTCATTGCCGTCGCTTTCATATCACGGTTACGAAGGCCTTGCAGTTAATGATGATGAGCGCAAAGTCCTTCAGGATGATCTAGGCTCAACTAATCACATGTTATTAGTTAACCATGGTGGGTTAACCGTAGGCCCTACTGTAGGCGATGCGTTTATGCGTTTTTACGACTTACAGCGCGCCTGCGAAATACAATTAGCGCTGCAAGCTAGCTCGCAAGA
This sequence comes from Pseudoalteromonas sp. PS1M3, assembly GCF_016865405.1. Lineage (NCBI taxonomy): Bacteria > Pseudomonadati > Pseudomonadota > Gammaproteobacteria > Alteromonadales > Pseudoalteromonadaceae > Pseudoalteromonas > Pseudoalteromonas sp. PS1M3. Next base: position 3,225,994 of record NZ_AP022624.1, on the reverse strand, counting down.
GGTAATTCCCGTGCCTCAACCAATTATCGACAATATTTATAATCAAGCCAATGTGGTTCATAGCGGCAGCACCGGAGGCCAGCTTGCTTGGCCTGCTATGCTACGTAAAGCGTATCGGCTTGATCCCAGTTTTGCAAAATAACCTTAACAGGTTAATAAGGAATTTTTATGAAGGTAAATCGCGTAGAAGTATTTGATATTCATTGTCCAGCGCGCCCAGCATGGACACCTGTATTCGTTCGCATTCATACTGATGAAGGCATTAGTGGTGTGGGTGAGGCGGGTCTTGCTTATGATTTAGGTCATAGCGCAGCTGCCGCCATGATCAAAGAAATGGCAGATGCTTTTTTAATTGGGCACGACCCGTTTCAGACAGAAAAGCTATGGTCTCGCATGTTACGAGAAAGCTTTTGGGGTTTAGGTGGTGGACCCGTTGTGTACGCTGCAATGAGCGCAATTGATACTGCGCTTTGGGATATTAAAGGTAAGGCGCTTGGGTTACCGGTATATCAATTACTTGGTGGTAAGGTTAACGACAAGCTTCGTACTTATGCATCGCAACTGCAGTTTGACTGGGATAGCGAATTTAAAGCGCTCGTTCAGCCACAAGAATATGCAGAGGCAGCATTAAAAGCCATAGCTGAGGGTTACGATGCAGTAAAGGTAGATCCAATTCAATATGATAAAGACGGTAATACCTATTACGACCGAACTAATATTATTTCACGCCCAGAAATGAAGTTGTATCGCGCGCGTATGCAAGCTATTCGTGAAGCCGTGGGTGATGAAGTGGATATTATTTTTGAATGCCATAGTTTACCGGGTGCTACATCTGCTATTCAAATTGGTGAAATAGCCGAAGAATTTGATTGTATGTACTTTGAAGAGCCTGTGAACTACTTAAATCACTCATTGCATGCCAAAGTAGCAGATAAAGTTAATGTGCCAATTGCAGGTGGTGAGCGCTTGTATAACCGCTGGGGGGTTCGTCCTTATTTAGAAGATCAGAGTATTGACGTACTTCAGCCCGATATCGGTTTATGTGGTGGTTTTACTGAAACTAAAAAGGTATGCGATTACGCTGATATTTTTGATGTACGCATTCAGGCGCACGTATGTGGTGGGCCAGTTGCAACGGCTGCATCACTGCACCTGGAAACCGCTATTCCTAACTTTTTAATTCATGAGCATCACACGTACGCAATTAAAAAGTGGAACCGCGAGTTGTGTTTACAAGACCCACAACCTAAAAATGGTTTCTTTGAAGTATCTGAAGAGCCAGGTTTGGGTATTGAGCTAAACGATGAGATTGTAATGCGGTCGCAACGTGTAGAAATAAAATAATAACTAAGCTTGTTATTATAACAGCCGGTAAGTGACTATTCACTTACCGGCTTTTTATTAGCAAAATTAAGGTTGTTCGTTAATTACGCACTCAACACCTTTGAGCTCTTGAGTTGCTTTGCTATCTACGTGGCGTATAAAGCATTGTTTGTTTTTTATCATCAGCTCAAATTGGTCGGGTGGATTAAGCTGATGACTTTTTATTATGTTATTTTCGTTTAAATTATTTAGCGTAACCACACTGTTTATTGTAAATACATCGTCATCTAACGTTATATTTTGCATATTCATAAGGGTATTGATTACTTTGTTAACTGCGCTTTGATTAGGCGCTAAAAGTAATGCATGTTGTAATTTTGGAGTGGGTTCAGCGTGTTGCGATACACAGCCACTTAATAAAGCGCACAAAGCTAAGCTCGAAATGAATAATGTGTTTTTCATAAAACCTACGCCATTTTAAGCATAATAAAATTTAAATATAACGACTTTTACTTACACTTGGTAGTAGTGCTTTGCATTTGCGTAGCTGAGCTTATGCCATAGGCTATGGCTATTACATAACGCATAATGCTGATGCCATAGGGCATTGTAATGCGTGTTTATTTGGCATACCGGAAAGTTACTAGCAAACATAATACGCTGCTCGCCAAAATGCTGTAAAAGCCACTTAAAGCAGGTTTCTTGTTGTGCTTGTGTCAGGTCTAATAATTCAAAGCCAGAAAACTTAATGGCAATATTGCTATATTGGGCAAGTAGTTCAACGCCTTTTTGCCAAGAGATCAAATCATCAGGCAACCCTGCATGGTTAAGAATAATTTGTAGGTGAGGTAATTGTTTTGCACAGTGAGCAATATGATTGGCCACACTAATATTGTGTAACTCAAATTGCGCTTCAAAATGCAATTTGTTTGCTGCTAATAAGTCAAGATTATGAATACAACGAGGGCTTTTTAGCCTTAATGCGTCATCCCCTTCGGTTATATCTCTAATACCACATAAGCTTGAATGAGCAAGCGCATTTAGTGCATTACTAAATTGCTCAGCAGGGGCATTTATTTGGTTAAAGCTAATGGCTTTAAATGGCATTTCACTTAAGTGCTTACTTAGCCAATTTAGCTCCTCAATTGGGGCTGAGTTATCAAAGCCTGCTTCTATGTGTACAAGGCCTTTTAATTTAAAGTCGGTACTGTTGGCAAGTTGTTGTGCGCTAATAGGCCGTTTTATTTTTTCTAAATTGGGCCACGCAGGAGGGTTACTTCCTTGTAGCCAAGTGTATTGACCATCAAGTAAATTAAAAAAATGAACATGCGGGTCAATTATATTTGTACTCATTGGGCTGTATAGCCGCCATCAATACTTTGTAAGCTGCCAGTAATAAAGCTTGCATCGTCACTTGCTAAAAAACTCACAAGAGCGGCTACTTCATCGGCTTGACCTAATCGGTTTAGCGGTTGAAGACTGGCTTCCTCTGCCACTATATCGGCTTTGTTTGCACCGCTTTTATCGCAGTAAGCGTCTATTGCGTTATGAAATAAAGGGGTTTCAATGGTGCCTGGACACACTGCATTAGCACGAATATTAAAGCGTGCATAATCAAGTGCCGTAGTTTTTGCCATTGAGGCGAGGGCATGTTTAGTGAGGTTGTAGGCAAATGAATTTTGCTTGGCAATTAATGCTTGGTCGGATGCTATTAATATAATAGAACCCGCATTATTTGCCTTCATCGTTGGGAGTACGCTTTGTACTGCCGCATAGGCGCCTTTTACATTAAGCGCAAATAGCGCATCGAGCGTTTGCTCATCAGTGCTTTCTATATTTGCGCTTAAGTGTTTTCCAGCATTAGAAACCAGTACGTCAATACGTTGAGATTGTTCATGTATCGTGTTTATCGAGCGGCGGACAGCCTCTACATCACTTACATCGCAATGATGAAAAACACCTACATCACTTGGTGTGATATCAAGGTTATGGACCTCATAGCCACTGGTTAGTAAGCGTTTTACTACCGCTAGGCCAATCCCTTTTGTACCACCTGTTACAATTGCAACTTTTGACATACTTGTTCCTTTTTCGCTAATTAGTGAGCGTGGCCACAACCGCCTTCAGCGTGAACATGGCCATGCGAAATCTCTTCGCTGGTTGCTTCGCGTACCGATACAACTTCAACATCAAATGTCAGAGTTTTACCTGCAAATGGGTGATTTAGGTCACAATCGGCATTAAAACGACCAACTTTAACAATAGTCACTTGATGACGGCCTTGGTTAGATTGAACCATTGCGGTCATACCTGGTTTCCACACTTTAACATCGCCTTGTAAATGCTTTAGTGGAATGCGTTGAATTAAGTCATCAACTCGCTCACCATAAGATTCACTCGGTTCAAGTGTTACACTAAATTTATCGCCGGCACTTTTATCTTCAAGGGCTTTTTCTAAACCCGCAAGCATACCTTCGCTACCATGGATGTAGCTAAGTGGTGCATCATTTACACTACTTTCAATTTTCTCACCCGCTTCACTGAGTGTGTAGTGAAACTCTACTGCCGAATTTTTACTAATTTGCATGCTGATCTCTTTCAATAATAACTATGTTAGGGCGTGATTTTACGCGAAATAGATTGGTTTATAAACTTAACGTGGTTGATTTAGTGTTTTTTGCAGATCAAGCAGTAGGTCTTTTTTGATTGGCTTGGCTTTAGGTTTTTCAGCTTGAGGAATAAAAAGTACTAGCTGACTGCCGGGCTTTAAAATACTTGAGGCTGATAATTTATTCCACTTAGCTAAATCGCTATGTGGTACGTCGTAAAGTTGGCTAATGCTCCACAGGCTATCTCCAGTTTTTACGGTGTAGTCGATTTCTATTGTTGGGATGACAATATCTTCTTGAGGTTCTAGATAAGGGCTTATTTTGTAATCTATGGTTAAAGAGCTTGGTAAGGTTTTGGGTTGCCCAACCAATAACTTTTCGCCTATACCAATAAAGTTATTGGCTTTGTTATTAAGCTGTTTAAGCGCTTTGACCGACATACTATAACGCTTTGCAATGCCATAAAGTGTATCGTTTTGCTTTACTATGTATTCACCAGCAAAGTTAGATTTAAAAAACTGACTTTTTAAAAGTGCCTCTTGGCCTATTGGCAGTAGTAAGGTATGTGGTCCGTTTGGCGAACTTTGATTTTTTAAATACCCTTGGTTAATTGCATGTAACTGCTTTGAGCCAATTCCAGACAGCTTAGCAATAACTGAAAAATCGAATTGCTGACCTATATTCATTTGTGTGGTGAGTGGTTTATAAGCAAGTTTTGGTTGCTTCATGCCTTTTTGTGGATGCTTAACTAAATAACTTAAAGCGAGTAATTTTGGTACGTAATCAGCAGTTTCTTTTGGCAAGCTTAGCGACCAAAAGTCAGTGCTTTTTCCTCGTTTTGTATTTTTCTCTATGGCCCGCTTTACGCGTCCTTCACCGCTATTGTAGGCGGCTAATGCATGTAGCCAGTTACCATTAAAGCGTTTATGTAAATAACTCAGATAATCCAGCGCGGCATCGGTTGAAGCAAGTACATCTTGGCGTCCGTCGTACCATTGATCTGACTTTATACCAAAGTGATACGCAGTTGCACCGACAAGTTGCCATACGCCAACAGCTTGCTGCGATGAGGCAGCTGTAGGTCTAAAGTCACTTTCCACAAAAGGCAGTAACGCTATTTCCATAGGGAGGTTTCTTTGCTCTATTTTTTTTACAATGTGGTATAAATAGGGTGCTGCACGCTTACTTACCGTGGTTAGGTATTTAGGCTGTTTTAGATACCACTTAATGCGTTTTTTTAAAGCCCGATTTTGATAAACCGTAAAGTGTAAGTTGTTAGCAATGTGCACCCATAAATCAGTCGTTTTTGGTGGGCGCTTTTTTACGACTCTATTTTTAACCTTTAGTGGCGTGCTTTGTTCTTCAATAAGCAGTGCTTGTTGCTTTTGGGGTATCGGTTCATCTACGTTTTGGTGATTAGCGTAATCAGGCTCAAAATGAGTAAATATTTGAGGTGCCTCAGCCTGCTTTTGCTCAGTTGATTCACAACCAAACAAAAAAAGTACTAAAAAGCATAATATCAAACTGCGCATAGTGATCACTTGAATAAATTCCTTTTATTATTTTAACACAATCCGTTGTGTTGGGTTATTGTGAGCTTTTAGCGCGATTGAGTCCTGCTTGTAAAAAAAACTGGCTCGACTTTTGGTTTAGTGTGTCTTGTTGATAAGGAGCGAGCACATTTTGTGGAAAAGATTCTATGAGTGCTTCAGTTGTTAGGTTTTGATTACTTTTGACGTGTTCAGTCAGGGCATTTAAAAATGCCAGTGGTTGCTTTAGTTGTTGTTTATTTAGAGTATCACCATGGCCTGGTATAATGAGTGATAGCTTTTCATTACTTATGTATTGTTTAAGCAACGTTTGCCAGCTTTTAAGTTCACCGTGGCCTGGGTAAGGCAGCCAATCAACAATATCACCACCAATTAACGTGCTCCCATTGTTTGTAGTAATGGTTAAATCACCCGTAGTATGCGCTTTGTGTGGTGTGATATTTATTTCAAAGTTCCCTAAATTAAGCGTTTTACTTACTGCTAATGCTATTTTTGGTGGATTAAGCTTATATTCGCGCCAGCGAAAAAGTCGTGCTTTAGCCAGTTCTAGCTTTTCTCGCCATGCTGTTTGTTCTTCTTTGGGAATTGAAGCTAAACGCTGATAACTCAGTTCAATGCTTTTTTCATAGCTGTCGAGTTTATTGATGTAGGCTTTTTGATAGGTTTTAAAATCAGCGCTCACTTGCTGGTGGGTAATGAGTTTAGCGTTTGGATAGTAGTGTTGAACCACCGCCATGCCCAGTAAGTGATCGTCGTGATAATGAGTTGCAACTAAATAACAAAGAGGCGTTTTAAGACGTTTTTTTAGTTCAACAACTAGTTGTTCAACACCGGCAAAATTCCCGCTGGTATCAACAAGTAGGGCGCATTCAGCGCCTTCAATCAAAACTTGGTTTGAGTCGTAAAAGCGTAAATCGTCCTGTTGTTTTAAAAATTGGATATTGTTATTAATAGTTTGCCAGCTAATAGCTGCATTTGAATTGGCTGTGGCAAAAAGTAAACCTATCATCAGGAGTGTATATTTTAACGATGAGTGAATAGTGAGTAAGGAGTACTTCATTTGCGATCTCTTGCAGGCCATTTATTACCCTAATGATAAACAAAAAGCGCAGGTTGCGCTTTTTATTTTTTTTGTTCGGGGTCACTTGCCAAATGTTGGCTGAGTTTATCAACAAGTTGGTCTTGGTGTTGCTGCTCAACAGTTGCTTGTGTTTTTGCTTCAAGCAAATCGTGGCTTAAATTAAGTGCTGCCATAAGCAATGCTTTTTGATCGTTTCGAACGGTTGAACGCTGTTTCATTTGTTCAACTAAGTCGTTTAGATTTTTAGCTGCTGCTATCAATGCCTCTTCTTGTCCTTGCGGACAAGCAAATTGCTGCTCTTTACCTAGCAACTCAACAGTGACCCGCTGGTTTTGCAGCTCAGACATTAGCTAGCCTGTTGTGCGCTTTGTAATTTATCAAGCAAGCCAGTTAATGTTGTGCTGGCATCTTTTTGCTTTTCTTCGTTTTCAAGCGCTTCTAGTTGTAAAAGCTCATTATCATCAGCAAGTTTGCTGTTTTGTTCTTTTAAGCTAGCAACATCAGTTTGTAATTGATTATTGCGTTCAATAAGTGAATCGATCAGTTGTTCGAGTTGTTGAAGAGTATTGTTGTCCATAAGGCGCTCATATAACTGTAATTAATGTCTTGCAAATGTAAAGCAAAGTACATTAATTTACTAGCATTTACGCGAGTTTTAGCTGATTTTTCTTCTTTGTTAAGGGATAATTCATACAACGTGCTTTTTTGTTCATATATGGTTCATTTAAACACCCTTTATCCAAGAGGTTGTTGAATTTTGCGGAATAAAGTTTGTTCAAACTAGGGGGTATTTAATCGTGGCGCGAGGTTTGTAACTTAGTGGACTCGGTAACTGCTCCCGCGTTATTCTACCGGCTTAAATTCATGTAAGTATAACCGCACTATGTAGGCTCTACTTTGCCTAAATATCAAACAGGCCGCTTAAACTTTAACCTCGAACGGTTAACAGACCCTAGTGCAAGTTGCTAAAGCCCAGTGATTATGGTTCACTTGCGATATTAAATTGCGTATGGCGAAAATAAATAATGCTTAGTTACAGACACTCATTTCATGCGGGTAATCCGGCCGATGTTCTAAAACATCTTGTATTGGCTGAGGTGCTTAAATATCAAACAGTTAAGGATAAGCCGCTAGATTACATTGATACGCACTCTGGCGCAGGCTTTTTTGAACTCGCAGCAGCTGATGCTCAAAAAACGCAAGAATACCAAGACGGTATTGAAAAGTTGTGGGCGCACACAAGTGAGCATGAGGCACTTAACGAATACATTGACCTAATTAAATCGTTCAATAATACGAGTGACCTCGATTTTTATCCGGGTTCACCAAAAATTGCTGAACATTATTTACGTCGTCAAGATAAAGGTTGGTTTTTTGAATTGCACCCAAGAGACTTAGTCTTGCTAGAAAGTAATATGCAGGGTAAGCGCTCTATTCGAGTGCGCGGTGAAGACGGGTTCACTGGTTTGGTAGGGCTACTGCCACCTGCGTCTCGAAGAGCGTGCGTATTAATCGACCCACCATACGAAATTAAAGATGATTATGAACGCGTTGTAAAAACATTAATTAAAGCACATCAACGATTTGCAACGGGTACTTATATGATTTGGTATCCAGTTGTTGATCGGGAGCGCATTAACAATATGGAGCTGGGTTTAATTGATTCCGGTATGCGAAATATTCAGTTATTTGAGCTGGGAACCGAGGCCGATACTGACGTTCATGGCATGACTGCATCAGGTATGATAGTGATTAATCCGCCATGGAAGCTTAAACAAACTATGGATAATGTATTGCCTGAGCTAGTGTCATTGTTAAGTGAACCTACTGGCTTTTATAGGTGTGAGCAACTGGTTGACGAATAACCACTACTTACAAAAATGCCCAGCACTGCTGGGCATTTTTGTTCTAACTTATTACTCACAGTTAAAAGCGAAGATAGCGTGAGTTATTGACTGCCTACTTTTTAACAAACTTAGTTAAAATGACAATGCGCTGGCCATCAACACGCCCTTCAATGTGCTCAGGGTTACTGGTTAAACCAATGTTGCGCACCGCAGTACCACGTTTTGCTGTAAGGCTACTGCCTTTTACATCTAAATCTTTTATGAGTGTCACGGTATCGCCAGCTTGAAGAACCACGCCATTACTATCGACATGTTTAACATCGTCATCTTCAGCAAGTGCTTTATTAGCCCAAGCCAGAGTCTCTTCTTCTAGATATACCATGTCTAGCGCATCTTGTGCCCAACCGTTATCAGGTGCTAAGCGCGATAGCATTCTATAGGCAACAACTTGAACCGCAGGTGTTTGGCTCCACATGCTGTCATTTAAACAATGCCAATGCGTCGGCGTTACATCTACGGTGTTTTCAATTTGTTCTTTGCATGTTTTGCAAGTGTAAATGCATTTGTCTGAATGTGTTTCGGTTACAGGTGGAACTTCATAAACAGATAAGTCATTGGTAGCTGCACACAATTCACACTGGTTGTTGCTGCGTTCAATTAAGGCTTTTTCAATACTCATAGGACTACTTTTTTGGTCGGGTTAATATTTTTGCATAGTATAACTCAGCGCACTGGGTGTGTGTTATAAATCCCTTAATTTTGTATGGGTATTTCTTTCATGTATTTTTCAGCTATGTTGTTTATATAGCCAATGCTGTGGAGGTTTTTTATTACTTTATTAATGATAGGCATTAAGTGCTTATGTTTGCTAAGTAGGCGAATTCTCAAAAAACCATGAGAATATTGAGCACCAAAACCAATGTTGATATTAAGTTTTTGTGACCAATATAAGGTTGGCAACTCACCTATTATGGCAACATCTACTCTTTTTCGAACTAGCGCCTCTATGAGTTCTTTTTCCGAAGGAAAATCAACGCGTTTAAATGTATCAGCATTGTGATAATAATAACCTAATACTGTGCCTACATTTTTACCCTCCATGTTGGACACATGTTGCCATTTTTTTGTGTTTTCGGGCAGCGTTACAAGCATTTCTGTTACTGTAATTAATGGGTCAGAAAATACATATTTGGTGTTGGTTCTTTCACTTTGAGGTAGCCAATCAAGCGAGATCACATCAAAGTCAATAATCCCTTCATTAAGGTATTTAGTGATTCGCTTTGCAGGTAGCGATTCATGAGAAGCAGAGATATTAGCGTCAATCAGTACTTTTTCAATGATTTCTGGTAACACTCCCGGGCGTTTAGGATTGTTGGTGTAGAAAGGGTAATGACTTCCAGATGAGCTAATGTTGTACTTTAGGGTATTGTTGCTTTGTGCTGCAATATTAGGAAGCGAGCTCAATGCTAAACATAATATCAATAACCACTTTAAAATAAGCAAACCCGCTCCTGTACTACGAACTTTTTTATTAGTTTTATTTACTTTGCAAAATTTTGCAACGATTAAGATGCATTTACTATACTTTTAATCTCTAACATAGATTAGACTCAAAAGATTAGCTTTAATTTTGCACAAACTTATAGGTGAATTCTATTGAACGTGTCTGACACCCCGTCGTTAACACCTACGTTGACACAATATGTTGCTAGGCAACCAATATTTGATGCTGACAAAGCTGTGTTTGCTTATGAGTTGCTTTACCGAAACTCCGCAAATAATGCGTTTCCTGTAGGCACTAGCGATGAGCACGCGACCAGCCGTTTGTTTTTTAATACCTTAATGCTAGTTGGCGCAGAAAAGCTTACAGCTCACCAACTTGCTTTTGTAAATCTTTCTACAGACGCCTTACTGGATGAATTCCCCAAACTATTAAACGCTGAACATACTGTAATTGAAATTGTTGAGCGCACGGTAAACATTGCAGCGGTTGCTAGTCGTATTAAAGCGCTGAAAGGTCAGGGTTATGTATTTGCACTGGACGATTATGACGGCGATGAAAAATGGGAGCCGTTACTCGCCCTTGTTAGTTATATAAAAATTGAGGCTGAAGAGCCTATTATTAAAACTAATATGCGGGTTAAAAAGCTGAAACGAAGTTACCCTCATTGCAAAATAATAGTAGAGCGAATAGAAACTTACGATCAGTTTATAAACTTACGTGATGCAGGTTGTGATTATTTTCAGGGATTCTTTTTTGCCCGCCCAGAAATGCTAACTTACAGTGGGGTCGATCCTTCAAAAGTTACCGTTTTCGAACTCCTTAAAGCAATAGCAAAAGAATCGTTATGCTTTGAAGAAATTCATCAGCGTGTAGCTAAAGATGTAGGAATAACGGCGCGAATTTTACGTTTGGCAAATGCACGTTCTAATAATAGTAATTTAGTTATTACGTCCATATCGCAAGCTGTTGTTTATTTAGGTGAGGACGTAATTCGTCAATTTGTGCGTGTATTAGCTGTTAGCGATTTAGGAATAGATAAACCAACAGAGTTGACTAAATTTGCTCTTGTACGCGCTCGGTTAATAGAGCTTATATTAGCTGAAACAAACAAAAATTTATCTCAGCAAGGTTACTTAGTGGGTTTGTTTTCGATGCTTGATGCGATATTAGATATTGAGCTAGCAACTATTGTAAAAGAGTTTACGCTAGATAAAAGCATAACAGATGCTTTGCTACTGCAAACCGGTTTGCTAGGCGATTGCTTATTACTGGCAAAAGCGATTGAAACTAAAAACTGGGCAGTGGTTGAAACACAACTTAAGTTGGTTAACCCAGAGATGGAAATAGAAAAAATATACAGCTTTATATTAGGGCGTGTTGATCTTTGTGGTATGAAAAACAAACAGCATGAAGATAAGGTATAATTGAATTCGCCAGAAAACTTTACACCGAACCTACATGCCAAGATTAATGCTAACAGACGGGACATGGAATGTCTTATCAAAAGTAATGTACTTAAGTGGTCGAATTTATAATAAGCCCGACCATAGAAAAACGCTCGAAGGCATACTGTATAAGATGCGCACAGGTATTCCATGGCGAGATTTACCTTCTGATTTTGGCCGTTGGAGTGCTATCTACAGACGGTTTAATTTATGGTCCAAAAAAGGGATTTTGAATGAACTGTTTCGCGCATTATCTCGTGATGCGGACATGGATTGGGTCTTCATTGATGGCAGTATTGTCAGGGCTCATCAACATAGTTGCGGTGCAAGAACTGCTGACAATGAATCAATTGGAAAGAGCCGAGGTGGAAATTCTACGAAAATTCATCTTGCAGTCGATAGCGGAGGGTTGCCTGTTTATTATGAATTATCCTGTGGAAATACGCATGATATCGTCCATGCAGAGTCACTCGTAGCTAATTGCCCAACAAGTAATATGGTTGTCGCAGATAAAGGCTACGACAGTGAAAAACTGAGAGCGTTTGTTCGTGATAATAACGCTACACCCGTTATTCCACGTAAGGGCAACAGTTTAGTAGGCAATGAAGATATTGACTGGTGCATGTATAAATATCGGCACTTGGTTGAGAATGCATTTGGCCGTATTAAGCAATATAGAGGGATAGCCACGCGGTATGAAAAGCTTGAACGAAATTATCATTCAATGCTCGCTTTAGCATTTACTATGATGTGGCTACCAATGTGGGCTGATTGATATATGTACTACAAAGATCAACAGCCCCTAGAGTCAATGCTTTATAGTGATGATGTAATAGAAGTTATGAGCGAATAAGTATGCGTAATTTTTTATCTGTTGTAAGTGTAGTTATTGCTTTATGTTTGTTATTTCCGGGTATTACAAAACCCGTGCTAACAATTGAAGGGAATATTGATAAATCAAAACTTGCTCAAGCGGGGATTGAAATGTTAGCTGAAGAGGGCGATGGCCGAACGCGCAGCATGCTAATGATGTTTTCAAACATGTTGGGCCTGGATAAGTTAGACGGTGAGATTAGCGCTTATAGCAAAACGCAAAGTATTTACGGCACTATCACAGACCTAGCAAATAATAATAATTTACTTGTGGCTGCCTTGGTTGGTCTTTTTTCAGTTGTGGTGCCAAGCTTAAAGCTATTATTACAGCTACTGTATTGCTGCTTACCAGTTAATAGACTTAAGCAAGTATGTGGCAATATTGTTTGTGCACTCAGCAAATGGAGTATGGTTGATGTATTTGTAATAGCATTAATTGTTACGTATTTAGCGGGCAATGCACACGGTAAAAGTGGTGAATTGCTTGTTATGAATGCACAATTTGGTGAAGGGTTTTGGTATTTTAGTGGCTATTGTATATTTACAGTAATTGCCAGTTATTTAATTAAACCCCAAACCAAACTACAAAACACGCCCTAAATTATTTGTAGTCGTTTATAAGTTACTTTAAAATCCCCTTTTTTGATTGAGGTACTATTTTGCAACGCTTGTACACTATTTTACTTACGCTTACTTTACTGCTCACGTTCGTGGGTCAGTCTTTTGCGTCTGTAGCAAGTGAATGTGAAATGCCCCATCAGTCTAATGCTCACGTTAATATGCATTTGGGCAATAGTAGCGCAGAGAATAACAGCGCTCACCATTCCATGATGCAAATGGATTGCTGCGATGATGAAGCGACTGCTCAAAATGAATGCAGTTGCCCTGTTAATGGCTGTACGGCTAACTCAATGCTTAATGTCGATATTCTAATACTTATTACAGTTACAAGTACTGAAAAAGTTAATACATGCGAATCGCGTGCTCAAACAACCTCTCCCAAATCACTTTACCGACCTCCAATGTTTGCTTAAATAGCAGGATAGGTGTGTTTAAATTTTATGGAACCTCAAGCTGATTTTTATCTTTTGAAAACGTGATTAGTTTTCGTATTAGGTGCGGCTGATATAAACACCTTTCTTGCCAATTTAAATTTTTTATTAATTTTTAAATGGAGCAAGTGATGAATTACGCTTTAAAAATAAATGCAGTGCTATGTTGTTTGACTTTGTTCAGCAGTGCGGCGAATACCCAAGAAGAAAAAACGACTGGCGCAATAGATGAGTATAGCTCTGTACGTACGCTAAACTTATCTCACGCCCTTACCTATGCACTTGCAAATGATCCGTGGTTATCGGCAAGCCGCCACCAAGAGCAAGCCATTATGGCGCAAAGTATTATGGCGGGTACTTTACCCGACCCAACACTAACGCTTGGTCTTATGAACTTACCAACAAATGGTTATGCGTTTGACCAAGAAGGGATGACTCAATTTAAAGTGAGTCTAAACCAAAAATTTAGCCGCGGTGATAGCCTGTCACTGAAACAAAAGTCGCTTTTTCAGTCGTCTAAGTAATATCCATGGCAGCGAGCTGATAGGCTGGCTCAAGTCAAAGCGATGGTTACTGAGTTTTGGTTAAATGCTTATAGGGCTCAGTACAGTATTAATTTGATTGAGAAAGACAAAGAGTTATTTACTCAGCTTATTCAAATAACTGAGGCCAGCTATGCAAGTACGCAGGGTAAAACACGCCAGCAAGATATTATTCGTGCTCAGTTAGAGCTTACCCGCTTAGAAGATAAGCTACTCATACTTGAACAGCAACTTCACAGTGCTAAAAACCGGCTAGCGCAATGGTTACCCATAACAATGTTAGTAAAATCTTTAGACGATAAATTTATACCTCCTGTGGCGCTTACTGATTTTAATACCCTTGAATTTAGTCAACTTATGCAATTACTTATGGCTCATCCAGCTATTGTTGCTATAGAGCAAAGTGTGTTGGCAAAGCAAACACAAGTGAGCTTAGCGAAACAAAGTTATAAGCCACAGATAGGGGTTAATGTGGGGTATGGCTATCGAGCAGACACCCCAATGGGCCAATCAAGAGCCGATTTACTTTCTGTGGGAGTTAGCATTGATCTCCCTTTATTTACGGATAACAGGCAAGACCAACACGTTAAATCGGCTATATCTATTACGGAAGCGACTAAAACACAAAAAAGGGTCGCTTTGCAAAAGCTCAAAGGTATGTATTTTAAAGAATATAGTCAGCTATCCCAGTTACAAAAACGAAATACGCTATATCAAAATATTTTATTAGTACAAATGGCTGAGCAATCACAAGCAAACTTGAATGCTTATACGCGTGATGACGGTGACTTTTCTGATGTTATGCAAGCACGTATTAGTGAGTTAAATGCCAAAATTGACGCGCTCAATATCCAAGTCGATCAACACATTATTATTGCACGCTTAAATTATTATATGAGTAGCTTAGATTCTCAAGTTATGGGCGAACTACGTGAGGAGCAGCCTGATGAACACTAATTTGAAACTATTCATTGCCGCTATTGTAGGGGCTGGTTTATGGGCTGCTTTTACGCAAATTATAATTGATGAAAAACCGGCCGTAAAACAACCCTTATATTGGGTGGCGCCCATGGACAGCAATTATAGGCGTGACGCTCCAGGTCTCTCTCCTATGGGGATGGGTTTAGTGCCCGTTTACGACGAAGTTGGTAATAGTGAAAGTGAAAAAGGAGCGATTACTATTTCGCCAGTGGTGATTAATAATTTAGGAGTGAAAACCACTAAGGTGCAGTTAAAAACACTGCAAAGTAACATCAATACAGTGGGTTATGTGCAATATAACCAAGATAAAATTACTCATATTCACCCTCGTGTAGAAGGGTGGCTTGAGGATTTATATGTAAAAGCGCAAGGCGATAAGGTAAACGCCGGCGAACCTTTGTATACCTTATATTCACCGCAGCTAGTTAATGCACAAGAAGAGTTTTTATTGGCAGTAAATAGAAATAACAATGTACTAATTCGTGCTGCAAAGGCACGTTTAGAGTCGTTAAATGTATCTGCTGAATTTATTGAGCGCTTACAAAAAAATAAGAAAATAATGCAAAATATTACCTTTTATGCGCGTCAAAGTGGGATTGTTGATGAGCTGAATGTGCGAGAAGGTTTTTATGTAAAGCCGGGTACATCTATGATGAGTATTGCTCAACTTGATGAAGTATGGGTGGAGGCGGAAATATTTGAACGTCAATCGTCGCTTATTAGTGTTGGCCTACCGGTAACCATGACCCTTGATTATTTTAAGGGAAAAATATGGCAAGGACAGGTCGATTATATTTATCCGGCGCTTGATGCTCAAAATAGAACACTCCGGGTTAGGCTCCGATTTACAAATAAAGACCTTAAGCTAAAAGCGAATATGTTTGCTCAGGTGACTATTCATACAAAAGCGAGTGAACCTCAGCTTGTAGTACCAAAAGAAGCTGTAATTCTTACGCAACATCAAAACCGCGTAGTTATAGCATTAGGCGAAGGGCGCTTTAAATCTGTTGAAGTACAAGTAGGACAAACAAGCGTTGATGAAACGATTATTTTATCAGGTGTGGTGGTAAACGATAGCGTGGTTACCTCTGCACAATTTTTAATAGATTCTGAGTCGAGTAAGCTTTCAGACTTTAAGCGAATGGAGATGCCAGCTGCTGATAGTAGTAACGATGACAACTCTCAAAGTGCAACCGTAAATGGCGTTATAAATACAATTGATGCAGCAACTCGAGTTGTAAATATTAGTCGTGAAGCTATTCCAAAGTGGAACCGAGGTCCAGCAACAATGAATTTTGTTCTGGCACCGCATATAGAGGTTAACTCTCTTATTAAAGGTCAAACCATTGATTTCACGTTTAGTATTATTAATGATGATTTTGTGATCACCGCTTTAAATAATATAGACGCAATAGATCACTCCTCAATGCAACATACGATGGGCGAGGAAGTAAAATGATTACTGCTGTTATCCGCTGGTCTGTTCATAACCGGTTATTGGTATTGTTGCTTACATTAATTTTAGTGGGCGGTGGTGTGTTTGCCGTTAAAAATACGCCCGTAGATGCCTTGCCCGATTTATCTGATGTGCAAGTTATTGTAAAAACATCGTATCCAGGGCAAGCACCACAAGTGGTTCAAGACCAAGTTACTTATGTGCTTACTACTGCTATGTTATCGGTGCCAGGGGCAAAAACCGTAAGAGGCTTTTCATTTTTTGGCGACTCGTATGTTTATATTATTTTTGATGACAGCACTGATTTGTACTGGGCGCGTAGCCGAGTGCAAGAATACCTAACCCAAGCTGCAAACCGTCTGCCTGAAGGTGCAACGCCAGAGCTTGGACCTGATGCAACGGGTGTTGGTTGGGTTTACCTATATGCCCTTATTGATAAAACAAATACGCTTGATATTAGCCAATTGCGAGACTTACAAGATTGGTTTTTAAAGTTTGAATTACAAACTGTTCCGGGTGTTTCTGAAGTAGCCTCTGTAGGGGGAATGGTTAAGCAGTATCAAGTAAATGTAGATCCTAATAAGCTGCGTGCTTACGGCATTCCGTTGAGTCTTATTCAAACTGCAATACAGCAAGGAAACCAAGAAACAGGCGCCTCTGTTATTGAAATGGCCGAAGCGGAATACATGGTTACCAGCACAGGGTACATAAAAAGTGTTGCCGATTTAGAGGCTATTCCATTAGGTACTAATGCAAATGGCACTGCTTTGCAGTTACGTGATGTCGCAAATATTCGCCTAGGCCCACAAATGCGCCGTGGCGTGAGTGATCTTAACGGTGAAGGCGAAGCTACCGGTGGTATTGTTGTTATGCGCTACGGCGAAAATGCACAAAAAACCATTGAACTGGTTAAGGCTAAACTCGAATCCCTTAAAAAAGGATTACCAGAGGGCGTTGAGATTATTCCCGTTTACGACCGGTCAAACTTAATTAACAACGCAATAAGTAATCTGACAAGTAAACTTGTTGAAGAGCTGATTGTTGTAGCGCTTGTGTGTGTTGTGTTTTTGTTTCATGTGCGCTCATCTTTGGTGGCTATTGTTACCTTACCGCTGGGTATTTTAACGGCGTTTATTGTGATGTATTGGCAAGGAATTAACGCTAATATTATGTCTTTGGGCGGGATTGCGATTGCCATAGGGGCAATGACCGATGGCGCCATAGTAATGATTGAAAATATGCATAAGCATATGGAAAAAACGCCTCTGACTGATCAAAACCGTTGGGAAGTCGTTATTAAAGCGACAAGCGAAGTAGGCCCTGCGCTGTTTTTTAGTTTATTAATTATTACCGTGAGTTTTTTGCCTGTATTTATTTTAGAAGCGCAGGAAGGGCGAATGTTCTCACCTCTTGCTTACACTAAAACTTATGCAATGGCGGCCTCAGCAGGGTTAGCGATCACCCTAGTGCCTGTATTAATGGGTTATTTTATAAGAGGTAAGGTAATACCTGAAAATAAAAATCCCGTAAATAGATTGCTTGTAGCGGCTTATCGGCCTTTGCTCAGATGGGTGCTTAATTTTCCAAAAACAACCTTAATATTTGCCTTAGTTATGACCTTGGTAGGTTTTTACCCACTTAACAAAATAGGTAGCGAGTTTATTCCGCCACTTGATGAGGGTGATTTAATGTATATGCCCACTACATACCCAAGTATATCAATAGCTAAAGCTCGAGAGATTTTGCAGCAAACAGATAAGTTAATCGCAACCGTACCGGAAGTTAAAACAGTTTTTGGTAAAGTCGGGCGAGCTGAAACAGCCACCGATCCCGCTCCACTGACAATGATTGAAACGTTTATTCAATTAAAGCCCAAAGACGAGTGGCGAGAGGGAATGACTCTTGAAAAACTCAAAGCCGAACTTGATGCATTAGTCACGTTTCCTGGTTTAACTAATGCGTGGGTTATGCCAATTAAAACACGCATAGACATGTTGGCAACCGGTATTAAAACACCAATAGGTATTAAAGTGGCAGGTCCACAGTTAAGTGAAATTCAAAAAATTGGTGAGCAAATAGAAACGCTACTTGCTGATATTCAAGGCACTGTATCTGTTTACTCTGAACGAGTGGCTGGTGGGCGCTACGTAAAAATTGATATAAACCGTGAAAAAGCAGCGCGTTATAATTTAAACATAAGCGATATACAGCAAGTTATAGCAACGGCAGTTGGTGGTAAAAATGTAACACAAACAATAGAAGGGCAGGCTCGTTATTCGGTTAACGTGCGTTATCCGCAAGTTTTTAGGGATTCTCCTGACGCCCTTATGTTATTGCCCATTGTGACGCCACAAGGACAGCATATTGCGCTTGGAGATGTCGCTAATGTATTTATTGAAAATGGCCCGTCTGGCATTAAAAGTGAAAATGCACGTTTAAATGGTTGGGTTTATATTGATATAGATGGCGTAGACATTGGTAGCTATGTTGAAAGCGCGAGAGCCTTGCTCGATGAGCATTTAACGCTGCCATCGGGGTATTCTATTTCATGGGCTGGGCAGTATGAATATATGCAACGTGCAAAAGAGAAGCTCACCTACGTAGTGCCTCTCACTTTGGCCATTATTGTTGTGCTGCTCTATCTTAATTTTAAAAGCTTTGCTGAAGTAACTATTATTATGTGCACACTGCCATTGGCTATGATAGGTGGTGTATGGCTCATGTACCTTCAAGGTTTTAACTTTTCAGTCGCCGTAGGGGTTGGTTTTATTGCACTGGCCGGTGTTGCTGTGGAGATTGGGGTGATTATGCTGGTTTACTTAAATCAGGCATATCAAAACATGTGCTTAACTGCTAAGCGAGCTGATAAACCACTTTCGTTAGCTCAGTTACAGCAGGCAATTATTGAAGGTGCCGGGTTACGTGTGGGTCCTGTAATGATGACGGTGGCTACTATTGTTATTGGTTTATTACCTGTGCTTTATGGTACGGGTAGCGGTAGTGAAGTAATGAGCCGAATTGCAGCGCCTATGGTAGGTGGTATGGTAAGCGCAATAATGTTGACCTTATTAGTTATTCCTGCGGTTTACCTATTATGGAGAAAAAAGGCTATTAAGTAACAGTGATAGGGTAATGACTTATCATTGCCCTATAAAAATTACCTATTGTCTGTAAGTTATTCTATTAATTTGTATTTTAATTTATTTTTAAAGTGTAACCCATTGTTTTTAATTGTGGTTTTTATTGGCATGATTCAAGCAACTAGTAACTCATAAGTTAACTAAGTAAGGAATGCACATGCAAGTTAAAACAATTAAAGAGGTATACGATTGGACAGTATTATTTCATACGCAAATGGCGGCTAACTTTCATAGCGTTAAACCAATACTTGATGAGCGTAATGCCATGCTGGTGGATTATTACCTTAATTACGAAAAAAAACTCGCTGAAGATTTAGTGGGTTTTAAAGCGATTACCGAAATTAACACGCTCGACACATTTTGTTATGAGTACTTTGCCAGTAACCCCGAACTTATTACGTTTAACGATATCAGCAAAGATAAGCAGTTAGATGAAAAAGCAATTCAAGATTACTTATCGAGTCAGCATCAAAAAGTTATCGCGCTTTACGATTACCTTCTCGAGCGTGCAGAAACGCAAAATGCGCAAGAGAAGCTAGCGCAGCTACTAGAGCTTGAAAAGCAAGGGCTTAAACAAATGATGCAAAGTACAAATCGCCATATGGATATGTAATTAGCTAAAGTATACTTAGCTAAAAGTAGGGTGTATTTGCACCCTACTTAATTATTTACTCTTCAAAATATTATGAGCAGTTAAGACTTATTCCTACCTTTTTTAAATAACGTTGTTCTAGTTCTAAATCTGCATTAAGTAACGTGTGTGTTTGTAAATAATTATCGTAAAATTTAATAAAAAGCCCTGTGGCATTAGCGCTAATATTCATATTAGGTTGCTGGCTAATTTGGCGTTTTTGATTAAATAAAACAGCTAAGCGTAAAATAGTAACAAGCTTAATTACATGTTGCTGCGCGATTGTTGTGAACTCTGGTAATTCATCACGTTTAATTTTTTTTCGGTAAAAGCGAATTAGCGAGCTTAAAATGAGTTGCTCTTGCTGAGTAAAACCAGGAAGCTGGCTATTTGCCACAATGTAAGCGCTGTGTTTATTAATACCTGAAGAGTTAATAGATAAGCCAATTTCGTGTAGCTTAGCAGCCCAATTAAGAAGCGCTATGTCGTTATTATCATTTAGTTGCCACGCTTTGCTAAGGCGCTCGTATATCCAAGTAGCTGTATTAGCAACGCGTGAGGCATGGGCTTTATCTACGGTGTATCGTTCACTCAGGTTATTGATTGTATTGCTGCGAATGTCTTTATCGGCGAGTTTTTGCTGCATTTCATGAAGTAGCCCCTCTCTTAAAGAGAAGTCACTATAAGAGAGCTGATTGATTGAAAACTCTTTAAAAACAGCAATAAGAATGGCAAGTCCTCCACATAGACTCTGCTGACGCTCAGGCGTTAATCCTTCTATACTTATATTATCGATATGTTTAGCGGCAATGCATTGCTGCTTAAGAGCCAGTAAATCGTCAATACTTACACATGTTTGTTGCGGGTTTTGTGCGCACACCATGGTTAAAATTGATTTAATAGTGCCTGATGTACCAATTACATCTTGCCAACCTTCGTTAATGTAGTTGGCAAAAATAACTTCGATTTCTTGTTCCGCTTTTATTTCAGCTCGATTAAAACGCTTAGCCGTAATAGCTCCACCACTAAAAAACTGTTTTGTGTAGCTAACACAGCCCATATTACGGCTGGTAAGAAGCTTATGTTTGAAGTGCTTACCAATAATTAGTTCGGTACTGCCTCCGCCAATATCGATAATAAGGCGGTTCTCTTCGTTATGTACATAATGAGCCACACCTTGATAAATAAGCCGAGCTTCTTCTTGCCCTGGGATCACATCAATATGAAATGGAAATACCTTACTCGCCTGAGTTAAAAAGGCATGAATATTTTTGGCGCGCCTAAAAGTGTATGTAGCAGCTACTTTTACATTACCAGGAGGAAAGTCTTCAAGGGTGTTTGCAAACTGCTTAAGTACAAGTAGTGCACGGTCTATGGCTGCTTGGTTTAGTCTTAATTTATCGTCTAAGCCATCGGCTAAATAAACACGCTGTTTCTCTTTATGCAGAATTTGTAATGTGCCATCCACTTCGCGCGCAACGACCAAGTGAAAGCTATTCGAACCTAGATCGACGGCCGCTATTGATGGGTGATCATTCATTATTATAATTACTCTCCCATTTTTTTAAGTGATCGTATATTGCTATTTGTGAGCGAATTTTTTTTCTGTTACCGCGCCTAACATAGGTATTTTTTTGCTCGCTATCGATTAGCCGAGCTTTTGTGCGGTCTTTAAATTGTAGCTCTAAAATGTCCAGAATGAGCTGTTTTAATTTATTATTTAAAATGGGCACTCCCACTTCAACGCGTTGATCAAGATTGCGAGTCATCCAATCAGCGGAAGAAATATACACCTTTTCATTGCCATTATTGCCAAATACCATTACGCGAGGATGCTCTAAAAAGCGATCAACAATACTGATCACTTTTATGTTTTCGCTAAAGTGAGCCACCCCCGGTATTAATGAACACATACCACGTACAATAATTCGGATTTTTACTCCACGACGACCGGCATAATAAAGTTTATCTACAAGTTGTTTATCAACTAAATTATTTACTTTAATTGTAATTTTTCCTGTGAAACCATCTTCAACATGCTGAATCTCTTTATCAATTAAATCCAATAAAGTGTCGCGAGCATTAATAGGGGAGAGCATTAAATATTCAAAATTAAAGGGCTTGTAGCTGCTTTCTATAAACTTAAATACGCTATCGCATTCTTCACAAATACCGTTATGTTTTGTGAAAAGGCTAAAGTCAGTGTAGATTTTAGCTGTTTTTTCGTGAAAGTTTCCGGTACCGATATGGGCGTATTTAACTATTTTGTTTTTTTCTTTACGGTGAATAACACATAGTTTGCTATGCACTTTTAGGGCTGGAATACCAAAAATAACTTTTATTCCAGCACTGCTAAGAACTTTAGCCCATTCAATATTGTTCTGCTCATCAAAGCGTGCTTTAAGCTCAACCATTACCGTGACACTTTTGCCATTTTTAGCGGCATTGATGAGTAAAGAAATAAGCCGAGACTTACTCGCCACTCGATAAATATTTACTTTAATCTGCGTCACCATAGGATCAAATGCGGCTTGGCGAACATACTCCAGTAAATGATTAAATGTGTGATATGGGTAGTAGAGCAGTATGTCTTGCTCGCTTATTGCGTCAAATACGCTGCTGTGTTTGTTAAAAGCTGTGCTTTGTATTGCTGGAAGTGTTTTGTTTTCAAGGTATTGGCGACCCACATTAGGAAAAGCAATAAAATCTCTAAAGTTACGGTATCGACCCGCGGGTATCAGCGCATCATGATGACTCACGTTTAGACGTTTTTTCATCACTTTTAACATACTTTCTGGCATGCTCTCGTCGTAAACAAGGCGCACAGGCTCTGCATAAATACGTTGTTTAAGACCCTTAGACATTTTATCGAGCAGTCCTTCTTCTAGCTCATCGTCTAAATTGTATTCTGCATCTCGTGTGAGTTTTATTGCATGACCTTGAATTTTATCAAAGTGAAAAAAGTTACTAAAAACATCATTTAAATAGTAAGAAATAACGTCATCAAGCATAACAATGGTTTTACGACGACGTGTCTTTTCAGGCGGTAATATAATAAAACGGGGTACTCGGTCTGTGGGGACTTCAAGCATAGCGTAGTGGCTTTTTTCGTCACTCATTTCAATAAACAAGTAAGTCATTGTGTCGTTTATATAGTCTGAGTAATCTTTATTTTCATTAAGTAAAATGGGAGATATATGCTGTAAAACCTTGTCATGAAAATACGCTTTTAGCCAATTAAGATGAAAATCTGTTAATTTTTCGGGGCGATCTACATGGATATTATGAGTGGTTAAATCGTTTAAAATTTGTTGGTGTATTAGGTTAAATTTTTTGCCTAGCTGCAAAACTTTTTGTTGAATTTGACTTAATAAAGCTTCGTCTTCTTCAAAATTAGCATCGGGAAGTTTGTTTAATAAAATACGGCGTTTAACGTCGGCAACACGCACCCTAAAAAATTCATCAAGGTTATTAGAAAAAATCCCCAAAAACCGCATGCGTTCAATTATTGGATTATTTTTGTCTTTAGCCTCTTGTAGAACGCGCTCGTTGAATGACAGCCAACTAAGCTCTTTAGCAAAGTATTCAACGGTTTGAGTATGTTCTATGTGGGCATTCATATTATATTCCATTATCTAACGCTGAGTTAAATATAGAACAATTTAATGACATTAAAATGACATGCGTGTCACTTGTATGACACGCAATAAAAAATTATGCTTCTTCTGTGTCTACTATTAAGTCGCTGGTTATTGACTCAAGCGCATCAATTACTTCGTCTTTATCCATTCCGTTAGGTAAGGTAACGGTTGCAACAGCGCTAAAAATAGGGACTCCCCAATTAGGTGCGCTTTGTTGTCTAGAATTTAAATGAGTAATACTTGCTCCTTTGTGTCGTATTACGCTCGCGAGCTCTTGGACAATACCAGGGCGATCGTTTCCTGTGATCACTAAATTGATTTGTTCACGTGGTGAAGGTTCAATTTCAGTATTGCCAGCTTCAATACGCACTTCAAGTTTTGGTAAAGCGGTAAGCGCGTTTTGCAGTTCCTGAAAATGCTCTTCAGCAACTTCTAACTGAATAATCCCTGCAAAATGACCTAATAAATGGCTAAGGTTACTACATAACCAGTTGCCGTGATTTTTTAAAACTACCGATGAAATATCTTCTACTAAGCCTGGACGATCCTTTCCTAAAATAGTTATTACCAACTGTTTCATAAATTGTGCCTCTTTTTAAGCCCGAAGAATGTAAATGCGTAGGCATTAAATAAAATATGTTTTGATGCTGACGCGCTTTTATAGGTTAATGATTTTATTATGTTAATAATTAATTTAACGTGAATGAAAGAAAGGTAAGCGCATCCCTTAATTTACCATTTGAGTATTAACCTCGTTAAATGCTTTGTCCAATTATTTTTGTTATTTAGTTCCCTTCTAAATGACTAATCTAACGCTTAATTAATACAATAACTTATGCCACCTTAGATATACCTTTAATTAGAGTGCTTATTATGACCGTTGTAACATTACTGTCATCTTGATGAAATATAATTTATAGAACGTTAAGATTTAAAGGTGTTTTGATGACTTCCAATCCGAATAAACCGTCTTTTAATACGGATCGAAGCCGTCTATTTAAAGACAGGTTTGCCAAATTTGGCATAACCGCCGGTGGAGTAATGGTATTAATAGCGCTGTTGTTAATATTTTTCTACCTTCTTTATGTAGTACAGCCAATTTTTGAGTCAGCTAAAGTTGAAAAGCGTGACAGCTTCACAGTAAGTAACGCAGATCAAATAGTTGGCTTAGGTGTTGAAGAGCAAACCGAAGTTGCTTATTTACTAAGCCAACAAGGCCAAGTTGATTTTTACAATGTAGAAAAAGCAAGTTTTGGTAAAAAACTCAAGACGCTTAATGTTGCTCTTCCAAGCGAAGTAACAAGCTTTGCAACGAGTGCACCGTTTCAGGGCCAATACGCATATGGTTTAGAAAACGGCACTGTGATGGTGGTTGTACCTAAGTTTTTAGTTACCTTTCCAAATAACGAACGTAAATTAACGCCACGTGTTGATTATCCGCTTGGTGAAATGGCGTTAGAAGTTGATGCTCAAGGCGCTGCTATCAAGCGCTTTGCGTTTTCTCACTATGAAGATAAAACGGCGGTTGTTGCATTAACCGCAGATAAGCGCGTTTTGTTTAGCAGCTTTGTTGCTGAAGAAAACATGTTTACAGGTGAAGTAGAGTGGGTTGTTGAGCGAACAGAGCTTGATGTTGAAGGTCGTGTAGATGAGCTTTTAATTTCGCCAGATACAACACGTACGTTTATTCGTTCAGCTAATCAAATTTACGTTTATGATACGCGTTATCCAAGTGAAGTAGAGCAAATCCAGTTATTATCGGCTAATGAAGAAAACGCTAATATAGTGTCTGCTCAGTTACTTGCGGGTGCAAACTCGTTAATGCTTGCTAACGATAACGGTGAAGTGTCGCAGTGGTTTGAAGTAAACACAGACGCTGGTCGTCAGTTCCAAAAAATTCGTGCGTTTGAAACAACCAAACAAAGCAAATTAAATATTTTTACAGAATTTTATCGTCGTACTTTTTTCACTACCAGCAGTAACGGTGAGCTTGGTGTTTACTACACAACAAGCGAAGCTAAGCTATGGCAGGGTAAAGTAAGTGAAGGCGAAATTAAACACTTTGCAATTGCTCCACGTTCAAATGCTGCGTTAATTTTAGCGGATGGCAAATTAACGGTATTAGAGGTTCACAACGAACATCCTGAAGTAACATGGTCTGCGTTATGGCAAGAAGTGTGGTACGAAGGTTACCCAGAGCCTGCATACATTTGGCAGTCAACATCTGCAAGTGATGACTTTGAATCTAAATTTTCGCTAGTGCCTATTTCGTTCGGTACAATTAAAGCTGCTTTTTACGCTATGTTATTTGCAGTACCCATTGCGATTTCGTCGGCAATTTACACTGCGTACTTTATGTCGAGTGGATTACGTAAGGTTGTAAAGCCAACCGTTGAAATAATGGAAGCACTTCCTACGGTTATTTTAGGCTTTTTAGCGGGCCTTTGGTTAGCGCCTTTAATTGAAGAGCACTTACCTGCAATTGTTGGCTTATTCATTTTATTACCTATTGGTATTTTAGGTTCAGCACTTGCGTGGACGAAGTTACCAGCAAGTATTCGCCATAAAATACCTGAAGGTTCTCATTCAATTATTTTGATTCCTGTTGTATTAGTTGTTGGTTGGTTCTCGTTCGCAATGAGCGAAACAGTAGAGCTGTGGATGTTTGACGGTAATGTACGCCAGTATCTAACAAACGAGTTGGGCATGACATTCGACCAACGTAATTCATTGGTAGTCGGTATAGCAATGGGTTTTGCAGTGGTTCCAACTATTTTCTCTATTGCAGAAGACGCCGTATTTAGTGTACCTAAGCACTTATCAAATGGTTCATTAGCACTAGGGGCTACTCAATGGCAAACACTCGTACGTGTTGTGCTATTAACTGCAAGCCCAGGTATATTCTCTGCGGTAATGATGGGCCTAGGCCGTGCCGTGGGCGAAACCATGATTGTACTCATGGCAACAGGTAACACACCGATTATGGACTGGAGTATTTTCCAAGGCATGAGAACGCTGGCAGCTAATATTGCGGTAGAAATGCCTGAATCAGAAGTAGGTAGCTCGCATTACAGAATATTGTTTTTAGCCGCCTTTGTACTATTCATATTCACCTTTGTATTTAACACGTTAGCTGAGTTTGTTCGTCAGCAGTTACGTGAAAAATACAGCTCAATGTAAGTGGAGAGACACGACATGGTAAAGCAGTGGTTTAAGTCTGGTTCTCCTTGGATTTGGATGACCGGCGGTGCAGTGAGCATCAGCTTAATTTCGGTTTTAGGTATATTAGCGATGATAGCCTGGAAGGGATTGAGTTTTTTCTGGCCTTCTCAAGTTGTACAGTTTGAGCTTGAAGGCTCGATTGCCAAGCAAACCGTTATTGGTGAAGTTTACGACCGTGAACTCGTACCAAAAGAACGTTTGGCAGCGACAGGTGTTGATGTTTCAGCATTTGATAAAGAAGAATTTGAACGTTTACTTATAAAAACAGGTAACCGTGAATACGTAGCTCTAGATTTTCGTTGGATACTTGAAACCGACATAAAAGCAAAGTCTACACCTGCTACGCTTGCAGTATTTGAACGTAGTAAAAATGGTAATTTTTACGGGTATGTAGAAAGTGTATTTAAAGACGGCAAGCCAGTAGAGGGCGATAAAGTAGAGGCTTTATATGACCTTGTTGAGCGTGCTGTAGATTTAAATGATGAAGCACTGGATTTACAAAATGGCGATATAGGTCATATCAACTATGAACTTGAGCGCTTGCGCTTAAAAGAGAAAAGCTACTTACTTGATAACCAGTTAACAGATGAACGTGTTGCAGAGCTTGCAAAAATGCGTGCTGAATTACGTGCCGAGTACGGCGAGCTTGAAAAAGAGTTATTTGCACTGCGTAAACAGGCCAAGCGCGACCATGTAACGGTAAAAGATATGCGCGGGGAAATAGTTACGATCCCAATGTATCAAGTACTTGATGTGTGGTTTCCGAACGACATGGGCTTTTTTGCAAAGCTAGGCCACTACTTTGGTCAACTAGGCAAGTTTGTATCTGATGATCCACGCGAAGCAAATACAGAAGGCGGTGTATTCCCTGCTATATTTGGTACTGTATTTATGGTTATGTTGATGGCTGTGATAGTAACGCCGTTTGGTGTTGTTGCTGCTATTTACTTGCACGAATACGCGGCTAAAAATGCGGTCACTAAAATGATTCGTATCGCGGTAATTAACTTAGCGGGTGTACCTTCTATTGTTTATGGTGTATTCGGCTTAGGCTTTTTTGTATATATGCTAGGTGGCAGTATCGACCAATTATTTTACCCAGAGTCTTCACCAACACCAGTATTTGGTACGCCAGGTGTAATGTGGTCTGCACTAACATTGGCAATACTAACGTTACCCGTGGTTATTGTATCTACGGAAGAGGGTTTATCACGTATTCCAAGCACTGTACGTGACGGTTCATTAGCATTGGGTGCAACTAAAGTTGAAACCCTATGGCGTATTGTAATTCCAATGGCAAGCCCTGCAATTATGACGGGGTTAATACTGGCTGTTGCACGTGCAGCAGGCGAAGTTGCGCCCCTGATGTTGGTAGGTGTTGTTAAAATGGCACCGACGTTACCATTAGACGGCAACTTTCCGTATTTTCACTTAGACAGAAAGTTCATGCACTTAGGCTTTCATATTTACGATGTTGGCTTCCAGAGCCCGAATGTTGAAGCGGCACGCCCGCTAGTATATGCAACGGCATTTTTACTTGTGTCGGTAATTATCACACTCAACATAACGGCCATTGGTATACGTAACCATTTACGTGAAAAATTCAGATCGCTTGAACACTAATTAGTAAAGATTTAATAGGTAACAAACATGATTACAGTCGCTCCAAAAGTAAACCAAGCCAATTTGGGCATGAAGTTAGATTTAGACAATTTAACAGACGAGCAAAAAGCGTTAGAGATTAAAGATCTCGATCTTTACTACGGTGATAAACAAGCGCTTAGTAAAGTGAATATGAATATTCCAAAAGGCCAAGTAACGGCGTTTATCGGCCCATCAGGTTGTGGTAAATCAACGCTATTACGTTGTATTAACCGAATGAATGACTTGGTTGATATTTGTCGAATTGAAGGTGAAATACTCCTTCATGGACAAAATATTTACGATAAAAATGTAGATGTTGCGGCGCTTCGCCGTAACGTTGGGATGGTGTTTCAGCGTCCTAACCCATTTCCAAAATCGATTTATGAAAATGTAGTCTATGGTCTACGCTTACAGGGCATTAAAGAAAAGCGTAAGTTAGACGAAGTAGTAGAGCAGTCATTACGTGGCGCTGCTTTATGGGATGAAGTAAAAGATAGACTACATGACAGTGCATTTGGTTTATCAGGCGGTCAGCAACAGCGTTTAGTTATTGCTCGATCTATTGCGATAGAGCCTGAGGTTTTACTACTAGATGAACCAACGTCAGCGCTTGATCCAATTTCTACTCTAGTTATTGAAGAACTAATTAACGATTTAAAGAATAAATTTACCGTTGTTATTGTTACGCATAACATGCAACAAGCAGCGCGAGTGTCTGACCAAACAGCCTTTATGTACATGGGTGAGCTGATTGAATACTCAGATACAAATACCTTATTTACAACACCAACAAAGAAAAAGACTGAAGATTATATTACAGGTCGTTACGGCTAAATAATTAACAGTATCGTGTTGTACAAGATTTAGAGAGAAGGTAATTATGGAACATAATATTAATAAGCATATTTCTGGTCGCTTTAATCAAGAGCTTGAAAATGTTCGTAACCATGTACTAAGCATGGGTGGGTTAGTTGAGCAACAACTAAGTAGTGCGCTTGATGCGGTAAGCACTAACGATGCAGAACTTGCAGAAAAAGTGCGTAAAAACGACTACAAAGTTAATGCTATGGAAGTGAGCATTGATGAAGAATGTACTCGTATTATTGCGCGTCGTCAGCCCGCTGCCAGCGATTTACGTTTGGTGATTGCTATTGCAAAAACTATTGCTGACCTCGAGCGTATTGGCGATGAAGCTGAGCGTATTGCAAAAGTGGCTCTCGATTCTTTCACTAAAGATCAACAAGATTTGTTAGTGAATATTGAAAATATGGGTCGTCAGGTTTTAAAAATGTTACACGATGTACTTGATGCGTTTGCACGTATGGATGTGCAACGCGCATTTGAAGTACACAAAGAAGATGCTAAAGTTGATCGTGAATATGAAGCCATAACACGTCAAATTATGACGTACATGATGGAAGATCCACGTTCTATTCCAAAAATCATGGATTTAGTTTGGTCAGTGCGTTCATTAGAGCGGATTGGCGACCGTTGTCAGAATATTGCTGAGTACATTATCTACTTTGTAAATGGTAAAGATATTCGCCATATATCACAGGAAGATATTGAAAAATCGCTTTAAAGTTCATTAGCGCATTTTAACAAAGCGGCTATAAGCCGCTTTGTTTATTTAGCTATAAGTTAAATAATAAAAACCGTTCACAATTGTTGTGAATACTGTAAAATCGCATGCTGCACGCATGTAATTTGATTAAAGGGTCAGTTATGCCTACAAACGCGTTTTTAGGAGTTTTTGCAAAATCTCCTTTCAAACCAATGGAAGATCACATCAAAAAAGTTCATCAAGCTAGTAAAGCTTTGATACCTTTTTTTAATCACGTTTTTAAAGAAGAGTGGACACAAGCAGAAGAGCTTCGTATCACTATTCGTAATTTAGAGCGTGAAGCCGATGACATGAAAAGAGACATACGTTTACAGTTACCACGCGGTTTATTTATGCCGGTAGAACGTACGGATCTGCTCGAGTTAGTAACCCAACAAGACAAAATTGCTAATAAAGCAAAAGACATTGCTGGGCGCGTAATCGGTCGTGAAATGACCATACCAGCAGTAATGCAAGCTGATTTCTTGGCTTACTTAACTCGTTGTGTGGATGCGACAAAACAAGCATCTAAAGCAATAAACGAGTTAGAAGAGCTATTAGAAACAGGCTTTAAAGGTCGCGAAGTGACCTTAGTAGAAAAAATGCTCGTTGAATTGGATGCAATAGAACAAGACACGGATGACATGCAAATTAAAGTACGCCGCCAACTACGTGAAGTAGAAAGTGAACTTAACCCTGTAGATGTAATGTTTTTATACAGCATTATTGAATGGGTTGGTGAGCTTGCAGATATTGCAGAGCGCGTAGGATCACGTCTTGAGCTGATGTTAGCTCGTTAATTTAAAATCAGTTCAAACACGAAAGATTAAGGTTATACAATGGATATCATTGCATCTTACGGCACGGTATTAGTTTTAATTGCCGCAGCTGTTGGTTTTTTCATGGCTTATGGTATTGGCGCGAACGACGTTGCGAACGCCATGGGTACATCTGTAGGTTCAAAAGCATTAACAATCAAACAAGCTATTTTAATAGCTATGATTTTTGAGTTTGCAGGTGCTTATTTGGCAGGTGGTGAAGTTACATCAACTATTCGTAAAGGAATAATTGATGCTGCACCGTTTGCGAATATTCCTGAACTGATGGTTTTAGGTATGATTGCCGCGCTATTTGCCGCGGGTTCATGGCTACTAATCGCTTCATTTTTAGGTTGGCCAGTATCAACAACTCACTCTATTATTGGTGCAATCATTGGTTTTGCGCTAGTAGCTGTGGGTACAGAAGCAATCCAGTGGAATAAAGTAGGCGGCATTGTAGGAAGCTGGATCATTACACCAGCTATATCCGGCTTTATTGCGTATCTAATATTCATGAGCGCGCAAAAGCTTATATTTGATACAGATGCACCATTAAAGAACGCTAAACGCTACGTACCAATCTACATGGGTTTAGCGGGTTTTATCATGGCTTTAGTTACAATAAAAAAAGGTTTAAAGCACGTTGGTATTAACCTAGGTTCTGTTGAAGGCTATGCGCTTTCAATTGGTGTTGCAGTGGTTGTTGCCATCATTGGTAAAATTGCTATTTCTCGCTTAAACATCGATCCTAAAGCTGATAAGCAAATGCAATTTAATAACGTAGAAAAAGTGTTTGCGGTATTAATGGTGTTAACCGCTTGTTGTATGGCATTTGCTCACGGTTCTAACGATGTTGCTAATGCAATTGGTCCACTAGCTGCTGTTGTAAATATTGTTGAAAACAACGGTGAAATTGCTAAGAAGGCAGCAATTGCATGGTGGATTCTTCCACTAGGTGGCTTTGGTATTGTTGCAGGTCTTGCCATTTTAGGTAAAAAAGTAATTAAAACAATTGGTGAAGGCATTACACATTTAACGCCTAGCCGTGGTTTTGCTGCAGAACTTGCCGCTGCTTCTACTGTTGTTATTGCATCAGGAACTGGTATGCCAATCTCTACTACTCAAACCTTAGTGGGTGCGGTACTAGGTGTAGGTATGGCACGTGGTATTGGTGCACTTAACATGAGCGTTATCAGAAACATTGTAGTTTCTTGGGTAATAACGTTGCCAGTTGGTGCTGCCCTTGCTATTGTTATCTTCTACGTACTGAGAACCGCATTTGGGGTTTAACAAAAAAGTACTAAAAGACTTTTAGCTTGAAAAGATCTCAATGCCCTAGGTATTGGGGTCTTTTTATTTGTGGAAAGAAAAAATGACCAATCTTCCAAGTATTAAACAGCTTCAGTATTTACTCGCTGTTCATCAGCATCAGCATTTTGGCCGTGCAGCCAGTGCCTGTTTTATTGGCCAGTCGACACTAAGCAGTGCCATTCAAAATCTTGAAGAAACGCTGGGTTGTCAACTTATTGAGCGTGAAAACCGAAGCCTTATGTTTACAAGCATAGGTGAAGAGGTTGTTGAGCGTTCACGAAAAATAATTAACGACACTATTAGTTTAAAAGAGCTTACAAAAAGCTTTTTAACGCCGCTTAGCGGTAAGTTAACCGTTGGCGTTATTCCTACTATTGCAAGCTTTATTGCAGCGCCTTTGTATCACTTTTGTCAGCAAACTTTTTGTGAATTAGAGTTGGTACTAATTGAGGATACCAGCGACAAATTACTGGATAAGCTAGAGCATGGGCACATTGACTTAGCGTTACTGGCATTACCGTATGCAACCGACAAGTTCCATACCCAAATTTTAGCAAAAGATCATTTTAGCTTAGTGCACCATAAAGATTATATGCCTGCAAAGGGCGTAGAAGACTTTAACCTATTACCTGATGCCAGTGTGTTTTTGTTAGAGCGAGAGCACTGTATGACGGGTCACGCGCTGAGTGCATGCCATTTAAACCGCTCAAGCTGTATTAACCCATTTGAAGCGGCCAGCTTACATACATTACTCAGCATGGTTGAACATCAGCTCGGGGTGACTTTTTTACCACAAATGGCTATTAATGCCGGTATTTTAGAAAATAAACAGATGGTAGCCACACCGTCGCAAAGCGATGCTTACAGAGATATTGGTATTCTTTGGCGAAAAACTACAGGACGTATTCGCGATTTTAAATTGTTTAGCGAGCAGCTTGAGGTGTTTTTACAGCGCCAATGTAGTTTAAACTTTAATGAGCCAAGCAATTAAAGTTAACCGCTATTAAAAAATTAAAGCAGCCTACAATGGCTGCTTTTGACTTTGAACATGGCTTTCAAATGGCTCCAGTTCAGGTAAGAAGAGTAAGTAAATCCAAACCACTACATTAAAATAGGGTAAGCACCCTAATGCAGTAAATACCTTAACGGGGTAACCTTTTAAACTTGCATACCTGTAACATTGGTATGCAATAATAAAGTGAATGATTAGTAATAATATAACTAGTTGCGCCATACCTTCCTCCCTAAAACCCTTGTAGCTTAAAATTAACGATGTATTGCTAGTGGGTAATGTCATGTTTATACAGTGTAATCCTTTAATTTACATGACATCCTCTTTATCTGATAAGGAAAGTATAGGCAAGAAAGAAGATAATGGAAGAAAAAAGTGACGTAAAATTGTTCGAATTTGTTAGTTTTAACCTAGGCTACTGTTGGTAAATACTTTTATTTTGATAAATTTTTTCAAGCTCATCATTTATTTTTTCAACAGGAACGGGGCGAGCAATAAAGTAGCCTTGTCCGTAGTCGACACCAATGTCCCTTAAAGTAGTAAATAATTCTTTATTTTCAACGTATTCCGCAACAGAATATTTATCGAGTGAGCGGCTAATGTCGTTAATTGCTTTTACCAAAGCAAGGTCAATGGGGTCATTGAGCATGTCGCGAACAAACGAGCCATCTATTTTTACATGTTGAGCCGGTAGCTGTTTTAGATAGCTAAAGGTACTAAAGCCAGTCCCAAAATCGTCTATTGAAAAGTGACACCCTAAAGAGTTAAGTTTATCAATCATCTTACGTGTAGCTTGTATGTTATTTATGCTTGCAGATTCGGTGATCTCAAAAATAATCCGAGTAGCGGGAACATTGTACTTTTCAAGGTTCGACTCAATGAGTGGTAGCAGTCGCTCATCTAAAAATGATTGCGCAGATAGATTAATGGCAACTTGGCTAAGTTGAGGGTATTTTGCAACACTTTTAATCGCATTTCTAATTACGCACTGATCCATTAAAAAGGTGTCGTTAAGCATTTCTAGAGACGGAATAAACTGGTTAGGGTAAATGAGAGTGCCTTTAAGTTTTAACCGCAATAGCGCCTCAAAGTACGCAACTTTTTCTGCTTTAAAATCCCATATAGGCTGGTAATGCAATTCAATATTATTCTGTTGAAGTGCTTGGCGGATTTCGTGTCCCCACTCAAGACCTGTTTGAAGCGTATTGTTTTGCGCATCTTCTTTTGAGTAGCAATGGACTAAATTACGGCCTAGGTTTTTTGCAATATATAAAGCAATATCGGCTTGCTTTAGGCACTCATTTGGGTCGTTATTGTTTACTGTAATTTGCGTCAAGCCGATAGAGCAGCTTATTGTGTAGCTTTGCTCTTTTGACTTAAAGGTATGCTGCTCTATGGCACTACAGACACCTTCTGCAATAAGGTGCGCATCGAGTAAGTTCATATTTTTTAGAATGACGGCAAATTCATCGCCACCAATACGACATACTAAATGTTCTTTTTCAATGTTGTCTTTAAACAGCTGTGCCACATCTTTTAACACCAAGTCGCCTTGATGATGGCCTTGGCTATCATTAATAATTTTAAAATGATCAAGGTCAATGTAAATCAAGGCATGCTCAACATCGCTGTGAGTATGTTTGGGTTTACAAATACGACTTAGCTCTTGGTCAAAGTGGTATCGGTTGTGTAAGCCAGTTAATGGATCATGCAGTGCAAGATGGCGTAATTGAAGTTCGGCTTGCTTACGCTCGTGAATGTTATCAATAGTGACAGTGATCGTTGCATTATTACGTCTGTTTTTAATTAGCTGCAACCTACATTCAACCCAAATTTGGCCACCGTTTTTATGTTGGAGTTTTATTTCTATTTGCTGATGATCGTTCCCACCACCGAGTATATCGTCGATGGTTGCTTTGAGCTTTATCTGACATTCACCAGTATAAAATTGCGTTAGGCTTTTTTGCAGGCTTGTTTTAACGCCAAAACCACTTAAGGTTTCCCAGGCTGGGTTTATAAAGCGAATTTTTCCTAACTGGTCGAGCTCAAGAACAACAGTATTAAGGTGCAATAATATGCGCTGATGAGCTGAGAATAGTTCTTTATACCTCACTTCGCTTACGCTTAACTGCTCTACTTTTTGAGCAAATTCAGCGTAGCTCACCATAAAATCTTCTCGACGAGCGGCATGATCACATACTTTATTTAAAAATGAAGGTTCGTAAGGGGCGCGAATAAAATCGGTTACGCCCGATAACAAAAGCTGTTCGGCATAATCTGCATCAGCGCTATCTATAATAGTAACAATGGCTTGCTTTGGGTTATGTTGTAAAATATTTTCGACAAGCAAGCTAGATTCATCGGTTTTTTCTTGAGTGTTATCAAGCAGTACGATTGAGAACTGTTGTTGGTTGTACTGGTTCAGTGCGGCTTTACACGTTGTGACATGTGTAATAGCAAAATTTAGTTTTAGTTCTTCAGTTATAGACTCCGCTTTATTTGTCTGGGGCTCTAACAAAAGTAGGTTTAGTCGACTGCTTTTTTCTAAATGTGTAGATAAAACATTAGCCAGAACTTGCGGTAGCATATCTTGGTTTTCAAAAGGCAAAACAGCATCGATTCCGTAACTACGGGCGGTTGTTTCTGCAATTCGTTCGCAATAAGTCGGGGGCATCAACAAAATAGGGGTGTTTTTAGGGGTTTTTAATAGCCCTGAGCGAATCATACGAGAAAAACGCCAACCGTCTATTTTACCCACATTTAATCCAGTGATAATAATATCAACCGGTTGTTGCTTAAGAGTTTTAAGAGCTTCCTGGCTATCATTTGCTTCAATAAAGCTAAATACGTTAAGCTTTTTTAAAGTATCTTTAATCACCCTGCGCTCAGCACGGCTTGCATTTAAAATCAGCAAATTTAATTGTTCTGCCACGCAGGAGATCCTAAAAATCGTAATTTACTACCATTACTAAGGGTAATAAGTTTTGTTAGTAAGAACAAGTAGATTTGAATAATCCCCCCGAATAGAGGGATGCTCAGGTTTACAGTAGTTGGATTGGCTTCTTGAGCTTAATTGACGATAGATATACACTTGGCGCGATTTTTAATGATGTGGATTACCAACTATGCGCGTAGCTGACTTTAGTTTTGACTTACCCGATGAATTAATTGCTCGCTTTCCAAAAAAAGATCGTACGAGTAGCCGCTTATTAAGCCTCGATGGTCCAACAGGGGAGATAAGCCATAAAGTATTTAGTGATATTCTTGAGCTAGTTAACGAAAACGACTTACTCATCTTTAATAATACGCGAGTAATACCAGCACGTATGTTTGGCCAAAAAGCATCGGGCGGTAAGGTTGAGGTACTTGTTGAACGAGTATTGGATGAACACCGTGTGCTTGCTCATGTTCGTGCAAGTAAATCATTAAAACCAGGCAATGAGGTTATTTTAGAAGGCAAAGCTAAAGCCACTATGATTGCCCGTCACGACACCTTATTTGAGCTGGAATTTGATCACAGCAAAAATGTACTCGATACACTTAACGATATTGGTCACATGCCGTTACCGCCTTATATTGACCGACCAGATGACGAAGCTGACCGCGAACGTTATCAAACAGTATATGGTGAAAAACCAGGGGCTGTGGCAGCACCTACAGCGGGCTTACATTTTGACGAGCCGCTTATGGCTGCGCTTAAAAATAAAGGTGTAAAAATGGCCTTTGTCACGTTACACGTAGGCGCAGGTACATTTCAGCCAGTACGTGTAGAAACCATTGACGAACACGTAATGCATTCAGAATACATTGAAGTACCACAAGATGTTGTGGACGCTGTAGCACAGACTAAAGCGAGCGGTGGGCGAGTGATTGCTGTTGGTACTACATCAATGCGTTCGCTCGAATCAGCTGCAAAAATACATGGCGGTAAATTAGATACTTACTTTGGCGATACCGATATTTTTATTTTTCCGGGTTACCAATTTAACGTTGTCGATGCCATGGTCACTAATTTCCATTTACCTGAGTCAACGTTAATTATGTTGGTGAGCGCGTTCAGCGGACAAGACAACATAATGGGTGCTTACAACACAGCAATAGAACAAAAATATCGCTTTTTTAGTTATGGCGATGCTATGTTTTTAACACGTAAATAGCGCTGTTTTATTTATTATCAAATATAACTAACACTCAACCCCAGCATACTTGCTGGGGTTTTTAGTTGCATATGATTATAACGAGCGAATTTACCGCAGCTAATAGTATTAGCAGTGCAAAAAGGGTAGAATCGAGCGGTTAAATTATAGCTTGTTGGACTGTTTTTCCGACATTGAGGATGATATGAAATTTGAATTAGACCGCACCGACGGTAAAGCGCGCCGTGGCCGCTTGATTTTTGACCGTGGTGTAATAGAAACACCTGCATTTATGCCAGTAGGTACTTACGGTACTGTTAAAGGCATGACACCTGATGAAGTTAAAGCAACAGGTGCGCAAATTTGTTTAGGTAATACCTTTCACTTAATGCTTCGCCCTGGTACTGAAATTATTAAACAGCACGGTGATTTGCACGACTTTATGAATTGGGACTTCCCAATTTTAACTGACTCAGGCGGCTTCCAAGTATTTAGTCTTGGCGCAATGCGTAAAATTACCGAAGAAGGTGTTTTGTTTCAGTCACCTGTAAACGGTGACCAAATAATGATGTCGCCAGAAAAATCAATGGAAGTGCAACGTGATTTAGGGTCAGATATTGTAATGATATTTGACGAATGTACACCATACCCTGCTACTGAAAAAGAAGCTAAAGACTCTATGGAGTTGTCTCTTCGTTGGGCTAAACGCTCAAAAGAAGGTCACGGCGATAACCCTTCTGCGTTATTTGGTATTATTCAAGGTGGTATGTACCCAGAATTACGTGCACAATCACAAGCTGGTTTAGAAGAAATTGGCTTTGACGGCTATGCATTGGGTGGTTTATCAGTTGGTGAACCTAAAAACGAAATGATGAATATTCTTGATCATTGTGCGTACAAAATGCCTGAAAATAAGCCGCGTTACTTAATGGGTGTTGGCAAGCCAGAAGATTTGGTTGAATCGGTACGCCGTGGCATAGATATGTTTGACTGTGTTATGCCGACGCGTAATGCACGTAATGGTCACTTATTTATTACCACTGGTATTATTAAAATACGTAACGCAGTGCACAAAACAGATACCGGTCCACTCGACCCTGATTGTGATTGCCATACGTGTAAAAATTACTCGCGTGCTTATTTACATCACCTTGATAAATGTAACGAAATTTTAGGTGCACGACTAAACACAATACATAACTTACGTTACTATCAGCGTGTTATGGAAGGCCTGCGCAATGCAATTAGCGAAGGTAAACTAGAAGAATTTGTAAAAGATTTTTACGCTCGCCGCGGCCAAGAAGTGCCAGAGCTTGCAGATATAAAAAATTAAACTTTAAATTTAAAGAGGAAGTATTATGAGTTTATTTATTTCAAACGCACACGCATCAGCTGGCGCACCTGCAGCCGGTGGCGGCATGGAAATGCTAATCATGTTAGCTATTTTCGGTTTAGTTTTTTACTTTTTAATTTACCGCCCACAAGCTAAGCGTGTTAAAGAGCATAAAGGCTTAATGAATGCGATGGCTAAAGGCGATGAAGTACTAACCCAAGGTGGTTTAGTAGGTAAAATTGTTAAAATTGCAGAAGATAAAGATTTCATCGTTATCTCTTTAAATGAGCAAGCAGAAGTTACAGTTCAAAAAGCGTCTGTATCTGCTGTATTGCCAAAAGGCACAATGAAGTCGCTATAAAAATAATAAGGACGACCCCGTGTTAAACAAGTTTCCAGTGTGGAAGTATTTACTTGTTTTAGCTGTGGTTGCCATTGGCCTTTTATATGCCTCTCCAAACTTGTATGGCCGTGACCCGGCTATACAAGTTTCGGGCGCTAAAGGTGCTGATGTTGATCTCAGTGTAGTAGACAAAGTAAACGCAACACTTAAAAAACATAACGTAGCAGTTAAATCAACCAAGCTTGAAGGCGGGCAAATACTTGTTCGTTTTAAAAATGTTGAAGAGCAATTAAAAGCACAAGATTTATTGCGTGACTCGCTAAGTGACGATTACATTTCAGCCATTAATATGGCGCCGGCTCAACCTCTTTGGTTAAAATCCCTTGGCGGAAATCCAATGAAGTTAGGTCTAGATTTAAGTGGTGGCGTACATTTCACCATGGAAATCGACATGGCAACAGCGGTTGATAACCAGCTTGAGCAAATGGAGCAAGATTTCCGTAGCGATCTACGCGAAGAAAAACTTCGTTATCGCAGCGTTCGTCGCGTTGCTGGCTCTGACCGTATGCGTGTTGAAATGCGTAATGAAGAAGATAAAAATGCTGCAGAGCGCTTTTTAGAATCTCGTTACCCACTTAACGTATATATTGATGACAGTAGTAACGATAATGCATTTTTTGCCACTATGAGTGAGCAAAAGCTGAAAGAGATTCGTGACTACGCCATCAAGCAAAACGAAACAATCATTCGTAATCGTATCAACCAAATTGGTGTTGCAGAGCCAAACGTACAGCGCCAGGGTGCTGAACGTATTATTGTGCAATTACCCGGTGTGCAAGATACTGCTCGTGCTAAGGAAATTTTAGGTGCGACAGCAACGCTTGAATTTCGTGAAGTAGACGAAAACGCCGATCCAAGCGCTGCCGCTCAAGGCCGTATCCCTGCTGGTACTGAAATGATCATGAGCCGCGACGGTTACCCTGTGGTACTAAAAAAACGTATTATTCTTGAAGGTAGTCATATCACTGGCGCGCAATCAGGCGCAGATGAATACCAACGCCCACAAGTAAGCATTTCACTCGACAGCAAAGGCGGTTCAAAAATGAATGCCTTTACTAAGCGTGCAATTGGCAAACGCATGGCAACGGTATTTATTGAATATAAACCATCAGGTAAAAAAGACGAAAATGGTAAAGCACTTCCACCTATTAAGGTAGAAGAAGTTATTAACGTGGCAACAATTCAAGCTCGTTTAGACCGCTCTTTTCGTATTACAGGTATTGATAACCCAGCTGAAGCACATAACTTAAGTTTACTGCTTCGCGCAGGTGCACTTGTTGCACCCATTCAAATTGTTGAAGAGCGTACAGTGGGGCCAAGCTTAGGCCAAGAAAACATTGAAGCAGGTATGACTGCGGTTGCACTTGGTTTTGCGTTTGTACTTGCCTTTATGCTTATTTATTACAAAGGTTTTGGCTTAGTGGCTAACTTAGCGCTTGCTGCTAACTTGGTGCTTATTGTTGGCATAATGTCACTTATTCCAGGCGCTACGTTAACCTTGCCGGGTATTGCAGGTATTGTACTTACAGTTGGTATGGCGGTTGATGCTAACGTACTAATTTTTGAACGTATTCGTGAAGAGCTGGCCGATGGTCGTAGCCCGCAACAAGCCGTTCATTTTGGTTACGATAGCGCATTCAGTACTATATTTGATGCCAATATCACTACGTTAATTGCGGCAGTTATATTGTTTGCAGTGGGCACGGGCCCAATTGCAGGCTTTGCCGTTACATTAGCTATTGGTATTTTAACTTCAATGTTTACAGCCATTGTTGGTACCCGAGCGGTGATCAACTTATTTATTGGTGGTAAACGCATTGATAAACTTTCTATTTAAGGAGCAGACATGCAAATTTTAAGTTTGGGTAGCAGAACCCTTCGTTTCATGTCTCTTCGAAAAGTGGCAATGGGCTTTTCTACGCTATTAATTGTAGCGTCGATAGTATCAATGTTTACGAAGGGCTTAAATTTTGGTCTTGATTTTACCGGCGGCACCGCGGTAGAAGTGGGTTTTTCTCAACCGGCTGATCTTAAAAAAGTGCGTAATGTACTTGGTGAAAATGGCTTTGCTGATGCATCAGTGCAGCTGTTTGGTTCGAGCCAAGATATATTAGTGCGCTTAGCTCCACGTGGAAGCGATGTTAAAGCTGAAGTAATTGGTAACCAAGTAATTGATGCACTGAAAAAAGCGGACGACAGCGTAGTCATGCGTCGTATTGAGTTTGTTGGCCCAAGTGTCGGTGAAGACTTGAAAGAGCAGGGTGGCCTAGCCATGTTAACTGCACTTATTTGTATCTTAATTTACGTTGCATTTCGTTTTGAATGGCGTTTTGCTGTGGGTGCTGTAGGCGCACTATTACACGATGTAATTATCACTTTAGGTTTGTTTTCAGTACTGGGTTTAGAGTTTGATTTAACTATATTAGCGGCAATATTGGCGGTAATCGGTTACTCACTCAACGATACTATTGTTGTATCTGACCGTATTCGTGAAAATTTCCGTAAAGTACGCATCGACGATACCGTTGAAATTATTGATATTTCACTTACGCAAACACTTAACCGTACACTTGTTACATCAATCACCACAATTTTGGTATTGATTGCATTGTTTGTATGGGGTGGACAAACCATTCATGGTTTTGCTACTGCATTATTGTTTGGTGTATTTATTGGTACATATTCTTCTGTATATGTTGCAAGCTCGGTTGCACTTGCAATGGGAGTAAGTAAAGAAGATTTAATACCAGAAGTGATAGAAAAAGAAGGTGCAGATCAAGATCCGATGGCAATGCCATAATCTTAAATGCATTAAAAAGACCGCTCTATGAGCGGTTTTTTATTGCCTATAACATAGGAGTTTGAAATAAATATGTCATACAGAATTGCTATTTTATTGCTCTAATTGAAATAATAATTGAGCCAGTAGTGACCCTTCAACGACAAGCCTTAGAGGCTATTTTAGATAGCGGGGAAGTAACCACGTTATTTCAGCCTATTTTAGATATATCTGGTCAGCTCATTCTTGGTTACGAGGCGCTTAGTCGAGGTCCACAAAAGAGCTTATTAGAAATGCCCAATATGCTCTTTAAAGCTGCGCATCAAGAGGGCCTTATTTCTGAGCTAGAGCTACTATGCCGCTCAAAGGCAATAGAAAACTTTGTTAAGCTAAATTTGCAAGGTAAGCTTTTTTTAAATGTGAGCCCAAAAACGCTACTAGACCCTTGCCACCCAAAAGGCGAAACACGCCACCTAACCGAGCAGTTTGGTTTAGCGACTAATCGTGTTGTTATAGAAGTAACAGAGCAAGACAAAGTAGATAACGACGACTTATTACTTAAAACCATTGCGCATTACCGAGAGCTCGGTTTTACCATTGCAATTGATGATTTAGGAACTGGGTACTCTGGCTTAAAGCAATGGTCTGCACTGCGTCCTGACTATGTAAAAATAGATCGTTATTTTATCGACCATTGCGATCAGAGTGAGGTTAAAAAGGAGTTTTTAAAATCAATTATTGTTTTAGCTAAAGCAACAAACACCTTAGTGATTGCAGAAGGCATTGAGCGCTCTGAGGAACTCGCACTGGTTGAAAGTTTAGGCATTAATAATGTACAAGGTTTTTTATTTGAACGACCGAACTTGCAACCAAGTCGTGATTTTAGCTCTGCTCAAATACAAGCACTTACATTTAAATTATGTGATCAGTTTGATCAGTCAATGGCGATTGGCGCGCTAAGCCAACCACAAAAGGCCATAGCAAGTGATACCCGATGCAAAGACGCTCATTTACTTTTTGAGCAAGACAAAGCCATTATTAGCATACCTGTAATCAATCAACAGAGTCAGCCAGTGGGCCTACTACATAAAGACCAACTTACCGAGGTATTTGCAGCACCCTATGGTCATGCTCTTTATGATAAACGCCCTGTTATAGAGTTAATGGACAAACAACCCTTGATTGTTGATGTAGACCAAAAGCTCGATACGGTGAGTAAGCAAATAACTGAGCAAGACTTCGATATTAGGCGCCATATTGTTATTACTAGAGGCGGTAATTATTTAGGGCTTGCGCCACTAAGAGACATTCTAAAACATATAACAGAAGAAAAAATTCGCCACGCACAACATGCAAATCCGCTAACAATGTTACCAGGCAATGTCGCAATAAACGAAGCTATAGAGCATAGGTTACGTAATAAAAATAAATTTCATCTTGCTTATATTGACCTGAATCACTTTAAACAGTTTAACGATCTTTATGGCTACGCGAGTGGCGACAGTGTTATTAAATTATTGGCTGATGTAACAGTGCAAGCCTGTACAAATAGTGCTAACTTTGTAGGACACATTGGTGGTGACGACTTTATGGTTGTTTTTGACCAAAGCGATGCGGTAAGTATTTGTAATCGTATTATTGAACAGTTTGAACATCGTTCTCGTGCTTTTTTTACGCCCGATCACATAGCTAGCAAAGGGTATTGGGCTACAAATCGTGAAGGTGAAAAGCAGTTTGTACCGTTACTCACCTTATCTATCGGATTAGTTGAACCCGATTTACAGCAGTGCAAAAATAGCCATCAGGTTGCAGCATTAGCAACGGATGCAAAGAAAGAAGCCAAACGATTTCGTCATAGCTATCTTTTTACATGCAAGCGAAGGCGCCCAGCGCCTCCAGTAGTAGCGATTAGCAAATAGTAAAAAGGTAATTTACTAATAGGTGATCATGATGTTGCCATTAAAGTGTATCGTATGTGTAGTGAGCTTGTTTATTGGAAGTGTTGTAGCAAGCGAAGTTAATATTGTAAAAAT
The DNA here is from genome assembly GCF_016865405.1 of Pseudoalteromonas sp. PS1M3. Classification (NCBI taxonomy): domain Bacteria; kingdom Pseudomonadati; phylum Pseudomonadota; class Gammaproteobacteria; order Alteromonadales; family Pseudoalteromonadaceae; genus Pseudoalteromonas; species Pseudoalteromonas sp. PS1M3. The sequence goes on along the minus strand of NZ_AP022624.1, from coordinate 3,182,025 downwards.
TCCGAAAGATCAACATGCGCATTTTGCCCGTGATGATTACCTCAATGACATGCTAACCAAGGCATTGATAAGAGCCCAGTATCCTGTCGAAATAGAACGTGTTGCTGTACACCCGCATCAGCAACGCAATTTAATGTCACTTGATGATAGCTCGCTTGATTTATTTTGGAGTATGAGCAGCCCTGAACGAGAGTCACTGGCAACAGCTATTAAAATTCCATTGTTCAAAGGGTATATAGGCAAAAGAGCGTTAGTTACAAATAAACAGAATTTAGATAAATTTAAAGATATAAAAACGCTTGAGCAATTATCAAAACTGAGCTCGGTACAGGGGCATGATTGGCCTGATACGCGCATATTGGTTAATAACGGTTTAAACGTGAGACCATTATCAAACTTGAAAGCCATGTTTGCGCTTACTAGCCAAGGCCGCATAGATTACTTTCCGCGATCATTTATTGAAGTCAATTCTGAGCTTTTAGAGCGAGATCACAAAAATTTACGTATTGTGCCTAATTTATATATTAGCTACCCAACAGCGCTATATTATTTTGTGTCTAAGGATAAGCCTGAGTTGGCTAAAGCGCTTGAGCAGGGAATTAAAATAATGCAGCAAAACGGCGAGTTTGATGCGTTATTTTATGAATACTTTGCTACAGATTTAAATTCCCTTCCTTATACAAAAGGGGAAACTATTGAGATTAAGCTGATAAACTCATATTTTTAAAAACAAAAAAGGAGCCTAGGCTCCTTTTTTGTTGCACCAATTATATTGGTAAAAGCAATTTATTAGCGAAGTAACGACTCAGTTAACACTGGACGAATTTCACGAATAATAGCTTGAGTCAGTTTTGGCGCGCCACAGATGATATTGCCACTGTGGTTGTAGTTATTACCACCAGCAAAATCGACAACCATACCACCCGCTTCTTTAACCATAAGCTCACCTGCAGCAGAGTGCCAAGGTTTTAAGCCAATTTCAAAAAAGCCATCAACACGGCCAGCAGCAACATACGCCATGTCTAATGCAGAACAACCTGCGCGACGAATATCTACAGTGTGAACAAATAACGCTTTAAACGCTTCAGTGTATGCATCTGTATGTTGTTTATGCTTAAAAGGGAAGCCCGTTGCCAATACTGTACCAGCAAGAACAGTTGTTTTACTCACGCGTAAACGCTTGCTGTTAAGTTGTGCGCCTTGACCTTTAGATGCAGTGAAAAGCTCACCACGAATCGGATCATAAATAACGGCTTGGTCTAAACGACCTTTAACTTTAAGTGCAATAGAGATTGCGTAATGTGGAATACCTTTGATGAAGTTTGTTGTTCCATCGATAGGATCTACAATCCATTGGTAATCATCATCCTTGCCTTTGTGTTCACCTAGTTCTTCGCCCACAACAGAGTGAGTAGGGTAAGACTGTAAAATAGTGTCACGGATTACGGCTTCGGCTTCTTTATCAATATTAGTTACTAAGTCGTTAGCGCCTTTTTGTTGCACTTCAACTTTTGATAAATCTTCGCCAGCGCGAAGTAAAATTTTGCCTGCGTTGCGCGCAGCGCGAACCGCAATGTTTAACATTGGATGCATGGAGTTACCTTTGGGTTGTAAAAGAACGTTTGTATTTTCAGCCGGCGTATTTTAGCGACTTTTGACATAAAGTAAACAATAAACCCTAAATACTTGTGAGTGTTTTTTGTACAGCCTTGAAAGTGTTGCACATTTAATTAAAACAAAAGTGTATTTTTAATTACCCACTAAAAATTTAAAAAAAGCGCTTTACCTAAAGTTAACTTGAGGTTTTATTGTGTGTCTAAATTAACTCACAAGGAAACAGTATGTATTTAGAACACGTAAATTTAGTTGTTAAAAACATTGATACCATGATTCGCTTTTACCAAGCCATTTTTCCCCACTGGGTAATACGAAGTGAAGGGCGGGGTGAATGGTATGGAAAACCAAGGCGTTGGGTCCACTTTGGTGACGACACGCAATACATAGCAATGAGCGATCATGGTGAGGGTGAAAATAGATCGCTTTCAGGGCATCAAGTTGGGTTTGCTCACTTTGCTTACGTGACGGCTAATTTAGATAATACGGTGTCTCGTTTAAATAAAGCGGGTTTTTCAGTTCATAAGCAAGGCAATGAAAACCCATTTAGAAAAAATATCTACTTCAGAGACCCTTCGGGCTTTGAAGTTGAGTTTGTAGAGTACTTGTCGGATATACCTACAGAACGTAATAATGATCTATAAGCCTGTAATTATAATATGGCTGCTAAAAAGCAGCCATATTAAAGCAAATACAGTTGCACTTATTTACTGCTGACTCCAAGCTGTGACCTTAAATCGTTTGCAAAGCTCATGAACTTTTCTTTTATGGTACGTTTTATCTTTACTTCAACCGACCCTAGTATCGCTTTGCCTTCAATATGAATGGTAGGACCTTGACGCTTATTTAACGTTACTGATTTGTTTTCTAGCGTGCTTAAAATACAAAACATTTTGGACACAACATTAACATGCTCGGGTACGTAAATTTCGTCGCTACCAAAAATACAATTAACATGAATTGTCACGTTTTGATGCGTAAAGATAGCGTCGGTGAAATCAAGCACCACAGAGCCCATATAATTATTTAGGTAAATATTTTTAGGAACCACCCATTGTCCGCTTCGCTCGTTTGAACCCAAAATACTGCGCAGTGTGATGTCGTCATCGCTATTTTGTTGAGCACTGTAATTAGGCGTAAACTGCGATTGCTTTTCAGCTTTGTATTGCTTGTCGGTATTAAGTGTTAAGTCATCTACTAACGTAAGCAGCACAGAATTGTCTTTTGCATCCATTGCTTTGTCTAATCGTCTTTCAAATGCCTCAACCGATATAACGCCATGGCTATAGTTATAAATTAACTGATCAATCACTTGTTCGCGTACTTGCTCTATTGGGCGGTCTTCAACTTTTACAGACATGGGGCATTCCTTAATTGTATTTGCAATTAGTTAACTAGCTAGCAAACCGTATACCAAAATTAATTTTGTTTATTATCAATAGTTTAATTTTTAAAGGCTTTTTGTTTAGTTGTTATATTAACGACACATTAACCAAAATAGCAATAATCTAGTAATTTTCACACTTTGAGAAAGTTTTACTCACTTGCCTGTAAATAGGGGAAATGCGTTAAACCTGCAAGAGTCTATTTTTTGTTAAGCCTATGATTTTTAATGGTAAATAAAGTTGGCTTGATGTTCGCATTAGTTAAAGTGTCTTTAATCAAAAGGAGAAAGATTATGAAAACATTTAACAAATCTATTATCGCCGCGTTAGTTCTTGGTACAACAGCAATGGGTGCACAAGCAAACAGCTGGGAAAACGAAAGTAAAGATGCTTGGATTGATGGCAAGGCAGAAACTGTGCTTCTTATGAACACAGACCTAAACAACTTTGACATAAACACTGATGTAACAAATGGCAAGGTAGTACTTACAGGTAAAGTTGATAGCGAAGTAGAGAAAGAGCTAGCAGAAGAGCTTGTACTTAGTCTAGATGGCGTCATGGACGTTGAAAACAGCCTAACCGTTGTTAAAAACATGAGCGCTAAACATACAGATTCTAAAATGATGGATGATGATAACGACCTAACGGACGCTAAAATCACCACCGTTATTACAACACGTTTCCTATTTGATTCTGAAGTAGGTGGAACCGATATTGATGTAGATACCGATAATGGTGTTGTTACATTAAACGGCTCAGTTGAATCATCAGCGGAAAAGCAATTAGCAATCGAAATTGCTAAAAATGCAGAAGACGTACGTGATGTGGTAGATAACTTATCTATCGTAGCTGAATAACGTTATACTCAAAGCCCAGCATTGCTGGGCTTTTTGTTTTTAACTGTTTGAAGGAGCTAAATAATGGATATCATTCGAATAATACTGTCTGTTTTGCTACCACCACTGGGTGTTTTTTTACAAGTGGGCTTAGGTATGCATTTTTGGATTAATATTTTATTAACGCTATTGGGTTACTTCCCTGGGTTAATACATGCAATTTATATTATTGCTAAAAAATAATGCGCAGCTGAGTTATGTTTACGCCAGTTGTAAGTAAATATCGCTCAGCGCATTCTATTAATAAATATTATTTTTAATCATTTTTACTTTATTTTCCTAAAACTCCCCAAATTTACCCATTCACACTCTTTAAAAGATTACAATTTAAGCAGTTAGCTTATTGATTGTTAAAATAAAGGTTTTTGGTAGTGACAAGCCCTAAAAAAGTTTTTATACTGCAACCCGCTTTAGTCGCTCTGTGGCTGAACGCTTCAAAAATTAACTGCCTTGCAGTTATATAAAGTTGGCCCCTTAGCTCAGTTGGTTAGAGCACACGACTCATAATCGTTAGGTCCCCAGTTCGAGTCTGGGAGGGGCCACCACTTTTCAAAGCTTTCCAAGTAGATCTTATTAAATTTTTACACACTTAAAATCCAAAGCCCTACATTATTATTCTTTATTGGTTGATATCTTGATTTTTAATTAATCTATAAAATTTCTAATTGCAATCAAATATATAGCTGTGTATTTTATTGGGTACAACAATATGTTGTTAAAATGTATCTAAAAGGAAGTACCATGAAAATGAATAAAGTCGCACTCTTATTATTAAGCTCAGTTTTTGTCACCCCTGCTGCATTTGCAGAAACACCTAACTTTAATTATGTGTCTGGCGGTTATTTAAATGCAGATTTTGATGGCGATGATTTAAACGGTTGGACGCTTGATGGTAGTAAATTACTAGGCGATAACTTTTTTGTGTCTGGTCAATATAAGACTGTAGGCGACTCAGAAGATGGTTTGGATGTAGATCTAAATTGGTTGAGCGCAGGCGTGGGCTACCGTACTGCAATTAGTGAAAGCACTGACTTTTATGGTTTAGTAACGTACGAAAACATTGAAACTGAAGTATCGTTCAGCGGTACTGATTTGTCGGATGATGAAAATGGCTATGGATTATCTGTTGGTGTTAGATCAATGCTAACTGATAGCATCGAAATTGATGGCCGCTTAAGTTACATTGATATTGCAGATGACAGTGAAACAGCTATCACTTTAGGTGCTCGTTACTATGTGAATACAAATTTCTCTGTAGGTACTAGCTACACCACAATAGATGATTTAGATTATATTAGCTTAACTGCACGTTACAGCTTTTAATCACAAGCAGTTAAATGAGCGCACTTATTAGTGCGCTTTTTAGTTTTTACGTAGCTATAACACGCTAATTTACGTGGTATAAGCCATTGCTGCGAATGTAAATAGTTGCTGTTATATCGCTTGTGTTCTCAAGCGAGTGAATGAATTTACCCCCAGATTCTACAAAGCTACCTGCACTTAAGTTTTGTGAGTTACTTTTTGAGCTGTATTGCACGTTGCCTGCAATTATCACTGCACGAAACTCATCCGCATCTGTGCTAATTTCCCCCTTAAACCCGGCTGGTAGTTTTATCATTGAGCCGTACATTGTCTCGGTGTCTCCCCAAAGGTAGGTTGTTTGTACACCTTTAGCATTAATATTGCTTACGTCGTTTTTGTCTAGCCAAACAAGGTTGTCTTTATGTACGTTTAATGGGCGTTCACCATTATCAAACTGTTTGTTTGTTGGTTTTACTAAATAAGGGCCTGAGTCTATTTCTAGGTAAATTAGATTTGTAGTGCCATTGGCTGCAGTAGTATGGTTTTCACCGGCAGGTTGTGTCCAAAATGATCCCGCAGGCATCCACATTTTTTCAGCTGTGGGGTCGTCATTGTGCATTTGGCCTTCAATTACAATACCTCGGTAAGTAATGTTATGAATATGCGGCGGGGACTCGAACCCTTTTTTAAAGCGTACTAGCATACCTGTTGCGGTATCTGCGGTACGATCGCCCCATAAATACGCTGCACCGGGACTTTGCTCGCCTCTTAATGGGTTTAAATAGCCCCATTTGACTTTGTTTGCAGGTATTACTTTTGATTCGTGCTCGTCTGCAAAAGTAGGTGCAGACATAAGCGAAGTTGTGAGCATTAAAGCTGATAGGGCAATTCTACATTTCATAAATATTTTCCTTTGCGTTGGGATAGAGACACAATAGCGAGTATTTTTCATTCCATAAACAGGCTAATGTTTAATACAGTTTCGTTAAAACGTGGATAATTGGCAGCATCAACGAATAGTTTTATAAAGGGGCAGATATGAAAATTGCAGATTTACGCGTATTACTAAAAGTTGCGCAGCTTCAATCAATAACAGCGGCTGCGCATCAGTTGGATATGAGCTCGTCGGCAGCGAGTGTCTCTATTAAACGAATAGAGCAAGCTCTTGGTACACAACTATTTGTTCGCACTACTAGAAAGATAAGATTGACCGCTGAAGGTGAGCGTTACTTACCATTATGCGAACAGGCGCTTGGGTTACTGATGCAAGGGCAAGCGGCTATTAATGAAAAGCAGGAGTGTATTACAGGCCAAGTGCGAATGGCGGTGTCGTCTGAAATGGGACGTAATCTAATGCGTGTTTTGCTTAATGAGCTTATGGATCTTCATAGTTCTATAACTTTGAGGTTGCATGCAAGTGATAGCCGTGCTGATTTTTATCGTGATGGAATTGATGTTGCATTAAGAGCGATGAAAAAAGGTGTAGCTGAGGAGCTTAATTTATATGGATTTAAAATTTGTAATATTCCACACGTGGTGTGCGCTTCACCTAGTTACTTAAAACTGAATGGCGAGCCGTTAGTGCCGAACGATTTGAGCGAGCACAACGCATTACTCTACAAACTTTACGAAGTAGTGCACGCAGATTGGGAGTTTTATGATAATACACAGCAATACAAAGTTAAAATGAACAGCGATAGAGCTGTAAACGATGGTGATATTGTTAGGCGCTGGTGTGTCGATGGTGCTGGGATTGCAAAAAAGTCAGCCATTGATGTAGCAGATGATTTGCTTAGCGGTAAGCTCAAACGAATAATACCCGATTATAAAATACCCTTAACAGAAATGTGGCTAGTGCTTCCGAGCCGGCAGTTTATTTCGCCTGCAATAAGGCTGATACGTGATGAGTTAAAAAGTAAAATAATGGCTCTTAGGGCATCGCTATTGGCAAAGCATATTTTGACTGAAGACGAGTGGCCTTGTGATGATGAGTACAAGGCCTGAATTGTGTTAATTTTTACGATATATCTCGTGGTCCATGTCGTAAATATTAACGCTTAAACTGTCAGACTCCCTGCAATAGGTTTTTAAACACGCAAGTAGGTGCTCACTCAGAGTTTGCTTTTGCTCTACTGTTCGCCCTGCCATAATGTGTGCTTGCACATGTATAAACCCTTCTTTACCCACACCCAATTGATACTGCTGATATGCAACTGCGCGAGTTTTTATAGTTTCTAAATCAAATAAACCGCTTTCGAATGTGCATTTATGGATTTTTTCTACCAGTACTTGAGGTAATACAGGGAGGTCTTCTGAGTGCTCAATAATAATGTGCGGCATGCGGGTGGTTCCTGTTGGTTACGGCATTAAGCGTGTCGTTAATTGTAACAAATACACGACGGCTCGCTAAACCCCATACGGCTAAAATGTTTGTTTTAAACTAATTTAGTTGTGCTGATTTTTGATGTTAGTATAAAAACACACAGGTGAACCCAAGCTTATTAAAATAAGCGTTTAAAAAACCTAGCTTAAATTAAGGATGAGTATGAAATTTCAGCAAAAAATAAAACATTTAGCCGTGCTAATGGGCGTAGTAATTACGTTAAGTGCCTGCTCTGATGATGTGGCGTCGGTGAGTTTAGGTTTGTTTACTACAAAAGATGTGGTGGTGAACTCACAGCAAGATCCGATCATTAAAGGAGTGACGTGTCATATTAGTCATGTTGAGGCCGATTTAGACTTTTCTGACCCGTCAGACATGTCGATTGCGTGTCGTCAAACAGGGCCAATCACCGCGGAGCAATTACAAGAAATTGATCGTAGTAAGTCTGGTGAGGTGGTGTTTAAGTCATCAAAGAGCATTTTATTTAAATCGTTAAAGGTGCGCCGAATATACGACGCTAAAACTCGCACATTATTATATTTGTCGTATTCAACAAAAGAGTCGAGCGGCAGTCATCACCATGCATTATCTACTGTGCCTTTATATAACACGAAAGCATGGCAGTGGGCACAAGAGCAAGAATAATTAAATTAAGAGTACACTATGTTAGCGTTATTTAAATCAGCGCCTTTGTTAGAGCAACAAGAGCAGCAATGGCTTATTGATACTTTTATTTGGGCTGTAGAAAATTTTGATGCTGAGTTTTTTACTAAACATACGCAAATAATATTGCCTACAGGGCAATATTTTCCTGATTCGGTATCAAGTATTGAGCAAATGGCCACCAGCGTATTTAAGCGAGTAACTACGTATGCGGGAATGAGTGCATGGCCAATTCAATTAGTTGCGCCTCAGCAATTACAGCCACAAGTGTTTCCTCGTTTTGAGTTTAGTAGTGTAATACGTGGTGAGCGCTGTGAGTTAATTGTGCCGCCGAGCCATGCTATTAATATTTCATTTAACCCTAATCAAATAAATCAGCCCCAAGATTTAGTTGCCAGTTTTGCCGGAACACTGGCTACTATTATGATTCATCATGTGGGTGTATTGCCTCCAGGGGGGAAGGACTTTTTACCCCAAGCTGCTGATGCGCTTGCCTGTTTTTTAGGTTTTGGTGTCATGATGTGCAATACTGTGTATCAGTTTAAAGGCGGGTGCGGCTCATGTTACAACCCGTACGCTAACCGTGAAGCACAATTGAGCGAAACACATACGGTATTTATGCATGCTTTGGTTTGCTACTTCAAAAAAGACAACGTATCTAAAAAACATTTAAAGCCCCATTTACGAAGCCAATTCAAAAAAGCGCAAAAAGAAATTAAAGCGCTGGTGAGTGAATCGGCAAACCCGTTATTACTGGCGTATGCACCTAACTAGCAAGGATAAGTGTGGACTATTTAGATGAATTTTTATTAATTGTTATTGCTCACTTCTTTGCAGTAGCGAGCCCAGGCCCTGACTTTGCTGTTGTGCTAAAGCAAAGTGTGCAACAAGGTAGGCGAAACGCATTGTGGACAAGTGCAGGCGTTGGCGGCGCTATTTTGTTGCACATAGCTTATTGTGTAATGGGTGTGGCGCTTATTTTGTCTCAATCGCCTAGTTTGTTTATGGCACTTAAATATGTAGCTGGCGCTTATTTGGCTTATCTTGGAATACAAGCACTAAGAGCAGCTAAGCCGGGCGCATCATCAACCAATAATATTGATAACCAAACAGCCCCTGAAGAGTCTATTTGGGTTGCTTTTAGACGCGGTTTTTTCACTAACGCACTGAACCCAAAAGCCACGCTCTTTTTTATGTCGTTATTTACCTTGGTAATAAGTCAAACAACGCCAGTGAGTGTGCAAATTGGTTATGGTATTTATATGGCGCTTGCAACATGGGCGTGGTTTTCTGCGCTTTCGTTGGTACTTTCTAAAGCCTGCGTGCGTGATTTTTTTCAGCAACGCGGCTACTGGTTTGACCGAGGTATTGGCGTTATTTTAATTGCGTTGGCTGTACGTGTTGTTATTTAACTTGTTCAATTTATGTAATACAAGCAGGAGTAAACATGCCTTTATATAATTTTTCGTTTGGATCTAACATGTCGTCTAATCGTTTGTTGGCACGTTTGCCAAATGCAAAGCGTGTGGGCACAGCAATCCTTAAAGGGTATGAGCTAACCTTTGATATGCTTTTTTCTGATGGTTCGGGTAAATGCAGTATTCAAAAAACTGATAAAGCAGATGCCTTAGTATACGGTGTGGTCTATGAGGTTAACACTGACGAAAAACTCACTTTAGATGCGATAGAAGGCCCAGGTTACGACTGTGTAGATATAACGGTTGAGCTGTTAAATGGGCAAACAATTGATACCCATTGTTATATTGCAAATACACACGACGAGGACGTTTTACCCTACGATTGGTACGTTAAACATGTTCATCGCGGAGCACTTGAAGCGGGCGTACCAAAGGCTTACAGTGATGCAATACTTAATCGCCCACAAAAGAGCGATCCTAATAAAGAACGTGCAGCAATTGAATTTGCAGTGCATCAATAATAAAAGGACTAACATGAAACTGACTAATTTAGCGGCTTTTACACTACTGGCCAGTGCTACTTTTAATACTTGGGCACAGGTTGATACCAACAAAATAGAAGAGGTCATTAAAACCTCTATGGCGCGCTTTGATGTGCCAGGTATGGCCGTTGCTATTGTTGAAAATGACGAGGTTGTACTCGCTAAAGGGTTTGGCATCGCAAACCTAAATACAAAGGCTGAAGTAAATAAAGATACGTTATTTGGTATTGCATCAAATACAAAAGCATTTACCAGCGCCGCGTTAGCTAAATTAGTCGATGAGGGGAAATTACGCTGGGATGACCGCGTAATCGACCATTTACCTGAATTTAGATTATACGACTCATATGTAACCCGGGAAATGCGAGTGCGCGATTTACTAAGCCACCGTAGTGGTTTAGGCCTTGGGCAAGGCGACTTAATGATTTGGCCAAGCACAGATAAATCAGTCGCTGATATTCTATCGGGGTTAAAATACTTAAAACCAGCCAGCAGTTTTCGTAGTAAATACGCTTATAACAACCTGATGTTTGTAACAGCAGGTGAAGTTGTAGCGCGTGTATCTGGCATAAGCTGGAACGATTACGTTGAAAAACATATTTTACAGCCGCTAAAAATGACCAATTCACGCGCAGGTTTTTCGCGTATCCCAAAAAGTAATAAAAACTGGGCAATAGGGCATATTCCAATGGAGGGAAGCTTACACCCATTTTTTGTTAATTACCTTGAAGACTTTAGAGGCGCAGGTGCTATTGCATCGAGTGTAAACGATATGAGCCAATGGCTACGCACTCAATTGACTGGCGGCAAAATGCCTAATGGCGATCAATTGTTTAGTGAAAAACAACAAGCGCAAATGTGGCATCCGCACATTACCTCTATGGCATCTAAAAGTGCCTTTGAGGCATACCATCAACAATTTAGAGGTTATGGTTTAGGTTGGAGTATAGAGGACTACCACGGCTTTAAAAAGCTAGGTCACGGTGGCGGTATTTTAGGGATGGTGTCGCAGGTTACTTTACTACCAGAAAAAAAACTCGGTATTGTTATTTTGTCTAATCAGCAAGCATTTAGTGCTTTAAGTGCTGTTACTCACGAAGTACTTGAGGATGTGCTCAACCTAGAGGATAAAGATTGGGTTGAAGATTTAGCCAAAAAGCATTTTGAAGGTAAGCAAAAAGCATACGCAAATGCGACACCACCAACCCCTGCGGATTATCAGCCACAGCTACCTAGTATAAATTATACTGGTACATTACACGATGATTGGTATGGCGACGTTATTATTGAAGAGCTTGATGGTAAATTGCGAATTGATTTTACGCACACAAAGCGCTTAAAAGGCACACTTGAGCACTATACAGGCAACACGTTTATTGTTAAGTGGGACGAAAAGCTGCTCGAAGCCGATGCGTTTATTAGTTTTGAAATGAGTACAGCTAACCGTGTTAATAGCGCCAACATGCGTGCAGTTTCAACAGCCGTGACCGACTTTAGCTTTGACTTTAGAAATTTAAATTTAAAAACTAAATGATTAACGCTCAAGTTATATAGTTATACACCAAAGTCGCAAAGCCACCATCGGGTGGCTTTGTTATATTAAGTTTTCACTTATTTGGTTTTTGGAGTTTTTATGCGTACTGCAGTTATCTCACATCCACATTGCCGTAAACATAAAATGATAGACGACCACCCTGAGTGCCCAGAACGTTTAGATGCGATAACTGATCGCTTACTTGCCAGTGGCGTAGACGTGGGGTTAAAGCATTTACAAGCGCCTAAAGCTCATCGAGAACATTATTTACTAGCGCATGATGAGGCGCTTGTTAATTTGGTTGAGCGATTAATTCCTCAAGAGGGCTTAAATAATCTCGATGGCGATACATGGCTTTGCCCTGACTCATTTAAAGCAATTGAGCGCGCGGTGGGGGCCGGGGTTTTAGCGGTAGATGAAATACTTGATAATAAACTCGACGCGGCATTTTGTTCTGTGCGTCCGCCAGGACATCATGCCAATAAGCACTCGTCATCAGGGTTTTGTGTATTTAATAACTTAGCGATTGCTGTTAAGTATGCACAAAGCAAAGGCATCAAACGTATTGCAATTGCCGATTTTGATGTACACCACGGTAACGGAACCCAAGATATTTTTATTGATGATGACAGGGTACTGCTTTGCTCGTTATTTCAATACCCGTTTTACCCAAATACAGCGGTTAAAAATAATAACCATATTGTTAATTCGCCTTTACCTATTGCAAGCAATGGGGACGATTTAAAAGAGGTATTCAACACCCAATGGTTACCGAAATTAAAGGATTTTAAGCCTGAACTGTTATTTATAAGTGCAGGTTTTGACGCACATGTAGAAGATGACATGGCAAGCCTGAATTTTGTAGAAGACGATTACATTTGGCTCACTGAGCAGCTATGCAAAGTAACAAAAGAAGGTGGCTGTAAGGGAGTTATATCGTATTTGGAAGGGGGCTATGCGCTATCAGCATTGGGTAGAAGTGCAGTAGCGCATATTAAAGTGCTTAGCGAGCAATAGTTATTAAAAGTATGTTTAAAGCCCGAGTAAATCAAATGCCTGTGAAGTACTTAGCGTTTTAATTTTACCTAGGCAACAATGCCCTTCATTTAATAGGTAAGCAGTAACAAGGTGTGCTAGCTGCTCTTCGGTTAAGGCTGAGTAAAGTTGACCTTGCAGGTTAAGGTATTGACCTTGTTTATTAAGCACTCTTACATTAGTTAGTTCACTTGATGCAACACCGTGTAAGCACTCATTTTGCTCTAGCTGGTTTCGCACTATTTCAAGCTCATTATAAATAACCATTAACTGTGGAAAGCTGTTTAACATGGTTAGCCTACAGTTACTTCGTATGAAGTAAATTTACGTATATTAATAACGCCGTTATCAAATATTAAATATTGGCCTTTAATACCTTGTAAAATACCGCTTACAACGGGATTTTTATCAAAGTTAAATGAGCTGATTTTGGTTGGGTATTCGGTGACTGGAAAGTTTAAATCAACCACGTCTTCATCAAGTTGTTCTATGGCTGTTGCGCCAAATAGCTCACTAAGCTCGTTTAGTTTATCGCTAATTTGTGGAATAAGCTCAGCGGCGGCAGCTTTTAAGTCTATAGCTTCGTTTTGACCTTTTAACATATTGCGCCAATTAGTTTTATCGGCAATAAACTCTGCTAATGCAACCTCTACCAAGCCCGACTGCAAGCGTGTTTGTACTTTAAAAATAGGTAAAGCTTGAGTGGCGCCTTGGTCAACCCAACGTGTAGGTATTTGTGTATGGCGCGTAATACCTACTTTTAATCCCGAGGTGTTAGCTAAGTAAACGTAATGTGGGATCATACAATTAGCTTCGCCCCACTGTGGCTCTCGACATGTACCTTGATCGTAGTGGCAGGTTTCTGGTTTCATAATACACATGTCGCAGCTAGCGAGCTTACGCATACAAACAAAACAATGGCCTTGAGAATAACTTTTTTTGGTTTTTTTACCGCAGTTAGAACACAAAATAGTGCCGCTAAATGTAAGCGTTAGTTCTTTACCTATAAAAGCATTTAAGTTAACTAGCTCATCGCCAACGGGAAGTTGATATTGAACGGGTTCTGTTAAGCTCGATTTTAATTTACGCAGTGTGCCTTGCATCTTCACATAGCCCCTAAAGATGTTTAAAAAGGAGAGTCTAACATTTTTAAACTGTATTGGCTTTTTAAGAAATTAACATACTCAGGATAAGGCAACGCTTTAGCATATAAATAACCTTGTGCGCGGTCTGCATTCATTTGTTTTAATAGCTGGTGGATTTCTTGAGTTTCAACACCTTCTACAGTAATTGACAAGTTAAGCTGGTGCGCCATATCTATTGATGTTTGAACTATGACTTGGTGAGCGGGGTTATTAACGAGGTCAAAAATAAATGATTTATCTATTTTAAGCTCGCTAAAGTGGTAGTTAACAAGGTAGCTCAATGATGCGTAACCTGTGCCAAAGTCATCGAGTACAACTTTTATTCCTAATGCTGATAATTCATCAACTAATTTAATGAGCACGTCTTGGCTTTCTACAAAGGCAGATTCAGTTAATTCAAACTTAAGTAAGTGAGCGGGTGCTTGATGTTTAATTAATATATTTTCTATTTTTTCAGCTAAGTTATTAATGGCTAAGTTTTTAGCGCTTAAGTTAACGCTAATTGTGTGCTCTTTATGGCCGCTGTTAATTAGCTCTACAAGATCTTTACAAGCTTGTTCAATAACCCACAAGGTCAGCTCATTAATTATTCCGGTATGCTCAGCCAATATTACAAGCTCTTCAATCGAAATGTTTTTATAGGTGGGATCAGGCCAGCGTAGTAGCGCTTCAGCGCCTATTACTTGATTATTGACTAAACTTATTTGCGGTTGATAATACAGCGCAAGCTGGTTTGTTTTAATTGCTTTTTGCAAATGAGCCGCCAAACCAACATCCATTATTAAACTGTTATTAATTGCAGACGACGCAACGCGATCTGCACGTCCTTTTGCATCTTTTAAGGCTAAGTAACCGCGCTTTAACCAATATTCAAAATCATTACTTTGGTTTGCACTACTAATGCCAATTGTGTAGTTGAGTTGCAGACTCAAACCTTTAATTTCATATTGCTTGGGGAGGTTACTAATGACTTTTGTGAGTAGTGTTTTGAGTGTGTCTTGGTTTTGGTTTTTGGTTGAGATACAAGCAAATACACCACTGTTTAAATCAGCCAGACGAGGACTGTTATTTAAATCGGTTTCAAGGTTTGCAAACTCTCTTTCGTGCATTAATTCATTCTCTAGTCGCTCAGCAATGTGCTTTATGAGGGTGTAACCTTGAGTCGATGTAATGATGGTATTAAGCGAATTAAAATGACATATTTTTATTAGGCACAAGGTGGTAGAACGGTTTTGGCTTTGCAGGGACATAAATGCTTGTTTGAGCTTAGAGCTATTAAGCAACTTAGTTTGTTGAGTGTGAGTTGCATGGTAAAGCGCGCGCTCTCGTTGATAGCGTACACGATCAGCCAACGCCATGGCCATTAAAACAATTTCACATAAAATCGCCACCAAAAAGGCGTGACGCGAAGTGAAGCTGTAATCAATCACGCCGGTGAGCTCCAGTGGTTGTATTACAGCACCTAAAATAAGGGGAACCCACGAAAAAACGTAAAATTTGGCCCATCTAAAACCACTAAGCAGTTTTTTATAAATTAATATAGTGCATGCAACATATAGCAGCGCTAATACGCAGAAAAAAAGTGGCGCAGCGATGTTTTCAGGAATAAAAAAGCTAGCTATACCCATAACAAACATAAGAGAAAGCAGCGCTTTGCTCATTGTGTATCGCCAGCACTTATCTTTATGGTAGCGCAAAAACATAGTACAAAAGGCGAGAGTAAAAAACGAAACAGCGTAATTACTCACAATGACTTTGTGATGAAAAAATAGTTGCCATTCTAAAGGCCAAAGGTAAAACCCAAACCCAAGCACTATACCCATTAGTATCAGTGCGCTAATTATGTAACCAATATAAACAAGGTAAACCCGGTCTTTTATACCAAAATAGAGTACTAGGTTGTAAAGTGCAGCCATGAGTAATACGCCAGCAAATATTCCCCAAATACCAGTTTGAGAACGCATTAAATCTACAAATTCTTTATCGCGGTATAAATTGATAGGTGTTTTGCTAATGCCCACGGTGTCTATTTTAATAACGAGGCGCTGGGTTGATTTTTGCTCCATCAAAAAGTTGATGTGTGGCACGCTGTACTGAAACAAAGTCAGTTTTTTTTCTCTATCACCCAACTTATAAGTTTTTAATATATGGTTGTTTTTATCTAAACGATAAACTGTGAGGTGATCGGCCATTGGGTTATCAAAGTGAGCAACTACTTTTTGACTTTCTTGGCTTTTGTTTTCTAAATCAAGAAACAACCAATAATTTTGCTGAGTAAAACTCCAAGGAATTTCTGAAAAAGGAGCATGGGTAAGTAAATTAGGTTGCTTGATAATTGCATCGAATGTTTGGTTTTTGGTTTCATCAATGTAGTAGGCGTGATTGAGGTACATTGGTGATGTTTTATCAATTGTGTAACGAGTAGGCACTACTAGGTTTGAAGCCAATGTATTGATAATAAAAAATATAAATATCAAAATGGCAACAGCAAGTGAATGATAACGTAAAGTTCTAAGTTCCAATGTATGCTTACTTTTTAAAAACTTTTAATTAGTGTAGCACTAAAAAAGCGCAGGCGAACTGCGCTTTTTTAGTTAAATTAATTGGTCATACCAATCAATTTTTATTAGCTTACTGCTCGCGAGCAATAGCACGATAAGCAATATCAGTTCGATACTCCATACCATCCCAGCTAATTTGTTTAACCAGCTCGTAGGCTCGTTGTTGTGCTTCTGTTACGCTATTACCCAATGCCGTTGCGCACAAAACACGGCCGCCGGCAGTAACAACATCATCGCCGCTTTGTTTAGTACCCGCATGAAATACTTTTTCATCAGCAGGGTAGTTAACCTTAAGGCCTGAAATAGCATCGCCTTTAGGGTAGTCACCCGGGTAGCCTTTAGCTGCAAGTACAACGCCTACCGCTGCGCGTGGGTCAAACTCGATGGCGGTTTTATCTAGTTCTTCACGGTTAGCCGCTTCAATCAGTTCAACTAAATCTGATTGTAAACGTAGCATCATAGGTTGTGTTTCAGGGTCGCCAAAACGACAGTTATACTCGATAACTTTAGGTGTACCTGAGCTATCTATCATTAAACCTGCATACAAGAAGCCAGTGTACGGGTGGCCTTCGCTTGCCATGCCTTCTACTGTCGGGGTGATCACTTCATCCATAATGCGTTGGTGGATTTCGTTTGTCACCACTGGCGCAGGAGAGTATGCACCCATACCGCCAGTATTTGGGCCGGCATCGCCATTATAAGCACGTTTATGATCTTGGCTTGTTGCAAACGGAAGGACGTTTTTACCATCTACCATCACAATGAAAGAGGCTTCTTCGCCTTCTAAAAACTCTTCAATAACAACACGGCTACCAGCATCACCAAAGGCATTACCGGCAAGCATATCGCGAATAGCGTCTTCAGCTTCCTGATGTGTCATTGCAACAATAACGCCTTTACCTGCGGCTAAACCATCGGCTTTAATTACAATTGGCGCACCTTTTTCTTTTAAATAAGCAAGGGCCGGGTCAATTTGCTCAAATGTTTGGTAATCGGCGGTTGGTATATCATGACGTGCTAAAAAGTCTTTCGTAAACGACTTAGAGCCTTCAAGCTGGGCAGCACCCGCTGTTGGGCCAAATATAGCCATATCATGTTCACGAAATTTATCCACAACACCTAATACGAGCGGTACTTCAGGGCCTACAATGGTGAGCTCTACATTGTTTTGCTGAGCAAATTTTAATAAGCCATCTAAATCTTCAACGTTAATTGCAACGTTTTCGAGTTTAGGCTCAAGTGCAGTACCTGCGTTACCTGGAGCAACAAACACGGTATTTACTTTACTGTTTTGAGCGGCCTTAAACGCAAGTGCGTGTTCGCGGCCGCCGCTGCCAATGACTAATACATTCATGGCGTACTATTCCTATTTAAAGCGGTTTTTTAAATTTAAGCGTCATACGGTCGCTTTCACCAATAGCTTTATATTTTTCAGCGTCTTGTTCGCCAAGTCTTAAGCTAGGTGGTAGCGTCCACACCCCTTTAGGGTGATCGGCTGTATCTTTTGGATTAGCATTAATTTCACTAGTTGCTGCTAGCTCAAATCCTGCTTGCTTTGCAAGGTCAACCACGTAACTCTGTTTCATATAACCTGATGTTTTTTGATCCTCATCAGCACGGTTTTCAGCTAAACGATGCTCAACCACACCCAATGTACCACCTGGTTTTAGTGCTTTATAAAACGCTTTAAATGCGCTCAATGCACCGTCTGTATCTTTACCCATATACCAGTTATGCACATTGCGGAAGGTAAGTACCATATCGGCAGATTCTGCAGGCGCAATATCTAGGTGGGTTAAAGGGGCAAACTCTGTAATTTTAACATTACTAAAGCGTTCGTCTTCAGCTACTTTTTGTTTAAACGCAGCTAATGAGCGTTGATAGTAACCAACCGATGAGTCGCTAGGGAAATGAGCAGCGTAGTATAAGCCTTGCTCTTTCAATGCTGGCGCTAAAATTTCACTGTACCAACCACCACCTGGCGCAATTTCTACAACGGTCATTGACGGTTTAAAGCCAAAAAATGCCAATGTTTGCTCAGGGTGGCGATATTCATCACGAGCACTATTTTTAGCGCTTCGCTCGCTTGCTTTTATTGCGTGGCTTAGGCTTGATTCATGGTTATGGCTCAATGCCATTGTTGAAGTAAGTGCTAGGCTAGCAACAAGTAGAGACTTTAGTGCAAATTTCATCGTTTGTTCCTTCACATTAAAATTAGGAGTTAGAATAATCAGAATACGTGAATTGCTTGCAAACAAAAAGGGTTAAACGTTGAGCTTAACCCTTTTTGTGATTAGTGGCGGAAGTGACGCATGCCAGTAAACACCATAGCCATGCCCGCTTCATCCGCGGCCGCGATAACTTCTTCATCGCGCATTGAACCACCCGGTTGAATAACCGCTGTTATACCAGCGGCTGCAGCAGCATCTATGCCATCGCGGAATGGGAAAAACGCATCCGATGCCATAACAGAACCCGGTACTTCTAGGTTTTCATCAGCAGCTTTAATACCCGCTATTTTAGCAGAGTAAACGCGGCTCATTTGGCCTGCGCCTACACCAATAGTCATACCGTCGCGGGCATACACAATCGCGTTTGATTTAACAAACTTAGCGACTTTCCAGCAAAACAGTAAATCTTTAAGTTCTTGCTCAGAAGGCTGACGCTTAGAGACGACTTTTAAGTCGCCTTGAGTAACCATACCTAGGTCGCGATCTTGTACTAAAACGCCGCCGTTTACACGTTTAATATCGTGGCCCGTTGCTTTGCCACTCCATTGTCCGCACGCTAATAAACGTACGTTCTTTTTAGCTTCAACAATTTTTGCAGCTTCACTTGAAATGCTCGGGGCAATAATCACTTCAACAAATTGACGGTCAACAATGGCTTGTGCTGTTGCAGCATCAAGCTCGCGGTTAAAGGCAATAATGCCGCCAAACGCTGATGTTGGGTCTGTTTTAAATGCACGCTCGTAAGCACTAAGAATATCTTCACCAATTGAAACACCACACGGGTTTGCGTGTTTAACAATAACACACGCAGGTACATCAAATTCTTTAACGCACTCAAGGGCTGCATCGGTATCTGCAATGTTATTAAACGACAGTGCTTTACCTTGTAACTGAGTAGCAGTTGCAACTGATGCTTCACTTACATCGTTTTCAACGTAAAAAGCAGCATCTTGATGTGAGTTTTCACCGTAACGCATATCTTGCTTTTTAGTGAATTGCATGTTGATAGTACGTGGGAACTTAGTGTCTTCAACGGCTTCTTCAGTGTAATCAGGAACCATTTTGCCAAAGTAATTAGCAATCATGCCATCGTATTGAGCTGTGTGCTCATAGGCGGCAATAGCTAAATCAAAACGTGTTTTATACGTAGTTGAACCATTGTTATTTTGAATTTCGCTAATAACGCGATCGTAATCGCTTGCGTTTACCACAATCGTTACGTCTTTGTGATTTTTAGCAGCTGCACGAACCATTGTCGGGCCGCCAATATCAATATTTTCAATGGCATCTTCAAGGCTGCAGTTTTCTTGAGCGACAGTATTCGCAAAGGGGTATAAGTTAACTACAACAATATCGATAGCAGAGATGTTGTTATCTGCCATTACGCTTTCATCTTGTTCGCGACGAGCTAAAATGCCGCCGTGAATTTTAGGGTGAAGGGTTTTTACGCGGCCATCCATGATTTCAGGGTGACCGGTGTGATCTGAAACTTCAGTCACTTTTATGCCGTTATCAGCAAGGAGTTTACATGTACCGCCAGTTGATAAAATATCTACACCTTGCGCTTCTAGTGCGCGGGCAAATTCAACAATACCGGTTTTATCAGACACACTTAATAGTGCGCGACGAATGGGACGATGAGTATCCATTGTAGTTTGATTTCCTCAGTTAATGAGCTAGCTTAGAAGCGGGCATTTTAACTGATTACAACTTAAAAAACGACTTATAAAGCATCAATAAGCGTGAGCATTTTGCAACTCACTTACTAAATTTTGGACATAAAAAAAGCACCCTAAGGTGCTTTTTTAATAATTAACTGTGATTTATCACAGCCTGAATCTTAGTTCATGCCGTATTTTTTTAACTTTTTACGTAAAGTACCACGGTTGATACCTAGTAAAATAGCTGCACGAGTTTGGTTACCACGTGTGTATGTCATTACTTCTTCAAGTAATGGCGCTTCTAGCTCTGAAAGAACAAGGTCGTAAACGTCTTGCACATCTTGACCGTTAAGCTGTTTTAAGTAGTGGTGAACAGCTTTTTTTACTGCATCACGCAATGGCTGCGGTTTCTCGTGTGACTGAACATGAGGGTTTGTGATAAATGGAGAAGTCACGTTTTGTTCGAACATTATAAAGTCTCTTTCTTTCTTAGTTAGCTGCTAGTGTTTTAAAGTATTGCTCTAATGCGACGACCTGTGCTTCTGAGTTGTCGAGCGCATTAAATACTCGCCTAAACTGACCATCACTGTCATGGGTTTGCAAATACCAAGATACATGTTTGCGAGCAATTCTCGCGCCCATTGGCTCACCGTAAAACGCATGGAGGTTTGTTAAATGCTCCATTAAAATACTGCGCACCTCTGCAATAGCAGGTGGCTGCATGTGTTCACCAGTTCGCAAATAGTGGTCTATCTCCCTAAATATCCAAGGGCGACCTTGGGCGGCTCGACCAATCATAATGGCATCTGCACCCGTATAGTCTAAAACCTGTTTTGCTTTTTCTGGCGAGGTAATATCACCATTTGCAACAACAGGAATTGACACTGAACGTTTTATATCCCTAATCGTGGCGTACTCTGCTTCACCTTTATACATACATGCGCGTGTTCGCCCATGCACAGCCAGTGATGCAATGCCATAACGTTCAGCTATTCTCGCAATCTCTACACCATTACGGTTATCCGGATCCCACCCTGTACGGATTTTAAGTGTTACAGGTATATCAACAGCATTAACAACTGCATCAATAATCTCTTCCACGAGTTCAGGAAACTGTAATAAAGCAGAGCCTGCGAGTTTCTTGTTCACTTTTTTTGCTGGGCACCCCATATTGATATCTATGATTTGTGCACCGTTAGCAACATTGAATTGTGCGGCCTGCGCCATAAGCTCAGGATCAGCTCCTGCAATCTGCACCGCGCGTATACCCGACTCACCGCTGTGATCCATACGATTCATCGACTTTTCAGTTTTCCAAACCTTTGGGTTTGACGATAACATTTCAGACACAGCAAGCCCGGCGCCTAAGCGACGGCAGAGTTGTCTAAATGGTCTGTCTGTAATGCCGGCCATAGGCGCAACAATTACATTATTCTCAAGTTGGTATTTACCGATACGCACTGTATTCAATAGGCCTCTTTTCAAGGGGCGCTAAGTTTACGGCTTTTTTGACAAAAATCAAAGGCTATAAATTGAACAAAAGTGACTTTTTTTTGCACTTTTCGTATTGACATTTGATAACCGTATGACGAAAGGGTTTATTTGTGTGAAATTTGAACGAATGGTGTTTTTATAATAAATAATGTTTATTTTTTATTTTGTAAAAAAATAGTAAAGCCTGTTAAATACAGGCTTTACATGCGACTTTTGAGTTAATACTCTAAAATTTATAATGTATATGCTTAGCTATTTTTTGTACCGCTAACACGGGTCCAATCACCTTCAATGGCAATTTCATCGAGCTCAATAAAGGGCGCGTATATGTCAGCAACCGATTGTGCTTGTTCTTCTAAAATGCCAGACATCGCAATTTTACCGCCTGGCTTTAACAACCCTAAAATCACACTGTGAAGCTCTCGTAGTGGTTGTGCTAAAATATTTGCCACAACAATATCGGCTGTAAACTCAGGTTGATTTTCTGGCAGGTACACTTCAAGTTTGTCAGCAACGCCATTACGGTTAGCGTTATCTAAGCTTGCTTCGAGTGCTTGCGGGTCAATATCTATCCCTATCATGCGCTCAGCACCCAATTTAATAGCAGCGATACCTAAAATGCCCGAGCCACAGCCAAAATCCACGACGGTTTTACCGGTAAGGTCTTGGCTTTCTAGCCATTTTAAACACAGAGCTGTTGTTGCGTGTGTGCCTGTGCCAAACGCAAGGCCAGGGTCAAGTAAAACGTTAACAGCATCAGGATCAGGAATATCGCGCCAGCTAGGGCAAATCCATAGCTTTTCACCAAACTGAATAGGGTGGAAGTTATCCATCCATTCACGTTCCCAGTCTTTATCTTCAAGCTGTTCAATTTTGTAAACGAGAGATTCATTTATTTCGTCGTGGCGCTTTAACAGTGCGATCACTTCGTTCATATCGTGATTAGCTTCAAATAAACCAATTACAGTGGTGTCAGCCCAAAATTCAACAGTGCCAATTTTTGGCTCGTAAATAGGGGTGTCTTTAGCATCTATAAAGGTAACAGACGCACTGCCTGCTTCCATTAATAGGTCACTTACTGCATCTGCGGTTGCAGCATTGGCATTGATACGGATTTGGATCCAAGCCATCTTTATTTCCTTGAAATAGAAAAAAGGCCGCTACAGCGGCCTTTTTAGTTTATACAAAGCGCTAAATTACTTAGCGTCTAAAAAGCTTTTTAGTAAATCTGAGCGAGAAGGGTGGCGTAATTTACGCAGTGCTTTCGCTTCTATTTGACGAATACGCTCACGTGTTACATCAAACTGCTTACCTACTTCTTCTAAGGTGTGGTCGGTATTCATATCAATACCAAAGCGCATACGAAGTACTTTTGCTTCACGCGCTGTTAAGCCGGCTAGTACATCGTTAGTTGCGCCACGAAGCGACTCCATTGTTGCCGAATCGATTGGCGAATCAATGGTGGTGTCTTCGATAAAGTCACCTAAGTGCGAATCTTCATCATCACCGATTGGTGTTTCCATCGAAATTGGCTCTTTAGCAATTTTAAGTACCTTACGGATTTTATCCTCAGGCATCATCATGCGTTCAGCTAATTCTTCTGGATTTGGCTCACGACCCATTTCTTGTAACATTTGACGAGAGATACGGTTAAGTTTATTAATCGTTTCGATCATATGTACTGGGATACGGATAGTTCTTGCTTGGTCGGCAATAGAGCGAGTAATTGCTTGACGTATCCACCACGTAGCATAAGTAGAGAACTTATAACCACGACGGTATTCAAACTTATCTACCGCTTTCATCAAGCCAATATTACCTTCTTGGATTAAATCCAAGAACTGTAAACCACGGTTTGTGTATTTTTTAGCAATTGAGATTACAAGACGTAAATTAGCTTCAACCATTTCTTTTTTCGCACGGCGCGCTTTTGCTTCACCAATACTCATACGACGGTTAATGTCTTTAATACGCTCTATGCTTAAACCAGTTGTTTGCTCAATAATAGATAGCTTATTGATACAACGAATTATTTCAGGTTTAACTTCTTCAAGTTTAGCTGAGTATTTCTCGTTGTTTGAAATTTCTAAATCAACCCACGAAGGATCTGTTTCGTTATTAGCAAAGTGCTTAACGAATGCTTTTTTAGGTAGCTTAGCAATTTGTACAGCTTGTTTCATGATTAGACGTTCTTGAACACGAACACGATCCATCATTTCGCGCATGTTGTTAACCATGCGATCAAACTGTTTAGGAATTAGCTTGAAGGTTCTGAAAAGCTCACCAATTTCAAAAATGGCAGCTTGTGAATCAGGATGCGAACGACCTTTAGCTTCAAACGTATCACGTGCTTTATTGTATAAATCACGTAAGTTTTCAAAATGAATGCGAGCTTCTTCAGGATCTGGGCCTGTATCTACTTCTTCTTCATCTTCATCATCGTCACTTTTGTCATCGTCTTCATCGTCGTCATCAAGTTGTTTTTCACTTAATTCCGAACCGATATTAGTTGCTGAAATTGGCGCTTCATCTTCGTTTGGATCAATGAAACCAACGATGATATCGCTTAAACGCATTTCTTCTGCTTCAAACTTATCCCACTGTTCTAGTAGGTAAGTGATTGCTTCAGGGTATTCAGCAACTGAAATTTGTACTTGGTTGATCCCTTCTTCAATACGCTTAGCGATAACAATTTCGCCTTCACGTGTAAGAAGTTCAACAGTGCCCATTTCGCGCATGTACATGCGAACTGGATCGGTAGTGCGGCCAATTTCTTTTTCTACCGTAGCAAGTGCAGCAGCGGCAGCTTCAGCTGCGTCTTCGTCTGTCGTTGTTTCTTGCATCATTAGTTCATCGGCATCAGGCGCGTTTTCGCTAACCTTAATACCCATGTCATTAATCATGCTTATGATATCTTCTACTTGATCTGAGTCAATTATGTCTTGTGGAAGGTGATCATTTACTTCTGCAAAAGTTAAGTAGCCTTGCTCTTTACCTTTTTGAATCAGAAGTTTTAATTGTGACTGAGGAGTTGGATCCATAGAGATTGTTTCTTCCACTCTGATAAGTTGATACAACAGGCGCCATCACTTGGTTTACATTAATGCCAACCAGAACAATGTGACGCAGTGAATAGCACAGTATAACATCCAAAACTAGATCTGACTAGCTGTTAGTCGCTTTTAACGCTGTCATTAGTAAATGACATTCTAGTCTTTCGTCGCTATTTAAACCTTGTGTCTTGTCTTTTATTAATAAGGTCTCTAGTCGATAATTTAAACACTGATCTTCAATAAATTTAAAAGTATTTTTAAAAACAGTCTCTAAACGCTCTTCATTTATTTCATGTTGCCAAGTAGCGAGCTTAATAAGAGGCTCATAATCGTCAGTACCTCTAAAAAATTCGAGTATCTGAGCCGTAGTGATAGTCTCTTTTTCAAGTGCTTGTTGCTGCAAGCGAAGCAATAAACCAATACCTGCAATGTTCATTTGTGCAAGTTCTGGCAAATAAGGAACACTTTTAGCTAGGTTTGGATGCTGAATTAAAATACCAATAGCCTGTCGCATTGGGGTTATTTTAAATTTTCGCTCAATAGAGTGCTGCTGTTTTGGTGTTTTTAATCGGTTATTAAGTTGTTCACGCGTGCGCCCAATTAACCTGCCTAATTGCTCTAAAATATTTTCTTGGTAAAATTCACTCGGAATTTTTTCAATGAGCGGTAGGGCTGCACTGAGTAATTTTGCTTTACCCGAATCGAGTGTTAAATCAATTTCTTGGCTTAATCTGTTAAACATGACTTTAGTAAAGTCATCGGCTTCACTTAAACGCTGTTCGAATGCTTCTTTACCTTCTTTTTGCACTAATGAATCGGGATCTTCTCCATCAGGCAAAAATACAAAGTTCAATGCTTTACCGTCATTTAAGTAGGGGAGCGCATTTTCAAGTGCCCGCCAAGCTGCATCGCGTCCAGCTCGGTCGCCATCGTAACAACAAATGACCTTATCGGTCGTTCTAAATAACGTATGCATGTGTTCGCTTGTTGTGGCGGTTCCCAGTGCTGCAACAGCGTATTCAATCTCTTTTTCTGCAAGTGCAACAACATCCATGTAGCCTTCAACAATAAGAATGTGCTCTAACTTTTTGTGTGCTTGTTTAGCTTCATAAAGGCCATAAAGCTCAAACCCTTTATGAAAAATTCGAGTCTCTGGAGAGTTTAAATATTTAGGCCCTTGATCAGCTTGCATAACGCGACCGCCAAAGGCGACAACTCTGCCGCGTTTATCACGAATAGGAAACATTAAGCGGTCGCGAAAAAAGTCGAACTGCCTGCCTGGTGTTTTTTCTGAGGCGAGCTTTAATTCGACGAGTTGCTCTTTTTGTTCTTTATTACGGCCAAGTTGTAAACATAAGCCATCCCATTCACTAGGGGCGTAGCCAACCATAAACTTTTTAACGGTTTCTCCGCTCAGTCCTCGACCTTTAACATAGTCAATGACTGCGGCCGAGTTAGCGTGGTGCTTTAGTTGGTGCTGATAAAAGCGAGCTGTATGAAGCATCAAATCGTAATCTGAACGCTTTTGCGCAGCGGTACGTTCTGGCGCAGAACTACCGCCTTGTTCGCGGGGCACGTCCAAGTTGAGCATGCTGGCAAGCTCTTCAATGGCATCAACAAACTCTAGTTTGTCGTATTCCATAACAAATGATATTGCGTTGCCATTCGCCCCACAGCCAAAGCAATGATAAAACTGTTTATCTTGCGATACCGTAAACGAGGGAGACTTTTCGTTATGAAAAGGGCAACACGCTTGATAGTCTTTACCGGCTTTTTTAAGCCCAACTTTAGAGTCTATCAGGTCGACAATATCGGTTCTGGCAAGTAAATCATCTATAAAACTTCGTGGGATCTTTCCAGCCATTAGTAAAATACAGTCCTGAAATATTAAGAAGAATAACGAAAGTGAAACTTAAAATTTATACTCGTAAGGTATAAATAATTGGACCTTAACTTATCAAAATGACGGCTAAATAAATAGAGTCAGTATGAATAATTTCATTTTTGAATATAGGCATAACGTTTACTTTTTAGTGACGTAAAAACAAAGAAACCGAGCACTAGGCTCGGTTTACTTCAATTATACTTTACGTATAGGGAGTGTTAGGCGGTTAATCTTTGCTTTATTAAACCAGAGATCTTACCCATATCGGCGCGACCTTCAGCTTTGCTTTTGATTATACCCATCACTTTACCCATGTCTTGCATACCTGCTGCGTTAGTATCAGCAATAGCCGCGTCAATGAGAGCAATTATTTCTTCGTCACTCAACTGTTGAGGTAAGAAGGTTTCAAGTGCTGCTATTTCATTGGCTTCAATTTCAGCTAAATCATCACGCCCAGCATCTTTGTACTGAGTGTAAGAGTCGCGACGTTGTTTAACAAGCTTCACTATAACGGAGGTAATACCTGCGTCGTCTAGTGTTATTTGCTCGTCAATCTCACGTTGCTTGATTGCAGCAAGTACCATGCGAATAGGGTTAAGACGTTGTTTGTCTTTAGCTCTCATCGCATCTTTTTGCGCATCTTTTAGCGTTATTAAAAGGCTCATTTATACAAGACCTAATGTATTAGTATAATTTAACGCGACGAGCGTTATCACGAGAAAGTTTTTTCATGTGACGCTTAACTGCTGCAGCTTTCTTACGCTTACGCTCAGCTGTTGGCTTTTCATAGTGCTCGCGACGACGAACTTCTGAAAGGATACCTGCTTTTTCACATGAACGCTTGAAGCGACGAAGTGCTACGTCAAACGGTTCGTTCTCTCTTACTTTAATTACTGGCATTAAAAATTCACCTACCTAAATTATGAGCGTTGCTCAAGTTGATCAAACATTGATCAAGTGGTTCAAAAATGGTGCGGTATTGTAATCCGAAGCAACACCACATGTAAAGGATAATATTAACAGAAACGCATAGTGTAAAACAGTATTAATTTAGCTGGCGTTGGTAGAGTCTACAAAATACTTGGCCTGCTTTTTTTTCTTTAATTAACAGCCAGTTACTAGGTGGTTTGAACGTATTTAGATCGCTCTCTACTTCAAGGTAAATTAGTGCTTCTTCGCTAAGCCAATTATTTATTTCTAATAAGTTACAGCTAGTTTGAGCTAAATTTTTGCGAAAAGGCGGGTCAACAAAAACAAGATCAAAAGGCGTATTACTATTTTTTTGTTCTAAAAATGAAAGAGAGTTAGTGTGCCTTACCTGTGCATTTTGTAATTTTAGTGTTGCTATGTTTTGCGCTAGTTGCTTTGCTGCACTTGGGTCAAGCTCTATAAAAAGAGCAGTACTTGCAAAACGCGAAAGAGCTTCGAACCCCAACCCACCAGAACCTGCAAAACAATCGAGAACTTTAGCTTCACGCGTGTCTTGCATTAACCAGTTAAATACAGTCTCTTTAATTCGGTCTGTAGTAGGACGTAAACCTTGTACGTCTTTTACTGGAAGTTTTCGGCCACGAAATTGCCCACTTATCACTCTAATAAAGCCATCAGTAGATTTGGTAATTGCTTTATTTTTAGTTGTTTTATTTCTCATTTAGCTCACTAAAAAATGGTATCTGGGATCTAGCTCAGATAATATTGTAGTAGATTACGTATAGCTTCATTTTTCAACCGCATTAAAAGTGTTACTATTGAACACTTATGTTTTGAATGGTTGTTTGGCTGGCAAAGTGTGTTGGCTCTTCCAAGCTATTTTCAAATTTTAGTTTATCAGATTTTTATAAGTGGTTATTAGCAAGTATGGCAAAAAAAAGTAAATTAATGTCTTGGCTCGGCTTTGGTAAGTCAGATAAAAAACAAGCCGAACAAAAAGCAGAGGCTGATAAACAACAAGCTTTAGCAGAGCAAGAAGCTAAACGCTTAGAAGAAGAACGCGTTGCCGCTGAAAAAGCCGAGCAAGAACGCGTTGCTGCAGAGCAAGCGGAAAAGTTAGCAATAGAACGAGCAAATGCTGAGCTGTTAGCAAAAGAACAAGCGGAAGCCGAGCAGCAGAGAGTGGAGCAACAAAATCGCCTTGCTGAGCAAGCTGAAGCGCAGCGTTTAGAACAAGAACGTGCTACAGCAGAGCAAGCAGAGGCCAAGCGTTTAGAGCAAGAACGTGCTGCGGCAGAGCAAGAACGTGCTGCAGCAGAGCAAGCAGAAGCCCAGCGCATAGAGCAAGAACGTATTGCAGCACAGCAAGCAGAAGCGCAGCGCATAGAACAAGAACGTGCTGCAGCACAGCAAGCAGAAGCGCAGCGCATAGAACAAGAACGTGCTGCAGCAGAGCAAGCAGAAGCGCAGCGTTTAGAGCAAGAACGCATTGCAGCAGAGCAAGCAGAAGCACAGCGCATAGAGCAAGAACGCATTGCAGCAGAGCAAGCAGAAGCGCAGCGCATAGAGCAAGAACGCATTGCAGCAGAGCAAGCAGAAGCACAGCGCATAGAGCTAGAACGTGCTGCAGCAGAGCAAGCTGAAACGCAGCGTTTAGAGCAAGAACGTGCTGCAGCAGAGCAAGCAGAAGCCCAGCGCATAGAGCAAGAACGCATTGCAGCAGAGCAAGCAGAAGCACAGCGCATAGAGCAAGCACGCATTGCAACAGAGCAAGCCGAAGTGCAGCGCTTAGAACAAGAACGTATTGCAGCAGAGCAAGCTAAGAAAGAAGAAAAACCTAAGAAAGAGGGCTTTTTTTCACGTCTTAAAAAAGGATTACTAAAAACCCGCGTTAATATTGGCGCAGGATTTTCGTCTATTTTTAGTGGTAAAAAAATAGATGATGACCTTTTTGAAGAGCTTGAAACTCAATTATTGACGGCTGATTTAGGCGTAGATACCACCATGAAGTTAATCGATAGATTAACGGACGGTGCAAATAGAAAGCAGCTTAAGGATGGCGATGCTTTATACGAGCTAATGAAGCAAGAAATGGCAGCGATGCTAAAGACTGCTGAACAGCCATTAACAATACCAGCAGAAAAAAAACCGTTTGTGATTTTAATGGTAGGCGTAAATGGGGTTGGTAAAACAACTACGATTGGTAAGCTAGCTAAGCAATTCCAAAATGAAGGTAAGTCGGTCATGCTTGCTGCGGGTGACACTTTTAGAGCCGCTGCGGTTGAACAACTTCAAGTATGGGGTGAGCGCAATAGTATTCCTGTTATAGCACAGCATACCGGCGCCGATAGTGCATCGGTGGTATTTGATGCTTTTCAGGCCGCAAAAGCGCGTAATGTAGATGTGTTAATTGCTGATACAGCGGGTCGTCTGCAAAATAAAGATAATTTGATGCAAGAGCTTGAGAAAATAGCTCGTGTAATGAAAAAAATAGATCCTGATGCACCGCACGAGGTGATGCTAACTATAGATGCAGGTACAGGGCAAAATGCGATTAGCCAAGTAAACTTGTTTAACCAATGTGTGGGTTTAACGGGTATTACTTTGTCAAAACTTGATGGTACAGCAAAGGGTGGAGTTATTTTTGCTGTAGCTGATAAGTTTAACATTCCAATTCGTTATATTGGTGTTGGTGAAGGTATTGATGATTTGCGTTCATTTAAAAGCGATGACTTTATTGATGCATTATTTAGCCAAGATGAGGACGACGCTTAATTTACCAAGAAGGGAGCTTGCTCCCTTTTTAATTGCGAGGAATACCAATTGCATTAACACTTTAATGAGGTTGGCATAATAAAAAATGATAAATTTTCAGCAAGTAAGTAAAACCTATCCAGGGGGGCATCGTGCCCTCGAAAAAGTTAATTTTCATATAAAACCTGGCGAATTGGCCTTTTTGACAGGCCATAGTGGTGCGGGTAAAAGTACACTTTTAAAGCTTATCAGCTTAATGGAACGTCCATCTGCTGGTAACGTATTTATTAATGGTGTTGATTTAAATAAAGTTAATTCGCGACAAATCCCTTATGCTCGCCGAGATATTGGTATTATTTTTCAAAACCATCGATTATTAGAACGATACACTGTATTTGATAATGTCGCGCTACCGCTGATCATCGAAGGAACTCATCGTAATCAAATCGCAAAGCGGGTTCATGGTGCGCTCGATAAAGTGGGTTTAATCGATAAAGTTAAATGCCATCCATCTATGTTGTCGGGTGGTGAGCAACAGCGAGTCGGTATTGCACGCGCTATTGTAAATTCTCCGCCAATTTTACTTGCCGATGAGCCAACGGGTAACTTAGATCCTGAACTCTCAATGGAAATACTTAAATTATTTGAAGACTTTAATAAGCATGGTACAACCGTACTTATTGCTACCCATGACTTAGGCCTTGTTGCACGCATGAAGTATAGGAGCTTAACGTTAAAGGATGGCAGAATGCTTGAAGATCCATTAGCGCAGGGGGCATTATGAGTTTACTGTTTAAAAGCCGCCAAAACAAAAACGAAAAACAAAAAAAATCATTTATTTCAAATGGCTACTTTTTTATCGTTAATATTTTTCGCCAAGGGATTCATAGCCTGGGTGAAATGTGGCGTACACCACTGGCATCTATGATGACAATTGCGGTACTTGGATTAAGCTTAACGCTTCCTGCCACACTTTACTTAGTGGTTAAAAATGTTCAGCAAGTTAGTAGTGGCTTTGAAGAGGCTAGTGAAATATCGTTATTTGTAAAACAAACAATGACGAAACAAGAAACAGCAACGCTAGTTAAGCGCCTAGCCTTATATCCTGAAGTAGAGAGTGTAACGTTTATTTCAAAACAGCAAGCGCTAAAAGAGTTTCAGGAGGTGTCAGGTTTTGGGCAAGCGCTAGAATATTTAGATAGCAACCCATTACCCGATGTTGTACTAGTTACGCCTACTAAGCGGCACCGCCAGCCTAATGCCGCCAAGGTACTTATGACTAAGTTAGAAGCGGAACGTGAGGTTGATTTTGGCAAACTTGATATAGCCTGGTTAGAGCGCTTAAATGCATTGCTTAGCTTGCTAAAAGAAAGTGTAATAACCATTACCTTATTATTATTAACGTCTGTAACTCTCATAATAGGTAATACTATTCGCCTATCGATTATGGATAAAAAAGAAGAAATACAAGTAATGAAACTTGTAGGTGCTACAAATACGTTTATACACGCACCATTTTTATGGACTGGTATTTGGTATGGCGTTATTGGTGGATTATTTGCTTTTATATCAGTTGCATTGATGATGTGGTGGCTTTCTTCAGCCGTAAACAGTGTGGCTGGTGTGTATCAAACTAACTTTTTACTCATTGGTTTAACGCTTAGCGAATTTGGCTTTTTAGTTTTACTTGCTACAAGTTTGGGGTTTGTTGGCTCTTACTTATCTGTAAATCGATACATTAAAGAAATAGAGCCAGACAAAGTGTAATACGCACCTATATAGCTCGCTGTTAATCAAGCGAGCTATATAGGTTATGCTATTGGCGCTTTATTCGCTTCAAAGTAAACTTTGTGAATATACATTTAACTTTATAAGCGTGTTTATCTCTTCCTCATTCGCGCAAGCTAATACAAGTGAACTAACTCAATGCTTAGCGCGTATGTTATTGGGTTGGGTTG
The DNA here is from genome assembly GCF_016865405.1 of Pseudoalteromonas sp. PS1M3. NCBI lineage: Bacteria > Pseudomonadati > Pseudomonadota > Gammaproteobacteria > Alteromonadales > Pseudoalteromonadaceae > Pseudoalteromonas > Pseudoalteromonas sp. PS1M3. The sequence continues at coordinate 3,149,581 of NZ_AP022624.1, read as the reverse complement.
TTCAGGTCCTATAAAAACTGTCACATTTATCTACTACCCTCCATATCAAGCTGAATTGTAAATAGAGTGAAAAGCTGGCGTTAATCACCCGCAATCCCTTAATTCATCGCTTATTCAGTCGCTTATAGTAGACTTCAATAACGCTAAAAAACCGCTTGATTTATACTTTAAAAAAGTTTTAAATTGGGGTTAGCACTCTTCAGGAAAGAGTGCTAAGATGGTTTCAAATGTTTATCACCGAGGTGAAAAATGAGTAAAGATTTATACGCAATGGCACTTACAGTTGGACAACAAAGCGCAAGCATGGATGGCTACCTTCAAGCGGTCAGCACAATCCCTATGCTTAAAGTTGAAGAAGAGCAAGAACTTGCTAAAAAACTTCAGGAAGAAGGCGATCTTAGTGCTGCAAAGCAACTCATTATGTCGCATTTGCGCTTTGTAGCGCACATAGCTAAAAGCTACTCGGGATACGGCTTGCCACAAGCTGACCTTATTCAAGAAGGCAATATAGGCCTGATGAAAGCGGTTAAACGTTTCGACCCAAGCGTGGGTGTTCGTTTAGTATCGTTTGCAGTGCATTGGATTAAAGCCGAAATACACGAATTTGTTCTTAAGAACTGGCGTATAGTTAAAGTAGCTACTACAAAAGCACAGCGTAAATTGTTTTTTAATCTTCGTAAAAATAAAAAGCGTTTAGGCTGGTTTAACCAAGCAGAGGTTAGCACTGTTGCTAGTGAGCTGGGTGTAAGCGAAAAAGAAGTGCGTGAAATGGAATCTCGTATGAGCGGTCAAGATATGGGCTTTGACTTAACGGGTGATGATAACGATGACGCACCAACAAGCACTTATTCACCGGTACAATATTTAACGGATGGTTCTGCTGATTTAGCTGATGACATTGAGCAGCAACAATGGCAAGAACAGTCTCATACTCGTTTGTTTAGTGCACTTAAAACACTAGATGAACGTTCACAAGACATTGTAAGTGCGCGCTGGTTGTCTGATGATAAAGCAACACTGCAAGAGCTTGCTGAAAAATACAGTGTATCTGCTGAGCGTGTTCGCCAGCTTGAAAAAACAGCAATGAAAAAGTTACAAAGCGCTATGAGCTGATACGTTCTAAAAGCGTAATATTTTTAAAAGCCCTGCATTAAAATGCAGGGCTTTTTTATTGAAAATTAATAATGTAGACAAGTATTCTAGGAAGTATCTTGTTTTATTTAATTATCGCGCGCTAATCGTTTTCCCTTGAGCTTGCGCTAACTGAATATATTTACGTTGTACTAACTGAGAAACAGGTACTAACTCATAGCCTTGTTGAGTAAGCTCAGGCAGGGCTTTACGTAAAAAAGCAATGGTCTCAGGATAAGGGTGAGCAATGGCAATGGCAAAATTGTGATCTGTTGCTTTTTGTTTAAGTTCATCGAGCCTAAACTGAAGTTGATCTGCTGTTGTTATGTTGTCCAAAAAAACATGGCGACCAATATTTTCAACCCCAAAAAAGTTTGCAGCATTTTGTGCCTGGCTTAAGCCAGTTGTTCGGCTATCTAAAAAGTACAACTCGCGCTTTTTAAGTACTTCCATTGTCCATTTCATGGCTTGGCTTTGCTGAGTTAATGCAGAGCCCATATGATTATTAACACCTCTAACTTGCGGTAAACTTGCTAGTGCTGTTCCTAGCGTTTGTTGAAGTTGAGCTTTGTCCATATCAAGAGTAAGCGCACCAGGCCCTAGTGCTTTGCCGTTAAGTGCCTGCATAGGCACATGTAAAAGCAGCTCTTTATTTGCTTTGCTAGCACGTGTTGCAAAAACTTGCGAATAGGGTGTGTGGGGCAAAATTGAATAGGTCAATTGCCCAGGTAAGGTTAAAAACTCTAAGTCTCTTTGGTGGTAGCCTATATCATCAATAACTATCGCTATTTGTTTAGCATTAGCGCTAAAGCAAGCAATACATACACTGAAAAAAAGCCACATCCGTATTTTTTTGTTAATAGTATTCACGTTTATAATTTTTATTATCTTTTTATGCCCAGTAACGCTCAAACAAAATAGATTACTGCATACTGAGTAATTGTTTTGCTTTAACTAACTGTAAATCAGCTAAGGTGTTAACAAGCTGGTGTTGATTATTTTTTACTTGCTCATTTTTTATTATAACGGCTTTATTGTTTTGTGGAAGTGTTGTTTGATTAATCGTCACATCGGGCTTTATTCCAACGCCATCTATTGATTCACCAGAAGGTGTAAAATACTTTGCGGTAGTGAGTTTTAAAGCGGTATTGCCATCACCTAATGGTATAAGTGATTGCACTGACCCTTTTCCAAAAGATTGGCTTCCAACCACTTTTGCCCTGTTGTTGTCTTTTAAGGCGCCGGCCAAAATTTCGGCCGCAGAGGCTGAATTTTCATTAATAAGTACAACAATTGAGGCGCCTTTGAGTATGTCGCCCCTTTTAGCATAAAAGGCTTGGTTAGCGTCAAAGTATCTGCCTTTCGTTGTTACTATAGTTCCGCTTTCTAAGAATAAATCAGAGACGGCAATCGCACTTTTAAGGGTGCCTCCGGGGTTGTCACGTAAATCAATTACAAGCCCTAATAATGGATAATCATAATTATTTTGCATCGCTGCAATTTGCAGTGCAACTTCGTGTAGTGTGTGATTAGAAAAACTATTAATAGCTAAATAGCCAATGCCGGACTCTAAAACTTTACTGGTTACACTCTCTAATTGTATTTGCGTACGAGCTACGTTAAATGACAAAACTTCTGGGCTTTCATTTCGCTTAACGGTGAGATTAATTGTTGTAAATTTATTTTCTTTTATTAAAGTTGCGACTTCGCTAACGCTGAGCAAATTGACCGTTTTTTGATTAACACTAACAATAATATCGCCAGCTAAAATACCTGCTTCTTTCGCTGGTGAGTTATTTACCACGTTAACTATTTTTATGTCAGTATCGACCTTTTTTACTTCAATACCTAAGCCCGTATATTGGCCATTGGTATTATCAAATAAGGCATCGAGCTCGTGTTCGTTAAGGTATTTAGAGTAGGGGTCTAGCTTTGAGTATAAGCGCTCAAACTGTTTGTTGTTGTATTGCACATAATGGCTGTTTTGAAGATCTAAATCATCAACATAATAGGCGTGTATGTTAAATAAAATTTCATCTATTTGTTGGCTTTTAAGGTTTTTTACTGAGCTGGCAAATGCATTGTTAAGTACTAAAGTAAAGGTGAATAAAAGCAGGCTGAAAACATAGCCTGCTTTTTTAAATGCGGGTATTACATTGTTGTTTTTCATCAGCTACTCCTCAGCGGAGCAGCGGTTTATTCAATTAAATACGTCTGCACCATTTTACGGGATTTACTGCGCGTCCTTTGTGTCGTATTTCAAAGTATAGACCAGAACTTGCCTGTCCGCCGCTTTGGCCAACCAACGCTAAAGTTTCGCCTTGGCGTACCAAGTCACCTACGTCTCTCAGTAGTGTTTGTGCATGGCCGTATAGGCTCATAAATCCTTCACCATGATCGACTACAATTACCCAGCCATAACCTTTTAACCAATCTGCAAATACAACTTGGCCATTGTGCACGCTATTAACATTTTCGCCTTCTTTAGCGCCAATTAGCACGCCTTTCCAATCAATGCCGCCATGTTTTCGTTGGCCAAATTTGTGTTTTAACTTACCTTTACTAGGCCAGTTTAATTTGCCTTTATTTTTATTGAGGCCAAGTAATTCTATTTTTTTTGTTTTTTCTTTTTCTAATTCTTCAATTGTATTAACAAGGGTTTGTTGGTTTTCTTTTAAGTAATCGATTGAGCTTTTAGTACTCGTAAGCTGAACTTGAAGATTCCTAAGGTTAGCTTGACGTTCACTTTGTGCATTTACTAAGGCTGTTTGACGCCTTTTTTGCTCGTTGTATAAAGCTAAAAGCTTTTCTTTTGTTTTATTGAGTGCAACTTGGTTTAACGCGATTTGTTGTTTAAGTTCTTTTAATTCTTCTATCTGTTCAATTCGTGCTTTGTTTAGGTAATTATAATAGCTAAGTGTTCGCTCAAATTGCGCTGTGTTTTCTTGATTCAGCAACATTTTAGAGTAGTCATCACCACCTGCCATGTAAGCGCTTTTAAGTTGCGCTCCTAAAATACGTTGAAATTCGATGTGTTTTTTATCGAGTTCATCAGCTTTTTTTTGTTGTTGATTTTGCTGTTGTTGGGTTTCTTTAACAGACTGCTCAGCCATATTGAGTGCTTTAGCGTTTTTAGCTATTTCAAGCTCATGGCTTTTAAGATTTTTTTGAAGTTGAGATATTTTTTTTCGTTGTTGATTATACTCAGATTGGCTTTGTTCAAGTGCTTGTTTCACTTGTGAGAGATCTTTTTTAGTGCGATCTTCATTGGCAGCTGCTGATGCAGCCACCAATGAGGCGAGTATTAAGCCGCACTTAAAGTATCGGTTAACACGTTTAATCATGGGTTATTTCAACGTCATGATGGGTGTGCCAGTCATTTCACTTGGCTGCTCCATGCCCATTAAGTGCAGCATAGTAGGGGCAACATCGCTTAATGCTTTACCTTCAGATGGTGTCGCATCGCGACCAACATAAATAAAGGGCACCGGTTCACTTGTATGCGCGGTATGTGCTTGGCCCGTTTTAAGGTTAGCCATTTGTTCTGCATTACCATGATCGGCTGTGATCAACGCTTCACCGCCAAATTCGTTCAATGCATCAACTACACGGCCAATACAGGTGTCAACGGCTTCACAAGCTTTTACAGCGGCATCAAATACACCTGAGTGGCCAACCATATCGCCATTGGGGTAATTACATATAATGGCGTCGTATTTCCCGCTTTTAATTGCTTCTATGAGCTTATCGGTTAGCATTTCTGAGTTCATTTCAGGTTGCAAGTCGTAGGTAGCCACTTGCGGTGAAGGGATTAATTCACGCGTTTCACCTTCAAATTCGTCCTCACGTCCGCCGCTAAAAAAGAAGGTAACGTGTGCGTATTTTTCTGTTTCAGAAATACGCAGTTGTGTTTTCCCTTGTTTTTCAAGCCACTCCCCTAATACATTAGTAAGAGGAGTTGGGCCAAATGCAACGGGTGCGTCTATATCGGCTGCATATTCTGTCATCATAACAAATGCGCTGAGAGCGGGGGATTTTTTCTTGGTAAAGCCATCAAACTCAGGCTCTACAAAGGCGCGTGTAATTTCTCGTGCTCGGTCTGCCCTAAAGTTTGCAAAAATAACGGTGTCGCCATCATTAATTTGCGCTGCTTCTCTACCTGCTGGTGTAATGGTTGTAGGAGCAACAAACTCATCGTTTTCGTCGCGCTCATAAGCTGCATTTAATGCGGTTACGCCATCGCTGTAGTTAAACTCTCCAATGCCAGAGGTCATTACGTCATAGGCTTTTTCTACACGATTCCAGCGGTTATCTCTATCCATTGCATAATAACGACCAACGAGTGTTGCTAGCCGACCACATTCAAGTTTTGCAAACAACGCTTCTATACGTTCAATCGATTCTTTGGCACTACGGGGTGGTGTATCACGACCATCCAAAAATGCATGAAAATAGACTTCCTTAGCACCGCGTTTTGCAGCCAGCTCTATGCTTGCAACAATGTGATCTTCATGACTATGAACGCCACCCGGGCTCAATAACCCCATAACATGAACGGCTTTGCCGGCATTAACTGCTTTATCAATGTTTTCAACAAGTGCAGGGGTTGAGTCAAATTCACCGTCATTTATTGCTTTTGTAATTCGAGTAAAGTCTTGGTATACAACACGTCCTGCACCTAAATTAACATGCCCAACTTCAGAATTACCCATTTGTCCATCAGGAAGACCTACATCAAAACCAGATGCTGAAATTAATGTGCGAGGGCGAGATGCCCATAAGTTATCTAACACGGGGGTATTCGCTGCTAGTATTGCATTGCTTTGCTCGTCTTCACGATATCCCCAACCGTCTAAAATCATTAATACCAGTGGTTTTTTATGTTCAGTCATAGTCACTCCTAAAAGTTAGCACCTGTTTTGCTTTAGCATACCGTGTTTTGTTACTTGAATCAGCATACAAAACAGCATATTAATTTTTTTCACTTAATTGAATATCGTATTGATGCTGATGTGCGGTTAATAACATTTATATGGGGTGTTTTTCCTCCTTTTAAACTCTGTGTAAACTCGCATTTTAAGTTGGTTTGGGTATACTTGCGTGGCTAAAGTCTAAAATGTCTAAAACATTGCGTTTTAGGATGTAATTTATAGTGGAAGTCGAATGGATCAATATATTGAATTTATAAGCAATCACCCTATTTTAAGCCTTGCTTGGGTTGGTATTGTTTTTCTTATTGTCAGTGGTTGGATAAAAAGTAAATTTTCAGCTATTCGTCAAATAAACCCTCAGCAACTAACGCTACTTATTAATCGTGAAGATGGTCAAGTAGTGGATATGCGAGCACAAAAAGAGTTTACGTCTGGCCGTATTTCGGGTGCTGAACACTTAAGCCCTGAAAATGCAAAAAAATCTGACTTTTCAGGCCTTGAAAAGTACAAGACTAAACCCATTATATTGGTATGTACTACAGGTATGACAGCCCAAGGCACGGCCACAGCAATGCATAAAGCTGGTTTTGAACAGGTTTATGTATTAGCGGGCGGAATGGGTGCATGGCAATCTGCTAGCTTACCAACGATAACAGGTCGCTAATCTCGTTTAGCTAAACCGATAGAGGATTTATTATGAGTAACGTTGTTTTATACACCAAGGCATATTGTCCATTTTGTCAGCGAGCTATGGCGCTTTTAAAAAGCAAAGGCGTTGAATTCACTAATTTTGATATTGGTGTACAACCTGAACTTCGCGATGAAATGATTACTAAAGCCGGTGGCGCAAGCACTGTACCGCAAATTTTTATTAATGATGAACATATCGGTGGCTGTGACGACATGATGGCTATTGAGGCTCAAGGTAAACTTGACGCTAAGCTTAACGCTTAATTTAATTATAATAACGAACAAGTTAGGAATAACAATGAACGAAGAAACTCAAAACGCAGCAGCGGCACAAGACGCAGGCGCACAATTTACTATTCAACGTATTTACACTAAAGACGTGTCGTTTGAAACGCCAAACTCTCCGGCAATTTTTCAAAAAGAATGGACGCCAGAAGTTAAGCTAGACCTAGATACTCGCTCTAACAAGTTGGACGAAGGTGTATTTGAAGTTGTTTTAGCATTAACTGTGACAGCATCAATTGGCGAAGAAACTGCGTTTTTATGTGAAATTCAACAAGCGGGTATTTTTACTATTGCAGAGGTTGAAGAAGTACAGCTTGCTCATATGCTAGGTGCATTTTGTCCTAACGTATTGTTCCCATATGCACGTGAAGCGGTATCTAACCTAGTTAACCGTGGCACTTTCCCACAGTTAAACCTTGCGCCAGTAAACTTTGACGCATTGTTTGCACAGTATATGCAACAACGTACTGCGCAAGCTGACCAGGTTACAGCAGACGCATAACTTATGAGTACAGCAACTTCAGCTGTTACTGTATTGGGGGCGGGGTCTTATGGCACCGCCCTTGCTATTTGTTTAGCCCGAAATGGTCATAAAGTGACGCTTTGGGGACGCAATAGCGACGACGTTGCTACGCTTGCAGCTGAGCGGAAAAATCAACGTTACTTACCAGATGCACCCTTCCCAGACACTCTAGTACTAGAAGCCGATTTACAACGTGCCGTTGCATGTAGCGCTATTGTGCTTGTTGTTGTGCCAAGCCATGCATTTGGCGACACACTTGCGCAAATAAAACCTGCATTGCAAATCGATGCTAAAGTCGCGTGGGCGACTAAAGGCCTTGAGCCAAATACAGGGCGTTTATTACAAGAAGTTGCACAGCAAGAGCTGGGTGATGAAATCGCACTTGCGGTGCTTTCGGGTCCTACATTTGCGAAAGAAATGGCAATGGGTTCACCAACAGCTATTTCTGTTTCGTCTACCTCACCTGAGTTTGCACAACAATTGGCTGATTTACTGCATTGTGGTCGTTCATTTCGAGTGTATAACAATGACGATTTTATTGGCATACAGCTTGGTGGTGCGGTTAAAAACGTAATTGCTATTGGCGCGGGTATTTCTGATGGTGTAGGTTTTGGAGCCAATGCTCGCACAGCCTTGATCACACGAGGTCTTGCAGAGCTGACTCGGTTAGGTTGCGCTCTAGGCGCAAAGCCAGAAACCTTTATGGGAATGGCAGGCCTTGGCGATTTAATTTTAACCTGTACCGATAACCAATCACGCAATCGTCGTTTTGGTTTAGCACTGGGTAAAGGTGAAAGTGTTGAAACTGCAATTGAGTCGATAGGCCAAGTAGTCGAGGGCTTTAGAAACACCAAAGAGGTGTATTTACTTGCCCAGCGTGCAGGCGTTGAAATGCCTATCACTGAACAGATTTACAAAGTACTTTATGAAAATAAAGATATGAAAGCCGCTGCTATGGCATTGTTAGGTAGAGAGCAACGATCAGAATAGCACTCACTACTGTGATAATAACTAAAAAAACCGACATCATGTCGGTTTTTTGTTAGCTTTAATAATACGCGTATCATTGCGCGTTAGGAAAGCCCAACTGTCGCCATGATTCGTAAACAAATACAGCGACTGCATTTGAAAGGTTCATGCTTCGGCTATTTGGTTGCATTGGGATGCGTACACGCTGCTCGTTTGGTAGAGCTTGAATCATCTCATCGGGTAGTCCGCGTGTTTCTGGACCAAATACTAGGCAGTCGCCGGCTTCGTAACGTGCCTCATGATGAAATTGGCTGCCTTTGGTTGTACAAGCATACACTTTTTTCGGTTTACACTTTTCAAGATACGCTTCAAATGACGCATGACGCTGAACATGGCTGAATTCATGGTAATCAAGGCCTGCACGCTTTACACGTTTGTCGTCCCACTCAAACCCTAAAGGCTCAATTAAATGCAGCGAAAAGCCGGTATTTGCACAAAGGCGGATAATATTCCCTGTGTTTGGTGGAATTTCAGGTTGGTATAAAACAATATCCAGCATAATTAGCCTTTTAATAATGGTATTTGACGAAAGCAGTATACACGAAACCCTTAAAAAAAATGATATACTCAAGGTATTGAATACTCTTTTTAGCGGATGAAATTGTGCATAACCGCAGTTACGAATTTTGGGTTAAAGCTTCTAGTATTATTACTATGGTAATGGTGAGTTTAATGATTGCGGCAAAGGCGTGGGCCTGGCTTGCTTCAGGCTCTGCTTCAATGCTTGGCTCCTTAACAGACTCATTAATGGACATTACCGCTACATTTATGAGTTTTTTAGTTTTAGGCTACGCACTGCGTCCAGCCGATGATGATCATCGGTTTGGCCACGGTAAAGCCGAGGCATTAGCAGGGCTTGGGCAAGCTGCGTTTATTGCAGGCTCGGGCTGTTTACTGGCATTTCATGGTATAGAGCGCTTATTTAACCCTATAGAGCTTACACATTCATTATTAGGTGTATGGGTAAGTGCTTTTGCAATTGCATGTACCCTGGTCATTGTTTTTGTGCAAACTAAGGTTATTCAGCATACCGAGTCGATTGCTATAAAAGCAGATTCGGTGCATTACAAAGGTGATTTGATTTTAAACGCTGCTGTTTTAATTGCGATTGCTCTATCTTATTACGGAATGATGTATGCCGATCCTATTTTTGCAATAGGGGTAGCAGGTTACTTACTTTATAACAGTTGGGATATTGCAAGAGATAGTGCCGATCATTTAATGGATAAAGAACTCCCAGACGATGAAAAGCAAAGCATTTTTGATATTGCTAAAGAGCACAGCGATGTGCATGGCGTACACGGGATCCGTACTCGCCAGGGGGGGAAAATTAAGTTTATTCAAATGCATTTAGAGCTTGATGACCATTTAAGTCTAATACGAGCCCATACTGTGGCTGATGAGGTTGAAGCGATGATTGGTGCTCGTTTTGAATCTGAGGTTGATATACTAATCCACCTCGACCCGCTTTCTGTTTTAACTAAGCCGTCACCGACTCACAAAACTTATACAGACTCTTAAGTACTGGCTGGCGTACATCATCACATTCAAAGAATAGTTCGTGCTTGGCGTCAGCAAAGCTTTCTAGGGTAATATTCGCGTACTTATTAGCTAGTCTATAGTGCGCTTCATTATCGACAACTACATCGTTTTTTGCGCTTGCAATATAAAGTGGAATATCAACAGTAAGCTCATCTATTGATGATAAAAAAGTAAAGGTTGAATTTAGCCACCCATAAGTAACCCCGCCAAGTTGTAGCAAAGGCTCCTCATTATATGTTTGCCTAAATAGGCTGTAGCGTAATTCGCAACTTGTTAATACGTTTAAAGGGAACTCTTCTGGGGTGTAGTCGGTTTGCCCAAGGGCATAGCTAAACTGAAAACCAAGACGCACGGCATTACTTGCAATTATTCGGGCTAAAGGCTTTGGAATACCTTTGGTGTGTATATCGAACATTGGGGCTGATAAAAACGCACCGCTAAAACTATGCTCATAGTTTGCCAAATAATCAAATGCAATTGCACCTCCCATTGAGTGGCTCACTAATAGCTTTTTACCTTGCCAAACGGTGTCGACTATTTGGGTGTTAAATAAATTAAGGTCGGCACTGTAGTCACCAAAATTATTTACATAGCCCTTATGTTTATTTTTTAAATAGCGGTAAGAGCGACCCTGTCCTTGGTGGTCAACAATAAAAACAGCAAAATTATTAGTATAAAGCTCCCATAACAACTCTTTGTATTTATCGAGCCCTTCGATTCTGCCTGAGCTAATAACTATGGCAACATGAGCTTTATCTGGCTGGGCATGCGCATAAAATAACTGCCCATTAGGCGTATTTAAATACGCTTTAACTAATGTGTTTTGATAAAAATCATTAATGGCTGATTGGTTACCTTTAAGCTCGCGCTCACTACTATAAAACATGGTTTACTCTTTGATTATTGGCAGTGTGATATTAGCACACAAGCCGCCCTGATCTTTGTTCGATAAGACTAAGGTGCCATTATGAGCTGTAATTGCATTTTTTGCGATAGCTAAGCCTAAACCGGTTCCACCACTGACTCTATCTCTTGCATCAGACTGCCTAAAAAACGGCTCACATAGCTTATCAAGCTGGTTATTTGGCACGCCTGGGCCATCATCACATATTTCAATATGCACGGCATCACCATGCGATAGTTTTATACTTATTGTGTTATTTGCATATTTAATGGCATTACGAAGTAGGTTTTCAAGCGCGCTGGCAATCAGGGCTTCATCGCAGCTAATGGTTACGCTTGCATCGCCTGTTATTGTTAACTGCTTATCATATTGTTTTGCTTCAAATTTTGCATCGTTTAAAACATGTTCAACAATAACGTTTAGTGATTGCTTTTGCATTGCAAGGGTTTGGCTTTTTGCTTCTAAACGAGACACTTGAAGCACATCAGCAATCATTTGATCGAGTTGATTAGCCTCTTTTTCTATTCGTAATAAATAAGACTGACTTGCTTCATTTGCTTGCATTTGTGCAAGGCCTGTTGCCATTTTTAAGCGAGTAAGTGGCGAACGTAACTCATGGGATATATCAGCAAGCAAGCGTTTTTGTGAGCTTATTAATAGTTCTAGCTGGTTTGCCATACTGTTAAAGTCTCGACCAAGTACCCCTAGCTCATCTTTTCTATTAGTTGAAATAGCAGCACGTGCGCTTAAATTGCCAGAAGATAGTTTTATAGCTGCTTTTTTAAGGCTGTTAATTGGTGCAATTAAGTTACGACTAAACAAAAAGCTCAAAATTAAAGAGGCAATAATTGCAATAGATACTTTGATCCAGCCGGGCATTAGCTTTAAGCGTATAAACAGAGGTGGCTGATTGTTTATGTCTATTTCATATAAATAAAATACTCCTTCGGGGACGGTTAATTGAACTGGCCCAAAGGCTTGATATTGCTCAGTGAAAACAATTTGCGGTGGCATGTTTTTGGTAAAATTAAGAAGGCTTAGGTCTATGTTTATAGGTGTTTCTTTATTAGTAAAAGAAATATCAGATTGCTCAGCGCTTAAATATAAAAGCTTACGTTTAGATAAGCGTGGATGCGAAAGAATACTCTCAAGCGAACGTTTATGCTTATATGCAGAGCGCTCAATGCTTCTTGCGGTATAAGCTAGGTTTTTTTCCATCGGGCCATGTAAGGGTTCATTACTTACTAAGTTCAGTACACTGATATTACTTAAAAAAACAAGCGCAGTAACGGTGCCAATAATGGTTAGCCAAAACCAAACAAATATTTTAAAAAATAAATAATGCCTAGGGTGCTTAAGCCAAGATAAAGCGCCTGATTTACTCGCCTTGGATGAAAACATAACCGCTGCCTCGCATTGTTTTAATTCGTTCTGTTTTAATGTGCTCTGCTATTTTTTTTCGGATATTACTTACATGCATATCAATAGAGCGGTCGAACGATGCTAAACGCCTGCCTAGCACTTCTTCACTAATTTGCTCTTTACTAACAACTTGGCTGGCGTTTTTACACAAAAGTGCCAGTATTTCGTACTCTGTGCCAGTAAGCGTGAGAGTATTTTCATCAATAGAGGCTTCTCGTGCTGCAAGGTTAATAGTTACACCATTTACAAGCAGCTTATTAGTTGTGTTGATATTTAAGCTGTTTATATGCTCTATACGACGTGTAATCGCTTTTACGCGGGCAAGTAACTCTCTGTGATTAAATGGTTTTGGTATGTAATCATCCGCACCGAGCTCTAATCCAAAAATACGATCAAAGTCTTCACCTTTAGCTGTAAGCATAATAACTGGGGTGAGTTTGGTTTGCCTAAGTTGTTTTAGAACTTCAAAGCCATCTAGCGTAGGTAGCATGACATCAAGCAATATTAATGCGTAGTCGTTTGCCTGTGCTAACTTTAGGCCTTGTTCGCCGTCGTGTACGCTTTGTATTTCAAACCCTTGGCTTGAAAGGTATTCGCTTAGTAACTCACAAAGACCCGTATCGTCGTCAATCATTAATAGTTTCATTTACAAACCCTTAGGCAATATTTCATTTCTTTATTTTACGCCCTTAATTGCTCAAAAGTGAATCTTTACACAACCTTTACACTGCTTTGCGTTACTTTGCGTTGAGTTAGTTATAGTTAACTCACTGGCTAGGCAATTACACGACAGCCAACCACAACCAACCCAACAGTTAAGGTGATGATTATGACTAAAGTAAATACACTTTCAAAATTAGTACTTATTTGTGGCTTAGCAACAGCCACACTTGGTGCAGGTAGCGTACTAGCTAAAGGCGGTATGCATGATCGACAAGGGCATTCTTCAGCGCGTTTTTTACTTTCTGAACGCGGCGCCGAAAAACTTGATTTAACGCAAGGTCAGCAAACTAAGCTAAAAGCTATTTTTGAAGCACAAAAAACACAAATGAAAGCCTTACGAGGCGACGATAAAGAAGCACGTAAAGCAATGCGTGAAGCGCACAAAGCAAAAATGGACGTACTACTATCAGCAGCAACATTTGACGAAAATGCAGCAAAAGAGCTTTTAAGTGAGCGCCAAAGTAAAGGTGAAGAGTTTGCCTTAATTAAGCTAAAAACGCAGCATCAAGTAATGCAGTTGCTTAACGCAGAGCAAAAAGAAAAGTTTGCTAAAATTCAAAAGCGTAAAAGTAAAAAGCAGCGTAAGCAAAAAAGCTAACTGACCCTAAGGTTAACTTTTAAGTGAGTACTAAAAAGCCAGCATTTAGCTGGCTTTTGTTTATATAAAAACTAGATGACATTACTTAAAAAAGTCATCTTCATTTTTAGCCATCATGGCTTCTATGTCTTCAATCATGTCTTGGTTTATTTGATCAGCCGATGTGATTGGCGCTGAAATTTTATTATTTTCAAACGACCACTCACCCAGATCAATGAGTTGGCAACGCTTAGAACAAAATGGGCGGTGAGGACTTTGCTCAGACCACTCAACATTTGTTTTACAGGTTGGACAATTTACAACAGTAGGCATGTTTTACTCTCAACAGGTTACTCATTAGCGCTTACTGTATTTAAAGCAAGCAAAGCGCTAAATAGTTTTACATATTAGTTACGCGGTTTATTTCAGCAAGTGACGTTAAACCATCAGCGGCTTTACGTAAACCCGATAGGCGCAAATTATTAAAACCGGCTTTTAATGATACCTCAGCGATTTCTAGTGAGTTACCACCGCGCATGATTATTTGTGCAATTTCTGGTGTGATTTGCATAACTTCGTAAATACCTACACGGCCTTTGTAACCATCGGTACAGCCATCACACCCTTTAGGTGCATATAAAGTTATATCTTCAATTTGCGCTGTACTAAATCCTTGACGAGAGAGCTCTTCGCTTGGCAATTGTTCTGCCGTTTTACATTTAGGGCATAAACGACGTGCTAGTCGCTGTGCAATAATTAAACTAATTGAGCTGGCTACGTTATAGGCGGGTACGCCCATATTTAATAGTCGGGTAATGGTTTCTGGCGCTGAATTGGTATGTAATGTAGATAAAACCAAGTGACCCGTTTGCGCCGCTTTTATTGAAATTTCTGCGGTTTCAAGGTCACGTATTTCACCTACCATAACTACATCGGGATCTTGACGTAAAAACGCACGCAGTGCATTAGCAAAGGTCATGTCGGCTTTAGGGTTAATTTGTACTTGGTTTATCCCTTCAAGATTTATCTCAACTGGATCCTCAGCGGTACTAATGTTTCGCTCAGGTTGGTTTAATATGTTTAAACCCGTATAAAGCGATACCGTTTTACCTGACCCGGTAGGACCTGTAACAAGTATCATGCCTTGTGGTTGACCAAGTGCATCCATGTATAACTTTTTCTGCTCTTCTTCGTAACCAAGTACATCAATGCCTAGCATAGCGCTTGATGAATCAAGAATACGCATTACTATTTTTTCGCCCCACAGCGTGGGCATAGTACTGACACGAAAATCGATACTTTTTCGTTCAGTAATTTTTAATTTAATTCGGCCATCTTGTGGTTTACGCTTTTCGGCAATATCAAGTCGCGACATTACTTTAATACGAGCAGAAAGCTTGGTTGCTAATGTATTAGGCGGGCTTGCCACTTCGTGCAAAATACCATCAATACGAAAACGAATTCGGTACTTATGCTCGTAAGGTTCAAAATGTAGATCCGATGCGCCTTTTTTTATCGCGTCCATTAAAATTTTATTAATGTACACAATAATTGGGGCATCGTCTTTGTCGTCATCTTGAGGTGCAGATTCTTTTTGGCTTTCTGTCTCTAGGTCGGCAAATTCTTTAAACTCATCATCGCTTAAATTTAGGCTGCCGGTTGCATCTAGCAATTGCTCAATTTTATTATCGAGCTGAATGTAATCAACGACGACTATTTCACATGAAAGGCCGGTACTAAATTCAAAGTTTTCGAAGGCGCCGTAATCGGTTGGATCAGAGGCCGCCACATACACTTTTCGGCCTTTTTGTACCAACGGTAAAATATGGTGTTTGCGGATCAGTTTTTCTTTTACAAGATCGGCAGGAATAGATGCAGGATCAAAGTCTTTTAAATCAAAATAGGGAACACGAAACAAATCAATACATTGCTCTGCTAACTCTTTACTGTCTATTTTTCCGCATTTAGAAATCAGTTCAGCGGTTGAGGCAAACTCTTGCTGCTTTGCTTTTACCGTATCGGCATCAATACGCCCAAGCGTAAGAAACTTTCTTAATAACGGTGAGTTAATATTCATTGCGCACCTTTTTAATCCTTCAGAGAGAGTAATTTATCAGAAAAAAGAAGGGGATTACATTACTCTTCACAATCTAGGCTAAATTTATTAATTAATATAGGAGATTAGTTTGTTTTGACTCGTTTTTACTATTTAAGTTGCTTGCATTTGTGCCATGTGCAGATAACGTTTATGCAGCGTTAATAAGTCGTGGTTAACGTCGTTAAGTGCACGGTCGTTATTTAAAATATCATCTGCTTTTTTTTGTTTGTCTTCGCGTGACATTTGCGCTGCAATAATCGCTTTTACTTGCTCAACACTTACGTTATCACGCGAAGCCGTGCGCTCTATTTGTACACTTTGAGGTATATCAATCAGTAGCGTTCGATTACACAATTTATCTAGGCTGTTTTCAAACAAAAGTGGTGCTACAAGTACTACATATGGACTTTTTGCGGCAGTAAGGTCGTTATGTATTTTGTTTCTAATGAGTGGATGCAATAAATTATTTAGCCACTCTTTGTCGGCACTATTAGTAAAAATACGTTCACGTAAAGCGCTTCTGTTTAGTGTGCCTTCGCGCAATAAAATACTTTGTCCAAATTTGCTTACAATGGCATTTAAACCATCGCTTTTAGGCTTTACGACTTGGCGCGCAATAATGTCGGCATCAACTATTGTTATACCCAGCTGCTCAAACATATTACTTACCGCTGTTTTGCCACAGCCTATACCACCTGTTAAGCCAAGTACCCAAGGCGATGCTTTAATATCAGATTTGCTCATTTTAGTGCGCACTCAAGTTAGTAACCAATTAAGTTAAAATACGCGCTTTGCAATTGGTTACCCCACAGTAACGTGATCCAACCAGCAATTGCTAGGTAAGGCCCAAATGGGATGGGCGTTGCTTTATCTTTACCCTGAATAGTTAACAAAGCGATGCCAATAATGGCGCCAACAACACTTGAAAGCAGTATTATGGTAAGTAACGACTGCCAACCCAATAGCGTACCAAATAAAGCTAACAGTTTAAAGTCGCCATAGCCCATGCCTTCTTTGCCGGTTAATAACTTAAATAGCCAAAATACACTCCACAAGCTTAAATAACCAAAAGCGGCACCCATAACGGCATCACTTGGTGTAATTGTAACTCCGCCAACAGCGGCAATAAGTGCCAGCCAAACAAGCGGCAAAGTTAGCTGGTCAGGCAGTAACATGTGGTCTATATCAATAAAGGTCAGTGCCACAAGTGCCCATGTGATCACTATGTATAATAATGCTTGTTCTGTTGCGCCAAAGGTATAAGCAACCACTAAGCTTAATAGAGCCGTAACAGCCTCAACTGCAGGGTAACGAATAGAGATAGGATTACTACAACTTGCGCATTTACCCTTAAGTATTAACCAGCTAATAATAGGAATGTTTTGCCAAGGCTTAATGGCCGTTTTGCACTTAGGGCAGGTAGAATTTGGTTTTACAAGATTAAAAGGCTCGCTGGTGTTTTTTGGTTTAGCTTGATTGGTATTGAGCTCGTCTTCAAGTAATAGCCTACACTCGCTTTGCCACTCTCGCTGCATCATAAGCGGCAAACGGTAAATAACTACGTTTAAAAAACTACCCACACATAAACTAACTAAGCCAACCGTGGTTAAATAAAACCACAGTTGGCTTTGCATTACTTCAATAATACTTTGCATATATACCTGAAAATTTGTCTAAAAAAGTCTAAAAAAGTCTAAAAAAGTCTAAAAAAAGGTCTAAAAATTAAGTGAGATAATTATCACAAAGAGAAGTTAAAGAAAGCAAATAAAAAGACTAAACCGCCAACCTTATGAAAACAAAGATCTCTTTAATTTCTGTAAAATTTTTTATTAATTAAACAACAGAACCTAATTGGAAAATAGGCAAATACATAGCAATAATCAAACCACCAACCAATACACCAAGTACCGCCATAATAAGCGGCTCTAACAGGCTTGAAAGCCCATCAACCGCATCATCAACCTCTTGCTCGTAAATAGTCGCTACTTTTGCCAGCATGCCATCAAGCGATCCAGACTCTTCACCAATGGCGACCATTTGGATTACCATATCAGGGAATATTTTAGAGTTTCGCATCGCCCAGTTCATCTGATTACCCGAGCTCACTTCGGCTTTTATATCTAGTATTGCATAGCGGTAAACAGCATTTCCGGATGCACCAGCTGCAGAGTTGAGTGCATCAACCAGTGGTACACCAGCCGCAAAGGTGGTCGACAGTGTGCGGGCATAGCGGGCAACGGCTGCTTTATTTAAAATCATACCGATTACAGGAAGTTTTAATATGACTCGGTCGGTTGCATCTCTAAGTTTTAAACTTCTGAGTTTGGCTTCTTTAAATGCATAACCAAATGCAACAATAGTGATTAATATCATCCACCAATACGCTTGCATAAAGTTAGATATACTAATTACAAATAAGGTAAATGCGGGAAGCTCAGCGCCAAAGCCCGCAAATATATCTTGAAACTGTGGCACTACGAAGATTAAAAGTATTGAGGTAACTATAAGTGCTACAACTAAAACTGCGATAGGGTAAAACATGGCTTTTTTAATTTTTGACTTAAGCGCTTCTGACTTTTCTTTGTAAAGTGCAACACGGTCAAATATTTTATCAAGTGCACCCGATTGCTCACCTGACTCGACTAAATCACAATATAAATCATCAAAGTATCGAGGGTATTTTCTTAGTGCTGAGGAAAGAGTTTGCCCTGCTTTTACATCACCACCAATTGCATTCATTAACTTACTGACACTTTTATTATTTGAGCCACTAGCAATCATTTCAATTGATTGTATTAATGGAACACCTGCTGTGAGCATGGTTGCAATTTGACGAGTTACTAATGCTATATCTTTAGGGGTTATTTTCTGTGTGTGTACACCAAATAAAGGCTTTGCTTTGCGTTTTACTTTTGAAGGGGTAATTCCTTGCTTACGCAGCTGAGCTTTTATTAAAGCAATGCTTTGACCTGTTAGTTCGCCTTCTAGTTTCTTCCCTCGAGCGCTCACACCAACCCACTCAAAAGTATCCAAACTTTTATTTTCTTGTTTTTTAGCCATTACTTTGATACCACCTGAAAATTAAAAAGGTAGCATAAAGCTACCTTATAATCGTTCAAACTTTAATGGTCTTATTAATTAGATGCTGCAACAGTTGTACAAGTTGCAGGTGCTAATTTAGCTTCTACAGTTGTTGTACACGACCAAGTTCCAGTTGCGGTTCTACCTAAAGTGATAGTGCCACTTTGGACAGTGCCTGACCCTAGCATTGAGCATGAGATAGCATTTGCTTGTGCTCCTGTAGCTGCAGGTGCGTTCACCGAAAAAGCATTGCATCGAGCTGTGGCAGCAGTTGTAGCTGAACTAAGCCCTAAATTTGCTGCAGTATAAAATGCATTAGGACGACCTTCTGAAATGGCTACATCATAGGCGCTACGCGCACCTGATATTTCAGCTAGAGAAGAGGCAACCTGAGCTTTCTGTGTATAATCTTGGTAAGCAGGTAATGCTACTGCTGCAAGAATACCGATGATTGCTACTACAATCATTAATTCAATTAGGGTGAAACCCTGTTGTTTTTGAGTCATTGTTTTCATGTTTCCTCTCCTAAAGGATAGATTGTGTAAATTAAATCATTAATTGGCATTGTGCCTAACTTAATTTAACTGATTTACTTTACAGTTTTGCTTAAAATAAACTTTTTCGCTATCCACATTTTGCTGCAGAGTTAGCGCTATATTTGCACTTTAGCTTTAGGGTATGAAACACAAAAGCTAGGTGTGAATTCACTATGTTTTATACTTAACTGGCTGCTTATAGGCTGGATACAAATAATTGCTAACAGCAGCTAATAAAAAGTGTAGTCATAAGTAACTTGGATTGCTTGTTAGGATGAGCTTAAAAACAAGTATCTAGTTATTTATGACGAGATTTTATAATAAAACAGTACAAGTGTATCATTTTATTTTAGTTGTTAGCACGCTACTTTTCCTAAAATAGCTAATTAATTTAACAAATTGTTACAATTAGTTATTTTTAACTATTAAATTACTTTTGTTTTAACTTGTCAACGCTTTAGCATTTATTAAATGTAGAACTAAATTATTACTTTGGCCATACATCATTCAAAACGCATCGACAAATCGATTGATTGTAAGTTTTTTGTTAATGCACCGCTAGATATAAAGTCGACACCCGCTTGTGAATACGTTTTAAGTGTTTCTAGCGTCATATTGCCAGACACTTCTAATTTAGCGCGTTTGTTAGTTAAAATAACGGCTTGCTTAATTTGTTCAACGCTAAAATTATCAAGCATGATTATATCGGCGCCTGCGTCTATGGCTTGCTTTAGCTCTTGCAGCGATTCAACTTCAACTTCAACCGGTTTGCTTGGGTGATTTAGTTTTGCCTGAGCAATGGCTTTATTTATACCTCCGCAGGCTGCTATGTGGTTTTCTTTTATTAAAAATGCATCAAACAACCCAATACGGTGGTTTGCGCCACCACCGCACTTTACTGCATATTTTTGCAGCGCTCTGAGTCCTGGAATAGTTTTACGGGTATCGAGTAGCTGTGTGCTAGTACCACTAAGCTCTTTTACATAATGCGCTGTGGTTGTTGCTGTGCCAGAAAGCGTTTGTACAAAGTTAAGTGCAGTGCGCTCAGCGGTTAAAATTGCGCGGGCGGAGCCTTTTGCTGTAAATAAAGTACTGTTGGCAGTGACAACGTCGCCATCGTTTACCAGTACTGATACCTGCACTGTTGGGTCTACTTGCTTGAACACTTCAATAATGATGTCTTTTCCACAAAATATGCATTCTTCACGGGTTATCACTTTGGCACTTGCTTGCTCGTTTTGTGGGATAAGCTGAGCGGTAATATCCCCATCGGCTGCGGTTTGGTAGTTTAAGTCTTCGTCGAGCGCAAGGGTAACAAGTTGACTAAGTAAAGTGTGCGAAATAGACATGGCTAAAAGCTCATAAGCATTAATAAATTAAAGAAAATTTTACTATGTTTAAATAATGAATAGAAGCGCTTTTAATTATTAGAGCATAGCTGAGAGCTTTATTATTAAAATATAAGCAGCTTATAATTCCTTACCTACCTAGGTGGGATTTGGTTACTATCATTATTTTTATAAATCCTTTAGCATCAAGGTTATGAATAGTTTGGTATAAATGTAATGGCAATTGATTTAAATGGAGTGTTATTAGCGGCGCAACAGCGCGCATGCACGCACTATGATGAGCGCCCAGAACACACAGATATTACCTTGTTGGTCATTCATAATATTTCACTCCCCGCAGGGCAGTTTGGCACACCCTTTGTAGATGATTTATTTATGGGGTGTATTGATTGCAATGCCCATACAAGTTTTAGTGATTTAAAAGGGCTGCGTGTATCAGCGCATTGCTTTATTAAACGCACTGGTGAGTTGATTCAATACGTGCCATTTAACAAGCGTGCTTGGCATGCCGGCGTATCTGAATATGAAGGACAAACTGTATGCAATAATTACAGTATTGGTATTGAGCTTGAAGGCACCGATACAGCTGCTTATACTCGCGATCAGTACGCCTCGTTATGTAATTTAAGTAAATCTATAATGCAGCGCTATCCCAAAATTACCTCTTCGCGTATTGTGGGGCACTGCGATATTGCACCCGGTCGCAAAACAGACCCCGGCAGTAGTTTTAACTGGCCATTATTTTTAAACATGCTTGAGCAACCAAGTTGAGAGAGTCACTATCATGATTTTAGTTTCTATTATTTTAGCGTTAATTTTAGAGCGTTTAGGGGCGCGAGCTAACTATTGGCAAATAAGTTATTACGCCAATGGCTATTTAAAACGCTCCAACCGCTTACTTGCCAGTAACGGTTTATTTAGTTCGGCAATGGGTTTTTTAATTTGGCTATTTTTACCTGTAGTAGCTATGGCGTGTATTTACAACTTGTCGAAATTTGTTTTGTGGGAGTTGGCCATTAATATTGCTGTTTTACTTGTTTGCTTTGGTTGTGCAAAGCAACGTGCTTTATATAAAGCATATTTAAACGCACTCACACGCGATGATGGTACCGCGGCGTCTTTATATGCACTGCAAATGGGGCAAAAACGTACTGAAGATCAAAAAGGCGGTGAAACCTTTGGGCAAACACTTGCTTGGGTAAATTTTAGGTTTTACTGTGCCGTTATTTTTTGGTTTGTTGTTCTAGGTGCGCCGGGTGCTGTTTTATATGCTCTTGTACGTACTTTTGCCGATTTAGTGCGAGATAACCATAAAGTGATATTTGCTAAACATTTTAAGTTAATACATAAATTACTGTTTTGGTTAGATTGGTTACCCGCACGTATAGCGAGTTTTGGTTACTTAGTAATTGGTAACTTTAATAAAGGAACGAGCTGCTGGTTACATTACGCGCTTGATTTTTCAAGCCCTAACCGAAAGGTCGTCACTTATACTGCGCTTGCAGCAGAGCAAGTAGAAAAGCGTTATTACGGTTGCACTTACGAGGCAACGTGTATGATTAAGTTAGTTAAGCGTAATGTACTATTTTATTTAGTTTTAATTGCATTACTTACTTTGTTTGGCGGTTTGTCTTAACACCTTATTTTTTTGAAGCCAATTTAAAGGTAAAGCACTTATTTACGCTAAAGTGCTTTGCTCTTGGCTTCCTTGCCTATTTAAAACGCTTTAAACATAGCAATTAGATCTTTCCTTAAAATAGAGTTAAAACTCTAAATTTATCTGGTCAGACCATTTGAATGTTAATCTTACTAGCCTCTCAAAACTAAGCTATATTGTGTATTGTTTGATCTTCGTTAAAAATGCGTTACGCTAATATCCCCGTACAAGTAACCTGTAAATTGACAGCTATATGGGTTTTTGATAACGTATTGCAAATTCTTGGTATGACCAATTTACCTTTTGGGTAAATCTTATAACTTTAAGCTCCAGTTTTGGGGCTTGGTATTTATACAACGCGGACGTTGATTCATGTCTTTAAAGATTAAAGCAGCAAAACTATCTGATGTTATTTTACAGCAACTTGAGAATATGATTCTTGAGGGATCGTTAGCACCAGGAGAAAAGCTGCCTCCAGAGCGTGAACTAGCAAAACAGTTTGAAGTGTCTCGTCCTTCGCTGCGCGAGGCCATTCAAAAGTTAGAAGCAAAAGGGCTCGTTACGCGTCGTCAAGGCGGTGGTACGTTTGTAAAAAATCAGCTGGAAGAAGGGTTAACTGATCCGTTGTTTGAACTGATAAGTAAACACCCTGAGTCACAATTTGATTTGCTCGAATTTCGTCATGCTTTAGAAGGTATTGCTGCTTACTACGCAGCACTGCGAGGTACAAGTAACGATTTTACTAAAGTAAAACAAAGCTTTGATAAAATTGCGCTTTCGCATGATGACCTACAGCAAAAAGCAAAAGCAATTAATGCCTTTCATTTTAGTGTGGCTGAGGCCTCACATAATGTTGTGTTATTGCACTTGGTGAGAGGTATGCAGGCGCTGCTTGAGCAAAACGTATTGCAAAATTTAACGGTTTTATTAGAAAAACCTGATATTAGCAGTCAGTTAGCCGAGCACAGGCGTTTGTTAATGGATGCGGTTATTGACGGCAATCCAGAACAAGCTCGTTTAGCAAGTAATGCGCATTTAGCGTTTATTGAGGAAGCATTACTTGAAGCGGGCAAAGAATATTCGCGAATTGAACGTAGTTTAAGACGCACAAAACAAAATTAAGCTAATACTCTATTACTTGAACACACTAACTTAAGTATCAGTTGTATTAAATTAACAACATTCGTATTTTAAACATAAGGAAACCTCCATATGTCTGAAGTCAATAAAATTGACGTAGACGCGCTAGAAACACAAGAGTGGTTACAAGCTCTTGAATCAGTTGTGCGTGAAGAAGGTGTTGAACGAGCTCAGTACTTACTTGAGCAAGTATTAGAGCAAGCCCGCTTAGACGGCGTTGATATGCCAACGGGTATTACCACGAACTACGTTAATACTATTCCTGTAGATCAAGAACCTGCTTACCCAGGTGATGTGAACCTTGAACGCCGTATTCGTTCAATTATTCGTTGGAACGCGATTATGATCGTTCTGCGTGCATCTAAAAAAGATCTCGACTTAGGCGGCCATATGGCGTCTTACCAATCGTCAGCAGCATTTTATGAAGTGTGTTTTAACCACTTTTTTAAAGCGCCAAACGAGGTAGACGGTGGTGACTTAGTTTATTACCAAGGCCATATTTCTCCGGGTATTTACGCGCGTGCATTTGTTGAAGGTCGCTTAAGCGCAGCTCAACTAGACAACTTCCGCCAAGAAGTAGATGGTAAAGGTTTACCGTCGTACCCACACCCTAAATTAATGCCTGAATTTTGGCAGTTCCCTACAGTATCAATGGGCTTAGGTCCAATTGCATCTATTTACCAAGCGCGTTTCTTAAAATACCTAGACGGCCGTGGCTTAAAAGACACTAAAAACCAACGTGTATATGCGTTTTTAGGTGACGGTGAAATGGATGAGCCAGAATCACGCGGCGCAATCTCTTTTGCTGCTCGTGAAAAGCTAGACAACCTATGTTACCTAATTAACTGTAACTTACAGCGTTTAGATGGCCCAGTAATGGGTAATGGTAAAATTATTCAAGAACTAGAAGGCCTATTTAAAGGCGCTGGTTGGAACGTGATTAAAGTTGTATGGGGAAGCGGTTGGGATATTCTGCTAGCTAAAGATACAACAGGTAAATTACTACAGTTGATGAACGAAACAATTGACGGTGATTACCAAACATATAAAGCAAAAGATGGCGCGTACGTTCGTGAGCATTTCTTTGGTCGTTACCCAGAAACAGCAGCCCTTGTTGCAGATATGACGGATGACGAAATTTTTGCACTTAAGCGTGGTGGTCATGAGCCATCAAAACTTTATGCTGCATTTAAAAAGGCCGAGCAAACTAACGACCGTCCTACTGTGATACTTGCTAAAACTGTAAAAGGTTACGGCATGGGTGAAGCAGCTGAAGGTAAAAACATTGCACACCAAGTGAAAAAAATGGACATGAGCCATGTTGAACACTTACGTGACCGTTTAGGCCTACAAGACTTAGTCTCTGAAGAAGCAATTAAAGACTTACCTTACTTAGAGCTTGATGAAAGCTCTGAAGAGTACAAGTACTTACATGCTCGTCGTAAAGACTTAGAAGGTTATACACCAACTCGCATAGCTAAGTTTTCTGAAAAATTACAGTTGCCAGAAGTAGCAGCATTTAAGCCACTACTTGAAGAGCAAAAACGTGATATTTCAACCACAATGGGCTTTGTTCGTGCACTTAATATTTTATTGAAAGACAAAGGTATTGGTAAAAACATTGTACCAATTATTGCCGATGAAGCGCGTACCTTTGGTATGGAAGGTTTATTCCGTCAAATTGGTATTTACAACCCACATGGCCAAAACTACACCCCTCAAGACCGTGATATTGTTTCTTACTATAAAGAAGCTACATCAGGGCAAGTACTTCAAGAGGGTATTAATGAGTTAGGTGCAATGTCGTCATGGGTTGCTGCTGCAACATCATACAGCACGAATGATTTACCAATGATCCCATTCTACATTTACTACTCTATGTTTGGTTTCCAACGTGTTGGCGACATGGCATGGATGGCGGGTGACCAACAAGCACGTGGTTTCTTGCTAGGTGCTACGGCTGGTCGTACTACGCTAAATGGTGAAGGTTTACAGCACGAAGATGGTCACAGCCATATTCTTGCAAATACGGTTCCTAACTGTATTTCTTACGACCCGACTTACGCATTTGAAGTTGCCGTAATTGTACAAGATGGTATTCGTCGTATGTACGGTGACGACCAAGAAAATATTTACTACTACCTAACGCTAATGAACGAAAACTACCATCAGCCAGCTATGCCTGAAGGTGCTGAAGAAGGTATTCGTAAAGGTATTTATAAGCTTGAAAGCTACGAAGGTAAAAAAGCCAACGTACAGCTATTAAGCTCAGGTACTATCATGACTGAAGTGCGTAAAGCGGCTGCAATTCTAAGTGATGATTACGGCATTGCATCAGATGTTTACTCTGTAACGTCATTCAATGAGCTTACGCGTGATGGTCAAGATGTTGAGCGCTTCAACATGCTTAACCCTGAAAGCGAGCAAAAAACAGCTTACATCACGAGCGTATTAAACGACTCAGTAACTGTTGCCGCTACCGATTACATGAAAAACTACGCAGAACAAGCGCGTTCATTTATTCCTAGCAGCAACTATAAAGTGTTAGGTACAGATGGTTACGGTCGTTCTGATAGCCGTGAAAACTTACGTCGTCATTTTGAAGTTAACGCAAGCTACGTTGTTGTTGCTACGTTATCTGAACTTGCTAAACGCGGTGAAGTTGAAAAGTCTGTTGTTGTTGACGCGCTTAAGAAATTCGACATCGACACAAATAAACTAAACCCACTGTACGCATAAGAGGTTTGTAATGAGTATTGAAATTAATGTTCCAGATATCGGTGGCGATGACGTAGAAGTAACCGAAATCTTAGTAAGCGTTGGTGACAAAGTAGATGTTGACCAATCTTTACTGACAGTTGAAGGCGACAAAGCCTCAATGGAAGTACCTGCTGCGCAAGCGGGTACCGTAAAAGAAATTAAAGTAAATGTTGGCGATACAGTAACAACGGGTTCTTTAGTATTTATATTTGAAGGCGAAAGCGCAGGTGCTGATTCAGCACCTGAAGCCCCCGCTCAATCGGCGGCACCAGCTCACGCTTCAGGTTCTTCAACTAAAGAAGTAACCGTACCAGATATTGGTGATGACGAAGTTGAGGTAACTGAAATCATGGTTGCTGTTGGCGATACAGTTGAAGAAGAGCAATCTATCTTAAACGTTGAAGGCGACAAAGCGGCTATGGAAGTACCAGCACCGTTTGCTGGTACTGTAAAAGAGATTAAAGTAGCTACTGGCGATACAGTAAAAACAGGTTCATTAGTATTTGTTTTTGAAGTTGCAGGTTCGAGCGCACCAGCATCAGATGCGCCTAAGCAAGAATCTGCGCCAGCAGAGACTGTTCAAAGCGCCGAGCCAAGCACAAAAGAAGTAAACGTACCTGACATTGGCGACGACGAAGTTGAAGTAACTGAAATCATGGTTGCTGTTGGCGATACCGTTGAAGAAGAGCAATCTATCTTAAACGTTGAAGGCGACAAAGCGGCTATGGAAGTACCAGCGCCATTTGCAGGCACAGTTAAAGAAATTAAAGTAGCAGCGGGCGATAAAGTAAAAACCGGTTCACTTATTTTTGTATTTGAAGTTGCAGGCAGTGCACCTGCAAAAGCTTCAGCACCTGCTGAACAAAAGCCAGCGGCGGCACCTGCAAAAACCGAGTCTGCGCCAGCACAGGCTGCACCTGCCGCTAAAGTTAGCAACGAAAGTTTTGAAAACAATAGCGCGTATGCTCATGCATCGCCAGTTGTTCGTCGTTTAGCACGTGAGTTTGGTATTAACTTAGCGAACGTAAAAGGCACGGGTCGTAAAAACCGTGTGGTTAAAGAAGACGTGCAAAACTATGTTAAAAGCTTAGTGAAGCAAGTTGAGTCTGGTCAAGTTTCAGCATCAGCAGGTAATGCTGGTGGCAGTGAGCTTGGCTTAATTCCTTGGCCAAAAGTAGATTTTGCTAAATTTGGTGAAATTGAAGAGAAAAAACTGTCTCGCATCCAAAAGCTATCGGGTAAAAACTTACACCGTAACTGGGTACAAATACCGCATGTTACACAGTTTGACGAAGCAGATATCACAAGCCTTGAAGTATTCCGTAAAGAACAAAACGTTTTAAGCGAGAAGAAAAAGCTTGGCGTTAAAATCACACCACTAGTGTTTGTGATGAAAGCTGCGGCTAAAGTACTTGCTGAGTTCCCAACGTTTAACTCGTCGCTGTCTGAAGATGGCGAAAGCTTGATTCTTAAAAAGTACATTAATATTGGTGTTGCGGTAGATACGCCTAATGGCTTAGTTGTTCCAGTGTTTAAAGACGTGGACAAAAAAGGCATTATTGAGCTATCTCGTGAGCTAATGGAAGTGTCTAAAAAAGCGCGTGAAGGTAAGCTAACTGCATCAGATATGCAAGGCGGTTGTTTTACTATTTCAAGTTTAGGCGGTATTGGTGGTACGGCATTTACGCCAATTGTTAACGCACCAGAGGTTGCTATTTTAGGTGTATCTAAATCTGAAATGAAACCTAAGTGGAACGGTAAAGACTTTGAACCTAAATTAATGGTTCCGTTGTCTATGTCGTACGATCACCGCGTGATTGACGGTGCACTAGCTGCACGCTTTACCGCAACGCTTGCTAGCTACATGAGCGACATACGTCAATTAGTGATGTAATCGCTACAATATGAACAAAATCAAATCCCAGCCAGTTGTTTTTAGCTGGGATTTTTACTATATGCAATGATACAATCTTTGCACTATTTGTGAATTGCTCTGATTTTCTGCCCATGCAGAAACATGGCAGTTAAATTTTAGGGCAGTGTCCCGTTCAAACAATTAAGGTAATAGCATGAGCAACGAATTAAAAACTCAAGTTGTTGTACTAGGCGGTGGTCCTGGTGGTTACTCTGCGGCTTTCCGTGCTGCTGACTTGGGCTTAGAAGTTACATTAGTAGAATCGCGTGAAACATTAGGCGGCGTATGTCTTAATGTGGGTTGTATTCCTTCAAAAGCACTTTTACACGTAGCTAAAGTAATTGATGACGCTGCAGAAATGTCATCTCATGGTGTTACTTTTGGTGCACCGCAAATTGACTTAGACAAAATCCGTTCTTGGAAAGAGTCTGTTGTTGGTCAGCTTACGGGCGGCTTAGACGGCATGGCTAAAATGCGTAAAGTTAAAGTTGTACCAGGCTATGGTAAATTTACTGGTAGCAACACTTTAGCTGTTGAAGGTGCTGACGGTACAACTACTATCACATTCGACAATGCTATTATTGCCGCAGGTTCAAAACCAGTTAATTTACCTTTCATCCCAGAAGATGACCGTGTAATTGACTCAACTGGCGCATTAGAGCTTAAAGATATTCCTGAAAAACTACTTGTTTTAGGCGGTGGTATCATCGGTCTTGAAATGGGTACTGTTTACCGCGCATTAGGTTCTGCCATTGACGTTGTAGAATTTGCTGATCAATTAGTTCCTGCAGCTGATAAAGATATTATCAAAGTTTACCAAAAATACGTAAGCGATAAGTTTAACGTTATGCTTTCAACTAAAGTAGTTGCTGTTGAAGCGAAAGACGATGGCTTATACGTTACATTTGAAGGTAAAAATGCACCAGCTGAGCCAGTACGTTACGATAAAGTACTTGTTGCAGTAGGTCGTACGCCTAACGGTAATTTACTTGATGCTGAAAAAGCAGGTGTAAATGTAGATGAGCGTGGTTTTATTAACGTTGATAAACAGTTACGTACTAATGTAAGCAATATTTTTGCAATTGGTGACTTAGTTGGCCAGCCTATGCTTGCGCATAAAGCGGTTCATGAAGGTCATGTTGCTGCTGAAGTTATCTCTGGTCAGAAGCACTTCTTCGACCCTAAATGTATTCCTTCAATTGCCTACACTGACCCAGAAATTGCATGGGTAGGTGTTACTGAGAAAGAAGCTAAAGAGCAAGGTTTAAGCATTGAAACTGCGGTATTCCCGTGGGCTGCTTCAGGTCGTGCAATTGCATCTTCTCGTACTGAGGGTTCTACTAAGCTTATCTTTGATAAAGAAAGTGGCCGTATAATAGGTGGTGCTATGATTGGTATTAACGCGGGCGAAATGCTTGGCGAAATCGGTTTAGGTATTGAAATGGGTGCAGATGGTGAAGACTTAGCACTTACTATTCATGCTCACCCAACATTGAACGAATCAATTGGCCTTGCAGCTGAAATTTTTGAAGGTTCAATCACTGATTTACCAAACAAAAAAGCAGTTAAAAAGAAGAAGTAAGTTCTTTTAACTAGCAACGCTTTTTTAAAACCCAAGCTTCGGCTTGGGTTTTTTGTTTTATAGCTGTGAATCCAAACATAAACAAAACTTGCTTTAATAAAATGCCATTTTATTTTGAGCTGATAGCTGATAGCTGATAGCTGATAGCTGATAGCTGATAGCTGATAGCTGATAGCTGATAGCTGATAGCTGATAGCTGATAGCTGATAGCTGATAGCTGATATCTATTCATCACGTTTTTAGCTACAATATGCGCCGATCAAATTTAAGGTAATTAATCACTGTGACTCACTCTTCTCATAATTCAGTACTGCTATTACGCGCTCAGCAAATTAGTGAATCTCGTCGCGAATTTAATGCCCGTGGCGCTAAGTTAGCACGTTGTGAGCAATGCTTAATTGCAAAGCACTACTGTATTTGTGAAGGCGTAGAGAAAGCGCAGTGCGATGCTGCAGTGTGTTTATTGATGTACCATAACGAAAGTTTTAAACCTTCAAATACGGGGCGTTTAATTGCCGAAATTATACCCGATAACCATGCTTTTAAATGGGATAGAACTAATCCAGATGATGCGCTAATAGCGCTTATTAATGATGAGCAATATCAGCCAATGGTTATTTTTCCTGCTGAGGATGTAGAAGAGGGGCGAGCTATTACGCAAGTGAATATTGAGCCTAATAAAAAGCCGCTATTCATATTTTTAGATGGTACATGGCGTGAAGCGAAAAAAATGATTCGTAAAAGCCCATATTTAGATAACTTGCCCGTATTGTCTATTACAGCTGATAAGTTATCAGATTATCGCTTACGAGTTGCGCCTCATGCGCATCAATTAGGCACAGCTGAAGTAGGTATTTTAGTGCTAGCACTCGCGGGTGAAATGGATGCAGCTAAAAAGCTTGAGGATCACTTTATAAAGTTTAGAGATGCGTATCTTATGGGAAAACGAAATAAAGGCAGACCAGAGTCTCTTTAATACCGATTGTATTGAGTGGTAGTATTAAATTTAGGTCAAAGAAAAGCGCGCTCTATCTCTAGGCGCGCTTGCGGAATCTTCTAATTTTCTGCATCCTGCAATTGAACTTAATCAACTCCAATTTTTACTGTTCCATGTTTATTGCTATATTACTTTTTAGTTCTATGCAATATAAGCCAATCCGGGCTTATCTCCTTTATTCCTATACGTCCTGTTGCGGTAAAACCTATTACCAAATCCTTCATTTGCACGTCCTAGTGCTTCCGTGTTGTTATCAGTCCATTGTGTTGCCTGTTAAGACCTGTCCTTTATATTCCTTCAACTTCCTGTTAAGCAACACTCCAATGTTGCACTCCTTTATGCATCTTCCTGATGCTGTCCGTTTATTAACACTCCGTTGCGATGCTCATCCTGAGCCTGTCCTAACTCCGTGTTATCCTTAATAACCAGTCACTGGTTTGCGAGTAATTAATCCCTGTCCTTTTACTCGTTAAGCGTCATTGCTTAGTTGATGTGTTAATTATAGGTGGATGGTCCAACTAAAGTAGGACAAAAACGCTAAATAGTTTATGTATTATTATTGTTAAATATTATATAGTTATTTAATATCAATGGTTTATGTTTTTTTTGGTAGGTTTTTAATCGGTGTTTTACTTATAAGCTGCCACTTCCGTGAGATATCTCTTACAGGGTATTTCTGTTTTGGACGCTTTTTTAGTATTTATGGGTATTTAGGGTGTGCACTTTTTAACTGTTCACGGTAGAATTATTGATAATAATTACTATTTAGGTGGAATAATGAAGAAAACACTCGCTATCGCTTTAGGATTTATCGTATCGGCGCCAGCCTTTGCAAATGATGTTGTTAATATTTACTCTTTTCGCCAACCTTTTTTAATACAACCTATTTTAGACGATTTTACAAAACAAACCGGTATTAAAACAAATGTTGTGTTTGCTAAAAAAGGCTTAATCGAGCGTGTAAAACGCGAAGGTAAACATAGTAAAGCTGATTTAGTTCTTACTTCTAATTTTAGTGCACTCATTCAATTGGAAGATTTAAACTTAACTCAAACAATTAATAGTACTAATGTAAATGCTAACGTACCTTCTGCTTTTCGAGATGGAGATGGCCAATGGGTCGCGCTAACAAAACGCGTGCGAAATGTATATTCGTCCAAAGATCGTTTGGGCGCATTACCAAAGCTCACTTACGAAGAACTAGCCGATCCAAAGTATAAAGGGCAAATTTGTACTCGTTCAGGTAAACATCCGTATAACTTAGGGTTAGTTGCTTCAATGATTGCTCATCACGGTGAAGCGCAAACTAAAACATGGCTTGAAGGCATGAAGGCTAATTTAGCACGTAAACCACAAGGCAATGACCGTGCTCAAGTTAAAGCCGTTAAAGAGGGGCTATGTAATCTTGCGTTAGGCAATAGTTACTACTTGGGTAAAATGTTGCAAGACGAAGAACAAAAAGCATGGGCTGAGGCGGTATACATTAATTTCCCTAATCAAACTGATCGTGGTTCACATATTAATGTTTCGGGGGCTGTTATCACTAAATATGCTAAAAACCCTGAAAATGCCTTGAAACTCATAGAGTATATGACCGACAATAAAGCGCAAAACATGTATGCATCGCTTAATATGGAATACCCAGTTAAGCCTGGTGTGCAATTATCCAGTTTGGTTGCATCATGGGGCAGCTTTAAAGAAGATAGCTTGCCACTTGATGAGATCAGTAAATATCGTCCGTTAGCGCTTAAGTTAATTGATGAGGTGAAGTTCGATCTTTAATGACTTATAAATTTAAGCTGTCTAAATGGCAGCTATTCGCGTGGTCGACAGGTTTAGTTTTGTCGGCCCCGTTGTTCTTCCTTCTTTTTGAATCGCTACAAGGCAACTCAGAGGTTTTTACTCACCTTTGGGACACTGTGCTTTGGGATTACATTTCTAATACTGTACTACTTATATTGGGTGTGTGTGCACTCAGTAGTGTTATCGCGTTGCCACTTGGTTGGCTAACTGCTTATTGTAACTTTCCCGGTAAAAAACATTTTGAATGGGCGCTCATGCTGCCCCTTGCTATGCCTACTTACATTATTGCCTACGTGTATACTGATTTACTTGATTACGCAGGACCCGTGCAAATAACTCTAAGGGAGTGGTTTGGCTGGCAATCTCCCAGTGACTATTGGTTTTTTGATATACGTACCCTGCCGGGCGCAATAGTCATGATTGCCTTGGTGCTTTACCCATACTTATTTTTAATTTTTAAAACGGCTTTGAGAGAGCAGTCTTTTAAATTGGTACAGGCAAGTCAATTAATGGGACTTTCCCCAACTAAAAGTTTTTTTAAAGTGAGTCTTGTATTATCTCGTGGTTCTATTGTTGCGGCCCTTGCGCTTATTAGTATGGAAACAATGGCCGATTTTGCAACAGTAAGTTATTTTGCTGTTAGCACGCTCACAACCGCGGTATACGATACATGGTTTGGTTATTACTCCTTGACTGCTGCTGCAAAAATATCAGGTGTCATGCTGTTACTTCTATTTTTAGCGCTTATGGCAGAGCGCTTTAGTCGTCGTAATCAAGCTGTATTTGAACGCCAATCGGGCGTAAATAGTGAAGCACTTTATATTTTAAAGGGAAAGTCGGCTTGGTTAGCAACGGCATTTTGTGGCACGGTTTTACTTGTATCTTTTGTGATCCCGATTGCAGTACTACTTAATTACGCCATTACCTACTTTGAAAAAGCATGGAGTGCTGAGTTTTTTAATTATGCGTGGCAAAGCCTAAAAGTGGCAGGCGTTGTGAGCGTAATAACAATTGCATTAGGTGTTTTTGTTGTTTTTTATCAGCGTATAGCAACACAGTCTTACCCTCTCGTTCCTGGGCGACTAGCGAGTACGGGCTATGCACTGCCTGGCACCGTATTAGCAATTGCCGTTTTATTACCTTTAACACTGTTAGAAAGTAGTATTAATAATGTATTAGAGCCTTATAATTTAGACATAGGTCTGTTACTAACAGGCAGTGTGTTTACTATTGTGATTGCTTATGTCGTTCGGTTTTATGCCATTGCTCACGGAGCGATAGAGTCGAGCTTTGTGCGTATTAGTCCATCACTTGATATGGCAAGCCAGTCTATGGGTAAAAGCCAAGGCCAAACATTGCGTTTAGTGCACCTACCTTTATTAAGAAGAGGCTTACTGACAGCTGCCTTACTCGTTTTTATTGAATGCATGAAAGAACTTCCTGCTGCGTTATTACTCAGACCATTTAACTTTGAAAGTCTAGCAACGCATGTTTTTCAGTACGTGAGTGATGAGCAGTTAGAGCTGGCTTCTATATCTGCTTTATCTATTGTTATTGTTGGATTTATCCCCTTGTATTTTATTAATCGTTCTATGGAGCAACACACTTAAATGAGTAGTTTAATTTTGCAAGGTGTCAGCTATCACTATAACGGTACAAAGGTGATCGAAAACTTAGACTTAACCGTGGGTAAAGATGAGATTGTATGCTTGCTTGGTGCCAGTGGCTGCGGTAAAACCACCACATTAAAAGCCATTGCAGGCTTAGTTGAGGCCAAGCACGGAAGTGTATTTATAGATGGCAAGCTGGTAAGTGATGGGTCAACATTTATTGCACCAGAGCACCGAAATATAGGTATGATGTTTCAAGATTACGCGTTGTTTCCTCATCTAAGCGTAGCAAATAACATTGCGTTTGGGTTAGGTAAAATGAGCCAATCCGAAAAACAACAGCGTGTGGATGAAATGCTTCAGTTAGTGCATTTGTCTGGTTGCGCAGATAGATTTCCTCACCAGCTTTCTGGTGGGCAGCAGCAACGCGTTGCGATTGCCCGTGCGTTGGCTTATAAACCAAGTTTACTACTTCTTGATGAGCCGTTTTCAAATATAGATACCCAAGTTCGTTTTGAATTAATTGCAGATATTCGCCGTATTATTAAGGCGCAACAAGTATCAGCGGTATTTGTTACCCATTCAAAAGAAGAAGCTTTTGCTTTTTCTGACACGCTTGCCATTATGGACCGCGGTAGTATTGCTCAACAAGGCACGCCAGAGCAGCTTTTTGCTGCTCCTAGGTCAAAGGTGGTTGCAGAGTTTCTAGGTCAAGGCATATACTTATCCGCAGAAGCATTAACGGCAACTGAATATAAAACACCTTTTGGCACCGTTGAGTCAGATACGCAAACGAGCCACCATCCATGTAGTGGTGAGTTATATGTGCGACCTCACCAAATTGAACTTGTGCAAGAGTGTCAAAGTGACAAACTCAGTAAACGGGCTACAATATTAAGTCGTCGCTTTATTGGCTCTGCGTATGTTTATAAAGTTGTTATAGCCGAACAAACGCTTGAAGTTGAAGCGCAATATGGCCAATCATTTGAAATCAATGAGCAGGTTATAATAAAAATAAAACCCCACACAGTGAATTTTTTTGAATCATAGTTAATGTGATTCACTGTGTACATATCTGTAAAACTGAGGAATAACAATGGCGCAAGCGCAATCTGGGATTTGTGCTGAAGCAAACCTGCATGGTTTGCATTTATTTTTTAATGTGTTTGATGGTCAAGACGAATCATTGCGCGCTAAATTAAAACAAGTAAGCGCAATTGAAGAAGAGTTTAATGATCAGTTTTCAGAGTCGATGTTGTCGTGCGTTGTTGCCATTGGCGCCCAATATTGGCCTCATATTCTTCCTGAGTATATTCCTAGTGAGCTGCAAAGCTTTCCTAATATAAATCATGCAGAGCACCAAATGAGTGTTCAGCCGTGCGACTTGTTTGTGCAGGTACGTTCAGACAGAGAAGATGTAAACCACTTATTTGCATTGCAAGTTTTAAAGCTTTTTGCACCTGATGTTGAGCTGGTGGAGCAAATCCGTAACTTTCGTTTTTTAGATGGCCGAGATTTTAATGGTTTTATTTATGGTGGTGATATGCCACACGGAAGAAAAAAGCGTTCAACTGCTTTAATTAATAAACCTGGTTGTTTTGAAGATCAGGGAAGTTATATTCATGTTCAGCGCTATAAACACGACTTAACTGTTTGGCAGCACCTATCGCTCAGTGAGCAAGAGCAAATTATGGGCCGTACACGGCTTGATAATACGCTTATAACCCCAGCACTAAATACCAGTCATGCCACGCGTAGTGAGTTAAAAGATGAAGAGGGGCAACCCCTTTTGTTGAATCAAAGCATGCCTTATGGCGATGTTTATGAGCAAGGTATGTTATGCATAAGCTGCGCAAGTACTGGTACTGCATTTGAGGCTGTATTAAATAGCCGTTTAGGGGAGGGGGAGTGTTACGACCATTGGCTTGATTTTACTCAAGCCGATATGGGGTCTGCTTTTTTTGCCCCCTCAGTTGGGTTTTTAAAGCAAATTTAAACCGTATCAAACAAAATACGTACACGTTCAAGTGTGACATCTATTTCAGAAATTTTTGCTGGAGCAATAAATATAGTATCGTCTCCGGCAATAGTACCTAATACACCATCGGCCTTTCCTAACGAGTCAAGTAAGCGGGCAATAAGCTGCGCAGCGCCTGGGCTGGTGCGAATAATGATCATCATTTCATTATGCATAATATCAATGACTAACTGGCGTAATGGGCTTTTAGCTGTCGGCACTCCCATTTCAGCGGGTAGGCAGTAAACCATTTCTTGCTTAGCGTTGCGGGTACGCACAGCACCAAACTTACTTAACATGCGTGACACTTTACTTTGGCTTATATTGTCAAAGCCTTGCTCTTTAAGTGCATCAACTATTTCGCCCTGAGAGCCAAAGTTTTCTTCTTTTAAAAGTGATTTAAACGCTTTTACCAATGCTTCTTGTTTATCTTGAGGTTGCATAGTCTTTATTCATTATTGTTTTTTATGCTGTAAATACTACACAAAAATGAATAATTATGCAGCAGTTGTTTAGTCAACTTGACAGTTTGATGCGATAAACCACCAAAGTTTACAACTATGGTCGAAAATATCGCAAAATAGGCCCGATAAATTTGTTTTTAGGCGCTAATTTCATTATCTTAAGGGCCACAAGTATTTCCTACCTCAAATGACGGAGAATTCCAATGAAAGTTGCTGTATTAGGTGCTGCAGGCGGTATCGGTCAAGCATTGTCTTTACTATTAAAAACAGGCTTACCAGCTGGTTCTGAATTATCACTTTACGATGTTGCACCAGTTGTACCAGGTGTTGCTGTTGACCTATCACACATCCCAACTGATGTTAAAGTAGCAGGTTTTGGCGCAGACGATTTAAACAAAGCGCTTGACGGTGCTGATATTGTTTTAATCCCAGCGGGTATGCCACGTAAACCAGGTATGGATCGTGCAGATTTATTTAACGTAAATGCCGGTATCATTAAAACACTAGCTGAAGGCATTGTAGCTAGTTGTCCTAAAGCACTTGTGGGTATTATTACTAACCCAGTAAACGGCACAGTACCAATTGTTGCTGAAGTGTTCAAGAAAGCAGGTACATACGATGCAAGCCGTGTATTTGGTATTACTACGCTTGACGTGATTCGTTCAGAAGCATTTGTTGCTGAACTTAAAGGCGTAGACGTTGCTACAGTTAAAGTACCCGTAATTGGTGGTCACTCTGGCACAACTATTCTTCCTCTACTTTCTCAAGTTGAAGGCGTAACTTTCACTGAAGACGAAGTTGCTGCACTTACTCCACGTATCCAAAATGCAGGTACTGAAGTAGTAAATGCTAAAGCAGGTGGTGGTTCAGCTACATTATCAATGGGTGCTGCTGCAGCACGTTTTTGTATGTCTTTAGTTAAAGGCCTACAAGGTGAAGATGTTGTAGATTACGCATACGTTGCTGTTGAAGATGGGGATGCAGAGTATTTTGCACACCCAGTACGTTTAGGTAAAAACGGCGTTGAAGAAATTCTTTCTTACGGCGAGCTAAGCGCGTTTGAAGAAAAAGCGAAGAACGATATGCTTGAAACACTGAAAAAAGACATCAAAGAAGGTGTTGATTTCATGGCGTAATAGCCAGAATGAGCATTAAAAAAGCCTGCATTTGCAGGCTTTTTTGTTGCTCGAATGTTATTTACTCTTAATGTTGAATAAGAGGCTCGTTAAGGCTAGTGATCACGGTCAACGGCTATACGGGCTAAGCTTACCAATGCGTGCTTGTATTCAGATTCTGGTAGAAAATCTAAGCAAGCAATTGCTTTATCGGCTTCAAGCTCTGCTTTTTGCATTGTAAACTCAAGCGCATTGGTTTGTTTTAACGTAGATAAAATCTCTTCTAAATGTTCCATACCATTACTGTGCTCAATGGCATCACGAATTAACTGTGTTTGATGCGCATTACCGTGTTGCATTGCATATATAAGTGGTAGGGTAGGCTTACCTTCGGCTAGATCATCGCCTATATTTTTACCTAGCTGGTCTGCATCGGCGTTATAATCAAGCACATCGTCAACAAGTTGAAATGCCGTACCTAAGTGCATACCGTATAAGTTTAATGCATTGAGCGTGGCTTCATCATTGTTGGTAATAATAGCAGCAAGCCCGGTAGCAGCTTCAAACAGCTTAGCCGTTTTGGAGTAAATAACTTGCATGTAGCTGGCTTCGGTTGTGTCTGGATCGTTGCAATTCATAAGTTGCAGCACTTCACCTTCAGCAATGATATTGGTAGCATCGGCGAGTATTTGCATAATTTGCATTTTGCCTAAACCAACCATTAACTGGAATGAGCGCGTGTATATAAAGTCGCCAACTAATACGCTAGCAGCATTACCAAATTCAGCGTTAGCGGTCGGGGTGCCTCGGCGTAAGTTTGACTCATCAACAACGTCGTCGTGTAATAAGGTCGCGGTGTGAATAAACTCAACAATGGTCGCAAGTGTAATGTGGTCTTTACCAGTATATCCTAGCGCTTTGGCAGCTAAAATAGCCAACATAGGGCGAACGCGTTTGCCGCCGCTATTAACTATGTATAAACCAAGTTGGTTTACTAACGCCACCTCTGAGCGCATTTGCGCATGTATAAGTTGATTGACGTCATTCATATCGCTTTCTATTAACGCCTGGATAGCTTTTATATCCATTGATCTCCGAGCCAATTTTTATGTGTGAACGGCGCAGATTGTACAACAAAAAACGCACTAGCTCGATATTTTGTGACGATTGATTTAAAAAACCTACCTAAAGTGCTTAATAAGTGCTTAATTCAATCACAAATGTGTTTAATTATTAGACGATGAAAGGTGGTTTTTGAGTTTGAATAATGGTCGACGCAGGTTGCAATTTTATTAGTAGGGTTATTTTTGCAAAGAGTTAAAAAGCGCTTGGCAAAAGGCTTAATTAATATAAAATAGAGAAAATATTGAATTGCTCTCAAAGCAGCTACTTTTTATTCATTTTAATTACAAAATAGGCTTGCTAGTTATTTCGCGTTAGCGTAAACTTCGCGCCCTATCGAAGAATATTTTAGTTGCGCCGATTTGAGGGTGCACAGACGGAGTTAATTATGTACGCGGTTTTCCAAAGTGGTGGTAAACAGCATCGTGTGACTGAAGGTCAAACGATTCGTCTTGAAAAATTAGACGTTGAAACTGGTGCGGCAGTTGAATTTGATTCAGTGCTTTTAGTTGCTGATGGTGAGAAGATCGAGATCGGTGTACCGTTCGTAAACGGTGGTAAGATAACAGCTGAGGTTGTTTCACATGGTCGCGGTGAGAAAATTAAGGTTGTTAAATTTAGACGCCGTAAGCATTCTCGTAAGCAAATGGGCCACCGTCAATGGTTCACTGAAGTTAAAATCACTGGCATTAGCGCTTAATTAGAGGTACTTAGAAATGGCACATAAAAAAACAGCTGGTAGTACTCGTAACGGTCGCGATTCAGAAAGCAAACGCCTAGGTGTTAAGCGTTTTGGTGGCGAATCAGTTCTAGCGGGTAGCATCATTGTTCGTCAGCGTGGAACACGTTTCCACCCTGGTACAAACGTAGGTATCGGTAAAGACCACACTATTTTTGCAAAAGCAGATGGTAAAGTTCAATTTGAACAAAAAGGTCCTTTAAACCGTAAATACGTAACTATCGTAACTGAGTAATCAGTAAGGTAGTTAAAAAACCCCGCCTTTGCGGGGTTTTTTGTTTTGAGACAAAAATATATACCAAAGCCAAGCCTGCAATCGGCTTGGCTTCGGTATATAATGTATAAATTAGCAAGCCAATCCCTAAAGTGAGTAATCATGAAGTTTGTAGATGAAGTAGAAATTCGCGCAGAGGCCGGAGACGGCGGAAGCGGTATCGTGTCTTTCCGACGTGAAAAATATGTCCCAGATGGTGGGCCTGACGGCGGTGACGGTGGAGACGGTGGTAGTGTTTATCTACAAGCTGATGAAAACTTAAATACCCTTATTGACTATCAGTTTGAGCGTTTTCACAGAGCTGAGCGCGGCACAAACGGACGTAGCCGAAACTGTACAGGTAAAAAAGCAGACGATTTGTTTGTAATGGTTCCTGTAGGTACGCGTATAACCGATGTTGATACGCAAGAAGGGCTTGGTGATTTGACCCAACATGGTCAACGAATTTTGGTTGCAAAAGGTGGTTTCCACGGCTTGGGGAATGCACGTTTTAAATCAAGTACTAACCGAGCGCCTCGTCAAAAAACACTAGGTACACCCGGTGAAGTACGTAACTTAAAATTAGAGTTACTATTGCTAGCTGACGTAGGTTTACTAGGTTTGCCAAATGCTGGTAAATCGACCTTTATTCGCAGTGTGTCAGCAGCAAGACCAAAAGTAGCTGACTACCCATTTACAACGCTTATTCCTAATTTAGGTGTAGTGCGTCCGGAAGCTAACAAGTCATTTGTAATAGCTGATATACCTGGGTTGATTGAAGGTGCGTCTGATGGTGCCGGTTTAGGTATCCGCTTCTTAAAGCATTTAGAGCGCTGTCGTGTGTTATTGCACATCATTGATGTAATGCCTGTTGATGGATCAAACCCAGTCGATAATGCGTTTGCAATTATAAACGAACTGCATCAATACAGTCCTAAGCTTGCAGAAAAGCCTCGTTGGTTAGTGTTTAATAAAATAGATTTGTTACCTGAAGATGAAGCACAAGCGCTATGCGATGCGATTGCACAAGAGCTAGGTGAGTCTGAAAATATTTATCAAATCTCAGCTATTAACAAGCTGCATACTCAACCGCTTATACACGATATTATGACATTGCTTGATAGCATGCCTAAAGAGAAGTTTGAGCAAGTTGAAGATGAAGAAATAGAATTTAAGTGGGATACCTACCATCAAAAAGCCACTAAGGGCGATGATGATGATTGGGATGACTGGGATGAAGATGATTACGATGTAGAAGTAGTCTACGAACGTTAATTTTCATTAAATATAAAAAGGAGCATAGGCTCCTTTTTTGTTTTTTAATAGTAAAGTATTAGGTATTTAATGTGATTATTTCAATGATTGCCGCCATGGCAAATAACCGTGTTATTGGTCTTGATAATAAAATGCCATGGCATTTACCTGCAGATCTTCAACATTTTAAAGCCGTTACTACAGGTAAGCCTGTGATCATGGGTCGTAAAACTTTTGAGTCTATTGGCCGTCCTTTACCTGGTAGACGCAATATTATTATTACGCGCAACACTGAATATAAGGCCGAGGGTATTGAAACTGTAACAAGCCCAGAGGCCGCGCTGAGCTTGGTTTGTGGTGTTGAAGAAGTGATGATTATAGGCGGTGGAAATGTTTATCAGCAATTTTTAACACAAGCTGAGCGCTTATATTTAACCTTTATTGATCTTGATGTAGAAGGTGATACACAGTTCCCTGATTATCAAGCTGTTGCAAATTGGGAAGTGAAAGAAGAGCAAGTAAAACAGCCTGACGAAAAAAATAAACATAGTTATAAATTCGTAACTTTGTATAAATACTGCTAACATTATTGCGAAAGGTTAACTAGGTTGGTACAATATTAACCAGTTAACGTAGGAATAAAGTACCAAACAAGGGTCAACAATGTTTAAATTATCAAAGTTAGTTGTTATTTCTGCTATTGCTGCAGGTTCACTTTCGTACACAGCTCCAGCAAAGGCTAATGATCAACTAGCGCTATCTATTTGCGAGTATATCGCAGCAGATGATAAAAACCGTTTACGTAGCAAGTTAAAAAGCTCTCGTGTAAAAATTCGTAACATATATGATTCTATTCAATGTAACGGTAATAACTTATTGCGTCATGCTGTTGCCAGCAATGCAGTAGATGCAGGTGAGTATATTGTTAAAAACTTATCTAAAAGTTCATTGTCAGACGGTGCCGACATAGCCTGGGCTGAAGGAAATCACGCAGGTTCTGCGCTTATTCCTGTAATTAAAGACCGTGCTGGTTTGTAATTATTAGTAATTTAAAAAAAGCCGCGATTATCGCGGCTTTTTTGTTGCTGGAAAAATAATTGACTATTTAGAGGCCGATATTACTGAGTAATATCGGCCTCTATCTGTCTGAGTACTCTGATCAGCTTTTATCATGTTTATTTATGAATGTCTCAGTTCACTCACTTATAAATGCTTCACCTTCAATCATCCATTTAGCTGCAGGCTGACCTTTTAGGTAATGATCGAAGTACTGCATCATACGGACTGAAAAATCGACCTGATTTGGGAATTTTTTAAGGTGATGCGGTTCACCTTCATACTGTAAAAAAGTGGCATCTTTGCCTGCACGACGAAGTGCTAAATAATACTGTACGCCTTCGTGCCAAGGCACCGCATCATCTTTGTCTCCAAACATGATTAAAATTGGCGTATTGACTTTGTCAGCAAAAAATACGGGTGAGTTTTCAATATATAACTCTGGTGCCTCAAATAAGTTTTTACCTATGCGGCTTTGTCCTGTTTCGTATTGAAACTGGCGAGCAAGGCCTGACTTTAAGCGTATGCCACTGTATGCGCTGGTCATGTTAGATACCGGCGCGCCTGATACAACCGCGTTAAACATATCTGTTTGGGTGATAATAAATGCACTTTGGTACCCAGCCCATGAGTGACCTTGCAAGCCAATTTTGTTTGGATCGGCAATACCAAGATCTATTAACTTTTGGGTAGCGTTGATCATGGTTTGCGTTGACGATTTGCCCGGGTGACCTATTTCAAAACGAATATCAGGTAAAAAGATGGCGTAGCCATTTGATGTAAACATTGGGAAATTAGGGCGATGATTTAACTCCATTTTAGGAAAATCAAACATACGCTGGCTCATGTAACGATAAAAATAAACGACAACAGGTACTTTATCGCCTTTCTTGTAACCGTCAGGTTTTATTAAAACACCTTGTAAGTCTTCACCATCAAAGCCTTTGTAGCTAATCAGTTCAGGTTTTTCACCCCAAGCAAAATTTGCGGTTTGAGGGTTCAAATCAGTTACTTTTTGTGTGGTTAAAAAGCTTAAGTCGGTTTGATAGAAATCTGGGAACTGATGATAACTCT
Organism: Pseudoalteromonas sp. PS1M3; assembly: GCF_016865405.1. Classification (NCBI taxonomy): domain Bacteria; kingdom Pseudomonadati; phylum Pseudomonadota; class Gammaproteobacteria; order Alteromonadales; family Pseudoalteromonadaceae; genus Pseudoalteromonas; species Pseudoalteromonas sp. PS1M3. Next base: position 3,106,202 of record NZ_AP022624.1, on the reverse strand, counting down.
GTTCAGTAAATAGGTATTTATCTGCTTTCTTGGCTTTTTTAACAATATCAAAACGTTTATCACCACTGAGTACTTCAGTAATGGTCGTATTTTCTAAATCAAGCTTTGCAATCCCTCTTTGCTTTGTTTGAAGGTCAACAGCAGTAACTAGCAGTGTTTCATCTTGTTTAAAGCCTACCTGGTTTCTATCAAGCTTAATGACGCGATACTGTGTATTAGTCTGCTTTCCATTTGTTAAGCGTTTAGCTTGATTGGTGTTTACATTAAACGCCCAAATATCATATTTGCTATAAGCAAGTACTTGGCTGCTATCGCTCATCCAGCCTGCAAAACCATAGCCTGGTTGATCTGATGGGTAATCGTGTTTGTCGTCGGCAAAGGTTGCTTTGATGGCTTGTGTAACCGGAGTAACCTTATTGTTAGCTAATTCTTTTAGTTGTATTTGGTTGTCAGCAAAGTAAGCCGCAAATAAGCCATTAGGAGAAAGAGAAGGCCTAAAAGGGCTGTTAGTCACAATAGGAGTTTGCTTGCCTGTATTAATGTTTACAGCGTAGTAATCTGCAAAAAAGCCGCCATACATTATTTTTTCTAAATAGGGAGTATTTGACGAGCCCAGTAAGGAAGTATCGCGCTCTGTATTAAGAGCAACGCTCGGCATTGCAGGGGTACTTAGTTGAACCACTTTTTGTGAATTTACATGGTATACGGCTTCGTAATGAAGGTGCTTATTAACCGCGTTCCATTGCTGTTTTTCTCGTGGTTTTATCTCTGGGTCTTTATTATGCCAAACATCCAAGCCTTTTTGATCGCGAATAGTGGCAATGTCATAGAGTGAGAGTTCATCTACGAATTCTTTTGCTTTAACTTTCGCTGCAAGTTTTGGTCGGTTTTCAAAGTATAGGCGTTCACCGTTTTCTGACCAGCTTAGTTTTGCGGTTTTGCCTATAGTCCACTCTTTGTTTGTAGATTCAATAGTTAAAAGTGCTTCGTTTTTCCATAATTGTAGTGAGTGGTTTCGACGGCGGGTATCTTCGTTTACATAATTACCCAATGTAAATGCTACGGTTGCTTCGATTGGGTGCCATGCTATTTTATTAGCAATAACACCGGGTTCATCAATTAGCACTTCACTTTTAAAAGATGTTAGCGTGATTAGCTTTATTTGGTTGTCGTTACCATCAGGGTAACTTTGACTTAGTAAAAGCTGATCATTGGTAGCACTTATACTGTAACTAAAAACATTATCAATAGTTTCACTTTGTTGGTTTTTTAAATTAACAATAACGAGCGAGTAAACCTTGTCTTTTTTGTCAGGTGAAATGGCGCTATTGTCTTCATCTTCACTCTCATCCTTGGTATTTTTTTCTACATTATCAGCTTTATCCGCTTTTTTATCTAAGCGATACGCAAGCCATACCCCGTCGTTTGATAATGCGTAGTCTTTTACATTCTCAAAACGTTTTTGCTCACCTGTTTCTGTATTTACTAGTACTAAGTTATTTTTAAGTGTGTTTTTTTTCTTGGTGGTTTCTTTTTCGAGTAATGTGGGTACTTGTATAAATGCAGTCCAGTTGGCTGCTTTGTTTATAAACGGCTTGGTGCCGCGGTCCACTTCGCTGATTAAACTATTTGAGGTTAAAGAGTAAACCTGACCTGCAGCATTGCCGCGGTATGGCGTAGCACTTAAAGATAAAATACGTCCATCTTCAGATAGTTGTGTGCCTTTGGCTGATTTAAAGTTAAATACATCTGTGAATTCTAATGCCTCTTTTGCATTAGGCGCGGTGCTGACTAAGCCAGTAATAAGTGCGCTACTTAGGAGGGTGAGCTTTGTTTTCATTATTGAATCTCGTTTTTTAACATTATTTTATTGTAACGAGTTTGACCAATATTTCGACCAGATAGGATAGAAGGCAGGTAGTGGCGATAAGTAACAGGTATAAACGATAAAACGACCATTTGGTCGTTTTATTAAAAAAATAATTCAGTGGGTATGATTATGTTAGAGCCAAATTTTTTGCAATTCAGGCCATTGTTTTTCAAATTGGACGCTTGGCTTAGTTTTAAAGTCACTGCGCACAAATTGATTCATTTTTCCTTCAACATAGGCAAGTAAAAAGTTAGCCAGTGTAAGCTCATCGCTTTGGAAGTTTTTACCTTCACGGAGCTTACGTTCTCTGAGTACTTGTTTAAGTTGGGTCTCTAATTTCTCAAAAAAGCTTTGAACGCGTTCACGTAAGCGCTCTTGTTCACCTTGCAGCGCATCACCGGTTAAAATGCGAGTAATACCAGGGTTTTTTTCGGCAAATGTTAAAAGTAAAAGTAAAATATTATAAACACGGGTTTGGCTTTCTTTTTCGTTTTCTAAAATAAGGTTAATGCGCGATAAAAGAGTGTCTTCAATAAACTCGATTAAGCCTTCAAACATGCGCGCTTTGCTAGGGAAATGACGATACAGAGCCGCTTCAGATACACCAACCTCAGCAGCTAGTTTAGCTGTGGTGATTCGTTGACCAGGGCTTGTTTCTAACATTTGTGCGAGTGCTTGCAGTATTTGCTCTTTGCGATTACTTCTTTTTGTCGCAGGCATGAACATTCCTTTTTTATTAGTTATTCTTGGCTGGGGTTAATCATTTTTTGTTCAAATGAAAAGCATATGTTAATGTTTTATTCAGTTTGTTTCCAGCCTTTTATAGATGTTTAGCCAGCTGTTCGATCACTTTTAAAGCAATTGTACTTTTACTGCTAACGGGCAATTCTAACTGTTTATTTTGCCAATACAGAGTCAACGCGTTTTGATCAGAATTAAACCCTAAACCACTTTGCGATACATCGTTTGCGCATATCATATCTAGGTTTTTATTAACTAATTTACCTTTAGCATAACTCTCAACGTTTTGCGTTTCAGCGGCAAAACCCACAGTGTAAGGGCGGTTTTTTTCTATATTAGCAACCGCTGCAATTACATCTGGGTTTTTAACTAACGTTAGTGTTAGCTCGTCGCCTTGCTTTTTCATTTTTTGAGTTGCTACTTCGCCAGCTCTGTAATCGGCAACAGCTGCGCAGCCAATAAACGCATCCGACTGCGGTGCATATACTAGTGCTTCATTTAATAGTTGCTCTGCGCTTTCTATATTTATTAGGTTTGCACCAATAGGTGCTTTAATAGTTACAGGGCCAGAAATTAAATTAACGTTAGCACCGAGTAACAACGCGGCTTCTGCAAGTGCGTAACCCATTTTTCCAGAGCTATGGTTTGATATAAACCTAACAGGGTCAAGCGGCTCACGGGTTGGGCCTGCAGTGATAGTAATTGTTTTACCAGCTAAAATTTGAGGAGGTTGCTTTTCAAGACATAACGCTACAAGCTCATGTGGTTCAAGCATACGTCCTGAGCCAACATCACCACACGCTTGCTCTCCTTTACCCGGGCCCCAAATAAGTACGTTACGCGCTTTCAAGGTGGCTAGGTTTGCTTGCGTTGCAGCATGTGCATACATTTGCTGGTTCATAGCTGGGGCTACTGCAACTTTTGCTGGGGTCGCAAGCAGTAAAGTCGTCAGTAAGTCGTCTGCAATGCCGGTCGCCATTTTTGCAATGATATTACATGTTGCAGGAGCGACTAAAATAAGATCAGCCCACTTGGCAAACTCAATGTGTCCCATCGCGGCTTCAGCGGCAGGGTCGAGCAATGAATCCGATACTATCTCGCCGCTAACGGCTTGCATTGTGAGTGGCGTAATAAAATGCTTAGCTGACTCAGTCATGACAACTTTTACTTCACAACCATGCTCTTTTAATCGTCTTACGAGCTCAGCGCATTTATAGGCTGCAATTCCACCGCTAATACCCAGTACAATTTTTTTGTTTGTTAACGTCATCATGGTTGTCTGTCAATCTTATTAAATATGGCGCCTAAAATAACAAATCTTTACTCGTTCAGCTAAGTTTTTAATTTAAAATTACAAGCTAAATTTTTATTTTGCATTACATTTATAAGACACATGAGTTATTCAAGGATGAAAAAATGCAACTAACTTCACTGCCCAATGCTCAACGCCCACGTGAAAAGCTTATCGAAAAAGGCGCTAAAGCGCTAAGTGATGCAGAGCTCCTTGCCATATTTTTACGTACCGGGTTGCCGGGGATGAACGTAATAGAGTTGGCTCAGCACTTACTGAACGAAAATAAAACATTACATAACTTGTTTAATGCCAGCATGGACGAATTTTGTTCGCAAAAAGGATTGGGAACGGCGAAGTATGTTCAATTACAAGCGGTACTTGAATTAAGTCAGCGTTATATGCAGGAGCGCTGCCAACGAGATGCCGTGTTTAACTCCCCTAATTCAGTATACGATTACCTAACCATTCAAATGCGGGGTCTACAGCAAGAGGTATTTATGGTGCTTTATCTTGATAGTCAAAACCGCTTAGTAAAAGATGAGATTCTTTTTTACGGCACAATAAATGCCGCAAGTGTGTATCCGCGGGAGGTTGTTAAAGCAGCACTTAAAAATAATGCAGCGGCTGTTATCTTTGCTCATAACCATCCAAGTGGGATTGCTGAACCAAGCCAAGCAGATAAGCTTATTACCAATAAATTGCAGCAAGCACTGCAATTAGTAGACATAAATGTGCTTGACCATATCATTGTGGGAGGTGAAACGTGTGTTTCGTTTGCCGAGCGTGGCCTTATTTAACTCTCTTTGATATAGAAATGTGCTAAAAATGAGCGGTTTAATACATTTTAGCAAATTAGTTTAATTTAAATGCAGTTTTTACTTTCCCTAAGGGCATTCGATCTTTATAATTGGCCGCTATCAAATTTACATATGAGCTGGTTGGATAGATCAGTATTTGATCTTTGCCTGTAAAAGCTGTATAAAGAGCGCCCTTCGATTTATCTAGGGCAGAAATACACGGCCTTAGATTAAATTAAGCTCGAGCGAAGTTATTGGAGATATATAGACATGTCTAAAGTATGTCAAGTTACAGGTAAGCGTCCAGCGGTTGGTAACCACCGTTCACACGCGAGAAACGCGACTAGACGTCGTTTCCTACCTAACCTACAAACACACCGTTTTTGGGTTGAAAGTGAAAAACGTTTTGTAACATTACGCACTACTACTAAAGGTATGCGTATTATCGATAAAAAAGGCATCGACGCGGTTCTTACAGAAATCCGTGCTCGCGGCGAAAAAGTTTAAGGAACTGAATCATGCGCGATAAAATCCGTTTAGTTTCAACTGCCGGTACTGGTTTTTTCTACACTACTGACAAAAACAAACGTAACATGCCTGAAAAGATGGAAATCAAAAAGTTCGATCCTAAGGCTCGTAAACACGTGATTTTCAAAGAAGCTAAAATCAAGTAATTTTAGTTTTTTAGAATTTAAAAACCCAGCTTAGGCTGGGTTTTTTGTTTTCTGGTGATAAGTTAGTAATATATTTGAACTAATACGTATGTTCATTAGCAACTATACCCAACCAGTTTTAAGGAATAAAACCGATATTGTTCGTTTAATCTTTTTATAAAACAGGTATATAACGAAGCTTCCTCTAGTGATTGACGAGGCTTAGTTGTCTAAAAATAGCTCGTTAGTATTAAGCCTCATTAAACTAAAAAATTATCTTATTCACAAAAAAAGGCCAAACAGTCAGTTTGGCCTTTGCTATCCCAAAGATTATGAAATTACTATTATGGTTGGTATTGTCCGCTAATAGTTAAACCAGAGAAGGTTCTGTAAGCATTTACACTTAAATGCCATGTACCGGCTTGTGGGTTATTAAAGGTACATGTTTCAGCATTACCATTTTTATATGGACGACAATCGTAGCTAGACGATGTTGGCTGACTACCAAACTTCACAAATAAATCAGCATCACCTGTACCACCAGAAGTAGTTACAGTAAATGTAGACATACCTGCAGGCACATCTAGTGTGTAGTGTTTCCACTGACCAGCACTGGCACTTACGTCACTAACAGTACCACCACCTGCTTCAGGTGTGCCTGAACCGCCACCAGAAGATGCACCTGTGATATTACCTACCAAACTCACACCAGAGTAAGCAGAGTAACCACGAAGCATTACATGGTATGTACCTGCCGTTGGATTATCGATAGAACATTCTTCGCTGTTGCCGCCTTTGTACGGACGACAGTCGTAACTTGATGTAGTTGGTTGGCTGCCAGCACGAACGTATAGATCGGCATCACCTGTACCACCGCTCATTGTAAACGTCACATTGGTTGCTCCGCTTGGTACGGTCATGGTGTAAAAATCTTGTGCGTTAGCACCACCACTTAAGCCTGTTTTAGCTTCGCCATCAACAAGTTCACTATCACCTGTTGTGGGTGGTGTTGTACCGCCACTTGCTGCGGCAACAGCAGCTGCTGCATCAACAATACCTGTACCACAGTTGTTACATGTTGCAGGGAACGAGCGAGTAGACGATTTTAAAATACTCTCAATTTCATCAGGCGTAGCATTTGGTTTTGCTTGCTTGATAAGTGCAGCTACACCCGCTACGTGCGGAGCGGCCATAGATGTACCTTGAGAGAATGAATAGCTATCGGTTGATGGAGAAGAAGATCCCGAGTTATATGTAGACAGAACACCTTCAGAATCGTTAGCAAAGCTTTGCGCGCCACCGGGTGCAGCAACATCAATGTTACTACCGTAGTTTGAGTAATAAGCTCGGCCACCATTTCGACCAACTGATGCTACATTAACAACACCGTTACAGTTACCTGGGTTGTAGTTTGCTGAGTTATCGTTATCGTTACCAGCAGCAATGACAACAACAGCGCCATTGTTGCGAGCTGTATTGATCGCATTTTGTGTTGTAGAACTACAAGAGCCACTTCCGCCTAAGCTCATGTTAATAACATCAGCTGGGTTAGGGTTTCCAGGGATGCCCGATACGTTACCGCCAGATGCCCAAATAATGCCGTCGGCAATATCAGACGTTAAACCACCACATTTACCAAGTACACGTACTGGAACTACTTTTGCGTCATAAGCAACACCGGCAACGCCTTCACCATTATTTGTAACGGCTGCAACAGTACCCGCAACGTGCGTACCATGCCAGCTAGACCCTTGCGCACCATTATTACCACATTCGCCGGCTGCTACTGCATCGCCCGGATCACGTGCATCGCTATCACGGCCGCCGCCATCGTTAGCAACTGATAGGTTAGAAATCATATCGTAACCTGGCAAAATATTAGCGTTTAAATCGGCATGAGGGCGGTAACCTGTATCAAGAACAGCCACTACTACACCACTACCTGTTGCGGTGTCCCAAGCTGTTGGTAAGTTCAAACCGCCAGCTTGCTCATAGTAGTGCCACTGGTCGCCATAGCGCGGATCGTTAGGTGTCGCAAAAGGTTTTAACATTTGGTCAACTTCAATGTACTCAACGTTGCCTGAATCAACCATTTCTTGCATAAACTCTTGTGCTTCTGCTGCGCTAAGTTTTTTATCTGCTCGCATAACATGGTGGTTATTTAGTGCCATTGCGCGAATGTACTTTGCTTTAACTTTTCCTTTTTTAGAGGCAAAGTTTTTAACAAAGTTTTTTGCACGTGCTTTCATGTTTACAGGGCTTTCATCTGCAGTAGAGTAACTCAGTGCATCAACGTTGTTATTTTTATATTTAATGATGAATTGCGTTTCAAAGCCACTTTGATTTTGAAGTTTAGCTGTTGTATCAGCCACTGAAGGGCCAATTGCTTGTGCTGGGTTAGCCATGCTTGATGCAGTAGCGAAAAGCGTACTAATGGTAAGTGCTATTGCACACTTATTAAATGTTTTACTTGTTGTCATAATTTTCCCTAGATTTTTTATTAGTTATATCGTGATGGATTGTCACAATGCAGGTACAAAGGTAAATTATGTGTTAATAAATTTAAAATACTAAATCATTATGTCCCTATTTCATTTAGTTATAACGAGCGTTTTAAAGGGTTTTTTCATTGTTTTGTATTTATCATATAAAATAAAAATGATATAAAGGTATTGCTTTTTGGTTTGTGTTTTTAATACTTCTAAAAAGTAGAAAGTATATTTATTGTGTTATTTGTAATAATTAAATTGGAGCATTGTTGGCAACTAATTTTTGCTATAATCGAGCAAATTGTTAAGTGAGATAAATAGATGACCCAGGTAGATGTAATTGTAATTGGTGCGGGAGCGGCTGGATTAATGTGTGCAGCACAAGCTGGATACCGAGGCCGACGTGTTACAGTACTTGATATGGGTAAAAAGCCGGGTCGTAAAATTTTAATTAGTGGTGGCGGGCGCTGTAATTTTACAAATGAGAATGCAGCACCGGAAAATTACTTATGCAGCAATCCACATTTTGTTAAATCATGTTTGAGCCGTTATACGCAATATGACTTTATTGAGCTGGTGGACCGCCACGGTTTGGCATACCATCATAAAACGTTAGGCCAGCTGTTTTGTGATAATAGTGCGCAAGATATTGTTAATATACTTCTTACTGAATGCGAGTGGGCAGGTGTAAATATAGCCTTGCGCAGTGAAGTGATTAATGTACAAAAAACAGAGTCGGGTTATAGCGTTACCACAGAGCAAGAGACCTTACATTGCGAGTCGTTAGTGGTTGCGTCGGGTGGGCTTACTATGCCCAAGCTTGGTGCTACACCTATTGGTTATAAAATTGCTGAGCAGTTTGGTTTAAACGTACTACCTACTATGGCCGCGCTTGTACCATTTACCCTTCACCAACACGACAAAGAACGCTTTGAAGGGTTATCAGGCGTTAGCATACCGTGCGAAGTAACAAGTGAAGACGGCACCACATTTAAAGAAAATATATTATTTACGCACCGTGGTTTATCTGGCCCCGCTATATTACAAATAAGTTCATTTTGGCGTGCAGGGCAGGCTGTTACTATTAATCTACTTCCTGAGCTAGATTTAAAACAGCAGCTTGCAGACTGGCGAGAAACGCAACCTCAAAAATCACTAAAAAATAGCCTAACGACAATATTGCCAAAACGGTTCATTGAAATATTACATGAAAGCAATGCAATACCTGATTGCAATATTAATCAGCTTACCCATAGTCAAATTGAAGACCTTGCTAACTACATTCATGCGTGGCAAATAAAACCCAACGGAACCGAAGGCTATAGAACTGCAGAAGTAACCCTGGGTGGTGTAAATACAGACGAACTAAGCTCTAAAACGTTTGAAGCCAAAAAATCACAAGGCTTGTACTTTATAGGGGAAGTAACCGATGTAACCGGTTGGCTTGGAGGGTATAACTTTCAGTACGCTTGGAGCTGTGGATTTGCAGCCGGGCAATACGCGTAGTTATTTTATCCATTGTTAAATAGAGCACACTCATATTACACTTAAAGCTTATGTGGCTAATATGAGTGTTCTAATGCTGAAGCATGTTTTAATTGTTTTTTTACTTTTATATGTAAGCATGGGTGCAAAAGCCTCTGAAAACTTAAGTGATCATGAAGTGTTTTGTATGAAAACAGACCAAGATTGCCTAACCTACATTCAATCTCGCCTTTTAAATACACAAAAGAACTCCTCTAATTGGTATAAATTGAAAACTTACGAGTTTGACTATTATTTTGATTATCAAAAATTCGATAATCTTCATAGCGCATTAAGCCCCTTTGTTGACCAAGAAGAATTACCCGGCGCATTTAAAATACAAGTTTATTTTTATTATGCTAAATCGCTTAATTACTTAGGTGATAAGCAACAAGCGAAAGCCTATGCGGCAAAAGCATTTGCTCAACTTGATGAAATTTATAATGTATTTGGTGATCCTTTAAGGATTGTAGAGCTGGCTAATTTACAGCACATATTTGGCGATAAAAAAAAGGCACTAAGGGTATTGCTTGATGCCGAAAAGCGTTATGCAAAAAGTAGTGATGCTATTTTTCACTTTGAGCTGCACATCAATAAAGGGCACATTTATTACAATTGGCAACAGTACCCTCAAGCGATAGAAAGTAATTTAAAAGCCTACAACGCTATAAAAAGAACAAAACACCATGCTAAAACTGTAATTGCGCTAGGTAACTTAGCTTTTTCATATTTTAAGCATAATGATTTTAATAACGCAGTAAAATATTATAAAACTGCGTTCGACTACATCGAACCGGATAGCATTTACCAAGCAACCTATAGTTTACGTTTAGCGCAATCGTATTGGGAGTTGGGTAACAAAACACAAGCGGCTTTGTGGTTAAATAAAATAGATAGAACTAATGTGGAATTCTCAAAAAGCCATGCAAAAGTTTATGATGAAATAAAAAGTAAAATCTAATGCTAGTTTGCTCTTTAAATTTAAAAACAAAAAAGCCGATAATGCATATTCAATATCGGCTTTTTAGTGTTATTTATTAAAGCTATTAGGCTTTAGCAAACGCATCTTGTAGTGGAGGTACTACTTGCTTTTTACGGCTTAATACACCATCTAACCATACTTTATCATTTTCTGGTTTTACGCCGTAAGCCTGCTCAACTAAGTTTGCATCGTCAGATACAATTAGCATTTGTGAGCCTTCTTTCATAATATCGGTAAGCAGCAAAAATACTGAGTGACGATTACCTTCGGCTTTAAGCTTTGCAATATCAGCTTCAAGGTCAGCTTTAATATCGTCAAACACAGCAAGGTCGATTACTTCTAGTTGGCCAATACCTACTAGGTTACCGTTCATGTTGAAATCTTTAAAGTCACGCATAACTAAGTCACGTGCAGGTGTATCTTCTACTGCAGACTTAACGCGAAACATATCCATGCCTAGTTCTTTAAAGTCTTCAACACCCGCAATTTCAGCAAGTGCTTCAACACATTTAATATCGGCAGTGGTACATGTAGGTGATTTAAATATTACGGTGTCGCTTAAAATTGCACACATCATAATACCTGCGATGTCTTTAGGGATTTCTACGCTGTAAAAATCGTACATCATTTTAATAATGGTATTTGAGCAGCCAACAGGACGGATCCAACATTCAAGCGGAGTAGATGATGTTAAGTCACCTAATTTATGGTGATCTACCACGCCAACAACGCGGGCTTGGTCGATATCATCAGGTGCTTGTGTTTTTTCTGTGTGATCGACAATATACACATCTTCGCCCGCGTAGCTTAATTTAAGCTCAGGTGCTTCGAAGCCAAATTTATCAAGGATAAATTGAGTTTCTGGTGAAACTTCACCAAGACGAGTTGGTATTGCCGGCTCATCAATTTGGTTTTTTAAATAAGCCAGTGCAATTGCACCACAAATAGAATCTGAATCTGGGATTTTATGGCCCACTACATACATAGACATTGACGGAACTCCTTTAAATTTGCCGATATTCTAACAAAGTCTGCGCCCTTTAACATATAGACAGTGCAATTAAGTTTTAGTTACACTTTAAAATATTGAATTTACTAGGTGTATAAATATGCGACTGGGCCGTAAGGGGTGGAATAACGTTATAATCTTCTCGATGCTGATTATGATTTTCTTTTTAAATGGTTGGCATAAGCAGTTTTTAAGTGGTGAACAAGAGCCCACATTGCAAGCGGTGTTACCTACACAAAGCTTTGTTTTAACCCTTAGTTTTGTTGATCAAAAAATTGAGCGTATTGGTACTAGCTGGCGTACAACTGCAATAAAGAAAGATGTGCCTGTTTTTTGGCAACCGTCAGAGCAACAACTACAAGAACTTGTTAATATTTGGCAAGGAATACAGTTGCCAGTGGTTAATGAGTCTGTGGTTTTTAACCCAAATGCGCCTTTGTATGTTGCCACATTTGAATTAGCTGGAGAAAGTTTGCCTTGGGTATATTTACTTTACAAAGGAAATAATCAGTATTATTTACTCGAAAAAAGTACTCAGCGCGTATTTTCACTTGATATAACTACAGCTACACAGTTGTTTCCTAGTTTTGATTTTTCACAAAGTGGGTCTAATTAATGCCTGAATTACCAGAGGTAGAAGTGAGCCGAATGGGCATTACTCCTCACATAAAAAACCAAGTTGTAACCAAGGTTAATATTTATAATGCGAGTATGCGCTGGCCAGTACCTGACGATGTTTACCAGCTAGAGGGGTTAACTGTTACCAATATTGAGCGCCGTGCAAAATATTTATTGCTGCATTGTGAGCTTGGTAGCACTATTTTACATTTAGGTATGTCAGGTAACCTACGGGTTGTAGATAAGAGCGAGCCTTTAAAAAAGCACGACCATGTTGAATTTGTATTTGCTAATGATAAAGCGCTGCGCTTAAACGATCCTCGCCGCTTTGGGTGTTGCTTATGGCAAGAGCCAGGTGAGGTGCATAAGTTACTCTCAAAGCTTGGCCCAGAGCCCTTAACGGATAACTTTTTCGCAAAGCGCGTATACGAGCAGTCACGCAATAAAAAAGTACCTGTAAAACAGTTTATTATGGATAACGCTGTGGTAGTAGGGGTTGGGAATATTTACGCTAACGAGTCATTGTTTAAAGCTGGGATTCATCCAAAGCGCGAAGCGGGGAAGGTGTCACTTAAGCGCTATCAAGCACTTATCCCTATAATAAAAGACACGCTTGCTGCCGCTATAACTCAAGGTGGTACCACGCTTAAAGACTTTGCACAAAGTGATGGTAAGCCGGGTTATTTTGCTCAAGAGCTATTGGTATATGGGCGAAAAGGAAAGCCCTGTTTAACGTGTGATAATGAGCTGGAAGAAATAAGGCTGGGGCAGCGTAGTACTGTTTTTTGTTCACATTGCCAAAAGTAACTACCTTTACTTTCTAATGCTATAAAGAAAACCCCGTTAACACATGGTGCTAACGGGGTTTTTAGTATATGCAAAGCGTTTTAAACTTTAAACTCGTCTACCGATAAACGCAGCTCTTCGGCAAGTTTTGCTACTTCAGAGCTTGAGATATTAGTTTGGCTTGCGCCTTCAGCTGTTTGTTCTGCAATAGCAACAATAGACTCTAAACGTTCACTAATTTCTTCAGCCACTTGTTGTTGCTCAAGTGCTGCTGTAGATATTTCTTCACTCACGTCATGGGCTTGCGATACCGCAAAGGTGATTGAGTCAAGCGCTGTACTTGCTAAGTCAGTTTGCTCTACACACGATACTGCGCGTTGCTTACCTTTGGTCATTGCTGTTACAGCCGCTTCTGCGCCCGTTTGTAGCGATTCAATCATTGATTGGATCTCTTGGGTTGACTCTTGAGTTTTACTTGCCAATGAGCGTACTTCGTCTGCTACAACGGCAAAGCCACGGCCGTATTCACCTGCACGGGCGGCTTCGATTGCGGCGTTAAGCGCGAGTAAGTTAGTTTGATCTGCAATGCCACGAATAACATCAAGTATGCTGCCAATCGATGCGCTATCTTGGTGAAGCTTATTAATAACTTGAGAGGCATCATCGACCTCGCGAGCTAATTGCTCAATAGTTGATTTGTTATTGTTGGAAATACCTTTAACACGTTCAGCTTCTTTATCTGCGTTTTTAATTTCGCTTAATGCTTGCTGTGCACTATTGCTTACTGTTTGCGATGTGCTGCTCATTTCAGTCGTTGCTGTTGCTGCCTGCTGCACTTGTGCTTGCTGGTTACTAATAGCTTGGCTTGATTCTGCAGTAATTGCCGAAGTTTCTTCTGATGCAGCCGCTAGTTGAGTCGAACGAGAAATAATACCTTTAATTAAGCTGCGTAAGCTGTCTATTAGAGTATTACAGCTTTTTGATAGCTCGCCAAATTCGTCTTTAGCGCTGTCATCTAAGCGTTGAGTCATATCGCCACTGGCTACAATGTCTAAAATTCGGTTTACTTCGGCAAGTGGTTTTGTAATACGGCTTACGGTTATATATGCAATAGCGATGGCAAGTAAAGTTGCGATAACCATTCCAACCCAGGTCCATAAATTTGCAGAGTCTACGTCGTTACGAACGCCTTTTTGAAGCTCAAAGGCAACATTACTTGCTTGCGAAACTAACTCGTCAATTTGATTAAGTGCTATTTTTGTTGCGGCTTCTGAGTCGGCTAGCTCTTTTTCAGTAAGCGCAATTGAATCAATTAAACGTTTTTTATTGGCGGCTAAACTGTTGTTACCTTTTACGTTACTCTCAAGTGCTTCAACATGCTCTTTGAGGTCATTAAACAAGTCGCTATGGCTTTGCTCAATAGCCGGTTTAATTAGAGCAACAGTGCGTGTTACTTCTTCAAGATAGTAGGTTTGCTCGCTTTTAACGATATCTAATGTGGTTAACGTTTTTACTGTTAACATGTCGGTACTGTTGGTAACTACCGACATAAAGTTATTTTCCAAGTTATTCGCAGCTTGGAAAGCACGAGGGTGGTCTTGTTCAAAACCATCTATATCTATTATGTCTAAAACTACTGAGTTAGCATCTTCTGCGCTAAGCTCAATGGCTTCAATTTGTGCAGTGAGTGTTTTATTTAATGCCAGTTGTTTATTTTTATCTTCGAGTAAGTTTTCAACAATACTTAAAAAGTTTTCATAGGTTTGCTCAACACTTTGACTACTTTTGCTTAGTTCAGGGTCGTTTTTAACAACGCTCTGAAGCTGTGCATGGAGTTCGTTGAATGATTTTTTTTGTTCGAATACTCTTTTTTTAATGGGTTCAAGCTCACTTGCGGATGAAGTATAAAAACTTGCTTGTGCTGCCTTACTCATTAATATGAATTCAGCTTGTAGCTCTGAACTTTTGTTTAATGCCGGTAATGATAGCTGGTTCACCTGTTGAGTAGAACGGTCTATATTCGCTATTTTAATTAACGAATTGCCGCCAATAATTAAAAGTAATAGCGTGATAAATATAAAACCACCCCAAATACGTTGGCTCACTGTTAGATTCATATGGATTTCCACTCAAAGATACTTTAATTAAAACTTATCGGCTTTTATTCGGATAAGTTAAGTAATTAAAATCAATTACTTCAATTAATTTTAACTATTAGTTTATAAATCTAACAGATGTATTGGAATTTTTCAGGTTATTTAGGTAAAAAGAGTCATTTTTCTATAAATAGATTTTTTGTTTTAAGTTCCATTAACGTCATCCCGTTACCCCATACACAGCCTGTGTCTAAAGCATGAACATGGTTAACCCCTGTTTTACCCTCAAGTGATGCCCAGTGACCAAAAACAAGCTCATCCTTAAGTGTGAGAATGTTCTTGTGCATAAACCACGGTGTTAACATTTTGCTATCTGCTATTGCACCTTTTGCATTAAGGTCTAGCTTATGGTCATGGGTTAAAAAGCGCATGCGGGTAAAGTAGTTAACTATATATCTAAACTTTTCGTAGTCATTGAGTGTTGTTGACCACTTTTTAGGATGGGGAGAGTACATATGCTTAAAAAAGTTTTTTGCATTCTTTGATTGATAGCAATCTTGAGCAAATTTTGCGTGTTGCAATGCATCTTCAATTGACCAATCAGGGTTTAAGCCTGCATGAGAGATAAAGCAATTATGTGTTTTTAAATATAAAGCGAGTGGTTGGGTTTGTAAAAAAGAGATATAACGCTTGAGTAAGCTGCTTTTAAAAATAGGAGCTAATTTATCTTTTGGGTTAGTCGGCTTATTTAAAAAATAACAAGCAATCATGTGCAAATCATGATTACCCAGTGTGATTGTCATGCTGTCTTGATGTTGATAGATGAAATCAAGGCAGGCAAGTGAGTCAGGGCCACGGGCAACAATATCACCCACTAAATATAGGTGATCTTTACTTGGGTTAAAATCAACCCTTTGTAACAAGGTGCTGAACTCTTTGAAGCACCCTTGTAAATCACCTATTGCATAATCGGCCATGTAGCGTTTTTACTAATGCAAAATATTAGGGCAAGCTAAACGAAATACATTAATAGGTGCTTCAAACTCTGCACCAAACTCGTTGCGTAGCGTGTAGTGGCCTTGCATTGTACCAACAGGCGTATCTAGGATAGCACCACTGGTGTATTTGTAACTCTCACCTGGGCCAATTGTGGGGGTTTCGCCAACAACGCCTTCGCCTTCAACTTCAACTTCTTTGCCGTTTGCGTCTGTAATTAACCAATAACGATGCAATAACTTAGCACTACATAAACTATGATTTTTTATTGTTACAGAGTAGGCAAATACGTATTTTTCTATTTCCGGCTGTGATTGACCTTCAACATAAAATGTCTCTACAGACACCTTTACAGGTGATCCAATATTACTGCTCTTTGTCATAAATCCAGTTAGCTATATCAATAAATTGTTGTAAAGATAAACTTTCAGCACGTAATGTAGCGTCAACACCTATGCTTGCCATTTCTTCGGCTGTAAGTAAGTTGCCAAGGCTGTTTCGTAATGTTTTACGGCGTTGATTAAACGCTTCTAAACATACCGTGTTAAGTATTTTTACGCTTTTAGCTGTTCGTTGTTCAGGCTTTTTAGGAATTAAGCGAATAACTGCAGAGTCAACTTTAGGAGCGGGCTTAAAACATTCTGGCGGCACTTCAATTACAGGCATTGCATTACAGTAGTACTGCGTCATCACGCTTAAACGACCAAATGTTTTACTGCCAGGACCTGCAACCATGCGCTTTACAACTTCTTTTTGAAGCATAAAGTGCATGTGCTCAATGTTATCGGCAAACTCAAAAAGATGAAATAACAATGGCGTGGAGATGTTGTAAGGTAAATTACCAAACACTTTTAACCTTTTGTCGTCTTTAACTAAGCTTGCAAAGTCGTACTTCATTGCATCGCCTTGGTTTACCGTTAATTTTGGCCCTAAAAATGGGTGTTCAATTAAGCGTTTTGCAAGGTCTTTATCTAGCTCTACAACTGTTAGGTGTCCGCTAAGTTCAGCCACAGGTTCGGTGATCGCACCTAAGCCTGGGCCTATTTCTACTAAATTATCTTCTGGTTTAGGATCGATTGCTGAAACTATTTTATCGATGATCATTTCATCAAATAGAAAGTTTTGTCCAAAACGTTTTCGGGCGCGGTGTCCTAAGTGTACTTTATCGGTCATTGATTTTGTGCTTTTTCATGGGCGAGCTTAATTGCTTCGCGGATCGCTAATTCAAAACTTCCAACATCGGCGGTACCTGTACCAGCTAAATCTAGCGCTGTACCGTGGTCAACTGAAGTGCGAATAAAAGGTAAACCCAGTGTGATATTCACCGATTTACCAAATCCTTTGTATTTTAGCACAGGTAAACCCTGATCGTGATACATAGCAAGTACGGCATCGGCCTCAGAAAGGTATTTATCCTGAAATAATGTATCGGCAGGTAGTGGACCAATTAAATTCATCCCTTGGTTTCTTAAAATATCAAGGGTAGGGGTAATTGTGTCTATTTCTTCACGGCCCAAGTGACCATCTTCACCAGCGTGCGGATTTAACCCACAAACTAATATACGTGGCCTTTCAATACCAAACTTAGTCCGTAAGTCGTGATCTAAAATAGTGGCAACTTTAGTCAGGCGATCTTCGGTGATTGCACGTGATACATAAGCCAGTGGGATGTGTGTTGTCACAAGTGCAACACGGAGCCCTTCTGTGGCTAATAACATGACAACATCTGCGGTGTTTGATTGTTGTGCAAAATATTCTGTGTGGCCACTGAACGAAATGCCGGCTTTATTTATAATCCCTTTGTGAACAGGGCCTGTAACGACAGCGTCAAACGTCCCATCCATGTTTTTTTCGCTTGCGATGCGCAAGGTGTCTAACACGTATTGGCCATTAGCATCGTTAAGTACGCCTAACTCTACATCATCACCTAAATTGACTTGATAAATATACACGCTGCCTGCGGGTGTTGTTTTTGCGGGGGCGTTTTCATCAAACTCAATGAGGTTTATAGGTAAACCTAAAAGTTTTGCACGTTCTTTTAATAGTTTGGCATCAGCAAGCACAACAAGTTGTGCGTCCCACGCTTGCTGAGCAAGCGTAATGAGCAAATCTGGACCAATACCGGCAGGTTCACCTGGTGTAATTGCTATTCTTAAGGTCATATTTATTCGTCTGTAGGGAAAATTTCAACATGGGCTTGTTCGCGCATTTCTTGCTGCCAGTTGAAGCTTTCTTCTTTAAATTTACGGTTAAATAGCATGCCATGTGCGCGGTTACGTTTTGCTAACTCAGTTTTATCAGCAACACGTTTGTCGAGTAGCTGTACTATATGCCAACCAAACTGGGTTCTAAAAGGCTCGCTAATCTCGTTTTGTTTGAGCGATAGTAATGTATCTCTAAACGCAGGAACATAGGTAGTTGGATCAGTCCAATCGTATTCACCGCCTTTGAGTGCAGAGCCTGGATCTTCAGAGTATTCTTTAGCGAGCTCGCCAAAATCAGCGTTGCCAGCACGTAGGTCTTTAGCAAAACCAGCAAGCATATTACGTGCTTTTTCTTCGCTTAGAATAATTGAAGGTTCAATAAGTATGTGGCGTGAGCGCACTTCTGTTGTTTCAACTACTTGTAGGCCACGCACATCTTGAACTTTAATAATATGAAAGCCAGCACCTGAGCGAAGTGGCCCTACGATAGCATCTTTCTTTTTACTCTTTACAGCTTCAGCGAAAAGAGAAGGCATCTCATTTATACCCATCCAACCTAATTGACCGCCTTCAAGTGCTTTTGAGCCGCTTGATGATGAAATTGCAATGCGTTTAAATTCTTGGCCGTCGTTAAGTAATTCAATAACTTTATCAGCACGTGTTTTAGCCGCTGAGATTTCATCTGCTGTTGCTTCGTTAGGAATATCGATCAGGATGTGGCCAATATCATACTCTTCTGCACTTTGACCTTGGCTAGCCATTATTTTTAATAAATTATCGACTTCTTGCTCACTAATATAAATACGGCGGTCAACGTTTGCGCGGGTAACTTGTTGTGTTGTGATCTCTTTACGTATTTCTTCACGGTATGCTTGAAAGCTATCGCCAGATGCTTCAACCGTACGTCGTAAATCGCTAATTGTACCGCCTTGCTCTTTTGCAATGTTAGCAAGCGTTTGATCTAACTGGCTGTCAGAAATTTGTAAACCCATGCGCTCAGCCATTTGCATCATCAGTGCTTGGCTAACTAAACGTTCCATGGCTTGCACACGTAAAGTTTCGTCTTTAGGTAATTGTTGACCTTGTTCTTGGGCTTGCTTTTTTACGCGATCAACAATGGAGTTTACTTCGCTTTGTAAAATAACACCTTGGTTTACAATGCCAACAACTTTGTCAATTTCTACTGGTTCAGCAAATGCATTTTGGCACAGGCTGATACTTAAAACGGTTGATACTAATAATTTTTTTAAAGTCATGTTCTATTTACTACTCTTGCTAATAGTACGTTTGTGATACTAGTTATTAAGAAAATACGGTCTACGATAGCCAAAAATACCTTGTTGTAATAGTTTTTGTGCATCATAGCGGCTTTTACTTCCCAGTCCTTTTAGTACAAAATTAAAACTAATACCTGAATCAAAGGTGGCTTGCTCTGTACCTATTGACTGATTTAAATCAGTTTCGATTTGGCGGTGACCAGTAATTTGAAACGCCCAACAGCACGATTCATACTGCAACCCACTTAATATTTCGACACTTCGGTTGTTTTCAAGGTCGCGATGATAGCTTGCAATAAACTGCCATTCGTCACTTATTGGAATACTTGTAAACACACCTGTTTGCTCGATTGTATTTCCTGAGACATCATTTGCATAGCGATGGTTCAATTGCACTAGCTGATTATTATCACCTTTGTAATCTAAAGTGGCATTTGATTGAATCATTTGTTTGCTATCAGTGTTGTACTGTATACCCGCAGAAAAATACCAACGACGATGCCAATGTACCATGGTTTGCGCTGCAAATAATGCATTGTAATTGCTATCTGAGTTTAAGCTTTGCTCGGTTGGCTTGGCATCATCAGATAAATAAAATATTTGTCCGGCACTAAAGTTAAAAATCTCTTCTTGTTTTTTATCAAATAAGCGCGTTGTTGCACCGAGCGTAAACTGGTTTGCAGCGGCTATTCTATCAACACCAGAAAAGCGTGTGTCTCTAAATAAGCCGTAATAATCGTCTTGTAATTTGGTTGTATCGTATAAACCAATATCAGATTGATCCTTATTAGGCGTATATAAATACTGTATTTGCGGCTCTAGTGTTTGAATACCGTCTTGGACAAGGTAGGAAGTATCGCGCTCAAAATTAAGCTGTGAATATAAACGTACTTTTGGCAAAGTACGCGATACGCTTTGCTTAAACTGTGTCCCGGATAGGTCACCTTGTTGATCGTAATTTGTTTGTAATAAGCTTACTTCAGATAAAAATGACCATGCGTATTGGTCGTAATCAAACCGTGCTTTTGGCTCAATATGAACTCGAGTTGCTTGATCTATAATTGCAGAGCTGTTGGTAAAATGGCTCAACTCACCAGACACGCTAAAATCAAAATGATCAAATTTCCATGGTGCTGTTTGTGTGAAATTAATTTGTGGTATAGCAGTGTACGACTCTAAGTGATCACCCAGTACCTCAAAGTTTTGAACTTTTATATCGGTCCGCCATGTGTCTCCTAAATGAGTCAGTACGCCGGTACGATAAAGTTGGGTGTCGGTTTTATTCGCATAACTTGATTCTAAATCAGTAATATAGTTATCGTCGCTTACATTGGTAACGTCAACACTTGCTCGCCAATTTTCGTTTAAGTAACTTTTTTGCTGCCAATGAAACATGTAGCGCTCACCAAGCGCTGGCTCTGAGTCGTCTTTGTTTAGGTATTCTATACCCACTAGGCCTTCATGTTGCTTGGTTAAATATCTAAGCTCTGTTTTTAATTGCAAACCCTTGTTAGCCATATAACGCGGCGTGATGGTGGCATCTAAGTTAGGCGCAATATTCCAATAATAAGGAGTAATGGTTTCTAAGCCATACTTGTCTGAGCTTGAGATACTAGGCGTGAGTAATCCCGATTTACGGCGCTCGTCTAATGGGAAAGTAAAATAAGGTAAATACAAAACAGGGGTATTTAAAATTCGAAGTATGGCATTGTGAGTTTCGCCCCAACCTTCTTCGCGAGATAAATTAATCTCGTCGGCTTCAATTTCCCAAGCTGGGGTTTCGCCCGGACAAGCAGTAAAGCTTGCATTCATCAGTACTAAGCCAGAATCATTTATAGTGAGCTTTTCAGCACCGCCTTTACCTTGTTGTTCTGTTAGCTTGTAATCAGCACCTAACAGGCTAATTTCTGAATTATTTAAATCGGCATTTAACCCTGAGCTATTTACGTTACTAACAGCATCGCGATATACAATAGGACCTGTGGCATTAAGTAAACCACGTTGCTTGTCTATCAATGCAGTTTGTGCGGACAAACTCATATTAACGGTGTTAATATCAACATTGCCGGTAAATTCGGCGCTTTGAGTACCAAGGAGTTCTACATCATCAGCTTTAATGTCAACATTACCGAGTTTTACGCCAGGTAGCGGTTGCCAAGCTCTGGTTTGCATTGAAGTGCCACAAAGTTTGTGTGTCAGTTCAGTTTCGGCAAGCGATGGTGCGCTAACTACGCTTAGCATCAAAATGCCCCAGGTTTTGCTCATTTATTGACCCTAATACTGTGTGTATAAATATAATTTACACATAATAAAGGAAAATAATGGCAAATACAGTAATTGACCTAATTAACTTAGTTAAAAATAGATATCTTATAAAATGACACGCTTTGATAATTTACAACACTTCATAACGACCCACTTTGGCAAACAGCCAGATACCCTTGAGGCGATAACCGGAGATGCGAGTTTTAGGCGGTATTTTCGCTTAACAATTAATAATCAGCACTTTATTGTAATGGACTCCGATCCACAAAAGGTCAATAACGCACCTTACTTATCTTTGAATCAAGTTTTTACTGACCAGGGTTTTTTGTTACCGCATATTATTAAAAGTGATGAACAACAAGGCTTTTTTATTTTAACTGATTTAGGCAGCACACACTTAGCCGACATGCTTAATGATGCAAGTAGAACCGACTACTACACACAGTTAATAAGTTTATCAGCCAAGTGGGCAAAAACGCCTGAGGCTTCAGATATGCAGGCCTATGGTAAAGACTTTATAGCGCTTGAATTGTCGATATTCAGCCAATGGTTAGTAAAAGAGTTTATTGCTGAACGCGTTGATACAAACCAACTTAAAATGTGGGAGTCGAGCTGCGATCTACTCACTCAAACCATGCTTGAACAACCCACGGTAACAGTTCATCGCGACTACCACAGCCGTAATATTATGCACAGCGACTCTCAGTGGGCAATAATTGATTACCAAGACACCGTACGAGGGCCACTTTGTTACGATTTAGTTTCGTTGTTACGCGATTGCTATTTTAAGCTCCCTAACAATGAACTCGCTCAGCTATTAGCATTTGGATATAAAGAGTTTAAACGCGAAGGCTTAGTCACTAACACGTCGTTTGAAGAATTTAAAGTTTGGTTTGACTTAACGGGTTTACAGCGTCATTTAAAAGCCGCCGGTATATTTTGTCGCCTGTATTTGCGTGACGGTAAGACAGGTTATTTAACTAATATTTTGCCTACCCTTGAATATATTGTAGATGTTGCTGAACGCTATCCTGAACTCAATGCACTCAGTGACTGGGTTAAAAATACGATAGTGCCAAAAGTGACTAAAAGATTAGAGCAGGTAAATTTATGAAAGCCATGATTTTAGCCGCAGGGCGTGGGCAGCGCATGATGCCGCTCACTCAAGCTATGCCTAAACCTATGCTTAAAGTGCAAAATAAACCACTAATAGAGCATCATGTTAATAACTTAAAGGCCGCTGGCATTACCGACATAGTGATAAACCTTGCATGGCAGGGTGATAAAATTAAAGCGTACTTTAAAGATGGCAGTCAATTTGGTGTAAATATTGTTTATAGCCAAGAAGTTGAAGGCGGCCTTGAAACCGCGGGTGGTATTATTCAGGCACTTCCTTTATTGGGAGAGTCGTTTATTGTGATAAATGGCGACGTATTTACCGATTACGATGTAAGCTCGCTTATGCAATTACATTTGCAACCAGGTGAGGCACATTTGGTGCTTATTGAAAATCCCCCACATAATCTTGATGGGGATTTTACATTGAGCCATTTATCCCCAGATAGTCAAAAATATACGTTTTCGGGTATTAGTCGTTATCAGGCTGACTTTTTTAATGGTTTAGAGCCGGGCATTCGTCCGCTTGGGCCGTTATTGCGAGAAAAACTAAGTAAGCATTTAGTGTCTACCGAGCTTTATATTGGTAATTGGGATGACATAGGCACACCAGCGCGTTTAACGGCATTAAATGAGCGCTTGGCTTAAGCCGACACATAATTAATAGGAGTAGTCGTTTACATGTGGGGAAAAATACTCGGATTTTGTTTTGGTTTTATGTTTGGCAAAATTTTTGGTGCTATTTTAGGGTTATACCTTGGTCATTTATTTGATAAAAGCTTAAAAAATAATTTTGATAAGGCGGGTGGTTTTTCAAGTTTATTTAATGGTGATGACGTTCACGAGCGCCAAGCGCTATTCTTTTCAAGCTGCTTTGCAGTGATGGGGCATATTGCAAAGTCTAATGGCCGAGTAAGCGAGGTACACATTAAAGCCGCTAGCTTATTTATGGACGAAATGGGTTTGAAAGGCGAAGAACGCCGTGAAGCACAGCATGCATTTCAAGCGGGTAAACAAAGCGACTTTTCATTAAAAGAAACCGTCTATGATTTTAAAGAACGCTTTGCTAAGCGTCATGACTTACTGCAATTATTTTTAGAAATACAAATTCAAATGGCGTTTTCTGATGGCGTTTTAGCTGAGCAAGAAAAGCAGTTATTAAGTGAAGTAAGCAAGCAGTTAGGTATTTCTAAAACTCATTTTGCGTTTGTACTTAAACGCTATCAAGCTGAATTTAACTTTAGAAAACAGCAACAGCGTTACCAACAGCAGCAAGGGCAAAGTAGCAGTTATAAAGAAGGCTCAGGGCACCATGTACCCCCCAACAATAATATGAATCGTGCGCAAGCGCTTGGGCTTTTAGGACTTAACGATGGGGCAACCGAGCGGGAAGTAAAAGTAGCGTACCGAAAGTTAATGGCGCAACATCATCCTGATAAATTAGTATCGCAAGGTTTACCAAAACATATGATGGAATTGGCGGTTAAAAAAAGCCAAGACATTCAAGCAGCCTATGAGTATTTAAAAAAGGCGGCGTAAAAAGCCGTCTATTTCTTTTGTTAGCCGAGCATGTTGTTGAGGTTGATCACGAAGCCCAAATAACTGGCGCTGGCGGTAGTCAAACTTAGCGTTTCGGTTAACCCAGCGCTGGCGATTTTTTAAGTTAATTAAAATATCACGGTTGTCGCTGGCGTAATAAATATCTAAAAGTGCAGGCGTAACAAGAGACGTTGTCTGGCTTAAGCTTTTATTGCGTTTTGCATTGGGCAGATAGCTACTTACACTAATAAACGCATCAATACGCTCTTGTGGAAAGTCTGCATAGTACTCAGTTAACACCCCTGCGCTGGTGCCTTGCGCAATCACAACGATATTAGTGGGTTCTTGCATCGCTGTTTGGTAAAGCGCTTTGTAGCGAGCAAGTAAATTTAGTTTGTAGTTATCGAGTATTTCGTCGCTGATGGCTTCAATGGCATCTACATGGTGAGGCGCTTCATTTTTACTTGAAGCATTAGGCTGCTCTGACTCAGTGTTGGCTTGACTCTCTGTTTCAGTGGCGGCACTTGGTGCTGTTTCTGCAGCAGGCTCAGCTATTTTACTCGCTTGCCAATCAATATCAGGGGTAGTCATCGCATAGGTGGTGTAGCCTAAATTGTTAAGCTCTTTGCGTAAGTAACTCATTCCAGCATTGTTGGTAGGGGTTGATTGCCAATCGGGAATAAGTAATACAATCCCTCTAAAATCAGCGCTCATGTATTCACTACGTAAACTTAAAAATTCAGTTTCACCTGCTAGCATTGTTTTTACTTCGTCGGTAGGTAAAAGGCGTTTAATATCGCTATTTTCAATACTTGATAAAGAAGGTGGGGCAATATGTTCTGCAGCCGTTGTACAGAGTGCTAAAAGGGCTACACAGCTAAACGCCATGTAACACAGAACCTTTTTAAATAATCGCAAAAACACCATAACACGCTCAATCAGTCGTCATTAGTTAGGTATCGGCATGCTTGTTTAAAAGTTTAATTTTTCCTAAGTAATCGAGCCCATTAAAACTCGGGTTCTGCTTCAAAGGTCATTACTTGTTCGGTGACAGGGTGTTTTAGTTGCAACATTTGTGCGTGAAGTTGTAAACGCGGTGCGGCTGCAAGCGCCTCTTTATGAGCATAGAGTCGGTCACCTAAAATAGGGTGGCCAAGGCTTAGCATGTGTACGCGCAATTGATGTGAACGCCCCGTAATTGGAGTGAGCTCTACGCGTGTGGCGTTTTCTTCTCGTTCAAGTACTTTGAAATGAGTGAGTGATGGCTTGCCATTTTCATGATCTACCATTTGCTTTGGGCGATTAGGCCAGTCGCAAATAAGGGGTAAATCAACCGAGCCATTGTCTTGTTCAAGCTTACCAAAAACGCGAGCTATATAACGCTTAGCGGTTTCGCGATCTTGAAATTGCATGCTTAAATGTCGGTGTGCAGCTTTATTCATAGCAAGGCAGAGTATGCCAGACGTTGCCATATCAAGACGATGAACAATTCGTGCGGTTGGAAACACGCGATTAACGCGGTTAATTAAGCTGTCGGCATGCTTAGGATCTTTACCCGGTACGGTCAATAATTCGCTGGGTTTATTAACAATGAGCAAGTCGTCGTCTTGAAAAAGTATGGTTAAATACGGGTTCATTGGGGGATTGTAATTAACTAACACGGCCGACCTTAATGATTTTGAAGGACGCTATTTTAGGGTAGCAAGGGCAAAGGCTCAAGGAAAACATTGATAGCCTGTACGAAGGCTTCTAATTTATATACTTTTTTGAATATAAAAAAGCGCGGTATAAATACCACGCTTTACTTAGCTGCTGTTGTTTGCAATTTTTACTAACAACTAAAAGCTCAAAACCTTAGTGAGAAACCACGATTAAGCGAATTGCATCTAGTTGTAACTGCGCCTTTTCAATGTGTGCAGTTAGCTCGGTGCGTTGCTTATCGTAAAAGGTAATTTCTTCTTGGCGAATATTAGGGTTAATTTGCTTAAGCGCGCTTAATCGCTCTTGCTCTTCGCTAAGAGACGTTTGCATTTTAGCTAGCGACTGTGAACGAATAACCTCGAGTTTTTCTTGTGCCATGTCTTTTGCAGTTGTGATCATAGGGTGAATTGCGCTTTGTAGCGCACCCGCGAGTTTACTTGCTGTTTGACGACCAACGGCTGAAAGCTGTTGGTTAAACCCGTCAAATGCGACGTTTTCGCCTAAGTTATTACTGGCTTTATCAAGCAATATACGAATAGGCGTTGGCGGTAAAAAGCGACCCACTTGTAATGCTTTAGGCGCCATTGCTTCGGCTACAAAAATTAGCTCAACAAAAAAGGTGCCCGCAGGGAGTTTTTTGTTTTTGAGTAAAGCAACCGATGCGCTACCAAAGTCATCATCACAAATCATATCCATCGTGCCTTGCACCATTGGATGATCCCAACTGATAAAATGTACATCTTCTTGCGAAAGTGCAGTATCACGGTCAAAGGTCACTGTCATGCCGTCATCTTTAAGCGATGGAAATGACGCGCTTAACATATGCTCTGTAGGCTTTAATATAATTGTATTTTCGCCTTTGTCTTCTTGGCTTACACCAAAGGTGTCGAACACGTTAATCATGTAGCTGGGCAGCTCAAACTGGTTGTCGAGCTTTTCAATATCAGCAACTAATGAGTCGGCGGCGCCTTGCCCCGATGAGTGCAGTTCTAATAAACGATCTCGTCCACTTTCCATTTTTTTACGTAGCACAGTATTTTGCTGAGCGACTTGCTCAAGGAGTGGGTCAAGTTCGTCTTCATCACAGTTATGGGCTGAAATAAACTCGAGTAAGTCATCACGAAATTCTTTATACAATAGCTGGCCAGTCGTTGATGTGGTTTCAAACGCATCAAGGCCTTCATTGTACCAACGCAGTAACACTTCTTGCGCCGTGTTTTCAAAGTATGGCACGTGAATGTTTACATCTTGTGTTTGCCCTATACGGTCTAATCGACCAATTCGTTGTTCTAGTAAATCGGGGTTTAATGGTAAATCAAATAACACTAAGTGATGTGAGAACTGAAAGTTACGACCTTCTGAGCCAATTTCTGAACACAATAATATTTGTGCGTTATCGTATTCGTCTGCAAAAAAGGCGGCCGCGCGGTCACGCTCTATAATCGACATACCTTCGTGGAATACCGAGGCTTTAATCGCTTCACGTTCACGCAGTATTTGTTCAAGGCTAATAGCCGTTTCGGCCTTGGCACAAATAAGGAGTACTTTTTCGTGTTTAAGCGTTTTAAGTGTTTCAATTAACCAATCTACGCGAGGATCAAAGGCGCCCCAGCTTGCGCTTTCACCTTCAAACTCTTGGAATATTTTTTCAGGAAAAAGAGCACGATGCGCGCTCAGCTCTGCGTTTTGAATACCACTCATGTTACCTAATACCGACATGGCCGTTTTGTATTGCTTTGGTAATGCCATTGGATAGGCATGCAATTTACGACTTGGGTAGCCATCAATGCCACTGCGGCTATTTCTGAACAATATACGCCCTGTACCGTGTCTGTCGAGTAGCATGTTAAGTATTTCTTTACGCGCTGGTAAATCACCTTGCTGTGCTTTTTCAAGAATGACGGTAATGTCGGTTTCTTTTAATAGCTCGATAAGCGTTGCTTTTGCGTTGTCGTCAAGAGCTTGCTCTTGCAATAACTGGTTTGCAGCTTGCGCTACATCTTTGTAATTGGCTTCTTCTTCTTTGAATACGTCGTAGTCGTAAAAACGGTCTGGGTCGAGCAATTGTAAGCGAGCAAAGTGACTGCTATGGCCTAGTTGATCAGGCGTTGCTGTAAGTAAAATAAGGCCCGGAATATCTTGGCTTAGCTCAGCCATGCGTTGATATTCAGTACTTGGTTTACCGTTATTAATGCTTAAGTGGTGCGCTTCATCAACAACTAATAGATCCCAATCAGCTAATGTGGCTTGTTCAAACCAGCGCTTTTTCTTGGTTAAAAACTCAAGGCTAGTAAGGACTAACTGCTCTGTATCAAATACATTTGGCGAGTCGGCAAAGGCTTCGTCGCAACGCTCTTCATCAAAAATAGAAAAACGTAAGTTAAAGCGGCGTAGCATTTCGACTAACCACTGGTGCTGAAGGTTTTCAGGTACAACAATAAGTACACGGCTGGCGCGACCACTAATAATTTGCTGATGCAGTATCATGCCTGCTTCAATGGTTTTACCTAAGCCTACTTCGTCAGATAATAATACGCGTGGTGCAAAACGTTTACCCACTTCTTGGGCAATGTAAAGCTGATGCGGAATAAGGTTAGCGCGTTGACCAATCAATCCTTTTATAGGTGATTGTTCGCGTTCAAATTTATGTTGCCATGTTTGGTAACGAAGCGTGTAACGATCAAAACGATCTACTTGGCCGGCAAATAAACGGTCTTGTGGCTTATTAAATTTTATAAAATGATCTAAAAAGGTTTCTTTTAACTTTGCTTCTTCGCCGTTATCAACACGGGTGCCCACATAGCAAAGTAACTCACCTTGTACTTCAATAGATTCGACTTCTAATTCCCATTCTTCAACGCTTTTGATCACATCGCCTGGATTAAATGCCACACGGGTAACGGGTGCTTCTGCTGTAGAGTAAACACGGTTTTCACCACTGGCTGGAAATAATATGCTGACCTGGCGGCCTTCAATGGCAACAACGGTGCCTAATCCTAAATCTGACTCTGTATCACTGATCCAACGCTGACCTAAGGAAAAATTCATGTATGTCTCGTCTATGATGAAAAGGGCGGCTATGTTACCTGTAAGCTAACACCACTGCAAGGCGCTATTTAGCTCACTTTTAATTAATTTTATAAGTGTTAATTATAAAGAATAAAACCGCCATTTTTTAACCTATTAAAAAGGTAAATAAAAACTAAATTCAGGTTGTAATAAAACGGACTTTTATGACAAATAGACTAAACTTTCAATATGCCTTGGCAATTAAGTATTGCAGGTTTTGATTTTTGCCCGTTTTACTTAGTTATTTTGGTATAGCATAAAAATCATAAAACGTAAGGAAAGTGCTATGGAAAAAGCTTCGAACCTTGAAAGTAAAATGTATGTGCTAGACACCAACGTACTCCTCCACGAGCCCCTCGCTTATTTGTCTTTTCAAGAACATAACGTGGTTATTCCGATGACCGTACTTGAAGAGCTTGATCATATTAAAGATAGAAAACACGATGTAAGCCGCGATGCCCGCGTTGCAATTCGTGGTTTAGATGAGGTACTCAAAAACGCAACCCCTGAACAAATGCTACAAGGTGTAGCCTTACCCAGTAATAAAAAAGCAAAGTCGAGCTCTGCCGGTACGCTCATTATTGTTAACGACCATTTATTCGCAGACTCAATTTCGGGTTTGCCAGGCAATGAAAACGACCATCGAATTATTAACTGTGCTGTATATTTACAAAAGCAGCATAGCGATTCAAAAGTGATATTGGTTACCAAAGATATAAACATGCGCTTAAAAGCTAAAGGTGCAGGGCTTAAATATGTAGAGGATTACCGAACAGATCAGCTTATTGATGATATTAATTTGCTCACTAGCGGTTATAAAAAAGTAGAGGGTGATTTCTGGGGACATGTAGGGCAATGCAATACAGAGCAGCACGGGCGAGATACGTTTCATCATGTGCCTAAAAATTTAATACCCGATGTATTTTGTAATGAGTATTTACTTGACGAGAGTAATCACTTTGCAGCTAGGGTAAAGTCGTTTGATGATAAGCACATTACTATAAAAGATATTAGTGTTGAGCGGTTAATGCATCATCATGCATGGGGCGTTAAGCCCAAAAATATTTATCAGGGTATGGCGCTTGATGCATTACTTGATACTAGCATTGAACTGGTGATTTTAACGGGCCCCGCTGGATGTGGGAAAACGTTATTAGCGCTTGCCTGTGCACTTGAGTTGGTTATAGAAAAAGGTATTTACGATAAAGTGCTTGTGACCCGAAATACCCCTGAAATTGCAGAGTCTATTGGTTTTTTACCCGGTACGGAAGAGGAAAAAATGGCGCCGTGGCTCGCTGCTATTACCGATACGCTAGAAGTGCTCCATAAAGGTG
This sequence comes from Pseudoalteromonas sp. PS1M3, assembly GCF_016865405.1. Taxonomy (NCBI): domain Bacteria; kingdom Pseudomonadati; phylum Pseudomonadota; class Gammaproteobacteria; order Alteromonadales; family Pseudoalteromonadaceae; genus Pseudoalteromonas; species Pseudoalteromonas sp. PS1M3. The sequence goes on along the minus strand of NZ_AP022624.1, from coordinate 3,075,842 downwards.
ACGAGAACCCAATATCGAGCCGAAATTACATCATGGAAAAGGCCAATGTACAGTTTAAGTCGGTTAATTTTATGCGTGGGCGCAGTATTCAAAATGCGGTGGTGATTTTACAACCCCGAATTGAAAATATTTTAAAACATTTACTACCTTATTTTTATTGGCCTACATCAAAAGTAAAAAGAATTTCCAAAAATTTCGATATTTTTATCAACCTTAGACACTATCAAAATAATAAACCTTTACTAAATTCTCATAACTTTCATGAAGTGAGTAATACAAAGTCTAGCAATGACTCAATGTTAGGGGTAGCTGCATAATGAATAATTTGAAAAAAAACAGAAACCCACGAGTACTCGATACATCAGCTTTGGTTCATGATCCAAAGTCATTGCTCGCTTACAGTGAAGATGTATACATCTGTCTAACAGTTTTAGAAGAATTAGATAACTTAAAAGAGAGAACTAATAAATCGGTAAGTGCTGATGCTCGTGTATGTATCCGTATGCTTGAAGACATTATAAACGGGCACAGTGCAGAAGAAATGGAAGCAGGTATTCCACTGCCTTCTACTGAAACAGCTAAAAGAGGCAAGTTGTTCATTGGTATTGATACTCAATTGGACATGGCAAAAGAGTTAAAGCACACGATTGGTAGCGATGCTGACAACAGAATTATTAACTATGCACTACATCTTCAGAAAGAGTTAGATAAAGACGTTACTATCGTTAGCCGCGACATTAATATGCGACTAAAAGCTCGAACTGTTGGTGTTATGGCTGAAGATGTATCTGTTGATAATCAAATCGCAGATATAGATTTGTTATATACAGGAGTACAAGCTTTTGAAGGGGATCTTTTTGATCGAATTGAATCAGACAAAGACTTCAAGGTTTCAGGAGAAGTTTATACATTCCCAATAAGCTTGTTTAACGATGAAGTTCAGCCAAACATGTATTGGTATGATGAAGCTGGACATATTGGGCGAATTTCAGAAGTAACTGATACTAAAGTTTACACAAAGTTATTGCCGCGTAAGCAAGAAAAAGTATGGGGGATTTTGCCTAAAAACCAGCGTCAGGCGGTGGCTTTAAGCCAATTAACAGATCCTTATTATGACTTAAATATCATCCTTGGCCCTGCTGGCTCCGGGAAAACTTTTTTAGCAGTTGCTTCGGCGCTGCATCAAGTATTGGAGTTGAAAAAGTACAAAAAAATTGTTGTGGTGCGATCGAGAGATTTTATGGATGATGATCCCGGATTCCTTCCGGGGGATTTAACTGAAAAATCAATGCCTTTGCTCGCAGGTATTACAGACGCACTTATCTCGATGCACTCGGATGATAATCATGAAAGTAATATTCATGCAACAGTCGAGCATGTGATCGAAAAAGCCAATATAGAATTTACTAGTATGGCTTACTTCCGAGGTCGTTCAATAGACGATGCTGTTTTAATCATTGATGAAGCTCAAAACATGACACGTGCTCAGATCAAAGGGATGCTTAGTCGGGGAGGAAAAAATTGTCGGACAATTGTACTCGGTAACCTAGCCCAGATTGATGATAAGTTTGTCACACCCGCATCTTCAGGTGCTAGCGCGGCTGTTAACGTGTATAGAAACTATGAAAAAGGCTCAGTATTGATATTTGATGAAGTAGAGCGTAGTAGCTTGGCTGAATTCACTGAAAAGAACATGTAGGCATCAAACTACAATTCACATTTCCTTATAATATTGCGACAATAGCCACTGCTTTTTGCAGTGGCTTTTCAGAGAAGCCCGTTCCCACGAAAACAGGACGAAATGGATTTACTCTGAACTAAAAGATTAAATATTCACAAAAACTGAGTGACATAGGTGCGTGGCCTAGCGTTGCCGTTTTTTGGTGTATTGATGTCTTTTAATAAAGAAGACCTGCTAGTAAATATAAAAAGGCAGGCAAAACGATTATCTAAATTATTAACTATTCCCCTTGGACAAGCCCAAGAAGCCCTAGCTATTTGTCTGTATGACTGTAACAGTTACAGCGATTTACTAGTAAAAATAAAAGCTGAATCCTTTGACAACCCATTGATAGCACTGTCTGCTCTCTCACCAAACTCGGAAATATTTTTAGTAAAAATATTAGCTAGCCACCTAGATAGCATCATTGGAAATTTTGAAAAAAAATTTCCCGGTTCCAATATAAATGAAGAATTAGTCATATCCCTTTTCGGACTTAGCTTTGATGAGTTCAAAGCCAAAATTTCTGACTGATTTTGTACAAATCCGTAAGTTGCCATTTAAAAATTTAGCGATATTATGAGTGAAAGGTTGTGCGGACAGCCTACGCCTACACATGTTTTTCGCCTTGAAAAACGTGAACAGTGAAGCGGAGCATCCGTAAAAATTTGGTTATTTGAACAATAAATAAAGCAATGTGTTGGTAGGCCATTGTTTATTGGAAAGTTGTTTGGAGAACTAAGTGATCTCACTTTATCAATTAAAGAATAAGCTCAATAAACAAGCAAAAGAGTTTGCTGAGTTATTAGAGTTTCCTGATCTTTACGCCCAAGGCCTGTGGGCTAGAGGTGTTTATAACTGCCCTCATTTTTCTGATACCCATAAATATCTCTCTGAAGTATTTGAAAAGAAAAAGCTGGACTCAATTCTAAAGCACGATTCCCTGAAATATTTAATGATCAACGAATACGATGATCAAGAAATTATTGAATCGCTTCATAAAGAAATTGAGTCAATGGCAAACCGTATTGAAAGCCTGATGCTGGTAGATATCGAAACATTAGAGTTAGTTTCAGTGATATACCAAGTTTTAGGGTTGCCTGAAAATGCCAAGTTTATTGTAAATACAGGTGCAGACTTCCGCTTAGAGTGGCGACCATACTTTGATGCCTTTGATGATCCGTTGATAGTTCAATATGCAGATTTAAAAGTTCATGGTTGTTATTTCAGGCTAATCGCTTGCAAGTTTCCGTTTGAAAAGCTTTCCTTGGATGACATTAGAAAATACATGTACATCAATCATGTAAACCATAATGGTGAGTTTGAAGGCTGTATTTCTGAAGGAAATACATTTTCTAAGCATGTGCACTGGCTGGTGTTGACACTTGAATTATTCAGTAGCGGCAAAGTAAATAAGGCTCAGTTCAATCCAACAACCTTCAAAATCGAAGGTATGCGCTATTTGGTATATGGCTTCCCATTGATTCCTTCCTTTGTATCTGATTGGCACAAACCTGATTTATGTCTACGAGTCAAAAATCTAGATGGCGATCAGAAGTTCATTGTTCGTATCGAACAGCAAGATCTTGTTTTTTATGCGAGGCGCGTTGATACCAACTTTTTTAACACAATCGATTATGAAAAATACATTTCGTTGTATCAATCTAGTGTTCTGTCACATTTTGATGCTGACAACAATTTGCTTAAAGTTGATGGGGTTAAATATCTAAGTTTTTTTCGTCCTTTTTCTGTAGAAGATATGAAAGGAGTTCAAGCATGAGACCTAGAGTAAAACTAACCAACGCAAAACTTATCTCAATTCAATCTGATACAGAGGAAAAAGTTGAACGGGTGCTTTACGGCACATTTGCTGACGAAAATGAAAATGGTAAAGAAGGAGATGCTTTATTCACGATAAAGGTTTTGGAAATCAATGGTCTAGAAAGTAAGTGCTTTGGTGTTGACTTTTATATCTTAGATGCTGAATCTAAAGAGTTTGATGTAAATGCATTTGAGTTTAATTTAATGCATGAGTGTATGTATTCTCCTAATGAGTTATTAGAGCTGCGAGATATGCTCCCGGCTAGTTATTAGTAAGGGAATACGTTGGATAGAATATATTTAAAGGATGCCTACATAGTATCTGTTTACGACTATAAAGAATTTGAAAAAATATTTCTTGGCGAGTTTTTATCAGGGGGGGTTATTGAAGATGAAACATTCAGGTTTCGGCCATTTCAGCAAATCGTGACTTCAAAGATTGTTAGCAAATCTGCTGATGAGGATAAGTTAGAAATATACACACATAGTGGGAGTTGTTATGTGATTGATGCTGACCATAAGTTAATTGATATTTCATTTGTTGAACTGGTTGTTATGAGAGCAGGAGCTTATTCGGCAGATCGAGTTTTAGAAATGAGAGAGCAACTTAAGTCTCAAAATAAAAGCCATTGAATAGCGAAGATAAGAAGTCTGATGAGATTATTATTTGTCACTTACCTCTTTGAAAAATTTGACGATAATCAAATATTCATAAATGTTTATACAGCATCAATTGACTTAGTCAAAAATTTGCATTAGTATTAGAGATGTATATTTGTAAGAGAATTTTATGTCTAAAGCATTTTCAAAAGTCTTAGTAATGACGCTTATGCTGGTTGCCTCTGTAGGGCAAGCATTTGCGTATTCTGCTATGCCTTGCGAAATGTCATCAGGTTCTCACGAATCACACATGAACATGAACATGAACATGAACATGAACATGGATCATGGTGATATGAATAAAAGCAGTAATGGTCAATCAGAAGATTGTTGTGACGTTGAATGTATTTGTCCTGCAAATGCTTGCTCATCTACGACAGTCCTAAATTCCAGTGTTGACTCGACAGATATTCAAATATTCAGTGAATTTGTAGCTGCTCTGCAATCTAAACAACCTCATTCAATTTCCACTTCCCTTTATCGTCCACCAATTTTTGCCTAATACAGGATTAGTGCGTCCAAATTTCTCGCACATGTAATTAATTTTTCTGTTAGTCAATATAGCGTCGTAGCGCTATAGATATTTTCCAGCGATGTCTGGGGGCAAAAATGATCAATAAGTATTTAAAAATAGCAGTAGTAATGCTGCTTTCACCTGCGTTTGCAAACGCCAACGAACATAACCATGCACACAATAACGACGTAACACCTTTGGAGTTAATCGTTTATAAAACCCCTACTTGTGGGTGTTGTAAAAAATGGATAACTCATATTGAAGACAAAGGGATCGTTGCGCATTCCAAAGATTTCCGAAACATCGGCAACATCAAAACTAAGTATGGTATCAAACCTAATTACCGTTCATGCCACACGGCAGTGAGTAGAAATGGATTTGCCTTTGAAGGTCATATACCTGCTAAATTTATTCAGCAGTTCTTATCAGAAGAACATCCCAATGCGATTGGGCTTTCAGTTCCAGCAATGCCAGTTGGCTCTCCCGGTATGGAAGTCGATGACCGCTTTATGCCATACAACGTGTTAATTCTATTTAAAGATGGAACGAGCAAAGTCTATGCAAAAGTTAAGACATACGAGGAGCAATTCTAATGAAATTGAACTCTTCAAACCTTACTTCACTTTCAACTGCATTAATACTCGGCTTATCTGTATTCTCAGCTCAAGCTGAGAAAGTAGTGTCGCTTGAACAAGCTATCACCTTAGCTCAGCAAAATGATCCTTGGCTTCATGGTAGCCGATTGAAACAAAGTGCAGTTGAAAATAGAAGTATTGCTTCAGGTACTTTGCCTGATCCGAAAGTATCGCTAGGGATAATGAATTTACCAACAGATACTTGGGATTTAGATCAGGAAGGAATGACTCAGCTAAAGGTTGGCGTCTCTCAAATGTTTCCGAGAGGCGACAGTCTAGAGATCAAGAAAGATCAGTTACAAATTGAGTCCACGAAATTTCCACTGTTACGAGAGGATCGTAAAGCTAAGTTGAAAAGCCAAGTGTCACAACTTTGGTTAGATGCTTACTTAGCCCAACAAACTATTAAATTGATTGAAGATGATTGGTCTCTCTTTGAGCAGATGGCGGAAGTGGCTAAAGCTAGCTATTCAAACGTTGTTGGTAAAACTAGACAGCAAGATGTTATTCGTGCTCAGTTGGAAATCGTGCAGTTAGATGACAGATTAACTTCGCAAAAGCAGAAACTAGAAACGACAATCGCTCGTCTCAATGAGTGGCTTCATATTTACGATGCGGATCGTTTGAATGAATCATTCAACTTTGACGCGCAACCATTAGAGTTTAGCGTCTCAAAAGAATTGCCTTCGATTCAATTGAATAATCCAACAGTCCTAAAAGCATCTAATTACTCAAGAAATCTATTGGCTCAGGAGCTTTCGAATCACCCAGCCATACTTGCGATTGATATAAAACGCAAAGCTTCAGAAAAAGGAATTGAGTTAGCCAAACAGCAATATGAGCCGCAATGGGGCGTTAATGCTAGTTATGCCTATCGCGACAATATGCCCTCTGGTGATAGCCGAGCTGATTTATTTTCTGTTGGGGTAACGTTTGATTTACCCTTGTTTACCGAGAACAGACAAGATAAGCAAGTTGCAGCTTCTATTGCAGATTCAGAGACTATTAAAACCGAGAAACTATTACTGACAAAGCAAATGATCAGTGTTTTAGAAAAAGAACTAAGACAGCTTAAACGCTTATCAGATAGACAATCTATCTATCAAGAACAACTCCTTAAACAAACTCATGACCAAGCAGAAGCGTCATTGACAGCCTACACAAATGATGATGGCGATTTTGCCGAAGTTGTTCGAGCAAGAATTGCCGAATTAAATGCCAGAATATCAGCCTTAAGAATTGATGTTGACGCACTTAAAACAGTTGCTCGTATCAACTATTTCTTTGCGCATTCTCAATCTAACTCAAATGCTGAACATAAGTCGATGCAAACTTCACACAAAACTAATCAGCACTTATCCAGTCAGCAATTTGGAGAAAAATAATGTCAACGAATACAAAAACAATTATTGCCATCATCATTGGGGCAGCACTTGGTGCTGGAGCATTGAGTTTATATCAAGGTACTGGCTCAAACAGTAATAGTAATGAAGCAACATCAGGAGAAAAAAAGCCTCTGTATTGGGTTGCACCGATGGATTCTAATTACCGCCGGGACAAGCCCGGTAAGTCGCCTATGGGGATGGATCTAATTCCAGTGTATGAGGAAGGATCATCTGGTGATGACTTTGGCCCCGGAGCAGTAAAAATTGCGCCTCATGTAGTGAATAACCTTGGGGTTCGCACTGCACCTGTTGAACTGAAAAATATGCATACTGAAATCTCAACGGTAGGTTATGTTCAATATGATGAAGATAAGCTAATTCATATCCACCCACGGGTTGATGGCTGGATTGATAAACTTTACATCAAAGCAGCAGGTAACCCTGTAGAGAAAGGGCAGCCTCTTTATACACTATATTCTCCTCAGTTAGTTAATGCTCAGGAAGAGCTGTTAATAGCGTTAAAGCGCAACAATAGTTCTTTAATTTCAGCAGCCAAAGATCGCCTAAAAGCGTTACAGCTTTCAGCAGACTTTGTTCAAAAGCTAGAAAAGACACGAAAGGTTCAGCAAACAATTACCTTTTATTCACCACAAGCAGGTGTTGTCGATGGTTTGAAGGTTAGAGAAGGTTTTTATGTAAAGCCGGGAAACACCTTATTAAGCATTGGCCAGCTAGATCAAGTTTGGGTTGAAGCAGAAGTGTTTGAACGTGACGCAGCCTTAATTAAAAAAGGACTTCCTGTATCAATGACACTGGATTATTTACCCGGTGAGGACTGGGCTGGTGTCGTTGATTATGTTTATCCAACATTGAACAGTAAAACACGCACACTCCGAGTGAGATTGAAATTTGATAACACAGACTATCAATTAAAACCAAATATGTTTGCACAAGTCTCTATTCACGCTAATCAAGCTGATAGCACCATCCTCGTGCCTAAAGAAGCCGTTATTAGAACAGGTAAACAGGACAGAGTAGTACTTGCGTTAGGTGATGGGCAATTTAAATCTATTGAAGTGACTATTGGCCGGGTTGATATCGACAGCATCGAAATATTAGACGGCTTAAATGAAGATGACGTTGTGGTGACATCTGCCCAATTCTTGATTGATTCTGAATCAAGTAAAAGCTCTGACTTTAAACGAATGACTCATGATGAAGTGCCTAACTCTGTTTGGATGCAAGGGGATGTTAATAGTGTTATGGCAGGGCACCGCATGGTTAATATTTCACATGGCCCTGCTGAAGCTTGGGATTGGCCTGAAATGGTTATGGATTTTACTGTGGCTGAAAAAGTCGATATTGACTCATTAAAGTCAGGTCAATCTTTGCACTTTGAAGTGAGCAAAACCGAAGACGGTGGATATGAAATTACTGGAATTCATATCATGAGTGAGCCTGAAGTATCATCAGCAACAGTATCTGGTTTGATTAATGCGATTGATATTGATACACGGATTCTAAATATTAGCAGAGGCCCAATAGAGAAATGGGATAGACCTGCTGCGACGATGGATTTTATCGTCGCGGACAATATAGAAATGGTTGATTTCAATGTCGGTGATAATGTCACTTTCACTTTTGAGGTTAGAGATGACTTAGTTATCACTGACATTTCTCTTGAATCAGATGAACAACACGGCAAGGAAAATAAAGCTGCTGTTGATCATTCTAATCATTAAGTGGGAGAAAAATAATGATTGAATCAATTATTAGATGGTCTATCGGCAATCGTTTCTTTGTTTTGTTGATTACCTTAATTATCGCGTTTGGTGGTTTGTATTCATTACAAAAAACACCAGTAGATGCACTCCCCGATCTTTCTGATGTGCAGGTGATAATTAAGACGAGCTATCCGGGACAGGCACCACAAGTAGTGCAAGATCAAGTGACGTTTCCCCTTACTACAGCCATGTTGTCAGTACCGGGAGCGCAAACTGTTCGTGGTTACTCATTTTTTGGTGATTCCTACGTCTATATCATTTTTGATGATGATACTGATTTGTATTGGGCTAGAAGCAGAGTACTTGAATACTTAAGCCAAGTAGCATCAAGCCTGCCTGATTCGGCAAAACCACAATTAGGACCTGATGCGACAGGAGTGGGTTGGGTATACATCTACGCTTTAACAGATAAGTCAGGAAACCATGATCTAAGCCAATTAAGAAGTATTCAAGACTGGTTTTTAAAGTATGAACTACAAACTGTTCCGGGCGTGTCTGAGGTTTCCGCCGTTGGCGGTATGGTTAAGCAATATCAGGTGCAAGTAGATCCTGACAAATTGAGAGCTTACGATATTCCTCTAAGTTTAATACAAATAGCCTTACAAAAAGGGAACAAAGAAACTGGCGCATCCGTTGTGGAAATGGCTGAAGCTGAATATATGGTTACCGCAACGGGGTATATTCAATCAGTTAGTGATATAGAGAAAATTCCACTTGGTATTAACGAACAAGGCACGCCGTTGCGTATTGGAGATGTTGCCAACGTTAACCTTGGTCCTCAAATGCGCCGTGGTATCGCAGAACTTAATGGCGAAGGCGAAGTTGTTGGTGGTGTTGTCGTTATGCGCTTTGGTGAAAATGCTCAACAAACCATAAATGGGGTAAAAGAAAAGCTTGAGTCGCTCAAATCTTCTTTACCAGAGGGGGTGGAGGTTGTCCCTGTCTATGACAGATCGAAGTTAATAGATCGTGCTGTTGATAACCTTTGGAGCAAGTTGCTAGAGGAGCTTGCAGTCGTGGCTATTGTCTGTGTGGCTTTCCTATTTCATCTTCGCTCATCTATTGTGGCAGTTATTACTCTGCCATTAGGTATCTTGGTGTCGTTCATTATCATGTATATGCAAGGCATCAATGCCAACATTATGTCTTTAGGCGGTATCGCTATTGCGATTGGTGCGATGACTGATGGTGCAATAGTGATGATTGAAAATATGCACAAGCATATGGAGAAAACACCACTAACAGATGAAAATCGCTGGCAAATTGTTGCTAAGGCTGCGAGTGAAGTAGGCCCTGCACTATTTTTTAGCTTACTGATCATTACAGTCTCATTCTTACCTGTATTTATCTTGGAAGCGCAAGAAGGAAGAATGTTCTCTCCGCTCGCCTATACAAAAACCTATGCAATGGCGGCATCAGCAGGTTTGGCGATCACATTGGTGCCTGTTTTGATGGGCTACTTTATTCGAGGCAAAGTTGTTTCTGAAAAGAAAAACCCGTTAAACCGATTATTGATTGCTATCTACATGCCTGTTTTAAAGCAAGTCATGAAGTTTCCAAAATCGACAATAGTAGCAGCAATATTAGTGACTATCGTTGGCTTTTGGCCTGTCGATAAAATTGGTAGTGAATTCATTCCGCCATTGGATGAAGGCGATCTCATGTATATGCCTACTACCTATCCCGGTATTTCAATTGGTAAAGCAAGGGAGTTATTGCAGCAAACAGACAAGCTTATTCGCACTGTGCCAGAAGTTGAAACTGTATTTGGTAAAGTAGGAAGAGCTGAAACTGCAACCGATCCTGCACCTTTAACCATGATTGAAACCTTTATTCAATTGAAGCCACAAGAGCAGTGGCGAGAGGGTGTGACTACTGAATCGTTAAAAGCTGAGTTTGATAAATTGGTTAAGTTTCCGGGCTTAACGAATGCTTGGGTTATGCCAATCAAGACCCGAATCGACATGTTAGCAACAGGCATAAAAACGCCTGTGGGTATTAAAGTCGCCGGACCAGAGCTTGATGTGATTCAGGAAATCGGCCAACAAATAGAGCAAATTTTACCCGAAGTTACAGGCACAGCATCAGTTTACTCAGAGCGAGTTGCAGGTGGACGATATATCAAGGTTGATATTTCACGCGATAAGGCAAGTCGCTTTGGGTTAAACATCGAAGATGTTCAACAAGTGGTTTCTACAGCTATTGGTGGTATGAACGTTACCCAAACGGTAGAAGGTCAAGAGCGTTACCCTGTTAACTTACGCTATCCGCAAGACTATCGAGACTCTCCTGAGCAGCTATCACGATTACCTGTTGTAACACCAAGTGGTCAACGCATTGCACTAGGTGATGTCGCAGATATTCGAGTTGAGAACGGTCCGCCGGGGATTAAGAGTGAAAATGCTCGTTTAAATGGCTGGACGTTTATCGATATAGACGGTGTTGACGTAGGTACTTATGTTGAAAGTGCAAAAATACACTTGGCTAATAATCTAAAACTACCAGCAGGTTATTCAATTACTTGGGCTGGGCAATACGAATATATGGAAAGAGCGAAAGAAAAGCTCACCTATGTATTGCCTTTAACACTCGCCATTATTGTTATTCTACTTTACTTAAACTTCAGAGCGTTTAGTGAGGTGGCTATCATTATCGTTACCTTGCCGATGGCGATGATTGGTGGCTTATGGTTGATGTATCTGGAAGGGTTTAACTTCTCTGTGGCTGTTGGCGTGGGCTTTATTGCTCTAGCTGGGGTAGCGGTTGAGATTGGTGTGATAATGTTGGTCTATCTCAATCAGGCACTTGCTGAGCTTAAGGAAAAAGCTGAAGAGCGAGCTGAACCTATCTCTGATGATGCATATCAAGATGCATTATTGCACGGTGCAGGCTTACGAGTTCGTCCAGTAATGATGACAGTTGCAACAATCATTATCGGCTTGATGCCCATTTTATATGGTACAGGAACAGGTTCGGAGATTATGAGTCGTATTGCTGCACCTATGGTAGGCGGAATGACAAGTGCTGTGCTACTCACTCTTATTGTGCTCCCAGTAATTTACTCAATCGTTAAAAAGCCAGAATTAAACGCCTTTAACAAGGAGCTTTCTAAGGCGGAGCTAAAAAGTAATGCTTAGCGAAGTTAAGAAACCATAAATAGCAATTTCAATAAACTAAAATAGAGGTAAATATGAAAAAACTAATTAAATTTTTAACCGTAATCAGTGTCGTTTTTAGTAGTGCGGTATTTGCGCATGTGCATCTTGAAAAAAGTGTGCCTGCTGATAATGCAATGCTAATGAATTCTCCAGAAGAGTTAACTTTGGTGTTCACCAAAGAGGTACGGGTTGTAAAAGTTTCATTGGCCAATAAACAAGGCGAAGAATTTAAATTTGGATTCGAGCCTTCTAAAGTCGCTACTAGCAAATTTACATGGAAACTACCTAAATTAGCTCCTGCAAACTATGCTGTGGATGTAACCTTCTTAGGTAACGATGGTCATAAAATGAAACATAGCTTCGGCTTTATGGTTCATTAATAAGGCTGTGTGATTGATATGGAAATGTATATCTGGAATACAGTCATTGTACTGTCAAAAATTGTATTTTACGTCGGCTTTGCCTGTATTGCTGGTTATACATTTTTCAGGCAAATATTTGAGAATAATGAATCTCATACTAATGCTGTAATAAGGAGCTTTCTAAGGCGGAGCTAAAAAGTAATGCTTAGCGAAGTTAAGAAACCATAAATAGCAATTTCAACAAACTAAAATAGAGGTATATATGAAAACATTAATTAAATTTTTAACCGTAATCAGTGTCGTTTTTAGTAGTGCGGTATTTGCGCATGTGCATCTTGAAAAAAGTGTGCCTGCTGATAATGCAATGCTAATGAATCCTCCAGAAGAGTTAACTTTGGTGTTCACCAAAGAGGTACGGGTTGTAAAAGTTTCATTGGCCAATAAACAAGGCGAAGAATTTAAATTTGGATTCGAGCCTTCTAAAGTCGCTACTAGCAAATTTACATGGAAACTACCTAAATTAGCTCCTGCAAACTATGCTGTGGATGTAACCTTCTTAGGTAACGATGGTCATAAAATGAAACATAGCTTCGGCTTTATGGTTCACTAAAATAGGCGGTGTGATTGATATGGAAATGTATATCTGGAATACAGTCATTGTACTGTCTAAAATTGTATTTTACGTCGGCTTTGCCTGTATTGCTGGTTATACATTTTTCAGGCAAATATTTGAGAATAATGAATCTCATACTAATGCTGTAATAGCGAATTTAACGTGGACAAGAACTTATATAGTTATGGCTTTGATCGCTAATATTACTTGGTTCTTTGCCAGTACTGGTGCAATGGCAGAAGAGGGAATTCAGGGGGCGATAGACGCTGATATATTGGCTATTATGTGGGACTCCTCTGTCGGCACTGGAGCTTTGCTTCGAGCGCTTGGGCTAGTTACCGCAATAATCGCTTTAGCTTTAAGGTTCAAACTCGCTGTGAACTCGTACTTAAAACAAAGCGCTTTAATGTTGAGTTTATTAATCCTTGCATACTCATTCACGTTACTGGGTCATATTTCTGAGTTAGGCACAATTGAAAAAGGCTTGCTTATTTTGCATGTGCTCGTTATGGTATGGTGGTTTGGGGCGTTATTGCCACTAAAACAGGCTTGCCATCAGCTAAGTTATGCAGAACTTCATTTGCTGATGGAAAGCTTTGGCAAACAAGCAAGTTTTACAGTGAGCCTATTGTTGGTAGCAGGCCTCTGGCTCGTGATTCAATTGGTCGGAAGTCTTGATGCACTAATAAGCTCAAGTTACGGACAAACACTGTTGTTTAAATTGGCCCTTGTAGTGTCTATTTTGGCACTTGCTGCTAAACATAAACTAATACTCGTTCCACAACTTAAAAATAGTCAAGGCAGGGAGGCGTTATCTAAATCTATCTCGATAGAAATGCTAGTAGCTTTTGCCATTTTATCTGTAACGGCTGGGCTTACTAGTGTTGTTGGCCCTGCAAATTAAAACCTAAAAGAGAGAATGAAAACAATAAATATATTACTTGTTTATTAATGACGTTTAGTTTCGCAGCAAACTCTCATGGTGATAAGAACAAAGACAAAGGTTTGTTTAAAGGTATAGATACCCCTGCCGCAAAAGTTGTTTTGGCATTTCATCAAGCACTTGAAACTGGCAATCAAAAACAGGCTAGAGCGCAGTTAGCGGATGATGTCACCATTTTCGAGGGAGGCCGCGTTGAAAGGAGCGCTGATGAATATGCTCATCATCATATGTTGTCGGATATGAAGTATTTAGCAGCGATGAAGAGCGACACACTTGAACATCAAGTGACGATACTTGGAAATACCGCTATCTCTGCGTCGCGTAGTCAAACTACAGGTACTCATAAAGGTGTTGAACGCGATTATCAAGGCATGGAAACGATGGTGCTGGAAAAACAAAATGGTGAATGGAAGATTAAGCACATTCATTGGTCACATTAATTTATTGGTTAAATAACGGAGTACAAAATGAGAATTAAAAATCCATTACATCAAATTTCTACACCGCGTAGACGCTTTGTACAAGGTTTAGCTGCTGGCGGTATATTAGCTGCTTTTCCAAGTGTTCTTCATGCAGCTTCATCTTTGATTGCTGGAACTTCAACAGGTACTGCGCCCGAACTAAGTGGAGAAGTAATAGATTTAGTGATAGATGAGTCACCCGTAAACTTCACAGGTGTTGTAAGAATGGCTACAACAATCAATGGCTCAATACCAGCTCCTACCTTGCGCCTCAGAGAAGGTGATGACGTTACTATCAGGGTAACTAATAAATTATCAGTGCCGAGTTCAATTCATTGGCATGGGATCATTCTTCCGTATCAAATGGATGGTGTACCGGGCATTAGCTTTAAAGGCATTATGCCTGGCGAAACGTTTGTTTATAAATTTAAGTTACAACAAAGCGGTACTTATTGGTATCACTCACACAGTGGCTTTCAAGAAATGACCGGTATGTATGGGGCGTTAATTATTGAGCCAAGAGAAAAGGATATTATTAGTGCTGACAATGAGCATGTCATCCTATTGTCTGATTGGACTGATGATGATCCTATGGAGTTATTCCGTAAATTAAAAATTCAGGGGGATGTATTTAACTTTAATCAACCTACTGTTCCAGAGTTTTTTGATGACATTTCAAATAGCAGCGTTTCAAATGCGCTACAACGCCGGGAAATGTGGAATAAAATGAGAATGAACCCTACAGATCTTGCAGACTTATCAGCATCTGCAATGACTTTTTTAATGAATGGTTGTGCGCCTTTGACAAACTGGCGTGGAATGTTTAAAGCTGGCGAAAAGGTTAGGCTTAGATTTATTAATGGTTCTAGCAATACGTTTTTTGATGTAAGAATACCTGAGCTGAAGTTAACAGTTGTACAAGCTGATGGACAAAATGTTGAACCTGTGACAGTAGATGAATTTAGATTTGGTCCCGGTGAAACTTATGATGTACTTGTCGAGCCAAAAAATGATGCATATACGATTTTTGCACAAAGCATGGATCGCTCAGGTTATGCTAAAGGTACTTTATCAATGGCACCTAATATTAATGCACCAGTACCTGCTCTAGATCCCGTTGAATGGTTAACGATGACAGATATGATGGGGAATATGGCCCAAGGTGGTGAGCATTCCGCGATGGCAGGTATGGCAGACATGTCGGGCATGAATTCTAATAAAATGGATCATAGTGCAATGGGTCATGGAGCGATGGCAATGGACCATAGTAAGCATAATATGGGTAAAAACCCACTGGCTGTTCCAAGTCAGAAAGTTCGCCACGCTAAAACAGAATATGGCGCCTCAATTGATGCGCGCATTGATACGCCACGCACAAACTTAGACGATCCTGGTGTTGGGCTGCGCAATAACGGCCGTCGAGTTTTAACACTTGCAGATTTACGCTCTCTTGATGGCATAGTTGACCACCAAGCACCCGAAGCCGAAATTGAGCTGCATTTAACCGGCAACATGGAACGCTACAGCTGGTCTTTTGATGGCTTAGAGTTTGGTAAAAGTACCCCTGTGCATATGAAGCATAATCAGCGGGTACGAGTTATTTTACAAAACGATACCATGATGACACACCCTATGCATTTACATGGTATGTGGAGCGACTTGGAGAACGATCAAGGCGATGTGTTAGTTCGCCGCCATACCATAATGGTACAGCCCGCCCAAAGAATTAGCTTTTTAACTACGCCACATGATGTTGGTCGTTGGGCTTGGCATTGTCATTTACTGTTTCATATGGATGCAGGTATGTTTAGAGAGGTGGTTGTATCATGAGAAATTTAACCTTATCAACAGTACTTACTAGTGCACTATTAATTAGCGCACCGTTATTGAGCCTGAATGTGTTTGCTCAAACTGAAATGGGCGACATGTCTGGCGATATGGCGGGCGATAAAATGCAGCCGCAAGGCGGCGATGCCCCTAAAAATGCTCGCGATCCACACGCTTATGCTAATGGCACAACCTTAACGCAAGGGCCATATGCTTTAGCAGATGGCGAGCGCTTAACCCTTGCAGATGAGTATAAGTTTTACGCTATTTTAGGTGATCGCCTTGAGTATAACGAACAAGCCGATGCTGCTGTTTTCGATTTACAAGCTTGGTACGGCACCACCTTTAATCGATTAGTGATAAAAACCGAGGGCGATGTTAGTTATGGCAAGCTTGAAGAAAATCAAACTGATATTTTATGGGGTCATGCAATTTCGGCTTATTGGGATACGCAAGTCGGTATTCGCTACGATTATTATAAAGAAGGCAAAAACCGTCAATGGTTAGCGTTTGGTATTCAAGGCTTAGCACCTTATTGGTTTGAGCTTGATATGACAGCGTATGTAGGTGAGAGCGGCAATACAGCATTTACAGCACAAGCTGAATATGAGCTGCTTTTAACACAAAGGCTCATTATACAGCCTCGTGCTGAAATAACATTTTATGGTAAAGACGATGAACAAAATGAGCTAGGCAGTGGGCTATCTAGTACTGCTATTGGCGTTAGGGTTCGTTATGAATTTACTCGCCAATTTGCACCTTATGTAGGTGTAGAGTGGACTAATAAATTTGGTAGCACAGCAGATTACGCCAAGCTAAACGAGCAGAGCAGCAACGATACTGAGTTTGTTGCCGGTTTAAGATTTTGGTTTTAATACGAAGAAATAACTACATTGATTTAATGAGAGCTACCGCAATTATATTGATGGTAGCTTTTCATTTTGTCTGGGATTTAAACTATTTTGGTTATATTAGAACAGACATACCTAACGGCTTTTTCTGGAAAGAGCTAAGAGCAATAATTGTAAGTTTGTTCTTGTTTTCTGTTGGTGCCAGTCTGGTTTATTCCTATCAAGGTGGTATATCAGCGAAGAAATTAGCTTGGCGAACGGTTAAGATATCTAGTGCTGCGTTACTAGTGACTTTATCCTCACTATTTACCTTGCCAGAACATTGGATTTACTTTGGTATTTTACACTTCATAGCAGTTGCAACACTTCTATTAGTTTGGTTGGTGGGGAAACCTAAACTTGCTTTGCTGCTATCTTTATTTATTTTTAGCGCATACATAGCGATAGAAATACCGTGGAATTGGCCTTTTAGCTATATTGAACAATATATTTCAAAACATCCTAGTGACTTGGTTACTCTTTTTCCTTGGTTGGCTTTGCCCTTGCTCGGTATCTGGGCTGCAAATTTCCGAATCTTTCGTCTGGCTCCCGCCAATCAACATGCGATAAACCCTTATTTGACATTGCTTAGTCAACACTCTTTACTGATTTATTTACTTCACCAACCTTTGCTTTTTGCTGGCTTTAGCGCTATCGAATGGATCAATTGAATATGAAAGTCCTCTATTTCGGAAATAATCTCTTTTCAAACTGTTTAACATTTATGGTTAACCAAGGCTTTAGTGTTGAAGCTGTTTATATTAATGATGTAGAGGAAAACGCAAGTATCGTTAAACGAATTTGTGGCATACATAAGATAATGACACATTCTTTAAGACCGACTAAAGAAGAACTTGATGAATATATAAAATCTGGAGTAACTCTTTTTGTCGTTGCTGACTATGGATATAGACTGCCCATAACAGATATAAAATATGCCTTTAATATTCATCCCTCACTTTTACCTAAAGGTAGAGGCCCTACGCCATTAACTTACATTGTGGATCTACCAGAATTTGCAGGTGTAAGCATACACAAAATCACATATATGCTTGATGGCGGAGATATCTTACTCCAAGAACAATTTGAAGTAGGACAAAATGAATCCATTTCCTCCTTAATGGTGAAGTCAAGCTTACTTGCGGAATCTTTACTGCAAACCTTGTTAAATGATCTCGAAACTATCTATGAGAGTGCTACGCCACAACAAAAACGATTAGCTACTTATTGGAAGCAACCTAGTATAGAAAGGAGAATCATGTCGTGGCTCAATGATACTCAACAATTTAGGCAAGCAATACGTCAATATGGGCATTTTGGCATCTTAATAACAATTTATGAAGAGCTTTTTATTGTCAGCCAATTAGAGGTGGCCGATTTCAAACATGACTACAAGCTAGGCAGCATAATTTTTGAAGACCAAGCGCTGATTAGTGTGGCTATGAATGGTGGCTTTGCTGTTGTTTTTAAAAGTTCTATGGTGCTAGTAAACTCAGCAGTACTAGAGTAATTCGTATATTAAAAGTGTGTATAAAATGTTTTGAAGCAGACTTTAAGGGCTAGGTTAGAACGTAGGTTTTAGTTCAAAGGTTGATCAAGATCATAAAATTATTTTTATAAAGTGGCTAATATTGTAGGTGCTAAAGAAGGAATGATAATGTTTGGACTTTTCAGGTGGTTTAAAATAGTAATAATAACTGTGTTGCTTACGCAGCATGGCTTTGCGATTGCTAAACCAATGAATTGTGAAGAACACCATAAGGACTCTTCCGACACGCATATTATACAACCAAGCAAAAATATGCATCATCAATCAATGATTGACAATAGTCACTATCACACTGAAAATTCGCAAGATTCTAAAAACCGTCATGGTGATGAAGACTGTGAAAAATGTAAAGCTGGTGATTGTGTTTGTTGTGAAGGCGGTTTTTGTGCAAGCTTTCATTTAAATGCCTATCTTGTGCAAGTGGAAGAAGAAAGTAGCAACAATAGTAACTTAGACTTAATTATTCAACGGATACCCCCGCCAGCCTCTGGTATCCATCTCTTACTTTATCGTCCACCAATTATTGGCTAATCACAGGATCAGTGCGTCTTTTTTTCGCCACTCCCATCAAAAATAGAATGACTTATTCATTGATTTAAATAATCAATTGTTTTGAACGATTAGTACGATATTTGGAAAGGCACTATGAAAATGCTCAAGTTATTGCCATTTACAGTAATTAATACTGTCGATTTTGACCGAGATTTCTCTTTTACCAAAAAATTAGTTTTTAGCTTTTGCATTATTAATCACGAATAATCACTTGACCTGTGTCTTAGACACAGGTCTAAGCTGTAGGTGAGATTACAAACTTAGGTGAAGAACTAAGGAGTGAACATGAAAGTTGCAGAGCTGGCAAAAAGCCTTGGAACGACTGCTGATACGGTGCGCTATTACTCGCGATTGGGACTGTTAAAACCTGCCAAGTCAGTGAACGGCTACAAGTCATACTCGAATAAAGAAGTATCGAGACTTAAATTCATTTTAAGTGCCAGAAACCTTGGTTTTTCCGTTGTAGATATCAAGGAAATTATTAATGAATCTGAAGATGGTAAAAGTGCGTGCCCATTAGTCAGAAGCCTGATCAAAGAGCGGCTCGAAGAAACAGAAAAACAGTTTCAAGCAATGTTGGCACTTCGAGGAAAAATGTCTTCTGCGCTTTCTCGATGGGAAGAAATGGAAGACAAAGCACCGACTGCAAACATGGTTTGTCATCTCATCGAAAACTTTGAGCAAATTAAAAAAACATAGGAGGAAAAAGGGTGGCTACTAACACAAATATAAAAACTGAATCAGGCTGTTGCTGTCAGGCAAAAGCTCAATCCTCTTCGTGTAAAAGTAAGGAGAATACGTTGGAGAAAGTATCACATAACCAACAGCTTATCATTGAAGGCGCTGGGTGTGCTAGCTGTGTAGGCAAAATTGAAGGGGCATTAAATGCAACTCTTGGAGTCGTCAGTGCGGAAATGAATTTTGCTGATAGGACTGTAACAGTTTCTGGGACAGCTAAGACAGAAGAATTGATCAAAGCTGTTGAGTCTGTGGGGTATAACGCGAAGCCAATTGATGATAGCTCAGCAACAGATGCGCTTGACGAGAAAGAAGCGGCTGATTGGGCATATTATAAAAAGCTAATGCGCGATACATTTATTGCCCTTTCACTCGGTGTTCCTTTGATGATCTACAGTATTGTAGTTGGAGAAATGACGGTTGAAACCAACCTTGAACGCATGTCTTGGCTGCTTGTAGGCATTTTAACTTTTGGTGTTATGTATTTTTCAGGTAAGCATTTTTATGTTGGCGCTTGGAAAAGCTTTAAAAATCACTCCGCTAATATGGACACTCTAATAGCTTTAGGAACAGGTACAGCTTGGTTGTATTCGATGGTTGTCGTGTTTGCACCTGACGCCGTTCCATTGATGGCACGGCATGTTTATTTTGAAGCTACCGCCATGATCATTGGCTTAATTGATTTAGGTCTAGCATTAGAAATAAAAGCCAGAGGTAAAACCTCTGAGGCCATTAAACGTCTTATCGGCTTGCAGGCCAAAACGGCAACCGTAGTTCGTGATAACAAAGAGG
Organism: Pseudoalteromonas sp. PS1M3; assembly: GCF_016865405.1. Classification (NCBI taxonomy): domain Bacteria; kingdom Pseudomonadati; phylum Pseudomonadota; class Gammaproteobacteria; order Alteromonadales; family Pseudoalteromonadaceae; genus Pseudoalteromonas; species Pseudoalteromonas sp. PS1M3. The sequence continues at coordinate 3,055,438 of NZ_AP022624.1, read as the reverse complement.
TTCAGATTGGTATTGAGCAGGTTTTACTGAATGATGTTGTAAAGGTAAAACCGGGCGAAAAAATTCCCGTCGATGGTGTGGTATTGGAAGGCCACACCTCCATTGATGAGTCCATGCTGACAGGCGAACCCATGCCTGTTGAAAAAGCTGAAGAAGATGAGGTTGTCGCTGGTACTTTGAACAAATCAGGCATGATTTTATTTAGAGCGACACGCGTTGGTAAAGACACGGCGCTTGCACAGATCATCAATATGGTCAAACGAGCGCAAAATTCAAAACCGCCGATTGGCCGCTTGGCCGATGTTATTTCAGCTTTTTTCGTTCCTGTTGTCATGATCATCTCTGTGTTAAGTGCGCTAGCATGGCTTAACTTTGGACCTGAGCCTGCAATTGCTTTTGCCATCGTTTCAGCAACTACCGTACTCATTATTGCCTGTCCGTGTGCTTTGGGCTTGGCAACGCCTATGTCTGTTATGGTCGGAGTAGGAAAAGCAGCAGAAGCAGGAGTGCTAATTCGAAACGGTGAAGCACTGCAAACCGCCTCTAAAATCACTGCCATGATTTTAGATAAAACGGGCACTATTACTGAAGGGGCACCTAAGGTAACCGATATTGTTTTGGCAAAAGCTACTAACGAAGAAGGCGTACTACAGCTTGCAGCAAGTTTAGAAAGCGGCTCAGAGCACCCTTTAGCGCAAGCGATTGTTGAAAGTGCGTTAGCGCACGATATTGAGTTACTAAAAATTGAAGCCTTTAACGCCATCACGGGTTTTGGTGTAGAAGCAAACTGCAACAATAAAGCCCTGCTTTTCGGTAACGATAAACTAATGAAGTTAAAAGGCATAGACCTCACTGGCTTTGTTGGAAAAGCCCAGTCTTTAGCAAAAGAAGCTAAAACACCTATGTATTTTGCTGTTGATGGTGAGCTTGCCGCAATAATTGCTGTTGCAGATCCAATCAAGTCAGACTCAATCTCTGCTATCCAACGTCTTCAGGCCAATGGTATACGCGTCATCATGCTAACGGGGGATAACAAGGAAACCGCTGCCGCTGTTGCCAAAAAAGCGGGCATTAGCGAGTTTTTTGCTGAAGTGCTGCCAGAAGACAAAGCCAACAAGGTGAAAGAGCTACAAGGCAGTGGCGAAATCGTTGGTATGACAGGTGATGGCATCAACGATGCTCCGGCGCTAGCGTTAGCTGATGTTGGTTTTGCTATAGGCACAGGTACAGACGTTGCGATTGAAAGCGCAGATATTACCCTGATGCGTGGTTCACTTCATGGCCTTGCTGATGCCATCGCGGTAAGCAAAGCGACTTTACGAAATATCAAACAAAACTTGTTTGGCGCGTTTGTCTATAACGTAGCCGGGATTCCTTTTGCTGCGGGGGTTCTATACCCCTTCTTTGGCATTCTGCTTAGCCCTGTAATTGCTGGTGCTGCAATGGCGTTTTCGTCATTGACCGTAGTGTCAAATGCAAATCGACTTCGCTTTTTTAAAGCCCAAAACTCATAGAAAGTAAGCATTTGGAGAATCACAATGATGATAATTAACTTATTAGGCTTAGTGTTAATTGCAATGATTGTTTGGTGGTTTTGGCTATACAAACCCAATAAAACAATTGTTCAAGATAGTGAAGTACTCATTGAAGTGAGGGATGGCGTGTATTCACCATCCTCAATTCAGGTGTCTGCTAGCCAGCCTGTCACTCTGAAGTTTATGCGCAAAGATCAATCACCCTGCGCTGAAACAATGCTTATTCCATCATTGGAGATAAGTGAGCAGCTTAAATTAAATGAAATTACTCAAATTACCTTATTGAACTTATCACCGGGAGAGCATGAGTTTCATTGTCAGATGCAAATGTATCGCGGTGTCTTAAAAGTCGTTTAGGAGGCCAACATGAAAAATGAGCACCCTAAATTTTGGTTTACACCCACAGGTTGGGCTGCATTGGTGCTTATTGCCGCAGCCACCTATTTTTTAATCTTTGAACATGGACAACATGTTCTGCAATTTCTTCCCTATTTAATTTTGCTGTTATGTCCTTTGATGCATGTATTTATGCATGGCAGTCACGGCAAACATGGTCACGATCATTCACATGCGCCTGATGACAAAAAGGAAGAGAGCTTTCAAGAACTCACGGATAAAAATGAAGCCTATCGCGATGGCTACATACAAGGGTTAGAAAAAGGACGCAAGGAATTGCATAAGAAGGAGAACAGTGATGAATGAGACATATGATTATGGCTTATGGTCAATGGTGATACTGAATTCAGCAATTTTTATCTTTTTTGCCTTTAGTTTTGTAAAACCAAAAACATCAACTGATTGGCGAAGCCTAGGAGCGTTCTCCGCCTTTATTGTCGCCCTATTTACTGAAATGTATGGCTTTCCTTTAACTATCTATTTTTTGTCTGGATGGTTAACTGAAAATTACCCAGAAGTTAACTTCTTTGCGCATGAAAATGGGCACTTATTACATACTTTCTTTGGTTTGGAAGGTGATGCCCATTGGGACCCATTTCATATAGCGAGTATGGTGTTTATTGTGGCAGGTTTCTTTATGTTGTCTTCAGCATGGAACGTATTGCATCACGCGCAAAAACACCATCAATTGGCTACTACAGGATGGTACGCGAGGTGTCGTCACCCACAGTACGTAGCTTTCATTCTAATCATATTCGGCTTTTTATTGCAGTGGCCGACCATCCCAACACTTGCGATGTTTCCAATCTTAGTCGTTGTTTACGTCAAGCTAGCGAAACGCGAAGAGACACAAGCTATTGCCGAGTTTGGTTCGGAGTACCATAGCTATATGGAATCGACACCAAGTTGGATTCCAAATTTTAATAAGAACATAGAAGGTAAAAATCATGAAAATGTTAGGTAAATCAATTTTATTTGTCAGCTCACTATTGGCGGCCACAAGCTTATTTGCTCAAAAAAATGAGAATAAACATGAAGGTGCGAACAAATCGGATATGCATCAAGGCATGGCAATGTCGCATGAGAACATGGGAAAAATGCATTCAAAAATGATGGAAATGAAAAAGGAAGTCCATGCCATTAAAGCTGAAAAAGATCCTGAAAAGCAACAGCAGATGATGGCTGAACATCACCGCTCAATGATGAAGATGATGCAATCCATGCACAAAAACATGGAAGAAATGCCAATGCATCAACAAATCAAGATGGCTGAACATCATTTAGAAATGATGGGGAACATGATGCCGCAGATGAACCGCAAAATGGAAGAAATGAAAGATAGCAATCAACAACACTCGCACTCACATTAGGAGATAAATTATGAGCGATTTAGATCATAGAGTTGGCGTTAGAGAGCAGAATTTAGTTGTTCGAAATTTAAGACTAAGTAATGTCACAGAAGAAAACTGTGACGAGTTAGTAAAAAAAATTGATCAGCTTTTTGGTATAGATGAAGTCAGTTACAACATCAAAGAAGGTGAAATACACCTAGCATATGATGCGGCAAATATAAACCTTGATGGGATTGAGGAAGTTATTCGCAAACATGGTGCCGATGTTCATGATGATTGGTGGACGCACACTAAAGAAAGTTACTACAAATTTGTTGATCAGAATGTTAAAGACAACGCTGCTCATAAACCGTGGAGTTGTCACAAAGTTCCTCCGGGTGCAAGCCGGATAAAATAAGTAAGCTTCCAAAGAGCTTGCTCAGTTAATAAGTTAGATGAGGAAAAAATGATGAAAACATCCAATATGAAAATTCTTTTGCTTGTTGTATTCGGTATCTTTTTAGCAGGCTGTTCGAATACTGCGTTTTATCACAAAAATATGATGAGGGGCCAAGTGGTTGAGCAGTCTACTGATCGAACTCTGATTTGTATTGGTGCCAAACATGGTGCAGAGGTTGGACAAAAATACAGTGTTATTAGATTCCATGAGGAAATTGCGCCGGGTGAAGGTGATGATCCGTACACTATTGAAAAAGTGGGAACGGTACAAATTACTAAAATTGTAAATGATCACTTCGCAACGGTAAAACTAATATCTGGTGACATCGCAGCGAAAGATATGGTGGAACTTGAAGACTAGTAAAGTGGTGGCGAAAGCCACCACAGGAGAATAACGATGAAACTTAATGAAAAAGCTTTTGCGTTGGCCTGTGCCGCCGCCTTTGCCATTGTTTGGGTTGTGTGTTCAGTTCTGGTTATGGTGATGCCAGATATGATGTCCAGTATGACTGGAAACATGTTACATACGGATTGGAAAAGTATGGGCTGGCATATGTCCTTTATAGGGGTACTTATTGGTGGCTTTTTATGGGCATTATTGATGGGGATCACTGGCTGGCTGATCGCTAAAATCTATAATATGCAATCAAGTTAGCAGAGAAGGTTAATTTTAGTGGAATTATCTCAAGGACAATATTTGAAGCAATGGTTGGGTAGCACACTAATAATTGAGTTAATTGGTGAATTATCCGTTAGTGGAATAAACCAATATTTGGAAGAGATTACCGATGAGCTATCTTCGGTTAACCAGCCTGTTAATTTTATTTTGGATCTATCTTGTTTTAAAGGTGTAGTTGTTAGTCGTTGCTGTAACGTAGAACCAATATCAGTGCAAATACGCTCTACTGGAGTGACTTCAGCGAGAAAAGCTATTGTCGGAGATAAGTTAAAAGGTGTTCAAATAGACATAACTGAGTTTCCGGAATGCTCTATCAATAATACTGAGCACTTTAGTGATCTGAGTAGTGCGTTGAGGTGGATTCAATAATGATGCTTACTATAAGACTGGTTTTTAAAAAGTATAAATTAAAGTAGCAGAATCCGAACTAAAGAACAAGATTTAAATGTTCAACTGTCCAAGTTGGACGCTCAGGGCTGTGAAAAAATATTCCAAGGCAAACAGTCTGGTGCTTCGATTCGAAATGAAGAAAAGCTTAAGGAACTCATCGACTTTATCAGGGAAGGTGATGAAGTTATTGTTACTCGCCTCGACCGTTTGGGACGGTCGTTAAAATCTATTCTTGAGGCAATTGAAAGCATCCATAAGAAAGGTGCTTGTTTGAATATTATCGACGGCTCTCTCAATACCAAAAATGATAATCCGTTTGCCACTGCCATGATCAACCTATGTGGAGTATTTGTGACTGTGCATAATGATTGAGATTGATCTCATTTTAGACTGAAAGGTTTTAAAGGGATGCCGCCAATCTCTCTTTTTATGAAAGTATGATTTTTTAATCATAATATCTGAGACTCAATCAGTTATATTACGATAATTTGATGCTATTTGCTAACGGCAGCTCCTCCGACATTGCGGACATTAGCATCAATGAATACCTTATGACTTCACTTAGCCAAAAGCGGAAGTTAGCTTTTGAGTTATTAACGAAAATTCAGAGTGTAAAGCAGACGTTGAAGAGTCAATAATAAACTTCAATTTAAACACTCTAGTGCATTAACGGCTGCAACTAATTTTGTCGTTCTAGAATTGGCGGAATTTTGCTGTTCCATATGAGAAGTAAACACACCAGTCACCATTCAATAGTTTGGCAAAACCTTGTGTGACTCATACTTGTGATACCGCTGACATGAATTTGTCAGCATTTCTTCCGTTTTTATCTGTCCACATTTAGGACATGCAATAGTCGATTAATGTTCTATATTCTGCCCGTATGCCTCTAACAGAGTTAACTATCTAGTGACTTAATGATCCCGCATGCTTCAATAGTATTGTTCGAACCACAAGCACTAGCCATCTGTTGTAATTCAGCTTTAAGCGCCCTTAATTCTTTCATGCGTTTATTCACTAGTGCAAGTTGCTGATCAATTAATGCATTAACGCTAGAGCAGCTTTCTTCTGGCTTATTTTTTAATTCGATAAGACGTTTAATATCATTGAGTGATATATCTAGGCTGCGACAATGTTTTACGAACTCCAATTGTTTAAGTGCTTTACTATCATACAGCCTGAAATTACCTTCTGAACGGTTTGGATTTAACAGTAATCCTTCTCTTTCATAATATCTAATCGTTTGTATTGAACAGCCCGATTTTTTAGACAATTCGCCTATTTTCATCAATTTTCCCCAGACACTTGACTCTATAGTTACTATAGGCTCTATAGTATAAGTATGCAACGAAAAGGATATATAAAAAATGACTGAGAAATATTTAAACAATACGAATATCGTTAATTTTGAACACAAAGATATCCAATCCCTGATCGATCAGCGAGGATGGCAAAGCTTAGACGATTTCAACAAAATTGGAGCAGCATACCAATTTGTGAAAGATGAAATTTTGTTTGGTTACAACAAGAGCGATGATATTTCAGCGAGTGAAGTGCTGTCTGATGGTTATGGTCAATGCAATACCAAAGGCAATCTACTAATGGCTCTATTGCGTGGATTAGGCATTCCATGCCGATTTCACGGGTTTACTATAAACCAACAGTTACAGAAAGGTGCCATACCAATCTATGTTTTTTGGTTAGCGCCGAAATACATTATCCACAGTTGGGTAGAGGTTTACTTTGATGGACGTTGGATCAACTTAGAAGGCTTTATCTTGGATGAGCAATATCTCACTTCGTTACAACAGAAATTTAGCGAAGAAAAAGATAACTTTTGTGGCTATGGTGTTGCGACAAAATGCTTCTCTGCTCCAGATACAAATTGGCGCGGAACTGATACCTATATTCAAAAAGAAGGTATTCATGATGATTTCGGACTTTATGACTCTCCTGATAAGTTCTACCAAGAAAAAGGCACTAATTTGTCAGGCGTTAAACGTTGGATGTATCAGCGAGTGATCCGTCACCTGATCAACTTCAATGTCGCCAAAATAAGAAAGACGACAGTACTGGAGGTACAAAATGCACAACCATAATCACAGTCATCAGCATGGTAAAAACGACCGGATTGGCTGGGCATTTTTCCTTAATGTGATATTTACTATTATCGAATTTATTGGGGGTTGGCTAACCAACAGTACTGCGATAATGGCAGATGCCGTTCACGATCTTGGTGACAGTCTTTCTATAGGTTTTGCATGGATTTTAAGTCGTTTTTCAGATAAAGAAGCATCAGACAAATTCAGCTATGGTTATCGCCGACTTACACTTTTTGGTGCATTGGTAAATAGTATCGTTTTGATTATTGGTTCTATTTGGGTTTTATTTGAAGCAATACCGAGGTTGTCCAATCCTGAAATGCCTGTTGTCGAGGGGATGTTAGGGCTAGCGATACTCGGCGTTGCCGTTAACGGATATGCTGTATTAAAATTAAAAGCTGGAGAAACCTTAAATGAAAAAGTACTTACATGGCACTTGCTTGAAGACGTACTTGGCTGGGTTGCTGTGCTTATTGTATCTATTGTGCTGTTATTTGTAGATTTGCCCATTTTAGATCCGTTACTATCTATTGGCTTCACATTGTTTATCTTGTTCAATGTTTTTAAAAATCTGAAATCAACAATTGTCTTGTTTCTTCAGGCCGCGCCAGATGAAGAAACTCAAGAAAGTATAAAAGAGTCGCTAACTAACCTTCCAGAAGTTAATGGCGTACATCATCTGCATTTTTGGTCGTTAGATGGCGAAAGTCACGTATTAACCGCTCACATAGAATTAGTCGAAAAAATTGACGTTGATGAATTAATTAAACTTAAGGAACAAGTGGCTAAGAGACTTTCTGCCTATCGCTTGTCTCATACAACCATTGAATTTGAGTTTCCTAAAGAGACTTGCCGAGATGATGCGAATTAAACTTTAAAAATTAAAATAAAAAGATTAAATATAAAAGCAGCTTAAACATAAATTAAGCTGCTTTTTTGTTTTTAAATTTCGTCAGATTGCTGTTTACTGCTCTCAGCGCCATGCGCCCATTGATATAAAATAGGCAATACAAACAAAGTTAAAATTGTAGAAGATATAATACCGCCGATAACAACTGTTGCTAGTGGTCGTTGCACTTCTGCACCAATTCCAGTGTTTAACGCCATTGGAATAAAACCTAAACTTGCGACCAGTGCCGTCATTAAAATAGGTCTTAAACGAATGATGGCACCTTCAATGATCGCTACGTAAAGGTCGCCTTTTTCATGCCAAAGATCTCGAATAAAAGCCAACATAACCAAGCCATTTAATACGGCAACACCTGACAATGCTATGAAGCCGACACCTGCCGAAATAGATAAAGGCATGTCTCTTAAATAAAGAGAAATTACGCCCCCAGTTAATGCTAACGGTACACCACTGAAAATGATCAATGCATCTTTTAATGAACCAAATGCAATAACCAAAATACCTAAGATAACAATTAGTGTGATCGGCACAACTAAGCTTAATCTTTTACTCGCTGACTCTAGCTGTTCAAAGGTTCCGCCATAATCAAGCCAGTATCCTGCTGGAATTTCTCCTTCCTGATTAATTTTAGCTTTCACTTCTTTGACAAAACCGCCTAAATCTCTACCACGAACATTGACGGTAACCACAACTCTTCTTTTACCGCTCTCACGGCTAATTTGAGCAGGTAAAGACTCAGATTTAAGCTCTGCAACTTCTTCAAGTGGCACATAGTTACCATTCTCAAGTGGAAGCGGCAGAAATTTCAAACCATCAATATCCGTTCTAGTTTGCTCCGGTAGACGAACAACTAACTCAAATCGTCTGTCTCCTTCATAAATGATCCCCGCAGATTCCCCCCCTATTGCAGTGGCAACCCAGTCTTGCAATTCGGTAACGTTCAATCCATACCTACCAAGTGCTTCGCGTTTAGGGATTACCGATAAAGATGGAACACCTGTGACTTGTTCCATTCTGGCATCTGCTGCACCATCTACGGTTTTCACAATATTTAGAATATCTTTTGCGGTAAGTAATAACCGATCCAAATCATCGCCAAATACTTTGATGCCCACATCAGCTCTAACGCCAGAAATCAATTCATTGAAACGCATTTGAATAGGCTGAGTGAATTCATAGTTGTTGCCCGGAATGTTTTTCAGTACCTCTTCCATTTCTTCAACTAATTCACTCTTTGGCTTTGAAGGTTCGGCCCAATCTTTACGTGGTTTTAAAATAACAAAGATATCAGCAATACTCGGTGGCATTGGATCAGTTGCTACTTCTGGTGTGCCGATGCGCGAGAATACTTTATCAACTTCAGGAAACGCTTTAATACGTTGCTCAAGTACTTCTTGCATTTCTACTGATTGCTCTAGGCCAGTCGATGGAATTCTTAATGCCTGTAGTGCAATATCACCTTCATTTAATTGAGGAACAAATTCTGTCCCAAGCGTAGTTGCTAACCAAAGGCTATACCCCATTAACAGCGTTGAGAATGAAACAATAATCCAACGAAATTTCATCGCCATTTTTAACAATGGTTCATAAATAGACTTGGTTGAACGAATAACTACACTTTCTTTTTCGCTGATTTTACCTTTCATAAACACAGCTACAGCAGCAGGAACCAGTGTAACTGAAAGGATCATTGCGGAAATTAACGCCATAACGACAGTTGCCGCCATAGGGTGGAACATTTTCCCTTCAACGCCAGTTAGCGTGAAAATGGGGATGTAAACAACAGTGATAATTGCCACACCAAACAAGCTTGGACGTATCACTTCTGAAGTGGCTTCAAAAACGGTATTTAGGCGTTCTCTTAAGTCTTGCCTATGACCGTTGTGTTGGGCCTGTGCTAACCTACGGACAGAGTTTTCAACGATGATTACAGCCCCGTCCACTATCAAGCCAAAGTCCAATGCGCCGAGACTCATTAAATTGGCAGATACTCCTGCTTGCACCATACCTGTGATTGTCATTAACATGGAAATAGGGATAACAGCAGCGGTAATGAGAGCTGCACGTAAATTTCCAAGTAGAATAAATAACACAACAATAACTAAAAGCGCACCTTCAACGAGGTTTTTGGTAACGGTTGCAATCGCTTTATCTACTAATGTTGTTCTGTCGTAAACAGGCTCAGCGGTAATGCCCTTTGGCAGAGATTTTTGTATTTCGCTGAGCTTCTGTTCAACTGCTAAGGCAACGGTGCGAGAATTCTCACCAATCAGCATCATGGTTGTACCAAGCACTGTCTCAATGCCATTACGAGTAGCAGCCCCTGTTCTAAGTTCTTTGCCAATAGCAACATTGGCAACATCACTTATTTTTACAGGAATACCATTGTACTTTTTGATGATGACATTGAGGATCTCATCTATTGTCTCAAGTTGCCCAATGGAGCGCACTAACACTTGCTGTCCGTTTTGTTCGATATAACCTGCGCCACGGTTGTCATTGTTTTTACGTAATGCATCAGATATTTCTTCAAAGGTTACCTGATGAAAAAGTAATTTTTCGGGTTTAGGCGTTATGTGATATTGCTTGTTGTAGCCGCCGATACTGTTGACCTCAATGACGCCTTTAACTTGAGCCAATTGCGGTTTAATGATCCAGTCTTGTATTTCTCTTAAGGCAATAGCGGTATAAGGCTCTCCATTAGGCATTTTAGCGTCAGGAGAAGCTTGTACGGTATACATAAATATTTCGCCAAGCCCTGTCGAAATAGGACCCATTTCTGGCTCTAAGCCAGAGGGAATAACGCCTTTTATCGCAGCTAATCTTGCATTGATTAAGTTGCGAGCAAAATAAATATCGGTTCCCTCTTCAAAGATAACGGTTACTTGAGATAATCCATATCTTGACAGGGAGCGGGTGTGAGACAGCTTTGGCAATCCGGCTAAGGCTGTTTCTACAGGAAAGGTCACCCTTTGTTCCGCTTCCAAAGGTGAATAACCGGGGGCAGAAGTGTTTATTTGTACCTGCACGTTTGTTATATCTGGAACAGCATCAATGGGAAGTTTTTGATAACTCCACATACCAACGCCGATGATTACCATCAGCAAGCTTAATACTAAATAGCGCCTATTTATTGCAAGACGCAAAATTGATTCAATCATATTGCGTCTCCTAATCGTCGTCTTCTACTTCAGATTTCAATATATCTGCTTTTATCAGATAACTGTTTTTGTTTACATATTCAGTGTCTTTACTGAGGCCACCAATAACCTCGATATAGTTCTTATCTGAACGTCCTAATACAAGCGGTGCAAATTCGTACTCTTCATCTTCTTTAACAAATACACCTAATTGTCCACCTAGCTCTTGGATAGCAACTTTCTCAACGGCTAAATCCACCTTGAATTGATTTATTTTGACGTTGCCTTTTAATAATTGACCTGACGTTAGCTTTAACTCAGTGTTGTTTAATCGTACCCGTGCCAATACATAAGGTTGGTCTTTAGCTGGAATAATATTAGTGATGACTGAACTGAATGCGTGTTCACCTTGCTCAATATCAACATGCTGACCGACTTTGATTTGATTATATTGGCTGGTAAACACCTTAAATTCAGCCCACAAGGTGTCAAAATTGACGATTTCAAACAAGCTAGTGTTTTGCGTGATACCGCCAACATTTCCATTTCTCTGTAAAACTACCCCAGAAACAGGGGACGTTATTTTATAGGTATTTAAGCTTTCGTTAGATTCAATAACGGCCAATAGATCTCCTTTTTTTACCTTATCACCAACAGTGGAGTTAATTGTCTTTATAACGCCGTTATATCTAGCGCCAACTTGAAATAATTGTTCAGCGCCTATCGTCGTAGCGCCGTATACAGGGATAGTTTGGTTCAACGTTTTTGAAGCTAAATAGGCTGTTTCAACACCAAGCCTTTTTGCCATGTTATTGTTTATTTTGCTAATGCCTTCTTCGCCTTCATGTTCATCTTCACTAGCGATAACACTTTGAATGGGTGATAGATACCCAATAAAAATCAATAGTGCGAGTAAATAGTTTTTCATTTTGAATTCCTAAACGATTCAGTTAATAACTGAATCAATAAATTGTTATTAAACTTAAAGTGATGTTTATTTAGAGTGACAGCGCTTCGTTTGTTAGTTTTTCTATCTCTGCGCCATAAATTAGGGCAGCAGATGCCGCATCAATGAGGGTTCGCCGAGCATTTAACAGCTCTTGTCTAGCCGATACATAATCAAGATATCCATATCGACCTTTTTGATAGGCGTCTTGAGTATCTTCCAGTGCATCTTCAAGCATTGGGATAACCGACTGCTTTAATGAATTAGCTGTTAATATGGCTTGTTTTCTATTGGAGTATGCTCGTAGTAAGTGATTTCTAAACCTCAACTTAGTCGCCTCTTTCTCTATGGCAACTTGGTCACGCTCTGCTAGCGCACTAGCGATTGCACCAGAATTTCGCTTTTCAGCAAACAAAGGTAAGCTAAAGCCAGCGACCAGTACCGTATCATTGACTTCTTGAGAGCGCCTAACACCAACAGACCATTTGATATTGGCCGTTGACTCTGTTTTAGCCAACTGTAATTCGGCCTCTTTTAGTCGCTGCTCACTTGCATAAACTTGAATAGCAGGGTTTTTCTCTAATTTCGCAAAGAGACTACTAAAATCACTATCATTGCCAAACTGAAACAGATCTCCAGTTACTCTAGAGAATGACACTGATGTTTCTCCCCAGTAAGCTGATAAAGAAAGCTTTAGATATTCCAAGCGCTTTTGTTCAGATTGAAGGGTGAGGTTAGCCTGAGCAATAACTGCTTTTGAGCGTTTCACTTCAGCCTCAGGAGTAGCACCTGCGCGGTTACGCTGAGATACAATCTCTAACGTTTCTTGTGCTAAGCTCAAAGCATTTTCTGCCAATATAACTCTTTGTTGGGCTGCAAGTACTTCCACGTACTTCTCAGTGACTTGAGCCATTAAATTAAGCGCAGAGACTTCTTTCTCAGCATTGAGTAGTGCTCTTGATTTTGAAACAAGTCCAATCCGCGCTGAGCGTTTATCTCCCATTTCGATAACCGAAGATAGAGCGACTGTTAATTCAGCACTGTCGAATGCATTAAATTCACCTGAGCCTGCAAAGTTCTCAGCTTCAACTTCTAGTTCATAAGCAGGATTTAAACTTGCTGTTTGTTCTTGTCCTGTTAATGCGGTTTGTTTGAAATCAAATATTTTGAGTTCAGGATTTTGTTTAAGCGTCCACTGAATTGCCTCTTGAAGATTTAACTGCTTTTCAAAGGCATAAACATTAAATGTAAAAAGTGACAACGCGAGAAACGCGATATATTTAAGCCGAGGTGTTACACACCTCAAAATTGCTATCTTGCGATGCACACAGGTATTAAGTGCCATGTATACTTTCCTATAAATTTATATGTTTTTTTCGGTCATTAACATTTGACCTTTCATAATTTTCTATAAAATTTAGGCGTATTTAGGTGGGCGGAATGGCACCGAGATATAGCCTTTTAGCTCAGGAGAAACTAAGGCGTAGGTAAGGAAATATTCTATTGTTTGTAAAATGTTACAAGAATAATCTGCATTTAAAAATAAGTGACAACAGCAACAAAAATTACAATTATCAATTGAAGTGTTGCTATTACTCACCTCAAATATATTGGAGGTTTCTGGAGATTTTAGCGGGGTAATAGACTCAGTTAGTGATGTATTAAAAGAACTTTCAATTAAGTTTACTTCAAGCTCTTCTAGCGAAAAAAACACAGATTGCACCGCGATTAAAATCATTATCACGTATGATATATATGGTTTAAAATATGACGGACGCATTAGGTTCATTGTTATCTAGTTCGCTTCAATCAGTCTGATAGTTCCCAAAGTCGTTGGGACTATGTTTAAATCTGAAACATGAGTAAACCCTGATTCAACCTCTAAAGAAGGAAGGACTCCATCTACATTATCTTTTGTAGTTTCAAAACCATCTAATAACTGAACGACAAAGAACAATATCCGTTGAAATATTGAAGTCGGCTTTCCCCAGTCAGCAATTAATAAAATGCCACCCGGTTTAAGTACCCGACGAATTTCAGTTAATGTCGCACGCTTAGTTGAACGGCTTAAGTGATGAAAAAACAAACTTGAAACTACGATATCAAAGGAATTATCACTAAAAGGCATTTCTTGTCCAAAGCCCTGTCTAAAAGAAATATTAAGATCCTTGCCTATAACTTTTTTCTGTGAAATATCTAAAGCGGTTTGGTCTGCATCTAAGCCTATTACGGTATATTTAGGTGATTTTTCAGCTATTAATTTTGTTAGCGTTCCGGTTCCACATCCAACATCAAGTAGGTTGTTTCCTTTGACGTTGGCAACTTTATCTACAATCAGTTTTTTAAAAAATGCTTCTCTCGTGGTGATAGCAACGAGGCTGTCATAAAAATTAGTTAACCAATGAAATCGTAATGGCGGAATGTAGGCATTGTTTTTCATAACTTCATTTCCCTTTAGCCGTTTGAAGCAGACTTAAACTAGCTATAAAGATGCTATTAATGGTTTTAAAATTTAAATAAATAGCCATGATGAATTTGTTTAATACTTTAGCTGTAAGATACGGCGAGCACCGTTTAAAACTACAACAGCAATAATCAAACCAATCACTAAATCTGGATAACGGCTGCTTGTTACTGTAACTAAAAAGCCAGCTAAGATTACCCCAACATTTGCAATAACGTCATTTGCGGAAAAAATCCAGCTTGCTTTCATATGAGCGCCGTCTTCTTTATTACCAAATATTAAAAATAGACAAGCAATGTTAGCGATTAGTGCTATTCCACCAAATATCATCATTAAAGAAGAGATCGGTTCACTACCGTAAACAAAGCGTCTTACGACTTCGCTCAAAGCACTTAGCGCTAGAATAACTTGAAGCACACCAGATATATGTGCCGCTCTAAGTTTCATGCTGATACTTTTACCTACCGAATAAATAGCCAAACCATACACAGCAGCATCAGCAAACATATCTAATGAGTCTGCAATTAGGCCAGCAGACTGTGCAATCAACCCAGCAATTACTTCTATAAAAAACATGACTCCATTAATGGCTAACAACCATTTTAGGGTTGATGCTTCTTTCATCTCATTTTTTTGGGCTAGATCTTTTGCTTTTGCAGCTTCGGTGCTGCAACTTTCTTTAGTTGATGCCAACTCTGCACCGAGATTGAGTTGTTGTAATTTTTTTGTTATCTCATCTAAATTTTCATCATGAAAAACCTTGACTAAACGGCTAGGAATATCAAATTGCAACCCAACTGAAGGCTCAATTGAGTCAAGTGCTAACCTAATCAATCTCTCTTCTGAAGGACAGTCCATTTGAGGTACTTTAAATGTACTGACAAACGCGCCACTATAGTTATCTAATTGTGTATCAATTTTTACATCTTCATTGGTAGAAGATGATTGACACTGACCACTACATTTTTCTGACATATTTAACATTCCGTAATAATATTAAAATAAGTATAAAATCTATAGTGGCTATAGAGTCAAATAAAAATTATTCAATATGAAAAGTTTGGGAAGTAACTCAAATAGCTATTCCAAGAAAATAATTGTTGGGGGGTAGTGACAGCAAACACTGCTAACATTATTTGGACTGCCCGTTTTATACCGATGTTTATCAAAGATAAAAAATAGAAGAGCTATCTAGATAGAATAAATTAACCGATGATCCTAATTCCACATTAAAGTCGCGTTGGTGTGTTACTAATTGTACAGAGGATCTAAAACAAGATTTAAATTTAAAAGTAAGAGCAACGACTATATTGTTGGAACACTTGTCATGAGATACGCTAAGCCTAATGTCCGGTTTCGTATCAAAGTGAATTTTAGCTGAAGTAATTTTGTACCATCGTTTACGACTGCTTCAGGCTGTGAGTTCAACCACTCGATGCAACACACTGATTAAATCGCTCCGCAGGTGTTTCGTATTCTAGTGTTTTCCGCGGTCTCTCATTAAGTTGTCTGGCAACTTGGTTTAATCTTATCTGAGAATGCTCATTTAAGTTAGTTCCTTTTGGAAAATATTGTCTTAATAACCTATTTGTATTTTCATTGGAGCCGCGTTGCCAAGGTGATTGTGGATCGCAGAAATATACTTGAATATCTGTAGCTAGAGTAAAGTCTTTATGATTAGTAAGCTCACATCCTCTGTCCCAAGTTAATGATTTATAAAGCTCTGCTGGCAACTTATTAGCTTGTTTAATCAACGCTTCGATTACTTGCTTTGTTTTATTACTAGGTACTTTCACTAACATTACATACCTAGAGTGCCGCTCAACTAGAGTCGCGATAAAACTGTTTCCTGAGCCTTGGATCAAGTCTCCCTCCCAGTGGCCTGGAACAGCTCTGTCTTCAACATTTGATGGCCTTTCACTAATTGGTACAGCGTCAACTATCTTTCCTAACCCTTTACCTTTAAGAGTGGCGTGTTTTGATTTCCTGACTACCCGCTGCGTCCTTAAGTGTTTTTGTAGCTCTTTTTTTAAGGCGCCGCGGGTTTGTATATATAGGGTTTTATATATTGTTTCGTGCGACACATTCAAATCCTCATTATTGGGGTATCTCCGCCTAAGCCAACCAGAGATTTGCTGAGGTGACCATGCAGATTCTATCTTTTGAGCAATGATTAAACATAATTCTTTGTTGCCATACAGCTTACAAGGCTTAGGGCGTTTGGCATTTTCCCAGGCAACTTTGTCAGCTTTACTCGCTCGATATTTTTTAATCCCGCCGTGGCGGTTTACTTCACGGCAAATAGTGGAAGGTGAGCGATTAAGGTATCTCGCTATTTCTCGAAGTGACTTACTTGCTGCTAACCCTCGTGAAATGTCTTCTCGCTCTGCAAGAGTTAGTGTTGTTGGTGAGCGTTTGGGCTCAAGCGGCCGAACACCACCTGTTTTATGGATAATACCTAATATAGATGAATGGTATCGATCAAATAACCTTGCTATATCATGCGCACTATCACCGCGCTGATATCGATCCCAAATTAACCTTCTTTGTTCTGCATTATAATAAATACGCTTTCTCTGTTTCATGTAAACGCTCCTTTAAATAATAATAAGGATAGCGTTGCATTCACCAGTTGAACTCACAGCTCAAATCTGACGAAGATTTCCTAGTACTCACCCAATCTGGCTTGATGAGAAATAATCTCAAACATTATGCGTAGCCACATATTCGCTCAACTTGAGCGGGATCTTATAAAAGCCAGAACCACAGAAGGTCGTGAAGAGGCTAAAGCTAAAGGCAAACACATGGGCAGATTGCCTGCTTTATCAGACAAACAAGCGAAAGAATTATATAAAGATAAATTAAATGGTGAATCGATCTCTGCATTAGCGAAGAAATATTCTGTTAGCCGCCCCACGGTTCACTGTAGTGGTCAATAAAATTTGGCCACAGCTTTAGAATCTTGGTATCTAACCTCAGATTCATTTGGCGCTAAACCGGCATTATAATGATGTGGCCTAACGTTGTTGTAATACCCGTTGATATAATCACTCACACTATATTTAGCATCTTTAAAGTTTTCGTATCCAACCTTTGGCATCCACTCCGTTTTAAAGCTTCTAAAAAATCGCTCCATTGGCGCATTATCCCAACAATTTCCGCGCCTGCTCATACTTTGTGTAATTTTATAGCGCCATAAACGTTGACGATATTTTAAACTTGTATAATGACTACCTTGGTCTGAATGAAACATCAGTCCACTTGGCTTACCTCTGCTTTCATACGCGAGTTCAAGCGCTTTTAGCGTTAAGTTAGTATCTGGCGACAACGACATTGCCCAACCAACGACTTTACGTGCAAACAAATCAACAACGACCGCTAAATAGGCCCAGCGATTGCCTGTCCAAATATACGTCACATCACCGCACCACACGGTATCTGGCTCAACAACATCAAATTGTCTATCAAGCAGATTTGGAATTTCAAGGTGCTCATTACCACCGCGTTTATATGAATGTTGAGGTACTTGGCAGCTTTCAAGCTTTAATTTAACCATTAGCTTAGCAGCACGATAACGACTCAATTCAAAATCATTGTTCGTTGCTATTGCCGCGATTGTCCGCGCCCCAGCTGAGCCGCCGCTCATTGCATGTATGGCTTTAACTTCAGCTTCTAGCCTTATTTGCTCTGGCGTCGGCGTTGTATCCCGTATAGCCCAATATTTATAGCTGCTACGATGCACATTGAATACGTTACACAGCACGCTAATTGGGTAACGCTCTCGTTGATTTAGTTTCTCAATTAACGAGAATTGTTCAGGGAGTCGGACATCAAGAGAGCGGTAGCCTTTTTTAATATATCCTTTTCTAATTTAATGCGTTGGATTTGCTTTTTAAGTTCGCGGATTTCAATTTGTTCGGGCGTCATTGGTGAAGCAGATGGTGTCTGGCCACTCCGCTCTTGCTTTAATTGAGTAACCCACTTACTGACGGTTGATTTACCCACCCCCATCGCTTTGGCTGCTTCTTCTTGAGTATAACTTTGGTCAACTACAAGCTGAGCTGTTTCTAATTTGATTGCCGCAGAATACGTTGCGCGTTTTAATTTCGTCATTTTTTCACCCAAATTTGTATGCTTATTAGCATAACATTTCTTTCTTAATGGGTGGCCAAAATCACTGTACCACTACACACCGAACTATTGAAAGAATGGAACAAAAGAAATAATAAATAAAAGGAGACGTTATGTGGTCTGATAAAGAATCAAAAATTGATTTCTTAAATTTTAATGAAACGGCTGAGTCAATAAAAGATCTTATAACAGAAAAGGAGTTAATGCCTATTAGTATAGGCGTTTTTGGTGATTGGGGCGCTGGAAAATCGACGATTCTTGAACTTACTAAGGCTTCTCTGGAAAGTGATGAACAAGAATATATCCAAGTACATTTCGATGCATGGACTTTCCAAGGGTATGATGACGCTAAAGCGGCGTTACTAGAAACAATTGCATCTACTTTAGTTAAAAAAGCAGCAGACGATAAAAATCTCAGTGCAAAAGCAAAAGAGTTTGCTGGACGAATAGATAAGATCAGACTGATGGGATTGCTAATGGATGGTGGTGCAGCATTAGCTGGTATACCAACTATGGGTGGTATACAGAAGATCATGGGACTATTCAGTGGTGGTGACGATGGTGAACTGGATGTTGATGATGTAAAGGATGCTGTAGACGGTGCTAAAGATGTTGCTAAGAAAAACAAAGGTTTGATCAAAGATAATAAATCATTTTCTGGACTTCCCATAGTTTGCTAGACACCCAAAGAGTTACATTGTAACTTCTAATTAGAGGTGTTTTATGAGCAAAGGCAAACGGTATACCCAAGAATTTAAAATAGAAGCAGTTAAACAAATAACTGAACGTGGTTATTCAGTTGCTGAAGTATCAGAACGATTAGATATTTGTACCAAAACGTTATATCACTGGCGAAGCCAGTTATCAGAGAAACCCAAACAAACCAAATCATCAGATGAACAACTAAGGATCGCCAAACTTGAGGCCGAGCTAAAACGTGTCACGGAGGAACGCGACATTCTAAAAAAGGCCGCAAGGTACTTTGCCAGCAACCCCGAGTAAAGTACGCTTTTATTCGTGAGCATCAAAATGAGTTTTCTATTGCTGCGATGTGTAAACTCTTTAAGCTACACCGCAGTGGCTTTTATGCGTGGTTAAAGAAGCCATTGAGTGACAGAGCAATCGAAGATAATCGTTTGCTTAAGCTTATTAGAGAGTTTTACGTTGCTAGTGGTGGCACTTACGGTAGTCCTTGGATACACGCAGATTTACGTGAAGCTGGTGAAAAATGTAGTGTTAATCGCGTAGCTAAGATCATGCGCCAACATAAACTCAAAGCGCAAATAGGTTATAAACGTCGCCATATTAAAGGCGGTAAAACATCGCGCATTGCAGATAACTTGCTAGCTCGTCAGTTTAATCCTCCTGCGCCGAATCAAACTTGGGTAAGTGATATTACTTATGTGAGAACCTATGAAGGATTCTTGTATGTAGCAACTGTCATGGATTTATTCTCTAGGCGCATCGTAGGCTGGTCGATGGATAAAAACATGGACAAGCACTTAGTAATTAAAGCATTGCTCATGGCAGTTTATCAGCGCCAACCCAAAGCTGACGTAATGGTACATAGTGATCAAGGAAGCCAGTATGGTAGCGCTGATTACTTAGCCTTTATGAAAGAACATAACCTTGTACCCTCAATGAGTCGAGCTGGGAATTGTCACGATAATGCAGTTGCTGAAAGCTTTTTTTCGACGATTAAAAAGCGAATAGTTAAGCGTAAGATATATTCGACAAGGGAAGATGCGAAAGCAGAGATATTTAATTTTATAGAAATGTTTTACAATCCGAAAAAACGTCACTCGCATACAGGCGGTGTTTCACCTGCTAAGTTTGAGGAAGCGTATTTTTCTGAGTTAGAAACTGTCTAGTAAAAGCTGGGAAGTCCAGTCCACCTAACAAGGCACACTGCAAATAAAGTTTATAAGTCTCTTTTTGAGCTGTATTCGTCTCCAGTAACTGTTTAAGTTCTTTTGGAGAATATGGTTGTAGACCTTTGTCTGGTGAGTCTTCTTTTTGTTTCAATGTATTTGGAATGCTCAAATTACTGACCCATTTCCATAAGCCCCCAGAACGATTGTTGCTGGTAGGTAATTGAAACAACGAACTGACACCTGATTTAGCTTTCGATTTAATACGTACCTGTTTGTATTCAAGTGAGAAGGGGAGGCTATCTATAGCTCCGCGCTTATGGCTCCATATATAGAATGCTTTAACAGCTCTAATTCGTTCTTGAGCGCTGTTAAAGCTTATGCGTTTAGACTTATCTTTGGTTTCGACTCTTTCACATAAATGTTTGTGATATCTCCACACAGGTAACCTAGAAATATCATCATCTACAGATTGTTTTGAAAGTGGTGCAGCTATTACTTCAAAATAGGATGCATCATCTTTATCCAACCAATCTAAGAAAGCTTTTAAGCGCTTAGCTATACTGCGAACAGACTTAACATCTAATGGCTTTCCCGGTTGGCTGGCATGATAAGCGTCACTAAAAGCCTCATTGTCTATTTGATTCTTTTTGAGACTGAAATGACCTTCAAAGCGGTGCATTAAAAATAAGTTCATTTCTTGGCATTCGGTGAAGCGAGTCGGGTGATATAGCACTGGAAAATTAGGTTCTATTTTATCGTGCCTATATGAGTGAGTTCAGATGCCTTTTTCAGTCTTAATAGGTTGCCCTGATTTATCGAGGTGAAAAGACATTCCTTTTCCAAAGTTGACTGATGTTTTAATTATTTTAGTTTTTGTTGTATTTCGAAGTATCATTTTCGTTCACCTTTGATTCTTAGCTAGAGTATGTGTGTAAAAACTTTTTTGTTCAAGTTTATTGGGGGTATGATAGTATTATATCAATTCGGGGGTGATTTTAGATGAAAGTCAAAATTTAACAGCGTCTCAACTTAAAACCATTATTACTCGTTGCGGAGAAGGCACCAAGCTCATTTGCACCGGTAATTTAGCGCAAATAGACAGTAATTATTTAACGCCAGTCACATCAGGTTTAACCTACATAGTAGAACGTTTTAAAAACTTTGAAGGCAGTGCAACTATAAATCTTAATGGTGTTGTAAGGAGTCGGTTGGCTTCATTTGCAGAAGAGAATTTATAACTTGCGCTTAACTATTTGGCTCGATAGTCTAATGATTGATTTTCGGGCCAAATGGCAGACTGCACGTTGAATTTTTTACCTCTCAAACATTATTATCGCTCTTTAATTGTTGCCCTGTTGGTGCCTTTAATCGTTGCTTTTTTACTGTGTTTACATCTTTACAATATCAAGCTTGAGCGCACAGTAGAAAAACGTGACGCTGATTTTCTTAATATATCCGCCCAAATAAATCATGGCATGCAATCAATCAGTGATTTAATGGCTAATATGCTTAACTTATACGAGCAGCCTGCACTGAGTCTTGCTAATCGTAATTTATTTGAAGGTATTAATCAGTATGAAGGTTATTACTATCGCCATTTTACTCAACAATGCACCGAGATTGTAGGTAAAGGGGATTTTAATCTTTCACCAAATGAACTTTCAAAGTGGCAACAGTTAGTTAAATTAGGTCCTTCGTTTAATACAACTCTGGCACTTATGCAGTCGCTTAGCGCCGTTGCGTATGTTGATGAAAATGGCGCTGCATTTGTAGCGAGGCGCAATAAGAGCAAGAGTTTATTACTAACAGAGATTCTTGAAGGGCGATTTAAACCAGACTTTTCAGGCAGCCTTTTATCTTCAAGCCCGATTGTAAATATAGACGGGAAGGCTTACTACTCAATCGGACGCCAGCGAGAACTTGGCTCGCGTGATTATATTATCGTTATTTACGATGTGGAGGTTATTTCTGCCTGGCTAAAAAAAGTTACGCCAAATCAGGGAGAATATATATTTGTTAATCGGTTTGATCAGGTTGTTGCAAGCACAAAAAATGCAATAGCTGAGGGGATCACACTTAAAGAATACTGGCCTGAAATGGCGGCATCACAACAAAAATTAACGGTGTTAACCAGTGGCACAAACTTTTTTATGCAGCCAAAAAGCAACCTCCCAATACATGCTGCATTTTATGAGTCTAAATCCGGTTTTGTAAATGTTATTCGGTATGAAATTTTACTCGAGTTTACATTTTTAACGCTGTTTCTAAGTTTAATGTTTTGTGTGTTCTTTTGGTTAAGTCAGCGCATATTTTTAAAACCTATGACACATCTCATGCATTACTTAGAGCAAAGCAATAGCGACAACAGCAAAGAGTCTAATTATCAAATCCCTATTAATTGGCAGCCATGGTTCACTAAAATAAAACTAGTATTTGCTAAAAACAGACAACTAGTCGATTCGCTGCAAGATGTAAACCGAGAGCTTGACGAAAAGCTGCAATTGCAATCAGAAAAACTAACACGCAGTTATCAAGCTAAAGAGCGACATTTAGCTTTACTAAACACAATGTTAAATAGTGTTCCAGATTTCATATATTTTAAGAATATTGATGGGTCTTTTTTAGGGTGCAACAAGGCATTTGAAGCGTACATTGGATGCGATCAAAGCGCGCTAGTGGGTAGGCGTATACAAGATATAACGGACGAATACGAACAAATAAGTATTCTTGAAAAACAGGTTTTACAAAATCGCAGTAATGTTCAGCAACGCGTTGATACAGATGATAAGTCTTACCAACTGACGATTGCGCCTTTTTACAATGAGCAGCAGCACTTGTTAGGCACAATGGGGATCGGTAGAGATATAACAGAACAGCAGCAAACTTTACATGCACTAAAAGCGTCTGAGTCTAAATTTAGAAGTGCTATTGAATTTGCTGCAAACGGTGTTGTGCTTCTTTCGCTTGATCAGACTATATTGCAAGTAAACAAAGCAGCAAGAAAACTATTTACTGAGCAAGATGTGTTGGTAGGTGAGCAACTTAAACTGCTATTTGATGATAGTCAGTGGCAAGAAATTAAAACAAGACTAGCTCAGCTGCTTGATGATAAGAAAGAGGTTTA
Source organism: Pseudoalteromonas sp. PS1M3 (assembly GCF_016865405.1). Taxonomy (NCBI): domain Bacteria; kingdom Pseudomonadati; phylum Pseudomonadota; class Gammaproteobacteria; order Alteromonadales; family Pseudoalteromonadaceae; genus Pseudoalteromonas; species Pseudoalteromonas sp. PS1M3. The sequence continues at coordinate 3,031,957 of NZ_AP022624.1, read as the reverse complement.
TCATTTAACATTAGCACGAGGAAATTTGACTAGCTGGCTTCAACTCAGTGTATCGCTCGTGTGGGATGAAAAGCGAGATCCTTCGTATTATGTTATTCACTTACAAGATGTGAGTGCATTAACTAAAGCTAAGCACAATGCTGAGCGCGCAACCCTCGCTAAAAGTCGCTTTATAGCTAACTTAAGTCATGAAATACGTACTCCTTTGAATGCGGTGTTAGGTTTGCTTGACATGCTTATAGAGCAAGGGCTTACGCAAAGACAAATTCAGCAAACAGATCAAGCTAAGCAAGCTGCGCAAAGTTTACTCTTAATGCTCAACCGCATGCTCGATTTTGCCAGAGTTGAAAGCGCACAGGCTGAGTTAAAACTAGCCCCATTTACGGTTGTGGAACTTGTTGATATTTGCGATAGCTTAACAGGGCCCTTGTGTGAGCAAAAAGGGGTTGAATTTATTATTGATGTTGACCCTTTAATTGCACCTAGTTTGATTTGCGATAGTATAAGACTACAGCAGGTGTTGGGTAATTTATTAACTAATGCTGTTAAGTTTACTCACAATGGTAGGATTACCTTAAAAATGGAGCTAATTGAGGGAGATAGTACCGAGCAAGCGATCTGTTTTAGTGTAAAAGATACTGGCAGCGGGATTAATGAGGCTGACCAATTACGTTTATTTGATGCCTTTACACAAGGCGATGAATCATCAACACGCGCCCATCAAGGTGTAGGGTTAGGGTTGGCTATTGTAAAACATGCTGTATCTCTTATGGGCGGCGAGATAGCCGTAAACAGTGAAAAAGGCCTTGGTTGTGAGTTTTATTTCAGCATTAGTTTACAGGTAGACGATACAAAAAATCAGCTGTTGCCTGTTGATGCTCTGGCTATTATATCCCAGCGAAGCCGAGCTTTAAAACGCGCTGTAGCAGCCTATTCAGAGTTAACCAGTATTGATTTAGATGAAGCATTGAATTACCCAATCAAACTTTCGGGACGTAATCAGCTTATTGTTGATGAAGCTGATTTACCTGAGCTATTAAGTGTAAAAGCAATAAATGACTCGCTTACTTCACACACTGTATCGGTCATTATCGTTAATCATCAGCTAACCTTTAGCTCATCTATGAGTAAAGGCTTATTAGCGCAGCATGTTAAAGCATCTGCACTTGGACAGCGATTATTTGATTTAAGTAGTGGTTTTGCATTAAAGCAAATTGCAAGTGACGCTAATATACAGGCACAGCAACCGAGTAGAGAGGTGTCAGGTTTACTGATCTTGGCAATTGATGATAATAAACTAAACTTAGAAATTATAAGTAGTGTTTTAGAAAAAGCTAATGTAAATGTTGTAACCTCAACCAATGCATCTGATGGTATGGAGCTGCTACAAGTTTTAAAACCAGATCTGATTTTAATGGATGTGCAAATGCCGCATATAGATGGTTGTCAAGCTACTACGTTGATTCGTCAACAGTTTGACGATAAGCAATTGCCTATATTTGCATTGACAGCCCATTGTGAGCCTGCGGATATAGAGCGTTCGTTAAAATGCGGTATGAATAAACATTTAACAAAGCCCGTTGTAGCAAAAGTACTACTTGATGCTATTGCAGATATGCAGATCACTAAAACGGTATTTTTTGATAGGGCATTTGCCTTAGCTCAATTTAGCGCTGATGAGGCGTTACTTAATACTATGATTGATAAATTTGCTAGCCTATGTGAGACCCAATTACAACAAATTGACGAATGTACCGTTAAAGGTGAATTGGTACGTTTAGTGCATAGTATCAAAGGAGTATCGGGTAACTTGGGTTTTAAGCGGTTATCGTCTTGTGCGCTTCAGTGCGAACAAAGTCTTAAAGCAACCAATGACCCTGAAGATCAAATCATAAAAGAGCTTATTATGCAGTTGAAGCAGGTTATTGTATTTATTAGAGGTTTGGAGGCGGTGGATGTCAAAAAAAGCTAAAGTGCTTGTAGTTGACGACGATCCACTTAACAGGTTAGTGCTTGAAAAAACGTTGTGTGAAGAGCATGACGTGTTTTTAGCTAAAAGTGCAGAAGAGGCACTCGCTTTTGTAAGAACTACGCAGTTTGATTTGATTTTGCTTGATATTGTAATGCCCGTTATGAACGGCTTTGAACTTATTGTTAAGTTAAAAGAAAATCCTATTACCCAGGCTATTCCAGTTATTTTTATTTCTGCTAATCAAGAGCATGCTGATGAATCAAAAGGATTAGAGCTAGGCGCGATGGACTATATTACTAAGCCATTCAGTGCTTCTATTGTTAGAGTGCGAGTACGAAATCAATTACTGATAAAACAAAAAAACGATTTACTTGAAATGTTAGCGTCCATAGATGGATTAACCGAAATACCCAACAGACGCTACCTTGATGAAAATTTGTCTCGAGAGTGGCGAAGAAGTAAACGAGGGGGCTCGGTGCTATCTGTACTGCTAATGGATATAGATTACTTTAAACGATACAACGACACATATGGCCACAGAGCCGGTGATGAATGTTTAAAAAAAGTAGCACAATCTTTATTGGCACAATGTAAACGTGGAAGTGACTTTATTGCCCGCTACGGTGGGGAAGAGTTTGCGGCTATTTTACCTGATGTATCTAAAGAGGAAGCAATTGCGTTTGCAAATAAGCTTAGAAGCGCTGTAAACAAATTAAATATAGAGCACAAAACATCGTTAAATGCACAATGTATAACTATCAGTATTGGCGTTGCAACCATGGAAGATGGCCGCTCAACCTCAGAGCATTCATTATTAGAAGAAGCTGACTTAGGGTTGTATGAAGCAAAAGAGGCTGGCCGTAATAGAGTGGTCGCTCACTAATAAAATAGGCCAGTAACGTTACTGGCCTTTTTGTATTTTAGTGGCTAACCATATTTAATGCGCTGTCACCAATACCGACAAGTTTATCGTTTTTGAATACAAGTGGCGTACACTCATCTTTAGTCATTTTACCATCAGAATGAATGCTATGAGTTGCATAAAATAAGACTTGATACACATCATCCCCTTTTTTTACTAACTCTGTAAAATTAGGGGTTTTAAGTGTTGTTAATACCGACTGGTAGCTGCTATCCATTTTTAATTCAGAAATCGCTTCGCGATTATTTTTGTGCTTAGTTTGCCAGCTAGTTGAGTCATTACCTGCCCAGTGCGTTTCTGCTTCACCATCAGATACGGCGATAACACAACCCGTTAAAAATGGAGTAATAAGTGCCGCTGCTAGTAGAGATTTATTCATTTTTGTATGTACCTTAATCATTTTTACTTAATTATTAATGATAGTAACGCAAAGTATACGCCAAGTTTAAATTTTATTTATAATCAATTGCTTACGTTGTGTGTGGTATTTAGTTAATTTTAAAAAATAAAAAAATTGGTAAAAACAGCCACTTTTTAGTTTATTTAACCCAAGCAATGATTAAGGTATTTACTATTCAGAGCTCAGGTTACTTGGCTAAGGTGAGTATTAAACTAAGCGGCTACGAGGCTAAGGTGAGTATTAAACTAAGCGGCTACGAGGCTCCCCTTGTTTGAATGCTTTAATATTTAAACTTACCTCTTTAACTAATCGCACAATTGATTCGGTGCTTGCCCACGCAATATGCGGCGTTAGCAATAGGTTACTCCCTTTATAATTTGCCAGTGGATTTGAAAGCTCAGCAGGCTCTTTTGTTAATACATCAACGCCTGCGCCAGCAATTATATTTTGCTCTAGTGCACTGGTTAAATCCGCCTCATTAATAATACCGCCTCGTGCTGTGTTAATTATGATGCAGCTTGGTTTCATTACTTTAAATTCGTTTAAGGTAATTAAATTGCGCGTTTCTTCTGTTAACGGGCAGTGCACACTAATTATGTCTGCGGTTTTTATGGCTTCGTCAAAAGGCGTTCTGCCATCGCGGCATGGTGCGCCTTTGCGCTCAGACATAACTACATTTGCACCAAAAGCCTCGGCTACATTTGCAACAGCCTGTCCTAGTGTACCACCGCCTATGATTGTTAGTGTTTTGCCTTGTAAATCATTAAAACTGTAGTCAAGACGGCAAAACATTTCACTTTTCTGCCAAGCACCTTGCTGACAATCAGCTTGATATCGGTGTGTATTACCTAGCAGGTTTGTGATTAAAGAGAAGGTATGTTGAACAACCGAAGGTGTTGAATAACCTGCAACGTTTGTAACTGCAATGCCGTGATCTTTTGCAGCCTCTAGATCAACATTATTAGTTCCCGTAGCACTCACGCATATTAGTTTTAGATTTTTTAGTTGGCTAATTGTTTCGCGGTTTAACACGACCTTATTGGTAATTAAAATATCAGCCCCTTGGCTATGCTCAACAACTTGCTCTGGGCTAGTAAGTTCGTAGGTTTTAAGGCTCCCTAGTTGCTCTAAACAGGCAAGTGATGTATTTGCTAATGTGGCGTTATCGAGAACAGTAATTTTCATGATGTGTCCTAATTAAATAAAATAATTTTAATACTTGACCTTGGTGCGTGCTCTAAGGTTTATAGTTGGCATCAGTTGAGAATATACTCATTGGAGAAACAAATGAAAATAGGTGAGTTTGCAAATCAGTTAGGTGTCTCAACAGATACCCTAAGATACTATGAAAAACACAATTTGTTAACGCCATCAAGTCGAACCGAGGCAGGTTATCGCGATTATGATAAGGCAGCTCTCAAACAAATGAAGTTTATTTTGCGTGCTAAAAATGTTGGTTTTAGCTTGTTAGAGATCAGAGAGTTATTGCAAATTAAATTTAAAAAACACCAGCATTCGTGCCATGAAGTGAAAGATTTAACGATACAAAAACGCGATCTAGTTGCAGAGCGTATTGCTGAGCTAACACGTTTTCATCAATCGCTATCGATACTGGCAGATAAGTGCTGTGGTGGACAAGAACCCGCTTATAACTGTTCAATATTAACAACCTTGGAGGACATCGATGGACTTACTTAATAATTTTTGGCAGTTATTTTTACTATCTGCCCCTTGGTTAATGCTTGGGTTGCTGATTGCTGGGTTTTTAAATGTATATTTACCGGCAAATTTTTTAAATAACCATTTAGGTAAAGAAGGCTTTTTGACTACAGTGAAAGCGGCTTTAATTGGTGCGCCAATGCCTTTGTGTTCATGTGGTGTTATCCCTGCTGCAATAGGCTTGAGACGCGCCGGTGCTTCAAAGGGTGCCACGACTGCGTTTTTAGTGTCGACGCCTGAAACGGGGGTTGATTCTGTTTCAGTATCGTATGTGTTATTAGGTCCGTTTATGTCTATTATTCGCCCCATAGCTGCTATCTGCAGTGCTATTGTTGCAGGTGTGTTAGTTGGGCGAGATACCGATAGGCTGCAGACTAAGCCTGCGGCAGGTGCTCAAACAAAAACCAGTTGCTGTGCGTCTAAAACGGCAGAGCCTAAAGTTCAAACCAGTTGTTGTGATAAACCAAACAAGGCATTACAAAGTCAATGGCAGAAAGTACAACAAGCGATAAGTTTTAGCTGCAATAAACTTCTGTCGGATACCATGGTCTGGTTAATGATTGGTTTATTCTTTGCCGCGTTGGTACAGACCTATGTTCCAGAGTCATTTTTAACACAGTGGGGCAGTGGCATTGTTGCCATGCTTGTGGTGATTTTGATCAGTATACCCATGTATATTTGTGCCACTGCTTCTACGCCTATTGCTGCAGGCTTGTTATTGAGTGGAGTATCGCCTGGAGCGGTGTTAGTGTTTATGCTCGCAGGGCCGGCAACAAATATTGCTACGTTAGGTGTTGTAGCTAATGAGCTTGGCAAGCGTGCTGTATTCGCTTATTTGACAGGGGTTATTGGGGTTGCATTGATTTTTGGGTTTTTAACGGATTATTTAGTAACTGAGTTTGGGTTTGTTGTTTCCCCGCAACTAGGTGAAGAGCATCAGGTGCTTCCATATTGGCTAAGCTTTATTTGTGGTGTAATTTTAATCGCACTTATTCTGCGTTTAGTTGTCATAGCATTACAAGCAAAGCGAAAGGTAACTTGTTAACACCAAGCGACTTTGTCGTATCTTAATTACCAAGCAATTCTGTCGTAATTGCTAATTACCAAGGGAAACTGTCGGTCTCTTTTTTACATGTTTGTTAGTGTTCTTGTTTTTGAATACTAGAAGGCATGTTGAGGATGATTGTGATGGATTCTAAAGCTCAACTAACCGTTGATATAATTGCCAAAGTGGTTGAAGGCAGAATAACAATTACCAATGCTGCTAAGTTACTCAGTAAGTCTAGACGTTCAATAGAACGCTATGTGAAGAGATATCAGAAAGTCGGTATTCAGTTTGTTGTGCATGGTAACAGTGGCAAAGCCCCATCCAACAAAACGCCGGTATCAATAAAAAAAGCGGTTCAAAAATTGATTCAGGAAAAATATTACGATTTGAATCTGTTGCACTTGGCTGAACAATTAGCTACGAATGAGAACATTGTTATTAAGCGTGAAACCCTTCGCGGTTGGGCACATGATATTCATCACGTTAAACGAGCCAAACGAAGACGTAGCAATGTTCGAAAACGCAGAGAGCGTATGGCAGCGCCGGGCTTAATGATGCAGATGGATGGTAGTCCCCATCGTTGGTTTGGCGATAAGAAGCATTGTTTGATTGCGATGATTGATGATGCCACCAGTGAAGTACATGCAGAGTTCTTCCCATCTGAAACCACCGCTGGTTGTATGAAAGTCATGCGAGATTGCATCGAAACTAAGGGCGTGTTTAAAACGCTGTACGTGGATAGAGCGGGTATCTTCGGCGGCCCTAAGCGTTGCAACTTCTCACAAATGCAGCGTGCATGTGAAGAATTGGGTATTGAGATTATCTTCGCCAATTCGCCTCAAGGTAAAGGCCGTGTTGAACGTGCCTTTGATACATTTCAAGACCGTCTTGTACCTGAGCTAAGGCTTAACAATATTAAAGATATAGCCAGTGCTAATGCATACCTGAAACATGTATTCATCCCACAATTCTGGCAGTCTAGAATTCAAGTGAAATCAAAGCAAGCGCCTGAATTTACACCATTATCGAAACACACCAACCTTGATGATATCTGCGTCATTAAAGACCATCGTAAGATCCGCAATGACCACACCTTCAGCTACGGTAACAAGTTCTATTTGATTGATTCACCGCTAAAACATTCCATAGCTAATCAGAAAATTGAGATCCGAAACACCAGCAAGAAAGGCTTCACCGCACACTTCGCAGGGCGGCAACTCAAGGTATCTGAAGTAAATGAGCCAAGTAAGCTTGAATCAGAAGACTTAGCAGTACAAAAGAAACTAGAGGTGTTGGCATTAATCGAAAAGCTTGGAAGTATCAGTGCAGCTTCACGACAAAGTGGCGTCTCACGAGACACTATTCACCGACACTTAAGACTGGTTAAGCAAGGCGGTCCTGATGCCTTAAAACGCCAAGAAACTCCCGATATAAGACATAAAAACTGTGTAGATAAAGCCATCGAAGATGCAGTCGTAAAATTCTCCGTTGAGCATCCCCACCTTGGTCAACAGAAAGTGGCCATCAAGCTGACTGAAGCCCTCGGTATTGATATTAGCGCAGGCGGTGTGCGTAGCATGTGGTTAAGAAACAATTTGAATACCACTGCACTGAGAGTTGCAAGGTCGCAAGCGTTGTAAGAATAGGCATAAATCATAGCCAGTTTAACAACTGGCTGATATGCTATTTACGACAAAGTCGCTCGGTAATTAGACCGACACAATCCCTTGGTAATCACAAAAGCGAAAGGTAACTGGTAAGAGCATTACTTAATTGTTTGTTATATATGTACTTTTTAGAGTGCTTGTAAGTTTTTATAAAAATGCAATAGCCTGACTTAGTTCGCATTTCAGTTTGCCTGAGTTATACTCAAACCAATAAAACAAACGGTACGTATTTTACGTGCCGTTTTTTAACTTTATAGATGCAGTAATGAGTGAATTAGAAGACAAGTACGCAGACATAAGACCTTACAACGACAATGAGGTTAACGCATCATTAGCGCGTTTAATGAGTGATGATGCATTTATAGATGTCATTGCTAAGTATAACCTACCGCGCTTTCTATCCGCAGTGCCATTTATTGCCCGCCCATTGGTAAGAAGCCAACTACGCAAAAAGTGGGGAAAAGTAACGAGCGTTGAAGATGTTCAAAATGAAGTTGCTACGTATTTAGATAAACTTATAAAACGCACCACGTCAAAAGTCACCTTTTCAGGTTTAGATAAATTAGATCCTAATCAAGCTTATTTATTTGTTTCTAACCACCGCGATATAGTGCTTGATCCTGCGCTTGTTAACTGGGGGTTATACCAACATAAAATGAAAACGGTACGAATAGCTATTGGTGATAATTTACTGCAAATACCCTACATAACAGAGCTGATGCGTTTAAATAAAAGCTTTATTGTTAAGCGCTCAGCTAAAGCCCCTAAAGAAATGCTAAAAGCCCTTACGCAATTGTCATCGTATATTTATGACTCACTAATGGGCGGGCACTCCATTTGGATTGCACAAAAAGAAGGGCGCGCTAAAGATGGCTTTGATCAAACCGATCCTGCATTACTAAAAATGTTGCAACTTAATGGCCGTAAGCAAAAGAAAGAGTTTGGTGAGTACATTAAAGAGTTAAAAGTTGTGCCTGTTTCTATTTCTTATCAATATGAGCCATGCGCTATAGCAAAAGCTAAAGAGCTTTATCATAAGCAACAACATGGTGAATATGTTAAGTCGGTAGGTGAAGATATTTTAAGCATTGTTGAGGGCTTTAGTACGGCAAAGGGCCATGTTCATTTAGCTTTTGGGCAGCCTATTGAGTCACAATGCGATAGCGCTGAGGAACTTGCTAACACTATTGACCAGCAAATAATAGATTCATTTTACTTACATCCAGGCAATTATATTGCTGGTGGTTGTAAAGAGTCGGTAATTAACTCTCCAGATACGGCAACATTTGAACAACGTATTGCGCAGGTACCTGAAGAGCTTAAGCCACTTGTATTGGCTATGTATGCAAAACCATTTCATCGTAAAGCACAAATAAATGTTAAAAGCCCTGAATCGCTTTAGCATTAAGTAAATAAAGTAAAAAGTAGCAATAGTATTGCTACTTTTTTTTTGTTTAAAAATAACGCTATACTGCAATTATGACCTTAACTAAGCGGTGTATGCTATGCAACAAATTGAAATATTTGATATTCCAAGTCCTTGTAAAAGTATTTGCTTAGTTAACAATAGAGGGTATTGCAAAGGGTGTTACCGTAGTCGTGACGAGCGATTTTTATGGAACTCTTTAACCAATGCACAAAAGAAAAAAGTTTTGAGCCTATGCCAGCAACGCTACAAGCGATATCTTCTCAAAAAACAGGAAGCAGAAAGTGCAACTAACACGGCAAAGCAGCACGGATTCGATTTTTAATCATACATATTGTATTTAGCTTTAAGCGCATAAGCCGTGCCATTGTTATGAAGTTTATTGAGTGCCGCTTCTAAGCCTTCAATTAGGTGCGCATTTTGTTTGTTTAAGTAATGATAAACAGGTGTTACACGTAGTGTCTCTTTTTGGTAGCAAACATCAGGATGCTGGATTGGTAGACTGTCAGATGCAAAATCGAGTAGCAATATACCTTTTACTTTTTTTTGAGTAAGCAGGTTTAGTTGCGTACTTATATTTTTTACTTCAATTACATTACCATCAAATTGCGTATTTTTTATGTACTGTGCTTGTATGGGGCAATCAGCTAAAATAGCGACGTTATCGAGCCGGTTTAATATGCTTTGCTGGCAGTTTTTATACAGTATTAATTTAAACTTGAACAATGGGTAGTTAACAGGCAGCAAATTAGGAAAATCTACCTCTATACTGTTGTCTCGACCCAACTGTCCGTCTAGTGTGCCATTATTAGCAGCGCGAAGAGCATTTTGGGGATTAAAATCGATAAGGTGTATTTCGTAGCCTATGTCCTTGTAGGCGAGTGTAAGAAGCTCAAGAACATAATTTGCTTGCGGTACGTTATCAGGGCGGTTAAATGTGAGCGTGTTTTGATTGCTAAAACATGCCGTGCTCAACATAAAACACGTTAATAGAAACAATACACTAAAGCGACTTTGCATTATCATTTCCAATTACTGCTGAGATAAATTAATAAGAGGCGTATAATAGCAAGGTGCTTGCTTTTTGCCCAGCATTGCAAGCTATGTATTACACCCTAAGCCATATAAAGAATGAGGAAATCCTGTGAGTTTTAACCTATGTTTATTACCACGTGAAGATAAGTACCAAATCCAGCTCGACTATGAAGCCTCATTTTGGGCATACCAAATTAAGCGTAATAAAAAAACACGCGAGCAAGTTTATAATACAATCCATAGCCGTCCAGTAGCAGAGCAAACGGTATTAAAACAAAAATTTGAGCAATATTTGGCACTAATGCTTAGTTAAAATGTATACCACCCAATTATTAGATAAAGTAAAAACACCCTTAGTAAATAAATTTTACAAACTACATGGGGCTAGCGGGCGCGCTAATAAGCAAGATCAAGTATGGGTTATATACTTAGATGAGCAAATAGTGGCTGCATGTAGGGTGCAACATAAATCCAATTTTTTGTTTTTATCCACGGTTTATGTTGCTAAAGAACATCGCTCAAAAGGGCTGGCAAAGCAATTAATAACTGATCTTTTGAAGCATCAACACATGCATGTTTATACCTTTGCATTTAAAAACATAGTCGATTTATACCTCAGTATTGGTTTTAACCAAGTGTTAACATATACTGCTGATCTACACGTACTTTTTGATATGTATAAGCACCGTAATATTGTCGCACTAGAGTACCCATAAAAATAAAAAACCATATGGAATGACCATGAGTAAGGGCGTTAATTGGATTTTAAGTTGCTGCTTAGTTTTAATAACTATAGTGAGTTGCCAGGCTGGTGCACAAGTTAAGCGTTTATCACCCAGTGAAGGCCTATCACAAAGCTACGTTAATACCATACTCATCGATAACAACGGGTATTTGTGGCTTTCTACCGAAGGGGGGTTAAACCGTTACGATGGGTATCAAGTAACCCCGATTAATGGCCCAAATGGAGAGCTAGAAGAAGCAATTATTGACAGAATATACCAAGACATAGACGGTTATATTTGGATTGCCTCATTACTCGAGGGCCTGTTTAGATATGATCCAGCCACTGATACTTACAAGCAATTTTTAAGTCCTCCAAGCAACGAAGAGCAAATTTTTAATCAATCAGTATTTACCATGCTAGCGGCTGATTCAAAATCACTGTGGATTGGACGAGGTCGAGATTTTGCGAAGCTCGATATTCAAAGCGGTGTGATTGAATCTGTTTTTGAGCTGCCTAAAGAATACAAAAATACATTAGTAAGAAGCTTGTTTCATTATAACGGTTACATTTTTATAGCGACCTCTCACGGTGCTTACGTTCATGATATTGCTAATGATCTAACTCGTCCATTACAGCATTTAAAAGGTGAGGCGGCGCATGTTTACCAAAATAATGTTAAGTCGTTTGAGCTGGGTGAAAATAACCAGTTATTAGTCGGCACGGTCAAAGGTATGTATCAGGTTGATATTAGTGATTTACCAAGCATGTTTGAACGTCCCGATATTGCATTCAAAAATAAAGTGCTACTTGCCGACCTAAATGTGTGGAAAATAGAGTACAACCAAGGTGAAATCGATCTTGCGACAGACAAAGGGTTATTCAAATTTGATTTAAACAGTGGTGAGTTAATAAAAAATACACGAATCACTCAAAGTAAATATACCTTAGCCGACACCAGCATTATTGATATGGCCAAAGATAAGTCTGGTGGCGTATGGGTGGCCACAAAAAGTGATGGTGCCTTTTATCTATCAAAAGATACGTATCATTTTAACAATGTTGATGGCAGTGTGCTGGGTGGCGCAGGTTTATCTCACCATTCAATATGGGGAATAACCGAATTTAACGAAAAGCTTTGGCTTGCAACCAATAATGGCTTAACTGAGGTTGATTTAAAAACCAATACCAGCAAAGTATATTTAAAAGATTATAAAGCTGACGCTTACACACGTGAGTTTAGCGTTTGGCAAATTATGCCCTATAAAAATATGCTTTGGCTTAATACAAATCGAGGCTTGTATATTTTTGATCCAAATACGTACCAAGTCACTGAACCTAAAACAAAAAATGTGGCAAACCAAGATCATATCTCAGGGTGGGTACACGGTGTTGCTTTAATGCCAAATGGCGATTTATATTTTATGCATCGTGACCATGGCGCGTTTGTTTATAACATAGACACTAAAATTGTGACACGATTGGGCGGTGAATTGGCACAATTTAACCCTTTTTTAGCGCATGGTTTTTTACCCGCTTTACCAAATAAACCTGACTGGCCACTCTTTTTTAATGCCGGTATTTTATATCAATTAAACCCTAACAACCTAGCGTTAGAAATGATTTATAAAGTACCCAAACAACATGAAAACGTTGCAATTAGTGTGCTTTCATACGTAATTGATAATAACAACGTGTTGTGGATCTCTCTTTCTAACTTTGGCTTAATTGGTATTGATTCATCAACGTATGAACACCTTCATACTATTGATCTTGATAAGAATAAATTAGGTACATTACTTTACAGTATGGTGCTTGACGACGACGGTATGATTTGGATGAGTAGCCATAAAGGAATATGGCGTTTAAATCCAGAAACGCTCCACTTTCAGCAGTTTAGTACAGCCGAGGGGCTTTTATCGGCTGAATTTAATAGCTCAGCAATGGCGCAGCTTAACGATGGCCGCATTGTATATGGGGGGTTAAAAGGAATAACGTATTTTCATCCAATGGAAAACCAAAGTTATAAGCCGCTTATAGAGCATGTAAATATAACGCGGGTAAATTTAATGTCCCGAGAGTTATCTCGCGATTTAAGGCAACCTCTGAATGAAGTCGTTTTAAACCACGATGACATTGGTCTTGAAGTGGCTTTTTCTGCAATGGCTTTTAGTAATCAAGAACGTATTATTTATGAGTACCAGCTTGATAACGGGCAAAAAACCTACGCAAGAAATAACAACCGAGTACTATTTCCTAAGTTAAACCCTGGTAGTTATACATTAAAAGTTTGGGCTAAAGACCCCTTAACGGGAATTTTTACCAAGCCAGCTACATTAAAAATAAAGGTTAAATACCCACTTTGGCGTGCGCCTTATTTTATGGTGTTATACGGCGCTTTATTTTTATTTTTTATTGCCATGTGGGTCAGGCGACGTAATAAAATTCAACGTATCTTATTGGCTGCGCATAAAGAAAGTAAAGACAGTGAGTCCCGTTTAAAGCTTGCCCTTGAAGGCAGTGAGTCTGGCGTATGGGATTGGCAGTCAAGTAATCCAAGTATTTATCAGCCTCGTTTAAGTAATGAGCTGGGTTATAAACACGATACTGTAAGCCTTGATGAATACTTGGCTAAAATACACCCGCAAGAAAAACAACTATTTCGTTTAGAGTGGTTAGAGTTTTTGTCGACCGATAAAGGCTACTTTAACTGTACATACCGTGTACGTCATGCCAAAGGTTATTGGCGTTGGTATAAAGACTTTGGCAAAGTGGTTGAGTGGGATGAAAAAACGCCTCAAAAAGTAGCAGGTACATACACTAACATGACCCGTGAAATGGTATTTGAAGAGCACGCACGCTTATTTACTGCTGCATTTGAACAAACTCGTGATTGGGTTTTTATTCTCGATAAAAACTTTAATGTTCGTGCCTCTAATAAATCACTGCAAACCGCTTTTAACTTTGCTGCAGAGCCCATTTCAAGTAGGGCGTTAAAATTAGGTATGTCGCCTAAAAGCCGTGTTGATTACTTACGTATTATGAAAAAGCTCTCAGAAGGGGAGCATTTTTCTTGTGAAGATATGGTGCGCCTTCACAATGGAGAGTCTCGCCATGTGCTAGTTAAAATAAGTGCGGTTGCTGATACAGAACAACGCTTAAGCAGCTACGTGATTATTTTAACGGATATACATGCACAAAAACTGGCAGAAAGTGAACTGCACCAACTCGCTAACTTTGATGTGTTAACCGGCTTACCGAATCGTACGTTGTTTAATGATAGGGTTGAGCATGCCCTTGAGCAAGCCCAAAAGCACTTATGCAAAGCTGCGCTTTTACATATTAATATTAAGCGCTTTAAATATTTTAATGATTCATTAGGCCACGAAGTCGCCGATGAACTTATTAAAAAAGTTGCAGAGCGGTTAAAATGCTCACTACGTTCATCAGACAGTATTGCACGATTTGGTGGTGATGAATTCGTGGTCCTGGTTGAAGATATTCACCAAATAGAAGAAGTATTACTTATTTGTACCAAACTTATGGATTGCGTGAATCAAAATATAAGTATTAACGACCAAGTAGTGAATATTAATTTAAGCATTGGTGTTGCTATTTCTCCTGATGATGCAACACAAAGTGGTGCCTTACTGAAGGCGGCAAACATTGCGCTCTATCATGCCAAAGGTGCGCTTGAAAGTAATTATCAATTTTACAAACAAGAAATGAATCAGCATGTTCAAAAAGCCCTTCATTTAGAATCACAGTTAACAAAAGCCTATCAAGAGCATGAGTTTTGTAATTATTACCAACCTATTATAAATGCTCACACACATCAAACTGAAGGCTTTGAAGTATTACTTCGCTGGCCTGAAAATAAGCGAATCCAAACACAGGAGTTTTCGTTGGCGGCTGAAGGTGTTGGTTTAATAACTAAAATAATGCTACAAACCTTTAACAGAGCATTAAATGAGCTTAACGAATGGCGAAAAGCATCTCCTGATTTGTATTTATCGATTAACTTATCGGCATTAGATTTTGAATTTATAGAGCTTGTGCCAGAGATTAAAAAAGCGCTTATTAATGCTAACGTGCCATCAGAGGCTATTGTATTTGAAATAACAGAATCTATTTTAATGCGTGACTCAAACCTTGCACTGCAAAGTATGAAAAAGCTAAAAGAGTTAGGCTGTAAACTCTATATGGACGACTTTGGTACCGGCTATGCATCGCTAACTTACTTAAAGCGTTTTCCTATAGATGTGCTTAAGATTGATCGAAGTTTTGTTCAAGACATCGGTATTGATTCTGATGATGAGGCAATTATTGAATCAACACTCACATTGGCACACAGTTTAGGCAAAGAGTGTGTGGCTGAGGGCGTTGAAAGCCTGCAGCAGCTTCTGTTTTTAACCGCGTTAGGGTGCAAGCATTTTCAGGGCTATTTATTTAGTAAGCCTGTTCCAAGTGAAGATGTACCAGCGCTCATAGTACGTGACTGGCAAGATATTTTTAGTAGTAACCTACACGCAGATCATAGATAAGCGGTCATAAATATCAAAAATAGTGTTATTAGTCCTTTTAAGCACAGTGCACGTTAAGTTGCAATATTATAGCGCCTTACTGGTTTTAGGCGCTCTGAACATAACGTAAGTTATTGGGCTGAGTTTATTTTGTGTTGAGCACCATGTTAATGCTGCCTTCTTCAAAATCGCGGCTTACTTTAAAGCCCAACTTGCGGGCAAGTTCAATCATACCTGTGTTTTCTGGTAGTGTTATACCTTCAATCCATTCAACGCCTTGGCGTTTACAATGGTTAATTGCAGCATTCATTAAAATTCGACCTAGCCCTAAGCCCTGGCAATCAGAACGAACCACAATAGCAAACTCAGCATGCACGTTGTCGGGATCCATAATCACACGCGACACCCCTAAGGTACGTGTTTTTCCCTCTAAGCGTTGGCAAACAATAAACGCCATTTCTCGGTCGTAATCAATTTGAGTCATTTTAGCAAGTTGATCGTGGTTAAATTGAGGTAACTCGCCAAAAAAGCGTTTGTAACGATCTTCTTTATTGAGTGATTGATCAAATGCCTTGTGGGCTTGTTCATCTTCAGGTTTTATTGGCCTAAGCGTTGCTTGAGTATTATTTTTTAGCGTTACTATTTCTACAAGATCTATAGGGTAGGGGCGAATACATAACCGTTTGCGGTTACTTTTTGACTGGTATCGATTTAGCGTTATGGTGGCATCAAGTACTAAAAATTGCCCGTTACTTGCAAGTATTGGGTTAAGTTCCATTGCGCTAATATCTGGTTGATCCACAACGAGCTGTGAAATACGCGTGAGCAACGCACATAAACGATATTTGTCGACCTTTTCAGGTAAAATGCGATCTTTTAATACGCCTTTATCATGTGCGGCAGCAATTAAATATTTAGCCAAGTTCATATTAAGGGGAGGGAGGGCTACTGCCGCTTGAGCGTACTCAAGCCCTGTACCTGCCTCACCAAGTAAAATAACGGGGCCAAAATTAGGCTCTGTTTTAATTGCAATCCGCAGCTCGTTTGCACCTGCACGCGGTGCCATTTTTTGGAGTGAAAACCCATCAATAGTGGCATCCGGATAAGTGTTTTTAATACGAATAAGCATCGCAAATGCGGTTTGCTCAACTTCATTGGCATCGTTTAGATTTAAAACCACGCCGCCGACTTCAGACTTAGAAGCAATACTTGGGCTTATAAGCTTAAGCGCAACGGGAAAACCAAGCTCTATTGCTTGTTCTTTTGCTTCAGTAGGTGTGTACGCCACTTTAGTTTCAATACATTCAACACCATAGTGGCTTAGTACTTGGCTTGCATTGTGAGTGGGTAGATAGGTTTGTTCTTCATCTAAATATTCAGTTATTAACGTTGTGGCAGCAGCTTTGTTTATTTTTGCATCGTCAGTGTTAGACTCTGGCGTTTGCGTTAAATGTTTTTGGTTTCGACGATACGACACCAAGTGCATAAACGCACCGACAGCGCCTTCAGGTGTTCGATAAGTAGGAATTGCATTATTAGCGCATATTTTTCTGGCTGCAAATGAAGCATCTTCACCCATAAAGTTGGTAAACACATAAGGGCGAGCCATTTTGGGCAACGTTTGCAGCGCTTGAACAATAACACTGGCATAGTCTTCACTTGGAGCCAGTGCCGATGGGGTATGTATTATCAATAAGTTTTTTACTTCTTTTGCATGCAATAATATTTCTAATGCTTGTTTGTAACGCGCTGGTGCCGAGTCACCAAAAATATCAATCGGGTTGGAGGTTGCTTCCGAGCGGGGAATAACGTGATTAAGCGCACTGCGTGTTTCACTACTAAGCGCCGCTAATTTCCCAGAACGTTGAATTAGCTCATCAACCGCCATAACACCCGGGCCTCCACCATTTGTTAAAATAGTGAGCTGTTCAACTTGCAATAATTTTGGGTGCATGGCGAGCGTTTGTGTTGCAGCAAATAGCTCTCGTAGGTCGTTAACGCGCAGCATACCCGCACGTTGAAATAACGCATCGTATACGGCATCAGAGCTTTGTTTTCCACCGGAATGGATCTCTGCAGCAAGAGCGCCAGCATTTGTCTTTCCAGTTTTTATGGCAATAACAGGTTTACTAAATGCAGCCGCTCTTGCGGCCGAAATAAAGCCACGGATGTCTTCAATATTATCAATATAAAGTAAAATAGCTTTAGTTTTTGAATCACGCCCTAAAAAGTCGAGCAGCTCATCAAAATCAATATCTAAACACCCCCCCACAGATACAAAGTACGAAAAGCCAATATCTTTATTTTTAGCCCAATCTAATATGGTTGAACATACCGCTGCAGATTGCGACACAAAGGCAATTTTACCTGGGCTTGCCACTGTATGAGAAAAGCTGGCATTTAAGCCAATATGGGGAATTAATAGCCCTAAGCTATTAGGGCCTAATAAAGTAACGTGGTGTTTATGGGCGCATGCTTTTAGCGCACTTTTTTGATCGTTCGTTAAGCCATCGGCAATGATAATAGCGCTTTTACAGCCCAGCTCGCCTAGTTGGCTAATAATGTCGAACAGGGTATTTTTATTGGTACAAATAACGGCAAGGTCAGGCACTTTAGGTAGATCATTAATACACGGGTATGCAAGTACGCCATGAACAGCGCTATAGCTTGGCGTTACAGGCATGATTGGTCCTTTAAAACCGCCTTGTAATAAATTACGCATAACGACAAAACCGGCACGAGAGGCATTATTTGACGCGCCTATCACTGCCACTGAGCTTGGGTTAAAAAACTGACTAATTCGCTTTAGGCTCATTGCGTTTCCTTAGCTTTTAAATTTTGCGTTATACATTGTCTCAATGTACCCTGTTTAACAGGTTATTTCGAGTTTATAGATACGTATTATTGATATCAATCAAGGAGTGTACTGTGATTAAAACACCTGGTTTTCACACTGTGCTGGCGGCTATTTTTTTAAGCCTAGGCTTAATTAGCTTAGGGTTTATTTTAAAAAGTGCAGCACTAAATGTAAAAGAAATGGAGCGTACAGTACAAGTTAAAGGATTAGCAGAGCAAGAGGTGATTGCCGATACTGTTATATGGCCTTTGCAATTTAGCGATGCAGATAACGACCTTGAAAAGTTGGTAAATAGGGTTGAGAAAAAAAACGCAGCCGTGATCGCATTTTTAAAACTGCATGGTTTTGATGACGCCGAAATATCACTTGGTAGTCAATCTATTGTTGATAAGCAGGCGCGCGAGTACGGCAATGAAAATCAGCAATTTAGGTACATTGTTCGTTCAAATATGACCGTTTATTCTAGCGCTGTAGACAAGGTGCAAAATGCGCTGAGCAAAGTAAGCCAATTAGCTAAACAAAATATTGCCATAGTACAAGATAGTTACGAAACACGTGTTGAGTATATTTTTACAGGGCTAAACGATGTGAAACCGGCCATGGTTCAACAAGCAACTGAAAAAGCCCGCGAAGTGGCTAACAAGTTTGCTAGGGATTCCAATTCAAAACTAGGAAAAATAAAAACAGCTCGCCAAGGGCAGTTTAGTATTACTAATCGCGATTCAAATACACCACAAATAAAAAACGTAAGAGTAGTAACCACTGTTGAATACTACTTAAACGACTAGGATCTATTTATTATTCTAGGTTAAATTTATAGCGGTGTGTTTAGTATTTATGTAACTCATTAGGTTACAAATCTCGTACCTTGGTAAAATAGTTACTCGATTGGCCAACGCTTAATCTATCAAGGTTTTCACGACCTAAACCGCTTTAACTAAATGTGCAACTTGCGCGGTTGAACGTTGCAGGTAAGCAGCACTAAGTAAAATACTGGTTTCGTTAAGATCTGTTCCTTTTAATATATTTGCCAACTGCTGTTTAGCTGTTGGGTTCTGTTTTTGTTCTATTTCCATCAAGGCTAACAGTGCCGAAAATTCATGCTTTACCGGCGTGCTTGGTTTATTTGCATACGCAATGTAACAAGCAACAGGTGTTAGGCCACGAGCATTGGGTTGAGCAAGCGCTTTTACTAAGTCATCGTTAGATTCAAATAACATTAATGAGCGCACATAATTAAACGCCAGCTTTTGGGCATTAGCGTGTTTAAATACAGTGTGCAACACATTATTTCCTTGGGTATCTTGTGCCAAGAAGCCCTTATTTTCTCTAAGCGCCGGAGTAAAAAACGTCAAGGCATCTGTGGTTGTTAACTGATTGATAAAAGGTGCAGGTGGGGTATTGCTTGTTAAAATACGTGTTGCTACATTTTGCATAAAATCGTACTTAATACTCATGCGCAAAGCGCTTTCGTACAGATGATTAAGCTGCTGTGTTTGTTGTGCTTGGTTTAACTGCTTAAAGTCATTATCAAGTTCATTTAATTGATGCTTTGAAATACGTGCGTTAAGTAACTGTATGCATAACTCCATAATTTTTGCGCCTCTTAAATACCTTTTTGTTTAGCTTAACCTATTATTGCCAATTGGTACAAAATACAAAAAAGGTCGCATAAGCGACCTTTTAGTTAGCTTTATAAATTGGGATTAAGCTTTTTTGCTTGCTACCCATTCATTTACAAAGTTTTCTAGTACGTTAAGTGGTACAGGGCCATTTTTTAGCACTACATCGTGGAACTGACGAATATCAAACTTGTCGCCAAGTTGCTTTTTAGCGTCTTCACGTAGTTCTAAAATTTTCAACATACCTACTTTGTAAGCCGTTGCTTGCGAAGGCATTACAATGTGACGTTCAACCATTTTAACGCCGTCAGAAGTGGCATTAGGGGTGTTATTCACGTAGTAATCAATCCCTTCTTGGCGAGTCCACTTCATTGCGTGAATACCGGTATCAACCACTAAACGGCACGCGCGCCATAATTCCATAGAAAGACGACCAAAGTCTGAGTATGGGTCTGAGTACATACCCATTTCTTTAGGTACAAGCTCAGAGTATAAACCCCAACCTTCAATGTAGGCTGTGTAGCCGCCAAATTTACGGAACTTAGGCACACCTTCTAGTTCTTGCGAAATAGCTATTTGCATGTGGTGACCCGGAATACCTTCATGGTAAGCCAGTGCTTCCATTTGGTACGTTGGCATCGCTTCCATGTCGTAAAGGTTTGCGTAGTAAATACCTGGGCGTGAACCATCTGGCGCAGGCTGTTGGTAAAATGCTTTACCCGCCGCTTTTTCACGGAAAGCTTCAACTGCTTTTACTTTAAGGTCGGCTTTTGGCTTAACAATAAATAGCTCATCAAGACGCACTTTCATTGTGTCGATCATAGCTGTTGCTTCGTCAAGGTAGCGCTGTTTACCCTCTGCTGTATTTGGGTAGTAAAATTGCTTATCAGTTTTCATAAACTGCATAAACGCTTTTAAATCGCCTTTAAAGCCTACTTTATCTTTAATTTCACGCATTTCGTCATGTATACGGCTTACTTCTGATAGGCCAATTGCATGAATTTCTTTTGCAGTTAAATCAGTGGTGGTTGTGCGTTTAAGTGCATTATTGTAAAAGGTATTACCTTCAGGTAATTTCCAAGCACCATCACGGTCGTCAGCACGTTTTTCAAGTTGTGCTAGGTAGTTAATAAGCTTTGAGTAAGCTGGTTTAACTGCCGATTTTAACGCGTCAGTTGCCTCATTGATAAGTGCATCTTTCTCGTCTTGGCTGATTTCAAGTGCCGTTACTTTGCGTTTAAAGTCTGCTAAAAGTGTTGAATCGTCACCTTTTTCAAATGGTGCACCTTGAATAATGTTTTTGCTTGAATCAATAACATGTGGAAACACAAACTTAGGCGCTATAATGCCTTTGTCTGCTCGTGTTTCTAAGTCAGTTACTAATTGGTCAAATACCGTAGGCACCCCATTTAAACGCGAAATATAGTCTTTTGCTTCTTTAACATTACTAATTGAATGTTGGTTTATTAAAAATGCAGGCACCATAGAGTGTGTACCAAACATTTGGTTTACCGGGTAGTTGTGGTAACGCCATTTAAAGTCAGCAATTGAGCTTTCTAAGTCTTGTTTTTTTAAGTCGTAGCTTACTTTAGTTGCATCGTCTAGCAGGTCGCGGTTAATCGCGTTTAGGGCAACTAAGTCGGCTTTAGTTTCAGCGAGGTCTTTGAGTTTTTGCTCTTCGCTGCCGTCATCCCACTTATCGTAATCTTTTTTAATACCCATGTAAGTTTGGTAAACCGGGCTGCTCATCACATCACGGTTAAAGGTATCTTCAAAAAACGCATTGGCTTTGTCAATTTCGCTTTGTACAGGTTGCGCTTGTACAATTGGAGTGGTTACAGATTGTTGTGGTGCTTGTTGGCAACCAGCAAGGAGTGCAACACTCACAGCTGCTGCAATAAAGGTAAGTTTACGCATTGTTTTCCCTTTTGTTGTTAGAAACCCATTAGGGTATTTTAATTTTTCATGTATTCGCTTTACATGACGTATAACGCCCAATGCATTATACGAACAATTCTAGCAGGTCATTTAAAAAGCGATGCCCTTTAAGGCTCACTTGCCAGTGACCGTCTTTTTCTATTAATAAACCGGTGTTTATGGCTTTATTTAAAGCTGCTTGTTGGCTTTGCAATGGCTGATTAGTCAGCGCACTGTAGTCTTCAATCGGGCATGGCTCTGCAAGGCGAAAGCGATTCATAAAAAACTCGAAAGCCAAATCGTCTTGCTCAACGTGCCAGCTTTTATACAAATAAGGCTTTACCATATCCATGTAGCCACGGGGATGTTTGACCTTTTCAGTTCGGGTAATTATGCCGGTTTTTGCATTGGTAACCTTACCATGAGCACCACAGCCAATCCCCAGATAATCGCCAAACCGCCAATAATTTAGGTTATGTTGGCATTGATAGCCCGGTTTTGCATACCCTGAAATTTCGTATTGTATATAACCTGCTTCTGCAAGTAGTGCTTGGCCTTGTTCTTGAATATCCCACAGAGTTTCATCTTGAGGAAGTGTTGGCGGTTTAGATGCAAACTGAGTATTAGGCTCTATGGTAAGTTGGTACCACGAAATATGTGGCGGATCGAGGGCAATAATTTGCTTTAAATCACTTAATGCATCGTCTAAGGTTTGCCCTGGTAAGCCGTGCATTAAATCAAGATTAAAGCTATTTAAACCAGCTTCTTTGGCTTGCTCTGCTGCATAGGTTGCCTCGTTAGCACCATGAATGCGGCCAAGCGCTTTTAACTTGTCGCTTTGCAGGCTCTGTATGCCAATTGAAATGCGGTTTATACCTGCTTTCACATACTCTTTAAATCGGCCCGTTTCTACTGTGCCTGGGTTTGCTTCGAGGGTTATTTCACAATTATCGGCAAGGCCTATAAGGCTATCTACTTCGCTTAGTAGGCGTGTATAAGCATCACCGGTCAATAAACTTGGGGTACCGCCACCAATAAATATACTGTGAATTTTTCGCCCTTGGACTAAGTGTAAGTCGGCTTTTAAATCGTCTATTAAATGCTGAACATATTCAGCTTCAGGAATGTCGCCTTTTTGCCCGTGGCTATTAAAGTCGCAATAAGGGCATTTTTGCACGCACCAAGGTACGTGCACATATAAACTTAGAGGAGGAAGAGTCACAGGCCGCCTTTTAGTTGTAGCTTATTTAGCAAAGCCTGTAGTGCTTGACCGCGATGGCTCACAGCATTTTTTTGCTCTTTGGTTAACTCGGCGCTGGTACAGTTTTGCTCTTCAACAAAAAATACCGGGTCGTAACCAAACCCGCCTTCGCCATGTTGGGTTTGTGTAATTTCGCCTTCCCAGCTTGCGCTGCAAATAAGCGGGGTAGGGTCATCGGCGTGGCGCATTAATACTAATACACACCAAAAACGCGCTTTACGATTTGGGTTATTACCTAAATCATTCAGTAGTTTATCTATGTTGTCTTGATCGCTTGCGCTCTCACCAGCAAAGCGAGCAGAGTAAACCCCCGGTGCACCATTTAAACCATCAACCTCTAAGCCGGAATCATCAGCTATGGCTGGCATACCCGTAATTTTAGCTGCATGACGGGCTTTAATAATAGCATTTTCAACAAAGGTAGTACCTGTTTCGGCTACTTCACTAACGTTAAAATCACTTTGTGGAACTACATTAATATTAAGTGGGCTTAACATGTTGGCCAGCTCACTTACTTTGCCAGGGTTACCTGTGGCAAGGACTAAAGTTTTGTTCATAATATTATTTATCTACGTAAAATTTTTGCTGAAATTGCAGTGTTTGAAATTGATTACTTTGCTGTATTTCAATTTCAAAGCGCAGTATTTCTTCGTTTGTAAAATCGACTTGGGCAAGGTAATAAATCGACTCGCCTTCAATTACTTCTTTAAAGTTAAGCGTTTGTTTGTTGCCAAGTAGGTTTCTGGCTGTGCCAGATAACTTGGCCTTTTGAGCTGTATTGCCTGTATTGTTTTTTAACACAGAAATATTAACAATCCCTTTATATCCACTGCGCTCAAGCCCATAAGCCTTGGCAATTTGTGGCTGAATAAAGGTTGATGGAAAAGCAATGTAATGTACTTGCCACGGGCCAAGTTCTTTATATTGCCCGCCCAATGTTTGTTCGCTGTGTGCGTTAAATGCGAATGTTAAACAAGCAATAAAACAAAATTTAATTAACCGATTCATTGTTCACTCCAAAAATATAAAAAAGAGGCCATAAGGCCTCTTTTACTTAAAACAAAGGCTTAAGCTAAAAAGTCCATTAACAGCATTTGCAAAAACTGAATACCAATAATTAATACAAGTACTGATAAATCTAACCCACCCATTGGTGGAATAATTTTACGAAGTGGCTTGAGCATTGGCTCAGTAAGCTGGTGGAAAACCGCTTCAATAGGGTTGTAGCCTTGGCTTACCCAGCTGAGAATTGCGCGGATAATTAATACCCAAAATACTAAGTTTAAGCCTTCTTTTATTACGGTAATTAGAGCTTGAATAAACACGGGTTGCGCAGCCCATGCGCCGTAAATTACCAACATTAAAGTACTAATTTTGGCAATAGCTACAATAAATGCCAGCAATAGTGAGGCTAAATCAAGCCCACCTAACCCGGGTATAATTTTACGTAAAGGGTTGACTGCAAACGACGTTGCTTTAACCACAAACTGGCTCATTGGGTTGTAAAAATCGGCTTTTGCCCACTGTAGCCAAAAACGCAGTAGTACCACCATTAAAAACAAATCAAACAGAGTACTGATCAAAAATTGCATGGCATTCATAGTGTAACCTTTAATAGTAAAGTAGTTTTAAAGTTCTTTTTCCATTTGCATCGCTCGAGCAATACACGCATCCATCGCATCGCCAACGGTTTTAGTTAAGCCTTCGTCTTTTAAATGCTCAACTGCGGCATGTGTAGTGCCGCCTTTAGATGTTACGTTTGCGCGTAGCTGAGAAATGCTAATTTCTGGTTGGCTTAACGCCATTTCGGCAGCGCCAAGTGCTGTTTGTTGTACTAAACGACGAGCATCTTCATCATTAAAGCCAAGCGCTTTTGCTTTTTCTTCAATGGCTTCCATAAATAAGAAAAAGTAAGCTGGTGATGAACCTGTTACTGCAATGATATCGTTAATTTGCGCTTCTTGTTCGACCCACACCACAATACCTGTGCACTCAAATACTTGTTGAACAAATTCATGTTCTTGTTGCGTTTCGCCAGCGCCAAATAAGCCAGACACGCCACGCCCTAATAAAGACGGTGTATTAGGCATGCAACGTACAATTTTTACATCTTTCCCTAACATTTCGCGCAAGCGGCTTATTGTTAAACCAGCAGCTACTGAGATAAAGAGTTTATCACTGAAATCGATGCCAGACTCTTGAAACGATTTACATAAATCGCCCATCATTTGCGGCTTTACAGACAAAACAATTACATCAGCATCGCGTAGGGCTTCGTTATTGTCACTGGTGGTTTGCACCTTGAAATCGGCTGCTACCTTTGCAAGCTTTTCTTGGTTGCGGTTAGTCGCAATGATGTTGTTTGCGTCAAAGCCGTTTTTTACCATGCCACCAATAATAGCGTAGCTCATGTTACCTGTGCCTATAAATGCGATTTTTTTATCTGACATAAATCTGTTTTTACCTTTTAAGTTCGTGTTCCAAAAATGTCTGTTCCGATCCTCACCATAGTTGAGCCTGCACTAATTGCGGCTTCAACGTCATTACTCATACCCATAGATAGAGTGTCTAACTGTGGATATTGGGCCTTTAGTTTATCAAAGCAAGTTTGTAATTGCTCAAAATATTGAGTTTGTGTCGTTGGATCGTCACTTTTTGCAGGAATAGCCATCAAACCACGTAATCTTAACTGATCACATTGGCTAATAAACTCAGCAAGATTTGCGATGTCATCGGGATGACAGCCCGACTTTGCCTCCTCGGCGCTAATATTTACCTGAATAAGTACATTAAGTGGTGGTTTACTGGTTGGGCGCTGAGCGTTGAGGCGCTTGGCTATTTTGATTCGATCGACGCTTTGTACCCAATCAAAATTTTCTGCCACTAAAGCACTTTTATTTGACTGGATAGGGCCAATGAAATGCCAAATGATATCGCTATATGTGTGCAGTTGAGCTATTTTATCTACAGCTTCTTGAACATAAGACTCACCAAACTGGCGTTGGCCATAATTGTAGGCAGCAACTATATCGTCGCTAGGTTTGGTTTTAGACACCGCCAGTAAGGTTATTTCATCTTTGCTTCTGTGCGTGTTTTTTGCCGCGTTTGAAATTCTTGCGTAGGCGCAAGTGAGTCGTTCTGCTATTGTAACCATATAATTATCAGCCAGTTGTGGAGTCATAAATGGATATTACCGAATTATTAGCGTTTAGTGTGCAACACAATGCATCCGATTTACATTTATCGTCGGGTGTTTCACCTATGATACGCGTAGATGGTGATGTTCGCCGCATTAATATACCAGCCCTTGCAGATAAAGACGTAAACAGTTTAGTTTACGATATTATGAACGATACTCAGCGCAAAGATTACGAACAAAACCTTGAGGTGGATTTTTCGTTTGAGGTTCCTAATCTTGCTCGCTTTCGTGTTAATGCCTTTAATTCAAACCGCGGTCCTGCGGCAGTATTTCGTACTATACCGAGTGAAGTATTAACACTTGATGATTTAGGCGCGCCAGATATTTTTAAAACAATATCAGACAACCCGCGTGGGTTAGTGCTTGTTACCGGGCCAACAGGGTCGGGTAAATCAACAACACTTGCGGCCATGGTTGATTACATAAATCAAAATAAGCATCACCATATTTTAACGATTGAAGACCCAATCGAATTTGTTCACGATAACAAGTTAAGCTTAGTTAACCAACGTGAAGTGCATCGTGATACACACAGTTTTTCAAACGCACTACGTAGTGCGCTGCGTGAAGACCCCGATGTTATATTAGTGGGTGAGTTGCGTGATTTAGAAACTATTCGCCTAGCGATGACCGCTGCTGAAACCGGTCATTTAGTGTTTGGTACGTTGCATACAACCTCAGCGCCCAAAACCATTGACCGTATTATTGATGTATTCCCTGGTGAAGAAAAAGCAATGGTACGCTCTATGTTGTCTGAGTCATTGCGTGCGGTTATTTCACAAACACTCCTTAAAAAAATTGGCGGTGGGCGAGTGGCTGCTCATGAAATTATGATTGGTGTACCCGCCATACGTAACTTAATTCGTGAAGACAAAATTGCACAAATGTACTCGTCTATTCAAACGGGGGCATCAATTGGTATGCAAACAATGGATCAATGTTTAACAAACTTAGTTAACCGAGGCATTGTGACCAACACCGCAGCGCAAGCTAAAGCGCAAGACAAAACACAATTTGGTGGTTAAGGAATTATCATGACTTTATCTTTAAACCGTTACTTAATCACTATGATTGAGAAAAAAGGCTCTGATTTATTTGTATCTAGCCGTTTACCTGTTAGTGCAAAAATAAACGGTGAATTAATTCCTTTGGGCGACGACAAACTCACTGACGAAGAGTCTTTACAGTTGATTGAGTCTGCGATGAGCGAAAAGCAAAAAGCGGAGTTTCATGCTACTAAAGAATGTAACTTTGCTATTGCAACCGACGAAGGGCGTTTTCGTATTTCTGCGTTTTGGCAGCGCGATAGAGCAGGTATGGTTATTCGCCGAATTGTGACACAGATCCCCGATGTCAGTGATTTGGGCTTACCTTCTACACTTACCGACGTCATTATGGCTAAGCGCGGTTTAGTTCTGTTTGTTGGTGGAACAGGAACCGGTAAGTCGACCTCATTAGCAGCCTTGATTGGCTACAGAAACCGAAACCAACGGGGTCACATTTTAACAATTGAAGATCCTATTGAGTTTGTTCATGAGCACCGCAAAAGTATTATTACTCAACGCGAAGTAGGGCTCGATACAGATAGTTTTGAGTCGGCGCTCAAAAGCTCATTACGTCAAGCTCCAGATGTTATTTTAATTGGTGAAATACGTTCGCAAGAAACTATGGAATACGCATTAAGCTTTGCTGAAACAGGGCATTTATGTGTGGCTACACTACATGCCAACAATGCTAACCAAGCCATTGACCGTATTATGCATTTGGTACCAAAAGAGAAACATGACAAGCTAAAATACGATCTAGCCCTTAACTTACGTGCCATTGTTGCTCAACAATTAATACCTACCTCAGATGGCGAAGGACGCGTTGCCGCAATAGAGATATTACTTAATTCACCTATGGTGGCAGAGCTGATTAAAAACGGCGATATTGGCGGCATTAAAGAGGCTATGGCTAAATCTAACGATATGGGCATGCAAACCTTCGACCAAGCCCTTTTTGAGTTATACAGGCAGCAACGTATCAACTATGCAGATGCACTGCATCATGCTGACTCACCAAATGACTTACGCTTGATGATTAAACTGCGCAATAACGAACAACAAGGTGCGGGCTTTTTACAAGGTGTAACTATTGATGGAATGGGGGATGACGATAACTAATTAGTTATTGTTATTAAAAAAGCGCGACTTTCCAGCCGCGCTTTTTTAATATTTAACACACCTAATTACAGCGTTACTCACCGTAAAATGATTCAAAAAAACTTTCTAAAATAATTACCGCAGACATATTATCTACATTTCCTTTACCTAAATTTTTATAACCACCTTGCTCAAATAAACGGGCTTTTGCGTCAGCAGTTGTTAGGCGCTCATCTTGTGTTTGTACAGGAATGCCATAGTGATTATGTAACCTGTTAGCAAACTTTTTAGCTTTAAATGTCACCTCTTGTGAAGTGCCATCCATATTAAGCGGTAAACCGACCACCATTAAATCTGGTTGCCATTCGTTTACTTGTACTGCGATATGATCCCAGTTTGGAATACCATCTTGCGCTTTTACGGCCTTAAGGCTTGATGCGCTGCCAGTGAGTTCTTGCCCCACGGCAATACCAATACTTTTAGTGCCAAAATCAAATCCCATTACGGTGCGCTCGCCTTGTGGCTTAAATGTTCTTTTTGTCATTGATAATGTTTTACTTAGGCTGCTTTTCAAGCCGTTATGTTAAAGGTTTACATAAAAAAATTCACTTGTAATAGCGTGTCTATTTCCAAGTGAATTTATATTATGAACTTAATTTAGAAAGGAGATATTTAAGCATGCCCGGCTTCAGGGCTTAGTTGGCCTATATCAAAGCCAAGCATTGAAACGGCTTTTTCCCATCGTTTTTCAGCGGGCGTGTTAAAAATAATGGCCGGATCCGCTTCTATAATTAGCCAGCTGTTATCAAGCAGTTCTTGTTCTAGTTGGCCTTGTTCCCAACCTGCATACCCTAAGGTGATAATAAACTGCTCAGGGGCATGTGCTGTCGTTAAACTTGCTAGCACGTCTTTAGAGGTGGTGATCATAATATCACTACTGAGCTTTTGGCTTGAGGTATACCCGAGCTTAGGGGAGTGAAGCACAAAACCTCTATCTGTTTTAACTGGACCACCTGCAAACACAGCTACTTTAGCTGCTTGTTGGGTTTTGTCGTTATCGATTTCTATTTTATCAAGTAGTTCACCAACGGTTACGTTGATGGGTTGGTTTATCACCAATCCCATTGCCCCATCTTCATTGTGCTCGCAAATATACGTAACAGCACGTTTAAAAAAAGGGTCTTGCATTGACGGCATGGCGATTAAAAAATGATTTTCTAATGACTGCATAGATTTCACCCTTTCAGTTAATGAATTTTGAGTATGGCACAACCCTGTATTTTATAACTAAATAAGTTAACTGATTTTATTAAAATATTAATACAGCAAGTGCTGCATTAATATTTAAACGTTAAACGCATTGCGTTAAGCCAATTTAACTTATTTAACCTGAGGCTAGACTATTTAGCTAATTTTCTCTCAATAGCATCAAAAAGAATACCTGTGATTGATATATCATACGCGGCTTCAATTTCACGCACACACGTAGGTGCTGTTACGTTAATTTCGGTTAGCTTGTCGCCAATAATATCAAGGCCAACAAATACAAGGCCTTTTTCTTTAAGCGTGGGCGCAACGGCCTGTGCAATTCTCATATCTGACTCGCTCAATGGGCGAGCTTCACCACGACCGCCTGCGGCTAGATTTCCGCGAGTTTCACCGTTTTGTGGAATACGCGCTAAGCAGTAGGGAATGACTTCACCGTCAACCACAAGAACGCGTTTATCGCCTTGTGTAATAGCAGGAACATAATTTTGTACCATGGCATAGCGGCTGCCATGCTCGGTTAGGGTCTCGCAAATAACACCTATGTTTGCATCATCTTCTTTTACACGAAAAATAGACGCGCCGCCCATACCGTCAAGTGGCTTTAAAATAATGTCTTTATGCTCAGCTAAAAATTCACGAATTTGTTTTTGGCTGCGCGTAACTAAGGTATCTGGCGTGTGTTCGCTAAACCATGCAGTAAACAGCTTTTCGTTAGCATCACGCAAGCTTTGTGGTTTATTAATAATTAACGTGCCTTCATCTTCAGCGCGCTCTAAAAGATACGTTGCGTAAATGTATTCAGTGTCAAACGGCGGATCTTTGCGCATTAAAATTACATCAAGATCGGCAAGGGCAATGGTGGTTTTTTCTTCTAGTTCGTACCATTTTTCTTCGTTGTTAAATACACGCGCTTTGGCAGCGGTGGCATAAGACTTACCTTTACGAAGTGATAAATCATCCATCTCCATATAGTAAATTTCGTAGCCACGCTCTTGCGCCTGCATCATCATTGCAAAGCCGGTGTCTTTTTTGATGTTAAACCCACTAATAGGATCTGAAATAATACCTAATTTAATTGCCATGCGCTGTGCCTTAATCTATGTGTAATTACTACTAGAGTTTACTAATAGCTTTGATATGAGGGTGTTTTTAGCTATTTCAATTAGCTAAATCACCAAATTGTAGCTGTAATGCACTTAAGACCGTTAAAGCGGCGGTTTCAGTTCGTAAAACACGTGGCCCTAAACGAATATCAACAAATTCTTGTTGTTTAGTTTGTGCCATTTCTTCGTCAGTAAAGCCGCCTTCTGGGCCGACTAAAAACCGAACGCCATCTTTAGGTACAGTAATGGTTTTAATGCTGTGTTCTGCGCGAGGATGAAGCGTGAGCTTTATCGCGTTAGTTGATTGCTCAAGCCACTGTTTTATGTCTATAGGGGGGTGAACAACCGGTACATAATTACGCCCCGACTGCTCGGCTGCCGCAATCGCTATTTTTTGCCATTGTTGATGCTTTTTATCAAGGCGGTCGCCAATGAGCTTTACGCCACAGCGCTGACTAAAAATAGGGGTGATTTCGGTAATACCTAACTCAACTGACTTTTGAATTGTAAAATCCATTTTATCGCCACGCGATACGCATTGGCCTAAGTGAATTTTTAATGGTGATTCTACGTCGTGAGGATTAAATTGCTGTGGCATAACCACTACATTCTTTTTACTCACTTCTATAATTTCACTTAGGTATTCACCACCTTCGCCATTAAAAATAGACACATGTTCGCCTACTTTCATGCGAAGTACTCTGCCTATGTGGCCAGCTGCATCGTCATCGAGTGACACGGGAGTGTTTAGTGTAATAGAAGACGCTTGGTAAATATGAGGAACTCGCATGTGATTTCACTTATAAGTTGGCGATAAAGTTATATACCGCTATGTTAAGTAAGCTGCGAGCTAGGTGCAATTATTTATTGTTTATTAAGTAACTCTGTTAACTCAATAATATCGACTGATGTATCGGCTATGTCGGTATGACAAGATAGGTGGTTTGAAAAGCCTTCGTCTTTTACAGGGCTAAAAGCAAAACCGCTTTCATCTTGAGTGACTAAAAAACGTTTTTCATGCAGTGAGTTATAAATAAAACGTTGTTTTTCATCAGCCAGTAAATAATCGGTTTGATTAAACAATACACCTTTAATATCATGATGTTCATGCAAATAACTGGCAAGCTCAGAAACGCTAATTTCGTTTTCAAAATCGCAATAACAATAATCTTTAATGAGTTCATCAAACATCATTTTAACTAACTGGCGAGTATTAGCACCTGCAATGACTAAGGTACTTGGGGCATCTCGCTTTGCACTATTAAAATAGTGACCAGCAAACGCTCTGCTAAATTCGTTATCTATATCGATTAATAGATAGTTAGTAACTTCAAATGGCATAATGTCCCAGTGCAATTAAGCAAAGTGTTATGTAAGCAAGTTTTGTGTAAGCCCAAGCGAAAAATGTTTAATGTTAAATAGAAAACATGCTAATTAGTAAATAGCCTATTGCACAAAAAACAGCAAATTCAATACAAGCAATACCTATGTTGTCTTGATGATCAACTTCAAGTGCTGCATCAATATTGGGTAGTGATATTTTTTTTACAATAAATGTTAACGCATATAACAGTATCCACATTACACCGCAATGCATTACCAGTGTAAACAGGTTTTCAACCATTTTACCGTTTTGAAACGTAGCACTCGACAAGCCTGCATACGAGGCAAGCGCTAAACCAATTGATTTACCAGCATAGCGAATACCAATAGAGGTATTTTCTAAATTAAAATTACTTTGTAGCGAAGCGCCTTGATTGGCTTTTGCAAAACGATGTTCGCGTATTTTACTATCAAGTGCAAACATACCTTGCAGTAAAAAAAAGCTGACTAACGCGATTAATAAGTTACTGAACCCTTGAGTGTGGGTCCATGTGTAAAGGCCTAAGGTCATAATGAAATTAGCTATTAGCATGCCAGAGTCTACTAAGGCGGCGCATACATTTTGTTTTAAAATAGCCGCTTCTTCGTTAAAACGATGCAAAATCCACTTTCGGTGAATCAAATGTCCCACTTTTATAAATGAAAACAACAGCAACACTAATATTGCTACTTTAAGTGGATTAGATTGTGCGGTACTTACACTTATTTCATCAAATAAAAAGGCAATGGTTGCAATAACAACCGAAATCTCTGAAGCAAAATTGATCCCCATGGCAAAGTTATCATGCTGGGCTAATTCATCTTTAAGCGCTTGTTTTAATTTAATTTGAGTTATTATTCTTAATGAAAAAATAGTTAAGCAAATAACAGCAAAACTAATAGTAATCGCAACAAAACTAGTGTTAGATAAAGATAAATATGACATGGTTGTCCTAATTAGAGTTAACCTTTAAGGTTTTAATCATTCTAGTACGGTTACTGATGATATAAAAGAGAGGATTGATGAGTAACGCAATACAACTTCCTATTCAATTACAAAAACTTGGGTTAAAGCGCTATGAGCAGCTGTACCCGCAGCATCCTATAGAAAACGAAGTTGTAAGGTTATTAGCGTTAAGCGACTTTGCTTGGCGCTGTATTCAGTCTCAGCCTGATTTAAAAAGCGGGTTACTATGTGAAGACGAAATTAAAAGTAGAGACATACCTTCCCCCTTCGACAACTTAACACTGGCAGATATAAACGAAGCACAGTGTCATCAAATACTTCGCAAATATCGTGAAAAATACTGGCTTAAAGTCGCTTTTTTAGATTTATGTTGTGAAAACCCAATTGCAGATAGCATTGAGTATATTAGCCAGCTTGCTGATAAGTTAATTCAAAGCGCTAACGAGTGGGCCCATGCGCAAGTGGCCACACTTAATGGTGAGCCTATAGATGAGCAAGGGCAATCTTTGCCTTTAATGGTACTTGGTATGGGCAAGTTAGGTGGTAAAGAACTTAACTATTCTTCAGATATCGACCTTATATTTGCATACCCTCGTAGTGTTAAAACTCAAGGCGGGCGAAAAAGTATTGAGGCGCAGGTGTTTTACACAAAAGTGGCTCAAAAGCTAATAGCAGCACTTAACCAAACAACAGGGGATGGGCAGGTATTTAGGGTTGATATGCGCCTTAGGCCATTTGGTGAAAGTGGCCCATTGGTCATGAGTTTTAACGCTATTGAAGATTATTACCAAGAGCAAGGGCGTGATTGGGAGCGTTACGCCATGCTTAAAAGTCGTTTAATTGGTAAGCCCAATCACTATTGGGATGAATTTAATCAATTGCTTAAACCTTTCGTATACCGACGGTATATTGATTTTTCAGTTATTGAATCGCTTCGTAAAATGAAACTCATGATTGCGCAAGAAGTTCGCCGTAAACGTTTAACCAATAATATAAAACTGGGGGCTGGCGGAATACGAGAAGTTGAATTTATTGTTCAAGCACTACAAATGGTACGCGGCGGGCGAGAGGCTAATTTACAGACGCAATCATTACTTAATGCGTTAAACCAGTTAGCACTAAACCAAGTTATTGATGACGACGAAGCAAAAGAGCTGAAAAGTAATTATCTTTATTTACGAAAGGTAGAGCAATACCTGCAAATATTCGACGACCAGCAAACGCAAACTTTGCCTGATGATGAGATAAACCAACAACGGTTAAATTACCTATTATCGCAACCAGACTTTGCAGCGTCAGTAAATGAAATTGAGCAGGTAATGGCGCAGGTGCACAATGAGTTTATTCAGGTAATAGGGGAAGAAACAGAGCCTCTAGACACGTGTGAAGGTGCATTTATAAGTGCGTGGGATCATTGTGATGTCAGTTTTTTAAATGAACCTAAAGACGAATGGCAAGAACCACTGCAAGACTTTAAATTACGTTTGTCTAAAGTAAAAGTTGGAAATCGAGGGCGTGAGATTCTTGATAAACTCATGCCAGCCATGCTTAAACAGCTAAGCGACTTTAATGCCAGTGCCATAGTATTTGGTACTGTGTGCCAAATTCTTAATAAAATTATTTCGCGTACTGCCTACTTAGAACTGCTATATGAAAACCCAGGCACGTTAAAGCAGTTAGTTTCTTTGTGTTGCCATAGTAAGTGGATTGGCGAGCATATTTCTCGTTACCCAATTTTACTTGATGAATTAATTGACCCTGCTGTGCTTTATAAACCAACACCACTTAGCGCTTATAAAGACGAAATACGTCAATATTTTTTACGCATAGAGCACGACGATTTAGAGCTACAAATGGAGTCGTTAAGGCAGTTTAAACAAACTCATCAATTACGGATAGCTGCCGCAGACGCCACCGGCGTTTTGGATGTTATGAAAGTAAGCGATCACTTAACCGCATTGGCAGAAGCTATAGTCGAGCAGGCCGTAAACATTGCATGGCATAACACGGTAAAGCGCTTTGGCATGCCGCCAAACACTGACAATGAACACAAGGGTTTTGCCGTTATTGCCTATGGTAAAACGGGTGGTTTTGAAGTGGGCTACGACTCAGATTTAGATCTTGTGTTTGTTCACAATCACGATGGCTCGAGTCAGACCAATGGCGATAAAGCGATTGATTCTCGCCAGTTTTATTTAAAACTTGCCCAACGTTTAATGCACTTATTTAATACGCGAACGGCGTCGGGTATTTTATACGAGTTAGATACACGTCTTCGCCCAGAGGGGGCTTCGGGTTTACTTGCTATCAATTTAGAGAGCTTTAATCACTATCAACAAACACAAGCGTGGACATGGGAGCATCAAGCGCTGGTTCGTGCTCGTATTATTTTGGGTCAAAATGAGTTAGAAAAACGCTTTTCGCAAATACGTAAAAATATACTTTGCCAAGCGCGTGAAACGGCTGTGTTAAAAGATGATGTCATTAAAATGCGAGAGAAAATGCGTGGCCACCTTGCAAAAGGTAACACGCAGTTATTTGACCTAAAACAAGATGCTGGTGGCATGGCCGACATTGAATTTATTACGCAATACCTTGTTCTTAAAAATGCACACGATAGCGAGCAACTAAGCTTATTTTCAGATAATGTAAGAATACTTACTGATGCTGCTAAAATAGGCTGTATTACAAAAGAGCAAAAGCAGCAGTTAATTAAAGCGTATATTGACTACCGTTCGTGTTACCACGTACTCAGCTTAGATCAGAAAGGAAAGTTAGTTGAACGCGAGCAGTTTTTACAAGACATCACTAATGTGACAGCCATTTGGAAAGCGGTTTTTGAGCTGTAGGATTTGTTCAATCATATTTGTTTGCTTTATAAGCAAACACGCTCTAAGTGATGTACTTATATAAAAATCACGCAAAAGCGTGATTTTTTATCTAACTCAAATGTTGAGTTTTAAGCAGTTAGCACGCACAAACTCAGAGGGTAATTCAGTAATTACTGCCGCTCTTTGCTTATTACAAAAGTAGGTATATACCTCGTGTTCAAAGTCATCATTTATAGCTCTGCCTACTTGGTACAGGGCTGAGGTGAAATTACTGTCGACTCTAAAATGATCTTTAACGACATAGTCTTTACTTAAGTACCAATAGAGCTCAATGCCTTCGTTTTTAGCATACTCAACTAAAACATCTTTCAATGTTGAACCATTTTCGAAGCGCCTAGGCTCCACACTTCCTGTCCAACTTGCTGGCATGGGGGTAACAGTGCGCGTACGCTCAGCTAAAACTCTATCGACAGTTTGATCTGGCTTTTTTAAACTCAATACGTATTGGTCACGCTCTTTGTTGCTTTTAACTTGATTTCGAATCGAGGCATAAAAGCGAGATAATCCTTCGGCAGCGGCATTTTTAGATTCTTTTAAATCTAATGTTGGAACATTTCCCATTAAAAAGTACGCAGCAAGCGCTATTAATATGACTGCAAATGACAAGTACCTAATCCAAAACCACATTACAACCACCCTTAATTGTTCCTGTTATTGTTATACCATTACTATTTATAAAATGAAGGAGTATTTTTATCTGGTCGCGTTTTAAAACGGCGATGTAGCCACATGTATTGTTCTGGTGCGGCATTAATTGATAATTCCATGCGTTGATTAACACGCGTGACATCGGCTTTGTCATCACCGCTTGGGAAGTTTTCAAGCTCTGGAATAATTTCTAAATGGTACTTTCCACTTTCATCTCGGCGGGTAATCAAACTCATAGTTTCGCAATTTTTACTGCCAGCGAACATCAGTGTACCTGTTGTAGTTGCGGTATCTTGCACTGCATAAAAAGGGACGAATTCGCAGCGGTTACGGCCATAGTCTTGATCGGGTAGGTAGTAGCACACTTTTTTATTTTTTAAGGCTTTTAGTAAGCCTTTTACGTCCTTTTTACCAACCAAGTATTCATTAGAGCGAAGGCGACCATTAGTTGTAAAGTACTCCATTAATGGGTTGTTGTGCGGGCGGTAAAAACCAATACCCATACAACCCAATCCCATTAATCGGCCTGCCATTTCAAGGTGTAAAACATGAGGTACTAGTAACAGTACGCCTTTTCCAGATTGTTGCACTCGTTCAAAGTGTTCAAGCCCTTTTAAAGACCCTAAAGCTTTTTTCGCTCGCCACTGCGGCCACCACCATGCCATTCCGGTTTCAACCATCGCAATGCCAGTGTTTTCCATATTTTTTAGCACCAATGCTTTTTGATCTTCGTCGCTCATATCAGGAAAGCAGCGTTTAATATTTACTTCGGCAATGTGTCGGCGGCGTTTCATGTATTTATGAACTAAACGGCCAAGTAGTTTGCCCAGGGCTAATTGAAGTTTTTGCGGAAGCCAAGAAATTAGGTATAAGAAAAAAACGCCAATCCACGTTAGCCAGTATCGAGGGCCTAAAAAAGATGCTTTAAAAGGAGATGAGGTGACCACAAAAATTGCTCTAAAATTAAAAACGCTAGTTTAACGCTAAGCGCTGTAAAATACAAAAAGCCAGCATGTAGCTGGCTTTGTATGTGTTTTGTGACTGTTTAGGCTGCTTTTAAACCCTGGTTTATAGCTTCCAGGTCTTTGCTTGTTAGTGTACCCGCTGCTTGCTTTAAGCGCAGAGTAGATAGCACATAACGATAACGTACATCAGCAAGGTTACGTTTAGCATTGTATAGGTTTTGTGTGCTTACAAGTACATCAACAATTGTACGCGTACCGACCTCAAAGCCTGCCTCTGTTGCTTTTAAAGCACTTTGGGCAGATACAACTGCTTGCTCTAGCGCTTTATAGGTTGCAATGTCAGACACTACTTGATTGTAAGACGTAATAACCGTGCGGGTAATTGCGCGGTAATTGGCTTCGTAATCTTGGCTCGCTGCCACGTAAAATGCACGTGCTTGATCAGTAGCTGCTACTGTTGCCCCCCCAGAGTATAAAGGAAGGCTAAAGTTAAGGCCTACTGAGGTTGAGTCTGCACGAGGTTGTCTAGTTAGGCTTGTACCATTTATATCTGTATCTGTTAAAGAGTCGCCATAACTTGCGCTTAGGGTTAGCTTTGGATAGTGACCCGCTCTTGCCAGTTTAATTTGATCTTGCGCTATATCTACGGTTACTTTAGCAACTTGCAAGCTAATATTTTTATCTTTAGCAATATTTAAAAAGTCGCTAGAGTCTCGAGCTGGCTTAGTTGTAGAAAATGTCTCTGTATTTAAAAAGTCTAACTTAGCGTGATATTTACCCGTAATTTCTCGTAGTTGCTCACGCGCTGTTTCTACTGAGTTATTAGCAATAATTTCTTGTGCAACAGAGTTGTCAAACTGTGCTTGTGCTTCGTGTACATCGGTAATTGCCGTTAAACCAACAGCGTAACGTTGTTTAGTTTGTTCAAGCTGGCGTTCGATGGCGCGTTTTTCCGTTTTAATAAATTCAAGGTTATCAATCGCACTTAAAACGTTAAAGTAGCCTTCCGCAACACGAACAATTAAGTTTTGTTTCGCCGAGTCGTATTGAGCATTTGCTTGCAACGCTTGTTTGTCTGCAATGTCTAATGAGTTCCATGCGCCTAAATCAAATAAAGTTTGGCTTAAGCTAAGACCACGGGTGAACTGATCAGAGTCGCTTTCGACTTTAACTTGGCTTGTCAGGTCCGTCACACTTTGAAAAGAGGTTGAGTCACTTTTTGTATAACCCATTGTTAAACCAATTTGCGGCAATAATGCAGCCATTGCAGTATCTGCTTGGTAAGATTGTGCGTCTGCTTGGGCTTTTGCTTTTAAAACGGTAGGATCGTTGGCCGTTGCAATTTCAAAAACTTGTAGTAAATCTTCAGCGCTTGCTGCTGTTGTGCCTAATGCGCATGATAAACTAACTAGCGCCGCAAGAATGTTCTTTTTCATATGTTGTTCGGTCCTTAGACAATTTTTATACTAAAACCATGGTAACCTGTTTTACGTAATAACTAAAAATAAAAAGAGTAAAACAGTGCGTCGAAATGTAACAGAATATATTAACGTACTTCAAAGTTTTTAATAAGTAGAGGATGCTTACGTGCCAGATAAAAAACTTGTTCAGTTTACGCATAAAGATGTCAGCGTAAAGCCGGTCAAAAATTTGTATAAAGGCTTTTTTCAGGTTGATTTGTATCAGTTTGAACATGCCTTGTTTGCGGGCGGTAAATCAGAACTTATTAGTCGCGAGATTTTAGAGCGTGGAGACGCCATTGCTGTGTTGCCTTACGACCCCATATCAGACA
Source organism: Pseudoalteromonas sp. PS1M3 (assembly GCF_016865405.1). Taxonomy (NCBI): domain Bacteria; kingdom Pseudomonadati; phylum Pseudomonadota; class Gammaproteobacteria; order Alteromonadales; family Pseudoalteromonadaceae; genus Pseudoalteromonas; species Pseudoalteromonas sp. PS1M3. The sequence goes on along the minus strand of NZ_AP022624.1, from coordinate 2,992,524 downwards.
CTGTGCTTTTAATAGAACAAATACGTATAGGGGCTATTAAAAGCAAACATTCACCTTGGCTACTAGAATGTATTGCTGGAATGACTGACGGCAGTGACGATTATGAATCGGTCGTAAAGAAAGAAGCGTACGAAGAAGCTGGGCTTAATTTAACAGAGCTTGAATTTATGCTTTCGTACCTTTCAAGCCCTGGTGGTACAACAGAGCGGTTACATTTATATCTTGCACGAGCCGATTTAAGTGACGTTGAGTCTGGTGTGTATGGCCTTGAAACCGAAGGTGAAGATATAAAAACTCACGTACTCAGCGTTGATGATGCGCTAACTCGCCTCAACAATGGTGAAATGGATAATGCTGCAACCGTTATTTGCATGCAGTGGCTTGCGCTTAACCATGAAAAAATGAAACACAAGTGGACAGATTCTTCTTCATAGCCACAAATTGGCTCACAGTATAATGGTGGTATTTTGACAGTACAATTAGCAACAAATAGATATATCCAAAGCCTCCCAAAGTATTTAACGCTTTGTGAGCACAACTACTTACGACTTTTAAAATTGTTACCGGCTGAACGAGCGATTGGCTGCAGCCGAGAAGTGAAGTTGGGGAACAGTGAGTTTGCGACTAAGGTTGATGGCAGTGCAAAATACACTATGGATATTTCTATTAAGCAGCTAAGCGGCATGGTAAAGGGAATTGCACCGCTTTATTTAACTGTGAGGTTGTATCACGATGCTAAAGTGGCTGAAATTATCCATCACGATTACCATCAGCGTATTAAGCCTTCTTATGGTTACCCTAATCCAAAAATGCATCAAAAAGATGAAAAATATCAACTTAATGCATTTTTATACGACTGGCTTGTAGCCTGTGTAGAACACGGACAAGCAACGCTGAATTGGGATGTAAATAATGGCTTGGTTTGATGAACCTTACCTCATTGATAAGTCGTCGTTACGCATAGCACATATTACCGATTGTCATTTATTCTCAAATAAAGCCGGTGAGTACTTTGGCGTAAATACGGCGAATTACTTTGAACAGGCGCTGGCTCATATGGCTAAGCAATCCCTTGATTTTGTAATATTTGGCGGCGACCTTACGCAAGATCATAGCCCAGAGTCCTATTTTTTATTTAGTGAGCTGATTAACCAAAGTGATTTAACATGCCCTGTTTTTTGGGTTCCAGGTAACCATGATGACATCGCTCAGCTTAACCGAATGAGTGGTGGGCAAATAAATCGCGCTAAACATATAGTGGCAAATGGCGTTGAGTTACTTCTTATTAATTCTAAAGGGCCAACGCCTGCAGGGTGGGTAACAGGTACGCATTTGAATGAAATTACCGAACGGCTGTTTACTTCGGCGAGTTCCAAAATTATGTTTTGTCACCATAACCCACTTCCTATTGATGGCTACCTAGACAAACACATGCTCGAAAACGGGCCGCAATTACTTAATATTTTAGTTAATAGCGAAAACGTTTTCGGCTTGTTTCATGGTCATGTGCATAATGAATACATGCAAACGTTTAGAGCGCTTCCCATTTACGCGACCCCAGCCAGCTCAGTGCAGTTTAAAAAACACAGCCCCGAATGGATACAGCAAGACCATGGGCCAGCATACAGGCTGATATGTATCAGCACGAAAAAAGAGAATATAAGTACAGATATGGAAGTAGTATGGCTAAACGGGTAATCTATATTCATGGTTTTAATAGCTCAGATAAATCATATAAAGCTGTGCGCTTTGGCGAGCTTATGGCACACTATGACGTTGACTATTGTGTACCGTGCCTAAACCATGAGCCCATACAAGCCATCATAGCGCTTGAGCAATTACTTACACCTAATACTGTTTTATTAGGTAGCTCATTAGGTGGATTTTTTGCCACGTATTTATCGCAGCGTTATCAAATTCCTGCTGTGGTTATAAATCCCGCGGTTGCGCCATACACTTTATTAAAGCCGTTGCTTGGTTTAAATTATAATCCGTATCAAGATTATCATTATGAATTGAATAGCAGCCACATAGCGGCTTTAAAAGCGTTGGCTGTTGATGACCTAAAGCACCCTGAATTACTGTATTTATTACAGCAAACAGGCGATGAAGTGTTAAATTTTCAACACGCAGTAAACTATTATTCGCAATGTAAGCAAAGGATCGAGTTTGGTGGCGATCATAGCTATCTTGGCTTTGAACAAACCTTCGCAAGTATTGTAGATTTTCTTAAAATCACGTAAAACTAGTTAAGCATAGCCTTAGCGCATATAAAGATAAAAACTATGAGTGATCAAAATTATAACGCCGAAGCCATTGAAGTACTTAATGGATTAGATCCGGTAAAAAGACGCCCCGGGATGTACACCGATACTGTGCGCCCAAATCATTTAGGCCAAGAAGTAATCGATAACAGTGTCGATGAAGCTATGGCGGGCCATGCAACTAAGATTGACGTAATTCTACACGAAGATAACTCGCTTGAAGTCAGTGATGATGGTCGTGGTATGCCCATAGATATTCACCCAGAGGAAGGTATTCCAGGTATAGAGCTTATTTTTACTAAGCTGCATGCCGGGGGGAAATTCTCAAACAAAAACTATCAGTTTTCAGGTGGTTTACATGGGGTAGGTATTTCAGTTGTAAATGCATTATCTACACGTGTAGAAGTAACGGTTCGCCGTGATGCACAGCAATACAGAATGGCCTTTGAAAACGGTGATAAAGTTGAAGATTTAAACGTTATAGGCACTGTCGGTAAACGTAACACCGGGACTACCGTTCGCTTTTGGGCTGATGCCAGCTATTTTGACTCTGCTAATTACTCTATTACCAAGCTTAATCATTTATTAAAAGCCAAAGCGGTACTTTGCCCTGGTTTGCGTATTAAGTTTGTTAATAAACAAACAAAAGAAACGCAAGAATGGTTTTACGAAACCGGCTTAAAAGATTATTTAATTGAAGCGGTTAAAGGTTTCGAAACGCTGCCACAGGACCCATTTGTAGGTGAGTTTAAAAGCGCTATAGAAGGTGTTGATTGGGCTGTTGTATGGCTGCCAGAGGGCGGTGAATCGATAGCTGAAAGTTATGTAAACCTAATCCCCACTGCGCAAGGCGGTACACATGTTAATGGTTTACGCCAAGGCTTACTTGAAGCCATGCGCGAGTTTTGTGAATTTAGAAACTTATTACCTCGTGGTGTAAAACTTACCCCAGACGATATATGGGAGCGCTGTAGTTATGTGCTTTCGGTTAAAATGCAAGACCCTCAGTTTGCCGGCCAAACAAAAGAAAAACTGTCTTCACGCACGTGTGCGGCACTTGTTTCGGGTGTTGTAAAAGATGCATTTAGCCTTTGGTTAAATGAACATACAGATACAGCAGAGTTGTTAGCTGAGCTGTGTATATCAAACGCACAAAGTCGTTTAAAAGCCGCTAAAAAAGTAGTGCGTAAACGCGTTACAGCGGGCCCTGCATTACCAGGTAAACTTACCGACTGTAGCGCAGCAGATAACGACCGTACCGAACTATTTCTAGTAGAGGGTGACTCTGCTGGTGGCTCGGCTAAGCAAGCGCGAGATCGTGAGTTTCAAGCAATAATGCCGCTGCGTGGTAAAATTTTAAATACGTGGGAAGTTGAGTCAGGGCAAATATTAGCATCGCAAGAGGTGCATGATATTTCTGTGGCTTTAGGGATCGATCCTGATTCAGCCGACATGAGCGGGCTACGCTACAATAAAATTTGTATATTGGCCGATGCTGACTCTGATGGTCTTCACATTGCCACACTGTTATGTGCTTTGTTTGTTCGACACTTTCCGCAGTTAGTAAAAACAGGTCATGTATACGTAGCAATGCCACCATTATTTAGAATAGATATTGGTAAAGAGGTATATTACGCCTTAGATGAAGATGAAAAAACCAGTATTTTGGCCCGTATTGAAGCAGAAAAAAAACGCGGTAAAGTAAACGTACAGCGTTTTAAAGGATTGGGTGAAATGAACCCACTGCAACTTCGCGAAACCACCATGGATCCAAACACAAGACGTTTAGTTCAGCTAACACTTGATGAAGAAGTTCAAACCATGGAAATGATGGATATGTTACTTGCTAAAAAGCGTTCGCCAGACAGGCGCCAATGGTTAGAAGATCATGGTAACAAGGCACAAGTATAAGTGCGTGTTGGCCACTAGGAGATAGAAATGAATAAACTACTAGCAACTTTATTGTTACTGAGTTTAACAAGTGCGTCTGCAATGGCTAAAAACATACTAGACAAGCTTAGTGTTGCACCTGGTTTTGAACTTAGTTTATTTGCAGACGACGTTGAAAATGCGCGCCAAATTGCAGTATCAAAAAAAGGCATTGTTTACGCAGGCTCGCGCAAAGCAGGTAATGTGTATGCGCTTATCGATCATAATAGCGATGGTGTAGCCGATAAAAAAATTGTGATTGCAGAGGGTTTAAACATGCCCTCAGGGCTGGCTATTAAAGATGGTGATTTATACGTAGGTGAAGTGCATCGTATTATTCGCTTTAAAAATATAGACACCCAATTAAAAGATCCAAAGTTTGATGTGATCTACAACGCATTGCCTTCAGAGCGCCACCATGGCTGGAAGTTTTTACGCTTCACACCCACAGGCGAATTGCTTATTCCTGTCGGTGTACCGTGTAATATTTGCGCCGAAGACGAGCGCTTTGGTCGTATTTTTTCACTAAACGTAGAAACCAAGCAAATTAAAACAATAGCGCAGGGCGTTCGAAATACCGTTGGTTTTGATTTTCACCCAAGCACTCAGGCTTTGTGGTTTAGTGATAATGGTCGCGACATGATGGGCGATGATATTCCACCAGATGAAATAAACCGCGTAAGTAAAGAAGGGGAGCACTTTGGGTTCCCTTATATTCATGCCGGTGCGATTAGTGATCCTGAATTTGGTAAAGGAAAAAATATTGCTGATTACACGTCTCCTGCGCTCGCATTGCCTGCCCATGTGGCACCATTAGGTATTCATTTTTACAACGCAAAACAATTCCCAGCAAGCTACAAAGAGCAGTTATTTGTTGCTGAACATGGCTCATGGAATCGTAGTAAAAAAGCAGGCTACAAAGTAGCTATAGCCACAATAGAGCAAGGCCGTGTGACTAAATACACGCCGTTTATTACCGGCTTTATGAAAGACGAAACAACATTTGGACGCCCAGTTGCATTTGCAGAGTTAGGTGACGGCAGTCTGTTAGTAAGTGACGATTACGCCAATGTAATCTACCGCGTAAGCTATAAGAAAAACTAGGTAAGCTTTAATGAGTGATACAGATACCTTGCTAATGCAAGGAATAGAGCAACAAACAATGGGGCGCTTTACTGAAGACGCCTATTTAAACTATTCCATGTACGTGATCATGGATCGTGCTTTGCCACATGTTGGTGATGGCTTAAAACCAGTGCAGCGTCGTATTATTTACGCGATGAGCGAATTAGGCTTATCGGCCGCAGCTAAATACAAAAAGTCAGCTCGTACCGTGGGTGACGTACTCGGTAAATATCACCCTCATGGCGATAGTGCTTGTTACGAAGCCATGGTACTTATGGCGCAACCGTTTTCGTATCGCTATCCACTTGTTGACGGCCAAGGAAACTGGGGTGCTGCTGATGATCCTAAATCATTTGCTGCAATGCGTTATACTGAAGCGCGTTTATCTAAGTTTTCTGAAGTACTGCTTAAAGAGCTTGGCCAAGGCACGGTAGATTGGACACCAAACTTTGATGGTACACTAGACGAACCAGTTGTATTGCCCTCACGCTTACCGCATATTTTACTTAATGGCATTACCGGTATTGCTGTTGGTATGGCAACTGATATTCCGCCTCATAACGTGAGAGAAGTAGCCAGTGCATGTTGTTTATTACTCGACAAACCAAAGACAGAGCTTGATGAATTATTAGAGCTGGTACACGCACCTGACTACCCAACCGATGCCGAAATAATTACCCCAAAAGCCGATATTCATAAAATATATAAAACCGGCCGAGGCTCAATTAAAATGCGTGCGGTGTATAGTGAAGAGCAAGGCGATATTGTGATCACCGCGCTTCCGCATCAATGTTCAGGCGGTAAGGTACTTGAGCAAATTGCAGCGCAAATGAACGCAAAAAAACTGCCTATGATTGCTGATTTACGTGACGAATCAGATCACGAAAACCCAACACGTATAGTGATTATACCACGCTCTAATCGTATTAAAGCTGAGCCATTAATGGCTCACTTGTTTGCGACCACCGATTTAGAAAAAAACTACCGCGTAAACTTAAATATGCTGGGGCTAGATGGTCGTCCGCAGGTTAAAGATTTGCGTAGTATTTTAAGTGAGTGGCTCATATTTAGGCGCGAGACTGTTCGTCGTCGTTTGCAGTATCGTTTAGATAAAGTACTGGCGCGCTTACATATTTTAGAAGGCTTATTAGCAGCGTTCTTAAATATTGATGAAGTGATTGAAATTATTCGTAGTGAAGATAAGCCAAAGCCTATTTTAATGCAGCGCTTTGATTTAACCGATATACAAGCAGAAGCTATTTTAGAATTAAAACTTCGCCATTTAGCTAAACTTGAAGAGTTTAAAATTCGTGGTGAGCAAGACGAGCTTGCTAAAGAGCGTGATAAATTAGAACTCACGCTTGGTTCAGACCGCCGTATGTCAACGTTGCTTAAAAAAGAAATTCAAGAAGCGGCAGAAATGTATGGTGATGATCGTCGTTCTCCTGTTATCGAGCGCTCGGAAGCGAAAGCTTTAAACGAAAAAGATTTAATTCCATCAGAATCAGTGACTGTTGTTCTTTCAGACAAAGGGTGGGCACGCGTTGGTAAAGGTCATGACTTGGATGCGCAAGGATTAAGTTACCGCTCAGGCGATGCCTACAGAGCTTCAGCTCGCGGTAAGAGTAATCAGCCCGCTGTATTTCTAGATTCAGCAGGGCGTGCATTTGCAACTGATGCACATAGTTTACCGTCGGCACGTAGCCAAGGCGAGCCAATGACTGGGCGTTTTAACTTAACAACCGGTGCAAATTTTGAGCACGTTGTTATGGCTGAAGATAGCCAAGTATTACTTATGGCATCGGACGCGGGTTACGGTTTTATCACTGATTTTAAAGATCTTGTGAGTAAAAACAAAAACGGTAAAGCGTTAGTGAGTGTGCCTAAAGGCGGTATTTTACTCAAACCAATTAGAGTGAGCGATGTAGCTAGCGATTACTGTATGGCTATTTCTAACGAAGGACGCATGCTTTTATTCCCATTACGCGATTTACCTAAACTAGGTAAAGGTAAGGGTAATAAAATTATTTCTATCCCTGGTGCCAAGGTACAGGCTCGTGAAGAGTTTGTGAAAGTACTGGCTGTTGTCCCTCTAGGAAGTAGCGTTACATTGCATGCCGGTAAACGCAAGCTAACCCTTAAACCAACAGATTTAGAGCATTATCATGGTGAACGAGGTCGTCGAGGTAATAAGTTACCGCGAGGCTTGCAGCGTGTTGATGAAGCCGTTGTTGAGCTAACGCCTCAAGATGAAGAGCCTGTTGAAAGTACGGCAGATGAATAATAAGCTCTGAGCTCACGTATTACGGCCTGCAATTGCAGGCCGTTTTTGTTTGTAGAGCCCAATTTTTACCATTTTATTGTTATGTGTTAAGCAATTAATTTTAGCATTGACTCTATTTCAGCGTACAGTTGTTCGCTATTGTCTCGTCTGTGTCACAAAATAACGCTATAATAGTGTCATAGTGCGTAATGACATGCGCACCGCACACAATTGATTTGGAGAACGAGTTTGTTAGCTGTAATACGTGTTTTTATTATGTTTATGTTTATATTGTTGAGTTGTATTTTTGGTTTGTTACTTTCATTAGTCAGGCCTTTTCACCCAAATAATGTTCACATAATTGCAGGCTGGTTTGGTTCTATGGCCAAAATGATCGGTGTTAAATTAGTGCTGACGCGCCATCAAGATGCTGAGAATATTGGCCCTGCAGTGTACATTGCAAATCATCAAAATAGTTATGATTTATTTACAGTACCAGCAATGGTACCAAAAAACTGTGTAAGTCTTGGTAAAAAGAGCCTAAAGTGGATCCCATTTTTTGGTCAACTTTATTGGCTGTCAGGCAATATTTTAATAGATAGAGCAAATCGTTCAAAAGCGGCTGGTACTATTTCAAAAGCAGCTGAAAAAATTAAGAAAAATGGGCTATCTATATGGGTATTCGCAGAAGGTACACGAAGCTATGGGCGCGGTTTATTACCTTTTAAAACAGGTGCTTTTCATACCGCGATGAGTGCGGACGTGCCAGTGGTTCCCGTGTGTATGAATACAACGCATAAAACCATTAAGCTAAATCGTTGGGATAATGGTACAATTTACATCGAAATGTTAGCGCCTATATCACTTGATAAAAGTATAAGTGCGCGAGAGCACGCTCAAAACGTACATACTGTTATGGCTGCTAAAATAAACGAATTAGATGCTCAAGTGAGAGAGAAATAATGGAAAACTGGCGCGAAATAAGTGAAGACATCGTAAGTTCACTACTTGAAGATGGATCAGATCCTGAAATACTTTATGAAGTAGAACACCACTTTGTGTGTGAAGACTTCCCTAAACTAGAGCAAGCCGCATTGGCTGCTTTTAAATTAGGCTACGATGTTGAAGAGCCAGCAGAGCTTGAGCTTGAAGAAGGCAGCAAAATTTGGAGCTTCGACATAGTAGTAGAAGCTGAGCTAGACGTAGACGTCATTATGGAAGACGTTGATAAACTAGCAGCACTTGCTGTTGAATGCGACGTTGAGTACGACGGTTGGGGCACTTACTTTCAAGAGTAATTAGCGATTCAAGTATAAAAATTAAAAAAGGCGAGCATTTAACAATGCGCGCCTTTTTAGTTTTTAATTGATGGCTATATCAGGTTTATATCAATACTTGATAAACTTGAAGGGCTAAACCAGGGAGGCACTGGTTTAAACTTAGGTATTTAGAATAACAAAATATTTGCCCTGTCATCGACATGATTTTTCAGCCTCCAGATAGATCACTTAATACTATTAGAGCCACTTTTTATTTTTAAAATACACACCAATACCACCAGTAAGTATCACTAAAAAAACAATAAACAGCGTAAATGCATAGGGGTTGTCTGTACCAGGAATTCCCCCAACGTTTACCCCAAGCAAACCTGTCAAAAAGCCTAGCGGTAAAAACAAGGCAGCCACTACCGACATCACATACATACGTTGGTTTAACTGCTCAGAAACATGGTTAGTAACTGTTTGTTGAATAATTTGTGCACGCTCTATTGAGCTGTCTAATTCTTCAAGGTAGCGAATAAGTAAGTTAGTGGTTTCGTTTAGCTTTGCCTTATCGTCATCTAAAAGCCACTCATAATGACCGTTTACCATTGTAGTGAGCGCCTCTTTTTGAGGCTTTAAATAACGTTTTAGCGCAATAGTTTGGCGGCGTAACTGCGATAGCGCTTGGTTGTCAAAGCGCTTACTTGGCTCGTCTATTTCTTCTTCAAAGCCATCAAGTGTCTCATCTAAAGAGTCAATAACACTTTGCATACGTGAAGTCAGCTTTTGTGTAATAGCACACACAAGCTCTGATATAGAGCACGGGCCTTTATTGTCTTTTAACGAGTTAAGTACATCGTCAATAGATAAAAGGCGACGCTTACGAGAAGTGATGACTATATTTTCGTTAATAAATAAACGTACCGACACCATGTCCTCGGGGCTTTGCGCTGGGTTTAAGTTTACACCGCGCAAAAACAGCATGTGTCCATTTGCAGACTGCGTGATACGTGGGCGTGTTTCATCCGCCGTAAATGACTCTAGCTCATAATCGGTTAAAAGCTCACAGTGTTTGAGCCAGTTGACTACGTCGGTTTGGCTGTAATCCATATGGACCCATAATTTACCTTGCTCAGGTTGCCAGTTGTGAAGATCTTCGCTGCTTTGTATAGCGCGAGCACCGCCTTTTTCATCAAGCACTAGGGCGTGAAGCAAACCGTTAATCATAATAATGTCTCATAATAGTGTAATTTTAATACTATAAACTATAGTGTATCTAACTGACCAAAACATATTTACTTTTAATAAGTTAAGGCACTTTTTAAATTATTGGTCTAGTTTAAATGCTGTTTAATTATATTGCAGCAAGACGTGCATTGTGAGACTAATAGGCATTAAAGATCAATCAAATTGATTCATCAGTAAGATAAATTTATTTTGTTGGTCTTTTTATTTCTATAGCGTATAAACCTCTTTTTTACAAAGGGCACATTTATGACGACAAAAATAACAATAGGTTGGCGTGAGTGGTTAAGTTTACCTGAGCTTGGTATTGAGCGGATCAAGGCTAAAGTTGACACTGGTGCGCGTACTTCATGTATTCATGCTATTAACATTGAAGAATACGAAGTTGATGGCGAAAAGTGGGTTAAATTTATAGCTCAACCATTACAAGATGACGAAGAAACTCAAATTACTTGTAATGCTAAAGTGAAAAAAATGAAATACGTAACCAGCTCCAGTGGTGAAAAGCAATTGCGTTATTTTATAGAAACAACATTACACGCGGGTGAACATAGCTGGCCTATTGAAGTCACCCTCACAAGCCGCGCAACCATGAAGTTTAGAATGTTGCTAGGTCGAACAGCCATGGAGAATCGTGTCGTTGTTGACACGGCATTATCTCATTTACTATAAAAAGTATTGGGCTTATGCTGCAAAAAAGCAGCCATTAAGCACTAATGCTGTAAAATTTAGTTAAGGTTTTAACTATGAAAATCGGTATTTTATCTCGTAACAGAAAGTTATATTCAACACGTCGTTTAATCGAGGCTGCAGAGGCTCGTGGGCACGAAGTGAAAGTGATAGACGCACTTCGCTCGTACATGAATATAAACTCTGAACAGCCTGAAATTCACTATCGCGGTGAAAACTTAAAAGATTTTGATGCCATTGTGCCGCGTATTGGCGCATCGGTAACATTTTATGGCTGTGCCGTTTTACGCCAGTTTGAAATGATGGGGGTATACCCCGTAAACGAATCTGTGGCTATTTCTCGTTCACGCGATAAATTACGTTCGTTACAGTTATTATCACGCAAGGGTGTAGGCATGCCTGTAACGGGGTTTGCGAGCAAGCCTGATGACGTGAAAGATTTACTCGAAATGGTTGGCGGTGCACCGGTTGTGATTAAATTACTAGAGGGCACACAAGGTATTGGTGTTGTACTTGCTGAAACGCGCAAAGCTGCTGAAAGTGTAATCGAAGCTTTCATGGGCTTAAAAGCCAATATTATGGTTCAGGAATACATTAAAGAAGCGGGTGGTGCGGATATTCGCTGTTTTGTGTTAGGCGATAAAGTAATTGCAGCGATGAAGCGCCAAGCGCAAGAAGGTGAGTTCCGTTCAAACCTTCACCGTGGTGGTAGCGCTACACTAGTTCGCATTACGCCTGAAGAGCGTAAAACCGCGGTTGCTGCAGCAAAAGCAATGGGTTTAAATGTAGCGGGTGTAGATTTACTTCGCTCATCTCGTGGGCCTTTAGTGATGGAGGTTAACTCATCACCAGGTCTTGAAGGTATTGAAATAGCAACAGGTAAAGATATTGCAGGTATGGTGATTGATTTCATCGAAAAAAATGCCTCAATCAAAGGAACCGCAACTCGTGGCAAAGGTTAAAATTAACCGTCCTTTCGCTTTATTAGGTGAAAGTATTGGTGTTGGTGAACGCAAAACGTTAGCTTTAGAGGCTGCAAAGCTTTACACCCACTCACCTCTTAACATACCTATAGAGGTTGTTAATGGCGTAATGGAAGGCCCTGTACTTATGGTATGTGCCGCTATCCATGGCGATGAGCTAAATGGGGTAGAAGTTGTTCGTCAATTACTTGCTAAAATAGATCCAAACCAGCTACGTGGCACGCTTATCGCTGTGCCAATTGTGAATGTGTTTGGTTTTATTCATAAATCGCGCTATTTACCCGACCGTCGCGATATGAACCGCAGTTTCCCTGGTTCTGAAAGAGGGTCGTTAGCGGGTCGTATGGCGTATATGTTTTTCAATCAAGTTGCAGTGCATTGCACGCATATTATTGATTTACATACGGGGGCTATTCACCGAACAAACTTGCCACAAATACGTGCAAATTTGGCGGATGAGGCTACTGCGCAGATGGCCAAAGCCTTTGGTACACCGGCGGTGATTGATGCCTCGCTACGCAATGGCTCACTAAGAAGTGAAGCGGCTAATTTAGGCATACCGGTTATTACTTATGAAGCGGGTGAAGCACTGCGTTTTGACCCAATTGCAATAGCCGCCGGCGTGCAAGGGGTTGACTATGTAATGCGCCATTTAAAAATGATGCGCGGCAAACGCCCTAAAAAACTACCAGAGCCTGTCATTGCAAGCTCGACAAGCTGGGTGCGAGCTGAAGTAGATGGCATTGTGCGTGCTCAAGTATCGCTGGGTGAGCGTGTTACAAAAGGGCAAATACTGGCTTTTATAAGTAGCCCGCTTGGTGACTCTGAACTTGAGTTACTAGCACCACGAAGTGGTATTGTAATTGGTCAGCAAACTATGCCATTGGTTAATGAAGGTGATGCAGTTTTTCATATTGCTTATTTTGCTCATGCTAATAGCTTGGTTGAGCAGCAATTAGAAACATTTATTGATGAAATAAATGATTTGGACGAAGAACTAAAAACTGCAGAGTTAAATAACTAATCCTTTAGTAGCTATTAAAAAGCCGTTTTAGTTATTTAAACGGCTTTTTTTATGCAAAATTTATGATTTTTTAGGGCCTATAATCCGCTTAATTACCGGCGTTTTTGATGGTTTAGGCTCTGCGTTTAAAACCAAAACAGGGCGCGTAACAAATAAATTATTAGGGTAAATGACGCGGTGCCCATCAATATGTTCAAGTACAACATTCATTAAGCCCATTTCGACAATTCGCCCTTCAATATGGTTTGCGCCATCAACAATGCGTACCCAAAAGCCAACACGGCAGTCGTTCTGAATAAACATTAATAAAAACGCGGTCAGGTTACTTAATAATGACCATGCTGCAAATAGCGCGACACCTAACATTGCAAAGAGTGACGAGCCCAGAACCAGTAGCCCTCGTAGTTCAATACCCCAAAATACTAACACTAAACACAACATGACAAAGGCGAGAATAATTTTAAGCAGTAACTCTGCGCGGTATTTACGGTGCAAATCTACTTTACCTTTAATGGCTTGCTCAAGTAACTTTTTAGTTAGCTTTAAAAGCACTGGAAACAGTAACAAGGCAATAATGGTGACTATGAGTTTATATTGATTGGTGAGTAATTCTAAAACATCTAAAAATTCCAAAATAGCGCCTTTTGCAGTTATGTAACAATTAAAAGTAGTAAATAAAGCAACGTGTCAGATGAGTCTTAACTAGCTTAAAGGCCTTAGTTTAGCGTGTTATTTTGGTGCTAAGTAGCTATTTAAAAAGATTTTTTACACTGACAAGCCACTGTACAGAGTCGACATCGTCGGCGCTATCTATGGGGGCGGCTATATCAAGGTGGATCATAGTTCCTGCATTTGCTCTACTTGGTGCCAGGCGCAAACCAACGCCTACATTTTTGAGTACATGATTATTTTCACCATTTGTTTGGTCATTAAACCATGCTCTACCAATATCTATAAAGCCTGCGCCACCTACTTTAAATAGTTGTAGCAAATCGTACTCCCAGTAGTAGCGTTTTTCTAGGCTCACTAAAAAGCTACGGTCGCCATGTTGATAATCCATAGGGTAACCACGCAGGCCTGTCTCGCCACCTAAGGTAAGCTGTTGGTCGGCAGTTAGATTTTTTGCATATTGTACGCGACCTTTGACATACCAAGACTGATCAACACTCGTATTTAGATAATATTGTACTTGCGAGGTCGCTTTAAAATTTTCGAGTTGTTTTTGTTCTTTGTTCCAAAACCCCTCTAGGTTCGTGCTAAAACGCCAAAGCGTATTATCGCCAGAAAAATGCGCTGTTTTAACATTAAGCGAATACACCAAGCGGCTATCGTCATCACTTAATGACTCATCTGAGTAACCGAGTAATGCTTGTGCATTCCAACCTAGGTTTAAATCTTCAGTGCGATAAATGCTGTCAAAATTACGCACCTTAATAAAATTATCCTCAAACCAATGGCCGCTAATATAAGGATAACTGTAGCTTCTATCTTTAGCTATGGGCTCAAACGTGGTTTGAATAGCAGTAAATGTATGCTGCTCATCTACATAACCTAAGCTAATTCGCTGGGTCCAGCTATTACTTAATGCTTTAGAATGACCAATAAAAATGCGATTGAGTTCGGTTGTTTGATCAAATTCACTAATTTCTTTACCACGCCGATATAAGGATTCTTCTCGCTGCTCTGAGTAGCTTAAAATACCGTAGCTGTAAGGTGTGTCTATGGCATAAAATGGATAAGTAAGCTCAAGTAAATGACGCTTACCATCGCTGTTATCGGCATACTCTATGCGACCACGATAGCGGCTAGAAAAAATATTAGGATCGTCGTAAACAAATAAATAACCGCTGCGGTCGCTGTCGGTTGTGCGAGAAAAAGACAACCTTTTACCCCAGCCAAACAAGTTTGATTCTCTAAAACCAATACTCGATTTATTTTCTCCACCGCTGCGGCTAAAGTTTATTTCTGGCAAGAGTGTCCATAAATCACGGGTAATTACTTTAACATCTATATCGCCATCACAGTTTTCTGTTGCGCTAATTTGTGCGTCGTATAGGTAGTTTTCTTTTCGCAGTAGACGCTCTGATTCAGAAAGCTTTTTAGCATCGTAAAGATCGCCAGAGTTAAAAAGCAGTAGGTTTTTAATTACCTCAGGCTCAGTTTGAATGTGTGCTCGGTTAGCAAACCTAAACAATGCGTTATTTTCTTCTTCCAGCGCAGTGTTAAATACATTGAGTTGTTCTAGCGTAATAGTGGCAATTTTTGCATCAGGCTTTGCGGCAACGAGTAGCGTTTCATCGCTGAGTTGGCGACGTAGTTTTTCTTCACTCAAATGTATTGATGACTCAAGAGGGCAGCTACCAATGTTTGAGGGAAATTGCTCAGCAAAGGCGCAAGGCATTAATATAAAAAGACAAAATAACCCAACACTATAGGGCGAAAAACACGTATTACTAACCATTAAGCCTCTTATCTACTGCGTAGCAAACGACTACCGTAATATCAGCTTACATCATTGTTATTTAATTGTAAGTAAAAAGCATGGGTGTTAACAAAATAATTAATTTAGCTTAAGTAATAGGCCAACGCGGCTAATAAATGTTCTGCTTCAGGCCCTTCGCCGTTAATCCAAATACTTTGACTGTAATGCTCGTAATTTAAATTAAACGTTTGTTGGCTATAAGAAAAACGCACCTGATGCCTATCGGCTCCCGCCGAATACTCGCTAATAGCGATATCGTCTGAATGTAGGAATAATGTACTCCACAGCTCAAAGTCTTCATCGTGTGGCGGCTCTGTTGGGGTAATGATGATGCATTGGTGCGTGTGGTCGTAATCTATTTTGCTCATAATTGGCTTATTGTGTGACTAAGTAGTTGCGAATTGCTGTTAAAAAAGCTTCGCCGTATTTGTTTAACTTGGTAAAACCAACGCCTGACACTTTTAAAAACTCACTGTCGGTCGTGGGCATTAGCTGCGCCATTTCGGCTAACGTTTTATCATTAAATACCACATACGGTGGCACATCGTCGGCATCTGCAAGTTCTTTACGTAATGAACGCAAGCGAGCAAATAGTTTTTTATCATAATTAAATTGCGCTAGCTTATCTTGATATACGTGTTTTGCTTGTAAGCGAGGTTCAGCTAATTGCAGCGCGTATTCGCTTTTTAATATAGCGCGGGCGGCTTCGGTTAAGCGCAAAGAGGCGCCTTGTGTTATATCTTGGCTTAGTAATCCTTGGTGGATTAATTGGCGTAAAATACTCAGCCAAAACTCACTGCTTCTGTCTTTACCTATGCCGTAAGTGCTCAACTGATGGTGGTTGTTATCGCGAATACGACTCGTGTTGGCGCCACGTAATAGCTCTACAATGTATCCTAAACCAAATCGCTGTTCAGCTCTGTATACACACGAAAGCGCTTGTTGGGCAACAAGCGTACCGTCAAAGCTTTTTGGTGGGTTTAAGCAAATATCACAGTTACCACATTGCTCGCGTTGGTATTCACTAAAGTAGTTAAGTAGTATCTGACGGCGGCACGTTTGTGCCTCAGCAAAGCTTGCCATGGCATTAAAGCGCTGCTCTTCTACACGGCGACGTTGCTCGTCGTCAATATCTTCAAAAAAGCGCCTTACACGGCCTATATCGGCAGGATCAAAGTACATAATTGCTTCGGCGGCTAAGCCATCGCGTCCTGCTCTTCCTGTTTCTTGATAGTATGCTTCTATACTTTTGGGAATGTCGTAGTGCAAAACAAAACGTACATTGGGTTTATTAATCCCCATACCAAAAGCCACGGTTGCCACCACTATTTGAATATCGTCACGGGCAAAACCTGTTTGCACAAACTGGCGTTGTTCGTTGCTCATACCTGCATGGTAAGCGGCTGCATTAAGGCCTGCATCGGCAAGTTTTTCTGCTATGTCGTCAACACGCTTTCGGCTAGTGCAATAAATAATGCCACTTTGGTTTTTTTGTTCTTTTAAGTAGCGTAATAGTTGCACCATAGGTTTAAATTTTTCTTCTATGGTGTAACGAATGTTAGGTCTATCAAAGCTGCCAGTATGAATGTAAGGCTGCTGAAGTTTTAACTGTTCAACAATATCAAAGCGTGTGGCTTTATCGGCCGTCGCTGTAAGGGCCATCATGGGCACATGGGCAAAGCGTTGCTTAAGTTCGTTTAAGCGAAAATAATGCGGTCTAAAATCATGACCCCAATGCGACACACAATGCGCTTCATCGATCGCAAATAAGCTTATTTTTAAATGCGATAATCGCTCTAAAAAATCACGTTGTAATACTTTTTCGGGGGCTACATACAATAGTTTAATAAGCCCTTGATGAAGTTGCTGATAAACACGTTGTTGTTCTTCGCGAGCTAGGCTGTTATTAACATATGCCGCTTTTACACCCAAAGCTTGAAGTTGCGCGACTTGGTCTTGCATAAGTGAAATAAGTGGCGAGATAACAATGGTCACCCCTTCAAGAACTAACGCCGGAATTTGATAACACACAGATTTTCCGCCACCAGTGGGTAGCAAAACAAGTGTGTCCTGAGCATTTAAAGCGGCATCAATAACGGCTTTTTGGCCATCTCGAAACTCGCTGTAACCAAACACTTGCTTGAGGACAGTCTCGGGTTTTCGCACTAAGGTGCTTGAAGGTAGTGTAGATGTATTCATTGGCGGGTATTTTAGTGTTTTTTTTATAAGATGTCTTTAGCTTTACGCTCGTAGTTTTAAACAAGGTATGTTTTACTCGATGTACCTATTAATATCAGAGAATAATAATGAATAAAGAAATGTTAATTGAACAAATGGGAGCGCTATTCGTAAATGGTATGCCGTTTAATCAATTTTTAAATATATCGGTAGAATCACTTAGCCCAGAACAAGCTAAAATTACATTCCCGTGGCAGGATGTTTTTATAGGTAACCCAGCCCAAAAAATTCTTCATGGTGGGATTATTTCAGCGGTGCTCGATAACGTCGGTGGTATGCTCGCAGCGGCGAGTGTGATAGATAAGCTGACCGATTTAGATATGAACAGTGTACAAAAAAAATTAGCAACACTGGGCACTATTGATTTACGCACCGATTATTTGCGCCCAGGAAAAGGGGATGTGTTTACCGCCAGTGCCACGCTTATTCGTTCGGGTAATAAAGTGTGCGTGTGCCGAATGGAATTACATAATGAGCAATCTGTACAAATCGCTTTTGGCACGGGCACGTATTTAGTTGGATAAAACCTATTTGGCGAGTAAACTGGCGACCTTTTAAATCACTAAGTGTTTACTATGCCAATTGTTACCGAGCAGCGTAAAGGCGCAATATTTGCCTGTCTTGCTTTTGTTATGTGGGGTCTTGCTCCCATTTACTTCAAGTTAATACAACATGTGACTGCATTTGAAATATTAATGCATCGTGTTGTGTGGTCAGTCGTATTTTTAATTTTAGTGGTGAGTGTTCTAAAGTACTGGCGTAAAATTAAGCACATTATAATACAGCCCAAACTGATGCTAATGCTGGTTGTCACCTCGGGGCTACTTGGTTTTAACTGGGGATTATTTATATGGGCGATTAACAATAACCATATGCTCGATGCAAGTTTAGGCTATTACATAAATCCTCTGTTAAATGTTTTATTAGGCATGCTTTTTTTAGGTGAACGCCTCCGAAAATTTCAAGGTGTGGCTGTTGGGCTTGCGTTCTCGGGTGTGATATTACAGTTGGTGAGTTTTGGCTCGTTCCCTGTTGTTGCTTTTTCACTCGCGATATCGTTTGCACTTTATGGCCTGTTACGAAAAAAGCTTCCTGTTGAGGCGTTGCCGGGCATTTTGCTCGAGGCGTTAATATTACTACCAGTGGCGTTGGTTTATTGGTGGATGATGGCACCTTCTGCTACTTCAAGCCTGCCAAATAACGATTGGCTTACTAATTTACTTCTTATTAGTGCTGGTATTGTTACCACATTGCCGCTGCTTTGCTTTACAGGTGCCGCTAAGCGCTTGCAATATACAACCCTAGGCTTTTTTCAATATATAGGGCCTAGTTTAATGTTTATACTTGCTGTGGTGTTTTACGATGAGGTATTTGATACAGAAAGGCTTATTACCTTTGCATGTATTTGGAGTGCTCTGGCTATCTTTAGTTGGGATTCTTATCATCAATCACGTAAGCGTAAAAAAGCGGCCATTACAGCCGCCGAAGTTGCTTAACTATTTATTTAGCTAGTTACTTGGTTGCGACCAGCTTCTTTAGCCTCATAAAGTTTTTGGTCGGCCTGTTTTAATAATGTATCCATTTGATAAACGGGCCCGCCAGAAAAGCCTATTGAAATGGTCAGTTTTATTTTTTCTTTACTAAACTCTTGGCTGTTATTTTCTACAAAATACCTAAACCCTTCCAGTCTCTTCAGTGCTTCTGGGGTGTTTTCATCAGCAAAGTAAACGGCAAATTCTTCGCCACCTAAACGCGCGACTAAATATTTTTCAAAGTATTTTTTAAAGCAAATAGCCAGCCCTTTTAAAACCTGATCGCCTGCATCATGGCCATATGTGTCGTTAATAGATTTAAAGTGGTCTATATCAATCATAGCCAGTGAGCCGTTTGCCTTTTTAAGGCTGAGCGCTTTTAAAGACGTATTTGCTTGCTCAAAAAAGTAACGACGATTAGGTAGGTCAGTAAGGTAATCCGTATTCGCTTGGCGCTTAATTGTGGCTATTTGTTGAAGCATGTCGACGTTTTGGCTTAGCCTGCAATAAAACTCTTCGTTATTAAAGGGTTTATGGAGGTAGTCATTTGCGCCATTTTTTAAAAATAAAGTAGATAGCTCCGACGAGTCAGCGCCTGAAATACCAATAATTGCTTTTTCGTCGTTATTGTATAATCTGCGAATTTCACTGCATAACTCATCGCCATTCATGTTGGGCATCTCGTTATCAGTGATGATCACTGAAATGTCGGGTGACTTTGCCAACATTTCAAGTGCTTGCTTGCCATCCTCAGCTTCAGATACTTGATATTTATGACGTAACAATAAGCTCACAATATAGTGGCGGGTAGATATAGAATCATCAACAACTAATACTTTTACACTTTCGTTGCGAGGCAAACGCTTAAGTTGTTTTTCAAGGTATTGATAAGCTTGTTTATTTTCTTTTATTATGTAATCAATTATTGGGAATTTTTCAACAGTATCACGTGTTCTTTTATCAATGCTACCCGTCATGACAATGGTAGGGATTTCTGCGTTAATTGTGCACGGTACTGCTTCACCATTAGGCGCATCAGGCAAAATAAAATCTACAACAGCGCAAAAGTAATTATTTTGACTAATTAGTATTTTTGTTTGTGCTAACGTTTCTGCTACATCTACTTCGTAGCCTACTTTTAGCGCTATATGTTTCTGCACAAGCGCTATAGCAGGTGTATCTTCAACTATTAATATTTTTCGCTTCACGGAACACCCAGTTTATATTATGCAAAAAAATTGCTTAATACACTTTGTAACTGTAAAAGCGCCAAAAAGCAAATAGCTGAGTGTGTTATAGGCTATCTGATTCTGAAAAACTTTCATGATTTATTGGCGCAGGGCTCGATATTTTTGAGCGGCCAAATAAGGTATGAAACTTCGTTTTACAAGTAGTGAGCTTTAGGTATTTCAGCCATGCTCGTTCAATCGGATTAGTGGGTTCTTGTGAGCCAGTTACTACGGCTACAAAATTTTCTTGGTGCTCATTTTGTGGTTCAATCGTCTTACTATATAAACCTTTTAAAACAATGCCATGTTGTTCTAGTATACTGGCTTCTAATAAGGTGAAATTTCCGCTGCGGCTAAAACCACGTGGAAAATTTTGATCATCATAAAATTGACGTTGGCTAACAAATGCTTGGCGTAGTAGTGAAATGTTAATGCTCATAGCTATATCCTCATACCCTATTAATTAGTTGGAGTATGATGCAAGTTTGGCAATTTTTTAAACAAGTTATTTTTATCGTGAGGATAAAAAAGTGGATATCGATTTATTAAAAACATTTGTTGAAGTAGTGCGCACGCGTCATTTCGGTAAAGCCGCAGAGAACCTCTATATAACGCAGTCGGCGGTCAGTTTTCGTATTCGTCAATTAGAGCAAGGGCTTGGTGTTAATTTATTTATTCGCCAGCGTAATAATATTCAATTAACAGCGCCTGGTGAACGGTTGTTGCCTCATGCGCAAATGATCATAACTGGTATGCAGCGCGCCAAAGTAGATGTAGCCCTTGCTGATAATATGCATAAACAAATTAGCTTGGCAGGGACGCCTAATATTTGGGATGCCTTTTTGCAGTTTGGTATTACTAATATTGTGTCGGCTATGCCGGGAGTCTCTTTGGTTGCTGAAGTTAAAGCCCAGCAAGAAAGCACGCGATTATTGCTTGAGCGCACGCTTGATTTAGCCATTTTATTTGATCCACCAAAAGTAGATGAGTTAGTTGTTGAGCGTATTTGTGAACTGCCTATTATTCCTGTAAGTGGGTATGACACTGCAACAAACGAAAACTTTTTTGATAATCAGTACGTGTATGTTGACTGGGGAACGACATTTTCACTTTGGCATGCACGCCAGTTTACCGGTAAAACGCCTCCATACTTTAGAACAAGCACCGGACGAATTGCGTTAGATTTAATACTACAATGTGGTGGTAGCGCATTTATTCCACATGTTTTGGTTGAGCAACATTTAGAAAATGGTGAATTATTTCATGTAAAAAATGTAGAAAATACGTCAAGAGATATATTTGTAGCCTACCATAGAGATAACGAACAAAAGGAACTGATAGAAACACTCATAAATTTACTACCTACTATTAAGGCACATGCTTAGTAATTGGGTTTTAAGTGGGTACATATTTGTATGATTGATGTTCATGTCCTTTTGATTTCATAAATAATGCAGTTTTATTAACTTTAAAAGTCAAAAATATTTCATTTGTAATATTTCTGTCATTTAGTGGTGACAAACTGCAGTCGTTTTAAAAATTAGTCTTTTGTGATTATCCAAGGAAATAACATGAAATTTGTAAAATCGAGCTTATGCTTAGCACTATTAAGTGGTTTATCTTTTAATGCACTTGCCGATGTAGACATTTACGGTAAAGCGAATGTAACAGTGCAATCATCTGATGACGGCGAAGGATCTTTTACTGAGATAAAAAGTAATGCATCTCGTCTTGGTGTTAAAGGTTCTGAAAAAATAAATGATAGTTTAGAAGCGGTATATAAGTTTGAGTTTCAAGTTGATGTGTCTGATGCTGATTCAAAAGGCGATAACGACGACAATATTTCTGCGCGTAACCAATACGTTGGTTTAAAAGGTGCGTTTGGCCAAGTGGTTATTGGTCGTAACGATACTGCGCTTAAACAATCTCAAGGTAAGTTAGACTTGTTTAACGACCTTGAAGGCGATATTAAAAATGTATTTAAAGGTGAAAACCGTTTAGGGAATACTGTTAGTTATTCATCAAACTCATACGAAGGTTTTAAAGTACTTGCTACTTTTGTAGCTGAAGATGATGTAGACGCTGATAACGGTTACTCAATGGCGGTTACTTACGGTGACGTGGCACTTAAAAAGAGCGCAGTATATGCCTCTATCGCAGCCGATAGTGAAGTAAATGGCTACGATGTAGTACGCGCGTCAATCCAAGGTAAAGTTGAAGACTTTAAACTCGGTGCTATGTACCAAACTCAAGAAAAAGTAGACGGTTCAGCTGAAGGTGACGGTTACTTATTAAATGCAGCATACAGCATGGGTAAAAACACGTTTAAAGTTCAGTACCAAGCAATGGACTTTGACGATAGCGATGATAAAACAGCTATTTCAGTGGGTGTTGATCACAAGCTTAACAAAAACATTAAAGTATTTGGCTTTTACTCAAGCTTTGATATGGACAACAACGTAGACCAAAATTACTTAGGTTTAGGTATGGAATATAAGTTTTAACGACGAGTTAAAACACTCCCTTTTTAACCGCGCTGTAATTAGCGCGGTTTTTTTTGCTTTAAATTATTTACTTACCCGCCCATAATAGAGCTTCATTTGGAATGAGGTGCAATTCCTCAACTGTTCCCGCAACTGTAATTAGCGCTATGCTTTAAGTCAGATACAAATCAATTTTTAATGAGCGGGCCTACTCATGCTAAATTTAATGTACTCCTTTTTGGTGGTTGCATTACAAGTGGGTACTCGTGTCTAGGACAGAGTATTGCAAACTAAAGCACCATTATTAAACGTTCAAAATCTCTCGTGGGGAATAGCAAATAAACCTATTCTCAAACACATTAATGTGCAAATACCTGAAGGTAAATTTGTGGGCTTAATTGGCCCTAATGGTGCAGGTAAGTCGAGTTTACTGCGTTGTTTATATCGTTTTAATAAGCCTAATGAAGGGGTTATAGAGTTTAATAACCATGATATTTGGCAGCTTAAAAGTGATGAATATGCAAAGTGCGTTGCTGTTGTTTTACAAGAGGCGCCATCGCATTTTAATTTGTCGTTATTTGATGTTGTGGCTCTTGGCCTAACGCCTCATAAATCGTTATTTAGCTCTACATCGCAAAGCGAAAAACAACAAATCACTCTAGCTATAAAAACGGTAGGGCTTGAGCTGCATACAAATCAAAATTTTGAATCGCTCTCTGGGGGCGAAAAGCAGCGGGCACTCATTGCACGTGCTATTGTTCAGCAACCTCAGCTGTTAATTATGGATGAGCCCACTAGCCACCTTGATGTTAAGTACCAAATACAGGTTATGGAGCTGGCAAAGTCTCTTGGTGTTACAGTATTTGCTTCGTTTCATGATCTTAATTTGGCTAGCGCTATGTGTGATGAGCTTGTCGTCATTAAAAATGGAGAAATAACGCATACCGGCTCTCCTGCAGAGGTACTGACTGAGCACATGCTTGATGATGTATTTGGTGTATGCGCTCAGGTTAGTAACCATCCTCAAGAATCTCAATTGGGTAAAGTTACGCCTCATATTACCTACTTTTATGGTTACAAATAATATGTTAGCAATGCATGTACGCCATTCAGTTGCACTGATTATTTGCATTACTATTGCCTTAGTAAGTTTATTTTTAGCATTGAGCTTTGGTGCTGCAGATACCTCAATACAGGATGTATTTAACAGTTTTATTTATTTAAATGATGCTTCATTCACCAGCCGTATTATTTTTGAATTAAGAATGCCCCGTACATTATTGGCGTTTTTAGCCGGTGCCGGGTTAGCTATCGCTGGGCTAATTTTACAAACCGTGACACGTAACCCACTAGCAGATCCTTACTTATTCGGTATATCGTCAGGTGCTTCGTTTGGTGTAGTTGTACTTATGGCATTTGTGGGAATTAGCGCAGGTTTTATGCTTTCGGCCGCAGCCTTGCTTGGTAGCTTATTAGCAATGAGCTTACTTATATTAATTGCCACAAGGCAGCAGGGCGGGCAAGTTGAGTCTATGTTACTTGCTGGTGTTGCACTCTCGTTTTTATTTAGTGCATTTACGAGTTTGTTGCTTTATTGGAGCGAGCCGCAAGCCGTTGCAGCTATTTTATTTTGGACCTTAGGAAGTTTTGCACGTGCCCAGTGGGCAACGCTTTGGATACCCTTTTTAGTGATTACACTGTGCACCTGCGTAATGATTAGTTTTAGGCGCCAGCTTAATGCCATGTTATTAGGTGACGAAAGTGCCATAACCCTTGGTGTTAAAGTGCATCGATTTAGGGTGCTTATGCTAATTTTAAGCTCATTAATAACCGCTGTGCTGGTGGCAATGTGTGGCGGTATTGGTTTTGTTGGATTAATGGTGCCACATATTGTGCGCTTTTTTATTTCACAAGGCACCGTAGCAGGGCTATTAATAACAAGCTTAGCAGGAGGCACATTTATGGTGTGGGTCGATGTACTGTCTCGTTCTTTACTTCAAAATCAAGAGTTGCCAGTAGGGGTGATCACGGCCGCTATGGGGAGTGCGTTTTTCTTAAGTTTACTCTTTTTTAGAAAGTCTAAGGTGTAGCCATGAAAACACTCATGATACAGGGTACTACCTCGGATGCGGGAAAAAGCACCTTAGTGGCTGCACTTTGCCGAGTATTTGCAAATCAAGGCATAAAAGTCGCACCGTTTAAGCCACAAAATATGGCACTTAATAGCGCAGTGACAAACGACGGTGGCGAAATTGGCCGTGCGCAAGCTTTGCAAGCTATTGCTGCTAAGGTAGAGCCCGAAACCGACTTTAACCCGATATTACTTAAGCCCAATAGCGATACAGGCGCTCAAGTTATTATTCATGGTAAAGCGATTAGCAACATGGAAGCCGGTAAGTACCACGATTATAAAAAAGTCGCCATGGACGCTGTCATTACATCACACGAGCGTTTAGCAAAACGGTTTGATCTTTTATTGGTGGAAGGTGCGGGAAGCCCCGCTGAAATAAACCTGCGTGAAAACGACATAGCTAACATGGGCTACGCTGAAAAAGTAGACTGCCCAGTGATTATTATTGCTGATATAGATAAAGGCGGTGTATTTGCTCATTTAGTGGGGACATTGGCATTACTTAGCGAATCAGAGCAAGCACGTGTAAAGGGTTTTGTAATTAACCGTTTTAGAGGCGATATAAGTTTGCTTCAAGGAGGGCTTGACTGGTTAGAGCAATACACGGGTAAGCCTGTTTTAGGAGTACTGCCATACCTTCACGATTTAACTCTCGACGCGGAAGATGCTGTTGCAATAAACAATAACGTTACCCATGCAACTATCAATATTGCAATATTATTAGTGCCGCATATTAGTAATCATACCGATTTTGACGCACTGCGTTTACACCCAAATATTAATGTTAACTATATACGCCATACGCAGGTCATTCCTGATGTTGATCTTGTTATATTGCCAGGTAGTAAAAACGTACTTGGCGATTTAAATTTTTTGATAAACGAAGGGTGGGATAATCAGATAAAACGCCACTTACGCTATGGTGGAAAAGTACTTGGAATTTGTGGGGGAATGCAAATGCTGGGTAATATAATTTACGACCCCGAGGGTGTTGAGTCGTCATTAAAAAGTGTGAATGGGTTAGCCTTATGTGATTTTGAAACCACACTCACATCGCAAAAAGTATTAAGTAAAGTGACGGCCACTTTAAAGCTAAATAATCGACAAACTTTATGTAGTGGTTATGAAATCCATGCGGGAGTAAGTAAAGGCAATGCATTAAAGACCCCTTTAATTACCTTTAGTCAGCATCCAAATGGGTTTAAAACAGATGGTTTTATAAGTGACGATAATGCAATTGCGGGCACTTATTTACACGGTTTATTTGATGAGCCCAACGCCACGATGGAAATTTTAAAATGGGTAAAGCCAGATTTAAATATTGATCCAATAAGTATTGATACACACCGCGAACAGCAGTTAGCGCGTTTAGCAACCATGTGCGAAACACATTTAGATATAGCGCAAATTACCTCGATTTATAAAGGGCATAATAATGACTGAACAAACAAAAGACAAACACAAACAGCGCCAGCAAAAAGTAAAAGAACACGTAGATGCCCGTGTTGAAGCCGCGCAAGAGGTTAAAGGTATTTTTCAGGTTATTACTGGCAATGGTAAAGGTAAATCGACTTCTGGTTTTGGCGTGGTAGCACGCTGTGTTGGCCACGGTCAAAAAGCCGCTGTGTGTCAATTCATAAAAGGGACATGGGAGTGTGGTGAGCGTAATTTATTACTAGGCGCAGGGGTTGAATTTGCTGTAATGAATACTGGCTTTACATGGGATACACAAAATAAAGAGGCCGATACCTTAGCAGCACAAGCAACATGGCAAGAGGCAAAGCGCATGCTTGCCGACAGCAGTATTAACTTAGTGTTACTTGATGAGCTAACCTACATGGTGACTTATGGTTATGTCGACTTAGACGAAGTACTAAGTGCACTTAATAATCGCCCGGCTATGCAGTCGGTTATTATCACAGGACGCGCAGCGCACAGAGCATTGACTGACCTTGCCGATACTGTGAGCGAAGTACGTAATGTAAAACACGCATTCGACTCAGGTGTAAAAGCGTTAGAAGGGTTTGACTACTAGTGTTTAAATTGCTTTTTATAGGTTTAATGCTGCTTAGTTTACACGGCAATGCTGTGGCGAACTCAGCGTCTGAGATTAAAAAACTACGTATAGTTGCGCTTGCCCCACACATAGTTGAAAACCTATTTGCCATTGGTGCAGGTGACAATATTGTGGGTACCGTTGACTATGCCGACTACCCATATGAAGCAAAAAATATAGCTCGCATTGGCGGGTACTATGGTATTTCTCTTGAGAAATTATTAGCCTTAAAACCTGATTTAGTGATTGCTTGGAAAAGCGGAAATCAGCAGGAAGATATCGCACAAATAGAGCGCTTGGGTATTAAAGTTCATTTAAGTAACCCTACAACCATAGAAGCCGTGCAAACTGAGCTACTAACACTTGGTAAACTAACAGGGTACGAAAAGCAAAGCCAACAGGTTGCTAAAGCTTTTAAGCAAAAGTTAACCGCTATTATTAAAAACCAGCAAGGGAAGCAGCCTATATCTGGTTTTTATCAGTTATGGGCTGAGCCTATGATGACAATCAGTGAAAGTACATGGATTGGCCAACTAGTAAATACCTGTCACGTAAATAATGTGTTTGCTAATAGCACGACCCCGTATCCACAAATCAGCATTGAAAATGTCATTGTTACTAAGCCTCAAATTATTATTATTCCTGACGAAAAATCTAACACCCCGCAGCCTAATGTTAATTGGCAGGCATGGCCAGAAGTGCCTGCGGTTACAAATAACCAGTTTATTC
This sequence comes from Pseudoalteromonas sp. PS1M3, assembly GCF_016865405.1. Classification (NCBI taxonomy): domain Bacteria; kingdom Pseudomonadati; phylum Pseudomonadota; class Gammaproteobacteria; order Alteromonadales; family Pseudoalteromonadaceae; genus Pseudoalteromonas; species Pseudoalteromonas sp. PS1M3. The sequence continues at coordinate 2,964,859 of NZ_AP022624.1, read as the reverse complement.
GCGTTAATGCCGATTTACTTCACCGTTTTACACCGCGTATGTTAGATGGGCTTGCTGATATGTGTGATAAAATAGACGCGTCACGAAAAATAATAAAGAGTATGTAATGAGCGACTGGGATACATTTTTACAAAACGAGCTACAGCACCCTTATATGCAGCAAACTTTAAATGCAGTTGAAAACCGCCGAGCGGAAGGTATTGCTGTTTACCCTCCCGAGCCATACGTATTTAATGCATTTAATGCCACGCCGCTAAACAATATTAGGGTGGTAATTTTAGGGCAAGACCCTTACCACGGCGAAGGGCAAGCTCATGGGCTGTGTTTTTCTGTTATGCCCGAGGTAAAAAAACTCCCACCCTCGCTTAAAAATATGTACAAAGAGCTAGCTACAGATATTGATGGCTTTGTTATTCCTGAGCATGGTTACTTACAAAGCTGGGCAGAACAAGGCGTGTTTTTACTAAATACTGTTTTAACGGTAGAGCAAGGGCAAGCCCATTCCCATAAACATTTAGGTTGGGAGCAATTTACCGATAATGTTATTGCGCACATTAATGAGCACTGCGAAGGTGTAGTATTTATTTTATGGGGCGCACATGCGCAAAAAAAAGGAAAAGGCATAGATAGCACTCGCCACTCTATTTTGAGTGGGCCGCATCCGTCGCCGCTGTCTGCTCACCGAGGCTTTTTTGGTTGTAAGCACTTTTCAAAAACTAACGAACTGCTGTTAGCACAAGGTAAAAAACCTATAAATTGGCAGGTTTAGCTTAATAAGCTTAAGCATTAAAAAAGCCCTCATAAATGAGGGCTTTTGTGTAATTGGTGGGTATAGAAATTAAAAATCTAGCTCATCAATTGCAATTGTGTCTGCAAAGTAATCAAACTCCTCTAATTCTTTACGTAGACGTTGTTTATCTTTTATTGCTTCTATTTCGCGCCATTTTCTTTTTTTGTTCTTCTGAGAGGTTTTTCTTTTTTCATCAGGACCTTCTAGTATCTCTAATATATCGTTTAGGCTATCCATGAACTTCTCCTATTGATTTTATTGACCTCAAGAGTACCTATACCACAGGCCCAGCTAAAATAGAATAAAAAAGTGACAGAGATGTTACAAAGTTGTGATGTTTAAATGAAGATTTATACAAGTAAAGTATTGCTTTTAAATACAAAAACACGTTGTATAAAATTTACAAACAAATTTAAGTCGATGAGGGTTATTTTTTTTTACAGCTAAAATGTATGAGGGAGGTCGGGTTATTAGTCCGTACTTTACAGGCATAAAAAAACGCCGCAATTGCGACGTTTTTTAAAGTACGTTCAAACCAATTACATTGCTTTAAAACGTGCTTCTAGCTGTTCTTGTGCATCAGCAAAAGAGCGAATACCTTCAGCTAGCTTTTCAGTTGCCATTGCATCTTGGTTATGTAACCAACGGAACTGAGCTTCTGTAAGCGGCTCAGGTTTTGGCTCTTTAGGAATATCACTTTCTAGTAAATATTCTTGTGCGCCTTCAAGGTTACCTAAGTCTTCTAAAAGGTTAGGGCTAATAGTTAGCTTGTCACAACCTGTTAGTGCAATAATTTCGCCCGTATTACGGAAACTTGCGCCCATCACTACTGTTTTGTAGTCATGACGTTTGTAAAATTCAAAAATGCTGCGTACTGATTGAACACCTGGATCTTGTAGTGGATCCGTTGGTTTTTCCATGCCGTTAGCAACGTGCCAATCTAAAATACGGCCCACAAATGGCGAGATTAGAAATACATTTGCATCAGCACATGCACGGGCTTGGGCGTCGCTAAATAATAAAGTAAGGTTACATTTAGTCCCTTCTTTTTCTAACTGCTCAGCGGCTTTAATACCTTCCCACGTAGACGCAACTTTAATTAAAATTTTGTCTTTGCTTACACCTTCTTTTTCGTAAAGGCTAAGTAATGTGTGTGCTTTATCAATAGTTGCTTGAGTATCAAACGATAAACGTGCATCTACTTCGGTAGAAATATAACCCGGTACAATCTCACTAATTTCTTTACCAAGTAAAACAGCAAAGTAGTCACATGCAAGTTCTAGTTGTTTAGCTGGATCTTGCTCGGTTTCTTTTGCATAGCTCCAAGCTTTATCTAGGTAAGGCTTATAAGCTTCAATCTCGCTCGCTTTTAATAAAAGCGACGGGTTTGTGGTTGCATCTTCTGGTTGATGCTTTTTGATCGCTTCAATATCGCCAGTGTCGGCTACGATAGATGAATGTTGTTTTAGCCTTTGTAGAGCTGAAGTCATTTGCTTTCCTCATTCCAAGCAAGTTAAAAGAAAAATCGACCCTTAATATATACCATCCATACTGCAACAGTGTGACAATGCTTGATAGGTCTTATGTCCTTATCAATTAAAAAACGGCAATGTATGAATTTTTAAGGGAGGATTTATATAAACAAAACGTGCTTTTCGTTTCATTTAATGTTGAAATTGACATTAAATAATTTACAAGTCAATAGCTAACTATGATCACTGTTATTTCACCTGCAAAAAATCTTGATTACGACACGCCACCGGCAACCGATAAGTTCACTCAGCCTGAATTACTCGAGCACAGCGAGGAACTCATGAAAGTATGCCGTGAACTAACACCTGCGCAAATTGGCAGTTTAATGAAAATTAGCGATAAGCTTTCTGGCCTTAACGCTGCTCGCTTTAGCGAATGGTCGCAACCCTTTACCATTAATAATGCCAAACAAGCCGCGCTTGCTTTTAATGGTGATGTATACGGTGGGTTAGAGGCGAGTACTTTAACTGCAAGCGACCTTGATTACGCGCAAAGTCATTTGCGTATATTATCTGGATTATATGGCCTGTTAAAACCGCTTGATTTAATGCAAGCGTACCGACTAGAAATGGGCACTAAGCTTGAAAACTCTCGTGGTAAAAACCTGTATGAGTTTTGGGGCAGTATTATTGCTGATAAGCTAAATGAAGTAACAAAAGCACAAGATGCACAATATCTCGTTAACCTAGCTTCAAACGAATACTTCAAAGCGGTAGATAAAAAAGCGCTCAACGCGCAAATTATTACGCCGCAGTTTAAAGACTGTAAAAATGGGCAATATAAGGTCATTAGTTTCTACGCTAAAAAAGCGCGTGGCATGATGGCGCGTTACATTATAGAAAACCAAGTAACGCAGTTAAGTCAGTTAAAAGAATTTACCGTAGACGGGTATTACTATAGTGCAGAGGCGACAGCGAAAGAATTAGAGCCGGTATTTTTACGCGACGAGCGAAATTAATATTTACAACCCCAAGCTTATTTCGCTTTTCAAAAGCAAAGTAAGCCGGGGTTTTACCTTATTTAGCAAAAAAAGTAAATTTAGAGGAACACGTCATTGTCACCCGATTACTCCCGTTACTCTCTTAAAGAGCTGCGCGAAGCGCTAGAGACGATAGACAAAGCTAGATACCCTGAGCGACTAGAGCAAATTTATTGTGAAATAACAAAACGAACCGTTGCAGCGAACTCAAACATCCCTAACTCAGATATACCTCCAAGCTCCTGTGAAAATGTAATGATGGGTCGTCGAGTCTTTGTGTTCATCCTTGGCATTATTTTTATCTGCTGGGGAGGGTATAGTGCAATAGAGGGAGAAATGGTGGGGAAAAATCGTATTTATACAAAAGAAAATGACCCATTTTTATTTTATTTTCGAGTTCTCATTTGCATAGGTGTTGGAGTCATTTTGCCCTACTATGCAGTAGTAGGAAAAAAGAATAATCACTCTAGTGCGCACAAAAAATAGCATATAGAGTAACATCACTGGCTTATATCTGAGCCCTTATATGCGTTAGTTATGCATTAAATCGTCACCTGCAGCGCCAGGGTATTCACTTTTTTGGCAATTTCTTTTGCACCGCTTATTGAACCGAGCGAGCATTGTCTTTTATTACAAAACTTTCATCTATAGTCACTTTTTATTTTAAACCTTCGCTATGTGCACCGACTTGACCTTTTGCAGGTCGTTAACTTTTTTTGCTGGTACTAAATTTGCAAAGTGGTTCTATTCATTTCATACATTAGGTGCAAATTAAATGATTAGTATTCCCTCAATTAGTGAAGCTGAAAAGCTAATAGAAGAAAAACTCGGCGGTTGGTTTGATGTTGTTATAAGTCACATTCCTAATTTTATAGTGGCGGTTATTATTGCCATTATATTTTCAATGCTAGCGCGCTTTGCTGGCAACCTAACGAAAAACATATTGCGCCGTTCACTCGACTCTCAACAAATAGCCGATTTAATGGCGTCAATATTTAAGGTTATTGTACTGTGCGTTGGGGTATTTATAGCGCTGGATTTTGTGGGTTTAAAAGGCACGGTTACCTCTTTATTAGCCGGTGCGGGTATTGTTGGTTTAGCCATAGGTTTTGCGTTTCAAGATATGACCGAAAACTTGATTGCGGGCATAGCAATGGGTATACGCAAGCCCTTTAAAACAGGAGACGTAATCGAAACCGACGACGTGTTTGGTTCAGTGCACTCAATAAACCTGCGTAACACGCTAATAGAGAGCTTTTATGGGCAGTTAATTTTAGTACCTAACAAGGTATTATTCAGAAATGTGTTAAAAAATTACACCACACTTGGAGTTAGGCGCATAGAGGTACCGGTAGGCATTTCGTATGGTGACGACATTGAAAAAGCGAAAGAAGTTATTGTAGATAAAATTAACGATTTGGACTTTGTCATTCGTAAAAACGAAACCGATGTTTATGCTGAAGGCTTTGGCGACAGTAGCATTAATTTATTGGTGTGGTTTTGGATTAAATACCCAGGTGAACCAGACTTTATGACAGTACGCCATAAAGGTGTAGTTGCCGTTAAACAAGCGTTGGATGAAGCTGATATTAGTATTCCATTCCCTATTCGCACGCTCGATTTTGGTATTAAAGGCGGTGAAAAACTCGATGCCATGATCAGCGATAAAATAAGTCAGCAATCATCAAATAAAGGCAACGCTGGTGGAGCTGATTCAGGCCAAAACGAATAAATGAGCCATTAATACCAGTGGGAATTATTTACTCACTCGCAACGCAATTTTACATTTAAATACGCGTTGTGGGCTTAAATAAAAATGACTTATGAGTCACAACGACTAAATGCAGCTTTATAAAGCTGCATTTTTTTATGGCTATTTAAGTGTTTGAGAAGGTGAGAGCAACGTTAATTGATTATTGATTAAGGCCTATTTACCTTTTGGGGTGAAATTGAAAGCGGGCTATGTGATATATCGATAAGGCTAAGCCTATTGTGTAGTTACTTCCCGAAACTGACGATAACGCAACATAAATATAAAACATGCAGTAACTTTTGTGGTCCCTTCCCTCATAGGTTGCTTCTTCTTGTTGCCTAAATAATAGGTAATAAGGAGCAAGTAGGGCGTATAAGCTGTATACGACTTTAAGTTATACCTACATAGGCGTAGTCATTAAAATAATGCAGGAGTAGGTACTTAGCTTACTGGGTCACAAATCGCACACCGTAATTATGTTGCTCCTTGATAGAACACGCTTTAATAATGTCAGTTAAACAGGCCTAGGCTTAATATAAATTTATTATTTAAAGAGCGGATTATTTTGGCAAATATTAGGTTGTAATGTATGCAATTTACAATTGGTATTAGGCGGTAAGTAAGAGGTAATTAAAGCGAGTTCTTTATTGTAGTTAATGTGAGTTGCAAGTAAATACTGGCACAAAAAAAGCGCAGCATGTGTTGGAGTAACATGCTGCGCCTAGGATCAATTGAGTTAATAAAAATGCGATTCAAATAACACTAATTTTGTTACGGATGATTTTAACACCATCCATATTTTCTAAAAACTTTTGAGCAAGCGCACGTTCAAAACCGGTTTGCGCTTGACCATGTAATATTACCTCGCCATCTTTAACCTGTACGCGAATATTGCTTAATGCAAAGTTGGGGTTAGTACGAAGCGTGCTTGTAATGGTTTGCTGAAGGTTAGGTTGAGTTGCTACGCTGCTGACTACGGCTAGGTGTGTTGCTGCACTCACTTTGGTAGCGCAGGCTAACAAAAATAAACAACAAAACGAAACTAACGCGATAGTTAACTTTAAGCGGTTCATAACTCAATCCTTTTATATCAATTAAAAATTTAGCCAAACCATTAAATATTCTGGCTATTCTGTGTTTAATATTACAAGTTCAGTGCCAGTTTTAATTTATTGAAATATAAGGTTATTTTATTAAGTGGGAATTCAGGTGGGCAATAATTACATTTAAATGGGTAGGTGTTACATGCACCGGTTACCTATGTTACACGCATTAAAAAGCCGGCATACGCCGGCTTTGGTAAATATGCTAAGTTACTTTTTCTTTTTAACTTTCGCTTTTTTCTTTGCTTTCATTTTTACCGGATCTTTGCGCTTTTTAACCGGTGGCTTAGCCTCTTTATGCTGAGGCTCTATTCCTTTAATTACACGGCGTTTAAGCTTTTGTTCAATGTAGCGTTCTACTTTGTACAAAATACCAATATCATGCGCTTCAACTAATGAAATAGCGATGCCTTTTTTACCTGCACGACCAGTACGGCCAATACGGTGAACATATACGTCGGCGGTACGTGGCATATCAAAGTTAATAACGTGGCTAATGTCAGATACATCAATACCGCGAGCAGCTACATCTGTTGCAATTAATATTTTAGTGCGGCCACTATGAAAGTTTTCCATTGCTTTCATGCGCTTGTCTTGTGGCATTTCACCTCGCAGCCAAGCGGCTTTTACACCGTTATTAGTTAATTCACCAATGAGAGTTTCTAAACGCTCACGGGTTTTAACAAATACAATGGCTTTACTCACGTCTGGGCCGTTAAGGGTGTTGACTAAAAGCTCGAGTTTATGGTGGTAATCATCAGCAAGATGAACCCACTGGTGAATTTTAGCTTTTTCTTTACGAGACGACTCAGCTTCTAACAAAGCCGGATCGTTTAATGTGGTTTCTGCAAATCGCTCTACGCTGTCACCCTCAAGGGTTGCTGAGAATAAAAAACACTGACGGCGGTTTTTAGCTTCATCACAAATACGGCTCATTTCTTTTTTGAAACCCATGTCTAGCATACGGTCGGCTTCATCAATAATAAGCATTTCGACATGTTCAGCATGAAAGTTTTCAGTTTCAAGGTATTCCATTAATCGCCCTGGTGTAGCAATTAATATGTCGTTATTTTTTTCAAAAATCTCTTTATGCGTTCCGTAGTTTATACCACCGGTCACGACACCTATTTTTAGGTGTGTACGTTTGGCTAGTAACTCACATTGCTCATGAATTTGATAAGCCAGCTCACGTGTTGGCGTCATTATTAATACGCGGGCAAAACCAGGCTCACGGCGCGGAAAATCCAATAAGTATTGAATCGCAGGAATTAAAAATGCCGCTGTTTTACCTGTGCCAGTTGGCGCAGACGCTAAAATATCACGTCCCTGAAGAGCTTCAGGAATAGCTTGTTGTTGAATACTGGTTGGCTTCTCGTAGCCCATTTTATCAATGGCATCGAGTAATTTGGTATCAAGATCAAATTCAGAAAATTGCATAGAGTGTCTAAAATAGTGGACAATTACCTTGATTATACGCGCTATGCTGCGCTTGGTGAATGAAAAGGTGAAAAAATGTCTGGTTTTGCATTTAAACAATTTAAGGTTGAACACGACCTCTGCGCAATGAAGGTTTCAACCGACGGCATTTTGCTTGGTGCGTGGGCAAACTTAGCTGGTGCAAACTCGTTACTAGACATTGGTACAGGCACGGGGTTATTGGCGTTAATGTGTAAACAGCGCAGGCCAGCATTGAGTATTACTGCGGTTGAAATAGATGAAAACGCATACAATCAAGCATTACAAAACGTAGCAAATAGTCCGTGGTCCAATATAGCTATTAAGCATCAAACTATTCAAAGCTTTAATAGTGACGCTCCCTTTGATGTCATCATTTCTAATCCGCCTTACTTTAATCACAGTTTAAAAGGCAATAATGCCGCCCGAAACACTGCGCGTCACACCGATGGTTTGAGCTTTGAGGAGCTAATTAACGCGTTTAAGCGGCTTAGCCATTCACAGTCACGGTTTAGTTTAATACTGCCAAACACTGAGGCTTTAGTATTTATTGAGCTTGCTACTCAAAAAGGGCTTTATTTAAATGCACATTGCCAAGTAAAAGCGACACCTAGCAAACCCATAAGCCGCAGTTTAATGACGTTTAGTTATCTAGAATCACAAACCGACAATTCAACGCTATGCATTAGAGAGTTAAACAATAATTACACTACTGATTACATTACTTTGTGTAAGGCATTTTATTTAAAGATGGCGTAATTGTGAGGGAGATTATCTAATAATAAAGGATAGTTTACCCATAATGCATACGTATTCAGTTGTTATTTAATCAATCTCAAGACTAGTGTTAACCACTTGTAAATAACGTTGGGCATGTTGTTTAGCCCGCCAACATTTGGAAACACACACTATGAAGCTGAATAAAATGGTCACCACCGCCGGTTTAAGCCTAGGTTTGCTTTTGCCTAATCTTGCAGCTGCTGCACCCACTACGTTTGTTCATTTATTTGAATGGAGTTGGCCCGATGTTGCACAAGAATGCGAGCAGTTTTTAGGGCCAAAAGGGTATGCTGCTGTACAAGTGTCTCCGCCTAACGAGCATATTACAGGCAACCAATGGTGGACTCGCTATCAACCTGTGAGCTACCAACTGCAAAGTCGAGGCGGTAACCGAACGCAGTTTGTAGATATGGTTAACCGTTGTAAAAGTGCAGGGGTCGATATTTATGTAGATACCTTAATTAATCACATGGCGGCTGGCAGTGGTAATGGCGTTGCGGGTAGCACGTTTGGTAATAAACAATACCCAATTTATAGCCCACAAGACTTTCATGAAAGCTGTAGTATAAATCCAGAAGATTACGGTAATAATCGTTACCGCGTTCAAAACTGCGAGTTAGTAGGACTTGCTGATTTGAATACGTCTTCAAATTACGTGCAAAATACTCTCGCTGCTTATATTAACGACCTTCAGGCTATTGGAGTAAAAGGTTTTAGATTTGATGCGGCTAAACACGTAGCAGCTAGCGATATTCAAAGCCTTATGGCTAAAATAAATGGCTCGCCGTTAGTGTTTCATGAAGTGATTGATCAGGGAACAGAAGCCGTTGATGCCTCTGAGTATTTAAGTACAGGGCTAGTTACCGAGTTTAAATACAGTACACAACTCGGTAATACATTTAGAAACGGCTCGCTTGCATGGTTAAGTAATTTTGGTGAAGGGTGGGGCTTTATGCCAAGCTCGTCAGCGGTCGTATTTGTAGATAATCATGATAATCAGCGGGGGCATGGTGGTGCGGGTAACGTAATTACCTTTGAAGATGGCCGCTTATACGACCTAGCTAACGTATTTATGTTGGCGTATCCGTATGGCTATCCAAAAGTAATGTCGAGTTACGATTTCCATGGTGATACCGATGCGGGCGGGCCGAGTGTTCCCGTTCATAACAGTGGTAATTTAGAATGTTTTGCAAGCAATTGGAAATGTGAGCATCGTTGGTCATATATAGCGGGTGGCGTCGATTTTAGAAATAACACCGCCGACAACTGGGCTGTGACAAATTGGTGGGATAATACTAATAATCAGATTTCATTTGGCCGCGGTAGCTCAGGTCATATGGCCATTAACAAAGAAGACGCAGCGCTCAATGCCACTGTGCAAACAGACATGGCGCCTGGCCAATATTGTAATGTATTAAAAGGTGAATTATCGGGCGATGCTAAAAGTTGTAGCGGTGAGGTTATTACAGTTAATAGTAACGGCACTATTAATTTAAATGTGGCACCTTGGGATACGATGGCAATTCATAAAAACGCTAAGTTATCACAAGGTTCGACTTCAAATCCGAGTGGTGATTGGCAGCGTACCGTCATTTTTATTAACGCACAAACTCAAAGTGGGCAAGACATGTTTGTACGCGGCGGAATAGATCATACCTATGCAAATACAAATTTAGGTAGAAACTGTCAAACAACTAATGTGGAATGTGCGCTGCCTATTCGTCATAACAATTTAAAAAATGCCACTACAAGCCCATGGAAGGTAAACGATAACTATCTAGATTGGTACGGTATTGAAAGCGGGCAAAGCGCCCAGGCAGAAGGTACCGCAGCCGATTGGACTACAAACGTGTGGCCAAGTACATATGGTGCCCAAAAAACAGTGACTAATGACGGCTTTGGCGTTACGCCGCTGAATATTTGGGGCGAACACTATTGGATGCTAGATGTAGACATGGATTGCAGCAAAGCAGTAAATGGGTGGTTTGAGGTAAAAGCATTTGTTAAAAATGGCCAAGGCTGGGAAAGCGATATAAATCAAGCCAATACACCCTTTGCAAGCACTAACCATGTGGCACAATGTGGAAAAATAAATATGTTTGAATTTAATAGCTCGAATGTAGATATTCGTAACTTTTAAACCTATTCGTTAAATTTAGCGATGTGCATTATTACTAAAGCCAAACACCTAAGCGTGTTTGGCTTTTTACCATAAACAATATTGGTAATGTGTTAAATCGCTGTTATATAGCGTGGCAAGTATTACGCTTAAGCAGTTAAAGCGTTTCGCCGTACTCGGTCATTACTTGCTCAACCCAGCTGGCTATGCGCTCATCGCTCAGCTCGTACTGGCTGTCTTCGTCAAGGGCGAGCCCTACAAACTGTTTGCCGTCGGGGGTGAGTGCCTTTGAGGCTTCAAACTCGTAGCTGCTGTCGTTCGGCCAAAAGCCAAGTTGTGTAAATGTTTGTGTGTTTATTTCGTCGTGCAGCATACCTAGAGCGTCTTGAAACCACTGTCCGTAACCTTGTTGGTCGCCCATGCCAAATAAAGCAATGGTTTTACCATTTAGGTTTACGTCTTTTATGTCGTCCCATTTAGACTCCCAGTCTTCTTGTATTTCGCCAAAATCCCATGTTGAAATACCAAAGATGATAAAGTCGTACTGCTCTGCATTTTTTAGTGGTTCGTCTTTAATATTGTGAAGGCTAACTATATCGTCACCAATAAGGTCACGTATTTTTTCTGCTGCCATTTCGGTGTAGCACGTAGTAGAGCCAAAAAATAAACCAATTTGCATCGTATTTATCACTGTGTAATTGCCTGATATGATAGGCTCAAGTTTACCGTAAGGTATTTTTAATTGATACCTTAGCAAAGCATGAGAGCATAATGTGACAACGCTATCTGACGATTTCTCAGAAAATAAAAGCAGTATGAGCACCAATAGCGACTACCTAGAAACCTTTTTAGATAGCCTTTATTTAGAGCAAGGTGTAAGCGAAAACACATTAAGTGCTTACCGTAGCGATTTAGATAAGTTTTGCCAGTTTTTAAAAGGCGAAAACTTAATGGCGGTAACAGGGCACGACATTGAAAGCTACTTAGCGCATCGGGTTGATTTAGGCCTAAAGCCGCGCAGTACAGCGAGAAGTATCAGTGCGCTAAAACGGTTTTATCAGTACTTTGTGCGTGAAAAAATGATTACCGACACACCAATGCTAAATATTGCCCAACCCAAAGCGGGGCAATCGTTACCTAAAACACTTTCTGAAACTGAAGTAGAAGCGCTTCTTAACGCCCCCAATACTGAAGAACCCATGGGGTTACGAGACAAAGCCATGCTTGAATTGCTTTATGCCACAGGCCTGCGTGTCAGTGAGTTGGTTGGGCTACGTATGGAGCAAATTAACTTACGCCAAGCGGTTGTGTTTGTAAAAGGTAAAGGCAACAAAGAACGTTTAGTGCCGCTGGGCGAAGAAGCCATGCATTGGCTTGAGCTTTTTTTAAAAGTGGGCCGCGCACAAATGATCAAACACGCCACCGACTTTGTATTTCCGTCAAAGCGTGGTGTGGGCATGACTCGACAAACCTTTTGGCATAGAATCAAACACTATGCTATTTTGGCATCGGTTGAATCGCCATTATCACCCCACACATTGCGCCATGCATTTGCTACGCATTTATTAAATCACGGGGCCGATTTACGTGTTGTGCAAATGATGCTGGGACACAGCGACCTATCAACAACGCAAATTTATACTCATGTTGCTAATGAACGGTTAAAATCGGTACACGCGCAGCATCATCCGCGCGCTTAATTTGAAATTAAATAGTATTAAGCCGGTCAATATATTAAGTATTTTTAGGATAGAGAGAAGTTATGAAAAAATTAATGTTAGCAGGTGCCATGTTGTGCACAAGTATGAGTGCATTGGCAAATGACGTTGCAGTAACGCCAAATGCTAATGATCCTATTGTTACTAAGTTTGCGGCACTTGGCGTTACGGTTAAGCAAATAAATCCAAGCCCAGTAGCTGGTTTAAAAGAGCTAATTACAAATAAAGGCGTGTTATACGCAAGCCCAGACGGCCAGTTTTTAATGCAAGGCACGTTAATCGATTTAGACAACCGTAATAACCTAACAGAACAAGCTTTAAATAGCGTGCGTGCTGAAGGTATTACAGAATACGAAGAGTCGATGATTGTGTACAAAGCACCAAACGAAAAACACAGCATCACTGTATTTACCGATATTAGCTGTGGTTATTGTCGTAAATTACACCGTGAGCTAAACGATTTACTTGATGCGGGTATTACCGTTAAGTACTTAGCGTTTCCGCGTGGTGGCCTTCAAGGTTCAGGCTATGCAGATTTAATGAATGTATGGTGTGCAAAAGATCAGCAAGAGGCGTTAACAGAAGCTAAAGCTGGTGAGAGTACCACGGCAGTTCCAGGTTGTAGTGCACCCATTGCTGAACACTACCAGCTAGGCCAAAGCTTTGGTATTAGTGGCACGCCAGCCATTATTTTAGACGATGGCACAATGATCCCAGGTTACCAACCTGCTGCTGCATTAAAAGCAGCGTTAGATGCTAATAAAGCATCTTAATAACGTGTTTACGTTTACAAAAAGGCCTTAATGGCCTTTTTTTGTCTTTTTAATACGACTTAATAAGTTAAAAAACTGCATGAAAAAACTGATCATTGCGCGCGAAAACGTTAACGACTCGCACTTACCGAGTCATTTGCATCCGGTAATAAAACAAATTTACGCGACTCGTCGTGTGGTTGATGCCCAAGAGCTCGATAACGGTGTTGCTACGCTTCACGATTATAAATTGTTTAAAGACATCGACAAAGCAAGTGCGTTACTAGTCGATGCGCTTAAGGCGCAAAGCCACATTTTAATTGTGGGCGACTTTGATGCCGATGGCGCAACCAGTACTGCAACCTTAATGCAGGGGTTGCAAATGTTTGGTTTTCAAAATTTAGATTACCTCATTCCAGACCGCTTTAGCTTAGGTTATGGCTTAAGCCCCGCACTGGCCGAACAAATAGTACAAATAAAGCCCGATTTAGTGATCACCGTAGATAACGGTATATCCTGTATTGCCGGTATTGATATTTTAAAATCGGTAGGTATAAAAGTGTTGGTTACAGATCACCATTTACAAGGTGAACAGCTTCCCAATGCCGATGCCATTGTAAATCCAAACAGACACGAATGTAACTTTCCGTCAAAGTCTATTGCTGGTGTAGGCGTAGCGTTTTACTTATTAATAGCACTAAGAAGCCTAATGCGCGAACAAGGTTACTTTACGCAACAAACACCGCCTAACTTAGCAAACTTATTAGACATAGTTGCACTGGGTACAGTCGCTGATGTAGTTGCACTTGATGCAAATAACCGAACATTAGTACACCAAGGCTTAGCGCGTATTCGCAGTGGCAAAACACGCCCAGGTATTACAGCACTTATTGAAGTGGCCAACAGAAATGCAGCGCGTTTAAGCGCCAGCGATTTTGGTTTTTCACTTGCGCCACGTTTAAACGCAGCAGGGCGACTAGACGACATGAGTTTGGGCATAGCGTGTTTACTGAGTAACGATATAAACCAAGCAAGGCGTATCGCAAGCGAACTCGACAGCTTAAACCATGCAAGGCGTGAAATAGAGCAAGGTATGCAAGCTGAAGCACAAGCTGTGCTTGATAGGCTCGCCTTTACCGACGATAACATTCCCGATGCTATTTGTTTGTTTCAAGATGACTGGCACCAAGGCGTAATTGGTATTTTGGCTGGCCGTTTAAAAGAAAAGTACCACCGCCCAACCGTTATTTTTGCCGGTGGTGAAAATGGCGAAATTAAAGGCTCGTGCCGCTCTATTGAAGGGCTGCATATGCGTGACCTACTCGAAGGGTTAAATACCGCCACGCCCCATTTAATAAATAAGTTTGGTGGCCACGCAATGGCTGCGGGTTTAAGCATAGACGAGCAAAATTTTAACGACTTTAAAAGAGCGTTTGATGCCGCAGTCAGTGCGCAATTAAGCGAAGAAAGTAAGCGTTGTATTGTATTTACCGACGGCGAGCTGCCAAACGACTGCTTTACCATGGAGTTTGCCCAATTATTAAAGCAATCAGGCCCATGGGGGCAGCAATTTCCAGAGCCTGTGTTTGAACATACCTTTGAATTAATTCAGCAACGTATTGTTGGTGAAAAGCATTTAAAACTGGTGCTTAAACATCAATCAGGGCGATTAGTTGACGCTATTGCTTTTGGTATAGACGTAAAAGAGTGGCCAGATACCGAAGCACGCTTTGTTAAAGTGGCTTATCAACTTGATATAAACGAGTTTAGAGGTAAATTTAGCTTGCAGCTAATTGTACGAGAGCTTGAAAAAGTGCACTAAAAAATATGCACAATACATGCATAAAAGGCTAATAAAGCGCGCGATTTTTTGTTAAAATCGGGCGTTTTTATCATTTGACGATAATTTATTGCGGATATTCCTCAAGTCGGGCCGTAATAATCTAGCCATTTTGGAGTAATGTACATGTTTGAAGTGAATCCTGTGATTAATCAAATCAAGGAAATTCGCGATCGTACTGAACTGCTTCGGGGGTACCTTTGACTACGCTCTTAAACAAGAGCGCCTAGAAGAAGTTAACGCCGAACTTGAAGATTCAGCTGTATGGAATGAACCTGAACGCGCACAGGCACTTGGCCGTGAGAAGTCAGCATTAGAGGCGGTTGTTGAAACAATCGACAACTTAGTTGCTGGTGCTGATGACGTTGAAGGCTTGCTTGAGCTTGCAATAGAAGCGGAAGACGAAGACACCTTTGACGAAGCAAATGCAGAGCTTGAAGGCCTAAACGAGCAATTAGAGGGTTTAGAGTTTCGTCGTATGTTTTCGGGCACGCACGACGCAAATGATGCATACCTTGATTTACAATCAGGTTCAGGCGGCACTGAAGCTCAAGACTGGTGTAACATGTTACTTCGCATGTACCTACGCTGGGGCGAAGCAAAAGGCTTTAAAGTTGAGCTAGTAGAAGCAACCGATGGCGATGTGGCCGGAATAAAAGGCGCAACAGTTCGCTTTGTTGGTGAATACGCTTACGGTTGGTTACGTACAGAAACAGGCGTACACCGTTTAGTTCGTAAAAGCCCATTTGACTCAAGTGGCCGTCGTCATACATCGTTTGCCTCTGCGTTTGTATACCCAGAGATAGACGACAACATTGAAATTGATATTAATCCGTCTGACTTACGTATAGACGTGTACCGTGCATCGGGTGCAGGTGGTCAGCACGTTAACACCACCGAATCGGCAGTACGTATTACTCACGTGCCTACAAACACGGTAGTGCAATGTCAAAACGAGCGTTCGCAGCATAAAAATAAAGCCCAAGCAATGAAGCAATTAAAAGCTAAATTATTTGAGCTTGAGCTACAGCAGCAAAATGCTGAAAAACAAACGCAAGAAGATGCAAAATCAGATATTGGTTGGGGCAGTCAAATTCGTTCATACGTTCTTGATGACTCACGTATTAAAGATTTACGCACCGGCGTTGAAAACCGCAATACCCAATCGGTACTTGACGGTAACCTAGACAAATTTATTGAAGCCAGCCTTAAATCTGGCCTATAACCACCAAGCTAATAAAGAGCTAAAAAATGACTGATAAAATCCAAGACGAAAACAAGTTAATCGCTGAGCGTCGCGGCAAGTTAGATGCTATTCGCGAAAATTGCCCAGCCAACGGTCATCCAAACCAATTCCGTCGTGAACATTACACGGCTGATTTGCAAGCTGAGTTTGGTGATAAAACAAAAGAAGAATTAATTGAGCTACAGCACGTAGTATCAATTGCTGGTCGTATTCTTGCCAAGCGTGGTCCATTTATGTCTATTCAAGACATGAAAGGCCGTGTACAAGTTTACGCATCAAAAGACGTACAAAAAGACTTAAAAGCAAAATATGGTCAGCTTGATATTGGCGATATTATTGGTGTTAAAGGCCCACTTAACAAATCAGGCAAAGGCGATTTATACGTAGATATGGCCGAGTACGAATTACTTACCAAGTCACTACGCCCATTACCAGAAAAATTTCATGGCCTTTCAGACCAAGAAACAAAATACCGCCAACGTTATGTTGATTTAATTACTAACGAAGCAACGCGCGAAACGTTCCGTATTCGCTCACAAGTAGTTGAAGGTATTCGTCGTTTCTTAGCAGATCGTGACTTTATGGAAGTAGAAACGCCAATGCTGCAGGTTATTCCTGGCGGTGCGTCTGCGCGTCCATTTGTGACTCATCATAACGCGCTTGATATCGACATGTATTTACGTATTGCGCCAGAGCTTTACTTAAAGCGTTTAGTGGTAGGTGGTTTTGACCGCGTATTTGAAATTAACCGTAACTTCCGTAACGAAGGGTTATCAACGCGTCACAACCCAGAATTCACTATGATTGAGTTCTACCAAGCATACGCCGATTACATCGATCTGATGAACATTACCGAAGACATGCTACGTACCGTTGCAACAAACGTTTTAGGCAGCCCAATTGTTGTTAATACAACGAAAGATGAAAACGGCGAAGTAATCGACTCAGTAGAGTACGACTTTGGTAAGCCGTTTGAGCGCCTAAGCATGGCTGATGCTATCTTAAAATATAACCCTGAGTTTGATGCTGCGGTATTTAATGACCCAGAAAACCACTTTGAAGAATTAAAAGCGTACGCGAAACAAGTGCACGTTAAAATTCCTGAAAACTGTGTTTGGGGCCCAGGCAAGTTTTTATGTGAAATATTTGAAGAAACGGCTGAGCACATGCTTATCCAACCTACATTTATTACAGGTTACCCATGGGAAGTGTCGCCACTTGCACGTCGTAACGACGACAATGCATTTGTTACCGACCGCTTTGAATTTTTTGTTGGCGGACGTGAGCTTGCAAATGGTTTCTCGGAGCTTAACGATGCACAAGACCAAGCAGAACGCTTTACTCGCCAAGTTGAAGAAAAAGACGCAGGCGATGATGAGGCAATGCATTACGATGAAGATTACATACGCGCACTAGAGTACGGTTTACCGCCTACAGCTGGTGAGGGTATTGGTATTGACCGATTAGTAATGTTATTTACTGACTCATCTACAATTAAAGATGTTATTTTATTCCCGCATATGCGTCCGCAAGCTGACTAAGCTTAACGAAAATAACACCTTGAAACGCCGCTTAATTGCGGCGTTTTTGTTTTAAAAAATTAGTATGCCGGCTCGCTCTTAACTTGAGGTAATTAATTTATATTAAGCAGCTAACATTAGTGTTAACAGATCTGATTTTCCCGCGATAGGGAAGTTTATGCCATGTAGATTTTATTTGTTATTACCGTAAGTATTTAAACCCGTATTCTGGCGAATTAATGAGGCGAAGATGCACATTTTAAGCTGTTGATAGTTAGTCATTATCTATATGAAAAATTTTATGTGTATATAACAAATTAATGGGTAACTTTTAAACATTATGTTGTATTTTTGTAACTTTATTAGCTACACTATGGCCAAATTTTAAACGGCCTAATTTCTTTAGGTGCTGTAAATAATAAAAACGGATTTACAAAATAATAAAATGACAGATAAAACTATCGAAGAGTCGGAAGAACTCAGTCAAACAGAGCGAGAGCGAGAAGCTTTTTACCGAGCATGCATTGCAGAGTTTCAACAACTAGGTTATCAAGAGCAGTACCTAGCTAGTTTAAAAGATAAATGCGTACCAACCGACGACACACTTACGCCTAACGAAGAGAGTTAATTAGCTTAAAAATTAGGCTTCTTTAATATAAAAACATAACATATGTGTGTTCTGTAACCATATAGACACTTTTGATAGAAAAGTGTTTGACATATTTTCTGAAATCTTTATTATACGCCCCACAAGACGGAGAGGTGTCCGAGTGGCCGAAGGAGCTCCCCTGCTAAGGGAGTATAGAGTTTGTAGCTCTATCGAGGGTTCGAATCCCTCCCTCTCCACCATTTTTTAAATGGCGAAATCTTGTAAACGTAAAGATGGGCGCATAGCTCAGCTGGATAGAGTACCTGGCTACGAACCAGGCGGTCGGAGGTTCGAATCCTCCTGCGCCCACCACTCTTTACACACTCTGCTTAGAGTATAAATAAGTTAAAGTGTTTGGTTTGTAACCAAATCGGTCGGAGGTTCATTCTTACAAGATACGTCCTGCTTCCAGCACTTTTTACACACTCTGCTTTGAGTATAAAAAAGCAAATAGTAAAAGTGGGCGCATAGCTCAGCTGGATAGAGTACCTGGCTACGAACCAGGCGGTCGGAGGTTCGAATCCTCCTGCGCCCACCACTTTTACACACTCTGCTTAGAGTATAAACAAGTAAAAAAGAATGAAAGTGGGCGCATAGCTCAGCTGGATAGAGTACCTGGCTACGAACCAGGCGGTCGGAGGTTCGAATCCTCCTGCGCCCACCACTTTCATACATAAGCCGACGCTAAGTCGGTTTTTTTGTGCCTGAAATAAAGTGAATATGGGAAAATAGCAAGCCACGAACCCGACGGTCAGAGGTTCACTCTTAGAAGGTACGTCCTGCGCCCAGCACTTTCATACATAAGCCGACACTAAGTCGGTTTTTTTGTGCCTGAAATTTGAGAAAGCTTTCAGATATCAGTTAAACCTAATGATACATACTGCCAAATCTTCCATTTAGTCACTTCTCTAAAAGCGCAGCGTCTCTAAACCTCTTTGTGAATAACGCTCTTAAACATAACTGCACAAAGAGAAATAAAAGAGGAGTAAATGAGTAGTTCAAAACCACTATTGTAATTAAACGCTGAAGCTTAAATCGTCGTAGACGTAGAACGTGCTCACGTGAGAAGCGTAGCTTCTAATTACTTATGTATCGACTCAAAAGCATTCGCTGCTCTTTAACTTAAGCTGTGGTATTTTAAACACCTTGTTTAAAAGGATCTTGCTGTATGTTTAAAACCGTATTTTTTATATTTTTATTGAGTTTAAGTGCGCTTTTTACTATTACCACACACGCGAATGAAGCAAAGCATTCAGTAACCGTAGGGGCTGAACAGCCGGCAGTGTACTTACCGCAATTACAAAATAAACGTGTTGGGTTAGTGGTAAATCAAACCTCTTTAGTAGGGCAAGCACACTTGGTTGACAGCCTGCTTAGTAAAAATATAAACATAACCAAAATTTTTGCACCCGAGCATGGTTTTAGAGGCGATCACGACGCCGGTGCTCATGTTAAAAACGCCATAGATAGCAAAACCGGCATTCCACTAATTTCTATTTATGGCAAAAACAAAAAGCCAAGCGCTGAAGCTCTTAGCAATGTAGATGTTATTGTTTTTGATATTCAAGATGTGGGTGTACGTTTTTATACCTATATAAGCTCTATGCATTACATGATGGAGGCTGCGGCTGAGCAAGGTGTTGAATTTATAGTGCTTGATAGGCCAAACCCCAATATTGCCTATATTGACGGGCCAATTCTTGAGCGCGAATTTAAATCGTTTGTAGGCATGCACCCAATACCCGTGCTACATGGAATGACGGTAGGTGAGCTGGCTAACATGATCAAAGGCGAGGGCTGGATCAATAAAGCCACCGATCTAAAGCTCACCGTGATCCCGGTTGATCGTTACACACGCACAACTCGTTATAGCTTACCTGTAAAACCCAGCCCTAATTTACCAAACGATCAATCAATCGCGCTTTACCCATCGCTGTGCTTTTTTGAAGCAACCCCTGTGAGTATTGGCCGCGGCACCGATTTTGCGTTTCAGGTTATTGGTTATTCGCCGGTAAAATTAGGGGATTTTAATTTTACACCGCGGGCTATTAAAGGCGCTGCTTTAAACCCTAAATTTAAAAATACAACGATACATGGCCTTGATTTAAGGCAAGTAAACGCCGCAGGGCTAAATTTAACGTACTTAATAAACGCCTACGCCACCCTTAATAAAGATAACGTCGATTTTTTTGAACGCGCTGGTTTTATGGATAAATTGGCAGGTACTAATAAATTGCGTTTAGCTATAGAGGCAGGGCAGTCGGCTGCGCAAATAAAGAAAAGCTGGCAACGCGGCCTCACACAATTTAAAGCGCAACGAGCGCCTTATTTGTTATATGAGTAAGGCTTAACCATGTTATTTATTTTAAAAAATACTCGCTCCATAAAAAACGCATGGTTAGCCGCTTTGAGTTTAATTATTATAGGCTGCAGTAGTACATATAATTCATTAAAATCGCAGCCATTGCTGACTAAAAGTCAGCTAATAGAGCTGCCAAACGCACAAGTTGTAGCCAGCTTTCCTGAGCCAAATCCAAGTAGCCGGTTTTATGTAAACAACCGTGGCACATTTAAAGCGTATAAAGGTCGCGGCCAATTATTAATACAAAACCACAGTGCCGAAAGTGCCGATATTTACATAAACAATCAAAAACTTGCTACCAATACGTTAACCACTAATACGCTTTATAATTACAGCTTAGCGGCGCATACTCATAATGGGATAAACACATTTAAGGTAGAAAATATTTTACCTAAAGGCGCAAGCTTAACGCTGCGTTTTGCATTTCCTACATTAAATTTAACGCCTAACAAGCCAGTTGATTTTACTGACGTTGATGAACTTATTGAGCGTGATATTAAAGCGGGGTTTCCTGGTGCAGTGCTGGCGGTTGTTAAAAATGGCGAGCTAATAAAACTCACAGCTTATGGTGATGCAAAGCAGTACCAGCAAAACGATCTAATGCTACTGCGCCCAGAGCCTATGCAAACCAATACTCTATTTGACTTAGCCTCAAACACTAAAATATTTGCCACTAACTTTGCACTCATGAAACTAATAAGCGAAGGGCAACTCAATATAAACAACCCCGTGCAAAGTTATTTAACAGAATACACAGGGGGTGGGCGAGAGCAACGCACAGTAAAAGAGTTACTTACTCATAGCGCAGGCTACCCACCTGTGTTTGATTTTCACCGAAAAGATACACAGCAAGGCGATGCATTTTATTCTCAAAATAGCCAAACCACTAAACAGCTTTTGCTCACCAAAGTGCCGCTTAATAACAAAAAACCAATGCAACATGTATATTCTGATATTGATTACATGATTTTAGGTGTATTGGTTGAGCGCATAACAGGGCTGCCACTAGACGAGTACTTAGAGCAGCACGTTTATAAACCCCTTGCACTGAGTAACACGCTATTTAACCCCCTTAAAAAAGGCTTTGAGCGTAGTCAATTTGCAGCCACCGAACTTAGCGGCAACACCCGCGATGGGCGTATTACTTTTGATAATATTCGAACACATGTGTTGCAAGGCCAAGTTCATGACGAACGCGCATTTTACTCGTTTGGCGGCGTTGCTGGGCATGCCGGGTTATTTAGTAACGCTCACGATTTAGCTGTGCTTTGCCAGCTATTATTAAATAATGGTGGCTACGGCGACCAACAATTATTTAGTGCAAGTGCCTTAGCGCAGTTTTTAACGCCGCAAAGCACTAACGAAACGTACGGCCTAGGTTTTAGGCTTGCAGGTAATAACCAAGCACGGCGTTGGCACTTTGGCCCTTATGCCAGCGCACAAGCGTATGGCCATACCGGTTGGACAGGCACCGTAACAGTAATCGATCCCGCTTACGACTTGGCCATTGTTTTGCTTACTAACGCGCGCCACACTGCAATTAAAGGCACACAAAAACGTTATGAATTTACAGGCAAACAATTCGAAACCGCGCAATACGGATCTGTGGTATCGCTTGTTTACGAAGCGCTGTTAAATCAATAAATTATCGTATAGGTTAAAATGGGCTAATACAGTTACGCCCAATGGCTTATTTGCAGGTGACTTGGCAACATCAATCCATTAAGCTAAGCGGTTTACTCCATTAAGCCACTTTTTAAGTTTTGGGCTTAACATATAAGCGTTTAAGCGCGGGTTGTTAATAATTAAGGTTAACTTTTTATGCATTGGTATTCTATTTTACCGCCGCTAATTGCGATTGCTATCGTGTTTTGGCGCAAAGAAGTCATTATGGCGCTGCTAGTTGCCGTGGCGTCTTCTGAGTTTTTACTTGCCTTACAAGGGGAAGGAAATAGCGTATTTTCAACATTTTTAAATACCATAGAGCGTATTATCTCGGTGGCAAGTTCGCCGGGTAACAGCCGCATACTCATATTTAGTATTTTAATAGGAGCCTTACTTGCCTACATTCGTGAATCTGGCGGTGTGGCGGCAACGGTTAACTTATTAATGAACAAAGGGGTTGCAAAAGGTAAGCGCCAAGTTGGCTTTTTAACTATGTTTACTGGCGTTGCGGTGTTTATAGAGTCAAACCTAAGCGTGCTTACGTCGGGTATTTTGTCGCGTGGCCTGTTCGACAAATTTAAAATGAGCCGTGCACGCCTTGCCTACATTATAGATAGTACCAGTGCCCCTGTGTGTATTTTAATACTACTTAACGGCTGGGGTGCATTTGTGCTGGGCTTATTAGGTAATTACGAATTGGGCGAATCGGCGGTATCGGTACTGTGGGGCAGCGTTGGGTATAACTTTTACGCCATAATTACCTTGGTTATTGTTTTTTACACCATTGCGTTTGATAAAGTACATGGCCCAATGAAAGAGGCCGAACAAAAATTAGAGCTACAAACAAACGAGCTAAAAGAAGAAGTAAAAGGCTCTAAAGCGCGCTTTATGTTAGTGCCATTATTTACGCTAATTGCCAGCATGGTAGGCTTTATGTTTTACACTGGTAACGGTGTGTTGGCAGAAGGTAGCGGCTCTAAATCGGTATTATATGCAACTGTACTCGCGATTGTGGTTGCTTACTTACTAATGATTAGTTCGCGCCAATTTACCCACCACCAATTGGTTGATACTGGCTTTAAAGGCATGGGTGAATTACTTCCATTGGTAAGTATTGTTTTGCTCTCGCTTACGCTAGGTGCAAGCCTAAAAGAGCTAGGTACGGGTGTGTTTGTTGCGTCATTGGTAGGCGACTACTTACCTATTTACTTAATAGTGCCTGTGCTGTTTTTAACAGGGGCGGTTATGTCGTTTACTACAGGCACATCGTGGGGCACGTTTGCCATACTTATTCCTATTGGCGTACCGCTCATACAAGCACTGGGTTTACCACCTTCATTGGTTGTAGGCGCTATTTTGGGCGGCGGCATATTTGGCGATCACTGTTCGCCTATATCCGACACCAGCGCGGTATCGGCACTTGCATCGGGGTGTGACCTACTCACTCACGTTAAAACGCAGTTACCGTATGCGTTATTTGGTGGCGCACTGACTTTTATTGCTTATTTGGTTATTAGCATTATTGTGTTGTAAAAACTCGGAATTGAAATATTTAAAAGCCTGCTTAATTGCAGGCTTTTTTGTTTAAGATTGATCACCATCGAGCACATCTAGGCGCTACACAGAGATAAATAATAATAGCTTTTTATTAATAGGTTACGTTCATTGAATGTTGTATGGCATTATGTGAAAAAGAATGATTTAAAGGGAAATTAAATGCACGACATTAAAGAATTCAATTGGAGTAAAGCAACTAATCCTCCATTAGAAGAGTATTTTCCTGCAGATAAATTAGATCGTGCTCGCTACGCCACATTCTTATCAAGGCTATTGGCTCAAGAGGGATTTGACGAAAGCAGGCCTGATAAAGAGAAAAAGAAAAACTATGTATTAAACTTAAACGCTGAATGGGGGGCAGGTAAAACCTATTTTCTTAAGCGTTGGTCACAGGAATTAATAGTAGGTTACCCTGTAGTTTATATTGATGCATGGCAGCAAGACTATTCGGACGATCCATTTTTAACTGTAATTGCAGGTATCATCAAGCAGCTTCAACTTCAGGCTAAGTTTAATATAACTATTCCTAAGAGTGCTGTTTCTATGTTTAAGGCCGTTGCACCTGCTATAGCGCAAGGTTTAACTAAAAAAATATCAGGAATAGATTTAGAAGAGCTACACACATTACTATTTTCTGATGAAGAAATTGAAGATGATCAAAAGCAAAATTCTAACAAGTTAACTGGCAGCGACTTTTCGCCCGTAGTAAAGGCGCTTGCACAAAACTTAATTAAAGATCATGAAGCTAAAAACAAAAGTATTGAAGTAATAAAATCTAAGTTAGATGACTGGGTCAGTAAGTTTGAAAAGCAGGAAGGTAAATCGTTACCCATATTTATTTTTATTGATGAATTAGACCGTTGTCGCCCAAGTTATGCAGTAGAAATGCTTGAGACAATTAAACATATTTTTGATGTAAAAGGCATCGTATTTGTTGTGGCTACGGATACCGAACAGCTTCAACATACAATCAAATCAATATACGGTGAAGGGTTTGACGCTAAGGTTTATTTAGGCCGTTTTTTTAATAGTCGTTACAGTTTAAAACGTCCTGCTTTGAAGGATTTTTTATCAGTACATAGCGATACAACTAAATTTGAAACTGCGTATTTAGAAAGTAAAAAAATTGAGCTACTCCCCCGCACAGAAAACCCCGAAACTGCTTTAGCTAATATTTCAGTTGTATTAGATGCCTTTCAGGTATCAGCAAGAACAGCTATTCAAATTACTGAGCGTATTACAGCTATTATTGTGAATTTACCAAGTGGTAAAAAAATTGATGTACTTGTGCTCACGGTTTTGTTTTGTATCTATGAAAAAGATCATTCTTTATATGAAGAAATAATAAGTGGAAGGTTTAAGAGAACAAAACTAACTCAGAAAAGCGATACACAAAATATAAAGTTATCTGATTATTTATCAGAAGAAATACTACCCGTAGATTTAGAAAGGGATGTTATATTTTTTATTGATTCAAAATTATATAGTAAGGAGCCGAACTGTATAATTAACCGCTACAAAGATACGAAGAAAGTAATTAAATTAAAGCATTACATAGAGTATTTTTTCTGCCAAATTTTTGTAGTTGAAACATCACTTGTTTTTGCAGGATTTGGAAACACGCAGGGGAGGAAGTTAACTGAATTAGATCAAGCTGAAAAAGAATTACGGGAATGCAATGATTCTACTCAATATGAAGTGGCTAAGTCTTTGATTAGATATATTTATGTAAAAGATGCATATAACAAAATTACTAAAGAGCAATATCGTGACTTTATAGAGCTTTCTTCACCATTAGATTATATGGGCGATAGTTAACTACCTCTGTGCAGCGCGAAGCACCTCTGTGTTCTCGGTGGTAATTTCATCTGAATTACCGCCACTTAAGCCTTACATTGCTTCGCTCCAACCCCGGCATGTTTAAGCCCTACAATCTGCCCTTTGCCGTTATGTGCCATGGCCAGCATATCACCTGTGTTTATATTACTTTCAACTGCGTGCCTGCCCTTTAAATCACTCAATAGCGACTGCTTAATTTGCACTAGCACCTCGTCATTACAGCTGGCTATGTACCAGTCGTTGTCGACCTTTACGAGCGTGCCGTATTCTATGTGGCGTTGCTGGTGGCGGCGTAAATCGTTTGCTAATTGGGTGTCGAGCGCGCGTTTTTGTTGCGTTATGGCGCTTGCGTAGCTGCCTGTTTGATCTATTTCATGCGTTGTTATGAACGAGTAGTCGTGTATATCTATGGTGTTTAGTACGGTTTTAGGGGCGGTATTTATTACGTTGTTGCTGTTGAGCACTATAAAGGCCAGTAAGCCCAGAGCGCAGGTAAGGCTTGTGAGTTGCAGGGCAAAACCTAACTTTTTAGGTTGTTTTTGAGCTACGCTGTGTTTTAACGCCTGTTGTTGAGCATGCGAAAGGATGGTACGTGCTTTACGCGCTTTAAAGTGGTTTGTAAGCTTTTCATCAAACTGCTCATCAGACTTGTTCATTATAATCTCCTAATAATTGTTTTAGGTTTTGTTTGGCGTAGCGCAGTCTTGTTTTTATGGTTTGGGCGTTGCTTTGCGTTATAAGCTCTATGTCGGCAAGGCTAAAACCTTCTTGTTGTAAGGTGATGGCTTCGCGCTGCACAAAGCTCAGTTCCTTGAGCGCCGTGTTGAATGCTTCGTAGCTTATGTGTGTGTCACCTATGTGCGAGTCACTATTTGTTAATTGGCTTTGATTGGCACTTTGCAAAGGTTGTAGGCTGTTTTCGTCTAGCTCCACAAAATGTTGCTGTTTGCGGTATTCGTCTATTAACGTGTTACGTGCGAGTTTAAATAACCACGCTTTAGGCGTGGTTTGCGCTTGGTAAAGGTGGCGCTTTTCAATTACTTTTAGCCACGTTTGCTGGCTTACGTCGTATGCTAAATGTGTATTAGACTGGGTAACTAGGTAGTGATATAAATCGTTACTGTATAAGGCAATAAGCTGCTCTAAGTGGCGGTTGTCGCCACTTTTTGCATACCGCGCCATGCAGTCTTTGCTTGGCGCTTCAAATAACCATGACTTAATACTCAATAGCATAGGCGCTTATTCCTTTACTGCGAACTGTCTAATTTAAAATCAAGCTGTACGGTTTGACCTGTTTGTAATTGTGCCACACCTTCAATTACTTTTGGACGATATTTCCAGCGCTTAATGGCGCGAAGTGCTTCGCGATCAAATATGCGTTTTGGTTCGGCGTTTAAAACTACCGCGTCAATTACTTCGCCAGTGGGCGAAATATTAAAGCTAAGTTGTACCCAGCCTTCTATGCCATCACGCGCAGCGGTGGTTGGGTACTTTGGATTTATGCGCACAATGGGTGAGGCATCTCCCGTTGGCCGGTTAAGGGTATTGTTAATGCCGTCACCAAAGTTATCCATTATTAATGGCGGCGCCGTGTTGATTGCCATAACGGGGTCGGCACTCGGTGTTACACGCGGTGGCGCTTTAGGCGGCATTTTTGGTGTAGGTGGTGGTGGCATTTTATCTATGTGTCTTACTTTTGAATCTTCAGGCACTTTAAATATTTCAACCGTTATTTCTTTGCCAGGGTCTAGTGGTGCGCGTTGGTCGCCACTGATTAGGTATTGCATAAATGCAAAGGCGGCAAAGGTCATTGCTGCACCACCAATAACGGCGGTTGATGTTTTTATAAATGTTGGGTTATTTGGGGTTTCGAGTGTGTGCATAAGCCGCTCCTAGTTAACTCATTATGTGGTTTTCAGAGCTATAACGGGTGGCAAATCAAAAAGGGGTGAAATATTTTTATAAAAAATGCGGGGTTTAGTTACAATAGCGTTTCGCATTCTTTTACTTATTAACTTTTTAGGCTGTTATGCAACTCATTGAAATAAATAAAGCGCGTTACCGTAAGCATTTAAATCGTGTCATTGTGGGCTGTGCGGCTTCGCTTGCGGCGGGGAGCTTAGCTATATCGCAAACGCTGATTGCGTTGTTTCCGGATGAAAGCGGAAGCCATTTTCATTGGAACTTAACTGGCGTGGTTATTACAAGTTTAGCCATAGGGTGGTTGTTAAATAAATACCGCACTCATCCTTACATGACCGAAGTGGTTTATGTATGGGAGCTAAAACAGGCACTTAATAAAATAACCCGTAAAATGCCAAAGTTAAAAGCGGCTGGTCGCGAAGGTAACCCCGCTGCACTATTAGCCATTCATTACAGTTATGCGGGCTCGCGTTTATTGTGGCAGCTAGACGACAACCTCATAACAATGGAAGACCTAGCCATTAAGCAAGCTGAGTTAGATTCGGTTGCCGAGCAGTTTAATTTAACGCTAAATGCTGACGATTACGAAGAGAGCATATTAAAACAGTTTTAAAGCCTTATTTAAGGAGCCGCTATGAAAAAGGTACTGATTGTATGTTTAGGTAATATTTGCCGTTCACCTACTGCTGAGGCGGTTTTAAAAGCGCGTGCAAAAGCCTTGGGTGTAAAGGTGGTGGTCGATTCTGCAGGTACAATTGGCTATCACGAAGGAAAATCGCCCGATAGCCGTTCAATGGCGGCGGGTGAAAAGCGCGGCTATAGCTTTAAAGGAATACACTCGCGTAAAGTTCGCACTAGCGACTTTACCGAGTTTGATTTAATTTTAGCAGCCGACAAACAAAATTTAACTGATTTAAAAGAGCAGTGCCCAACGCATTTACACTATAAGTTAGCGTTGTTTTTAGAGTACGGGGAGCAAAGCACAAGTGCCATACCTGATCCCTATTACGGTGGTGACGACGGCTTTGAAAACGTACTTGATTTAATAGAAGCGGCCAGCGATAACATACTTGCTAAAATGTAAGTGCCTCTTATCAGTTTGTTACATTACCGAACATTTGTTTTATTGCCCTTTGTTCCTTAATTGAGTACGATTTATCCTTACTCAAAAGGAATATTATGAATACAAAAATATTACTACTGGTTTTATCACTTGGTTCGGGTTCTGCTTTTGCTAATGATGTGAGCTTTTCGATTGGGGGTGGCTACCCTTACTTGGTTGTACCTGAAGTGTCGTTATCGGCAGATAACAATTCTCAACGCTGGTACGCAAACTATAAAATTGGCCTAGATGATGGCTTTTCAGTGGGTTTTGAACACGCAGTTAGTGATAACAATAAACACGCATTGGGTGTGTTAGTTGGGGCTATTGGCGCACGTGATACCGACCAACCATGTGAAAGCACAAACACTGACGACATTGCTAGCGAGCTAGGTAATATTTTTGGATGTGCGCTAGGGCAAATATTTGATGATGAAACCACAAATGGTATTGGGCTTACATACAGTTATAACTTTAACGGCTTAAATAATAGTGGTTTTAGACTAATACTTGATGCGGGCTATGGTAAAACAAGTGACAGTAACGAAAAAAGAGCCGATGGTGCTATTCGCATTAGTTACGAATTTTAGGGCGTCGTGAGTAAAAATAAAAAAGGCGCTAAATAGCGCCTTTTTTATTTGTAAAACCGCTAGCGATTTATTTTAAAATCTATTTGCACCTGGGTGCTTGCTACTACGGGGCTTCCGTTTTCAAATTTGGGTGCGTAACGCCATTTTTTAAGTGCCTCTAATGCTGACTTTTCAAATGCGTGGCCACCTTCTGAGCTTATTACTGATGAGTTTTTTACAAATCCGGCAGTGTCTACATCAAACTGAAGAACAACAATACCATCTGTATTTTGGCGTGCTTTATTTACTGGATACTTAGGTGGTTGGCGGTATACCGGTGTTTGTTCTTGTGAGTCTTTCCATGGCACCATTTCGGCAATAGCTAAACAATGTTTAGTTGCTTGTTCGCTTTGACCTGTTTTTTCGTAAAGGTTTACAAGTTTTGAGTGCGCGGTAAGTTCGGCGTTATGATCAAAGCTTAGGTTGCTATCAAATACCGAAACAACATGATTTAAACGCTCAATCGCTTTTTTATATTTTCTCTTACTTTGCGCAAACGAGGCGACTAAAAAGTCTGTTTTGATTCGCTCAACCGTGTTTTCATCTAAATTTTCACGGTAGTACTCATCGGCTTCGTTCAATAACTTTTGCGCTGCACGAAACTTTTTATGTGCAAACTTACTTGCTAACAACGACGCGGCTTCAAATTGCATATCGGCAACAAATTTTGGTTTATTTTGTGCTTTAGCAATATCGATTATACGTTCGAGATGATCTTCTGCCAAAGACGCTGATTTAGCATTTTCGGCTTTACCTAAAAGTGCGTCGAGCGTTTGTAATGCATTTTTGCCGTGGTTATCAGCTAAGATTGTATACGCTTGCGAGTAAAGGCTATAACGCTGCTGCCTTATGTTTTTTTTGTTGCTTGTTGTGCTTGGCGGTGTAATGGCTTTAGCATAATTAATAGCAAGGTTTGCTGTGTTGTCGCTTTTATCGCCGTAAAAAGTAAGGCCTGTAGTGTAAGCTCGTTTTGCGGCTTGCTCAATATCGTGTTTTGTTTCTACTGCGTTTAGGTAACTTTGATAGGCAGTTGAAAAAGCCGCTTTAGCGTTGTCAGTTTGGCTAGCAAGTGTATTATTTGTAAAGGCAGATAAGCTTAATCCAACAAATAGGGCAAGGTGTTGTGGCTTCATAATGATCCTTATTAATTGTGAACCTGAACTTTGAATAATAACTCTATGCTAAGTGGTAATTACAGCGCTAACTTTAAATTTTATTCACTAAAAGCGTTGGTTAAAAAGCAGTAGACTTAAATGTCATTACTCTCGTGATATTAAACGTTTTATTTAAAATTCAGATAAATTTAACTAAAAACAACTTACTACAGATGATAGTTATTGTCATTAAATAGGTACGAAAAGCCAATGTTATATGTTGATTTAATGTGTTTTTTACTTAACAAGAACGCTGGGTAAGAGACTTGCTAAAATATTGAATAGTAGTGATATTTTAAATTTATTCTCTAGCCGGATGTTTCCAATGAAAACAAGGCGAGTTTACGCGTCAATAGCTGGCCTATTGTAAGTACATTCAACGCAGTTAGCGCTGAAAATAGCTGCTAGAGATAGGTTTATTATCTCGAGTTCGGGTTAATTAAGGTTAGTCATTGAAAACAGGCGCTGTCGTCGCCATATAATTGCGATAAACAATGTTGTACTACGATCTAATTTTACTCTTTTGTGATATTATCACTTTATTGTCGTGTCGTAGTTATTTAAATATTTGGATTTGTCGTGGCGCAAGTAAGAGCAAGAGTCCAACTTAATGTTGGCAAAAATAGTGATATCCCTGCAGAAATAGTGTCATTTACTGACCTAAAAGATGGCCAAGAACATATTGCTATGGTGTTTAACAACGCCGATACCGAGCAAGATGTACCGCTTATCCGTATGCATTCGGAGTGTTTAACGGGGGATGTTTTTCATTCGTCACGCTGTGATTGCGGCGAACAGTTAAACGAATGTATTGAAATGATGCACGAGCAAGGCGGTATTTTGCTTTACTTACGCCAAGAAGGCCGTGGTATTGGTTTATACAATAAAATTGATGCTTACGTATTGCAATCGCAAGGTATGAATACCTACGAGGCCAATAACCATTTAGGTTTTGCAGACGACTTACGCGACTTTTCGGATGCGGTATTAATGCTTAATGCGCTTAACTTAAAGCACGTTAAATTAATGACCAACAACCCTAAAAAACTCAATGCTTTGAAAGATGCGGGTATTGAAGTTGATACAGTTATTGGTACACACGCACACATAAAGGCGGGTGTAGCAGGTAATAAAGCCTACTTAGAAACCAAAATAAAGCATGGCGCACATATGCTAGATATTAAAAAAATTAAAAAACCTTAATATTACTGGTCTGCCTCTGTGATCCCACCCAACGCCAAGTTATACTTGGCGTGTTTCGTTATAAATTAAGAGCAAGTATGTCTACACAATTACGAGTATTTAAAGCAGATGCCGGGCTAAAGTGGTTAAAAGCGGGATGGCTTATTTTTAAAACCCAGCCAATGACGTTTATTTTTATGCATTTATTTATTGGCATTGTGGGCTTACTGTCGTTGTTTTTACCTTTACTTCAAGT
Organism: Pseudoalteromonas sp. PS1M3; assembly: GCF_016865405.1. Classification (NCBI taxonomy): domain Bacteria; kingdom Pseudomonadati; phylum Pseudomonadota; class Gammaproteobacteria; order Alteromonadales; family Pseudoalteromonadaceae; genus Pseudoalteromonas; species Pseudoalteromonas sp. PS1M3. The sequence goes on along the minus strand of NZ_AP022624.1, from coordinate 2,932,953 downwards.
GGTTGCAGCACTGGCTACGCCTTTTTTAACTGCCGGCTTTTACCAAGCAGTGCTGACCAAACAGCAAGGCGGTAAAATAATGTTGGCTGACATTCTTAAGCCATTTTCAGCTAAAGGAAACCGCTTAGGCTTGGTCCGTTTGGCGTTATACCAAATGGGGGCGGGTATTTTAATGGCGTTATTAGCAAACGGTTTATTTGCCGATGCCGTGGCAATTATGAGCCAGCCAGGGCTTGAACCTCAAGCTGCACTTGAGCAAACTATTGCGAGTATTTCGGGTGCGAGTGTTATTTTATTTTTTATGGCCATGCTTATTTATTTAACGGCCTTTGCCTATGCGGTACCGCTTGTTTATTTTAATAAAGAGCAACGTATTTTAACGGCGCTTAAGCAATCGCTTATGGTTTTTTATCATAATTTGTTTCCGTTGAGTGTTTTTGGCGTTATTTGCGTACTATTTATGGCGGTTTCTATGTTCTTATCGTTCTTACCACTGTTGATTTTAATGCCGATTTGCTACATTAGTTTTTTTGTTTCTTATCAGGCGATTTTTATGCCGATTGTCCCGCCAAGTGACGACAAAAATGTTAAGCCACTAAGCAGTGAAACAAGCGGACGCTTTGACGCTTAATGGATGATAAATTAAAACAAAAATTAAAAAATTATGTACTTTGGTTACTCGGGCGCCAAGAATACTCGCGTCGTGAATTAACCTTTAAATTACAGCAAAAAGAAGCCACAGATGAGTTTATCGAAAACTTGCTTGATTGGTGCGAAAAGCACAATTTTATAAACGAGCAACGTTACTGTGAAGGCTTTGTAAGAAAACACATTTTTAAATGCCATGGGCTCAAGCGAATTCAAAGCGAGGCCATGGGTAAAGGGATTGACCGTTCGCTACTTGAAAGAGTAGTTGAAGAGCTTGAAATAGACTGGTTTGAGCTTGCGCAGGATGCGTATAACAAAAAATATTCAAATACACCGGCAAACCTCGATTACAAAGACAAGGCTAAGCGCGTGCGCTACTTAATGTATCGAGGTTTTAGCTACGAACAAATCGATTTTGCAATGCAATCACAGTAAATACAGGTGAGATTTTCACATGCAGCACATGACTACCGCACAAATTAGGCAACAGTTTTTAGACTTTTTTGCCAGCAAGCAACACCAAGTTGTTCCTTCAAGCTCACTTATTCCGGGTAATGATGCCACGTTATTGTTTAACAATGCCGGTATGGTGCAATTCAAAGATGTATTTTTAGGCGCAGAATCTCGCCCATATACACGTGCAACAAGCTCGCAGCGTTGTGTGCGTGCCGGTGGTAAACACAACGATTTAGAAAACGTGGGTTACACGGCGCGCCACCACACATTTTTTGAAATGTTAGGTAACTTCAGTTTTGGTGACTACTTTAAGCAAGAAGCAATTAAGTTTGCGTGGGAGTTTTTAACTGAGGTTGTTAAATTACCTCAGGAAAAACTGCTTGTTACTATTTACCACGATGATGAAGAAGCGTTTGAGTACTGGTCAAAAGATATTGGCTTAAGTGAAGATCGCATTATTCGTATTGCTACCTCTGATAACTTTTGGTCTATGGGTGATACAGGCCCGTGTGGTCCGTGTTCTGAAATATTTTATGATCACGGTGAGCATATTTGGGGTGGTCCTCCGGGCTCTCCAGAGGAAGACGGCGACCGTTTTATCGAAATTTGGAACCTCGTATTTATGCAGTACAACCGTCAAAGCGACGGTACTATGCTGCCACTACCTAAGCAATCTGTTGATACGGGCATGGGCCTTGAGCGTATTTCTGCTATTTTGCAGGGCGTGCATTCAAACTACGAAATCGATTTATTCCAAGGCTTAATTGCAGCAGCGGCGAGTGTCACTAACGCGCAAGATATGGACGATAAGTCGCTTCGCGTAGTAGCGGATCATATTCGCTCATGTGCGTTTTTAATCTCCGACGGTGTTATGCCATCTAACGAAGGCCGTGGTTACGTACTTCGTCGTATTATTCGCCGTGCGGTACGCCATGGTAATAAGCTTGGCGCACAAGGCGCGTTTTTCTTTAAATTAGTTGCTGCACTTATTGAGCAAATGGGTCAAGCGTACCCAGAGCTTGCTAAGCAACAAGAAATTATCGAAAAAGTACTGCGTATTGAAGAAGAGCAATTTGGTAAAACACTTGAGCGTGGCTTAGCTATTTTAGAAGAAAGCTTAAGCGACCTTAAGGGCGATGTGATCCCAGGCGATTTAGTATTTAAACTTTACGATACGTATGGTTTCCCTGCCGATTTAACCGCCGATGTTGCGCGTGAGCGCCAAATGACCATTGATCATAAAGGCTTTGAAGAATGCATGGCTGTACAGCGAAAAACTGCGCAGCAAGCTGGTAAATTTGGTGCCGATTACAACGAGCAGTTAAAATCAGATAAACACACTGACTTTAAAGGCTACGACAGCACGCATTACAGCGCGACAGTGGTTGAAGTGTTTGCCGGTGGTGAAGCCGTACAGTTATTAGAAGATGGCCAAGAAGGCATTGTAATACTAGATCGCACACCGTTTTACGCAGAATCTGGTGGCCAAACGGGTGATACCGGTACTATTACAGTGGCTGGTGGCGAGTTTAATGTGACTAACACTACTAAACTAGGTAATGCATTTGCGCACCACGGTACAGTACAAGGCCGTATTGGTGTTAACGATAAAGTGGATGCCACTATTGATGATGCTCGTCGTGAGAACATCAAGAAAAACCACACAGCTACACATATTTTACACGAAGCATTACGTCAGTTATTAGGTGAGCATGTAAGCCAAAAAGGCTCGTTAGTTCAAGCGGATCGTTTACGATTTGATTTCTCGCACTTTGAAGCGGTAACTAAAGACGAACTACGTGACATTGAGCGTGTAGTTAACGACGAAATTCGCCGTAACTTTGCACTTAATACTGAGCTTATGGCTATTGATGATGCTAAAGCGAAAGGTGCTATGGCGCTGTTTGGCGAAAAGTACGACGACGAAGTACGCGTAGTCACCATTGGCGATTACTCAATTGAGCTTTGTGGTGGCACACACGTTGAACGCGCGGGCGATATTGGCTTATTCAAAATAGTATCTGAAAGCGGTATTGCTGCAGGTGTTCGCCGTATAGAAGCAGTAACTGGCGCAGATGCGGTTGCTTATGTAAGTGAGCAAGAGCAACAGCTTAGCGATGTAGCAGCGCTTGTGAAAGGCGATAGCGCATCAGTACTTGAAAAAGTAACTGCGCTTCTTGAGAAGTCTAAAGGTCTTGAAAAGCAAATTGCTCAGCTTAACGATAAGCTAGCGAGCGCTGCAGGTGCATCGTTACTTGATTCGATTGTAGAAATTAATGGCGTTAAGCTATTGGTTGCAAATGTTGAAGGCACTGAGTCTAAAGCGCTTCGCGGTATGGTTGACGACCTTAAAAACAAGATTGGCTCAGGTGTTATTGCCCTGGGTGTTGCCAGTGGCGACAAAGTAAGCCTAATTGCCGGTGTGACTAAAGACTTAACTGGCAAAGTAAAAGCCGGTGAGCTTGTAAACCACATGGCTTCTCAAGTAGGCGGTAAAGGTGGTGGTCGCCCTGATATGGCACAAGCGGGTGGTTCTGAGCCACAAAACCTTGCTGCTGCACTTGATAGCGTTACTGCTTGGTTAACTGAGCGTACTTAAGCCTAAGTGGCGTTAATTGTACAGAAGTATGGCGGCACGTCGGTTGGCTCAATAGAGCGAATAGAAGCGGTCGCCGACCTTGTTGTTAAAACTAGGCAACAAGGTCATCAAGTGGTTGTAGTGCTCTCGGCTATGTCGGGAGAAACCAACCGCTTAATTAATCTTGCCAAACAAATAGATTCCCGTCCTAGTAACCGCGAGCTCGACGTACTAATTAGTACCGGCGAGCAAGTATCGGTTTCGTTATTGGCTATGGCTATTATCAAACGCGGCCATTCAGCCGTTAGCCTATTAGCTGATCAAGTTAATATTCAAACCGATAATATGTTCGGTAAAGCCCGCATTACAGACATTGCAGCTACACGTTTAAAGCATGAACTTGAGCATAACCGTATTGCTATTATTGCCGGATTTCAGGGGCGTGATGTTGAAGGCAATATAACAACCCTTGGCAGAGGCGGTACTGATACGTCGGCTGTAGAAATAGCTGCGGCTATAAAAGCTGATGAATGTCAGATCTATACTGATGTTGACGGCGTATATACTACAGATCCTCGGGTTGAACCTAACGCACGAAGAATGAGCCAAGTGACCTTTGCTGAAATGCTAGAGTTAGCAAGCTTAGGTGCTAAAGTATTGCATATTCGTTCTGTTGAGGCGGCAGGTAAACACAATGTTCCATTAAGGGTGCTTTCGAGCTTTAACCCCGATGAAGGAACATTGATTACGTTTGAGGAAGACGATATGCCAAGTAAAGTTGTTTCGGGTATTGCATTTAATGCTGATGAGTGCTTAATTAAGGTACAGGGTGTGCAAAGCGGCACTCAAAATCTTGTAAAAATATTGAAACTTTTTGCTGATAACGGCATCGAAATAGATATGATTAATCAAGTTAATCATATCTTTGAAAAAATAGACTATGCTTTTACTGTGCACTCGAACGACTACCCGCAAGCACTTGAGTTACTAACCGAGCAAAAGGTGTCTTTAGGTGCTGAAAATATAATCGGGCTAACAACCATTGCAAAAGTATCTGCTGTTGGTATGGGAATGAAATCGCACTGGGGTGTTGCTAGTTTATTTTTTGATGCCTTAGCAAATGAAAATATTAATGTAGTTTTAGTGTCTACATCAGAGATTAAAATTTCAGTTTTAATAGATGAAAAGTACCTCGAACTGGCTGTTCGTGCATTACATAAAGTATTTTTAACGGAAAGTAGATAGATAGTGAGTTTTTACTTACTTTTTAGTCTATTTTTCATTAATATGGATAAGCGGAATCTTATAATTTTTATTGGAACATGGGAGCAAGAGAATGCTAATACTAACTCGTAGAGTAGGTGAAACCCTTATGATCGGTGACGAAGTAACAGTGACCGTTTTAGGAGTTAAAGGAAATCAAGTTCGAATTGGTGTAAATGCACCAAAAGACGTTTCAGTGCATCGTGAAGAGATTTACATGCGTATACAAGCTGAAAAGTCTAACCCTAATCCGGGCAATGCTTAATCAACACGTATACTTAACTAAATAATTTATTTAGCTAAGCCAAAAAGCCACTCATTGAGTGGCTTTTTTGTTTATAAAGTCGAGCATTTCATCTGTGACTATTTGCTTAGAGATATATTGCATGTTGTTTTTATTTTTTATCAATAAGCCCTGTGGTGTTTCGATTACTTCAGTGATGTCTTGCCAAGCGAGCTGGTAGCTTTTGTAATGGTTTGCCGATTTAATGCCTTCATCATCAAAAGTGAGCGTAACCTCTGAGCCTGATGCTCTGCTAAACATTTGTCTGGTTACCCACCATGGCCTGCGATAATAAAAAGCAACGCATTCGAGTACAGCAACCATGATCAAAAATGTTCCTAAATAATGATCAGCTAAACCGTAGATGCTAAATAAACCAAGTGAAACTAACAGTACCAGTAAAAAATACTTAGGCTGAGCGCGTTTACTGTAAGGAAGTGACTCGTCAAAGCATTCATAAAAGTAGGGTTTATCAAGTGTGTAGGTTGTTGAAAATGACATAGTGCCTTGCTTTAAAAATCGTTTTGTATATTTTAGCAAGTTCGCTTATAAATGAGCAGCATTATAATGCGTGCATTTATTTCGGGCACAAAAAAACGGCCTGGAGGCCGTTTTTTTAATATAATAACTATTAACAGTTAGTTTCTTCAGCGTTTACGCCTTCTTTTACTTCTTCACACGTATCTTCAACAGAGTTTTGTACATCTGTTACTACTTCATCAATACGTTCACCGGCTTCTTCTGCGTTGTTATCTTGGCAACCCATGATGAAAAAACTTGCGAAAAGACCAATTAATGCTGCTTTTAAAGTTGTAGAGTTCATAATGTAATTCCTTGTAAATAAATAAAATTGTAGTGTTAGTTGAGTATATGCCTACCTGGGCGATTTACCACGCAGCGCACCTGAAACTAACGAAATAACTAAAAGTACTATAAAAATAAAGAATATAATTTTTGCTATACCAGCTGCGGCACCCGCGATGCCACCAAAACCTAACACTGCAGCGATTAAAGCAATAACTAAAAATGTGATTGTCCAGCGTAACATTGTTTTCTCCTTGGTTATCAAATTTGTACACAATAGTTAATGCTAGTTGCGTGCCATGATGTATTTTTGTTTAATATCAGTTGTTTATGTGTTTTCTCTGTGTTTTTGAGTTTGCTTGATTGGTAACTTTTACGTTGGGTTGTGTAACTTATTCACACACAAAAATATATCGCCACTGAAAAGCTATGTTTGGTAAGACCAATTAACAAATTTTATTTTCTCTATATTTTATGAGTTACAGTAGGCTTAGTAGAGTACGTAAAAATAGGCTTTGTTTAAACTTTACCTATAGCTTATAGATATAGTGAGTATTTTTTCTGTGTATTATGGGGTGTTGATGAGTAAGGGTTTTTACTGTGGTTAATAAATTTGGTTATATGTTATTTTTATTTTAATTGGTTTTACCAATTTACAATGGCTAGACAAAGGTATTTGTTTTGTTATTATCTAGTGAATAAATATTTAACTAAATCGATTTTTTATTTTTCGATATGGGTTTCAAGGGGAGAAGAATGGATATAGGTGCTGTACTTGCAACTGCTGGTAGCTTAATGCTGACAGGAATGGTTGGGGTGTTTGTCTTTCTTTCAATATTAATTGGCGCAGTTACAATTATGTCTAACTTGGTGGCGCGTTTTAGCCCTGCTGACGTTGCGGCTCCAGTTAAATCGCCATCATTTAAATCTCAAGGTGTGCCAAATGAGCACATCGCTGCTATTAGTGCTGCCATTGCTCAGTACAAATCAAATAACAAATAAGGGGCTCACACATGGCTAAATTAAAATTAACAGAATTGGTTCTACGTGACGCTCATCAGTCATTACTTGCCACTCGTATGCGTTTAGACGACATGCTACCGATTGCCAGCAAACTAGATGATGCAGGTTATTGGTCAATTGAGTCGTGGGGCGGGGCAACATTTGATTCGTGTATTCGCTATTTAGGTGAAGATCCATGGGAACGTATTCGTGCGCTAAAAAAAGCGATGCCAAACACTAAACAGCAAATGCTATTACGCGGTCAAAACTTATTAGGTTACCGCCATTATGCTGATGATGTAGTTGAAAAGTTTGTAGAGCGCGCACATAAAAATGGCGTTGACGTGTTCCGTATTTTTGATGCAATGAATGATGTGCGTAACTTAGAAACTGCGATTAAAGCGGCTGTAAAAGTAGGTGCTCATGCTCAAGGTACTATTTCGTACACGGTAAGCCCTGTTCATACACTTGATATGTGGCTAACTTTAGCTAAGCAACTAGAAGAGCTTGGCTGTCATTCAATTTGTATTAAAGATATGGCGGGTTTATTAAAACCGTACGATGCAGAAGAGCTTATAAAAGCGCTTAAAGAAACGGTGTCTATTCCAATCGCTATGCAGTGCCATGCTACAACAGGTTTAAGCACCGCTACATATCAAAAAGCTATTGATGCCGGTATTGATATGCTTGATACCGCTATTTCTTCTATGAGTATGACTTACGGTCACTCAGCAACAGAAACAATTGTAGCGATTGTTGAAGGTACCGCACGCGATACCGAACTCGATTTAAACCAACTTGAAGAAATTGCTGCTTACTTTAGAGATGTACGTAAAAAATACGCTGCATTCGAAGGTAGCCTTAAAGGGGTTGATGGACGAATCTTATTGGCTCAAGTACCAGGTGGCATGTTAACTAACATGGAAAACCAGCTTAAAGAGCAAGGTGCAGCCGATAAGCTTAACGAAGTGTTACTTGAAATACCGCGTGTACGCGAAGATTTAGGCTTTATTCCACTTGTTACGCCAACGTCGCAAATTGTAGGTACGCAGGCAGTACTTAACGTATTAACCGGTGAGCGTTACAAAACAATCACAAAAGAAACCGCAGGTGTATTAAAAGGTGAGTACGGTTTAACTCCAGCTCCAATGAATAAAGAGCTACAAGAGCGAGTACTTGATGGTAGCGACGTTATTACGTGTCGCCCAGCTGACAATATTGCGCCTGAACTTGAAACGCTTGAAGCAGAGCTATTAAAAGAAGCGCAAGAACAAGGTTTAACACTCGCTGATGATAAAATTGACGACGTACTTACTTATGCACTGTTTCCGCAAGTTGGTTTGAAGTTTATCAAAAACCGCAATAACCCAGATGCGTTCGAACCAGTCCCTAGCGTAGAAGATAATTCAAGTAAGTCACCAGCTAAGGTGTCAGCCAAAGGTAACAATGTTAAGGCTGAGCAATATAGCGTTAAGGTAGACGGTAAGGTTTACGACGTTGTAGTAGCGCAAGGCGGTGAGCTTAAAGAGGTAACGTTAAAAGATTCTGAGCACTTACCTCAGTCTGCTTCAGTGGCTTCGGGTGAAACGTTAAATGCACCTTTAGCAGGTAATATTTTTAAAATAAAAGTAAAAGCCGGCCAAGTTGTAAACGAAGGTGATGTTGTTGTGATTATGGAAGCCATGAAAATGGAGACTGAAGTTCGCGCAATGCATACTGGTACCATTGCTGAAGTGCTTGTGTCTGAGGGTGACTCAGTGACCACGGGCGACGCAATTATTGCGCTGGCTTAAGGAGTAAATGTAAATGGAAGGTCTTTTAAACCTTTGGCAGGCTACTGGTCTTGCTAACTTTACGTTTCCTGGTTTGGTGATGATTGCAGTAGGCTGTTTGTTATTGTTTTTAGCGATATCTAAAAACTTTGAGCCACTGCTTTTATTACCAATTGGCTTTGGCGCGATATTAACTAATATTCCGGTTGCTGGACTATCAGACCCTGGTGGGCTTTTGTACTCAGTTTACTATGTGGGTATAGATACCGGTATTTTTCCACTATTAATATTTATGGGGGTTGGTGCACTAACTGACTTTAGTGCGTTAATAGCAAACCCTCGTATGTTATTACTGGGAGCTGCGGCTCAGTTTGGTATTTTTGCGACCTTATTTGGCGCAATTCTACTTAACTTTATTCCGGGTTTTGAGTTTACCCTTCAAGATGCATCGGCTATTGCTATTATTGGTGGCGCTGACGGCCCAACGGCAATATTTTTAGCCTCAAAATTAGCGCCTGATTTATTAGGTGCCATTGCGGTAGCTGCTTATTCATACATGGCGCTAGTTCCAATTATTCAGCCTCCTATTATGCGTGCACTCACAACACCAGAAGAGCGCCAAATTAAAATGCCTGAGCTACGTAAAGTATCTAAAAAGGAAAAAATTATTTTTCCACTTATGGTACTTACTGCAACAGCCATGTTTTTACCAGCGGCAATACCGCTAGTAGGTATGTTCTGTTTGGGTAACTTAATGCGTGAGTCGGGTGTTGTTGACCGCTTAAGCAACAGTGCGCAAAACGAAATTATCAATATAACAACTATATTTTTAGGATTAGCGGTTGGCTCTAAGCTCGCTGCAGATGACTTTTTGACAGTAGAGACTATTGGTATTTTAGTGCTGGGTGCGCTTGCTTTTGGTATTGGTACAGCATCAGGTGTGTTTATGGCTAAAGGCTTAAATAAAATATCAAAAACCCCTATCAACCCGTTAATTGGTGCCGCTGGTGTGTCAGCCGTTCCTATGGCTGCGCGTGTAGTTAATAAAGTAGGGCTTGAAAATAACCCACATAACTTTTTACTTATGCATGCAATGGGCCCTAATGTGGCGGGCGTATTAGGCAGTGCTGTTGCTGCAGGTATTTTGTTGGCACTTGTTGGCTAAATTGAGATTTAATTTCAACCAACCATTGAGCGCAGTTTACTGCGCTTTTTTTTGTCCGAAACTTCTGTTCGTTAATGGTTTCTTGTTTTGAAGTTTTTGTTTAAAGTGGTGGCTCTTCGCAATTTTAAGGATAGTCATTATGCTTCACACTCCATTAGCTCACTACTTACCTAATGTTAGTAAACTTGTATTTGGATGTATGGGGTTGGGAGGCGGTTGGAATAAAGACCCGATTACCAGCACGCACCTTAAACAAACCCACGAGTGCATTGATAACGCGATTGAAGGCGGTATTAATTTTTTTGATCACGCAGATATATACACTTTTGGCAAAGCAGAGCAGGTATTTGGTCAAGCACTCAGTGAGCGCCCAGAGCTGAGAGAGCACATATACATTCAGTCTAAATGCGGTATAAAGTTTGCTGATGAAAAAGGGCCTAAGCGATATGACTTTTCAGCCGATTGGATTGAACAGTCTGTAGAAAACTCACTTAAGCGATTAAATACGCAATACCTTGATGTACTCATGTTACATCGCCCAGATCCTTTGATGGAAGTTGATGAAGTTGCACGTGTATTTAGCTGTTTAAAAGAAAGTGGCAAAGTAAAACATTTTGCCGTATCAAACATGCAGCAACACCAAATGAACTTTTTGCAGCATGCTCTTGATATGCCTATTGTAGCTAACCAAATAGAGGCCAGCTTACAAAAACATCAATTTATAGATGAAGGCTTGTATGCTGGTAATAGCGACGGGAAAGACATTAACTTTACGCCTGGTAACATTGAATATTGCCGCAGCTTTGACATTCAAATACAAAGTTGGGGGAGCTTGTGCCAAGGTTTGTATACCGGCGGTGATTTATCAAATGCGTCGCAAGCCGATATCAACACAAGTATTTTAGTAAATAAACTTGCTGCAATTTATGGTACCTCTGCAGAGGCTATTGTACTTGCATGGCTACTGCGCCACCCAGCGTCGATTCAACCCATTATTGGCACTACTAATGCTAAGCGTATTAAGGCATCGTGTGAGGCTATAAATGTTCATTTAAGCCGAGAGCATTGGTATGCCTTATACGAAAGCGCTAAAGGCTGCGAAGTACCATAAAAAGGCTTTTCAATGAATGTAATTATTATTTTAGTTTGTTTATTTGTAGCATTGGCAATACTGATCCCATTACTTGAAAAGTATCAAAGCAAAATGGGGCTGGAAGGGGCAACAAAATACAGCAAATATATTTGGCCATTAGTGATGGGGTCTTTAGTTATCCAGCTTATTTATGTGTTAATGAATTAGGCGTGTATCGCTATTGTAGGAAAATTAAGATTAGTAGCCTTTAATATAGAGCACCCTGTGTGAGCTAACTATTGTTAATAAATAAAAAGCACAAAAAAGCCCTTGTAGGTTAAACCTGTAAGGGCTTTTTAATACAGTGATAGCCTGATTACTTAAGTGCCAGTTGTAACTCGCGGTTACGCTCTAACTGAGCAATAAAGTTATCAGCAATAGGTTTAAACTTAGCAAGCTCAGAGCGTGGTAAAGGCTCTGATTTTGGTAATTTAACCGTTTTAGGGTTACGGTGAACACCGTTAACTAAAAACTCATAATGTAGATGCGCGCCAGTTACACGACCTGTAGCACCTACAGTACCAATTTTATCACCTTGTTTAACCTTTTGACCTGTTCTAACAAGCTTTTTATTAAGGTGTAAATACTTAGTGACATATTGTGTGCCATGGCTAATAAATACGTAGTTGCCGTTGTACTTGCTGTAACCTGCCTTAACGACTTTACCGTTACCCGATGCAACAACAGGTGTGCCAGTTCGTGCCGCGTAATCAATACCACGGTGTGCTTTTACTTGCCCAGTAACTGGGTGTAAGCGACGTGGATTAAAACTCGAGCTAATATATTTAAAATTAACGGGGGCACGTAAAAATGCTTTTTTCATACTGCGGCCTTCTGGGGTGTAGAAGTTTCCATCAGTATGTCTAATTGCTGTAAAACGCTGCCCTTGGTTAATAAACTCAGCCGCTATAATTTTACCAGTACCTATAAATTCGCCTTCAACATAGTGAGACTCGTAAATTAAGCCAAATTGATCGTTTTTACGAATGTCGTTAGCAAAATCCACATCCCAGCCAAAAATGTCAGCAAAGTTCATAATTTGGCGTTCGCTTAAACCCGCTGCAATTGCAGAAGTCCAAAAGTTGCTAGAAATTTCGCCGCCAGCTGTTTTGGTCAGGGTTTCTATTTCTTTACTATCTATCGCTGTATTGTAATTACCTTCGTCGTCTAAGGTTACATACAGCGTATCTGTTTTAGAAATAACGTAACGCAATTGTTCAAGTGCGCCATCTTTACCTGTTGCAAAGCTCAGTACTTCGCCTGGGTGAATTTTAGTCAGCTTACGGGTTTCTGCGTTTGTGTTGATTAGTTTATGAAGCGTTTGCGCTGAAAAGCCCGCGCGTTTAAATATAATTGCTAAGTTGTCACCCGTTTTTACTTTGTGGTCGACTAAATCGTACTCAGGAAGCTTTTCTGCTGCTTGCTCTGAATTTAACTCGGTAAGTTTTTCGTTGTCATCGACTTTAACTTGAAGCTCGTAGCGTTTGCCAATCTCTAATGCATTTGCATTGTTGTCTTTGGACGCTGTTGCTTTCTCAGATGGAAGAAACGTTAAAGCGGCAATAGCAGAAACCAAACATAAGATAAGCAATTTGTGTTTTTTGGGGAGGGTATTAACCACGTGAACCATAACGTGCCTTTTTCTGCTGTCAAGATAATAAATACATAATATTGCAGGATATACCTAATATTGTGCGAATACCAGTGCTTTGTAGATTTTAAATCGCGCTGAATTACGCTAAAATCGGGCTTTATATGCCTTTTTAGCGCTTAATATATCTCAGACTGTGCGCATTTTATTTAGTTGCATTAATCACTTAAAAAGTTGTTTTAATTAGGTAGAAATTTGTTATGTTAGTTGCACATATAAGTTTGATTTAGCCCTTGTTAAACTAAGGTTATACAAAACAACTAGTAGCCCTCTTTGTTGGCAGAATTTTGGAGTAATAGACTGTGGATTTACAAACCGCTCTTGCAGAGATAAAACGCGGTGCAGAAGAAATATTAATTGAAGACGAGTTAGTTGAAAAACTAAAGTCGGGCAAAAAGTTAAAAATCAAAGCGGGTTTCGATCCAACAGCGCCAGATTTACACTTAGGGCACACAGTACTAATTAATAAAATGAAAACTTTTCAAGACTTAGGTCATGAAGTTATTTTCTTAATTGGTGATTTTACAGGAATGATTGGTGATCCAACCGGTAAAAATGTGACGCGTAAACCGCTTACCCGCGAAGATGTTCTTGCCAATGCTGAAACGTATAAAGAACAAGTTTTCAAAATTCTAGATCCGGCAAAAACAACCGTTGCTTTTAATTCAACGTGGATGGAAAAGCTGGGTGCTGCAGGCATGATTAAATTAGCTGCAAACCAAACAGTTGCGCGTATGCTTGAACGTGATGACTTTAAGAAGCGTTACAATGGCGGGCAGCCAATTGCAATACATGAATTTTTATACCCGTTAGTGCAAGGTTGGGATTCGGTTGCATTAGAATCTGACGTAGAACTGGGTGGTACCGATCAGCGCTTTAATTTACTAATGGGTCGTGAGCTTCAAAAAGTTGAGGGCCAAAAGCCACAAACTGTTTTAATGATGCCATTACTTGAAGGTACTGACGGCGTTCAAAAAATGTCTAAATCTTTAGGTAACTATATTGGTATTACTGATGCACCAAATGACATGTTTGGTAAAGTTATGTCGATTAGTGATGTATTAATGTGGCGCTACTACGATTTACTAAGTGGCCTTTCGATTGAGCAAATAGCAGCACAAAAAGAACGTGTAGAGCAGGGGACTAACCCGCGCGATATCAAAATTGAACTTGCTAAAGAGCTAATTGCACGTTTTCATAGTGAAGAAGATGCACAAGCTGCGCACAACGATTTTATTCAACGCTTTCAGAAAAAAGCGCTGCCAGATGAAATTCCTGAGCTGACAGTAACCATTGCAGAAGACACTATTTTAATCGCTAACTTATTAAAAGAAGCTAATTTAGTTGCAAGCACATCAGAAGCGATGCGAATGATAAAGCAAGGTGCAGTTAAACTGAACGGTGAAGAAAAAATCACCGATACCAAACTAGAAATAGCAAAAGGCACAACCGCTATTTATCAAGTAGGTAAACGTAAGTTTGCAAACATTACCGTAGCTTAAAAGCACGGGTAATAAAAAATAGCTTAGGCTTAATGCCAGTCAGTTAATAGCTGACTGGCTTTTTTTATGCATAATTTTCACTAAGTAAAGCTCAAATGCTCTTTAGAATTTCAATACACACAATAACGAGTACCCAAAAGGCGCGCGCCTGGTTAAGCCGATTTAAAACCGCTGGTACATCGTCAGCATTAGGTAGCCTATCTGTACCAACTCGCATTTTGTTATGCCGCTTATTAAAGTACATAGCGGGTCCACCTAGTTGCACGCCAAGTGATGCAGAGCATGCACTGAGTAACCAGCCTGTATTTGTTTGATAAAAGTGTTGGCCGTAGTGTTTTATGTAGTGAATACTTTGTTTTGTGGCCTTACTTGCAGCAATTGTGAGTGTAAGTAAACGCACTGGAATATACTCAATAACAAATAAAATAAGCTTTAACGGTTTTAAAAATTCGCTGTTTGGTGAAATATCACCACGCCATGCTTGCTGCATTAAGGTAAGCAGTCGGTAACCAAGTGCTGCAACTGGCCCTAAAAGTAAAAAAACAAATATAACCACAAAGTAATAACGGGCAGTACGAAGTATTAAGCTTTCAATGAGGGCTTTAATAATTCCTGTGGTTGAAAGCTTGCTGACTTCACGAGCAAGCAGTGGTTTTAATAGCTCGCGTGCGGCTGACTTTTGGTTTTGTTTAGTGAGCTTTGCAATACGAAGGGCTTTTTTATTGAGGCTTTGGCTTTCAAGGCAAAGGTATAAAATAAGGCCTGCAAGTAGCTCTGGGTAAAATGCAAATTCAAGTAGCAAGGTAACAATTAGTAAAATAACACTGAGCACCAGCACGCTTGCAAGTATGGCTGCTAAATAGTGGTAGCTGTTTGTATTTTGTTTATTATAAATACGTTTGCCTATGGCGCTAAATACGGCCACTAAAACGGTATTCGGGTGGTACCAACTAACAAGTGGTAAAAAGCGCTCAGCAAGGAGCGCTATTATAAATACAATAAAGTCCAAATGGTTTTGAACAATATTGCTAAGCATTTACAGTGTTACAGCTGTTAGCTTTTCAAGCAGAGCAACAACCATTTTAGATGAGTTGATTGATGCTGTTTCTAAGTATTCTTCAAACGACTGTGGCGATTCTTTGCCAGCAATATCAGACATTGAACGAATAACAACGAAAGGAGTTTCAAGCGTATGACAGGTTTGCGCAATAGACGCACCTTCCATTTCTACAGCAAGCATTGAAGGAAAGTCGCTGCGGGCTTTATCAATACGAACAGGATCACACATAAAGGTATCGCCAGTACAAATAAGGCCCACTAACGTTTTAACTTCGCTAATTTGTGCAATAGTTTGCTCGGCTGCTTTAACTAATTTAGGGTGCGCAGCAAAACCTGCAGGCATTTGTGGTACTTGGCCAATTTCGTAACCAAATGCAGTTACGTCAACATCGTGGTGACGAACTTCTGACGATATGACGACATCGCCAACACTTAATGATGGATCAAAACCGCCAGCAGAGCCGGTGTTAATTACGCAATCAGGCTTAAAATTATCAATAAGTAATGTAGTTGCAATGCTTGATGCTACTTTACCAATACCTGATTGAACTAGAGTTACTGTGCAGCCCGCTAATTCACCAGTGTAAAATGTAAAACCTGCTTTAGTTAAAACAGCTGGGTTTTGCATTGCTTCACGCAAAATTTTAACTTCTGGCTCCATTGCGCCAATAATACCAACATTCATAGTGTTTGATTCCTGAGTTTGAATAGCTTGATTATACGTGAAGTTAGCAATAAAAAACAAAAAAGCGAGACATTTAAAATGCTCGCTTTAATGCAAATTTAGTCACCTGATAATTATATTTCGGCTAATGCTGTTGAATGGGCTTTAGCTTGTGAGGGGGATAAAACAGCAGGTTTGTGAACTCGGTTACGTAATGGGCGCTGTGCTGTTGGTGCTGGTTTACCCAGTTTGAACATAATGGCATCGCGTACTTCTGATGGGCGATAGCCCGCTTTTACCTTCATGCGAATGTGTGGAATGCCTGCAGCTTCTAAGGCGCCATTTACAAACCAGTCGCGCTGGGCTTTGTGGCCATCTTTATTTGCGTTATTTACTAAATCAACAGCTGCTACGATGGTCATTTTTTCTTTGTCAATTAACACAAAATCAAGCTGCTTATTTTTGGCTTTAGCAATAGCGGCACGTTTTGATTTAGGTGATAAACCTTCTTTACAGTCGATAACATCAATAAGCTTAACTCGGCTCACTATTTTATATTGATCGCCAATAGCGCGTTCTAACAGGTTTAAAAAGGCGCTTTCTACTTGCGTAAATACGCTTTGTTTACGTTTAAAAGGATAAGGATTACCACCGTCGTCACTAAATTTTGACGCGGCAATTGATGCACCTACCACTAATACTAAAATCGACAATAAAGCGAATTCCATACGGTAACTCCATAACAACAAATTGACACTGCTTTGTTAAAGCAAGTACCGTGCCCAAATATTGTATGTGATTTACCGAATGGTGATTTAAGTTAACGTAGGTGTTTTATGCCTTATACCCGCCATTAATACCTTTAACAGCAACAGCCACAGCGTCGTGGGCGTGAAGCGATTCGTAATGGTTTATTTGTAGCCAGTAATCTGCGTAACCGTCTGTTTCTAATATTGCTTTAATTTTACGCGCGGCATCTTCGCAGAACATTAAATTTTGCCCATTTAAACGGGCAAATTCTTGTTCATCTTCACGCTTTACTGCCGCTTGCACTGGCGTTTTAAGCTCGCCTTCAAGGGTATTTATTAAGTTAACTACATCAAACTCATTAATGTTGCTATTGAGTTTAACTTTTACGTTAGCAATTGAGCGCTGCGAGTGAGGAGTTGCCACAATGCCTTGTGTTGTGCCAAGCCACTCAAGTACCTCTTTTTGGTTGAGCGTGTCTTGCTTAAATTTTTCGCTAAATGCATTTTGTATTAGCTGGCGTGCAAGAGCCGCCGAGCAAGGGCAAGTTGATGAATAGGTAACATCAACGGTTAGCTCGTAACTAATGATATTATTTTCAATTGTACTTGTAAGTGTGATTGGATAGCTTTTCCAGCCAGCTTTGCCACTCAATAGAGACTTACGGCGAAGAGGTAGCTCAAATTTAAACTCAATCTGTGCCTTATTACTCAACCCTTCATGGCTAGATATAAACGTATTTAGTGCTTGGCTAATTGTTTGAGGATTTACTTGTTGCTCTGTTGAGAGTAAATCAAGCGCTAAAAATAAGCGCGACATATGAATGCCTTTGGCGTCTTCTTTGTGCAAGTTAACAAATGCGCGGGCTTTGGCATTAACAGTAACAGGGCTTAAATCACGCGATTCAAAAATAAATGGCAGTTCAATTTCACCCATGCCAACCCAGTCTAATTTACCTGTTTGTAATGCAGGAGCGGTGTCAGCTATATCGGGCATATTGGTTTGCATGCTATGTTACTCGTTATTGGCAATGATAAGGCGCATTATTTTACACGAAATAATCAATGGCTGAAACGAGGACTTTACTGCCCGCTAAAATTGCGTATGAATATTTTCTGTTTTTGTCGCACAACATGAAAATAGCGAATAGAAAAATGCTAAAATCTGTAAATAGCATTGCCTTTCTTATATTTAAGCAAACAGCAAAGAGATAAAACTACGTATGACCGATTATTCTTTGAGCCCTTGGGTTCGGGTGCTTTCAAGTTCAATAGCGCGATTTGGTGAGTTAAAAACAGCTGCCATTTGTTACGCTTTATTTTTAGCAGCGTCTCTTATTTTATCGAGCATGTTTTACTACGTAGCTATAGGCGAATTGTTTCTTGTAGATATTTTGGCCGTGGTATTTTTTTCAGCTGTTGTGTCACCTTTAATTATAAGCGTACTTATTAATTCAATTCGTCAGTTAGATGCTTCCTACGCTTACTTAGATAGCGCAACTAAACAAGAAAAACTATTAAACCAAACACTTAAAGACAATATTAGTCGGCTTAATATTGAAATAGATGAACGTAAAATGGCTTTTCATGCTAAGCATCGCGCCATTGAAGAACTACGTAGAGAAATTGCCGAGCGTAAAAAAACACAGCAAGAGCTTGCTCAGCAAAGCATGTTACAACGCTCAATTGTTGATTCATCCCCCGATCTGTTTTATTACCGCGATAACAATGGGGTGTTTGCTGGCTGCAATAAAATGTTTGAAGAAGTAATGGGTAAATCAAGCCGTGAGCTTATAGGTAAAACGGTTGAACAAATATTCCCAAACGACTTTTTATCTGAAGTATTGCGCACAGACAAAGAGGTAGAGCAAACTCACAAAGCACTCACCATCGATGTAGGTTATGAAGTTGATGGTGCAACGCGCTGGTTTGAGTTACGAAAACTTCCTTTTATAAACGATGAAGGCGACTACATAGGTTTACTTGGTTTTGGGCGTGATATTACGAGCCGTAAAGAAGCGGCTGAGGCGCTTGAAACCGCATATAAAGATAAAGGGAAATTTATAGCCACGTTAAGCCATGAGTTGCGTACCCCGCTTAACGGTATTGTGGGCTTAACACGTATGTTGCTCGATACCGATCTAAATAAGCAGCAACGCAGTTGGTGTAACACGGTTTTTTCAAGTGCTGAAACGCTCGGTAATATTTTTAACGACATTATAGATTTAGATAAAATAGACAGAGAGCAGCTCGATATTGCCGCCAACTCTATTAATGTATCTGATTTTATAAACGATGTTGTGAATTTTGCAGGGTTAATAACTGAGCAAAAAGGGCTTGAGTTTGATATTGAGCGAAATGGCATGCTTGATATATATGCACTGCTTGATCCTACTCGTTTACGCCAAGTGGTTTGGAACCTGATAAACAACGCAGTGAAATTTACCCAGCATGGCAAAGTAACACTTGAATGTAGCCGTGAAAACCGCCCTGAAGGCCCGTGGTTAGTTATTAAAATTTCAGATACAGGGCAAGGTATTCCACAAGAGCAGCTTTCTCGTATTTTTGATATGTACTATAAAGCACCTGATTTACAAGGCACTAATGCAATAGGTTCAGGTATTGGGCTTGCGGTAACTAAAGCGCTAGTCACGGCTATGAAAGGCAGTATTACAGTAAACAGTACAGAGGGTGAGGGCAGTTGCTTTACAGTGCAAATACCGCTGAGCTTATGCATTGCGCCTACAGAGCAAAGCTATGTTGGCCGAGAGCTTTATATTTTACTCGTTGAAGACGTACCACTTAACGCCGAAATAGCCACTAATTTATTGGAGCAACGCGGACATGAAGTGCTATGGGCTGAAACGGGCGAAGATGCACTTTCGTTTGTTGATACCGAAGACGATCTAGATTTAGTATTACTTGATATGCAGCTACCCGATATAAATGGCGATGAAGTTGCAAGGCAAATTCGTGCTGATAGCCACTTTGATAACCTGCCTATTGTTGCACTAACCGCTAATGTGAGAAGTGCAGAAGAAGAACTTGAAGGTATTTCTATTCAAGGCGCTTTAGCTAAACCTATTAATACAGTAAAGCTTGATAAAATGCTTGCTGATTTATTTGATATTAAGCAAGCTCAATGCAACGAGCCACAGCTAAAAGTAACCGACGAAGCACTTAAAAATATTGATGCGCATTTGCTAGATGTTGAAACAATAGAAGACTTTGTTAACTCTATGGGGTTAGTTGTGTTTAGGCGCAGCAGTCAGTTGTTTGAAAAGCTAAATCCGCAATATCAACAAGAATTGCTTACATCATTAAATACAGGCGACAGGGAAGAGTATAAATCGGTTGCGCACAAGCTCAAAGGTGCCGCAGGTTCTGTTGGTTTAAACGATGTTCAACTGCATGCAAAAGTAATGGAATATGGTGCGATAGATGAGAGTGATGAAGTGCTTAAGGAGTGGCTGCTGGTGTTGGCAGATAAAATAAATGAAGGACAACGTGCCCTTCATTTATTTCTACAGCAATTAGAATAAACGCTAATTAGCTGTCGATTTTACCAATAAAGCGGTAGCCTTCACCATGAATGGTGCTGATAAGCTCTGATGTAGAATTATCGCTTTCAAAATGCTTACGAATACGGCGAATAGTTACATCAACAGTACGGTCGTTTGCACGTAGCTCACGGCCTGTCATATGTTTAATTAGTTGTTCACGGCTAAAAATACGACCTGGAGAATCAAGCATTAATCGCAGTGCTCTGTACTCACCTTTAGGCAAGCGCTTAGCATCGCCATTAGGAGATGTTAAACAGCGGCTATTTTCGTCTAATTCCCAACCGTTAAATGTAATAACACCATTAGTTTCAAGTGCTGATTCATCATCGCTTAGCCCAGTACGCGTAATAAGGTTACGCGCTCTAATAGTCAATTCACGAGGGTTAAATGGTTTAGTAATGTAATCATCAGCGCCAATTTCAAGCCCTAAAATACGATCAACATCGTTATCACGACCTGTTAAGAAGATAAGGCCTACTTTGCGTTTTTGGCGTAATTCACGGGCTAATATAAGGCCGTTTTTGCCTGGAAGATTGATATCCATAACTACGAGATTAACGTCGTCGTTATTTGTAAGCTTGTCATGCATGTCATCGCCATCAATGGCTTCAATAACTTTGTAACCTTCAGCTTCAAATAAACTAACGAGGTTTAGTCGAGTTACGTCTTCATCCTCTACGATTAGAATGACTGGCGTTTGCATTATTAATTAACCTTTTTGGAATATTTTATTTACAAAAAATCGGTATTTAGTATAAATCCGACTACTAGAGATTATAGGATTATATCCAATTGTTAACAAGAAAAAACAAGTTGGATAAAAATAAAACAGTAAGAGTTCAAAGTTTGCTCAAAAAGCCCGTGCAAAAACTACTGTTAAATCGATCAATACACGTATGAAGTTCATTTACTTTGATAATTTATGGACCGGCTGACTACGCAAAGCTGTTAAATAATCAGACTAATTCAAAGTTAAATTATATCACTATCTAATCTTTCATCAATGTATGTGATATCGCAAAAGTAATAAAGTTCAAAAAATTGCGCTATATAAACGATAACTATTACACTTGTTTACCACATGAAGCATAAATAGGGTCAATAAGTAGTAATTCAAGGAATATAAGTAAATATATGTGTTTGGTTACTTCACTTTTAAGGGATGGTTATGATGAATCGCGCACCGCGTTTTTTTTCTAAATCAATTAATATATGGCCGCCTAAAGCTTGGGTTACTAAATTGTAAACTAAGTGCATGCCCAAGCCACTTGCCCCTTGTCCTCTTTTTGAGGTTACAAATGGGTCGAATATTCTGTGTTTAATTTTTTTATCTACGCCTTGGCCGTTATCGCTGTAAATAATAGTGAGTTTTTTTCCTGTTAACTCTACATCAAATTGTATTTCATTATTTTCATTACCAACGAACCCGTGTAGTAGTGAGTTTGTTATTAGTTGTATAAGTACTTGTTGTAATGGTTCTGACTTGCTTTCTACGGTTAAATCGGTTGCACAATTTATGTTTATAACCGGTTTTTTCTCTTCAAGCTCCGAGCTTATTGATGTCAAAACGTCCGTTATTAACTTATGAATATTAATGTAGGTAGTTACGTCATCATCTTGAAAAACAGCTACCTTTTTAAAGGTTGAAATTAAGTCGGCTGCACGGTTTAAGTTACGATAAATTAAATCTAGGTTTTCAATGCCGTCGTCAATAAAGCGCTTTAATTGATTTGAAGTCAGTTTTTTGTCATCAAAGCTAATTTGTAAATCGGCTAACTTATCGCGCAGCAAAGTAGAGCTTGTAATACCAAGGCCTATTGGGGTGTTAACTTCATGTGCAACACCGGCAACCATTTGACCAAGTGATGCCATTTTTTCATTTTCAACAATCTGCGTTTGATACTGATGCATACGTTCAAGGGTTGATAATAACTCTTGATTTGCCTCTCGAAGGGCTATAGTTCGTTGGTTTACTTTTTCTTCTAGCCCTTGGTTAAGCTGTTTAATTTCTTCTTTGTCTTTTTCATGGCGAGTCAATTGTTTTTGGGTGCGTGTAAGCATGATGTTTAAACTGTTAGAAAGCGCTGATATTTCTTTTACGTCGGTTACTGGTGCGCGTACATCGTAGTTATGATTTTTTGATACGTCTTGTAATAGCATGCTAAGCCGCTCTATTGGTCGAGCTATTCTTTTTTGAACATTTATTGCGATAAAATACACAACAACAAGTATCAGTAAAGTCAGTAAGATATCTACAACTATTTTTTGTTTTATATAATCGTCTAAGCTTTCAAGACTTCCACGCATGTATACATGACCAACAAGCTTTTCATTATGAAAAATTGGCTTTATTAGTTCGATATCTTCGTGGGTTATACGTGGTGTTTTTAGCTCTTCAATGCTATCGATTCTGAGGGGGACTGGTGGCGTTTTTTTTGCATTAAAACTTATAAAAAAAACAGGTTTTTGAGATGCTTGCTCAATAGAATATACATGTATGTTTTTAACTAAAGGAGTTTTTTCAAAGTATTTAAGGCGTTTCTCTTCTGTTTCTCTGTCATCTTCAAAAACTGATTTTCCAGCGTCAAAAGCAACTATTTCCGCCAAAATAACGAGCTTACTCACTATTAATTGTTTTTGTTCTTTAACACTTAAATAAGTTGATATAGAAATCGATAATGACAAGCAAATAGCAGTTATAAGCATTATTAGGTTTATGAGTGCTTTACGAATACTGCTTTGATGAACTTTTCTAGGCATTATTTGAGTGTCGCCTGAGTCATTGAGTTTTATTATTTTATTAGTCTAGCAAAGAAGGAACACAGTGGTGCAAAAAAATAAAAATAATAGGTAATATTTTATTGCAAAGTTGAGCACGCAGAATACTCAACTTGAAATATAAAAAATTTAACTACTATAAACGGCAAATTTATTGTTTTTGAATACAGTTTGATAAGTTTCAAATTGCGTTTCTAAAATAGGCGGATATTTTAAAAAGCTGTTTGCCACAATGGTTAGTTTTCCGTTTTTAGTTAAATGTTGTTTTGCGTTAGCTAAAAACGTTTCAGCAACGCTGTAGTCTGTTGCAATGCCTGTGTGAAACGGCGGGTTGCTCACTATTAAATCAAACTTACCACTAATATTTTTAAGGCCATCACTGAGAATTGCTTCACCAGTTACCCCGTTTAACTTTAAAGTTTGAGTTGTTGCGTAGGTTGCAAGTGCGCTTACGTCGCTACATACAAATTCAAGAGCTGTATTTTTTAAACCCAGAAAGGTCGCAATTAAGCCAGCACCGCAACCAAAGTCGAGTACTTTACCTTGTTTGGTTGAAGGGGCATTTTCGAGTAGCATTTTGGTACCAGCGTCTAAACAGCCATGGTTAAACACGCCAGGTACGCTGATAGCTGAAAATGATGTATCGGCAATACTAACGGTAAATGTTTTATGGTAATGGCTAATATCAAATTGCGCATTAAGCTCAATTTGAGAAAATGAGTAAAGTACGCAGTGTTTAGCCGAATCAATCTTATTACTATATTGAGCTTTGCCTGCTAATTGTTTTTCAATCGATTTAACACCACTCTTATTTTCGCCAACCACTAATAATTCGGCATCGCTTGTTATTACCGCGCGTATGTTATCAAGCGCCATTAGCAATTCTGGTTTTGACTTAGGGTAATAAAGAATAACTAAGTCATAATCGCTACCGGTAATGGTGTGGTTAACGCTCACATCAACGCCATGAGTGTTTTTAGCAAATTCACCATTAGCATGGTTATAGCTAAACGCTGTAATTTTGCTATTTGGATTCAGCGTTTTAAGCTCAGCTAAAAAGCCATCTTGAACAAAGTTGACCACCAATATAGATTTACCCGTTAATGCCTCGCTATTTCGAAGTAACAGTAAACTTGGGTTGGTTAATACGCTCATAAATGGCTTTGCCTTACTATGTGTTAAATTAATATAAAAGTGTAATTACTTGGTGCGCTCAAACATTAAGTCCCAAACGCCGTGACCTAATCGGTGGCCGCGTTGCTCAAACTTGGTAAGAGGACGTAAATCAGGGCGAGGTACGTAGTCGTTTGTTTCTGATTGGTTTTTATAACCCGGAGCCGCTTGCATTACTTCTAGCATATGCTCTGCGTAGTTCTCCCAATCAGTAGCCATATGAAAAACACCGCCTATTTTTAATTTTGAGCGAAGCTTTTCAGCAAATTCAGTTTGCACAATACGGCGTTTATGGTGGCGCTTTTTGTGCCATGGATCTGGGAAGAATAATTGCAATGTAGTTAGGCTTTCATCGCTTAAGCAATCAGCAAGCACTTCTACAGCATCGTGTTCAAACACGCGTAAATTAGTTACACCCGCTTCGTCGGCATCCATTAAACATGCACCAACACCAGGGCGGTGTACTTCAATACCAATAAAGTTTAGGTGTGGAGCATTTTTAGCCATTTCGACAAGCGACTTGCCCATACCAAAGCCTATTTCTAGGACTACATCATTGTTGTTGCCGAATACTTGGCTTAAATCAAGCATGCCGTTTTTATGCTCTAAGCCCATTGTTGGCCAGCATTTTTCGATTGCAGCGGCTTGGCCTTTGGTTAATCGACCTTCGCGTTTTACAAAACTGCGAATGGTGCGGATGTATTTACCTTCTTGCTTAGCTTGCTCTAGGTTGGTATTGCTTGATTCACTCATATCTAATTGGCCTGACAAAACAATGTGTTTAAAAATGGTTGCATATTATCCCTGACGATGGCCTCAATCACAAGTATTAGCTGGTTTTACAGCCTCTATAGCTTGATCTTTTTACTCACTGCAATAGACTGACCCGCCATTGAGCATGAGTAAAAGTATAATATGTTGGACTTAAATAAAGAGCAGTCTCACTGGTTTTCAAAACAAGTAGTTGATTGGTATCACCTTCATGGCAGAAAAACACTGCCGTGGCAATTGGGTAAAACACCTTATAAAGTGTGGGTTTCTGAGGTTATGCTCCAGCAAACTCAAGTTGTTACGGTGATCCCATACTTTGAAAAATTTATGAAAAGCTTTCCTGATATTATCGCTTTGGCGAATGCCGAAGAAGATCAGGTTCTTCACCACTGGACTGGTTTAGGTTATTACGCCCGCGCGCGAAACCTTCATAAAACAGCAAAGATAGTTCGCGATAAATTCAACGGGCTGTTTCCTCAAACGCTTGAGGATGTTATGGATTTGCCAGGTATAGGGCGCTCTACAGCAGGGGCTGTATTGTCATTGTCGCTTGGTCAGCATCACCCCATTTTAGATGGTAATGTAAAGCGAGTATTGGCACGCTATTTTATGGTGGAGGGCTGGTATGGGGTAAAAAAAGTAGAAAACCAGCTTTGGCATTTATCGTCGCAATTAACACCTAAAAATAATGTGACTGAATTCAACCAAGCTATGATGGATTTAGGTGCAAGCTTATGTTCACGTAGCCGCTTTGATTGTGAGCCGTGCCCGTTAAACAGCCGCTGCGGTGCGTTTAATGCTAGTAAGGTTAAAGAATTTCCTCATTCGAAGCCAAAAAAAGCAGTGCCTAAAAAAAGCTGTCATCAGCTAATTATAAAATGTGACGATAAGGTCCTTATGGAAAAACGCCCTAGCTCTGGTATTTGGGGGGGATTGTTTGGTTTTTTTGAGTTTGCTGAGCGTAAACAGCTAGATGACTTTTTAGTTCAACATGGCTTTAAATCAGAACTTGAACCATTGGTACCATTTACCCATGTATTTTCTCACTTTGAGCTGACTATTAACCCGCATATATTAAATCTTAGACAAATCCCGGATGTGATTAACGAACGGCAGCTAGTTTGGTACCCGCTAGATCAATCAGTAGAAGTGGGTTTGGCTGCACCAACTAAAAAGTTGGTTAAACAAATTGCACCAATAGGTTAAACTGTTTGCATTTAACGCTTAAGAGAAATTAATTATGGCACGTACTGTATTTTGTCAAAAGTTACAAAAAGAAGCCGAAGGCCTTGGTTTTCAACTTTACCCGGGTGAGCTTGGTGAAAAGATCTTTAATAACATCTCTAAAGAAGCTTTTGCTCAATGGCAACATAAACAAACTATGCTAATTAACGAAAAGCATTTAAATATGATGGATCCAGAGCATCGTACATTTTTAGAAGAGCAAATGGTTGGCTTTCTGTTTGAAGGTAAAGACGTAGAAATTGAAGGCTATAGACCGCCAGAAAAATAAATAATTTATTAAAAAAGGGGCTCAAAGCCCCTTTTTATTGCTAATTATTTAGCTATTAAGTGCTAAAACTCTTCGTTTTCTTCCTCTGCCTTTCTAACTTGCTCTTTTAAAAATTGAGCCGCTTTAGAATATTCAATTTCTAACTGGTCGCGTAAATCAATTAATTCATCAGTTGTTAGTTCGCCCGCTTTGCATTTATCTTCAAATGCGCCGGCAAGCTCACCAACTGTTTCTGCCCCGATGGTTTTAGAAATAGATCTGAGTTGATGACAACCCTCAATTATTTCTGCTAGGTCGTTAACCATAACGCCTGAATTTATTGATTTAATTAAACTTTGACTTTGCTCTAAATACATTTTGAAAAAGCGAAGTTGTTTTGCTTTATCGCCATTTACGTATTTGGCGACTGCATCCATATCTATTGGCAATGCAGTGTTTTGTTGAGAAGCTAGCGCTTGCTTAGGAGCTTGCTTGTTGCTCCAACGTTTTAAAGTATCTTCAAGCGCATTGAGTTCTATAGGCTTTGTAATAAAGTCATTTATACCTACTGCTAAACAGCGTTCTTTTTCACCTTTGAGAGCGTTAGCGGTAACTGCAACTATATAAGGTTGTGCGTCTATAGCTTCTAGTAATTCAGCTTCGTTACGAATTTTTTCAACCATGTCGTATCCCGACATTTTTGGCATGTGTAGATCGGTTAAAATAAGTGAGAAATTGTTCTTTCTCCACATATCTAGGCCTTCTTCGCCATTGTTGGCAACCTCTACGCCATACCCCAATATATGCAATTGGTCGGTTAAAACTTGCTGGTTTAGAAGGTTGTCTTCAACAAGCAAAATTAATTTATTTGATTCTCGAGCTTGCTCAACATTTAAATAGTTATTTAGCGACTTTGCTTTTTTAATTTGTTTTGGTTGATGCAAGCCTGCGGCAACCAAAATAGAAAGCATAAAGTTGGACTTACAAAGCGGAGACGCATTTATGTAAAATATGTTTTTATGATTAATGGCAGCTTCATCTAGTTTGCTTAATACGACTACTTGCTGATTGTAATCCTCAAGTGAGTACAATAAGCGCCTTAGTAATGCGTTGATGTTGTCTATATTATCAATACCATCTGCAACCCAAATAGCACCCTCTGTGTTTTGGTGTTGTTCAATTTCTTTTTCTGTGTGCGCGTAAATAACTTTTGCACCCATAAACGATAAATAACGGTACATTATTTTTTCGCGTTGAAGGTTGTTACTTACAACAATAATTGGTTTGCCGTCTAAGGCATTTTTATGAGCATATTTTATTTTACCAGAGGTGCTAAAAGGCAGCTCAACGGTAAATTCACTGCCAATACCTGCATGGCTATTTACATGGATAGTACCTAACATTAACTCTGTTAGGCTCTTACAAATAGAAAGCCCTAACCCTGTGCCACCAAACTCTCTGGTTATTGAACTCTCAGCCTGAACAAATGGGCTAAATATGTCTCTTAGCTGAGCTTGTGTCATCCCTTTGCCGTTATCGGTTACGCAAAAGCGCAAGGTAAAGTGGTCGGCGGTGTTATGCGCAACCTCAACCGAAATTCTCACATGGCCTTGGGTTTTTTCATCGGTGCTTGTGAATTTAATTGCATTGCTGCATAAATTATAAAGTACTTGGCGCACACGTACGCTGTCACCGACTAGATTTACTGGAATATCAGGCGCAATTGATAGTTCTAAATCGAGTTCTCGTTTTTTAGCGACCGACGACAAAACGCGAGTTACTTCTTCTAGGGTATCGCTCACTGAAAAGGGGATTGGGTCTATGTTAAGCTTACCAGCTTCAATTTTAGAAAAATCTAAAATATCATCCAAAATACTCAGTAGTGAGAATGCTGATTCGCGAATAATAGTACTTAAGCGATGCTGAGCACCATCAAGGTCTGTTTGACGAAGCAAATCGATAGTACCAATAACACCATTCATAGGCGTTCTGATTTCGTGGCTCATAGTAGCCAAAAAGGTGGTTTTAGTTTCGCTAGCTCTTTGTGCTTTTAAAGTTTCTCTCTCGAGTGCAATAGTGCGGTTTTGCACCTCCGACTCTAAACCATTTTGTAGTTTTTTCAGTTCTTTTTGTACCGACTCATTATCGCTAAGGGCTGTTTGTACTTGCTTAAGGAGTACATTTATACTTTGTGCTACAGAGCCTAAACCAATATCTAGCTGTTCATTAACATTACTATTATAGTTACCTTGCTCTGTAATAGCCTGAAGTTCTTGCGAGAGTGAATCAGTGCTTTTACGCAAACGGCCATTAATGTATACGTTAAAAAGTAACGCGAAGATAAATAAAGAAATAACAGTTGCGATTGCAATGCCATATGCAATTACCTGAGAGTCTTGCATGCTTAATGGTGGTGAAGCTAACTCTTGTTTTATAATTAGCTCACCAATTGGCTGATCGTTAAGCAAGAGAATATGATGCAACACACCTGTGTTCTCATTATATTGTGTGATTTTGATGGACTCAGGTGCGGTCTCGCTATTGCTATAAACGAGTTGTGTATCAGAAGTCGCGCTGAAACGATAAAGAGTATATTCAAATTCATCATCTAAAGAGGATGTTAAGTCGAGTAATTGCTTAACCTTGTCTTGGCCATACATTGTTAGCGCGTCGATCATAGGCTGATTTAATGTAGATGCGAGTGTTTTAATATTGACCGATGGCTCAGGTTTAACTGTTTGTGTATCGTTTTTGATGTAGAACGAGTAACCAAATACAGCAAGTGCGGTAATTGCAATATTAAATATAAAAAAAAGTGGTAATAACCCTTTTACCGGCGAAGAGAATTTACTCTGCATTGAATGTTCCCATTGATGTGTTTTTGCTACTTTAGCTATTAGCATAGGTATCTGAACTAATCGTACCATTTACCAAAAATAATTCACTACGGTTTTAGTCTGATTTAGTTATAATATTTCATATATATAGACTGGTTTGTGGTAAAAATGTACGTTATCAATAAAAAATGTACTGAGTTGCTTGAAAACCGTTCAAACAGTCGTAAAGGATAAAAAAAAAGTTGACTTGTAAGGGCAAAACTCGTTTAATACGCCGCACGCCCAGACAGCTGACTTAGTAGATGTTGTTGGGAGTTACATTAAAAATCGGTTAAGATTTTTAATTAGCACTGTTTAAGTGCCTCGATAGCTCAGTTGGTAGAGCAGAGGATTGAAAATCCTCGTGTCCCTGGTTCGATTCCGGGTCGAGGCACCATTTATAAGTTTATCAATCTTTAAAATTGATGAAGTGCCTTAGCACACAGTTTAGTGTGCCGACTTAGCTCAGCTGGTAGAGCAACTGACTTGTAATCAGTAGGTCAACCGTTCGACTCGGTTAGTCGGCACCATTTATTTTAGTTAAGTGTTTTAATAACATTTAATTAGTACTGTTTAAGTGCCTCGATAGCTCAGTTGGTAGAGCAGAGGATTGAAAATCCTCGTGTCCCTGGTTCGATTCCGGGTCGAGGCACCATTTATAAGTTTATCAATCTTTAAAATTGATGACGTGCCTTAGCACACAGTTTAGTGTGCCGACTTAGCTCAGCTGGTAGAGCAACTGACTTGTAATCAGTAGGTCAACCGTTCGACTCGGTTAGTCGGCACCATTTATTTTAGTTAAGTGTTTTAACAACATTTAATTAGCACTGTTTAAGTGCCTCGATAGCTCAGTTGGTAGAGCAGAGGATTGAAAATCCTCGTGTCCCTGGTTCGATTCCGGGTCGAGGCACCATTTATACAAAGCCTTGCTTATGCAGGGCTTTTTTGTTTTTGACCCCTGTTCAAAACTACCATTCAAATAATTTAGTGTGCCGACTTAGCTCAGCTGGTAGAGCAACTGACTTGTAATCAGTAGGTCAACCGTTCGACTCGGTTAGTCGGCACCATTCATCAACTTATTTCTATTATCAAAACACTAAATCAGTAGTCTGTACAAGTTACCCGTTCGACTCGGTTAGTCGGCATCATTTATCCACTTACTTCTATTATCAAAATACTAAATCAGTAGTCTGTACAAGCTACCCGTACGACTCGGTTAGTCGGCACCATTTATCAACTTACTTTTATTATCAAAGCACTGAATCAGTAGTCTGTACAAGTTACCCGTTCGATTTGGTTAGTCGGCACCATTTATCAACTTATTTCTATTATCAAAACACTGAATTAGTAGTCTGTACAAGTTACCCGCTCGACTCGGTTAGTCGGCACCATTTATCAACTTACTTCTATTATCAAAACACTGAATCAGTAGTCTGTATAAGTTACCCATTCGATTTGGTTAGGCTGCACTACCTCGTTTACAGCACTTTATTTTTTCCTGATAAATTAATTTTAATCTACATAAATAATGTTGTGATCTGATAGTGTTTATATTTACAAAGTTGCTGATCATTTAACTATACCTGCCGTATAACTCACTTATTAGTTCACTCATCGCTAGTTGTGTAATGTTATGTAAAGTAAGTTGAGCAAAATTAGCCAAGGTGCTTGAATTACATTCATAAATAGCAGTAATTCAGGTTAAATTATGATTTGGCAATACAAGCCAACGTTATTGGCACTTAGTGTGATTCTGCTCAGTGGCTGTGCGAGTAATATAAATCCACAGGAGCGCCAACAAGCACCCAGTAATGTTCCTAAGCAGTGGCAACAACAAGCAGCAAGTTCAGTTTTGCAAGTGGATGATGAATGGTTAACGCAACTAAACACGCCATTGCTGAAAAAATATGTTAACCAAGCGCTTAAAAACAATCAGCAACTATTGCAAACCAGCTACGATGTTGCCATTACTAAGCAGCAACTTATTGCGTCGGGGGCAGACCTTTGGCCTAGCTTAGATTTATCTACGCGTACTAGCCGAAGTAAAGATAATCGGCCTGTTAGTTATAATAATGCTAGCTCCGTAAGCTTAAACTTAAATTATGAAGTTGATTTATGGGGCAAACTGTCAGATTCAAAACGTGAAGCTAACCTTTCATATTTAGCTCAAAAAGCGCGTTTTGAACAGGCTAAACAGCAGCTTGTTTCGGATGTTGTTCAAGGATGGTTTGATGTTGTGTCTGCACAGCAGCTACTCGATTTATATAAACGCCGTGAAGAAAATGCTAAGCAAAATCTCGATATAATTGAATCGGGTTACCGCCAAGGTATAAACGAAGCGCTCGATGTTTATTTAGCCCGCAATGAGCTAAATAACGAACGTTCACGCATAGCTACTCAATCAGCAAGCTTATCCAGTGCTGCAAGACTACTGGAGCGTTTATTAGGTGAGTACCCAAAAGGAGCAATTTCTGCAAGTAATGACTTACCGGTTATTAACACAGAAATTCCACTGGGAATTCCATCTGAACTTATTACCCGAAAGCCTGCATTACTTGCTAGTTGGTACGAGCTATTGGCGAGCGATGCGTCATTGGCTTACGCACATAAACAGCGTTTTCCTAGTTTAAATTTAACTGCAAGCTTAAGTGATAGCACAGACAGAGTGAGTGACTTATTTTCTCCTTCAAGCCTTGCATGGTCTTTGCTAGGAAGTATTTCGGCACCTATTTTTGAGGGGGGACGTTTACAAGCTAATGAGGAAATTGCACGCCTAAATACACAAAAGCAAGAGCAACAATATCTGCAAACTCTGTACGATGCATTTGGCGATGTAGAAAACGCGATTTCGCAGCAGCAATCTTTAAAGGCTCAATATACCAGCACACTTGAAGCGCAAAAAAATGCACTTGCTGCCGAGCAGTTATCGTTTGAGCAATATCAAAGTGGCTTAGTCACTTACACCACAGTATTGGATGCACAAGGGCGCTCATTCGATGCGCAAAGTTCATTAATACAAATTAAGAATCAATTAATTGCAAATAGAATCAACCTACATGTTGCCCTTGGTGGTGATTTTGAAAAACCATCAAGCGACCTAAAGAGTAACAACGATGAAAACTAAAACAGCTAAAATTATTATTCCAGCCGCGGTTGTTGTTACCGCTCTTTTAATTGTGTTTTTTATCAAAAGTAACCCACCAGAAGCGAGGCGTTTTGGCTCTGCACCAAAAGCAGCTATCAGCGTGTCGGTACTAGAGGTTGTGCCTCAAAGTTACCAAGTAATGATAGACAGCTACGGTACAGTAAAGCCTCGCACACAAAGCTTACTTGTTGCTCAAGCATCAGGGCAAATCATCGACGTGAGTGATGAGTTTAGAGAAGGTGGTTTTTTTGAAAAAGGCGATGTGTTACTAAAGCTTGATGATAGAGATCATCAGGCAGAGGTTAAATCTGCACAAGCTAACTTACTCACAGCAGAGCAAAGCTTGCTAGAAGAAAAAGCCCGCGGGCAACAAGCACTGACTGATTGGAAGCGCCTTGGTGGTTCAAGCCAAGCCAGCAGTCTTGTATTACGTGAGCCGCAATTAGCAGCTGCGCAGGCACAAGTGCTATCGGCTCAAGCTACTCTTGAAAAAGCAGAGCTTGATTTAGAGCGTACAAAAGTGACTGCACCTTATGCTGGGCGCATACTGAGTCGCAGTGTCGATTTAGGCCAAGTAGTGACTAACAATACCCAGCTTGCCACGATTTACGCTATTGATAGCGTAGAAATTCGTTTACCAATAAAAAATAAAGACCTTTCGTTTGTAAACCTGCCAGAGCAATACCGTGATGGTGCTAAAAACCAAGCCGGTTCGTTAGTTAAATTTAGCTCTGATTTAGTGGGCGAACAAACATGGCAAGGCCAACTTGCACGCACTGAAGGCGCAATTGACGAAAACGCGCAGCAACTTTACGTGGTAGCAAAAATAGACGACCCATATAAATCAACCGCGAGTAATCAATACCCAATTAAAATAGGCCAATACATTAAGGCACAAATTGCAGGCAAAACGGTACAAAATGCGTTGATCATTCCCAACAGTACAATTTATCAAGGCACCTATGTTTACGTAGTTGAGGGTGATGTACTAAAACGTAAAGACGTTACTTTTGCATGGCAAAACGCAAACCAAGCAATGATCAAGACAGGATTAAAAGCAAACGACAAGTTGGTTATCACGCCACTTGGTCAAGTGAGTTCGGGCACTAAAGTGAGTATTTTAGGTGAAGAGCTAAAGGAAAAAAAACCTAAAGGTATGCGCCCGTCGCGAGAGCAACTTGAGCAAAAAGCAAAAGAGCTTGGTATCAGTGTTGAAGAGTTAATAAAAAAACGTCGTGCAGCCAAGCAAGGAGATAAAGCATGATTGCTTGGTTTACCAAAAACCATGTTGCTGCCAATTTATTGCTAGTAACTTTGTTGTTGTCGGGGCTATTTAGTTTATCGAGTAAAATACCACTTGAGGTGTTTCCGTCTTTCGAAACAGACATGATAAGCGTAGGTGTTAGCCTGCGTGGTGCAACCCCTGAAGATGTAGAGCAGGGCGTAACAATTCGTATAGAAGAAGCGGTGCAAGACTTAGAGGGCATTAAACAAATATTTAGCCGCTCGTCAGAAGGCTCAGGTTCTGTAACCATTGAGGTTGAAAGTGGTTATGACCCACGTGAGCTGTTGGCTGATATTAAAAGCCGAGTGGATGCGATTAATACGTTTCCTGGCGATGCAGAGAAACCAATTGTTGCGCTTGCTGAGCGTAAAAGAGAAGTAATAGCTGTTACTGTATCAAGTGATTACGGCGAAAAAGAAACGCGTGAATACGCAGAAACAGTGCGAGATCAAATACTGCGTTTGCCTAATGTAACGCAGGTAGAGCTAAGTGGTGTACGAGATTATGAGTTAGCCATTGAAGTTAGCCAAGACACACTTCGCCAATATAACCTAAGCCTTGCGCAAATATCGAGTGCGATTGCTAATTCAAGTTCTGATATTTCTGCTGGTAACTTAAAAACTGAAGGTGGCGATGTACTAATTAGCTCAAAAGGGCAGGCTTACCGCAAAGACGAATTTGCTAGCATAGTAGTTAAAAACCAAGCCGACGGAACAATTATTCGCCTAGGTGATATTGCTACAATAAAAGACGACTTTGAAGAAACGCCAGTGCGTACCCGTTTTAATGGTAAGCAAGCAGCGTTTATAGACGTTTACCGAATTGGCCCGCAAAGCGCGATAACCGTGGCAGACGATGTTAAAAACTATATTGAAGAACAGCAGGCCACGCTACCACAAGGTTTTAAACTAAGCTATTGGGATGACGATTCAGAGTTAGTTAAAAGCCGTATCGCAACCTTAACCAGTAATGCTCTACAAGGTGGTATTTTAGTTCTGGCACTGCTCACGCTATTTTTGCGCCCAGCAATTGCATTTTGGGTATTTATTGGTATTCCAGTATCGTTTATGGGCGCATTTATCGCGATGCCGATATTTGGTGTAACGCTAAATATAATGAGCTTATTTGGCTTTATTTTAGTGCTCGGTATTGTAGTAGATGACGCCATAGTAACTGGTGAAAACGTGTATACCCATTTAAAAACGGCAAAATCGGGTGAGCAGGCTGCTATATTGGGTACTCAAGAAGTGGCTACTCCGGTTACCTTTGGTGTGCTGACTACGGTTGCTGCCTTTTTACCTTTAGCATTCATTGAAGGGGCACGCGGCGCCTTATTTGCGCAAATTCCGGTAGTCGTCATTCCGGTGTTATTGTTCTCGCTAATTGAATCTAAATTTGTGTTACCAGCACATTTAAAATACATAAAATTACGCCACCAAAAAGGTGAACCATCGAAGCTTGAAGCAATTCAGCAACGCTTTGCAGATGGCTTTGAAAGTGCAATTTTAAAATATTACCAACCTATCTTAAACACTGCTTTACGCCATAAATTAGCAACTGTAAGTTTATTTGTTGGGGTATTTTTTATTATTTTAACCATGATCACTAGCGGTTGGACTAAGTTTATCTTTTTCCCACGAATTCCTAGCGAAACCGTACGGGTTAACCTAACACTGCCAACGGGTACACCGTTTGAGGTAACCAATAAATACGTGATTGATATGTCTGAAAAGGCCCAGCAATTACAAGATAAATATCGCGACCCAGATACAGGCGAAAGCGTTATTTTAAACATACTCGCCACTACAGGCGGGCGCGGTGGAGTATCCAACTCTGGGGCGGTACGCTTTGAAATCACGCCTGCAGAAAAGCGTGAATCAGACATAGGCTCACGCGAGCTTGCAAGTGAGTGGCGCGATTTAATAGGTGTGATCCCTGGCGCTGAAAGCTTAACATTTAGAGCTGAAATTGGTCGAAGTTCAGACCCAATAGACGTTCAATTAAGTGGCACCTCGCTAACAATACTCCAAGATGTGGCTGATAATATTAAAAACCGTTTAGCAACTTACCCAACGGTGTTTGATATTGCCGATAGTATGTCTGATGGTAAAGAAGAGTTACGTATAGAGCTTACACAACAAGGTTTAGCGCTTGGTTTAAATCGTGTAAATGTGGCAGGCCAAGTGCGAAATTCGTTTTTTGGCTCGCAAGTTCAACGAATTCAACGCGGACGAGACGACGTGCGTGTAATGGTGCGTTTACCTATAGATGAGCGCCGCTCGATAGCTGATTTACAAAATATACTAATAAATACACCCGATGGCGGTTCTGTACCATTGTCGCATGTGGCAACGCTTACTGCAGGGCAAAGCCCATCAACCATAAACCGTATTGATCGTTATCGCACACTAAACGTGACGGCTGACATAGAAAAAAACAACACCAACATGACGGTGCTTCAAGCCGACCTCGCACAATACTTAGACGAGCTAATGCAGCAATACCCCGGGGTTGATTATAAACTCGAAGGTGAAGCTAAAGAGCAAAGAGAGTCGTTTGGCTCATTGGCTTGGGCGCTGGTGTTTGTATTTTTTATAATTTATGCGCTATTAGCTATTCCGTTTAAGTCATACATGCAACCAATTATTGTTATGAGTGTTATTCCATTTGGTATGATTGGCGCAGTAGTAGGGCACTGGATAATGGGGATGGATTTAACCATTATGAGCCTACTAGGTATGCTTGCGTTAATAGGTGTCGTAGTGAACGATTCGCTTGTATTGGTTGATTTTATTAATAAAAAACGCAGCGAAGGCGGCGATTTAATAGAGGCAGTTAAACTTGCTGGCGCATCGCGCTTTCGCCCAGTTATGCTCACCAGTTTAACCACTTTTATCGGTTTAATGCCGCTGCTGTTTGAAAAAGCCACACAAGCGCAGTTTTTAATACCTATGGCCGTTAGTTTAGGGTTTGGGATAATTTTTGCGACCTTTATTACTTTATTGCTAGTACCAGTCAATTATATGTTGATGGAACGATTTCAAGGCTGGTTTAAATAATACACAAAACGTGTTGATACAAAAGCTGTAGGTATTCAATTGCCTGCAGCTTTTTTGTTTTTAGCTATGCAAAATTGAAAATTATTTAAGGTGTTAAATAGATAAACGTAGATGGATAAAGAGGTTTGATTGTGCGTGTTAAAACGCGAGTAGATAATAGTGTTCCCCAAGATACGGTACTCGGTTTCAGTCCTGAAACCAGAAGGTTTCAGGGCGGGAATCTGCGGTTTACCGTAGGCTTCTCGGTACATGCCAAGCTTGCACAATAGTAAACGAACAGAAACCCTGGTATAAAATTTATCGGCTCAGGGACTTAACCCAGCTCCAGTATCCCAGGGAACAAATTAAGTATATAAGACATATGCCAATCCTTAAACCCAAAACGTAAAAAATTAAGTCGTTCGCTTAGTTTTCCCACACCTTTAACTCGCTGTTTACTTTATTGCGTAGTTTTTGAGCGTGATCATACAATTAATTGGAGTTGCTTTTTATCGAGTGGTAGCATTGCTTTAACTAGCAAAGCGAAGGCTTGATTATGAACGATTTACCAGATTACGAAAAAGCTCAACTACTTTTAGAAAAAAACGAAATATTTGTTTCTCCTGCCGAAGCGCATGGTGTTATTAGTGGTTTATTAGCATGTGGACTAAGTATTGACGACAAGGAGTACCTAGGCCTTTTAAGCGATGTATTCAACGATGGTGAATCGTTCGGTAATGGTTTAAAAGCATTTTTTGGCACTATTTATAAGCAAGTTGTTGCAAGCTTTAATGATGAAGAGTTTCAGTTTGACTTATTTTTACCAAGTGATGACGAAACACTCATCGATCAGGCTAATGGGC
This sequence comes from Pseudoalteromonas sp. PS1M3, assembly GCF_016865405.1. Classification (NCBI taxonomy): domain Bacteria; kingdom Pseudomonadati; phylum Pseudomonadota; class Gammaproteobacteria; order Alteromonadales; family Pseudoalteromonadaceae; genus Pseudoalteromonas; species Pseudoalteromonas sp. PS1M3. The sequence continues at coordinate 2,895,244 of NZ_AP022624.1, read as the reverse complement.
TCGTATCATGGGTATCGGGATTTATGCTTGGTTTTGGTTTAAAGCAAAAAGATTACGGTAAGCTGTCGGCTGACGTGAAAGAAGTAATTAGCGACTTTAGCGAAATAACACGCCTAGATACCACTTTCGAAGAAACCGAAGAAGATGCTAACGCACTTCACGAAGTTATTGAATATGTACGTGTATCGGCACTACTTTGTTTTGCTGAGCTTGGTAAAGAGCAAAGCAGCCAAAGTGATAAAAAAACGCTTCATTAAACTTAATTAAAAAGTACAACGGGTTAGCTAATAATGGTTGAAATAAAAAAGTCAGAGTTTAAAGCACGCAGAGAACGCTTACTTGCACAAATGGACGATAACAGCATTGCGCTTATTCCGGCTGCTAGCGAAGTAACGCGAAGCCGCGATACTGACTATGCTTTTAGACAAGACAGCGACTTTTTTTATTTAACCGGTTTTAACGAACCCGATGCTGTATTGGTGCTTTGTAACAACAGCGATACACCCAGCACCCTATTTTGCCTTGATAAAGACAAATTAGCCGAAATTTGGCATGGCCGACGTGTTGGTTTTGATAAAGCCAAAAGCGACTACTTATTTGACGAGGCTTACCCATTAAGTGATTTAGAAGAGCAACTGCTTGATCTACTAAATGGTAAAAATGCGATTTATTTTGCACAAGGCGCTTATGATTCATTTGATAGTAAAGTTTTTTCGCTTTTAGGTACGCTTCGTAGCGGGGCTCGCAAAGGCCTTAAAGCACCGAGTACGTTAAAAGAAATTCGCGGCCTTATTCATGAAATGCGTTTGTTTAAATCGCCAAGCGAAATAGAGGTAATGCGCGAAAGCTGTGAAATTAGCGCCCGTGGCCACATGCGAGCTATGCGCTTTTCACATGCAGGAGCAACTGAGTTTCAATTAGAAGCAGAGCTTCATCATCATTATGCAATGAACGGCGCACCTCATCCGGCTTACGGCACAATTGTAGGTAGCGGCGATAACGCTAATATTCTGCATTACACGCAAAATAGCGATGTACTTAAAAATGGCGATCTAGTACTTATTGATTCAGGTTGTGAGCTACAAGGCTACGCAGCCGATATAACACGTACATTTCCGGTAAATGGCCAGTTTAGTGAAGAACAATCCGCGCTTTATAATATTGTTCTTAACGCACAACTGGCTGCCTTTGAAGAAATTAAACCCGGTGGTTACCTGTCCCACGCTAATAAATTAGCAATGGAAGTACTAACGCAAGGCTTACTTGACTTAGGTATTTTAACTGGCGACTTTACTGAACTAATGGCGCAACAAGCCTGTAAAGAATATTACATGCACGGCCTTGGGCATTGGCTGGGGTTAGACGTGCATGATGTAGGTGATTATAAAATAAATAACGTTGAGCGAGCATTTGAGCCTGGTATGGTTTTAACCATAGAGCCAGGACTCTATATAAGCGAAGACTCAAACGCGCCACAAAAGTACAAAGGTATTGGTATTCGTATAGAAGATAATTTACTCGTTACCGAGTCAGGCCATGAAAACCTTACTTTAAGCGTGCCTAAAAGCATTAGCGATATTCAAGCACTTATGCAACAAACTACAAGCGCATAACGGGTGGAGAGCACAATGGCTAAGCAGTTTGATGTTGTAGTAATTGGTGGTGGTTTAGTTGGCGCAAGTTGCGCACTTAGTATTGCTAAAATAAACCCCTCAATAAACATTGCCGTGGTAGAAGCAAGCCAAGTAACCGATGAATACCACCCAAGCTTTGACGACAGAAGTATTGCGCTTGCTCAGCAATCAGTAGAGTATTTACAAACACTTAATTTATTTGATCAAAATGCCCCTTACACCTCTGCTATTAAAAAAGTGAGCGTGTCTGATAGAGGTCATTTTGGTAAAACCCATATTCAAAGTACTGAATTTGCAAAACCTTCTTTAGGGTATGTAGTTGAGGTTAATCCATTTGGGCGCGCGCTTCATCAGCGGTTAGTGCAATCAAGCATTCGCTTATTTTGCCCTGATAGCGTACTCGAAATAAAACAAACGTTGCATAGCAACGCACTGACTTTGCAAAGTGGCGAACAACTTAATGCCAAGCTAATTATTATAGCCGATGGCGCGCAATCTCCTACACGCCAATTGCTGGGCCTTAATTTTAATACTCAGCCTTATGAGCAAGGCGCTATTATTGCCAATATAGAAGTAGCCGAAGGGCATAATAACCATGCCTTTGAACGCTTTACTCAGCATGGCCCTATGGCACTATTACCGATGAGTAATAACCGCTATTCATTGGTGTGGTGTATGGAAAAAGAGCAAATTAATTCATACATGGACTTAAATGAAATCGAGTTTTTAAGTGCATTACAATCAGCCTTTGGTTACCGCGCAGGGCAATTTGTTAAAGTGGGTATGCGCGCAAGCTACCCGCTGGTATATGGGCAAGCCGAATCGTTAATAGCTCATCGAACGGTGGTTATTGGTAATGCTGCTCATGCTATTCATCCCATTGCAGGGCAAGGCTTTAATTTAGGCTTGCGTGATGTACAAGTACTGAGTGATTTAATTGCCAATAGCCCTAATGAGTTAGGGAGCTATGCGTTTACACGCGAGTATGGCCAGTTGCGCAGCCAAGATATAAAAACAGTGATGACTTTAACAGATGCCTTAGTAAGGTTGTTTTCAAATTCATCTCGAGTATTAGCGCTTGGGCGAAGCATTGGCTTGTTTTCAATGGATTTATTTCCCGCATTAAAAGCCCCGTTAGCAAAACAATTAATGGGGCAAGTTAAACAAGGTTCACGTTTATGAAGCAAACACAGGTGTGTATTGTTGGTGGTGGTTGCGTGGGGCTAACGTTAGCCCTTGGGCTTGCTAAGGCTAATATTAGTGTTGTAGTACTCGATGCAGCATCAACACAAGCCCCTCCAACTGATGAATACGGTTTACGCGTAAGCGCACTAAGTATTGCAAGCCAAACATTATTAGAGCAATTAAACGTTTGGCCTCAAATTATTGCTCAGCGTGCATGTGCATATACCCATATGGATGTTCGCGATGCCGACAGCTTTGGTAAAATAACCTTTAATAACAAACAACTTGAGCTCGACCATTTAGGTCATATAGTTGAAAACGATATTATTCGCTTTGCACTTATCAAACAGCTAGAGCAGCAAAGCAATGCTACGCTAATGTTTGATACCGAATACCAGCAAATACACCAAAGTGAATCAGACGTATTTGTAACCCTTAAAAGCGGCGAGCCTATTATTGCTAAGCTGCTGGTGGCGGCTGATGGCGCAAATTCAGCTATTCGTAAACAATTTAATATGGCGCTGACCTTTAAAGATTACGATCACCATGCATTGGTTGCTACAGTAAAAACAAAAGAGCCACACGCAAATACTGCGCGACAAGTGTTTTTACCAACGGGGCCATTAGCATTTTTACCACTAAGCGATGACAATACTCATTCAATAGTGTGGTCTACTAGCCCCCACCATTGTGATGAATTACTGGCAATGGACGACAACGACTTTAATAAAGCCGTAATGGCTGCCATAGACGGCCAATGCGGCCTGTGTGAAGTGCAAAGTAAACGCGCGGCATTTCCACTTAAAATGCGTTACGCCCAGCAATGGGTAAGCGGCAAAGTAGTATTAATGGGCGATGCAGCGCACACTATTCATCCATTGGCAGGGCTGGGTATGAACCTAGGTCTAAAAGACGCCGCGTATTTAATTGAGCTACTTACAAGTGAGAGTAAAGAATTTGCAAGCACCCGCACACTTCGTGATTACGAGCGTACACGCAAGCTCGACGCGCAAAAGCACATAGCCATGATGCAAGGGCTAAAAGAGTTATTTGAAGGTGCTAACCCGGTTAAAAAGCTAATACGTGGAGTCGGGCTGTCACTCGTTGATAACCTAGGCCCAATAAAACACCTATTCGCCAAAGAAGCGATAGGGAAGTGATAAAGACAAGCGGTTAGTTTTTTAGCTGTCAGTTTTTAGCAAAGAAAAACCGATGTTTAATTTAAACATCGGTTTTTGTTTTTAAGTAGTGTGAAACAGATTAAAAGCTGCGCTTTTCACGCGAGCAATCTCAGCGCCTACATGCAAAGTTTAACACTGAGCTTAATTTCACCTGTAGGCGTTTAGCTTGGCGGCGCGACGAGCATAGCTCGTGATTACTATCGTTAGTTAAAAAGCGCTTTATGTAAAATCAGCTACAAATTGGCTTGGGCTTCATTGACCATATCTTTGAGCGCATCAATTAACAGTTGGTCGCGAGAATTTTGTTTAGCAAGTTTTAGTGCGTCTTCATACTGGTAACGGCTTCTTTAAATTGTTTGTCAGCTGTGTACCCTTGTGATAATCGCATGTGGGAGTAGGCTGCATTTGGGTAACCGCGAGTAAAGTGTTTAAGCGTCGTTATCGCTTTTTTAGTATTACCAAACTTTTGCTGGCGGTGGGCAAATTCTACGTACACATCTTGTGGAATTTTAAGCTCAAATCCGTACTTATCGCTCAGTGCTTGGTAGTAACCGGTAATAAGCGATACATCAGCAAATTTTCCATGCTCGTCTGTTACTTTAAATATTAGGTCGCTAAACAAGTGAATCAGGCTATCGCTAATTGCTGGAAGTATGGTGCCCATATGACTTAAAGTAGGGTAATGCTTATATTCCCACTTTAGCTGTGTGGGCATTTGTTGTTCTAAATTTACTAACGTATTTAATGCGCCTGTATAAAAACGTGCGCCTTCACTCGCTACACTAATAAATAACTCTTGAGCACCTTTAGGGTTTCTAGTGTATTTAATAATATTATTTTTTAACTCTTCGTCACTCCACCAACTATTTGGGCTAATAGCTATGTAGTTGTTAAACAATTCAGGCTGATTAACTAAAGTATAAAGCGCTAATGTACCAGCGTTAGAGTGACCAATTAAAGTGTTGTAGCCGTTAGTTGAGTAATTATTGTTTATGTATGGCATGAGTTCATCAGACACAAACTTTAAAAATTTGTCGGTTTGCCCAGCGTCAGGCCATTTATTTTTAACAAAGGTTTGAAACTCCGTTTTAGGCTCACCCTCTACTTGAGGTAAGTAATCACGAACTCGGTTAGTTGTATCAATAGCAACAAGCATGGCATTAGGTATTTGCTCGTAATCAACAAGGGATTTTATAACGCCAGACGCCGTATGAAAGTGCTCAATACCATCAAGTAAATAAATAACATAAAGCGGCTGGTCGTCTTTTACAGTGTCAGGTATGAAGATGCTGATTGGCCTATCTTCGTTAAGTATTTTTGATTGTAGAATAACTTTTTTACCAACGGTTATGTCGGTTGTAGCGGTGTTTGAATAGCTAAAAAAAGAGGTGCTAAAAGTAAGTATCAAGGCAAGCGATAATAAAAGCTTCATAAATATCCTTATTTAATAATGTGTTGCTTAATAATTGCACGGCTTTAGGCTTGAGTAAACGTTTATATTTTAGGAGCACATACAGGGCTTTATTAATTAAAAGCTTTGATTTTTTTGTGCGAGCAAGCTCAGCGACTTCCAAAAAACGAAGGCACTTACTTTCAATTTACTTATTGATAGCGGGGCATCGAGTACCATCACCCAATAGCTTTAACACTTATCTATTAAAGCTTAAAAAACCTGCTTGCTTAATTATCCTACTAAGCGTAAAATGCGCGCTCATTTCGGCTTTTAAACTATTAATTCCTTGCCTTAAACCGACCGGCCGAAACGGTAGAAGGCTCTATTAACCGTAAGGAATATCCATGCGTCATTACGAAATCGTATTCATGGTTCACCCAGATCAGAGTGAGCAAGTTGCTGGTATGATCGAACGTTATACTGGTTCTATCACTGAAGCTGGTGGTTCAATCCACCGTCTTGAAGATTGGGGCCGTCGTCAATTGGCTTACCCAATTAACAAGCTTCATAAAGCTCATTATGTTCTTATGAACGTTGAAGCACCTACTGAAGTAATCAGCGAGCTAGAAACTACTTTCCGCTACAACGATGCAGTGCTTCGTAACTTAGTTATCCGCACTAAATCTGCAGTAACTGAAGCGTCTCCTCTTGCAAGAGAAGAGAAGAAAGAAGCACCAGCTGCTTAATTGTTTTGAGTCCAAGCATGGCGTTTAACTGGCGGTAAATATAAATGGTTAGCCCTTTTATGAATCAGCTGGTTTTATCTGGGGTAGTTTGTAAAACACCCAAGTTAAGCCAAAGCCCTGCTGGCATCCCGCATTGCATTTTTGTTTTAGAACATAAATCAATGCAAACCGAAGCAGACCTTAACCGTAATAGTTATGTAAAGCTTCAGGTTGTTGCCAGTGGAAAGCAAATGCAACAACAGACTCAACATTTGCACGTTGGGCAGGCATTGCAAGTGAGTGGTTTTTTAAATCGCCACGAAGGTCGTAACGGCCTTAGCCAATTGGTTTTGCATGCTCAGCATATAGAAAGAATTATTTGAGGAATTAATCTCATGGCACGTTATTTCAGACGTCGTAAGTTCTGCCGCTTTAAAGCGGAAGGCGTACAACAAATCGATTACAAAGATCTAGCTACTCTTAGAAACTATGTTACAGAAAGTGGCAAAATCGTACCTAGCCGTATTACAGGTACTAGCGCTAAATTCCAGCGCCAGCTAGCAACTGCTATTAAGCGTGCTCGCTACTTAGCCCTTCTTCCATACACTGACTTACATAAGTAAGCAGCGGATTAACAGTTTTTAAAAGGTGTAGAAACATGCAAGTTATTCTACTAGATAAGATCGCTAACCTAGGTAGCCTAGGTGAACAGGTTGTAGTTAAATCTGGTTTCGCACGTAACTTCCTTTTCCCTCAAGGTAAGGCAGTTCCTGCGACTAAAGCTAACATTGAAACGTTTGACGCTCGTCGCGCAGAACTTGAAGCGAAAATCGCTGAACAGTTAGTTGCTTCACAAGCACGCGCTGAAAAACTAGAAGCATTAGCAGAAGTTACTTTAGTATCTAAAGCTGGTGACGAAGGTAAGTTATTCGGTTCAATCGGTACTCGTGACATCGCTGACGCTATCTCAGCTGTTGGTGTTGAAGTTGCTAAGTCAGAAGTTCGTTTGCCTCTAGGTACTATCCGTGAGACTGGTGAATTTGACGTATCAATTTCTGTTCACACAGACGTAACGGCTACTATCAAAGTAATCGTAATCGCTGAAGCTTAATTTTAAATTAAGCGACAAAAGCCGTGCTTTTAGCACGGCTTTTTTGTGCCTAAAATTCAGTTTTTTTTATTAATGTGGTACTGCCTCCTAATACTCTTCTTACTTAGAATTTAAATTCTTTAAATTTATTTTCATTTCATTCAAACCTTTTACCGCTGTTATTGCGTCTAACTTATCAATACACTGGAAATGGTACCAATACCATAATAATTAAAAGGTGATATCACGGATGTTACACGTTAAACCCGATCAACCCGCCGAGTGCGAAAATGCATTGATTGAGCGCGTAAAGTCGGGTGATCAAAGTGCATACACAATGCTTTACCAATTGCATATAAAGCGCGTTTACGGTTTGTGCTTGCGCTTATTAGCTGATCAGTCGCACGCTGAGGATGCTGCGCAAGAAGTGTTTGTTCAGGTGTGGCACAAAATAGCAATGTTTGATGGTCGTTCGCAGTTTTCTACTTGGTTATACAGTGTGGCGAGTAATATTGCGATTAACTACTTACGTAAACAAAAAAGCTGGGTACAAAAAGTCGTTAGCATTGAACAAGACGGTATGGATGAGCAATCGGCTAAAGACTGTAAAGGCTTAAACGGCTTAGATAAGCTAATTGTTAGGTTACCTGAGCGCGCACGCATGGTGTTTGTATTGTTTGCAGTAGAAGGTTATCGACATGAAGAAATAGCAGAGCAGTTGGGTATTGCCGTTGGATCAAGCAAGTCACAATATCATCGAGCAAGGCAGTTATTACAAGAGTGGTATGAAAATGAATAAACCAAACTTTGACGACTTTTTAGATAAATCATTAAACACGCTTGATAAAGAGATAACGCCACAAAAAGATCTGTGGGCAGGCATAGAAAGAGCCATTGTAAATACCAATGAGCCTGAGCAATCAGCCGTTACTTTATGGCCAAAGTTAAGCGCAATTGCGGCATGTACCGTTGCTGCACTAGTGGCGCTCAATATGTTTGTAATAAACCCTAAACCACAACCGGTTGTGGCCATAAGTGACTATTTTGCGCAGCAAAAGCAAAGCTTACTGGTGCAGTATAAAAATCAAGACGCCTTAACCGATAATTGGCAAACACAATTACAAGAACTTGAAGAGGCAGAATATGCCATTAAGCAAGCACTTAAAAACGAACCCCAAAACCAAGCATTGCTAACAATGTTAGCGCAGATTTATCAACAACAACTTGATTTGATTAATAAGGTGCATGCACCTCGTTGGCAAAGTATTTAGGAGAAAAACATGAAAGCAATTTTACTAGGATTAAGCTTATTTCCACTTGCTGTATTTGCAGGAGAAAAAATTGATAAACAAATAGAAGTGCCAAAAGAGGGTACTGTTTTTATTGAGAATCAGCGTGGTGATGTAAGTATTGCTGGTTGGGATAAAAGCGAGTTTAAAGTAGTGGGCGAGCTTGACGATAAGGCAGAAGGTTTTGAGCTCGAAACAAGAGGCGACAATACATATTTTGTTGTGAAAATGCCACGTAAAATGGGCTGGGGCAGTAATGGCGATGGCTCTAAACTAACTATTTTTATGCCGCATAGCAGCGCATTAGACTTTCGTGGTGTTAATGTATCGGTAATAGCTAAAGCACTTAAAAATGGTGCAGAAGTAAATGTGGTTAATGGTGAAATTACCGCACAAAATTTAGCAGGTAATATTAAGCTAACCAGCGTTAACGGTGATGTGAATGCACAAAGCCTGAGCGGTAATATTCAATTTGAAACGGTAAATGGCGAAATAAATGATGAACAGTCTAGTGGTGAGTTACGCTTTAGCGCTGTGAATGGTGATATTAAGTCGTCATCAAGCGCGAGCGATGTTCGTCTTGAAAATGTGAACGGTGACATAAACTTTAAGCTGGCTAGCATCAAAAACCTACGTATAAACACTGTAAATGGTGAAGCTGAAGTTCGTATTGGTGAGCTACTGGACAGTGCAGATGTACGTTTCGAATCAGTAAGTGGCGATGCAGAGTTTTTCTTCCCTACTAATGTATCGGCTAAATTTGAGATTGAAGCCCATGCCAATGGTAAAATTATTAATGAGCTTAGCGATGACAAAGTAAAAAAAGCCAAATATGGCCCAGCCAGTGAGCTTGAGTTTGTTATTAATGGCGGCAATGCAGACGTTGAAATGGATACTATAAGTGGCCGTATTGAGCTTAAAAAGTAAATCGTAAACTTTTGAGTTACAAAAAGCAGGAAAAGATTTCCTGCTTTGCTATTTGCACAACCCCGGCAAGTCGATAGAATAGAGCCATTCAATTTTAGTACTGTGAAGTTATGGCCAAACCAGATAAGCAAGTCGATACCCTTAAAGTTCCTCCCCATTCAATAGAAGCTGAACAATCTGTTTTAGGTGGCTTAATGCTTGATAACCAAGCATATGACCGCGTAGCCGAACTTGTTGTATCTCAAGATTTTTATACTCGTACGCACAAGCTTATTTTTGAAGCAATGACAGAGCTTGCAGAGTTGGGTGATCCAATCGATTTAATTACGATTTCTGAAAGCCTTGAAAAAAATAATAAACTGGCTGGAATTGGTGGTTTTGCTTACTTAGCCGAAATAGCTAAAAATACACCGAGTGCCGCTAATATCGATGCGTACGCTAATATTGTGCGAGAGCGTGCGGTTGTGCGTGAAATGATTGGTGTAGCAAATGAAATAGCCGAGGCCGGTTTTAATACCGAAGGGCGCACAAGCCATGACTTATTAGATTTTGCCGAAAGTAAAGTATTTAAAATTGCTGAGCAGCGTTCAAAAAGCACCGAAGGGCCGCAAAGCATACACAACATACTCGAAAAAACTGTTGATAAAATAGAAGAGCTATACCAATCTCCGCAAGATGGTGTAACAGGCGTAAGTACCGGCTATGCTGACTTAGATAAAATGACCACAGGCTTACAGCCTTCTGATTTAATTATTGTTGCAGCACGTCCTTCAATGGGTAAAACCACCTTTGCGATGAACCTTGCAGAGCATGCGGCAATGACACAAGACAAGCCTGTGCTTATTTACTCATTAGAGATGCCCTCTGAGCAAATCATGATGAGGATGCTGGCATCACTTGGTCGTATTAACCAAACTAAGGTACGTACTGGTCAGCTAGACGATGATGATTGGGCGCGTCTTTCATCAACCATGGGCTTGTTGATGGAAAAAGGTAAAATGTACGTTGATGATGCATCAGGGTTAACACCTACCGATGTTCGCTCACGTGCACGTCGTATTGCGCGCGATCATGGTGGTATCAGTATGATCATGGTTGATTACCTTCAGCTTATGCGTGTGCCGAGCTTGTCGGATAACAGAACACTTGAAATAGCAGAGATTTCACGCTCTCTTAAATCACTAGCAAAAGAATTAAAATGCCCGGTTGTTGCGCTTTCGCAGCTAAACCGTACGCTTGAGCAACGTGCTGATAAACGCCCAATTAACTCAGATTTACGTGAATCTGGCTCGATAGAGCAGGATGCCGATTTAATCATGTTTATATACCGTGATGAAGTCTACAACGAAGACAGTACTGAAAAAGGCATAGCCGAAATCATCATAGGTAAACAGCGTAACGGTCCAATTGGTAAGGTGCGCTTGACGTTCCAAGGGCAGTTTTCTCGCTTTGATAACTACGCAGGTCCTGCGATGGATGACGAGTATTAATGCGCTTAGCTACTGCTGAAATTAATTTAACGGCACTTGCGCATAATTTAGCGCAGGTAAAGCGTTTTGCACCAAACAGTAAAGTTATGGCGGTATTAAAAGCCAATGCTTATGGCCATGGTTTGGTTAAAATTGCACAACATTTAAATGATGCAGACGCATTTGCAGTAGCACGTATAGATGAAGCTTTAGCGCTTCGAGCTGGCGGGTTAACAAAACCGATTGTGTTACTTGAAGGCTTTTTTAATAAAGACGATTTACCTATTTTATTGGCCAATAACTTTCAAACTATTATTCATGATGGGTATCAGCTTGCCGCTTTGGAAGAGGCTGAGCTTGAAGCGCCTTTATTGTGCTGGCTTAAAGTAAATACCGGCATGCATCGCCTGGGTATTGCCCCAGAGCAGTTTGATGAATTTTATAAGCGCTTGCAAAAAACACCCAATGCCAATAACACCGTTAATTTAATGACCCACTTTGCATGCGCGGACGATGTAAATAACACCAAGACAGCACAGCAAATTTCACAGTTTGACTGCCTAGTAAATAATATTAACCAAGCACATTGCTTATCTAACTCGGCAGGCATTATTGCTTGGCCGAATGCTCATGGCGATTGGGTACGCCCTGGTTTAATGTTATATGGGGTATCACCTATGGCAAACGCATTGGGTGAGCAGCACCAGCTTAAACCCGTTATGCGATTAACGACACGTGTTATAGCAGTGCGCCATGTTCCAGCTAACGAGGCCGTAGGATATGGTGGGCGTTGGAAAAGCGATAAAGCGACTCAGTTAGCTGTGGTTGCTATGGGATATGGTGACGGTTACCCGCGACATGCAAAAGAGGGTACACCAGTGGTTATTGGCAAGCAGCGCTATGGTATTGTGGGTAGTGTGGCAATGGATATGATTAGCGTAGACATAGGCCAAAACGAGCACAACATAAAAGTAGGCGACAGAGTCACAATGTGGGGCCCAGAGCTACCAGTAGAAGAAATAGCACAGTGCGCCGATACCATTCCTTACGAGCTTTTGTGTAATATTACACCGCGCGTAAGTTATGAGTATCAGCCATAATTAAATAGTGGTAGTTACTCTTTAATAAAGTAAATATCACTAAAGCCCATGCGGGCAAACTCTTGATCACGAAAGTTACGAACAGAAGCTGACCCTTTAGAGGTCATTTCTATTTGCTGTACCATGCTTAAGTAATTCGTTAAATCAATGCCTTCGGCAGCAGCAATTGCTTGATACATGTCGTGGTATTTATCTTTAGCAAAATTTATTTCGCGCGGTTGGTTTTTAAATTTATAGGTTATTCTGCGTGCCATATTACGCTCATTGTAATTGAGTATTAAAGCGATTTTACACTGTATTTAGTAGCGGCTCTAGCATTGAATGACACGATATAACTAGGCACTCAAACCATAGGGTTAATAATGAAATTATCAGTAGAGATTAGTAAGTACCCACTTCACCAAGATTACATTCCTTTTATCAAAGGCTTTATTGATCGATTAAACGAATACGATGGTTTAAAAGTGATTACCAATACACTATCGACACAAATTTTTGGCGATTATGATTTAGTGATGCAAGTACTCAATACCGAAATTAAACGTTCATACGAAGAGTTTGGCAAAGCTATTTTTGTATGTAAGTTTTTGTCTGGCGATTTATCGCCTCAGTAGTTTTTTCGCCACAATTTAACGGTAACAACACACTATGGAATTTATAACAAAAACGTTAAGCGGTTTTACTGCCATGTCGCACTGGGAATATATTGCGGTTGTGTTATCAATTGCTTATTTATTGTTGGCGATAAAAGAAAGCCTGTGGTGCTGGCCTGCTGCGTTTTTTAGTACGCTAATTTATACTATTATGTATTGGAATGGCGCATTGCTAATGGAGTCATTACTCAACTTTTATTACATGTATATGGCTGTATTTGGCTGGGTTGTGTGGCGAAAAGGCAAAGCTAATAATAACAACCTGAGTATTAGTTCTTGGTCTATGGAACGTCATGCGCTTTTAATCATACTTACCTCTATTGCGGCAACAGGCATTGGGTATTTTATGACTAACTATACACATGCTGATTTTGCCTACCTCGATAGCTTTACAACCTGTTTTGCCGTTGTGACGACTTACTTAGTTGCCAAAAAAATCCTTGAAAACTGGTTGTATTGGATAGTCATAGACGCAGCGTCTATGTATTTATATTACGAAAAAGGCTACTACCCAACATTAGCGCTTTTTGTGTTTTACACCATTATGGCAGGGTGGGGATTTAAAACCTGGTATGAAGAATACGAGCAAAGCCAAGCTAAGCCACTCGCACAGCTTTAATTTATGAGTGATTACAATGCACTTATAAACAAATGCCGTGCGTTTATAGCACCAAGTAGCGTTATTTCATGCGTGCCTTTATCACAAGGTTTAAGTAACGAAAATGTGTTAATAAATACGACTCAAGAGAAGTATTTATTAAAGCGTTACAAAGACCATTGGCCAGAATATGCCTTAGAGGCACAGCGTCGCCTGAGTGCGTCAAATATATGCCCTTCCCCTGTATGGCTTGATAAACAAAATCAACTGGCTGTGTTTAATTACTTTGACGGTAGTACCGCAAATAGTCTATCAATTGACGACGTGATTAAAAAACTTGCTACTGTCCATGCTTACTCAGTTAGCACTGAGCCAATGAACATAGCCCAAGAGCTAAGCTGTTATAAATGTTCACCAGTGTATTTGGAGCATCAGCAGCTAATTAGTGCAGCGGTTAACTTTATTACGGCCATGCCTATCGAGCTTGGTTTTTGCCACAACGATTTAATTAAAGATAATTTAATAGTGAATGAGTCAGGCAGCTACTTAATTGATTTTGAGTACGCTAAAACTAACGACGTGTATTTTGATTTAGCGGCGCTAAGTGTTAGCTTTGAGCTAAATAAAAATAATGATGATGCGTTATTAAATAGTTACGCTAAATATAAAGATAAAAAGGTAGGGTTTGTAACATCAACCGATAAGCTTAATTGTTATAAGCTGTTATTTTTGGTTTTAAGTATTGGTTGGTATGAGCAGCGCGACATAAGAGCTCCAGCAAAAAAATTACGCGCGCAGCTGCTAAAACTTATTGCAGCATGTGGCTTTTAAAGGCCACCAAAACGCGCTGCTAACTCTTTATATTTTGCTACTTCATCTGCATCAAACTGCGGTTCGCCGTTTTCATCTTCTGACTTAGCGATTAATAAACTTTCACGTGCAAGACGTTTTACGCGCTCTTCTTTTACACCTAAAAATTCTGCAACTTGCTCCGTAGACATCAAACTCATTATTAATTCCTCTTTTAAATATTTTCATTACTGTGACAATGATAGTTAAAATGTTGCTAAAGCGTAACTATTTTTATCCAATATTAATAAATAACGCGTTTTTATAAAATAGTCACATGTTTTATTCAAAAGTGCCTAATTAGTAATCATATAAACTAATGTCGCTAGCATTTGTGTAAAGATGGCTTTATCATTAGCGCATGCTAACACATTGATATCGCGAGTTGATGTGGAGGCAACAAATGTGCTCTCGTGGTGAAATGGATATCACGTGGCCCTCCGGAAGGAGAGCTATAAGAAAGCGGGAGTACAGTAATAGTGGGCTTACAATACATTTTTGTAAGTTCACGTTACAACTAAAAGTTAGTACCCCTTAACTTTAAAGTCCTTGTTTTTATTGACCGCCCGTAGCTCAGCTGGATAGAGCGCACCCCTCCGGAGGGTGAGGCCAGAGGTTCGAATCCTCTCGGGCGGGCCATCTTCTCTTATAGTCCTTGGGACAGTTTAGGGACACTCAATATTGAGTGTCTTACATTGTCATCATTATGGACATTCTATGTTTTATTCAAAATTAATGCCCCAACACATATTTTTATTAATTGTTTGGGCAAATTTCCAGCTTTTTTTGCCCCAGTATTCCTTTCTTATTTTTGCGATGATTCTCTCTATCGGTTTGGTCGCTTGGTTTGGGGATTTATAAATGGCAACTATTAAAAAGCGTGAAAATGGTAAGTGGCAAGCAAAAATTAGGCGTAAAGGATATCCCGCGCAATCAAAGACGTTTGTAACTAAAAGTGAAGCGACAAAGTGGGCTAGAGATATTGAGTCTGAGATGGATAAATCTACTTTTAAGTCAACAAGCTTAGCTGAACAGAAGAAAATGTCGGATGCACTTGAAGATTACTGGACAGAGGAACTTACGGAAAAAAAATCAGCTAAAACTATTCGTTGTATGATTAATAGACTAAAGCGAGTTTTTGATGGATTAAGTTTACTTGATGTAACTGTACATACTATACGTGAATACAAAGCTTATCGACTTGAAAAGGCGAAAGGTGACACAGTAAGAAAAGAGATGGCACTGATAGGCCGTATGTTTAAGTATGCAATGAATGAGTGGCAAATATACTTACCAAATGGTAACCCCGTAACTTCAGTTTTACTCCCCCCCAAAGGCAAGCCGAGAGATAGGCGCTTTAATACTGGTGAAGAAGAGCGATTACTTTCACATGCTAAAAAGTATCAAGGTATTATTCATGACATTATTATTCTAGCAATCGAAACTGGTATGCGGCGTGGTGAAATGGCTAATGCGCGAAATAAACAGGAACTTGAAAAGTCTGGATATTGTTGCATTTGCTGGGAAGGGTTCAATGCAAAAGATTCAACTCTTTTTTTAAAAGATACAAAAAATGGTGAAAGTAGAGTTGTGCCCTTGTCGCGACGAGCCAAAGAAATCATTTTAAAACAACCTAGAAAACTAAACGGGCCTATTTTTGATATTTTAAGTGACTCTGTAGGGCATGCTTTTAACAAAGTGACTGAGCGAGCTGGAATTGATGACTTTAGGTTTCATGATCTTCGGCATGAAGCAACAAGCCGCTTGTTCGAAAAAGGTCTGCAAATGATGGAAGTCTCAGCTATTACTGGGCATAAAGATTTAGCGAGCTTAAAGCGCTATACACATCTGAGAGCGACAGACTTGGTTAAGAAGCTGATGTAATAAATATTATAACCGAGTGATTACCAAGTCTTACAATTGGATATTCTCCAGCATACTTAAATATTGTGTTACCGCCTTCCGCTTTTTAGTAATTAAAAATGATTTATGTTACATCACATATCTTTTTTAATTTATTAACTGTGTGATCTTTTAAAAATTTAACCCACTAAAGCCTATTGCATAGGCCGCTATGCGGCGGGTTTTTGCTATGCAAAAAAAGTACAGCTAAAAAAGTAACGAAAATGGATCCTGTGATATATATGTAATGAGGATAAAGGAGATACTTATGATAAATAGCACAATAAACGATGAAAGTTTTCGTTTGAAAATTGCATATTCTCTCCAGCTTTGATCACCCAATTGCATTAACTTTGATCGCTTATTCTCATTAAGCTTTGATCACTAAAATCACTTGTAAATGATCACATTTATGCTCTTAATGATTTTGCCGATCAAAGCTTAATACCACTCGTAACCGAGTTCACGTTTTATCATTTTTGTAGGTGTGTTAAACCGTTATCTGAATCGTTTGATGAGGATAACAACAATGACAACAAGACCTATATCTATGAGTAAATTACATTCCATTTTACGGCTGAAGTACTCAGCACAATTATCCCATCGAGAGATTGCCAGAAGTTTAAATATTTCACCTGGTACTGTGGCTAATTACCTTAAAAAGGCCAATGAGTTAGGCTTAAATCAATGGCCAATACCAGAGGATAAACAGCAAAATACATTTTTCAACACCAAACTCAAGCGCTTCTCAACGCGTAAAAAAAGACACCCAACGCCTGACTGGTTAAATATCAATAAAGACTTAAAACAACATAAACACCTAACATTACAGCTCGTATTTGATGAGTTACTTGAAAAAGTGGGTGAGCCTTATTACAGCTACAGTCACTTCTGCCGAGCTTATAAACAATGGTTAGGTACCCAGCGACTCTCAATGCGTCAGCAGCATAAAGGGGGTGAAAAGCTGTTTGTGGATTATTGTGGCCCCACAATTACCATTACTTGTCCGACGACACAAGAAAAGCGCACTGCTCAGATATTCGTTGCTGTACTAGGTGCATCAAATTATACCTATGCTGAAGCAACGTATAGTCAGCAACTTGAAGATTGGGTAATGAGTCATGCGCGTTGCTTTGAATTTTTAGGCGGCGTTCCTGACGTTGTTATTCCCGATAATCTCAGAAGTGCTGTCAGTAAAACCTGTCGCTACGAGCCTGATTTAAATCCGACGTACCACCAGTTAGCCGAGTACTTTAACGTTGCTGTCATTCCGGCTAGACCTTATAAACCCAAAGATAAATCGAAGGCTGAAGTCGGCGTACAAATTGTTGAGCGTTGGATCATGGCACGCTTACGTAACCAAACCTTCCACAGCTTAGCGCAACTCAATCATGAAATAGCAAAGCTACTGGATATGATGAACAATAAGGTGATGAAGCAATATCAACAATCACGCAAACAGCTATTTGATATGGTGGATAAAAACGCATTAAAGCCATTGCCTGAAAAGCCCTATCAATATACACAAATCAAAACAGTACGTGTGCATATTGATTACCATGTTGAAATAGAAAAACATTACTACAGCGTGCCTTATCTGTGGGTTAAAAAACAATTACGCGCACACATATCCAATCAACTCGTGCAGCTTTATTATGACGGCACTTTAATAGCACAGCATCCTCGCTCAAACCGTTTAGGCGGACATACGACACAGACACATCATATGCCAAAGGCGCATCAAAAACAGCATGAGCAGTCACCGATAAATTTACGCTCATGGGCATTGAGTATCGGTGATTATACTCATCAAGTCGTTGAATTATTGCTTAATAGCAAACGTCATCCAGAGCAAGCTTATCGCACCTGTTTAGGGGTATTAAGTTTAGCTAAAACGTATTCAAAAGAACGCCTCGAGCGAGCATGTTACCGAGCAATTTGCATGAATACGACCACACACAGATCTATTAAGCAAATGCTGCAAAAAGGGTTAGACCAACAACCATTACCCACACTCCAAACAGAGCCAGAAAAGCCAATTACACACAGCAACATACGTGGCACAGATTACTACCATTAAGGAATGTAAACATGATAGAAACAATTAATCAGCAACTTCAATTGCTCAAGTTATCGGGTATAAAGCAAGCACTCAAGCAGCAGCTTGAACAGCCAAACCTATATCAAGAACAAAGCTTTATAGAGCGCGTCAGTTTATTGCTAACGCATGAAATTGATACGCGTAACCAAAGAAAAATAGAGCGACTGGTGCGACAAGCAAAATTCCGCGTACCGGGTCAGTTAAATCAACTCATTTACTCGCCGAAGCGTAATCTAGATAAAGCACAAATACGCGGCCTCAGCCAAAGCACCTGGCTGAGTTTACATCAGAATATATTAATTACAGGCGCCACAGGCTGTGGCAAAACCTACCTCGCGTGTGCATTGGGTCACGAGCACTGTTTACAAGGAAAAAGTGTCTTCTATATTCGATTAAAAGAATTACTTGAAAGTCTATTTCTAGCACAGGCCGATGGCAGTTATCGAAAATTATTGGGTAAACTCATTAAATACGACTTACTTATTTTAGACGATTGGGGGCTAGAGCCACTCAGTGCTCAGCAACGAAGCGACTTACTTGAATTAATCGATGCTAGATATGGTTATAAATCACACATCATCATTAGTCAGTTACCACAGGAAAACTGGCACCAAATGATCGGCGAATCAACGCACGCTGATGCTATTTTAGATAGGCTGATTCATGGTGCAATTAAGTTGAATTTAAAAGGAGAATCGATACGAAAACAGTTAAATGAATTGACTGATGATGATCAGTTAAGTTAATTTAAAAATGGCTCTACAAAATGATAAATCAAGCGATCAAAGCTGATGAGAATCGGTGATCAAAGTCATGAGAATACGCAAAAATCACAGAAATAGGGTTGAGAAAACTTTTGATAAATAAGGGTTCTATCGAAGTTTTATCTTACATTACTTCTCTATATGACGAGAAAAATAATGAATACATCAAACTTACAGATGCTAAAAAAGATGAGTATTTATTTAGGCATCTTGAGTTAAATAAATCACGCGAAATACATGATCAAATTGAAAAAGATAAAGTGTACCTTGGTAAAAACTCAGAAAATAAAACTAAATTGATTGAAAAATGGATATTTCATTTAAATAAAATGGTAATACCTACGCTAAAAATGAGAGCTATTTTAATCTGCTCTAAGCTATGGATTGATGAAAGCGTAGAACTAGATTTAAATGAATTAGTTTATGTTTGTCATTCTTTTAAATTAATATCAACATGTGCTTTATGCGAAAATGGTCAGTTTATTGGTGATGGTAATTACTGTAATAATAAATTTACTAATTGCTTAGCTGACGTTCCAAGATCTACTGAGCTTTATGAGAAGTGTACATCGTTTGAGATGAGGCACATTGAGAATGAATAGACAAAAGCAGAGAGCTTTTGCGGCTGTTCGTACTCACTATTACAAAGTTGATAAAGCATACAGTATTTTAGATCACTCAAATGCGAACAGGAACGGGTTTACATGTTCAGCAAACGTAAACCCTAAATTTAGCCATGACAACGTCGGTTTGTATGCAAAAGGCTGTAAGAACGGCACTGAGGCTCTTAATAAAGCATGCGCTCGTTATAAGGAGGTAACGGGTAAAAAAGCTCGAAAAGATTTCAATTTGTTGTTTGAACATATTGTTATACTAACTGAGTGCCAATACATTAAAATTGAGAAAAAATACGGAAAAAGCGAAGCGAAGCAGCTTTTAGTTAATTACTTACGTAAATATGCGGTTCAAATAAAAAAGGAGTTTGGCTTTGAGCCTTTAGGAATTGATTTACATTTAGATGAGGGGCGGTATGAGGGAGGACAGTTTATTCGTAACATTCATGCTCATGTGTCTTTTTTTAACTACGACTTTAAAAACAAAGTAGCTCCTTTACGGCACTTAATGGCAAAAGGAAAAGACTCAAAATCAAGAACTAATCAGCTAAATCCAAATTTTGAAAAGATGCAAGATATTGTTGCTAATACATTTTCACCGTTAGGTTTTGAACGTGGGGAGTCTAAAAATGTAACTGGTCGAGAACATTTACAAAAAGAGAAATTTGTAAAAGAAAAGCTCAATGAAATGACGCAAACAGTCGAAGTGCTTAATAGTCGTAATCAAGAGCTTGAAAGTCAGTTAACTTTACAAAAACATAAGTCAGATCAGCTCTCAAATGAAATTCAGATACAAGAAACCAAAAAGAGTTGGTTAGAAAGTAAAATATCTAGCGTCAATTAACTTGGCCGGTTCCGCGTCAATTATCTTGGCCGGTTGATACCGAATTTTATTTACTCTTATTGAGCGCTGTTTTGCGTCGGTAGCTGTCACCTTCACAATGAATAATCGTGGCATGATGAACCAAACGATCGATTGCCGCGACTGTCATCGTTGAATCTTCAAATAGTTCATCCCATTGCTCAAATGATTTGTTTGATGTGATGATCATGCTGTGTCGCTCATAGCGATGGGCTATCAATTCAAACAGCACGCTCGTTTCCTGTTCAGTTTTTCGAACGTAACCAACGTCATCAACGATTAATAAGCTGTATTTATCGAGCTTTACAAGTTCGTCTTGCAAGCGTAAATGTCGCTTTGCTTGCTGGAGTTGTTGAACAATCGCTGACGCGGCAACGAACTTAACTTTATGGCCCTGCTCGATAAGGCCATAACCGATGCTACTGGCGATATGCGTTTTACCAAGACCACTGGCGCCAAATAACAATATATTGCCACCGTGCTTCAACCAATCCGGCTGATTTATTAAATCAGCAACAAGGGGCTTACTAACCCCATCAACAAGGGTAAAGTCGAAGCTGCTAAGGTGTTTACCCATTGGCAATTTTGCATCTTTTAAAAGCCGCTGAAGGCGTTTGTCATCGCGTGTCGCAAGTTCAACATGGCACAGCTCAGACAAGTATTGCTGCGGGCTCCATTGTTCTTCCATCGCTTTTTTTCCCAGGGTATTCCACTGTTGAAGCATGGTGCTAAGCTTTAATTGTTTCAGCATTAAAGGTAACGAGGCCGTGAAGTTATCCATGTAGACCTCCCGGTATCATGCTGCTATAAGCGCTCAAGCTGTGTTGCTTTATTTTTATTGTGGGTATGTTTGATGCAATCACTAAAAATTGCGCTTCACATTCTCGGATGGCCGGTAATTGTCGCTGAGTAATTGACACTGCTACAAATCGTCCTAATTGACGTTCACACCCACTTTGTTTTGCTAAATGGAGCAGTTTTACCATGTAATAGCTCGCTTCATCCGCTAAAAGATGAGTATTAACGTATTCCCAAATAGCTTTGTAATTGTCGCTTGGGAGTAAGTCGTCACGTAGTTGTGAGTAGCGAAATGCCAATGGTTTTTTAACCAATGCGTCAATAACATGCAAGTAACTAATATTGCGTGCACGGCACCCTTTAGAAGCATAGACACGCGCTAACGTTTGAACTAAATCGCTGCCATAGCGCAGCTCTAAGCGGTTGTCATATAAACGAACAAGTAATCGGCTACCAATAAGGCGTGACGGGACGCTATAGGTAACACGTTTCAATGAAATAGTACTCGTACGTGACACCGTTAGATAATGCTCGGTGTAATTGACGCTCATCGTCCGTGGTAAAGCGTGTAATTGTCGCTGCTCTACTGCGTACTTATCACTTACACGGCGATTACGGCGAGCAACAATGTCTGCAACAAACGATTCATAGACTTCTCTTGTCTGAAAGTCATAACTACCACGGATTTTTAATGCTTGCTCCAGTTGCGATTTAAGATGCCCATGAGGGCTCTCAATAGCCCCATTTTCATGCGCAATACCGCGGTTATTACGGGTCGCTTTAAAGCCATAATGGATAACTAGCTCATTAAAGCGCTCTGTAAAATCATTATCATTAGTATGATTACGATAGGCGGCACTGAGACTGTCTGTACGCACTTCTTTAGGCACACCGCCGGCTGCTTTAAATGCGTTTTGCACACCATCAGAAAAAGCAGCAAAGCTTTCACCGCCGTAAATCACTTGGGCGTAAGCCCAGCCACTGGCGGGCATACGATAATGAAACAACATATGCTTAAGGGGTTCACTAGCAATGGTAACGGGTGACTTCACATGTGTGAAATCACATATACCTAATAGGCCATACTCGTGTGTTTGCAGGAATACGACCTCTTTGCTTGAGCCATACAGTGCCCGCCATTTATGAATTCGACGCTCTAATGTACGCCGTGAGCTCGGGTTAAATTTGTCGGTGTGAAACTCGCAAAGATGATCAAAAATTCCCACTGGAGTTAACGTAGCATCACCTTGAAGTAGAGGGACAACAATACTGTCCCAGATAGATTCAAGTGGATCTATACGTGTTCGCCATTGGCGTTTATTAGACAATGGCTGCTCATCCAGTTTATCAATGCGCCTTGCTGAACGTTCAGAAATACCTGCTTTCGCAGCCGCGATAACTTGGCTATTACGCTTTCTATGTTTCATATAAATAGTGACCTGCTGATCAGTGATTCGTGTTCCCGGCACAGTGAACTCCTCCGTTCTGCTGTACCGAACCTTATCAGATCAACCGGCCAAGATAATTGTCGCTAGACCGGCCACCGTAATTGTCGCTTAATAGTAAAATTAGCAATCTTACTAATATGGCCGATGAGCTTGAGTTGGCAATTAAAAAGCGCTGTAAAAAAACACTAAGCTTTATTTCTAGAAAGGTAGCAAATACTTACAAGTCACCAATGATAAAAAGATAAAGGTTTCTAGTTGTGATGCTATAGAAAGAAGTAGCTTATGTGATTCTCTGCCAGGTTTAATTAATAGAAATCAAGTCAGACAGGCGCATAAGCTCTAATTGTGAATACTTGTAACGCCTCATTAATAGACAAATAATTGTTGGCTATAATTTGGAGCGGAGTGAAACCGGGGAAAGGTTACTTCTACTTTTACACTATTCGTTAGTCCTCTTTTCGATTAGGTTTGTACAAAGAGATAATTGGTGTCGGTAGTTTTGCTTGTGCGGCTGTTCTAAAAGCATGTTCTCTCCAAAAGGGCCAAACATTGTGAACTACATTAAATTTCATAAATTCATTTATAGCTTCTTCTGAAACTTCATTAGCTTGGTGATATTTGGCTACAAAACAAGCTTCAATTTCAGCCAGGTTTGTAACTTCAGAATCGGCATTTTCAAGAATAAACTTTAAACCGAATTCAACTTTTGCGTGTATAAGCCTAGCTGATTCTTTTTCGTCTACAGGTTCAAAAAACTCAGCACTTATAGATACCTTATTTTGCTGAGACATCTCATCAGGGTAATGCTCCGCATCGATATCTTCAAATCGCTTGACAGACATGGAATAAAGATAAATATCCATCAATTCTAAAGATCTTATAGCTTCTCTAATTAACTTCTTATCCATATGCGACGTCTCTTAATAATTCTATAGATTTAACGGGTTTAAAGCGCTCTTGATTAGCTGCTTTCCGTTTAGGATACTGAACTATATTGTCTTCATAACAAAGTTGATTACTGCGTGCTGGTAATCCTGCACTTACCTGTAATTCATTAAAAATATTCGAATGCTTCAAGCAGACTCGTATTAACTTATCCATGGCTGCACTTTGCGTTACTTCTGCTCTTTCGTATTTAGAAAATGCATTTTTACCACCACCGAATACCAGAGAAGCCTGCTCTTGGGTTAACCTTAGAGCCATTCTTGCCTCATAGATTTCGGTAGATGTAAGCATTCCATCTGCAACTTTCTTAGCATCACGCACACGAGCGTCATTATTCAAAATTTGCTGCTTTGAGACAAACTCTCTTTCACAATCATCACAAATAGAATATTCCATAGATACAGATAAAACCGTTCCTTTATAGGTTATATTTTCTATATCAATAAATTGATTAATATTTTCAGATTTACATATTTTGCAATTAGTCATACCAACTCTCCTCAAGTTAATACTGAGGTAAATGAAACGAAGCTAGATCAATAACCAGACAGCCATCGATTAGACAAAATTTGACATATAGTTCGTCAAATTCTTCTTCTTCAGGATCTTGTTTATAGCGGCAGATATATTCATCATCCGGAAGTTGATTCCCATAAGTGTGAGTTTTACGAAAGTCACTAGGATTTAGCTGGCATAGACATGATGATACATCATTTAGGTCATACCCTAAGTTAGCGATATCCCTGCTAACTTTACGCCCTCTATATTCAATATCTAGATTATGAGCTGCTGCCTTTACCTTTTCTAAATCGTATTCAGCCACACACTCTCCATGTAACCATAATGGTTAGTTTAACGGATGTTATCATATTTGCACAATATTTGAATAGTTTTAAATGACTAATGGCGTATTACGGAGACCCCCCGTTAACACTCAATGTGCAGTTAAAAAATGATCGGCATACGCCTTAAATAATCTAATTATTAATAACTTACACATAGACTAGGGCATTACGATTGTTTTATCTGCTTCATAACTGAAAATACACCCAATTACTAAGCGAGAATTTAGCATAAAAAATGGATTAAATATTGATGACTTTCACATGTAGGAAAGTTTAATGAGATATCACTTTAGCTCAATTATGATTAAATACTTATAAAGTGTTATTCCTCACTTACTTTCAATATAATCAGTACAACGCTCAAAGCTGCAATTACTGACCATGATGTAATAAATGTATTTAGTACTTTAATAGCAATTCTCTTTAGGCTTAACCACTTGAATTAAAGTAACGTACTGGGTAATGTTGATAGGCAAAATAAAACCATCGGTTATGTTGCTCAAGCATGGATGAGAATACTAAATACCACTTAAAAGCCTTTATGAATCGCCCCGAGTTCATCGGAGACCAGTTTGTTTAAGTCAGGCCACTTTACCTGACTCGTTTAAATTATCATAGTAGTCTGTTTCATATTGAGCTGGTGAAATATACCCAATTGAAGATAATAAGCGTTGATTATTAAACCAATTGACCCACTCTAACGTTGCGTATTCAACAGCATCAACATTCTTCCACGGGCCATTTCTGCGAATAATCTCTGTTTTAAATAATCCATTTATTGTTTCAGCCAATGCATTGTCATAAGAGTCACCCACACTGCCTACAGACGCTTGAATTCCAGCTTCAGCAAGTCGCTCAGTGTATCGTATAGACAAATATTGGCTGCCTCTGTCGCTGTGGTGAATTAACCCTTCGGGGTTGCCACGATGCCAAATAGCTTGCTCTAACGCATCAAGAATAAGCTCTGTGTGCATTGTCGTTGATACACGCCAACCTACAATGTATCGTGAAAAAACATCTATCACGAAAGCGACATAAACAAACCCACTCCATGTGGCAACATAGGTGATGTCAGCTACCCAAAGTTGATTTGGCTGCTCAGCAGTAAATTGACGATTAACTAAATCAAGTGGCTTATCTTGTTGCTCGTCAGGTATCGTTGTCTTATGTGCTTTACCCCGACGAACACCTTGAATTCCCATAACTCGCATCAATCGTTCGACTGTACAGCGGGCGACTTGATGGTCGTCAAGCTGTAGCTGCTTCCATATTTTTCTTGCACCATAAACTGACATATTATCCTCCCACACTTCGCGAATGAGTATTATCAGCTCAGCATCACGCTTTTTGCGGTTAGACAGTCGCTCAGGCTCTCTTTGTATCTGTTTATGAGAATAATACGTTGATGGTGCAATCGGCAATTCCTTGCAAATTGACTCGACACCGTAATGCTCTCTGCAAGCATCAATAAAATCCACTATTACTTCTGTTTGCGGTCGAGCTCCGCTTGGGCGAAAAAAGCGGCAGCTTGCCTCAGGATATCATTCGTTCGCTTGAGCTCTTTATTCTCGCGCTCTAAGACGGCAAGGCGTTCTTCAGTTGATTGCGTATTAGAAGAGGGTTTAGACGGTTGAGCTTGAGATTTCTTGACCCATGCTCTAAGTGTTTCTGGGGTACATCCCAGTTTATCTGAAATCGATACTAGCGCAGCCCAAAGAGAAGGGTATTCATGCTGTTGTGTGGTAACAAGCCTAATTGCACGTTCACGAAATTCTGATGTATAGCGATTTGATTTTTTCATAGTTCCAGTTTCTCAAGTTATTGAGTCTCTGGCAAACACGGGGCGATTCATTAACGCATCAAATAGTAAGTGGCTAAAATAATTATATAAACATTTAAATAGGCTTTACAGCCTATGCAGGGATAAAACAATAATGTTTGAACAAACCTTTAAAAACATCGACGACATTTTCCATAAAGACTCAGGCTGTTCCAGCGAACTAGACTACACCGAGCAATCGTCGTGGATGCTATTTTTAAAATACCTTGATGATTTAGAGTTTACAAAGTCTCAAGAAGCCGAGCTAATGGCAGAAGACTACCAATACATTATTGATGTAGACTTCCGCTGGAGTTCGTGGGCTGCACCTAAAACCGCTAATGGTGAGTTTGATCACGACAAGGCCTTAACCGGTAGCGACTTGATGGATTTTGTCGATGGCGAGTTATTTCCTTACCTTAAAGGTTTTAAACTACGTGCCAAAGGCCCTGACACCATTGAATACAAAATTGGTGAGATATTTAGCGAGATAAAAAACAAAATCCAAAGCGGTTATTCACTGCGTGATGCGTTAGAGAAAGTAGACGAACTGCGTTTTCGTTCACAAGAAGAAAAGCATGAGCTTTCACATCTGTACGAAGTAAAAATTAAAAACATGGGCAACGCTGGCCGCAACGGGGGCGAATATTACACACCACGCCCATTGATCCGCGCGATGATCGACATATTACAGCCACAAATTGGCGAAACCATATACGACGGTGCCGCAGGCTCGGCAGGTTTCTTATGTGAAGCCTACGACTACCTTCGCCAAGGTGGTGCCAGCAACAAGCAGCTTTCAACTAGCGATTTAAAAACCCTGCAAGAAAACACCTTTTACGCCAAAGAGAAAAAGTCTTTAGCGTACGTTATCGCTATTATGAACATGATTCTACATGGCATTGAAGCACCTAACGTTATTCACACCAATACACTGGGCGAAAACTTACAAGACATTACTCCAAGCAACCAGCACGATATTGTATTAGCTAACCCGCCGTTTGGTGGTAAAGAGCGTAAAGAAGTTCAGCAAAACTTCCCGATTAAAACCGGTGAAACCGCTTTCTTGTTTTTGCAGAACTTTATCAAAATGCTCAAGCCCGGTGGCCGTGCGGCCATTGTTATTAAAAACACCTTCTTATCCAATACCGATAACGCCGCCATTGCCTTGCGCAAAGAGTTATTAGAAAACTGTAACTTACACACCGTACTCGATTGCCCAGCAAAAACCTTCTTAGGAGCTGGGGTAAAAACCGTAGTGTTGTTTTTCACCAAAGGAGAACCGACACAGAAAACATGGTTCTATCAGCTTGACCCTGGCCGCAGCTTGGGTAAAACCAATCCACTCAACGACAAAGACTTAAAAGAATTTATCGAGCTACAAAAGGGCTTTGAAGACAGTGCTAAGTCTTGGTCATTGGCGACAGCAGATTTAGATGATGCAACTTGGGATTTATCGGTTAAAAACCCGAATCAAGCAGAAGAAGCGCCACTGCGTGAACCGCAAGCCATTATCGAAGAAATCATTGCGCTTGATAAAGAGAGCGAAGCAATTCTGGGTAAGATTCAGGAGTTGTTGTGATGGGGTGGCCAGTACTAACTCTTTCGGAAATATGCAGTAGCGTATTTGCTGGAGGTGATGTCCCTAAAGATAGATTATCTAAGTTTAGAACTGCTGAATTTACGGTGCCTATTTATTCAAATGGTGAAAAAAATAAGGGACTGTATGGCTTTACTGATATAGCCCGCGTGACGGAGCCTAGTATTACCGTTTCAGCCAGAGGGACAATAGGCTACTCAGAAGTTAGATTCGAGCCGTTTCTACCAGTTGTGAGGTTGATTGTATTAACACCAAATCTTGAATTGGTTGAATTTGTAGTGGTACAGTGATTTTGGCCACCCATTAAGAAAGAAATGTTATGCTAATAAGCATACAAATTTGGGTGAAAAAATGACGAAATTAAAACGCGCAACGTATTCTGCGGCAATCAAATTAGAAACAGCTCAGCTTGTAGTTGACCAAAGTTATACTCAAGAAGAAGCAGCCAAAGCGATGGGGGTGGGTAAATCAACCGTCAGTAAGTGGGTTACTCAATTAAAGCAAGAGCGGAGTGGCCAGACACCATCTGCTTCACCAATGACGCCCGAACAAATTGAAATCCGCGAACTTAAAAAGCAAATCCAACGCATTAAATTAGAAAAGGATATATTAAAAAAGGCTACCGCTCTCTTGATGTCCGACTCCCTGAACAATTCTCGTTAATTGAGAAACTAAATCAACGAGAGCGTTACCCAATTAGCGTGCTGTGTAACGTATTCAATGTGCATCGTAGCAGCTATAAATATTGGGCTATACGGGATACAACGCCGACGCCAGAGCAAATAAGGCTAGAAGCTGAAGTTAAAGCCATACATGCAATGAGCGGCGGCTCAGCTGGGGCGCGGACAATCGCGGCAATAGCAACGAACAATGATTTTGAATTGAGTCGTTATCGTGCTGCTAAGCTAATGGTTAAATTAAAGCTTGAAAGCTGCCAAGTACCTCAACATTCATATAAACGCGGTGGTAATGAGCACCTTGAAATTCCAAATCTGCTTGATAGACAATTTGATGTTGTTGAGCCAGATACCGTGTGGTGCGGTGATGTGACGTATATTTGGACAGGCAATCGCTGGGCCTATTTAGCGGTCGTTGTTGATTTGTTTGCACGTAAAGTCGTTGGTTGGGCAATGTCGTTGTCGCCAGATACTAACTTAACGCTAAAAGCGCTTGAACTCGCGTATGAAAGCAGAGGTAAGCCAAGTGGACTGATGTTTCATTCAGACCAAGGTAGTCATTATACAAGTTTAAAATATCGTCAACGTTTATGGCGCTATAAAATTACACAAAGTATGAGCAGGCGCGGAAATTGTTGGGATAATGCGCCAATGGAGCGATTTTTTAGAAGCTTTAAAACGGAGTGGATGCCAAAGGTTGGATACGAAAACTTTAAAGATGCTAAATATAGTGTGAGTGATTATATCAACGGGTATTACAACAACGTTAGGCCACATCATTATAATGCCGGTTTAGCGCCAAATGAATCTGAGGTTAGATACCAAGATTCTAAAGCTGTGGCCAAATTTTATTGACCACTACACATAGCCTTTAGAGTTGTAAGCATTTTATCTCTCACTACAGCGCTGTGCTTAGTTTCTATTAATTCTAAATACTTATTAGCTTCACCATGATTGAAGTCTTTTAATAGTATGCTTGGTAATTTGGGATATGTTATTTTTTTAATGTTTAAATGGCGCTCTATAGATTCAAATGATGACTTTTTTATAGAACCTGCCTCAAACCGTGTAGTTATATAAGCAAAGTATTTATCAATAAATGAATAGATAGTTTCCTCTTTAGCATTAAGTTCCTTCCCTTCTTTTATGCTTATAAATATTTTTTGAGCTTTTTCTCTCATCTCTGCAATTGAGTATTCAGGGTAATCACCTAATTTTACCGTTCTTACACGACCATTTATCTTTTTATATAGCTTAAAAGATTTACCTCTCTTACCGATTGCTATTATCAAATAGGGCACTTTGGTATCGAAGTATCTTATCTCGCCACCGCCCGATAAAGGTAAGTTATCTAATGCTGATTTTGTAAAATTAAATGAAGTCATTCGTATTAACTACTTTTTAGCTACTTATTAGAAGTAATTTACGGTAATTTTTGGTAACTTGCAATGATATGATATTGAGGGTTTTAAAAGTAAAGTTATGATATTTAATGTTTATTTGTGTTTTTAGTACAAATCGGTAACTTCTAGTGACTATAAGTCTGATCCCTACCGAGAGCGCCATTTGCGTTTAAAGTATCATTTCCTGTTTCTTCCTCAAAATACCTACAATTATTTAAATTAGTCCGCTGCCTTACATTATTTAATTTTCGATAATAAAATATGTAGCAATCTATTTTATACCTTTAGGCGTATATTCATTGCTGAGCTTATGGTTTATTCTTGCTAGTGCGTATAATTATTGATGTTAATCATTTATTATTACCCTGAACTCAAAAGCTAGACTTTTATAGCTAAATAATGCTATTTAAAGTATATATTCATTAATTATAGAAACCCTCATTTTTATGCTAATCACCTTACCTATATCAGAACTCGTTCCAGGCATGTACGTAAATAGCGTTACTAAGCAGCAGGAGAGTGTGGATGGCATAAAAATTAAAACCAGTGGTTTGGTTCGTGATAAATCAATCATTCAGCGTTTAATTACCGAAGGGGTGCTTGAGCTTCTCATCGACTTTACAAAAAGTGATGTCGCCGTGCCTAGGGTTATTAAAAGGTGGGAAAGGTATCACCTCTTTAATGTTAGATATGATTGTAAATCATCATGAGCGTCTTGATGGTTCAGGCTATCCAAGAGGTGTAGATGGAAGCAAATTAAGCCGCCCAGCTCGGATCATTGCGATTGTAGACGTATACGATGCATTGACAGCAGATAGACCGCATCAAGAGGGTGATGAGCCAATTAATGCGCTTCGCTATTTGTTAGCTAACAAACAGCTGTTTGATGCAGAGTTAGTACAGTTATTTATTAAGTGTTTAGGTGTACACCCAGTAGGGACTATTGTTAAGTTAACCAATGAGCGATTAGCGTTGGTGCTAGAGGGCAATCATTCAAACCCTATTAAGCCAAAAGTTAAATTATTTTATAATGCAAAGCATAATCATCACGTAACGCCTAAAGATATAGATTTGAGTACCGACAACCAAGAGCTTAAAATTTTAGCGAGTGTAAAGCCCATGGATTATCAAATTAACTTATCTCGTTTGTTAAAAGATCATCTGCTCGTTTAGCCTTAATACATCGGCGCTTTTGGTTTGCCTGAGCTGATATAAACGCGCCTAAAAAGCAACTTCCCATTAGTACCAACCACAACAAAGTGCCAAGCTCTACATGTAAAGCTGTGCAGCAAAATATGAGCGATACAACAGCATTTAACATAGCGCCTAGCCAGTAACGATTAACAGGGTTGTCGCATTGTCCGGCCTGTGTGCACGCGCAGTAATTTGCCTTATAAAAGAAAAATACACTGGCTCCACAAAAAATGAGACCCACCATAATTAGAACGATCAGCACAGTTTTAACCCGTTGGTTATTTTAAAAAGAGTTTAAAATGCGGCGTAATCCATGTCAATCTAAATGATAATTAATTACATTTAGAGCAATTACTCTAATAACATATTTCTTGTCCGATGAGTTTTAAATAGTTGTTAAAATGTAGTTAAAAAACGTGTTTTTTAGGTGTTTTTGGTGTGATCATGAAGTTTTTTTCAAAAAATTAATGTAGTGTAGTCGGGTTTTGAATATAAGTAACAACACACATAGCTACCCAAACAGTGAGTTTGGTTAAGGACACAACAATGAAATTTTCTAAAACGCTTATCGCAGCCTCGCTTGCATTTGTTTCAGCTGACTCTTTTGCAGCTGCGTTTCAATTAGCTGAGCAAAACGCATCAGGTTTAGGCCGTGCTTATGCTGGTGAAGCATCTATCGCAGACGACGCGTCTGTTGTTGCACGTAACCCTGCTTTAATGACTTTATTTAAAGATAAGCAACTAAGTGTTGCTGCTATAGCCGTTGTTCCAGATGTTAGCCTTGAAGGCACTGGTACAAACAATGGCATCGACCCGAATGCATTAGATGACGACAGCATTGCGCCTAGCGCCGTTATTCCAGCAACTTATTTCACAATGCCAGTAAACGACAGAGTATCAGTTGGTTTTGGCGCATTTGCTAACTTTGGTTTAGCAACAAAATTTGATGACGACTACGCGGCAGGTCAAATTGCCGGCGAAACAGAAATTGTAACCGTAAATATGAACGCAAGCGTTGCCTATAAAGTAAGCGAGCAGTTCAGCTTTGGTATTGGCTTAAATGCAATTTATGCAGAAGCTAAAATTATTCGTAAGTTTGGTGCTTCAGCTTTACCAATCCCTGCTTCAACAGATGCAGTAAACCTTGAAGGTGATGATATTGGTTACGGCTTAAATGTTGGTTTAATGTACCAATTAGACGAAAACAGCCGTTTTGGTTTTAACTACCGTACAGAAACTGACATCACGTTTGAAGGTGAATACTCAAACGAGCTTCCTTCTGCATTTATTCCTGGTGGATTAGACGGACAACTTGAACTTCCAGGTTCGGTTGAAATAACGCTACCTGCTATTGCTGAGTTTTCTGGTTCACATCAGTTAGACGAAAAATTAGGCTTACATTACAGTGTATTGTGGACTGGCTGGAGCAGCTTTGATTCATTGGAAGCACAAGTAACAGCACCAACGGGTGATAAGTTTAGCGCATTTGAAAAAACAGAAGATTTCTCTGATGCACTTCGTTACTCAGTAGGTACTGACTACCAGTACAACGAAAACCTATTGTTACGT
The DNA here is from genome assembly GCF_016865405.1 of Pseudoalteromonas sp. PS1M3. Lineage (NCBI taxonomy): Bacteria > Pseudomonadati > Pseudomonadota > Gammaproteobacteria > Alteromonadales > Pseudoalteromonadaceae > Pseudoalteromonas > Pseudoalteromonas sp. PS1M3. The sequence goes on along the minus strand of NZ_AP022624.1, from coordinate 2,862,610 downwards.
GCAGGTATTGCGTTTGACGAGTCGCCTGTATCACAACAGCATTTATCAATCTCGATTCCAGACACTGACCGCTTTTGGTTCTCTTTTGGTGGTAACTACATCATCGATAAAAACTCAAACGTTGATTTAGGCGTGAGTATTATTCGTGGTAAAACACAAAACTACACTGAAAAAGATAACTTAGGCTCGCAGTGGTCTTTTGAATCTAAAGGTCATGCTACGCTTATTGGCGCGCAGTACAACTACACGTTTTAATGTAGAAGTGCCTTTAGCTTAGTCATTAGGCACAAAAAAGCCGCTCACTTTAATTAAAGTGAGCGGCTTTTTAATGCCTGCTAAATTGCTTTAGCAGGTATGTGACTAAAATTATAAGCTTTCAATCTTCGTTTTTTGCTCAAGCAGCTTAGTTTTAGCATCGGTGAATTCAGCTAACTTAGCGTTTTCTTTTGCAAGAACAGCTTCTGGTGCATTGTTTACAAACTTTTCGTTAGCGAGTTTGTTTTGCACTTGCGCTAGGCCTTTTTCTGCTTTTTCGAGTTGCTTGTTGATACGTGCAAGCTCTGCTTCAACATCAATTAAGCCCGCCATTGGGATCATAATTTCAAGGTTGCCAACATAAGAGGTTGCACACGCTGGTGCGTCGTCTTTGTTTTCAAGCATTGTAAACTCTTCAAGCTTAGCCAATGATGCCAAGAACGATTTATTTTCTTCAATACGGCGCACATCTTCGCTCGATGCATTGGCAAGTAATACGCTCAGTGGCTTGCTTGGGCTAATATCCATTTCACCACGAATGTTACGAATAGCTAAAATGAATTGTTTAACCCACTCTAAGTCTTCCATTGCTTGTGCATCAACGCTTGCTTCATTATAAACAGGGAAGCCTTGTACCATAATGCTAGTGCCCGCTGTTTCAAGGCCTGCAAGTGGTGCAACACGTTGCCAAATAGTTTCTGTGATGTATGGCATCATTGGGTGCATTAAGCGCAGTAGGCTTTCTAGTACCGTAATGAGTGTATTACGTGTACCACGTTGCTGTGCTTCATTACCTTTAAATAATACGGGCTTAGTTAGCTCTAAGTACCAATCACAGAACTGGTTCCAAGTGAATTCGTAAAGTGTGTTAGCAGCTAAATCGAAGCGGTAGTTATCAAGGTGTTCAGTGTACGTTTTAACGGTGGCTTCATATTGGCCTAAAATCCAGCGATCTGCTAGCGAGTACTCTTTTTGTGCATCGTTTGCAAAACCACAGTCTTGCTCCTCTGTGTTCATTAATACGTAACGGCTCGCGTTCCATAGTTTATTACAGAAGTTACGGTAACCTTCAAGGCGGTTCATATCCCAGTTGATATCACGACCGGTAGATGCCATTGCTGCAAGGGTAAAGCGAAGCGCATCGGTACCGTGTGCTTCAATACCATTTGCGAATACTTTGCGCGTGTCTTTTTCAATTTTAGCGGCAAGTTTTGGCTGCATCATGTTGCCAGTACGTTTTTGTACTAAGTCTTCAAGTTTAATGCCGTCAATCATGTCTAGCGGGTCAAGTACGTTACCTTTTGACTTAGACATTTTATCGCCGTTGTCGTCACGTATTAGGCCAGTAACATACACTGTTTTAAACGGCACTTGTGGTTTACCATTTTCATCTTTAATAAAGTGCAGCGTCATCATGATCATGCGCGCAACCCAGAAGAAAATAATATCAAAACCTGTTACTAACACGTCAGACGGGTGGAAGGTTTTTAAATCATCGGTGTTTTCTGGCCAGCCTTGCGTTGAGAATGTCCAAAGCGCTGACGAGAACCATGTATCAAGTACATCTTCGTCTTGGCTAAGTGCTACGCTATCTGCAATGTTGTTATCGCGGCGAACTTCCGCCTCATCGCGGCCAACGTATACGTTGCCTTCGCTGTCGTACCAAGCAGGAATACGGTGACCCCACCAAAGCTGACGTGATATACACCAATCTTGTACGTCGTTCATCCACGAAAAGTACATATTTTCGTATTGCTTAGGCACAAATTGAATGTCGCCGTTTTTAACTGCATCTTTAGCAGGTTCTGCAAGTGGCGCAACACGTACATACCATTGGTCGGTAAGTAGTGGCTCAATAACCACACCTGAGCGGTCACCGTATGGAACGGTTAGGCCGTGGTCTTCAATTTTTTCAAGTAAGCCTAGTTCTTCAAATTCAGCCACAATCGCTTTACGCGCAGCAAAACGATCAAGCCCATGAAAACGCGCTGGAATAGGCGCATCAAGCTCAAGCTCTTTGCCGTCAAAGGTGTAAGTTTCACCTTGCGTTAAAATAGCGGCGTCTTTATCGAAAATATTGATCATTGGCATTTTGTGACGCTTGCCAACTTCGTTATCGTTAAAGTCGTGAGCTGGGGTTATTTTTACACAACCTGTGCCTTTATCTTTATCGGCGTGTTCGTCAGCAACAATGGTGATACGGCGATTAACGATAGGTAATAAAATGTCTTTACCAATTAAATCTGTGTAGCGCTCGTCATCTGGGTTTACTGCAACACCTGAGTCGCCTAGCATAGTTTCTGGGCGCGTAGTTGCGACTACAATGTAGTCTTTACCGTCTTGTGTTTTAACGCCATCGGCTAGTGGGTAACGTAAGTTCCACATGTGGCCTTGTTTGTCTTTGTTTTCAACTTCAAGATCAGAAATAGCAGTGTGTAATTTTGGATCCCAGTTTACTAGGCGTTTACCACGGTAAATTAGGTTTTCTTTATGAAGGCGAACAAATACCTCTTTAACCGCTTCAGATAAACCATCGTCCATCGTAAAGCGTTCACGGTCCCAATCAACTGATGCGCCAAGACGACGAAGCTGTTTAGTAATTGTGCCGCCCGATTCGTTTTTCCATTCCCAGATTTTATTAATAAAATCTTCGCGGCCTAAATCGTGGCGTGTTTTACCTTCTTCAGCATGCAGTTTACGCTCAACCAACATTTGCGTTGCAATACCTGCGTGGTCAGTACCTACTTGCCATAATGTGTTGTTACCTTGCATACGTTTAAAACGCGTAAGGGTATCCATTATTGTATCTTGGAAAGCGTGGCCCATGTGTAAGCTACCCGTGACATTTGGCGGCGGGATCATAATAGAATACGGTACGCCTTGGCCAGATGGCTTAAAGTAGCCTTTTTGTTCCCAGTCTTGATATAGAGACTGTTCAATATCTTGCGGATTGTAGGTTTTATCCATTACACAGAACCTTAAATAAGTACTTAAATTAGTTGGTTAGTTTGCCTGAGTGGCTAGCTATTAATATCTTGCGTGGTGAGATTGGCACCGAGTTGGCGTAGCTTTTTAAAACGCTCGCGGGCTGCTTGTTTAGCAACAGGTTCTACGGGGACAAAATCAAAAACTTGGTTAAATCGGCGAATGTAATCAGGTAGCTGAGTGGCCAAGTTTATTAAAACTTTTCGGTTGCCAACAGGTGGCGTAATACCAATTTCAACAGGGGCTCCGCCTTTAGGGCCTTCACCTTGTAAATTATGTGGTACAAAACTGTCTGGGTCGAATGCCCAAATAATTTCATCAATGGCACAGGCTGTATTGTTATCGTTTACACAAATAAATACACGTTGCCCATTACGATACTGATCGGCCGCTATTTGTGCAGCCAAAGCAAAATGATCATCAGCCTGGGCTTTAGACTCATCATGTTGCTTTAGAACGAAAAATTTAGCGTTCATGTTCATTGTATCGGGCTTTCCCATGACATTGAATGTGCACTAGGTTAATACACATAAATTAAGAGGCAGATTTTGCCATATAACGGGGTTTGCTTCAATTAATACACAAATAAATAAGGCGCCTAATGGCGCCTTATTTTGAACTAAACAGATAATTAATCGTGTGCTGCTTCGCTTACACCCGCTCTGTTCAATAAATACTGAGTTAGCATAGGAACGGGGCGTCCTGTTGCGCCTTTATTTGCACCACTTCGCCATGCAGTACCCGCTACATCTAAATGCGCCCAATTATATTTTTTGGTGAACTTAGATAAAAAACACGCCGCTGTAATTGTGCCTGCCGCGCGCCCACCTAAGTTAGTAAAATCAGCAAATGGGCTTTCTAGTTGGTCTTGATAATCGTCCCACAGTGGTAGCTGCCATGCACGATCGCCACTTTGCTCAGACGCTTTCAATAAGTCGTGGGCAAGGGGGTTATGGTTTGCAAGCAAACCTGTTGCATGAGCACCTAATGCAACAATACATGCACCTGTAAGGGTGGCTACATCTATGACGGTATCTGGGTCAAAACGCTCCACGTAGGTTAACGCATCGCATAATACTAAACGACCTTCAGCATCGGTATTAAGTACTTCAACCGTTTGCCCCGACATCGTTGTTAAAATATCACCTGGTCGGTAAGCATTTGAACTTGGCATGTTTTCACAACCAGCTAAAATACCTATTACGTTTATAGGTAATTGCATTTGTGCCAAAGCGCGCATTGCACCTATAACACCTGCAGCACCGCCCATATCGTATTTCATTTCATCCATGGCTTCGCCAGGTTTAATTGAAATACCGCCTGAGTCAAAGGTTAAACCTTTACCAACTAACACAATTGGCGCTTGCTCGTCGCTTGCACCTTTGTAGTTAATAACTGACATAACAGATTCGTTATCACTACCACGGCCAACCGCTAAATATGAGTTCATTCCCAGCTCTGCCATTTTTTCTTCGCCAATAATATCAACGGTGATGTTATCAAAATTGGTAGCTAGCTCTTGCGCTTGTTCGCCTAAATACGCTGGGTTACAAATGTTGGGTGGCATGTTAGCAACGTCTTTACACAACTTGCTGCCAGCAGCGATAGCTAAACCGTGCTCAATCGCACTTTCACCAATAGTGAGTTCGCGGCGCGTGGGTACGTTAAATACAATTTTACGAAGTGGACGACGCGGGTCTACTTTTTTACTTTTAAGTTGATTAAACGTGTATAAGCAATCTTGCGTTGTTTCAACGGCTTGGCGTACTTTCCAATAAGTATCTCTGCCTTTTACGTGTTGCTCTGTTAAAAAGCATACCGCTTCCATAGAGCCTGTATCGTTTAGGGTATTTATTGTTTTAGAGATAATTTGTTTGTATTGCTTGTCATCAAGCTCGCGCTCTTTACCGCAACCTACAAGCAAAATACGCTCGCTTAATACGTTAGGGACATGGTGCAATAATAAAACTTGGCCAGGTTTACCCTCTAGGTCGCCACGGCGAAGTAAATTTGAAATATAACCATCACTGATTTTATCGAGTTGTTCACCAATGGGGGATAACCTGCGTGGTTCGTACACGCCAACGACAATACATGCGCTGCGTTGTTTTTCTGGGCTACCACTTTTTACGCTAAATTCCATTGTTGCTCCTGGTTGTGAGTCATTTGAGCTAATAAATAAGGCCAAAAATAATATTTTCTAGTCTTAGTAGCTAAGCTTATGTAGAGATAATACTCATTTTAGCTGATTTTTACCGACTCTTACTGTGTAATTGAACTTTATATGCTTAAGGGCTACTAATGCAACATTATATCTTGCACTTAGGTAGGATAATTAATTTTGATGGCTTATAATAATAGCCTATTTGTCGGTATAAACTGTGCAAAATAGCTATTTAACTATTCGACACTCACTATTGTAGTGAAATACTAAGTTTAACAGGGGCGAGCATTGCTTATTTTTCGTTATTTGACCGCTGAGGTTTTAAAATCGCAGGTCGCCGTATTTTTAACTTTAATGACCATTTTTTTATCACAAAAGCTGGTGGTTATTTTAGGTGACGCATCAGAGGGCAGCATTCCTGCTCAATTAGTGCTGTCGATGATTGCGTTAAAATTACCACAACTTGCCTCGTTAATTCTTCCATTGAGTATATTTTTAGGCATTATTTTAGCGTATAGCCGTATTTACGCCGACAGCGAAATGACGGTATTAAAAGCATGTGGTGTGAGTGAATGGTATGTAGTGCGTGTAACTTTAATATCAAGCGCAGGTTTAGCGCTTTTGGCTGGCGCATTAACTATGTACCTAGCACCGTGGGCCAGTGAGCAAGAGTATCAATTAAAAGAACAAGCTAAAGCTGACGCTGGGCTGTCAGCATTAAGAGCCGGTCGTTTTCAAGAAACAGGTAACGAAAAAGCCGTGGTGTTTATTCATAATATTGAAAATGGTGGCAAAGAGCTAAACAAAGTGTTTGTTGCACAGCTACCAAATAGTGATAACGATGAATTAGCTCGACTAGTATACGCAGAGCAAGGCGTGGTAATTGAAGCGCAAAACGGTGAGCAACAGTTAGTGTTAACCGATGGAAAACGATACGAAACCGACGCAACAACACCAGCATTAAACCTGACCGAGTTTGATGGTTACAGTGTGCAAATTCGTGAACAAGAAATAGAACACCAACGCCGTAAGTTAGAAGCTGTGCCGACTAATCAGTTGCTTGCTATTAATACTCCTGAGTCTATTGCTCAATGGCAGTGGCGTATTGCTATTCCTCTTTCTATTCCACTGCTTACTTTACTAGCAGTGCCGTTAAGTGTGGTTAATCCTCGTCAAGGTAAATTTGCTAAATTAGTACCCGCTATAAGTTTGTATCTTGGGTATTTTATTTTATTAAATGCCGCAAAATTCGCGATAGAAGATGGCAAAATACCGCCGTCAATTGGGCTTTGGTGGATTCACTTAAGTGCCTTATTTATTGGTGGCTTATTAATTATTAAAGGCCGCCCAATAGGCGCTTTGCTTAAAGCTGTTGTCACTAAGCGGGAGTTAAGCTCATGATGAAAACACTCGACTGGTATTTAGGCCGCAGCATCTTACAAACAACAGGCTTTGCTTTGTTGGTTTTAGTTGGCATCAGTACCCTAATTAAATTTATTGAACAGTTAAAATCGGTAGGGCGTGGTAGTTACGATTTGATTACCGCCATGCTGTATACGCTATACAGTATTCCTGGTGATTTAGTGGTGTTTTTCCCTATGGCTGCGCTCATTGGGGGCTTAACAGGGCTTGGTGCGCTTGCTTCAAATAGTGAATTAGTGGTTATGCAAGCAGCGGGTATGTCGCGGTTGCAAATTATTGGTTCGGTGATGAAAACCGCCATGTTTATGGCCATTTGTATGATGGCGCTTGGCGAATGGGGAGCACCAGAGGCACAGTTACGTGCAAAAGAAATGCGAAACCAAGCTATACATGGCGGAGATGTGTTTAGCGCACAAAAAGGGGCTTGGGCGAAAGATGGAAATAACTTCATAAATATAGAAGATGTGGATGAAAGCGGTAAGCTTAACGGTTTGCACATGTACTATTTTGATAGCTCACTTGAACTTACTCAAATTACTAAAGCTAAAGAGGCAATTAGCCGAAAAGATGGATGGCTTTTACGTGATGTAAACAAAGTCATTATTACGGATGAGTTAATTACGACTGAACTACACCCAGAAGAGTTTTACCCATCGCAACTAACCGCTGAAAAGTTAGGCGTTGTATCTGTAAAGCCTGAGTCGCTTTCGTTTACAGGATTATGGTCGTACTTAAGTTACTTAGAGCAAAATGAGCAAGATACCAGTACTTATGATCTTGCTCTTTGGCGAAAGTTCATGCAACCCGTGTCGGTTGCGGTTATGTTATTGGTTGCGCTTTCTTTTATATTTGGTCCATTACGCACTGTAACTATGGGCGCACGAATAATTATGGGTGTTGTAACAGGCATTGTATTTCATTTAACAAACGAGATATTTGGTCCCGTGGTAATGGTTTACCAAATACCTGCCATAATTGGCGCCGTGCTGCCTAGTGTTATTTTTATAGGATTTGCGACCTACTTAATGAATAAACGGGTATAAGCGATTACATCTAAAAACAAAAAAAGGGTGACTGTAGTCACCCTTTTTGTTTTTAGAGGTTTTATTAGTGTATATACATTAATCGAGCTCGCGGTATATACGTTTGTTCTCTTCTTTTGAAAGAGCAACAACCTCTGTTTTAGATAAGTAATCTTGTAAGGCTTTTTTGTTTTTAAAATCAACTAACACAACTAAGTTACCTAAACCAAGTAACGCGCCCATGCAGCGAATAACTGATTGCGACCAACTAATTAAATTGCCATCGTTAGTTTGTACTCTTAATCGCCACGCTCGCATACCAATTGTTTGACCGCTTTTGGTCCAAAAGTAACTAAAAAATATAACATTTACGCCCACAAACAACGCACTGCGAATGCCATCTAGTAAAGGTGAATTTTCTATAAATGCAGCAGGGTCTTGACCTTCGGTTTGTTCAATAAGGCCCGTAGAAATTAAAACTTGAATTGCAGCAAAGTACAAAATAGCGGTTAGCATAGATAATGAAATGACGACTAAAGAGTCGTATATTAGCGACGCAAAACGGCGCCAAAAACCAGCACGTGGAAACTCACCCGACATAAAAATACTCTCACTGTTAATGTGTGGCTAGTTTAGCAAAAAAGCGCAAAAATACTAAGCGCTATAGTATGTTGGTATCATTTAACTATTGGTTTAAATAATATCTGTATTTTTAAAGTGCTTTATTTACATGACGCTTTAATTTTTTTAAATGTTAAGAGTTGCCTAAATGTTAAGCGGTTGATCATGCTTATGTAATAAAAGGCTTGCTGCTAACCCTATTGTTTGTATAATGCTTGGCATAGAGACGAAGGCACATAAATAATCCTAAGCTCTAAAGTGGTTTTTCTTTATCTTCTCGTGTTTAGAAGGTTAAAGAAAAATGATGCCAGCGTGATGAAATTGGTAGACATGGGGGATTCAAAATCCCCTTCCGAAAGGAGTGCCGGTTCGAGTCCGGCCGCTGGTACCACTTTTTATAACCTCTGCTAGATTTAGCAGAGGTTTTTTTATGTCTAAAATTTGTGATGACGGACTCGAGCGGCACTCAAGTGCGCTGCTATAAGTTAAGGTCCGGCCGCTGGTACCACTTTTTATAACCTCTGCTAGATTTAGCAGAGGTTTTTTTATGTCTAAAATTTGTGATGACGGACTCGAGCGGCACTCAAGGTGATATTCTAAATAGTCATATCACTTTGCGTGGCTGTTTTTTCGTATTAGCTTTGTAAATGAATCAGAGGGCATAGGGCGGTACATAAAAAAACCTTGCGCCATTTCGCAGTGAGTCTTTGATACGTAATCAAGCGTTTCTTGATCCTCTATTCCCTCTGCAATAATAGCTAAATCTAAGTTATGACCAATATCGATAATACACTTGGCAATGGCAGCGCTTTGTTCATCAGTAATGACATTTTGTAAGAACGATTTGTCTATTTTTAAGTAATCGATAGGCAATAACTGTAAATAACTAAACGACGAGTAACCTTTACCAAAGTCATCCAATGCAAACGCAACACCATAGTGTTTGAGCTTATGCATGGTTTTACTCATCTTCTCTTTATTTTCCATAAAAATAGATTCAGTTAACTCAATAATTAATTGATCGCCACTAATTGATGAGTTTGAAATACTTTCAATAATGTAATCAATAAAATGCTCGTCCTGAAATTCAATAATTGATAGATTAACCGCAAGCTTTAAAGGCGCGATGCCCTCTAGTTGCCATTGCTCTAATAGCGATATAGCCGAGCTAATAGCAAACTCACCTATTTTTTTTATTAATCCAGTTGATTCAGCAATAGGAATAAATAAATCGGGCGGTATAGACTCTCCGCTAGCCGTAAACCAGCGCATCAACACTTCAGCCCCCAAAATCTGATTGCAGTCTAAACCTATTTTAGGCTGTAGATATATTTCTAATTCTTGGTTGTCAATCGCTTTGCGAAGTTCGCGCTCAATATCCATTTGTTCACGGGCATGAGCTTCTAATTTCCTATGATAAAAACGGTAGGCATTTTTGCCATTATTTTTGGCATCATACATCGCCATATCGGCGTTACTAAGCAAGGAGTCGGGCGTAATACCATCTTGTGGATACAATGCAATTCCAATACTTGATGATACATATTGAGGTCGACTATTTATAATAAATTCTTTACTTATTGTCTCTAACAACGCCTCGCACAAGTTTTCAATATTATTTTTTGACTTAACAAGCTCAACAAGTATTACAAACTCATCACCACCTATTCGGGCGAGTGTGTCTTGCTTTCTTAAACGGTGGTTAATACGCTCTACCATTTTGATTAGTAGTTCGTCGCCGCCTTTGTGGCCCTCAGTGTCGTTAACTCGCTTAAAGTTGTCTAGGTCTAAAAAGAGCACTGCGGTCATCGAATCATCGCGTCTTGCGAGTGTTAGTGAATGCTCAAGACGGTCCATAAATAATTGACGGTTTGCTAATCCAGTTAGGGCGTCATGGTAGGCTTGAAAATGAATGATTTCTTCATGTTCTTTTTCAACGCTGATATCACGAATACAAAATACACGACCAATAAGTTGGCCATTTTTAAGCTGAGGGAGTGAGCGGTAACTATAATGTTTGTCGTCGATAGATTCAAACTCGCCACTCAATGCCTGTTTTGAGTCTGCTTTTAATTGCGCGATAATATCGGCGCTTTTGTTGCCTTTTTTTATTACTTTATCTATTTGGCTAAAGTAATTATATGCGTTTAAATTAAAGCGCTCGAAGAACTCTCTGGCCATTATATTGGCGCTCACAACGTTACCTTTTAGGTCTAGCACAGTAACTTGTTCGCCTATAGCGTCAAATGTTGCATTAAGCACGCTAATTGAATGTTCTAATTGTTGCTGTGTATCAGAAAGCTCATTAAGCTGGTTTTTAAGTAAATCATTACGTTCGTTTAATTCGTTAGACGTAATAAATAATGAGCGCTCTAAAATATTGATTTCGCGCTCATTCAGTTCATAAGCATCAGATACCCGCGATATAATATCGGCATACTCTTGAACAAAGCTTTCATCCACCTTACTACGTTTTAACTGGCGTGCTAACAGTTTATGCAACTTGTAAACCTCCTAGTCTTCACTTAATAAAGTCAGGGTCATGGTTTGATTATGTAAATGACACGGCCCCAGTGGTACATGAGGCGATAACTCGCCGTAAGAGTAAAAGCCGGTTCTAGTACAGTTTTCGGGAAGTAAGTCTGCAATTGTTTCAAGCTCTTCTTCAATTAATTGGTCGAGTATTATTCGTCGGCCAACACAACTCACTAAAAGCGCAAGGCTAGGCTGGTTGCTGCCCATCATTTGTATGGCTGCTTCACCTGCCTGTTGTGCTCCATCAATCAGATTTTCGTAGTTTGCGCGCATTAGTTGGCATTTAGCACCTTCAGGAAGATTACCTGCAAAGGTCATGCTTTTTTTATCTTCATCAATACTTAAAATGGTTCTGACTACGGATTGTTCTTCACCAACTTCTTGCATAGATAGCGGGAATAATAAAGCAGAGCTTGGCAGCCCGTCAGCGTATTCACCTAGCATCGTTTTGTACAATTCCAGTGAAGGACTGTGGTCTATTTCATAAAGGGTATTTTTAGTTGATTTGGTAATTTCGCGTATAGGGCCAAATGGTTTCCACCCGCCCATGGTGCCATGGCTAATATTTAACTTTTCGCCATAAAACCCAACAAGAACTACCAAGCCTTTAGTTACGTTATCATTGTGCCATACTATGGTTTCTTTAAAGCGAGCCTGATCACCCGCTAAGCCACCAGTTACAAGTACGTTTTTAGGTAATGCGCCAGTAATACTCTCAATGAGCTCGCTGCCATTTATAAGCTGTCCATCAGAAACAACAAACACATAACGTAAGCCATTATGATCTAATTGATTTACAAGTGCGGTGCCCAAAGAGCTTGAGTCGGCATAGTTACTAATGTTATCTGACTTGGCAACAACATGACTTTTCTCAAAGTGGACGGCGGTCAGCGCTATGCTTTCGTCGTGTATTTCACTACCTTGAATTTCTCCGCTGGTAGAGCACCCTAAGATTTCAGCCTCAGGGAAAGATGATTTTAATTGAGACAACATGTGTGATGTTGCCATGGCATGTCTGTCACCAAAAGCAAATACTAATGCAGCATCAGATTTTTTAGGTAGCGACGTTTGCCATTTGCCTTCTTTATAAATAGATTGAAAAGTGTTCATAATTTAAAGGCTTTCCCGCACAGCTATGTTATTAATAATATAGATTATAGGGTAAATGCAGGTAAATTCACATTTGTTACGTTTAATTAACGCTCTTTTGAAGTGCTTACCACTTTATATATTAAGTATTTAACCCTTTTAGATAGGAAATTAGACTTAACATTTAAAAGTTGATTTTTTGCTTAAATACAATGAAATCCAACTTAAATGTTTTAGCGTATAATGTAATTAAGTATCATGTTTACAACACGGTTTTAAGAACGTTCATATGACTCAGCTAAGTGCCAAACAAAATATTCAAGCAATTGTTAAAGCTATAAAAGCCGAAGAGGCAGTACTTCGCCAAAAATACCCTTTGCTTGCTCATCAAAATACCATTGGGCTTGTTATATTATTGCTCTCGTTGAGTGCTTTAATTGGTGTTGGTGTTTTGTATTACCTTGCCATTATACCTGCATGGGCTTGTATTATTTTGGCAGCTATGGCGGCTTCGATTTCTCACGAACTTGAGCATGATCTCATTCATAAACAGTATTTTAGTAACCAGCCTTTAATCCATAATTTTATGATGTTAACTGTTTGGTTAATGAGGCCAAACACCATTAGCCCATGGTATCGCCGCAAAATGCATTTACATCATCATAAAACATCAGGTACGGAGCAAGATCTCGAAGAGCGCTTAGTGGGCAATGGCATTAAAAATCCATTTATGCGTGCGCTTGTTATTGTGGACGGTTTACTCGGTTTAGTTATTAATACCAAACGTTTTAGTAAAGAAATTAAAGGATTTAGTTTTTTAAGCGTGTTTAATGCGGGCTTTCCAGTAACAACTACATACTTCATTATTTTGTATAGCGTAATTATATTTCACACAGTTAACTTTTTTGTACCCATTGAAGCAAGCACTCCGGCACTAGCGTTAGAGGTTTTAAATGTGTTTGAATTTATGATGATTGTGTTAATTGTGCCTAATATAGTGCGTTCAAGCTCGCTTAATTTTGTCACATCAAGCATGCATTACTATGGCGGCGTTAATAACATGCTAGAGCAAACTCATGTACTAACAAGCCGTTTATTTATGCCGTTTCACTTGTTTTGTTTTAATTTTGGTAAAACGCATACCATCCATCACTTTGTACCAAATCAGCCATTTTATTTACGCCAAATGTTAAGCAAAAAAATACTCGACGTAATGCGCCAGCATAATGTACGGTTTAATGATTTTAACAGCATTAAAAATGCCAATGCTTATAAAGCCCAAGCTAATTAATGCAAAAGCAATTTGAGCTTTATTTTTAAAACCAATCGTATTTGCGATTGTTTTTTTTTAATTACATTTACCAATTTAATTAAGTTGTAGTATCGCAGAGTAAATCTATGTCGTCTGTGCGATTTAAGGATAGTGCATTTAAAATGGTGTAGGCTATAACTCAACAGCACTTTTCGATAACACTAAATCGGTTGTTGGGCTTCATTAAAATAATAAAGGAAAACAGGATGAAAAAATCACTACTTTCAGTGGCATTAGGTTTTGCTGCACTTGGTACGGTTAACGCGCAGGCAAACCTTGATCAACACGTTAAAAATGTAGAGCAGCAGGTAATTGAATGGCGACGTGACTTTCACCAAAACCCTGAGCTTGGTAATCGCGAAACACGTACCGCAGGCATTGTGGCTAAACACTTAAAGTCGTTAGGTATGCAAGTACAAACCGATATTGCTTACACCGGTGTTGTGGGTATTTTAAAAGGCGCAAAGCCTGGTCCTACGGTAATGCTACGCGCCGATATGGATGCACTACCGGTAACAGAAAAAACAGATGTGCCATTTAAATCAACCAAAACCACAAATTTCCGCGGTGTAGATGTGGGTGTAATGCATGCCTGTGGGCACGACACGCATGTAGCCATGTTGATGGGCGCAGCACAAGTATTGGCCGATATGAAAAGCGAGCTGCACGGTAATATTATGTTTGTGTTTCAGCCAGCTGAAGAGGGCGCACCTATTGGCGAGGAAGGCGGTGCAGAATTGATGCTCAAAGAGGGGATATTTACCAAATATAAACCCGACGTGGCATTTGGTCTTCACATAACATCGAGCTTACACAGCGGCAAAATTGGTTACAGAAGCGGCCCTGCTATGGCCAGTTCTGATAGGTTTGAAATTACTGTTAATGGTCGTCAAGCACATGGTTCAGCACCGTGGACTGGGGTTGACCCTATTGCAGCGGCTGCACAAATTGTAACGGGTGTTAATCATATTGTGAGCCGCCAAGTAAATATAACCAAAGAGCCCGCAATTGTGTCGTTTGGCAAAATAGCAGGTGGAGTGCGCAATAATATAATTCCTGAAAAAGTTGAAATGGTAGGTACAATTCGCAATTTTGATATGAATAATAGAGCACAGATTTTTGAAAAAATAAAAACAACGGCTACACATATTGCTAAGTCGTCGGGAGCAACTGCCGATGTGCATATTCATGAAGGTTACCCAGTAACGGTGAATAACCCTGAGCTTACTGCGCAAATGCTGCCAACCCTCGCAAAAGCGGCGGGTAAAAATAACGTAGTGGAAATGAATAAGATTACAGGTGCAGAAGACTTTTCGTTTTATGCATTAGAAGTCCCAAGTGTCTTTGTATTTTTAGGTGGTACGCCAAGTAGCCAAGATTTAAAAACGGTACCAAGTAATCATTCACCTTATTTTTATGCTGACGAATCATCGTTTAAAGTAGGGACTAAGGCATTAAGCCTGCTCGCTGTAGATTACTTAGATAGTAAAAAGTAGGCTGCTAACAATTGAGTTAGTAAAAGTCATAAGCTAACTCAATGTATTTTAAGCGCAGTACGTAAAGATGTGTGAAGGCTCTATAGGCCTATGTTAGAGGATTACTATATGAAAATCACAGGAAGCTGTTTTTGTGGCGATATAACTTATGAGGCCACCACACAAAATAATAACGTAGTAGTATGTCATTGCAGTGATTGCCAACGGATGTCGAGTGGACCATTTAGAGCCGTTGTAATTGCAGATCCTAATTCGGTTGATTTTACAAAAGGACAACCGAAAGAGTATGTAAAAACAGCGCAAAGTGGCAATAAGCGAGCGCAAGGTTTTTGTGCAAATTGCGGTACGTCACTTTATGCAACAAATGAGTCTCCTATCGATCGTATATATGGGTTGCGTTTAGGTTCGATTGATCAGCGCGATTTGTTTAAACCTTCAATACAAATTTGGACAAAGTCAGCATTGCCTTGGCTTGATGATTTACATCATGTTGATGCATTTGATAGCACCCCAAAGAATTAGTCTTATAAATGCTTTAAACCTCATTCCTGCAGTAAATAAAGCGACTTATACGTATATAAGCCGCTTTATTTTAATAGCTTTATTTACCAAGTATACGATGCCGATAACATGGCATTGCGTGGTTTACCCGGAAAATATCTATCGCCAGTAAAACTGGTGTAATCAGCTCGCTCTGCATACGCTTTATTGGTCACATTTATAATACGAGCCATAACTTCAATATTTTTTGTTGCTTGCCACTGGGCGCGTAAGCTAAGAACCGAATGGCCTTCGTATTCATTTAAGTTCTCAGGGTCTGTGTAGTAATGGCCAACATGATGCCATTGAAGTGCAAATTGGGTGTTGTTACGTGCTTGCCACGTAATATCAATATTAGCAATGTTGCGTGGTGCGGTATCTATGTCGTTGCCATTTATGTTTAGGCCGTTAATAACTTGGTTGTTAGTGTAACTATGTTTAGCATGTGTACCTGCAAAGTTAACCGACACGTTATTGGGTAATTGATAATTAAGTTCAAGTTCCACACCTCGATGGCGAGAGCTGCCATCATTTACAGTGAAAAAGTCGCTATCACGGTAAATAGTATTGTGTTTACTCATAGCATATACAGATAAGCTGTAATTAAATGCACTGTATAATCCTTTTATACCAAACTCAGCGTTATTAGCTATTTCTGGGTTTAAATTAGCGGTGGTCTGCTCGCGTTGTAATTGATATAACTCAGCAGCTTGTGGCGCTCGGTAACCGCGAGAAAAGTTAGCGTAAAACGTGTTATTACTGTTGTATTGGTAACTTATTCCAAGTTTAGGTGAGGCATTACTAAAGCTATTTTTAGTGCTGGCAGGACGACTGTATCGGCACCCACCAAACCCGCACTCGCTACCATCTTCTTTTGTTCTGCCCGCAAGCATATTATTTGTGTAGTCGTACTGCATGTGCTCGTAACGAACCCCGGCCGTTAATAGCCATTTATTTAATTGCCAATTCACGGATGCAAATGGTGCATAAAGTGTGGCATTGACGTTGTAATCATAATGTTTACCCTGTGGCACGGTAGCCACTAAAAATGCCGAACCTTGCGTTGCCTCGTTTTGACTTTGTAAAAAGTCGGCTTGGGTGTACTCGCCATCTAAGCCTAAGTTCAGAGTTACATTGTTATTTATACTGTGCTTATAAAGCGATTGAACACCAATACCTGTTTGGCTGTTTTTTTCAAGCGGTGTACCTGGTAAAAAGTGCTTAAAAAAGTCCATACTTTGATCGCGCATATACACAGTGGTAGAAAGTACATCGTTATTGGCTAATTGCCATGTTGCATTGCTCCACGCTCGCAAAGATGTTGCCTTTCTAAATGCATCAGGATCGAAGTTTTGCTGTGCTATATCTTCATTTTTATAGCTTTCAAACCCAGTAATAAAACCAGCTGTTTGCTGATCTAAATGTGTATAAGTTATACCTGATGTGAGCAATAGATTATCGCGCTCTAGACGATGGCGTATATTTACTTTTTGTTGCTTAACACTTTCATCATCACGGTACCCTGTATCGTCAGTAATACTGGCGTTTATGCCAATTCCGCTGTTTCCATAGTCTTGCCCTGCACGTAATTTAACGCGTGCATAGCCATATGAGCCATAATCTACGCCAAATAAGCCGCCGCCTTGAGTTGTGTCGGGTGTTATTACATTAATAACACCATGCACAGCATTTGAGCCGTATAAAACTGAGCCCGGCCCTTTTAACACCTCAATACGTTGGGCCATTTCACTATGCGATTCAAAAAGCTCATTTATATTACAAAAGCCCGCAGCGCGAAGAGGAATACCATCTTCTAAAGTTAGCACACCACCACATGCGCCAGCCCCAGACAAAACTGGCGAGCGAAGCGCAGGCAAATATTCTTGTCCATTGCCGCGCTGTACATTAGCACCAGCAACGCGTTGCAGGGCTTCTTCAATGTGAGTGGGTGCAATGCTCTTAAGTTGCGCCTCGGTTAGGGTAGAAATAGACAATGGAAGGGGTGTAGAAAGCGCTTCGACCCTCGATGCTGTGGTGGTAATGACTTCAATTGAGTCTGTACTTTTCTGATCAGCTACAACAGTTTGGCTAAACGGCAAAATGAGCGGCAAACAATAATATTTCATACATACCTAAAACGTTTGGGGAAATAGCTTGGTTAAATGATATGTGGTTTTTATAGGCTTTTAAACTTGTTGCGTTAAAGTGCATGTATAACCGTAAATTATTGTTCGTAATATTGCTTTATTTGCTTATCAATTAAATTTATATCGACTACACCCGGCTTAAATGCAATATAAACAGGTAAGCTGGATTCATGGAACTGACGAGCGTGAATGCCGACACTATTTTTTGCAAACCAAAGCCCAGCTTGATAATTAGTGATTATAAAATCAACACGCTTTTTTTCTAATAACTTGAAAGAATCTGACGTTGAAAGTGCATGCATTATATTTTTAGGCAATATTTTGTATTTATCAGCTATTTCATTAGGTAAGGCAACGCCTCGGAGCATAGCTATTCTAGTGCTAGAAAAGTCCTTGTTATTTAGGGTACTTTTATCTAAAGCAAATAATCCAAATTTGGTGACATGTGTAGGGTGCTGAGTAAACTCTAAATGCTTCTCACGTAGGGTATTTGTTGCTAAAGAGAAATAACAGTCGTAATAGTTAAGGGTCATTTCTTTTTTTACGCGTGCCCAAGGTAAGTGTATTACTTTAATGTTTAAGCCTAAACTTTGATTTAAGTAATTTATCAGATCAATGTCTGAACCCGTAAATGTGTTTTTTTGCTCATCAAAAATAGTATAAGGCGGGTAGTGAGTTGTAACGCAGCGTAATGTTTTACCTGACTCGGCAACTGCTAACGATGACGCCATTAAAGCGAAGATTAATAAAATAAAACGCATGACTAGCAAATCCATTTTCTTTTAAGTATATAAGCTATTTTTAAATTTTAAAGTGAGTGATGAAATTGATGATCTACGCGTTTTTAAGTCGCGTATAAGATTAATTTTTGGAACACACCATGTTTAACGCAGAGCAGCAATCACGCATTATAGAAATGGCGTGGGAAGATAGAACGCCATTCGAAGCCATTGAACAACTATACGGATTAAAATACCCTCAGCTCGTCGTTTTTATGCGAGAGCACATCTCTAAAGGGAGCTTTAAAGTGTGGCGTAAGCGCCACGCAGGGCGTAAAACTAAGCACTTAAAGTTACGCGATCCCGCTATTATGCGCAGTCATTGTAAAACTCAGTACAAACACCGTTAACACCGTAAATTTAAGCGCTATTTCATTTGATGTTCATCCTAGCTTGTTAGTCTTAGATGACTATTAGCACTGGAGATACTTATGAAAGCAGCTATTTATATCACACTCATCACACTTGCGCTGTCATCTGTTGGGGCACAAGCTAACCCAAACAAAGACAATCATGGCCAGCACCAAGGTAAAAAGGTTGGCCATAAAAAGCACAAGCATCATGATCATAACTCTCTTTCTAAAAAAGAGAAAAAGCAGTTACTTCGTGCAGGGTGGACTCCGCCAGGGTTAACTAAGCGTTACCATAGAGGCGATTACCTAGACCGCAACGTATATAAACAAGGCCGCGTTATTGAACGTTCTAGAGATAATGGTACAGTAAGTATAAAAATAGACAGTACAGTTATACACATGGTGCACGATACCCGAGAAATACTTTCAATTTTAACTCGTTAAGTACAATTTATAAGGATATTTAAATGCTCATTGCACTGGCTATAATCATTGGCTTTTTTTTATTAGTGACCTTGTTACCTATGTCGTACAGTCAGCACTACTTAGTGCGCAGCTGCGACTTCGTTCGACTACAGGTATTTTATATAGCCAGCGCTGTTGCAATTATATCGTTGTATTTACTGTGGCAAAGCGGCAATAGCGGGTATTTGTATACTGCTTTAACCGCATTACTAACCATGGCATTACAAGGTAAGTGGATATTTCCATACACTTGGCTTGCTAAAAAAGAAGTTAAAACGGCCTCAGTGAGCGAAGCTCACAGTGTTAGAATCATGTCGGCTAATGTGCTTATGTCAAACCATAATAGTGAGCAACTAATCTCACTGGTTGATAAACACCAGCCCGATTTATTAATTACCCTTGAAAGCGACAGCTGGTGGGAAAATAAATTAGCTGTTCTTAAAAAAAACTACCCCTATTATATTGAATGCCCTAAAGACAACCGCTACGGCATGCATTTATACAGTAAATTTAAAATTCTTGATGCGCAAATATGTGAGCTCATTGAAGATGATATTCCTTCAATTCATATCCTGTTCGAAAACAATGAAGGTCTTGAAATGCAAGGGCACTTTATACACCCCGCGCCACCAAGCCCAACTGAAGAAGATTCATCGCGCCCACGCGACTCAGAACTAATAATGGTTGCCAAAGCAGTTAAAAACCCAACTCGTCCAACAATCGTAGCGGGCGATTTAAACGATGTAGCATGGTCGCGCAGTACGCGATTATTTATGCAAATAAGTGGCTTTTTAGATCCTCGTAAAGGTCGCGGCTTTTATAACACATTCCACGCTGGTTACTTTTTTATGCGCTGGCCGCTCGACCACCTATTTCATAGCCAGGGTTTTAAGGTTAAGCGTATTGAGCGCTTAGCTAAATATGGCTCAGACCACTTTGCGCTGCTTACCGAGCTTTCTTATGAAAATGCCAGTCAGCAGTCATTAGAGGACAAACCCGACGAGTTAAAGCAAGAAGAAGTAGCAGAACTTACCATGAGCAAAGCCGATAAGCGAAAAGTCCCCAGGTTTGAAAAATAGTAATTGTTATTAGGTATATAGGTCGGATAAGCGAAGCGCCAACGACTAAGCATTAACAGATAAATATCTAGCGCCTCGGCAACGTCCTTTGACATGACATCGTCTCATAAGCTTAGTTCGACTGCTTTAATTTTGAAGTTAGCTGGGTAAAACCATGCTTTTCTAGATTGAGTATACCTAGGCATTTTAGCCTCCTCAAAGTAATGAGGAGGTGTCCACTAAAACGGGTGAGGAGCAGTTTTTGCTAGCCAAATACTTTTGTACAACGTGAGCACGGTATTCTGCGCCTCGGTCAGTGTGAAATAATACACTTTCTGTTGGCTGTCGTTTTTTTATCGCAAGCCTTAGGGCCTTTAACGTAAGCTCCGTTGTTTTGTTTTTACCAAACGCCCAGCCGATTACTCGCCGTGAATATAAGTCGATAACCACTGCAAGGTAATGCCAACGAGCACCGACTTTTAAATACGTAATATCGCCAGACCACTGTTGGTTGATTGCCGTGGCCTTTTCACTATCTTTGCGTTTATTTTCTATCTCTTTATAAAAGAACTTAACCTTCGCCGGTTTGCTGTAAGTCTTAAGCGCCCTAGCTCTTAAACCGTTTTCTCGCATTAAGCGGGCAACACGTTTTTGGCTTGTGTTTACACCTTCTTTTTTTAGCGCATGAAATACGCGTGGGCTACCATAGGTTTGATGATTGACATTGAAGACGTGTTTTATCTTCAGCAACAAATTAGCATCTGACAGCGCTCTAGCTGACACTGTACGCTCACGCCAAGCATAAAACCCACTACGCGACACATTAAGCCAAGAACACAAGTATTTGACGCCTAAGGCTTGTCCGAACTTTTGGATGAATCCAAATCGTTCTGATGTACTTCCGCCAGATACCGTTGCCACTTTTTTAGCAGGTCATTCTCCTGCTTGAGACGCTCATTTTCTTTCTTAAGCTTTTGAATGTTATCCAGCTCTTTTTTTGTTGGGAGTTTACTCATTGTTTTGTTGTTGCTTTGATAGCGCGGCGTGTTTTTAAACTTACCTTCTCGATACTCTTTTCGCCAACGACTAAGCATTAACGGATGAATATCCAGCGCCTCGGCAACCTCCTTTGACATGACATCGTCTCGTAAGCTTAGTTCGACTGCTTTGATTTTGAAATTAACGGGGTAAAACCATGTCTTTCTAGGTTGGGTATATCTAGGCATGTTAGCCTCCTCAAAGTGATGAGGAGGTGTCCACTAAAACGGGTGAGGAGCAAACCTCCTTGAAATTCCTTGTTATGTTTACACTACTTCCATGGAATCCATGATTTTGGTGCATGACCTGTTACCGCAACTTTTAAAAATAATAGAAAGCAATAAGGAGCTGATAACATACCGAATACATCCCTAAAACCTAGGTTATCAAAATTGACATTACCGCGTTCAAAAAGTGCAAATAACAAGCTACAAAAAGCAATAAGCCCACAAATAATAAATATTATTGCCAAAATTCTAATAAACAAACTAACTTTTTCACCGTTCCATGGTGCTTCCATAAAACCTCCTTCTAAACATAACGCCCGCTTCAGCTGCGCCGGAACCGGAGTTTTTTTGTGTTAATGTTTGAGCGCAGCGAGTAACACAAAAACACGGAGGTTTTGGCGTCAGACTGGAAGCGCTTGTATGGATAATACATCCATCTTAATTACTATTTAAACCCCTTTCGGGTAATGTGAGACCCAGGCTTAAGCAGCAACTTAAGCTTTCCTTGTCGTAGTTCGATTGAGCAAAGGCTCCTCTGTTGAGAGACCGATAACAAGAACGAACGCGACAAAGGACTCCAAGCACCACACTCGAATAGTCTACTGGGTCTCGAACCCGCATTATGCAAGTAAGAGTTAGCTTATTATGAATACAAAAACAAAGCAAAACATAAACGTAGGTGTTGATACCGGAAAGTACCAACTCGATATTTATATCCGTCCATTGGACATTTACTTCACTGTTCCAAATGATGATAAAGGCATTAAAGAAGCCGTCAAAACGATTAAGAAATACAAGCCTGAGCGCATCGTAATTGAAGCCACTGGTAGGCTTGAAATGCCCTTTATTTTGGCTTGCGCTAATGCCAATTTACCTTTCACAATCGCTAACCCTATTCATGTTAAACGGTTTGCGGGAGCAATAGGTCAACGAGCCAAAACCGATAAGCTTGATGCGCAATTAATTGCGCATTATAGTGAAGCGATTAAACCTAAATTATCACAGCTTAAGCCAGATACCATGCAGGTAATGAGTGATTTAGTGACTCGACGTAACCAGTTGCTTACGATGCAAACAATGGAGAAAAATCGCTTACAAATAATGCCCAAAGCATTGGCGATGACAATCAAACCAGTACTAACTTTATTTAATAATCAGATAAAAAAGATTGAAGAAAAAATCGTTAAACTCATTGAAAGCTGCCCTGAGTACCAGGCTAAAAATATGATATTACAGAGTATGACTGGTATTGGAAAAATAGCTGCTGCATCAATCATCAGTAACCTACCTGAGCTGGGTTACATCAGCAGCAAACAAGCAAGTAGCCTGATTGGTGTTGCCCCAATGAACCGAGAAAGTGGTCGATATAAAGGCCATCGAAAAATTCAGGGTGGTCGACCTCAAGTGAGAACGGTTTTATACATGGCGATGATGTCAGCGATGCAATCAAACCCAGTTTTCAAAGTAACATATCAACGTTTATTAGCAGCAGGGAAACCCAAAAAAGTAGCCATCATCGCCTGTATTAGAAAGATGATTGTGATATTAAATTCGATGCTAAGAGACGGTGTAATGTGGGAAGCGCCAAAAGTTAATAATTAACTATTGACGCCATAGTCTCTTGTTATTTCGGTAAATTGCTTATTTTTTCGTGTACAAAACTCAGGCTGTTTAGCTAAAGCTTCAATGTGAAATAAAGCTTCTTTCGTTGAAATAGGTGCTACATTATTAAGTAATATCCAAGCAAGTTTACTTTTGCCTTTTGTATATAGTTTATATAACAGCCCATTTTCACTTAACCAATCATTAACGATGATTTTAGCTTCTTCACATTGAGGTAGGTAGCCTAGTCTCCTAGAAAATGACTTTAATAATCGCTCGTTTGTAGATTCATTAAAGTTACTGGAAATAATAGCGGAACTTATATTTTCTAACGCATATTTGGCTAACCTATTAGCAATAGGGTGGGGTAATACAGCCATCCACTTACTACGTTGCTGAACTAAGTTTCGACGTTTTAGTTCTATAGCCGATTCAAACATAGTTTTTGAAGGTATTTCTGATAGGTTACTGAGAAATGTAATATCATCACTATATAGCTTATCACTATTAATTTGGAATGAATAAACTAGTGAAAGATATTGAGCTGCCTTTTCGAGTGACTTTTCATTGGTATGGCGTTGATAAAATAGCCTTCTAAATAGTTCTTCATCCCTTAGACTTGAAATGTTTTCGTCTTTACCTATTGTTTCAGCCAAAGCCAAAGCTATTCTTGAGTTGCCGCCTGAAAATTCACTAATTGTTCTAGAGTTTTGCTGACCTAGGTGCTGATATCTAGCGTTAAGTATTTTTTCTATAAGCTCGATTGAAGATGGCTCTAAAGAGAATACTTCAGTCTGCTCTGGTTGGTCTTCTCTTAAATCATATTCGACAGTCAGTAAGTTGGTGTTACTGCTTTCAACGCTGCATAAGGTTGTAAGAGATCTATGTAAGTCAGGTGGGCAGTTATCTATAATTAAAACTGCTTTACGGCCTTCTCCAGCGATTTTTTCTGCTAGAGCTTGTGGCGTTGGTGTTGGAGTGTTGGCCATATCAGTATAGAATACAGCCCTATGGGGTAATGGATTTTCACCAATACGCTCATCAAATAAAGCTTGCACAAATCTAGTTTTTCCAACACCAGATAAACCGACAAGTCTAATAGATGCTTTTTTTCCTAGTAATTTACCGCGAATAAGGCTTAAGCCGTCTAAACCTTTATGTCCTTCATTATTGTTTGACGATGAATCAAGTAACCTAACCTGTTCATCAAAGAAATATTCACCGGATGTTCCATGGGGGCAATTTGCCCAGTTACTATATCCTTCCCATGAGTTTGTATCGTTATAAAACCTAGAATTTATCCATAGCTCATGAAATTCTCTTTTTTTTTGAGATATAAAGCCTTTTATATGAGTGTAAATCTCGTCATTTTTATCATTTGGCTTACAAATGTTTTCATGGCTAACAGCAATAGGAATAGCTCTAACTCCTGCTATTCCTGGATCGGAACTGTCAGGTTTAACAACAGTGATAATACCAAACATTTTTTCAGTTTCTGTTAGGATAAGGTGCCTGATTGCTTTGTGCTGGCACCAACCTCGATACCAAGTATTTAATTCTCTTAGGTTAGGGTCATTTCGACTTAAAGATGCAGCAACAATAGATGGCTGTTTAAAAGTTAGGCACCTTAATAGGCCTTTGGCAATAATATTATGACCATGAGTCGCAATATCTGCACCTAGGTGTGGGGTGCCTAAAAAAGCTACTCCAGAAACTCTGCCCAAAAATTTTTGTGCTTCTTCTCTATCAGTTTGATCATTAGCAATTCGAAGTATTTGCTTTGTAATTAGTCCACCAAGGCTATGACAAACAAATATTATTTCTCCTTCCGCTAATTCGGAGACTCTTAATATGTGTTCAAATATATTTATAGCAAGATCTGGAATACCCATTCCTGAGCTATTAAATTTTAGTTTGGGAGCGTCATATTCCACTGTCCATATATTTAGGTCGCAATTATCTTTAGCTAACCAAATTGGCCAAGCTTCATCTTTAGAGCCATTTTTAAGCCACGTGCCATTTGCGTCCCCTCCTAATCCATGTAGAAAAATAACATGAATATCTTTTATCTCATCAGAATCTGACCTAAGTACTATTTTTGCCACTGTTTTTTCTCTTCAATCCATTGTTCAATATCTACACGCTTAAAACGCCAGCTACCATCAGCTTTAAAGCCAGGGAGTTTACCTTCGCTAGCTAACCGGTACGCCGTTTTTTCGTTGAGTTCTAAATAGATCGCTAACTCTTGAGTAGTGAGTATATCGTCAACCATTCACAATGTCCCCTTAACTTAGATTAATCCTATCATATGAGAAACTAAAGGGGTCACCCATTAGAAAGTACCGGTCAAGCAGGCCGCTGTTTTTTTTGGTCTGTTTATTCAAAACTAAGAACCAAAGGGGTCAAGAACCAAAGGGGTCAAATCTTGACTTCAGACATTAAAGGTCTAAATTTATAATTTACTACTTTTTGAATTGATTGCTATGTCTAGGCCGTTGCGAATAGAGTATGAAAATGCGTTTTATCATGTGATGAATCGTGGAAGAGGGCACGAAAATACCTTTTTGAGCGATGACGACTTTAAGTATTTTTTATACTGCATTGAGCAAGCAAGCCTTCGGTTTAATATTGAAGTGCATTCGTATTGTTTGATGACCAATCATTATCATCTGATAATAAAAACTCCCGATGCTAACTTAGGCCGAGCCATGAAACATATTAATGGCCTTTACACTCAATACTTTAATCGAACACATAACACAGATGGTGCAATGTTCAGGGGCCGATACAAAGCCGTGTTGGTGGATGCTGATAACTACTTATTGCATGTTAGCCGGTATATTCATCGTAACCCAATTGAAACGAGCACCCCATTGGTAGATGACCTTGCTAAGTATAAATGGTCTAGCTATTCAGCTTTTATTAAAAGTGGTGCGACACCTACATGGTTGGTTCGAGATTTTATATTTTCGCTGCAAGGTAAAAAGCGTAAGTATGTTGCGTACAAACAGTTTGTTGAATATAAGTGTAATGAAGAGATAAGCGCTTTTTATGGTGCTAAAAAGTTATTGTCGGTGCTAGGCAGTGATGACTTTATTGAAAGCATTAAAGGCTATATTGCAACATCGAACTATGAAAGCAAGCTTGTTAGTAAAAGGCACTCAGTGAATGATGTAATTACCTACTTGGCTAACCACTTTAATGTTGAGGTAGATGATATAGTAATGGTTAAAAAGGGACGAAAAGAAAAAAACTTACCCCGATGGTATGCTATTAAATTGTGCCAAGATTTAACGGGATTAAATTTGCAGGCATTAGCAGATGTTTTTAATGTTAAACACTATTCTGCCATATCACAAGCTGTTGGTAGATTAAATGCATTAATTATTGAAAATAAGCAGGTTAAATTACAGTGGGAAGCGCTTCGAGGTTGTTTGATGTCTGAAGTCAAGATTTGACCCCTTAATGAGATCTTTAATAAGAGGTTACTATGATTTGTAGGGTGTTTATTTTACTTTGCATTTTTTGCTTTAGCATTGGCTCGTTAAATGCCAGTGAAAAGGGTAAAACCATTACGTTTGCGGTTGGTCACGATCATGACAAAATGCTGATGGAGAATTACCCAATTTATCGTGCTAGTTGGCAATTTTTAAATCAAAGTTTAGCTAAATTAGGATATGAAGTAGACGCCATTATTTTACCATGGGCGAGAGCTAACTATTATACTCAATTAGGAAAAGCTGACGGTCTATTTTTAGCTGCTAACCTGCCAGGACGAGAGCAATGGGCGGTTTTATCAAACCCAATTGGAATGGGAGTATTTGGTGCTTTTTATCATAAGGATAGAAAAGACGAACATGCTATTATTGCGGGTGTTCGTTTAGGTGTGCATGACAAAATATTAACTGGCTATAATACTTATGAGTTGTTAGAAGTTGCCACAGCTCAGCAAGGGTTTAAACTGCTTTTTAACCAAAAGGTAGACCGCCTAATTATGTCAGAAAGTTATGGCAAGTATTTGTTGAGCACTGAGTTAATTGAATTTAAAAACGACATATTATTTGACTCCGATGTAATTGAAAAACGTTCAATTCATGTTGCATTTGCAAAAGATATTGCTGAAAGTTTGAAGGCTATGGCGGTAGTGAATAAAGCGATTGATTTAGGTATGAGAAACCAAAGGGGTCAAATCTTGACTTCGGACATTAGTGATCTAGATTTATAGCTTACTGCTTATGGAGTGAATTGCTATGTCTAGACCATTGAGAATAGAGTATGAAAATGCGTTTTATCATGTGATGAATCGTGGAAGAGGGCACGAAAATACCTTTTTGAGCGATGACGACTTTAAGTATTTTTTATACTGCATTGAGCAAGCAAGCCTTCGCTTTAATATTGAAGTGCATTCGTATTGTTTGATGACCAATCATTACCATCTGCTAATAAAAACTCCCGATGCTAATTTAGGCAAGGCCATGAAGCATATTAACGGCCTTTACACTCAATACTTTAATAGAACACATAACACAGATGGTGCACTGTTCAGGGGCCGATACAAAGCCGTGTTGGTGGATGCTGATAACTACTTATTGCATGTTAGCCGGTATATTCATCGTAACCCAATTGAAACGAGCACCCCGTTGGTAGATGACCTTGCTAAGTACAAATGGTCTAGCTATTCAGCTTTTATTAAAAGTGGTGCGACACCTAAATGGTTGGTTCGAGATTTTATATTTTCGCTGCAAGCTAAAAAGCGTAAGTATGCTGCATACAAACAGTTTGTTGAATATGAGTGTAATGAAGAAGTAAGCGCTTTTTATGGTGCTAAAAAGTTATTGTCGGTGCTAGGCAGTGATGACTTTATTGAAAGCATTAAAGGTTATATTGCAACATCAAACAATGAAAGCAAGCTTGTTAGTAAAAGGCATTCAGCGAATGATGTAATTACCTATTTGGCTAACCACTTTAATGTTGAGGTAGATGATATAGTAATGGTTAAAAAGGGACGAAAAGAAAAAAACTTACCCCGATGGTATGCTATTAAATTGTGCCAAGATTTAACGGGATTAAATTTGCAGGCATTAGCAGATGTTTTTAATGTTAAACACTATTCGGCCATATCAAAAGCTGTTGGTAGATTAAATGCATTAATTATTGAGAATAAGCAGGTTGAATTACAGTGGGAAGCGCTTCGAGGTTGTTTGATGTCTGAAGTCAAGATTTGAACCCTTAATGAGATCTTTAATAAGAGGTTACTATGATTTGTAGGGTGTTTATTTTACTTTGCATTTTTTGCTTTAGCATTGGCTCGTTAAATGCCAGTGAAAAGGGAAAAACCATTACGTTTGCGGTTGGTCACGATCATGACAAAATGCTGATGGAGAATTACCCAATTTATCGTGCTAGTTGGCAATTTTTAAATCACAGTTTAGCTAAATTAGGATATGAAGTAGACGCCATTATTTTACCATGGGCGAGAGCTAACTATTATACTCAATTAGGAAAAGCTGACGGTCTATTTTTAGCTGCTAACCTGCCAGGACGAGAGCAATGGGCGGTTTTATCAAACCCAATTGGAATGGGAGTATTTGGTGCTTTTTATCATAAGGATAGAAAAGACGAACATGCTATTATTGCGGGTGTGCGTTTAGGTGTGCATGACAAAATATTAACTGGCTACAATACTTATGAGTTGTTAGAAGTTGCCACAGCTCAACAAGGGTTTAAACTGCTTTTTAACCAAAAAGTTGACCGCCTAATTATGTCAGAAAGTTATGGCAAGTATTTGTTAAGCACTGAGCTAATTGAATTTAAAAACGACATATTATTTGACTCCGGCATGATTGAAAAGCGTTCTATCCATGTTGCATTTGCAAAAGACATTGCGGAAAGTTTAAAAGCAATGGCGGTAGTGAGTAAAGCCATTGATTTAGGTATGAGCGACGGTACATACCGTGACGTTATGATTAAAAATAAAGTACCTGAAAGTATGTTTTTGCCTAGCCTTGATAAATAGTAATTATATTTTATGTGTTTTTAAGAAAGCCCCGTTGGGTCAGTTTTCTGCTGTTTAATGAGTGAAAATGTAGACTTGCCCTTAGTAACTCTATTTAACCGTCCTGTTGAAGTAAGAGTTGATTAAGAATCTCATAAAAAATATTTTTCTATTTAACGACCCATAAGCAATTTTTAACTAGTTATAAAAAAGGGCAATAATATTGCCCTTTTTTACGCGCTTAAACTTATTTTGATAACTTATAGCGCGACTAGGCTTTGCTCTAGCATTGCCTTTATTTGGTTTACTATTTTAGCTTCTGTTTCGGGTTCGAATTGTTGTATACGTGGGGTATGAATATGCCCTGTAGGTATACTTGAATTAAGCGCATCACGAAGGCGAATACTTCGGTACGATATTTCGTTAGACAAGTATCCACCGCCGCCGCCATTAACCGCAATACTGTTTTTTAGCTCGCCATACGAAGGCGCTTTATAGGTTTTTTCAAGCGTGGTGACTTCACGATTGTCGATAACTTTATAGGGGCCTTTGGCTTGTTGCATGTAATTTACAGGCAAGCTAAATTTTACAAACTCGTTGCCTGGGAGTGGTCGGCCATTAAGTTTTGGTATTACTGGGCTTGTTTGTGTTCCGCCATACACAATATTAGCGTTATCGGGCGCGGTTACACTTCGGCGTTTACCCGGAAAGTGCTCTAAATCAAATTGTGTTCTGCCCATACTAACGGTTACAACCATGTCTACATTATTAAGTGCGTAGTAGGGGGCAAGCAGTGATTCTATTATGCCTTGATCGAAGTCTTCGTAGCGCACAGGCACCATAACGGTGTTAATTTCTGCGCTTATGCCGTTGTAATTAATAACTTGCCCGTCGAGTAATAACGCTGCAACACCTGAGGGGTTACTTTGGTTTATGTTTCTATCGAGTAAAAATGGGTCAAAGCCTGTAAGTAATATTTTTTTAGTGCTGCCTGATGAAAAAGTAAGGTCGGTGCGGCCTCTGCTGCCTTCCTCAAGTAGGGTTAGTAACGTATTGAGTTGAGCCTGCGTAATTGAAAATTTAGGCGGTGTTGTGCGTATTACTTTACTTGAAAGCAGGCGTGCCCAGTAGAGCTCTCGGTCGTCGTAGTTATTGGTATTTATTATGCGTTGCTTGGCGTTTTCCCACAGTTCAAAGCTAAAACGTTGTACTAATGTTTTTGCACTTTTAAAGTTGTTAAGTTCTTTAAATTGTTGCTCAAAACTTGTTACCTGTGGGGTAAATGCTTTTAAAACATTGGGCATTGCCGATTGGGCTTTGTTGATACGCTGTTCTTCAACAGTTAAAGGATTACTTAAAGCAGCGAATGAAGAGGCGATTAAGCTGGTCGCTAATAATACTTTGATCATAATATTCCTAATATAAGGCTGTTGTTTTATATGTAATTTACTATCCTACGATTGCTAGCTTAGAGCAACCTATTAACGTTGAATCGACAGATATTTGCTTTTGTGATTAACTCACTTAGGTTACTGGATTTATAAAGCCAGCATTGAGTCTTTTTTATAAGAAAGTAATTGTGATGGTTACCTTTTACTCAGGTCATATAAATTATGTGGGTAATCGTACACAGTCTATTACAGGAATATAGTAAGCGTTCATATCTATATTGTTTAGGGTAATTATGGCTGGTGGAGTGATAGGAAGGTTAAACCTCTTGTAAACACTAATATTACAAGAGGTATTAATTTAAATCTTATTTGGATTGACGTTTGTCGAGAATATAACGCACTGCCATTCTTGCTACGCCGGCTCCAATGCCTGAAACTACCGCCCATGTTACTGCTTCTTTAAGATCGGTATTTTCACTTGGCTTGTCTTTTGGGGCTGGTTCGTTGGTAACCTTTTCCCACGATTTTTGTAAAGTTTTCCTTGTTAACATACCGGCAGATGCAGCAGCAAGTCCTATACCTAAGGTCGTAATTAGTTGTTTATTACTCATAATGTTCTCCTTTTAATAACTATAAATAGACGTTATTTATGTTTAATTTTTAAAGTATGAACATGCGTAACAGCAAGTTACGTTCCGAAAGGCAACATTGCCTATATTAAGTCGTGTTGAATATTGTTTATATAGTAAATACTTTTGCCCTATGAAAACTTGTTTTGTTAAATGTCATGCACCTACAGTCAAAAAATAATAATTTACTATTTTTGGTTGATGAAAAGTTAACAAAGTGGCTTTGTAATGACTGGGATAATTTACATTTCATGACACAGGAATAATAATGAATGATTTAATAAACGATATTGATGTTAATCAGTATCTACCCGCCGCACTTGAATGGTCTACTAATATTTTACTCGCAATTGTAATACTGCTAGTAGGTTTATGGTTTGCAGGAAAGGTTAGAAATTTAATTGTTGGCTTATGCCATAAATATACTCATTTAGATGATACGCTATTTCGCTTTTTAGGCAGTATGGCCCGTTACATTATTTTAGCGTTTGTGTTTATTGCAGTGTTAAATCGTTTTGGTGTACAAACGGCTTCAATTATTGCGTTATTAGGCGCTGCAGGTTTAGCAATTGGTTTAGCACTACAAGGTGCTATGTCTAACTTGGCTGCAGGTGTAATGCTATTAATATTTAGGCCTTATAAGGTAAATGATTTTATTGAAGCCGCAGGTCGTTTTGGTAAAGTAACATAAGTGGATATGTTTACGACTATTTTGCAAACGTTCGACAATCAACAAGTTATTATTCCAAACAGCCAAATTTGGGGTGCACAAATTATTAACCACTCGCATCACCCTATTCGTGGCGTAGATATGCATTTTGGTGTGGCTTACGATGAAAATACAGATGCAGTGCGTAGAGTTATTGATAGCGTGTTAGACAGCCATCCACATATTTTAAAAGATCCGGCCCCATTTGTTGAAGTTGAAACACTTAACAATAGCTCTGTCGACTTTTTAGTTCGCCCTTTTTGTAAAGGTGAGCACTACTTTGAAATTTTATATACTGTGCCAGAGCTAATTAAAAAAGCACTTGATGAAAACAATATTGAGATTCCATTCCCTCATCGTAAAGTTATATTAGTAAACGAAAACAAAGATTAGTTAACCAGTAAGCCAATTTTAAAGTGCTTTTTAAGTGTTGAGCCTGGCTTACATAATAACAGTTGATAAAAAATAAAAGCCACTTTGCTAATAAATTTAAACAAAGCGGCTTTTTTATTACTTATTAATAACAAACTCTAATAGCCACTCAGTTTGTTTAGGGCTATTGCACTTCTTCGTCAGTGAATCTAAGTATATCGCCCGGTTGGCAATTTAAATGCTTACAAATGGCATTTAACGTGGAAAACCTGACTGCTTTTGCTCGTCCTGCTTTGAGCACTGATAGGTTTTGTGCCGTTATGCCAATAGCGTGCGCAAGTTCACTTGATTTCATTTTTCGTTTAGCAAGCATTACATCTAAATCAATAATAATAGGCATTAAATAACTAATTCTTGGTCTTGTTGAAGTTTATGGGCTTGTTTCATTATCCATCCGATAACGTAAATAATTAACCCCGATATAAGGCCTATTATATCGGTATCGCTAATTGAAACTACACGCTTAAGCTCTACGTCATCAATAATATTAATGATACTGAAAATTAAGGCAGGGTATAAGGCGACTATAAAAAACTGTAAAACCATTACTGCGCCTAACCATGAAAAACATTGACTATTCTTAGGGCCAAAAATACTGCCATTTCGATACAAGCTAAAAAGGCGTATTAAAATCGCATTTACCAGCAGTAAGAATGCGACTTGAACAAGTCCCAAAAATATAACAGGGTTGTAATTATTGCTTTTAAGGTATGAGGCTGCCTGTTGCCATGAGCCACTTACTTCTAGACCAATCCACATTTTTGTACCACTTTCGCTGCTATAATTTAATAGCTCTGTATTGCTCATTAATACCATGGCACTGCTGACCAACGTTATTAAAAAACCAAAGGCTAATAAAGTTAAAATAAAATTACTCATATATGTGATCTTTTTCATTGTGGTACGTTATTTTTTGTTATTTGAGATAATAGTACAGCATATTTTGATTTTAATTCAGCCCCTTTTAATGCATTACCGTGATGCATCCCTTTTGCTATATATAACTGTTTTTGACTCGATATAGCCTCTTTGTAGAGCTCCTTGGCTAATGAAATAGGTGTTTGCATGTCATTTTCACCCGTCATTATTAGTAGTGGTGATTTATAATCTTGCACCATTTTTAAATTGTTGATGGTTGTTAACTGTTTTGAAAAGTTAATATTTATAAATGGCTTTGCATACCATGGTATACGTGCGCTGGTCATTTGCTTTACGTTTGTAATACTGCCTTCAAGGACCAGACCATCAACAGGGCGCTGTGTTGCAATGTAGCCTGCAATCATGCTGCCCAGCGAGTGACCATGTAAAACGATTGGTATATTGCTTTGTTGTTTAGCAAAGTCGTAAATATCTAGCGCATCTTGTTTCATATTTTTTATGTTAGGTATGCCACTACTTTGCCCATACCCGCGATAATCTAACATTAAGATATTTACTTGCTGCTCGATTAGAATAGTGGCGGGTCCAGCGCTGTTTCTCTGAATAGTAAATTCGTTACCACCAAAATACACAACAGTAGCTTTTGGGTTTGCAATACTTAAATACGTGCCGCGAAGTGTATTTCCATCGTGTGCAGATATTTCGATAGGTGTTATTTGTACTGAATTATTGATGGCTGAAAGTGTGCTTAACGTTATGTTTTTATTTGGTTTAATAAAGTGGGACTCACTAATATTAATTGTTTTACATGCTGTTTGGCTAAGTATTAGTAGTATCAAGATGATTAAATGTAAGGAGTGTTTCATATTTAGATCCATTAAATTAAAACACTAAAATGGCATTTTTATTATTGATAATCAATGTTTAATTATCGTTATTCGATAATTAAATGGTGCAGCTTTTATGATGGGTGGAAATTTTGTTACTTGCCACAGTATTTATACACTTAATATTCTATGAAGCGTTTTTAACATTATTTATAGCTAGTCTTTCATTGAACGCCATGCAAATGTTGAGGCAGCTATAACAATTGCAATGGCTATTCCTAAGTACAGGGTTTCTATTGTGCCGCCAAATTCAACTGCATGTTCTAAAAATAGTATGACAAGAACAACTGAGGTTACTTGTACGAGGGTTATTTTTAAATCATGAAAGTCTTTAATATTAAAAGCGGCTAAAAACTTACTTTCTTTTGATTTAGCAGGCGATATGAATAAGCGGTATAAGCTAATGGCAATTACTTGTAGGGTAATACCGATTAATAGTAAATCGAGAATTTTAAGTAGTTCAACTATGAGGGCTTTACCTGCTTTTGCAGAATCTGGTAGGTCGAGAATGGTTGAAACCACTATATTAAAAACAATATTAATACACGAAACATAAACAAGAAGCGATGATAATGCTGCGGTAATAACCGCGATGACAACTAAAAAACGACTGGTTTGGAATATATTTTCCATGCTGCTCAACTTTATAATTAGACTTAACTTATACGAAGCATAGTATATGTTAGCTCCCTAAGTTACTATTTAAACAGAGTAACTAACGCGAGAACATATTGAATTACTTAGCCCATCTTTATTTTGCAAAGCCAACGGCTGATTCTCATTTTGGAAACTTATTGGGCGATTTTGGTGGCCACAGGCATGTGGCGCAACTGAGTGAGCCTGTAAAAAATGCGCTTAGTAATCACTATTTAGTTGATAAATTTACCGACTCTCACCCAATTGTTAAAGAAGCAAAACAGTATTTTTCACCAATGCGCAGGCGCTTTGCTGGTGTGGCAGTAGATGTTGTGTTTGACCACTTTTTAATTATGCATTGGGAACAGTTTAATGATCAGCCCTTGAGTGATTTTAAACGTAACAGTTTTGGGCTTTTAAATCAGCGGTTAGCGCACATGCCGCCGCGTATGCAGCGGGTTGTTACTAGCATAACTAAACACGATTGGTTTAAAGATTACGAAACCATTAATGGTGTGGGGGATGCGTTGGATAATATTGCTGATCGTATTCGTTTTGCCAACCAATTTACTGGCGCTGCTGAAGATATAAAGCGCCATTACAACCAATTAGATGCCGCTTTTTTAGCGTTTTTTCCAGAATTAATAGCGCATGTAAAAGAGTTTAATACTGAACGCACTTGAGCCTAGAGTGCTTTATTTGTAATTACAGGCAAAGGTTTTTGTTAATGCTGTTTAGTCGTCTGGGCCGTTTAAGGTAAATTTTAGATGCTTTCGCATATCTTTTAAAATAACGCCTTTTTTAAGCATTGCGCCGCTTAATCGTTTTTGCCATTTTAATATGTCAGGCTCGGCAGCATCGAGGGTTTGCTGGTTTTCAAACTGAAAGCACATAAGTAACGAGCCCGGGAATAAGTGATACTCCACGTCAAACCAACATTGCAGCATACCGGGTAGTTCGGCTCGGCCTTGCTCTTCTATTTTATCGGCAACGTTAAGCACAAGCGCTTGTTGTTTTTCTTGCACTTTAGATAGTTTTTTCATTGTAGTGTTCCACTTGAGGGCATAATAATAGCCAGAGTGAGTCATTATACATAAGCTTTTAATGGCCAACACCTTAAAGCTAAGTTAATAATAATTTAGGTATAAATATAAGCTTAAACGCAGTAACTTTACTCGCTGCTTTTAGCATGGTTAACTTGGCGCTGCTTTGTAAAGTGGGGTAAACACGTAAACAATGGTCATTAATTACGCCTGTTTTGTGTATAACAATAATAATTGCAGCCACTAAAGTGTTATTAATTAATGATTAAGTGACGTGATAACGCAAGTTAAACGTAACGCTATGGTGGCAGCTTTAATATGTATAAAGGCGTTGTTTTTTAAATTTAAAAAGGAAGTTGTGTTGTGAAAAATATGGTTGTTTTACTTTTAGGTATGTGGTTTTTAAGCGGGTGTACGACTACTAACAACATTGAGTTTCCTGTTGTTGAAAACAATGTTGCTTACTCTAAAGTAGCGTCGCTTAGTTTTGTAAATGCTAATGAAAAAGTACCTTACGGGAGTGATGAATCACAATTTGCATTACTGTGGCGCGCCACGCAAGCTGAGCAAAGTACATCAAAGCCGTTAGTTGTATTGCTACATGGTGGCTGTTGGCTAAGTGCATACGATATAAAACACAGCTATGCATTAAGCACAGGCTTAGCACAAGCAGGATTTAATGTGTGGTCGATGGAATATCGCCGCAGTGGTAAAAGCGGTGGCGGCTGGCCTGTAACTTTTGACGATATTAAAGCTGGTATTTTAGCATCCAGTGTCTACAACAGTGGCGAATTTAAATTGAATAATACAGTGGTTATTGGGCACTCGGCTGGTGGTCATTTAGCGTTACTAGCGGGTGGACAAATGAGTGAATTAAAAGGCGTCATTGGCCTTGCCCCCATTACCGATATTAAAGCCTATGCGGCAGGTACAAATAGCTGCCAAAAAGTCACTAAAGATTTTATGCAAGGTATGCCAAGCGATAAACCTAACGAATACACTCAGGCCAACCCAAGTGAGCAACCATTGCATCAACAAAGCATTATTTTACAAGGTGCGAATGACAGTATTGTTCCTGCGTATAATTTAGAGCAGCTTAATCGACCAGTAGATTTACTCGAAGGGGTGGGGCATTTTGATTGGATACACCCAGGTTCTGCTGCTTTTGGTACCTTAGTTAAACATTTAAACGGAATCGATAAATGAATTTTGATGATATTGTAGCGCTTGATAAAGCTGATGTGCTGGCAAGCAAGCGTGATGAATTTGATTTACCCGCTAACACTATTTATTTAGATGGTAACTCACTAGGTGCTTTACCTAAGGCGGTTAAAACCAGAGTGGCACAAGTAGTGAGCGAGCAGTGGGGAAGCCATTTAATTAGGAGCTGGAATGATCATCAATGGATTGATTTACCTACTCAGGTTGGTGAAAAAATAGCGCCCATAATTGGTGCTGAAAAAGGCCAAGTAATTTGTTGTGATTCGATTTCAATAAACTTATTTAAGCTTTTAAGCAGCGCGCTTATGTTAAACACTGGCCGCAGCAAAGTGTTGTCGACAAAAGATAATTTTCCGACCGATTTATACATGGTGCAAGGTTTAAGCGATTTATTAGGTACTGACTTATGCCAATTAAAACTAGTTGAAGAGCAATATATTGAACAAAACTTAACTGACGATATAGCGGTATTGTTACTTACCCAAGTTAACTTTAGAACTGGTAAGCTTTTGAATATGCAAAAGCTCACTGAGCTTGCCCATCAAAAAGGTATTTTAGTAATATGGGATTTAGCACACAGTGCAGGTGCATTGCCGGTTGAGCTGGATAAATGCAACGTTGATTTTGCAGTAGGCTGTGGCTACAAATATTTAAATGGTGGTCCTGGCTCACCTGCCTTTTTATACGTTGCCAAGCGCCACCAAAGTGCCGTTAAACAGCCATTGAGTGGTTGGATGGGGCATGCAAAGCCATTCGCGTTTGATGCTCAATACGAGTGTGCAGCAAGTATTAATCAGTATTTATGTGGTACGCCAAGTGTGATTGCTATGAGTGCGTTAGACGCTGCACTTGATGTGTGGGAAAGCGTAAAAATAAGCGATGTGAGGGCTAAGTCGATTGCTTTAGCCGATGTGTTTATTGCTTTAGTGCATTCGCATGCTAGCTTGGCTGATTTGCGCTTAAGCTCTACTGAAGATTCAATCCAACGCGGAAGCCAATTGGCTTTTTCGCATAATCACGCATTTGCTATTTGCCAAGCATTAATAGAAAAAGGCGTTATTGCTGATTTTAGAGCGCCTAATATTTTACGGTTTGGTTTTACGCCTTTGTACACCTCGTTTGAAGATGTGTGGAACGCGGTAAATACGTTAGTTGATGTAGTTACAACAAAGTTATACGCCGAGCCACGGTTTAACTTGGCGGGTAAAGTAACTTAATAAAGCGGGCTAATTGCTTTGGTTTATTTTGCTTAAGCAATTAGCCTCTAGCAGTATTACAAGGTTGCTAGTAACTATTGAAACTTAAAGTTTTTCATTGTGTGTTGCAGGGTTTCAGTGTTGAGTCGCATTTCATTAAATATTTCTTCTTGCTTACGTGCTGCTTCAACTTCGTGGTTGGCGTATTCAAATACGCTTGCAGCATCCACTGCTATATTTGACGCAACTGCCGACTGTTGTTCTGCGGCTGATGACACGTTCATGGCTAAGTTTTCGAGTACTTTACTTTGTGCATGTACTTGCTCGGATACCGCTCTTGCTTGATCAAATCGCTCTAAAGTGGCTTTTGATAATTTAGTACTTGCTACAATAGAGCTAACTACTTGGTCGCTGATAGACTGTAACTCGCCGAGCAAAGACGAAATTTTTTCTGATGATTCTTTACTGTTTCCTGCAAGGCTTCTTACTTCGTCGGCAACAACGGCAAACCCTCTACCATGCTCACCTGCTCTTGCTGCTTCAATAGCGGCATTGAGCGCGAGTAAATTAGTTTGCTCGGCAATGCTACTAATTGAATCTAAAATGGACGATATGCTCGCTACCTGCTGATCCATTTTACTTACCACTTCTTCTACGTCAGACATCCCCGTTGCAAGCTCAGTAATTGAGCTTTGGCTGAGTTTGTTATCTTCTATCAATAGACTGGCTTGTTTGTTTAACTCGTCACTAGAGCTGAGAGTTTCAGAAGCTGAGCCTGCTATTTCGCGGCTTGTTGCGGCCATTTCTTCTATTGCGGTGGCTATATTACTCGCCATAGCCAATGTTTTGTTTGAATCATCAAGGACTGTTTTTGTTGCATTACTCATATCGTCACTGAGTTTTGAGCCCGAATTTATTGAGTGGTCGAGCCCTAATAGCAGGTCTTTAAAAGCGAAAATAGTATTGTGGATAGCATTTGATATTTCGCCGAGTTCATCTTTACTTTTGAGCCTTATATCTATTGTTAGGTCGCCTTTTTCGGCTTTAAGTAAGAGTGACGTTAGTTGGCTTAGTTCCTTTTTGAGAGTACTTAATAAATGAAAGTTTAAGTATGCGATGATCACAAGTGTAACCAAAAAGTAGATAATAGTGAGTGTAAGCGTTGTATCGGCCGCTTCTTTTAGTTCAAGGCCATCTTTGTCAACAGTACTCCATTGGCTGTCTAGTACTTTTTTAATTTGAGTTATTTGTTGTGTTGCCATAGGAAACCACACAGAGGCTGCCGGCAAAGCTGTAAAGTTGGGCGATTCTGTGTTGAGCAATGTGTTTGTTATTGCATTAATTTTACGTGAGTCAGCACTTTGTATAATGCTGTTAAAGCTTTGTAATTGTTGGCCTTGCAAATTAGCTATTAAATATTGGTTGAGTAAATCTATTTCTGAATTGTATAAGGCAATATTTTGCTGTGTAACACTCGTTAACTGCTTTTTAGCTAAAGTGCCATTTATTTTTCCCCTATTTTGGCCCAAACGTTCTTTATATTGCGCGAGCAAAAAAGCAATATTTAGATCTTTAGATAATACCGGATGCTTTATTTGGCTACTCAGGTTAGCCGCTACATCGAGTGCAATTTGATTTAATTTACTGTAAAACGCGAAGGCACCAGGGGCTGCTTGTTTATCAACCTGGGTACGTAATGCCGCTTTTTTTGCATTGTGATCAAAAAGAATACTTAAATTTTTAGAGACCTTTGTAGAGTTTTTAGTTAGTTGATCACTTACCGACTTTAAATGCTGTATTGAACTATCTGCTTTTTGGCGTTGCGCGAGTACTTTGTTTTTAGCCTCGGCTGAACCACTTCCTAAAAATCCTGCAGTTAAGCCTCGCTCTACAGCATGGTTATGTGCCACTTTTTCCAGTGCATCTAACAAGCTAATTAATGCAATATCTTGCTGTAGTGTTTGCGACTCCTGCCATTTATTCGCTATGTTTTGTATCAACAATATAAAAATAAAAACCATTAATATGATTGATGTTAATAAAGAGAGCTGAATGATAGATAGTCGGCCAAGTAAGCGATTCATAGGGTTAGTCCTGTTGTGTATTTATCTCGGTATTTTGGCTAAACAAGGGTTAAGCAAATAAATAGTCATTAACTATTTAATACATAAAGCGTAGTGCAGTTTTTAATAAATTCACTTGAACAAGTGAGTTAATTTAGTAAATGGTGTTATGTGTGAGGTACTTAATCGCGGCTTGTTTACAAATTATTGCAATTTTGTAACCGTTTTGGTGGTGGCTATCTTGTTATTGCTTTTGCTAATTAGAGATAATGCTAGGTGAACCAATTTAACGGACTAATTAAAATGAATAAATTTATACTTACCCCGCTTGCTATTACACTTTCTTTAACGCTTAGCGCATGTGGTGGCTCTTCATCAGAAAGTAGCTCTGGCGGCTCGTCAAGCGGTGGCAACACTGCCCAACTTCAAACTATTGCTTTACAAACATTAACTCGCGAATGCGGGGCTGATTCTGCGTATCAAGCAGATGTTGTTTTTCATAATGATGATGGCGGTGCTATCGGTTCTGTTAAAACCGATGCAGAAGGTAAGTTTTCAGGTGAGTTACCCTCAGGCACCAAGCATGTATCAGTATTAGGTGATGTGTTTGATGAAGAAGACGGTGGTTATAAGCAAATTATCACTGAGCTTGATATTGATAATAGAACTAATTTAGGCACCTTTTATTTTAATGACTTCACAGGTGACTGTGGATGTACTGAATATAGTGTTGATACAACAGCGCTAAGTACGATTGCGTCTGATTACACAATATATCAATCACAAGGTAACGAAGTTTCGGGGTCTGTAAATGTTTGCCCGAATGATAATAAGCTTTATTTAACGGCGCTTTCTAGTTACTCAGTTGATGCAAAAGCTGCCGTTATTGATATACCGGTAAACTCATCAGTTATTACCCTAACAGATGAAGATTTTATTCATGACGGTGTTGAAGTTCCTGTTCAATTAGATATTGATGCTGATTATGCTAGTACTCGAGGTTATATAGAAGCTGATAATGCGTATAGGTTTGTTCAATATAGTGGTTCTGAAATATCAAACACGCTTTTTGTATTCCCAACAGTAACTGAGCATAATTTTTATGTGCAACTTGATTTTATGTCAGACCTTATGAATGTAGATGGTGTTGATGTTGAGTTTCAAAGCTATGCCCGAAGCGCAGTAGATACTAATGGTGATTATCAGCTGACCACACTTCCGATCGTTACTGACGATTTAGGGTTTAGTTTACTTCAATTTGCTGAAAACAATGATTCAAGTTTTGACTTTGGTAATGTTGACAATCGGTTTGCTCGCACAATATGGGGTTACAGCTTTTTAGTTGATGATTCTGCTGAAAGCCGATTTGATTGGACAATAAAAGCGGGCATAAGTGGTCAAATTCCAGATTTGTCTTTTGGTAGTGTGTTCCCTGAACCCACTGATGAGGTTATTTTAGAAGAGTTAACGGTATTGCTTTATGGCTATGCCGGTAATGCAACCGATGCAAACAGTTATGCAAAACTTTTAGATACGATGTCTGAAGGTGGGCATTTAACTAAGCCAGAGTTTAGTAATTATGTATATACATTTGTGAGTGCTGAAATATATTAGTCATTGCGTTTAGTTATGTATTAAAAGGCCACACTTGTGGCCTTTTAAAAATAATGTTTTAGCTTTCGGTCGACGTAAAAAGTTTATTGGGTAAAATCAATATTCTCAATTAGGTGTACCGTAACATCAGCACTGCACGTTACTGTTAAGTTACTTGCTTTAGTTGGTAGTGTTTGGCATTGCAAGTTTTTTACTTGTGCAATTCCAGCTGTTTGTGCGACGGCCTTTTCAGAAAAATCCTGTCTTGAATAGCGTGTGTTACTTTTGTTTGAGTCAACATTAATAACAGTCGTATTAGTCTTCGATGTTGAAGCAATAACAACACCGTTTACTTCCTCTGTAGCTAGTTGAACTATTTCTTTTTTGGCGCGTTCTCTTAAGCTTTTTACAGTTTCCTCATCATTACCCATCACCGTGGTAGATCTGTTTAATGTTTTAACGATAGGGTTATTATTAATATCTTTTTTGTAATGTATTTTAAAGCTACCACTCGATTTTTCGGTTTGCTGAGGTTTTATTTTATTGCTTTCAGCTAAAGGAATAACGATGTCGTATTCATTATTTTTACTGGAAGCACACCCCGCTAAAAAAGTAATTAGGATTAGCGGTAATATTTTCATTTTAGGCCTCTTTGTTTTTTATGCGCATCACTTAATACTTTGTAGTCTTCCACCTCTTTTATTGAATCAAGAATATCAAAGTTTCTAGGATCAATAAGATTCGCTTTTGTCATTAAGTCATAAGCTTCTGTATGTTTGCCCTGCATTAATTTTATTAAACCTTGGTTGTGAAGGGCTATGGCTTGATCTTCAATTGAATTACTATTTTGAGCAACTTGTTCAAAAATACTAAAAGCTTGGCTTAAACGGTCTTTTTTTACATACTCTATACCTAAATCAATATTTTCATCTTCCCCATTTAGGTAATTAAGTTTTACTAAAGAACGATATGGGGAAACTTGTTTAACAACAAAGTCAGCCGCCTTTTCTATTAAAAAGTCAGCAACTTCAGAGTCGGTCCGGAGCTTATCTTTTGCTTTACTTCTATTTTCGCTTGAGCTTTTTTCTTTACTGTAAGTAAATGTTTCAGAGGCACTATTTAGTGTTTGCTGGCCATAAATAACGTAATAAGTTAGGGTTAAAGTTTGTTTAACCGATGCATGATAGCTGTACCACGTTTCTTTTTTTCCTTCATGCTTTTCACTCCATGAATTACGCTCTACTCGAGATGGTGAGATTTCACCAACCAGCTTATAGGGGGAATTGGCATGTACCTTTACATATCCATGCCTCATTAATTTAGATTTTATTTTTGCCGAAAGCGCATTTCCCTTAATGTTATATTTATCGCCGTTAAAACCAACTACAGCAATATGATCAAGAGCAAGGCCTGACTTACTAGGCATATTCATTGTTGAATCAATTTCAACTTTTGAAGCGCAGCCAGTAAGTACAGCCAATAAACTAAAAAAGTATAATGAATGTGTGAATGTTTTTTTAATATTTAGCATCGCTTTTTCCATTTCCATGTTGAATGTGAAACTAACGCCTTTTTTGCTGGAAAGGCAATTAATCACCCGATAAGTGGTTTTAAATTTGGTCCATAGACTTATAAATAGGTTGACGCTCTAGCACCTTTTGTAAATACTTTTTTGTTTCTTCGTATGGAAGGTCTCTAATAAGCTTGTTATAGACCTCTTCAGGCGTCATTTTATTTATTATGTTAGAAGCTTTATTGATATTTCTTGAGTTATCGGTGTTAAAGGCTTTAGCTACGTTCCCTGCACCGGTGTTGTAAGCTGCAATCATGCAATAAAACCGACTTTGCTGATTACTTATTTTAGCCAAATAGCGTGTGTTTAAAAGGTGCATATATGCAACACCTGTTTCAATATTATTCTTTGGGTTGAATAAATACTCCTTGCTCATGATGTTCTTTTTCTTATGTAAAAAAAGATTAACATCAGCTCCTGCACTTATAGGCACAATCTGCATTAAACCAAAGGCGGGGATTGGAGATTCTGCTTGAGTATTAAAGTGACTTTCAGTATGGATAATCGAAAAAAGCAAACTCTCGGGCAACCGCCAATGCTTACTATGCTTACTAACGATATTTTTATAGGGGGCTGCTTTTTTTATAAAACTGCGATGGGCAAGCGGTATGGTGTAGGTGGTAACTCGTTTATTTTTTAGCTTTTCTCTTTGTTGCATCGCGTTAGCTCCTACTTGCGACGCTTTTAAGCTTTTTATACGCTGTGTTTTTTCTGATTCTATTTTTGCTATTTCTGAAGTCAATTTCTTTTTAGCGAGTGAATTTTCGCTATCTAGCTGAACAGGTGATGATACTTGTAAAGACATATCAAACACTTTTTCAACTTGTTGGCGAGCTTCAATAGCTTGCTTATTTATTTTATTAATTTCTTTTTCTATCAATG
Organism: Pseudoalteromonas sp. PS1M3; assembly: GCF_016865405.1. Taxonomy (NCBI): domain Bacteria; kingdom Pseudomonadati; phylum Pseudomonadota; class Gammaproteobacteria; order Alteromonadales; family Pseudoalteromonadaceae; genus Pseudoalteromonas; species Pseudoalteromonas sp. PS1M3. The sequence goes on along the minus strand of NZ_AP022624.1, from coordinate 2,818,371 downwards.
CTTCAGGCTGTGTAATCAATTCAACCTGCGTTTCAACGGGAGAGATATTTTCTATATTTTTTTTAAGTATCTTAAATGAAGTGCTATTTATTTTGCTCGCTACCACTTCATTAGTATTTAACGCACTTTTTAGAGCGTTACTGATATCTTTTGTAGAAACATGTTCTTGCTCGTTGTGCAAAATGCTAATACTTATCTGGTCATTCTCATAGTCAATAGTGGTTTTTGCTTTGTTATCAGGGCTATAGTAGGTCGTTTGACTAGAAAGCTGAGGATCTGTTTCACCCCACGTGTTAATGAGCTTGTCGCGTATATCATCAAGTTTTTTAAAATGTTTGCGTCTAAAATCTTGATATTCAGATAAGTAGGTTTCTTTCCAGTCGTTAAACTCTTTTAGTTCTTCTGCACTGCCTTCTTTTTCTAAAGCGGCCATTTCTTGCTCTAGCTGCTCAAATGGGTCATTTGTTTGTTGAGCTGAAACTTCCGTTACATTTAGCATTAAGGTGGTAAATAGTGGTACATATAAATTAAGTTTGAATAAACTCATAAAAAAACCTTTATCAACTTTTTGTTAATGTTTGGTACTCAAATCGGGTGAGTAAGGACTCTGCAACAATTTTGCTCTCTAATTCACTGACTGCATAATAGTTGGGCTTTATCTTCGCTCGTAATGATTCAACTTCCTTTTTCAACTCATTAAGGTTATCTGAATAGGTAGCCAAAGAATCCATCGTGTTAATACTTGTTTTTATTGTTGCTAAATACTTCTCTGGTACTTTTACGGAGCCAGGAACTGCGGCGTAGCCAATAAACCCTTTGGATAAAGAAAGAAACATTTTTTCTTTACCAAGATTTTGAGATTCTAGATAATAAGTCAAGTTACGATTGTCAAAGCTGTATTCAAATTCACTTGAATTTTTCTCTAAAATTGTTGATTCGCCCAGTGGGCCCGAGAAAGGTATCTCAGGAGAAAAATCTGAAATACGTGACACTACGGAGTAACCATTAATACGCTTGTCAGAGGTGATGACAGTAAAGATAAACTTTTTTCTAATGTAATAGTAAAACTCAACATCAATATCTATTCGTGACCTTTTTACTGCGTTAGGCTCCCCTAGAAATGTTTTGATGTAAGCGATGCTATTACCTATGTTAACTTTATCTATCTGCTTATACTGAACTTTATGTGTAAAGTTCTCTACGAACGCAGAGTAAGCACTTTTAAGAACATCTTTTGTATCACCCCACTGTCCAATAGAAATCAATATAGCGGCTATCATTAAGATAGAGCTTTGTACTTTTTTCCAGGTTGATGTTTGATTATTATTTTCTGTCATATTTTTACTTATAATAGAAAACTTCACGCATAGTAATTTGGTGAAGTTTTTTGACCGACAACTATGCAATTAATTGGTTAGTTTTTTTATTTCTTGATCTAGGTCGTTTTCGGCTTTTTTGGCTTTGAATTCTTGATACAAAAACTTTTCGTCAGCGGGGTTTATGGTTCGTTGACTTTGTTTAAGAATGTCATTGAATAAGGATTTTGTTTGATTTGGTTCAAGGGCTGTAAGTACACAAAAATGATCTTTTCCAGATATATTAACAATATCCGATTTTATTAGCCTAGAGCCCTGCAATTTTTGCTTGGTTAGTTGCTTTGAAACAGAACTAAAGCTTGTACCAACAGTAGTATCGTCGTTTGCGTCTGTACGATTGCTATATGTTTTTTCAAGCCCTTCAATACGTGTTTCTATTTGTTGTGCTAGCGCTAGACGACTGTTTGCTGTTGCGAGTTTTTTATCAATAGATAAGTTGCCTGAGAACTTCACACAATCTGTCGCGGCAATGCCTTCACTTACATGAGGGTTTAAAACCCAGTCAGGTAGATTTGAAACAGGTGTACTTGCGCTTTTTTCTGCAACTGTATTACAGCCAGCAATAACAACAACGGCAACAGATGTTAATAATGTGCGGGATATTTTCATATAGTCACTAACCTTGTAGTTAATTTAGGTGAAAATTTAAGCAGACACTAATTGTATGTTTGTAGAATAGTTTTATTTGTGTAAAGGAGGGAATGAAAAACTGCATTATTTGATTGCCTCCATGCTTAAATCGCTAGTTTTAAAGAATAAACCAAATTATTAATAATTAATATAGATTAGTGTTTTTAAATAATTTTTAATACGCACAGGTATTTAAATTCTTTAACAGAAACAACTTTATGTTTTTAAGTACTATACCTAGTTGAAAGTTTAAGAGCGTGCCACTTACGCCGTTTCCCAATATGGGATTTCGCCATAATACTTTATAAAAAAGTCGATAAATGCACGTACTTTTGGTGCAAGCAATCGGGAGCTTGGGTATACAGCCCAAATAGCGGCATTAGAATCCATGGGGTAATCTTTCAGTATTTGAACTAGGGTGCCTTCTTTTAATGCGTTTTGGGCGCACCAAATAGACGAAATAGTAATACCTGCATCATTAATACACGCATCCCTGATCGACTCTCCATTATCAATACGAATACTGCCTTTTATCTTAACTTTTTCAATGCCATTTGGCGTTTTAAAGCTCCAGTAGTCAATCCCAATTAATTTAATACAATTATGGTTGAGAAGGTCCTGTGGTGTTTTTGGTTCTCCGTGTTCTGCTATGTAGCCTGGTGAGGCGCATATAATTCTATGGTCGCGGGCTAACTTTCTGGCTACGAGGGTTGAATCGTTAAGCTCGGCATTTCTGATAGCGATATCAAAACCACCTTCTACCATGTCTACAATACTATCGCTTTGTCTTAAATCCACTTTAAGCTCAGGGTGCTGATCAACAAAAGCTTTAAGTGCGGGCACTATATGCATACGACCAAATGAGGAAGGGGCTGCAACACGAATCGTGCCTTGGGGGGTAAAAGAGCCTGCGCCTACAGCTGCTTTTGCACTATTTATAGCATTTAATATTTCTTCAGCGTGAGGTAAAAACTCTCGGCCTTCTTCAGTTAAAGATACTCGCCTTGTTGTACGGTGAATTAGTTTTACACCAAGCGATTCCTCAAGCTTAATAATATGCATGCTAGCTACCGGCGGCGAAAGGCCAAGTTCCGCGCCTGCTGAACTAATATTGTGTGTAGAGGCGACTCGAACGAATAACTTTAGGTGTTCATTGTTCATTATTAAAGCCTATTATTAATTAAATTTTAAAACTAGCTGTTCATTTGAGTGTATTATCATGGGTATCTCTTGTAAATATACTGGCTGTTTAAACTAAACAAGGGGGTACCGTAAATGCCAGCAGCATGGCGAAATACTAGCTAACCCTGCAACAATTATTGATGAAGGGCGCCTATTGCCTGTGTTAGACAACATTGAATTTAATCTTGAGGATGCAGGTAAAACGCATGATGGCCTTGCTAGTGGTGAAGGTATGGGGAAAGTGGTTATTTCACTATAAATTGTCGTGTCGGCTTAAGCCGAGCACTTATTAAATGTGCCCGGCTTTTTTATTATTTATAGGCAAAATTACTCTACAAAGGTTTACGGTTTAATAGTCATAAGTTCAATTGAGATCTATTTGTTTTGATAAAAATAACGTAGTTAAGTCTGTTATTTTTATCAGGGCTTCTTTATCTGCGTGGGTCCATGATATTTTCGATCCAATACTTTCACAGCAAATCACGCCTAGTGCCTTATTATCTTTAAAATAAATGTAGTCAAGTAGTGAGTAAATATCGTATGGCTCAAAATAGCTTTTGGTAAAGCCTTTTGTAACTTCGTGATTTCTTGCATCGGGGGCATCAAGTATTTGGTGGCTTAGTATGTAGTTAAAGTAATCTGGGTAGTCTTTTGCTGTTAATACTGAGTCAAGAATGACTTCATCGTTCTCATCAAGGCACATTAAGCAATTTATCTCAGAGTATTCTTCATTAAACAGCCATAAGCTGACTCTGTTGGCCGCAGGTATTAATCTTTTTAGTTCACGGCATGTTTGTTTAAGTTTATGTTCTCTTTTAATGCTCGGGTCACTAATTTTTATTGCTAAGTCTTTGAGATTTTCGTTGTTTGGATTGTAAACATTAAGCAAGCTGTTCAAGCTATCTTTATTAAATGGCTTAGTTAAATAACCGTCCATGCCAATATTTAGGTAATGCTCAATATCTTGTTTCATTGTGTTGGCAGTCATGGCAATGATAGGTATTGATTTACCGTTTTTCAGTGCTCTTATGGCCTTGGTTGCTTCAACTCCATCCATTACTGGCATTTGAATATCCATAAAGATTAAATCAACGTGGTTGTTAACAAAGTAATCAACACACTCTTTACCGTTTTCAGTAAAAATCACTTGAGTGTTGTGCGCTTTTAACATTTTATTGACGACGATTTGATTTATTTTATTATCTTCCGCAACTAAAATAGCACAGCCTTGTAAATCAGTTACTTCTTTGTTTTTCTTTAGCAAACTATCTAAAATCGATGCTTCAAAGCTTTGCTGATAAATAAATGTAGAGCCTTCATTTTCTTGGCTGGTAAAACTGATTTTCCCACCCATTAAATGACTTAACTTATTACAAATGGAAAGGCCTAACCCTGTACCACCAAATTTACGAGAGGTAGATGAGTCAGCTTGATGAAATTCTTTAAATAAGTTTGCTTGTGCTGCTTTGTTTATCCCTATACCTGTATCTATGACCTTAAATGCTATGTTCTGTGTATTTAAAGAGTGGCCTTTTAAGTTAATTATTAAATCAACGTGCCCAGCTTGAGTAAATTTAATTGCATTTGAGCATAGGTTATTTAATATTTGCGATATTCTTAGTGGGTCACCTTTTAATGTTTCAGCCACTTTTTTATCTATTGATACATTAAACTTTATACCTCTATCAGAGGCTTGTTTTTTTAGTGGCTCAATTACACCATTAACAACGTCTTTAAGGTTAAAGTCGATATGTTCAATATCTAATTTTCCAGCTTCTATTTTTGAAAAATCTAAAATATCATTCACTATATTGGATAAAATATTGGCTGAGTTTAGAATACTTTTTAGCGCAATATCTTTTTCACTATTACTGCTGTCAGATAAGCCAAATTCGGCCAAGTTTAAGATACCGTGAAGTGGTGTTCTTAGCTCATGCGACATATTAGCTAAAAATTTACCTTTTAAATTATTGGATGTATCTGATTCAGCTTTTAGTTTTTCAAGCTCTTGAATATGAGTTTTTTGCTGTTCTAATGCTTTACTTAGTTCTCTGTTTTTTAGCCTTAACTCTAATTGGGCTATTACCTCTTTACTTAAAATAGTTAACGCACTAATTTGTTTTTTAGTTAATTTTTTAGGTTTATCACTAATTACACATAAAGTACCAATTGTACTGCCTTGCGGTGTGATAAGGGGGGCACCTGCATAAAAGCGAATGTTTGGATCGTTGGTTACTAAAGGGTTGTCGTGAAAACGCTCATCAAGTAAAGCATTTTGTATTTCAAATACTTGGTCTTGCAAAATAGCATGGGAGCAAAACGCAATATCACGCTCTGTTTCAGTCGCATCAATACCGTATTTTGATTTAAACCATTGTCTTTGCGGATCGACTAAGCTTATAAGTGATATGGGGGTATCACATATATCTGAGGCAAGTTGAGTTAAGTCATCAAATACTTTTTCTGCTTCTGTATCTAATATTTCGTACTCATATAATGCTTTTAATCGAGATTGTTCATCCGCTGGAATTCGCGCTTTTTGCATAGTAATACCTAATGTTTATATAGCGTTACTATAGAAGTAAAGTGAACTGAATGACAACTTTTAACTACAAGTTACAATAAAGAGACAAATATTCGTTAGCTTTATTATAGACAGCCCGCCATTTACAAAAAGTTATTGATTTACATTAAGCTCAATAAAATAAGTTGAAAGGTTAATTAATCAGTTATAAAAATTTACGGCCCCTTATTAGTGACAAGAACGGTAAGCACTGTACCTTTGAAATTAAACCAACCAAGCATTCATATATTGTTTATTTTAATGAATTTTAAATGTCATTAGATATTTCATTTAGTTTACAGTTTTGGTGTAACCCCTTATTGAGTAATTTAAGTTGGCAAATCTACTTTAAACTTTCAATTAGCTTTAGCTTACTTTTAAAATTTAACTTTACATGAATGTAGCGAGCTAGTGTGGCAATTAGTACCAAAGTGCCAATACCTACTTGTGTGAGCCATATTGTTGTGTAGTTGTACATTAAAATGCTCACGGCCGCAGTGATGCAAAGTGCTGCCCACAAAATGGAACAGCCTATAAGGTTTAAGCGCCAATAGTTTATTTGATTAATGAGCTGCTGCTTTTTAAAAAGTAGTAAACCATTAACATCTAGGGTGTGTGTTTTTATTAGCTTTTTGCGCTGAATAAATGCCCATACTGAAAACCCAATTGGTAACGGAGTTAAAATTGCATATAACACTTGCTCAAGAGTGCTAGTTGCTTCAAAAACTAATGCATAGATACAAAATAAGCTAACAAATGCGCCAGCAACAAAGTCTAACCATGCTTTAATTGATTGTTTTTTTCTAGCCGATGTAATTTGGCTCAGTAGTGCGGCAGTATCCAGTTTTGGAGTCGCATTTTTATAGTCTTTTTGCCATTGTTCTAATAGTGGATCCATAATTATTATTGCTCCATTAGCTTTTGAAGTTGCACACGTGCGCGGCTAGCGCGCTTGGCAACGTTCGCTTCGTTTAGACCTAACGTATGTGCTATTTCGGCTTGGTTAAAACCTTCTAATTGAAGAGAAATAACTTGCCTAAATTTTAATGGTAGCCGTCTCATCGCTGTCATTAAATCATACGTGTTATCGCTGTGTTGGTGAGAATCAGTACTAACCAAGTCAAGTAAAGGGTCGCTTAAATTATGACGATCTTGGCGACGTGTTTCTTTTAAAACATGATCGACAGCACGGTTGTGTGCGACCCTAGCAATAAAGGTCTTCATACTTGAATCGCCTCTAAAGTTTTCTACTGCATGCCAAACAGCTAACGATATATCTTGCAGTAGGTCTTCTCTAAGTGCTTGGTCTGCTTCATGTGTTGTAGCAATACGCGCCATTAAAGGTGCGTATTGCAATAGTATCTCATGAATATGATCCCTTTTTTCCACTAGTCTTCCTTGTTTTTGATAAATACACTTCTATAAGCAATATAGCTTATACACGTGAGTATAGGACCCGTAATAATCGCACTTAATAAAAAAGTATAAGGAGCTAACAATAGACTTAAGAAAGAAATTAGCGCGATTAAACACATTGGTTTAAACGCATAGAAAAAAGCATTTAGGCTACTTTTTAATGCTTGCAGTACATTTTTATCACCAAGTAAAACACAATAGCCTGCAAAACTGACAGGCAGTGTAACAGGAATAACCGAGGCAAAAATAATACCTAGTTGCCATTGGGTAACTTCAGTAGGCTGCGAAAATAAAAGTAAATTTATGCCATCATTTCCTAGTAAAAGCTTTGCTACAAATAACTGAATAAAAAAAGCAGATGCTAAAATTGCTGAAAGCGGAATCATGCTTAGCCAGTTTTTAGCTTTAAAAATCGACTTCAATGAAAATACTTTTTGAGTGGCCAAATGGTGAATGACGATAACAGCGCTACTGCCCACAAAAGTGGCAGCCCATTTGGAGGCTAGCATGCCATAAGGGGCGGGTAATATTTGAAGAATACCTTCAATAATTAAAGGAAGCAGTAAAAATAAAAAAAGTTTTACAGGTGCTTGCTTAAAAAGTGAAAAACCGTCTTTAAGCCATTGATTAGCTTTATTAGCGGGTAAACTATGTAGTGGAGTTACTGTTAATGTATTCATAATTACTCTCCTTTTGATTGTTATGTTATTAGTCGATAACAATGAGAATAACCTGACATTTTATTTTTAATTAAAGTAAAAAATTTAAAACACAAAAATAGATTTATAATTAGATTAACTTACACCACAAGCAGGATATAAATTAAGCACTTCAGTAACTACTTGACCAAATAGAGCTTGTTCTTGCTTTGACAAATTAATAGTTGGGTCAAATTTCATGATATCTGCGGGTCGTGAAGTAATTATTTCTGAAAAAGTCATTGCTGTTAATACATTGCCTGCATAAGAGGCATGGTTGCCATCATCCATATGTAGTTTTGCATTTGGCATTAACACTAAAAGCCTGTTCCAAACAAGGCCAATAGGAGCTACGCAGCTAGGTTGTTTAGCGCTTATTGATAAATGTAAGTCGTATACACGCTGGCCTTCTTCAGGGTTGCCTCTTTGTGGGTGTTCAGGAAATAAAATAGGTGTGATATTTTGTGCCTTAGCTGATGAAATTAAATGCTCAGCGGCATCAGTAGGGTAAGTTGTTAAACCAGACTGAGAGTATTTTTGGCCTTGAAAAATGGCATGGCTTAGATTTTTGTTTTTAAGTTTGTCTACGTTTGCCCTAATACTCACAATATTATCTAAAAAAGGTCCCGACACTGTGGTTGTTTGAACTGACTTATCTGGGTATTGGTTTTCGATTATATGCTCAATGATCCGCCCTAACTGACTGCTGTGACTATTGCCATAAATAATAATGTTGTAATTATCTTCGATATTGTTTTGTGTAATTGGAGTCGGACTTTCACTTGTATTTGATTGCGGAACTTTGGTATTACTGCTGCCTGAACCGCAGGCTGATAAAAATATTAAAGAAAAAAGCCAAAATTGTTTAGGGGTATTAAAACTTATCATACTAATTTGTACCAATATTGAAAACTACTTACTGATACTAGTAGGTTAATTCTTATGCCACAAGTTCTTGCACGGCTCAAATACCTTAGTGATATTTTGTTTTATGATTTAAACAAAAAGCCCAGCAAAAATGCTGGGCTAAGGTACTTAGGTAATAAAGGTATTATTGCGTTAATTCACCAGTAGCTGACTCTATGTGTGCTCTTACAAACCACTGAAATTGCTCAAGATCGGCAAGTTGGCTTATTAACATATCTTCAGATACTGGGTCTAAATCTGATACCGTTTCGATGGCTTTACGGTGATCGGCATTAATGCCGTTGTACACTTTATCTAACGCGCCTAAATGCTCGGTAACAAGTCCTTTACCTAATGAATATTCGTTCCATGTACGGCGGTCAACAATTGACTTAGGTGTCCCTACTGGTATGCCGCCTAAAGTGGCAATACGCTCGGCTATTGTATCTGTCATTTCGCGCACAGCTTCAACCTGAGGGTCTAGCATTTCATGCACACCTATAAAATTAGGACCAACAACATTCCAATGAATATGTTTTAGTGTTAATTGAAGATCTATAAGTGCAACCATGCGGTTATCTAAGGCTGCGATAGTTTTTTCAGCTGATTCGTTGCTCATACCTGGTGCAGTAAATTTAGCTTGCTTATTTGTATTGCTCATAACTTCTCCTACTTAACTATTTAATATTTTCACGTAGTCCTTTACGTAATAAATACGTGATAATTGTATGAAGCAATCAATATGCCGAAAGTTAAACTAAATAAAATTGTTTTAAATCAGTTGCTTGTGTTTTTGCTTTTGTTTGGTTTTTTATTAATATGAGGTGGTTATGAAAAGTCTGCATCTTTTTGTAAAATTTGCAGACCAAACAGATTTGCTGAAACTAAACTAGAATATTTTTAACGGGTGTATTCATGTGCCTTTAGTAATTCAAGCGGTATTACTTCAAGCGATTTTTTATTAGTGGCCTGCAAGATTACTGGCGGCGCAACGTTTGCTTGTTGCGCATGGAGCCATCTTATTGCGCATAAACACCATTTGTCGCCAGCTTTTAAGCCTTCAAAATCGTAAAGTGGATTGGGCGTTATGAGATCATTACCTTGTGACTTCGAAAACTGTAAAAATTCTTCGGTCATAATTGCACACACACTATGATTACCGCGATCAGAGTCTGGTACATAGCAAAAACCCTCGCGAGTATACCCGCCATTCCCACAGCATAACTGTAACCGGGTATCCAGAACGTTAAATTGATTTGCCATTAGGTGCCTTAAGTCATTATGTTTAATACAGTAAAAATTACTTTATCAGGCGCTAAAAAGTATAGCTACTAAAGTGAGGATGTTTAATTATGACTTTTTAAAAAAATCGGGGCACTTAAATGCAGGGAGGAGGGGAAAAGTATTATTTGTGCCACAAACTAATTTCACTAGATCGTGGCACAAGTTAAGCTAAAGTTTGTTAACTATTCGTATTTTCTGGCTTTTTTAGTTTTGATTACTGCAATGTATGCGTGCCAGCTTGCATAGCTAAGTAGTGGCATAATCACAATAAACCCAACAGCCCCAGTTACAAAGCCAAGCGCAACCATTAGGAAAATGCATATTGACCAAACAACCATTGGCGCAAAATTATTTTTAACGGCATTAATAGATGAGACGATAGCTGTCATTATGTCTACGCGTCTTTCCATCATAATTTGTGGTGTAAATGCAGACACTGAAAAAACAGACACGAGTAAAACGCCACCTGCAATTGTACCAAGCGTTAAAAATGCTGACAGTTCTTCAAATGTTGGGTTAGCGTAGTTAGGGTATAAAGCATGAACAAGGGCGGCAATGCGCATCCACGCAATCATTATTACGAGTAATAATATTGCAAATCCCCACTCTCCAACTGGGTTTCTAAACATCGACTTTAGCGAATGCCTAAAAGTGGGTTTGTGGCCTTTTTCGAGTTCCCATGCTACGTCGTATAGGCCGGCTGCGAAAGCGGGTCCAATTAAAACAAACGCAACAGTGGCGGGTAAAATTACAAATACGCTTTGTGCAAAAAATGCAGAGTAGATAATAGCTGCAGGAATAATACTAAACACTAGGCCATAAATTACAGTAAGTAACGGGGCTCGGGTCATATCTTTAAACGCAAGTGCTAACCAGTGAAAAGCAGCGAACGTATCTACTTTGTTACACTCTATACAGCGAGCAAATTCGGTATTTTTTTCAATTGTTTTTGTTGTAGGCATAAGTGGAGCTCCTCTATAAAGCCTCTATTTAGGTTTAGGTCATAAACGCTTTATTTACAAATATTAAACATACATACGGAGCTAAAATTAAAATTGTTCACTAAATAAACGTTTTATGTTTTTAGAAGGGGGGATTACAAAAGGAAATTTTATAGGAGGATTGCTGAAATCAATATTAATAAAGTACTACTTAACCTGTAGGCAGGTTAAGTAGTTAAATAATGCTCAGCCTAAGCTGATTGCTAGGTATTGTATCTCGTCACCATTTATTTGTGGCAAAAAGTAAATATCGTTGTATTTAAAATATTGCTGAGAGTTTATGGTAACTGGCTCAGCTGACGATGGTAGTTCATCGTAAACTTGCCCTAAGCTATAGTCGAAGACGTTGCCAATTTTAATAGCTTTGTTGCGCTGGATTATTGGCGCATCTACCACTTTATAGCCGCCGTTATCAGCAATATAAAAAACGTTCTGATAAGCATAATATGTGGTGTTTCGATGTTTCATACGCGAATAATGTCTAGGAAGTTTTTTAATGCGCAGTCCGCGAGGTGGCATCACAGCGTGATAGCCTTTTTTAGCTTTTCGGTAGTAAATGCCGTCATTAAAGCTAAATGAAATTCCATTAAACCAAATAGAGGTACTTCTTCTTGGCAAGTGCCTTATGTATCTATTTTCTTTGTAATAACGCGGCTTATACCTATTAGTTAGGTAGTTATATTTATGATTGTCGAAACGTAGTTGTTTACGCTTTTCTTGCTGCTTTTTTTGCTTGTTCTTTTCTTTTTTACGGTCTTGGCGCTTTTCTTTTTTATGCTCTATGCGTAGTTTTTTTTCATGGCGACGTTCATCGCGCTTATACTCAATGCGTTTAGGGTTTTCGTGCTTATAATTTTTATGATCTTCTCGCTCGTTGGGCGCTGCAATTGCGGTGCTTGAAAGCGCGCTAATGGCAATTATACCCGATAGTAAAAATGTAAGTTTCATAGTGTGCCTCGTTTATGTTGTTACATAACTAGGCTTAATATTAACCTCTGAAACTGAACATTAACTGACCTATTTAATGTTTGGACGTTCCTTTACATTGCTTTACGTAAGCTAAACAGTTTCTTACTTATTATTACAGTTTTAAACAGGGCGCTTTAAACAATCTATACATGTGATAAAAAAAGAGTGCAGGTTAAAATTAAAGACTAACTTATAAGCCAAGCTATTAAAATTTAAATCATTTTAATAGCTTGTTCATTAGTGCTTAGCTGAGGTTAACAAATCTCATCGAGTAAATGCATCACACGTTCGCTGGCTGCTTCCATTTTATGAATATGCTTAATTGCAGATTCTTTATCGCCATTTTGAATTGAGTGCAGAGCCGCAACACCATTTTTATGTACTTCACTATGCGGGTTTTCTAATTGTTTAAATGCATTGGTGTGTTTAAATTCGGCAGACTGCTCTGAACTATACCACTGGCCTAATCGGCACATTGTATGATCGCTAAAGTCATTAACTGACTTGTTGCTTTGGCCATTTGCTACTGCGTAAATGTCACCTTTCCATACAACATGATCTAGTTTAACGGTTTGAATAAACGACAACGTAGCAGCCTGAGAAATCGTATTTTTCATGTTGTTACAAAAATCGATAATTGAAGTGTAATCGGTATTCAGTGCATCAAAATTATCACTTAGGTGCGAACTATTTTCTTTAATACCTTCTACTGATACCACTGTTTCATCTGTTTTGTTAATAATTTCTTTTACTAGGTCGGCCACTTCTTGCGCTGACTTATTCGTGTTTGTTGCTAGCACCCTTACTTCATCTGCTACAACACTAAAGCCTCGGCCAGCTTCACCCGCACGGGCAGCTTCAATAGCAGCGTTAAGTGCTAATAAATTTGTTTGATCTGATATTTTACTAATTGTTGAAACAAACGTACTGATTGTACCGGCCATGCTAGCTAGGCCTGAAATGTTTTCAGTCATGCTTCCCATTTTACTGGTCATTAAATCCATTTCTTTGACAATATGATTTAGCGAGCTATTTGATTTTTCGAGCAGGGTGTTTATCTTATCGCTTACTTTGTTTTCTTCATCAATTTTAGAGTAAGAGCCCAATACGGTTTGTCTTATATCTTCGATTTGAGCAACACCATTGATAGAGCTGGAAAGTAATGAGTGAGTGAAACTATGATCTTCATTATTATTTGGGTTATTTAACTCTTCAATTAGAGAAGTATTTTCATTGATAAGCGTTGTATTTTTATTACGTAAACTCTCAATTTCTTTTTTTAGTTGGTCATTTTCGTTTTTCAATATCGAGTAGGTTGAACTTAAAACAAACATATTTAGACCTTGATTTTTAAAAATAATTTACATTTAGTTATTATTATAGAGGTAAAATTTTATTGAGCCTATATTTATAATCACTGTTTTCTTTCAATGAACTCATATGGTGATAAATTTTTGTTAATTCTCACCATACATTATTAAGTTCAAAGTCCTTGGTTAAAGGTTGTTTTTATAAAATCCGTAAAAATGCCACTAGGTCTGTTTGTTCTTGCTTGGTTAAATTAAGCTTTATAAGCAGGTCGGTGGTTTTAGGGAAGTGTGGGTCGTTTAGTTGGTTTTTTCGTGGTCTTGGTCTAGCTCCGCCATGGTTATACATACTTACGATGCCTGATAAATCTTCAAATAAGCCGTTATGCATCCACGGAAATGTTTGCATTAACCCTAATAGTGATGGGGTTCTAAATTGGCCAATATGCTCAGAGTTGTGGGTGGCATCGTAGCGGCCTTTATCTTCAAAACGGCGGCCGTAATAATGCAGCCCTGTGCCATGGAATTGGTTGTCGCTGAGTAGTGCGCCGTTATGGCAAGTCATGCATTTAGCTTTAGTTCTAAATAGGTGAAGGCCATTTAACTCACTATCACTTAGGCTATTAACTGCTTGTATTGGATTTTTATTAAGCTGCGTTAAAAAAATTTTATAGCGGCTATTTGGCGGTGCTAATGTGCGCTCAAACGCAACTAAGGCTTTTGCCATTTGCTCTGAAGTGAGGGTATTACTATTAAAAGCGCTTTGATTAAATGCACGGTAACTCTCATCTTTATTTACTCGGGCTAAGGCTATTTTTGGATCTAAGTCCATTTCAATTGGGTTTTCTATTGGCATAAGTGCTTGCTGCTCAGCGGTGCTTGCGCGTCCATCCCAAAAAAAACTTTGCCATTGATCAATACCAAAAATAGCGGGGGTGTTACGCGTGCCTACTTGCTCGTCAATGCCTATGGCAGTTGTACGGCCATCATGAAAGCCTTTGTCGCGTTCATGGCAGGTGGCGCAGCTAACGGTATTATTACGTGAAAGCTGCATATCATGAAAAAGCTTATCGCCTAAAGCAACATGCTCAGGTTTTGGCGATGCTACAGGCAAAAGCGACATGGGTTCAACGCTTCTTCCGTCACTGGTTTGAATAGCAGGCCAATGAGCTTGGCCTTTGCTATAAAGTGAGCGTAAATCGTTACTGTTTAAAGCTTTAGAATCAGCCGTAAACAAGAATACAGCAAGGGCTACAAAAATAACTTTAATCATACTTGTAGCTCAGCTCTAACCAAAACACTCGACCAGGCTCAATACCTGATGCGCCCTCTGCAACGGTATACGTTCTATCATTTAATAAATTAGAAATATCAGCACGTAACTCTAAGCTTTGGTTGCTGGTCAGTTTATGTTTGTATTTTAAACTTAGGTTTAGCATTGTCCTGGCACGTATAGTCTGTTCTTGGTAAACATCAAATAAAGTGGAAACAACTGGGCAGCTAGCACAGACATCTTCTATATCAATACTTTCGCTTCCTCCTGTACTTACAGCTGTATCGTAGCTTCCTGAATATGAGATATTTAATCCAGTGCTAAATGAATCGACCCAATCTACGTTCCAGCCTAAGGCTGCTGTAATAGGTGCTCCAAAATTAGTTCGTATCTGAGATAGTTGACTTAATGTGACCAGTGATCCTTCATCTTTTGCATTAACATAGTAAACGAGCTCATCAAGTGGGGTGTTATTTACGGTTGCATTATAATTGTCATTTGATATTTCGTTCTCGGCATACGATGTATTTGCCCATACTGAATGGGCACCAAATTGTGCGCTCCATGCTAGTGAAATACGTTCTGAACTTCCCGTTCCTTCATTACTAATATCAATATAAGTGTACCCATCAAGATCTGTTTCGTCTGAAGTAGTGCGAGAGAACTGCTGATGTTTTTTACGTTTTATGTATTTTAAAGACACATTACCCATTGTCTCAAATGCGTGAGCGATACCCAGTGCAAGTTCATCATCGTAAGGGGTATCCACGTCATTAAATCGATATTTAAAGCTACCAGTGTAATTTGAATCTAACCAGTTTTGTAAATATCCACTTTCGATAGGTCTGTATTGCAGGTACGAAAACTGCTGTTGCTCTTTTATTTTATAACTGATAATTGCAGAGTCGTAATAGCGGTTAAGGCCGGCACTAATAATGGTTTTTTTATTATCAAATACGTCGTAACCTAATGAAATTCGCGGTGCTACATCATGGTTTTGTAAAAAGTCATCATAGCTGTAGCGCATACCTAAATTCACATCCAGTTTGCCATAGTTAATATGGTCGGTAACGTAGAGTGCGTTGCGATTTAAATTTACATCTATGTATTCAGCAGGGCTAACAGTTCGGCCATTAAAAAATTGCGCTGTAGTAGTTATATTATTACTGTATGCGGTGACGTGCTCCGAGTTGTTAAAGTCAATTTCCCCACCTAATTGCTCAGCTAATTCTTCTATAGGGATGAGAGTTTCGAGTGCTTGACAATCAAGTGAATAACCACTGCAATTAAGGGGTGTAGTCGCACTAGACCATATAACAGGCGAACTGTAGTTATAGCCATCTTGAAAACGCTCACGTTCTATTTGCTGATATTTAATTTCTGCACCAGCCACAACTGAGTGGGTTAATCCTAAAGATTTAAAAGTTTCTAGATTAAATGTATTTTTCCAATTGGTAGTAAATTGGCGGTTATCTAACACGCCATAACCACCTTGGCGTGAAAAGCGTTCGTCTGCATCACCTTGGTTAGCGTATTGTCCCCAGTCTTTTCCTTTTGTTTGTAGCCAATTATAAAAATGCGCTGGGCCATCTCGGCTACTATCACTTATGTTAAAGCTTAAATTACTTGCCCATGTTACATATTTAAAATCTTGCTTTAATTGTATTGCGCTACCATAAGCGCCACCTTCTAACTGATAGTCACTATCAAGTGCATCAGTAATAAAACCATTCACCTCGTAGGGAGAGTAGATCATACTTATCGTAAAATTATCAACCCAGCCGTTCTTATAACCATATTTAAATATAGCGTTAATGTTACGGCGGCTTTGGGTTTTTGTTTGCCCTAGTGATAAGTCACTTATATCACTGTTGAGGTAATTTAAACTAAGCATTACACCGTGACGTTTATTAAGTTGCTTTTTACCGCTCAATGAATAGCTTATTTTTTCGTATACTGGAGCCTCTAATTCAGCTTCATCTGTACTGCTTTGCTCAGTTTGATCGTCGGCTTGAATATAATGATAATCAGCCCAATCACTGTGATTCCCGCGTACAGTAAAGCTAAAACTATCTTTGCCAAACGTTTCTTTTGTTTTGGTATCAACAACACCGCCAGAAAAACCACCAAATTCAGCCGGAATATTATGATCGTACACAGTGATTGACTCAACTACATCAGAGTTTACATTCATGCTTTGCACACCGCCTGACACGTCATTACTTGATGATGTTAAGCGGCTACTACTGGCAGGATCAATACGATTATTGTAGTTCATACCATCAAGTGAAAAACCTGTTTGCCAAGGCTGGGCGCCTGAGATGGATATTTCTGGCGCACTTATCTCTGCTAAGCTTTCAATGCTGAATGCCTCATTGCTTAATTGTACGCCAGGTAAAAGGGCAATTAGCTCATTTATGTCGCCATTCCCTTTGGCTGTTGCATCAATAAAACTGCGGTCTAAATACGAACGACCAATAACTTCAGGAACTTCTATTCCTATAAATTGGCCTTTGACTTCAATGTGTTCGATAGCTTCACATAAACTTTTTTTTTCATCAGTGAGTGTGCTGCAATCTTCAGGTGGGGGAGGAGTCTGTTTTTGCTCGGTCGCACCATATGAATTATGGGCAAGCAAAAACAGACACGCATAAATATAACGTGTCTGCATTGTTTTCTCTTATTTAGTTGCCAATTGGAGTGCTGTCTTCGCTATCAGCAATACCATCGTTGTCAGCATCTTCATCGGCTGTTAAACCCGAAGCGGTAACATCTTCATCAGTTACATTTGCTAAGAAGAAGTTTGGAAGCCCGTCGTTATCAGTATCAACACTGGCAACACGGTTATCTCTAAAGTCATCTTTGCTTGCAATTAATTCAGCCATTGTGGTGTAAAGGTCAAGTTGGTCGGCTTCACCATTTACCTCGTTAGTGACAAGCGCTGTCGCTTGCTCGTATTCGCCAAGTAAGGTATGTGCTTCGACTAAATCTTCCATGGCATCAATAATGACAGTATCGGCTTGCGCTAAAATAAGCGTTTCAATATCAGCGAGAAGTGCTGAGGTTTGTGTTTTCACACTACTGTAAGTGCTGGCAAAGTCAGTAATACTGCCGGCATTAGCCCCCATGCTAGAAAGCATGCTGTAACGCTCCCAAAAGCCAGTTGCAGACGGACTAAGTAGTATTGTTTCGTTTTTTAGTGATTCGAGTACTTCAAGTAGTTGGTTACTTGTTAACGTGCTTAAATTTTCGTTTACTTCAACTATTGCACTATTAAATGTAGTTAAGGCTAAGTCGGTAAACCCTGCGCTTACTAAATAGCCTAATGTTTCTAATCGGTATTCGAAGCGGTCTTCAATGTCATCTAATACACTAATTTTACTAAGTAATTGCGTGTTTATTGCGGGGATTTCGTCAGTTAAGCCTGCGCGGTCAAGTGATACCATTACATTGCTGTGAACAACAATTGCAGAAGTGTCGGTTAAAGTTCGTAATGTGCCTGTATTTAGTTTATTTAACATGGTTAAACAGCGATTTGCTGCAGCAGCAGTATCTGCGCCGACTTCTCTACTAATGGTGACTAGTAAACCACAGCCTTTATAGCCAGCTAAGAAAGAAGTAGATGACTCTGCACTTATGTATTCGTCAGATGCAATAAACTCACCCGCATACGTTAATACGTCTTTCGCTTGTTCGGTATACCCGTACTGATATAAAATTTGCACTGTGCCTGCGTTGTTGTCTGTTTCGACTAAACTTCTAAAAAATTCATTATAATCACCTTCCTCGGTAAAAAAGGTAAAGGCCTCAGCGGCTGCATCGTCCACTGAAGAGCCCGACATAATGCTTTTAGCTACGCTAAAGCTATACATAATTTGATTAGCACCACTGATATCAAAATCAGATGAAAGTAAGGCAAACGCAGGGTTTTCCTCAAGATCGTACAGGCCTTCTAGTAATCCGGCCAGAGTTTGTAGTGGGTAAGTATAAGTACCTAAATTGGCCTCAGTGTATTCTGAAGCAGCAAAGTCATAGTTGCTATCTATGCCCGTTACACCATAAAACGACAACGCTAGATTGACGTATTCTCGAGCTAACTCAAGCGAGTTTGCACGAAATAAAATCTCTGCTGCCCATGCGATATAAAGCGCTTTTAGTCTTTGTGTTTTTTTACCTTTAAATTCACCGCTTTTGTGAATTTGGTAACCTGTGTTACTCGAAATGTTTACCAGTGCAGCAGCGAATGTTTGTGCTGTAAGCTGATTGGTATCAGTTGGGTCAGCTGCATATACGTCTAATGCACCTTCGGCTGCATTTTTAAACGCTGTTTGAAAGTAACCATACGTTTTTGTGTACTCTTCTTCACGTACAATCTCTGCGTAGCTGTTAATGGTATTTAGTAGGGTTTCTGCTTCTTCAGTTTGCCCTACATCCATATAATCATTTAATAAACCAAGTAACCAAGACGCATCACTACTGTTTATATTTTCAAAGCCCTTTTCAGCTAAGTACTGGTTGTAAGCGGCTAAAGCGCGTGAGCGATATTGTGCACCTTGCTCTTTTTCATTGATGCTATCTAACGCAACACCTACATCTCTTAGGCCTCCAGCAAGAGCTGTTTGCTCGTTAATGAGTAATAAATAGTCTTCGGCTGTATCTAAAAACCCAGCACGTGCATACGCCGCTGCTTGAACTTGGTATACGGTATAACGTGAAATTTCATCGTTAATGCTTTCGTTTACAATATCGGCTTGTTTTAAGTGTGATTTACTAGAGCTGTAGTAAAAATTACGTTTGTCTTCATTTGTAACATAAGAAGGGCTTAGTGTAATACTGGCCGTAATTGGTTCATCAATTACGCCATCCGTATAGCTTATTACGAATGCTTCATTAACTGAACTTAATGTTTGCGCTTCAAAGATAAACTCGCCCGTGCTTTCGTTTATTGTAATTACACCATTTTCAGGGGAGGTTATCAGCGTAAATGTTATTTCATCTCCATCGGCATCAACTACATTAATAGTCCCCTCTGTTGTTGATGATGAGGTAACAAATACGTTTGTTGTTTGTAATACCGGCGTATCATTAACATTTTCGACCGTAAAGTTTAGCGTTACATTTGAACTAAGAGAGCCATCGCTAACTGAAATTGAAGCACTATCGCTACCAAAAAAATCGACGTTAGGGGTATAGGCAAACTTACCATTTGCTTCTACCTGTATAGTCCCGTTACCTGGTGCATTGGCAAGCGTGTAGCTTAAGGCGTCATCGTCGGTGGCTGTTACTTGGCTTGAAAAAGTGGTGTCTTCGTTTACAGTAAAACTTAAATTAGGTTGAGAAAACTGTGGAGCAGTATTACTAGAGCCACCGTCACAACCTGCCAACGCAAGCGCGCATAATATTGGGGTAAATTTAATTAGCTTGTTCATTATTGTTAATATCAAAAGTTAATGATGTTGCGAATGATAATGCATATCAATTAGATTTTAAAGTGCGAAGTGTTTGTCATACTAATAGTGAGTATCCATAAAGCACTTATAAGGCAGCTAAAACACAAAACCCTGCTATTAACAGGGCTTTATTGTGAGTAAAAATGAGATTAGTAAAGAGAGGGGGGGGGTTATTAGTTTAAGTCGCTAATAATAAGCAGCGGAAAATTTTTAACTGAACGAGGTTGCCAATTATTATAGCTAATATTGCTAATTCCAAAATAGTTAAGCACCTTAGGTGAATACGTCCAGCCACGCGCATGTTGCTTTATGGCGGCGCTGCGTAAACTGGGTTTTAGCCCTACAGTGAGTAGGTCGTGATTTACATTTAACTTTGTGTAAAAGGCTTTTTCGCGCAGGCTTGCTTTATTTATCACCTCATCGTAATGGGCGCGTAATGTCTGCCATTTTTGGCTTTTTTGTGGCTCTTTTAAGTGCTTTACCATGGCATCAATATCACTATCTAACCATTTAGCTGAGGCAGCATCCCCATGCCAGCCGATAATCGTATTGGGCTCAATTGTAGTAGGGTGCCCAGCAAGCAACACATAATTAGCACACGACGAAAAGCAAAACTGCTTTATGTTTACCGTTAGCTTATGCGCCAAAATTAATTCGGCTAAGTCCATCCCTAAATCTATGTTTCCGCCGCCGCTGGTAATCGTAAATGTATTAATTGTAGGGTCAGTTTTTAAAAGCTCAGCTGCCGTATTGTTATTTTGTTTGTTGATTTGGCCACTATATATAATTGTTTTATCACTTAAGGTTACTTGGGCCTGCAATAACGTGGGGAGTATTAAAAAAAGGGTAAAAATTAATTTATGCATATGAGTTTTAAGTGAGTATTTTTGCCAAAGGCTACGTAATTTGGCTAAAAGTGGCAAATACTAATTTGGCTAAAGTAAGTTAACCCCTTTTGACCCATCCTTAATCCTTGGCCTAATACACTATCTGTAATGATTTAAATTAGGCACAGTTAAATGGTTTATTTTAAAAAGCGGCTTTACGTAGTGAACGTTAAGCCGCTTTTTATGATTATTAGTAGGGCGTATTACTTATAATACCAACCTGCAATAATACTTAATCATTTTGAGGGGCTAAACGAGTCGCTATCTGCGTTAAAAATACTCTCATTTACGATTACATGGATACAGAAGGTAGAGCAATGCATGAGCAATTACCGAGAACAACTAAATAGCGAATTTTTTGCCTAGCTATCACCACGTTTTTCCATCCTCAAAATAGATCATTTAATTAAGCATATTGTTAATTCAATGTGAATACGTATGCACTTATATTTAGACAAAAAATACACTCGCATACAGTTTATAAATCGCGGTGCTATTGCCTAACGCCGCGTTTAGATTATTTCTAAGTTAAATTGTTTTTAATACTGTAAAACTAATAGGCCTTAGTTTATTTAAAAGAATAAATAAAAAGCCATTATAAAATGGCTTTAGATAATTAATAGGTTGGTTGGGTTTAACGCAGGGTGAGTTGTTGGTTTATTTCATCAAAAATACCGGCGTCGTCTATGGTTGAAGGGATTTGCAGTTCGTCGCCATCAATAAGTTGGCGTAAATTTTTACGTAGTATTTTTCCGGAACGAGTTTTAGGTAAGCGCTCTACGCTAACTATATTTTTTAAACACGCTATGGCGCCGATTTGATTGCGCACAGAGGCAATAAGTGCTTTTTCGACTTCTTCGCTTGACCCTGTAAAGTCATTTTTAAGTACAATCATGCCCATTGGGAGCTGTCCTTTTAGTGGGTCGTTAACACCAAATACAGCGCATTCGGCAACCGCAGGATGAGCCGCTACAATTTCTTCCATTTCGCCAGTAGAAAGTCTGTGGCCTGCAACATTTATAACGTCATCAGTGCGGCCCATTATGAATAAGTAGCCGTCTTCATCTATATATCCGCCATCGCCAGATAGGTAGTAGCCCTCGTATTCACTTAAATAACTGGCTTTAAAGCGGGCTGTGTCTTGCCAAATAGAGGGTAAGCATCCGGGTGGTAAAGGTAGTTTTATAACTACGGCCCCTTGTTCGTTAGCTGCGCACTCATTACCGCCCATGTCGAGTATACGAACATCAAATCCCGGTGTAGGTACGGTTGAGCTGCCAGGTTTGGTTGTTAATGTTTCTATTCCTACTGGATTACACGCAATGGCCCAGCCTGTTTCGGTTTGCCACCAATGATCGAGTACCGGAAGTTGAGTTTTCTCTTTTAGCCAATTGTATGTGGGCGGATCGAGGCGTTCGCCTGCTAAAAATAATCGTTTTAAACTAGGGCGTGTTGATCTTTGTGGTATGAAAAACAAACAGCATGAAGATAAGGTATAATTGAATTCGCCAGAAAACTTTACACCGAACCTACATGCCAAGATTAATGCTAACAGACGGGACATGGAATGTCTTATCAAAAGTAATGTACTTAAGTGGTCGAATTTATAATAAGCCCGACCATAGAAAAACGCTCGAAGGCATACTGTATAAGATGCGCACAGGTATTCCATGGCGAGATTTACCTTCTGATTTTGGCCGTTGGAGTGCTATCTACAGACGGTTTAATTTATGGTCCAAAAAAGGGATTTTGAATGAACTGTTTCGCGCATTATCTCGTGATGCGGACATGGATTGGGTCTTCATTGATGGCAGTATTGTCAGGGCTCATCAACATAGTTGCGGTGCAAGAACTGCTGACAATGAATCAATTGGAAAGAGCCGAGGTGGAAATTCTACGAAAATTCATCTTGCAGTCGATAGCGGAGGGTTGCCTGTTTATTATGAATTATCCTGTGGAAATACGCATGATATCGTCCATGCAGAGTCACTCGTAGCTAATTGCCCAACAAGTAATATGGTTGTCGCAGATAAAGGCTACGACAGTGAAAAACTGAGAGCGTTTGTTCGTGATAATAACGCTACACCCGTTATTCCACGTAAGGGCAACAGTTTAGTAGGCAATGAAGATATTGACTGGTGCATGTATAAATATCGGCACTTGGTTGAGAATGCATTTGGCCGTATTAAGCAATATAGAGGGATAGCCACGCGGTATGAAAAGCTTGAACGAAATTATCATTCAATGCTCGCTTTAGCATTTACTATGATGTGGCTACCAATGTGGGCTGATTGATATATGTACTACAAAGATCAACAGCCCCTAGAGGTATTATATTTTTTAAAGCCTTCAGCATTAGGATCTTCTTTTTTGATTGCTCTAAATGCTGTGGGGGCACTAAATAAGGCGCTTACTTTATATTCTTCCACTACTCGCCAAAAAGCAGTGGCGTCGGGAGTGCGCACAGGTTTGCCCTCATATAATACGGTTGCACATCGGTACATTAATGGTGCATACACAATATAAGAGTGCCCAACTACCCAGCCAATATCTGAGGCGGCCCAAAATACCTCGCCCGGCTCCATACCGTAAACAGTTTTCATACTGTAGTTCATCGCTACGGCGTGCCCGCCATTTTCACGTACAACCCCCTTTGGGGTGCCTGTTGTACCTGAAGTATATAAAATATAAAGTGGATCGTTGCCATTTAAAGGTGTTGGATCTGCCGCCTGTGCGGTTTGCATTGCGTGTGTCCAATCAATATCGCGTTCGTTGACCATATTGGCAGTAACTTGGTCGCGCTGATAAATAATACAGTGATCTATTTTATGATTGGCAAGCTCTATGGCGTCATCAATAAGTGGCTTGTATTCAATGATGCTATCGACCTCTACACCGCAAGAAGCGCTCAGTATCAGTTTAGGTTTTGCATCGTCTATACGCACAGCTAGTTCATGCGCTGCAAACCCACCAAATACTACGGAGTGTATAGCGCCTAAGCGAGCACAAGCTAACATACCAATAACAGCTTGTGGGATCATGGGCATGTAAATCACTACACGATCGCCTTTTTGTACACCAAGTGCTTTTATTACGCCTGCAAATTTAGCGACTTCTTGTTGTAGTTGATTGTAAGTATAAGTTTGCTTTGTATTGGTAACAGGCGAGTCATAAATCAGCGCAGTTTGGTCACCAAAGCCTGCAATTACGTGTTGGTCGAGCGCTAGAAAGCTGGTATTTAATTGTCCATCGCTAAACCAATGATAAAGGCCGTCTTTATCCTGCGTATATGCTTGGTTTGGTGTTTTGTACCAGGGGATGTTTTTACTTTGTTCTAGCCAAAACTGGGCTGGGTTTTGTTTAAAGCTCGTGTATTGCTGTTTATACAGGCCTGACATAATAGGCTCCTAAAACTAAATATGTATGAGAGACCTTACAAAAGGTAGGCTTTTTTATGTGCCTAGGCTATTCGACCTTGGTCGGCTAAAAGTTAATCACATGGTTAATACGCAGCAGCAGTGAGTTTGACAAATTAAGGCGCGCGGCTCAGCATGGCCTAATATTTGTAAGGAATTAATTGTATGAGTAACGACGTTAGAGTGGGTGTTGCCGTAATTATTATGCGACAAAACACTATTTTATTAGGTGAGCGAATTGGTGCGCATGGTGCAAATACATGGGCAACGCCGGGTGGACATTTAGAATTTGGCGAAAGCGTTGAGCAGTGTGCAATACGCGAGGTATTTGAGGAAACAGGGCTGAATGTTAGTCAAATAACTAAGCTTGATTTTACTAACGATATTTTTAGTGCTGAAAACAAACACTACATTACTTTGTACGTAAAAGCTGATTACGATGGTGGTGAGCCTGTGCTAAACGAGCCAAATAAATGTATACAGTGGCGCTGGTGCGATATTAATAACTTACCTTCACCACTGTTTACATCACTTAAAAACTATTTAACTACAGCAACACTTACGGCTTAGTTGATGGGCTTAATATTAACTTTTTAAAGCTCACTTGAGCGTAGTCACCGTTTTGTTTGTCGAGTGCCCACTCGCCTGTGCCTAAACAGCCAGGGTACCAAATACCTTTAGACGATTTAGTACTACATTGGTTATAAGCACCAGCCTTGAAATAATGCCAATCGGCAGCATAACCATGCGGGTGATCTTTGTCGTCCACTTTGCCGTAGGCATCAACATTGTTTCCTAAGTTAATTGAGTAGTTAACATCCTCTTTGCCTTTTGCGCTAAAGGTAAGGTGCATTACATTACCATGTACGTTTACGGTATAGCTAAAATCTTCACCAAGCGCTATACCTTCAACACCCGGATCATTAGGGTTTTCCCACGTGTTTCCCCATACTGGGTATGTAATATCAGTTCGGTTAGGATCTGTTTTTGGTAAGTTACGTTCGTAGTTCCAAAAAACGGAGCCCATTTTATGGCCGGGCCATTTTTTGTAATAAATTTTAAGTGGTTCGTTACCCCAGCCAAAACCCAGTTTTGTATCTATTAGGGCTTGATCTTTACCTGCGTGAATTTGCCCTACCACCACAGAATAAGCGGCTTTTTTATTAGGATCGTTAGCGCGAAGCGCGACATGATCCACCTTTAGCGTGGCTTCCATTTTTCCGCCTACCGAGCCAAAGCGCTCCGATAGAGGGTGTACAGCTAGGGCAAAGTTATTCTTTGAATTTTTAGTTTTTATTTTGGTATTGGTGCCGCGGATCATTTGTCTTAGTTCACTGCGGGTATTAGTAGAATTGGCGCTGGTAAGCGCTTTATTTGGCGAGGTAAATACCATATAACCTTGATCATCAAGGTAGAAAAAATCAGGGTGCGCGTAAGTTTGAATTTCTTCAACATCAATTGTGTCTATTTTACCGTCGTTGTTTAAATCAACAGGTACGTTTATTTTCCATTGTGATAAATCAAACTTTGATGCAGGAACAGGTGTATTGCTATCAATAGGTGTGCTTGTATTTGCGCAGCCCATAAACAGCAACGGAGTAACAGCAGCCAGTGCTGTGAGTTTAAAAGTAGATGTTAGGTTTTTCATTGTTGTCTCTGTGTGATGATGTTAATGAAGGACAATATCGACCTTGATTAACGTTAATCTAACATACCAATTTAAAATATCAACATTACCAATTGCTGTGTTTTTTATTTTTTACTTTTATATTTGGTTATACCAATGTGGTTTTTAAGCTTTTTTTTAATGTATTTACGTTGTGCCTTTTTAATATGCTTTGTGAGCCATTTTGTCATTTTTGGCATGAGCTCTGGTGCAAAATTATGACCCATACCAGGCACTATTTTTAGTTTTGCCTTTTTTATTAGCATGGCCGTTTTTTTACCTTCATCCACACTAATGACTACATCATGACTACCATGAATGACCAATGTAGGTGTTTTAATTTTTCGAATTAAATGTTGCCTATCTTTACTGGCAGCCATTGCAATGAGCTGGCGTTTGTAGCCATTAGGGTTGTTTGAACGCTCAACTATTTGTGTTGCATGAAGCCGAAGGGCGGCTTCTGTTTGTGGGTAAGCTGGGCTGCCAATTAGTTGGTTTAGTTTAATGTTGTAATTAATTGCTTCATCACGGCTTGGTGTTTTTGGTTTTAATTTGGCAAGCTTAATAAATACGCCAATGCTTTTGGCACTCAGCCTTGGCAAGCTTGAACTTGACATAATAGCGGTTAAGCTCAGTACCTTTTTTTTATGTTGCGCCGCAATTAGCTGGGCAATCATTCCACCCATGGATGCGCCAACAAAATGGGCTTTTTTAATTTTAAGGGCGCTCATAAGCGCCAATACATCGTTTGCCATATCGTCGAGCAAATAAGGAGTTCGGCTTTGTATGGGAAGGCGCTTACTCAGCCAAGATTTCATTAAACTAGGAGAGGGGTAATGATCCAAATGAGTCGACAGTCCGCTATCACGGTTATCAAAACGGATAACTCTAAAGCCATTGTTAACCAAACCATAGTATAGTGAATCTGGCCATACGGTCATCTGAGCACCCAAACCCATTATTAGAATAACGGTAGGAGAGTGTTTATTGCCTTCATCTTGATAGTTAAGCGTTATACCGTGCGGTGTTTTAATTGTTCGCATAGCCAAGTTAGGTTATCAGCTTTACTAAAATTGTAGTGCGTATTTATTACAGTTTATTGGCAGTGGTAGGAAGCGGAAGTTTCCATTTGTTTAAAATTGCTTCGTACTCACCGTTTTGCTTAATTATTACAAGTGCTTGCGATATGGCGTTGGCTGTACTTTCTTCAAGCATTTTATTACTGGCAAAATAAAGCATTGAAGGAAAGTCATCTAAGTGAATGCGCTTGGTGATAAGGTTTGGATCTAAGCCCGACATTTTTAACTCGTTTTCTAATGTGAGTGTATTCATTAAGGCAAAGTCGATACGTTTTTTGTAAAGCATTTGCCAAAGTTGCTGGTAGTAGCTCACCAATACTAAATTTTTGTCTTCTTTAAAGCCCATTTGCTTTAAATACTTAGCACTTGAGTACCCGCGAATAGTGCCTATTTTATAAAACTTAGTGTGGTTTAAGTGTGTGGCTTGTGCTTTATTGCTTTTTAAGCTAACCACGTAAGCGTCGGTAAAATAAACACTGCCTAACCATTTAAAGTTATTTGTGCGCGTAGGAGTTTTTAATAAAGAAAGTAAAATAGTGTTTGGATTACTTTCAAGCTCGTGAAATGCGCGCGCCATGGGCATTATTTCAAATTTAGCGTTTAATGGTGTGATTTTTAAAACGGCTTTGGCTATATCAACAAGTGCGCCATCGGCTTGGCCATTCTCGTTTTTAAAGTGATAAGGGTGCAAATCTTCGGCAATAAAGTTTACTGTACTCATTGCATTTACCGCAGTACAAAACATAAATACAAAGGCGCTAATTACAACACGCAGGTACATAAAAAAGTCTTTTTTAGCCAACATTGGTTGAGTTTAAATAATATTGTCTGAAATATAAACTTAAATGTTTAATAAAAGTAAATCAAAGTAAAATTACCCCTTCTTCGTTTTAAAGTATTCTAGTGGGCTGCACGAATACCAGCGTTTAAAAGCACGATTAAAAGAGCTTTGATCTTTAAATCCGAGTAGCAATGCTAGCTGTGCTAAATTAGGTTTATTAGGCAGTTCGTTAATACGTCGCTTTCGCTCGTTTTCAAGCATGAGGGCAAACGTTGTACCGTGCAATTTTAAGTGCCGTTGCAAGGTGCGTGGTGTCATACTTAGGGCATTTGCAGTGCGTATTAACGTACAGTTTTGTAAATCGAGCTTTGCCATTAAAATTTGGCTGACATTTTCAGTTATATTTTGCTGGTTAGTAAAATGACTTAATTGCTGATCAGATACTTGCTTTAGTGCTAAATAAATAGCAGCGTTATCAGTTTTAAAGTTCAGGTTTAAATAGCTACTCGGAAAACAAATTTCGTTGTGTTTTGCATTGGTTAAAATTGGGCAATTAAACCATGTTGCTAGCGTATTTATTTGCGCTTGAGTAAAGTGATATTGAAAGCTAACTTGTGTCGGTGATAATTCGTTATTGAGTAATTGGCGTACAACACTCACCCAAGCTGTCATATTTCTTAATACTACTTGTTCATTACATTTAGCATGGGGAAACCAGCGGATAGTTGCCTGGCTTTTTTGTTGCTCAAATTGTGCTTGACCTATATTGGCCACTAAGCGGTCGTAATTTAAAAGCGCTTGTATAGCGTTGCCTAATCCGTTACTTGACTCGACTAAATATCCCAAAACGCCATAGTCAGCCGTACGAATATGCTGACCTAGTCTAAAGCCAAATAAAGGATCTTTAAGTGTATTTTGAGCATAATTAAGCAAGGCGTTATAGCTTTTTAGGCTTATGCGTGGTGATAGTTGTTGTTTTGTGCGATTACTAAATTCAGTAAAATTAATTGCCTTTAGAGCATCTTGATTATTTAAACCTTGGCTTTGTAAATAATCAAGAATACTAGAAAAGTAATGATCGGCAATGGTTTGCATTTGTCGCCTAAAGCTAAAAAATGATCGCGTATGAGCAAGTTTGCCACGTTAAATTTTATTATGCTAGAGGCCTTATTTTAAGTATTGGTCACTTATGGTTTCTATAAATTTAAAATGCACTTTATTTGCTCCGCCTGAGAAGGTGGCGGCTGTATTGCTGGAACATGCCTATTTAGGGCGTTTTTTTAATGCTCAATTTTCACAATTAAAACCCCACAATAAAGGTGAAATGAAAGGTGGGGCAGGTGCCATAAGGCAAGTTAAAACGCCGCTTGTTGCTTTTAATGAACAAATTATACACGCCAGCAGTAATCATATTTGTTACCGCATAATGGGTGATAAGCCGGTGGAGAATCATCAAGGAGACATATATTTAACTCCCATTGAGTATGAAGGTAATACAGCTACAGCGCTTAGGTATTGTATCGCCTTTAGGCCACCATGGTGGATGCCGGATAGCTTAATAAAGTTACTTGTTAAACATGATATATCGCAAGCACTTAAAAGATTACAGCATTATTTTAAGAGGGCACAATATGACCATTGAAGTAATTTTACTTGCACTTAGTCCCATTTTTTTAGTATTTGTTAGTGTTGAATTTATTAAATACAGGCGTTTTTACGATATAAAAGACAGCATGGCGAATACGGCCTTGGCGTTATTGCACCAAGGTGCTGATGCGGTTTCTTTAATATTACTGATGCCATTATTTAATTGGTTATATGAATACCGCGTGTTCGATATAGAGCTCTCGGTATTTACTGTTTTGTTTGCCTTTATATTTCAAGACTTTTTGTATTATTGGTTTCATAGGGCGTCGCATAACATTCATTGGTTATGGGCTGCACATGTTGTGCATCATAGCTCTACAAAAATGAATTTTACAACGGCATTTAGGCAAAGCTTAATGTATCCCTTAGCAGGTATGTGGGTATTTTGGTTACCTATGATTTTAGTCGGCTTTGATCCTATAACGGTACTTACAGTTGTTGCGTTAAACTTGGCATATCAGTTTTTTGTGCATACACAAATAGTTAAAAAACTTGGGTGGTTTGAAAGCGTATTCAATACGCCGTCGCATCATCGTGTTCATCACGCTATAAACCGAGAATACTTGGATAAAAATTTTGCAGGCGTACTTATAATCTGGGATAAGTTGTTTGGTACATTTGTTGAAGAAGACTCTAATAAGCCATGTAAGTATGGCATTGTGGGGCAGTTAAATAGTAATAATCCAGTCACAATTACATTTCATCAATGGTGGCATTTAATTAAACAAACTTATACAGCAAAAGGGTTTAAAGCTAAGCTAAGTATTTTATTTGGCTACCCAACTAGTTCGCAGAAAAACAATGATAATGACGTGAGTTATAAAAGTTAAGAGTGGTTATCCACTCTTAACTTTGTTGTCTCAGGAAAGAAACTATTGTGCAGTAGTAATGACTGTATCAATCAAGTGAACCACGCCATTGCTAGTGTATATGTCGGTAGTTGTTACGTTACTACCTGCAACTTGCAATGAAGTTGCAGGTAAGCTTACTTGCCACCAAACATTGCCTACACCTTGGCCATTTTCATCGCCAGGAGCAGTATCGCCTGAGTAGGTGTATAATGGACGACCTAGATATGCAACCTGCATAGTGCTATCTGCACGAGCAATAAGTGATAAACCCGGTATGTTTTCAATAGAGTCCGCTGTGCCCAGCACTGGTGGCCACGTTGTAGCACATGTATCTTCACATACGCTCATTGACTCACCTAAGTCGTTGTCAAAAACGTAAAGCGTTTTACCCGCAGTGCTATCAGCCATGCCTGTTACTAAGCGTGCGTTGTCTGCATCGTATGCAACACTGTCTGTTGCAGCATTGGTGGTACTAGTAAAGTCGACAATGTTTACACTTATCATGTTTTCAGCAAGCGTAGTGACCATTTTACCGTTTGTTGCAAACGCATCTGTACTACCTACTTGAGCACCTAAAACGTGCTGCGTTAATACGCCGGTTAATGCATCTGTATCAGCGAGTAGCGCGTTTAAGGTATCCGTTGGGATTTTATTAAATGCGGCGTTTGTTGGAGCAAATACGGTGAACGATTTTGTCGTATCATTAAACGTATCAACTAAGTTAGCAGCTTGTAAGGCTGTCACTAATGTTGAAAGTGCGTCTGTTTCTGTTGCAACAGTAGCAATTGTTTTGGTAGGTGTGCCTACTTCGGCTGGTGGCATAATAACCTTATTGAGTACATGAATTACACCATTATCGGCTGTTACATTTGCCGTAGTGACGGCAGAGTCGTTGATAAACAGTGCGCTGTCTACGTATGATAGGGCGGCCATATCGCCATTTGCCATTTCCACTTTATTATTTTCGCTATTTGCAATGGTGACTGCTGCGTCAGATAAAACGCTTGCATCAGCAACTACATGGTAAAGTAAAATATCACGAAGTGTATCAGTGTCTGCAAGTAGTGCATCAATAGTGTCTTGGCCAAGCGCTGCAAAAGCGTCATCGGTAGGAGCAAATACTGTAAATGTATTGGTAGGATCAGCAACTAAAGTGTCTAACCCTGTAGCACCTAGTGCGGCAATCAGTGTTGTAAAGTTACCATTATCGCTGGCAACATCAGCAATTGTACCAAAGCTTTCTGGCAGTGTTACATCAGCCACAATAACTGAATCGATTACATGAATCACCCCGTTAGTTGTAGCAATGTCTTTAACCACAATATTGGCACCGCCAAACATTAGCATGTCTGTTTCGGCATTAATTGTAATTGGAAGAGCGTTGCCTAGCAGCGTTTCTGCAGATTGACCATTTAATGACATAGCAGTTACCGAATCAACCGCGCCAGTCAAAACATGTTGCTTTAAAATGTCGCCAAGTACATCTGGGTTTGCTAAAAGCGTATTGATCATTTTGCTACCAACGGCTTCAAAGGCCGCGTCGGTGGGTGCAAAAACAGTGAACTGTGCTGATTCGTCGCTTAATGCTGCTGTTAAACCCGCAGCGTCTAATGCAGCAAGTAACGTGGTGAATCCACCTGCCTGTTGTGCTGTTTCGACGATATTGGTAGTTGGTGCTGCTTCAGCAGTGGCGATAGGCATAAGTACTGCATCAATTACATGAATGATGCCATTGTCAGTTGCAATGTCAGTCATGGTTACTGTGCTTGTGTTTATTAACAAGCTATCGCCATTTAACGATAAAGCGACTTTGCCGCCGTTTACAGTGTCAACCGTTGTACCAGCAAGACCAATTGCTGCTTCAGCGTTAACGCTACCTGAAACTACGTGATAAGTAAGTATTGAACTAAGTGTATCTGTATCTGCTAGCAATCCGTTTATTGTGTCTTCGCCAAGTAGCGAAAAGGCATCATCGGTAGGAGCGAAAACAGTAAATTCTTGGCTAGTGTCGGCAAGAGTATCGTCTAAACCTGTTGCCTCTAATGCTGCAACTAAAGTGGTAAAGTTACCCGCGTCTCTTGCTACATCAACAATGGTTGAAGATGATTCGGGCTCAACTTGTACAGGGGTGTTATCGTCATCATCGTCATTACACCCTTGTGCTAGCAACAAGGGAAATGTAATGAGGCATACCTTCAGTAATTTGTTCATGACCTGATCCTTCTGTGTGAGATGTAATTAACAATCTCGTAACGTTACGGGCGTTTTTTTACAATGGATCAGGTTTTTTTGGGTGTTTTTTGAACGTTTGCATCTGTGGAGTTTGTTAGGGATTAAACTATTTATCGCTTTTTACTACGTGGCGCCCCAAATAAAATAAATATATGACAAGCACATACAGATAAAAAAGCACTAATACCCAGTGCTCCGCCATAATTATTAATTTTAGGAACTAAATATTCAAAGAAGATCGCAAAAATCATTGCTGCACTGGTTATTGTATACACACCAAAACGCTTTGGCGCACTCATACCAATAAACGTACCACCAAAAAAAATGGCACTATAAAGCTCGGGTTGTAAGTTAAAATAATAAAAAAAATAGTAAGCAATTATAGATAAGCTGGAAGAGGCGCTAACAGGGCTAAAAGGCTTATGTTTGGCAAATAAAAATGTTAGTAAAGCGCCGCAAAATGCAATGGCAGGGTATTCTATTGCCATAAAAAAGAACCTTTAGCTAGAGCAAATACAGCAACGCTTACAAATGCAATACTTCCTAATTTCCCCCCAAAGCCAGAAAATAAATTTAAAGTAAGTACATACAAAAATGCGCCTATAAGTGAAATAAACCCCAGTTCCCAGTAGCTGCTAATTAAACTCGATGAGCACATGCCTGCAAAACTCCCTGCATAGATAGCAGCGCTCGGGTGGTTTTTAAATAACTGAGAAAAAGGAATAAATGAGCCCGCAAGCCCTACTGAGGATGCAGCAATAACTGCAGGTATATTAAATACAGAGTGCAATACAAAGCACAGTAAGCAGCCAATAAAAAAAGCGATGAATTTTACGAGGAAGAATTTAAGCATAGGGCAATTAGTTTAAAGTAACTCGGGAATGTTTAAAAGCAGTGCTTACTATTGCGAGTGAATAGTTAAAAAAATCAAATAAAGCTACCGTAAGGTTTAAATATGCTCAAAAAAAGTGTTTTGTGTAATGTAAATTACAATTTATGTATAATATAGAAAACTTATTAAAGATTAAGAAATAACCAAAGGTAATTTATGTCTAATTGTTTGCATTTGGCAATTCCGGCCGGCGACTTAGAAGTAGCTAAAACATTTTATTGTGACGTACTCGGTTGTAAAACCGGTAATAGTGAAGAGGGTCGTTGGGTCGACATCGACTTTTGGGGTAACGAACTTACATTACACCAAAGCGTTGAACGATTACCTACTGTTCGCCATGATGTAGATATG
The DNA here is from genome assembly GCF_016865405.1 of Pseudoalteromonas sp. PS1M3. Lineage (NCBI taxonomy): Bacteria > Pseudomonadati > Pseudomonadota > Gammaproteobacteria > Alteromonadales > Pseudoalteromonadaceae > Pseudoalteromonas > Pseudoalteromonas sp. PS1M3. The sequence continues at coordinate 2,784,514 of NZ_AP022624.1, read as the reverse complement.
GGGGCGGTGGCGGTTCCTCATTTTGGCATTCACTTATCTGAAGATGAATTTAACAATTTAAAAAAACGTATAGAAGATGCTGGCTTAGAATACCTAGATAAGCCATATCGTCGATTCATTGGCGATGAATTTGAGCAAGAAACATTTTTTATCGAAGATACTAATGGCAATGTGCTCGAAATGAAAACCATGGTTAACCCCGAGGTTTTATTTAAAAAAGTATAACTTTTATAAAAGCCACTTTTAGTGGTTTTTTTATGTGAAAAATTTGACGATTTTATAAATCGACTAACGTAAGCGGTGTTGCTTTTCTTTTTAGCTTTTCATGGTACATAGCAGCATCGCCAGCTTTTAAAAGGTCATCAATATTTCTAGGTGGGTCACTAAATACAGCACTACCAACACTCGCTTTTATGGCTAATTGTTCAGTATTATGATCAATAAAGAGTTTGGCTAATTCAGTTTTTAAAAAATGAACTTTTGGACTTACCTGAGCCTTAGTATAAAAGTGCGCTAGCACTACAAATTCATCACCTCCTAAACGCCCTATGGCATCGTTACTGCGCACAATAGCTTTTAAGTGGTGAGCAACTTTACACAGTGCTTGGTCTCCAACGGCGTGACCGTGATTGTCATTTATTTGTTTAAAGTCATCTAAATCTATATAAATTAAACAGAGCACACCGCCACTTTTTATATGATGCTCTATTAAATCTGCCGATTTTTTACACCACCCCCTACGGTTTAAAATACCGCAAAGGTGATCATAATCGGCTTCGGTTTCGGCGCGTTTTTTTGCAATCCTCATCCGACTAATACGCCTTGAAACCGCCACAGCGAGTAAAAACGACTCTACAGCAAAAGCTATAATTAACCCGTAGCGACGCATAAATGGACTTTCGTCTATTAATAATATTCTAAAAACCATACTGACAAATACAAAGCTTAGAGCAATAAACACCAGTGTTGCTTCACGAATGCCTTTGCGTGCTTGCAAAGCAGAAAGCACAAAAAAAACACCCTACAATACAAAGCGTTACATAGCCTGTAGCTTTACTTAAAAGAGCCCATACTTGAGGGGTTTTAAACAGTATTTGTAAAACGCTAAATAACATGACAACTGCAGCAAAACACTTTAAGGCAGTATCTACTTTTGGCCAGCTTGTTTTGATTTGTAAAAGAGCGCAAATAAACCATGTCGCGCTTAGAACACATAGGCCAATAAATAAAAGGTATATGTTAAATAAACTGCTACTGTGCTGCGAGGTTAAAAATAAATACAGCTGCCCTTCTTGCATAAGAATAAAGCCACCAATACAAAAAATGTATAAGCTGTAGAGCTTAAATGTATCGTCGTTAAGGCGGCTCCCCATAATTAATACATACAATATAAGGGTGATACACAAGCCGTAAAACAGCCCTAAAATTAGGTTTTGTTGTTGGCTTTTTTGTATAAATACAGGCATTGCGTATTCCGGTGATGGTGAACACCGATTCCGGTTTTATCGTGAACACTTAAATTCCACGCATTGGGTTCATGACATTTTTAACCTAAGTGTTCACGATGGTCAATTTTAGATTGAATTTTTCTCATAGACTCCCCCTTTAATTTTATCCGATGAGCATTGTGCATTAGTCGATCTAAAATGGCATCGGCTAAGGTATTATCGCCGATGGATTGATGCCATTCTTCGGTGGGTAATTGACTGATGATGGCGGTTGATGAACTGCCGTGCCTATCATCCATGATCTCCATTAAGTCATTTCGTTGTGCCGCTTTAAGTGGCTCAAGCCCCCAATCATCTAAAACGAGTAAGTCGATCTTAGCGAGTGACTGTAACATTCGACTGTAAGTGCCATCTGCTTTGGCTTGTGTCAGCGCAAGCATCAACCTTGAGAGTCGGTAATATTTAACGCTGTAGCCTTTCATGCATCCTGTATGCGCAAGCGCACAAGTGATATAGGTTTTACCGCTACCGCAAGGGCCTGTGATCAGTAAGTTTTGTGATTTATTCAGCCAATCACATTGCAGTAGCGATGCCATCATCGATTGATTGAGACCTCGCGGGTGATGATAATCTATGTCTCTGGCGTTAGCGGCTAATTTAAGTTTTGCCGCTTTAAGTAAGCGTTGTTGTTTTCGGCTCTCTCGGTCTTGGGCTTCACTGTCTGCTAGCAGTTGTAGTCGCTCATCGAAGGACAACCCTTCATAAGTACTTGGTTGTTCCATTTGGCTCACTAAGGCGTTGGCCATACCACTGAGTTTGAGTTGACGAAGCTGAGTTATCGTTTGTTCTAACATAGAATTTCCTTACCTTAATGGAAGCTTTTAGGACCACGGATATTTTCATGGGATTGTGGCAATAACGTCGACGGCTCTTCTTGCGTTCGCGGCAATTTATCTTGGTTGCTACTGAGTATGTCTTTGATATGTTTTAACCGATATAAACTGTATTGATTGGCTATCGCACAGGCGTTATTGAGCCGATCGGCGGGATAGCTTCTTGATAGGTTGAGTAAGCCTAAGCACACACGATACGCTTGTTCTTCATGTTGTTTCTGTGCCAATTGTGCTTTCACCCAGAGCAAAACGTCATCTCCAATATCTTTCGCCCAATTCATTAAACGCCCTGGTGACCATTTATGATGCTTCTCATGCTTTACAGGCATGTGCTCGGATGTGGTGGTCATGCCCGGATGATATTTTCTCGGGTGACTGGTGATGCGTTTATGCTTGAAATAAGCCTCAATCAAGTTGTCTTTGGCATGAAGTTCAAGCTTTTCACCCACCAAGTGATGGGGTACCGAGTAAAGATGGTTATCATACTGAACGTGATAATCAATATTCACTTTGACGTGTTTAATATCCGTGAATTGATAAGCTAGTTTGGGCATAGGCGCGAGGGCGGGTTTGTCGATTGACTCGAACCATGATTGTCGTGTCCCACTCAGTTGCTTAAAGGGCTTATTATTGACCTCAAGCAGTAAGGCTTTGATGCAATGGTTTAGCTCAGCTAATGAGAAAAAGGTTTGGTGTCGTAACTTGGCGAGTATCCAGCGTTCAATGATTTGCACGCCCACTTCGGCCTTGGCTTTATCTTGTGGTTTTCTGGGACGAGCAGGCACAATCACGGTGCCATAATGCGCGGCCAATTGCTGATAACTCGGGTTAACATCAGGGTCGTAGCGACACGCTTTACTGACACCACTGCGTAAATTATCGGGGATAACCATGTCAGGTATACCGCCGATAAATTCAAATGCTCGCACGTGACTGCCGATCCAGTCGGGTAGACTTTGGCTCCAGGTTGCTTCACAAAATGTATAATTTGATGCGCCCATCACCGCCACGAATATCTGGGCGAACTTCACTTCACCCGTCGCATTACAAACAATGGGCATCGTTTGACCCGCATAATCGACAAAGAGTTTTTCTCCTGCTTTATGCACTTGTCGCATCGAACGTTTTTGCTTTTTAAGCCAGGTCATATAGCGATCGCAGAACTGAGAATAGCTGTAACAACGATTCGGATATTGCTGAGTATATTCTTCCCAGAGTAAGTTCTTGGTGACGCCTTTGCCCGTTAATTCTTTTCGAATGGCTGGCCAATCTGGCACTTCAAATCGCTGGGATGGCCGAGTGTCGGCGCGAGGATAGAACTGACTAGCAAGCACAGAATCATCAAGCTCGTCGGGCAGTGGCCAACTTAACGATAAAGCTCTGGCTTTAGTGAGTAGTTTTTGAATACCACCGACACTGATCTTAGTGCTGGCACTTATTTTTCTGACACTGAGTTGGGCAGCAAAATGTAGCCTCAACACTTCTCGAATTTTACGCATTGTGATCCTCTTAGTCGCCATATCCCTTCCTCAGTAATACAAAAAGGAAATAGCTTAACAAAGTAATTAATAATCAATGCGTTGAAATTGTACTGGTTTGGTGTGAACACCGATTCCGGAAAATCAGTCAAAAGTGTTCACGATAAAACCGGAATGAGCGTTCACGCTAAAACCAGAACGGGTGTTCACGATGGGCCGGAATCACTGTTCACGATGCTCCGGAATATGCAGGCATTGGTTGCCACTTAAATACCGGGCGAAACTCGACTGGAGAATACAAAGTTAATAGGGCGGTTGTTGCACCTGAGTCGATAAAATAAGCTGGTTTGTTGTATCTAATTGGGTTGTGTATTTCATCGTTTTGACGCCACTCAAAGCGCTCAAGGGTAGAGCGGTTAAAGCTAAGAACACCAGCTTGCTGTAACTGGCAATTTACAGCGTATTGAACTCTGCCAGATTGAATTTTTAGTCTTAAAGGCGTTTGTTTATTTAATGTGTTTACTGAAGTGATTTGTGGACTAATTTGGTTAATTTCACAATGTTGATTTGCAAATGCAGACTTATTAAATAAAAGATTAGAAAAAACAAAAATAAGACCTAACAGCAAATACCTTTTTAGTTGCGTTTTAAGAGTGTTAGGTAGAAAAAGTGCATTAAACTTTTTGTAAGCCATAGGCGCAAGATAAAAATACTACATAATTTTATATTAGCAGAGCCCACTCATTTAGCTATTTAATTGAGGTACGACCTCGCTTGGCGTTTTATTAAAGTGGCGCTTAAACTCACGGCTAAACTGCGAGGGGCTGGTGTAACCTACCTTTAATGCGGCCTCATTTGCTTTACTACCGTTGTTTGTAATGAGTTCTTTTGCTTTTGCTAAACGTACCTTTTTTAAGTATTGCAATGGCGATTCAAAGGTCACTTGTTTAAAGGCACGATGAAACGACGACACACTCATATTTACCTCTTCAGCCAAGCCTTCAACCGTAATTTGATCTGCATAGCTTTTATGCATAGTAGAAAGCGTTCGTGCTATTCGGGCGTAGTGCCCATCGTGCATAGCAAGGCCAATTAAGGTATGACCCTGAGGGCCACAAAGTACACGGTATACCAGCTCTTTTATTATGTCTTGCCCAAAAATTTCGGCCTCTAAAGGGTTATTAAGTGCGCTTAATAAACGATGAGTTACTTGCTCCATAGCACCATCTATTTTTGCTGATTGTACACCGCTCATTTGCCCAGAAGTAAACGGGGTATATTCGCCCATTTGGTTTACTAACTTATGCAATGTTACTGGGTTTATATCTATTACTACGCCCATTACCGGTAGGCCATTATCAGTAAAGGCTTCGCACTCAAGGGGGACGGGGACACCCAAAACAAGGTAGTCGCCTGCACCATATTTTATTTGATGATCAGGAAAATGAATAATTTTATGCCCTTGACCAACTAAAATAATACCAGAGTTATAAATGAGTGGCTGACGAGGTGAGCTTTTACTCGCACGATGAAAATAAACACCGGGAATAATCGTTTTCGTTACGCCTTCAAAGTTGAGCAAATCATTTTGTTCGGCGTATTGCTGCAACATACTGGCTATAGTGGGCATTAAAAAACCTTGTGTCGTACAAATTTTGCGTAAAATAACAACATTGGCAGTATTAGGCAAGCTTTAGGCATTTATTAGGCTTTTTTAATGTTTGTTTTGCCACTAATATGCACTCATTGAAATTTAGTTTAGTGAGTAACTAAGTACTCTACTTAGTATTTAACCGTCACCTAGGAGCAAAATAATGAAATTTAGCTACGTAAATCCAACACTTATTCAGTTCGGCCAACAGCAAATTGCATCACTAACTGATTTGATCGCAAAAGATCAAAAAGTATTAGTCGTTTACGGCGGTGGTTCTATTAAAAAAAATGGCGTGTACGACCAAGTTGTTGCCGCACTTGAAGGTTTTGATTGGGTCGAGTTTTCGGGCGTTGGTGCAAATCCAACTGTTGAGGTACTAGATCAAGCCGTAAACATTTGTAAAGAACAAGATATCGACTTTGTATTAGGTGTAGGCGGCGGCTCTGTAATTGATGGCGTTAAATATGTTGCAGCGGCCGCATTATACGACGGTGAAGGCTGGGATATATTAACGGGTAAATACAAAATCACAAAAGCTCTACCTCTGGGGGCTGTACTTACGTTACCTGCAACGGGCTCTGAATCAAATCAGAACTCGGTTGTTAGTAAAGAAGCGACACAACAAAAACTACCGTTTGCATCACCTGAAGTACTGCCTAAATTTGCGATTATGGACCCAGATGTAATGAAAACATTACCGCAGCGCCAACTTGTAAACGGGTTAGTTGATGCGTGGGTACATACCTGTGAACAATACTTAACTTTCCCACAAAATGCGTTAGTACAAGAAGGTTATGCAGAGGCACTTTTAAGAACGCTTAAAACGCTGGGCGATAACTTTGAAAACCAAGACGATGCATGGCGTGCAAACTTAATGTGGGCTGCAAACCAAGCACTTAATGGTTTAATTGGTTCAGGCGTTTCACAAGATTGGGCAACACACATGATTGGGCACGAGCTTACAGCCGCTTACGGTGTTGACCATGCACGTTCACTTGCTATTGTTCAGCCTTCTTTGCTACGTAACCAGTTTGACGTTAAGAAAGCGAAGCTAGAGCAAATGGGTAAAAACGTATTTGGCCTAGCGCAATCTGATGATTTAGCAGAGCAAACAATTCAAGCAATTGAGGCGTTTTACCACAGCTTAGATGTAGCCACTGTGCTTACTGAACATGGCGATGACAAAGCCGCCGCTATTGACAATATTATTGGTAAACTTGAAGCGCATGGCATGCTAGCACTTGGTGAAAACCAAGCAATTACGCTAAAAGAAAGCCGCGAAATTTTAGAGCAAGCAGTTGCTTAAGCACTTATAAGTATTATAAAACTAAAAGCCGCTAACTTTTATGTTAGCGGCTTTTTTTATACTAAAAATCTTTAGTCTTTAGCAGAAAAGGTAAGTGAATAACTGTACTGTTTTTGCTCTAGTAAATACTCTTTATGGGTACTTGGGCTCCACGAGTCATCGCCGCCAACCCCCATATGTTGATGGTCAATATGTACATGTAAGCAATCATCAGCTACTAGCTCATTGGTGTGCTTTGCTTGTGTAAGCATGCTTTGAGAGTATTCACTGGCGGCAAATAAAAATGTACCGGTTACGGTTAAATTATTAACGCTAAGTAATTGGCAATCACTACGCACGCCGTTATCGGTTGGAAATATATACGGTGTATGCAGCTCATTAAGTTGCGCGCTGTAATAACCTAAACGCGCAGCCGCTTTGCGATCTGGGTAGTTTTCAAATGGGCCTAAACCAAGCCAATTTATTTGTGTATCGCTTTGTTTATTAAGCGTTGTACTTAACCCTATGCGTGGCATAGGTGGCAAAGTATCGTTTAGTTGTACATCAACATTTAAGCTAATTTCACCGGTATTATTAAGTGTATAAAGCCAAGTTGTTTTTGCTTGTACTGCGCCATTAAATTCATAACTAAATACACATTTAATACGTATATCTACTTTTGATTGCACTACTTCAAACGAGCGACATGTACGCTGCCACTGCCCAATACCCGCTCTTAACCAGCGTGCTTCCCATGCATTAGGGTCTAGGTTGTCTACTTCGCTTACGCCTATGTCGTTATCAAGCGGGGCGCGGTAAAAATTATCAAGCAATGGGCTTTTAATAACTTGGGTTTGATTGTGTAGCCATTGCTCAATAAGGCCTGATTGGCTATTAAACACAAGTTTAAAGGTGCCGCCTTCAATACTAAGCTGTGTGTCGGTTTCACTAATATTTACAGTGCCATGTGCTGAGGCGTTTGCTAAAGCAGGTGAAAATGCATCAGCGCTTAAACTTTGGCAATTTATAAGCTTAAATTGCTCGGTGTTTAATACATGCTCGGCAGTTGCAAAGCTTGAGTCGTTAATTAGTGCTACATCTAAATTAAGGTGATATTGCGCACCTGCTTTAAACACCGTTTTTGTATTAATAGTTAGCGTTTGCGTGCTTTGCGGAGCAATATTAATAACTTGCTCGCCTTGCTCTACACATTGGCCATTTTCTATTAACTGCCAAACCAGTTTTTCGTTATCGGTTGCCCTAAATACATAATCGCTAAATACATCAACGGTGTATTGGTTTTTAGTTTGCTCACGCAGTGTAAATTGTAAATGTTGCTGGCTGTATTTAGCTTCAAACAGGCTTGGATGCGGTGTGCGATCTGGAAATAATAAGCCGTTTATACAAAATTGGCGGTCGTTTAGTTCATCATCAAAATCGCCACCGTAAGCCCAGTAGTGCTTACCGTTTTCATCAGTTTTAGATAAACCTTGGTCTACCCAATCCCAAATAAAGCCGCCTTGCAGGCGAGGGTATTCTCTAAATGCTTGCCAGTAATCATCAAAGCTACCTAGGCTGTTACCCATTGCATGGGCGTATTCACATAAAATAAGTGGACGCGTTTCGCCTGGTAGGCTTAACCATTTTTTAATAGAATATTTAGGTACAGCATCGTCTTTCAAGTCGCTATCGACACGGGCATACATTGGGCAAATAATGTCGGTAGCGGTAGTATTTGCGCCGCCACCTTCGTATTGCACTGGGCGCGATGGATCAAAGCTTTTTGACCAACCGTACATCGCATCGTGGTTGGCACCGTGCCCGCATTCGTTACCCAATGACCAAATAATAATAGAGGCGTGGTTTTTATCGCGCTCAACCATTTGCGTATAGCGCGACATAAATGCGCCAGCCCACTGCGGATCGCTTGCAAGCCTACCCATTGGGAACATGCCGTGAGTTTCTATATTGGCTTCGTCTACTACGTATAAACCTAGCTCGTCACACAGCTCGTAAAAACGAGGGTGGTTAGGGTAGTGAGCGGTACGTACTGCATTAAAGTTATTTTGCTTCATTAGCTTAATATCTTCAATCATGTCGGCGGTGCTTACTGTGTGGCCATTTTCAGGGTGGTGTTCGTGGCGGTTAACACCGCGAATAAGCAGCGGTTTGCCGTTTAAGCAAAGCTGCCCGTTGAGCATTTCTACTTTTCTAAAGCCAATGTTGTAGGCTTCTACGTCTACTGAAATGCCTTGCTCATCTAGCAGGCTTACAACACAGCGGTATAAGGTTGGGGTTTCGGCGGTCCATTTTTTAGGGCTTTGTATATCAATTGTTTGAAAAACAACATCGCTCCAGCCGCCTTTTTCATCAACGCGTTTATTGTTAGTGCTTTGTATTTGTGGCTCACACAGTGCCTGTTCACCATCAAAAACCTGTACTGCTACTTGGTAGTTATTTGGCGCATCTATTGCGGTTTTTATATGCAAAGTGGCATCGCGGTAGCAGGCGTCTAAATCTGGGGTTATAAATACATCGCGTATTTGGTGTTGCGGTTTAGTAAGTAAATTAACATCGCGGAATATACCGCTTAGCCACCACATGTCTTGATCTTCTAAGTAACTGCCATCGCTCCAGCGAATAACCATAACCGCAATGCGGTTGGTGCCAGCCACTAACAGCTCGCTTAAATCAAATTCGCTGGGTAAGCGGCTATCTTGCGAGTAGCCCACCCATTGTCCGTTACACCAAAGGTGAAACGCCGAGTTTACGCCTTCAAAAATAATATGGTTTCGCTGAGCTAATTGCTCCGCCGTAATAGTAAACTCTGTGCGGTAGCAACCTGTTGGGTTATCGCTTGGTACAAATGGCGGGTTTACGGCAAATGGGTATTTAACGTTGCAGTAAATAGGTTTATCAAAGCCATGTAGTTGCCAGTTAGAAGGCACAGGAATACTTTGCCAGTCGCTGGCGAGTGCCTCACTTAGTAATGACTCATCAACCGCTTCGGGTTTATCAAATAATTTAAAATCCCACAGGCCGTTTAAACTTTGTTTTTGTGATTGCGTGTTTGTACGGGCATGGTCAACGCTTTTAAAACCATTAAGTGGGCTGTGTGCTTTTACTTGATTAACTTGCATCGAAATAGGGTTTTCCCAATCGCGGCGGTTAATTATGTGCTGTAGTGAGTTCATTAGTGTCCTATTGCATGTGTGGCAATTATAGTGGCTTAAATATAGCTAAAATAATGTGTTGCGGTTATGCTTAAAGCTCTCTTTTATTTATCCAAAACTATCATTTTAAATTATGCGCAACACCATTTTAGATGTACTCGATATTGGCCCTACTTGTATAGAGCGGTTTATTGACGTAGCGGCTTTAGCACAAGCCTCAGATTTGGAACTTACGCTAGCTGGGTGCTCTAACTTATCTGGGCGATATTGTGTTGCGCGCTCATCGCCTTTGGAGCACACACTGTTTTATACGTTATCAGGTCAAGGAAAGTTGGTTACAGAACATAACCAATATACATTGACAGCGAATACGCTCATTGTGTTACCTGCCAAGCAAGGCTTTGAAGTTAAAATTGATGCTGCGCATTGGGATGTTATTTGGTTAAACCTTGCAAATACTAATCGTTGGAAACACTTAAACTTAGTTGAGGCGCTGGTACTTTATGATCAAAAATTACAGCCGCTGCACTTTGCAATGGAGTTTTTATACAGCGAAAGTAACGCTACTTTACGTGAAGGCGTTATGCCTATTTTAAGTCACTACTTAAACACTACGTTGCAAAGCGAGCCGCAAATAGGCGGGCACAACCGGTTAACTAGTTTGTTTTTAGAGGTAGAAGAGCGCCTGCAGTTTGATTGGACAATCGACGCCATGTGCGAACAAGTACATTACTCAGCACCGCATTTACATAGGTTATGCCAAGCGCAATTTGGTAAAAGTCCTATGCAGCAGCTGATTTATTTACGAATTAAACGGGCTAAAAACTTGTTACTAAATACTCGCTGGCCTGTTGCCCATATTGCCGCTTATGTGGGATACCCTAATATATTTAATTTTTCAAAACGGTTTAAAAAATCAGTGGGTGTATCACCTACTGATTTTAGAAATAAGTCGTTTTAAATATTTTAATTATATTGAAACAGGTTATCCCAGCGCTCATCCAAAATGGTTTTGGCATGATCTAAATTTATTGCGCTATACACATTGTTAGTGCAGGTTACTAAACGCATTCGAGTGAGCTTTTCAAGCGCATCGCTAATTTCAAAGTCGAGTTCGCATTTATACTTTGATTTAAACCATACCTCTATTTGCTCATCAAGCATTTGTGCGCTTAGGCCACTTTTTGATTTTAGTAAAAATGTATAGGCCAGCAGGGCTTCTTTTATGTCTTCTTCTTCGGCGGCGTCGATAAGAGTATGAAAAACACCGGCGTTGTTATCGAGGTTTTTAAAGTAAAGGTTATCGCTTAGGGCTTTCATAAATTTAATTTTACGGTTTTTAAATTTACTCCACTCTTTAAAAATAAAGCTGCCAAATACTCCCATGCCAATAGCAAAGGTAATAAAGTGTTGCTGGGTCATTTCTACGGCTTCACTTCTAAAGCCACCCCAAAAAGCAAACAAAGCAAATAATAATAAAATTGATGCGCCAAGCTTTGTAATTAAAACAACAGCACCGCCAATTAAAGCCGATGAGCCAATAATCACTTTATCAATAGGGCGCATGCGTACTTCGCTATTAGGAAATAGCATTTCAAGATCGGCTTTGGGTACATTTTGAAATAGCTTAACTATGGTCGAGCTTGGCTCAAACCCTAAAGGCGCTTTATTCTTAGCCTCAAAGTAGGCTTTATCTTTAAAACGAATAAACACCGCAACGCGGTCGTAATTGGTAAAGTGCAGCGGCTTTTTACGTAGGCCCCAAAAGCTGGTTATTGTTTCAGTAAGTTGTGATTCGCCACGGCGATAAAAAACAACTTCTTCAAAGTCGTCAAACTCTACCTCAAGACGTACTTTAAATAATGACTCCTCATTTAAAGCATCTTGTAAATCTTCGTTGGTAATGACTTCAAAATTAGCGGCATTTAAAACCTTAGCAAAGTCTTTGGCAAATGCGCGTTGGCACTGCGCTTTTTGATCGCTCGATACAGGCGCTAAAGAGCGTGTATCGCTATTAGGATCAAAGGGCGCATAGTTATTTTTTAGCGACTCAAGCGTTTCGTGATAATCATAATGAATAAGGCTAGCAAGTAGGTCACAAAACTGTTTAAACGAGGTTTTTTGTGTATTACTCTCAAGTTCATTGCTACACATTTCAATAATATCTTGCTTACGAAAGGGGATAAAACGCGCATTTTGCATAAATTTTTAACTGCTTTGGTAGGTATTTAACTGCATGGGCACATAATAAAATATTCTTATAAATATTGCTATTTTGTTAACGCTATTGCTAAGTGATTGTTTATTGCTTTTTAAAGCGTGTTTCAGGTTGTATTAACTTAACTATGTCAATATAAGTACGTAAATACAGGGCAATGGGTAATAAGCAGGAGCGACTTATGGCTTTACAAAAAAAGCTAAAGCAAAAAACACGTAATTTTATAGAGTCAAAGCATATGCTCAGCGGCATTACGATTGCGTCGTTTTTAGAGTCGACTATTGTTCCCATTCCACTTGAGGCTGTAATGGTGCCACTTATGCAGGCACAGCGAGAAAAGCTGTGGCTGATTGCACTAATGGCAACGCTGGGTTGTGTTGTGGGGGCATTATTTGGCTATGCCCTTGGTTATTATTTATTTGATGCTGTTGGCGATTGGGTGATCAGCGCTTTTTCAAGCCCAGAACAGTTCGAAAATGTTAAACAAAAAATGCACAACCAAGGTTTTTGGTTTGTTATTACTTTAGGAATAGTACCCATCCCATTTCAAATAGCGATGCTTGCTGCGGGCGCTACCAAGTACTATCTTGGGTTATTTTTATTGGCCAGCGCAATTGCGCGTTCAATTCGTTACTTTGGGCTTGCTATTGTTGTGTATTACGCAGGAAACCAAGCTGAACGTATAATAAGTAAACATAAAGTTAAAGCCATGATTAGTTTAACTATTTTAGTTTTACTGGGGTGGGGTATTAGTACCTTACTTTAAGGCTAAATTTCTATCTTGTGTTATAATTCTTAAAGATGATTTATTAGCTCAAGTGTAATCTATTTATATGATGAATGTTGAAACTGTCAGCCTTAAGTTGACCCGCTTTACTCGTATAACGCGGTTGAACAAATTACTTATGTTTGCGCTGCTAGTGTTTATAGTGGTTTTCACTATTTACAACTTCACCTATTTCCCACTGGTAGGTGCTAAAAAAAGCATACCTGGTTTTGCTAGTGAGTTCATAAATCTTATTGTCATAATGACGGTTTTTTGGGTTGTGCAGTGTTCTAAATTAGCTAAAAAAGCATACCAGTATGTCACCATTGGATTAATGCTATGGATAGTTGGAATGACTGCCGATGTGCTTGACGAGCTTGTTGTTCAACCACAATGGGTCACGTTGTACATAAAAGACTTATGTATTTCTGTAGGGGTTGTTATTACTGCTTATGGCTTATTTAAAACTATGTTATTTATGCAAAAAATGCACAATAGACTAGCCCAAGAATTTATAGTTGACGATCTTACCCAAGTTTACAATCGCCGATGTTTTTACGAATACGTTGAAAACGAGACAGACGAATCGTATGCAGTAATCATTATCGATATTGATCATTTTAAATCTATTAACGATACCTTCGGCCACGACAAGGGCGACAAGGTGCTTAAAGCTTTTGCTAGTAAAATAGACGCTCTGTTTGAAGACGGCAATATTTTTGCGCGTATTGGTGGTGAGGAGTTTGCAGGCTACCTACCAAACTGCACTTTAGAACAAATGCAGGCGTTTGCTGAGTCGGTGTTAGCGAGTGCTCGCACTATTGAGGTTACCGACGAGCTTTATACTAGTGCCAGTATAGGGGTAGCTAAACGTTTTAAAAATGAATCATTTGACAGCGTAATGAAACGCGCAGACCAAGCTTTATACAAAGCTAAAAATAGTGGTCGCAACCGATTCGTAATCGCAACAAAGCCGTAAATAGCAGGTCCTTATTGTTTGCACATTTACTACACTTTTTTACGTTTTCGTAAGTAAGTGTCAGCTTAGGTAATACTTTGTAAAGCATGAAATTAAATTAAAATGTAAAGGTCGTAGAGGGGATATTAATAATAAGGAATCCCTTTGATGACCAACCCTCTTTTAAAAGTTGCTTTACCTCTTACTTTACTTGGTGTTTTATCTGGCTGTGGCTCTGATGATAGCGCAAGCTCTACAGGTTATATTCAAATGTATAATGGCTCATACAACAGCCCTTATACGCGCTTGTTTGTTGAAGAAACAGAGCGCTCAGGCGCCGACTTTGCAGAAGTCACCACCCGCCATAATTACAGCACTGGCACATTTGATGTTAGCTTTGAATATTTAGACGCTAACGATAGCTACATTACTATTAGCGACCAAGAAATTTCAATTAAAGGTGATAAAACGCAATTAGTTGTCATGAGTGGTGATTTTGCTGAACCCACCTTTACAGAGTTAACGGTGCCTATTAGTAGCGATACGGGTGAGTTTAATCTTGGCTTTTTTAATATTACGGGTGAAGACACCAGCTACGATATTTATCTTGCAACAGACGATGGCGTATTTGAAAGCGCGACATTGTTTGCATCTGCGCAGTACTTAAGTGAATTAGACTTACAAAGTGTAGATGAAGGATATTACACTATTTTTATTACCCCCGCGGGCAGTAGTGATGTAGTTTACGAGTCGTCATCGGTTTATTTGTATGATGAGGCAAGCTACGTAGCGATTATCCGCCCAAGTTATGCCACAGAGCTAAGCGGCATTACGCTTGATGTAGTAACCGACAATAACTATGTTACTGAACTTAAACACCAATCTGCATTAGGGCAATTACGTTTTATTAATACCCTTGATGACTATTCACCAGTTAGCTTCAGTGTAACGCGTGGTACTACAGAAACCCCAACAAATACGGTATCAAGCGATGCGTATACAGATTACATAGAGCTTTCGCCAAACAGTTACAGCGTGGCGATGTTTGATGAGCAAGGTAATAAACTAGCCGATAACTTTTTAATGACGCTTGAACGTGAACAAAGCGCGGTTGGCATTTTTTATAACGATATCGACAATGGCCTACGAATGATGAGTGTAGAAGAGCATTTAACACCAAGCAGTTATAGCCATACCGTATCGGTTGTTAACCTTATTGAGAGTTACGCAGGGCAGTCGGTGACCGACATTGATGTGTACTTTACCCTTGATGGAGAAACGGTCGACGACACCAGCAATGTAGTTGATGGCATAGACCGCTACGATCAAGAAGAGCAAGTAGTTGATAACGAAATTTATACAGTTTACGCAGTTTATGAAGATAACGGACAGCAAATTGTACTTATTCAACAAAGTGATATGGATTTTACTCAAGAGGGAAATTACATATTAATTTTAGAGCATGACGAAACCACAGCAACGGGTTATAAAATGTCTTTAGAGCGCACAATTACAGACAGTGTTGAATAATAAAATGAGAGTTAAAAGCCTAAATACAGAGTGTATTTAGGCTTTTTATTGAACAAAATTTAACGGCTTAGTAATAATTAGGTACACTCATGACATAATAAATAATAAGAGTGTGCCATGGATGATTTTATTGGGTTAATAGTGATAGTCATGCTGATTATTGCAACCGGTGCTTTGTGTGGATTAATTGCATTAATACAAGTAAACGGCCTAAAGCAAGAAATCGCGATTTTAAGGGCTAAAGTAGTCAAGCTGCAGGCAAGCCCAAGTGCTGATCATTCTGATACAAAAATTTTTTCATCCTCAAAACACGTTGCGCCTTTAAGTGCACAATCTACTGCTTATGAAGTAGAGCCCAGCTCAGTACCAAAAAGTAATTCAGCGCAAAATGAGCCAGTAAATACGGTTGTAACGCCTAACGTTAAATCAATAAAAGCGAACCCCGCTATCCCTTTATTTATTGCCTCCGTGTTTGAAAAACTACGCACCGGGTTTGAACAAAATTGGATGACCTGGATTGGCGCAATAGCGCTTGCTTTTGGCGGCATATTTTTAGCTAAATACAGCTTAGAAGCAGGGCTTTTATCACCCATAATGAGGCTCAGCTTAGGTGGTTTATTTGGGGTAGGTTTGATCATAGCTGCAAGCTATTTACACTATAAACGTATTATTTTTGAAGGCTTTAATAACTACATACCTGCAGCACTTGCCAGTGGCGGGTTTATAACTTGTTTTGCATTAACGCTTTTAGCTTACAGTAGCTATGAAATGCTTAGCCCTACAACTGCTTTTATTGTGCTAGCTATTATTGCCATAAGTGCGAGCATAATGGCAATAACACTTGGGCCATTGCTAGCGGTGTTAGGAATTATTGGTGCTTACAGCGTGCCTATTTGGGTTAATACCGGCAGTAGCAACGTATTTGCATTATTTATGTATGTTGGCTTTGTTAGTTTATCGGCATCCTTGGTTGCACACAAAGTGCAGCGAGCTTGGCTTTGGTATTTAATGTGGGCAGGGCATATTGGTTGGTATTTAGTTGGTTTTATAATAATGCAGCTAAAAAGTAATACACCTTGGTTACTTGCAACCTTTGCATTACTGAGTATTGTTGGCCTGATTGCTTTGCCGCGTTTGGGTTTTAAATTAAAAAGTATTGAACATCGTCCGCACTCTTTAAAGCGCCTTATAAAAGTATTCCCCGATCACCTTTTACTCCTTGCCTTTATAGTTCCGCTAATTTTTACCATGTCGATAAGCTATTACAATTTAGAATGGCAAACTATCGGTGTATTAAGTATTGGATTGTTATTATTTTTAGCACTTAAAAATAGTCGCTGGGATCTATGGCAAGGGCTATCACTCGTTATTGCTACGCTAATGATTATAAGCGCAGAGCAAATGAATTCTTTATCCGCTTTTTTTGATGATGGATTATTTATATTTAAAAGCGAATACGGCTTAGGGTTATTGCTTGGTTTTGGCTTTATGGCGTACGGACTTTATTTTGGTAAAAAACAGGTAAAACGATTAGCGTTTCATATTACTGCGGCATTTAGCGTTTTTGTCATGATAAGTACCTTGTATGTACTAATTCCAAACAATGCATTAAGCATCGCTTATCCACTTTGGGCTTTTGTATTATGTGTGGTTGCGGCTATTTTAATTAAGTGTGCGCAGCATAATACAACGTTGTTTCAGCGTTTTACTTACTGGGTAGGCGCAAATGCGAATATTACTTTAGCTATAACAATGCTTCTAAGCGACAGCGGTTTAACCATTGCATTAGCTATTCAAGTACTGTTAATTAGTGTGCTCATAAAGCGTTATAATGTGCCTATGCCGCATTGGCCTATTAAAGCGCTAGTGGCTGCTTTATTACTTCGGTTAACGCTTGCGCCTTGGACACCAAGTTACGACGCTCTTACATTATTTGGCTTGCACTGGAGTATTATTGTATATCCGCTGTGTACCGCATTATTTTTTGCCACAGCTAAATGCTATAAAACATCGCAATTAAAAGTGTGGTTAGAAGGGGCCGCGCTTCATTGCTTTGCGTTGTTCATTACAACCGAAACCAGTTACCAGCTCGTTGGGCACTCCCCACAATTTGACGCGCTTAGTTTTTATGAGCAAGTTTTGCTTACCTGTAATTGGCTTGCGCTGGGCTGCGTTTATTTGCATCGTGCACGTATTGCGGGGAGCTTAGCTAAGCTTTATCAAATTGCAGGGAGTTTATTAGCAGGCGGCGCTGGCTTTATGTCACTTAAAACACTACTCGACGATAACCCGTTATTAACCTCTATTTATATTGGTGAGCTCCCAGTACTTAACTGGCTGTTTTTACTTTGGTTAGTACCAGCCGGCTTAACGGTTTGGTTATACTCACTTATTAAACCTATAAAGGCTAAGATAGCGCCGTTTGTACTTGGTGTTGCAGGTTTACTTGGCTTAATTGCCATTAACAGTTTTATTCGTCAATACTGGCAAGGGGCTTATATTTATCTATCAAAAGGGGCCAGTAACGAAGAGTTGTATAGCTACTCTGTTATTTGGCTAATACTGGGCGCTGGTACGGTTATATTCGGACACCTTAAAAACCAGTTACTTATTCAAAAAATAGGCTTAGGATTACTTGCGGCTGTTATTGTAAAAGTGTTTTTAATTGATATGGCTAATTTAACGGGGCTGTTAAAAGCCCTGTCGTTTATTGGTTTAGGGCTTTCGTTAGTTGGGCTAAGTTGGTTATTTCAAAAGCTTAGAAGCCGCTCAAAAACAATATAAAATATATAGACACTTTATTAAGCAAAGCCCAGTAAACGTACTGGGCTTTTTATTTGCGATTAACTAAGTTGCAAATTAAGTGCTGTGATTAAGCAGGGCTTTTAATTTACCCGGCTTAATAGGTTTACTTAAGTAGTGAATATTAGCTGCTTTTGTTTCTTGTTTAAGTTCGGTGTCGCGTACTGCGGTAATTAAAATAGCCGGAATGTCGCTTTGCCATATTTCTCTGAGTGTTTTAATTAAAGTGATGCCATCGCACTCATTGCCTAACTGGTAATCCATTAATATAACATCCGGTGCGCTATGCGCTTTAGCATGCGACATGACGTTTTCGACATTATCAAACAGGGTATAATTTGCTTGCCACTTTTTAAGTAAGCTTGCCATAGCTGCGAGGTTTTCTGGATCGTCATCTACGGCAATAATGTTTATTGCGGTACGGTTTTCTATTAGGTTACTCGCTGCGCTTTTTTGCTGAACAAACTGAGCGTCACCATAGGGTACGTCAATACTAAAGCGGCTGCCTTTACCGGGTTCTGAGTGCACATCAAGCTCTAAACTTAATAAATCTGCCATACGCTTCACCACGCCAAGGCCCAGCCCTACGCCTTTGTTGTCGCCAGACTCGACGCGATAAAAATCGTTAAATATTTTGGCTTGTTCAACGTCGCTAATACCAGGGCCTGTGTCCCATACTTCAATGCGCAGGCTATGTTTTCGGTTTCTACATGCCACTAACACGCGTCCTTTATCGGTATATTTAACAGCATTAGACACTAAATTTTGAATAATTCGGCGCAGGTAGGTGATATCGCTATGCACAACTTGGCCACCAGAACGCACGGTGAGCTTTAGCCCCTTATCACTTGATAAAATAGCGTACTCACTTTTTAGCGGCGCTAAAATATCTTCAATGTAAAAGTGGCGCGGTGTGGGGGTCATTGCGCCTTGCTCTAGTTTAGCTATTTCAAGTAGGGCTGACATTAAGTGAACAGTCGAATCTAGGCTGTCACCAAGCTTATTAAAGTTATTTGCATTGGTGGCATCAAGTTGTTTTTCATCAATGGCAGCTAGGTATAAACGCGCTGCATTGAGGGGTTGTAAAATATCGTGGCTAGCGAGTGCTAAAAAGCGCGTTTTACTGTCGTTTGCTTGTTCGGCCTCTCGTTTTGCTAAAGTAAGTGCTTCCTCCGTTTGTACTCGGCTGTCTATTTGCGCTTGTAAGTCTTTATTTATTGTTTGTACTTCTTGGGTTCGCGCCTCAATACGGTTTTCTAGATCCATGTTCACTTCTTCAAGCGCATTTTGGGTGCTTATGTGAGTTGTGATATCAGAAAAGCTCGTTACAAAGCCGCCATCAGGCAGTGGATTACCAATCATCTCAAACACTTGGCCATTACGACGGTGGCGTATAAAGTGATGAGAGCTACCATTTTTTAAATGTTGCACGCGTTTTTCTATTTGGCGTTCTATTTCGCCAGGCCCACATTCACCGCGTTTAGCGTTGTATCTAATAATATCCTCTATGGGTTGGCCAACTTCTAAAAAACCTTCAGGGTAGTTAAACATGGCACTGTAGCGCTTGTTCCATGCCACTAGCTTTAAGTTTTTATCAACAACCGAAATACCATGGCTTAAGTTTTCTAAAGAGGTAAATAATAGGTTTTGGTTAAATTGTAGGGCTTGTGTGGTTTCATCAAAAAAGTTAACCACTTCTTCAAATGCCATGCGCTTGCCCGATGACACCGTATGAATGAGCGCCTGTGCAGATGACGCGCCTAAAACACCGGTTAATGCGCGTTCGCAATAGGCTATAAATTCGGGCTCTGGGTGAGCGTTATTGTCGTTTAAATGGTGCGCAAGTGCGTAATGAGCCAGTACTTGTTGACTGCGTTGTATGCCTAAAAAGGTTTGCAGCAATATTTTAAAGTCGTAAACCGTGGCTTTAACATCTTTATTCAAACGGCGAGACAAAATAGCCTGATCTTTTGGATTTACAAACGCCGCGGCCTGAATTTTATCAATAAGGCGCTCTTCGGCTCCTAAAGAAAAACTAATATAACAACCAATATTTGCAAAGAGTGCGATGAGTGTTCCACGAGTGATGAGTGTTTGTTGTAACTCGCTATTTAAGGTATTACCTGCATCTAAAATGGGTAACATTAAGAACAGCACCCAGCAGGTTATACCAGCTAAAAGACCAGCATAAACGCCATAGGCATGACCTTTTCGCCAATATAAGCCACCAACAATAGAGGGCAATAACTGAGTCACTAACGAAAAGGCAACTAAGCCCATACTAGCCAGTGCGCTGCTATGGCCAAACCATTGTTGATAAAAATAAGCCAATATTAAAATACCGGCAATGGTAAAGCGCCTTACTAATAAAATTTGTGCCTTATAGCTGGTGGTAATTAGGTTACGTTTAAACTTACGACGCAGTATTAATGGCAGCACTACATCGTTTGAGATCATGGTACTTAGAGTCAGTGTTGCAACCACAATCATGGCAGTTGCAGCCGATAGGCCACCAATAAATACAAAGGTGGTTAAAAAGGCGTTGTCGTTAATTAGCGGCAGTGCCAGTACAAAGCTGTCTGGCGAATAACCAATACCAATATTTGGGTGAATAGCGGCAGTCGCTATAGGTAAAATCATTGCTGCGGTTAGTAATAAATATAAGGGGAACGCCCAACGAGCGGTATTTAAATGACGCTTATTTTGGTTGTCGACCACGGTTACATGAAACTGGCGGGGTAAACAAATAATTGCCGCGGCCGCCATAAGGGATTGACCAATAAAATTAAAACTAAAAAAATTAAAGTTACTCCAGTGTGCCCAAGCAGATTCGGTTAACTGAGCTGATGAGGTTTCTGGTAGGTTGAATAATGTATAAATAGCGAGGCCTGCCACAGCCATTAATGCAAAAAGCTTGATTAAAGATTCGAATGCTACAGCTAGCATTAACCCAGAGCGATACTCGGTGACATCGACTTTGCGGGTACCAAAAAATATTGCAAATAATGCCATGATAAGTGTGGCAGAAAGTGCCAGCATATCCCCCGATATTTTATTGCTATTTTGCAATAGCAAAAAGCTAGTGCTTAGGGCTTTAAGTTGCAACGCAATGTAAGGAATAGTGGCTAGCAGCGCAATAAGAGTCACCAAAATGGCGGTGGTTTGGCGTTTGCCATAACGGGCGGAAATAAAGTCGGCAATGGTCGTGATGTTTTGTTTTTTACTAACCAAAACCAGTTTGCGTAAAAACCCCTGCCCGAAAAAAAACAATAAGGCCGGACCCAATAAAATAGGTAAATAGCTCCAGCTGCTGGTGGCTGCGGTTCCTACCGAGCCGTAATAGGTCCAAGAGGTACAGTAAATACCAATTGCAAACGAATACACAAAAGGATGATGACTAATACGCTTTGCCAAAGGCGTTGTTTTATCGCCCCAGTTTGCTAGCCAAAACAGTACCCCTATATACCCTAATGCAACAATAATCAGAACGGCAGTCATGGTGTTATTAACCCTTATTATTTTTAAATGACCCTCAAC
This sequence comes from Pseudoalteromonas sp. PS1M3, assembly GCF_016865405.1. Lineage (NCBI taxonomy): Bacteria > Pseudomonadati > Pseudomonadota > Gammaproteobacteria > Alteromonadales > Pseudoalteromonadaceae > Pseudoalteromonas > Pseudoalteromonas sp. PS1M3. The sequence continues at coordinate 2,762,772 of NZ_AP022624.1, read as the reverse complement.
CCAGAGGTTATTACACAATACCAGAACTGAGCTTAGGTGTGGGGGTTGATTTTAAATAGTAAATTAAAGTGAAAATATATCTTACTGAATAATAACAATAAAAAGTAAAGAGCCCCCGTATTAGACTAATGTCGCATTTGTGAGCTGAGTGGTAAATCAGCAATAAGTATAGCAAGTATAAAAAACGTAACATGCTGATATTAAATAAAAATAACGTTTTCTATTAAATAGGTTAAATGCAGTTTACGTAAACGTTAATCAGGTGTTACGACTATGGTCTCAATTCAATATGTGAGCTGCGTTGCTAAATTGATTAGCGAAGATAAAAAACCACCCATCGCGATACTGCGGTGCTTAAAGGGGAAAATAAAAATGGCTTTTAAAGACGAAGAACAAGCAAAAGCTTATTGGGCTGAAAACATTTCACTACTGTTTAAATTACTAGCAGTGTGGTTTGTGGTCTCATTTGGCTTTGGCATATTACTGGTAGATGTACTGAATGAAGTACGTTTTTTTGGGTTTAAACTTGGCTTCTGGTTCTCCCAGCAAGGCGCGATTTACACCTTTGTGGCTTTGATTTTTGTGTACGTTTTCAAAATGAATACGTTAGATAAAAAATACGGCGTAGACGAATAGGAGCTAAGCAATGGATGTTCAAACACTCACATTTATAATTGTTGGTTTAAGCTTTGCGCTTTATATCGGCATTGCAATTTGGGCCCGTGCGGGTTCAACAAACGAATTTTACGTAGCGGGCGGCGGCGTACCTCCACTAGCTAATGGTATGGCAACTGCAGCTGACTGGATGAGCGCCGCGTCGTTTATTTCAATGGCGGGTATTATTTCGTTCGCAGGGTATGATGGCGGCGTTTACTTAATGGGGTGGACTGGCGGTTACGTATTGCTCGCTATGTGTTTAGCGCCTTACTTACGTAAATTCGGCAAGTTCACAGTACCTGACTTTATTGGCGACCGTTACTACTCGCGCACAGCGCGCTTAGTGGCCATTTTATGTGCCATATTTATTTGTTTTACTTATATTGCAGGGCAAATGCGCGGCGTAGGCGTTGTGTTTTCTCGCTTTTTAGAAGTAGAAATTGAAACCGGTGTTTACATTGGTATGGTGATTGTATTTTTCTATGCGGTTCTTGGCGGCATGAAAGGCATTACCTATACACAAGTAGCGCAGTATTGTGTACTTGTATTTGCATACTTAGTTCCGGCTATTTTTATCTCAATGATGATGACGGGTCACTTCTTTCCACAAACAGGCTTTGGTGCCACTTTAAGTGACGGCTCAGGTATGTATGTACTTGATAAACTTGACGGGTTAAGCGCAGAGCTGGGTTTTGCACAATACACCGAAGGCTCTAAAAGCATGATTGATGTATTCGCCATTACAGGTGCATTAATGGTCGGTACTGCAGGTTTACCACATGTAATTGTTCGCTTCTTCACTGTACCGCGTGTAAAAGATACGCGTATTTCAGCAGCGTGGACGTTGGTATTTATTGCTATTGTTTATACTACCGCACCAGCAGTTGCTTCGTTTGCACGTGTAAACATGATCGATACAATCAATGGTAAAGACGGCAGCGGCACAGCGTACGCAGAAGCACCAGCGTGGATCAAAAACTGGGAGCGTACAGGCCTAATCACTTTTAATGATAAAAATGGTGACGGCAAAATGTTCTACACAGCAGGTAAAATAGAAGATCCAAATAGCGCAAATGAAGTAAAAGTAGACCGCGATATTATGGTATTGGCTAATCCTGAGATAGCTAATTTACCTGCATGGGTTGTTGCACTTGTAGCCGCAGGGGGGATTGCTGCAGCACTGTCGACAACAGCGGGTTTACTACTGGTTATTTCGACTTCTGTTTCGCACGATTTACTCAAACGTACTCTGAAACCCGATATTAGTGATAAACAAGAGCTACTGGCCGCTCGATTAGCCGCGATGATTGCCATTGTTATATCTGCTTACTTTGGTATTAATCCGCCTGGCTTTGTAGCGTCGGTGGTGGCCTTTGCCTTTGGTTTAGCTGCGGCGAGTTTCTTCCCTGCAATTATTATGGGAATATTCTCTAAAACAATGAACAGAGAAGGCGCTATTGCAGGCATGATTACCGGTATTGGCTTTACTGCAGCGTATATCATCTTCTTTAAATTTGTGAGCCCTGAGCTTAACAGCCCAGAGAATTGGTTCTTAGGTATTTCGCCTGAAGGTATAGGTTTAGTCGGTATGGTAGTTAACTTTGTTGTTGCTGCCGTAGTACTGAAATTTACTCAACCAACACCTGTTGAAATACAAGAAATGGTAGAAGGTATTCGTAATCCTAAAGGGTCGGCAGAAGCGCACGCGCATTAAGCCAACTTATATGTAAAGTACCAAAAGCCCGACCTTAGTCGGGCTTTTTATTTGTATAAATAATGAGTACATTGGTGCTGTGTATACTTTTAAGTGAGTGTAACAATGAGTGTAGAACAACAAGAAGTGGCCCAATATGTTTACCTTCAAGCGCCGTTCAGCATGCTCGATAACAGTGCTTGCGACTACTTTGTAAACCATCTTGATGTTATTTATTTAACGCGAGAAAACCAAGCGCAGTGGCTACAGAGCGAACACCCAAAGCTTTTTTTAATTCGCTCAGGTCTTTACGATCTAGTTGATGCTAAAGGTGAAGTCGTGGCGCGTCTGGCACAAGGTGATTATTTTGGTTTTCCCTCGCTTTTAACTGGCGAAGCAATTCAAAATAAATTGGCGGTTCAAAAAGAGGGCATAGTGTATATGCTCAACCAAGAACACTTTGATTTTTTACGCCGAGAGTACAAACCTTTTGAGCAATACTTTGTTAGAGCTCACGCCAATAGATTACTATCATCACATTATAAAAGTAAAAACGACAGTTGGTCAGAGCGCAGAATATCTGAACTCATGACCCGCACAGCCATAACGCTTTCACCCGATGCCAGCATTCGACAAAGCGCTAAAAAAATGAAAGAGCACGGTGTGTCGTCAATTATGGTTATTCAACACGCCCATTTAGTTGGCGTGGTAACAGACCGCGATCTGCGAAATAGGGTGCTTGCCGACGAGGTAGACCCGCAAGAAGCGGTTAGCAGCATAATGACCACAAACCCTAAATTTATATTTGAAAATAATCGCGTGTTTTCTGCGTTGCATTTAATGCTTAAATATAATATTCACCACTTGCCAGTGCTTGATGAAAGCCATAACCCGATAGGTATGCTCACCAGTACTGATTTACTGCGCCAACAAAAAAGTGATCCAGTGCAGCTCATTGGCCGCATTTATAAAGCGCATAACGTGACCGACTTAAAACGTTACGCCAAAGAAGTGCCCGATTTACTAAAGAGCTTCTCTCATAATATTGACGATATTTCACTTATTGGTAAATTACTAAGCGGGTTAACCGATGCATTAACATCGCGCTTGATCAGACTATTTCAAGAAGATCACGGCGCAGCCCCAACCAGTTTTAGTTTTATATGCTTTGGCTCACAAGCGCGCGAAGAGCAAACATTACATTCAGATCAAGATAACGGCCTACTGCTCCCCAACGATTTAACTCAAGAGCAGCATACTTACTTTAAAAAAATGGGAGAGTTTGTTTGCGAACAACTCGTTGAATGCGGCATTAGGCGATGCCCTGGTAACATAATGGCAAGCAGTGACTTATGCCGCATGAGCGTGAACGATTGGTCGGAACGCTTTTTTAAATGGATAAAAAGCCCAACCCCCGAAGCCATGCTTAATTGTAAAATATTTTTTGATTTACGCTTTATAGAAGGTTCAAATTCGTTATATACCGCATTTTGTGAACAATTAGTGCGGATATCGCGAAACGATTTATTTTATGCAGCCATGGCTACCGACATAAATAATAACAGCGTACCCATAGGGTTATTTAACAAGTTTAAAACGCAAAAAGATGACAACAACCACAAATACATAGATTTGAAAAAACGCGGTGTGGTGATCATTAACGACATAGTGCGCTTATACGCATTAAAAGCGGGAATTAAACGGGCTAACACCCAAGAGCGCCTAGAAGCATTATTAAAGTATAACCTCATCAACAAAGACGATATTTACAACTTAAAAGACTGTTGGCGGTTTTTAACTCAGCTGCGATTAAGCACACAAATTAATGAAGAGGGGTTACCAAGCAACTGTATTAACCCTAATAAATTAAATTCACTAGAGCGCCATCAGTTAAAAGAAGCGTTTTATTTAGTAAAACAAGCGCAGCAAGGCGCCGCGTTTAAATTTGCACGGGGCAGTTTGTGAGGCTCTCATGGTAAAAATGTTACTTACGCGGTATATAAAGCGCCGTCAATTACTAGCAAAAAATGCATTCTCGCAGCGCTATTTGGTGATTGATTTAGAGCTCACAGGGCTTGACTCAAAACAGCACGAAATAGTGTCGGTTGCATGGGTTGTAATTGATAGCCAATGTATAAAAATGAGCGAGTCGCAACATTTTATTAATAAAGACGTAAAAAGCCTTGAACAAAGCCCGGTTTTTCATGGTATTAGTAACGAAGCTATTAATACTGGGCTTAGCTTAAACCTTATTTTAAAAAGCTTAAGCGCTCATTTTAACGATTGTATTTTAGTATTTCATAACGCAGCTCTCGATTGGGGGTTTTTAAAAATAGCGCTTAAAAATGCCAATATAACCACCCGGCCTAAACTAATACTCGACACCCTTAATATAGAAAAAAAGCGACTACTTAACCAATCAACTGAAATAAAACAAGATGATTTAACCCTAAATGCCTGTCGCACTCGTTATGAGTTACCGAGCTATCATTGCCATCATGCACTGACCGATGCACAAGCAACTGCAGAATTACTACTAGCTCAGTGCCATCAAATAAGCCGAGGTAAAGAGCTAAAAGTAGGCGAGTTGAAGTAGGTTGGCTGCAGGCGCGGCTATATGCCGCGCGAGATAAACTATGGCTATTACAAAGAGAGCATTTACTTTTATAGTTATTGGTATGACTATAGGTACAGTTATATCTTCATTATTTAACTGATTACTCCAAGGAACGAATATGAAACTTTTTATTACTATTTTTCTACTCTTTTCACCACTTACCACTTTTGCTAATTCAAGCGTGCCTGCTAATCGCCATATTGCAGTGCAAGGTACTGCAGAGGTATTGGCAAAGCCTGATATGGCTCAAATATCTTTCGAAGTAATAAGCTTTAAAGACAAATCACTTGACGCTAAACGTGATGTGGATGACCGAGTGAATTTGTTATTTCAAGGGTTAAGCAAGTATGGTGTTAAGGAGACTGATGTTTCCGCTTCAAGCCTGTTAACCCAAAATGATGGCGATATGTTTGATGTCGAGAGCGGTACAGCAATTAATGCAGGATATGTAGCAATAAGAACACTTAAAGTAACATTAAGAAATATTGAAAAGGTGAATGATTTTATCGATTTTGCATTAAGTGTAAATATTAATGAAGTGACGAATATTGAGCTTATGTCTTCAAAAGCTGCGCTGTTAGAAGCTGAAGCAACACAAGGCGCAATAGAAAACGCTATAGTTAAAGGAAACGAGCTTGCTAAAGCGTTTGGGGCAGAACTTGGAAAAATTTACAGTATTAATTCACATTTTAACCGTTCAAGTTATGGTTATGGCGCAGATAGTTTTGAGCGAATAGTTGTGACCGGCTCTAAAGTGACTAGAAATCCATTTGAGCAAGGTAAATACCTGCAAGAAACGATTACATTTAAATCATCTATAAACGTGGTGTTTGATTTAGAGATAAAATAACAATTAGGGTATGAGGCATTAGAGAAATGGAATTAAATTATTTTTATATTGGGTTTGGTGTCATTGCATTACTGAATCTCATTGTTAGCGTTCTTTTAATAAAGCGCGATGATTTAGAGGTTTTTCAAAAAGTGGCGCAAGTCATATTGGTCTGGTTAATTCCGTTGTTTGCTGCGGTTGGTTTGTGGTTGTTTTATCGCTCACAGGATAAGCCCAAAAGCATACCTAAAAGCTTTGGTGGAGGAACTTCCTCTGGTACGAACACACACAATGGAAGCGGGTTATAAGCAAATTTTAACGTGTATACTTTAATGCTATGTGGGGATTTTCAACGTTAATTTAAAGTTTCTAATCGCCCCCTCTTATAATCAGGCGCAAGGTCGATTACAATACAGGCATCTAAAAGGCACATAGCCTTTATCTGCACGCTAAAAGAGTGGATTTTATATTTCATGGCAATCAAACTTGCAATTAATGGTTTTGGTCGTATTGGTCGAAATATTGTCCGCGCGTTGTACGAGTCAGGTTTGAGCGACGAGATTAAAATTGTTGCCATTAACGAACTGGCTGACCCTGAAGCTATTGCTCATTTATTAAAATACGACACATCCCACGGTCGTTTTTCTTTTCCTGTAAAACTTGGTGAAGACACCATTAGTGTTGCAGGCGATACTATTGCACTTTTTTGTGAAGAAAACCCAGTAGAATTACCTTGGCAAACCCTTGATGTAGATGTGGTACTTGAATGTACTGGTGTTTATCATTCGCGTGAGCATGCACAGTTACACATTACAGCGGGCGCCAAAAAGGTGTTGTTTTCGCATCCGGCTGATAACGACGTAGATGCCACAATTGTTTATGGCATAAACGACGATGAGCTTAAAAGCGAGCATACTATTGTATCTAACGGCTCGTGTACCACAAACTGTGTAGTGCCAGTAATAAAAGTATTAGACGATGCCTTTGGTATTGAGTCGGGTGCTATTACCACTATTCATGCATCGATGAACGATCAACAAGTGATTGACGCGTACCATCATGATTTACGCCGTACCCGCGCCGCGAGTCAGTCTATTATTCCGGTAGATACAAAACTTGCCCGCGGTATAGACCGCATATTACCTAAATTTGAAGGTCGCTTTGAGGCCATAGCTGTTCGCGTTCCAACAATTAATGTAACGGCTATGGATTTAAGTGTAACGGTTAATGCCGATGTAGATTTAAAGGCCGTTAATAATGCACTTAAAGCACAAGCAAAAGATAGACTCGAAGGTATTTTAAGCTACACCGAAGAGCCGCTTGTATCAGTTGATTTTAATCACGATCCACATTCTTGTATTATTGATGGCACACAGACACGAGTTAGTCACAAACGGCTGATAAAGTTACTTGTTTGGTGTGATAATGAGTGGGGATTTGCAAATCGTATGCTCGATACCGCGCGTGCGATGGTTGCAGTAACTCAGTAACTTTTTATATTACTATAATAATTTAAACGTATTTTTCAGGTTCAGTATCGTTAACTAAGGAGATATTCATGTCGGTCATAAAAATGGCAGATTTAGATTTAAACGGCAAACGCGTATTAATTCGTGAAGATTTAAATGTACCAGTTAAAGCAGGTAAAGTGACGTCAGATGCGCGTATTCGTGCTGCACTACCTACTATTAAATTAGCCCTTGAGAAAGGCGCTAAAGTAATGGTTATGTCACACCTTGGCCGTCCTACGGAAGGGGAATACAACGAAGAATATTCGCTTGCCCCTGTAGCTGATTACCTAAACGATGCGCTAGCGCAAACAGTACGTCTTGAAAAAGACTACTTAAATGGCGTAGATGTAGCTGATAACGAAGTGGTTGTATTTGAAAACGTGCGCTTTAATAAAGGCGAGAAGAAAAACGACGAAGCGTTATCAAAACAACTTGCAGCTTTATGTGATGTATACGTAATGGATGCCTTTGGTACAGCTCACCGCGCACAAGCGTCTACTCATGGTGTTGGTTTATTTGCTGATGTTGCCTGTGCAGGCCCATTACTATCGGCTGAACTTGAAGCTTTAGGAAAAGCACTTGATAATCCAGCTCGCCCATTAGTGGCTATTGTGGGTGGTTCAAAAGTTTCGACTAAACTAACTGTATTAGATTCACTGTCTAAAATTGTTGACCAGCTAGTAACTGGCGGCGGTATTGCTAATACGTTTATTGCAGCTGCAGGCAATCCGGTAGGTAAATCACTTTTTGAAGCTGATTTAATGGATGAAGCAAATCGTTTATGTGCAGCAGCGAAGGCAAATGATGGTGAAATTCCAGTTCCTACGGATGTAGTGGTAGGTAATGAGTTTTCAGAGTCAGCAGTTGCTACGCTTAAAGATGTAAGCGAAGTGACTAGCGACGATATGATTTTTGATATTGGCCCAGATACCGCCAGCCAACTTGCTAAAATTATTGCAAATGCAGGCACGGTAGTATGGAATGGTCCTGTAGGTGTATTTGAGTTTGATCAGTTTGGCAACGGCACGCGTGCTATTGCTCAAGCAATTGCTAATTCAAACGCATTTTCAATTGCGGGTGGCGGTGATACTTTAGCTGCAATTGATAAATACGGCATAGCCGATAAAGTTTCTTACATTTCTACCGGTGGTGGTGCGTTCTTAGAGTTTTTAGAAGGCAAAAAGCTTCCAGCAGTAGAAATGCTAGAGTCACGCGCTAAATAAAGTTATTTAGCCGTGTAAAGTGAGGGGAAACCCTCACTAATCATTAATTATTAAATACCTCTCACCCTAATTTAATAATTAATGTGTACGAAGCTTAACTGCAGAGCAGTGGGTTTCGTGGTGTTATTTAAACGCCAAACTAACATATCCGTTCAAACTAGATGGCAGTGAAATGCTATCGATAAATTGGAGAATACCCAATGGCTTTAATCAGTATGCGACAACTTTTAGATCATGCAGCTGAGCATGGTTACGGCGTACCCGCTTTTAACGTGAATAACCAAGAGCAAATGCGCGCAATAATGGAAGCGGCTGACAAAACAAACAGCCCAGTAATCGTTCAAGGATCAGCAGGCGCTCGTGCTTATGCCGGTGCTCCATTTATTCGCCATATGATTTTAGCAGCCGTTGAAGAATGGCCACATATCCCTGTCGTAATGCATCAAGATCACGGCACCTCGCCTGGTGTTTGTCAGCGTTCAATTCAACTTGGTTTTTCATCAGTAATGATGGATGGCTCGTTAATGAGCGATGGTAAAACGCCTTCAAGTTATGAATACAACGTTGAAGTTACTCGCGAAACAGTGGCTATGGCACATGCGTGCGGTGTATCGGTTGAGGGCGAGCTAGGTGTATTAGGTTCACTTGAAACGGGTGAAGCGGGCGAAGAAGACGGTGTAGGCGCAGAAGGCAAATTAACAACTGATCAAATGCTAACTGATCCTGAAGAAGCCGCTGACTTTGTAAATAAAACCCATGTTGATGCGCTTGCGATTGCATGTGGTACATCGCACGGGGCTTACAAATTTACGCGCCCACCAACAGATGATATTTTAGCAATTGATCGCATTAAAGCCATTCACGCACGTATTCCTAACACGCATTTAGTAATGCATGGATCGTCGTCGGTACCACAAGAATGGCTAGAGATCATAAACCAGTACGGTGGCGAAATTCCTGAAACCTACGGTGTACCAGTTGAGCAAATTGTTGAAGGTATTAAGCACGGTGTTCGTAAAGTAAATATTGATACCGATTTACGTTTAGCGTCTACCGGTGCTATTCGTCGTCATATGGCGCTTAATCCATCTAACTTTGATCCACGTAAATACCTAGCAGAAGCTACAAAAGCGATGACAGAGATTTGTGTTGCACGTTACAACTCGTTTGGAACGGCAGGGCAGGCTGGTAAAATTAAACCAATTTCTCTTGATGACATGCACCTTAAATACTTAAGCGGCGAGTTAGCACCACAGATTAAATAATCGATCGATTAAACAGATCAATGTGTAAGGCCAGTAATATTATTACTGGCTTTTTTATTGCCTGCCAATAGCAGATCATGCAATTACCAACGGTATCAATTGGGATCACTCATTTACTAACACAGGTTGTATTGGATCATTACTTTACTAAGTAAACGTAATTTTTAGCTTTATTTAGCATTAAAAATAATCAGATCTTTTTTTATTTGTACAAACAATCAACAGCTTAACTTTTTGAGTAGGTAGAGTATTGATCTCAACATTGATCGCCTTGGTAAAAATCTGATCTTTAAAGTGAAGCTTAGTAAAATCCAGATCTATTAAAAGCTGAGTAAATACAAACAAAGGCAGACTTAGTAAAGCAATGATCTGAGTATTCGAACATATTTAAAGTTTAGTTTTTGTAAGTACTAAAAATGTCTTTATTCAATTTTTAAAATATATAAATTTGTGACAGTAGTGAGGTTTTTATTATTAATTTGGCTTTTTTTTACCCCGATTTTAATTTACACGTTACACTTTCATAAAAATGTAATACTTAGTCATAATAATGAAAACTTATTCGATAGCTTAAGAGATAAATTGGAATGTCACGTAAAGTACTAGTCGTAGACGACGAAGCGCCTATCAGAGAGATGCTTGTTTTTGTATTAGAGCAAAATGGATTTCAGGCAATTGAAGCTGAAGATTATGATTCTGCTATTGCTGCAATGGTTGAGCCTTACCCTGATATGGTATTGCTTGATTGGATGTTGCCTGGCGGAAGCGGTATTCAAATTGCTAAAAAGTTTAAGCAAAACGAACACACGCGCCAAATACCTATTATTATGCTTACAGCTCGCGGTGAAGAAGAAGACAAAGTACGCGGCTTAGAAGTAGGCGCTGACGACTACGTAACTAAACCGTTTTCGCCAAAAGAATTAATGGCGCGTATTAAAGCGGTTATTCGTCGTGTGTCGCCAACCTCTTTAGAAGAAGCGATTGAAGTGCATGGCTTACGCTTAGATCCTATTTCTCATCGTGTTACTTCTGAAGGAAATGAGCTTGATATGGGCCCTACAGAGTTTAGGCTCCTTCACTTTTTCATGACTCACCCTGAACGGGTTTACAGCCGTGAACAATTGTTAGATCATGTGTGGGGAACCAATGTGTATGTGGAAGACCGTACTGTTGATGTTCATATTCGCCGTTTACGCAAAGCAATTGGCCCGTTAGGACACGATCGTTTGGTTCAAACCGTGCGTGGTGCAGGGTACCGTTTTTCAAGTAAACTATAACCTACTTAAACACCAGCTTAGTTTTATACGTGTATAACTACTCTAAGGTAAAGTGAGTGTATGTATCGAGTTGTTAATAAGCAGGCGTTAATAAAACGTCTGTTTATCTATTTTTTACCCTTACTATTAATTGGTGTGCTAGTTGGCGCACCTTTTTTGCTTTTATTTTTAGGCTCTTTTTCACTTCTTGTTTGGCATTATCATCAATTATACCGTTTAAGCGATTGGCTTTTAAATCAGCGCAGTTTTAACCCCCCTGAAGGCGAAGGTGCATGGGAGCAAGTGTTTGAAGGCATTTATCACCTACAACACCGTAACCGAAAAAAACGAAATGAATTGGCCGATTTAATTAGGCGATTTCGTGATGGGGCCGAAGCAGTACCCGATGCTGTTATTGTGCTTCAAACCGATTTAAGCATTGTGTGGTGCAATCAGCTAGCGCTTAAGGTACTAGGGCTGCAGTGGCCTACCGATCATGGGCAGCGCTTAGATAACTTAATACGCGAACCTAAGTTTGCAAAATATATGCACAAAGGTAATTTTGACGAAGCACTAGAACTTGATAATGGCCATGCTATTGAACAAGTGCTTGAGTTTAGGGTAATGCCCTATGCAACTACGCAGTTAATGGTTGTGGTGCGCGACGTAACCCGTTTAAAGCAGCTTGAACAAATGCGTAAAGATTTTGTTGCCAATGTATCGCATGAGCTGCGTACGCCGCTTACGGTGGTTACAGGCTACCTTGAAATGATGGACAGCGACAACTTACCGCCTCCTGCAATGTGGAATAAAGCACAATCTACCATGCTTGAGCAGTGTAAACGTATGGACAGCTTGGTCAGCCAGTTATTATCCCTTTCCCGAATAGAAGGTTCGCGCCGACAAGACAACGATAAAGCGATTAATGTACCTCAGTTACTTGGTTATATTCAAACAGAAGCCCAGTCTATTAATCAAGACAAAGGCCACGAATTACTCTTTGATATAGATAACACACTCGACATAAAAGGCTCTGAAGATGAGCTGCGTAGTGCGTTTTCTAATTTAGTCTTTAACGCTATTCATTACACTAAACCTGGCGGAAAAATACAGGTTAGCTGGCTTCGTAAAAATAATACCGCTTGTTTTACTGTTGTTGATAACGGTGATGGCATTGCTGCAGAACATATTAATCGACTGACTGAGCGGTTTTATCGTGTGGATAAAGCACGAAGCAGAACCACAGGTGGGTCTGGTTTAGGCTTGGCAATTACAAAACATGTGTTAACACGTCACGATAGTAAATTAAATATCACCAGTGAAGTTGGAAAGGGTTCTTGTTTTTCTTTTTGTTTTTCAATAGATAAGATCGTTGAACCCCAAAATAAACAACAAGTTTTGGTAAAGTCATAAAAGTGTCATTTAAGAGTCATATCATTGTCATGTACTCACTTTAGAGTGGGCAGCAGTTAGAAAATGGGACGAACAAATCGGAGAACCCACATGAAATTTAAAAATTTAGTTGCCGCAATGGGTGTGGCTGTTACAACTTTCGTATCTGCTCAAGCAGTGGCTTTAGATCAAGACATTCCTGAGTATCAAAAAATCAGCGGCGTATCAGGCAACTTTTCATCAGTAGGTTCTGACACTTTAGCTAACATGATGACGTTTTGGGCTGAAGAGTACAAACGTATTTACCCAAATGTAAACATTCAAATTCAAGCGGCAGGTTCTTCTACAGCGCCTCCAGCATTAACCGAAGGTACTGCTAACCTAGGTCCAATGAGCCGCGCAATGAAATCAAAAGAAATCGAAGCGTTTGAAAAACGTTACGGTTACAAGCCAACAGCCGTTCGCGTAGCTATTGATGCACTTGCTGTTTATGTACACAAAGATAACCCTATTGAAGGTCTTCGTATTGACCAAGTTGACGCTATTTTCTCATCAACTCGTAAGTGTGGTGCGTCAGAGCAAGTTAACCGTTGGAGCGATGTAGGCCTTGAAGGTAGCTGGGCAGCACGCGACATTCAATTATACGGACGTAACTCTGTATCAGGTACTTACGGTTACTTTAAGAAAAAAGCACTGTGTAAAGGTGACTTCCGTAATAACGTAAATGAACAGCCGGGTTCTGCATCTGTAGTACAATCAATTTCGTCTTCACTGAACGCAATTGGTTACTCAGGTATTGGTTACAAAACGTCAGGTGTACGTACTGTTCCATTGTCTAAAAAAGGCACTAACTTTGTAGATGCAACACTTGATAACGTTGCGCAAGGTAAATACCCACTTTCTCGCTTTTTATACGTGTACGTTAACAAGCACCCAAATAAAGCCTTGTCTCCGATGGAAGCTGAATTCTTAAAAATGATTCTTTCAAAAGACGGTCAACAAATTGTAGAAAAAGATGGTTATGTTCCTCTTTCTGCAAAGCTAGTTGAAGTAGAGCTTAAAAAGCTAGGTTTAAAATAATAAATCTAAGCAATAAAAACCGCTCATTGAGCGGTTTTTTTGTGCTTAAAATTAAACATTTTAGGGAATTAAATACCACCTAACTTTTCAGCACGTGCTTTACATTGGTTGTATGTTTCTACACATTTAGCAGAACACACCTGTTGCTTAAGCCCTTCAGCTGTTGTTTGTTGCTCGCAGGTGCTTTCGCAACGAAAGTTTTGTTGAGCACATTGGTTCATCTCGGCATTTTCAACATGGTTTTGACAACCGACTAAAACAGCTAAAGTGAGCGCAACCACGCTTGTTTTTATTAATATATGCATTTTTAATCCTTAAAGTAAGCTCAATAAATTAAATATCGACCTGCATGTTGTCAATTAATCTCACAGAGCCTAAAAAGGCGGCGGCTAAAATAACAAAATGGTTATCATCGAGTGTAGCACTTTTTAAGGTATCTCGTTGAGCTATCTCAAAATAGTCTGGCTTTAAGCCTGCTTGCTCTAGGCTTTGTTTAGCATGTGCTTTAAGCGAAGTGAAATCTTTATTACCTTGCTTAAGCTGCTCGGCACACTGGCCTAGCGCTTTAAATAAAGCAGTTGCTGTTGTTTTTTGCTCTGCTGATAGGTAGCCATTACGTGAGCTCATAGCAAGCCCTGATACTTCACGCATGGTGGGTACACCAATAATTTCAACAGGCATAGATAGGTCGCGAGCCATCGTTTTAATCACTTGCAGTTGCTGAAAGTCTTTTTCACCAAAGCAAGCGTAGTCAGGTTGCACCAGGTTAAATAGCTTAGTCACAACAGTTGCAACGCCTTTAAAGTGCCCTGGGCGCGAACCACCACAGTAACCAAGCGACACGCCTGGTACGTCAACAAAGCTTTGCTCACCAAGCCCATTTGGATAAATTGTGCTAACACTTGGTGTAAATACAATATCAGTACCTAATTCTGCAAGGCCTTGTTTGTCCTCTGATAATGTACGTGGGTAGTTATCTAAATCTTCGTTAGCGCCAAATTGCATTGGGTTTACAAAAATACTAACAACCACTTTATCAGCTAAAGTTTTTGCTTTTTCAACGAGTGAAAAGTGTCCTCGGTGTAAATTGCCCATTGTTGGTACAAACGCCACACTCAAGCCCGCTTGTCGCCATGCTTTAATTTGACTACGTAAAGATTTAATTTCAGTAATTGACTGCATTATTTAAACTCATGTTCAGCACTTGGAAAAGCGCCACTTTTTACATCGGTACAATATTTTTGAACGGCCGCTGGCATGTTGCCAGTTTCTAATAAAAAGTTTTTTGAAAATTTTGGAATATAACCTGCCGAAATACCCACTAGGTCGTGCATTACTAATATTTGACCGTCGGTCACATTACCAGCACCAATGCCTATGGTTGGAATACTAAGTGCATCAGTAATACGTTTTGCCAATGCACTCGGGATACACTCAAGTACTAATAATTGTGCGCCAGCGGCTTCAAGTGCTTTTGCATCATCAATCATTTTTTGTGCTTTGTCTTCTTCGCGGCCTTGGATTTTAAAGCCGCCAAATACGTGCACAGATTGAGGGGTAAGGCCTAAGTGCCCACACACAGGAATACCTTGTTGAGTAAGCGCTTTAATACTGTCGTAAAGCCATTCGCCACCTTCAAGTTTAACCATGTTTGCACCAGCGCGCATAAGTTCTGCGGCATTTTTACAGGTGTCGTTAACGCTTGAATATGTCATAAATGGCATGTCAGCAATAACAAATAATTCACGGCTTCCTGCACGCACACAGCGCGTATGATAAGCAATATCTTGGTTGGTTACGCCAAGCGTATCATCACCGCCTTGCAGCACCATACCTAATGAATCACCGACTAAAATAACGTTAACGCCATTATCATGAAATAACTTTGCAAAGCTTGCATCGTAAGCAGTTAATGCTGTGATTTTGTTATTTTCTGCTTTCATTTTATTTAAAGTAGAAACGGTTATTTTAGACATAATATTCCTCGCAGGCACAAGCCTTGGTTAATTACAGAGGTAATTGTTGTAAGTCGTTGAGCGGTAAATTAGTTGCAATGGTTTTTAGTGCAATGCCGCTGGGTAAAATAAGTTCTGGCGCAAGTTCAAGCAGTGGATACACCACAAACTCGCGTTCATTCAAGCCATAATGGGGCACAGTTAAGCGTGCAGTATTAATAATTTTATTACCAAACAAAAGGGTATCTATGTCTAGCGTTCGAGGACCCCAACGTTCAGCTTTTCTAACACGGCCGTGCTCTAGTTCAATTTTTTGTGTTAAATCAAGTAGCTGTTCTGGTTCAAGATGGGTATTAATACATGCAACTGCGTTAATGTAGTCGGGTTGGTCTTGCGGTCCCATGGGTTTACTTGCGTAATAGTGAGACACGCTTACAAACTCGCTATGCGGCAGTTTTTTAAGTGCCGCAATCGCGTTATCAAGCTGTTGTTTAGGCGAGCTTAAGTTAGCACCTAACCCTAAATAAACACAGTTCATGTTATTACTCAGCTGGCTTTCTTGGTGCGCGGCGACGAGAGCGTTTACGCGGCTTTGGACCACCTTGATGACCTAAGTTTTTAACCATGTCTTTTTGACCGTTAATATCTTGGCTAAGGTATTGAGTCCACCACTGTGCAAGTTCTTTATGCTCAGTTTCACCCGCATCAACGCGCAATAATAAAAAGTCGTAAGCGGCTTTAAAGCGCGGTTGTTGCGTTAACCTGTAAGCACGTTGGCCTGCACGTTTATCTAAACGGTGCTGGATGTGCCAAATATCGCGCGCACCCAACGTAAAGCGTTTTGGAACTGCAATATGTTGTGCGCTTTCGCTAAGTACTTTATTCATTGCTTGTGCAAAGGCATCGTACTCGCTAAGTTGTTCTTCGGCTTGAAGCTTTTTGGTTATTGCTAAAAGTGGGAACCATAATAGCGCGGCAAAAATAAATGCAGGCGTTACTTTTTTATCAGCATTTATGCGTTTATCGGTATTTTGAAACATTTGCTGAACAAAGGCTTGTTCTAAGCCATTTGGGTTGGCTTCTAAAATTTTATCAAGCGCAGGAAATAATGCACGGAAAAGCCCGTATTGGCGAAGCATTAAAAAGTTAGCTTCAGCTTTACCGTTTAAAAACAGTTTAAGCACTTCTTCAAACAAACGCGCCGGTGGAATGTTATCAAGTAAGCTGGCAAGCTCGCTGATCGGCTTTTCGCTATTAGGCGCAATGCTCATATCAAGCTTTGTTGCAAATCGAACTGCGCGTAACATACGCACTGGATCTTCACGGTAGCGTGTTTCAGGATCGCCAATAAGCTCTATTTGTTTTGCTTTAATAGCGGCTAAACCATTGGCGTAATCATGAATGCTAAAATCGTTAATTGAGTAATACAGCGCGTTAATTGAAAAATCACGGCGCTCGGCATCTTCTTCAATGCTACCAAATACGTTGTCGCGTAATAATTGCCCTTCAGTACTTGATTGGCTTATTTGGTTTTTAGACTCAGGCGCTTCGTGATGACCGCGCATGGTTGCCACTTCAATAATTTCACGGCCAAAAACAATGTGCGCTAAACGAAAACGGCGACCAATTAATCTACAGTTTCTAAATAGCTTTTTAACTTGGTCGGGCGTTGCGTTAGTGACTACATCAAAGTCTTTAGGTTGTTGACCTAACAATATATCGCGAATACAACCACCAACGAGGTAGGCATCAAAGCCACCGTCTTTTAATCGGTATAAAACTTTGATTGCATTTGGGCTAAATTGTTTACGAGAAATACCATGCTCACCGCGCGTGATTACTAATGGTTCGCTGCTTACAGAGGCAGAGGCATTTTCAGCACTCGTATTTGGGCCGATTATCTGTCGGCAAAATTGAAAAAGCTTGGAAATAATAATCCGTCTCCTAGAAGGTGTTGATTGGCCTTTCATCGCAATCAAAAATAACCGCAAATAGTGGTGTTAAACCCCAATACTCACCGTCTTACTCAAATAGCACATATTTAGGCGGCTATCATATACCAGCAGGGTTTAAAAATTAAGTTGATGTGTTGAAATTAAGCTGTTTTTAACGATTTTATTTACACAGTTTAGTAAATTGCTTGGCTTAACTTGTTTGCTACTGAGAAATTTGTATTTCAGCGACTTGCGGCACTTGCTTTAACTCAAAGGTATTTACGCCCCACTCAATGAGTTGCTCAGTAGTTAAATCCATTAAATTGGCATGAGTTGGCAAGCCTAAAAATTCAAAGACACTTATCAATGCGGGTTTTGGCTCTGCTTTACTAATTGCAGGAGCGTAGTTTTGTTTAGATAGTTTAAAACCGGGCTTGGCAACGGCTAAAGGTAAGTGAGCAAACTCAGGAATAGGGTGATTAAGTTGTTTAAATAAACTGATTTGCCGTGCTGTTGGCTCAATTAAATCGGCGCCTCTAACAATCCTATTTATGCCTTGGTCAATATCGTCCACAACAACCACTAATTGGTAGGCGAATAAGCCATCACTGCGCTTTATTATATAATCTTCGTGTGCCAGCTCGCTACTAACACAAATATCACCTTGAATCAGATCGTTAAAGTGTGTGGTTGCATGGCATTGTGTTAATCGAAGTGCGCCTGTATGGGTTGGGTGTCCAAGGTTTTTACACTGGCCTTGGTAAATTCCACCCAATGCTTTTATTTGTTTTCGGCTACAGTGGCAAGCATAAACACATTGTTGATTTTCAAGGGAGCTGACTACGTCTTGGTATAAATCGAGCCGCTTAGTTTGATAAACAACTGATTCATCCCAGTGGAGGCAATAGGCTTGTAAGGTATTTAGAATATCGGTGTCGGCATTTTTCACCACCCGAGTGGTGTCTATATCCTCGATACGGACGAGCCAAGACCCTTTATTTGCTTTTGCATCAAGGTAACTGCCCACAGCCGCAACAAGTGAGCCAAAATGAAGTGGCCCAGAAGGAGACGGTGCAAAACGACCGCGATAGTTGCGCATAGGCGCAGTAACGGCTGTAGGTGGCATGCTAATTAATAGGGTTAATTAGCCGCGTCCAGCTTGTTTTTCTTTAATTTCTGCAAGTGTTTTACAGTCTACGCATAAATCAGCAGTTGGTCGCGCTTCTAGGCGGCGAATACCAATTTCAATACCACAAGACTCACAAAAGCCAAAATCATCTTCTTTAATTAAAATAATTGTTTTTTCAATTTTTTTAATTAATTTACGTTCGCGGTCACGAGTTCGAAGTTCTAAAGAAAACTCTTCTTCTTGTGCAGCGCGGTCAACTGGGTCAGGAAAGTTAGCAGCTTCGTCTTGCATATGCGATTTTGTACGATCAACTTCGTTACGTAAATCGTTACGCCAAGTTTCTAAAATCGTTTTGAAATGAGCACGTTGTGCTTCATTCATATACTCTTCGCCTGGTTTTTCTTGGTATGGTTCTAAACCGGCTTGAGCCAATAAACCATGTTTCTTTTGGTCTGGCATAACTCTCTCCTAAATCCTTAATTTAATGCCTCAGCATTAGCCGGCGGTATAAATAACAGAAACTTATACCCTAGGCAAATTTATTTTTAATTATTCGAATTAGCTTCAACCATGCTTTGCGAGTAAAAAGTGCGTTAAATGAGGGTGCTTATTTAACTAACTTACTGGTTTGTAAAACTTGCCTATATATGAGGGCAAAACTTTAAAAAACAAGTTTAACTCTGGAATTGATTTTTATTGCTTCAATCTTTTCATCGCGTTGTTTGTTCTAATTACAATTACTGAGCTTAATGATTGGGTTATACATTAAGCTACAAATGCTATTTTTTTATGAAGAACGACTTCGTTTGCGCAAATAAGTGCTTTATAAGCGATAACTTCAACACCGCCATCGATGGCTTGTTGTAAAAGCGCTGCGTATTTTTCATCAATATGCGCCGCCGCGCTAACAATATTAATACCCTCATGCAAAACAGCGAACATTAGTACGGCGCGATGGCCTAATTCGACCACTTCAATAAGTTCGCGAAGGTGTTTTTGTCCACGCAGTGTTTGTGCATCCGGAAAGTAACCTTGGCCGCTGTGTGGATCATCTTGGCTTATTAAAGTGACCGATTTAACTTCAACGTAGCAGCTTGGTTTGTTTGGGGTTGTGAGTAAAAAGTCGATTCGGCTATTTTCACTGCCGTATTTAACTTCACTTTGAAGTTGCTCATAGCCTGTTAATTCATCAATCACTTTATGATTAATCGCTTCTTCTACTACTTTATTGGCTACCGCTGTATTAACACATATTAATTGCCCTAAATTGTTTTTGGTCAGCTCTAATGAATGTGGATATTTTCGTTTTGCGTTATCGCTGGTTGAATAAAAAGCAGTAAAACCTGGTTCGGCGCAGCCGGTCATTTTTCCGGTGTTAGCACAATGGGCGGTAAACTCAGCGCCATTGTTTAATTTTAAATCAGCTAAAAAGCGCTTGTAGCGTTTTAATAGTGTGGCTGATTGCAGTGCAGGTGTGTACTTCATGGTTGTGTCCAATGCGGTTAAATAGCGTGATAGGGGTTATTTATCTCAAGCTGTTGGGAACTTAGGCGCACTATAGTAAACTCAACAGCACATTTAAGTGCAAGGATATTCTAACATGAGTGAAAAATTTGTTGTTCAACTAAGCGAACACGCAGCACCGAGTCATTGGGGCGAAAGCGCAACGTTGTCTTTTAACGAGCGTGGCGCAACCGTTCATTTATCTGAGCAAGAAACATTAAAAAATGTTCAAAAAGCAGCGCGTACAATTGCTAATCAAGGTGTTAAGCATGTTGAGCTTGCGGGCGACACCTGGTGCACAGAAAGCCAATGGGCTTTTTACCAAGGCTTTGTAACACCAAAATTGTTAAATGGTGTTGAATTTGTTGATAACGCACAGTCAGATCTTAAAGAACTTGCGCATTTAAAAAGCTCAGCAACATGGGCGCGTGAAATGGTTAATGGCACCGCAGACGATATATACCCTGAAAGCCTTGCTGAAAAAGCAGCTGAGTTTATTCAATCACTTGCGCCAGAGCACGTAAGCTACCAAATAATTAAAGGCGATGCGTTATTAGAGCAGCAATGGATTGGTATTCATGCTGTTGGTCGCGGAAGTGTTCGCCCTCCGGTATTGTTAGAGCTTGATTACAACCCAACAGGCGACGATAACGCACCCGTTAGTGCAGCCCTTGTGGGTAAAGGTATTACGTTTGATTCGGGCGGTTATTCAATTAAATCGAGCGAAGGCATGCTAGGGATGAAGTGCGATATGGGCGGTGCTGCAACAGTAACGGCTGGTTTAGCACTTGCTATTAATCGTGGTATTGAAAAACGCATTAAATTATTCTTATGTTGTGCTGAGAACTTAATTTCTGGCCACGCTTACAAATTAGGCGACATTCTTACTTACAAAAATGGCACAACCGTTGAAATTGTAAATACTGATGCAGAAGGGCGTTTAGTGCTTGCCGATGGCTTAATGGCTGCGGGTGAAACAGGCGCGCCTTTAATTATTGACGCTGCAACATTAACGGGGGCAGCGTTGGTTGCTGTTGGTCAAGAATACAATGCGTTGTTTGCACTAGATAAAGAGCTTGCGCGTGAGGTTGAAGGTTTTGCATCTCAAGAAATGGAAGCAGCTTGGCCATTACCACTTGAAAAGTGGCACCAACAAAACTGCCCATCACCTTATGCTGATACGGCTAACAGCCGAGCGCAAAAAGGTGGCGGCTATGGTGGTGCGTCAAATGCTGCAGGCTTCTTATCACGCTTTGTGCCAAACGATGGCAAAGGTTGGGTACACATTGATTTAGCTGCTGCATTTAACATGGGTAGCACGAGCCAATGGGCTGCAGGCGCAACAACACAAGGTATGCGCACGGTTGCTCGTACGTTGCTAGAAAAAGCATAATATTAACTAAGTTAGGCTTTTTATATTAAAATTAGGCACCGTTTGGTGCCTTTTTTTATCTACAAGCAAGCAATTTTATTTAATTTACGGTAAAATCCATCGCCAATACCTGTTTGAGTGGCTAAGTTAGTTTTACTCTAAACTACGCTCAAATATAATATCCACCACTGGGGTTTCTAACTATGTCAGATAAGTGCTATATCACAGCTCAACAGTTACTTGAAGATTCATTCCGCGTAGCGGCACAAGTATACAAAGACGGCTTTCGTCCTGATTTTATTATAGGTATTTGGCGA
The DNA here is from genome assembly GCF_016865405.1 of Pseudoalteromonas sp. PS1M3. Taxonomy (NCBI): domain Bacteria; kingdom Pseudomonadati; phylum Pseudomonadota; class Gammaproteobacteria; order Alteromonadales; family Pseudoalteromonadaceae; genus Pseudoalteromonas; species Pseudoalteromonas sp. PS1M3. The sequence goes on along the minus strand of NZ_AP022624.1, from coordinate 2,741,039 downwards.
GGTGGTGCACCAATTGGTATTGCTGTGCAAGAATATTACGATTACAAAGGTATTGAAACTGACCACATTGCAGTGCGTACATCGTCTTATTACGGTATTGGCCAGCAATCAAAAGAAATTAAAGTACATGGTTTACATTACATTGTAGAAAACGCTAATGCGGGTGATTCTCTGCTTATTGTTGATGATGTATTTGACTCAGGGCGCAGTATTGTTGCACTAAAAGAAAAGCTTTCAGAACTAATGCGCTTAAATTTACCACGCGATATTCGAATTGCTTGCCCATACTACAAACCAAAAAATTCAAAAGTAGATACCGTGCCTGATTACTACATTCATGAGTCGGAAGAATGGTTAGTATTCCCGCATGAATTGTCGGGTTTAACACCGGATGAAATTATTGAAGGTAAATCAGACCTAGTAAAAATTCACGATATTTTGTTAGAAGATTAATACAACGAGTGCATCGAATGCATATTTAGCCTTACGAACGTGTTATTCGTTTTTAGGGCAATAAAAAAGGCCTTAATTGGCCTTTTTTTGTGTGCTTAGAGTTGTGCAAAGCTGTCTACATATTCACTAAGCATTGGAATATCGACCGCTTGTAAACCATTAGTACTTCTTTGCACTAGGCCTTTTTCTACTAACTCTGTTACAACACGCCTGTAAGCTCGCTCAGTGGTTGCAAAACGTTCTGCCTCTGCGTTTACCGTTGGGTAGGCTCTAAGTAGGGTAGGGTTGCTATTCTCGGCTCTCAGCAGGCAATCTTTAGCTATATTGTAACTAAGTGGCAGTAATAACTTATCTAAGTTGATTTTTTGATTTTCTTGAAACTTAGCCGCAATAGTTTGTGCTGTGTATAAACTTAGCTCTGGTTTTTCGAGCAATAATGCACGCCAATGCCTTAATTCAATCAGGTTGTAAGTCACATCACTAAAACACGTTACCGTATAAATACACGGATTGTTGTTAAGTGCTTCTATTTCACCTATCAGGGTATTATTACAATCCAGTTGTCCTAGCAGCAGGCGTCGTCCGTTTCCTACGTCATAACTAAATGACACAGTGCCGCTGCGCACAAGCACAAGCTTGCTTAAAGGCTGATCTTGATGGATCAGCACTTCTTTTTTTGATTGTTGATAACTACTACCTGCAAAGGTTAATAGCTGTTCAACAAGATAACTAGAAAAATGGTATTGAAACATCAATATGCTCTTCGGACATTTGTCCTATTTATTATGTTTTAATGACGGTAGCATTAACACATTAAGAATTTACGCTAACTTGCTACTAATACTTTTAGCTTTGCTATGGGTATTATTTTACCTTCATTTCCCGTGTAATGATTTAAGAATTTGTTGGTTTTTTTGCCGGCAAACTTTTTCAGGTTTTTAAGCAAGTTAGCTTTTTATTTACGTATGTCACTTCGCTTAATTATTAATATGAGAGAGCTACCCTCTTACTAGCCAATTATTTTTCAAAATCTAAATAACGATCATAATTAAGCAAAGTGCTATTACTTTGCAATACTTACAACTGTAATAAGTTAGCATTAGTGTAATGCTAACCCAAAGGTTAGGAGAGAACAATTGAGTTGGGAATATTTAGGCTATATTGCGTCAGCTTTATTGGTTGCATCACTCACTATGACCGATGTAGTAAAGCTTCGTTGGTACAACATGTTAGGGTGTATTGTGTTTACGGCTTATGGCGTAGCTATTGGTGCTGTTCCTGTTGTTTTTACCAACGCGTTACTGGCATTGGTTAACTTGTATCACATTATAAAATTATACCGTCAGCCAAAAGCTGTTCAGCCAGAGGCACAGCAGCCAAAAAGCTAAATGACATGGTTTGTAATAAAAAGGGTTAACTTTCGTTAACCCTTTTTTGTTTTTATTGAATGGCGTCTAACATTATTCCATCTGTTTTGCGTGTCGGATATAAAGATTCAACAATAAAGCTAGGTATAAACCCTTTAGCAGAAGAGACTACAACCTTAGATTTTGCACCTATAATGCGAGCATTAACAATCACGCCTCTGTTCGTATATGTAAGGGTTCCAGATAGTGTATATTCAATATGCGGGTAGCCTTTAATTTCTTGCCCATTACGACTAAATGAAAAATCACCCATAGGTGTAACATGAACGGCACCAGTATGTTTATAGTCTACAACTGATAGCCCAAACTCTTGCAACTCAGAAATAAAACTTTCAGCTAAGTGATTGCCAAAAATATTTGTGGTTTGCAAGTTGTCGTCAAGGTTAACAAAAGATGTAATTGCTATAGGCGTACTACTATTAATGTAGTTCATGTTTTCAATTAGCTTCATGGCTAATTGCTCAGTGTAATTGCTTAATAACTTACTGCTGTTAACTGGCCGATAGTTATTCTCAGGGAATTGCCAATTGCTTACTCTTGGGTAATTGTTTTCTTCGTATTTAACATATGATTTGTGGTGATGCTTGTTATTGTGTGGCGCATGGCCGTTATAAATAGGGTGGGTAGAACAAGCTGATAGTGAAAGAGTAAATAGTGCCGATAAACTCAAAGTTACTTTTTTTGATAACATGCTTTCATCCTGAAACATAATAAGAAATTATAAGTACTTATGATTATCGACACGCTTTTTAATTACTTTAGTGATATTTATTAATTTATTTATCTATTTAAAACTAATGCTTTATTGTTATTCTTTTTCATAGCGCTTCATACCGGCAATCCATGTTTGTAGCACCTGGGTTTTGTATATATCTTCAACGGGTACTTTAAAGTAATCTTTATCCACTAGAATAAAGTCGGCCCATTTACCTTGCTCTAAGCTCCCTATTTTAAACTCTTGATGCGCAGCATAAGCACCGCCCAGTGTAAATGCACGTAGTGCATCTTCGCGGCTTAGTACTTCGCTTGGACGCCAGCCGTTTTCAGGCAGTTTGTTATGATCCATTCGCGTTATTGCTGAATATAAACCATCAAACGGGTTTGCAAGCTCTACAGGGTAGTCAGAACCCGCAGCAACCACTGAACCTTGTTGTAAAAATGTTTGCCATGCGTATGCAAAGCTAAGTTGCTTTTCAGTTAGGCGTTGCTCTGCCATATGCATGTCAGACGTAGCGTGAACAGGTTGCATTGATGGAATAATTTTTAGTGCTTTAAATCGAGGAATATCGTCTGGCGTTACTATTTGTGCGTGTTCTATGCGGTTGCGCAGTAAAATACCGCCTGTTTTTTTAAATACATTTTCGTAGGCGTCTAAAACCACACGATTGGCCTTGTCACCAATGGCATGGGTGTTGGCGGTAAAACCGTTTTTAAAGCTTTGCGTAAATAAAGCTTCGAGTTTTTCTTGGGTTTCAAGCATCAAACCATGATGTCCAGCACGATCGGCATAATCTTCAATAAGCGCTGCGCCACGCGAACCTAATGCACCATCGGCATACACTTTAACACTGCGAATTTCCATAAAATCGTAGTTATCGTGATATGGCCCCGCTTTTAACATCGCTGGTAAATCTGGGCTAGCACCACTTAGCATTGCCACAATACGCAGAGGTAAATTACCTTGATCGCCGCGTTCTTTGTACACTTCCCATGTGGCTTTATCTATGCCAGCGTCGTGAGTAGAAGTAATACCTAAGCTTAATAAGTGCTTTCCTGCGGCATCTAGCGAGTTGCTAATATCTTGTTTTGAAGGGGCTGGCATGTGCTGAACAATTAACGACTCAGCTTTATCAACAAAAATACCGGTAGGGTGACCAAATTCATCTTTTATTACTTCACCGCCTTTTGGCGATTTTGTATCGGCGTTAATGCCCGCAAGCTCAAGCGCTTTTGAGTTAACCCAAATTGCATGGCTATCAACACGAGATAAAACAACCGGACGATCGCTTACTACTTTGTCTAAATCTTTAGCGGTAGGAAAGCGCGTATCTGGCCATAACTCTTGGTTCCAGCCACGGCCGATGATCCAACCTTGTTTGCCTTGCGCAAATTGCTTTAGTTTATTTGTAACATCATCAACCGACTTAGCGCCGCGTACATCAAGTTGCGATAAGTTATCTCCTAGCCCAATAACGTGGCCGTGAGCATCAATTAAGCCGGGCAGTAATGTGTTGCCTTCTGCATTTATTAATTTGGCATCTGGGAAGCTTTCTTTTAGTGTGTCGCCGCCTACTTTTACAACTTTGCCATCTTTTATAACTAAAGTGCTAAATTGCTGAAGTTCACCTTTTTGCATTTTGCCTTTATAAAGCGGGGTGTAGCCATTAGCATTATAAATAACTTTGGTTTGTGCAATGGCAAAGCTAGAGCCCGCACAAAGGCTGGCAAGTACAAGTGGTTTAAGTAATTTTTTGAGTAACATAGGACACTGTTTTGTTATTTTTAGTGCAATAACACTAGCAAACCCTTTTTTAGAATACCAACAGGATGCGATAAGCTCGTAAATTAGACAGGTAAAGCTAAGCTGGTTGCTTAGCTATTAAATTAATTAAGTTAGAAAGGTTACTTAAGTTAGGGCTACTTACTGGCATATAAATGGTATTCGCTTAGTGTTAGCCGGCCGTCTTTATCTTGGTCGTAACGAATAAACTTAGACCATAAGGCGGGGTCTATTGAGGCTTCAGAACGCGTTAAAAATCCGTCTTTATTTCGGTCTATTTTTTTAAACTGATTGTTAATACTGTCACTTGCGGCAAAGCTTGATGCACTAAATACAGTGAGAGTGCACACAATAAATAAGTGTATGGGGTTCATTAAAATACTCAGTAAAGATTGTTAGTAAGGTAGTTTTTAAATTCAATTAATGAAATTTGTTTATCTTGATTTTCATCCCACATTATAAAAGTGCTAAGTAACTGTGGCTGGCGCTCTAATTCGTTATGGGTAAGGTAACCGCTTTTATCTGTATCGAGGTGATCAAAGCGTTGTTTTACATCAAGTGCTAAGGCATTAAAACTTAACAGCAATGCCGTGGTGGTTACAAAGCAACGTATCTTCATGGTAGTCCTTCCAAAAGGGTAATTAAGTTGTATTTAATAACAAGGTATAAAGCTTGATAAGATAAAGCACTTGCCATAATTTAACTCCCAACATTAAATCCTTTTACACACTCCCTCAGGGATTATGGCAAATGCTTTAGTACACTTTACATGCTAAAAACTTAAGCAAAACTTAATCTGTTACGGCTTAAAGTTTTCAAACTCTGCTTTAGAGATCATCTCATCGTTGTCTTCATCTAAATCGGTAAACTGTCTAAGCAGCTCTTTATCCTCCTTAGCTTCAACAAACGAGATACTTCCGTCCATGTTTGTATCTAAGTGTGCAAATCGCACAGCCGAAGGAGATGCCAACACTGTTGCACTAATAGCTAAAAATAATAATAAAAACGCGGCAATAAGTTGTTTCATAATTTCATTCCTTTTGAAGTTGAATTATTGAATAAATTTACTAAATTCATTTAGCGACAGTTGACCATTTTGGTCTGTGTCTATTTGTGCAAAGTTTTCTTTAAGCACAGCATCCATTTGGGCCTCAGCTTCGCTTAACAAGCCGTTATTATCCTTATCTAGCGCATCAAACGTAGCCTCAACGTCCATAGCATGTGCGTCTGTATTAACTAAACCTAATGCAAGTAATATTGAAAAAACCAACGCTTTTGCTCTCATGAGTATTTCCTTATTAAATTCATTTGTCATACCTACTAACAAAAAGGGTGCCATGTTTTGTTTTTGTTTATTTTCAATGGTTTACGTTTTATTGCTTGAAAGGGGAGGTAAAAATTACACTTTATGTGTGTAATTTTGTATGAGTACAGCAACAGAGTTTGAGGTGTTTTTTATGATGTTAACTAAATCAATAGGTTGCAATGTTGCTATTTAGCAACACTATAGCGAGTGAATATTAATATGGTTCAGCATGTGTATAGGCGGTATTGATAATAATAGGCGAGTTATTTACTGATAGAGTTTTCTGCAATGGCTGCAACGCTTACTAAACATTACAATGCAATGCTTAATTGGCGCCCTAATTTAATAGGGCAGTTTGCGTTAAGTATGCTGCTGTCGTTATTGCCACTGTCTATTGTGGTCATTGTGTTTTTAAATGCGTTGAACAAGCAGCTAGCAACCACTCAACAAATTGTAAGTAATAATTATCAGCTTACAAAATCGTTCGCTAGCTTAAAGCAAGACCTTAATAGCCTTGAGCGCGCAACAAGACAAAACTGGGTATTAAAAAGTGATTCGCTCGACACCCTCATAGTTGATAAATGGCAATCTTCAGTACAAAGCATAAACGACCTTAAACACATTAATACAAACCCAGATTACACACGCCAATGGGCACAGCTATTAAATGTTTTACAAACAGCACACCAGCAACTTGTTGATCAAAAAAAGCAAGATGCAGCGCTATTTGTACCTGTAAGCGAGTTAATTACAGCGCTAACAGTGTGGCTTAAAAATAAAAACGAAGCGCAAATAACCCTTAATCAAAACGAGCTAGCTAGCCTACAAACGTCGTTTATAAATTGGCTGGTGGCACTTATTCCACTTACTTTATTGGTTGGTGGTGGCTTTTTATGGCGTATAAGTGGGCGCTTAAAGGGATTAACTAGGGTTATTGATAAGCTAGGGCAAGGGGATTGGCAGCAAAAAATAGCAGTAAAAGGCTCGTCAGAGTTAGTGGAACTTGGAGAAAAACTACAGTGGGTACAAACTCAGCTGCATATGCTTGAGCAACAAAAAGATACGTTTTTACGCCACGTAACACACGAGCTTAAAACACCGCTTGCTTCTATGGTTGAAGGAACCGATTTACTAACAGATGAAATTGTTGGCCCCATTAATGACGAACAAAAAGCAGTACTTTCCCTTATAACTCAATCTATGGTGCGCCTTCGCATGATGATAGACAGCTTACTGAGTTATAACGCTATTAGATCAACAATAAATAGCTCAAGCGAGGTTAATATTGATCATTTAATTAAAAAAATTAATGGCCATTTTGAGCATCGTCTAACGGCTCGAAAGCAAAGTATTCAGTGGCAAAACTCTGTTTCAAGCACTGTCCTTGCGCTTCCTAATGAGCTAATAGAAATGATGCTAATTCAGTTAATTTCAAATAGCTTAAAATTTTCTGATGATAACCAAGGTGTGACTGTAAATTTAAAATGCGAGCAACATCAGCTGTGTTTGGTTGTGGCCGATAATGGCTGTGGCATTAAAGAGCACGAAATAAACCATATTTTTAGTGCGTTTTATCAAGGTAAACATGACCAAAGCATTACCTTACAAGGCAGTGGTTTGGGCCTAACAATTGTAAAAGAAACGGTTGAGCAGCTACAAGGCACATTAAGTGTTGAGAAAAATAAACCACACGGTTGCCGTTTTTTAATAAAAATACCAATCAGTAAAAATTTAGGAGTTAATTAACAATGCGCATACTCACTATTTTATGTGTGCTTGCAGGTAGCCTAATTGTATCGGGTTGTGAGCTTAATAATGGCACGCAAGCGCAGGGCGGTAATAAAACATCAAATACCAAAAACGTATCTCCTAGCCCTAAGGCAATGCCTAAATTAGCCCCTGTTTATCCCTCTGCTGAGCGGGTTATAGCGCTTCATGCAAATCAATGTGGTGGGTTTACATTGCCACCAACAAAGCGATCATTTAAAGGTGAAAATGAGCTAAAAGCATTTTTTAAATTTATGTGCTTAAAAGTAAGTACCGACCCAAATACAGTAATGACCAAGTTACTTAAACTCGACCTAGCCTATTTTTGGCCTGACGATATAAAGCAGTATTTATGGCTGCAAAAACAGCAGATTACCTTACAAATAAATGCTCAAAAAGAGCAGCAAGCACTTAATACCCAAATGCAGAAAACCCTGTCGTCGCTGGCAGATATAGAGCAGCAGCTATTACTTCGCGAAGATACCAAGGAGCAGTAACCATGGCCACAAATAGTCCGCACAAAGCAAAAGTGTTATTAGTTGATGACGATGCAAGTTTATTAAAGTTACTTGCTATTCGTATTGAATCAAAAGGCTATCAAGTAACAACTTGTGAAAGTGGCTTAGCAGCGCTACAAATTTTAAAAAGCCACGTGTTTGATGCCGTAATTACCGACTTACGAATGGATGAAATGGACGGCATGGCGCTCCATCGTCAACTGCAAAGCCGATACCCTGCATTACCAGTAATTATGATGACAGCGCATGGCTCTATTCCCGATGCGGTTGAAGCCACTAAACAAGGCATTTTTGCCTTCATTACTAAACCGGTCGATAAAGACGAGCTATTTGATAGCCTTGCAAATGCAATAGACATTCACGGTGTAAATACCGATGAAGCCCCATCAAAAAGTAATATAGTAACGCGCAGTGGTGCCATGTTGCACTTGCTCGAACAAGTTAAGTTACTTGGGCCTACTCACGTTAATGTGCTTATTTCGGGAGCCAGTGGAACGGGTAAGGAGTTATTAGCGCAGGCTATTCATCAGCATAGCCAAGTAAGTAACGGGCCCTTTGTGGCTATAAATTGTGGTGCTGTACCAGGGGAGCTTTTAGAGTCTGAATTATTTGGCCATAAAAAAGGAGCGTTTACTGGTGCCGTAAAAGATCACCAAGGTTTATTTCAGCAAGCGCAGGGCGGTACATTATTTTTAGATGAAATTGGCGATATGCCCCTTAACCTGCAAGTAAAGTTACTGCGTGTACTGCAAGAAAAAACCATTCGCCCAGTGGGTTTTCAAGAGGAGATCTCAATTGATGTGCGTATTGTATCGGCAACTCACAAAAACTTACCCGAAGCCATCAAAAACCAACAGTTTAGAGAAGATTTATACTACCGCCTAAATGTGGTTAATTTAAAATTACCACCACTGTGTGAACGCCGTGAAGACATAAGCCTACTAGCCCAATACTTTAGCGCAAGTATCGCTAAACGAATGAACCAAAATGAAAAACATTTTGCCAATGATGCTATGCACGCATTGGTACGTTATGATTGGCCGGGAAATATTCGTCAGTTACAAAATGTTGTTGAACAAGTGGTAGCCTTAACACCTGGTGAGGTTATTTCAGCGCATTTAGTGTTAGCAGCACTCGATAGCAACGAAAAAAGTGTAGAGCCACTCTCATTAAACGACGCTAAAAAAGAGTTTGAACGTGATTACGTTATTAATACGCTAAAAATGGCAGGCGGCAACGTAGCAGAAGGCGCCAAGCTTGCTAAGCGTAATCGTTCAGACTTTTATAAACTCATTAAAAAACACAATATTGATGTTGATAGTTTGGCGTAAAAAATTAAAGGAATCCTCATGCAGTTATTTATGGTGTATTTAGGCGGGCGAATTCAAGGCTGCCACATAGAAATGCACGACATTCGCTTTGTAGTTGGGCAAAACATAGAGCAAACCTACACCAAATTAAAAAGCCAATGGGTTGGCGACAAAAACAGCGTACACATGGATAGTTTTATGGCTGTTAACAATATTGATGGGTACAAAGTAGAAGTGGTAGAGGGTTATGTTGAACAAAATAAACAGCTTTATTTTGTAAACTTAGGCGCTTACAGAAGCGACTCAATGGCAGAGCAACACGACTTTGCATTATATGTAGCAAGCAGTAGTGAAGAGGCAAAGCAGCGTGCTAAACATGATTTATTAGCAGGCCTGAGCCATATTCATAAAGACGACTTACACGACGTAGACGATTGCTTTGCAATTGATTTACTCGACAGCCAATTAACAATAAAACTTAGCCCAAGCGGGCTTTCACAACCCATAAAACCGGATTGGTTTGGTTACCATGTTTTATAAGTTAAGTAATCTGAACACTAAATAATAAAGCTATCTCAAACCGCTATTTTTCTTGCTCGTTTTGCTCGTTTTGCTCATTTTTTTCACTGTTTGATGCCAGCTTAAAAGCCACAATAACTAAGCCAAACATAGCAAATGGCAAGGCTGCTAACATATATTCAACCATGTTGCTGTCTTGAAAGTTAGCTTGCAATAAAAAGTGCCCCGCCACACACATAACAATAACGACGAGTAAAATTGGCAGCAGCATGAGCTCTTTTTTTGATGAATGATTTTTCATTGAATAACAGCTTAAACAAAAAGTGATGCGCTATTGTAATGAGCTTGCATATGCTTGGCAAACCACAACGCTTTTAATGATATGATTGCTATAAATGAAGTTTGTAAATTAGTGTGGAAACAACGTGGAAAGTAGCTTAAAAAACGTTTACTTAGTCGGTGGAGCAGTACGCGATAAACTGCTAAACATTGCATCAAAAGATAACGATTATGTGGTTATTGGCGAAACGCCCTGCACCATGGAGTCGCTTGGCTTTTTACCAATAGGTAGCGACTTTCCTGTTTATTTGCACCCAAAAACAAAAGAAGAATACGCACTAGGGCGTACCGAACGAAAAAGCGGCAAAGGTTATACCGGCTTTGTGGTTGACGCCAGCCCAAGCGTAACACTTGAAGAAGACCTCGCAAGGCGCGACTTAACCATTAACTCTATGGCGCTTGACGAAAACGGTAAAATTATTGACCCTTTTAATGGCCAACACGATTTACAAAACAAAATACTGCGTCACACTACACACGCCTTTGTAGAAGACCCTGTGCGAGTGCTGCGTATTGCAAGGTTTTTAGCGCGTTACGGCAGCGATTGGCAAATCCATCCCAGCACTTATGCGTTAATGCGAGAGCTTAAAAATAAAGGCGAGCTTAACCACTTAGTGCCTGAACGTGTATGGTTAGAAACCGAAAAAGCGCTTGGCGAAAAACACCCCGAGCTTTACTTTCAAGCATTAGATGGGCTGGGCATTTTTCCTGAAATAGAACAAATGAAAAACGTACCACAACCTGCCAATCATCACCCTGAAGGCGATGTATTTGTGCATACAATGTTGGTGCTTAGGCGTGCGGCCGACTTAAATTTTAATTTAGAAACCCGCTTTGCTGCGCTTACCCACGATTTTGGCAAAGCCCTTAGCTATAAAATACGCGGCAATTTACGCGGTCACGAACGCGAAGGGGTAGCGGTAGTAGAGTCATTTTGTAATCGTTTAAAAGTGCCTAATCGTTTTCGTGATATTGGCGTATTGACCAGCGATAACCACACTTTATGCCATACGATTGATCAGCTTAGGCCGCAAACTATTCATAAATTAATTGTCACTAATTTAAATGGTTTGGTGCACCCTGAACGCTTTTTAGCATTTACTCAAGCCTGCCAGTGTGACGCGCAAGGTCGCGGAGAAACACTGGTTAATAAGCCTTACCCGCAGGCAATTAAGTTGCGCGCCATTCATAGTAAATTACAGCAAATGGATAAAAAGCACATAGTGCAAGAGGCGCTTAAAAGTGGCAAAAAAGGCCCAGAAATAGGCGAGGCAGTAAAGCTGGCAGAAATAAACTGTATCAAAGCGTTTTTAAGCGATGAGCCAAGTACAACAAGCTAACAAGTGCATATTAAATTAAGTACTGAGATACGCCTTGTTCATCAAGGCACGGTACTTTTTGAAGGTCGTTTATTTGCGTATGCTGTGATTTATTGCCTCTGGCTCAGCGCTTTTGTCTGATTTATATAAACTAAAAATAAAGTCGAGCTCTTCTCGTTCAAGTGATGGGGTCACGGCAAATCCTACTGCTTAATGCGTTAATATAGTCCCAGAGTATGTGAACGCGACTGAATTAAAGGTGAATAGTTACAAAGGAAGGTGACTGTTTATTTCCTCACTGTTTATTAGCACATTACTTTTCTGTCTAATATTACTGATCTCTACCATTTTGGGGTATTTCTACATTTAGAATATTTAAATGCTGAATAACTATTTGTTTACATGCGCTTATTAGCTGGCTACATTGGATTGATTGTAATATTTGGGTATGTGCCGGTTTATAAAGCGACACATGTCGGATACAAAGTTGTTATGTTTTCATGGAGCCCGTAGTGAGTTCAAGTAACTGGGATAGTGCTGTAATAAAAAGTATTGGCTATGTTGGTATAGGAATCGCCGTTTGGTTTTTATTCAATGGACTGGCACCTTCATCACTTGATGATATTTATGGACTTGCCGTTACTTTTTTACTTTATATTAGTGTTTACCTACTAATTTCTATCGTTGGTTGGTTAGTTGTTGGCTTTCCTGTTCACTGGTTTGTAAAAAAGTACACTAACGGCTCTTATGCTTTTTATATCGCAATACCACTAATAGTTGTTGTTGGTGGCTTGTTTAACAACACTCCTCAAATATTAGGTTTGGCGGCATTATTTCAAGCCTTTTTGTTTAGGTATTATCTGAACAAAAAAACATAACAAGGGTTTTCAAGTTGGACAAATTACAGTTGGCTTTTGTTCGTACCTCACTTATTTTAGCCAACTACAATTTGCCGCTTAAAACGGCGTTGGTATGACTCCCATTGTCAAGTTAAACGCACTGATCCTTGCCTAACTTTTTAAGCCATAATTATTTTAGCTCGAATTAGAGCGAGTTAATACATAGGATGAAGCAAGTAATGTCGTCGGTTATCTTGCTGATATTCGTTGGTTATTACTATTTCTAGTAACAGAGCAGACCTTACTTATTTCGTCGTGGCACCTGTCTTCAGTCTATGTTCGTGGTTCAATGCAGCGTTAGCTGCATTGCCATCCTAACGCCGTCGGTGGTTGTGCCACACCCGATGCTTGATCCCATGCATTAACTCTAATTCTTTTATCATGCGGGTACTCTTGCCAATCTAAGTTTTTTATTCACTGGCGTAAGCACCACTTCTCTTGCAATAGCCCATATGTACGCAATCATTTCTCGGGCAATGGCGGTAACAACCAGATTGTAGTGTTTCCCTTTGGCTATCATTTTTTTATAGCGTTTGCAGAGCCTAATCTGTGCTTTCCACGCAATATCAATAATGTCCTTTGGTAAACCTTCTTGTCGTTTTTGCATATCTGTGGATATATTTGCTGCATAGCGATAAGTATGTGCACCTTCCACAAGAAGGCGCCTTGCTCGGCCGTTCCCGCATTTTGTGATGGCGCCAATATGGCGTTTGCCACCACTCGAGTGTTCACTGGGTACAAGACCGAGATAACTCATTAATTTGCGGGGATGGTCGAAACGCGATAAATCGCCAAGCTCAGCAACAACGCCAGTGGCGACCAACAAACGGACACCACGCATAGCTTGTATTGCTTTTACTACAGGATAATAACGCCACTGGTGAACGTGGTGTGTTAGTTCATTATCTAGCCGCTCAAGTCGGCTTATTCGTTCGGTAATTGTGTGTAAAAATTCTTGTAAGACGATGTGCTGAGCGGGGTGTGGCAACACAAGCTCAGTGAGCCAACGTAAATGTTTTTGTGACCAATTCGCAGTGCCTTTGTAATTAATATTATTGCGAAGCAGCAGCGCCTTTAATTGATATTTGGCATCTTTTAAATCCTTCATGGCTACTTCGCGTGCACGAGATAAATCACGTACAGCTTCATCTTCAGGCTCAGGAACATAGATAGGTGTTAAATCTTCAGACTTAAGTAATTTAGCAAGCTTAAGGGCATCACGTTTATCGGTTTTAATTTTCTCACCAGGTTTTTTAGGAATAAGAGAAGGTGCAACCACATAACAGCAATGGCCAAGGCTGGTAATTAATCGGTAAATCCAATAACCACATGGGCCAGCTTCATAAACAAAATGAAGTGTTGCGCCAGGGTATTTCGATTCGAACTGGCGAACAAGCTTTTGAACGGCCATTTTGGAAGACGAAACTCGGCCAAGATGAACAGGTTGCGCACCTCTATGTTCTTCAATATAGGCAACTTCATTGAATTCTTTATGTGTATCAAGACCGATAAAAAGTATGCTATGTTTATTCATGTTAGCCTCTGCTGTTTAGTTAATTGACAAACTAATTATGGCTCTGGCTTTGAATTAAGCTAACCCACGAAAAGCGGAGGCTAACACCGTGTGGGAGTCATTATGTCTAGGTGCAAATGAAGAAGTTTAGGCCAACCATTCCAATTTCGGAATGGAAAATAGCAACTCATTTAGAAGCTACGGGTTCAATTCAGAATCAAAGTGGATTACCTGCTTATGCATGCAGCTGCAAATGGTGCTCGCTATGGAAGAGTAGTTTTAAAAATATCTTGCCTAGTTGGTTTGCATCTGAGCTAAAACGTATACTTGTTGATATACCTAACCCAGCAGATTTATATAGATTTGAGACAAACGGAAAATATAGCTCTATTCGTATAGTCTACTTTATCGTTGGTAAAATACAGTCAGGGCCAAATGCTTGGAGTGAAGGAGATTCGGGCAATACTTTAATGTATAGGACGATCCAAGAGAAACCCTACATTTCGTTAGCAGTATATTCTGCGACTCATTATTATGGAGATGTACCAATCCTTAATGATAATAAGGCTGGCGAACTGATATGTTTAGACATGCGGTTGATGGTAAATAATGAATTTCAGCATACTCACCTAACAAACGCATGAAATATCGCGCGTTTAAAAACACCGCTTCGCGGTACGCGCTGGACTCGCAACAAGTTGCTCGCCATTTATGCGGGCGTTAAATTAATAGAGAGTCTATGTCTGTTATTCGTAGCTCAGTATTTCAAATTATTTTTAAATCGATATTTTTACTACTATTTAACTTTATCGGATTTTTTCTGATTTACGCAGCTGCTCTTTTGTTAGTTAGAGAGAGCAATACCCCGTTATCGTTAATTGAACAACTTTCGGCGTTAATTTTAGCTTTGTTTACAACATCTATTTTTGCTTGGTGGATGGTAACTAGTTTTCGTCAATACGAAATCAAAATAGATAGTGAATCGATCCTACTCAAAGGGTTATCGAGCTGGAAAAAAATTGATAAAACTATTTTACTTTCTGACATTGATAGTGCAGAAATAGGGACCGACTTAGCTCTATTTAAGGGAAAAAAGTTGGTGGTGAAACTTTCAATGGTTTCTATAGCATTTGAAACAGATTCGCTTAACAAAAATATAAAAAATATTGTCGTCTGAACTGAAATAACAAAATATAAAGAGTAATTTAACAAGGGCTAAATATCAGCGGGCTGTTCGCTTTGCTTCATTTAAGCCAACCATTTTAAGTCGACTTTGATGGTCTTACATATAAAGAGGAGTACTTATAATGGTTCGTCAATCACGTAAATTTAAAATATTTGCTGCAATAATTACCATCCCACTATTTGCGGTGTTTTTATTCGGGTACAGCTTTATTATCTTTATGTATGCTGATGGGTTAAGCAACATTAAGCACTACTTATTACTCGGTTTAGGTTTTATTGGTATTCTTTTGTGGGTAAAAATGTCCGTGAATATGATTAAAGACATAAGATTGATTAAGGTGTAATAACAAGAAAGATATGCGTTCAATTCAATTTTTAGGTTTATTGACATCAATAGTGTCATTTTTGTGTTTGTTTTGGGCTTTAGCTCCGCTTTCGCCTGACAGTAGCGCTTCAGTAGAAGGTGCTATTGGCTTGTTTTTAATGTTTGGTGTAGCACCACTTTTTGGTTTTTCAGCCTTGTTGTTAATTCCTTCATCTATCGCACTATTTAATGCTAAGTTAAGGGCGAACACTTATTTTTATGGTAAGTTTTGGTACGGTGTATGGGGCATTAATAGTTTGATATCTATAGGGTATGTGTTTGTCATTTTATACATTGGTTATATTTACTTAACTTTAAAAGTTAGCAACTAGTACTGTAATTAAACTTCAGTGAAATAACGTTTACGTTTTGATGCCCGTTTACCCACTACTTTATACTTTAATCGCCGTTTTTCTAATGGTTTGTAATCAGCAGGTATTAAGCTCCTTGGTTTAATTAAGTCTTACAAGTTTCCCCGCTAGGTTAGGCTAAAAACTACTTAACACTAAATAATTTTCAACTAATTTGCTAACGGCAAACTCACTGTAAAAGTGACCCCATTATGTTGTGTGTTATTTTGCGCAGTTACACTGCCTTTATGGTAATCGCACACCAGCCTTACAATATAAAGCCCCAAGCCTAAATGCGGTTGTTGCTGCATGTGCTGGCTGCGCACAGACACCATAGAATCAAATATGTGCTCGCTCAACCCTTCGGGTAATAATGGGCCTGTGTTACTTACGCTAAGAACTGCTTGTGTATCTTTGCTTTGTAAAGTTACGTTAATCGCGGTATTAGCTTGGCTAAACTCTAATGCGTTATTAATGAGCTTATCAAGCAGCTGCGCTATAAACTCAGGTGCGCCTTGCATAGGTAATTTGTTTTGGCATACATCAAGCGTAAATAACTGGTTTGGGTAAGTAAGCTGATAGCCTTGCATGCAACCATTTATTACTTTTTGTAAATCAAAAGGCTCAGGCTCGTTACTTTGAATACTTTGCTCAAGGCGAGTAGCCTCACTCATGGTGGTGATAATTTTACCTAAGCGCTCAACGCCTTCACTGGCGCGATCGAGGTATTTTTGGCTAAGTTCGGTTTGTTCCAAACTTTGTAAGTTTTCAAGGGATGATCGCACCACGGCAACAGGCGTGCGTAGTTCGTGAGATAAACGCGACGACATGTTTTCTAAATAGTCGGTATAGCCGCCCAATCGGCTCACAATATTAGCAAAGCTACGCGACAGGTCGCCAATTTCATCATTAGAATCACTGTAACTAATACTGCCAGTAACACGCCCTTGTGCATCTATTGCTTGCTCTGCGGTATCGCGAAGGCGCCTAATACGGCTCGATATTCGTGATGCAAAAAAGAATAAAGTCACGGTACCAATCAGCATAACGGCTAAAATAACGTTAAATAACTTTTCGAGCGATTTATTACGAAGCGTACGTACACCATTTGTAGTTTCTTCTGCTATTACTGCACCAATGACTTTGTCTTCAATCCAAATAGGGTAGGCGGCAGATAAAATAACGGCTTTGCTATCGGGGGTGAGCCGCCAAGACGATGCAGGTTGGCCTTTTAATGCATTAGCTAAATGACTGCCTTGCATAGATGCTACGTCGTGTAGGGTATCTATAAATTCGTTTTCAGGTCGGGTTAAAATTTTATAATAAAGTGGGTGCAAATAGGTTTGCTCAAAGCGCTGCCAGGCATTTTTGGGTGGTTGATTTTTAAGACCATCGGCCCACACTCCATCAGCGTTTTGAATCGTGCCCGATTGCGCAAGTACGCGGTGATGATTGTCTACCACCCATATACGGCTGCCACTGTGGCCCATCCCTTTTAAAATGCGGCTAATTTCTGGTGAAGGCACAAGCACTGAGCCTAAATCGCTTGGGTTATTTAAATTAGAGGTCGACATAACGTTAGCGTTAGGTAATTCGCTTAAGCTATCGGTATCTACAATAGCAAAACCCAGTTTGTTTCCTAGCATGGCTAACGGAAAGCGTAGTTCAACGGTGTAGCCTGTTTGGGTGCGTTTAAAATAGCCCTGAATTTTTGTAAATGGTGCTTTGGTGTCTGCATTAAATGCATTAACCCAGCCGTCTTGCCTTGGGGCGATGATATAGGTATTAAATTGGCCATCAGGGGCTTTTAAACCAATTTTTAAATGGTCGTTATTAGTAATGCTTAAGCTGTTTTTAGCACGATAAATAAGTGTGTTGTCGGTCACATTAAAAACGGCATATAAGTAGTTATCAAATTTGCCTACCATGTGGTCGAATGACAGATCGCTGGCTTGGTGGTTTTTATTAGTTTTTTGTAAATAGCGTTTATCGTAATGCCAAAATAATGGTTTGTAGGGTTCCCAGTCGGTTAGTTTGCCATCGAGCTGAATAGGGTTTTTTAAGTTGTAGGCGTATAAATCGCGGCCTTTTATTACTTGGTCTAAAAAGTTGGTTTGCTCGTCAAATAAGGCAGGGCGTTCGTGCAGAGCAGTGGCAAGTGCACGCGTTGTGCCTACGAGAGTTTTTTCTTGGCCTTGGCGTAAAAACTTTTCCATTTCCCATACGTACTCGTAGCCTAGCCACGGCAGTAAAAATAAAAAACAAGAAAGCACAATAAACTTACTACGTAGGCCAAATCTAAGCATTAGTGCTGCTCCCACCTATAACCCATACCATACACGGTATCGATACAATCAAATTGTGAGTCGAGGGCTATAAACTTTTTACGAATGCGTTTTACATGAGAGGTGATGGTGCTGTCGTCCACATAAATTTTTGCATCGCTCATTAAATCGTTACGACTTTTTACATGGCCTGGGCGCTGCGCCAGTGAATGCAGCATCCAAAATTCGGTCACGGTTAAATCCACTAATTGCTGTTGCCAAAATACTTGCATGCGTTGTGTGTCGAGCGTTAACTGTCCGCGTGTTATAAGTGCATTGGCATCGGCGGGATGTTCAAGGGCTTCCATTCTACGAAATAATGCGCCTATCCGTGCTGCTAAGTGTGCCAAGCTAATGTCTTTTGTTAAGTAGTCGTCAGCGCCCATACGTAAGCCGCAAACCGTATCTATTTCGCTATCGCGTGCGGTTAAAAAAATAATAGGGAGCGTTTTAGATAAGGTACGCAGGGTTTGGCATAGTAAAAAGCCGCCATCAATTTCGTGGCCAAGGCCTATATCAACGATGGCTAAATCGGGGAGTGCGTCTTTAAATGCACTTTCTGCCGTTATGCGGTCGCTGTAACCACTCACTTGGTAGCCTTGTGCGCCTAACATTTCCATGTAGTTTTCGCGAATGGCGGTTTCATCTTCAATGATGGCTATTTTTTTCATTCTACACACCCTTATTTATTTTAAAACGCACTATATCGAAGTTTTTCAGCTATGTACGGTTAAAAAGGCAATTGCCATTTTTTTGCCACAATTGCTCAGCGGTTTGCCATTTTTGCTCCCCTTTGTTGCCACTTGATGTTGTTTTAATGCACCTATCGAAACAAAACATCACTAAGTTAAATCAATTTTAAGGATCATATTATGAAGAAGACATTAATCGCGCTAACGCTTGTTGCTGGTTTTTCTACTCCGACATTTTCATCGGCTGCTGAACATTCGCCCTCAAAAGAAGCAACTCAAGAAACCGCAATAGGTTTAGGTACAGGCGCTATTATTGGTGGTGTGGTTGGTGGACCCATTGGTGCGTTTTTAGGCGCATTTGCTGGTGGCTTAATTGGTGATGCAAAAGTCGCCGACAACAAAATTGACGAACAACAACGCGCCTTGGCCGTAATGAAACAAAAAACCAACGACTATCAACACGTACTTAATCATAACAATCTGTTAGAACAGCAATTAGAGGTGCTAGCACAGCAAAACGAGCAGTTAGCACAATCTCAAATTAATAACCTACTTGCAATGACCGTTCAATTTAAAACGGGTTCAAGCACTATAGCGCCTCACTTTGCTAAGCAGCTCGACCAGTTAGTTGTACTTTTAAACAACCAACCTCAATTAGCGCTTGATTTAAGTGGCTTTGCCGACCAACGAGGAGATGAACAGGCTAATTTTTTACTGTCTAAAAAACGTGTAAATGCAGTGCAAAGTTATTTAATAAAACACGGCGTTAGCCACAAACGTTTAAGTACGCAAGCCTTTGGTGAACAACACACATTGGCAAATAGCAATACCACAGAAGATAACTTTTTTGACCGTCGAGTAACGCTGACTACCCGCTCACTAGCGCCTGAAAGTGGCCAAACGGCGAGTAACTAATTTTAGCATTCGATGGAGTGATTTTATGTTGAGTAACCCAACCAAAATGCTTGTTAAGGCAAGCATTTTTATATTCATGGCAATAGTGCTATTAGCAAGTAAAAGCAGCTATGCACAATCGCCAAAGCTTGAACTAACCGATACGTTAGGTAAGCCCGTTAGCCCTGCCATAATATTAAAAAGCGACGCTCATATGACAGTAACAGGGTTAATCAACCATGTTGTCGTTAAGCAAACTTATCAAAACGAAAACCCATTTGCGGTGAATGCACGTTATGTGTTTCCACTACCCGACGAAAGTGCAGTGCACGCCATGACAATGCGTATTGGTGAGCGCGTTATTAAAGGGCATATTGATAAAAAAATAGAGGCCGAAAAAAAATACGCACAAGCTCAAAAGGCAGGAAAGCAGGCTGCACTGGTGCGTCAACAACGTGCAAATATGTTTGTCACTAATGTGGCAAATATTGGCCCTGGTGAACAGGTGGCCATTGAGCTTGAGTATCAAGAAATTATTAATTACCGCAGTGGTACTTTTACTATTCGTTTCCCTACCACAATTACGCCGCGCTACCATGCAATAAATGGCACATTAGAGCAGCCTAGTTTAAGCCTTATGGATCAAAACTTAGCGCCCAGTGGTTGGCTAAGCCCGGTATATAACATTCAAAAAAATAATGATGCACCTAGCAGTGAGTTTACTTTAAACATAGACATAGATGTGGGGTTAGAGCTTGTTGATATAACCTCTAAACATCACCGTATTAATGTTAATAATCCCGCGTTTGGGCAATATAAAATAGCACTGAACGATACAAATGGGGCTAATCGTGACTTTGTTTTAGCGTTTAAGCCGCTTCAAAAAGAAAACGCGCAAGCTGCCTTTTTTACCCAGCAGTTTGAAAACGCAGACCGCTATGGCCTTGCTATGTTAATGCCGCCTGGAGATCATTTTACGCAAACTCAGCGCTTACCCCGAGAAATGGTATTTGTAGTAGATACATCGGGCTCAATGCATGGGCAGTCTATTGAGCAGGCCAAAAAGGCATTATTTTATGCGCTGTCGTTACTTGAAAGCGACGACAGTTTTAACATTATTGGTTTTGATAATAATGTCACCGCCATGAGTGATAGGCCTCTTATAGCCAGTGATTTTAACTTACGCCGAGCAGAGCGTTTTATTTACAGCCTTGAAGCCGATGGTGGCACCGAAATACAAGGCGCGCTTGACGCGGTACTTGATGGCAGTACGTTTGATGGTTTTGTACGCCAAGTAGTGTTTTTAACAGACGGCAGTGTAAGTAACGAAGCTACTTTATTTAAAAATATTCAGGCTAAATTAGGTGATAGCCGTTTATTTACGGTAGGAATTGGTAGTGCTCCTAATAGCTTTTTTATGCGCCGTGCAGCCGATATAGGAAAAGGCACATTTACTTTTATTGGCAGCACACAAGAAGTACAGCCTAAAATGGAGCAGTTATTTGATAAGCTCGCCCACCCAGCCATTACAGACCTCGCTTTAAGCGATGAAAACGGTAACAGTTTAGATTTTTGGCCGTCACCACTGCCTGATTTATATTTTGGAGAGCCTATCATGGTTGCTATAAAACTTAATGATGCTAAAAGTGTGATACTTACAGGGCAAACAGCACAAGGGCCTTTAAGTATTAAATTAAGCATACAAAATAGCTCTCAAGCCAAAGGCATAGCAAAACTGTGGGCGCGTCAAAAAATTAAATCGTTACTTTTATATAACGAGCAAAGTAGTGTTAAAGACGAGGTGCAAAAATTAGCTTTAACGCATCAGCTTTTAAGTCCATTTACTGCGTTTATTGCCATTGAACACACTCAAATTAAAGACGTTGCAGATCAAACAGCGCAAGCCGCTAACCAAGTACCGCAAGGAATAGAAATGCGTTTGCCGCAAACCGATGGTCAAAGTAGGCTGCATATAATGTTGGGTAGTATGTTACTTATAACGTTTGGTGCTCTTAAATTAAAAAGACGTGTTAAAACATGAAAAAGTGGTTAAGTGCAGGGTTATTAATTGCTGGGCTCAGCTTGTTTGGCCACGGTGTGTATATGCAAGCAAAGGCATGGCTTGCACAAGTGCTTATTGAGCACGCGTGGCAGCAAGCGCTTGCAGAGCCGGGTAAAAAAGTAAAACCGTGGTTTTATGCTGACAGTTTTGTAACCGCGCAGCTTCACTTTCCATCGCATAATAAAACGTTAAGTGTGCTCGGTGGTGCGAGTGGTCGAAATTTAGCATTTGCACCAAGCCATTTTTTGCCCGCGGGGGAATTGGGAAATCGCCAAAAGGGAGCGTTAATAGCAGGCCATAACGACACCCACTTTGCGTTTTTACAGCACGCCAAAGTAGGGGAGCAGTTTACTATGCAGTTACAAAGCGGGGAGTTACAGCAGTATAAAGTCACGGCGGTTGATATAATTCATCAATCGCAGCATGACTTTTTACGCACACCGGGGCTTTATTTACTTACCTGTTATCCCTTTGATGCATTAGCGTCGGGCACCGATTTGAGGTTATTGGTATCGGCAGAAATATCTTCACCAGATTCACTAAGTGGTATATCAACAACTAGCTCTTGATGGCGCTGGCTAACCATAACGCCAATAAATACCACAAAAATACTAAGCCACTGCCAAAGTGTAAGTACTTCTCCCAAAATAATGGCCGATAAAATAAGTGTAAAAATAGGAATTAAATTTGAATACGCCGCTGCAGTAAGTACCGATACCTTGCTAATTGCATAGTTGTACATACCGTAGCCACCTAAAGTAACGCAAGAGCCTAAATATAAAATACTCATAAGTGCCGTTAGGTCGTGTTGATTTTCGCTGGGTAGGTCAATAAAAAATAAAAAGGGGGCAAAAAACAAACTCCCGCTAATGCCTTGTAATGCAATTAAAGTCAGTGGTGAATACCGGTTTGCTAAGTGCTTAATACTAACAGTATAAAATGCAGCACACACCATAGCCATTAACTCTAAAAAGTTACCCAAAATAGGATTAGGCGCTTGTTCTGAACTTGGTGAGAGCAGCGTAAGTAAAATACTGCCGCCAATACATAGCGTAAAGCCCACTACAATGGCTTTACTTATGTATTCTTTGAGCATAAAAAATGCTAAAAACGCGACTATTATTGGCAAGCACGACACAATAACACCCGCCTGAGATGCCGATGTATATTCCATTGCGTGGCCTTCAAATAAAAAGTACAAGCAAGGTTCAGCAAGCGACATGCCCACTAAATACTTCCAATCACCTTTTTGATATTCAAAGCGAATAACATAACGCCATAAACACAATGAAATAACGAGCGTAGTAAGCATACGTAAAAATATCACTAATGCTGGATCGTAAATGGCAATGGCGTATTTAAGCGCTATAAACGAACTGCCCCATAAAAAAGTGGCAATAATTAAACATAAACTGGCAGGCATAAGACGTAATTTAAACAATAAAATATAGCGCGATCCTAGCATGAATATTTTTAACTTGTTCAAAAATACCGAGCTGGTATAAGTTAAATCATAATAAAATTTTAATAGCTAAAAACAATGCAAAGGGAACAGATAATAGTTGTAAAGTTAGGTACAAGCGTACTAACTGGTGGCACCGATAAGCTAGATAAAGCCCATATGGTTGAGTTAGTTCGCCAATGCTGCGAGCTTAAAAAGCAGGGGCATCAGGTTGTTATGGTATCGAGCGGCGCCGTAGCTGCAGGCCGTGAGCAACTATTAAAATCCTGTGGTACGAGCTTAGTGGATAAACAAATGTTAGCCGCCATTGGGCAGGGCCAACTTATTCATATATGGCAAAGTTTATTTGCCTTGTATGGTGTAAACGTAGGGCAAATGCTGCTAACACGCGCTGATGTTGATGACAGAGAGCGCTACTTAAACGCACGCGATACATTAACGGCCTTACTTAGTTACAACGTGGTGCCTATTATAAATGAAAACGATGCGGTGGCGACGAGCGAAATAAAAGTGGGTGATAACGATAACCTATCTGCCTTGGTGGCTATATTAGCTAATGCAGACAAATTACTATTACTTACCGATCAAGACGGCTTGTTTACCAGCGATCCGCGCACCAATGCCGATGCAAAGCTTATTGACGAAGTAACTCACATAAACGATGAACTGCGTCAACTTGCTGGTGGCAGCGGTACAAGCTTAGGCACTGGCGGTATGGCAACAAAGCTTCAAGCGGCTGATATAGCAAGGCGTGCAGGCGTTGAAGTTATTATTGCCAAAGGCGCTGGCAGCAACGTTATTTTAAAATGCATGAGCGAGCAATTACCGGGTACTCGCTTTTTAAAGTTAACTGCGCCTAAAGATGGTCGCAAAAAATGGTTATTGGCCGGGCCTAAAAGTAATGGGCAAATAGTAATAGACACAGGCGCTATTAGTGCGCTGCAAAATAATGGGGCAAGTTTATTGGCCAAAGGAGTCACTTGTGCCTTTGGGGATTTTGAGCGTGGTGATTTAATAGATTTGATTGATACAAATAACCAAGTAATTGCGCGTGGTTTAACCCGCTTTAGTCGCTCGGAGGTTAATAAAATTAAAGGCGCACATTCAAAAAATATTGCACAGTTACTTAGTTATGACGCAGGGGCAGAAGTATTGCATAGGGATGATTTGGTACTACTTTAATGCTTAGCTAAAAAGCATGTATTTTAATTAACTGTCTAATTATTTAGTAAAGTTATAGATTATGTCTATACTGGTTAAAAATTACTCAAATTGGGTATGGCAATGCAAGCCAATTCATGTGGCCACGAGTGGGTAGTCGAACTCACTTGTCAGGAAGACGAAAGCCATTTAGATTCGGCTTTAATAGACGTGCTAGGTGACTTACTAAGCGTAAATAATTTTGCGATTTACATAAACAAGCACGTTACCTTGCAAGCCCCACCAATACTGATAAACAAACACAGCAACTTAACATACTTAGAGCCCAATCAAGCCCAATTAATACTTAATAAAGCAACACCTAGTAAAACAAGAGTTATTCATACGACTGATGATGTAACAACATACATCCCGGTTAATCATAGCGATACTATTTTGGGTGTTTTAATTATTAAAACCAAGCAGTTAATAACCGATAGAATAAGTGCATTAGCGATGTACATTTTAAATGTGTATGCGAATCAATTATGGATTTTGCATAAGTCGCGGCTTGATCCTTTAACGGGGCTTTTAAATCGCCAAACCTTTGACAAAAAGGTAATGGAAATAGTCACCGGTAATGGTTTTTTATTACCCCGAGAGCAAGCAGATACAAAACGCTGTTGGTATTTAGCCATTGTTGACATTGATTTATTTAAAAATGTTAACGATACATTTGGCCATGTAGTTGGCGACGGTGTGATTGCACAAGTTGCTAAACTCATTAAAAATAATTTTAGAATTGAAGATTATGCTTTTAGATACGGAGGGGAAGAGTTTGCAATAGTGTTTCAGTCGCAAACAAATACAGATGCATTTAATGCACTCACTCGTTTACGACAGCGAGTAGCCAGTCATGATTTTGAGCACATACAGCAGTTAACAATCAGTATTGGCTTTTTAGAGCTACAAAGCGCTGATACCGTTTCAAGCATAGTAAACCAAGCCGACATGGCGTTATATCACTCAAAAAAAACAGGACGGAATAAGGTGACATCATGTCACGAACTTACGCTCAGCAAAGAAGTCAGGATTTCTCAATAGTATTGAGCTTTTTTGATTGTAAAATTGTGCTAAAATCTGGCTCCTTAAATTGTTGTAGTCAGAGTATTAAGCATGAAATTCGTTCGTTGGTTTTTAGGTTGTATAATTTTATTCTTTAATTTTATATTTACTCCTCGTAGTAAAAAGCGTGCAAGCGAAGAGCAAGCCAAGCTTGATCTGCAAACCTCTCATTTTAAACTTTACCAATTTAAAGCATGCCCGTTTTGTGTGAAAGTACGCCGTACTATTAAGCGCGAAGGCTTAAACATAGAAACACGCGATGCAAAAGACAATGAGCAATATCGTCAAGAGCTACTAGAACAAGGTGGCAAAATTAAAGTGCCTTGTTTACGTATAGAGCAAAATGGCCAAACTCAATGGCTTTACGAATCTAACGATATTATTGCGTACTTAAATAAAGTAGCTGCTTAAACGATTCACTTAATTTTTATCTCACTTATTTAAAGAGACATTATCATGACAATCCGTACTCGTGTTGCCCCGTCACCTACTGGTGACCCGCATCTTGGCACCGCTTATATTGCATTATTTAACTACTGTTTTGCTAAGCAGCAAGGCGGCGAATTTGTTCTTCGTATCGAAGATACAGACCAAGTACGAAGCACACATGAGTCGGAACAAGCGATAATGGATAGCCTACGTTGGTTAGGTCTTGAGTGGGATCATGGCCCTGATGTAGGCGGTGAATTTGGCCCTTATCGTCAGTCTGAACGTAGCGATTTATATAAAAAATACGCGCACCAACTAGTTGAGCAAGGCAAAGCATTTTACTGTTTTGCAACAAGCGAAGAGCTTGATCAAATGCGCGAAGAGCAAATGGCTGAAGGTCTGCGTCCTAAATACGACGGTCGTGGTTTAAACCACACAGAAGACGAAATTAAAGCTAACCTAGCTGCGGGTAAGCCTTACGTTATACGTATGAAAATTCCAAGTGAAGGCACCTTCAAGTTTAACGACTACCTACGCGACGAAATTGAGATCCCGTGGGAAAACGTAGACATGCAAGTGCTATTAAAAGCCGATGGCTTCCCAACGTATTTCTTAGCAAATGTGGTAGACGATCACCATATGCAAATTAGCCATATTTTCCGTGGTGAAGAGTGGATTAACTCAGCACCTAAACTATTAAAGCTTTACGAAGATTTTGGTTGGGAAGCGCCAGTACTTGGGCACCTGCCACTATTACGTAACCCAGATAAGTCAAAGCTTTCTAAGCGTAAAAACCCTACAAGTATCAATTACTACAAAGAAATGGGTTACCTACCAGAAGCGGTACTTAACTACTTAGGCCGCATGGGCTGGTCAATGCCAGACGAGCGTGAAAAGTTCACACTTGATGAAATGATTGAACACTTTGACATGAAACGTGTATCGCTTGGTGGCCCAGTATTTGACGTAGATAAGTTAAGCTGGTTAAACGGGACGTGGATCCGCGAAAACTTGACTGACGAAGAGCTTGTACAGCGCTTTGTTGATTGGAAGTTTAACGGCGAAATGCTAGCTAAAGTATTACCAGAAGCTAAAACGCGTATTAATACGCTGTCGGATATGGTTGATTTAGCAGGTCATTTTGTAGGTGGTATTCCAACTTACGACCCAGCACTGTTAACGGCGGGCAAAGCCGACGAAAATGTAATACGCCAAGCGCTACAATTTTTTGTATGGCAATTAGAAGGCTTACGTAGTTTTGATAAGCCAGCTATTTTTGCCATTGCAAAAGAGGTTGCCACATTCCACGAGCTAAAAATTAAAGACTTTTTAGAGCCAATATTTGTAGCAATCACAGGTAAAACGTCATCGACGTCGGTACTTGATGCAATGGAAATTTTAGGCTCTGACTTATCACGTGCGCGTTTACGTGTAGCACTTGCTCATTTAGGTATTTCTAAAAAGCAGGCTAAAAATATTGAGCGTGCGTACCGCACATACCCAAGCGCATAACCTTTAGTCATACTTTATAAAAAGCCGAGCTTATTAAATAAGCTCGGCTTTTTTGTTTTAGGGAGCCAGTGTTAATTAGTTCTGGTATTACTGCATTTATTTCAAGTCGTAAGCTTGACCCGTACAAGTAACCGAAATGTCGCAATAAGATTGAGGAGTTTCTCTACAAGAATTAATAGTAAAGGCATTACCGCCTCTGCGCATTGCATCCGCTTTAAGTGAATCAATGGCACTTGATTTGGCGCGATTGTAACTAACGTTACTGTTTGCACCACGGCCATCTCCATTACAGCTCTCGCCTTCAATTCGGCCTAATAATGAAGCACCGCTTTCATGGGCTTGTTGGTCACTATAAAATTGATGCAAATCTCTTTTATTTACATAAGTACCAATTTCATCACCTAAAACATCGTTGTTTATATTGGTATGGTAAGTAACGCCAGAACACCCAGTTAGTGCAGTTAGCACACAGGTTACAGCAAAAATACGCAGCATAATGATTAATCCCTTAGTTATTGTTGGCTTAAGAACAAATTATCAATAAAAACAAAAGCAAGCAAAACAAAAAAAAAGTAAGTTGTATCATTTTGTAAGTGATTCGACCTCTCTTTAAATTTTTTCTGGTAGTATGGGTAAGTTATAAGCAGTTTAAGCAGTGAACAAACTATGTTAAGTCCTTACTTTCAGCAGCACGCTGATTATGTTTCTATCTCTCGTGAGCAAGGGTGTCGTTTCGCAAAGTGCGTTGCCGATGATTACAATCCACTTCATGATAAAGATGCCAAAAAGTTTTGCGCGCCAGGAGACTTACTTTTTTCTTTAGTGTTAGACCGCTACGGTATAAGTGAGCGAATGGAGTTTACCTTTGCTGGCATGGTTGACGAAAATACCAAACTTAATTTTCCACAAGGGGATGATGAGTTTGATGTAACCAACGGCGATAAAGTAATTTTAAAGGTAAAACGCGAAGGCAAAACCAGCAAATGTCCAACACTTACAAATAGCCTAATAAAAAACTATGTTGAGTTTTCTGGTGCGGCATTCCCGCATGTCATTATTCCGCTAATGGGTAAGCAAGAGGTAATGATTAACCCAGCGCGCCCTATGGTTATTTACGAGTCGATGATTATTAATCTTGATAACATTGAGATTAAAGCACCTATGCTTGAATTTGCAGAGCCAAGCTTTGAATATACAGGTAAACGCGGCAAAATTACCCTGCGCTTTAACCTATTAGAAAACGGCGAAAAAGTTGGTTTTGGTGAAAAGCACATGGTGGTGTCGGGTATTCGTGAATACTGCCAAGCAACGGTTGATGACTTAATCGCATTTTATAATGAGCGAAAAGCGACCCTAAAACCGGTTTAAAATCAGCATTTAAAAAAGGCGCTATTGATAGCGCCTTTTTTATTGCTAAAGCTCAGGTATAATGGCGCTCTTTGTTATTTTAAAGCTAAGCCTATGTCTGCTACATCATTTTCATCACTTAATCTCGACCCGTTATTATTAACAGCGATTGAGCAAAATAATTACACTACGCCTACCGCAATTCAGATTAAAACTATTCCGCCAATTCTCGCGGGCAACGATGTAATGGGCAGCGCACAAACTGGCACAGGTAAAACAGCAGCCTTTGTATTGCCACTACTACATAAGCTTTTAAATACACCTAAAAAAGATGAGCCAGGCATTGCTCGAGTGGTCATTTTAACGCCTACGCGTGAGCTTGCTCAGCAAGTGTTTGCAAGCTTTGAAAAATACGCTCAAGGCAGTAATGTTCAGGGTGCTTTAGCGTATGGCGGCGCAAGTATTGGCCCGCAAATTAAAGCACTTAAAACGGCGCAAGTGATAGTGGCAACACCAGGTCGTTTGCTCGATCATATAGTTAAAGGCAGTGTGGTGCTTTCTAGTGTTGATTCATTAGTATTTGATGAAGCCGACCGCATGCTCGACATGGGCTTTATTGATGAAATAAAACGTATTTTGCGCCACATTCCAGGCGATCGCCAAACCTTATTGTTCTCAGCCACATTCGATGACAGCGTGTTTGAGCTAAGTAAAAAGCTACTTAAAAACCCCGAGCTGATTGAAGTTGATAAACGTAACTCAGCCGCCGTTGAAGTCGAACAGGTTATTTACGCTGTTGATGAAGACAGAAAACGCGAGCTGGTATCGCACATGATTGGCATGAAAAATTGGCGCCAAGTACTTATATTTACGCGTACTAAACAAATGGCCGATAAGCTTGCCAAAGAAATGTGTAAAGACGGTTTAAAAACAGAATCCATTCATGGCGATAAATCGCAAGGTGCGCGAGACCGTGCACTACAAAACTTTAAAGAAGGCACTACACGCGTATTAGTTGCCACTGATGTAGCTGCCCGTGGTTTAGATATTCCGGCGCTTAAATACGTAATTAACTTTGAATTGCCATACATAGCTGAAGATTATGTCCACCGCATAGGTCGTACGGGTCGCGCAGGCGAGCAAGGCCTTGCAATGTCGCTTGTAAGTATTGACGAGCAATGGTTACTTGAAGAAATTGAAGTACTGCTTGATACGCGTTTAGCACCACAATGGTTAGAAGGTTACGAGCCTGACTTAAACAAAGCCCCTAAAGATAACCGAAAAAACACCAATAAAGCGCGTAAAGATCGTGACAAAAAGCGTATTACAGGTAAAAGGGCACCAAGCAGACGACGAAAATAATAGCCAATAGCATGGGGCAGTTAATGCCCCATTTAGTGATAAAAAATTAGTTTTTAAATAGTATTTAGCAATTTTATACACATCCGCTGCGCTTATTTTAATGGTCTCTTTTACATAAAGCGGCTAAATAAATACCCCCCCATTAAATAGCAATACTTTGTAAGTGTTTTTTCTTCTTACAAATGTGCATTATTACAGTTTAAATCTATACTTAATCTACGACTAATAGGTTGGTAGAGCGATGAAAGGTATTATTTTTACTGAATTTTTAGAAATGGTCGAAAGCACATTTTCACCTGCCGTTGCCGATCAAATTATTGAACAAAACGAACTGGATTCCAATGGGATTTACACCAGCGTTGGTAACTATAACAAGCAAGAGCTTTTAAAATTAGTGACTTCGTTGAGCAACATCGTCGATGTTCCAGTAGATGTACTGGTTAAAGAGTACGGAAAATATCTGTTAACACGCTTCTTGGTTTACTATCCACAGTTTTTTGAAAACCTCACTACCACGTTTGATTTTTTAGATACCATAGATAGGCACGTACATGTAGAAGTTGAAAAATTGTATACCGACGTTGAGTTACCTAGCTTTCAAACCAAGCGATTAAGTGATACCCAAATGCAGATGGTTTACCATTCGAGTAATCCCTTTGCAGTGCTTGCTGAGGGGTTAATAGAAGGTGCAGCCGAGCATTTTAAGGAAAATACCAGCATACGCAGCGATATCAGTGACGATCATCAAGTTGCTACATTTAACTTAACTCTGGTCGGTTAAATATGGATGTAGCTCTTTTACAGCGCAGATTAGAACGAGAGCGTTTGGCACGAAAAGAAGCTGAAAAACTACTTGAAGCCAAATCGTTACAGCTTTACGAAGCCAATAAGGTACTCAAAGGTGCGGCTGAAAATTTGGAGCAGGAGGTTGCTAACAGAACTCACGACCTTGAACTGGCTAAACAAGATGCAGAAGCTGCGAATGAGGCTAAATCAGACTTTTTAGCAAACATGAGCCATGAGATTCGCACCCCGATGAATGCCATAATAGGCATGGCTTATTTGGCTTTAGATACTGAGCTTTCGGAAAAACAGCGCGACTATGTTGAAAAAATTCATTATTCGGCAGAGTCTTTATTAGGGATCATCAACGATATTTTAGACTTTTCAAAGGTTGAAGCGGGTAAAATAGAGCTAGAACAAAAAGAATTCAATTTTAATACCTTCCTAGAAAATCTTGTAAATATTATTAGCACGCTAGCATCACAAAGAAAAATTGAAGTGGTGTTTGATATTGACCCCTTACTGCCTGACTTTTTTATTGGTGATGCATTAAGACTCAACCAAGTACTATTAAATCTGTTAAATAATGCACTTAAATTTTCAACACGGGGTAAGGTTATATTAGCTGTAAAACTAGTTCAGAAAGTAGATAGTTATTGCAGTGTTGCTTTTTCTATTTCAGATAACGGCATTGGGATGACCCAAGCACAAGTTGACTCACTATTTAAACCTTTTACTCAGGCTGACGTATCGACAACCCGAAAGTTTGGTGGAACGGGGCTTGGTTTGGTAATAAGCAAAACATTGGTCGAACTAATGCAGGGCGATATTACAGTAAACAGCAAATTAAATAAGGGGAGCTGCTTTAGTTTTACTATTCCACTAAATTATTCGACTAAGCAAAATGAGTTTGACATATCACATATTAGAGCCAAGCGAGCACTTGTTATTGAGAGTTCAGATAGTCAGTTAACATCATTACAAACGCTGCTTTTAGGTTTTGAAGTAAAATTTGACACTGTAAATAACATCAACCAAGTATTAGACCGGCTAGGTATGCTACATGATTACGATTTTATATTTATAGATTGGCGAACGTTAAATTTAAATCATGATAGTGCTGCGCAGTCTTTGCGCAATAAGCTTAAATTAAATGCAAAAAAGCTAATTGTAATAGCGCCTTGTGAAAATAAAGCGCTAAACGAAAGCCTACTAGGGTTTGGTAATAACACTTATAAAATACTTATAAAACCAATAATTAAAAGTACTTTGCATAACGTGCTTTTACAAATTATGCATATAAAAACACTGAAAAAACCAGAATCGCAAGAGAGCTTAAATACGCAAAACACACTACAAAAACTGCAAGGCATTCATATTTTATTGGTTGAAGATAACCCGCTCAATCAACAAGTAGCAACACAAATACTGCGTAAAAATGGCTTGATTGTTGATATTGCTAACGATGGCCTTGAGGCATTAGATGCGCTAAAACATAAAACTTACGATGGTGTGTTAATGGACTGCCAAATGCCTAGAATGGATGGTTATACGGCAGCCATAGAAATAAAAAAACAAGCAAAGTTTAAAAATTTACCCATCATTGCAATGACTGCTAATACAAGAGAAACCGATTTATTAAAGGCGCAAGACTGCGGTATGAATGGCTATATTTCAAAGCCCATTAAGGTTGAAAGTATGTTTGAAGTAATAGCAAAGTGGGTGTGTATTTAATTTTTTTGAGTTGTTTACTAAGTAAGCTGGTGAGATAAAAAAGGCAAGCATTAGCTTGCCAAGAAGGGTGTAAATTAGTTTAACTTTACGCTATTTGTTTCTCAGCTAGGTTGAGCTCCATAGTTGCTTTTAATAAACGGTATAGGTTAATTGATGCGTCAATTTCTTCTTTACGGTTTGTTAAGCTTTCAATGTTTAAACCCAGTGGCACATCTAAGTGCGCACAGCTTTTTAAAATTGAATCGAGATTTTCGCGGCAAATACGCACCGATTCACTCAAGGTGTTGTCGGCGTCAAGCATGCGCCATTTGGTCGCCTCAGGTACTGAAATACCCAACCATTGCATGAACTCTAAGGTTTTTTCTCCGCCACACGGCGTAAACGTTAGTATAATACGTTTTGGTGCAACGCCTTGTGCTTTGCAAGTACGCGCGTAACTTGTTATTAAATCAATAGTAGCTTGAGCATCATAAACCGCTTGCGATATAAAAAATTGGCAACCTTGTGTTGTTTTTTCTATTAAGCGCTCGTGTTCATTGCGCTTGCTTGCATGTCGCTCTGCAATGGTTACGCCTCCTAAAAAGAAGTCATTACTTTGCTCAGCTAATGTTTTATAAGCGTCAGGTAGGCTTAGTTTAATATCACCTTCCGACGATGGGCTACCCACTAAAACGACATTTTTTAAATCAAACTCGTTTTTAGTTTCATCTAGCCACTCTTTAAATTCAGCCTCACCGCGTTGCGCTACACTTTTGTAGGTAATTACATCTAGGCGTGATAAGTCTTTTAGCAACTTACTGTACTCACGCGGATCAACCGTTTGTTTAAATGGAAACGGACGAGCCTGATTAGTACGGCTACTCTCATCTTGAATATCGTAAATTACAACACCGTCGTATTCAATTTCGTGTAAGCGGCCTAATAGTTTTTCTGCAATGGTTTTTAACTGCGCTTTATCAGTGCCTATTTTGGGTGGCGTTGTGCCAATAAGATAAACACCTTGATTAGTGTCCTCAATTTTCTCTTGAAGTGATAAAGCCATAATCCTCATTCCAGCTCAATGGTTGATAGATTTAATATAGCAGCCATTTAGACGTCTAGATAGGTATTTTAAGTGAAAGTTTTTCAAGCAACGTGAGGATTATTCATACAAAGGAGTTCCTAAATTAAGTGCATGACACAGTTGTTTACATAATAAAGCGACTGAGGGCTCTTATATTCATTGGCTTTGGGGCATAATTAGTAGTGAAATTGTAAATATTTTGACAACAACTTTGCTCAATTTACTAAAGGACAATTATGAAATTTAAATTATTAGCAACAAGCCTTGCGGTATCACTCGCTTTAACTGGCTGTGCAATGCAAAAAAATGAAACGACGCAAACAGCAAAACAAGAACAAATAAAAAAAGCTGATGACCGTGTTTTTTCACAAGATTACCTAATTGAAGAGCTTGAGAATGGCTTACGTGTAATGGTTGTAAAAACGGATTACCCTGATGTCGTTTCGTTGCAAATACCCGTTTCTGTTGGCTCGCGTAATGAAGTAGAAGCGGGCAAAACGGGTTTTGCTCATTTTTTTGAACATATGGTATTTAAAGGCTCTAAAAAATTTCCGCAAGACGAATACACCGCCATATTTAAAAATGCAGGGGTTGACAACCGCGCATACACAACAAACGATTACACTAACTACCATTTAAACTTTTCAAAGCAGCACCTTGATAAAGTACTTGAGATTGAAGCTGATATTTTCCAAAACTTAACCTACACCGAAGAGCAATTTAGAACCGAAGCATTGACGGTAAAAGGTGAGTACTTAAAAAATAACGCCAGCCCAATTCGTAAGTTATTAAGTGCTGTGCGTGCAGAGGCTTTTGAAAAACACACTTATAAACACACCACAATGGGCTTTTTTGAAGACATAGAAGCCATGCCAGACCAAATGGCTTACGGTAAAGAGTTTTTTGATAAGTTTTATAAGCCAGAATATGTATCGCTAGTTATTGTGGGTGATGTTGACCCAAAAGCCACAATGGCAATGGTTAAAAAACACTGGGGTGGTTGGGAAAAAGGCAATTACGTTGCCGATATTAAAGCTGAGCCAAAACAGCAAGCTCCTAAGTATTTGCATGAACAAAATAAAGCCTTGCCGGGGCATTGGCTATTGGTATCGTATAAGGGTGCTGCGTGGGAACCCGCTAAAAAAGACAGAGCTGCACTTGATTTAATCTCGCAGCTTTATTTTTCAAGTAACTCAGATTTATATCAAGAGCTCGTTGTTGATAAACAAATAGCGAGTCAAATGTTTACTTATAATCCAGAAACCAAAGATCCAGGCTTACTGCATGTATTTGTAAAAGTAGAAAACGCTGATGATTTAGCAAAAGCGCGTGATGCAATTAACCGCACTTATGCAAAAGCCAGAACAGAGTTGGTCGATGCACAAAAATTAAGTGACTTAAAGTCTAACCTTAAATATGGCTTTATTAATGGTTTAGATTCTTCGCAAGCAATTGCATCAACCCTTGCAAGTTACATGCATTTTGAACGCGATCCTGAAGTAATTAACCAGCTTTATAAGTCGGCCGACAACATCACAGCAGAAGATATTAAAGCGGTTGCTAATAAATACTTTGTAGATAACACGCGTACTACCGTGACTATGTCGGCACTTGATAAAGCACCGGGGTTTGCAGAAGAGGCGAGTTTAAGTGCAGTAGTTGCAAAACTTGAACAAGCCCCAGAGGCACCTGTATTTAAAGTGCTTGATAAAACCAATAGCTCGCCGCTGATTGATGTAAACTTTTTATTTAATACAGGGGCAGCTGCTGATCCTCAAGGTAAAAAAGGTGTAGCTGCGCTTACCGCCGCAATGCTTGCTCAAGGTGGGTCGCAAAGTACCAGCTACAAAGAAATTCAAAAAGCGCTTTATCCACTTGCAGGTAGTTTTGGTTACCAGATTGACAAAGAAATGCTGTCGTTCCAAGGGCGTATTCATAAAGATAACGCTGAAACTTGGTATGCACTTGTAAGCGAACAATTACTTAACCCAGGCTTTAGAGACGATGACTTTAAACGCCTTAAAAAAGAAATGATCGACGGTATTAAGTCGGGATTAAAAGCATCTAACGATGAAGAGCTAGGTAAAGAAGTACTCTACAGCACGCTTTACAAAGGCCACCCATACGAAAGTTACAACTACGGTGATATTTCTGATTTAGAAGCATTAACGCTTGATGATGTAAAAGCATTTTACAATTCAGAGCTTACTCAATCTAAACTAACACTAGGTTTAATTGGCGCCGTGCCAAAAGCGCTTAAAGCAAATATTATGAGCGATTTAGCAACCTTACCTAAAGGCGAGCAAAGCCGTTTAAGTATTCCTGATGCGCCAGAGCTTAAAGGCCATCATGCAACGATTGTAGAAAAATCAGCGCAATCGACGGCAGTGTCGTTTGGCTTCCCAATTGATACTATTCGCAGCAGCGAAGATTGGACTGCCCTTTGGCTTGTGCGTTCGTACTTTGGTGAGCATCGTAGTTCTAACTCATACTTATATGAGCGAATTCGTCAAACGCGCGGTATGAACTACGGCGATTACGCATATATTGAATACTTCCCACGTGGTATGTTTCAAACTAAGCCTGATGCAAATTTAGGGCGTTCTGAGCAAATATTCCAAGTATGGTTGCGCCCACTTCGCTCTAACAACGACGCGCACTTTGCAACGCGTACCGCATTATTTGAGCTGGATAAGCTTATTAAAAACGGCTTAACCGAAAAAGACTTTGAGGCAACACGTAACTTTTTAATTAACTACGTGCCGCAGCTTGTAGCAAGTCAAAACCGCCAGCTAGGTTATGCACTTGATAGCGAATTTTATAACACTGAATCGTTTGTAAAATACGTAACAAGTAAACTTGAAAAGCTAACGCTTGCTGATGTGAATCGGGTGATTAAAGATAATCTACAAACAGATAACGTGCAGTACGTGTTTATTACCGGTGACGGTGAAGACATGAAAAAACGTTTAGTGTCAGAGCAAACATCGCCAATGGTTTACAACACAGAAAAACCAGCAGCGCTTGTTGCAGAAGATAAAGTTATTGCCGATTACGCATTAGCTATTCCGGCTAACAATATTGAAGTAGTGAAAGTTGACAGTGTTTTTAAATAAACCTTAAACAAAACGACTTGTAGATAGTTAAAAGCCCCACGTTTGGGGCTTTTTTATAGCATTGAGCCAACCTTTATCCCTAACCCTAAAATTATTACTGCGCTTATTATGGCTATTAATGTGATATGGCCTCGTAGTTCTTTTTCTTTACGTTCTGACACTTTTTAGCGCCTCAACTCATTATAAAAAATACAGTGATCATCCCCAATATAAAGCTGACTACTGACGATAGTGCTAAAATTGAGGTTATATTACGCGTGTTTAAAGCTGGACTAACATCGCAAGAGTTAGTGTTATCTTCAAGTTTAATTAATTCACCTTGGCGTACTTCCAATACAGCACATAAAGCCATTGTTGTTTCTTTTGATGCAGCACCTTCTTTCTCTACCCGTTGAATTGTTCGTAAACTAACATCGCAGGCGTCAGCAAGTTGCTGCTGAGTCCAATTTAACTGGCCTCTGAGTGATTTAACAGTTGTAGGATTTAATTGCACGTTAAAGCTTCCCTACAAATAGTTCAACAATGGTTGCAGTTGCATAGCCAAACACTGCACCGCCTAATGCGCAACCAGCAATAAAAAAGAAAGCCTTTTTAGGATCGTCAGGAAGACTGCATTGAATTTGTTTGGCAACGACTTTTGTATCTTTATAAAGTGTGCACTCCATTCGCCCTGTGAGTATGTTTAGCATGTCAAACTTTACTTGGTACTGTGAGTTCTCAAAATCAAAAGAGTGGGTGCTTGTGCAATTTACATTGCGCTTTTTACTAAATAAATCATCATTTATGTACACCTCTTCTTTACCAGTAAAGTAACTTCCAAAACAGGCTATTTGATTGTCGCCATCTTGAAAATAAAATTTATAGCCGAGTTTTTTAGTATTTAATATGTCGTTTTTCATCATCGTTATCCTTGTTGAGTTGATGATGCTAATTTAGCGTTTATTATTATTTTTTACGCCGTCATGAATATGCCAGTGAGCAGTTTGGCATATGACACTGTGGATGTCATGTGTGTTTAACTACTGATTTTAATGTGTTTTATTTGATTTTCGTTCAGGTTTAAAATGAGTGTTGCTGTCGTATCATTTTTATTCTTTGATTGAGTAAATAATAAATTTAAAGAAAAGTACGCATTTATTTTTGTCATAAAAACGCTAAGTACATATACTTTCAGACAATTATTCTTATAAGTCTGAAGGTAAGCGTGCTAGATGATAAATTATTTTTAAAGTTAGTTTTGGACACTATGCCAGAGCAGGTTGTTGTAATTAATAAAGAAGGAGAAATGGTTTTTATAAATAAAGGATGGCAAAACTTTGGTGAAGAAAATGACTGCTCATGCGGTGCTTGGGAAAAAGAAAATTATTTATTTACCTGTAAAAAGGCCGCAGACAACGGTGACGAAATAGGCGAAAGGGCATTGAAGGGAATTAATGCTGTTATTAATGCAGAGCAAGAAGCGTTTTACTTAGAATACCCATGCCATAGTGATGATGAAAAACGCTGGTTTATGATGCGCGTAGTACCATTTAAGTACAGTACTGATTTTTATTATGTAATTACGCATCAAAATATTACAGAGCGAAAGCTCGCTGAAGAAGAAGTCCAGAAACTGGCCAATATTGATGGGCTAACTGATATATTTAATCGTGGTTATTTTGATAGCTTTTTAGAGCAAGAATGGAATAGGTGCAAGCGTTTAAACATGCCTCTTTCATTGGCATTAATTGATTTAGATGACTTTAAGCTACTTAACGACACTTATGGCCATCAACAAGGTGATGAGTGTTTAAAACAAGTTGCGGCAGTACTTAAGCAATATACAAAAAGACCCAGTGATATTTGCGCACGTTTTGGCGGAGAGGAGTTTGTACTTGTTTATGGCAACACAAACTCAGAGCAAGCTACAATAATTATTAATGCTATTGTAGAGCAGCTAAAGCAGCTTAATATTTGTAATGAGCTGTCATTACCAAGTAAAACACTTACTGTTAGTGTTGGGCTGGCAAGTGTTATTCCTTGTAACAGTTATAAAATACAAAATATGGTTAAAGAAGCCGATGACTTATTATACAAAGCAAAAACTGCGGGTAAAAATTTAATATGTGCAGCCGATTTAACCGTGGTTGACTAAATTTTAAATACTTAGTTGTTAAATGTGCTTTGTTATACCTAATAACCAGAACAAATAACTAAGGCGTTAACACCTTGAGCTTTAAATCCGTTAGACTTAGCAAAAGGCTCTTTTTATATCAATTTAAGGCAGTTCAGTATTATGCGTCATGAAATTTGGCAACAGCTTCGAAGTGAAGCAAATGAAGTCGTCACTCGCGAACCACTTTTAGCAAGTCACGTGTATTCATGTATTTTGAATCATGAGTGCTTGGGTTCGGCGTTAAGCTTTATTGTTGCTAATAAATTGGCCGATGCTGTTGTATCTGCATTTACTATTCGTGAATTATTCGATCAATCATTTGTAAAATGCGATCGCATGCTGTCTTTTGTCGCAGAAGACATTAAAGCTGTAAAAGATAGAGACCCAGCCGCAGAAACCTACCTGACTGTTATTTTAAATTTAAAAGGGTTTCATGCTATTCAGGCTCACCGTTTAGCTAACTGCTTGTGGCAACAAAACCGTAAAGAACTGGCGCGTTTTATTCAAAGCCGTACCTCTGAGGTGTTTGGCGTAGATATTCACCCTGCGTGTCAGGTTGGTAAAGGCATAATGTTTGACCACGCAACGGGTATTGTTATTGGTGAAACGGCAGTCATTGAAGATAACGTATCAATACTGCAATCGGTTACGCTTGGTGGTACAGGTAATGAGCAGGGCGATCGTCATCCTAAAATTAGAGCGGGTGTGTTAATTGGCGCAGGTGCAAAAGTGCTGGGTAATATTGAAGTAGGTGAGGGCGCACGTATTGGTGCAGGGTCGGTGGTATTAACTGCTGTGCCACCTCATACAACGGCCGTTGGCGTACCTGCTAAAATTATTGGCAGACCTGAATGCCCGTGTCCTGCGCAAAGTATGAACCAAAACTTTTTAGCTACACCAGAGCCAGAAAACGAATCGCATACCAGCGCTATGCTGTGACATAGAATAAAAAATAAAATTTAAAGGGAATTAATATGAACAAAGAAAACGTTTTAATCCTTGGAATTGGGTTTATTGCTGGTGTGGGTTTAACTTGGGGATATTTTAGTTTGGCTTCAAGTGACTCAACTCCCGCAAAGGTACAGCATGCTGATACAAAGCAGCAGACCCCTCTTGTTCAGCCAGCTAAAATAAGTGAAGCAACAGCAAAGCGTGTTGTACCAGCTGCGCCTGAGCAAAGTGCTCGCTTAGAGCAAAAAGATATTTCCCCTAAACCAGATCCACAACCCCTTGATGAGCTTCCCCTAGAAGAGCAAGTTACACAGCTTAAGCTGCAATTAGCTCAGCAAAAGTCGGTAATGGAAAGTGTGGTCAAGCAGTTGCGAGCTCCAAATGATGTGCAAGCCGCTTTACAGGCACAGTTTGATGAACAACAACGTGATGAAGAGTGGGCTTATCAAACTGAAACCGCATTACAGGATTTTTTACTTACCGCAGATTTAGCATCGATACCTGATATTGTCAGCGCAGAATGTAAAACATCGGTTTGTAAATTTAAACTTGCAGCGCCAACGGATAACGATTCATTCGATCATACCCAATGGCGAGAGCTAAACGATAAGTTAATGAAGCAAAAGCTTTGGTTGCAATTTAAAAGAACAACCTCGACTTCAAGCGACACCGAACTAACGTTACTAATGGCAACAGAGCTTTAAAGCGCTGTTGACTTTACAGAGCCATCGACCAGCTCTGTAACTAAAACATCACCGGCTTTAATTTGACCCACAGATTTAACCACCTTCCCTTGTTGTGTTTTAGTGATGCTATAACCGCGTGCTAAAACATTAAGCGGGCTTACCGAATCTAGCTTACTTGCTTGTAATGCCAGGCTATTATTGGCTTGTTGTAATTGTTGTTGTATAGCTTGGTTTAATCTTGCTTGTAACTGCGACAGCTGATGAGAAGCTTGCGCTAGCTTTTTGTCGGGAGATTGACGCATTAAACGTGGCGTTAAATTATTAAGCGTGCGCTCTTGTTGGTACAACCGGCTTTGCATAGCTTGTTGTAAGGCAATACTTAACTCATCTAATCGCTGCGCTTTTTGATTTAGCTGATTGCGCGGGTGGCATAGATTTAAACGATGTTGCAATTGGGTTGCGAGTGCACGCTTATCTGCAATGCTATGTTTAAATGCATTATTTAAGCGGTTAATAAGCTGGGTTACTTTGCTATGCAACTCTTGCGTGTTAGGACTGACAAGCTCAGCCGCCGCAGAGGGGGTAGGGGCTCGCATATCGGCAACATAATCACTGATTGTGGTGTCTATTTCATGGCCTACGGCACTTATAATAGGTAAATCACTGTTATGAATAGCGCGGGCGAGTTGTTCGTGGTTAAAACACCACAGATCTTCAAGTGAACCACCGCCGCGCCCTAAAATAAGTATGTCTACTTCGTTGCGTGTATTGGCTAACTCTATTTGGTTAATTAAATGTATGTGGGCTTCTTTACCTTGCACCATGGCTGGGTAAATAATGACTTCTAATTGCGGTGCGCGGCGTTTAAGTACGGTTAATATATCTTTTATAGCTGCGCCCGTTGCAGAGGTTATCACACCAATACGGTTTATATTTTGCGGCAGTGGTTTTTTGTATGCAGAGCTAAACAGCCCTTCAGCAGCAAGACGCATTTTTAGCGCATCAAACTCTTGCTTGAGTTGGCCTTCGCCTGCCGGCTCCATATGTTCAACAATAAGCTGGTAATCGCCGCGAGGCTCATAAAGTGATACGCGTGCTTTTACTGTTACTTGTGCGCCGTTTTCTGGGCGGTAACTTTGGCTTCGGTTATTACCTCGCCACATAGCCGCTTTAATTTGTGCTTTGTCATCTTTTAACGAAAAATACCAATGCCCAGAAGCTGGCGCAATAAAATTAGAAATTTCACCGGTAAGCACTAATGAAGCAAAGCCTTGCTCAAGTACTGTTCTGATCTCTCTATTAAGACGCGAGACGGTATAAACCGTTTGCGAAGGCTTTGAAAACATAAAAAACAACCTAAAACTATTTATGAGGCAAGTTATAAGGGAAGTTTATCATAAATATTTGCGAAATATTATTTACGAATGCCTATAACGCTGTTAAAATTTGGCCGCAATTCCTTATCTTAGATCCACATGTGAGAAGTTGCCAAAATGCTTAGAATTGCTAAAGAAGCTCTTACCTTTGATGACGTACTTTTAGTACCAGGTCATTCTACTGTTTTGCCACACACGGCAAATATTTCAACTCGCTTAACGCGTGGTATCAAACTTAACTTGCCGCTTATTTCAGCATCTATGGATACTGTTACAGAAGCTCGTTTAGCTATTGCCCTTGCGCAAGAAGGTGGTCTTGGTTTTATTCATAAAAACATGACTATTGAAGAACAAGCGAAAAACGTACGAAAAGTTAAAACCTACGAAGCGGGTATTGTGTCTTACCCTGTAACAGTGACTGCTGATTTAACAATTGCAGATGCTATGGACCTTGCAGAAGAAAAAGGGTTCTCAGGCTTTCCAGTTACCGACCCAGAAAACACTTTAGTAGGTATTGTTACAAGCCGCGATATGCGTTTTGAGACAAAACTTGAACAGCCAATTTCGACTGTTATGACTAAAAAAGAAAAGCTAGTTACCGTTAAGGAAGGCGCAGCTCGCGAAGAAATTTTAGGTTTAATGCACGAACACCGCATTGAGAAGATTTTAGTTGTTGATGATGCGTTTAAACTTAAAGGCATGATCACCGTAAAAGATTACCAAAAAGCGCAAGATAAACCACATGCATGTAAAGACGAGTTAGGTCGTTTACGTGTAGGTGCTGCGGTAGGTGTTGGTGCGGGTACTGATGAGCGTATTGCTGCACTAGTTGAAGCGGGTGTTGATGTTCTACTTATCGATACTTCTCATGGTCACTCTCAAGGTGTAATTGACCGTGTATCTGCAACTCGTCAGGCTTATCCAGATCTTCAAATTGTAGCGGGTAACGTTGCAACTGCTGAGGGAGCAATAGCGCTAGCTGATGCCGGTGTTGATGCAGTAAAAGTAGGGATCGGCCCTGGTTCTATTTGTACAACCCGTATTGTTACCGGTTGTGGTGTTCCACAAATCACGGCTATTTCAGATGCAGTTGATGGTTTAAAAGGTCGCGATATTCCAGTGATTGCCGATGGTGGTATTCGTTTTTCAGGCGACATTGTGAAAGCGCTTGTTGCGGGTGCATCGTGTGTAATGGTGGGCTCAATGCTCGCAGGTACCGAAGAAGCGCCAGGCGAAGTAGAACTATACCAAGGGCGTTACTACAAATCATACCGTGGTATGGGCAGCTTAGGCGCGATGGATCAAAAAGAAGGTTCATCAGATCGCTACTTCCAAAAATCAAACGAAGCTGACAAGTTAGTCCCTGAAGGTATTGAAGGTCGCGTAGCGTATAAAGGGCCAATAGCGACTATTATTCACCAGCAGGTAGGTGGCCTTCGCAGCGCAATGGGCTTAACGGGTTGTGCAACAATTGAAGAGCTAAACACTAAGCCTCAGTTTGTGCGTGTTACATCTGCAGGTATGGGTGAGTCGCATGTTCATGATGTGCAAATTACCAAAGAAGCACCAAATTACCGCTTAGGTTAAACAACGACTTGAAATTACGGGGCTGGCTTTACCAGCCCTCTTTAATAGCCACTAAGCAAATTAGTGGAATTTAGCATCTACTTTACGAGATACTCCATGAGCAAAGATATTCACGATTCACGAATTCTCATTTTAGACTTTGGTTCACAATACACTCAGCTAATCGCTCGCCGTATACGCGAAATTGGTGTTTACTGTGAGCTGTGGGCATGGGATGTGACTGAAGAGCAAATTCGCGAGTTTAACCCACAAGGTATTATTCTTTCTGGTGGCCCAGAGTCAACCACACTTGAAAACAGCCCGCGCGCTCCTGAGTATGTGTTTAATGCAGGCGTTCCTGTATTAGGCATTTGTTATGGCATGCAAACAATGGCTACTCAGCTTGGTGGTAGTGTTCACAGCTCTGATAAAAAAGAGTTTGGTTATGCGCAAGTTGAAAAGGTAGGCAACTGTGCATTGTTTGATGCAATTGAAGATCATATTACCGATGGCGGCAATGGCGTTTTAGACGTATGGATGAGCCACGGCGATAAAGTAATGGAAGTACCAGCAAGCTTTAGCACTACAGCTAAAACACCAACGTGTCCGCATGCTGCTATGTCTAACGAAGAAAAACGTTTTTACGGCGTACAGTTTCACCCAGAAGTAACGCACACTCATCAAGGGCAACGTTTATTAGAGCGCTTTGCTATTGATATTTGTGGTTGTGAAAAACTGTGGACTCCAGCAAAAATTATTGATGATGCCATTGAGCGCATTAAAGAAACCGTTGGCGACGACGAAGTTATCTTAGGCTTATCAGGCGGTGTTGATTCATCGGTTGTAGCTATGCTTATTCATCGTGCCATTGGTGATAGATTAACATGTGTATTTGTTGATAACGGTTTACTTCGTTTAAACGAAGGTCAGCAAGTAATGGACATGTTTGGCAACAAGTTTGGTTTAAACATTGTTAAGGTTGATGCTGAAGATCAATTTTTAGCTGACCTTGCCGGTAAGTCAGATCCAGAAGATAAGCGTAAAGCTATTGGCCATACTTTCA
The DNA here is from genome assembly GCF_016865405.1 of Pseudoalteromonas sp. PS1M3. NCBI lineage: Bacteria > Pseudomonadati > Pseudomonadota > Gammaproteobacteria > Alteromonadales > Pseudoalteromonadaceae > Pseudoalteromonas > Pseudoalteromonas sp. PS1M3. The sequence continues at coordinate 2,696,428 of NZ_AP022624.1, read as the reverse complement.
TTAATGTATTTGATGAGCAAGCTAAAAAACTTAAGAATGCTAAATGGTTAGGTCAAGGTACCATTTACCCAGACGTTATTGAGTCAGCAGCATCTGCTACAGGTAAAGCACACGTTATCAAATCTCACCACAATGTGGGCGGATTACCAGATGACATGAAAATGGGTCTAGTTGAGCCACTTCGTGAGTTATTTAAAGATGAAGTACGTAAAATTGGTTTAGAGCTAGGTTTACCGTACGACATGCTTTACCGCCACCCATTCCCTGGTCCTGGTTTAGGTGTACGTGTACTTGGTGAAATTAAAAAAGAGTACTGTGATTTACTTCGCCGTGCAGATGCTATTTTCATTGAAGAGCTACACAAAGCCGAGCTTTATCATAAAGTAAGCCAAGCGTTTACTGTGTTCTTACCGGTTAAATCGGTAGGAGTTATGGGTGATGCACGTAAATACGATTGGGTTGTGTCACTGCGCTGTGTTGAAACTATCGACTTTATGACTGCGCGTTGGTCACATTTACCGTATGAGTTTTTGGGTGTGGTTTCTAACCGTATCATTAACGAAATTGATGGTATTTCACGCGTTGTTTACGATATTTCTGGTAAGCCACCGGCAACTATTGAGTGGGAATAATTTACCCTGCATTTAGTTATGTAAATTAAAGTGATAAAAAACGGCGAATTAGCATGCTAATTCGCCGTTTTGTTTATTTAAAAAGCAGTTAAACTAAATGTGTGATTTTTCTCTTTACCTTTAGCGAAACTTCTCTATAATTCGTCGTCATTGCAGGGGCGTAGTTCCAATTGGTAGAACAGCGGTCTCCAAAACCGACGGTTGGGAGTTCGAATCTCTCCGCCCCTGCCATTTCTTCTTTACATCGTATTTATTAATTCTTATATTATCTTACTTCCTCATTTCATCGAGTCGTTATGCATTCACGGTACGCAGCTGTTTTTGATATTGAAAATCTCGAATTAAATACTCACTTTCGACCAGTAAATACTGAACCCCTTAGAAATAATGTTGAAAAAGAATTAACGCCTGCTTCATTTGAATCCCTTGAGCTTTCTAGCCAATTACTTGCAGATATTAATCGTGCAGCAGTGCCTGTAGCTATAAATAGCGTGGTGAAAAGCAAGCACATGCAATTAACGGGTGATCAGCTTGAATTGCCATCCCCACAACTAAATGCAACCGATAAACGTGCTTTGTGGGCTTTAATAAGTGAACACCTTGATAAACTTTAAACCTGTAAATAATGATGCCGTAGAAGCGCTTATAGCTATTGAAAACGCGTGTCATAGTCATCCTTGGACTTTAAAAACGATGAGTTCATGTATTGGTGGGCGTTATTTTAATTTAGCGGCTTTTGATAGTGGCATACTCGTTGGTTTTTACATTGGTGAAAAAGCAGGGCCCGATTTTACGCTTATGGATATATGCGTGAAGCCTGAGCACCAAGGTAAGGGGATTGCTAAGCAGCTATTGAGTAAATTTATAGAGCACGGTGAACAGCAAAATGCCGAAAATTTATTTTTAGAAGTTCGAGAGTCAAATACGCGTGCAATTAAACTTTATGAGCAAGCTGGGTTTATAGAGATGTCGGTACGAAAGAATTATTACCCAAGTGATGATGCAACTAAAAACGGTTTTGAAGATGCTATTTTAATGGGTATGGCATTAAGCTTAGGGTTTATGTAATTCTTTTTAGTTGCAGGCAGCCAACTGTTTTATTTTGAGTTAATAGCCTGCTGTATTGCCACTATTACTGAGTTTATAATTTCATCTCTTTGTGATTTATCGTTACTTTTTAGGTTTTCTTCAAGGTTGCCAGCGCTTTTGTAAATGGCATCAAAGTTAAAACATCCTGCGCTGCCTTTAACACTATGCGCAACTGCTTTTAGGCTTTCCCAATCTTGTGCATGGTGAAATGTTTTTATTTGTTCCAAATAACTGGGTAAGTTTGCTAAGTAATTATCAGATATCTGTTGAAACTTTTCACTTTTTAACAAGTCATCCCACTTATTTTGATTATCCTTTTCAAGGTGCAAGTAGCTAACAAGTACGTTTTCGAGGGCATCTTTATCTATTGGTTTTCCAAGCGCTTTGTCGCAGCCAGCTTCTATATAGGTACCAATATCGTGATTCATTACGTTTGCGGTAAGTGCAATAATGGGACCGTCGTAAGCAGCATGTCGTAGCATTTTGGTGGCTTCAAGCCCACCCATGACGGGCATTTGCATATCCATAATAATGAGTTGATAGTCGTTTACTAGCGCCATTTCTACGGCTTGTGCACCATTATTAGCTATGTCAGGCTCAAGCCCCCAAGTTTGCAACAGCAACTTAATTAGTAGCTGATTATCTGGGTTATCTTCAGCAACCAAAATATTTGCGTCAAAGCTGTTAGTCGCAAATGATAATAGAGGGTCTTTTTCAGGGGTTAATTGTGCATGATCGACAAGCAGCTCAAGCTCGGGTGTTTTGCCTTTTAAGTGGCAAGCAGCACTAATTGAAAATTCACTTCCTTCGCCCACTTCGCTTTCTAGTTTTATGTCGCCACCCAATAAATTTGCCAGATTTTTGGATATACATAATCCTAACCCAGTACCACCAAAGCGACGTGTAGTTGTCGCATCTGCTTGTTCAAACGGTTTAAATACACGAGAAATTTGATGCTCAGACATACCAATACCGGTGTCGGTTATTACAAACTCAATGAGGTTGCTTTTAGCATGATAATGCACACAAATAGAGACATGCCCTTGCTCTGTAAATTTAACGGCGTTGTTGGCCACATTAATTAAAATTTGTTTTAAGCGTGTTACATCAGTGTATATAGTTTGCGGTATTGGTAAGTCAAAAATAATATTAAGTTCTAAACGCTTTTCTTGCGCCAGTGGCGTTATGATTGACTCAATATCATGGATTAACTGCACAACGTTCACAGAGGCTTGCTCTACAGCTAATTTTTCAGCTTCAATTTTAGATAAATCCAAAATATTGTTAATGAGTTCAAGTAAGTGCTTTGAGTTTCGTAAAATAGTACTTAAATGTTGTTTGTCGTTTACTATTTTATCGTTATGTAGCAACTGCTCTGTAAAGCCCATAATAGCGGTGAGAGGGGTTCGTATTTCATGACTCATGTTTGCTAAAAAACGACTTTTAAGTTGGTTAGCTTGCTCTGCTTGAGTAATAGCGAGTTCAAGTTGGCTATTCATAGACTCAAGCGCTTGAGTTCGGCTTTCCACCTTGTCTTCTAGGTGATGTTTGTATTCTTCGAGTTGTTGTTGATAGTGCCTAATTTGATTAACCATGTGGTTAAAGTCGTTAAACAGTATGCCTACTTCGTCATCGGTATGAGCGGGTAAGCTTACTGCTAAGTCACCGTCACCTACTCGGTGACTGGCTGCACCTAATAGCTCTATTGGATTTAACAATAGGTTACGTACAACAACAAATATCAAGATAGGTAACGAGATCACTGAAATAATAACAATCAGACCCGTAATTAAGCTAATGGCTTTGCCCGACTGATGAAGTACCGCTTTGGGAATTGTTGATACGTAATAATAGCCGCCGCTCATTTGTACGGCAAAAATCATACGTTCGATTTTATCAATGCTCGATAACTCAATAGTAGAAAGTGAGCCTATGTCGGCCAAATCGTGAACCTTATTAAGTTCATATTCGCTAATGTATTGGCCTCGTAAATTATAATTAGAGCTAAATAGTATTTTACCGTCTTTGGTCAACAATAAATTGAGCGTATTGTTATAAGGCGCTTCTAAAATACTAGTATTTAAAATTGAAGGCTCAACATTTACAACAATAAACCCCAGTTGTTGTGGACGTTTTAGGTAATAACCCACGCTGTCTATTCGTTGCACAAAATACAGGCTGGTTGTGCCGTCGGGTTTTTGAACCATAAACTGTTGTTGGCTCAAATTGCTTTGTATAACCTGATTAAAAAAGGGGTAGTTTTTTGGCGCTATGGTTAAATTATTTGAATGATAGGCGTCACTTTTACCACTAGCCGACACTAGATTTATACTAATAATGTCAGGGTAGGCTTCGCTGTAACTGGCAAATACATCCATTAGAGCGCCAAGCCTGCGTGTATAATTTCCGTCTAAAAGGGCGTCATTGGCCAAAAAGTCGTTAAGTACCGGAGAGCGAGAAAGTAGCTTAGTGGTAGAGTGGAATGAGTCTATATAGTTAAACGCTTTTTGTTGTTGCTGCTCAACAAAGCGGCTCATGATTAGATCGGCTTGTTTTTGCGTAGAGTTAGTTACATTAGTTAACGTAAACCCACCTAAAAATAGCAGGGGCAATATAACAAGCGGAGTTATATACCATAATAATCTAATGCTTAACTTACTGGTTTTCATTAACTAACTAATATCCTTGACGCAATCTTTTTATAGTATGCGTTACAAGTTTATTAAACAAGCCTGCGTTTTACTCATCGCTAAAATATAAACTTTAGTTAGAGATAACTTCTCCTTTATGCATAGGTTTTAATTACCTAATTAGTTAAAAATTTTTATTTAGCTTGAGTCAAATTACAAACTAAACGGCCTGAGCTTAAATATTAATAAAAAAGATCAGTTAATAACTAACCATTGATTGTTTAAAGGGTCAAGATCAGCGAAAATAGTCTTTAATTACGATTAACATAACGGATCGCAAACTAGGAGCTAATTTACTCTTGGTTTTGGTGTGTTGAGGTTTCGGGGTTTAGCAGTTTTAGCCTTTAAACGTCTGCACACTTTATGGTGATATTATCCGTATTCAAACTATAAGAACTTTTTAATGGCAGACCAAAATCTCCTTAGCGAAATAAATAAACGACGTACTTTTGCAATTATATCTCACCCGGATGCAGGTAAAACCACCATCACCGAAAAAGTACTTTTGTTCGGACAAGCGATTCAAAAAGCCGGAACGGTAAAAGGCCGTGGCTCTAATCAGCATGCAAAGTCTGACTGGATGGAAATGGAAAAAGAGCGTGGTATATCGGTTACTACCTCTGTAATGCAATTTCCGTATAACAATGCGCTGGTGAATTTACTTGATACCCCTGGACACGAAGACTTCTCAGAAGATACGTACCGTACATTGACCGCGGTAGATTCGTGTTTAATGGTTATTGATGCCGCAAAAGGTGTAGAAGAACGTACCCGTAAGCTAATGGAAGTTACGCGCCTACGTACCACGCCAATTGTGACCTTTATGAATAAGTGTGACCGTGATATTCGTGACCCAATGGAACTACTTGATGAAGTAGAAACAGAGCTCAGTATTGCCTGTGCACCTATTACCTGGCCAATTGGTTGTGGTAAAGAGTTTAAAGGTGTTTACCACATTCATAACGACGAAGCGGTTTTATACAAAACAGGCCAAGGTCATACAATTCAAGAAGTTCGCACTGTTAAAGGCCTTGATAACCCAGAGCTAGATATCGCCATTGGTGAAGAACTCGCTGAACAACTACGTGAAGAACTAGAGCTTGTTATAGGGGCTTCAAACGAGTTTGACCTTGAACTATTTTTAGCGGGTGAGCTTTCGCCAGTATACTTTGGTACCGCCCTTGGTAACTTTGGTGTAGACCATGTACTTGATGGTTTAACACAGTGGGCGCCAACGCCACTACCGCGTGAAACAGAAGACCGCCAAGTAATCGCAACGGAAGAGAACTTTACTGGTTTTGTATTTAAAATACAGGCTAACATGGATCCAAAACACCGTGACCGTATTGCCTTTATGCGTATTGTGTCGGGTAAATACAGTCAAGGCATGAAGATGAATCATGTACGCCTTGGTAAACAGGTGAGTATTTCAGATGCAGTAACCTTTATGGCAGGCGATCGTGAGCGTGCAGCAGATGCATTCGCAGGCGATATTATAGGCCTACATAACCACGGTACTATTCAAATTGGTGATACCTTTACACAAGGCGAAAAGCTTAAATTTAGCGGTATTCCAAACTTTGCGCCTGAGCTATTTCGTCGTATTCGTTTGCGCGATCCGCTTAAACAAAAGCAGCTATTAAAAGGCTTAGTACAGCTTTCTGAAGAAGGTGCAGTACAAGTATTTAGACCGCTCATTAATAACGACTTAATTGTAGGCGCGGTAGGTGTACTTCAGTTTGACGTAGTTGTAGCGCGCTTAAAAGCTGAGTACAACGTAGATGCAATTTACGAAGGCGTAAACGTAAATACAGCACGTTGGGTAAGCTCAACTGATGTTAAAAAGTTTGAAGAGTTTAAACGTAAGTGCGAAAGCAACTTAGCACTCGATGGTGGCGATAACTTAACTTACATAGCACCGAGCCGTGTAAACCTTAATTTATCGACAGAGCGTTACCCAGAAGTAACCTTTAACCACACGCGCGAAAACTAGAATCGACTGACTAAAGTTAACTGAAAGCCTGCTATGGCGGGCTTACAAAGGTAAATAATATAATGAACATTCGTACTATTTTAGTAGAAAAAGCCATTGCCGCCATGACCGCAGCAGGCCTACCAGAAGACACAAACCCAGCTGTTACACAAAGCACACGCCCACAATTTGGTGACTACCAAATTAATGGTGCAATGGGCGCCGCTAAAAAAATGAAAAGCAACCCACGTGAGCTTGCGCAAAAAATTATTGATAACCTAGATGTAACCGACATCGCTGAAAAAACAGAAATTGCCGGCCCAGGTTTTATTAATATTCATTTAAAGCCTGAGTTTTTAGCCAACAGTGTAAAAGCAGCAAACAGCGATGCAAAACTGGCTGTAAACGAGCACGCAAATCCGCAAACTGTCGTGGTAGATTACTCATCACCTAACCTTGCAAAAGAAATGCACGTAGGCCATTTACGTTCAACCATTATTGGTGATGCCATTGTACGCGCCCTTGAATTTAGAGGCGACAAAGTAATTCGTCAAAACCACATGGGCGATTGGGGCACACAATTTGGTATGCTAATTGCCCATTTAGAAGATCAAATTAGCCAAGGCGTAGACTTAGAGTCGGTAGCGCTTGCTGATTTAGAAACGTTTTACCGCGATGCTAAAAAACGTTTTGACGATGAAGAGGGCTTTGCCGATAAAGCCCGTGACTATGTAGTTAAACTACAAGGTGGCGACGCGCACTGTGAAAAGCTATGGAAGCTATTTATAGCGACCTCTGTTAAGCACTCTGAAGAAGTTTACAAACGTCTAAATGTAACGCTTACTCAAGCTGACATTATGGCTGAAAGTGCTTATAACAGTGAGCTTAACGACATTATTAGCTTATTAAAAGATAAAAACATAGCGGTAGAGTCGCAAGGCGCACAGGTTGTGTTTTTAGATGAACTTGCAAATAAAGATGGCGAGCCTTCGGCGTTTATCGTGCAAAAATCTGGCGGCGGCTTTTTGTATGCAACCACCGATTTAGCCGCGTGTGATTACCGCTCAAATAAATTGGGTGCTGAGCGTATTTTAATATTTGTTGATGCGCGCCAAAGTCTTCACTTCAATCAAGTGGAGCTTACTGCACGAAAAGCTGGCCTTTTACGCGATGAAACAAGCTACGAGTTTTGCCCGTTTGGCACCATGATGGGCGCCGATGGTAAACCATTTAAAACCCGTACTGGTGGTACTGTTAAGCTTGCCGACTTACTTGAAGAGTCGATTAGTCGTGCAGCAACAAAACTTGCTGAGCGTGAATCTGATTTATCGGATCATGATCGCAGCGAAATTGCCCGTAAAGTAGGTATTGGCGCCGTTAAATATGCTGATCTTTCTAAACATCGTACCAGCGATTACATATTCAACTGGGACAGCATGTTAAGCTTTGAAGGCGCGACAGCACCTTACTTACAATATGCTTATACCCGTGTACGCAGCATTTTCCGTAAATCAGGTGTCGATGCCGCTTCGCTAAATGCTGATGTAGCCATAGCCGAGCCGCAAGAAAAAGCACTCGCGCTTAAACTACTTCAGCTTGAAGAAGTGCTTGATTTAATGATCTCAGAGGCCACTCCGCACGTATTATGTGGTTACTTATACGAGTTAGCTAGCTTATACATGACATTCTACGAAGCCTGCCCAGTACTTAAAGAAGGCGTAGAGCCAAACGTACGTGACAGCCGTTTAGTGTTGTGTAATTTAGTGGCAGATACGCTAAAAATAGGATTGGATTTGTTAGGCATTGAAGTCATGGAGCAAATGTAATCACCGTCGTATTTTAACCTAATACTGCGTTATCCACCCCGACTTACCCTAATCACATACAAACCGTATGCTCATAGGGATAAGTAGGGGTGAATGCCTTGTCTTAGGCTAAACTACTTAGGTGAACCTTCTGTTTCGTGTAGTTCGCTTTGGCTGCGTTGTCGTGCTTTTTTAGCCTAAGTCGCATACTAACTGTATGCTCCTTGGCATAAAAAAGTACTTCGCCTTGTCAGCACTCCTACACTTGCAGATACATAGGTTTGCACCGTAGGTTGGGTTGAGTGAAACGAAACCCAACATTAAACAAAACACTTTTATTTTTGCTCTTGTAACGATTAAATACCTGACCTTACTTACCCACATACGCTTTAATAAACAGAGAAGGATTTGTTTATGAAACTCGAAGACATCCGCCGTGAATACCTGCAAGACGCGCTAAGCGAAGATAACTTGCAAGATGATCCATTCAAACAATTTGAAACGTGGCTTGAGCATGCTGTGGGCAGTAATATCCCAGACCCAACGGCCATGGTGGTCGCTACGGTTGATGAAACCGGGCAACCTTCACAGCGTATTGTATTGTTAAAACATTTAGATGATAACGGGTTTGTATTTTTTACTAATACCGGCTCACGTAAAGCGCAAGAGCTAAAAGGCAATAACAAAATATCGCTGCACTTTCCGTGGCACCATATGGAACGCCAAGTAATTGTATACGGCGAGGCAAAACCATTACCTACATCAGCCGTGGCAAAATACTTTTTATCGCGTCCTAAAGAAAGCCAATTAGCAGCATGGGCGTCGCAACAAAGCAGGCCAGTGTCGTCGCGAAAAGTACTTATGGAAACCTTTGCTAATATGAAAAGCAAGTTTGCTAAAGGTGAAATCCCATTGCCAGATTTTTGGGGGGGGTACTGCGTAGTGCCTACTAAAATTGAGTTTTGGCAAGGCGGCGCTCATCGTCTACACGACCGCTTTATGTACCAACGCCAAGATGATAATAGCTGGCAAATAACACGCTTAAACCCTTAAGCGGTTTACGCTATGAAATTTATAGACTCCCACTGCCACCTTGATTTTAACGAGTTTGACGCAGAGCGTGAATCACTTATAAAAGCGTGTGTGGCAAAGGGCGTTGAGCGCTTTATTGTGCCGGGCATTAGCTTGGCGCAATCTAAACAGTTAATTGAGTTTAAAAGTAAATACACACAAGTGCATATAGCCGCAGGGCTTCATCCTTACTTTTTAGCTGATCATAAAGAGTCTCATCTTGCGCAGCTGTTTGATTTTGCAAAAGCAAATATTAACCAGCTGGGGGCAATAGGTGAGTGTGGGCTTGATAGAAGTATTGAAGACCTTACAAAGCAAACGTGGTTATTTGAGCAGCAAATAACTATTGCTAATGAGTTAAATTTGCCACTTATTATCCACCATAGGCAAAGCCATGATTTAATTGCGCAATCGTTTAAACGTTGTAAGCCAAAATATGGTGGGGTGATACATGCGTTTTCGGGGTCACTACAGCAAGCGCACTATTATATTAAACAGGGCTTTAAACTAGGTGTAGGTGGGGTTATAACTTACGAGCGTGCATTAAAAACCCGTAATGTTATTGCTCAAATTGAGCCACAGCATTTAGTGCTCGAAACCGACTCGCCCTCAATGCCACTGAGCGGGCATCAAGGTGAAATTAATACGCCGCTACATATTCCAAATGTATTTAACGTACTATGTAGTTTAAAACAATGTAGTGACAAAAAGGCGCTTGCTAAAGCGCTTTATAAATCTTGCTCAGAAGTTTTTTGCATATAGCGGTTTACCTGCCAACGTTTTAAACCACGCCCCAATTGCCAAGTAAAAATACACGCAATAACCAGCATTAATAAAACTTGCCTACCTAAATCGTGAAAATGACTGTGGCTGTTCGATATAGCTGCACGCGTTAGATACGTTACAGACACAAAGCCAATAGGACGGTCATCATCACTTATAACAGGCTCTACAAAAGGGGTTTTTAGTTTACTTATTCCTGGAGTCGACTCTGGAAGTTGACCTAAAATGTGGTGCGACTGCCAATTATCGCTACTGGCAACTAAAATGCCCTGATGATCATAAATGGTAGCCGAAAGTACAAATTCGTCTTTAGCTATATCGTTACATATCGCATTTAGTTCGGGTTTGTTTTTTTCTATCAGTGGCGTTTTAACATTTAATGCCATAAATTGGGTTAAACTTTTTGCCGTGTTATCGGCGCTATCGTACAACAATTGATGACTTTGAAAGCTACTATTTACACCAACCCAGCTAAGCAATACAAAACAGCCCGCAGCTAGCAATAACCGTAAAAGTCGTTTTTTTTGTGATGCTGATATTGGATTTTTTAGATGGTTATTTTTCATAGTCACCGTATATGCTGCTGACAGAATTTTGATTTGATGTTACAACTACTACTATAACCTTAAACTGACCCTGATGGCGAATTTAGCACTATTTTCATCAACTTTTTTAAATCAGGTAAATAAAAATAAACACGGAGATCCCATGTCGCAAATCAGCATGGCACAGCTTATTTCACAGCAATCATTATCAATGTTAACGCTTAACCAATGGTTTGCTCATAAAAATGGGGTTTTTAAGCTGTTTGACGGTGTACCAAATACACAATACGGGTTATTTAGCATTGCGTTTGCAGGTGATTTTAATGCAACGAGTATAGATACATTCATTCAGTTTTTAGCTCACCATGGGCAAACGGTTACTGCGCTTTGCCAATACCAACCTGACTTAGGGTTATCACCAGCACTGTGCTTTTATACTCAAAATACAACGCAATCTATCAACCCACTAACGCTTAAAGCGTTTTCAGAAACACTAGAATGTCAACTAGTACAAATTAATACCCCGCCTAACCTATACGAGCCAGGCTTGCTAGTGATGGATATGGATTCAACAGCGATTACTATTGAATGCATCGATGAAATAGCGCGCTTAGCAAATGTTTATGATGATGTAGCATCCGTAACTGCACTTGCCATGGCGGGTAAACTTGATTTTAGTGAAAGCTTAAATCAACGAGTAGCTAAGCTTAAAGGTATTGAAAAAAGCCTTATGGATGAGTTAAAAAGTACCTTACCACTTATGCCAGGCATAAAAGCTTTGTGCCAAGTATTAAAACATCACAATTGGTATTTAGCTATTGCCTCTGGTGGTTTTGTACCATTTGCAGAGCGTGTTCAGCAGCTTATTGATTTAGACGAAGTACATGCAAATGTGCTTGAATTCGAAGACGATAAGCTAACAGGTAAAGTGTTAGGTACTATTGTAGATGCACAGCAAAAGGCAATTATTTTAGAGTCTTTGCAGGCTAAGCTCGGACTTGAAAAAATACAAACAGTGGCGATTGGCGATGGTGCAAATGATCTCGTTATGATGGCAAAGGCTGGACTTGGGGTTGCTGTTCACGGTAAACCAAAAGTAGTTGAGCAAGCGCAAGCGGCTATTTGTAACGGTTCGTTATTACAGTTACTTTATATGCTCGCTATTCCGTTAAACAAAAAATAACGATGGCATATTAGCGTTAAACCGCTTAGCGAGAGCGGTTTAACCAAAGCAGTTTACGACGGCCCATTTGGTCAACCTTTTGTTGATCTAACTCAAAATGACTTAAAGCTTCTTCTGTAATATCAACCACATCACCCACACCTGTTACCGACCATAAAGCTTCTTCCAACTCTTTAGCTTTATGTAACGCGTATTGACTCACATAGCTAAGCTCGTTGGATAGGTAATCTGTATCTGGGCGACCAGTACGTGAAATATATAGTCGCATAACAAATATAATTTGAGACTTAATCCCCTTGCTAATTTGTTCATTAAAGCTGCTGTAATCTTCACCTAATATACACTGGCTTTGAATAGCTTCGGTGACTTTATCTTGTCGGGGATCAAAATTGATTGCCAGTGTAAACGCAAGTGGCGGATCTTGTCTGCTGCGATCTTTTATATTTGGAGTGATCACATTTAAAATTTGCTCGTTAGTTATTATACTCGACACGTCGGTTTTATTGCTAAGTAGACCAAAGTTTTGTAAAAGTACATGCAGCGGGCTTGAATATAAACCATAACCAATTGCACCCACTTTAAAATGTGCCGCTTCTTTGTGTAAATACAGCGGAAATTGGCAAACGCTTTTTGTTACCATGTTTCTAAGTGCTGTAGAGAGCCCTTCAATTTTAGGAGCCTCTTCACTTACCTTTAATTTATCTTTGTTATTTTCAATTAATTGTGTAAAAAAGCTAACGCCTGCATGAGGTAAATCAGCCACTCTATTTGCTTTTAAACTAACGGTGGTCAGTGATTTACTAATGGCCATAACTTCATACTTGAGCTCGCCCAATTTATGTTTTTTAGTTATTTTTTGCAACTCAGGAAATGTTAAAAGGACGATATCGCCTTTTTTAAAGTTAACAGGCTGATCGCACTCTAGTTGTAGCCCCATGACTGAAAAATCGCGCGTATGTCCACTTAATACCGTATCATTTATGTGTAATTTAACGTCGGTTTTGTATAAATAGCGTTTATGCGAGCGTAAATTTACATACTCAAGCGCAACAATGTCTAAATAGGGAGCCGTTTTATGTTTGGCATGCCCAAAAAGTTTAAGCTGATTGACCAAAGCTTTATCGTAAGTTATTTGTTTATAACGCAATTGCTCAACGCTATTACCTACACTAGTTAGTACAACAATATATTTTACGTCTTTTACTAGTCCTTCAACACGTGGGGAGGGCGGCTTATTGAGTTTTTCAATATTACTGCCCGCAGAATTTGGCAGTGAAAGTGGTATGTAAGCATCATCAGGATGACTTGGCATTATTTGAATTTTAAAACACTGCCAGCTTTCTTTTTGGCTACCAAATCCCAAGAATAAATCACGAAGTTTTGGGTTTTTATTAAGTTCGGTTCGTGTTGCAGAGTAAAAATAAACTTTACCAGAGGACACATGTGTAAAGGTATACAGGTAATCTTCTTTAACCGCTGTTGGTTGTGTTAATAACCCACTGACCCGTTTATGGTTAAGCACGTTGTATAAGCAAGGTACACTTCTTTCATCGGTAAAGTAGCGCTGAATAAAAATATTATTTTCGGTTGTTAGGCTTAAACTAGGATAATACTGATCGTCTTTTTTACTTAAAAACACATACAATGAAGTAACACGAGGTATGTAATATTGCTCATAACCTTTTGATACAACCGCATCGAGTGTGTTATCTAAATTAACTTTGTAGCGGCGTTTATTTCCGTGAATAAAGCTTTCTAAAAAGTTATCAAAGGCTTCATTATTTTCAACGTAAGTTCGCTTTAAACGAATATGATTAAATTCACGTGAGATATTCTCAACGGCAACTACTTCATATTGAATGCCATTTTTTAAACCCAGTTCAAAGTCTTGCTCTAGACCCACCAAACGCATTGCTATTAGTTGGCCTTTTCTGATTATGTTTCGCTTTGCCAGCTTTATTTTACAGCCGCTCAAAGAAATATCAGAGGTACTTGCTTTAATATTTTTCTTATCGTTATATTCAATAGTAACTTTTATTGAATAATTCATTCTTTCTTCTGCACGGCTTTCGTAAGATGCAAATTTAATAACATTAGTATTTAGTAAATCTTTTTGCTCTTGTTTATTCCCTTTTTCGGCGGCTTCTTTTTGCATTACGCGGTGGTTATTTTCCGTATTCATAACCGCTTCGTAAACAGCAAGTGTGTATTTACCATGCTGTTTTAATGCGCTTTCAAACACTTCAATGGCCGTTTCATCCATAAAGTGCTGTTTACCATTATGTTCGTAAGGTTTTACTTGTCCTGTAACTAAACCGCGTAGATCAATAAAGCGCTCGACAGGCTGAGAAAGGCGCGACATTTCCATTTTAATTAAAAACTGTTCAGGCTTCGTAAGCTCTGCTGTTTTTGATTTAAAAATTAGGTCAAACTTGGCGTTGCCTAAATATTGTTTTAGCTCATTAACGAGGGACTCGTGTTTGAGCATGATGTCATCAGCCATTTATAAAACCATCACCGTCTCTTTGAAAAAGTAGGTATACTATTAAATCCATTTATTAGAAATTCAATAAACGTAAAGCGTGCTATGTTGTTAATATAGGTACGATTTTTAGAGCAACTACCATTTAGTTTTTGTTATTATGTGTTATGTGCCATTTTATTGGCAAGTTACTTTTATTCAATTTTAAAGCAAAAACTGTGCCCTAAGATATATAAAGGTAAAACAGTTAATTAGGTAATGATTGTGGCTTAAGAAATTTGTACAGGCAAGCTATGTTGCTATGTAAATAGATGAAATGGCAAAATAACAACAAGACAGTACGCATTTTTAAATTCAATGATTAATAAATAAGGTTATTAATGGCTAAAGCGGCAAAAGTAGAGTTTGTTTGTACAGAGTGTGGCATGAACTATCAACGTTGGCAGGGGCAGTGTCGTTGCGGTGCGTGGAACACGTTAGCTGAATTTAAACCTTCAGCAGGACAAAGTAAGAAAGCAACAGCGCGCTCAAGTGTTGGCGGTTATGCCGGAGGTATTGGTGGTGGTTCTAAAAAAATTAATGACATAGCAACCGTTGAAGCTGAAAAGCAACTCACAGAAATAGGCGAGCTTGACCGTGTTTTAAGCGGTGGTGTTACTACGGGTTCTGTAAATATTATTTCGGGCGATCCGGGGGCGGGTAAAACAACGCTTTTATCTGACTTGGTAGCAAGAATGTCAAAGCGTATGCCGTCTCTTTACTGTACCGCTGAGGAGTCTTTGTCGCAGTTTAAAAATCGTGTTAACCGCTTAAAGTTAGACTATAACGCCGATGAGCTTTATTTGCTTTCAGAAACCAGCGTTGAGACTATTATTGAAGAGCTTGATAAAAATAAAATAAAGTTTGCAGTCATCGACTCCATTCAAGCCGTTGTTACAGATACTGCAAATGGCAGTCCAGGCTCTCCTTCGCAAGTTAAAAGTGCCGCTCAAGCATTAACTCAATATTGTAAGCAGAATGATGTGACCATGTTTATTATTGCTCACGTGAATAAAAATAACGAAATTGCAGGCCCGCAAACCTTGGTGCATATTGTTGATGCGCTATTACACATAGACACCAATGATGGACAAATACGTACCCTACGTGCCAATAAAAACCGCTTTGGTGACATTGATACTGTGGGTATTTTTAAAATGTGTGAACGTGGAATGTTAAGCGTAGACAACCCGAGTGAGATATTTTTATCGGGCTCGACGACTGAATCCCCGGGGTCGTCTATTACCTGTATCCGTAAAGGTAATCGGAATCTATTGCTTGAAATACAATGTTTAACAACAGAAACCGAGGCTGAATTTCCACAGCGTGTTTGTGTCGGTTTAAATATGAACCGCATAAAAATGCTCACAGGTATTTTACGTAAACATACAAAAACAAAAATATTTCACGATACCTTTTTTAATATTGTGGGTGGTTTAAAAATTGATGAATCAGAAACCTGTATAGATTTAGCCCTTGTTACTGCGTTACTAAGTAGCTTGAACGAATTTGTTGTGCCTCGAACCACTTGTATTATGGGGGAGTTGAGTTTAAACGGTGATGTGCGACCAATAGACAGCGGCGTACCACGAGTTAAAGAAGCTGCACAGCATGGTTTTACAGAAATATTTATCCCGTTTCGTAACTACCATAAATCAATGGAAGGCCTAGGCGCTAAGATAACTCCAGTAAAAACGGTACATGAGTTATTGAGCCTGATTAATTAACGCTTACAGCGGTTGCTATGCAATGTTACTCTTAAAGAAATACAATTTTTATAAAAAATAAAATAAGGATATAACATGAAAAAATTAATAATAGCAGCAGCGATTATTGCCGCAGGTGTTGGCGGCGTTAGCTATGCTAACTATGCTGCAACCCAAGAGGTTCGTGCTGAAGTAGACAAGCAGCTGGCCATGGTGAGTGAGCAAACGGGTGCAACATTTAAATATGCTGGCTTATCTGCAAGTGTTATTTCAAAAAGTGTTGAAATTACAAGTATGGAAGTAATAAGCCCTGAGGGCGAGAGTGTAGCCAACGTTCAAAGTATTGAAGTTAAAGGCTACGAAACCGATAAAATTTCGCCGCATACATCGCTTGATGTAAAAAATCTGACACTCAGTAAAGACTTTATTGCCACACTGCCTGCTGACACAAATGCTATATTAGCATCAGCAAGTTACAATCTGCATTCATCTTTAGATTATAATGAAGAGTCTGGTGAAAGCGATATGGTTGTAAAGCTCAATGCTAAAGATGTGATCAGTTTTAATATGGACATAGGACTAGCTAATTCTAAACCGCTCATGGATACGTCGCTTGCGATGAGCAAAGAACAAAAGCAAGCGGGTGATACCCCATTAACTTATGAGCAGCAACTACAACAGCAAACACGTATGATGCAAGCAATGAGCAAGCTTGAACCCCGTAACGCAAGCTTTGTTATAAATAATCAAGGTAAACTTAAAGAGTTATTAGAAAGTGAGCTTTCAAAGCAAGGTATGACTATTGAGCAAATGCAAGCAATGTTAGCCCAGCAGTTAGAGCAAGCGCCTGTAACTGAAGAAATAGCGAATGCGTTAACCAGCTTTGCCAGCGGTTTAAATTCGTTAACTGTTTCAGCAAAATTGCCTGAAGGCCAAACTATGATGGAAGTTAACCAGCAATTAATGATGCTAGCTGGTAAGCCAGAGGAACTGGTTAAGTTTATAAATTTAGAAGTTAAAGGCGACTAATCACTATAAGTCGTTAAATCATAATTTAAAAAGCCGCACTTGTTTAATCAAATGCGGCTTTTATTATAGATAATGTTTAGTGAAGAATACGCGCTCTAATTGTTCCTTCAACTGCACTTAGCTCTTTTAGCGCTACTTCAGAGTGGTCGGTATCAACGTCAATAACCACATAACCAATTGCTTCATCAGTTTGTAAGTACTGAGCCGCTATATTGATACCGTGCTGCGCAAACGCTTGGTTAATTTGCGTTAACACACCTGGACGGTTGTGGTGAACATGCAATAAGCGACTACGGTTAGCAAGCTCTGGCAGTGATACCTCAGGGAAGTTAACGGCGGTAATTGTAGAGCCGTTATCTGAATATTTAGCCAATTTACCTGCCACTTCAATACCAATATTTTCTTGAGCTTCTTGAGTTGAGCCACCAATATGCGGCGTTAAAATAACGTTATCGAAGTCGCGTAGTGGCGATACAAACTTTTCATCGTTAGATTTAGGTTCAACAGGGAACACGTCAATTGCTGCACCACTTAGCTTTTTCTCGTTAAGTGATTCTGCAAGGGCATCAATATCAACAACGGTGCCGCGAGAGGCGTTAATTAAAATAGCGCCTTGTTTCATTACCGCAAGCTCAGCCGAACCGATTAAGTTTTTGGTCTGTGGTGTTTCTGGCACATGCAAACTAATTACATCAGAGCGCTGAAGTAGCTGAGTCAAGTTATGAACTTGTTTTGCATTACCCAGTGTTAGCTTATCTTCAATGTCGTAAAACTCGACGTTCATACCTATGTTTTCAGCCATAATACCTAGCTGAGTACCAATGTGGCCATAGCCAATAATACCCAACGTTTTACCACGTGCTTCAAATGAACCCGTTGCTGTTTTTAGCCACTCACCACGGTGAGCTGCAGCATTTCGCTCAGGTATACCGCGAAGTAAAAGCAGTATTTCACCAAGTACTAGCTCTGCAACAGAGCGTGTATTTGAAAATGGCGCATTAAATACAGCAATACCGCGCTGGCGAGCGTTACTTAAGTCAACCTGGTTTGTGCCAATACAAAAACAACCAATGGCAATCAGCTTCTCTGCAGCATCTAAAACAGCTTCGTTAATATGAGTACGAGAACGCAGACCTACAAAGTGAGCGTCTTTAATACGTTCTTTAAGCTCGTCTTCAGGTAGCGATGTTTTAACGTAGTCTATATTGCTGTAACCATTTCGTTTTAGCGTTTCAACTGCGCTTTGGTGCACACCTTCAAGCAAGAGAATTTTAATTTTGTCTTTTGCTAACGATACCTTACTCATAACCTCATCCTATTTAATTTGAGGCCCATTTTTAGTGCCGATAATTACTTTATCAGCACCACGCATCGCAAATAGGCCATTGGTAACTACGCCAACAATTTGATTTATATCTGTCTCAAGTTGCTTAGCATTGGTAATATTTAAATTATATACGTCTAAAATAACGTTGCCGTTATCGGTAACCACACCTTGGCGGTAGACTGGGTCGCCGCCTAACTTTAATAACTCACGTGCTACGTAGCTGCGCGCCATTGGAATAACTTCAACTGGAAGCGGAAATTCCCCCAATGTGTCCACTAGTTTGGTGTCATCAACAATACACACAAACTGCTTAGCAACTGCAGCCACAATTTTTTCACGGGTAAGTGCAGCACCACCGCCTTTAATCATTTCATTTTGAGCGTTAATTTCATCAGCGCCGTCGATGTAAACATCGAGTACATCGATATCGTTTAGCTCAAATACTTCAATACCGAGCTCTTTTAAACGCGCTGTAGAAGCTTCAGAGCTTGATACAGCACCTACTAAAGTGTCTTTAACTGTGCCAAGGGCATCAATAAAGTGATTAACGGTTGAGCCTGTGCCTACACCTACTATCGTGTTTTCTTTTACAAACTCGAGTGCAGCCCATGCTGCTGCTTTTTTTAATTCGTCTTGTGTCATTATTTTGTGCTCATGTATGTCAAACGTGTGCTGTAAGTATGCGAATAATCACATCACCAGCAGTAATTATTGTTCGGTGTTATTATGGTTTTAAGCGGTACATCCCAAGACTCTATTGGCAATACATCAACTTTTTGGCACTCATGTGCAAGGCCTATAAGTCGTGGTTTTTGCCAGTTTTCATCGTGTAAACGAGCCAGTGTTCTATCGTAAAACCCACCTCCCATTCCTAAGCGATTACCTTGATTATCAAATGCAACTAATGGCATAAGTAAGTAGTCCAGCTCGGGTAAAGGGCATATTTGACTGCAATTTAGCTTAGGTTCAAAGATACCATAGCAATTTGCCTTCATGGGTGAGTTTTTCTCATAGCGCTGAAACAGCAAAGTGGCGCCATTAAATGGGTGTATTACTGGTAGGTAAATAACGTGATTTAAGTTCCATAATTCTTTAATTAACAAGGAGGTATCAAGCTCTCCGTCGTTACTTAAATAAATGGCGATATGTTGATTTTTAGCTGTTTTTTTTGTTTTTAAGTATTGAATAAAATTCATACTTAAAGATTGAGATGCTAAATTTTGCTGTTCATTAGACAAATTATTACGTAATTCGCGAATAGATTTTCTTATTTGGGCGCGTGAATCGCTCATTTTTCAAACTTACCAACTAATTAAAAAGCAAATAAAGCAGGAAACGCCAAGTACACCGCAAGTATAATAAGCAACGTAACAACCGTAGCTATTAACGAATAAAGCAATGCATTACTGCGTTTTTTAGGCTGAGTTATTAGCTCCTCGTCCAGTAATAGCTCTTCGTCTTGCCATTCGTCTTCATCTACTTCAGGGGTTTTTGTTTGGTTTTCAGGTAAGCGCTGCTCGAGGTCTTCGAGTTTTTCTTCTAGCCTGATTAAACTGCTAGTTATGTAGTCTAATGCGTCAAAAATACGCTCATCTCGCTGGCTACCACTTACCGTTTGAGTGGTTTTTTCAGTATTTGTCGATACAGCTTGAAGTTTACTTTTAATACCCATTCCAACAAGTAGCTTAGCTTGTTTTAATGCTTTGTTTTTATCGCTAGGCGCAAATAAAGGCTTACCTTTAAAAAATAAGGCTACTTTTTCTTCTGAGATTTTTAGTTTTGCCGCCAGTGTTGTACACGCTGTGTTTGAGTCAACGTTATCAGCGAGTCCAGCAAACATAACGCGAAAGTTATCGGTCATTTAAATATCCCTAAAGCTTTATAATTAAATGAGTATATACCTAAAGTATAAAAAAGTTCGAGGACCAATTAATAGTTATTTTTTAAACTATAAATTAGCGTTGCGTTACATAATTGCTAGCTATAAAAAAGGCCCTTAAAAGGGCCGTTTTTTTGCTTTAGTCTTAAAGACCCGCTGCTGCGCGAAGTGCGTCAGCTTTATCTGTGCGTTCCCATGGGAATTCGTCACGGCCAAAGTGGCCGTAAGCTGCAGTAGGAAGGTAGATAGGGCGCTCTAAATCAAGCATTTGAATTAAGCCGTAAGGGCGTAGGTCAAAATGTTCACGAATTAATTCGATTAAACGTGCTTCTTCTAATTTACCAGTACCAAAGGTTTCAACACTGATAGAGGTTGGCTCAGCAACACCTATTGCGTAAGATACTTGTAATTCACACTTATCAGCAAGGCCAGCAGCCACTACGTTTTTAGCCACGTAACGTGCAGCGTATGCAGCTGAGCGGTCAACTTTTGATGGATCTTTACCAGAGAAAGCACCACCACCGTGACGTGCCATACCACCGTATGTATCAACAATGATTTTACGTCCTGTTAAACCACAGTCACCCATTGGACCACCAATTACAAATCGGCCTGTTGGGTTAATAAAAAACTTAGTTGCGCTTGTGATTAGTTCAGCAGGAAGTACTGGCTTGATGATGGTTTCCATCACAGCTTCTACTAAATCGTTTTGAGAGATGTCTTCGCTGTGCTGAGTTGACAGAACAACCGCATCAATACCTACTGGCTTACCGTTTTCGTATGCAAAAGTAACTTGAGATTTTGCATCTGGGCGTAACCAGTTAAGCTCGCCGCTTTTACGTACTTGTGCTTGACGTTGAACTAAACGGTGAGAATACGTAATAGGTGCAGGCATTAACACTTCAGTTTCGTTACATGCGTAACCAAACATTAAGCCTTGGTCACCAGCGCCTTGTTCTTCTGGGCTAGTACGGTCAACACCTTGGTTAATGTCTGGAGACTGTTTACCAATGGTGTTCAAAATTGCACACGAGTCAGCATCAAAACCCATATCTGAGTGAGTGTAGCCAATTTCACGTACTGTTTTACGCGTAATCTCTTCTATATCAACCCATGCGCTAGTAGTGATTTCACCACCAACCATAACCATACCTGTTTTCACGTATGTTTCGCACGCAACGCGGGCATGAGAGTCTTGCTCTAGGATAGCATCAAGAACCGCATCAGAGATTTGGTCGGCGATTTTATCCGGATGACCTTCAGAAACAGATTCAGAAGTAAATAAATGTTTTGCCATTGTAATTATGCTCACAAATATTGCGCTTCACAAACGTCGGTATTAGCGCTAAAAAATTAAGGGGCGTATTTTATCTAAAACGAAACACCTTGCATAGTGTTTTTACGCCTAGACGTCTAAATTAAATTAGTTATGACATTATGGTCTTAAAAAATATTCATAATACCTCATTTTTATAGGGTTTTTAATTGCACACAGCCCCCACAATAAGTAAGAATGGTCGCAATAAAAGTGCTCTTGTAACTTGAGTACATAAACGAACACATAAATACCCGCGCAAATACATATATAAGGTAGGAGAATTCATGCCATCTCGCAAAGAACTTGCAAATGCTATTCGCGTCTTGTCAATGGACGCAGTACAAAAGGCCAAATCTGGTCACCCTGGAGCCCCTATGGGCATGGCTGATATCGCAGAAGTATTATGGCGCGATTATCTAAAACATAATCCATCAAATCCAGAGTGGGCAGACCGAGATCGATTTATACTGTCAAACGGCCACGGTTCAATGCTTATCTATTCTTTATTGCACTTAAGTGGTTATGATTTACCGTTGGACGAAATTAAAAACTTCCGTCAAATGCACTCTAAAACACCAGGCCACCCAGAATACGGTTATGCGCCAGGTATCGAGACCACTACGGGCCCACTAGGCCAAGGGATCACAAATGCGGTAGGCATGGCAATTGCTGAAAAAGCGCTTGCGGCACAATTTAACCGTGAAGGTCACGACATTGTTGATCACCATACCTATGCATTCATGGGCGACGGTTGTTTAATGGAAGGCATTTCGCATGAAGCCTGTTCGCTTGCCGGCACATTAGGCCTAGGTAAGCTGGTTGCTTTTTGGGATGACAACGGTATTTCAATCGATGGTGAAGTTGAAGGCTGGTTTAGCGATGACACACCAGCACGTTTTAAAGCGTACGGCTGGCACGTAATTAGTGACGTTGATGGCCACGATAGCGATGCAGTAAGTGCTGCAATTAGCGAAGCAAAAAGCGTGACTGATAAACCAACCCTCATTTGTTGTAAAACAATTATTGGTTACGGTTCACCTAATAAATCGGGTAGCCACGACTGTCACGGTGCACCACTTGGCGATGACGAAATTAAAGCATCGCGTGAGTTTTTAGGTTGGACGGGCGATGCATTTGAAATCCCTGAAGACATTTACGCACAGTGGGATGGAAAAGCTAAAGGCCAAGAACTTGAATCAAGCTGGGACGAAAAGTTTGCAGCCTATGCAAAAGCATTCCCAGAGCTTGCAGCTGAGTACAAACGCCGTACAAATTCAGATTTACCTGCCGACTGGGCTGAAAAGTCACAAGCGTATATTGAGCAGTTACAAGCAAACCCGGCAAATCCAGCATCTCGTAAAGCGTCACAAAATGCATTAAATGCATTTGGTCCATTATTACCAGAATTTATGGGTGGCTCTGCCGATTTAGCAGGTTCAAACTTAACAATTTGGGAAGGCTCTAAAGGCCTAACAGCGGACGATGCAAGTGGTAACTACGTTTACTACGGTGTGCGTGAGTTTGGTATGTCGGCAATTATGAACGGCATTGCACTTCATAAAGGCTTTATTCCTTACGGTGCAACGTTCTTAATGTTTATGGAATACGCACGCAATGCGGTTCGTATGGCTGCATTAATGAAGCAACCAAGCATTTTTGTATACACGCACGATTCAATTGGTTTAGGTGAAGATGGTCCAACTCACCAACCAGTAGAGCAAATTGCCAGCATGCGTTTAACGCCTAACCTTTATAACTGGCGCCCGTGTGACCAAGTTGAGTCAGCAATTGCATGGCAACAAGCTATTGAACGTAAAGACGGTCCTACATCGTTAATATTCACACGCCAAGGTCTTGAGCAACAGGCGCGTGATGCACAACAGTTAAGCGACGTCAAAAAGGGTGGTTACATCCTTAGCTGTGACGGCAACCCAGAGCTAATTATTATTGCAACCGGTTCTGAGGTGCAATTAGCACAAGATTCAGCTACTGAATTACGCAGCCAAGGTAAAAAGGTACGTGTTGTATCTATGCCATGTACTGATGCATTCGAAGATCAATCGCCTGAGTACAAAGAAAGCGTATTACCAGCAAGCGTTTCTCGTCGCGTAGCGGTAGAGGCAGGTATTGCTGATTATTGGTACAAGTATGTAGGCCTAAATGGTGCCGTAGTCGGTATGACCACCTTTGGTGAGTCTGCACCAGCTAACGAGTTGTTTGAGCACTTTGGCTTTACGGTTGAAAACATTGTAAGTAAAGCAAACGCACTTTTTTAATCGTTTTTGATTAAATAAGTTAAGTAACTTAAAACCCGCCAATGTGCGGGTTTTTTTATGCCCATATATGAAACAACTTCACCTTTATCAATGCAGCTTTCCTTGCAAGAAAGTAAGCTATCAGGCAAGGTAGTGCGATAAAATTTATGAAGAAAGATCTTTAAATTAATAGCAGGAGCTAAAATGTCTCAGTTTGAAAATGTAAGCGTAGTTAAAAAGGCCAACGTGTATTTTGACGGTAAAGTGTCAAGCCGTACGGTTGTATTTAGCGATGGAACTACCAAAACATTAGGCTTTATGCAGCCGGGTGAGTTTGTATTCGATACCAGTAAAAAAGAACTCATGGAGCTTTTAGGTGGCCAGTGGGATATTTTATTACCAGGCGAGAGTGAGTGGAAAACATTTAATGCGGGCGAGTCATTTAATGTAGACGCTAACGTAAGCTTTAAAGTAAAAGTAAGTGATTTTGCCGACTACTGTTGCTCGTACACAGATTAATAGCTAGCACAGCTAGACGTCTGAAAGCCCATGATTTATGGGCTTTGCATAAACTTTGCGCAACACATGATTTAAATCACCAAAAACCGCAAATAAACCTCAAATATCTCTCTTTTTTCCTTGTGTTAATCTAAATAGCCCCCAATACTATTTATGAGGTAACAAATAAAAGGATACCCTATGAAAATTAATCTTTCTGGTCACCATGTTGAAGTTACTGACTCTATTAGAGAGCACATCAACGAAAAATTTTCTAAAATTGAGAGCCACTTTCCATCACTTATTTCTCTCGATATGATCTTGTCTAAAGAGCATCATAAAATCCAAGCCGAAATTAGCACTAATTACGAAGGTGCGCGAATATCAGTAAAAGGGGAAAACGAAGTAATGTACCCAGCTATTGCAAGCGCAGCTAAAAAACTCGATGCAGCACTAAAACATCGAAAAGGGCAAATAAAAGCAAATTTACACGAAAAGCCTGTAAGTACAACGCCAGAAATAGCGCACGAAATCATCCAAGAGATGGAACTAAAATAATTTTTAGTCCCAAAGCACTATAAAAAAGAGCCTTATGGCTCTTTTTTATTGCCTTTAATTTAGGTAAGTTATGCAGCCTTCGGTGTTATTAATTGTGAAAATTAATAACCAGAGTGAATAACACACATAATTTGAGAAATTAATGCAGCAAACACACACTTCTTGGAAATCTCACGTAGGCGCACTAGGCCCTGGTATTTTAATGGCAACCGCAGCAATTGGTGGGTCTCACTTAGTTGCATCTACTCAGGCTGGCGCGCTATTTGGCTGGCAACTATTTTGGTTAATACTGGCTGTTAACGTATTAAAATATCCGTTTTTTCGCTTTGGTATGGAATATACCTTAGCCACTAAAAACAGTTTAGTAGAAGGCTATAAAAACAAAGGTCCGGTGTATTTTTATAGTTTTATAGGCCTAAACATACTCGCTGCTGTTGTTAATACCGCAGGCGTATTACTACTTACCGCCAGCTTACTACATTACGCATTGCCTGTAGTTATAGAGATAACCCTGCTATGTTGGATATTGCTCGGTGTGTGCTTAGCCATATTATTGTTAGGGCACTTTAAAGCGCTCGACAGCGTTGCCAAAGGCTTAATGGGGTTATTAACACTGGCTACTGTTATTGCGCTAGTTATCGCATTTAGTAATGGCCCAATGGCGCCAGCTGACTATGTTGGCCCGTCACCGTACGAACTTGTTATGCTCAGCTTTATGGTCGCGTTAATGGGTTGGATGCCAGCACCCATAGAAATATCAGCCCTTAGTTCGCTGTGGCTTAAAGAAAAGCAAGCCCAGCAAGCGGTCACTAAAAGCCAAGGCTTGTTTGATTTTAACGTAGGCTATTGGCTAACAGCCTGCTTAGCATTGGTATTTTTTAGCTTAGGTGTGCTGGTGCAATACGGGCAAAGCAGCAGTATTGAGCTTGGCGGTGTTGCCTTTGCTAAACAGCTCATAGACATGTACGCACTGACTATTGGTGAGTGGGCAAGGCCGCTGGTATCAGCTATTGCTTTTTTATGTATGTTTGGCACTACACTTACCGTGCTTGACGGCTACGCACGTACACTTAACGAGTCACATAAATTGCTTGGTTTTGGGCAATCAAAACACAGCCTAAATATTTGGTTAATACTACAAGCGCTTGCAGGTATGGCCGTTATTTTATTTTTTAAATCGGCCCTGGGGCCAATGCTTACTTTTGCCATGACACTTGCTTTTGTCACTACTCCCGTTTTTGCATGGCTTAACTTTAGCCTTGTGCGATCAGAGCCCGCCATTAAACACAGCGTACTATTGCGCTGCTTAACGTGGCTAGGCTTAGTGTACTTGGTTGGTTTCGCTGTTGCGTTTGTAGTGTGGAAACTAGCATTCTAAATAGAGCCACTTACTTTAGGGTTTTCATTAAAGCCCTAAAGCATTAAATTCTAGGGTTAAACGAGGTATAAATGGATATTAGAACAGGCGAGCTTTCAAACCCTCACGTTATAAAGCTACTACAAGCGCATCATAACGATATGCTAAAACACTCCCCCATAGAGAGCGTACATGCACTGGATGTAACTAAACTCACTCAGCCCGACATAACCTTTTATAGCTTATGGATTGATAATAACTTAGCGGGTGTCGGCGCATTAAAAGCGCTAAATACAACGCATGGCGAAATTAAATCAATGCGCACCTCAAGCAACTATTTACGCCAAGGCATAGCCGCTAAGTTACTCACGCATATTATTGAGCAAGCAACACTGCGAGGCTATAAAAAACTTAGTTTAGAAACCGGCACTGCTAAGGCATTTTTACCCGCACAAAAGCTTTATGTCCAATTTGGTTTTAAAGAGTGCGAACCGTTTGGTAATTATGAGTTAGACCCGTATAGCTTGTTTATGAGTAAATCGGTTTAAACTAAAATGACCGAGAAGTAACGTTTTGTAGTTGTATGATTTAAATATTATCCGCATGGCTGTTCAGAGCGATAAGCGGACATTGAGATTGGCTAAATATCGTCGTTAATAGATTGGTTAAACTGCTCTGCGCATATATTCATGAAAGTAAGCGCTGCGCGCATATTGGTTAATTTAACTTTACCTAAAAACTTTAGAAAACTTTGCGATAGTAATACCTTAGGTAATTTGTTAAAACTATATAATGTAGAAAAATGAGCGTAGCGTCGGCAGAAATATGCGCGACGAGCGCACTATTAAATTGTTATGAGCTTTAGTCGTCGTGTTAATTTTAAATAAAAGGAATTTTAAGTGTTTTATTTGCAGCTAGTATTTTCAATATTGTTTGTTTTTCTAACTATCTATGGGTATGTAAAAAACAAACGAAACACTATGCTTCTAGGCGCTATGTGTTTGGTAATTGCGACCGCGGTAGAGCCATTCTCTAAAGGTTTTAACGATGGTTTTTCCAGTGCTAAAGAGCAACTGAAAGAATCAAATGGAAAGGACTAAGGTTTGAAATCAGCTCATAACAAATCTATCAACCGGATGTTGGCAAGAGCGGCCAACACAGGTTATAAGTGAATGGAGTCAAATCTTGACTTAAGACATTAAAGTCGATGTCTGCTAATGGCACTGAGCTGTCATTGATATTAACGATCAACTCAGATCTTTTATCGCGCTACTTATCCCATCCAAGCTCAGCGCGTACATGCGATTGTTCATTAACTCTTTTATAAAGCCAATTGATTGATAGTACGGCCAGTGTTCAACGGGTTGTGGGTTGAGCCAGGCGACTTTATCAAAGTGGTTTGTTATACGTTGCAACCATGCACTGCCGGGCTCTTCGTTGTAATGTTCTACCGAGCCGCCGGGGTAGGCTATTTCGTATGGGCCCATAGTAGCATCACCCACAAATATGACTTTGTAGTCGCTGGTAAATTTATTAATCAGCGTCATGGTGTCTATTACGTTTGAATGGCGGCGTTGGTTATCCTGCCAAACGTGTTCGTATAAACAGTTATGAAAGTAGTAAAACTCTAAATGCTTAAATTCACTGTGGGCTGCGCTAAATAATTCTTCGCAGGTATGAATGTAGTCATCCATTGAGCCGCCAATATCAAACAGCATTAATACTTTTACCGCATTGTGGCGCTCGGGTGCCATTTTTACATCTAGCATGCCGCCTTGCTTGGCGGTTGCGCGAATGGTCTCGTTTAAATCAAGGGTGTCACTTGCGCCGGTGCGGGCAAATTTGCGCAGCTTTTTAAGGGCGAGTTTTATAGTGCGTGAGCCAATTTCGCGGTCTGAATCTAGGTTACGGTATTCGCGCTTGTCCCACACTTTTACCGCTTGGCGATTGCGGTTGCCGTCTTGTCCTATACGCACGCCCTCAGGGTTATAACCATACGCGCCAAAAGGAGATGTACCGCCGGTACCTACCCATTTATTACCGCCTGCGTGGCGTTTTTGTTGCTCTTCTAAACGCTCTTTCAGGGTTTTCATGAGCTCGTCGAGCCCACCCATCGCTTTCAGTTGGGCTTTTTCTTCATCGCTTAGTTTTTTTTCAAACTCTTTGCGAAGCCAATCTTCAGGTAAGTTGTGCTGTTGCTTTAAACTCTCGAGTAGGTCTAAGTCGGCAATACCGCTAAAGTAGTCGCTAAAGGCTTTATCAAACCTATCAAAATGGGTTTCGTCTTTTACCATTATGGTGCGGGCCAAATGGTAAAAGGCATCTACGTCGGCAAATATAACGCCTTTTTTTAAGGCGTTAATTAAATCGAGTAGTTCGCGCAGGCTTACCGGTAAACGGTATTCACGTAATTTGAAGAAAAACGCAATCAACATATTAACGGCGGCTCATAAACGCAAGTTTTTCGATGAGGCTTATGTCTTGCTCATTTTTAAGCAGTGCGCCAAACATCGGCATTAAGCCGCCTTTTTGGCTTTTGTCGTGTAATGTTTTAGCGTCTATATCCTCTGCCATTAAAAGTTTTAACCAATCTAGCAATTCGCTGGTGGAGGGCTTCTTTTTAAGGCCGTTGGCTTCACGTAAGTTAAAAAATACTTCTAATGCTTGGCGTACTAAATCTTGTTTAACGTTAGGGTAATGTACATCAACAATTTGCTGCATTTCCTCGCTGCTTGGAAAGTCAATATAATGAAAAAAACAGCGGCGTAAAAAGGCATCAGGCAGCTCTTTTTCGTTATTTGAAGTGATGATCACAATAGGACGCTCTTTTGCGATAATGCGCTCACCTGTTTCGTAAACGTGAAACTCCATTTTATCAAGTTCGAGCAGTAAATCGTTTGGAAACTCAATGTCGGCTTTGTCTATTTCGTCAATGAGTAAAACTGGGCGTTTGCCGTTAAGCTCGGCATAGGTAAATGCTTGCCACAGCTTACCTTTAACAATGTAGTTGCCAATATCATGCACGCGCTCATCACCTAGCTGGCTGTCGCGCAAACGCGATACGGCATCGTATTCGTATAAACCTTGCTGTGCTTTGGTGGTCGATTTAATGTGCCACTGAATAAGCTCGGTGTCTAAACTTTTTGCAAGCTCTTCGGCCAACATTGTTTTGCCTGTACCAGGTTCACCTTTAATAAGTAATGGTTTTTCAAGCATGATAGCAGCATTTACAGCCTGTTTTAGCGAGCTGCTTGCGATGTAATTGTCAGTAGAATTAAATTGCACGGTGTACCCTTGTCTGGTCTGAGCAGTATTGAATGGGGTTATAATGCCACAGTTAATCTGCAGGTCCAAGGTAGGCAAAACGAGGTATAGTTTTGCCCTCTTTTTCAACGGTTTCTAAAAACATACTAAGTGGTCGTGCCCAAATACCGAACTCACCATATAAGGCTTGGTATATCACCAATTGTTCGTCTGTTTCGCTATGTGTTGCCTGATATAAAACTTTGTACTGCGGGCCTTTGTAGTGTTGATATAAACCCAGTTTTAGTGCTGTAGTCATGCTTCAATCTCTTGTATAATTTGTGTTTGCACTTTTAATGCTAACTAATTTGCCAATATTATGAACTATATTTCGTTAGATGATTACAGAAAAGCGTGGGTTTTTCGCCATAAAGACATTCCGGTATCAAGTGATGACGCAGCTAAAATAAAACCAATGAGCGACGAGCGCGCAGCTGTGCTTTGGAGCACAATGGTAAGCCGGGAGTTTGACCACCCCGACTTTTTTGATGACAGTATGTGGTGCGGCCAAGATAAAAGCTTTAGTGATGAAGTTAACTGGGAAGCAGCTTGGGAAAATGGCGATGCTTTACCACCTCAAGAAATTTTAGAGTTTTTAGGGTGGGAAGCAAATACCACGGTATATTTTTGTATGGCGCGCGATAATGTTATTGAAACAACGTTTGACGTATTTAAACGTAATTGGCAAAACTTTATGTTTTTAGCCGATGGCAGTTTACTAGTTGGTAAAAAGCGCAACAGTGTTGTGCAATTTTTAGAGTCGGGTAAAGCTAAGTTAGGTGAAAAACCAAGCGCTTAATTTTTTATGTGTGCTTAAAAACTATTCAGTACTATGTTATAAAACAGTTATCTGAATGTTTTTGAGTAAAGCAATTGGTCGCGAAAAATCAGTCACTTGGTGAACAGCAGCAAGTTGAAATTTGGCAAACTGATGCGCAAAAGGCGCTTTATGCGCAGTTGTGCAATGCATTTTATCAGCGAGAAGTTCAGCGGCTTGTCGCCGAACCTAATGCCGATAAGCTGCGTAGGCAGTTAAAAAGTTTGCCTTATTACATTGAACGAGCTGCATCGCTTGTAGTAAACGGGCATTCGCCTTTTACGCTTGATGCACAAAATGGCTCGTGGCTCGAAAAACAAAAAGCAGCGCCGCCCAATGTAAATAAACAAGCCAATGAACTTTTTTTTCAAGCGCATGCCAAAGTGGGACTAATTGTTCCGGTGATAGTAAACCAGTATGACAAATTACATCTTAGGATAGACAGTATTGATCAGGTGTCTGAAAACAAGTTGCATTGCAACGAGCTAGGGTGGTTTGATTTTTTAGGCAACAGCCTAGAGCAGCAATATGCACAACTTTTAAAGCCAAGTAAGTTGAGTTTAGCTGCAGCGTGCTGTGGGCATCAGTGGCAGTTTTCAAAGCGTTGCACACCACGTGTATTATCATTGCGTGAAATGCTACTGGCAGGGAACATTAATTGGCGCAATATAAAACGCCCATTAGCTTAGTTAAGTTAAAACTTTTAAATTATTAAATAAGGAGTGTTAAATGCGTGTTTTTCAAGTGTGCTTACTGTGCTTAGCACTGTTTGTTCAATACAGGTTATGGTTTGGTCAAAATGGTGTGCAAGATTACTCGCGCTTAAAAGGAGCGGTGGCAACCCACCAAGACACTAACGAAAAGTTGATAAAACGTAATAAAGTGCTCAAAGCCGACATAGAAGATTTAAAGCTTGGCCTTGAAGGTATTGAAGAGCGTGCCCGAAACGAATTAGGAATGATTAAGCCGGACGAAACATTTATTCGTGTTTTACCGGGCAACCAATATGAGAAATAAACAAACTATCGTTGCGATTGTACCCGCAGCAGGTGTAGGCAGCAGAATGCAGCACAATGCACCTAAACAATATATACAGTTAGCGGGTAAAACAATTTTAGAACATACCCTAACTAAATTATCTCAATTACCACAACTGCAAACTATTGTTGTTGCTCTTAGCGATACAGACCCATACTTTAGTGAACTACCATTAACCGATGCGCGCATTGTTCGTTCAAGTGGTGGCAAAGAACGTGCTGATTCAGTACTTAATAGTTTGTTATTTTTAGCACCCAATCCCCCTGATTGGGTATTAGTGCACGATGCAGCGCGCCCATTGGTTGACCTAGCAGACATTGAGCGCCTTATCAGTGAGTGCCTTAGTACAAATGAAGGCGGAATTTTAGCCACTAAAGTAAAAGACACCATCAAACGCGGCGATACACACTCAAAGCAAACTGTCCCCCGAGACGACCTGTGGCAAGCGCTTACCCCTCAATTTTTTAAGTACAGTGACCTTAAAAATGCGCTGCAAAATGCGCTACAAAGTGGGGTGCCTATTACCGACGAAGCCAGTGCAATTGAGTGGGTAAACAAACCAGTAAAACTTATAGCGGGTCGTAGTGATAATATTAAAATAACCACGCCAGAAGATTTAGCTTTGGCAGGGTTTTTATTAAATAAACAACAAAACGAGAGTGCAGTATGATACGAATTGGCCATGGTTTTGACGTACATAAATTTGGCGGCGAAGGCCCGTTAACTATTTGTGGCGAAAAAATTGATTACCCACAAGGCTTTTTAGCACACTCAGATGGCGATGTAGCTATTCATGCATTATGTGATGCTATTTTAGGTGCGCTCGCTATGGGCGATATTGGTAAGCACTTTCCTGATACAGCGAGCGAATATGAAAATATAGACAGCCGCATTTTGCTTCGTCATGTTGTTAAGTTAGCTAAAGAGCAAGGCTATGTATTAGGAAACGGCGATGTCACCATTGTGGCACAAGCACCAAAAATGCTGCCGCACATACAGGCTATGCGTGTAAATCTAGCTAATGATTTAAACTGCGATCTTAGCCAAATAAATGTTAAGGCTACGACAACTGAAAAGTTGGGCTTTGAAGGACGTAAAGAAGGTATTTCTAGTCATGCCGTGGTTATTATGAGTAAAGAGCTTGCGAGTACAAAAAACGCATGAGCGACTTAAATTATTTATACGGCGCACCGCTTTCAAAAGCTGACTTTAAAACCACTGCAGAAGACTTTATGGTAGATGAAGATCTAGGTATAGAGTTTACAGGTAACGGTGAGCATGTATGCTTGCAGGTGGTTAAAAAAGGCGAAAACACACAATACGTGGCTAAAATTATCGCGCAAAAAGCCGGTGTATCCCCTCGCGATGTAAGCTACGCGGGCATGAAAGATCGTCATGGTGTATGTAGCCAATGGTTTAGTGTAAAAGTGCCCATTAAAAAGCATATAGATTTTACAGAGTTAAATAGCGAAAGCATTTTTATAGTGTCGCAACAGCGCCACGAGCGTAAATTACGCACCGGTTGCCACAAGGGCAATAAATTTACCATTACTTTTCGTAATGTTACCGAGCCGCTTGATATATTATGCCGCATAAATGCTGTGCGTGCTGGTGTGCCAAATTACTTTGGCGAGCAGCGTTTTGGCCGCGATGGGCATAATTTAGTTATGGCCGAAAAAATGTTTGCCGGCGAACGTATTCGCGATAAGAAGTTACGCGGTATTATTATTTCAGCTGCGCGTTCACATATTTTTAATCAACTTGTAAGTTTACGTGTAAAAGAACACGGTTTAGCTAAAACTATGCACCGCGAAGTATTTATGCTCAGCGGCAGTAATGCATTTTTTGAAGATGCAATTAACGACGAAAACATAGCACGTTTAGCCTCTGGTGATATTGTAATGTCGGCACCAATGGCAGGCAAAAGTGATAAAGGGTTAACTGAGCAAGAAAAAATATGGCTTAAACCCTATCAGGCTTGGTGTGAAGGCCTGGGTGAATTAGGGCTTAAAAACGAGCGTAGAATGTTGCGTTTGATTCCTGATAACTTGGCTGTAGAAACACTTGATAACACCACACTTAAGCTGAGCTTTGGTTTACCTAAAGGATGTTTTGCAACCGCATTACTACGTGAGCTGGTGGACTATACAGATGCAAGTCCAAAAGAGCGAAAAGAAAAGGATAATGGCATAAATGAAGATACTGTTAAGTAACGATGATGGCGTTAATGCTAAAGGCATAGCGGTCTTATATAACGCGCTTACAAAAATTGCAGACGTCACTTTGGTGGCACCCGATCGCAATTGCAGTGGTGCAAGTAACTCGCTCACATTAATGAACCCATTGCGTGCAACAACTCTTGAAAATGGGTTTATGTCAGTTAATGGCACGCCAACCGATTGCGTTCATTTAGGTGTTAATCAGCTTGTTGACCAAAAACCAGATTTAGTTGTGGCAGGCATTAATCATGGCGCCAATTTAGGTGATGATACGCTTTATTCAGGCACTGTTGCTGCAGCGACCGAAGGTCGTCATTTGGGGTTGCCTGCTATTGCAGTTTCACTTTGCTCACACAATGGCGAGCACTTTGAAACAGCAGCCGCGGTAACAGTTAATATAATTAAAGAACTTGCATCGCACCCATTACCAAAAGACCAAATTATTAATGTTAATGTGCCAGATGTTCCGCTAAGTGAATTAAAAGGTGTGCAGGTTACGCGTTTAGGCGCTCGGCATAAAGCTGAAACTATGACCAAGCAAACGGACCCTTGGGGTCGAAGTATTTACTGGTATGGCTCGCTTGGTACAGAGAGTGATGCAGGTGAAGGAACTGACTTTTACGCCATTAATAATGGTTTTGCATCGGTTACACCACTCAGTGTTGATATGACCGCACACAATAGCATTAAGGCAGTTGGGGACTGGTTATCTAATTTGGAGATAAATCGTGCTCGCTAATTACACGCGAAGTGCGAAAGCGTTATCAGATTTACTTAAACGTGAAGGTGTTGAGGATCAAGGCGTACTTGATGCCATTGCAGGTATACCTCGTCATTTATTTATTGACGACGTATTGCAGCACAAAGCTTATGAAAATACAGCGCTACCTATTGGGCAAGGGCAAACTATTTCGCAGCCTTATATTGTAGCCCGTATGACGGAGCTTTTGAGGTTGGCCGGTGTGCGCGATAAAGTATTAGAAATTGGCACGGGCTCTGGCTATCAAACAGCGGTATTGGCTAAAACGTTTACTAACGTTTATTCTGTTGAGCGGATCAAAGCTTTGCAATGGCAGGCTAAACGGCGTCTGCAGCAGCTTGATTTATACAATGTAACAATGAAACATGGAGATGGCTGGCAAGGTTGGCAATCTCAAGCACCATTTGACGGTATTATTGTTACCGCTGCGGCTGCCACCTTACCTCAAGGTTTGTTAAGTCAACTCGCCGATGGCGGTGTATTATTAGCGCCGGTTGGCGAAGCTGATCAAAAATTAATAATGGTTATTCGAAAGGGCGAAAGCTTTACAGAGCATGTTATTGCACCAGTAAGATTTGTACCTTTGGTACCTGGTGATATTGAATAGGAATTCACTTTGAAGTTGTTTACTAAGTTGTACGATATGGCCCTAGTATGGGCAAAGCACCGCCATGCGGAGAGTTATTTAGCAGGAATGAGTTTTGCCGAGTCTGTTTTTTTTCCTATCCCACCCGATGTAATGTTAGCGCCAATGTCGCTGGCTCAACCTAGTAAGGCGTGGCGTTTTGCAAGCTTCGCGACGATTGCATCTGTGCTGGGCGGGGTAATTGGCTATTTACTTGGTTTTTGGCTATTTGAACCTGTTGTAGAGCCGCTAATTGCACAGATGCATTGGCAAGAAAAGTTTGATGTAGCATTAAATTGGTTTAAAGAGTATGGCGTTTGGGTTGTGTTCTTAGCTGGTTTTTCACCCATACCCTATAAAGTATTTACAATTGGTGCGGGCGTTTTACAGATGGCGTTTTTACCATTTTTAATTGCTTCTGCAATCGGGCGCGGTGCTCGGTTTTTTCTAGTTGCTGCGCTTATGAAATGGGGCGGAGCGCAAATGGAGAAAAAATTACGTCAGTATATTGAAGTGCTTGGCTGGGGATTAGTAATATTAATAGCCGTTGCGTACTTTTTGTTGCGTTAAGCTATATAAAATAATGTTACTTAAACATGGAGAAAAGCACGATGAATAGACAATTTATGCTTTATGTTGCTTTGTTCATTAGTGTTTTTCTCTTTGGTTGTTCATCTCGCCATGTTCCAGCGCCCGTTAGTAGCTTAAATAATAATGTTAATGACTCAAACCATTTAATTAACATTGTAGATGGCAAATATACAGTACAAAAAGGAGATACACTTTATTCAATCGCATTTAGCGCAGGAAAAGACTTTAGAGAACTTGCTAAAAACAACTCAATTTCAAGTCCTTATGTTATATATCCAGGCCAGTCAATCTCTCTCTCTCCCACTATCAAAAAAATTAAAAGCTCAAAAAAATATACGAATTCGAGTAAAAAGTCTAGAAAAAACATACAAAATAATAACAAAAAATTAAAGAAAGGACTTGAACGGCCAAAAAAACGAGAGTATGTTCAAAAACAAGCCAAATATAAAGTTAGTAATCAAAAGCAGTTGTCGAGCGGTAAATTAAAGTGGTTTTGGCCAGCAAAGGGCAAAATTACCAAACGCTTTTCTAATAAAGAAAACGGCTATAAAGGCTTACAAATTACTAATAAAATGGGGGCTACAGTTTTAGCCGCTGCACAAGGAACGGTGGTGTATGCGGGTAACGCGCTTCGAGGTTATGGTAATTTAATCATTTTGAAACATAATGATGATTACCTAAGTGCTTATGCACATAACTCGAAATTACTTGTAAAAGAAAAGCAAAAAGTTAAGGCAGGACAAAAAATAGCAGAAATTGGCAATTCAGAGTCTTCGGTTACCGCGCTTCGCTTTGAAATTCGTTACCGTGGGAAAGCTGTCAATCCTGCTAAATACCTTCCTTAGATTTTAGGTATTGATAATTGCTCTGGAGAAGGCTTATGGCTAGCGCAGCAAAGATTGAAAAAAATATCAGCAATGACGACAAGTTTGATGAAAACACCGTTGAAGAAGCAACACCGCTACTTGAAAAAGTAGATGACGAAGACATATTTGCCAAAGAAGAAGTGACTAAAAACCTAGATGCCACCCAACTTTACTTAGGTGAAATAGGCTTCTCTCCATTATTAAGCGCTGAAGAAGAAGTATTTTTCGCGCGTAAATCCCTCAAAGGCTGTGAAGCCTCTCGTAAACGTATGATTGAGAGCAACTTACGTTTAGTTGTTAAAATTGCACGTAGATACAATAACCGTGGACTTGCACTACTCGATTTAATTGAAGAAGGTAATTTAGGGTTAATTCGTGCTGTTGAAAAGTTTGATCCTGAACGCGGGTTTAGATTCTCGACCTATGCAACATGGTGGATACGTCAAACAATTGAACGCGCCATTATGAACCAAACACGCACTATTCGTTTGCCCATCCACGTAGTGAAAGAGCTAAACGTTTACTTACGTACAGCGCGAGAGCTAACCCAAAAGCTCGACCATGAGCCAACAGCTGAAGAAATAGCTGAATGCCTAGATAAGCCAGTGGAAGACGTAACCAAAATGTTACGTTTGAATGAAAAAATAGCGTCGGTTGATATGCCAATTGGTGGCGAAAACGACAGCGTGCTGCTTGATATTTTACCTGACGAAAAAGGCAACGGCCCTGAAGGTGAAGTGCAAGACACCGAAATTAATAAACACATTGTTGATTGGTTAGGAGAATTAAACCTTAAGCAACGTGAAGTACTGGCGCGTAGGTTTGGATTACTAGGCTATGAGCCATCTACACTTGAAGATGTAGGTAGAGAAATAGGGCTAACACGAGAGCGAGTAAGACAAATACAAGTTGAAGCATTACGTCGTTTAAAAGATATTTTGCAACAAGAAGGGTTAAGCACAGATAGTTTATTTAACCAATTTTCTTAATAATAAATTTAAGGCCTTACAAGGCTTGAATAAAAAATGCCGAAGAAATTATTCTTCGGCATTTTTTGTTAAAGCAACGCTTTTAATTTATAGAGCAATTCGTGTGCTTGACGAGGCGATAAGTTATCTGGGTCAATTGCACTTAATTGTTCTTCCACTAATGAAGGCTCAATAACAGCGCCATTATTAAATGAAAATGCGTGTTGCTCAGCATTAGGTGCAGTAACACTTTGGTGATTTTCAAGTAACTTAAGCTTTTGTTTAGCTTGTGTAATTACCGCTTTAGGCACACCAGCCAGCGCAGCCACTTGTAAACCAAAGCTTTTGCTTGCCGCACCGTCTAGCACAGTATGCATAAATGCAATGGTATCGTTATGCTCTATTGCATCAAGGTGAACGTTTACAAGGCCCTGCGTTTGGTCTGCAAGCTCAGTTAATTCAAAGTAGTGAGTTGCAAACAGGGTTTTAGCGGATATTTTTGATGCTAAATGATTCGCTGTGGCATATGCAAGCGAAAGCCCGTCATAGGTACTTGTACCACGTCCAATTTCATCCATTAATACCAACGACTGCGCTGTCGCATTATTTAAAATTGTGGCGGTTTCGGTCATTTCAACCATAAAGGTTGAGCGGCCAGACGCTAAATCATCACTTGCACCAATACGCGTAAATATACGATCGATATTACCTATTTTTGCGCTATCGGCAGGGACATAACAGCCGATGTGCGCCATTAATACAATAAGTGCTGTTTGGCGCATATAGGTTGATTTACCACCCATATTTGGACCGGTAATAATCAGCATTTTGCGCTGACTATTAAGCTCTACAGGGTTTGCAATAAATGGGTCTTTCATTACCTGTTCAACAACCGGATGACGGCCTTGTTGAATGCTAATGTTGTCGTTGTCGCAAAGCTCTGGTTTAGCATAATTAAGCGCAAAGGCACGCTCTGCTAAATTATTTAATACATCTAAGTCAGCAAGCGCTACTGCCATTATTTGCAGCTGCTCAATGTGTGGGGCGATAAATTCAAACAACTCTTCGTATAGTTGTTTTTCAAGCGCGAGTGCTTTTGATTGGCTACCAAGTACTTTGTCTTCATGCTCTTTAAGCTCTGGAATAATATAGCGTTCATTATTTTTGAGCGTTTGACGGCGAATATAATCAGCAGGTACTAAATGTGAATTAGCGCGGCTCACTTCTATAAAAAAGCCGTGTACTCGGTTATAGCCAATTTTTAATGTACTAATGCCTGTACGTTCACGCTCGCGTTGTTCAAGCTGCTCAAGTACATCAGTTGCCCCTTTACTTAGGTTACGCCATTCATCAAGTTCACTGTTATAACCCGGCGCAATTACGCCCCCATCACGAATAAGTACTGGCGGATTATCAATAACAGCTCGCTCTAGCAATGCTTGTAGCTCAGGTAATTCAGGCGAGTGTTTGATAATACTTGTAATGCGTGGGTCGCTCGCATCACTTAATAAATTATGCAGGGGTGCAAGTGCTTGTAGTGCACTGCGTAAGCGCGTTAAGTCTCTTGGGCGTGCAGTACATAATGCTAAACGGGCTATTACACGTTCTATATCACCAATCTCTTTTAATGATTCGTGTAATTCGCCACATAGTTGTACGTCTAAAATTGCGCTAATAGCATTTAGACGAGAGTTCAACTCGTCTTTATTTCGAACAGGTGTATGAATGCGGCGTTTTAATAAGCGTGAGCCCATTGCCGTGGCTGTTTTATCAAGTACTTGTGCAAGCGTGTTTTCAAATCCGCCCGATAGATTAACCGTTAGTTCTAAATTTTTACGGGTAGCGGCATCTAATATAACAGCGTGTTCGTTATGCTCAAGTGTAATGGCGCGAATATGAGGCAAAGCAATGCGCTGTGTATCTTTCACGTATTGCATTAAACAGCCCGCAGCTACGAGCGCTGAGTGAGCTTTTTCTACACCAAATCCAACTAAATCTTTTGTTCCAAATTGATCGCATAATAAGTGCTGAGCCGTATCTAAGTCGAACTCCCATTCAGGGCGACGACGAGCGCCTTTAATATGTTCGATTAGATGGGTGTTTTCAAAATTTTCGCTATAAAGCAGTTCTGCTGGCGATAAACGTTGTAGCGTTGAGCTTAACGCTTCGTCAGTATTGACTTCTACAACGTTAAAACGCCCAGAATTTATATCAAGATACGCAACACCGTATTGGCCTTTTTTATTTTGCCAAAGACTGGTCAGTAAGTTGTCTTGTCGTTCCTGAAGAAGCGCCTCATCTGAAATAGTGCCCGGTGTTACAATGCGCACTACTTTTCGTTCAACAGGGCCTTTACTGGTTGCGGGGTCGCCAACTTGTTCACAAATAGCAACTGATTCGCCCATTTGTACCAAACGCGCTAGGTAGTTTTCTACGGCATGATAAGGCACACCTGCCATAGGAATTGGGTCGCCACCGGCTTTGCCGCGTTGAGTTTGCGAAATATCGAGCAATTGAGCTGCACGTTTTGCGTCGTCAAAGAAAAGCTCATAAAAATCACCCATACGATAAAACAATAAAATATCGCGATGCTCTGATTTTATTTTTAGATACTGCTGCATCATAGGGGTTTGTTGTTTTATAGTGTGTGGTGCAAAAAGATCAAACGACATGTATTTACCCAAAGGCTGAATATGGAATTACATCAAGAGATTAAAACACTTGCTGCGAAATTAGGTGTTATTTTAACGGATAAATGCTTATGGATCACTACTGCTGAATCATGCACGGGTGGCGGGGTGAGTTATGCACTAACAGACACACCTGGCAGCTCGCGCTATTTAGGGCGTGCATTTGTTACTTATAGCAATGAGGCAAAGCACGAACTACTCAATGTAGCGACGAGTACGTTAGAGCAGTATGGTGCTGTGAGCGAGCAAACCGTAAAAGAAATGGCGTTGGGGGC
This sequence comes from Pseudoalteromonas sp. PS1M3, assembly GCF_016865405.1. Classification (NCBI taxonomy): domain Bacteria; kingdom Pseudomonadati; phylum Pseudomonadota; class Gammaproteobacteria; order Alteromonadales; family Pseudoalteromonadaceae; genus Pseudoalteromonas; species Pseudoalteromonas sp. PS1M3. The sequence continues at coordinate 2,656,058 of NZ_AP022624.1, read as the reverse complement.
AAAAAATCTTGCCAATGTTGACGTTGCTATTGCTATATCGGGGATAGCAGGGCCGGGTGGAGCAACACAAGATAAGCCAGTGGGTTTTGTATGGTTTTGCCTACAATTTGCAGATAAACAATTTACATTTAAGCAAATATTTAGTGGTGATAGAGCCCAAGTTAGAATGCAGGCTATTGAATTTGCATTAAAAAATACAATTGAAAAGATAAATTTATAAATTTCGCTTGATACTGTGGTTTCATACAGTATACTTGTTCGCATTAGCCGGATTTGGAGAACAAAATGAACGATAACAAACAAAAAGCGTTAGACGCTGCACTATCACAAATTGAGCGTCAATTTGGTAAAGGTTCAATCATGAAGCTGGGCGACAATAAAGCCCTGAACATTGATGCAGTATCTACAGGTTCATTAGGGATCGACATTGCTTTAGGCATAGGCGGTTTACCAATGGGTCGTATTGTTGAAGTATATGGTCCTGAATCTTCAGGTAAAACAACACTGACTTTGCAAGTTATCGCACAAGCTCAAAAAGAAGGTAAAACATGTGCCTTTGTTGATGCTGAGCATGCTCTAGATCCTGTATACGCTCAAAAGCTAGGTGTTAACATTGATGAGCTGTTAGTTTCTCAACCAGATACGGGTGAGCAAGCGTTAGAAATTTGTGACATGTTAGTGCGTTCAAGTGCTGTAGATGTTGTGATTGTCGATTCAGTTGCAGCCCTAACACCTAAAGCTGAAATTGAAGGCGACATGGGCGACTCGCACATGGGCTTACAAGCACGTTTAATGTCGCAAGCATTACGTAAGCTTACGGGTAATATTAAACGTTCAAATACATTATGTATTTTCATTAACCAAATTCGTATGAAAATTGGTGTAATGTTTGGTAACCCAGAAACAACAACCGGTGGTAACGCGCTTAAGTTTTACGCATCAGTTCGTATTGATATTCGTCGTATTGGTTCGGTGAAAGAAGGTGATGAAGTTGTTGGTAACGAAACGCGCGTTAAAATTGTTAAAAACAAAGTAGCGCCTCCGTTTAAACAAGCCGAATTTATCATCATGTATGGTGAAGGTATTTCTAAGCAAGGCGAGCTAATTGATTTAGGTGTTAAGCACAAAATTGTTGAAAAAGCAGGTGCTTGGTACAGCTACAATGGTAACAAGGTAGGCCAAGGTAAAAACAATTCAATTAAATTCTTAAAAGAAAACGTAGAAATTGCAAACGAAATTGAAGGCAAACTACGCGATATGTTATTGCTTAAAGCGACAATTGAGCCAGAAGACGGTGAAGATGTACTAGGTGATGAAGGCGACCTTTAAGCTTTACAATGTTCTCTAAGCTTGATTTGACCCGAGCTTTATAAAAACGCTAACCAGTAATGGTTAGCGTTTTTTTATGTTTAAACATCTATTAAGTCAATAATAACGATTCGCTTAACTAGCTGAGCTATTTTTGCGAAAGGAAGTCTAAATAGCATTAGGTTGATTTCCTAAATTATTATTGCGGGTGCTATTACAAATTAAAAAAACGACACAGAGTATGTGTCGTTTAAATTAAGTTATATAAAGACGTTTAATTTGCTTTATAACTGCCAATTAATTGATAGGGCGTAGTTGCGTGGCGCGCCATAGTAACCTTGCGCCCAATATAGGCTATGTAAGTATTTTTCGTCAGTGGTGTTATTAATGTTGAAAGTAACCCCTACGTTTTGAGTGATTTTGTAGTTAGCCATTAAATCAAGAATACCGTAAGCACCTTGGTTTGTTGTTACAAGCGCTGCCCCCGTTGGATCTGATACTTGCACTCGGCTAACGGAATCTTGCCAGCGGTAGTTTGCACCAAATGTTAAACCCTCAACAAGCGGTACTTGGTAAGTAGCGGCCATTTTTAATTGGTTCTCGGGGGTGTAGTCTTTTACTAAATCATCACCTTCAATGCTTAGGTTACTAAAGCTTATGCTTGCACTTAAGTCTTCGGTAAGTTTCCCACTTAGTTCTATTTCAAAGCCGTCGCTGTTAATACCTTCGGCACCGTAGTAGCGTGTATCACTTGGTAGTGAATCAGGAAGTGCGACTGCAAGCCCTTCTTGCTTAGCATCAAAATACGCTAAAGTTAAAAACACTTGATCGTCTAAAAGCTGTGCTTTTAAACCTATTTCACTACTTTTACCTGTAATTGGCGCAAGTTGTTCTGCGTTTATATCAAGTTCGTTTTGTGGCACGAACGTTTCGGTGTAGCTTGCATAAGCCGAAAGTGACTCAGTAAAGTCGTAAACCGCACCTATATAAGGAATAACTTCACTGTCATCTCGTGTTTGTACTACCCCATATGCAGTGCCTTTTGTTTCCCAGTCGGTGTAACGAACACCTGCAAGCACACTTAGTGGGTCACTAAGTTTTATGCGAGTAGATATATAAGCAGATTGCTGCTTGTTTTCAATATCACTGCCGTTTAAACCATCTGCAAGTGTTGCTTCTGGCGCTACGCCATTCCATGTATCAAGCGATGGCATGGCAGGAAACCCATTACCCGTTGTGTAATCGTATAGTGACTGCTCGTTATAATCCATGTTTGCTTGGCTTACACCAAATGATAGGTCGTGCTCTTGACCAAATAAATCAAACTTACCACTAGCGTATAAATCAAACAGGTCGTGTTTATCCTCGTAATCATAACGGCTTGCGTAACCAGTAAGACCTAGGCCTGTTTCTCTATCGGGTGTGCCATAAACATAAAAAAGCTCTGAATCTTGCTCGTTTTCAATATGTGCATAACGGGCGGTTGCTACCCAAGTTGCTGATAAGTTTTGCTCAAGCGTTACATAAACCTGTTCAGCACTGTTGTCCCAGTATGACCAATCTGATGCAGTACTAGTAGATGCATCGTAATCAGTGGCTGAGCCATCAGTGTAGTAAAGGGGTAATGCTCCCCAAAGAGGACTATCGGCATCTTTTTGTTGATTAACGTAGTTGAGACTTAGCGTTGTATCATCTGTTAATTTACCTTCATAGGCTAAGTAACCTATTGTTTTGTCAGTTTCGTAACGGTCCAAGTAAGATTCTGCTTTATGCTTAGTAAATACCGCGCGTACAGCGTGCTCATCGTTTATTGGAGTCGAAACATCAACCTCTAGTCGTTTGTTATTCCATGAGCCATAAGATACAGATGCATGCGCTTGTGTTATGTAGGTCGGTTTTTTAAGTACCATGTTCACTGTTGCAGAAGGGTTTCCTGCACCGGTCATTAAACCGTTAGCCCCACGAACAATTTCAACACGGTCGTAAATAGAGGTATCTAATGAGCCTTGAATTGACCCCGAACTTTGTGGAATACCCAAGCCATCTACTTGAAAGTTTGTGATTTCAAATCCACGGGCTTTAAAGTAAGTCCGATCTGTTTCTATTTGCTCCACCGTTACACCGGGTGTGCTTTCAAGAACGGAGTTAATATCATCTAACGAAAAATCGTCCATTAATGCGCGCGAAACAACCGAAATACTTTGTGGGGTTTCTTTTATTGAAAGGCCTAATTTAGTTGCAGACTGCGCATCTTCGGTAATGTAGTTTTTATGATGCTGGCCATATACGGCTATTTTCTCTAATGACTCGTTGTTAGTTTTTAACTCCTGCGCAAACGTATTTCCAGATAAAATTAAAGAAGTAACAATGCTTAGTTTAGACAAACGCAAAATAGTAGGGGACGACATATCGGTTCCAGTTCGTTAAAAAATTGGAACTTATGCTAATCTAAATGATATTGATTTGCAATTGCATTGTTGTGGTTTGTTTATCTTTTAACTAATTTGGGCCAGCTTAATTAATACCCTTAGGTTTATTTTAAAATTATGTAGGGTTTAATTAAGAGGTTTATTAACCAAATTTAAAGTTATACGCATAAAAAAAAGCGGCCTAAGCCGCTTAATTTATGGAGTAGACTTTAATTTAAAAAGCGTATTTAACAGAGAATTGTAAGCGGTCTAAATCACCATCAATACCGCTCTGAGTTTCTCTCTCAGCATGTTTTAACTCTGCACCAAACGTTAGGCGTTTAACCGGAGAGTATAAAATATTTGCGCTATAGCTTTGCGTTGATTCAGTAGGGTCACCTGAAATGCTCAACAAATCAGTGTTGTTGTCAGCTGAAAAGAATGAGTAAAGGAATGTTGAACGCCATTGGCTGCTCCATTTATGCTGATAAGCAACAAAGCCAGACGTTGAGTCGATTGCATCTAACTCATCACCATTGAGTACGGCACCATGAGCAACATTTAAACCTACATATCGGCCTAAACCTTTACCTTGTGTGAGCATAAATTTGATGTTGTCGTCGCCTACTTTAAACATACCCGATGCACTTACGCCAAATGACGTTTCATCAGCATCAATACCGCCCACTTTATACGTTAATTGGCGAGCAAGTGCGGTTACAACAAGGTTACCCCAGTCTGCTTTGTGTGTGTATCGTGCGGTAAAATCAGGAAGCGAAGCATCATCAGTTGCAACGCGTGCTCCGCCTGTTGTTGTGATTGTGCTTTCAGGGTTTTCTAATGAGAAAGACCACGCACCTGTTGTGTATTTAATTTGAGCTTGGCGAACAAACACTGTGCCTTCAGCTGGGCCTACAAAGTCTAACGTTTCAGGAAGAGCGCCTACGTTTTGAAAGTTTGACCATGTTTGACCAAATAACCAGCCATCATATGAGATAAATGCATGGCGAATGCGCGGAGAGTATGAATTAGACACACGCTCGTTGCCGCCAGGAGCTGACAATAAAAAGTCTAGCTCTATTTTAGTTTTAACCGTTTTACCGTTATCTAATAAGGTAGCAGTTCCAAAATTAAAACGTGACTCACGAGCGTGCATATCAAATACGGCGTCTGAACTATTATCGTTACCAACGGTTAGTGTACTTGGCACATAAAAATCACGGCCAACACTGGTGCCCGCAGGAGCGCCTGCTGAGTAGTCACTCCACATTGCGTCGAGTTTAATGTATCCACCGTAGGTAAATTCTGTATCACCTATTTTTGCAGCATAAGCTGTGCTAGAAAGTGCACATAGTACAGCACTAGCTGCCAGTGTTTTAATTGGAGTAAATTTCATTGTTGCGTCCTTTTATAGGCTACTTGTTGTATGTTGTTTGCTTATGATATGTATTAATGTGTGTTACTTATATAGTACTAACAGATTGAATTTAATTATCTTTAATCTAATTTGTTAGTAAATACGAATTATTAATAAACAATCAAAGTTTTTAAATATTCAAGCTACTGTTGTATATGTACACAATTTACTCAATCAACTATTAGTCTATTAGACTAAGGTTTAATAATTATTGAGTGTTCATATACTTTTATTTAATAGTATGTTTTTTATGTAAATAGGGTGTAGCCATGAGGATTATAGATAAGATAATCGTTGTTTGAACTCAGATACAACTAATGTCTAATATTTAATAGTGCACTGCTGAGTAATCCTTGATGAAAAGCCTAAGGCAAGTAATATAAATTGGAGACTAATATGTCACAAAGTATCTATCCAGTTCCTGCGCATATTAAAAACGCAGCGCTCGTCGATAATGAAAAATATAATACGATGTATAAACAGTCTGTAGAAGACCCTGAAGGGTTTTGGGCTGAGCACGGTAAGCGTCTTGACTGGTTTACTCCTTATTCAAAAGTAAAAAACACTTCATTTGATAAAGGCCATATTAATATCAAATGGTATGAAGATGGCTACCTTAATGCATCTTACAACTGTATCGACCGCCACTTAAAAACAAAAGCAGATAAAGTAGCGCTTATTTGGGAAGGCGATGATCCTTCGCAAAGTGAAAATATTACCTACCAACAATTACATGACGAAGTCGCTAAATTTGCCAATGGCTTAAAAAAATTGGGTGTAAAAAAAGGTGACCGTGTTGCCATTTATATGCCAATGAGCCCACAAGCTATTTATGCAATGCAAGCTTGTGCCCGTATAGGTGCGATTCATTCTGTTATATTCGGTGGCTTTTCACCATCGGCTATTGCAGATCGCATTAATGATTCAGGCGCTAAGGTGGTGATCACATCAGATGAAGGTCGACGCGCCGGTAACTGTGTACCGCTTAAAGCCAATGTAGATGAAGCGGTGTTACAAGATTCGGTAACTACCGTTGAGCACGTAGTTGTTCATAAACTGACCTCTGGCGATGTTGATTGGCATAGCCATGATATTTGGTGGCATGACTTAGTTGCTGATGAAGCGCCAGAGTGCGAACCTGAACACATGAATGCTGAAGACCCGCTGTTTATTCTGTATACCTCGGGTTCTACGGGTCAGCCTAAAGGGGTTGTACACACAACTGGCGGTTACTTAGTTTATGCGTCAATGACTCACGAGTACGTATTTGATTTACAAGATGATGATGTGTATTGGTGTAGTGCCGATGTAGGTTGGATCACTGGGCACAGTTATATTGCATACGGACCGCTGGTGAATGGCTGTACACAAGTTGTATTTGAAGGCGTACCTACATACCCAAGCGCAGGAAGAATGGGTGAGGTAGTTGATAAGCATGGTGTCACTATTTTATATACTGCGCCTACAGCGATTCGAGCATTAATGGCCAAAGGTGATGAGCCTACCGCAACTTCAAATCGCGATAGTTTACGTATTTTGGGTTCCGTAGGTGAGCCAATTAACCCAGAAGCATGGAATTGGTACTACGAGAGTATAGGTAAGTCTAATTGCCCAATTGTGGATACCTGGTGGCAAACAGAAACAGGTGGCATTATGATCACGCCACTACCTGGTGCTACAGACACGAAGCCGGGTTCTGCAACCCATCCTTTTTTTGGTATTGCTCCGGCACTTTATGATGCAGAGGGAAATACACTAGAGGGTGCGGTTGACGGTAATTTAGTTATTTTAGATAGCTGGCCATCACAAGCGCGTACTGTTTATGGCGATCATGAGCGTTTTGAACAAACTTACTTTAGTGCATACCCTGGCGTTTACTTTACCGGTGATGGTTGTCGTCGTGATGAAGATAGCTACTACTGGATAACAGGGCGTGTTGATGATGTACTCAATGTATCGGGGCATCGTTTAGGCACTGCTGAAATAGAAAGCGCATTAGTTGCTCATGAAGCTGTGGCAGAGGCTGCTGTAGTAGGTTACCCGCATAATATTAAAGGCCAAGGCATTTATGTTTATATTACGCCTAACGAAGGGGTGACGGTGAGTGATGAGCTTACAACAGCGGTTCGTAATTGGGTTCGTAAAGAGCTCAGCCCAATAGCTTCTCCAGATATGATTCAATGGTCTCCGGGTTTACCTAAAACACGCTCAGGTAAAATAATGCGTCGAATTTTGCGCAAAATTGCTGCCAATGAGCACGAGCAATTGGGTGATACGTCAACCCTTGCAGATCCGTCGGTAGTGGATGAACTTATCGATAATCGATTAAATCGATAAATACGCGTTAAAAGCTTGATTACAAGTTAATTCTAAACGTAGTATATCGGCTGTTACTTAGTAATAAGTATCAGCCGAATTTTTAGGAGTGAACCATGAGTCAGTTTTTAATAGCGGACGATCATCCGTTATTTCGTGAAGCACTAAAGGGCGCACTGAGCGCAAAATTTGAAGGGCTAGAAGTGTTCGAGTCGTCAGATTTTGATAGCACATTGCAAGTGCTAAGCGAGCAAGAAGATCTTGATATATTACTGCTAGACCTTCACATGCCAGGTAATGGTGATTTGTATGGTCTTATTCGTATCCGAGAAGAGTACCCAAGTTTACCGATTGCTGTGGTTTCAGGCAGTGAAGACGTTAATATTGTTTCTAAAGTCATGGGTTACGGTGCTATGGGGTTCATTCCCAAATCATCGTCATCGGACGATATTGCCAATGCAATTAACCAAATACTTGAAGGTGATACATGGCTGCCAAAAGAGCTTAAAAACAAAGTAGCCGAAATCGAAGGTGAAGACAGAGAAATTGCAGCGCAAGTCGCTTCTCTTACACCTCAGCAATACCGCGTTTTACAATATTTGCATGAAGGATTACTCAATAAGCAAATTGCTTATGAGTTGCATATTTCAGAAGCAACAGTAAAAGCACACATTACCGCAATTTTTAGAAAGCTCGGTGTCTATAACCGCACTCAAGCCGTATTGATCGCTGCTAAACTTCAACTAGAGCCTATTGAGCCAGCTCAATAATGGTTTAAGTGCTTTGAAGCGATTTATTACCGTTATATTTTACCCGCTATTTTGAATTGGCATTTTAGCGCAAGGGCATATTGACGGCTATGCTTTGAAACGCATTTAATTTTGGGCAGGCGTAGGTTAAGTCCTTTAGGCAGCGTCTGCTTGGCATTTATGCTTTTTTATCTTTCACTTATGAAAAACACGCCTAATACCTATCCCTTTTGTTTTGTCTAACATTAAACGGCGTAATTAATTACAAAAGGTCAAAATATTCCTGCTTTTGTGTTATCTAACTTTACTCACAACCCATTCACCTTTTATACATGATCTAAATTACAAATAATGCTAGGTTACGGCAATTTTATAACTTTAAGAGCAGGGTATGACAGACTCCACACACACACCTAGCAACAACCCAAATAAGGGGTTGTTTAATCGGTTTTTAGCCACCGTCGAATTTTTAGGCAATATGCTGCCTCATCCAATTACACTATTTGCAATATTTGCAGTGGCAATTGTTGTGTTTAGCGGTATTGCAGATTGGTTTGGATTAAGTGCGATAGACCCTCGCCCGGTAGGTGCGCCAGGGCGCGACGCTGATGGCGTTATTGAAGTCGTAAGCTTATTAAGCGCTGAAGGTTTACAGCGCATTATGGCTGGGCTTGTCACTAACTTTACGGGGTTTGCACCCTTAGGTACCGTGTTGGTTGCACTACTTGGTGTAAGCGTTGCTGAGCACTCGGGTTTGCTCTCTGCAGCCATGCGAGGCATGGTAATGGGCGCTTCTAAACGTTTAGTTACGTTTATGGTGGTGTTTGCCGCTATTATGTCTAATACCGCCTCAGAGCTAGGTTATGTGGTTTTAATTCCACTCGCAGCGATGATTTTTCACAGTTTAGGACGTCATCCTTTAGCTGGCCTTGCCGCTGCATTTGCAGGCGTGTCGGGTGGCTATAGTGCTAACTTATTATTAGGAACTATTGACCCACTTCTTGCTGGTATTACAACTCCAGCGGCTCAAATGATCGATCCAACCTATGTTGTTGGCGCAGAGGCAAACTGGTATTTTATGATGATATCGGTGCTATTAATTTCAGTACTAGGTACTTTGGTGACTGAAAAAATAGTTGAGCCACGTTTAGGTAAATATAACCCAGACGAAGCCGGTATTGATCTGTCGCAAAACAGCATCGATACCCTTACCCAAAAAGAAAAGTCAGGTTTAAAGTGGGCTGGCATTTCTTTACTCGCAGTTTCTTTATTACTTGCATGGACCATCGTTCCTGACGATGGCATTTTACGAAACCCTGCAACCGGTGAAGTTGCGGGCTCTCCTTTTTTAAAAGGGATTGTGGTTATTATTTTTGTGACATTTAGTATTCCTGGTTTTGTATATGGTCGTGTTGTTGGCACTATGAAAAACGATAAGGATGTTATTAACGCCATGAGTAAAAGTATGAGCTCGATGGGGTTATATATTGTTTTGGTATTTTTTGCGGCTCAGTTTGTAGCATTCTTTAAGTGGACTAATTTAGGCACTATTTTAGCTATAAATGGTGCGGCGCTTTTACAAGCTTTAAACCTGACAGGCCCTGAAGTATTTGTATTGTTTATTTTAATGTGTGCACTAGTAAACCTAAGCTTAGGCTCGTCGTCAGCGCAATGGGCGATTACAGCGCCTATTTTTGTTCCTATGCTTATGCTAATCGGTTACGCGCCAGAAACTATTCAAGCGGCTTACCGTATTGGTGACTCGGTAACAAACTTAATAACCCCGATGATGAGTTACTTTGGTTTAATCCTTGCTGTGGCTGTTAAGTATAAAAAAGACATGGGTATAGGTACGCTGGTTGCCACCATGCTGCCATACAGCATTATATTTTTTATTGGCTGGGTCATTTTGTTTTATGTGTGGGTATTTTTACTGGGTATGCCTGTAGGGCCTGAGTCTCCTACGTATTACACACCGTAATTACTTATTTTACGCGAACAATAAAAAAGCCAGCTTAGCTGGCTTTTTTTAGCAAATGAGCGTGATATAACCACAAAGGTTAACGCGTCCTAGCTAAACACCACGGTTTTATTACCATTTATAAATAGCTTGTGCTCTGAAGCGAGTTGCAACGCTTTACAAAAAACTGTTTTTTCAACGTCTTTACCCATTTTTGCCATCATTTCAGCCGTGTTAGCATGCGTAACACTTGTCACGTCTTGCAAAATAATTGGGCCTTCATCTAATTCATTATTTACAAAGTGAGCCGTGGCACCAATAATTTTTACGCCGCGCTCAAATGCCTGGTGGTACGGCTTTGCACCAATAAATGCAGGTAAAAAAGAGTGGTGTATATTAATGATTTTACCGTCAAACCGGCCTACAAATTCAGGGCTTAAAATACGCATATATTTGGCTAAACCAATTATATCTGGGTTATAACTAGCAATTAAATCGCCTACTTGTTGGTCATGTTCACTTCGGCTTAGCCCAACATGCGATACCACATGAAATGGCACACCAAATCCTTTCGCAAGTGGTTCTAAATCAGGGTAGTTAGCAATAACAGCGAGCACTTCAATATTAAGTGTTTGCTCAAACTGTTTTAATAGCATACCACCTAAGCAGTGTGCTTCTTTGGTGGCAAGCAGCACCACTTTAGTTTTTGCATCGTCGTGCAATGCAAGTTTGGCGCCTTCAGGTAATAAAGCGCGTAGCTGCTCTAAAAAGTCACTTTGTGGTTGCCCCGTCAGCTCAGTGCGCATAAAGAAACGTTTGGCGTCTTTGTCTACAAATTCGTTATTCCGAGTAATGTTCAAGTTATTTTGATGACAAAGCCCGGTGATTTTAGCAATTAAGCCCACATCGTCGGCACATTGGGTGGTTAGTATGTAACTCATTTTCCTCATTCTTACCCTGTGATTAATGTTTCATTATTTGTGTTTTAAAACATAAAGCAAGGGCTTTGTGGGCTAATCAAATATTAATCATGTTATTGCACGCTTTTAGTTTAATTTAGACGTTACATAGCGGTGGGTCATATTTAGGTAAATAAAAAATGCCACCCAATTATACAGGTGGCATTTATCTGAAAATGCTATTTTTTTGGCTCAGACGCCAAGTCGTCTTCTTGACGTAAAAAGCCAGCGGCTTCTTCATCGTCTTTAGTTAGAGTAAGCTGCATAGGCATAGCCCGTGTTTGCTGGTTTAACTGGTGCAGTTGAGATGCATTGCCTAAATCGCGTTCGCTAGTGATAGAGGCAATTGATTCTCGATCTTTCAAAAATGCAATTACATCTTTTTTGATTGCTTGTAATTGACCTTCATCTTTGTGCATTTCCATAATATGTCGAGGATGCTCGAGGTTTTTCATGCCTGTAGCTGCAAAGGTTGTAGAAACAATGCGCGAAACAATCACCCAAGGCGTTATGCTGCTACGTACCAAGGTATTTTCCGAGCGTGTGCTATCATGAATACCGGTGCCCGTTGATATTTTTGACTCAGTAAATGTGCCCTCGCACTTGAAGTACACGAGTAAAGATTCAAATTGCATTTCAGCAAAAAATAAATGGGCACTATTGCTCAGCAGCTGAGCAAATGCTTTAACTAATATGCCGATAAGCAATAAATGAACACTTGCCATTAACAGCTCGCTAAACTCAATAATATTTTGATTATTAAACGCTTGCTCAATGTTATTTATATTTGCTGCATCAATATAGTGGTAAATATTAATAAAAGAGTAAGCAAGCAACACAGTAAAGGTAAGAGCTACAATGTAGAGTAAGTTACCACTAATTAACGCAACTAAACGAGAAAGGTTAAAGTGCTTACCTAAATCCATTGTGTGTAGTTTAGGCTGAATCTCTTGAATCATTTCGCCTTTAAACCCGCCTTTTCCTTCAATTTGCTCTTGTAGTTTAGGATCTAGCTCACGATAAACCCTATTAGGTACTTCTTTATAACGGCGATTAGCCATTACTAAGTTATCAAGATTTATAAAAATTTCATCTGGATGAACAGACTCTTGCCAGTTTTCACGTAGTTCTGATACTTCAGCGCTTGGTGTCACTTCGTTTAAACGCGCTTTAATCATCACAAAAACAAGTGCACAACTAAGTGCAGCTAAAATAATAATGGCAGTTAAATAGAGGCCCGCGTTAAGGTTGGGTAATTGCTCAAGCCAATTGTCTATTTGTTGTTTGCTTATGCGCTGTTCCTGCATTATCCACGACATAGACAGGCCTATAGCAATGGGCAATATAAAGGATAAAGAAATGATTTTAGCAAGAGCACCAGTACCTAAGGCTTCAATATTCTTTTCTGCATTACGTGAAATAGGTTTGCCAGAAGAGCGCCAAGAAAACAGCACATAAAACATTAATATGGCACTATATATTGGAAAAGCTAGTTCGCCAGCTTCACCGGTAAAACCAGACAGTGACACAAAGGCGACCAATGCGTAAGCGATAAGAGCAACCAGTGTGCTTATCCATGAGCCAAATAAACGTTGGGCAACATTACGTATTGGGTAGGGTAAAAATAATAGTTTTGGTACTAAACTATGTAGCAAACGCGATAAAAAGCCATTCGGTTCTTTAAAAGTACTGTTTTTGCGACCAACAAGCATTTCTTCTAATGTTTGCGCAGTGTAGGCTACTTCGTTTTTTTCTTCTTGTGCAGTTGAGGTTTGTGACTTACTAAAATTAAACGCCAACGATGTCGGGTGGTTTCTACCTACGAAGTACTTAAGCGTTGCATAAATACCACCCGATAAAGTCCGAATTCCTAGGGCGAGTATTAACATGCCAAATATCATTAAGATCCAACCTGCTGTTGCATCTTCTTTTACAGAGCTAGACGCGATAACAAGCAAGCTGATGCCAACAACAGATTCAATAAGCCCTCTTATTGCTTTTACTTTACCTTCCAGTTTGAAAGGGTTTTTTAGTCCAAGATCTATTGATCCGTAATCAAAAGCCATCAAATGCTCCTTATAAATAGTAAACCTTAAAAAGGGAATATCAGCATAGCTAAAATAATGCATGCATTAAGACATTATTGCTTAATTTTTGATTGTATATCAATAATAGTGTTCAGTTTAAGGTTATTTGAATATGTTAGTTTAAATGTTTTATAGGCTGTCATTGATCAAAACGGAGTGCAGTGATTATGAAGTTAATTTATGTGGATGATAATTTACCTGGTATCACTCGAAAGCTTAAAAACAAGCAATGGCAGTATTTCGATCCTATTGGCAAAGTAATAAAAGATGAAGCGGTTATTGAGCGTTTGAATGGCTTAGCATTTCCGCCTGCGTATAAAAGCGCATGGTTTTGCCCCGAAGAAAACGGACATATTTTAGCGACAGGATTTGACAGTAAAGGGAGAAAACAATACCGATACCACCCAGAGTTTAGAGCCCAGCAAGAAGCCAAAAAATACCAAGCCTGTGGTGTATTTGGCCATAAACTTCCTTTATTAAGAGCTCGCTTGGAGTCAGACTTACAAGGCAGTGAGTTAAATGTAGAGCGTACATTAGCGGCGGTAGTTAGGCTTATGGACTTAGGGGCACTTAGAGTCGGTGACGAGCGAAACGTAAAACAAAACAAAAGCTTTGGCGCTACAACCTTACGCACCCGACACGCAAAGCTGACTGGGAAAAATATTCAGTTAAAATACCGAGCTAAATCTGGAAAAGAGCGTGAGGTCAACATTACTGACAGAGTACTAAGCCATGTAATTAAAGACTTACAAGATTTACCTGGGCAACATCTATTTCAGTATATAAGTGAAGGTGAGCGCACTAACGTAACATCGAGCGAAATAAACCAATATATACAGCACATAATGGGGGAGGAGTTTAGTGCAAAACATTTTAGAACCTGGCGAGCAAGCGTTATTGCTTTTAAGCAGCTAGCTAAAGCCAAAGGCGTACTTACCTTAAAAAGCATGCTCGGTTGTGTATCTCAGCAATTAGGTAATACCCCAGCAATAGCACGCAAATCTTATGTTCACCCTGATTTAATTACACTGTGTAAAGAAGATGAAGCAGCTCAAAATGCGTGGCGTGAGTCACTTACGTTACCTCGCAAGACTAAGTATTTAAGCAGATACGAACGTGGTTTTTTAGCGTTTTTAAGCGATTAATCGACATAGCAACTTTACACACTTGAGTATATTTATTACACAAGTAGTTTGTATTGTAACTTAAATGAAATGATTTTATTTTAATAAATCTAACCTTTTCAATGTCTTAGTGTTGAGTTTGTTTTTGGCACCGACGTTGCAACTCTCGTTGATAATTAAACGGCAAGTACATATGCATTTATCAACACTATTTAGCGAGGGGCGCACCGTGAAGGGACTATTTACAAAAAAAGGTTTTACCAAAACAAACAAAGCCACTTTGAAGGGGGCTTTGTTTGTGAGCTTAGCAAGCATGTTTACTTCACCTATATTCGCGAGTGATGATCTTGATGGTGTTTTACTTGCCAGCTCATCACTGACCACTTACAGCTCGCAGCGCTACACGCAAACTAAAGATAGCTATTACTTTGATCAATACTCAGCCCAATTAATAAAGCGTACGGAAAAAGCGATTAATTGGTACCAAGAAATAGTGAATCGCGGTGGGTTTATTTCTTTACCCGCCAGCGAGTTGCTTGAACTAGGTAGTAACAGTAAAGCGGTGAGTTTACTCGCTATGCGTTTATTTCAAGAACAAGATTTACTCACTAACGTATGCACTAAAGCGCCGTGCATTTTTGATAAACATATTGAGCGCGCTGTAAAGCAGTTTCAACATCGCCATGGCTTAAAGGTTGACGGTCGAGTTGGCAAAAACACGTTTGCTAAACTTAATATTCCAGCTGAGCAAAAACTCAATAAGTTAAAGTTAAACTTTTATCGCATTACCAACTTTGCCGGTTCGAGCGATGAACAGTACGTGTATGTAAATATTCCTGAGTATCAGTTGCGCTATGTGAAAGTAGGTGATGTAAAACTTCAAAACAACGTGATTGTAGGTAAACCTAGCTGGGAAACACCGGCATTTAGTGATGAAATAGAAAAATTTGTTGTTAACCCTGAGTGGCGCATACCTATCTCAATTGCTACTAGGGAAATAGCGCCTAAAGTAGCAGAAGACCCTGATTACCTTGTTAAAAACAATATTGAAATCAGAAAAAACAGCTACATAGACTCACAAACAGTTAACCCAAATAATATTGATTGGAATTCAATTAAGCCTTATCAGTTTGACCATTTTTTAGTGAAACGTGCGGGTGAAAAAAATCCCCTTGGTGAAGTAAAATATTTGTTCCCTAACCCTGAGGCTATATATGTACATGATACACCTGCAAAGCAGCGCTTTAGCCAAACAAGACGTGCGTTATCGCATGGCTGCATAAGAATTGAAGACCCTTTTTCACTTGCTCAAGAAATAATTAAACACCAAGGTGAAGAGCATGCATTGGCACAAGTTAACGATGCACGAAATGAAAACAGCACACAAACATTTTATTTGGACGAGCCATTACCCATTCATTTAGTTTATTGGACTGCGTGGGTGGATGAAAACAAGCTCGTTAATTTTAGAGATGATATTTACAAACGCGATCAAAAAGCACTCCTAAAAAATGATAACCAGTCGGTTATTGCAGCATTATTAGAAAGTAAATAATGAGAGGTAATATGAAATTAATCGGTATTTTATTAATCAGTATGCTGACTACTCTGCTTAGTACGCATTTATTTGCTTCTCAGCCTGCTAAAACGGCTCATCAGGTTGTTGATATACAAAACAGGCCTGCTTTTGAGGACGCAGAATTTAGTTTAAAAATTAACGATATTGTCATGCCATACTCACTTTTTTCGGTGTTTGTAATGCCCAATGAGCAGTTTGAATTTGAAGTGCTATATGCGCAATCACCCGATGCTTACACATTAATTAGCGATGAAAAGTTCATGCTAACTGATACTAACCGTTGGCAATGGCAGGCACCGGATACTCCCGGCTTAACATCGGTAATAATTGAATCGCCAAATAAAAAACAGCGCATGAAAATTAACGTGTTTGTAAAAGTACCTGCCGATAAAGTAGAGGGCGGAAAGCTAAAATATTATCAAATAGGGCATTACCCAAAGCAATCGCAAATTAAAGATTCAAAGCACTATATTGTTCCTGACGGGTTTGTTGAAGTGACCCCAGAGAATGAAGGTACCAAATTATCGCCTCACTTTTCTTTAAAAGAATTTGTGAGTAAGCAAAAAAGTAATCATCCCAAGTATCTTTTTTTGCAAAATAAACTGCTGCTAAAGTTAGAAATGATTCGTAAGGAACTAATTTTAGAAGGCATTCCAGTTAGTAACATGGTGGTGATGAGTGGTTACCGAACACCTTATTACAATAAAGCCATTGGGAATGTGAAACTGAGCCGTCATGTGTTTGGAGACGCAGCAGATATTTTTATCGATAACGATGGAAATTACCGTATGGATGATATTAATAAAGATGCAAAATACACTATTGAAGACGCAAAAGTGATGGCAAATATTGTCGAGTCGTTAGCCAAACGCGAATCATTTAAAGGCTTATTAGGTGGGTTGGGCGTTTATGGCCCTAAACCGCACCGAGGGGCATTTATACATGTGGATACGCGCGGTTTTAAAGCCCGCTGGGTAAGTAAATAAAGTTTACACCTAATAAACAATAAATATATTGGCTACTTTTTATTAGGTGTAAGTGTTTTTATTGCAACATAAATGTTTCGTATTCTAGGTCTTCAAACTGCCTAGATAACCAAAACAAGCCAACTACAGAAGTAATTATTGTAGAAAGGGCAAATCCGTAGCCATAAAATTGTGGCCCAAGTGCAATAGATAAATACGTAAGCACAATGTTTAATGCTAAAAATAGGCCCGAAAGGATTAACACAGTAAAGCGTTTATCAAGATAGAACAATATATTGAGAATAGATAAAAATATTACCTGCACGCCTACGCCTACTACATCAATAAAAAGTAATGTTTTATAGTTAGGATCAATCCCAATGTAGGTAAGAATTTGCTCGCCCCACAATAGTAAACACGCAACAGTAATGCCTTGAATTTTAAATATGTCGTACAAGCCACCTCGAGCTGTTGTGATCATGTTGTCTTTTAAAAAGTAAATTTCTTCGAGCGAGGAGCCGCCCCTTATCGCAGAATAAAACCGGTCATATTGTTCTACAAAGTCAGTTTCCATTCTTACTAAAAATACCGCCATGCCGGGGATAATTGATAAATAGGCCAAAAATATGGGGAGATCGTAAATTGGGCTAGCTCTAAGGGGGCCTATAATATGTATGGATGTACTTGGTGAAAACCAAAACAAAATTTTATCTGCCCAAACGCCAATATTGTAAAATAGCCCGCAAAAGAACAGCATGTAATAGACTTTTTTTCGACTCATAAAGTCGAAGCTTATTAGTTTATTACCTGGGTAGCGACGAATAATCATGAATAAAAAACTAAAAAATAACAGCGCCTCACCTGCAAAAAAAGCAAAAAAGAGTCCATCTAATTGCCAGTCACGTAGTAATAATGCAAGTAGCACCATAAACGCGTACCCGCTGAGCATAGTGATTAAAATAAGCCGATACTCTTTCATACCCGATAAAAATATAGCGCCAAGCCATTGATTACAAAGGCTAACAAAGCCACCTAAAATAATAATTTTGGTCACAACGGGTAAAGGTAAAAATGGCCAAACAGCAAATCCAACCAGTAATGCACCAATCGTTGTAATAAGTTGCGCACCAAGTAAATTGGGGAGTACTGAGTCGTCGTCTTTTGTAAAAAATAAATCTGCCACAAAGCGCGTTAGCATAAGCTGTAAGCCGCCAGTTAATATTAACGAGGCCGCCATCATGTAAGTTATCAGGGTTAGAAACTGAATAATTAACAGCTTAGGTAATACTATTCCAAGGCTTAAAATACCAATAAGCATTAGTGCGATGATTGACAATAACCAAGGGCCTGAACCGATAAGACCAGCGTAGCTATAGGCTTCAAAAACAGAGAGGAGGGTATTTTTTTTGAGAATTTTCCGTATCTCAAAACCTATTCCGGCCATGACATTGTATCCTTATAAAGCTTGTCGTATCGGGCAAACATGTGGCTTTCGTCATAAAATGATTTTACACGTTTTAAGCCGCTTGATTGATACTCATGCCATTTATCTTCGTTATTAAGTATGTTTGTAATTTGTACGGCTGTATCGCTTGGCGATGCAATAGAAACAACTTCACCTGCTTTACCTAAAGCCTTGTCTTGTTCTGTGGCACCTTCAATAATTTCTCGACACGAGCCAACATCACTGGCTAAAACAGGTACGCCTGCTGCCATTGCTTCTAGTAACACTAAGGGTTGGGCTTCAGAAATAGATGTTAATGCAACAAGGCCTAACTTAGGGAGTATTTCAGCTATATTTTGCATACCCAAAAACTTCACGCTGTTCTGTAACTCAAGGCTGCCCACCAGTAACTGGCACTCTTTGTAGTACTTTGGGTCTTCTTCAAAAGGACCTATGATCCATCCCTCTATTGCGGGCATGCTTGATTGCACTTCTTTAATGGCACGAATAAAGGTTTTAATGTCTTTAATTGGTACTACACGCCCAATTAAGCCTACTGTTAATGGAATAGTTTTAGAACGTGCAGCCAGTGCTTTAGCGTAGTGAGCGGTTTTAATGCCGTTTGGTACGACTAAAGAGCGCTTCTCACAGGCTCCATCTTTAATTTGGCGCTGCCTATTACCTTCGTATAGTGAAATTATTCTATCGGCTTGGTGGTAACTCGTGCGGCCAATTTGCTCGAAAAAAGTGATCCACATTCGGCGAATAAAGCCCATTTCGGTATTTAAGTTTTTACCTAAAATAGCTTCAGACTCTTTTATCCAATCGGCTTGAATTAAGTCTATTTTTCGCTCTTTCGTATAAATACCGTGCTCTGTTAATAAGTAAGGCGTGTTATTAATTACGCTTGCACCTGCACCTAAAAAACCAGCATAGCCTGTAGAAATAGAGTGTATAAGTTTAACATTCGGTAATTGGCGGGCAATATCTGCAATTTTAAACAAAGGCTTATACAAATTACGGTACGACCAAAAGAAATCAATAAAAGATGATTCGTCGCAAAATGTTAAATAGTAGTCAGCCAATACCTGCCAAGATGACTCGCTATATAAAAAGTCAGCTTCGTTTATACCGTTTTTTTGCCCAAGTTGTTCAAATGCAAATTCAAGTAACTCGGTGGGAATAGGCTCTTTTGAGTCTCTAAAATAACGTTGCAGTTGCTGCCAAAACTCAAACAACTCTTTTTTATATTTAACGCCATGCTTTGCTTTTATATCAGTATTATTTTGCTCTACTAGATAATGAACATGCAATTTTGTAACATTTTTTGGAAGTGTGTACTTAATATCGCCATAGTGCTCAGAAGCACCGCCTAAAAAAATAAGCTCAAAGTTATAATGAGGTAGCCCTTCAATAATTTGATGAACCCAACTTGATACCCCCCCACGAACATAAGGATAAGTACCTTCTAATAATAATAATATATCGGCATTGGGTTTAGGCATTCCAATACTCCTGTAATTGGCGAAGTTCGCTCCCTTTAGGTTGTTCAGGTAACTCTTTTAAGTAGCGTTTACAGTCATCATACTTATTCATGCAAAAGGCAACTTCGGCTTTGTAGGGTAAAACATGGCGACGCGCCATACCTAATTCAGTTGCTTGTACAAGAAAATCAAGCGCACGTTCGTAATGACCCAGCGCTAGATAAACACGCCCTAAAAATACATAACTGGCTGGTTTTTGTGCGTACTCAATACTTTGTAAACTGAGTGCTTCAGCTTTTTCTAATACATATGTTTTTAGAGCGCCTTGTGCAAGCCCTAAATAACTAAGCTCCCAATATACGTGTGCTAATTGTTGTTGTAAGTTACTCAGCTCAGGCTGCTTTGTGGTGTTAGCTATTTGTTGCTGATAAACACTAATTTTTTCGTTTAATTTTGTTTCTTTGGCATCAAGTGTTGAGTAAGCTAGTAGGCGTATATCGTCTTCTAAATCTTTAAGGGCAAGTTTTAATATTGGGATTGCTTGGCTGTCGCGCATGTGACGAGCAGCCATTACTGCAGTTAAGCGTTTGTTAGGTTCGCTTGCGTATTTTAAAATGGCTTTTACGCCACCAATTGAATAAGTAGGGTTCGCCGAAATATCAGGGACTTCAAAGGGGAGTTCTGGAATTTCATGCTCTATTATTTCGGTATCATCATTTTTAAGTGGCTTACATAGCGCAAATGTAAGCGCCATCACGACACCTAAAATACCAAATACAGGTAAGCTAAACAGTAACAAGAATAATAATAGCGCGCCATTTATAAGCGTTGTTTTATATTTTTTAGGAATTAAAACGTAGCTTACAAAGGTAAAAAGTATGCTTGCAATGGCATGCAGTAAAATTACACCAAACCAGTTTGGTGTACTAAGAATTTCTTGCAGTGCAAAATACTCGCATAAACATGCAATTAAGGCGGCTATCACAACTTTAATCATGTAGGGCTACCAGTTTAGATAATTCATCCTTATTGACTGGAAACGCCACTTCTTGCTCAATAATAATATCGAGTTCTTGTAATGTTTTACCGGTACGTTCTTTACACCAGCTATTCATTCGCATTACAAAACCATCTTTTTCAAGCTCATCGGCAAGCGGCATCAGTATTAACAGAACTTGTTTTTCATTATCGTATAAATAAATGTCTAACCCTCGGCGAGCCTCGGTTAAATACTCCATCAGCCGTCGAGATTCATCATTAATACTTAGCGCGTTCACCTTTAAAAAGTGTGAAGGAATTTTATAACGCTTTGCTTCTTTGTTTGCGTGTTTAACTTGGCGCTTAAAGTATGGCGACTCTTCACGGGTCATTATTGGATTAGTGATTTCGTGACGCAATAAATCACCAATGTGTCCGGCCATAACGGCAAGTAAAGTAAGGGTGTTTTCTTTGAGAGCAAAAAACTTCACTTTTTCAACTAAAATAGCCCCATAAATTGTGTCGTTCACATCAATCAATGGAATAGCAATATGATACTTGCTATCACCCGATGAGGCTTTTGGATTTTTAAGTGACACCAGTTCTTTTTCGTCAAACATGGCAGCTATTAATGGGTCTGAATTAGATGGCTCACTCATTTTTCCTACACTAGCTAGTGCAGGCTCTTGTATTTTATCGTTTTCAACTTTATATAAGCCTGCTTTTTCTATCGAGCCATATTCTATAAATAGATTTAAAATAACCTCAGCGGCACTGTCTAAGCGTCTTTCTTTTAATTTACCAATTGATTCTCGTACGGCTTGTAATGACTCACGTAAACTAAGTGTATGTCCAGCAAGCATTTGTTCGATTCGGTCATGTGATGAGCTAATTAAATGATATTGGCGCGTAAATTTTTCAAGTCGGTCTGATACATAGGCTAGTTGAATGCTTTGCTGTTGATTAGTTCGCTCCCATACATCTCTAAATTCACCTGCCACCATAACTACAATAATGTAGCCAATCATGGCGTTAATATTAAACTCACTTTTAGGGTCTAATATATTGCTTTGTATTAGCAATAATTGCCCTACTAGTAAGGTTAAAATACTAATAAAACCTTTTGAAAAGCCATAGCGTAGAGCAACAAGCAACGGCCCTAATACTGGCCAAGAAAACCCTCCTTGCGTCCAATAGGGGTCCTCAGCATTAAATAGAACAGGCAGCCCTAAAGCTAAAGCGGTAAAAAAACATACCTCAGCCCATATCTGTAGCTCAGGAACGTCTCTTGGGCGTAAGAAATGTGTTTTCACTCACTAACCTCAATATATGACACTAAATCGGCAATTACATCTTGCGCAGTTGCTGCAATGCTATCGCGTCCCCAACCGCTTTTTGCAATGGTGCCGGTCCAAATTGGCGTTGTTTCACCGTTTTTTGTAAGCAATAAAGTAAGTGCAACCACAGGCTCTCCATCAAGACCTGCTTTGTAACGCCATTCTTCAATGCTGCCACTAAGTACATAGTCAGCTTGTTGAGTATTGAGCCATTGCATTGCGTTGTTTAAACGGTATTGATCGTCTAAAGGTGGCAGGTCTTTACTGCTATTTCTTGGTGCACGAAGTAACTTAGGTAGCTTATTTTGTTGCCAAATACTTGCTAAAATATCTTCAGCGCGTTCACCTGCCAGTGGTGTTTGTGCATGATTAACAAGCGGTAATAAAGCCACGGTAGTTGCTGGGCTAATTTCGATATCATCAGCAATTCGACTTGTAGTACACGCCGACAAGAGCAAAACCAAACTAAGTATAACTAAGCGAAACATATTCTCTCCTAACATTAAAAATGTATGTAATATCCTAATTGTAACTGTGTATCTGAGTTACCGACCTTATTACTACTTTGGTAACCGAGCTGTAATTTAAATAAATCATCACCAAGTACTGACCATCCAGCACCACTGGAAACAGACACATCAATTGTATCGTTCAGTGTTTGGTAGCCTGTACTTATGTCAAATAACCAAGACGGACTGGCACCCAAGTATGGGGGCGTTAATGAGCCTGTTGAGGCAAACGAAGTACCTAGGGCAAAGCGCCTAAAAGGTTCAATAACTATGCGTCTGGGTCTTCTATTTGTATTAATAGCAGTATTTACTGGGTCAAAGTCTTGCCATTGCGCACTAAAGTAGGCGTTCCAAATAGGGCGATCTTTTAAAATACTGTATTGGTAGCGTGCGTTATATTCCTGTCCATTAACGAGTGTGCTGTCGTTATCTCTACGCGTGAACGACATTGCAGCTGCTGATAGCTGCACGCTTTGCCTGTTATCAATATTATAATTTATATAAGCCGTGGCTTTATTAAGTTGCGCATAGCTTAGTAACACTTCAGATTGGCGGTTTTCGGCGTTGTATTGTAAGTTTACGCCAACTTGAGTGCGCGCATCCCACTGATAACGAGAGTCTAAAATTACGCCTTGTCGGCTAATAATACTGCCCTGATGCGTATCAACTTTTGTATTAAAAGCCCACCGGCCAAACGTCATAGTGTTTTCTATTGCGAATAGCAGTCCGTTATTGCCAAGGTTTTGCTGATCGCTAAGGCTCAGTTTCCACTGGCCTTTTGCATAAGGAAAATACACATTTATGTCGTATTGCGTACTATTAAGCCCTGCTTGCGGTGATAGGTTTACTTCAAGTGCGCGAAAGTAAGCTGTGCGCGCGTTTCTTAAAAAGCCTAGCTGGGCTTCACTTGGCTCGTTAATTAGCTCTTCATACCAACGTTGCATAGTTGCATAAGGTTGGTTTAAGTATAAAAGCGCACTTAACTGATCGTTTTTTCCCAGTGTATTTGTATCAACTAATTGTTTGATTTTACTAAACTCACCTTGAGTCATGTATAGCTGAAGTGCTTGCCAAGGCTCAAGTTTTTGAGCAGCACGGCGTGATAACCACCAGTTTGCTTGTGCTGTGCCTATGGTTTCAGGGGCTAACTCATCGAGTGTGTTTAGCTGCATTAAATGTGGCATAGCCATAGCGCCAGCCCATCTAAACATAAGTCCTCGATATGCATATTTATCTTTAGGTAAATGCTGAAGAAGATAATGATTAAGCTCTGTGGCGTTGGCATAATAGCCGAGTTGCTTCATTACATCGGCTAAGTTTACTAATGTTGTTAAGTCACTAGGCTCAGCTATCGCTAGTTTACGTAAGTAAAAATAAGCACTGTTATATGACTTTTCATAAATAGATAAACTCGCTAAAAGTTGGCCCCACGCATACGTTGGGTTGTTGTCAGCATAGTTATTTAAAATACGTTTAATCATGATGCTGTCGTGCATCTGCAGTGCTAACCAACCTTGCACAAGTACTACGTCAGGATTGTATTCGCTCAGTTTTGCGGCGCGGTTGAGCGTTGTATACGCTGAATTTAAATCGCTCTGATTTTGATACCAGCTAGCAAGCGTTAACCAAGCAGGGTATAGCGCCTTGTTGTAGCGTTGCTTGTTCAGTTCGTTATAGATTCGTTCAACGGCGTTTGAATCGTTTATTTGCGTACTTAAATTAGCAATGTCAATTAGCTGACTTTCGCTCAGCGAAGGTTGCTGCCATAAATGCGCAAGTAACGCTTTGGGGTTGCCTTCAAAGCGTATTTGCTGGTACTGCAATAAATCGCTTTCGCCTAATTTACCCAGTGATTTAAGTTGTTCAAGGGCATAAAGCTGTTCTTTTTTATCATTTACCCTGAGCGCCATGTCAACGCGAGCACTCCAAAACTCGTCGTCACTGCTTTGCTGCTTTTGCTTTAAAATGGTTAGTGCCGTGTTAAAGTCGTTATTTAACCAAAACGCACGGGCTAGCCACATTAAATCTTCTTCGTTTTTGGGGCCCTGATAAATAGGCCACAAATTACGTAAACCGCTTAAGTTACCTGTGTCATGTAATACTTTTGCTTTCCAATATTGTGATAATACGCTTTTACCGTTTATGCTTTCAAAACGCTCTATATGCTTGAGCTCTTGTTTGGCGTCACCAATAAACTCGTTGGTTTGCATCCATTTAGAAAAGCCATTGCCTTTTAGTTGCCTATTTTTAGCTTTGTAAGCGTAAATGTCGTTAGCGTCTTGGTACAAATATAATGCCGTTGCATCGTTAATACTGTCTGTAAGCATTGATGCGGTAACGGCTTTATTTATCATTAACCATTTAAATTCTTTGAGCGCAGCTCTTGGCTTATTGAGCCAGCGCTTTACTTTCCAATTTAGTAAATGAAGATCTTTATCGTTAGGTTTTTGTTTTAGTAGTTTTGAAAGCAATAATTCAGCGCCGTTAGCATCGCCATTTGCTAAGTGAAGCTGCATTGCCTGTGTTAAATACTTAATATTGCAAGGCTCTTTTTGCAGCAGTTTTGTAGCTGCAATAATTGCATCTTCTTTATTGCCTGCTAAGTCAGCGAGATAAAGTGTGCGCTTTATATTTGATTGATCTCCATATTGCTTCCACCACGCATATGCTTGCAACGCTTCGTTTGCACCCAGTGCAGTTTCAATGGCTTTTTCGGCTATTGTTTCGCTCATGTTATTTTTGTAAAGCGGCAACGCTTTTGCAGGTTGGCCTGCGGTTAGCCAATAATCAGCGGCAATTAACGGCTTTTTGTGTGTTTCATAATATTGTGCAAGCTTAACATTCAAACCGAGTGCTTTAGCTATACTAAGAATGTCTTCGTTCCATGGTTTATAGGCACTAACCTTTAATGAAAGTTCTTCAAATCGGTCATCTACATTGGCACCACTTGCAAGCCATAATGAGTAAAGTAACTTTATTTCAAGTTCTGTTTTACGCTTACTTTTTGGCAGTTTTTCAAGCTCATTAGTTGCGTTTGAATATTCACTCAATGCTATATGAAGTTCAGCCAATTTAGCGCGCAGCTTTTCATTGTTAGGGTCAGTATTAAGTGCAGCATGCAAGTATGACTTTTCAAATGTGTAGTCTTGCGAAAGTGCATCGTCTTCAAAGAAGAGGGTATGTGGAAATAGCGCATATAATGAAAAACAGCTAACAGCGAGTATTGTTAAAATTGTTTTTATAGAAACTAAATGAGGGCGCTTTTTGGTATTCATTACTTAGCAACCCCTGTGCAGTTTAAATAACCCAAAAACTCACCAGCAGGTAGTTTAAAGTGGGTTAATTTTCCGCGAGTGATACCTTTATAACTTTTCCCATGTGAGATATAAATTGGCATGAATGAGCATTCACCAAATCAAGTGTTGCAGGTATCCACGCTTTAAAACTAACCGAGCCATTTACTTGCCATGTATCTATTACTACATTGGCAGAGGCTAAATAGGGGGCATTATCTTTTTGGCTGTGGTCAAAACTAATACGTGAAATACCCTCTATAGTATGTACGTAGTCACCTTGCTGCGTTACCCCTAATACCCCATCGCTTTGAGATATATTTGCAATATCAAAGTCGCTTGGTATACGAAGGGTGCGAATGTTTTTTGAGCTAAACAACCAGTCTCCTTTACTATTTTTAGCTAAGGCCGAAAAGTAAAAATCTTTCGCAATTTTTGCATAGTGACTTAAGTACACAGGGGTGTTGGGCCTTTGTAATACATAGTCAATATTATGCTTTAAAGCGTCAAGCCCCGCAGGAACTTCGCCAGAGTAAAAGTGATAGTAAATAGTATAGGGCTTTAACCTGTATGGCTTTTCGGTTATTTCAAAGGTCTCTGTTAGGCGCTTAAACCCATAAAAAGGGCCATGCCACAAATTAGTGTATACGTTTTCGTTCAGTATTGGTGCATAAATTTGATACAGTAAATCACCCTCAGGGCGGGCAATTGGCGATATATGGGAAAGGCTTGGGTTATCACCATTTACGTCTGTATTACCACCATTTACGTTTAGTACGCCAGCATTGCGTGCTATTTTTAATGCGTCTGGCCCAGGTGTAGCATCGCCCGACCACAACATAAGCACTGTTTTTTTTCCTTTAGGTACAAGCCTTTCATTAATATAGTTAATGGTGCCGGTAATTTCTTTTTCTAAGCTAATTGTGTCATAGCCAGGTACATCTAGGTGAAACCCATAATCTGTATCTTCTTTGTCGATTTCTTTTCGGCCAGAAAGCGCGGTCCAAAAGTAAGGGTGACTATAAGTATGCGAAGCGACCTCTACATAGGGAAGTTCAAAAATACTGCGCGCAATTTTTTCTAGTTTTTTACTGTGCTTAGCATGAATTCCTCCAGGCTCTATATCAGCCTGAATAATAGAAGATGTGATGGGAAGTTTATAAGGTTTAATAATGTCATCGCGAATGACCTCTGCTGCATACGGGCTGCCGTCAAAGTGTGCAATGCTGGTAAAGCCATCCCCATCTATATGCATAGTAAGCATACGTCTGCCACTTTCGGTTGTTGTATCGGGTGCTAATATAGCGGGTAACCCCATGGCTTTAGTAAGCAGTGTAATTGGGTCAATAACCCAATTACTACCTTCCATTGGGAGCGTATCAATCAGCCATGGGGCAACAATAACTGCGCCATATTTGGTTTTGGCACTTTGTACAACGGTGCTGCCATCAGCCGCTTTTATATCAATAAGAGTGGTGGCTTCTGGCGCTAATTTTAATAAATAAGGTTTGGTAATGGCAGGCGAAGAGCTTGACTCACCTTTTAACCATGGTGCTAAATAATTAAGTTTATAAGGCCCTGGAGGGGAGCTGTTAAGTGTTTCCACGCCTAATGCGGCTAATAATTTAGCTGATTGTGGTAGCTCACCTACCACTAACTGAGGCACTGTACCTAGGCTAGCTTCGAGCCAATTTATTACACTTGGGGAGTAAAAGCCCCCCATGTTTGTCCATGAAACAATTCCAGCATGTAAACTTGGATCAACTAATGGCAACTCTCGTTTTGCTATATCAATGTAGTCAGGAATATAACCTAAATACTCAATAAGAGTGGCTAGCTTTAAATGAACTGTAGAGTAAATAAGGGGTTTTAAGTCACTATTGTACGGAATAAGTACGCGCCTAGGCACAGGGCTAATAGTTGATGTTCCCCAGGTTTGTAAATGCCCATCGGTCACCCAAGCACTAAACCCAGAAGCGATAATTTTTTCAGCCATTACAAGGCGTTTGTCAGGTTTTGCATAGTCAATAACTTGAACATTAAAACCTAAGCTTTGCGCTTTTTTAAGTTGAGTTGTTAACCATGCTTGATCGTTCTTAGAGGTTAACTTGTAGCTATTATCAAGTGGATTAAAGTGGCTAAATAATCCCTCAGCAACTAAGTCGGTTGCAAGGTTTTGTAGGCTTGGCAGTAATTCAAAGCCACGATTGAGCACTAATTGCTTTTTAAATACTAAAGAAAGATCTTTTATTATTGAAACTAATCCAGCTTGCTGCGCTAATTTATCGTAACGTTCGTTATCTAATAATTGATAACTATCAAGGGTGTCTAAAAACAACCCACTAAAGCCACGTTCTTTTAATATAACAGCCGAACTGTTTAATTTTTGTTGCCATTTCGGTGAAGTTAAATCGGAAATGTAGCTATTCCAATTTGGGTTTGTAGTAAGTGAATAGTCACTTTTATTATATGATTCGCCAATGCTCAAATAAGCATATACAGCAATGTTACGTTCTTTAAACCAATTTAATTCATGCTCAGTCACTAACTCAGGTTGCACAACAACGCGTGAGTAAAAAGTCATTTCAGCTAAAGGCATTGGGGCTGAATAGTAAAAAGCGATGCTGTTATTAACGGGCTTTGCTAGTAACTGCGCTGATACTAAAAGCAAAAGCCATAAAATATATTTCATTTATGATTCGCTATATTAATTTTAAACTATTGCTCAAAGGAAGGCGTTCCGAGGCTGTTCTAGTTATTTTGTATTAATTATTAAGTATTATTATATGTTAACAAAAATAAAAGGTCTATCATGTTGTTTTAAATTTATACTAACTTAACTTATTATTTAGGTAGTCTTATTATTGCAAGGTTATGAATTTAAATAAATAAAACCTTTAATAAAGGCTTGGATTTTAAACGAGATTTGTAAAGAAATGTAAGTTTTTATTGTCAGTTCTGGATAAATTTAAAAGCCATTTCGCTTATAAAATGGCCTTTAAAAAGTTTATTGTTTTAAATATTAATCATTACCTAATACAAATCATGTTTCTTCCTTGCGATTTAGCTTTGTACAAAGCGCTGTCGGCGGCACACATTAATGCTTCAGATGTTCTATATTGGTTATTGTATTCACACGCTAAGCCTTGGCTAACACTAATTTTAACGTTGTCAGGTAGGCCTATTTCTCTAAAGTTTAAATTTAAAATTCTATCTTGAATACGCTTGGCTATCATCTCAGCGTTTGAAATATGAGATCGCGGTAATACCACGGCAAACTCTTCTCCACCATATCGGGCAACTAAGCTGTCTTTTGACGGCAGGCATTCTTCAATTGTTTTTGCTACTTTTTGCAAGCATTTGTCACCTTTTACATGCCCAAAGTTATCGTTAAATAATTTAAAATAATCAATATCAATCAATATAAAACTTAATGGTTGCTTGTTCATTAGACATGTTTGCCAATCTTTGTGGATTGTTTTTTCTAACGTTCCACGATTTGCAATACCCGTTAGGTGATCGAGCTTTGAAAGTGTTTCGAGTACTTTATACTTTTTTATGTGTTTAGAAATGTCATGCATGATGCAAATAAATAAAGGAGTATTATTAGTTGTTGCTGGTGGAATGCATGAAACCGAAAGTTCTACATCTAAAAAGTTACCATTAGCTTTAATTATTTTTACTTCTTTGGGGCCATGATTTAGCGGCGTTTGATAATTGTTTTTCCAACTTTCAAACATGTATTCGTAATCGTCACGGTATTGCTCTTGTAAAAAATGCTGCCACTTTTTACCAATTAATATATCTGAAGGAACATTAAAAAATCGTGCAGCTACCGGGTTTACCGATTCAAAAACACCGTGTGCATTCACAATAAATATAGCATCGGCCATCACGTTAGTGACATTAATAATCGCGCTTATTTTTTCATTGTTAACACGCTCAGAAAGGCTGTTTACTAATGTTGATACAGCGATATTTTCGTTATTTAGTTTGCTGTGTTGATTATTGTTAGACATGGCAGTTGCTCATTTTTATTGTTAATGAAACTTGATGTCTAGCAGTGTATTCAATTTATGGTTTTTAAACCTTTCGGTAACCTTCTGGTTTAAGTTCTTGTTATTTATATTTATTTAATGGGCGTTTTTAAATAAGTTGCACCGCAATTAATATGCCTGTGCAATTTAAGAATAAGTATTACTAATTAGAGTTCTTTTTCATTCTTAACTTGTGGATCAGCGCTTTCATATTTATTGCCATTACATTCAACGTTAAAAATTAAGCATACAGAGCCATTATTTTCATCTGTGTCGGTAATGATAATTGTGTGGCCGTTGTCACTTACTTTATAGCTGAAGTCTTGGGCGCATGGTTTTTGTGTGTCGATATCGGTGATAGTAGCGCCAGTAAATACGAAACCATTTTGAATTGTGGCGTCGTCTAAATTATAGTTGCCAGCGGTTTCAGTTCTTACAACACCACCGCCAGTAGCGGGTTCGCCATTTTTTGTATAGCTAAAAATAGCTTCACTATTGTTAAGTTTAATATTTACTTGAAATTCGACATTTTCTAGGGTGTTATTCATATTATTTCCTTTATGAGTAATTATAGTTGGAAGTTCGTAATGCCTAATTTAACTAGGCTTGTTTTTATTTCTGATATCTCGTCTTCCCTGTTTAAACAGGTATAAGCTTGTACTAGTGGGTATGTTATTTTTACGCTCTGACTTATTTTTGCAGCTTCAGAAATAGCTTTGATAGCGCTTAAGCAAAATTGCTCTCGCTGTTTATTAGTTGTAGCTAAGTTTGCTTTGATTAAGTTTATTCTTGTATATACTAAGTAATCACCAGTTTTAGTTAGGTTGGATAATTGATGTTTGTAGTTTTCATTATTCTCAAGCTCAGTTAATAACTTCTGCGCTTTGAGTGATGATTGTCTATTTATAAAATATTGAATCAGTGTAATTTGTGTATTAATAGTGCTGGTATTTTTAAAATTTTGAGATTTTAAAAAATTAATTATTTTTTCAATTGTTGAGTCAGTAGCTTCATCAGTAGATAGCATTAGTGAAAGTGCTAAAGAGCGATAATACATAAGCTGAAATTTATTGTTTTTTGGATCTTGTACTAAAGCTTCATTGATAACTTGATTAGCCAAGCTGGCTTTTTTATGTGCCATCCGTTTATCACTCAAATAGCTCAGTAAATAACTTTGTTGCATATATAGGTTTGCTGATGTGTAAAAAAGGCTTGCATCACTAGGGTAGTTAGCAATCAATTTTGTGATTACTTTAACTGCAGCTTCTAATATATTAACTGCTTCATTAAAGTTACTTAGCCTCTCTTCTGTTTTTGCAAGCCAACTAATTGTATCGGATTTATCTCGAAGTAAGTCTTTGTTATTAGGTTTCAGTTCAAGCGCTTTATTCTTAAGTAAAAGTGACTCTGCAAAGTTCTTTTTTGCAGCGCTGTAGTTAGATTTTTCTATGTATAAAGAACCTAAAGAATTAGATGAATACGATAATTCCATAATGGAGTTAAAATCATTGGCTGCCAGCGCATACATTTTTTTACTGTAATCGTGGTATCTTTTAAACATTTGCTCAGTAGCTTGATGATCATTTTGATCATAAGCTAATTGACCAAGCCAAAAGGCATTGGCGCCTGCAAGCGTGAGTAGCTCTAAGTTGTTTGGCTGAATTTTTAATAATGCCTCAAGGCGAATGCGGGCGTTTTCAAAGGCGGTGAAGGCCTCAATGGTTTTTCCGCGCGAATAGGCCACTTCCCCCATGGCCTCAAGGGTTTGTGCGTACTGAAAACGGTTGTTAAATTGTGCTTTATTATTGCTAAAGCTAAAAAGTGAACTTGAATCGTCAGTTTGATCAGTAAAATACTCAAGTGCTTTATTACTAATACCATCAAGTAAGTCCATACGTTCAACGCTACGTAATTTATCCGCAAAGTCGCCGACCATAAACCCGAGTAAGCTTTCGGCTTCTTGGCGTTTTTGCTGTGCAAGTTGCTGTGCTTGATAGCTGGTAAAACTCATAAACAGGGCTACGCAGGTAAGTAAACAAAGCAAAGCGACCGTGCCACGTTTCAGGGTGGTTTTTGTTTTACTATGCTTAAGAGAGCTGGCTATAAGGGCGTGTTCGTCATCGTCTAATTTAAATAGCTTATCATTAAGTAATAGCTGCGCTTCTTGTAGCGGTTTACCTGATGCAAGGAGGTAAGCACTACTTTTATCTTCATCTATCCAATTTTGTGCTTGGTGTTGTAAGCGGCTTTTTATTGCTAATGCATCTTTGTGATCGCTTATCCACTGCTTTGCTCGTGGCCACTGGCGTAATAAGGCTTCGTGCGCAAGGCTAAAACAGGCTTCGCCATTTTGTAAGTGCGATACAAATAAGCGGCTGTCGACCATGGCTTGTACAAGCTCTTTTTGGCTGATGTTTGTTAATGCTTGCCAGCGGGCTGCGCGGCTAGTGACGGTTTTACCGTCAGGGTTTAGCGTTACTAATTGCGATAACACGCTTTTTAGTTGCAGTTGTTGTTTGTTGCTAAGGCCTATAAATACATCTTCTGCTTTTTTGCCTATGGCGCCCTCAATACCGCCAAGTTTTTTATACACACTGTGTAACAACTCATTATTATCACTGCGCTGTAAATACAGCTCTTGCAGTGTGTATTGCAGCATGGGTAGTGCATCGGGATTGTTGGCGGTATCGGCGCAGAGTATTTCATTCAGTGGTGTTTGGGTTTGTGGGTCATGTGAAAACGTTAAATTAGCGGTTATTGCTGGCAAGCGAATAATTTGTTGTAGTTCGTGCCTGTTTGGTGGTG
Organism: Pseudoalteromonas sp. PS1M3; assembly: GCF_016865405.1. Lineage (NCBI taxonomy): Bacteria > Pseudomonadati > Pseudomonadota > Gammaproteobacteria > Alteromonadales > Pseudoalteromonadaceae > Pseudoalteromonas > Pseudoalteromonas sp. PS1M3. The sequence continues at coordinate 2,623,299 of NZ_AP022624.1, read as the reverse complement.
TTAAGTCGTAATGCGCGCCATTAGCTTTGCCAGCCATTAGGCTTGGTTGCTCAACCACTAAAGGATAAAAATCGTTTCTGCACGCACTAAATACAATCACCGCTTTAGACGTTGCTAAGCGCTCAATAACTGATAAAAATTGGCTACGTGTTTCATCATCAAATAAAGGTGATGAAAGTAGGACCTCTAAACGATCTATGAACAAAAATAATTGCGGTTTGTTAAGCGTTGGTACTGTTTTAGTTAGGGCATTTGTTAAAGTATGAATAACGTTATTAGTGTTTTGCGTTAATTGCTGGGCGAGTGCTTCGGCGCTTAAACCATCAAAGACAGGCAGGTTATTTATATCCCAATCAAGCATGGCAGACGCTAAGTCTAAATAAAGCCGGCTGTGGTCAATATCTGCAAAATCTAGTTGAGTATACGAAACAACACCAATCCCGTTGTAGCCGCGCTCATCAAGCAGTTTAGGTAAAATGCCTGCGTTCACTAAGGATGATTTACCGGTACCACTTGGACCTAAAATTAAGCAAAAAGCGCGACCAAAATTCACTTGGCTAGCCACTCTTTCCAATAAAGTGGTAATAGCCTGATTTCGGCCAAAAAACAGGTGATTATCGGTTGTATTATAAGCGCTTAATCCTAAAAAGGGAGAGCCGCCTTGCCAGCTTGTTACTTTGGGGGCTTCTTCACTTAAAGGAAAGTCTAACTTTGCAATAATACGGTAGCCACGTTTTCTTATTGTTTCTATGTATTGGGGTGCACTTGCTTTATCGCCAAGAGCTTTACGTAACTGTGTGATTGTTTTATGTAACGGATTATCACCTACTTCAATATTTTTCCAACAGTGGTTAAGTAGTTCGTCACTGCTAACAAGCTCCCCTTTTTTTGAGCATAAATAGATCAAAACATCCATGGCTTTTGGTTCTAGCTGCTTGTTTTTACCAGCATGTTGAATGCTGTTTGATAGGGGGCTTACCTGCCAATCGCCTAAATAAAATGGGCTGAGGTTCATAGTGACTCATTGTTGTTTTTGCTGATCTAAATATGTATCGGCTTGTTAAGCTGTAACTTGATAGTACAGAAAAAATGGCAAACCAGTATGGCTTTTAGTCAGTGGTGTTGAGTTATTTTAACGCCAGCCCTTGGCTAGACCAGCGTTGTATTTACAGTTATAGGTCGTTTTTATTTATGGTAACAACACGTTGCGGGAAAGGAATTTCGATATTGGCGTCGTTAATGGCTTTGTACACTCCACCGTTTATAGCTAACTTTGTTTCTATAATTTTCGTGGTGGGTACCCAGTATCGGTAGCTAAGGGTAACACCGCTATCGGCAAAGCGCTCAATGCCTATTTGCGAGTGCGGGTTTTGAGCAACTAACTCGTGTGCGTTGAGTACCTCTTCAATAAGATTAATTGCGGTATCAGCACATGCGCTATAGGCAATATCTATTTCACCCTTAACTAACGAGTAACTAAATGAGTTATGAATTATTTCGCCCATTATATGTTTGTTAGGAATGGTGATTTCTACTTTTTCTTCATCTATTAAAATGGTGTAGCCAAGCTCTATTGTTTTAACTTGACCGCTTACATTTTTAACTTCAATGGTATCGCCAACTACAAAAGGGCGTGTAGCGATAATGGCAAGGCCAGCACCATAATTAGACAGCATGCCCTGTAGTGCTAGACCTGCACCCAAAGAAGCTGCACCTATTGCCGCCACAAAGGGAGTAACACTTATCCCTATCTTGCCAAGCGCTATAATAATAACCATAACAATAAGCAGTACTTTTACAACACTACTAACAAAGTTTGTAAGCGTAATATCCACATTATGGCGAGTCATTAAATTGGCGACTATTTTAGATAGTTTTTGTGCTATCCAAAGGCCAATCAACAATATAAAAACAGCCCCTACAATTTGCATGCTGTAGGTAACTAAATACTCAGTGAGCATATTGTAATACTTTTCAAACTGTTCGATTTCAGAACTGATCATTATGGGCTCTTAACTCGTGTAATTAAATTTTTGTAAACTATAGCAAACTGTTTACTAAAAAAGGATAGAGGAGTGGGACTATTATGGCCGTTAGCAATGCACTGAGCGCCATAGCGACCGATGAAAATGCACCTATTTTAGGGTGTTCAGCAAGAGCCGCTGCTGTCCCAATAGCGTGGCAGGCCGTCCCCATAGCAACCCCTTGGGATTCATGACTGCCTATTTTTACTAATTTAAACAGCATGAAACCAAATAATGCCCCTAATAAGCCAATAAAAATAACTATAGCGGCGGCCAAAGAGCTGATCCCCCCCAACGAATCTGTAACAATTAACGAAATAGGCGTAGTGACGCTAAGTGCCGCCACAGAGGCACTTAACTTAGAAGGAACCTTAAAAAATACACTTAATAAAAAAGCCACAAAAGTTGCATTTACAATACCTAAACTGCAAGTACCTAGTATGAGTAATAGATTTTTACGTACGTGAATAAACTGCTGATACAAAGGTAGCGCTAATGCGACAATGGCGGGCTCTAAAAGCCAGCTTAGTAGCTGGCTATGATAAGCAAACTTGGAGTAAGGCAGGTTTAAGTTAATCAATAACAAAGCAATAACGGCAATACTTAAAAAAACAGGGTTTGTAATTGACTTTAAAGCACTGCTTTTCATGCGTACGTTAAACGCCCTAAGCAGTAAAAACAAAGCAATAATTATAGGTACACACAACCACCAAATGTCAGGCTTTAATTCAGTCATTGTTTTTTCTGCTTTTGAAAAAAACCATCACTGAGCTAACTAGTAATAATGTACTTGCTGGCACAATAAAAATAACAGACATTAAAAAAGGCCAATTAGATTTTATAAGGTTTAGGTGTTCAATAAAGCCAACGCCAGCGGGAATAAAAAAAATAGGCATAACATTTAAAATTGGAGAGGCACAAGGCTTTAGGTGTTGCTCTTTTACTATGCCTGCTAGCAGCAACACCAATAAAATAACCATAGCGAGTAAAGGTGCAGGAAAGCTGCCTCCTGTATAATACATAATAAGTTTAGCGCAGGCTAAACAAAGCAAAATGATTGCGCTACTTAATAGGTATTTCATCATTATTACTCAATTTAATAGGGTGCATTTAGTTTAACAATCAAAAACAGTGTGTACATTGTGCCTTAGTATTACCGATATTAATGCATTACCACCGTTTGGCGTTGTTGTATTTTATATCGGATTTACCTTTTGCTTTTGCAATGGCTTTTTTTGTATTTGGGTTTGTTAGTAAACGAATTTGACTCCAGGTTTCTTTTGCGAGTATTTTTCGTTGCCGTGACTTGTAGCTTAATTGAGTAATACGTTTAATGGCAGCTAGGGTATCGGGTGAGCGTTCAAGCAATGTACTCAGCAGTGTTTGGGTTGCAAGTTCGGTGTTGTTTGTTAGTTGTGTGACCAGTCCAAGCTCGTTTGCTTGCTCTGCAGTTATAGGGTTTGCATGGCTTGCAAGTAAAAGTGCTTGGTCGCGTTTAACAAGTCCGCCCATCATTACATTTGCCCCCATGTCAGGGCAAAGCCCCCAGCGAGCTTCCATTATGGCTAGCTTGGCGTCATTGTGTACAATTCTGTAATCTGCTCCTAACGCTATTTGTAACCCTCCTCCTAAGCAGTTGCCATTAATCTGTGCAATAACAGGTACGCTTAACGACTGCCAGCCCAGTACTACTTTTTGCGCTAAGTTTTGGTTGCCGGGTAACCACTTAAACAGTAATTTTATGATATTTAAAGGTGAGGCCATAACTGCGGCAATATCAAGCCCTGAACAAAAATGATCGCCATCCCCCTTTATAACTACCGCACGAATAGTACGATCCTTTTTTATATTTTTAATCGTGTTATTTAACGACATAAACATGGCAAAGTTTAATGCGTTTTGTTTATCAGCTCGACTCAAGGTAACCGTTGCAATACCGTCTTGCTTTTCTAGTTTTATCATTATTAACTCCTCTGACCTGTTGCTTGAGCTTATGCGGTTAGAAAGGTGAAGTAAAGTGATGTAGTTTTTAAAATAGATTGAATTTATTTGTAAATGAGCAGTCTGAATGACTTGGTTTTATTTTGATAATTAACAAAGTGTGGTTTGAGGTTAAAAAAGTCAGGTTTTTAAACGCTTTTTTATCAAATAGCTAATCAGATTTGATAACATACCGCCAATTATTAAGGTTAAGGTTACGCAACTATGTCGGGTCCACGTTTATTTACAATCGAAGAAGCAACACATCAAGCTTATGATATTTTTTTAGAGTTAGCACCGAGTAACTTAAGTGATGATGACGTTGAAAACTTTAATGAGTACCGAGAAGATCTTGGCTTTATTGAAGAAGATGAACCGGACGACCAGTGGCAAGATTTTGTTGCGCTTGAAATTGAGCCAGAACACTTTATTCAAGTGCTAGTGGGTTTAGAGTTTGATAATGAAGATGTGCTATTTGCAAAAATTTTAATTAGCCGTGATAAAGACGCCCCGTTTTGCCATATTTTATGGAAAGAAAGTGAATAAGCCCTGCTGTTTGTTTATTTTTGATTAAGTGGCGAGATAGAATTTTGCGTAAGTATTTATTTTTAATTTTTATTTTAATTAGTGGCTCTTGCTGGGCTGTTGATCCATTTGAAGATTTTCATGAGTATGGGCAGCTTTCTGACGAAGAAATTCATGATTTACACAAAGGCGAAATGCTTTACGGCGATACTGAGTTTGGGTTTATTTTGTCTCGGGGAAATATCAATTCAACCAGCTTTAAGCTCAAAGGTAACCTTTACCAAGATTTTGAAAAGTGGCGAAACCAATTCAAAATTGACTCCCTTTATAAGCGCGACGAAAATGACGACACTGGAGACAGCGATGTAACTGCAAACCGTGTGTTTGTATCTGCACAAGGTAACTACAAAGTAGGCGTTAAAAATTCATCGTTTTTTATTTATGGCGATTACGAGGAAGATCAGTTTAGTGGCCTTAAATTTAAAAGCACCATTGCAACAGGGTATGGTGCGCGTGTTTATCAGGGCACTAAGAACAAAGTAGATATTGATATCGGGCCTGGTTTGTACCGTTCGGTAGCTGATGAAGACTCAACGGTGAGTGAAAGCGAAGAAAGTAAAACCGGTTACTTACTTCGTGTTGCTATGCAATGGGAGCGACTGGTTTCAAAACGCACACGTTTTAATCAAGATGTGAGTATAGAGCAGTCATTGTCAGGGTTAAATTCACGATTAAAGTCTGAAACTGCGCTGATTAGTCAGGTTATAGGGGCGGTGTCTCTTAAGTTTGCTTATATGTATCGTTATAATTCAAAACCAGAAGATGATAAACTTAAGTTTGATTCTGAGCTCAGTGCTACTTTAGTGTATAGCTTTTAAGTATTTTATTTAATTAGAGAATAATATGTATCAGCATAAACAGTATGCGGTGTTTATCTTTTTTGTTTTGACCTGGATTGGTGGCTTTGTTGCTTTAGCATGGAATTTAATTGGGGCAGATTGGCCGTTAATTATTTTTGCAGGTGTATTGGTACTGGTGGGCTTTTTGTTTCATGGCTTAACAGTTAAAGTTGACGATAAAACAATTAGCTGGGGATTTGGCCCGGGCGTGGCTGGCCAGCAAATTATGCTCAGCGATATTTCAGAGGCAAAAGCGGTTCAAAACTCATACAGACATGGTATTGGTATTCGAATAACGCACGATGGGTGGGTTTATACCGTGTCTGGATTTAGTGCTGTTCAGCTAATGCTTAACGATGGTACCTTGTATAGAGTGGGTACAAACGATCAGCAAGGGTTATTAGACGCACTAAAAAAACAAAACGTACCAATGGCGCAGCCTCAAAAGCAACAAAGCGAACCCAAAGTGGTCAAACGTAATAATATGATATAAAAAAAGCGCCTTAGGCGCTTTTTTTATACGTTTAAGTTAGTGGTCGTGACCACAACCCCCTTCGCCATGAACATGGCCATGAGTGAGTTCGTCCTCAGTTGCATCACGCACTTCAAGTATTTCTACATCAAAGTTAAGCGTAATACCTGCAAGCGGGTTATTGCCATCAACAATGACTTCTTCATCTTGAATATCAATAATCATTACTGATTGGTCGCCATCATCTGTTGATGCGCGAAATTGCATACCTACTTCAATTTCCATACCCTCGAACATCGATTTTGGCACAGCTTGCATTAGGTTGTCGTGGCGTTCACCGTAACCATCTTCAGGCTCAACTTTTACGCTAAGCGTATCACCAGGTTGTTTACCTAGTAGCGCATTTTCAAGGCCTGAAATGAGGTAACCAGTACCCACAATAAAATGTAGCGGCTCACCACCGAACGAGTTATCAATGCTATTGTTATCATTATCCATTACTGAATAATGCATTTTTACCACTTTGTTTGCCGCAACGATCATAGTCATTCCTATTTATTCATCATCTAAAGAGTAGGGTAAAGGCAGAATGCTTAGCTCTACCTCAGGCGCGTGTTTTGCACGAAGTAATTGCGTTGTTTCAGTATCGTTTGGCAACACAACAAGGCCAGTTAATATATTAGTTTTTTCATCAAAGCTTTGCGCAATAAGTTTACCAGCACGGCGCCAGTTTTCACCCAGTTGTACTTCAAGTTCGGGTTCATCCAGCATGCTTTCGCTTTGCCCTGATACGATATACATTGCACGCTTATTTTTACCAAGGTACTTCATGCGCGCTACAGTTTCTTGTCCTGTGTAACAGCCTTTTTTAAAGCTGATGCCACCAATGGCTTGTAAGTTAACCATTTGCGGTACATATTCGCCAATCGCATCACTGCTCAGCTGTGGCTCGCCAGCTAATATTGCTGCTTGCTGCCATGGGGCATCGTTATCAAGCGTTAAAACGCTATCAGGGATTGCAAACTGACTATTAACCATAAGCAACACTCGGTTATCAGCCAGCTTTAATGCTTTACCGTTATCAAAGTCACACGCTATTATATTGTCGTCAAAAGCAATACCCAGCTCTGTTAAAACCGTAGATAAGTCATCACCAATAAGACCAATTAACCGGTTTGAAGACGCACTTATGTCTACTTTTGCAAATACTGCGTATTTCTTTAGCTCAACTAACGATTGCTCTACCTCAGCACTACTGCCAGATAAGTAGTAACTGTCTTGGTGAGAAAATAGCTTAAATACGCCCCAAAGTTTTCCTTTGGCGCTACAGTGGCCGGTCCATAAAAAATTGCTGTTGGTTAGTTTATTTAGATCTTGAGTAATTTGCCCATGCAGATAAGATAATTTATCAGCACCTGTAAGGCTAATAAGTTGGTGAGATAACGGACATGCGTAAACGCTAGACATAAAAACCTTCTTTGCAATACAAATGAAGTGACATAATAACTCAGTTGCTACGTATGGTACAGACAAGCACCCGCAGGGGTGTATTTATTTTATAGTTGATTAATAGCTGCTAAACCGGCTTGTGTTTGTTAAACTCGAGTCAATTCAGTATGAGGTTTAAAATGGTTGAAATTCATAGTAAAGCACGTATTCGTTGGGCTTGTCGTCGTGGTATGTTAGAGCTAGATGTTTTGTTTATGCCGTTTGTAGAAGAAGCATACGATTCTTTAAATGCAGAGCAACAAGCTATTTTTCAGCGCTTGTTAACACAAGAAGATCCTGATCTATTTGCATGGTTTATGGGCCATGAAAAATGCAAAGACGAGCAGCTAAATAGTATGGTACAACTCATATTAAACAGAGTTCGTGTATAGGTTCACTGTAAAAAATAATAAAGCAGACCACAAACCCATTGTGGTCTTTTTTTGTGTGCTTACTTTAATAATGTGTTTATTTTTAAGCTCTTTTTTGGCAATCCTAATATGTATTTTTGCCAACCTAATAACTGGGGTTTTAGTCGGGCGTAAAGTAAAAGCCTGTCAACCGCAAATGGGCGTGATTATTTTAGAGCCTAGTTTGTTTAGATTCGAAAATGACGTACATAAAATAGAAGGGCAAATAAGTCCTAAAAGCAAAGTGTTTTTGGGCAGTGTTTGGCTATTCATAAAAGGATTTAATAACAACCATTGGCTTATTATTTCAGCCAATGGTGTTGATAAGCAAAGCTATGCCCGATTAAAACGAGCTGTTTTGAGTGCGGTTAATGGCGCTCAGGGGTCAAAATAGTGGGGGTTGGGTTTTCGTTTTGCTCAGGGTAATCAATTGTGTAATGAAGCCCTCTACTTTCTTTTCTTTGCATTGCACTTCTAATGATTAACTCTGCTACTTGCACTAAATTACGTAGCTCGAGTAAGTTGTTACTTACTCTAAAGTTAGCATAATAGTCGTGTATTTCTTGTTGTAGCAACTCAACCCGATGTAGTGCGCGCTCTAAACGCTTAGTTGAACGAACAATACCGACATAATCCCACATAAAGAGGCGTAGCTCATGCCAATTATGCGTAATGACTATTTCTTCGTCCGAGTTAGTTACACGGCTTTCATCCCATTGCGGCAAGGTCATGGGTTCTGGTGCATGTTCAATTTTGCTTAAAATATCTTTCGCTGCAGCATGGGCAAACACAATGCATTCTAATAATGAGTTACTTGCCATTCTGTTTGCACCGTGCAGGCCGGTGTAAGCTACTTCACCAACGGCATATAGATTATCTAAATCTGTTTTACCGTTAAAGTCAGTCATTACACCACCGCAAGTGTAGTGTGCGGCAGGGACAACCGGAATCGCTTCTTTTGTAATATCTAACCCAACACTCAAGCATTTTGCATAAATGGTAGGGAAGTGCTCAATAATAAATTCTTTATCTTTGTGGCTAATATCTAAATAAACGCAATTTGCACCTAGGCGCTTCATTTCAAAATCGATTGCGCGAGCGACTATATCACGAGGGGCTAGCTCTTCACGTTCATCAAAATCTTTCATAAAGCGAGTGCCGTCTGGGCGTTTTAAATACGCGCCCTCACCGCGCATTGCCTCGGTAATTAGAAAGTTTTGTAATTCAGGGTGGTATAAGCTGGTGGGATGGAATTGATTAAATTCCATATTAGCCACTTTACAGCCAGCTCGCCAAGCCATAGCAATACCGTCACCGCTTGATACATCAGGATTAGATGTATATAAGTACACCTTGCTTGCTCCACCGGTCGCAAGTGCTACAAATTTAGCTGATATAGTTTCGACTTTTTTAGCTTTTTTGTTCCACACATACATACCCTCAACGTGTGTTCCTGCTTTGACAGTATTTTTGTCAGTAATTAAATCAATTGCATTGTATTGCTCAAGTAGAGTGATGTTTTTATGTAATTTTACTTGGCTTATTAATGTTGTTTGAACGGCTTTACCTGTCGCATCGGCGGCATGCAAAATTCGACGATGGCTATGACCGCCTTCTCGCGTTAAGTGAAAACGCTCTTTGCCTTTGCTATCAAATTCCATGTCAAAAGGCACACCTTGGTCAATTAGCCATTGAAGGCAATCGTGTGCATTACTTGCTGTATAGTGAACAGCTTCACGGTCACATAGGCCGCCGCCAGCATCCAGAGTATCTTCAACATGCGATTCAATACTGTCATTTTTTTTATCAAATACTGCAGCGATGCCACCTTGTGCATAAAGTGTAGAGCCTTCTGTAAGCGCGCCTTTACTAATAACGGTAACGTTACAATAGTTAGCTAGTGATAAGGCAAGAGATAAGCCAGCCGCGCCGCTTCCGATAATAGCGACATCTGCGATGTGATGTTTATTTTGGTTCATGTCAGGGGTACTTTGCGGTTACAATGCTTAAATAAAGCAGTATTTGTTTTTAATATTTGTAGTTGTATCATATTTGTCATACCACTATGTAGTGATTTTAATGGCTTAGCGCCGTTATTTATGAACTATTTTATATAAAAATAATATTAAGCAGAACTTTTTATTCATGCCGCGGTCAGAGTATTTGTGAACAATGGCGATAATATGAATAACAAGCAAAAACCAGACATAGGAGTACCGGCTCGAATGAGCGAGCAGGAATTGGATTTAGTGCTAGTAAGAAGAGTGCAGCAGGGCGATAAAAATGCCTTCAATCTATTAGTAAAGAAGTATCAAAACAAAATTGCAGGTTTGATATCCCGTTATGTATCAAATCAAGGCGATATTGCTGATGTAGCGCAAGAAGCTTTTATAAAAGCTTACCGTGCACTTCCCAACTTTAGAGGCGACAGTGCTTTCTATACTTGGTTATACCGTATTGCCGTTAATTGTGCTAAAAATTATTTAGTTGCTCAGGGGCGTAAGCCGCCAGCTAATGATATTGACGCTGAAGAAGCTGAATTTTATGATTGTGGTGACTCGATGCGTTCAAACGCATCACCTGAAAACCTTTTATTAAGTGAAGAGGTTCGCGCTGTAATTTTTAATACAATTGATAGTTTGCCTGAAGACCTTAAAACCGCAATAACTCTCAGAGAAATTGAGGGTATGAGCTATGAAGAAATAGCTGTGGTAATGGATTGCCCTGTAGGCACAGTACGTTCGCGTATATTTCGTGCCCGTGAAGCAATTGATAACAAATTAAACCCATTAATAGGCGAGTCTTAGTATGACAAAAGCACACCTTAACAAGTTAGATAACGAATCGTTATCTGCATTACTTGATGGCGAGCAGCACCTAGCTGATGCAAAAATTGCAGAGCAAGATGTTTCTACGTTTGGTCGTTATGCGTTAATTGGTGATGCAATGCGTGCTCAAAAAAATAACCACGACATCCATATTGATATTAGCGAACGCGTTGCTCTAGCACTTGAAAGCGAGCCTGTATATGCTGACTTTACCCAGTCGAAAGCGCAGTCTAAAGTGGACGATAAGCCAGAACAGAATAACGTAGTGGCATTTAATTGGCGTAAGCCTGTTGCTCAGCTTGCAATTGCCGCAAGTGTGGCAATGTTTGCGATTGTGGGAGTAAGCACGTTACCGCAAAGTGATCCACAGCAAAATGAAATCCCATTACTGCAAACAACACCGTTAACAGGTATGGCGTCACCAGTAAGCTACTCATCTGCGCCCGCTCTTGAAAACGCAGAGCAAGGTTTACGTGAGTTGCAACAACAGCGTATTGGCGCGTTAGTATTAGAGCATCAACGTCAAGCACGTGTTGCTAACTCTCTTCAAACAGCGCAAAATGAAACAAAAGCGCAAGAGGAAAAAAACTAATTAAATGAAAGTAATCACTTTTGTTCTGTCGTTGGTATTGAGCTTTACTGCAGTTGCCAACGACACAAATCCTGCCAAAACGTTATTATTAGAAATGGCTAATGCTGTTCATAATCGTAACTTTGATGCCTCGTTTGTGGTTGTTAAAGGTAAATCAATGGAACCCTATCGATGGGTGCACGCCAAACAAGGTGAAACTGAACTCGAACACTTAAGTTTGCTCAATGGCGCAGGCCTTGAAATGATTAGAGTCAACGACCAGGTAACTTACTTTGAACCTCAGTCTGAACCTTATTCACTAAAAACAGACTCTATTGCAGGGCCTATCCCAGAAGTACTTTTTAAAGACATACAACGCTTAAGTGAGCACTACGATTTTGTACTTGGCGGAAAAGGGCGTATTGCTGGGCGTGCTGCACAACTTGTACGTATAGAGTCAAAAGATGAGCACAAATATAACTACTGGATTTGGCTTGATATGGAATCGGCGCTGCTATTAAAAGCTGCTTATGTAAACCATCAAGGAGAAGCTCTTGAGCAGCTTCAGTTAACCCATATTAGTGTGACTGAACAACCAGCTCCTATGCTATTAGAAGTGTTAAATCGAAATTTTCCTACACCCTTACCTGAAAGCGAGTTGGAAGGAGTTGATAATTCGTCAACTAACTGGAAAATAAGCTGGTTACCTGCCGGTTTTGAGCTACTCAAATCGGACAGACACAAGCTAGATTTGAATAATGAGCTTACGGATTACTATCTATATTCAGATGGGTTTGTTGAAGTGTCGGTATTTATTCAGCGACCACTACCTGGTAAACGTTTAAGTGGTGCACTCACCTCTGGCGCTACAACGGTTTATGTGCATAATGGCGGTAATTTTGATGTATCGGTTGTTGGTAATGTGCCAAGCCTAACTGCAAAGGCAATAGCCGAATCTGTTACGCGCGCTTTATAAACGATTCGTAAGGATTGTTATGATTGAACAAACCCTCACTGTTGTGGCCCTTAGTGGTCACACGGCTCATTTAGAAGCCGAGCAAAAGCAAGCTTGCGCTGGCTGCAACGGTCGTTGCGGCTCCCAAGTATTTAGTAAATTATTTGGCACTGCAAAAAAAACACTCCCTTATAAATTTGAGTCCCCTGTCGAAATAGGCCAGAAGATCACTTTATCCCTTGATGATAGCCATATGGTAAAACACGCATTTGCTGTGTATATGCTGCCGCTTTTTTTAAGTCTTGTTTTTGCACTTGCTACGTCTGAGTTATTAATAATGGGCGAAGTGTGGCAAATATTTGCAGCTGTTATGGGCGGTGTTTTGGGGTTTTATATTGCAAGAACACGTGTTAAATCGCTCAGGCACGATATAAAAGTAGTAAAAATTCACCCAATTAGCATCCCTTTAACTCAAATAGATGGTGATTGACGCCAATTAAATGTAAAATTGGCGTTTTATACCCAAGTAACTTGGAAATACAGGAAGCTGTGATTTAAAACAATTTAATAAATGTTAACCAGCATGGTTGCTGTGTGAGCCGTTATTGATTGTTTATATCATTTTTCGTCATTATGTATGTTTTGAATTAATTAAAAAGCATGCTAAAACAAGTATTTGCAAGTCACTTAGGTATCCATATTTAGTCCTTTAAATAAGAAGTATTGAACTCAGTTTATGAAGCATATCCGTAATTTTTCGATAATCGCCCATATTGACCACGGTAAATCGACCCTTTCAGATCGTTTGATTCAAGTTTGTGGCGGTTTAACCGACCGTGAAATGCAAAAACAAGTTTTAGATTCAATGGATATTGAGCGCGAACGTGGTATTACCATCAAAGCGCAAAGTGTAACGTTGAACTACAAAGCAAATGACGGCGAAACATATCAACTTAACTTTATCGATACCCCAGGGCACGTTGACTTCACCTATGAAGTATCGCGTTCTTTAGCTGCATGTGAAGGCGCATTATTAGTTGTTGATGCAGGGCAAGGCGTTGAAGCGCAAACTTTAGCAAACTGTTACACCGCAATTGAAATGGACTTAGAAGTAATTCCTGTATTAAACAAAATCGATTTGCCACAAGCAGATCCATTGCGTGTTGCTGAAGAAATCGAAGAAATTATTGGTATTGATGCTTTAGACGCTGTGCAGTGTAGTGCTAAAACAGGTGTTGGTATTGCCGAAGTACTTGAAATGATCGTCAAAGACATCCCGCCGCCAGTTGGTGAAAAAGATGAGCCTCTACAAGCGCTAATTATTGATTCATGGTTTGACCCATATCAAGGTGTTGTATCGCTTGTGCGCATTAAGCACGGTGAGCTACGCACGGGTGACAAAATTAAAATCATGTCTAACGAGCACATTCATACAGCCGATCAAGTGGGCATATTCACACCTAAGCAAACCAATACAGGTATCTTACGTACCGGTGAAGTAGGCTTTGTTATCGCAGGTATTAAAGAGATTCACGGTGCACCCGTTGGTGATACGATCACACATCAAAGAAACGCAGCACCAGAACGTTTACCTGGCTTTCAGAAAATTAAACCGCAAGTATATGCAGGTATGTTCCCAATTGCGTCTGACGAGTATGAGTCATTCCGTGATGCGCTTAACAAGCTAAGCTTAAACGATGCGTCTTTATTCTTCGAGCCAGAAAACTCAACGGCACTTGGCTTTGGTTTTCGTTGTGGTTTCTTGGGTATGCTCCACATGGAAATTATTCAGGAACGTTTAGAGCGCGAATACGATATTGATTTGATTACAACCGCACCAACGGTAATTTACGAAATCGTAACGAAGGACGATCGCACTTTCCAAATCGATAATCCGTCTGACTTACCCGCAGTAAATGACATTGTAGAAATTCGCGAGCCGATTGTTGAGGCAAATATATTAGTACCGCAAGAGTACTTAGGTAATGTAATTACCCTATGTATTGAAAAGCGCGGTAGCCAAACCAAAATGACTTATCACGGTAAGCAAGTTGCAGTAACGTATGAGTTACCAATGGCTGAAGTGGTAATGGATTTCTTCGATAAGCTTAAATCTACAAGCCGTGGTTTTGCATCGCTAGATTATAATTTTAAGCACTTTCAAACCTCAGATATGGTTCGCGTTGATATTTTAATTAATGGTGAACGTGTTGATGCGCTTGCAATTATTGCTCACAGAGACAGTGCGCAATCGCGTGGTCGTCAGCTTGCTGATGCGCTTAAAGAGCTTATTCCGCGTCAAATGTTTGATATTGCAATTCAAGCCGCGATTGGCCAGCATGTTATTGCGCGTACAACTGTAAAACAGCTACGTAAAAACGTAATTGCCAAATGTTACGGTGGTGATGTGAGTCGTAAGAAAAAGCTACTCAAAAAGCAGAAAGATGGTAAAAAACGCATGAAACAAGTAGGTAATGTAGAAGTACCTCAAGAGGCGTTTTTAGCTATTTTGAAAGTTGGCAAATAACAACAAAGGATTATAAATGGCTGGTTACTTTTCAATTTTATTGGTGCTGTTAACCTTAGGCTCAGGCTTAATATGGTTAATAGACCACTTAATGTATGCACCAAAAAGGCAAGAGCGTTTAGCGTTAGCACAAACCTCTGCTGGCGCAAAGTTAGATGATGAAACAGCAGCATTAATTGCACCAGAGCCAGTATTAACTGAAACTGCAAAATCGATTTTTCCGATGATTGCTGCTATTACTATTTTCAGATCGTTTATCTTTGAACCTTTTCAAATTCCGTCAGGTTCAATGATGCCAACACTACTCGTGGGCGATTTTATTTTAGTACAAAAGTATTCATACGGTATAAAAGACCCCGTTTGGCGCACTCAATTAGTTGAGATGGACGAGCCTGAACGTGGTGATATTGTTGTTTTTAAGTTTCCTGGCAATGAAACAATTGACTACATCAAAAGAACAATAGGACTACCTGGCGATAAGGTTGTATACCGCGATAAGCACCTATACATTCAGCCAAAGTGTACTGAGGGTGAAGTAAACCGCAGTAACTTACAATGTGGTGAGTACAACAAAATTGACATGGAAGTGAAAGATAGAGGCGAGTTTATGCTAAAAGGCATGGAATCGGTTCGAATAAATGAATCGCTAACAGAAGATGGTCACGATATTTTAATTTACCCTGAGGTTCCAGAGAAAAAAGGTCGCTACTTTAGACAAGCTGGTACTCGCACTGATGAGTGGGTTGTACCCGCAGATCACTATTTTATGATGGGTGACAACCGCGATAATAGTGAAGATGGTCGATTTTGGGGATTTGTACCAAAAGAAAACTTGGTGGGGAAAGCTGTCTTTATATGGATGAGTTTTGAATTTGAGAATGGCCCTGATGATGTTTTACCAGGATGGGTTCCAACTGGTGTTCGCTTTGAACGCCTAGGTAATATTCAGTAACAATGAAAAAAAATGTAACAGAGTTATACAACAAAATCGGCTACGAGTTTTCTGATCAAGGTTTACTTGAACAGGCAATGACGCACCGCAGTCACAAAGGTCAGCATAACGAGCGCTTGGAGTTTTTAGGCGACTCAATTTTGAGCTTTGTTATTGCTAATGCACTTTATGCCAAATTCCCAAAAGCACGTGAAGGCGACTTAAGCCGCATGCGTTCAACACTGGTACGTGGTCAAACACTTGCTGAGTTTGGCGTTGAATTTGGTTTAGGTGATTACTTACGTTTAGGCCCAGGTGAGCTTAAAAGTGGTGGATTCCGCCGCGAATCAACACTTGCCGATGCAGTAGAAGCCATTATTGGTGCCGCGTTTTTAGATTCAGGTATCGAGCGTTGCAGCGAGCTTATTTTATCGTGGTACGAATCACGGTTAGATGCTATTTCACCAGGGCTTAACCAAAAAGATCCGAAGACCCTGCTGCAAGAGCATCTACAAGGTCGCAAACTTCCTTTACCAGGCTACACTGTGGTTGATACAAAGGGCCAAGCGCACAATCAAACATTCACGGTTGAATGTATTGTTGATGGAATGGATAGCATAATTTCTGTTGGTAGCTCACGCCGTAAGGCCGAACAAAAAGCTGCTGAAAAAGCATTGAAGATAATTAAAAATGAATCTTGATACCCTAATACAACCTCATGAAGGCGATATTGATACATTTTGTGGCATGATTGCCATTGTAGGACGTCCTAACGTAGGTAAATCGACTTTACTCAATGAGATTATTGAGCAAAAAGTCAGTATTACTTCACGTAAGCCGCAAACAACGCGCCACCGTATTATGGGTATTCATACAGAAGGTAAGCATCAAGCCGTTTATGTTGATACGCCGGGACTTCACATAGAAGAAAAGCGCGCAATTAACCGTTTAATGAATCGTGCTGCGTCTAGTTCAATTGGTGACGTAGAACTGATTATTTTTGTGGTTGAAGGAACACACTGGACTGCTGATGATGAAATGGTACTAAATAAAGTATCACAAAGCGGTAAGCCCGTGATGTTGGTTATTAATAAAATTGACCAAGTGAAAGACCGTGATTTAGTGCTTCCGCACATGAAGTTATTAGGCGATAAGTTTGACTTTGTAAGCATTATGCCGGTTTCGGCTAAGCAAGGTAAAAATATTGACCTTATAAAAGACGAAGTAACCAAACGTCTTCCGCCATGTGAGTTTTACTTTCCAGATGACTACGTGACCGATCGTTCGATGCGCTTTATGGCTGCAGAGGTTATTCGTGAAAAGCTAATGCGCTTTATGGGTGAAGAATTACCTTACTCGGTTACTGTTGAAATAGAGCAGTTTAAGTGGCAAGAAAACGGTGTTTGGCATATCAATGGGTTAATTTTAGTTGAACGTGAAACACAAAAGCGCATGGTTATTGGTAACAAAGGCGAAAAGCTAAAAGTAATTGGCCGTGAAGCCCGTAAAGATCTTGAAGAAATGCTCGATAACAAAGTATTTTTAGAGCTTTGGGTAAAAGTTAAATCTGGTTGGGCTGATGACGAACGCGCACTTAGAAGCCTAGGCTATGGTGAAGACTAAAATAGTAAGTAACCTACTTTATGGATAGTGACTTCTATACCGCATATTTATTACACCGACGTCCTTATAGTGACTCACAAGTAATGCTCGATATGCTAGTAGAAGGCGTTGGCCAGCTTAGAATGATCGCACGAATTAGTGGCCGCCAGGCCACTAAACACAAAGCGCAATTACAACCCTTTCAACCTCTACTTGTTCACTATAGTGGTAAGTACGATTTAAAATACATTAATAAATTTGAGCTGCACGGCGCACCGCTTTTTCTATCTGGTGACGAGCTTTATTGTGGGTTTTATTTAAACGAGTTAACAAACAGAATAGTGCCTGTTAATGAGCCTATTGAACAAGCTTATGAGCTTTATAAATCTCATTTAGAAAACTTAAACCGTGGCACCAATTTGCAATCTGTTTTGCGTTCGTACGAATTTCAATTACTAGAATTACTGGGTTACGGTGTTGATTTCAGTTTTGATACCAACGGTGAGCCAATAGATGAAGCGCTTACGTATAGTTATTTCTCTGAACTTGGGTTTGTTATCCAAGAAGATACTCGCTCAGGTTTTAGCGGTGAACAGCTTCAAGCAATAGCAAATCATGACTTTAGCCGAAAAGATGTGTTATATATGGCAAAACAGTTAAGTCGCTATTTACTAAAACCTTTGTTAGGTAATAAGCCATTAAAAAGTCGTGAGTTATTTACGGCCTCTCAATAAACGTAATTTTACAGGTAAAACAATGAAAGATATTCTTTTGGGTGTAAATGTTGATCACATTGCAACGCTTCGCCAAGCACGAGGAACAACGTATCCTGACCCAGCACATGCAGCAAGCGTTGCAGAGCACGCCGGTGCAGACGGCATTACCATTCATTTACGTGAAGACCGCCGCCACATTCAAGACCGTGACGTGTACGTAATGGCAAAAACCATTCAAACACGTATGAACCTCGAAACAGCAGTAACCGATGAAATGATTGCTATTGCTTTAGAGGTGAAGCCTGAATATGTTTGTTTAGTGCCGGAAAAACGAGAGGAATTGACCACTGAGGGCGGTTTAGATGTTGCAGGTAATATAGAAAAAATAAAAGCGGCAACTAAAACCCTTACTGATGCAGGTATCAAAGTCTCATTATTTATTGACGCGGATACTGCACAATTAGATGCTGCAAAAGCCTGTGGCGCACCTTATGTAGAAATACACACCGGTGCATACGCAGACGCTACAAACGATAGCGACTTAAGCAAAGAACTTGAACACATTCGTCAAGGAGTACAATACGCTGCAAGTTTAGGCTTAATTGTAAATGCAGGGCATGGTTTAAATTATCATAATGTAAAACCAATAGCGGCTATGCCAGAAATTTATGAGTTAAATATAGGCCACGCTATTATTGCGCGTGCCGCCATTGATGGCCTAGATAAAGCGGTGCGTGATATGAAGCGCCTAATGATTGAAGCGCGGATTTAACTTTAATTATAACTAGCTGTTTTAACTTAACTATCAAGTATGAGTGTTAAGGCATAATTGAAAGACGCGCTTAAAGCACGTCTTTTTTGTTTTTACTATCCATTTTTGCGTCAACCAATAGGTTTTCAAGCTCATCTTGTAGCTCAAAAAGTTCAGGTTCTATATTTTCGAGCACGCACTCATTTTTAAGTGAAGTCTCAATAGTTTCAGCTAACGATTTTAATTTCGGTACACCCGTGTAGCAACACGCACCATGAAATTTATGCACAATACTAAGTACTTGTTCGCAAGCTTCATCATCAATAGCTTTAGTCAGTAAATTAAGCGTTTCTGGTACGCTTAAAAGCAGCATATTAAGCATTTCAAGCGCCAATTCGTTTTTTCCGCCAGCGCGTTGTAATGCAAGGGGCCAATCTATTCGGCTACTCTCAAAAGGCGCTGGACTTTGTGGTATTTCATTTTTGCTTTTTTCACGATTTATTGGCGTTTGTGGGCTGTGGTCGCTAATAATTTGTTTAAGTGTATCTTCATCAATAGGCTTGGTTAAATATCCTTTAAAGCCATCTTTCAGTAGTTGTTCTTTTTCACTATGCAGGGCATGCGCAGTTACTGCAATTATAGGTGTGTCTTCATTAAGCGATGACTCTTGGATAAGTTTACACGCGGTTATGCCATCCATTATCGGCATTTGAATGTCCATAAAAATAACATCGTACTTATGGCTTTTACTTAAACTATAAGCTTGTGAACCATTATGAGCGGTATCAATTACTTCAACCTGTTCATCGAGCAATGTACATATAAGTTTTAAGTTAGCATCGTTATCATCAACAACCAGCACTTTAAGCGGTAATAATTTTTGCTCGCTCTGCTCTATATTATGAACAGGATGGTCGAGTCTATATGGTGCGGCAAGCACTTCACATAACTTACGATGATTCAGCGGCTTACTTAAGCAAGCATCTGCACCGCTGCCAATAAACGCCTCACGCATATTATGTGAAACGGTATTAAGCATTAAATATAAATAGTCGGTCGAGTCTCTTACTGTTTTTACATAGCCTTTTAATAGTTGCATGTGATCAACCGATGCCATGTGGCCAATTAAACAAATATCAAATTTGGTTTGGGTATTTTCTACGGCCGATAAAAAGCTGGCTTCGTTAAAGCATGGCGTTACATTTGCTTGCCACTCAGTCAATAAAGACAATACAGCATGATGCGTATGCTCGTGCGGCTCAAGGTATAAAATACGCTTACCAATGAGTGACTTACTTGGTAGATCGTTTGTAAATACGTGATTAGGCAGTCTAAAAACACTATTGAATGTAAAACATGTTCCGTTACCAGGCGCTGAGTTTAACGATATTCGACCATTCATCGCTTCAACAATATGTTTGGTGATAATCAGGCCGAGGCCGGTCCCCCCAAATTTGCGCGTAATGCTTGAATCTGCTTGGCCAAAAGGAGTAAACAATGAATCTTGCTTATCCATTGGTATACCCACACCGGTATCTGTTACCGACACTAAAACAGAGGCACTTTCTTCATCAAGTAAGCGGTAGCTAATATCTACTTTTATAGAACCTTGCTCGGTAAATTTAATTGCGTTACTTAATAAATTAATAAGTACTTGTTTAAAGCGAGTAGGATCGCCAGTCAAATCGTCAGGGACTTGTGGGTTTATATAAATAGAGAGCTCAAGCTGTTTTTCATGGGCGCTTGGGGCAAGCAATGTCATTACTTCATTTACTGCATCGCGCAATTGAAATTGAATCGATTCAAGTTCCATCGCTCCAGCTTCTAGTTTAGAAAAATCTAAAATATCGCTGATAATAGTCATTAAACTATTAGCCGATAACATGATTGTATCGAGGTAATCTTTTTGATGCTTGTTCAGTGGTGTTTTATAAAGCTGGCGGGTAAATCCCATTACACCATTAAGTGGTGTACGTAGCTCGTGACTCATTTTTGCTAAAAAGTCAGACTTAACACGGTTGGCATCTTGTGCTTCTTTTTTTGCCATTGTGAGCTGAATATTTTGCGTTTCATATTGTTCAAGCGTTTCACGATAATCACTGGTTGCTTGGTCAATATTTTTTTGCATTTCGTCTTTTTGCATCACCATAGTATCGGCTATGGTATTTAATCCTTCACGAAGAATATCAAATTCACCCAACATGGTATCAGTAAGGCCAGTACTTCTTTTTCCTTCAACGAGTTTGTCGGTTGCAAGTACTAACTTATTTAAAGGAGTCATGAACATGCGGCTAAGTTTAAATGCCATAATTGCCGCTAATACCAAAGATAAAATAATAACTATGCCACTAATAAGTAAGGCGCGTTGTTGGCCTATAACGGCTTTATCTTTGTTTAGCTGTAAAATGACCGTACCTAACGATGTTTGAAAGGCTGAAGCGTCCCATTGAGTATTAGGTGAAGAATGACCAACAATTGGCGTATAGAAGGTAATTATATCTTTTGAGGATTCTATTTTTGTGGCTTTAAGTGATGCAAGAGACGCTTGATTGATTAATTCATCAAATGAGCGGTGGTAATTACTCGTCATCAACAGCTCGTTGTTAGTGTCAAATATAGCAATTGACTTAATAGACGGGGAGTGCCGATTATGTGTAAAACTGATTAAACGATTTAGTAATACTTTATTTTTATCAAGAAGCGGTTGTTCTAAGGCAATTGCTAAAGGCTCCGAAATAGTTGCGCCTTGCTGATATAAAATTTCATCAAGCTCAATGTAACGATTTACTGTAAAATAACCACCAAGCAGCAATCCAATGATCACAGTGGGGATCAGGGTCAAAGTTAAAACAGAATCACGTAAGCCTAATTTGGTCATAGTGGCAGCATTATTATCATTATTAGTATGTTTTGAGTATATACGTTTCGATGCCTATTCTCAAAGCTTCACCTACACGTGATTAGTTACGAGTTTTAACCTAAATAAATGTAAGGTAATGCCACATGGCGCAAATTTTTAAAGCGAAAAAAAAACCTCTTCAACAAAAGTCAGTGGTGCTCGATATAACAAATATGGATCACCAAGGCCGTGGCGTAGCAAAATATAACAATAAAGTATGCTTTGTCGCAGGCGCATTACCGGGCGAGAAAGTAAAAGCGACCCTTGTTGATGATAAGGCGCGCTACAGTAGTGCAATTACACACAAAGTGATTAAAGCAAGTGAAGCCAGAGTAGCGCCTTTTTGTGAGCATTATAACCATTGTGGAGGCTGTCAATTACAGCATTTAGATGTAAACCAGCAAGTAGTTGAAAAGCAAGCCGCAGTTGAACAGCTTTTCGAAAAATTTGCCAAGCAAACAAATTTAAACTGGCAAGCTCCAATATTAAGTAGTGCAACGCATTATAGGCGAAGTGCACGAATAGCGGTTATGTTTGATAAGGCCGCTAAAAAAATGCGTATAGGGTACAGAGCGAGTGGTTCAAAAAATATTGTGAGTATTAATAAGTGTGCGGTTTTGACTGACGCCTATGAAACTGTTTTTACACTCTTTGACGAATTAATTAATCACAATAAGTCATTACACAGTATAAGCCACCTACAATTATGCCAAAGTGAAACGCATAACTTTGTGGTCATTCGTCACACTAAAGCAATTAGTGATGAAGCAAAGGCTGTGGTCATAAAAGCCTGTACGCCTTACAAATACTCAGTTATTTGGCAAAGCGAAAGTGATGTAATTGACCATACTAATATTACTATGCCTTACTATTACCTAGATGAATTTAAACTAAAATTTGAGTTTGGTTTGGATAATTTTATTCAAGTTAATGCTCAAGTTAATCAAGCTATGTTAAAACAATCGGTAGATTGGCTTGGTTTAAGTGGTAATGAAAATATATTAGATTTATTTTGTGGTATTGGTAACTTTTCACTTGTGCTGGCAAAACAAGCAAAAACGGTGATTGGTATAGAAGGTGTTGCTTCTGCGGTTGCAATGGCCGCGCAAAATGCGCAAACTAACTCTATCAGTAACGCGCAGTTTCATTGTTTTGATTTAACGCAAAAAATACAAAATGCGCAGTGGTTTAATAAAAACCTAGATGTGTTGGTATTAGACCCTTCACGTACTGGTGCAATGGCTATATTAGAGCAGTTACCTTTAAAGCAATTTAAAACAATTTTATACGTCTCTTGCGACCCTGTTACCCTAGCCCGTGACAGCGCTATTATTTCGCAAGCAGGCTTTGAGCTCAACAAAATTGGGCTAATGAATATGTTTCCTCATACTGGGCATATTGAAACTATGGCGTTATTTCAACGGAGGTAAAGCGCATTATGGTAGCGACACGTCAATCACATCAACAAGATGAAACGGGTGATCTTTTTACACGGTTAAAAGCACTCGACCTATCTACAGAAAAGACTCAGTTGCTTAATAAGGCGCAAGCGCTTTGTGTTAAAAGTGATAACCAAGACTGGCAAAATACAGCCATAGAAATGGTGGAAATTTTAGTCGAGTTAAACCTCGATGCTGAGTCGTTAGCTACAGCGTATCTAACACCCTATTTTTTAAATGATGTGGTCTCCCTTGAAACCGTTCAAGAGCAGCTTGGAAGCAATATATCCTTGTTGTTAACGGGGGTTTCTCAAATGGCGACTATTAGTACTTTGTCGCACCAAGGTAAAGGCACTGTTCAAGTCGATAATATTCGTAAAATGTTATTAACCATGGTTGAGGATGTGCGCGCTGTGGTGATTAAACTTGCTGAGCAGGTATGTCATTTACGTAACGTTAAAAATGCAGGTGAAGAAGAGCGTGTTATTGCCGCCAAAGAAACAGCCGACATTTTTGCTCCTTTAGCAAACCGACTTGGTATTGGCCAGTTAAAGTGGGAACTTGAAGATTTATCGTTCAGGTATTTACGCCCAGATACGTACAAAAAAATAGCAAAACAGCTTGATGATAAACGTCTTGCCCGTGAAGCCTATATGGAAGACATGGTAGAACAGGTTAAAAGCCGTTTAAGTGAAGCAGGTATAGAGGCTGAGGTATATGGTCGGCCCAAGCATATCTACAGTATTTACAAAAAAATGGCGCAAAAAAACTACGAGTTTGATCAACTTTTTGACATACGTGCTATGCGTATTGTGGTTGACCGCTTGCAAGATTGCTACGGTGCGCTGGGTATAGTGCATACCAACTGGCGCCATTTGAACAAAGAGTTTGATGACTATGTTGCAACGCCTAAGCAAAATGGCTATCAGTCAATTCACACCGTTGTTTTTGGCCCTGAGGGCAAAACCGTAGAAATACAAATCCGCACGCAAGATATGCATCAAGATGCAGAACTCGGTGTAGCCGCTCATTGGATGTACAAAGAAGGGGCTTTACCTGGGCGTGGCTCGGGTTACGAGCAAAAAATTAGCTGGTTACGTAAATTACTGCAATGGCAGGAAGAAGTGGTGGATGGCGGCGATTTAGCTGAAGAGCTAAAAAACCAAGTTGTTGAAGACCGTGTATATGTATTTACCCCGCGGGGCGATATTTTTGATCTACCATTAGGGGCCACGCCGCTCGATTTTGCTTACTACATTCATTCTAATGTGGGACATCGTTGTATTGGCGCGAAAGTATTTGGCAAAATAGTGCCGTTTACGCATCAATTAACGACGGGCGATCAGGTCGAAATCCTCACACAAAAACAGCCAAACCCCAGTAGAGATTGGTTAAATCCGTCACTGGGTTATATTAAATCATCTCGTGCACGTGCCAAAATACACCATTGGTTTAAGCAACTTGACCGCGACAAAAACTTAAGTGCGGGTAAAGAGATTCTTGATAACGAGCTGCAAAAGCTTGATTTAACATACAAAGATTTAGCCCCAGCAATCAAGCGATTTAACTTTAAAGAGCTTGATGACTTAATGGTCGCAATTGGAGCAGGCGATGTGCGTCTTAACCAAATGCTTAATTTTGTTACTGACCGTACAGAAGACGAACCTGTTATTCGTTTTAAAGCACCAAGCAAAGTAACGGGCGATAAAAACGGCATAGTGGTTGATGGTGTGGGTAGTTTAATGAGCCACGTTGCTAAATGTTGCCGCCCCGTTCCAGGTGATCAGATCATCGGTTATATAACGCAAGGCCGTGGTATTGGTGTACATCGTGATGATTGTGATTCATTTAATAATTTGAAAACGCAGCACCCAGAGCGTGTTGTTGAAGTTAGTTGGTCTGAAGATATAAATGGATCATACGCGCTCAGTATAAAAATTGAAGCAAGCGACAGATCTGGACTAATTCGCGATATCAGTTCTGTACTGGCTAACGAAAAAGTAAACGTACTTAACATGAATGTAAATACCGTGGGCGCTGACCAGTTAGCAGTATTTACCATGCAAATAGAAGTACATGATTTATCGGGCACTAATCGTGTACTTTCTAAATTGCATCAAATTGAAGGTGTTCACCATGCTAAGCGAGGGCAGTAGCTTTGGCTAACCATTCAGCATTAACAGAATTACTGAATATCATGCAAACATTAAGAGATCCCAATGGTGGTTGCCCTTGGGATCTCAAACAAGACTTTAAATCAATTGTGCCGCATACACTTGAAGAAGCCTACGAAGTTGCCGACTGTATAGAATCAGGTAATTTAAATGACCTTAAAAGTGAGCTTGGAGACTTACTGTTTCAAATTGTGTTTTATGCCCAATTAGCTCAAGAGCAAAGCTTGTTTGACTTTAACGACGTAATAGAACAACTAAATGCAAAATTAACACGTCGCCACCCTCATGTTTTTGGCGAGAAAAAAGCCCTCAATGATGAGCAGTTGTCAGCTCAGTGGCAAGCTATTAAAGCCCAAGAGCGAAGCGAAAAAGCAATGTCTGAAGAATCACTGTTATGGCAAGATATTCCTGCAAATATGCCAAGCCTTAGCAAGGCTAAAAAAATTCAACAGCGAGTGGCTTCAATGGGATTTGACTGGCCCACCTATCATGGCGCACTTGATAAAGTAAGCGAAGAAGTACTTGAAGTTAAAGAAGCAATAACACAAAACCCCTTGTCAGATCACACGGCAGAAGAGCTTGGCGATTTACTGTTTGCCACTGTTAATGTAGCGCGTCACGTTAAACGCGACCCAGAGCAGCTCCTCAGAAATGCAAATGATAAGTTTTCTGCCCGATTTGAAAAGGTACAGGCGTACTTGCAAGCACAAGGTAAAAGCTTAGACACGGCAAGCCTTGAAGAAATGGATAATGCATGGGAAGCAATCAAAAAACATAAATAAAATAGCGCACGTTTTTTAATCGCCCATTCGCTAATTTTAGCTGGATTGCTAAAGCATGTTTTGGTACAATTTCGCCCCGTCTTGATGATATGCCCATAGCCATTTTTTTGGGTGTTATATTCCTTTTAATTCCTGATATTCTAGGGTTCGCATGAGTACAAAATTTATCTTCGTTACTGGCGGGGTTGTTTCTTCGTTGGGTAAAGGTATTGCAGCAGCATCGTTGGCGGCTATTTTAGAAGCCCGTGGCTTAAATGTTACTATTTTAAAGCTGGATCCTTACATCAACGTTGACCCAGGCACAATGAGCCCAATTCAACACGGTGAAGTATACGTTACAGAAGACGGCGCAGAGACTGATCTTGATTTAGGTCACTACGAACGTTTTATTCGCACCAAAATGACTAGCCGAAATAACTTCACACAAGGCCGCGTATATGAAGACGTATTACGTCGCGAGCGTCGTGGTGAATACTTAGGCGCAACTATTCAGGTTATCCCTCATATCACTAACGATATTAAACAGCGCGTTTACGAAGGCGCTGAAGGCCATGACATAGCAATTGTTGAAATTGGTGGCACAGTAGGTGATATAGAATCACAACCGTTTATCGAAGCAATTCGTCAAATGGGCACAGAGATAGGTCGCGAACGCGCACTCTTTATTCACTTAACGTTAGTGCCTTTCTTAGGCCCTGCAGGCGAAGTGAAAACAAAACCAACACAGCACTCAGTTAAAGAACTTCGCTCTGTTGGTATTCAGCCAGATATTCTAATTTGTCGTTCAGACCGTAAGTTACCTAACAATGAGCGTGCAAAAATTGCATTGTTTACCAATGTAGAAGAAAAAGCGGTAATTTCATTACCCGATGTAGACAGTATTTATAAAATTCCAGCACTGTTAAAATCACAAGAACTAGACAACTTTGTATGTCGTCGTTTCCACTTAGACGCACCTGAAGCTGATTTAGTTGAGTGGGAACAAGTATTGTACCAAGAGTCTAACCCTACGGGTGAAGTAACCATTGGTATGGTTGGAAAATACATTGAATTACCCGATGCATACAAGTCGGTTAACGAAGCTTTAAAACATGCGGGCCTTAAAAACCGTTTAACTATCAACATTGAATATGTTGATTCACAAGACTTAGAAAGCAAAGGTGTAGAGCTGCTTTCTCACCTTGATGCTATTTTAGTACCAGGCGGTTTTGGTGGTCGTGGTGTTGAAGGTAAAATTTTAGCGGCTAAATACGCACGTGAAAATAAAGTGCCTTACTTAGGTATTTGTTTAGGTATGCAAGTGGCGCTTATTGAGTATGCACGTAATGTTGCAGGCTTAACCGATGCAAACTCAACAGAATTTAATGCTAAATCAGCAGCGCCTGTTGTAGGTTTAATCACTGAGTGGTTAGACGCCGAAGGTAAAGTAGAAGTTCGTGACGAGAAATCAGATCTTGGTGGCACAATGCGCTTAGGCGCTCAAAAATGTCACTTAGCACCAGGTTCTAAGGTACACGAAGTTTACGGTAGCGACGAAATTGTAGAACGTCACCGTCACCGTTATGAAGTTAATAACAACTTTGTAGACCAACTTGAAAAAGCAGGTTTAACATTCTCTGGTTTATCTGAAGATAAAAAACTAGTAGAAATTATTGAAAACAAAGATCACCCTTGGTTTATTGCCGCGCAGTTCCACCCGGAATTCACGTCAACACCACGTGATGGTCACCCGCTATTTGAAGGATTTGTAGCAGCAGCGCATATCCACCAAAAAGCGTCGTCGTAACTTATAAAAGCCGTGCATATATTGCACGGCTTTTTTGTTTTAAGACTGACTAAACTATGCAAAACATAGTAAAGTAAACAAAACTCACCATTTTGGGAATATAGAGGAAACAAGATGTCAAATATCGTAAAAGTAATTGGTCGCGAAATCATGGACTCGCGTGGTAACCCAACTGTTGAAGCTGATGTACATTTAGCTGATGGCTCATGGGGTCGTGCGGCCGCACCTTCTGGCGCATCTACTGGTACTCGCGAAGCATTAGAGTTACGTGATGGTGACAAAGCGCGTTACTTAGGTAAAGGCGTATTAAACGCGGTTGGTTACATCAATAAAGAAATTGCTGATGCGCTAGCTGGCCAAGACGCACTTAACCAAAGTGCAGTTGATAAAGTAATGCTAGATTTAGACGGCACTGAAAACAAAGAAAAATTAGGTGCAAATGCAATCTTAGCAGTATCACTAGCAACAGCTAAAGCCGCAGCTCAGTCTAAAAAAGTAGAGCTATACGAGCACATTGCTGATTTAAACGGCACACCGGGTGTTTATTCAATGCCACTTCCAATGATGAACATCATCAATGGTGGTGAACACGCAGATAACTCTGTAGATATTCAAGAATTTATGATCCAACCTGTTGGCGCTTCAAACTTCCGTGAAGGCCTACGTATGGGCGCAGAAGTTTTCCACAGCCTAGCAAAAGTACTTAAAGCAGATGGCCACTCTACAGCTGTAGGTGATGAAGGTGGCTTTGCGCCAAACCTTGAGTCTAACGAAGCAGCACTTGCAGCAATTAAAGTTGCAGTAGCAAATGCAGGTTACGAGTTAGGTAAAGATATTACGCTTGCAATGGATTGTGCTGCCTCTGAGTTTTACGACAAAGAAGCAAACATCTACGATCTTAAAGGTGAAGGCAAAAAATTCACGTCTGAAGAATTTAACTACTTCTTACAAGAGCTTACTCAGCAATACCCAATTGTTTCAATTGAAGATGGCTTAGATGAGTCTGATTGGGATGGATTTGCTCACCAAACTAAATTAATGGGCGATAAAATCCAGTTAGTAGGTGATGATTTATTCGTAACTAACACTAAGATTTTAAAACGTGGTATCGACAACGGTATTGCTAACTCAATCTTAATTAAGTTTAACCAAATCGGCTCACTAACTGAAACGTTAGCAGCTATTAAAATGGCGAAAGACGCTGGCTTTACTGTTGTTATCTCTCACCGTTCTGGTGAAACAGAAGATGCAACAATTGCTGATTTAGCAGTAGGTACTGCGGCAGGTCAAATCAAAACTGGTTCATTAAGTCGTTCTGACCGCGTAGCTAAGTACAACCAATTGCTTCGTATTGAAGAGCAATTAGGCGCTAAAGCACCGTACAACGGTTTAAAAGAAGTTAAAGGTCAGTAATTTTTTAGAAGCTGATTTTAAATTTTAAGCTATAAAATCCTCGCCATTGCGGGGATTTTTTGTTTAAGCTTTTTGAGTAACTACAACACTAATTAACAAGAATCCTCAATTAATTTGAGATACTAATATGGCGTTAATGGTGTTAAAACTTCCTAAAAAGTTTTATGGAAAATTTAAGCCTTGTTGTCGACAAGGATTAATCAAAGCAGAAATTGCTGCTTTAAAATGTCACCTGTAAAACTGGTTTTTAAGTAAAAACCACGGGGGAGGGTTTTAATTATTTGCCCGTTTGGGCCAATGGCATCGGTCACAATTTTGCTATTAGCGGCTTTTGGACGAATTTGCATTGCATCGCCTAAATGGCCTGATATTTCATCAACCCTACCAAGCGCAATAAGCTCCATTTGCTCTTCCCAGTCTCGTTGTAGTTTAGCGTCCTGCTCAGGCGTTGGTTGCCATAAAAAGCCACTGCCAATGGTTCTATTAAACGGTGCTATATCTCGCTCGCTTAAAACCGGAAGCCATAAAACGTGGTTAAGCTTTTTACGAACCGCACTAGTGTGCCATGTCATGCCCGTTACGTTTATTAGTGGCGTTACCGATACAAAGGTGGTTTCAAGAGGTTTGCCCTTATAGGAAATAGGCAGCGTTTTGAGTTCAATACCTAAATCCTCAAAGTCAGGAAGGGGTTTAGAACCCGCGGTTGCACCTAAAACGTACTCAATTAATTGACCCGTCCAGCCTTTTTCTCTTAATAAATCATCAGGGGTTTTAAAGTTATATTGCTCGGCAAGCTGTCCAAGCGTAAGGCCTGCAATACTGTTAACACGTTGAATAAGGTCATTAATTGAATGTGGTTTAGTTGGACGCATAGCACTAATTTGAGTTGAATAAATACCATGCTCATGATAGCAAATCAGCTAAGCCGTGGATATCTTTAGGGTTGTGTGTTTTTTGTTCGGTGGTTGGGTGTGTTAATTTTATACATTGTGAAAATTGCATCTAATTCGTTAAGTTGCTGACTAACTTGGCTTTTTTCTGTTGTCGAGTATTGATTGTATTGGGCGTAATAAAAGTTACAGGGATAAATACAACTATATGAACATGTTTATCCACAGAATCTGTGGAGAACAACACGTTTTCGATCTTGTATTGTGGATTTGTTTGCAAAATGAACGTGTTTTTTAAAAGTTATGCACAAACTGTGAGTAACTAGAGCAAAATAATAACTGCAATAGCTTTCATACATTTTTTTAAATCTTTTTACTCGTATCTCAGTATTTTCATCTCTGAGCTGAGTGTAAATTACACTTACCCACTGGCTCGCTTATAATAGTGTTTGCCGTATTGCGGCTAATGTGGAACAATCATTAAAAATCGACTTACAAATGAGGCACTAAGGTGATTGATGCCGAAGGTTTTCGTGCCAATGTCGGAATTGTAATTTGCAATAATCAGGGACAAGTATTTTGGGCCAGGCGCTACGGTCAGCACTCTTGGCAATTTCCCCAAGGTGGTGTTGATGATGGTGAAACACCAGAACAAACTATGTACCGTGAATTACACGAAGAGGTCGGACTGCGACCAGAAGATGTAGAAATTGTCGCAAGTTCAAAACATTGGTTACGCTATAAATTACCCAAACGATTAATTCGTCGCGACTCAAGTCCGGTGTGTATTGGGCAAAAACAAAAATGGTTTTTACTGAAACTTCGTTGTAAAGACGAAGATGTAAACTTACTTAAAACTCATCACCCAGAATTTGATGACTGGCGTTGGGTGAGCTATTGGTATCCTGTAAGGCAGGTTGTGTCGTTTAAACGGGATGTTTACCGACGTGTAATGAAGGAGTTTGCTCCTTTCGCTATGCCTTTTAATAAAAGAGAACAACATAAAGACCACTGGCGAAGTAAAAGGTAATAACATTATAGTAAAATAAAGGAGCAGGACATGCTGGCAACATTGAGGTCTATTGCTGAGTCTGTATCGCAACAAGCGAATTTAGACACTGCATTAGTGTGCTTTGTGCAAATGGTTAAAGACGCCATGAAAACCCAGTGCTGCTCTATTTATTTTGCTGATTATAGCCAAGACAATTTTGTGCTTATGGCTACCGAAGGGTTAAATCCTGATGCGGTTGGTAAGTTTAGAATTGGCTTTACAGAAGGCTTAGTAGGATTAGTTGCTCAACGCGAAGAGCCCATAAATATTGCCTTTGCTAAATCACACCCGCGCTTTAAGCTCTCTCCTGAGGTAAACGAAGAAGGCTATAATGCTTTTTTGTCGGTGCCTGTGGTACATCAAAAAAAAGTGTTAGGTGTTATTGTTGTTCAACAAAAAATGGCCCGTGTTTTCAGCCAAGATGAAGAATCATTTTTAATAACGCTTTCTGCTCAGCTTGCTTCACAATTGGCACATGCCGAAATTAAAGAAGTACTTCGCCAAGACGAGTCATCTCATCAAACATCCGTTTTAAAAGGTGTATCCAGTGCACCGGGTATAGGTATAGGTACTGCTTTTGTGCTTCTACCAAAGCTTGACTTTAAATCAATTGAGCTTCAAAAAAATAGTGATGTAACAGAGCAACGGCGGCTATTTACTCAAGCGGTGGCCGCCACACGAAAAGAATTTAACACGCTTTCGATGACGTTGAGTGACTCTATTCCTCAAGAGGCGTTAGCCGTATTTGATGTTTACCAACAGTTATTGGATGCTAAAAGTTTAGGTCACAATGTAGAGGTTCAGTTACTCGAGGGATGGTGTGCAAAAAGCGCACTTAAAATTGTGATTGAGCGTTTAATTTCGCAATTTAATGCGATGCAAGACCCATACATAAAAGAGCGTGCTGTTGATGTTAAAGACATAGGCTTACGCGTATTGCATCACTTAGTTAATACTGAACACGCAATAAAAGATTACCCCCCAAATACTATTTTGATTGCTAATACATTAACTCCCGCCATGCTTGCTGAAGTACCAAAAGGGTATTTAGCAGGGGTTGTTAGTGTTAATGGCTCTGCCAATAGTCATGCTTCTATTTTGACTCGCGCAATGGGGATCCCTGCTATTTGGGGGATAGAAGATTTACCATTACTTCAATTTGATGGTAAGCCAATGATTTTAGATGCGTTTGCAGGGCGCTTGTATATCTCACCCTCGCAGATGTTATTAGATGAGTATGCAGACTTACAACATCAAGATAACCTTTTAAATAATCGCTTTTTAGCAGAGCAAGAGTATGAGTCTATTACTTTAGATGGCGAACACGTCAGTTTATTGTTAAATGCCGGGCTAGAGCTAAAAATAGATCAAAACAACGCACATGTGTGCGACGGCGTAGGTTTATACCGCACTGAAGCGTGGTTTATGCAAAAAGGCCAGTTTCCCTCTCAGTTAGAGCAAGAGAATTGGTATCGAGAAGTGCTCACTAGTTATTACCCAAATCCCGTTGTAATGCGAACGCTCGACATTGGCGGCGATAAAGTGCTCGACTATTTTAATATAACCGAAGAAAACCCATTTTTAGGTTGGCGCGGTATACGTATTAGTCTTGATCACCCCGAGTTATTTTTGGATCAGCTCAAAGCAATGCTTAAGGCTAATATAGGTTTAGGCAATTTAAAAATAATGCTGCCGATGATCAGCGGCACTGAAGAAGTAGATGAAGCATTAGGGTTATTTGAACAAGCTTATTTTGAACTCAACGAACATTTTCCTGAGCAGCAAATAGATCGCCCCGATATTGGTATTATGCTTGAGGTGCCTTCCAGTGTGTTTATGTTGCCTGAATGGTCTAAAAAAGTAGATTTTTGTTCAGTAGGCAGTAACGATTTAACACAATATTTATTGGCAGTAGATAGAGCCAACGCGCGTGTTGCTGAGCTTTTTAATCCTTATCATCCCGGGGTGCTCAGAGTTTTAAGTAAAATAGCCAGTGAGTGTGAAAATTACGAATTACCCTTTAGTTTATGTGGTGAACTTGGTGGTGACCCAGAAGGGGCCATATTGCTAATAGCAATGGGCTACAGACGATTGAGTATGAACTTATCGTCTTTAAATAAGGTAAAATGGGTGCTTAGGCGTTTGAGCGTTGCCGACATGGAGCAGTTGTTGAGCGAGTGTTTAGCACAATCAACAGCTAAACAGGTCCTGCGTTTAACGCGCAATTTTATGTTAGAACATAATTTAGGTGACCTATTTTATACCCCAAAGTAAAAAGTACTGACTTAATTAATTTTAATACGCAGATGCTATTCGTTTTATAATCCTTTAACATATAAGCCTTCAAAAGGCATTTGAGATAACTATGTATGACTTAGGTTTGTTGGTCGCATGTTGCGCACTACTAGGCTGTATTGTTGGTTTTTTAGCAGGATTATTAGGTATTGGCGGCGGATTAATAATTGTGCCTGCACTGAGCACATTGCTGATTTTATTTAATGTTACATCTGCAGAACATGTTGTAGTTATTTCGATTGCGACCTCTTTGGCCTCTATTTTATTTACTTCTACGTCTTCAGCATTGGCTCATCATAAAAATGATAATGTGCCTTGGCATGTTGCACCTTGGGTTATGGCTGGTGTAGCAGTAGGGGCTTTAATTAGTGGCTTTGCCGCAAGCTTAATACCGGAGCAGTTACTTCGTAGTGTATTTGCAGTAAGTGTTGTATTTATTGCAGCTAGAATGGCGCTATCATCACGTAATAAACCCTCATCAACTAAGCCGCTCCCACCGGGTCCTATTTTAGGGTGTATTTCCGCTATTATGGGTGGTTTATCGGGCTTGATTGGTATTGGTGGTGGAGCGTTAATTGTGCCTATGCTCAATTACTTTTCTATTGATATAAGAAAAGCCATTGGCTGCGCTGCCGTTTCGGGCATTGTAATTGCCTTATTTGGCTCTATTGGCTACATTAGCGCGGGTTGGAAGGTGACCGACTTAGCACATGGTTTTGCAGGGTTTGTATATTTACCTGCGTTATTTGGTATTGTTATTACGTCGTGGTTTGTGGCGCCTTACGGGGCTAAAGCAACTCATTATTTACCTGTTAATACAATAAAGAAAGTTTTTGCGGTACTGCTTGTTGTTATCGCAATTAAAATGGTTTTTAGCTAAAGGTTTATTTTTATGGCACTTGAGTTTCCTCAAATCGATCCAATTATTTTTTCGATTGGACCACTGAGCGTACGTTGGTACGGATTGATGTATTTAATTGGTTTTGCATTTGCGATGTGGTTTGCAAATCGTCAAGCGGCAAAGCCTAATTCTGGCTGGACCAAAGAGCAGGTAAGTGATCTATTATTTTATGGCATGTTAGGGGTCATACTTGGTGGTCGTATTGGCTATGTATTGTTTTACCAATTTAGCTATTTTTTAGAAAACCCACTTTACTTATTCCGCATTGATCAGGGCGGTATGTCGTTCCATGGAGGTACGCTGGGCGTAATTACAGCCGTTGCTATTTTTTCTTGGACACGCAAAAAATCACTGCTACAAGTTGGCGATTTTGTAGCGCCACTGGTGCCAGTGGGGTTATTAGCAGGGCGTATAGGTAATTTTATAAATGGTGAGTTATGGGGGCGTGTATCAGACGTACCTTGGGCTATGGTATTTCCAACCGGCGGGCCGCTTGCTCGCCACCCTTCGCAGTTATACGAAGCCTTTTTTGAAGGGCTCGTTTTATTCTTAATTATGCTATGGTTTATTAAAAAGCCACGCCCTGCGGGCAGTGTTGGCGGTGTATTTTTATTAGGTTACGGTGTGTTTAGGTTTGGTATTGAATACTTCCGCCAACCAGACGCACAACTAGGCTTATTTGCCGACTTTATCTCTATGGGACAAATACTGTCACTGCCTATGATTATAGGTGGTTTAGGTTTATTAATTTGGGCTTATAAAAACCCGCAGCAAGTAACAGCAGCAAAGGCATAATAAAAGCATGAAACAATATTTAAAATTATGTCAGCGTATCGTTGACGAAGGTCAATGGGTAGAAAACAAACGCACAGGCACACGTTGCTTAACCGTTATAAACGCCGATTTAGAATATGATGTAGCAAACAATCAGTTCCCGATGATCACAACGCGTAAAAGTTACTATAAAGCGGCCATTGCAGAGTTACTTGGCTATTTACGAGGCTACGATAGCGCAGAACAATTTCGTGAAATTGGCTGTAAAACATGGGATGCTAATGCCAACGATAACCAAGCTTGGCTTAATAACCCAAATCGTAAAGGTGAAGACGATATGGGGCGCGTTTACGGCGTCCAAGGCCGCGGCTGGCAACGCCCTGATGGCTCAACACTCGATCAGTTAGCTAAAGTAATTAACAATTTAAAAAATGGTATTGATGATCGTGGTGAAATAATCACGTTTTATAACCCAGGTGAATTTGAACTAGGTTGTTTAAGACCTTGCATGCACACGCATACGTTTTCACTATTAGGTGACACGCTTTACCTAACATCTTATCAGCGCAGCTGCGATGTGCCGTTGGGGCTAAATTTTAATCAAATTCAATGTTTTGTATTGCTTGCATTGGTCGCTCAGATTACCGGCCACAAACCGGGTAAGGCGTATCATAAAATAGCTAACGCTCATATTTACGAAAATCAGCTCGAATTAATGCGCGACGTCCAGCTCAAGCGCGAACCATTTGAATCGCCTACACTTACAATTAATCCAAATATAAAGTCACTTGAAGACATAGAAACGTGGGTTACCCGGGACGATTTTGAAGTAACTGGCTATCAATGCCATGACGCAATTCAATATCCATTTTCAGTATAATAACCGATTAAGGAAAACAACATGAAAGCAGTGATCCCAGTAGCGGGACTTGGTACGCGCATGCTACCAGCCACAAAAGCAATCCCTAAAGAGATGCTTCCTGTCGTAGACCGACCTTTAATACAATACGTAGTAAACGAAGCGGTTGCCGCAGGCATAAAAGAAATAGTACTTGTCACGCACTCAAGTAAAAACTCTATCGAAAACCACTTTGATACCAGCTTTGAGTTAGAAGCAACGCTTGAAAAGCGTGTTAAGCGGCAATTGCTTGCCGAAGTGCAAGCTATATGCCCTAAAGACGTAACAATAATTCACGTTCGCCAAGGCGAAGCAAAAGGGCTAGGCCATGCTATTAATTGCGCCGCGCCAATTATTGGTAACGAACCGTTTGTCGTTATTTTACCCGATGTGATTATAGACGACGTTGAAAGCGATCTTAAAAAAGACAACCTTGCAGAGATGATCGCTCACTTTGAACAAACTAAGCACAGCCAAATTATGGTAGAGCCTGTACCAATGCAGGAAGTAGATAAGTTTGGTGTGGTGGACTTA
Source organism: Pseudoalteromonas sp. PS1M3 (assembly GCF_016865405.1). NCBI lineage: Bacteria > Pseudomonadati > Pseudomonadota > Gammaproteobacteria > Alteromonadales > Pseudoalteromonadaceae > Pseudoalteromonas > Pseudoalteromonas sp. PS1M3. The sequence continues at coordinate 2,586,784 of NZ_AP022624.1, read as the reverse complement.
GGTGGCACCGAAATAGCACAGGGTGAAAGCTCACCAATTGTTAGCATGGTAGAAAAACCACCGGTTGACGAGGCACCTTCAAACCTAGCAGTAGTTGGGCGTTACGTGTTAAGTGAAAATATTTGGCCGCTACTTGCAAAAACGCCGCAAGGTGCTGGCGATGAAATTCAGCTGACCGATGCTATTGCCATGCTTATGCAAAGCGAAAAAGTGGATGCTTACGCAATGAAAGGCCGAAGCCACGATTGTGGTAGTAAAATTGGTTATTTAAAAGCAACCATTGAGTTTGCACTTCGTCGTGACGAATTTGCCGATGAGTTAAAAACGTTTATTAAAACACTTGTATAACCGTTTACATTTAATCAGCAAAAAGCGCCTAATTAGGCGCTTTTTTTATTGGTTTTTGCATAACTTGTTTTTTTAATGTAAAAATTAGAATAGTTTTGATTACTTTACAGACATAATGTAATTTATGTTGTAATGTTTAGTTTAAGTGGCATTAAAATTGTATTGAAAAGTGTTCTCATGGAGGAGTCAAAAATACATAAGCTTATTGAATTAAATACGCTTATTTATGTAAAGGGCTAGGGTGTGGCTCGAAAATTAAAGTAAGGTTAAACGCTTTGTAAAGAGGATGTTTAACTGAAATGTAAGTGTGATTACACTGCTTTCAGGACAGCGATTAAATGTTAACTAATAACAAAAAAATAACAGGATTACTTTTAAGCCTGCTGATACTGCTATTTGGTACAGCATGCTCTATTACGCCTGAAGCTAAATTAGTGCAAGCACCAGAAACACAAACTAATTCGCCTGAGTATGTACCTATTACTGCATTAGAGCTGGCTCAGTTAAAAGATGCAGCATTGCAATGGCAGCAAGCCAGAGCGGGTATAGAGCGTATTTTAAAGCTAGAAAAAGAAATTACCTACCTTGTTAATCACATAGATATTATTAACAGTAAGGCAATAGCCCAATCTAATCAGCCTACAAATAGCTCGTACAGCACGCGCACAATTCACAATCAGCAAGCTGCTCGTTCGCGTAGCCAAAGCGTTAATCAATACAGAAATAAAAAGCAGACAGTTAAACTTAATACACCTAGACATATTTTTGCTCTGCAAGTGGCATCGGTTGACTCAGAAAAAGACATCGCAAAAGCGTGGAAAGAGCTAAACACCAAAGCTGCCCCCTTATTCAGAAAAAAAATACTGACCAATGTTGAAACCGCAAAAATTAACAAAAAAACGTTTTACAGGCTTAAGTTAGGTTCGTACCAAAATCTAAAAAATGCCAAAGCAGACTGCGAAGTATTTAAAGTGTATAAGCTTGACTGCATAGTGAGTAACTACACAGATAAGCCTGTAAAGCTGTAGTTAAAATAGAAACTTGCTAAAAATTTTTTTATCCATAAAATACCTGACCATAATCAAAAGGGTGGTAGGTAAAAAGTATGGTTATTAAAAAGGAATTTATAAACACTTTATTTTGTATTGGGGTTTTGCTCGTTATAACAGGGTGTACTTCATATAAAAAAGCGCCACCGAGTTCAACAACACCAAACACTGTCCTTATTTCAAGCGAGGATTTAAAAGCGCTCAAACAGTCTGCAAATGAGTGGAAAACAGTTGAGCCTAAAGTTAACGATCTGCTTGAGCTAGAAGGGCAGCTATCAAAGCTGACTACTCGTTTAAAAGCCATTGACGAAACCAATACGGCTGGAACAAACAACGCTCAAACAACCACTCCAAAAGAAAGTATTTTAAAAAGCGACCAGGCATTTTTCGCTATTCAAGTAGCAGCATTTAACAGTAAAACTAAATTAAACACGGCACTGGCTAATTTAAAACGTAAAGTACCGACGTTTTTTGATACTAATTTAGCTGTTAATGTTGAAACTAAAGTAATAAAAACCAATACGTTTTATCGTTTAAAGTTAGGCGCATATAAAACAAATAAACAAGCAACAACCGCTTGCGAAGCATTAAAACAGCAAAAAATTAATTGTTTTGTTACCTATTATACGCAGGAAAAACCACAACCAACCCTCTAGGCATAATAATTGCTTAGTCTCTTGTATGATCACAAGAGGATGGCAACTATGCGCCTTTTACTACCCTTATTATTAATTAACTTGGCCGCGTGCAGTTTAATTCCTGAACCCGAGCCAAGTATAAGCACATATGCCCCAAAAGCAGCGATGGCACCTTATACAGTAAGTGACTATGTACACAACTTAACTGTGCAATTAAGTCATTTAAAAGGTCCATTAAGCAATAATACTCGCATAGGTGTGAGTAGTTTTTACTTTGCAGATGCGCTCGACACTAAGCTAATGACGCAGCAAGCGTCGGGCTTAAGCCAACAAATACAAGAAAGTATATTAACCAAAATGACGCAAATGGGTTATCACACGGTCGAATATCGCTTAGCAAATAACCTACACTTATCTCATAATGCCGACAGCGCGCTGACCCGTAATTTAGAACAGTTACGAGAGCGCCAAAATATTGACCTTATAATCACCGGCACCGTGACACGTCAACAGCATGCATACATTGTAAATGCGCGCATGGTAAACATTAGCAATAAGCAAGTTTTATCTGCTGGCAGTACCGAGATCCCAATCAATGTAATGTGGGGAAATGAAAAAATTCAGCAGCGCGATGGCTCACTCTATCGCAGTGAATATTAACGAGGAGTACACAATGAGAAACTTATTAATCACGCTATGTTTGCCACTAGGTTTTGGTTGTTCACAAATTATGAACACCCCTAGTGCCGACCCAGCTGTTGAGCAAAGTAACCAAGGAGCGCAACTGGCAACAAGCCAACGCAAAGTGAGTGCTCCAGTTAATCACGATAACATGTTTCAGTCGGGGTTAGCTCAGCAAACTAACTACACAAAATCGACGCCGCCAATGCATAAAAACATAAACCACTATGTGCGCGGAATAATGCAAGACATGGTCGAAAACTTACAATACGTAAATGATAAAACACCACTAGCGGTATCAAGTTTTGTATTTTTAGACGACGATTACAGTAATGGTAGCTTATTAGGAAATCAAATTGCTGAAAGCTTTATGCATGAGCTTCACAATTTTGGTGTACCGGTCATTGATTTTAAAACCACCGATTATGTGCGTGTAACACAAACCGGCGACTTTGTTTTTAGCCGAGACTATCTTGAATTAGACCCAGAGCAAAACTTTCAATACGTACTGGCAGGCACGCTAGTAAGTCACCAAGGCGGAGTTTTAGTCAATGCACGAATTGTTGGCTTAACAAGTAAAGCGGTTGTTGGTTCGGCGCAAGGGTTTTTACCGCAATCAGTTATTGATGCGTTAAATGGTAATTACCGTACCGATGGTATTATGCTAAAACAAGCGAGTGAGTGAGGTGAGTATGCGCTTTACACTAAACACCAATTTACGGACATTATCACTAGCTGGGTTAGTCGTTGCTCTATCTGGTTGCTCGCTAATGCATCACCATGAGCATGATTCAAATTCGCACACAACAACGCAAGCAAGTACCAGCTATGTATTAAATGGCAGTTACGATACTCAAACACACAACCAAACTGTGCAACCAAACAATGATTACGATGCGTCAAAACCCTTTAAGCCAGTAAAGCACCATAAAACGCTCGTTAATTACGTAGAGCAAGTGGCTTTAGACTTAGTTGACACGCTAGAGTACGACACAGAATCCGATACACAGGTTAATATTGCTGTTAGTACATTGGTAAATTTTGACTCGTCACTCAATAAAAGTAACCAGTTAGGTAACCAAATATCCGAAACATTAATCCATCAATTACAAAAGTTTGGTTACAGTGTGGTTGATTTTAAAACCACCAGCACAATAGACGTAAACAGACGCGGTGATTTTGTGTTTTCACGAAATATCAAAAAGCTGAGTGAAGATCATATGGCAAGTCATATACTCGCGGGCACCTTAATCTACAGGCAAAACGGTATTGTAATTAATACACGCATTATAAATGTCCACACCAAGCAAATAGTGGCCAGCAGCCGAGAGTTTATACCGCAATACGTACTAAGCAAAGAAGATATATATTTATCAAGTAATTAACTCAAATTCCACTTGATTTAAAACTTGATATAAAAAACCAGATGCCGTTATAATTTAACCCTAGCACACCGCTGTGGCCTCTTAGTTAAATGGATATAACGGCCCCCTCCTAAGGGGCAGTTGCAGGTTCGATTCCTGCAGGGGCTACCAATAAAATCAATGAGTTACGATGTCCTCTTCATTTCTTTTAGTTTCTGTGTAGCACATATGTAGCATCGTAAATTGAAATATAAAGAATTTAGCGCTGTCCTTTTATTAAAATAGCCAAATTACATTCAGGCTGCTTTGTGCTGTGAGTTCAACCACTCGATGCAACACACTGATTAAATCGCTCCGCAGGTGTTTCGTATTCTAGTGTTTTCCGCGGTCTCTCATTAAGTTGTCTGGCAACTTGGTTTAATCTTATCTGAGAATGCTCATTTAAGTTAGTTCCTTTTGGAAAATATTGTCTTAATAACCTATTTGTATTTTCATTGGAGCCGCGTTGCCAAGGTGATTGTGGATCGCAGAAATATACTTGAATATCTGTAGCTAGAGTAAAGTCTTTATGATTAGTAAGCTCACATCCTCTGTCCCAAGTTAATGATTTATAAAGCTCTGCTGGCAACTTATTAGCTTGTTTAATCAACGCTTCGATTACTTGCTTTGTTTTATTACTAGGTACTTTCACTAACATTACATACCTAGAGTGCCGCTCAACTAGAGTCGCGATAAAACTGTTTCCTGAGCCTTGGATCAAGTCTCCCTCCCAGTGGCCTGGAACAGCTCTGTCTTCAACATTTGATGGCCTTTCACTAATTGGTACAGCGTCAACTATCTTTCCTAACCCTTTACCTTTAAGAGTGGCGTGTTTTGATTTCCTGACTACCCGCTGCGTCCTTAAGTGTTTTTGTAGCTCTTTTTTTAAGGCGCCGCGGGTTTGTATATATAGGGTTTTATATATTGTTTCGTGCGACACATTCAAATCCTCATTATTGGGGTATCTCCGCCTAAGCCAACCAGAGATTTGCTGAGGTGACCATGCAGATTCTATCTTTTGAGCAATGATTAAACATAATTCTTTGTTGCCATACAGCTTACAAGGCTTAGGGCGTTTGGCATTTTCCCAGGCAACTTTGTCAGCTTTACTCGCTCGATATTTTTTAATCCCGCCGTGGCGGTTTACTTCACGGCAAATAGTGGAAGGTGAGCGATTAAGGTATCTCGCTATTTCTCGAAGTGACTTACTTGCTGCTAACCCTCGTGAAATGTCTTCTCGCTCTGCAAGAGTTAGTGTTGTTGGTGAGCGTTTGGGCTCAAGCGGCCGAACACCACCTGTTTTATGGATAATACCTAATATAGATGAATGGTATCGATCAAATAACCTTGCTATATCATGCGCACTATCACCGCGCTGATATCGATCCCAAATTAACCTTCTTTGTTCTGCATTATAATAAATACGCTTTCTCTGTTTCATGTAAACGCTCCTTTAAATAATAATAAGGATAGCGTTGCATTCACCAGTTGAACTCACAGCCAATAGCGGACATTAAAGCGTTACTCGTTTCTGCCCCAAAACGAGTTTAGGCGACGGTCGCAAATGAGCGATAAGCGATCATTGAGATTGGATAAATTTTAAAAATAACCAATATAGCTTATAAATACAGAAATCCAGACGAATGAACTTATCAATAGCGCAATTAATACTGCTGCGGAGCCTAAATCTTTAGCGAGACCTGACAATGGATGAATCTCTAAGCCAACTCTGTCTATTGTTGCTTCTATTGCTGTATTAACAACCTCTGCGAATATCACAAATAAAACAGAGATTAGTAGCATGACCTTTTCGTAAATACCTATCTGCCAAATCGAAATAATAATTAGCGATAAAGCGAGTAAAAAAAGCTCTTGTTTAAAAGCAGCTTCATTTTTAGCAAGCCATTTAAATGCACGCTGTGAATTTTTAAAAGCTAAAACTACTCGATTAATACCTGACGGCTTATTTGCACTATCAAATTGCATTGGAAACTCTCTTTATAGACTTAGGGCCTTACAGGCGTTAAAAATATCGTATTCAGGTTGGTATTGACTGCTGCTTACTTGAGTTAAGCCAAGTAAAGTGTCAAAAATATTGTCGTGTGAAAATACTTTTGAGCGTTGTAACTCAATACAATGATTAAATTTAGAGTTAGCGAGTTTATTACTCCAAAAAATCATTGGAATATGGGTTTGCTCGCTTGGTGCTAATGCATATGGAAACCCGTGAAGGTATAAACCTTTCTCACCAAGTGACTCACCGTGATCTGACACATATAGGAGTGACTTCTTTGTTTCGTTACTTGCTTGTAATACTTTTATCAACTGGCTTAACACCTTATCTGTGTATGCGATAGTATTATCATATGTGTTTGTTAGTTCAGTTGTACTACAGTTCTGAATATCGCTTCGAGAGCAATCAGGTTTAAACAAACTTTCGTGTTCAGGATAACGACGATAATAAGTTGGTCCATGTGAACCTATCATATGTAGAACAACCAATTTATGTTTAGCGTTACTAGTCGCTATCTTGTCTGCTAGTTTCGTAACTAATATTTCATCAAAACAGTAATGACCATCACATAACGGATGTTCTTTATTCGGCTCAATGTTGTCTGATTTGATGCGAGCACACACTCCTTTACAGCTGCTGTTATTATCAATCCATGTTACTTCAACACCACTACGCTGAATAATGTCTAGAGCATTTTCTTGACTACTAGCAAGCCGAGAATCATATTCTTTGCGGTTCAGTCGTGAAAACATACAGGGGACTGAAATAGCCGTTGCCGTTCCACACGATGAAACATCACTAAAATACTTTACGCCTAACTTGGGAGTATAAGTATTCGTTGCTCTACTATAGCCTTGTAGTGAAAAGTTAGCCGCCCGAGCTGTTTCCCCGACAACCATTACAGTTAGCGAGGTGCTCGTTTTATTTTTTAAAGTGGGCAAGTTATCGAGTACCTTGAAAGGTAATGGTGGATAAAAGTAATTATCCCTCAGGTATTTATAACTTGCTGTATAGAATGCAAACGGGGTGATATAACTTGTTAGCTGTCGGTTGTTGCGGCCAACAGAAGCGTACTCTTTATAAAAGGGTACAGCGATTAAGGCACAACAGAGCAAAGCTGATAGATTTAGCTTCGTAAAACTTTTTAAACGAACTCTAAAACTCCCAATAATTGTGAACTTGGAAAATAAGTAAGTAGGTACAATCCCCAATAAAAAAATAAATAACACAAGCTGAAAGTTCAAGTATGAAAATGCTTCACCTGAATTTGTTTCAACAATATTTTGTAACATGCTCTTGTCAAAAATAACGCCATAATTAAGTGTTGAATAAAACAACAATGAGCAAACTAAAACACTAAATAGAAGTATAGCTTTAACAAAAGTAATTAAAGACAACCAACTTAAAACTAAAACAGTCAATGAGAAAAGCAATAAAGGGACCGACGCGATAAAAAGCCAATTTATATGCCCTGACTGTGTTGCAGCCATAAAAGTATTGTATAAAAACAAGCCATTAAATGCGATAACGATATACATTGAAACTAAGCAAACAAATTGGCTGTAACTTACTTGCCAAGACGAAATACAAAATCTTTTAAAAGCAATTTTCATAGTTATTCCTTATCACTACTTTTATCAGCTAAACGATAAAGCTGCTCGGTGTAAGCTAAGTTGCTAAATAACACATGAGCTAGTGCTTTTTCAGCCAACGTTTGATCAACGTTTAGCTGTTCATTTTTTTCTTGTATTTTGGTTTGTTTGTTATAGCGCCAATAGCTGGTTTGTTGATTTGGCATTAGGATGACAGCGCGATCATTTTCTAGGTATGCAAAATTGTCGTAGTACTGCATCATTGCGCGTTCAACTGGATAACTTTTAGTCAGATCAAAGCCCAGCATAGGGGTTGCTTGGTCAATTCCTAAAAGTGACATCAAAGTAACAGGTAGATCAATTTGACTAACGAGTCTTGGATCGCGTTTACTTTTCATATCGCTGTTTAAAATAACAGCTGGTATATGAAAAGACTTCAAAGGGACAGGTTCAGAGCCAAAAACACGCACATCATGGTCTGCTACAACCAAAAATACGGTGTTTTCCCAGTACGACCGTGTTTTTGCTTTATTTATAAATTTACCTAGTGCGTAATCGGCATACTTAATTGCAAGATCACGCTTATAGTTTTCAGGGTTATGTCCTTTGGGTAGCGATACTTTGCCTTGTGGTATATCAAACGGATCGTGATTACTAGAAGTAAATACAAGACTAAAAAATGGCTCTGTCGAATTACTTAATTTAGTCAGTTCTTTATCTGCTTGATTGAATAAGTCCTCATCACTTACCCCCCAAGAGGAGATAAATTGGGGATTATCAATATGGTTGATGTCAACAATATCGTTAAACCCGTTTCCTAGAAAAAAGCTTTTCATATTGTCAAAATGGCTTTCACCGCCGTAGATAAACTGTGTTTTGTAACCTTCTTGACTGAATACATCCGCTAGTGAAAAAAAGTTATGCTGCGATTTAGATAGTTTAACTACTGAGCGAGATGGTGATGGTGTAAAACCTGTAGTAATTGCTTCAATACCTCTTACGGAGCGCGTGCCCGTAGCATAAAGGTTGTCAAACCCCCACCCTTGTTGATATAGCTTATCAAGTTCGGGCGTAATATCTAACCCACCAAGTTCTCCAACAAATCGGGCACCTAAACTTTCCTCAAGTATTATAACTAAGTTTTTTTTAACACCAGACACAAAAGGCTTGTTGTGCGCCAAGGTTGGAATATTTCCAACGACAAACTGTTTTCGATAAGAAGCCTTTTTGACCGTATCTATAATTTGTTGACGAAGCATTGTGCCATACAAATTACTGGCACTTTTTTCGTTACCCATGTTTTTCAGCGCAAACGCAACACTGTAAGTGGAGTTAAGAACAAGTGAGTTTACTAGTGAATCTTGAGAAAAATAGACTAATGCAGGGTTAAGCGGTCGGTGATTTAATGTACCTCTAGCAGCAAATAAGCAGATTATTAAAGCAGCCATTAGAATGGGTAAATTGGATGCTTTTTTCAGTGACGGTGGTTGTGTGAATGCTCTGCATAAAAGGCGATAGCTATAAACGCTTGTTAACGAGGCCAAAAGCAATGTACTTAACATTGCAAAAAGATGGCCATGCACTAACATTGAGAAGACTTCTTGTGGGTAATCAAGGTATTCAATATATAATCGGTTAGGCCTTACATCATATTGATTGATGAATGCAGGTGTTGATGCTTCAACAATAACAATTACAGTTACAACGCAGCTACCGTAAAGTGTAAAAATACGCTGGAAAAGCTCTGTTTTAGGGCGTGCAACTACATGTAGTATCAGTATAAAAACCCCAATAGTTGCTAAGTATCCAATGCTACTTAAGTCTATTCTGATTGCTCCTGATATGATCGGCCAAATATCACCATCATTTAATCTTGAATGTTGCCAAAACAATAAAGCAATGCGGGAAGTTATAAAGATTGATATCAATATAATAGTAAAACGCAACAAGGGTTTTAAAACGGAAGTATTTGCTGTCATAGTTGTGCTCGATCTTAATAATTGCAGCAATACTAAAAACCGAAACTTAAGAAATCCTGAGTCTAAACTTAATATTGGCTAAACTATGGAAACTTAAGCAAGTCTTAAGTAAAACTTAAGCTATATGGCGTAACCTAATGATGAAGATGCATTTCAGGTGAATGAGTAACACATGAAGTTATTAATAATTGAAGATTCAGCGTCACTAAGGCGTAGTTTACGAATTGGCTTAGCAAATCTAGGCTTTGCGGTTGATGACACCGGTGATGGTGCACAAGGGCTGAGTATGGCGATGACAGGTGAGTATGAGCTTATAATACTTGATATTATGTTACCGAGTATCGATGGTATTACTTTATTGCAAACCATAAGAACCAAACAGCTTGATTCTAAAGTCTTAATTTTGTCAGCTAAGCAAGAACCTGAAGACCGTGTTTTAGGGCTTTTAACTGGAGCGGATGATTACCTTACTAAACCCTTTTCATTTGATGAGCTCCACGCTCGACTATTAAATTTAATGCGCCGTGGTGGATTGAAGATGATGAGCGATATCATAACTATTGATAATTTAGCACTGAATTTACAGTTAAAACTGCTAAAAGTGGCTGACAATGTTATTGACTTAACACCCAACGAGTACAAAATTGTCGAATGTTTATTTAGCAATCAAAATAAAGTGTTTAGTGCTGAGAAGCTAAGTACCTACCTTGCAGGGCAATATGATTTGATATCAAAGAACTCGATTGAAGCTCATTTATCATCTGCTCGCAAAAAAGTAAGAGTTGCAGGAGGGGAGCTGCCAATTCAGACCAAGCGTGGTTTTGGTTACATTGTACAAGGACAATAATGAAATCTATTCGCAGTAAATTAGTTGTTACACTCTCGGTAACTATAACAGGCTTTGTTTTATGCATTTTGTTAGCAACCGACATTGCTGTTGATAGTTGGATAGACAATGAGTTTGATCGCAGCCTGCAATCCAAAGCAGGTATGTTAATGACCTTAGTACATAAAACTGATGAAGGTTTTTCGTTTAGTTTTTCTAGTGAGTTTATGCCCGAGTTCGCAGGGGAAATAGAGCCTGAGTACTTTCAAGTATGGAGCAAAGAAGGCACTTTCACTCGCTCCAAAAGTTTAGATTTATTTGAGGTTAAAAACTTACCATATGAAAGCTTAGAAATTGGCGAATCAAAAATACGCCCTTTACAATTACCTGATGGCCGAGATGGTCGAGTGTTTTATAGTCGTTTTATACCACAAGGAAAAGACAATACATCAGTAGACACATATAAAAAAACAAATGATGAGCCACTGACTTTAGCTTATGCAGCGTCTTCTGAGGAAGTTGATTTTGTACTTTGGTTGATTGACGTTATTTTTATAGTCACCACAATTACAGTTATTGTATTTATTCGATTATTTGTCAGGAAGGCGATAGATACATCACTTGCGCCATTAATTAAACTCAACCAAGATATCAGTCAGTTAAGTATTACCAGTGAAGGCTCACAGATATTTATACAAGAGCCAGTTAAAGAGCTCTTGCCTATTGTTGAAAGCTTAAATGCTTTTATTAAAGAGAATAGACAACTTTACCTAAGGGAAAAGCGACTTACATCCGATATTGCCCATGAAATAAAAACGCCCATTGCCGAACTTATAAATATGGCAGAAGTTGCTATCAGGTTTCCAAATGAGATTGAGCTCAATGAGGATTTTAAGCCTGAAGCGTTGAAAATAAGTTTACGGCTAAAAAATATCGTGTCGAACTTATTGCTATTACATAAATACAGTAATGGTAAGCTAATCAAACAAGATGCTTGTGATTTAAATCAAGTCATTACCAGAGTCTTAGAAAACACTGATTTATCGCGTGTAAATTTGGAGTTGAATGAGAATGCACCAGCAATTATAAGCAACTTGTTTGCCCTCGAATCAATTATTAGCAATTTAGTTAACAACGCTAAACAATACAGCCCACTAAATTCAAAAATTTTAGTTTCGACAATGATTTCAAAAGAAAAACTTTTATTTTTGTCAGTTACTAACTCCCTTATTGAACCTTTGAGTGATAATGATATAGACCAATTATTTGACCCTTTATGGCAAAAAGACACTTCAAGAACATCGAATGATAACTTTGGATTGGGGTTATCAATCGCTAAAACGCTTAGTAAAGCAATTGATGCGCAATTAAGTGCAGAAGTTAGTGACAGAAAAATCACATTCTCTTTAGCCTTAAACACTGATTAGTTTATTTAGCCCTACATAGAAATAAAGGCTGGGGAATGCAATTATGTGATGAGGCTCCTAAATACTTAATTGTACTGGTAGCTATCAAACAATCAACTCCGTTTCTGCGGCTTAGCAGGGTGTTGTTATCACTATACATTTTACAGATCCGTCCTTCGGCTCTAACTCGTTTTTGTCCAAAAATGAGTTTGATCGACCGTCTGCTTCTCGCTCCAAGCCGAACTTCCTCAAAGTGCCATGAGCAGACATTAAAACTTTTGACTGATTACTTCTCTCTCAAACTTGCCCTTAAAAACCTAAGATATCAATAACTATTGAGTTGAAGCATTAGCAAAACAGTTTTTTATAGCTAAAAATTTATAACTACACATAAAAAAGCGAGTAAATGAAAATTTACTCGCTTTTTTATTTTGATATTTAATCGTTAGTAATTAACCATCATTAGTAATTTTATCGATCAGCTCAGTGAGTACTGTGTCGGCTTGGCTGGTCTCTACTTGGCAGGTGCCTGCATTTAAGTGGCCGCCGCCGCCGTATTTAAGGCATAACTCACCTACGTTTGTGTTTGAGCTGCGGTTAGTAATTGACTTACCAATTGCATACACTACGTTTTGCTTTTTAAGCCCCCACATTTTATGAATTGAAATATTGCAGTCGGGGTACATGGCGTAAATTACAAAGCGGTTGGTGGCGTAAATGGTTTCTTCTTGAGTTAGATCTAATACCACTAGGTTTTTATGCACTGTTGCACACTGTGTTATTTGTGCTTTTGCTTTTTCGTTGTGCTCATTATAAAGCGCAACTCGCTCTGCAACATCTTCCATTTGCAAAATGTCGTCGATGCTTTGATCTTTACATGCATCAATGAGCTTCATCATTAACTGGTAGTTTGAAATTTTGAATTCGCGAAAGCGGCCTAGGCCTGTGCGGGCATCCATTATAAAGTTCATTAACACCCAGTCGGTTGGATTGAGTATTTCATCTTTAGAAAACTGAGCTGCGTCGCCTTTATCTACAGCGTCCATCATATCTACTGAAATATTAGGAAATTTTTCGGCGCCGCCGTAGTAGTCGTAAACGACTCGCGCAGCTGAAGGCGCTTTAGGGTCAATTATGTGATTTTTAATGTCGCTTGCGTTTCGAACGGTTTCACTTAAGTGGTGGTCAAATGCTATGTGACAACCCGCTACGTAGGGAAGGTTAGTGGTAATATCGTTAGCGGTGATGTCTATTTTTCCATCTTGCATGTCTTTTGGGTGTACAAACAAAATGTCATCAATTAGATCTAAATCTTTTAGTAGTACAGCACATACAAGGCCATCAAAATCGCTACGAGTGACTAGTCTAAATTTATTATTGGGCATAGCTATTCCATCTTTTTAATTAAATTACGTATTGAGTGTAACAGCTAAACTATTTTTTGAGATACCAGTGCTTAAAAATTATATAAATAAAAAAGCCAAAACAGACGTTTTGGCTTTTTGGTAGCAAGTGTATGTATGGTGTAAGTTATGCGCCTGGGCCACATTCCATACAGTGGTTAATGATATCTGGGCCAAACTTAAGCTTGGCGTTTAAATCGCGAAGTGCGGTGCGTAAACCCTCTTCAATAACCGGGTGGTAATACGGCATGTTAAGCATTTGTGGTACGGTCATTTTATTTTGAACTGCCCATGCAAGCAGATGCGCTATGTGCTCGGCTTGTGGGCCAATAAATTCGGCGCCCAAAAATAAGCCGGTGCCTTGCTCTGCGTATACGCGCATATGGCCCTTATTTTTTAGCATTACGCGGCTTCTGCCCTGGTTTTCAAAGCTGACTTCGCCCACTTCAAAACAGCCACATGAGCCTAAACGGTCTGTTATTTGGGTAAAGCTTTCGCCTACCATAGCAATTTGTGGGTCGCTGAATACAGCGGCAATTTTAGCTCTGCGCAGGCCAATACGTACATCTGGGAAACGCCCTGCATTTTGCCCTGCGATGGTTCCCTGATCAGACGCTTCATGAAGTAGCGGGATCATGTTGCTAGCATCGCCGGCTATAAATATGTTTGATTCGCCACATTGCATTGTGTGTGGATCGGCATGCGGTACGCCGCGTTCGTCAAGTTTTATACCTGTGTTTTCGAGGCCTAGCTTGTCTACATTAGGAACTCGGCCTGTTGCAGCAAGTACATAGTCAAACTGTTCGGTGTGTTTTTCACCTTGCTTGTCGGTGTATGTAAGCTGTGCTTTGTCGCCTACTTGCATCATGTCTGATACGTTTGAGTCGGTATCAACAAAAAACTCTTTTGCAAAAACTGTATTTGCATAGTCTTTTACTACGGGGTCGGTTAGTGGGCCAATAGCACCACCAACGCCAAATAATTTTACATTAACGCCTAAGCGACTAAGCGCTTGACCTATTTCTAGGCCAATTACGCCCGGGCCAAATACAGCAACAGATTCTGGTAGGTCGTCCCAATCAAATACGTCGTCGTTAATGATTAATTTATCACCAAAATTATTAAATACACCAGGGTATGAAGGGCGAGAGCCTGTGGCTATAACAAAACGCTTGGCTGTAATAATGGTGTGGTCATCTATTTGTACACGGTTTGCATCTAAAAATTTAGCGTAACCTTTAATTTTGTCTTCGTCTGGAAGTTCATCTACAGCTTCTACTACAAAACCAGCAAAACGATCGCGTTCACTTTTAACGCGTGCCATAACTGCTTTGCCGTCTATTACCGGCTTTGAGCTATGCACACCAAATGCAGGTGCCATTTCTATAGCGTGCGCAGCTTCTGCAGCAGCTATTAATAATTTGCTTGGCATACACCCTACGCGTGCGCAGGTTGTACCATAGGGACCTGATTCGATCATAAGTACGTTAGGGGTAAACTGTTTAGCGTTTCGGTATGCACTTAAGCCTGCTGTACCTGCGCCTATAACTACTACGTCGGTTTGCAATTGTTTCATCGTCTTTTTCCTTTAGTAAATAGGAGCGCTTGGCCCCTATTTAAAATTACTTACTAAGCAAAGTATTTTTCTAGGTCGTCTGAACCACCAATGTGATTACCACCAATAAATACTTGTGGAACGGTGTCGCGGCCAGAGATTGCTTTTAGGCTTGTTAATGATGCACCTGCACCCATAACAATTTCCTCATAGGCAAAGCCTTTTTCTGTAAGTAGTTCTTTTGCTTTTTTACAGAATGGACAACCGGGCTTAGTAAAAACGCTTACTGGCTCAGGTTTAGCTTGTTTAGGGTTGATGTAATCAAGCATGGTGTCTGCATCAGACACTTCAAACGGGTCGCCTGGTAGGTCTGGTTCGATGAACATTTTTTCAATTACGCCATCTTTTACCAGCATAGAGTATCTCCAGCTGCGCTTACCAAAGCCTAAATCGTTTTTGTCTACTAACATGCCCATGCCGTCTGTAAACTCGCCGTTGCCGTCTGGTAGTAAAGTAATGTTTTGCGCTTCTTGGTGTTCAGCCCATGCATTCATTACAAATGTATCGTTAACTGATAAACATACAATTTCATCTACGCCATTTTGCTTAAACACACCAGCTAGCTCGTTGTAGCGAGGAAGGTGAGTAGATGAACATGTTGGGGTGAATGCACCCGGTAGTGAAAACACAGCAACGGTTCTGCCTTTAAAAATCTCGTCTGTTGTTACCGATTTCCATTCGTCGTTTTGACGTGTTGCAAATGTAACGTTTGGGATTGTTTGACCTTCAATATTCTTTAACATGGTTTAGTTCCTCTTGATTTGTTAAAGCCATTATGGCGAAAATTTAAATATAGTTCTAATCGTTTGTTTGTATTAAACTGATAGTCAAAAGCTATCAGGGTGGAGCTGAACATGAACTTAAAAGACTTTGAATACGTTAAAGCCATAGCACAACATAAACATTTTCGTAAAGCAGCCGATGCGTGCTTTGTTAGCCAACCTACACTGAGTGGGCAGGTTAAAAAACTTGAACAAACATTAGGTGTTACTTTATTTGACCGCTCAACCAAACAAGTAACCCTAACAGCTAAAGGTGTACGTTTATTAGCGCAAATAGAGGTTATTTTAGAGCAAACTCAAATACTCAAAGAGCTGGCTTCTGCCTCTAATGAACCATTACAAGGTAAGATAACAATTGGTATTATTCCAACTATTGCGCCGTATTTATTGCCAACTTTGTTAACCTCAATGAAAGAAGCATTTGTAGATAGCCAATTTGCGTTTATTGAGATGCAAACAGCCACCATATTAGATGCGCTTAACAATGGTGAGCTTGATTTTGCAATTTTGGCCGATGTAGCTGAGCTTAATCATTACCACACTATTCCACTTTATAAAGAAGACTTTTTAGTCGCTGTTTCAAAAGATAACGCGCTGGCTAAGCATAAAAAAGTCGCGCTTAGCGATCTTCAGGGTTGCAGCCTATTAATGTTAAGTGATGGCCATTGCTTTAAAGATCAAGCCCAAAAGTTTTGTTTTTCAGCAGGGGTTGATGTGTCTAATCAATATAAAGGCAATAGTTTAGAAACGTTACTTGCGCTGGTGGCAATGGATGATGGCGTTACTTTTGTGCCAAAGTTAGCTTGCACACAGCGCACGGGTATTGATTATATGCCTATATTTCCTAATCAGCAGCGTAATGTCGTGTTTGCATGCAGAAAGCATTATCCGCATTTGGCAGGGGTTGAGCAGTTGGGTGAGTGGTTGTCGGCTCACCCTAATTTAAAAACACAGCTTGCTAAAGCGCTTTAAAGATCTTGGCTTATTACTTCAACTACATCGTTGATTTGTACGCCGGGTAGGGGCTGGTCGTCAATGCTTACTGCAACCGCAGTTTGTTGATATAACTGCTCTACACGTATTTTGTTGAGTGTTGTAGTGGTGTGAGGCATTACATTACCAGCTGCATCAGTTAGGTAGTTATGGTGTGCAATACTCAGCATTTGCCCTTTTTTTAGGCCATGTGCTTTACCTAAATTAATTACTATTTTGCTGTTTTCCATATGCATTATTTTACCTTGCGTTGGAAAGCAGGCTAATACAGCTTGTAAGTCATAACTTAGGGTTTGATTTATATCTTGTATACTTTGACCGTAGGGTGATTGCCAAAATCTATCACTGTTTACATCAATGATGGCGGTTTTTTCGAATGGCCAAGTGCCTTGGCCCTGATAACTATTGCTCCAAAGCTGCTCATAGGTTGTGCCATTAAAAAGGCTAAACTCTATTTTGTAGTTGCGTTGGTAGCTATCGTCTTGCCAAAAAGCATAATCGCTATTGAGTTTATCGCTTGTTGATAGGTCTGTAATTTGGCTTAGTAACACGTACTGAGCGTTGGTGCGAGATGATATTTCTTCTAACTGAACTTTCGAGTAGTCGTACTGCTGCGAAAAGTAATTATCTACATTTAAAGGCATATTGTAATAAGCAACGGGTAGGGCGCTCATTTTTGATTTTTGTAAGGTAGTGAATATTCGTTTACTGATTGCTTTGTTTACGTCAAATATTTGACCCATTCTAGCTTGCTCTCGATGAACCAGCTGACTTTGTGTTACGGCAACAAACTTGTTAAAGCTGCTTTGCGGGCATTGCTCTGTTTTCGCAAATATATCTAAACGCAGGGTAATGGCAAATTTATTATCGTATTTATTTTCACTTACAAGTTCAATTTTTTGAATTTCGCCGTGGCTACTAATTTTTAACTGATCTTGCATTAATACGCCGTCTACCAAGGTTTGTACTGAGCTGACACGCGCCCCAGAAAAAACCAACGCTTGAGTTATGGCATCTTTTATAGCTGCAGATTTGGCCGCGCTTATGTCGTCGTTTTGAATAAGTGCGTGCCCTGTAGATTCATACCACTGCGCATTTGAAAAAGTCGAAAACGTAAATAACGCAGTTGCGCTTAATCCTGCAAATGCCTTTAATAAAAACGATTTCATACTTCTTGCTCCAAATAAACGTTAGCTTTACCTTGAGGCAGCAAGGAATGTACCAATGTTATTAATCAATGAAAATAACGTTATAAATGGCATTAAACATGCATATACCACCGTAATTAATTTACTAGGGCACAAAGTTATGCGAGCAATTTCATTAGTTATTACACTTGGGTGTTTAACCTTGAGTGGGTGCAGCAGCGTGTTTGATAAGCATGTTGAGTACAAATATGTTGAGCCTAATAATTACCCGGTATTAAAAGCGGTAGGTTATGCCCCTATTAGTTTACAAAAAGGGGCAAGCGCTTCACAAAAGCAGCTTATGGCTATTAAAGCCTCTAAACTTGAAGCATACAGAGAGCTTACAGAGCAAGTATATGGGCAAAAGGTAACTGCGGGTATGAGCGTTGAAAACGCCGTCGCTAAGGATGATTATCTAGAAAGCAAAGTGCAGGGCGTTATTAAAGGTGCACAAATTATAAAAACGTATGCAGTAGACGACACATACGTCACTGAGCTTGAACTCAATATGAAGCGCGTGCATGATTTATATATTGGCGAAATAAAACCACGTGAAGTAAAAAAAGTAACGTATTACTGATAAATTGACGTTCGAAATAAATTTTACAGCTGTACGTTTAGTATTTAGGCAAGTTAGAATTTTAAGTATACAGCAGTTTAAATATTACAATGCGCCAACTAAACAGTCTCACCAGAGTAAAAAAACCTCAGTCAAAAAGGTTGACGCAGCTTGGCTCAATTTTTGGGTTTTCAAGTTTGAGATACCGGTAACTAGCAGGTTTAAATATTATTAAAGTAGATAATTTGGCTGAAGCGTTTTGAGTTTATGCTTTTAAATTTCTGACAAGCTGACCGTTGGTGTTAACTTCACCGCCAGACTGATTATATGTGGTGGACGATGGGGCACCAATTAAAATGTTTTTTAGTTGTTTTACACTAAGCTGCGCCTGATGTGCTGCATGCGCGTTTACTTCGTTTTGTTTTTGGCATTTCTCTAACTTACTGCGAACTTGGGCTATGAGCTCGGGAAGCTCTTCAGACTGTTCGTCATTTTTAGCAAGTAACTTGTTCAGCTCTTGATCTAGGCTATTTAGCTTGGTTAAAAAAGTCATTTTTTGTTGGGTAATTTCTTTTAAACCTTCACCTCTTCTTGAGGCAATAGCTGTTAGCTCGTCGTTTAATAAAACAGAGAGAGAATCTAAACACTTATCTTGCTCGTTTAGCTTAACAATAATTAAGCTATTATGATCAGCCATAGACATCAAACTCGAAGTCAGCTAAATTTTTGGCAAGCTTTTCACTGTCTATTTGGTACTTGCCTTCAGTGATTGCTTTTTTTAGCTCAGCAACTTTATTACTGTCAAAACCAGAAGATTGCTGTGCTTTTTCTTGCAGTGTTTTTAATTGCTGTGCTTGTGGTGTTAAGCTTACAGAATCGCTAGCAGCTTTAGGCGTAGCCGATTGAGCTGCTTGTGTATTTGCATTATCTCTTTGCAAATCAACCTTTTGTTGTTTAGCATTAGCTAAAGCGCTTGGTTGTTGATTACCTGAATTGACTTGATTAACCATAATAAAAATCCATAATTTACCCAACTAATACCAGTATATCGGCATATCTTTAGTAAACTTTAATATTATTTTTAATTAAATATTTACTTGTACAGACTCTACACCATCTACACGCGCATTTAAAACTTTACCTGTTTTTTTGTTCTCTACAAGTATTTGTTCGCCCAGAGTGCCATCTTCAAGCGCAACACCGGTCGTTTTTATCTGTAAGCCTTTTGTGCTTGCATAAATATTAATAGCATCACCTTTGCATACCATACATATTTGATTGAGCAATATTGGCATACCTTCGCGAATGTTGCGTTTACTTCGACTGCCAATAAGTGCTTTAGGATCGTCTTGATATTGCACTCTTACAAAGTGTGTCGGTTTCATTTCAACGGTTAGGTGAGCGCTGGTTATTACTTCACCGCGCGCAATATTATCAGTTGTTACAACAACAGGTGCCATTTTTAGCACCTTTATATGTACGTATTGTGCCCAGCTTTGTGGATCGTCGCATTTTACTTGTATTGTAATTTGTCTGTTAAACGGTGGTTCACTTGATGAAATAATATCAGGTGTCGTTGAACAAGCACGATCAGGTATACGGCTGTCTAATGGCAATGCACTGAGGTGTATTTGCTCACTATCGTGTTCGCCAATTTGTTCAGCAATGTATTTTACAGCCATTTCTTGTAGTGATGCTTTACTAAATACTTGTGCAGATACAGGGAATGCCATTCCTAGGCTAGTAACAAAATAAAAAACACTGTATCTTTTGATTTTTTTTAACAAACTCATAATGTTTCGACTATGCTTATGGTTTCAAACAGGGTATAAATATTTTGCGTCAAAATTAAGACGCTCCCACGATGTTGTGTAGCTTTGTATATGTAGGAAGCAATTATCGTTCCGTATTATTTGTTTTCTAAAGGAGATTTTAATGGCAGGCATTTTAGACTCAGTAAACCAGCGTACTCAGTTGGTTGGCCAGAACCGCCTAGAATTACTATTATTTAAACTCAGAGGGCGCCAGCGTTTTGGGATCAATGTATTTAAGGTAAGAGAAGTCCTTCAATGTCCTCCGCTTACTAGTATGCCAAAATCGAATTCTTATATTCGTGGTGTAGCTCATATTCGTGGACAAACTATTTCTGTCATAGATTTATCTATGGCGGTAGGTGGACGTCCAATCGATAACATCAAAGACAGCTTTATCATAATTGCTGAATATAATCGCTCAGTGCAAGGTTTTTTGGTCGGTGGTGTTGAACGTATAGTTAATATGAACTGGGAAAAAATAATGCCACCACCATCGGGTGCCGGACGTTATTCATATTTAACAGCCGTTACTGAAATAGAAAATGAGCTGGTAGAAATTTTAGATGTTGAAAAAATATTAAATGAAATTTGCCCTGTTAACACAGAAGTAAGTTCTGAAGTTGCTGAAAGTGGTGACATTCAAAAAGATTTAGGTGAACGAATTGTATTTATAGCTGATGACAGTGCGGTTGCGCGAAATCAGGTAAAACGAGCACTTGAGCCGCTGGGTGTACAAACTGAGTTGGCTAAAAATGGCAAAGAAGCACTCGTAAGATTAAAAGAAATTGCCAAGCTTGATTGTCAAACAGATATTACAGAACGTGTTGCTTTGCTTATATCTGATGTTGAAATGCCTGAAATGGATGGCTATACACTAACTGCAGAAATAAAAGCAGATCCTAAACTTGCCCCTTTGCATGTCATTTTGCATACATCACTGAGTGGTGTATTTAACCAAGCAATGATTGAAAAGGTTGGGGCTGACGATTTTATTGCCAAATTTAACCCTGATGAATTAGCCACGGCGGTTAAAAAGTGGGTTCATTGTGAATAATCAAAACAGGTGCTACTAATTTGAATAATAAAGACTTGCAGCAAAATGAATACGATCAGTTCCGTTCGTTTTTAGAACAGCAATGCGGTATTGTTCTTGGTGAAAACAAGCAATACTTGGTAAAAAGTAGACTTGCGCCCCTTATGGCTCGTTTTGATGTAGGGTCGTTATCTGAACTTGTTAGCAAAACACTCGGGCCGCATGAGAGGCAATTGCGCGCGGCTGTTGTTGATGCGATGACTACAAACGAGACCTTGTGGTTCAGAGACCAATACCCCTTTGAGCTACTTCAGAACAGATTGTTTCCTGAGTTTAAAGATTTGAGGCGGCCTGTAAAAATTTGGTCTGCAGCTAGTTCGTCTGGTCAAGAGCCTTATTCTATTGCTATGTCGGTTGCTGAGTTTCAATCTAAGCAGCCTAACGTTTTAAAAATGGGTGCTCAGATCATTGGTACTGATATTTCTAACACTATGCTAGACATGTGTAAAAATGGCGAGTATGACGCGTTAGCTTTGGCGCGCGGGTTGTCTGCAGAACGTCGAAAAAAGTTTTTTACAGACAGCGGCAATGGTATGGCAAAAGTTAACGACACTTTGAAAAGACAAGTGAGCTTTAGGCATTTAAATTTACTAGATTCGTATGCATTAATGGGTAAATTCGATATTATTTTTTGCCGCAATGTACTTATTTACTTCTCTCCAGAGGTAAAAGCAAAAATTATTAAACAATTTGCACAAGCGCTTAATCCTAAAGGTTATTTATTTTTAGGGGCTTCGGAGTCAATGGCCGGGTTGAGTGACGAATTTGATATGGTTAGATGCAACCCTGGCATTATTTACCAAAAGAAATAAACCTTTTTTCTTTCCTTCAAAACGACACATCATGTGTCGTTTTTCATTTTAAATCATTCGATTACAAAAAATATAATTACTCAATTATAAATGGCTTATTTATTGCTTTATTCAAGTTAAGTCAATTTTTTGGAGATGGTTATGGCTATCAGTTTTGATAAAGCTTTAGGTGTGCATCAGCATACTATGTTGATCCGTTCACAACGAGCAGAAGTGCTAGCAAGTAATATTGCTAATGCTGATACGCCGGGCTACAAAGCAAAAGATATTAACTTTGCCT
Organism: Pseudoalteromonas sp. PS1M3; assembly: GCF_016865405.1. Taxonomy (NCBI): domain Bacteria; kingdom Pseudomonadati; phylum Pseudomonadota; class Gammaproteobacteria; order Alteromonadales; family Pseudoalteromonadaceae; genus Pseudoalteromonas; species Pseudoalteromonas sp. PS1M3. Next base: position 2,564,310 of record NZ_AP022624.1, on the reverse strand, counting down.
CAGCATTAAAAGCGGCAAAATCACACCAGCAAAGCGGCAATACAATGGTAACTACTAATGAAAAACACATTGGTGGTGGTACCCGTAGTGTGGGTGGTGATGAATTATTTCGTACGCCAAATCAAACAGATACAGGTGATGGTAACTCAGTGGATGTACAGGTGGAACGGAACTTGTATACACAGAATGCTATGGAGTATCAGGCTAGCTTACAATTTTTAAGCGGCACATTTAAAGGCCTGAATAAAGCTCTCGGTAGTCAAGGATAATAATTATGAGTTTATATAACGTTTTTGATATTGCTGGTTCTGGTATGAGCGCACAGAATGTTCGTTTAAATACCACTGCGAGTAATATTTCGAATGCTAATACAATTAGCTCTTCTCAAGACAAAACGTACCGAGCGCGACAACCTGTATTTGCTGCAGAGCTTACCAAAGCTTCTGAGTCGGTAAGTAATAATCAGGGCTCTTCTGTTGGTGTTAAAGTGCTGGGCATTGTTGAAAGCAGTGCACCACTGCAGATTGAATACAACCCTAATCACCCGAGTGCGGATGAAAATGGTTATATCTACAAACCCAACGTTAATGTTGTAGAGGAGATGGCGAACATGATTTCTGCCTCTCGCTCTTATGAAACAAACGTGCAAGTTGCTGATGCAGCTAAGCAAATGTTAAGTAAAACTCTGCTGCTAGGTCAGCGTTAACCGAGGGTAGGTTATGAGTAACGATATTAGTACATCTTCATCCTATTTAGATTCTTTGCGTTGGCAGGATACAACACCAACGACAACCGAAGAGCAAAGCGATGCGTTAACTCAAGAAGATTTCTTCTCGTTGTTAACTCAGCAATTATCGTTTCAGGATCCGAGTAAACCTGCTGATAACGATCAAATGATTGCACAAATGACCAATTTTACGATGGCTGAAGGTATCTCAAATCTTAATAGTAATTTTGAGTCGCTAGCAGCTTCGATGACATCTAACTCTGCTTTGCAGGCATCAACATTGGTTGGTAAGCAAGCATTACTTGAGTCGGATTCCTTAGATTTAAATGCAACGGGTGAAGCGAAAGGTTCCGTCGTTGCAGAAAGCCCAGTAGATAGCTTAACGCTTCGTATTACTGATGAGTCAGGTCAATTAGTTCGCAGTATTGATTTAGGTTCACAGTCTGCTGGTGCAATACGCTTTGCTTGGGATGGTAAAAACGAAGCCGGTGAGCGGTTGCCTGAGGGTGAATACAATATTGTAGCTGAAGGCAGTACAAATGGTGAGTTTTCAAGCTTACCCATTGCTACGTTCAAGAATATTGAAAGTGTAAATATAAACGGTGCCAATGGCATCATTATTAACACTAAAGAAGGTGCGGTTAGGCTGACTGATGTCGCAGAGATCGCGTAATAGAGTTTGATAATATTTCGCCTGTTTGCAGGCTGTATTTAATAGGTTAGAGGTCAATTATGAGCTTCAATATTGCATTAACAGGCATAGCTGCCGCACAAAAAGATTTAGACGTTACCGCAAATAATATTGCGAACGTTAATACAACCGGCTTTAAAGAGTCTCGCGCTGAGTTTGCAGATGTATATGCTTCTTCAGTGTTTAGTTCAGGTAGAACTAAAAATGGTGACGGTGTTCAAACCACTATGGTTGCTCAGCAATTTCACCAAGGTTCGCTGCAATTTACTAATAACTCACTTGATTTAGCGATTACAGGCGAGGGTTATTTTGCAATGAGCCAAGACTTGGGCGCGCAAGACTTTACTTATACGCGAGCAGGCGCTTTTAAATTAGATAAAGATAACTTTGTAGTTGATGCAAAGGGTAATTACTTACAAGGTTTCCCTGTTGATGAAGCAACAGGTGATACAACGTCTGTAAGTTTGAGCACATCGTCTGCATTGCAGATCCCAGATTCATCGGGTTCACCACGTGCAACGACTAATGTTTACAGCTCATTTAACTTAGACTCTCGTGCAGATGCGCCTTCGATTGCTTTTGACCCAGAAACGAGTGCTTCATATAACAGCTCTACATCAACAACGGTTTATGACTCTCTGGGTGAACCCCATGTATTACAGTTTTTCTTTGTTAAAACTGATTCTGCAGTAACGGGTAATGATAACGAATGGGAAACTTACGCTACATTAGATGGCAAGTCATTCAGCCCTGCAGGTCTAGAAGAAACGGCAGCACCATTTACACCACTATCAACCTTTCAATTTGACTCAAGTGGCTTACCAAGTAGCACTGATGGTGTTGCTAATACAGGTACAACCTTTAACCCGCTTACTGTACCTGGTGGTGCGGGTGCGGCGGCTGGTTTATCTGATGTTTTAACTAATGGCGCAAGCTTTCCAGATGATATTGATATTAACTGGCGTGATGAAGCGGGCACTACAAATAAAGTGCCTACTCAATACGCAAGCCGATTTGAAGTTAAAGCGTTAGACCAAGATGGTGCTACGGTAGGTCGTTTGGCTGGCATAGATATTGGTACAGACGGCAAGGTTGTTGCATCATACAGTAATGGCGACTCAACATTTCTTGGTCAAGTTGCTATGGTGCGTTTTTCAAACTCGCAAGGCCTTCAACAAGTTGGTGATACTGCTTGGAAAAAAAGCTTAACGTCAGGTGAGCCAATTGCGGGTGAACCTGGTTCAGGTACTTTAGGTTCAATAAATTCATCAGCACTAGAGCAATCAAATGTGAATTTAACTAATGAGCTGGTTGACCTAATAAGTGCTCAGCGTAACTTCCAGGCTAACTCTCGTGCGCTTGAGGTTAACTCAACACTACAACAGGCAATCTTACAGATTCGTTAATTTAATACTTAACATAATTTTAAGGGCTGCTTTTTAAAGTGGCCCTTTTTATTTTCACTTCATTTAGTTTGTTTTATAACCATTTCACATCATTTCCTATTGTGGCATCTATTTTGCATTTCTTGTGTATAGAGATTTTTAATATGAGTCGATGCTATGGACAAAATGGTCTACATTGCGGCCTCAGGCGCTAAACAAAGCTTACAGGGGCTAGCCCTTAAAGCCAATAATTTGGCTAATGCGAATACTACTGGATTTAAGTCAGACTTTGCACAAGCTCGCTCTATGCAGGCTTTTGGTGAAGGGTTGCCATCACGTGTGTTTTCTATGCAAGAGCGCCCAGGTTCTAATATGACTTCTGGCGGCATAGTTGAAACAGGTAGAGACCTCGACATTGCAATGAGTGATAACGCATGGTTAAGCGTCCAAGATGCCTCAGGCAATGAAGCTTACACTAAGGTGGGTACATTAAATATTACCGCTGAAGGTATGTTAATGACCAGCCATGGTCGTCAAGTAATTGGCGAAGGCGGGCCAGTCATTTTACCAGTACCGATTGAAAAAATTGAATTTAGTGAAGACGGCGCAATTCAAGTTCGCCCGCAGGGGGCGCCTGCTACGTTTTTAGAAGAAGTTGACCGCTTAAAGGTGGTTGAAGCTAATAGTTTTCAACTAGAAAAAGGGAACGATGGTTTATTTAGGCCTAAAGCAGGAGAGGTTGTTGATACTTCTGCCAATGTCAAAGTTTTAAGCGGAACCTTAGAAATGTCTAATGTGAACCCAGTTCACGAAATGGTCGATATGATCAGCCATCAACGTCAATTTGAGTTACAAGTAAAACTGATGAAAACAGCTGAAGATCTGGATAGATCACAAGATCAGCTGATGCGCATAGTTTAACTTTAAATGAGGACACGATTATGAATCCAGCATTGTGGATCAGTAAAACGGGGCTAGACGCTCAGCAAACCGATATTTCGGTTATATCAAACAATTTAGCGAATGCCAGTACGGTAGGTTATAAAAAAAGCCGCGCTATTTTTGAAGATTTACTTTATCAAAATATTAACCAGCCAGGTGGGCGATCGTCGCAAGACACTGAAATGCCGTCTGGTTTAATGTTAGGTGCTGGTGCAAAAGTAGTGGCTAACCAAAAAAACTTTTCTCAGGGTAATATGCTAACCACTGAGAATTCATTGGATTGGATGATCTCAGGGCCTGGCTTTTTTGAAGTATTACAACCCGATGGCAATATTGCTTATTCGCGTAATGGGCAGTTTACTACCGATGGCGATGGTCGAATTGTCACGTCTGGTTCTGGTTATGTGGTGCAACCAGAAATGAATGTTCCCGATGATGCGCAATCAATTACTATTTCACAAGATGGTGAGGTATCTGTTCGTATTTCAGGTCAAGCTGATAATGTTGTGATTGGCCAGCTTACAATTAGCGATTTTATTAATCCATCGGGCCTTGAGCCTGTAGGGCAAAATCTTTATACCGAAACGGCAGTAAGTGGCGCGCCTGTGCAAGGTAACCCGGGTGTAGAAGGCTTAGGCACAATTATTCAGGGCTCACTTGAAACATCAAACGTAAATGTAACTGAAGAGCTGGTTAACCTAATTGAAACGCAGCGTATTTACGAAATGAACTCTAAAGTCATCTCGGCTGTTGACGAGATGATGAGTTACATCAATCAGCAATTATAAGGTGTAGGGGGAATTATGCGTCATTATATGTTATTTGCGGTAGGTACATTATTTTTAAGTGGCTGTGTTTCAACACAAAATAGTGATATTGTTCAAGATGACCCCTATTATGCGCCAATGTATCCTGAACCAAGTATGGAACCCGTAGTTGCAACAGGTTCGTTATTTAATACTAATGTGTCAAACGACTTATACGCAGATAGAAAAGCACTGCGTACTGGCGACATTATTACTGTAAATTTACAAGAGTCTACTCAAGCTACTAAAGCAGCTAAAACCGAAACCGATAAGCAATCTGATGCAAGCCTAGACCCTGTCATAGGGCTCGGAGGCCTTCCGGTCAATATAGGCGGCGATAGTATCCAGTTTGGCATTGGTAGTGACGCCTCTTTTACGGGGGATTCTAGATCAAATCAATCAAACAGCTTATTTGGCAATATTTCGGTCAATGTTATGCGTGTTTTACCTAACGGTAACTTAGTGATTCGCGGTGAAAAGTGGTTAACGTTAAACACTGGTGAAGAATTTATTCGTTTGGAAGGTTTAGTACGCCCGCAAGATGTGAGTTCTGACAATACGGTTGAGTCAAACCGAATAGCCAATGCGCGTATTCAGTACTCTGGTAAAGGGCAAACACAAGAAGCGCAAAGTGCAGGTTGGTTAACACGCTTTTTCAGCAGCTCGATTTTTCCTTTTTAGAGGGCATTCATTATGAATGTATTAAAGTTAATTTGTTTAATCACGCTAATAGGTTGCCAATTTTCGGCACATGCTGAGCGTATTAAAGATATTTCTATGGTCGAAGGGGTTAGATCGAACCAGTTGGTAGGTTATGGCTTAGTAGTGGGTTTACCCGGCACGGGTGAGCAGAGCCGCTTCACTCAGCAAAGTTTTAAAGGCATGTTAAGCAATTTTGGTATTTCGCTACCTGCAAATTTAAGCCCTAAAATTAAAAACGTTGCTGCCGTTGCTGTACATGCTGAATTACCCGCATTTAGAAAGCCAGGACAAACAATTGATATAACCGTTTCATCTATTGGTAGTGCGGGTAGCTTGCGCGGTGGTACGTTATTACAAACGTTTTTAAAAGGGGCTGATGGCAATGTATATGCCGTAGCTCAGGGTAGTTTAATAGTGGGGGGCTTAGGTGCCCAAGGCGCTGACGGCAGCCGTGTTGTTATTAATACCCCAACAGTTGGCCGTATTCCAAATGGCGCAACAGTAGAGCGTGAAGTTAAAAGTCCGTTTATGCAAGGCGATTTTATTACGTTTAACTTAAACCGCCCTGATTTTACAACGGCAAAGCGCCTTGAAAAAACAATTAACGATTTAGTCGGGCCTAACAGTGCAAAAGCAATTGATTCTGTGTCTGTTCGTGTGATTGCCCCTAGAGATGCTTCTCAACGTGTGTCTTATTTATCAACGCTTGAAAATCTTGAATTTAAACCTGCAGATATGTCTGCAAAAATTATCGTTAACTCGCGTACGGGCACCATTGTGATTGGTAAAAATGTCAAGTTACAGCCTGCAGCAATAACACATGGCGGGTTAACCGTCACCATTTCAGAGCAACAAAATGTGGCTCAACCTAATGCATTAGCTGAGGGCGAAACCGTTGTAACGCAGCAATCAATTATAGATGTAAATGAAGACGATTCGCGTGCATTTGTGTTTAACCCGGGTGTTAGTTTAGACGATTTAGTTCGTGCTATAAACGAGGTAGGCGCAGCGCCTGGCGATTTAATGGCTATTTTAGAGGCCCTTAAAGAAGCCGGAGCAATAAACGGTCAACTTGTTGTTATTTAATATTTATTAAGCTTTAGCAAAGCCTTTGCTAAAGCCTTTGCTAAAGCTTCCCTTTCACTCCCTCATTCACATTTTCAATCTGGCTTAATTTTTGCATTTTAATTTGTATTATTCATTATTGTGTCAAAAAGCTGATGGAAACTAATCATCTAGACAAACAAAACTTTTTTGATTTAGGCAATTTAGATTCACTTCGTAAAGAAGCCTTAAGCGGTGGTGATGCATCAACCGATGCATCTAAAGCCGCTCTTAAAAAAGCAGCTGCGCAATTTGAAGCTATTTTTACCCAAATGCTACTTAAAAGTATGCGTAAAGCTAACGAAGCGTTTGAAGATAAAGAAAGCCCACTTAACTCAAGTAGCGTTAAGTTTTTTGAAGACATGCATGATCAACAATTATCAACTGAGCTTTCATCAAATGGGTCTTTAGGCCTTGCTGATTTAATTGTTCAGCAGTTATCGCCAGACGGCAAAACTTTTATGCCGGGTTCTGTATTGAGAAAAACCAATGACTTTTTAAGTGATATGCGTGCGGGCTCTTCGCTTCCTCATACCCAAAATGAAGAAAAAGCTGCTGTTAATGTTCAAAACGATAAAACCGATTCTAAAGTGCCTGAAGCTCCTTCAGCGCCATTCGAAAGTCCTGAAGAGTTTGTAACTACAGTATGGCAGCACGCTAAAACAGCAGCACAAAAAATTGGCTTGAACCCTGCTGTTATGGTTGCACAAGCCGCACTTGAAACAGGTTGGGGTAAGCACATTATTAATAAAAGCGACGGTAACAGTTCAAATAACTTATTCAATATCAAATCAGATAAAAGCTGGGATGGTGAAAAAGCGAGTAAAGTTACCCTGGAGTTTGAACAAGGAACGCCTGTTAAAAAACAAGCAAGCTTTAGAGCTTATGACTCAATCAAAGAGAGCGTAAACGACTTTGTTGATTTTTTAACCCAAAACCCACGCTACCAAGAAGCATTACAAAATACAGCTAAGCCAAGCGAGTTTTTAGATTCATTACAAAAAGCCGGCTACGCAACGGATCCTAATTACGCTAGTAAAATAAAAAAAGTGCTTAACAGTGCTCAATTAAAAGATGTTGCAGCCAGTGTTATTCGCCAAGGAGTAAAGTAAATGTCGTTTAACTTATTAAACATTGCCAGTTCTGGGGTTAGAGCAAATTCGGAACTACTGCAAACGACAAGTAAAAATATAGCGAATGTAAATACCGAAGGCTATGTGCGAGAGCGCACAGAGCATACAACTATGGTCGATAACCAGGTAGGAAAAGGAGAAACCTATCGCTTGTTAAACCAGTTTGCCCAAGAGCAACTCAACAGAGACACTTCTAATAAAACGTTTTTTGATCAATTTGTTACAGAGTCAAACCGCGTTGATAGTTTGTTTTCAGAAGATTCTAATAGTTTATCTACTAGTATAAATTCATTGTTTAATAATGTTCAGGAGTCGTTAAATCAGCCTTCATCAACCGTTGCTCGCTCGCTGGTAATGACGGATGCTGAAAACTTAGTGAATCAAATGGACAGACTCTCAGGCATTGTTTTCGATCAGAAAAATATTGTAAATGAACAGCTAGACATATTTACAGAAGAGGCAAATGGCTTAATTCAAAAAATTGGTACATTAAATCAAGATATTGCTGCTGTTAACGGCACCAATAACCAAGCTGATGCAAGTTCTACTTATAACGAACGCGATAAGGCAATCCGTGATTTATCAGAACTTATTGATATAGAAACACTGGATGGCCCAAATGGTGAAAAACTTGTATTTATGGGCACCGGTGAAGCGGTTGTAATGCAAAATGGCTCGTTTAATTTGTTTTCTATGCGTGGCGATCCTGATCCAAACTTTAAAGAACTTAGGTTAGATGTAAATGGGGGCAAGGCAGTGCCGCTTGAAGTTGATGTATCTAAATTAAAGGGAAAAATTGGTGGATTACTGGCATTTAGAGACGATGTGCTAGTCCCTGCTCAAAATCAAATTGGCCAAATGGGCTTAGCAATAGCCGATTCTTTTAATGAACAAAACAAGCTGGGTATGGACGCAAACGGAGAGCTCGGGGGGAATATTTTTAATATTCCTACGGTTGGTGGCTATGCTTATACCGCTAATACGGGTAGTTCAAGTATGACTGCAACCCTTGAAGCTGGTAAGGGCAGTGAATTGCCTGCAAGTGACTTTATAATTACTTATACCAGTGCTTCAACGGTCGAAATTCAGCCAGTAGATAATAAAGGTGAGCCGCTAGGCACAGCATCGACAGCAAATATAACCGCTGGCGTCATTGATTCATCAACAATTACTAGTGGCGAATCGTTTGGTTTAGAGATTAATGTTGCTGGCGCTGCTAATGCAGGTGATCAGTTTCAAATAAAGCTTAACTCTGAGTCGGCGGCAAATATGTCTTTAGCAACCACTCGTGGTGAAGATTTAGCGCTTGCAGCACCAATAAGAACAGCAAACGACATTAACAACATAGGAAATGCCACCATTACGGTTGGTGAAGTAAGTGATGTTACTACAGGTAGCTTTACAACGTCACCGGCAGGTCTTACAAATGGCCCTATTAGTGTTGTTAAAACCGCTAATCTAAATGAATACACAATAAGTGATGGTGTAAATACCAGTACTTTTACAGCAACTTTGCCAGCAAAAGACATGTTACAACAGGCAGGTAATGGCTTTGAACTATATGGTTTTGACTTTGATATTGAAGGCAGCCCTGAAACAGGCGATACATTCACACTTGAGTTTAACCAAGGTGGCTTTGATGATAACCGTAACGGTCAAAAGTTAGCGGGGTTACAGCAAGGTGAATTAGTGCGTCAAAATGTTGTTAGTGGTGTAAATTCGGACAACCACAAAACATTTAACCAAGCTTATGCAGGATTAGTAAGCGATATTGGCGTGGTAACTAACCAAGCAAAAACAAATGGCGACGCGTTTGAAGCGCTTGCTCAGCAATCTGAAGCCTGGTACGAATCGCTTTCTGGCGTAAACCTTGATGAAGAGGCTGCTAATTTATTACGTTTTCAACAGTCTTATGCGGCTTCTGCACAGGTACTTGCAACTGCTCGTACTGTTTTTGACACTATATTAAGTGCTGCGAGGTAATTATGCGCTTATCAAACAATTTGATGTACCAAAGTAACATTAATAAAATTCTTGATAACCAACAAGGCGTGGCTAACGCGCAAGAGCGCGTTACAACAGGAAAAAAGTATTTAAGCGCATCAGAAAGCCCATCAGCTTATTCACAAGCGGCTTTATACACTAGTAAAATTCAAACTAATGAACAGTATACTAAAAATATTAACCAATTGAATAACCGCCTAAATACAGAAGAAACTGTATTAAGTAGTATTACGGATGCAATTCAAAAAGCGCAAACATTGACTATTCAGGCTGGTAATGGTGCCCTAAACACAAACGATAAAGTATCAATAAGCAATGAACTAGAAGAGCTGCAGCAAACACTGCTAAGCCTAATGAATACTCGTTCTGAAGATGGTAAATATATTTTTTCTGGTTATCAGGATAGTACACAGCCCTACCAGTTTGACGCTAGTTCTGGTAAGTACAATTACAAAGGTGATCAAGGACAACATAGCATTACAATTGCAGAAGGTGTCTCTGTTAAATCAAGTGATAACGGATTTAATACATTTGAAATGATCAATACTCGCTTAAATGTTGAGTCAAATACACCGCCAACAACAGGTGCCATCACGGCCACTGTATTTGTTAATTCACAAGCTGAGTATGACGCATTTCACAAAGAAAATTTTAATTTTGATCCCTCTGCGAATGCAACTGCGAACACTTATACTGTAAGAGTATCTGCGGGTGCTTCATTTTTTGACCCAGATGAATATGAAATTTTACGGGATGGTGTTGCGCTCATACCAGCGCAAACAGGTACGGTTTCTGAAAATGGCCAAATAAATTTCGCAGGATTAAATATCGAATATTTGGGTACAGCCCCCGGAGATATTAACTTTACCTTAGAAAAGCCCCAAAAAGAAAATGTCCTTAACACTTTGCAGTCGCTTATTCAAGGTTTAAATGACACTGCTTTGAATAATCGTGAATATCAACAAATGCTTTCAGATGCAACAACGCAACTAAGCAATGCTAATGAACAAGTACTATTTACTCAATCAAGTTTAGGCGGGCGCATGAATGCAGTCAGTGCTATTAGAGCGTCAAATATGGCCGCGAATACTCAAAACCAAGAAAACCGAGCAAACCTTGTAGAAGTTGATATGGCAGAGGCTATTAGTGAGCTCACTAAACAAGAAACTGCTTTACAAGCATCTCAGGCCACATTTGGACGTTTAGCTAACCTCTCTTTGTTCGATTACCTTTAAGCTGAAATTTATTGCCGCTTTAATTTCTACAAAGCGGCAATAAACTCCTTACTAGCATGGCAATAATTTGTCACTTTTTAAGTGCAAACATATAAATTCACATTTAACTTTTACTTTTTATAATAACTTCATTAAAAACAGTCTATTGCCTTCTTTAAAGAGTTGGCACAGTAAATGCTTCATAAAGAAAGAAAATAATCGAATAGTGGTTCCTGTTAAAACGTGTTGAACCACACTCTGTTTAAACCTAGGAGATGGTAAAATGGCCTTAACAGTAAATACAAATGTAGCATCACTTAATTCACAACGCAGTTTATCTAATTCAACAAATGAGTTAGGTACATCTTTCCAACGTTTGTCTTCGGGCTTGCGGGTCAATAGCGCAAAAGACGACGCAGCAGGTTTACAAATAGGTACGCGTTTAGCTACGCAGGTAAACGGTTTAAACCAGGCTGCACGTAACGCAAATGATGGCATTTCAATTGCGCAAACGGCAGAGGGAGCGCTAGAAGAAACAACAAATATGCTGCAACGCATGCGAGTACTCTCTATTCAATCAGCGAATGGCTCAAATAGTGTCGATGACCGCGCCGCACTACAAAAAGAGTTTCTTCAAATGCAAGAGGAAATTAATCGTATAGCTGATACAACCACTTTTGGTGGTGTAAAAGTTTTGGATAGTACCTTCTCTGCAGACTTTCAGGTCGGAGCTGACGCAAATCAAACTATTTCAGTTTCGATTGATACTAGTATGGGGACGAGTGGTCTTGGCGTAAACACAAATACTATTGACACTGCATCGCAGGCTCAAGCGGCAATTGATAGTATTGATGATGCATTAAAAGCTGTGAACGATGTACGCGCCGATTTAGGTGCAAAGCAAAACCGGTTTAGTTCAACAATACGAAACTTAACAAATATATCTGAAAATGTGGCTGCATCTAAGTCACGAATCATGGATGCCGATTTTGCTAAAGAAAGTGCTAACCTTGCACGCAATCAAGTGCTTCAACAAGCTTCAAGTTCAATGCTCGCTCAAGCCAATCAACAACCCCAAATAGCCCTGTCTCTATTACAATAATTTTTAAATTGTAATATAACAACACCAAGCCAGAACATAGTTCTGGCTTTTAACTTTATGAAAGATAATAATAAATAAATATTTTAAAAAAAGGCTAAAGTAACTCAATCGAGCGCCGATAACTTAACTGCAGGCAGGAATCATTTAGCTAAATTACAAAACTGTAAAGCTTGATTCCCATCTAGTTAAATTATTAGGAGGCTATCATGGCTTTAAGTGTAAATACTAATGTAATGTCATTAAATTCACAGCGTAACTTATCAAATTCAACAAATGATTTGTCTACATCATATCAACGTTTATCTTCAGGTTTACGTGTTAACAGTTCAGCAGATGATGCAGCAGGTTTGCAAATTGGTTCTCGCCTTGAATCTCAAATGAAAGGTTTAGACCAAGCAGCCCGAAATGCAAATGATGGTATCTCAATTGCCCAAACAGCAGAAGGAGCTCTGGAAGAAACTACATCTATGTTACAACGTATGCGTGTTCTTTCAATTCAATCTGCTAACGGTTCAAACAGTGATGATGACCGCGTTGCACTACAAAAAGAGTTTGCGCAATTAAACGAAGAAATTACAAGAATTGCTGATAACACTACCTTTGGTGGTGTGAAAGTATTAGATGGTAGTTATTCTGCTGATTTTCAAGTGGGTGCTGACGCAGGTCAAACCATTTCTGTAGTAATCGGTACTGACATGGACGCTGCTGGTTTATCAGTTTCTGCCGCTACTATCTCTACCGCTGCCGGAGCTCAAGCTGCAATTGATTCTGTTGATAATGCGCTAAAAGCCGTAAATGACGTTCGTGCTGACCTTGGTGCGAAACAAAACCGTTTTAGCTCAACAATTCGTAATTTAACAAATGTATCTGAGAATGTAGCTGCTTCTCGTTCACGTATCATGGATGCTGACTTTGCTGCAGAAAGTGCTAGCCTTGCTCGTAACCAAGTATTACAGCAAGCGTCAAGCTCAATGCTTGCACAGGCTAACCAGCAACCACAGATTGCGCTTTCTCTTCTATAATTCATAAATATTAAACTACAATTAGAAGGACTTGTGTACTGGTGTAGCTGGTGTACGGGTCCTTTTTTGGTTTTAGAGGTGTCAAATGGAAAATATTAACTCAAATCTAAATAACGATGCGTTTGCTACTCGCTTAAATTCAGAGGCAAATCAAGAGCAAAAGGAATTAGCTCCTGAACGGGTGAATGGGTTAAAAGATTTGGATGGAAATGAAACCCCTAATTCAGATGAAAAATCTGTGGCGCAAAGTTTGCATGATTCCGTTGAGAAATTAGAATCGTTGACCCAACTAAAATCGAAGCAGTTTAAGTTTCATATAGATGAACAAACAAGTTCACCTGTTGTTGTTGTTACTGATACAGCAACCGATGAAGTGATAAGGCAAATACCAAGTCTGGAAGTTTTGGAATTAGCAAGTAAAATAGATGAGCTGCAAGAGCAAATTTTTGGCCAGCCTTTGGGTATTTTGATTGATAAGACAATTTAAGGAATAACGAATGGCTACTATAACGTCAGCTGGGGTTGGCTCTGGTATTGACCTTGAGTCGATTATCGAAGCTACAATTAGTGCAGAAAGAACCGTAAAAGAAAGTCAGTTAAATGAGCGTGAAATTAATTACACTACGCAGCTTTCGGGTGTTGGAACATTTAAATCTGCGCTAGATTCGTTTAATGATGTATTAGCAAAATTAGGTGATGCTGAAACGTATAATTCGCGAATTGTTTCTTTCGCTAATAGTTTAGAAGAATCGGAACAGGCGTTTGAGGTGGAAGTGGGCAGCTCAATGCAATCTGGTGACTTTTCTGTTGAAATTTTGCAATTAGCAAAAGGCTCTAAAGTACAATCTGCTGCACTTGGTTCGGCTGAAGATACTCTGGGTGCCGGTAATTTGACATTTAATGCAGGTGATAACGAATTTACTATTGCAGTTGAAAGTACAGATACACTTGAAGACATCCGTAATAAAATTAATAAAGCAAGCGAAAACTTTGGTGTTAGTGCAAATATAGTAAATAGTGATAGCGGTGCAGTTTTAACGTTTAGTTCTGCTATTTCAGGAGCTGGTAATACTTTGTCCGTTACGGCTGATGATGACTCTCTTTCAAGTATTGCTACTAATTCGCCAAGCGGGGTAGCGGGGCTGTCAGTTCAACAAGCGGCTCAAGATGCTAATGCTTTGATTAATGGGCAGTCTGTAAGTAGTTCAACTAATGAGCTAAAAGATAAAATTCAAGGCACAACATTAACTCTAAAATCTGAAACGACCGAACCGCAAGAGTTTAGCGTATCGGTTGATGAAGACATAGTAAAAGAAACACTTACGGAGTTTGTAGATGCATATAACTCTCTCAAAGGAACGTTGGACTCGTTATCAAATTCTTCGTCGGGATTGTTAGCTTCTGATAGCACAATCAGAACAATGGAACAGCAATTGCAAAGAATGTTTACTAATGAGCTAGGTGGTACTACTGACATACAGTCTTTAATGGAGATTGGTGTTAGTTTTAACCGTGAAGGTGAAATGGAGATCTCATCCTTAGGTATTGGCTCGTTGCAAAGCGGAGAAGAGCTATTGAATAGCACTATCTCTGATAAATACAGTGCATTGCAAAGTTTTTTTAGTGATGATGATGGGCTGGTTCAAAAAGTTGACGGGCTGGTTGAACTTTATACAGGTAGCGATGGTTCGTTAATCAAAAGGGAGCAATCTCTTAATGAATCACTAGAAACGATAGAGACAGACCGTGATGCCTTAGATGAACGTTTGGCAAATCTTGAAGCTTCGCTAAGAAGTCAATATGCTGCATTAGATAGCGTAATGGCACAGTATCAAACATCTAGCTCATATATTTCGAGTATTTTAACAAATACATCTAATAGTTAGATTTAAGAGGTGAAAAATGAATTTACGTGCAAATACTTACCAAAAAGCTCAAAAAGAGCTTTCTCTCTCTGAGGCAGATCCGCATCAAGTGATTCAGATTCTCATGCGTGAGTTTCTGACTCAGGTTTATCAAGCGAAAGCGTTTATTAATCGAAAAGAAATTGAAGCGAAAAACAATAGCATTAAAAAAGCAATTAGTATTATTGGTGGGCTCAAAGGCGGGTTGAACTTTGAGCAAGGCGGCGGTATCGCAGACAATCTTAATAACCTTTATGATTATATGGTAGTGAGACTTTCAGAAGCCAATACGCAAAATTCAATTGAAATACTTGATGAAATTAATGAACTATTTTCGCCTATAAAAGAAGCTTGGGATGGTATTTCCGAACAAGATAAACAAAAAGGCTTTGCACTCTTACAACAAAGCAGTATTTAAGTGAACGAGCTACTAGACAACAAAGTTTTGCAAATTATTGAAAGTTTAAAAGAGCTATTAAAGAAAGAATTAGCTTTGACAGAGGATGAAAATTATAGTGGCTTAACAGAGGTTATAGAAAAAAAAAATAACCTGTTGGGAGAGTTACTTTCGCTTTCAAACAATCTTGAACAGCAGAATAAAGCGTTTGTGAATACATTTATAATCAATCTGCAAGTAGAAACCGAAAAGCAACGAGCCATTTTAGGTGATGAAAAAATAAAGTTGCAAGCTTTGTTAACTTCGATGCAGAAAAAGAAAAAACACTTAAAAGTGTACTCAGATGTTATAGGAACGAGTGATCATGAATGACCTAACATTGGCTATAAATGAAAAACTAAGTGAGTTAGAGCGCTATCAATCATTTTTACAAACACAGATTGATATCCGAAAAAAATATGAGGCTGCTTTAAAGGATTTTGTTCGCCCAGATTTTGATTTAGAAAAGATGTTTCAATCTAATATGCAATCCTTTGAGCACACGTATCCTGATATACACAATGCCTTTATAAATTACCAACTCACTCGCTTTGAACTACATATGGACGACGGTAACGTTAATATTTACGACACCGAAAAAAGAATTAGCCTATACAAGCAAGATGTTTATCAAGACTCTCACGTACAGTACCTTGGGTTTAAAGAAAAACCAGTTGTTTTAAGTAATAAGTTTTCTGTGCGTGAAAAAGTAAATGATCGTTTTATTCATAGCCAATTCCTCAATAAACTTGCAATTAAACTAAAAGAGCAGAACGAGCTAAAAAAGAATAATTACTTACCTAAGGTAATGCCAAGTTTAATGTTAATGGGCGTAGGGTGTGGTTACCATATACACTCACTTCTAAAAGAACATATAGTGAAGAAGCTCTACATCTATGAGCCGCATCTTGATTTACTTTATTTGAGCTTATTTTTAACAGATTGGGCGGATATTTTTGAGCTGCTAAACGTACATAATACGGAACTGCATTTTAGTGTTGGCGAGTTTGATACTGAACTGGGTATTAATAAAGAAGTAGAATCAGTGTTTCAGCGCTTTGGCCGCTTTTTCTCAGGGTACAGTTTTTTATATAAGCATTACCATGATGATTACTTAGATCGTGTTACTAAGCAACTGTCGTTACAGTTTGTAGGTAATATTTTAGGCTTTGGTTTTTATGATGATGCAATTCTAAGCATTGAAAATTTTTCAAAAAACTTTGATGTGCCCTTTCTTAGACCCGATAGTTTAGACGAGTTAAAGAATATACCCGTCTACTTAATTGCTAACGGCCCTTCATTAGATAAAGACATACAATGGTTGATGGAGCACCAAAATAACGCCATTATCATAAGTTGCGGCACTGCCTTGAGCGCTCTACATAAATACGGATTGAAACCTGATTTTCATTGTGAAATGGAACGCTGTCAAATCACACATGATGTGTTAGCTTCATTTTATGATAAAGATTTTTTCAATGGTGTAACACTGCTTGCTTTAAATACAGTATTGCCCTCTGTTTTTGCTATGTTTGAAAATAAAGTCCAAGGCGTAAAATGGGGGGAAGCAAGTAGTAAGCTTTTTGTTCAAGGTCTAGGGCTTCAAGTGAAACCTGCATTGTTGGTGAATTGTAATCCAACAGTGAGTAATTGTGCGTTGGCTTTTTGCGAAAAAATAGGTTTTACAGATATAGCGTTGTTCGGTGTTGATATGGGTTATAAGTCTAAGCAACATCACTCTAAAAGTAGTGTCTATTATAAAGGAGACCAAGACTCTGGTTTATACACACACAAAGCTAAGTATAAACTAAAAGCCAATTTTGATGCTGACGCTTTAGTGGAAACAGATGAGATATTTAAGTATTCACACGCTGTACTTGAACGAACATTAGCGCAAAATCCGCATTTAAAGGTAAAAAATTGCAGTGACGGGGCTTATGTTGAAGGTGCTAAGCCAACTCAGGCCGATTCATTAGTTAGTACGTTAATAGAAAATAAAGCCTCACTGATTTCAAATATAGCTGAAACGATTAAAAGCTCAGAGGCTTATACTAGTGATGCTTTTGTTGCGCTTCACAATGATGTGTCGTTGTTTTTAGATTTGTGTGACTTATTCATTGAGCAACTGTCAGGTAAACCAGCTTCAATTGATGCAGCGTTAGGATTATTAGATGAGCAACTTCGTCGCCTATCTAGTTTGCATAATACTACAATTAGCTACTTTGATGAGATATTACGCGGTACTATATTACATACCCATTCCATGCTAATAAATTCGTTATATAGCCACTGCGATGAGACACTAGCACTAGGAAATTACTATAAAAGTGCGAAAATAGTATGCGAATACCTTGAAGCTATAAAGGAAGATTATTTTGCCAGGTTTGGTGATGGATTATTTAGAGTGTAATAGGTAATTAAAAGTATAGATATTCAACATTATCTGTAATGCTTACAAGATAATTTTAATTTGAGGTAAAAACTATACACGTTAAGGAACATAGTTCTTGAGTTCAATCTGTACCTTAAGTTCTCGGCTTTTATGGTGATAAATGTATTTTTCCAGTGTAAATATTTTAGTTGATAATCAGTCATGGGTTTTACCACATGCAACAATTCTATATAAAAAATTAAAAGAATATAACTTAAAGGTTAGGTTTGTTAGATCCCAAAACGACTTAGATTATGCTGATGTAACTTTCTTATTGGGTTGTACGCAAATTGTATCATCTGAAAACCTAGCGAAGAGTAAGCATAACTTAGTAGTTCACGAAAGTGCTCTGCCGAAAGGTAGAGGGTTTGCACCTATGGCATGGCAGATTATTAATGGTGTAAACACTATTCCAATATCTTTAATTGAAGCTACAGATAAAATAGATAGTGGAAAAATCTGGCTAAAAAAGCATATGTGTTTAAATGGCAATGAACTTTACGATGAATGGCGAAGCATTCAGGGCAAGTTTACGATATCGTTATGCTTAGAATTTATCTTATCTTATGACAGCCTAGTTGCTCAAGTCCAAAAAGGTGAACCTACATACAACAAGAGAAGAACAGCTAAAGATAGTGAACTAGATGTCAACTTGTCTATCGGTGAGCAATTTGATTTATTAAGGACTGTTGATAATAAAAACTTCCCTGCATTTTTTTATTACCGCGGCAGTAAATATACAATTTTAATTAATAAACTAAAATGAGTCATCTTTTTGATTTATATATACGGGCAGATGCTTCGAGTGTAATTGGATTAGGTCATATATACAGAACGCTCGTTTTTGCAAAATACGTAATGCAGCATGGTGCTAAAGTATACTATTTTTGCAGAGCACATGACAATTATGATTACAACTGGCTACTAGAATACGGTGTTGAGATCTATATAGGAAAGTCACACAATCAAGCAGAATTAGATAGTGTTGAAAATAATGCAGGCTATAAAAGCTGGCTAGGTACGAATAGCATTGATGATAGCAATGAATTTATTCTGCTTTTGTCTCAGTCTCCAAAAGAAAAAGTTATTGTATTAGTCGACCATTATGGCGTTGATTTTTATTGGGAAAATCGCGTCAAGCAGCATTGTAACCAGTTGATAACAATAAGTGATATTGCATCAAGAACATTTTCGGCAGATATGATTGTTGACCCAACATTTAACCGTTTGCCTCAAGAGTACTTATGTTGTGTCAAATACAATACGCAAGTTTTAACTGGTGCGAGTATGTGTTTCATAGATAATCGCTTTCTTGAATTAAAGAACGAAACATTAAATCGGCGATTTAATGTTTCGGCTGTGGATAATATTTTAGTCATGTTTGGTGGCTCAGATCCATTAAACTTAACAAGTAAGTTACTAGATCAATTAATAGATGCTGAGATACAATATAGTATAAATGTTGTTATCGGTGCTGGAAATCAGTGCAAAAATGATATCGAAAATAAATATTCTAATATCCCGTTTATAACACTTCATTTTGATTCTAAAGATATGCCTAAATTAACATCTGAGGCAGACTTGGCCATTGGCGGTGCAGGAAGTGCATGCTGGGAGCGTGCAGTGTTGGGGGTACCTTCTATTATTGTGCCTTTTGAGTCAAATCAATTAGATATAGCCCATTCTCTGGATAGAGCCAATGCTGCTGAAATTGTATATTTGGAGCAGTTTTCAAGTTTAAGTGAGCGTATTGTTTTATTGTGTGAAAATCATAAAAAACGGAAATTATTAACAAAAAACTCAAGCATTATTTGTGATGGACAAGGGCCATTTAGACTTTATACAAAATTAGTAGATAAATATGTTTAATAAAGAAATTTTTATAGGTGAACGGTGCATAGCTAACAGTGAGCCAACGTATATAATTTGCGAGATAGGTTCAAACCACAATCAAAGTTTAGCTAAAGCTAAAGAAATGATTGGAATAGCCCATGAGTGTGGTGCTGATGGAGTAAAGTTTCAATCACTAAAATTCGATCAGCTTTATAAGGTAGATAAAACGCCTAAAGAAACTGAAGAGCTGTTTGAAAAAATTCATCTTGAAGAATCTTGGTACAAAGAATTAGCGTTACATAGTCAAAAAGTGGGTATAGATTTTTTATCAGCACCTACTTATCTTAACTCTATTGAATTACTCCACAACGTTGGGTGCCCAGCTTTTAAGGTTGCGTCTCCTCAATTTGATCTATTTCCTGAAATTACGATTGAAGCGGCTAAGTATAATAAGCCACTATTTATGTCTGTTGGAATTAGTCGTATGGGCGATATTGACCGAATGGTAAAGCTCTGTAGAGAAAAAAGTATAAAAGATGTGGTTTTATTACACTGTGTATCTCAGTATCCAACCCCACCTCACAATGCAAATTTATCTTTTATACGTACCCTGTCGTCAATGTATGATGCTATTGTGGGTTATAGTGATCATACTTTAGGTATACACTTTCCTGTTTCAGCAGTTGCTTTAGGTGCTAGAGTCATTGAAAAACACTTTACATTAGATAAGTCGGATAAAGGACCAGATCATCATTTTGCATGTGAACCAAACGATTTTAAAATGATGGTGAACCAGATAAGAGAAGTTGAAGTTGGTATCGGTAATGGGGAAAAAGCTCCTTTAACAGAGTGGGAAAGTAAACACCGTCAATCTATTGCAATGAAGTTTGTAGCTTCTAAAACTATAAAAGCTAATACACACTTTAGGCTTTCTGATTTTCATTTACTTCGTGCGGAAGGAGGAATAAGCAGAGAGCATTTAGATTTACTTATCAATAGTCAGATACAAACTGAGCTTAAAGAGGGGGAGTTATTAACATGGAAAAATATATGTCTCCCCTGAATGAGGGTAAAAGCGTTTTATTAATCAATATTGGCTGGGAGCAGCAAGATTATATCGAAAAGCTTCATAACTTAGGTTGTAATATATTTGCAGTACATCATGAAGAGTGTACTTTTGATAGTCGCCTCAAAGACCTTCTTATTTGCGATTACTTCTGCGTTGATGAAATAATCCAATTCGCTTTGCAGAAAGAGATAACAGCCGTCTTGACTGATCAGTGTGACTATGCGCTATATGCTGCTGCTGCTGTAAATGATGCGCTCAATCTTACAGGGGTGAGTATGAGAGAAGCTATTTCTACAACTGATAAAGGTATTCAGCGCAACTTAGTATCATCAAGCAATGATACTTTGCTTCAGCCCCGTTGGTTTTTATGTAAAGACATTCAAAGTGCTCATGATAATATAGAAACAATAGGCTTTCCTGCGATAGTTAAGCCAGTTGATGCAAGAGGGAGTTTTGGAGTTACTAAAATAGAGATGTTGGCTGAATTAAAGAGTGCATTTTTTAGTGCTATAGCTCAGAGTTCCAGTCGGCAAGTAATTATTGAGCAGTTTATATTAGGTGAACAGTATACAATTGATGGCTATGTAGATTTAAAACAAGGCGCTCAAGTTTTAAACATTGCAAAAAAAAAGATGCTCAGCGAGAGCGTGCAAGTAGCCGTGGAGATATCTTATAATCAATCAATACCAGCACATTTATATTCAAGATTAAGAGAGTACAATCTTGCTGTTGTAAATGGATTAGGTCTTAAATTTGGTATGACTCATGGAGAGTATATGGTCACCCCGAGTGGTGATATATATTTGATAGAAATAGCAAATCGGGGAGGCGGGTGTTTTACCTCTACTTTAATTTTGCATAGCTCCACAGGTTTTGATTTTTCTTCAAAATTAATAGCAGACTCTTTAGGAATAGAATCTCAAGTTTGTAATTATAATTTGCTTTCAAAAAATAGCATTAGCCTAATCTTTTTCAGTATTCCTAAATCAGGGAAAGTTAAAAGTATTATAGGTGTCGATAATTTACTTTCAAACCCCAAAATACTCTACTACCGCTGTAATATAGCTGTTGGTGAGGATGTTGTGGTCACTAGTAATGATGCTGACCGACATGGATTTATTATTGTAAAAGACGCACAAGCAGTGAACATTAATTATGAATTGCAAGTGGTTGGTATTAATTTTTATAATGGTGAGGTTATTAATCCGATATGTTACCGATAAAAGACTGTATGTTATGTGATGCTAACTTTCATTTACCTACGAGTTCAGGTCTAGACTTGCAAGATCCTAAAAATAAATCTGAATTAGATAAGGTTATTGAGCAAGAATTTAATATTTATCAGAAAGATTTAAAGGCAGTTTTTAATGAAGCATTACTAAAAACTGAATTGTTGGGCTTAAGTCATGCACATTACATGATTTTGGACGGGAATGTTGCAAGCAGTTTAGTACTAAATGACTTTAGTGAAATTTTTTTGAATATTCACGTTTCTTTGTTGTTAGATTTTAGGAAGGAAAACTATAAAGAGATTATTGATGAAGTTAGTAGGCAGGGGGCTGCAGGTATAAAGTTACATCCCTACTTACAAGAAATAACTGAAATAAATTATGAAAAAATATTAGAAGTCGTAACTTATGCATCTGAAAAAAAGCTAATTATTTCAGTTGATTGTTCATATGGAACGAAAAATTTATATAGAAGTAATGGGGTTCATTTAATTGCTTTTCTCCTATCTAAAAATATTAAGACAAAAATAATTGCGTTACATTTTGGAGGGCCAAAAGTGTTAGAGCTTATGTCTTTAATGGTGCAACATACTAACCTTTACTCTGAACTATCTTTGTCTTTAACTTATTGGAAAGGTAGCTCTGTATGGCAAGATTTATGTTTTACAATTAAGAAGGTAGGAGCTTACAGATTTATGTTTGGCAGTGATCAACCGTTTATCGAGTTTTCTAGAGCAGTAGATGATTTTAATACCTTTTGCAAATACGCTGATTTATCTGAATCAGAGGTACTTAGTTTGTCAAACAAGACATATTTAGATATTTTTGAAGGCTACTCATGAACCCAACAGTAAAAAGTATTCCTCAGGCTTTGTCTGTATATATTAATCAATTAGTATATGAACTAAAACAGAGGCAGCTAGACATCACAACCCTATCAATGGGGGAAGCTTATTTCAATATTCCTTCAATAGATTTTAATGATATTGACTATGAAGCGGGTTACCATTATTCGGATAGTCAGGGGTTATTATCACTACGCAAAAAAATAAGTGATTATTATTACAACTCGCATGGTGTTAAGTTTTCCTCAGAGAACGAAATATTAGTTACTGCTGGTTCTAAAATTGTCATTTATATGGTTATGTTGGCTATATTAAAAAAAGGTGATGAAGTATTAACACATGAACCAGCTTGGTTAAGCTATCAAGAACAGGTTAAGTTAGTGGGGGGGGAATCATCTTTTATTCCCTATGATGTTTCTGTAGAGTGTTTTGAAAGTTATATTACCAACAAAACGCGCTTAATTATTATTAACAACCCTAATAATCCTCAAGGTAAGATATATAATAAGTCTGAAATACAACTTATTTATAGGCTATGTTTAAAGTACAAAATTTATTTACTAGTTGACGAGGCCTATAGTGACTTTGTTGAAGGAAATGAATTTTGCTCTGCGGGCAGAGCAATAAAAGAATTAGATAATCTTATTATAGTTAACTCTTTATCTAAAAATTTTGGTATGTCTGGTTGGCGCATTGGCTATGCGATTACGAATAATGAATTAATTAAAGAATTACTTAAATTAAATCAACATCTGATAACCTGTGCGGCTTCACCTTTGATGATGTACCTAGATAAACATTTTGAGACAATACTTAATTTAACAAGGCAACAAGCCGTTTTAGTCACAAAAAAAAGAAACAGAATAGTGAGAAAAGCAGAATCACTTGGTTTCATGTGTTTACCTGGTAGTGCAACATTTTATATTTTTATAGACCTTAATGAATACAACGGAAGTGTTTTTAACTTAGCGCTATATTTGTTACTAGAATGCAAGATCGCGGTCGTGCCTGGCTTAGCATATGGGAAAAGTACAGAGAAGTGTATAAGAGTTTCAGTTGGTACAGAGAGCGAAAGCGATATTATAAAAGCACTAAAAAAAATACAAATTGTAATTAATAATTCTGACCTACTAAAAATAGATGTAGATTTACTCTTGAAGAAACATAATCTACCGAACTATTATTGATAAGGATATTTTATGTCGACTATATTAGTCGTTGTTGCACACCCAGATGATGAAGTTTTGGGATGCGGAGGTACCATCGCACGACATACTTCCCAAGGAGATAAAGTTGTTCTTTGTTGTATGACAAATGGTGTTTCTGCGAGGGGGGAGTTTAGAGAAGAGCAATTAAAGCGACAACTTGCACAGAAAGCAGCGTCAGAGGAGCTGGGGCTATCTGATGTTATTAACTTTGATTTTCCTGATAATCAATTAGACACTGTCCCTTTGTTAACTATAGTTAAATCAATCGAAACGGTGATAAAAAAATATTTGCCCACGATTATATATACTCATTTTGCTGGTGACTTAAACATAGATCATTACATTACAAATAGAGCTGTCTTAACTGCCTCCCGCCCTCAAAAAGGAGATTCGGTAAATGAAATTTATAGTTTCGAAATATTAAGTAGTACAGAGTGGTACCCGAGTGGAGCACAGTTATTTTCACCACAAATGATTGTTGATATCACTCATGTATATGGACAAAAAGTACGTGCGTTGAATTGTTATGATTTAGAGTTAAGGCCACCCCCCCATAGCCGAAGTGATAAATGTATTCATGCACTAGCTACTTTAAGAGGTAATACGCATGGGTTTGAGTTTGCTGAAGCTTTTATGGTTGAAAGAATACTAGTCGGTAAATAACATTTTTATATGAATAATGCGGGTTAAATTTTTTATTAGGATGATTAAATGAGTCAACCAGAAAGTGTTAGAAAATTAAAGTTTATAGAAGAAGATACACAATATTTTGATTTTATAGAGTCTTTAGAGAATATGGCAATTCCAACTAAAGATTTCATTTATCATTTTCCACTATATGCGGGGCAAGTCAATATTGCTAGACTAATCACATTTTATGAAATTTATAAGCTGGTAATAAATATATCAGGATCAATTGCAGATATAGGTACATGGAAAGGGGCATCTTTGCTTACTTTAGCTAAGTTGAGTAGTTTGTTAGAGCCTCATTCAAATACAGAGTTATATGCGTATGACTGGTTTAAAGGGACTCAAACTGAGTCAGACAATAAGCAAAATAATGAAATAATTTACCAAGGTAGTCGTACTGATTTAGAGGAGCTTATTGCCTTGCAAGGTTTTACAGATCGAATTACTGTAAATGAGATAGACTTATCTAGAGATACCTCAAGTTACTTTGAATGTAACAACTGGCTGAGGTTTAAATTAATATTTATGGACTGTGGTATAAAATCAGTATTGGAGCATTCTTTACCGCAGTTTTGGGGAAAACTTTCTAATGGAGGTATATTAATTTTAGATCATTATAATCATCCAAGCTCTCCCTATGAGTCAGATGTAGTGCAATCATTAATAGGTGATAGGACTATTCATCAACTTCCCTTTTCAAGAAGTCCTACAGGATATGTTATAAAATAAAAAGCCTGTTAAGGCTTTCTATTTTGCAATATCTTATAGGCTAGTTCTGCGCGTTTCCAGTCTTCTATAGTATCAATATCATGAACAAGATGTTTTGGAATTAAAATAGCCGAGCTTTGAGCTGAAAAAAATGGCTTCAATTCTTTTATTGCGTTAGGAGCACACCAATAAAATTGGCCAGCATCATGGTAAGCGGGTGTTAAATCTTGTGAGCGGCTGCTCAAATGCTCTGGTTGGAACATAGTGATCTTATCTTTTTGATTAAAATAAAATGCTCGCTGTATTGGGAAATTGTACTCAGTTGCAGAAAATGCGTAATTTAAGTTTAAGGATGTTATACACTTTTTTCCCTCTATAAGAGCTTGTGCTGATAAGAATGGAGACGTAGCGTATATACAACATATGTAATCAACAATGAGATTGCTTTTTTCTAACCATGATAAGGCGTGTCCTAAAACTGCAAGTGTACCAGTATGATCATCTGCTAGGTTGCTAGGGCGAATAAATGGTACTTCAGCGCCATAATTTTTAGCTACCTCTGCTATTTCTAAATCATCAGTTGACACTATTATTCGATCAAAAACACCAGACTTTCGAGCTGTTTCAATCGAATATGCAATTATTGGTTTACCATGAAAGTTTTTAATATTTTTACGGTGTATACGTTTGCTACCGCCACGAGCTGGTATAATTGCGATATTCATAATTAACCTGCCAAAATCGTTGTTAGTGCAGCAATAACATTATCTTGTTGATCTAATGTCATGCTATGAAACATCGGAATCGATATTGCCTCACTGTAGTAACGCTCAGCTTCAGGATAATCTCCCTTTAGAAATCCCATTTTCTGATAGTAAGGCTGTAAATGAATTGGTATGTAGTGCACGTTCACACCTATTGCAGCCTCTCTTAGCTCATTAAATACTTGCTGGTAAGACTTTGTGATTTTATCTAAGTGCAATCGAATCACATATAAATGCAAACCTGAGTACGTATGGGGCAATTGATAGGGTAAAGTTATGGGTAAATCAGCCAGCTTTTCGTTATAACGCTTAGCTAATTGATGACGAGCTACGACAAATTTGCTCAGGCGCTTCATTTGTGAAATGCCCAACGCAGCTTGTAGCTCTGTCATGCGATAATTAAAGCCCAAATCAATTTGCTCATAATACCAAGGGCCATGAGATATATTTTTCATAAAGGATTCATCTCGGGTAATTCCGTGGCTCCGATAAAGCCGCATTTTATCGGCAAGTTCTTGATCGTTGGTTAGTGCCGCACCGCCTTCAGCAGTCGTGACTATCTTTACCGGATGAAAACTAAAGACGGTAATGTCACTGTACTTACATGCACCGATAGGTTGGCCGTCATAACGACCTCCGATAGCGTGTGAAGCATCTTCAATCACCTTAAAGCCATACTCTATTGAAAGCACATGAATTGCCTCCATATCGCAAGGTTGACCACATAAATGAACAACTACAACAACCTTGGGGAGAGTACCTTGTTGTTCTGCTTTTTTGAGCTTTGCTTTTAAAACTACAGGGCATAGATTGTAAGTTGTGGGATTTATATCAACAAAGTCGATAGATGCACCACAATACAGACCACAGTTAGCCGAAGCGACAAATGTGATAGGAGTGGTCCAAAGTGAATCTCCTGGCCCTAAACCCAATGCTAAGCATGCAATATGCAGTGCAGAGGTTGCGCTATTTACCGCAAGAGCGAAATTTGCGCCCGTTGCAGCAACTATTGACTGCTCAAAGGCTGGAACTTGAGGGCCTTGAGTTAAAAAATCAGATTGTAATACATCAATCACAGCATTAATGTCATCTTGTGTAATACTTTGTTTGCCATAGGGAATTATCATATTAGTCATAAGAAGTACTACAGTAACGCTTGAACATTGAAGTTTTTGATTTCTTCTATACTCATGTAATCAGGGTTGTCTAATGAGTTATACTCAAATCCTTGGCATACTTTCTTTCCTTTTTCGCCAATTGCATTTTCAGTAAAGTCGTTGCTTCGGCTGCTAAATTTAATACCTGGGGCAATAACAAAGTGGTCGTTGTACTCGTAGGTTTCAAAACATAAATCAGCGGGGCACATAACCTCATGAAGTTTTTCACCAGGGCGAATACCAATTATTTTTAGTGGTAAGTCAGGTGCCATTGCTTTTGCAAGATCGGTAATACGAATTGAAGGGATTTTAGGAACGAAAATTTCACCGCCTAACATGCGTTCAAAATTAGTAAGTACAAAATCGACGCCTTGTTGAAGGTTTATCCAAAAGCGAGTCATTTCATCGTGTGTGATTGGGATGTGATCGCGCCCTTCATCAATAAACTTTTGGAAAACTGGCACAACAGAGCCGCGAGAGCACACCACATTGCCGTAGCGAACAACAGAAAAGGTAGTGCGGTTGCCACCTGCAATATTATTAGCGGCTACAAAAAGTTTGTCTGATGCCAGTTTTGTGGCGCCATACAAATTAATTGGGTTTGCAGCCTTATCGGTAGACAAAGCGATTACTTTTTCAACATCGTTATCAAGGGCTGCATCAATTACGTTTTCGGCCCCATTAATATTTGTTTTGATACATTCCATTGGGTTGTATTCAGCGGCCGGAACCTGCTTCAAAGCAGCTGCATGAATAACGTAGTTTACACCGCGCATGGCACGTATTAATCTGTCTTTATCTCTTACATCGCCAATAAAATAACGCATACAAGGTTGGTCAAACTCTTGTTGCATTTCAAATTGCTTAAGTTCATCGCGTGAAAAAATAATGATTTTTTTTGGATTGTAACGCTCAAGTAGTGTCTTGACGTATTTTTTCCCGAATGAACCGGTACCACCGGTGATTAAAATTGTTTTGTTATCGAACATAGTGCTACCCAAATTATTTATTATTGGCGTTGTATGACACGCAAACGTGATTTTTTAATACACATCTCAATACTTTAACCACTAAGCAAGCAAAGTGCCAAGTTAATTTAGTCTAACAATGGTACAAAGGGCAAAATTTCGCAAATTAAGCTATAATTTAATCAGTCAGCACCACGGAGGCCGTTATGAAAATTCAATCAGCATCAGCTAACTTTTTAAACCAAACTCAGCAAACAAATAACAAACTTGCAGAGCAACTTGCAACAGGTAAAAAAGTAAATACCGCAGCAGATGATGCAGCGGCTTTGCAAATTATTGATAGGCTTACTTCACAGCAAAATGGTTTTAGCCAAGCTGTAAGTAATGCGTATGACGGGATTTCATATACTCAAGTAAGCGAAGCTAACTTGAGTGGTGTGAATGATGCCGTTTCGCGTATTCAAGAGTTATCAATTCAAGCGGGTAACGGTGCATTGACTGACAATGATCGTGCTGCGTTGCAAGAAGAAGTCGTGCAATTGCAAAGCCAAATATCTGAAACGTTCGAAAATGCTTCATTCGGTGGTAAGCCTTTATTTGATGGTCAAGCTGTCACGTTTCAAGTTGGTGCTGATGCGAATACAAACCAAACGGTAAACTCTACAGATGGTAGTTTTGCCTCTGCGTTATCAACCATTGATATTTCAACCCAAGCCGGTGCTCAAGCGGCTATTGACATCAGTAAGCAAGCAAATGATGAAATAAATGCACAACGAGCTGAGTTAGGTGCATTTCAAAATACGTTGGCAAGCACAATTAAAGGGTTAGGGACGCAGCAAGAAAATAATGCAGCCAGTCAAAGCCGCATTCAAGATACCGATTACGCCCTAGCAATTTCTCAACAAGTGTCTAATGACATTTTAGCGCAATCATCAGTTGCTCTTCGTGGCCAGGCTAACCAATCTGCCGAGTCTATTTTAGGCTTACTTTAAATATTAATACTTAATAGTTAATTCTTAAGTATGATTGAATTAACGAGTGCGTCTGTTTTTTGGCGTTTATGTCAAAAAACTGCCGCTATCACTTGCATCCGTGCTTAACTGGCTTACAATTTAGTTAATTACATTAAAGAGTGAAGCACGGCTCGCTAACTATGATCCTGATTTTAGATAATAATAACAATCGCTCTATTGGGTTAAACGCATCACTTGGTTTTATCGGTGAGGTTACTCATCGTTTAGATGAAGACAACTTTGAACAAGAGTGTGCAAAATATCAGCAGCATGAGTGCATGGTCATTTTAGGGGCATTAAAGTCTCTCGATCACGAAAACTTAATTAAGCGCTACCCAACACTTCCATTTTTATTAATAGGTGAAACGTTAAGACCATTACTTAGCATTGCTAATGTAGTTGGACTTATTTGTGAGCCATTTAATCACGAAGTGACCACACAGTTGCTTCATGATTGCCAGCAGTATCATCGTATGTTGCCGGGGGAGCACAAAAATACTCAGCCACATAAATCTTTTGATGGCCTTGTAGGTGAAACACAAGCTGTAAAAGAGGTTCGCTTTTTAATTGAACAAGTAGCAAAAACAGATGCAAACGTTTTAATTTTAGGTGAGTCAGGTACTGGTAAAGAAGTGGTTGCACGTAACGTTCACTTGCTATCTAAACGAAGTACAGGGCCATTTGTGCCTGTAAACTGTGGAGCTATACCTGCAGAACTATTAGAAAGTGAACTTTTTGGCCATGAAAAAGGGGCGTTTACAGGGGCTATTTCTGCGCGTAAAGGCCGTTTTGAGTTAGCGCAAGGCGGTACGTTGTTTTTAGATGAAATTGGTGATATGCCGCTACAAATGCAGGTTAAACTTTTACGCGTATTACAAGAACGAAGCTACGAGCGTGTAGGTGGCACTAAGGCGATTCAAGCCGATGTACGTGTTATTGCTGCAACACACCGCAACCTCGAAACCATGATTGAAGCAGGCAGCTTTCGTGAAGATTTATATTACCGGTTAAATGTATTCCCTATAGAGAACCCGTCGTTAAGTGAGCGTGCTGATGACATTCCTTTACTACTTAAGGAGTTAATGCGTCGCGTAAACGAGCAAACGGGCACGACAGCTAAATTTACTGAGCGAGCAATCGAAAGTTTAAAAGAGCATGCATGGCCGGGTAATATCCGTGAGCTTGCGAATTTGGTTGAGCGCATGGTTATAATGTTCCCTGAAAAGGTAGTGGACATCCCTGATCTACCCAATAAATATCGTTACATTGAGGTAGATGCTTATGAACCTGAATATCCTGAAGAACTTATGGAAAAAGATGCTTTTAACGATATATTCAGCACAGGGTTTAGTGACTATGAAAACGAACCCGAGGCAGAGTTTAATAGCAACGCTAGCGGCTTACTTCCGGAAGATGGCATTGAGCTTAAAGAGTATTTAGCTGAGCTTGAAATCAGCCTAATAACCCAAGCATTAGAACGATATGATTACGTGGTGGCTCGGGCAGCTGAAATACTGGGCGTAAGAAGAACAACGCTCGTAGAGAAAATGAAAAAGTACAACCTTTCAAGAGATTAGAAGTACGAAAGTGGTGAAATACTCTTCGTTATTTTAATCATTTATGATCAATCACTTTACGGGCTTTGCCCGTCACGCAAGCTTGGCGTCTACAAGATAAACACAAACTTAAACCATGGCGGTAGACGCCGAGCTTGCTCGCGTGAAAAGCAAAGCTTTTAATTACTTACCTACCTGTTTAGCTGCTTACTCACCACAAAAAGCCTCAATAATTTCTTCTTTTCTAAAGCAGTCATTACTATGATCGTTAACCATACCGCAGGCCTGCATATGAGCGTATACCGTAGTAGGTCCTAAAAATTTAAAGCCGCGCTTTTTTAAATCCTTCGAGAAGGCTGTTGATTCTTTGGTGATTGCAGGCGTCTCTTCGGTATAATTTAAATTGCTCACGATCGGTTTGTTATCAACAAACTGCCATTGATACGCGCTAAAACTGCTAAATTCTTTTTGAATGTCTATAAATTGCTTGGCATTATTTATTGTGGCGTTAATTTTTAAACGGTTTCGTACGATATTTTCATCAAGCATTAAACGCTCAACATCGTCTTGGGTAAACAACGCGACTTTATCTACATTAAAATTAGCAAATGCATTTTTATACCCTTGTCGTTTTTTTAAAATAGTATACCAACTTAAGCCTGCCTGAGCCGACTCTAGCGTTATAAATTCAAACAGTGTTTGGTCATCGTAAACAGGGACGCCCCATTCTAAATCGTGATATAAAACGTAATCGGGCTTGGTTGCGTCTAACCAAGCACATCGGCATTTTTTTTGCTCACTCATACATATTCCTTTTTATGCGCGTCATTTTTATGTCACGCTATTATTATTGTAAGTCAATGAAAATAATGTAAATAAATTTTGGTACACATTGTGCATTAAGCTCTGTATCTATACAAATTCGAGATTTGATTATGGCCCTTGCGAGCGTGCTTAAACCACAGTTTATTTCTGCAAATCAGTATAACCCATGTTTACTTCAAGAGGAGTACATAGGTGAGTTAAGCGATCTGCGTCAGCAAGCAAGTTGGCTTTCACATTTAGTTGATACCATGCCCGCAGGTGTGGTTGTGCTTGATGGTAAAGGAATGATTGCAAAGGCCAACCAAATAGCCATTGATATGTTAGGCGAACCTTTAGAAGGTGAAAAGTGGTTTAGCGTTATTCAACGCTCTTTTAGACCGCATCAAGACGATGGTCACGAAGTATCGCTTAAAGATGGCCGTTTAATTAAGCTTGATATAACAGCGTTAGCGCCCGAGCCGGGCCAGCTAATTTTAATGACCGACTTGAGTGAAACACGCCGTTTACAAAAGCGAGTTGCTCATATGCAGCGCCTAAGTGCTTTGGGTAAAATGGTGGCGTCGCTTGCACATCAGGTTCGAACCCCACTTTCAGCGGCCATGCTTTATGCTGCTAATTTGGGCTCTAAGCGTTTACCCGAGGCATCTCGCGATAATTTTCAAAGCAAGTTGATGTCACGCTTAAAAGATTTAGAAACTCAAGTAAACGATATGCTACTTTTTGCCAAAAGTGGCGACCAACAAGTTGTTGAGCAAGTGTCTATGCAGCAGTTACTCAGTGAGGTAAAAGCGGGTGCTGATGCTATGGTGACACTAAATGACAGTCATTTAGCTGTTAACCTCCCAGAGCCAGATATTCAAATAACAGGCAATAAATCAGCCATAGCCAGCGCAATTCAAAATTTAATCCATAACAGTATTCAAGTCATTGGTGCTGGCGCTGAAGTAAAATTAAGTGCTGCGACTGACGAGCAAAATCCAGATTTTGTTCGTATCAGTGTATCCGATAACGGTCCAGGTGTTGATTTAACTCAAGCAGAAAAAATATTTGAACCCTTTTATACCACTAAAAGCCAAGGCACAGGGTTAGGGCTTGCTGTTGTGAGTTCGGTTGCAAACGCTCATCAGGGGCGTGTTGACGTGACTAATAATAAAGGCGGTGGAGCATGCTTTAGTTTGCTTTTACCTATTCGCACCGCATCTAAATTAGAGGAATCATTATGAGTAACACTATTTTAGTTGTCGAAGATGATGCAGGGCTTCGCGAAGCCTTAATTGACACACTCGAAATGTCGGGGATTGAATGTATTGCGGCTAATTGTGCAGAGCAAGCCATGTTATTGCTAAAAAAAGAGCAATTTTCGCTGGTGGTGAGTGATGTACAAATGGGCACTATGAGTGGGCTTGATTTACTACGCAGTATTAAGCTTAACCACCCTGAATTGCCTGTTTTAATGATGACGGCGTACGCTACCATTGACGATGCTGTTGAAGCGATGCGCTTGGGCGCTATTGATTACATGGCAAAGCCGTTTGCACCTGAAGTTTTACTCAATATGGTAAGTCGATACTTACCTGAAAAAGCAAAAGAGACCGACGGCCCCATTGTTGCCGACCCAAGCAGTATTCAACTTTTAGAGTTAGCAAGTAAAGTTGCACGCTCTGATGCGAGCGTTATGGTGCTAGGCCCAAGTGGTTCAGGTAAGGAAGTGCTTGCACGGTATATTCATGATAAATCGAACCGATGCGATGCGCCGTTTGTTGCGATTAACTGTGCAGCAATTCCTGAAAATATGCTTGAAGCAACCTTATTTGGGTATGAAAAAGGCGCGTTTACAGGCGCAATTCAAGCGTGTCCTGGTAAGTTTGAGCAAGCGCAAGGCGGTACTATATTGCTCGACGAAATAACAGAAATGGATTTAGGGCTGCAAGCTAAACTACTTCGTGTGTTGCAAGAGCGCGAAGTAGAGCGCTTAGGTGGAAGAAAAACAATCCAGTTAGATGTACGTATACTTGCAACAAGTAACCGCGATTTGAAAGAAGCGGTTACCGAAAACCAATTTAGAGAAGATTTATATTACAGGCTTAATGTGTTTCCTTTGATGTGGCGACCACTTTGTCAGCGACCTGGAGATATCCTTGTATTGGCTAAGCATTTAATTGAGCGCCACTTAAACAAAAGTAAAGAGCCTATGGCTTATCTTGATAGTGCCGCAGAGAAAAAATTACTTGCTCATTCATGGCCTGGTAATGTGCGTGAGCTTGATAACGTAATACAACGTGCGTTAATACTTAGGACTGGGGATACTCTAAACGAGCATGCTATTTTCATTGAAAACATAGCGGCGACAGATTTTGTAATGGAGCCTGCATCTGTCAGCGCGCAACATACTACTCAGCAACAAATAGGTGTTACTAATAAAGATATTGACCAAGGAGCTATGAGTTCAGCTTATTATGACGAACAGTCATCTCCAGCTGAGCCAACAAAACAAGACTTATTGGCTGTTGATACGGGAAGCTATAAGGATGAGCTAAAAGATAAAGAACATCGTATTATTTTAGAAACGTTAGCAAGATGCCAAGGTAAGCGAAAAGATGTCGCTGAAACGCTAGGTATAAGCCCTCGGACTTTACGTTACAAACTAGCGCAGATGCGCGATTTAGGTATTTCACTCCCCGCATAACATCATTTTTAGCCCTAAATTTACTCTTTGAATTTAGGGCTGTCAAAACTCTGACTTGCCAAACCTCTTCTAACTAATTGAAATTATTAATTTAATTTATTGGCATGCTTTGTGCTTTATTCATGTTAAGAGTTAACTGCATTGTCAGAGACAAATTATGAAAATTCAAAACAGCGCTGTATTTCAAGAAATGCAATCAATGGCTTTAGAGGCTGGCCGTAATAATCAAATCGAAAGACTGCCAGTAAAAACACAAGCCTCATCAACCGCTCAATTTGGCGATATGCTATCGGATGCAATTAATACTGTGCACGGTTTGCAGCAAGATGCTAAACAAAAAGTAGTGGCGGTAGAAACAGGCGACAGAAGCGTGTCTTTGGCTGAAGCAATGATTGCTTCTCAAAAGTCGTCAGTTGCATTTGAAGCGACAGTGCAGGTTCGTAATAAACTTGTCGAAGCTTACAAAGAAATCATGAACATGCCTGTTTAACTAGGTAGTGGAGAATTATTGTGGCGCAATCTAATCAATCAACCGATCTGGCTCTTGCTACTGGTGAAATGGACCAAAGCGATAGCGACGATCAACAAGAACAGAAATCAGGCTACTTAAGTTCGCTAAATGGCGTTGATTTATTGCGCCAAGTAACTTTAGTTATTGCTTTAGGCATTTGTTTAGCGATTGCTATATTTATTATTATTTGGGCGCGTCAGCCAGATATGCGCCCGCTTGGTAAAATGCAGACAGAAGAGCTTATTGAAACGCTCGACTTTTTAGATGCACAAAAAATTGAATACCAAGTAGATGGAAATGTAGTACTCGTCCCTGAAACTGAGTATCAAAATATTAAACTTTTAATGACTCGCGAAGGGTTAGAGCAAGGCCCTACATCGGGTTCAGATATTTTTATGCAAGACATGGGGTTTGGTGTAAGTCAGCGTTTAGAACGTGAACGCTTAAAGCATGGCCGAGAACAACAGTTAGCGCGCACAATTGAAGAGCTCAATAATATTACGCGTGCACGTGTATTGCTTGCCATTCCAAAAGAAAATGTATTTGCGCGCAGAGAGAAAAAGCCTTCAGCAACTGTTGTACTTACTCTTAAGCGTGGGCGTTCGCTAGATAGCGAAGAGGTCGACTCAGTGGTTGATATGGTTGCATCGGCTGTACAAGGTTTAGAGCCGGCTCGTGTAACAGTAACGGATCAAAATGGTCGCTTACTAAATTCAGGCTCACAAACATCGCTTGCTGCACGTTCACGTAAAGAGTACGACATAGAGCGTAAGCGTGAACAAGAATATCTTGAAAAAATAGACAGTATTTTAATACCTGTTGTAGGGCTTGCAAACTACACTGCACAAGTTGATTTAAGTATGGACTTTAGTGCTGTTGAGGAGACGCAAAAACGCTACAACCCAGATTTACCAGCAGTAAGAAGCGAAACAACATTCGAAGAAAATAATATAGGTGGTTTAGCGGTAGGTATACCTGGTGCACTGACGAATCAGCCTCCAGTAAACTCTAATATCCCTGAAGTAGCAGGACAAGGTGGCGCAGGTAGTGCAACTTCACCATCAAGAACGCATAAAGAAGCGACGCGTAACTATGAGTTAGATACAACTATCTCACATAAGCGCCAGCAAACAGGTGTGATACGCAGAATAAGCGTGTCGGTGGCCGTTGACTACATTCCAAAAGTAGGTGAAAACGGTGAAACCACAATGACACCGCGCTCAGTGGAAGAACTGTCAAATATTCGTCGTTTATTACAAGGTGGCGTTGGTTTTGACATGCAGCGTGGTGATGCACTTGAAGTGGTAACGGTTCCGTTTGTTCGCGAAGCAACTGATTTTGATATTAGCGTGCCGCTTTGGGAGCAGGATTGGTTTATGAAAATAATCCGCTTGGTACTGGGTGCATTAGTTATTATTGTACTCATAATGGCGGTAGTTAAACCGATGCTTAAACGCTTAATTTACCCAGACGATACACTTGAAGAATATGACGAAGATGCGTTAAGTGCAGGCGTAGACATTGGCGATAGCACGTTGGATATGCTAAACAAAGACTTTGATTCTGCTTCAATTGGTTTCTCAAGCGATGGTACACTGCAGTTACCAGATTTACATGGCGACGAAGACTTACTCAAAGCAATTCGTGCCCTTGTAGCCAATGAACCAGAACTATCATCACAAGTAGTGAAAGCGTGGTTAACAGAAGATGACTGATCAAGATCAAGAACAAAAACAACTTCCAGCAGCGTTTGATGTTGATAAGCTAGACGGTGTAGATAAAGCCGCTATTTTATTACTGAGCTTGTCAGAGGAAGATGCAGCGCAAATACTTAAGCACTTGGAGCCTAAACAAGTTCAAAAAGTTGGGATGGCAATGGCTGCGTTAGACGACCTGTCACAGGCTAAAATAAGTGCGGTTCACAACTTGTTTATTGAGCAAATTCAAAGCTTCAGTACTATAGGGTTTCAGTCAGAAGACTTTATTAAAAAGGCGCTTACTGCTGCATTGGGTGAAGATAAAGCGGCCAGCCTTATTGACCAAATTGTTATGGGGTCTGGGGCTAAAGGCCTTGATTCTCTGAAATGGATGGACTCTAAGCAGGTGGCGAATATTATTCGTAATGAACACCCCCAAATACAAACGATTGTATTGTCTTACTTAGAGCCTGAGCAGTCCGCAGAAATTATTGCGCAGTTCCCAGAGAAAGTACGTCTTGATTTAACCATGCGAATCGCTAACCTTGAAGAAGTGCAACCAGCTGCACTGCAAGAACTTAACGAAATTATGGAAAAACAATTTGCCGGACAAGCAGGGGCACAAGCTGCGAAAATGGGTGGCTTAAAAGCCGCGGCAGACATTATGAACTACCTAGATACAAACGTAGAAGGGCAGTTAATGGATTCTATTCGTGAACATGACGAAGAGATGTCTCAGCAAATTCAGGATCTTATGTTTGTATTTGAAAACTTAATGGATGTGGATGACCGGGGTATTCAAGCCATTCTACGAGAAGTACAACAAGATGTATTAATGAAAGCAATCAAAGGTGCAGACGACGGTCTGAAAGACAAAATACTGGGTAATATGTCTAAGCGTGCTGCCGATATGCTGGCTGATGATTTAGAAGCAATGGCGCCTGTACGTATTAGCGAAGTTGAAGCTGCCCAAAAAGAAATTCTATCAACGGCACGTCGTTTATCTGATTCGGGTGAAATTCAGTTAGGCGGTGGTGGTGGTGAGGAGTTCTTGTAAGCCATGAGCAAACTCAAAGGGCGTCCACTTCGAGCTGAAGAAGCTGATGAATTATTAAAACATTGGGCTATTCCCGATGTAGCACCTAACGAAAAAAGCTTTGGTAACCGCTCAACAGCCTATGGTACGCCCCTTAGTGAGCTTTATAAAAAAGAGCTTGCCGAAGAAATGCCCGCTGATGAACCCGAAGAGCCCGAGCTGCCAAAGCTTACTATGGTTGAGCTTGAACGCATTAGACAAGATGCTTATGAAGAAGGCCTTAAACAAGGTCATGAACAAGGCTACATTGACGGCTTTGAAAAAGGCGTTAGTGAGGGAAAAGAAGCTGGTTATAAAGAGGGGCTAGAGCTCGGTAAAACTCAAGGCCAAGAAGATATAAAACCGATTATTGAAGAGCAACTAATTAGTCTTAAAGGTATTTTAGAAGCACTTAATTCACCGCTAAAAAAAGTGGATGAACAAGCCGAGTTGCAACTTATTCAATTAGCTAGCATGTTGGCTGAAGCAGTTATATACCAAGAAGTACAAACATCGCCAGATGTTATTTTACATACATTAAAACACAGTATTGATTCGTTAAATGCGCAACAAGAAAAAGTAAAAGTGCATCTAAACCCAACCGATCTAGAGGTTATAAAAGATAGCTATGGCGAGCAAACTATAGCAGACAATAACTGGCAATTAGTTCCCGAACCCACGCTTGAAAGAGGTGGATGTGAGGTAAAAACCGCGCAATCCTCGCTCGATATGACTTTAAAAACACGCGTCAAAGAAACGTTGGATAGCTTTTTGCATAATAGTAATATCTAAATATTTTTTAGGCGTACTATGTCTGTGCAAATTGCTTCTTTGAGCGAACGCTTGTCGCAATATCAACAAAACATTAAGCCCTACACACCTGCAGTGGCGGGTATTTTAACGCGTGTTGTTGGCCTTACCTTAGAGGCAAAAGGTCTGCGGGCGCCTGTTGGTAGTCAATGTAAAATTGAAACCATGAATGGTTTTGTTGACGCAGAAATTGTTGGTTTTAACGACCAAACCTTATACTTAATGCCTAATGATCATATTTCCGGCGTACTGCCAGGTGCTCGAGTAATACCCCAAGTAAATAATTTGGGATTACCTGTAGGGATGAGCCTACTAGGGCGTGTGGTTGATGGCTTAGGCCGTCCACTCGACGGACTTGGTAAAATAAACGCTGAACATTATTTAAAGTTTGCTCAAAATACGATTAACCCTTTAGCCAGACGTCCGATCAGCCAGCCAATGGACGTTGGGGTGCGGGCTATTAATTCAGTGATCACCGTAGGGCAAGGTCAGCGTATGGGCTTATTTGCAGGCTCTGGTGTAGGTAAGTCTGTACTGCTAGGAATGATGACTAGGGGCAGCGAAGCCGATGTCATTGTAGTTGGTTTGGTTGGTGAACGTGGTCGTGAGGTCAAAGAGTTTATTGAAGAAATTCTTGGAGAAGAAGGGCGTAAACGTTCTGTTGTTGTTGCAGCACCCGCCGATTCATCGCCATTAATGCGTTTAAAAGGTTGTGAAAGTGCAGTGACCATTGCCGAATATTTTAGAGACCAAGGTTTAAATGTGTTACTGCTACTCGATTCAGTAACTCGCTACGCAATGGCTCAGCGTGAAATTGCTTTAGCAGTTGGAGAACCACCGGCAACAAAAGGATACCCACCATCGGTTTTTGCAAAACTACCAGCCTTAGTTGAACGAGCAGGTAATGGGGGGGAAGGGCAAGGTGCTATAACAGCCTTTTTCACCGTTTTAAGTGAAGGCGATGATATGCAAGACCCAATTGCAGACGCTGCACGCGCCATACTAGACGGCCATATTGTACTTTCTCGTGAGTTAGCCGACAGCGGCCATTATCCAGCAATAGATATCGAAAAATCTATATCACGTGTTATGCCCCAAGTGGTTTCAGAGCCTCATATGCAACAAGCGCGAGTACTTAAACAAGTGTATTCAATGTACCAACAAAATAAAGACATGATCACATTAGGCGCCTATCAAAAGGGCACTGATCCCATGCTCGACCAAGCAATAAATATGATGCCAAGAGTAAACGGGTTTTTACAGCAAGGTATGCGTGATGTGATAAGTTATGACGATGGGCTGCAAGGGCTAGCCCAATTATTAGGTCAAGGGTAATGGCTAAAAACAAATTTGACTTGCTGCTAAAACTTGAAAGCGACAAAGAAGAAAGTTTACGTATGAGTTATTTGCAAGCTAATCAAAACCTGCAAGCAAACCAGCAAAAACTTCAAGGCTTAAATGACTTTAGGCTTGAATACTCTCAACAGTTACATTTAAAAGGTCAATCAGGTTTATCAAGCGCTGGTTTTGGGCAGTATCATGCGTTTATAGCAAAAATTGAAGAGGCTATTCGGCAACAAGCAAGTACTGTAAATACGGCAAAGCAAGTTGTTTCACAGCGAAAAACGTTGTGGTTAAAACAGCAAATAAAGGCTAAAGCGGTGGCTAAATTGATTGAAAATCAAAAAATAAAAGCAGCAGCTGTGGTAGCTAAAAGCGAGCAAAAAATGCTGGATGAGTTCACATCTAATCAATTTTTTCAGCGTCGCAAGCTTTCTTAAGTTAGGCACGTTTATTGCTTTATTAATGGGTGGTATTTAATTTTGGGCAATGTGCGGTGACATGTTGCCGTAACCGTATTAGGTGACTTATGGCGATGAATGATATTTCTGTTTCAATTTCGGCTGATAAAGAGTCTTTTTTAGCATTTAAAGACAGTAGCTTAGCTGATTCTGCCGATGAATCAGGTACTGAATTTTTTACTCAGTTGCAAGATGCTCACACTACATTTGAGCCAATAAAAAAAGAGATTAATAAGCCTGAAACAGATACTTTATCTGCCGCCTCAGCAGATTCCTCATCAGTTACTAATGAAAAATTAAACAGTGATTCAGATGATGAAGACATTGCCCAAATAAATTTGTCTGGAAGCGATATTCTGGAGCAGATCAATTCATCTCAACTAATGAACACTGAGGTTACAAAGCCAAGTGAAAAAGCAAAAGATATAAACCTTGCAGATACATCAACAAATAAAACACCGCTTGTTATTGCTGATTTAAAAGAGAAACTGCCGGTTAAAGGCTATGTTGCTGTGCCAGCAAAAGATTTACCTGTTAAAGATGAAGTAGGTAAAATAATAAGACCACATGCAACACTTACTGATAACAACACAAGCGGTGTGGCAAGTTTAGTAAATGATGAAGATATTAATGACTCGTCAAATTCACAAAGACAAAATAAAACGTCTCTTGCTCAGGCTGTTGAAGCAGAACTAAATATAAAATCGGATAAAGTTAAACACCCTGCAGAAGCGCAAAGTATAACTCAGGGCTTTGATACAAAAGATAATGGAGCAGATACTAACAAAGGCATTTTTACGGATAAAATAACAGCTTCACAAAGTTCAGTGTTCTCTGACGTGAGTGTCAATTCTGATCAGACTATTTTAAAAACGGATGTTGATAAAATAGTTACTACTCAAAGCACAGTAGAGAATAGCGGTAAAGTTAACGCCAATACTTTAGCTCAAAATACCATAGCTAAAAATACAGTTGCGGAACTAACAGAAAATACGCTCACAGCAACTTCACCCAACTCAAACATAACTGAAACTGAAAACGCGATAAATACACTCATTGCTAAAGATGTAAATGCATTTAAAACAGATAAAGTATTAGCAAGCCTAACGCCTGAGCAGCTAACAAAATTACAGACTGAAATTAAACCAGTAATGCTTGACGCATCAAGCAAAGCTGAAAAATTGACGGTTTTAAAGCAAATGCTTACCCAATTCATAACAGATAATAAACAGACACAAAGCACTGACGTTAAGTCGTCACCCAGCGAGCAGTTTAATACGCTTTCAGGGACTGAAAAGCAGGCATTACTGACTCAATTAAATGCCTTTATTAAAGCCGAGCAACCAAAAGGTGAACAGTTAGCGACTATTAAGCAAGCGATTGGTGAGCTAAAAGTGTTGGTTGCGGAAAATGCGAATCAATCATCAGACACTAAATTTACGGTATCGCAAAAAGCTGTAAATGACTCACAAAACTTGCCGCAAACAAATGAATCGCAAATAGACAAAGTGGTTACCTTACCGGTAAAAGGTGAAGAGATAACAAAACCAGTTACTTTTGTAGCTTCACAAACACCAAATACGGTAAACAGACCACAAAAAGTGAGTGTGAAATCAGGCTCTGAAAATAGCGCTGATCCAACTAAATTAGCAGCACAGCCTACTGGTGATGAAGATCTTACAAAAGCGCTTGAGCAATTGCAAAAAGAGGGGCTAAAAAATACCACGGCTGAGCAGTCACCCGCTAAAGTTATGCAGGTGTTTAACCATATAACTAATGCTTTAAATACAACCCAAACCAGTGCCCAAAGCTATTATGATTCGCTTGATTATGAAATGGGCTTGTTGGATCAACAAGCTATTCAAAATCAGCAGTTACAAAGTACAGCACAGACAAAGCAGGTAAGTATTGATCCTGGTATGATGCAGGCGATTAACATAGTTAAAAGTGACGCGGCCAAGTTACTGCAAGAGCGCGTTAGTTCAATGCTAAGCATTAATAACAAAGAGGCTGAAATTCGTCTGGATCCACCTGAGATGGGCAGCATGCAAATACGAGTTCGTAGCGATGCAGAACAAGCACAAATTAACTTTGTGGTACAAAACCAACAGGCCAAAGAAGCACTCGAACAATCTATGCCTCGCTTACGCGAAATGTTAGCACAACAGGGGTTGGAGCTTGGTGAAAGTACTATTTCATATGGCCAGTCAGGTGGTGAAAACGCAGAGCAAAATGAATCGGGGGCGGGTGAGCAATTGGCCAAAAATGGAGCGGCAAATAGTGAAAGTGATGAGCCATCAAATAGCCCAGAACAAACTTCTGAGCAACAAACATCATCATCAATAGATTACTATGCCTAACTACTGCTATTATAATAACTAAAACAAGCAAATACCTTTGCGATATAAGGAATCATGATGGCTGAAGAAACAAGTTTAGAAATAGAAGAAGCGCCAAAAAGTAAAAAAAAGCTGATAATTATTATTGCAGCAGTACTGCTCGTTGTAGGTGGTGCTGCGGGTTTCTTTTTAATGTCGGGCTCGGATGAGCCTGTTGAAACATTAGATGAAGAAACGACCCTTTCAGAGGAAGCGCCAGAAGCTTCTGGGTCATCCGCAGAAATAGGCAGTGCGCTTTATGTTGCGATGCCAAGACCTTTTGTTTTTAACGTTCCGGGCTCGAGCCGAGATAGAATTGTACAAATTAAAGTGCAACTTTTGGTACGTGGTGAGGTAAATGAAGAAACAGCTAAAAAGCATATTCCGCTGATTGAAGGTAAGTTACTCAGTGTATTTTCGACCACTACTGCTGACGAGCTTAGTACCAGTGCAGGTAAAGAAACTCTGCGTTTTACTGCGCTAGAGACAGTGCAAACTGCCTTAAATGACGTTGAAGGCAGCAAAGTAATTGAGCGGGTATTATTTACCGGCTTTGTAATGCAATAAGGGGTTAGCGTGAGCGACTTATTATCCCAAGACGAAATTGATGCGCTATTACATGGTGTTGATGACGTTGAAGAGGAAGATATAAACGATGGTGAAGATGGCGGGGGAAGTACGCTTCAGTACGATTTTTCTTCGCAAGATCGAATCGTACGTGGTCGCATGCCGACGCTGGAAATTGTTAATGAGCGTTTTGCTCGCCATATGCGAATTAGCCTATTTAATATGATGCGCCGCACAGCGGAAGTGTCTATTAATGGCGTTCAAATGATAAAGTTTGGTGAGTATGTTCATACATTATTTGTACCGACAAGCTTGAATATGGTGCGTTTCAGACCTTTAAAGGGTACCGGCCTGATCACCATGGAAGCACGGTTAGTATTCATTTTGGTGGATAACTTTTTTGGCGGTGATGGTCGTTACCACGCAAAAATTGAAGGCCGTGAATTTACCCCTACAGAGCGCCGAATCGTGCAAATGTTGCTAAAAATAATCTTTGAAGATTATAAAGAGGCATGGGCACCGGTAATGGACGTGTCGTTTGAGTACCTCGATTCAGAGGTAAACCCAGCAATGGCTAATATTGTTAGCCCGACTGAAGTTGTGGTTATTAGCTCTTTTCATATTGAACTCGATGGTGGCGGCGGTGATTTTCATATTGCCTTGCCATATTCAATGCTCGAACCAATAAGGGAACTTTTGGATGCGGGTGTTCAGTCAGATACTGAAGATACCGACTTGCGTTGGAGTAAGGCATTACGAGATGAAATAATGGATGTTGAGGTTGACATGTCAACTCAGCTTTTAGAAGTTGACTTAACACTTCAACAAATAATGGAGCTTAAAGCAGGTGATATTATTCCTGTTGAAATGCCAGAGCATATAACTGTATTTGTAGAAGAGCTACCCACGTTTAGAGCTAAAATGGGCCGCTCTCGTGATAATGTTGCGTTGCAAATTAGCGAAAAAATTAAACGTCCTGATTCAGTTAAATCTGAGCTGCATGTATTTACCAAAGGCGGCAAGAAAATTGACTCAGATGCAGAGTTAGCAGAATTAGAAGAAGATTTACACCTTTCAGACGGTGTAGACTTAGACTGGTAATTGATTAAAAGGTTAAACGTATGAGCGATGATCAAGACACAATGGACGAATGGGCAGCCGCACTTGCTGAGGCTGAAGGTGGTGATGATGCTGGCGAAGCGCAAGTTGCCGAACTTGATGAATTAAGTGATGAAAAAAGCGAAATAACAGGCGAAGAAAAGCGCAAGCTCGATACAATTTTAGACATCCCAGTGACCATATCGATGGAAGTTGGACGCTCAAAAATTAATATTCGTAATTTGCTACAACTTAACCAAGGCTCTGTAGTTGAGCTTGATCGTGTTGCTGGTGAGCCATTAGATGTATTGGTTAATGGTACCTTAATTGCTCACGGTGAAGTGGTGGTGGTAAATGATAAGTTTGGTATTCGCCTAACGGATGTTATCAGCCAAGTAGAGCGGATCAAAAAGTTACGATGAGTGCCTTTTTTGCGCTAACAGCATCTGTATTTACAAAAACAGAGTCAGTTACGCCTACGGGCGATTTAATTTCTATGG
Organism: Pseudoalteromonas sp. PS1M3; assembly: GCF_016865405.1. NCBI lineage: Bacteria > Pseudomonadati > Pseudomonadota > Gammaproteobacteria > Alteromonadales > Pseudoalteromonadaceae > Pseudoalteromonas > Pseudoalteromonas sp. PS1M3. The sequence goes on along the minus strand of NZ_AP022624.1, from coordinate 2,519,718 downwards.
TGCTTTCGCTTATTGTGGTGCTAGTGCTCATTGTTGTTCTGGCTATTTTTGTAAAAAAACTTAATCCTAATTTGGCAAACAGTGATGAATTTAAAGTGGTTCGAAGTCTTCCCTTAAGCTCACGCGAACGCTTAATGGTGGTAGAAATTGATAATGCGCAGCATTTATTAGGCGTCACGCCGCACAGTATTAATTACCTTCATAAATTAGAATCACCACTGAGTGAAAAAGAAATCCCAGAACTTGCTAAGCAATTTAGTAAACTGTTAAACCCCAAATCGAAACAAAATAAAAAGAACTAAACCTATGACTAAGTGGCTGCTAATTATTTTTGCCATTGTGTTTGTTCCAAGCGTAAGCGCTGAAGGTATTGATGCGCTTACTATCACAACAAACGCAGATGGCACACAAGATTACTCGGTGACATTGCAAGTTTTAGCCATTATGACGGCGCTGAGTTTTATACCGGCAGCCATAATCATGATGACGTCTTTTACACGTATCATTGTTGTACTCGCAATTTTACGCCAAGCAATTGGTTTGCAGCAAACGCCCTCTAATCAAGTACTGTTGGGCATGTCTTTATTTTTAAGTATTTTTATCATGGCGCCTATTTATCAAAAGGTTAATGACGTAGCCATAGAGCCTTATTTAAATGAGCAAGTTACGTCGGTACAAGCATTGGAGCTTGCAAAAGAGCCAATGAAAGCATTTATGCTCTCGCAGGTTCGTTTAAAAGACTTAGAAACATTTGCCAAAATAGCAGGCTACGACAAGCTAGAGTCACCTGAAGAAACTCCGCTCATAGTTCTTATACCCGCATTTGTAACAAGCGAACTGCAAACCGCGTTCATTATAGGATTTATGTTTTTTATACCTTTTTTAATCGTCGACTTAGTTGTTGCGTCTGTACTCATGGCTATGGGTATGATGATGCTCTCCCCCATGATTGTTTCCTTACCCTTTAAAATAATGCTGTTTGTACTTGTTGATGGCTGGAGCTTAGTGATGGGAACCCTCGCCAAAAGCTTTGGTTTAGGCACATAGTATGTATTTTTTGAATGTAACTAAAAGATAGGATTACAGCATGGAACCAGAAATTTTTGTTGATATTCTTAGCGATGCACTGTTTTTAGTTATTAAATTAGTATCGGCTATTGTTGTTCCAGGTTTAATTATTGGCCTAGTGGTGGCGGTGTTTCAAGCGGCTACGTCTATCAATGAACAAACGTTGAGTTTTTTACCGCGTTTGGTAATTACTATAAGTGCATTAATTGTTGGTGGTCACTGGTTTACACAAGAACTTATGGACTTTTTTACCCGGTTGGTGTTGCTCATTCCCGAAATTGCAGGTTAGCAAGTGGAGTACCCGTTTTCAGTTGTCATTCAATGGTTGAGCGACTTTTTACTACCTTTGGTACGTATTAGTTCCATGATTATGATAATGGCGGGGTTAGGCGCTAAAAATGTGCCAACACGTATAAAGCTGGGTTTATCAGTGGTCGTGACTCTGTTGGTTGTGCCTGTTCTTCCTCCAGCTACATTTACTAACTTGTTTTCGTTTGAAATGATTTTAGTGGTCATACAGCAAATGCTTATTGGAATAGCGATTGGCTTTGCTTCTACCTTGTTACTCAATACCTTCGTATTGGCAGGTCAGATACTTGCTATGCAAACCGGTTTAGGTTTTGCTTCTGTCATTGACCCCTCAAATGGAGCCAGCGTTCCGGCTGTTGGTCAGTTTTTTCTTATTTTAGCAACACTATTATTTTTTGTATTCAACGGCCATTTAATGATGATACAGATGGTTGTACATAGCTTTGAGGTACTGCCAATTGATGGTAATTGGTGGTCAGTAGATCATTACTGGGATATTGTAACGTGGGGCGGTTGGATGTTTACAACGGCTTTAGTGCTCTCACTTGCACCATTGACAGCAATGCTAGTTATTAATATTTCATTTGGTATTATGACCCGTGCGGCGCCTCAGTTAAATATTTTTGCTATTGGTTTTCCATTCACTCTTGTAGCAGGGCTTGTCATTATTTGGGCAACACTGGGCAACTTCATCCTGCAATTTGAATTTCAGTGGCTTAAAATGATCGAACTAATGTGTACCTTAGTTGGTTGTTCACCTTAGGAGTTTGTTATGGCTGAAGATTCAGGTCAAGAAAAAACAGAAGAACCCACAGGGAAAAAAATAGAAGAGTCTAAAAAGAAAGGGCAGGTTGCTCGTTCAAAAGAATTAGGCACCATGTTTGTTCTTATATTTTCAGCTATTTCATTGTTAATGTACGGCCCTGAAATTGGTAAGGGGTTATACAATATTATGGGCAGAATGCTCAGTCTTAATCGAAATGAAACCTACGACACCACTAAAATGTTTGCGGTTTGGTCCAGTGTTGCCGACGCGCTTATTTTTCCTATGGCTATGTTTGTATTCATTATTTTATTTGCGGGCATTATAGGTAATACTTTACTGGGTGGCTTTAATTTTAGTTGGCAAGCAGCCGCTCCTAAAGCAAGCAAAATGTCTCCATTTAAAGGCTTTAAACGCATGTTTGGCCCACAAGCTGCAGTAGAGCTTACTAAAGCTATTTTAAAGTTTTTAGTGGTCGCAAGTTTTGCCTTTTTTTTAATTAATACTTTTTTTGACGAAATATTACACTTAAGTATTGAGTCTGCACCTAATAATATTATCCATGCGCTCGAAATCCTCTCGTGGATGTTTTTAGCATTGTCGTGCACATTGGTAATTATTGCAGCAATCGATGCCCCGTATCAAAGTCATACTCACCATAAGCAGTTAAAAATGACACTGCAAGAAGTAAAAGATGAGTACAAAAACTCTGAAGGTGACCCTCAAATAAAAGCGCGTATTAGGCAAACTCAGAGACAAATGTCTCAAAAAAGAATGATGCAAGACGTGCCCGATGCCGATGTAGTTGTTACCAACCCAACGCATTATTCTGTTGCTCTTAAATACGACACTGAGCGAGCAGGAGCACCTATAGTGCTTGCTAAAGGCGTGGATGAACTGGCTATGCAAATTCGAAAGGTGGCAAACGGCAATGATGTACCCATTGTTGAGTCGCCAATGCTTACTCGAGCGCTTTATCATACCGCAGAAGTAGGAGAACAAATTCCTGATCAACTGTTTACTGCCGTTGCACAGGTGCTAGCTTATGTTTTTCAGCTAAAACGCTTCAATAAAGGTCGCGGAAAACGCCCGACTAAGCTTAATAAAAAGCTCCCCATTCCTGATGCCTACAGGTATTAATATTACTCCTTTATTAACTTGGAATAGTTATTGCTAATTCTACGTAGTGTCAATTTTTTGAAATTGTAGAATTATGAGTTTTAAAGCGGTATTACAACAACTTAATGCAGATAAAAAAGAATATGCAAAAGGCGTAGGTACGCCTTTACTTGTGCTTGCAGCTTTGGGAATGGTCATTTTACCGTTACCGCCATTTTTACTTGATATCCTTTTTTCATTCAATATTGCGTTAGCGTTGGTGGTACTACTCGTCACGGTTTACACCATGAAACCCGTTGAGTTTGGTATGTTTCCGGCCGTGTTGCTTATCGCCACAATTATGCGTTTAGCACTCAACGTAGCCAGTACACGAGTTGTACTTTTAGAGGGACATAATGGTGGAGATGCTGCGGGGAAGGTAATAGAAGCCTTTGGCTCAGTTGTGATTGGCGGCAATTATGCTGTTGGTTTAGTGGTATTTTTAATTCTGATTATTATTAACTTTGTAGTAATCACTAAAGGTGCAGGGCGTATTTCTGAGGTATCTGCACGTTTTACACTTGATGCAATGCCTGGTAAGCAAATGGCAATTGACGCTGATTTAAACGCAGGGTTTATTAGTGCCGAGCAAGCGCGCGATCGCCGAGAAGAAGTAACCCGCGAGGCCGATTTTTATGGTTCAATGGATGGTGCAAGTAAGTTTGTAAAAGGTGATGCTATTGCTGGTATCGTCATTTTAATTATTAACATTGTTGGTGGCCTATTTGTTGGCATGATCCAGCATGACTTAAGCTTTGGCCAAGCTATGGAAGTTTACACACTCCTTACGATTGGTGATGGCTTGGTGGCTCAGCTCCCCTCATTACTACTATCAATTGGTACCGCAATTGTAGTAACACGCCAAAACGAGTCTCTCAATATGGGCGACCAGTTTAAGAAACAACTTGGCAACGAAAAATCTTTATTTATAGCCTCTGGCATCTTAATTACCATGGGCTTAGTGCCTGGCATGCCTCATTTAGCATTTTTAAGCCTAGGTGCATTATTAGGTTATTTAGCTTACTACACTCAACAAAGTAAATTAAAAGTGGCTGCAGCAGAAGCCGAGGCTGCTGCAAATGGAACTGCTGGTACGGGCGTTGCCAACAAGCAAGAGCAGAAAGAACTTGGCTGGGATGACGTTCAGCAAGTAGATGTAATTGGCTTAGAAGTGGGCTACAGATTAATTCCTTTGGTTGACCAGTCTCAAGGCGGAGAGCTGCTAAATCGTATTAAGGGTGTTCGTAAAAAGCTCTCTCAAGAGCTGGGTTTTTTAGTTCCACCCGTACATATTCGCGATAACTTAGAGCTTGACCCTAATGCATACAGAATTACGCTTATGGGGGTATCTACCGGTGAAGGTGAACTCAAGCATGGTGATGAGTTAGCAATAAATCCAGGTCAAGTATTTGGGCCAATTAAAGGGGTTGAAACTAAAGACCCTGCTTTTGGGCTTGATGCGGTATGGATAAAACCAGATCAAAAAGACGAAGCACAATCGCTTGGCTATACCGTGGTAGATTCAGCTACAGTTGTGGCTACACACATTAGCCAGTTGCTTACTAACAGCGCAGCACTGCTGTTAGGTCACGAGGAAGTACAGAACTTATTAGATATGTTAGGTAAAAGCCACCCTCGCTTAGTTGAAGGTTTAGTCCCTGACGTATTACCGTTAACTGTGATAGTAAAAGTACTACAAAATCTACTTAATGAGGGCGTTGCAATTCGTGATATGCGCTCAATTGTACAAACCCTTGTTGAGTATGGGCCACGTAGCCAAGACCCTGATGTGCTAACGGCTGCAGTACGTATTTCATTACGTCGATTAATCGTTCAAGACGCTGTAGGCATGTCTTCAGAAATCCCTGTCATAACCTTGGCGCCTGAGTTGGAACAGATGTTGCATCAGTCACTACAAAATGCAGGCGACGAAGGTGCCGGTATAGAGCCAGGACTTGCAGAGCGACTTCAAGTGTCACTAAATGAAGCGCATCAAAATCAAGAAATGTCCGGTGAACCTTCAATATTGCTAACGTCGGGAATGTTACGCACTGTGTTATCTCGTTTTGTTAAGTACACCATCCCGGGTTTAAGGGTGATGTCTTATCAAGAGGTACCAGATGAAAGACAGATCAAGATAGTCAGCTCTGTTGGCCAACAATAAGATTTTAAAGGGGTTGAATCATGAAAATAAAACGTTTTTTTGCTAAAGATATGCGCACAGTACTTAAAGAAGTTAAAGACGAATTAGGTGTTGATGCGGTTATTATGTCAAATAAAAAACTAGCTAACGGTGTAGAAATTGTAGCAGCAGTAGATTATGACAAAGCAGCCCCTAAAAAAGAGCAAGCACTTAGCGCTCCAGCACAAAGCTCAACAAAAACACAGCCAGTGCATAATTTTGTAAAACCAGAGCCTCTTCGCGCTAAACCAGAGCCACAAGCGAAAGTAGCCGATAGTCTTCAGGCATTATTAGAGCGTCAAGCCCCACGCCCTCGTTCTGCAGAATTGGCTTCTATGTTTTCTCAATCAGGTATTGATACTACAGACAACTACCAAGAGCCAGTTCAAGAGCAGCGTCCTCGTCCTATATTCATTAATGAACGTCAAGCTTCAGCGCGTCCGCAAACACAAGCAGACAGCCTTGGATTTGATGATTTAGAAAGTGGTTTTGATGATCTTGACAGTCCAGTGACACCTCGCGAAGAAACTAAGCATACTGAAAGTGAGCAAATTTCGTCAATGCGTGACGAAATGAATGCCATTCGTCAATTGTTAGAACATCAAGTGTCAGGGCTTATGCAACAAGACATGGCAAGACGCGATCCTACTCGTGCATGCATGATTGATCGCTTAGTCGGTATGGGAATAGATAAAGATGTTGCTGAGCAAATGGCGTGCTTCGTACCTGACGATGTATCTCGCCAGCAAGGTTGGAAAGCACTTTTAACAATGGTTGAAGATCAGATGCAGACAACCAACAACGAGATTTTACGTCAAGGCGGTGTATACGCCTTAGTCGGCCCAACGGGTGTTGGCAAAACAACAACCGTTGCTAAATTAGCTGCGCTTGGCGCACAAAAATACGGTGCAGACAAAGTTGCTTTAATCACAACAGACACATACAGAATTGGTGCTTATGAGCAACTCGCCACTTATGGCCGAATTATAGGTTGTGGTGTAAAGCAAGTTAAAGATGCTAATGAATTAGCTGAAGTTTTATATCATTTACGAAATAAACGACTAGTATTAATTGATACTGCGGGTATGAGCCAACGCGACTTGCGCTTAACAGAGCAACTTAATACGCTAATGCGTAATCAGCGTGTTGATATTCGCAGTTATTTAGTGCTCAGCGCAACATCGCAAATACATGTGTTGCAAGAAACCGTTAGGCACTTTAAAAAAGTGCAGTTAAGTGGTTGTATATTCACCAAATTAGATGAATCTTTAAGTTTAGGTGAGATTATTAGTATAGCGATTCAAAATCGCCTTCCAATAGGGTATCTTACTAACGGTCAACGAGTACCAGAAGATATTCGAGTTGCAAATGCTGAAAAACTAGTTAAAAAGGCTGAGCAACTCTATTTAAAAAGAGCAAAAGCACAACATTCAAGGCACCAAGCAGTGGCGCCAAGCACAGTAGGGATGTATGATTAACACAGTATTAGATCAAGCAAGTGGCCTGCGCAAAATGAGTCAAAACAATAACAACGGCGTAAAAGTTATCGCTGTCACTGGCGGTAAAGGTGGAGTAGGAAAAACAAATGTTTCTCTGAATACTGCAATTGCATTAGGCCAGCAAGGTAACAGAGTGTTGGTTCTTGATGCCGATTTAGGCTTAGCAAACTGTGACGTTATGCTAGGACTACGTGTTGAACGTAACTTATCACATGTTTTATCTGGTGAATGTGAACTTGATGAAATTTTAGTTGAAGGCCCCGCAGGTATAAAGATTGTACCCGCAACGTCAGGCTCTCAAAGTATGGTTGAATTGTCGCCTTCAGAGCACGCGGGACTTATACGGGCTTTTAGTGAATTAAATACAGAATTTGATATTTTAATTGTCGATACAGCCGCAGGTATTTCAGACATGGTGCTGAGTTTTTCTCGCGCGGCACAAGACGTCATGGTTGTTGTATGCGACGAGCCCACATCGATTACAGATGCTTATGCGCTCATTAAAGTGTTGAGTCGCGAGCATGGTGTATACAAATTTAAAATTGTTGCAAATATGGTCCGTAGTATGCGTGAAGGGCAAGAGTTATTTGCTAAACTTTCCAAAGTGACCGATCGTTTTTTAGATGTATCAATGGACCTGGTCGCAACGGTTCCCTACGACGAAAATATGCGCAAAGCAACGCGTCGCCAAAAAGTTATTGTAGAGCTTTTTCCTAATTCGCCGGCGGCACTTGCGTTTCAAGCGTTAGCAACAAAAGCAGTTAAATGGCCAATACCTAATCAACCATCAGGTCATCTGGAGTTTTTCATAGAGAAACTAGTAAACGGCTAATTATGACAACATTGGTGAATAAAGTTATGGGATATCAATCAGCACAAAATTTAAATGTGATTGTTGAAAAACATGCATCACTTGTCAAAAAAGTGGCATGTCATCTTATAGCGCGTTTACCAGCCAGCGTGCAGCTGGACGATTTAATACAATCAGGAATGATAGGTCTGATTGAAGCATCTAAAAGTTTTGATGCAACCAAAGGGGCTAGCTTTGAAACTTTTGCGGGGATTCGTATTCGTGGGGCAATGCTTGACGAGATGCGACGTGGCGATTGGGCACCCCGTTCAGTGCATCGTAAAAGCCGTTTGGTGGCCGAAACAATTGCATTTTTAGAAAAAAGCTTAAACCGTGAGCCGACAGATATAGAAGTTGCTGAAAAACTTGAAATTTCGTTAAATGAGTACCATCATATCTTAAACGATGTAAATGCAAGTAAAGTACTCGGTATTGAAGACCTTGGTGTTGATGAAGATGCCATCAGTCCAGTGGGCCAAGATTTAGCGCTAGACAAACCGTTTAATAATGTTAAAAATGAGCGGTTTAACGAGTCTTTATTAGGTGCAATAAAATCTTTACCAGAACGTGATGCAATGGTGCTGTCTTTGTACTATAACGATGAAATGAATTTAAAAGAAATAGGGCATATACTCGATGTAAGTGAATCGCGTGTAAGTCAAATACATGGTCAGGCGATGATTAAGCTTAAAGCTAAAATCAATGACTGGATAAATTAGTAGTAAGTAAACAAGGTTAAGACCTCACTGGGGGATGTTTTGGATAAAAACATGAAAATTCTGGTTGTTGACGATTTTTCAACAATGAGACGTATTATTAAAAATCTGTTGCGTGACTTAGGTTTCACTAATGTTCAAGAAGCAGACGATGGGTCAACCGCTTTGCCAATGCTACAAAATCAAGTATTTGATTTTGTTGTTACCGATTGGAATATGCCAGGAATGCAGGGTATAGACCTACTTAGAGCAATACGTGCGGATGATAAGCTTAAACACATTCCAGTATTGATGGTAACGGCTGAAGCTAAAAAAGAACAAATTATAGCGGCAGCTCAGGCAGGTGTGAATGGTTATATCGTTAAGCCATTTACTGCTGGAACACTCAAAACTAAATTAGAAAAAGTATTTGAACGTTTAGGCTAATGATAGGGGGAGAGGCTTATGTCAGCACTTGCTGCGCCTCAAATAACTTTAGAACAAGCTCGTCAGCTCGTTGTTTTTCTAGAAAACGGTGAGCAAGACAAAGCCAATCAGTTAATTTTAGATACCGCTTCTAAGGAGCAATCTGAAATATTTGCTGAGGTTGGAAAGTTAACCCGTCAATTGCATGAAGCTTTAAAAAGCTTTGAGCTAGACACTCGCTTATCTGACTTAACTACCGATGCTATTCCAGATGCAAAAAAACGGCTCAATTATGTTATAGAAATGACAGAAAATGCCGCGAATAAAACAATGGATGCTGTTGAGGCTAGCCTACCAATTGCTCAACAGTTGGCAGACGAAATATCTCATATCAAACCGACATGGGATCGCCTAATGAATCGAGAGATTGAGTTAGGGGAGTTTAAATCGTTATGCCACAGCATTGATAAGTTTATGAACAATTCTCATCATAAAACCGATGAGCTGCAAAGTTTGATGACTAATGTACTTATGGCACAAGACTATCAAGATTTAACCGGCCAAGTTATTCGCCGAGTTATTGAGCTTGTTAGAGAAGTTGAAGAAAGCTTAATTCATCTTTTGACAGCCTTCGCTGATCAAAGCGAAAGCAAAGCCGAAAAAATAGAACAACAAAAAACAAATGAACCATTAGACGAACAAACTTTAGCAGGTCCAGAAGGCCCTATTATTGATAAAGAATCACGTAATGATGTTGTATCTGATCAAGATGAAGTCGATGATCTTTTATCAAGTTTGGGCTTCTAAGAGGAGAGTAACTGCATGTTTGAAGTCGATGAAGATATTTTACAAGACTTTCTTGTAGAGGCAGGAGAAATCCTAGAGCTTTTATCTGAACAGTTAGTTGAGCTGGAAAACAATCCAGAGGACACCGAATTACTCAATGCCATATTTAGAGGGTTTCACACTGTAAAAGGTGGTGCTGGGTTTTTAGCTATGACCGAGCTCGTTGACGCATGTCATGGCGCAGAGAATGTCTTCGACCTGCTTAGACAAGGCGTACGAACGGTTAATTCGGAATTGATGGACGTAATTTTACAAGCTCTCGATACGATTAACGAGATGTTTGCCACCATTCAAAATCGTGACAAACCAGAACCCGCCGATCCCGAACTTCTTGAAACCCTTCATAAACTAGGTTTACCTCCAACAGAAGAAGAGCTTGCTGGTGACTCACCCGTTGATTCAACTGAAGAACCTCAAGCCGAGGTTATTGATGCCCCAGTTGCCGAGGAAGCCTCAGGAACTGATGAAGAAGATCCGTTTGCATTTGACGAGCTATTTAGCGGTGGAACAGTTGAACAAAGCGATGATGAAACTCAGATTGACGAAATAACAGAAGATGAATTTGAAAACTTACTAGACGAATTACATGGAAAAGGTCAAAGCCCAGTAGCTGAAAGCGCGTCCAGTAGTAGTGATGTCAGTGGAGACATTACAGATGATGAGTTTGACAACTTACTTGATGAACTTCATGGCGTTGGAAGCTTTGGTGCTGTTGCGGCCAGTGAGCCTGTAAAAGAGCAAACAGCAACTAATAATTCTGCAGAAAGTTCTGCAACGCCTTCAACACGTTCACCTGCAAGTGATTCTAGCGATGATGAAATTAGCGATGATGAGTTTGAAGCATTGCTTGACGAACTTCATGGATCAGGTGCCCCTAAATCAATAGAGAGCCCTGCAGCTTCAGAGCCGAAGCCCGCTGCTAAACCTGTGGCTAAGGTAAGTGAGCCTGTTAAAAAGCCTGAACCTGTAAAAGCCGCTGCGCCAAAACCAGTGCAAAAGCCTGCAGAAAAAGCAGCTCCAGCGCCTGCAGCTGTGAAAAAGCCAGCTCCTCCGCAAGCAGAAACAACAGTCCGAGTTGACACAAAACGCCTAGACCAAATAATGAATATGGTGGGTGAGCTTGTACTTGTTCGTAACAGATTGGTAAGTTTAGCCACTAACTCAGAAAGTGAAGCAATGGGCAAAGCCATTTCTAACTTAGATGTTGTGACGGCTGATATCCAAGGCGCAGTAATGCAAACGCGAATGCAGCCAATTAAAAAGGTATTTGGCCGCTTCCCTCGCGTTGTTCGTGACTTAGCACGAAGCTTAAATAAAGATATTAGTTTACAGCTTGTTGGTGAAGAAACCGATTTAGACAAAAACTTAGTTGAGGCACTTGCAGACCCACTAGTTCACTTAGTTAGAAATTCAGTGGATCACGGTATAGAAATGCCAGCTGACCGTGAAGCAGCAGGCAAACCTCGGACGGGTAATGTTACACTTTCAGCGTCTCAAGAGGGAGACCATATTTTGCTTACCATCAAAGATGATGGTGCGGGTATGGACGCAGAAAAGCTCAAAAAGATAGCGATTGGTAAAGGGGTAATAGATCACGATCAAGCAAGTCGTTTATCGGATACTGAAGCCTACAACTTAATATTTGCACCAGGATTTTCGACCAAAGAAGAGATCTCTGACATCTCAGGCCGTGGTGTGGGAATGGATGTTGTAAAAACTAAAATCACTCAACTTAATGGCTCAGTGAGTATTCAGTCAGAGCTAGGTGTTGGTACAATTTTAGAAATAAAAGTACCGTTAACACTTGCGATATTACCAACCTTGATGGTTGTAGTTGGCGAACAAACATTTGCATTACCATTAGCAGGTGTAAGCGAAATATTCCATTTAGATCTAACCAAAACAAATGTTGTTGATGGTCAATTAACCATTATTGTACGTAAGAAAGCGATACCGCTATTTTATCTTGAGCATTGGTTAGTTAAAGGAGCAGATCGCACTCAGCGCAAAGCGCAAGGTCATGTTGTTATTGTTCAAATAGGTACTCAGCAGGTTGGTTTTGTAGTTGATTCTTTAATAGGTCAAGAAGAAGTTGTAATTAAACCTCTTGATGCTCTTTTGCAAGGTACTCCAGGTATGGCAGGCGCAACTATTACATCAGATGGTGGAATTGCACTAATTTTAGATGTTCCAAATATGTTAAAACACTACGCTGGCTAAATCATAAAGTAGGTACACACAAGATGTGTACCTACGTATAAATTTAATAAGAGAGCTAAATGGCCGTAAAAGTTTTAGTTGTTGATGATTCGAGCTTTTTTCGTCGTAGAGTAAGCGAAATCCTTGAACAAGACAGCGACATACAAGTTATAGGTTTTGCCATTAATGGCAGAGAGGCTGTAGAAAAAACGGCTCAGCTTCGTCCTGATATGATCACGATGGATGTAGAAATGCCTGTGCTTGATGGTATCAGTGCTGTTAAAGAGATAATGGCAAGTAACCCCACGCCAATATTAATGTTTTCCTCTTTAACCCGTGCTGGCGCAACAGCAACACTTGATGCGCTTGATGCTGGAGCGATGGATTTTTTACCTAAAAAGTTTGAAGATATTGCACGTAATAATGAAGATGCGATAAAGCTCCTTCAAGCTAAAGTCAAAGAAATTGGTAATAAGCGCATTCCTAGAGCCTTTAGGCCAATAACACACCAGAAACCAGCGGCACGCTCTGTGCCTGATAAAACCAGTAATACTGGGTCTTCAATCAGGCAACCAGATAGAAGTTTTCAGCGTTCAACAACCGCATCGACATTAACAAAAACACAAAACAACGTACCAACTCGTGCAAGTGGCAAGCAATACAAGCTTGTGGCTATCGGTACATCTACTGGTGGTCCTGTTGCTTTACAAAATGTGCTTACGCAATTACCCGCTAATTTTCCGCATCCCATTTTACTTATCCAGCATATGCCTGCTGCTTTTACACCGGCATTTGCAGCTCGTTTAAATGGATTGTGCAAAATAAAAGTAAAAGAAGCACAGCAAGGTGATCGTCTTGACCCTGGAACTGCCTATTTGGCTCCTGGCGGGCAACAAATGATGGTTGAAGGTCGAGGTGGTTCTAAAACATTGCGCGTTTTTGAAGACAATAGCGAGCGAATCACTTATAAGCCCAGTGTTGACGTTACATTTGCAAGTATTGCAAAAGCTTATCAGGGAGATGTTTTAGCTATTATTTTAACCGGCATGGGGGCTGATGGTAGAGATGGCGCAAGAATGTTAAAACAAACTGGCGCCACTATTTGGGCACAAGATGAAAAAAGCTGTGTTGTTTATGGTATGCCACAAGCTGTTGCTAATGCGGGACTTTCAAGTGAGAGTTTAGCGCTTGACGATATTGCAACGCGGATAAAAAGTGAAACCGGTTGTGGATAAGCTTTCTGTACTTGGTTTAATTGTAGCACTAAGTGCTATAGCAATTGGCTATCATTTAGAAGGTGGTGTTATTGCCGCCCTTTTTAATGGCCCTGCGCTCATTATAGTACTAGGTGGGACAGTAGGCGCTGTAATGCTGCAAACGTCTACTAGTACCTTTAAAAAAATGCTTAGAATGAGTCACTGGGTATTTGTGACTCCCAGTTACAATATTGATGATGCAATTGAGCAAGTTAAACGTTGGTCTCATAAAGCGAGACAAGAAGGATATTTGGCATTAGAGGATGAAGCCCTAACTCACTCAGATGTATATGCAGCAAAAGGGCTGAGTTTACTTGTTGATGGCGGTTCAGAGCAGAGGCTACGTGATACGCTTGAAATAGATTTAATGCTGGAGCGTGAGCGTTTGCTTGAAGCTGCGCGTGTATACGAAGCAATGGGCGGTTATAGCCCTACCATCGGTATTTTAGGAGCTGTTCTTGGGCTCATTCAGGCTATGTCTTTTATTACCGATCCGCAATTGCTTGGCGCTGGGGTTGCAACAGCCTTTATTGCAACGATTTATGGGGTGGGGTTAGCTAATTTATTATTTTTGCCAATGGCACATAAGCTCAAGCAACGTGTAGAAGAAAAGATGCTTTACCACGAAATGCTTGCAGAAGGGATAATTGCAATCAGCGATGGCCAAAGCCCAATGAACATTGAGCTAAAGTTAGAAGCTTATCGTGTTGAACGGCCAAGCCTAGTGGACGCATAAAAATGATGCGTCGACGATTTGGTCGCTCGGCCTATAAAAACCAGCATACAGAGCGCTGGTTAGTATCTTATGCGGATTATATGACCATTATGTTTGCCTTCTTTGTTGTAATGTATGCGATTGCGATTAACAAAGAAGAAAACTTCCAAATTTTATCCGATTCCCTAGAGCAAGTATTCGACAAGTCGGCTCGTGTTTATTCTCAGCAAGGTACGGGGATAGATGGTACTGGAATACTTACTGATAGGGTTACTCCTGAAGATGAATTGCTGTATGGCGAAAGTATCAACAAGGAAGAGCAAGGCCCAGAGTTGTTAGACGGCCAAAGTGAGACAAGTAATATACAGCAAAAATATTTAGGAAAACCACTTGATAGCTTATTAACGAAACTTCAGTCAGCGCTTATTGATGAAATACGTGATGGTGAAGCCAATCTAGAATTGCATCAAGATTGGCTCATAATAGAACTGAGTTCAGGTATGTTATTTTCAAGTGGTAGCGCAGTTGCTCATTCTAGAGCAAAACAAGTTGTTAAAATTGTAAAAGATATTGTCGCGCCAGTGGATAACTATATACGGGTGCGTGGTTATACAGATGATGAAACAATTAAAAATGAAATATTTCGCTCTAACTGGGAGCTTTCTGTCGCTCGCGCAACTTCAATACTTGTTGAGCTTGAAGCACTTGGCATAAATTCGGCCCGAATGGCTATTGAAGGGTATGGACAGTATTCACCCTTTGCACCTAACGACACAGATGAGGGCCGAGCTGAAAATAGAAAAGTAGTAATAGCGTTATCTAAATATGGGTTGCCAGAAGAGAAAAATAAATCAGCAGAAGAGCCGATAGTTGAGGCAGTAGCGCCTGAGCCAGAAGTAGAATTACCGTCAGACGATGACACAATAAAAATTATTCGTTTACCACATGGTGGAATTCGTATTACAACTCGCAATGAACAGTAACTAGGATGTGATGTGAAGATTTGGACTGTAGCCAACCAAAAAGGTGGCGTTGGTAAAACAACGACTGCGGTCAGTCTTGCTGGTACTTTAGCACTGCAGGGTAAGCGTGTACTACTAATAGATACCGATCCTCATGCGTCTTTAACATATTACTTTGGTATTGATTCTGAGGATTTAGAGGTCAGTGTTTACGATATTTTCGCTCGTGGAACTAGTATGCAAAGTGAGGAGATACTTCAAGCATTATGCCCATCCACCCTCGAAAATTTAGATATATTACCTGCTACTATGGCTATTGCTACATTAGATAGAAGCATGGGCAATAAAACAGGCATGGGGTTAATTTTAAAAAAGACACTTGCCAAAATAAGTGAACATTACGATTATGCTATTTTAGATTGTCCCCCTGTTTTAGGGGTTTTGATGGTTAATGCATTGGCTGCGAGTGAGCGCATTTTAGTCCCTGTTCAAACTGAGTTTTTAGCGCTTAAAGGCTTAGATAGAATGATGCGTACAATGGAATTAATGCAGAGCTCACAGGCGAAAAGTTACGAATATACTATAATACCTACAATGTACGATAAAAGAACGAAGGCATCACTCGAAGCCTACAAAACGTTACAAAAAACTTACGGTAACAAAGTTTGGCCAGGTGTTATTCCCGTAGATACAAAACTAAGAGATGCAAGCTTAGCACAAAAAGTACCCATAGAGTTTTGCCCTCGCTCTCGCGGTGTATTTGCTTATAAAGCATTATTAGATTATTTAATTGAACAAGGTTAATGAATGAGTAAGCAATTATTTGCTAATGAAAAAGTAATGACTCAGTACTTAGGTGCCTTACTTTGCGAAGAAGAGCTTGCCAGTGACTTAGAGCCCGTAGCAAAACTTTTAGAAAATATACCGGGTGACTTGCCAAGCGAAGAAGCCACTCATGAAAGTCAGAAGCCAGTTACTAAAGTTAAAGTAGTGGCTGAGCATGAATCATCTTCGTTAGATGATACGCATGAAGTTAAAGAAGCAGAAGCTACAACACCGAAAGTTAACGTCATTGAAACGCCAAAAGAGACAACGAGTACAGACCTTAAAATAGCAAAACAGAAACAATTAAATCTTTCAAATAACAGTGAGTCAGATTACTTTGACGGCGAATTTCAGGCATTGTTCTTTGAAGTTGCAGGACTTACGCTAGCAGTCCCGCTTAAAGCTCTTGGCGGTATACATCAATTAGGTGAAGTGAATCACCTGTTTGGTAAACCAAAGTGGTTTAAAGGCGTTATGCTTAATCGTGATGAAAAGCTCAATGTTGTAGATACAGCACGCTGGGTTATGCCAGAGAAGTTCGATGAAAAACTAGAGGCATCACTTGATTATCAGTATTTAATAACTTTAGGAGATAGCCAATGGGGATTATTAGCTGAGAAGCTTATAAATAACATTACATTGACAAAAGAAGATGTAAAATGGCGTACAGATCAAAGTAAGCGCCCATGGCTTGCCGGGGTTATTAAAGAAAAAATGTGTGCTTTAATAGATGTAGACAATTTAAATACGTTATTAGAAGAGGGCTTAGATAGCCGTCAGTAGTAATGACCATTATGGGGTAACAGCATGAACCAAGAGAAATTACTGTCAGAAAATAAAAATGCAGATAATAATGATGAAATATTACAGTGGGTTACTTTTAAACTAGAAGAGGAAACCTACGGTGTTAATGTAATGCAAGTTCAAGAAATACTGCGTTACACCGAGATTGCACCAGTCCCTGGTGCGCCTTCTTATGTAATAGGCATTATTAACTTACGTGGTAATGTAGTAACCGTTATTGATACACGTGCTCGATTCGGTTTGTCAGCAGCTGATGCAACTGATAACTCACGTATATTAATTATTGAAGCTGAAGAACAAGTTATAGGCATTTTAGCTGATAGCGTTTCTGAAGTTGTATACCTGCGTAGCTCTGAGATTGACAGTGCGCCAAATGTGGGTACTGAAGAAAGCGCTAAGTTTATCCAAGGTGTCTGTAATCGAGATAATGAGCTTCTTATTTTAGTTGATTTAAATAAGCTACTTAGTGATGACGAATGGGATGAGTTAAGCGATTTATAAGCTTTATCAGATAAACTATGCTGTTACTTAGTATTGCTGTAAGCGCGTTAGCGGTAGGTCTTATATCGTTAACGCTTATTATTGCATTTAAAAATAAACACACCAGCGATGTTGCTGATGTACATCAAAAGCTTAAAGAATGTGCAGAACAAGTTCATATTTTAAGAAGCGAAGCCGCTGAATTAAGAACCGGTTTACTCAGTATCGGCAAGCGAGTTCTAGAGGTTGAGCAACAAAACCAAGATTTACTGCAGCAGCAATCGGCTCAAAAATACGATGATCCTGATGCTAAGATTTATTCCCGTGCTGTGAAAATGGTTGAGTTAGGTGCAGATTTAGACGAAGTTATTCGCGAGTGTGAGTTACCAAGGGCTGAGGCCGAGTTATTGTTTTCGTTGCACAAAAAAAAAGGCGCTTAGCGCCTTTTTTACACACATAACATCGTACTTAGACTTTAAAAACTATACTTCACACCAAACATTGCCACTACAGGGTCAAGCTCAACTGTTGATGTTAATGCTTTTGCATTGTTAGCGTACACGGTTGCATCTGTATCAATATCCATTATAGAAACCATTGCATGAAGTCCCCAGTGATCATCCATTGTATAATTAGCCCCTACTTGTACTAAAAACCCTACAGAGTCATCTAGCTCAACTTTAACATCGTCTGTACCAAGGGTAGCTTTAAGAGCTTGCGAAGGCTGTTCATCAAAAAAGGTTGTATAATTAACACCAACACCTATGAATGGTCTGAGCTGGTAGCTTGTATCTAAAAAGTGATACTGTGCCACTAACGAGGGTGGTAAGTGTTTAATGTTAGCAATTTTATTACCAGCCAAACCGCCTGTTCCATTTACATCATGAGAGAATGGCGTAGCAGCAATCAATTCTAATACCCAATTGTCATTAAATGCATAGTCTACCGTAATACCTAGCTGAGTATTAGAATCACCTTTTAGACCTAATGAGGGGGCTTCGTTAATTGCAGAGCCACTGTTATCTGGGTTAACGTTAATAGCGCCCAGATTTACGCTGAAGTTAGCGTGTGCAGCTGGAGAGAGTGCTAATAAAGAGGTTAATAGTGCAATGCTAATTTTGGTTTTCATGTTGTTCTCCAAGAACTACTTTTTGATTGACGCCATTATTACGCTTAACAAATATGGAAAACCTGTTCTAGATCAAAGTTTCAAAAATTATTGAACGTTGAAAAGTATTTTATTGATTTAGATTAATTTTGACGCTGTTTCATAACCGCAATGATTGACAATCTATATAAGTAATAATCATCAGAATGTATAAAAGCTGACATCTCTTAGTCATACTCTCACTATTTAATAATGCCTTACTTAGTAATAAAGGTGTTAAAAAATGTCTTTAGTTGTTTCACAACAAGCAGTCACTTCTCAAAGGTTAAACGCCGAATTAATAAATAAATTACAAACGCTTATCCAATTTAAATCAGTAACGCCGAATCAAGCCGGTGCAATAGATTGGCTGGTTGAGCAGTTATGTGAGCAAGGTTTTTGCTGTGAAAAATTTACGAGTAATGGTGTCACTAACTTAATTGCGCATATTAAATTCAATGAGGGACCGTGTGTCGCTTTTTCAGGGCACATTGATGTGGTTCCTGCAGATAACGGTGACTGGCTAACCCCTCCGTTTGATGGAAGAATAATTAATGGAGTAATTTACGGAAGAGGTGCCGCTGATATGAAAGGAGGCGTGGCAGCTATGCTAACTGCCACAAAAAAATTAATAAATAGCACGTCATCAAAAGCAGGGACTTTTTATTGGCTCATTACCTCTGATGAAGAAGGCGAGGCTGAGTTTGGTTCTGCGCAAATAGCCAATAAGCTTTCTTCAAATGGGATTGTTTTAGACGGATGTATTGTAGGCGAGCCAACGAGTTCGACACATGTTGGCGATACAATTAAAAACGGTCGCCGTGGTGCACTTTCAGCACGTATTCTGGTAAAGGGCAGGGCAGGTCATGTAGCTTATCCTCAAAATACCATTAACGCCGCACATATTAGTGCCAAAATAGTCAATAAATTGAGTGAACAAGCGTGGCACTTAGATGACGCAGGCTCAAAAACAACACTGCAAGTAACAGGCATAAATATTGACAATGTGGTCGATAATTTAGTCCCTAGTTACTGCGAAATAACATTTAATATTCGCTATAGCCATCGGTACAGCAGTGAAAAAATTAAATCGATATTGAACAATTCGTTGGATGAATTTTCACGTTACATAACGATTAATTGGGAGCGTCCATGTGAACCATACTATACCCAACCTAAGAGCAAGTGGAGTTTAATTACTTGTGTTGAACAAGCCATACATAGTCAAACTGGAAACTACCCAGTTCTAAGTACCAGTGGTGGCACATCTGACGGTCGTTTTTTTGCTAACAGCCACACTCAAGTAATTGAATGTGGGCTAAGAAACAATACAATTCACCAGGTTAATGAGCACGTATCTATTGATGACTTAATAAAAGTTGAAGCAATTTATTATGACTTACTTTCACGTATTTATATAGAACGATAATGTTAGTTAGTTCTCAAATAAAACCCAGATAGTGGCGAGGGTAACCTCGCTTCAATTAGCTTAAGTATCGCTTTGCTTTGTTATCTTTAACATTTTTCAAGTCAACCAATACTAAACCATCAATGCAATTGTTAAAGTCGGGATCTACGCTAAAACTTAAAAATTTCACCCCACCAGGTTTGCATAGCTCTGTATATTGTTTAAATAAAGTGGGAACTTGCGCACCCATATTAGCAAGCACATGCTTTAGTTCTACAAAGTCTTCTTTAACGTCGTTTTTGCAAAAAATCATGTCACACTGCGCAAGTTCATGTTCGCTTAGTTTGAATTCATTGTTTGGAGTCGCAAGTACTTCATCGGTTTTATAATAATGCTGATAGTAATACACTAGCATGGCCTTTGCCGGGTCAGGTAACGTATTAGACACGCTAACAGCGCCAAATAAATAACGATATTGTGGGTAGTTTTTAACAAATGCGCCAATGCCGTACCACAGGTAATCTAAGCTTTTACGTCCCCAATATTTTGGCTGAACAAAGCTACGACCAAGTTCAATTCCTTGCTCTAGGTAGGGGCCCATTTCAGTGCTATAAGTAAATAAACTGTCGGTATACAGCCCTTTACGGCCATGTTTATCAATTATTTCTTTAGCGCAAGCTAGCCTATACGCGCCTACCAGCTCTAATTGTGTTGGGTCCCAAAGAACTAAGTGTTGATAGTCCATATCGTACTTATCAATATCACGGCGTTTTCCACTGCCTTCACCTACAGCTCTAAAAGCTATTTCTCTCAACCTACCTAGCTCTCTAAAAATAGGTGAGCTACCCGTATATTGATATAAATGAATATGCATACCATCTTGTGTTTCCCCCAGAAGCTGACACGCATCTATTGCTTTTTTAAGCTCTTTCCTACACTCAGGAACAGCAATAGGAGTTTGTGTTTTAAGTGGTAAGGTTTTTTTAGTTGTTAGGCGATACAGTTGCTTTCGTATTAAATTAACAATCTCTTTATCTTTTAAATTTTCTATGAGGTATGACGCTGGAGGAATAGACGCACCAATTTCAAACTCTAACGATTTCTGGCGTTGTTTAAACATTTCTTTTACTAGTAACAAGCTTGCTAAGGGTTTGTAAATTATTGAAGTCCCATAAAATAATGGGCTGTTTTTAGCTTTTATATAAATAGGTAATATAGGGCAATTGGCTTTTTTTGCCATGCGCAAAAAACCGCTGTTCCATTTACAATCTTTGATACCTGTAGGGCTCAGCCGTGATACTTCACCAGCGGGAAATATCAATAATATCCCCTCATTTTTCAAATGCTGGTGAATATTATAAAGCTCTTGTTTCTTACTTGTGCCAGATAAGTTATTTACAGGTAAAAGTAAGTCGTGCATTGGAGTCACCGACATGAGCATACGGTTAGCAACAACCTTTAAATCTTTTCTTACGCTTGAGAGCACTTTAATTAATGCAAGCGCATCTAAAGAGCCTATAGGGTGGTTTGCAACAATAATTAATTTACCTTCGCTAGGAATATGCTCTATTTGCTTTGGCTTGTAACGTGTATCAAAATTGAGCTCATCAAGAACTTGTTCAACAAATTCTAGCCCTTGTAAATGAGGATAGGTGTCGGCAAAGGCCACAAACTCTTGTTCATGTAGTAAATAGCCTAATCCCTTTTTTACTAGGCTTTTTACTTTTGGTGAGCTTTCTAATTGTGGTAAGTTTGCTGCAATTACTTTATCAACACTGATCATACAAGCCTCTTTTTAATTTAGCACGACTGCCATATCTGTAGAGTAAAAAAAGGGTGTGACAGTTATTTTGCAGTTGTGTGACCTTTTAAAGTGTAAAGGGTGCCAAGTGTTGATTAGTCAGTATGGATTTTATAAAAACTTATTTGGAAGTAACTATGTCGGTATTAGTAGCAATTACAGGTCGAGATAACACAAAGTTAATAGCGCAATTACAAGCCCGATTACCCTCTACAAAAATACAGCAGTGGCCAGATTGCAATAACCTAGAAACTATTGATTTTGTATTAGCATGGAAAGCACCGCATGATATGTGGGCAAAGTTGCCAAACCTTAAAGCGGTATCGTCATTTGGTGCGGGTGTAGACAGTATTGATTTAAATTTGCTTGGTGATGACGTAGATGTGGTGCGTATAGTTGATGAAAAATTGGCACAAGATATGGCCGAATATGTGCTTACGCATGTTTTAGCGCAAAAATTGCGATTAAAAGAATACTTTATTAAGCAAACGCAGCACCAATGGAAGCCCAAAAGGGCTTATCAACAAAACAATGTAGGTATTTTGGGATTTGGGGAGCTAGGCAAAGCATGTGCGAAACGACTTATTGCCAATAAGTTTACTGTAAATGCTTGGGCTCATACACATAAAACCAGTAATACAGTTAATTTATTTTATGGCGAACAAGGGCTTCAAAATATGCTTAGCGACATTGATTATCTAGTCTGTTTGTTGCCATTAACCAAAAAAACGAAAGGTATTATCAATAAAAGTACAATTAGTATGCTTCCTAATCATGCTGTTATTATTAATGTTGCACGAGGAGAGCATGTTATAGAAGCGGATTTACTTAAAGCCTTAGAAGAGAATTCGCTTCGGGCTGCAGTCATTGACGTGTTTGAACACGAACCTCTTAGTGAAGAGCACCCTTATTGGCAGCATGATAAAATAACCCTTACACCGCATTGTGCTGCATTATCAGATATAAACAGTGTTTCAGCACAAATAGCAGAAAATGTTGAACGCTTACAGCAAGGTATTACTTTAAATAATCGAATAGATAGAACGAAAGGATATTGATAAATTTAAAGAAACAGCTTGTTAACATATGTAATTTTTATTAATGTTGTATATGTTCTCAACAATAAAAATATAAAGAGGGTGAAATGAAAACAAATCAGGGTGGTGCTAGATTAAGCTTAATTATAATTTCTATAATAATATTAGGCGTATCTGCTTGGTTTAATCAGCCAACTATTTTATAGAATGGCACCACAGCAAGTTTAGCGCTTGCTGTGGATTTCTCTATTTTCGTGTTTTTTATCGGCACTTTTTTTAAGTAAAACATAAGTCGCACCACTCCCTCCATGATGCCTCTGTGCAGTATGATATGCCAAAACCGCCGGTAATTCAGGTAGCCATTTATTTACAAAACTTTTTAGTATTCCTGGTTTAGTTTTATTTTTAATTCCTACACCATGCCTAATAAGCACCACGCGAACATTTTGCTGCTGACAGTCATTAATAAAATTAAAGAGCGTATTGCGTGCATTTTTAAGTAGCTGGCCATGAAGGTCTAAGGTCGCATCAACTTGATACTTTGCTAAACGTAAGTTTTTAAATACAGGGCCTTGTACTCCGTCTTTTTTAAAACTTAAAATAGCAAATGGCTCAACAAGCTCAACAGACTCTGTACTTAAGTAGTTCTCATCTGTTGATAGAGTATTTTCAGCCGCTTGCCGCTTTTGTTGTTGCGCAAGTGAAGAATGAGGGCTGCTTGATAACGGTTTAATAGTATCACTGCTAATAGGGGTCACATCTTCCATAGAAGATAAAAACAAATCAAAATCAGATAAGGACATACCGAGATCTCAAAATAATGTAGTACGAGGTCAATATTATCTTAGTTCACCTAATTACCCAACCATTTTGATTTATACAATAAAAAAAGCCCAGCAATGCTGGGCTATAAAATATTCTAGGGGAAATTGTTAGCTCTGAGTTACATTAAGTTGCCCAAATGTATAAACCTTAAACAGATAAAATGTATTGATCAATACTAAACTCATATTTGAAATAACACTCGACGACATAAGATCTAAGCTAAATGATAAAAATAACAGGCCACATGCACTTATGGCGGCTACGCGCAGTAATGTTATGTGGTTAATAAAGAATGCACCTAAACCTAGTGCAAGTAGTATCGTGTTTAAAAGCCAATCTAGCTCGTTTAGCATGGTCGTTTCAATAGTTCAGTTGTTGAAAAAAGGAGCGCCATTATGGTGATCTTTTGCGCACCTTTCAACCAAGTAATTTTACATTTTTCAGATTAGTTTTATTAATGCTAAAAGTAACTTTTAATCGCTGAAATGAGACCGTCGTCAGCAATAACTTGATACTTTTGGCAGCTCTGAGGATCCTGTAAATCACTACATAAATAGAGAGATTTACGCTTATCGTCAAACTTAGGATGTAAATGCGAGTCAACAAGCGTTGCACCGTATCCAAATACACCAGGCCAATAAATACTTTTGCTAACCATCCCTAATTTTTTATAGGTGAGTAAAGTTGGTTTTGGAAAAGCTATAATGATAACTGCAATAATAGCGAGCGTTATTAACAGCCCTTTTTTAGGTTTAGGGTTTTGGCTATTTAACTCTGTATCAATAGTGTGTTGTTTAGTTTGTGCCTGCCTTTGAGAAGTTGCCCGAGTTTTATTTTTTTGTGTTGTATTTTTTCTTGCCGGTGTTTTACCTAGCAAGGATTGTTTTTTTGGTGTTTTTGACATAAAGCAGATCTGGCCTTTTTTACATAGGTCTTTATAATTCAAATAGTAAATTTATATACTAGGGGCTGTTGATCTTTGTAGTACATATATCAATCAGCCCACATTGGTAGCCACATCATAGTAAATGCTAAAGCGAGCATTGAATGATAATTTCGTTCAAGCTTTTCATACCGCGTGGCTATCCCTCTATATTGCTTAATACGGCCAAATGCATTCTCAACCAAGTGCCGATATTTATACATGCACCAGTCAATATCTTCATTGCCTACTAAACTGTTGCCCTTACGTGGAATAACGGGTGTAGCGTTATTATCACGAACAAACGCTCTCAGTTTTTCACTGTCGTAGCCTTTATCTGCGACAACCATATTACTTGTTGGGCAATTAGCTACGAGTGACTCTGCATGGACGATATCATGCGTATTTCCACAGGATAATTCATAATAAACAGGCAACCCTCCGCTATCGACTGCAAGATGAATTTTCGTAGAATTTCCACCTCGGCTCTTTCCAATTGATTCATTGTCAGCAGTTCTTGCACCGCAACTATGTTGATGAGCCCTGACAATACTGCCATCAATGAAGACCCAATCCATGTCCGCATCACGAGATAATGCGCGAAACAGTTCATTCAAAATCCCTTTTTTGGACCATAAATTAAACCGTCTGTAGATAGCACTCCAACGGCCAAAATCAGAAGGTAAATCTCGCCATGGAATACCTGTGCGCATCTTATACAGTATGCCTTCGAGCGTTTTTCTATGGTCGGGCTTATTATAAATTCGACCACTTAAGTACATTACTTTTGATAAGACATTCCATGTCCCGTCTGTTAGCATTAATCTTGGCATGTAGGTTCGGTGTAAAGTTTTCTGGCGAATTCAATTATACCTTATCTTCATGCTGTTTGTTTTTCATACCACAAAGATCAACACGCCCTAAGCTAATTATTATAATAACGTAAAGTTAGCTTATAGCCTATGAGGAATGAAGATGGACACGCAGCTATCAATTTTAATAGTGGATGACGTTAGCACGGTGCGTAGTTTTTTGAGCCAAACGCTCATGCATCTAGGGATAGACAATGTAAAGGAAGCATCTACTGCCTCACAGTGTATTAGTGAATGCCAAGCAGCAAAATACAGTATGATTTTTTTGGATATTGAGTTACCGGATGGAGACGGAAAAGAATTAATTGCACAAATCAACGAGATGAGTCCAGAAACGAATGTAATTATGGTGTCTGCGCATTCAGCTGTTGAAAATGTAAAAGATGCCATAGATAAAGGCGCTAAAGGGTTTATCGTAAAACCGTTTACACCTAAAAAAATAGCAGCCATGCTTAAAAAGTTTTATCCAGATTTAGAAATTATGTAGTCCAAAAACTTTTAAGTAAAAAAAAACCGGCAAAAGCCGGTTTTTTATATTCTAACAAAAACAAATTATAGCGCTTTGATCTTAGCTGCTAAACGGCTCTTATGACGAGCTGCTTTGTTTTTGTGGATTAGACCCTTAGTTGCGTAACGGTCTAGGATAGGTGTAGCAACAGAAAAAGCTTGCTGTGCAGCTTCTTTATCGCCAGCTTCAATAGCAACAACTACTTTTTTGAAGTAAGTGCGCATCATTGAGCGACGGCTTGCGTTGTGCTGACGGTTCTTTTCGCTAGTAATAGCGCGTTTTTTTGCAGACTTGATGTTAGCCAAGGTTTGCTCCTAACAATCTTAAAATAAAGCTTAAATTAAAGGCCGTGGAATATGCCTGTTTCTATCATGAATGTCAATTAAATTTAACTATTCAAGAAAAACTGCTCCTTATAACGAACATTAATTTGCCGCTTTAGCAGTTAATGACGCTATTGTAACAAAGCACAGACCCCCAGCCTAGTGCTTTAAAGCGATTTATAAAAAAGACTGTGGCATAATCGCGTATCTTAGGGATTTTTAAGTAGGTTTAAGGTGTCAAAAGGTTTATTTCGCTCCGGTATGATTGTTAGTTGTATGACTATGATCTCGCGTATTTTAGGGCTCGTAAGAGATGCAGTTGTTGCTAATTTACTCGGCGCAAGTGCTGCGGCTGATGTATTTTTATTTGCTAACCGAATTCCTAACTTTTTACGTCGCTTATTTGCAGAAGGCGCTTTCGCACAGGCATTCGTACCCGTTTTAAGTGAAATAAAAGAGCAACAAGGTGATGATAAAGTTAGGCTCTTTGTTGCCCAAGCTGCAGGTACGCTGGGCACTATTTTATTGTTAGTGACTATTTTTGGTGTAGTGGCTTCGCCGGTTATCGCCGCTTTATTTGGTACCGGCTGGTTTATTGATTGGTGGCAAGGCGGCCCCAATGCAGAAAAGTTTGAGCTGGCCAGTTCGTTATTAAAATTTACCTTTCCGTATTTGTTGTTTGTAAGTTTAGTCGCGCTGAGCGGTGCGGTAATGAATGTTTACAACCGTTTTGCCGTTGCCGCATTTACCCCTGTGTTACTAAATATATCAATTATTACCTGTGCAATTTTTTTACATGACAAATTTAGTGTAGGCGCCTATGCGTTGGCCGTTGGTGTGTTTGTTGGTGGCATTGTTCAGTTGTTATTTCAATTACCTTTTTTATCACGCGCTAAAATGTTGGCTCGCCCGCGCTGGGCTTGGCATGACGAAAACGTAAAAAAAGTGCGTAAGCTTATGCTGCCCGCATTGTTTGGCGTATCGATAAGCCAAATTAATTTATTACTAGATACTATGATTGCCTCATTACTGATGACAGGTTCTATAGCATGGCTTTATTACTCAGACAGGCTAATAGAGTTTCCGCTTGGTTTGTTTGGAATAGGTATTGCGACGGTTATTTTACCCGCACTCTCTAAATTGCACAGCAGTAAAAAATTGAGCGATTTTCAGCATACGTTAGATTGGGGAGTTCGCTTTGTAATATTTTTAGGTATACCAGCAATGGTTGGCTTAATGATAATAAGCCCACTTATAATTACGGTCCTATTCGATCATGGTGCCTTTAAAGAGGACAGTGTTGATCATGTAAAAGCGGTAAGTTTAGGTGTTGTAGCTTACTCTGTTGGGTTAGTTAGTTTTATGTTGATTAAAGTGCTCGCGCCTGGGTTTTATTCACGTCAAGATACTAAAACGCCCGTACGCATTGGTATTATAACCCTTGTGCTAAATATGGTATTTAATATTATGTTAGCCCCTTTTATAGGTTACTTAGGGTTAGCACTCGCTACATCAATGTCAGCCAGTTGTAATGCATTTTTACTTTATAGGCAGCTGAAAAAAGAAAATGTTTATCAGTTTTCTTCTATGAGTTTGCGTTTCACTATCAAGTGTATTGTTGCAAGTTTAGGCATGGGGTGTGTTACATGGTATGTAAGTAGTTACTATTTCTGGGCCTCGTGGGCTTTCGCACAACAAGTTATATTATTAATTGCCCTTGTCGTATTAGCAGGAGTTAGCTATTTTTCAATGCTCTTTTTAATGGGTGTAAGACTAAATACGATAAAAAGTGTAGCAATTACTGAATCAAACTAAAAAAAAGATTATAATCGGCAGCCTTGTGGCTTTTCCTTGATATAAGTCGTGATAATACTTGCTGAAAAAAGGCTTTAGGTGGCATGGAGTTAATTAGAGGTATACACAATATTCGCCCACACCATTTTGGGTGTGTGTTAACTATTGGTAATTTTGACGGCGTTCACTTAGGTCATGCGCAAGTATTAAAAGGCTTGTTAGCTGACGCAAAAGCACACAATTTACCCAGTACGGTGTTGTTGTTTGAGCCTCAACCTCAAGAGTTTTTTGCAAAAAATAATGCCCCAGCAAGGTTAACTCGCTTACGCGACAAGTTACGTTTATTAAGTGATTTAGGCATTGAACGTGTAATTTGTATTAGCTTTAACCAGCGGTTTGCAAATATGCATGCAGAACAGTTTGTAAACGAAATACTAATAAAAAAACTCGGTGTTAAAGCGTTAACGGT
This sequence comes from Pseudoalteromonas sp. PS1M3, assembly GCF_016865405.1. Classification (NCBI taxonomy): domain Bacteria; kingdom Pseudomonadati; phylum Pseudomonadota; class Gammaproteobacteria; order Alteromonadales; family Pseudoalteromonadaceae; genus Pseudoalteromonas; species Pseudoalteromonas sp. PS1M3. The sequence continues at coordinate 2,491,575 of NZ_AP022624.1, read as the reverse complement.
GGGTGACGACTTTAGATTTGGCCAACAACGTAAAGGTAATTTTAATTTACTTGTAAATATGGGTAAACAAGCAGGCATGGATGTACAAAGCACTGCGAGTTTTCATCAGTTAAATGCTAGAGTAAGTAGCACGTTAATACGCGAGGCATTGGCATGCGGCAACTTAGCCGATGCAAAAGTGATGCTAGGTCATAATTATGCGATTTCTGGGCGTGTTATACACGGTTGGAAACGAGGCCGTGAACTTGGTTTTAGAACTGCAAATATAGCGCTAAAGCGCCAAGTTTGCCCCGTGAATGGGGTGTTTGCTGTGCAGGCGACTATTGCTGGGAAACAGGTTTTTGGGGTTGCTAATATAGGCAATAAACCCACATTTAATGGGACACGTGCACTTCTGGAAGTTCATCTTTTTGACTTTGCACAAGACATTTACGGACAATTTATGCACGTAGAGTTAATACAAAAACTCCGCGATGAAAAAAAATTCGAGACATTAACACAATTAACGGCGCAAATAGCAACAGACGTTGCCGCCGCTAAACAGTGTTTTGGTTTAAATCAGGTAGCCGATAGAGACGGAATGTAGGATAAATGAGCGACTATAAACATACTTTGAACTTACCGGAAACACCGTTTCCAATGCGTGGCAATTTGGCACAACGTGAACCAAAAATGCTAAAAGCATGGTATGAAGACGACCTATACGGTCAAATCCGCAGCGCTAAAAAGGGCAAAAAAACCTTTATTTTGCATGACGGTCCTCCATATGCGAATGGCGACATTCACTTAGGTCACTCAGTAAATAAAATTTTAAAAGACATTATTGTAAAGTCTAAAACGTTATCAGATTTCGACTCACCATATATTCCAGGTTGGGACTGTCACGGTTTACCAATCGAGCTAATGGTTGAGAAAAAAGTAGGTAAGCCTGGCGTTAAAGTAACTGCGAGCGAGTTTCGCGAAAAATGCCGCGCTTATGCTAAAAAGCAAGTTGAAGGTCAAAAAGTAGACTTTAAACGTTTAGGTGTGTTTGCCGATTGGGACAAGCCATACCTAACAATGAATTTTGATTTTGAAGCGAATGCAATTCGTGTACTTGGTCGTATTATTAAAAATGGTCACCTACACAAAGGTGCAAAGCCTGTGCACTGGTGTACTGATTGTGGCTCTGCATTAGCTGAGGCTGAAGTTGAGTATCAAGATAAACAGTCGCCAGCCATTGATGTGCGTTTTATTTTTGCTGACCAGGACGCCGTAGTTAATGCATTTGATATGGCACAAGGGCATAAAGGTAAAGGTAGTGTAGGTACTGTAATATGGACTACAACACCATGGACGCTTCCAGCAAACCGCGCAGTAGCCGTGCATGCTGAGTTAGAATATGCATTAGTACAAGTTGAAGATGAAGGCGCTGAGCAGCGTTTAATTTTAGGTTCAGAGCTTGTAAAAGATGCTATGGATCGTTTTGGTTTTAATCATTACCATGTTTTAGGTTACGTAAAAGGTGCTGCACTTGAAAACTTGCAAGTAGCGCATCCTTTTTATGACTTTAATGTACCGGTGATTGTTGCAGAACACGTAACTACGGACTCAGGTACTGGCGTGGTGCATACAGCACCGGGTCATGGTCAAGAAGATTTCGTGGCAGGCTTAAACTATAACCTAGAAGTTGCTAACCCAGTTGGCGCTAACGGTGTGTACTTGCCTGATACAGAATTATTTGCAGGCCAGCACGTATTTAAAGCAAACGCGAGCGTAATTGAAGTATTAAAAGAGCGTGGGGCTTTAGTGCATCACCATGCGCTTACTCATAGTTACCCACATTGCTGGCGTCATAAAACCCCTATTATTTTCCGTGCTACGCCACAATGGTTTGTTAGCATGGATCAGGCTAATTTACGTAAAGATTCACTTGCTGAAATTAAAAATACGCAGTGGTTACCAGAGTGGGGTGAAAGCCGTATTGCAAACATGGTCGAAGGTCGCCCAGATTGGTGTATTTCTCGCCAACGTACTTGGGGTGTACCCATTGCTTTATTTGTTGACAAAGACACCGGTGCATTACACCCAAATACCCAAGCGCTTATTGAGCAAGCTGCCGCATTAGTAGAAAAATCAGGTATTCAAGCATGGTACGACTTAGATCCTGAAACCCTGCTTGGCGAAGAAGACGCTAAACAATACATGAAAGTGCAAGATACACTCGATGTATGGTTTGACTCAGGCGTGTCGCATGCGTGTGTTGTTGATGCTCGTGAAGAATTAGTAGGTCCAGCAGATTTATATCTGGAAGGGTCGGATCAACACCGTGGTTGGTTTATGTCGTCGATGATGACATCGGTTGCGATTAATGGTCATGCCCCTTATAAACAAGTGCTTACGCATGGCTTTACCGTTGATGAAAACGGCAGAAAAATGTCTAAGTCATTGGGTAACGTTATTTCTCCGCAAAACGTTATGAATAAGTTGGGTGCTGACATTTTACGTTTATGGGTCGCGTCTACCGACTACACGGCTGAAATGACTGTATCGGATGAAATATTTAAACGCTCTGCAGATCGCTACCGCCGTATTCGTAACACAAGTCGTTACTTATTAGCTAACTTAAATGGTTTTGATCCTAAAACAGATCAGGTTGCTGTTGACGATATGGTTGAGCTTGATAAGTGGATTGTTGGCCGTGCTGCACAGCTTCAGGACGAAATTTTAGCCGCTTACGATAGCTACCAAATGCTATTAGTTACGCAAAAGCTAATGAACTTCTGTACGGGTGAGCTTGGTTCGTTCTACTTAGATGTAATTAAAGACCGTCAGTACACAGCTAAGAGCGACAGCCATGCACGACGTTCTTGTCAAACTGCGCTTTACCACATTGCTGAAGCAATGACGCGTTGGATGGCACCAATTATGAGCTTTACAGCACAAGAAATTTGGGAAGCTTTACCTGGAGAACGTAGCGATTACGTATTTACATCAGTATGGTATGAAGGTTTACAAGCACCAACAAATACTCAGTTTAGTAATGATGACTGGCAAGCAATTTTAAACGTACGTGACGAAGTGAACCGTTTATTAGAAGCGGCACGTAAAGAAGAAGTTATTGGTGCGGCTCTTCAAGCTACAGTTAATTTATTTGCGGGCGAAGAGCTGGCAAACAAATTAACAGCATTGGGTGATGAGTTGCGTTTTGTACTGCTAACGTCAGCTGTTAATGTAGCGGATGTTGATAGCCAGCCTGCAGATACGCAAGAAACAGAAATTGAAGGTTTGTACATTAGTGTTGCAGCAACAGATGCCGCCAAATGTGAACGTTGTTGGCATTACAGCGACGATGTAGGCATTGAGCCTGCTCACCCAGAAATTTGCGGTCGTTGTGTTAGTAATGTTGATGGCGAAGGCGAAAAGCGTCAATTCGCTTAGGGGATGTTTTAGTGAGCAAACTAGCCCAAAAAAGTGGTTTAGTGTGGTTATGGTTGAGTCTATTGCTTTTAGCAATAGACTTTGCCAGTAAAACACTTGTTGTAAATACTATGGCTTATAGCGAGTCTATTAATTTACTACCTGTTTTTAGTATTACCTATGTGCATAACTATGGTGCTGCTTATAGTTTTTTAAGTGATGCTGGTGGTTGGCAACGTTGGTTTTTAAGCGCAATTGCAATTGCTATAAGTGCCTTATTGGTGTGGTGGCTAAAAAGATTACCCGCAACTAATAAAGTGTTATGTGGTGCTTACTCGTTAGTGCTTGCTGGCGCTATTGGTAATTTATACGACCGTATTGCTTACGGTTATGTAATTGACTTTATTCACGTATTTTATGAAGACTCACATTTTCCAGTATTTAACTTTGCTGACTGTGCTATTTGTGTAGGCGCGGCATTGTTATTATTTGACGCCTTTACAGGTGAGAGTCCGAAGGAGCATAAAGCATGAGCCAAGCTGTAATTGGTGAAAACTCGCAAGTTATTTTTCATTTTTCTATAAAACTTGAAGATGGCTCTGCCGCTGATTCAACTAAAGTGCACAACAAACCTGCAAAGTTAACAATGGGCGATGGCAGCTTAACGGCAAATTTTGAGAAGTGCCTATTAGGTTTAAGCGCAGGCGAAAGTAAAACCTTTGAATTAGAGCCTGAAGATGCATTTGGTCAGCCAAATCCAGATAACATTTATTATGTTGATCGTAGTAAATTTGGCGCAGAAACACCTGCGAAAGTAGGTGCTATTATTGCGTTTACTCAACCTGATGGTACAGAGCTTCCGGGCTTAGTGCGGGAAGTGCAGGGTGAGTCGGTTACTATTGATTTTAACCATCCGCTATCTGGCCAGCGTTTAACATTTGAAGTTGATATTATTGAGGTAAAAGGCTAATGGATATTTTATTAGCTAATCCACGTGGCTTCTGCGCAGGCGTTGATAGAGCAATTAGCATAGTAGAGCGCGCTTTAGATATTTTTGAAAAGCCAATTTACGTACGTCATGAAGTTGTTCATAACAAATATGTTGTTGACGGCTTAAAGAACCGAGGCGCAGTGTTTGTAGAAGAATTACACCAAGTACCAGACGACAGCATTGTTATTTTTAGTGCGCATGGTGTATCTCAAGCGGTACGCTCTGAAGCCAAGCGCAGAGAGTTAAAAGTATTTGATGCGACTTGTCCACTTGTAACTAAAGTACATATGGAAGTAACCCGCGCAAGCCGTAAGGGTATAGAATGTATTTTAATTGGCCATCATGGTCACCCAGAGGTTGAAGGCACCATGGGGCAATACGACAATGATGCTGGCGGTATTTATTTAGTAGAAACCGTAGACGATGTTATTGCGCTTAATGTTAAAGATGCAAAAAACTTATTTTATTGTAGTCAAACAACGCTCTCTGTTGATGACACTGCTGATGTAATAGATGCATTACGAGAAAAATTTCCTGCAATTGACGGCCCGCGTAAAGATGATATTTGTTACGCGACTCAAAATCGCCAAGATGCTGTTCGCGACCTAGCTGATAAGGTTGATGTATTATTAGTTGTTGGTGCGAAAAATAGCTCAAACTCAAATCGCTTGCGCGAACTTGCAGATAAAATGGGTACAACCGCTTACTTAATTGACGATGCTACTGATGTACAGGAGCAATGGGTTTCAAGCGCTAATTCAGTAGGGGTTACGGCTGGTGCGTCAGCACCTGAAGTGCTTGTTCAGCAGGTAATAAGTCGTTTAAAAGAGTTGGGTGGCACACAAGTTGTAGAAAACCCAGGTGAAGAAGAGAATATCGTATTTGCTGTTCCTGTGGAGCTGCGTTAATCTATATAAATTAATTATTTAGATTACAAGGAGAGCTGTGATGAGCAAAACGCCTCAATCGGATGTATTGCTTTTTTCAGCTCTTTTTAATGAGCGAGGTGTGCTTGCCTCGCTTGTTGTCACTCAAGTTATTGCGGTTGTTTTAGCATTTGCTCCGCATGCTCAGGGTGATATATGGCTTAGGCTTGGAATAATTAGCCTATTTTTACATTTAATTGTTTTATCAAGTACTTCCTCGTTATATATAGCTCGGCACTTTTTACAAAAGCGTACACGTGCCCTACAACTTTCGCTCTTTTTTGTTTCTTTTTTATTATTTACCAGCATGTTTAGTGTTTTATTTTCGCGCTTTGCGTTTGATATAAATACAAATGAACACCTTATTTATTTTGTCATTCAAAATACTATTATTGTTGCATTTTTAGTTGCTTTATTTGTGCAGTTTTTGCTTATCTATGCTGAAAAAGAGCAACAAACTAAGGCACTTTCCCGTGCTGAGTTAGACGCTTTGCAAGCACGAATTCGTCCACACTTTTTATACAACAGCTTAAATACAGCGGCAGAATTAACGCATCACGATGCCGCGGCTGCAGAGCAAGCTATTTTAGCATTAGCTGCATTGTCACAAGCGGCAATGCGTTCAGGGCAAAGCGTGTTGTTGAACGATGAGGTAACACTGAGTAAGCAATATATTGCCTTAGAAACTTGGCGCTTTGGTGAGCGATTAAAAGTTAATTGGCACATTCCCTCAGATTTACCAGCATTAAATATACCGTGTTTAACACTTCAGCCATTAATTGAAAACGCAGTATGCCACGGTGTTGAAACAAGTGAAGACGGCGCGACAATAAATGTAGAGCTGCATATCACCACCGGCTATATAACAATGATTGTCTCAAACCCAATTACAGCCTCAAAGGAGCAGACTAGGCCTAATAATGGAATGGCACTTGATAATATTCGCCAGCGTTTAAATATTTATTATAAAAATAAAGCGCAGCTTACTATTACTAATAGGGATGGCGTATACAGGGTGAAAGTCGTTATTCCTAAACATATTGAGAATAGCGTATGAATGTACTGATTGTTGATGATGAACCATTAGCTAGGACGCGATTAAAACGGCTTTTAGCAGTTGACAAAAGCATAGTGATAAAAGCAGAGGCAGCGAATGGGAATGAAGCGTTAGAGCTTGCTAAAAAGTATAACCCTGATTTAATTTTTTTAGATGTCGATATGCCAGGAATGAATGGCTTAGAGGTAGCGCATAAGCTAAACAGAATGCCTTTACCACCCGCTATTGTGTTTGTTACGGCTCACCCAGAGCATGCATTAGATGCCCTGCAATTAAGTGCTGCGGGATATCTAGTTAAACCTATTACCGACCAATCTTTAAGTAAAGTGCTAGATCAGCTAGGGCGTTTAAATAAAGCGCATGTGCAAAAACAGCAATCAGCTAAAATTAGTTACCAGGTGGCAGGGGTTATAAAAAGTGTAGAGCTTGACAGCATTATTTATTTTATCGCGCAGCAAAAATACACAAACATGGTTTTTGAAGGTGGAGAAGCCTTTATAGAGCAGAGCTTAAAACAGTTAGAGCTACTTTACCCCGCCCAGTTGTTACGAATTCATAGAAATACCTTAGTAAACAAAAGTAAGCTGCTATGTTTGAAAACACAAAATACAGGGGTACATACAATAGAACTTGTTGGTTGCAAAGAGCACTTAGCTGTAAGCCGACGGGAACTAAAAGCAGTTAAAGATATATTAAATGCCTAGCTGTTAACCGTTTATCAACAAATCCTACCGCTTATCCTAGTAAGTATTGAATCTAAATTTTAATGCCATAAACTTACAATCAGACAATTTTTTATTTGGTTTTGGTATGCAATCGTCTCAAACAAAATTGCAAAAAGGTTTTACCCTTATTGAGGTCCTGATTGCGTTTATTATTCTTAGCTTTGGTTTATTGGGGGCTGTAGCCCTGCAAGCAAAAGCAAAACAAGCAAGCTTTGATTCAATGCAACGTGCTGCTGCTGTGGCATTAGGTAACGATATTATTCAACGTATACGTGTTAATGATACCTCAGCGCTTGTAACTCAGTATAAAGGCAACTTTACGAGTGAAACAACTTTAAATTCATCCAATACTTGCTTTACAGATTCGTGTAGCAGTGCGCAAATCGCTGTATTAGACATAGAGCAATGGAAGCGTGCCATTCGTGCTCGTGAAAATACAGGGTCTCTTGATGATGCAATCGTGTGTGTTAATCCCGAAGCGGTAGCAGGCTCTGGCGGTAAAGCGTTTAACATTGAAGTAATTGTATCATGGCAGGGTAGGCAAGAATTCACTGCAAATGAAAATACAGCAAATATTGATTGCGGAACAGCTGATAAAAAACGCCGTGTAGTAGTACTTACCAGCTATGTTTATGTTAGGAGCTAAAATGAGGCAAGCAGGTTTTACACTCATTGAAATGATGATCTCTTTGTTCATCGGCGGGCTAATTTTAGGTGGCGTCATGTTTACTTATATTGGTATGAAAACAACCACCAAAAGCACCATGGCAATAGGTGAACTGCAAGAGTCAGGGCGTTTAGCGATTAATATTATGCAACGCGATATAGAACAAGTAGGCTTTTGGGGCACATTTTATGGCAATTCATTTACTGCAATAAACACCTCATCATTAGCAAGTCCAACAGGTGATTGCTTTGAAGGTCTCAACAATGGCAGTTTTCCTGATTTAACCAGCAGTAGTAACTTTAAAACCCTTTATGCAAAAACAGCGGCAAGTCCAAGTGAACTTAATTGTGTTAATAACCCTGTATCGGGCACTGATATTTTACAAATTAAGTTTGTGCAAGGGCACCAATTAGATGTAACTAACGCGGTTAACGAAACAGCTAATAATGATTATTATTTTGTGGCCGAACAAGAACTTGCTCGTTTTGTCAAAGATCAGGTTGATGCCAACACACTTAATGTCAATGCCACTGTGTGGCCTTACAGCCACCATGTTTATTATATTAGCGAACAAACTTATACCGTAAATAATAAAAAACTAACAGTGCCCGCATTGATGCGAAAACGCCTAACTGGCAACGGTATGACCACCGAAACAATCATGGAAGGGGTTGAAAATATGCGTTTTATTTTTGGTCTCGATACTAATGGTAATGGCAAGGTCGATTCGTATCGCAGCATAAACAAAATGACTGCAGCTGAGTGGGGCAATCAACAAGGTATTTTAACCGTGCAGCTATTTTTATTAGTAAGAACATTGCAACCCGATCCAAGCATAAATAGCAAAAAGCAAATATATACACTCGGTGAAGATGAAAACGCGCGTAAGCTTGAAGTTACTGATAACTATAGGCGTACTGTATTTACTACCACTATTCGTTTAAATAATGTAGGGGCAAATTTATGGCGTATGTAACACACACACCTACACAGCATAAGCAAAAGGGAGTAGTGCTTATTACTGCTCTAATTATGGTAATAGCAGTAACCGGTATTGCCGTTACATTAATGAGTAGCAGTACCATCGACATTAAAATTACCAATGCAGCACAAGAGCGGGAAGTGGCAGAAAACATGCTAGTCGGCGAGGTTCAACGAGTGATAGCACAAGAGGCTAATAAAGGCGGCGCTAGCCAGTTTTTCTTAACTAAGAACGAGATCCCTGAGCAATGGAAAACGATAGCTACTCATGATGGTATGCAAAGTGCCATGACCAATTTAAATAAGGGAGTAATGGAGCTTAACTGCCCGCGTAGATACAACCCTACAGAGGGGGTCGTTTGCAACATGATGGAAGTCACCACTACTATTGAATATGGCTCTAAGAGCAAGCACCAGCTAACAGTTGTAACGGGTATAGCGCAAGAAATGGCCGATAAAGGTAAGGGGATTTAACATGAAACTAGCAGCAAGTATTATATTTACTTATTTTATGTGCCTTTTTTTTACAGCGCCGAGCAAAGCTGAAGACATAGAGCTGTATGTAAATAAAGATGTCAATGTAGATGAAAAACCTCGGGTATTGTTTATTTTTGATACGTCAGGAAGTATGGATGAGGAAGTTACATCAGCAGGCACAAGCGAGCGTTGTTTTATAAAAAGGAGGGGGTTTCTTTGGTTTCCTCCTTATTATGAACAACTACCAAGCTGTTATGAAAGTAAAGATAGCTACAACGAATATAATGAACAATGTTATATAAATATTGGTAACAGAAACTATCAACCAAGTTGTGTTGATGAAGTTGAAAGTGGAACAAGGCTTGAGGTTGCAAAAAGAGCTGTAAAAGGTTTAATAAAGGACAATAATGATATTGACTTTGGTTTAATGCGTTTTAATTATAACGCAGGTAACGAACCTGGTGGTGGTTATGTGCTTGCTAGAGTTGGCACAGACGAAGATACGTTGGTTGATAGAATTAATGAATTACCTGCTTATGGCTCAACGCCCTTAACAGAAACATTATGGGAAGCGTATTTATACATTTCAGGGCAAAACCTTAAGTTTGCAAAAAATGTTGATGATAGAGACACAAGTGCAGAAAATAGCCAAAAGTATGAGTCGCCTTTTAGAAAAAACAACGAAAATTCGCTGCGCTGTGATAACTCCATCAATATTATTTTAATGACCGACGGCGAACCTCAGAATGATGATGAAGCAGATAATAGTATAAAGAGTACTTATAATAACGTTTTTAAAAGTAATACGGGATCTTTTGGGAGTTATAGTAGTTATTTAGTAGCGCTAGCCAAAATTTTACATGGCAACGATAATACTGATGTTGATTTATATCCTCAAACTACTGAAACTATTGATACTGCCAGGTTATTTACTATTGGCTTTGGTGGAGGGATGGATGAAGATGCACTTGAACTATTGGAGGAGGCAGCTAAAGTTGGCGGTGGCGATTATTTTGAAGCAGATACAGCCGCTACTCTTACCTCCGCACTTAAAAATACCATTACCTTAATACGAGAAGAAAACAGCACTTTTACATCGCCTTCTTTTGCAAGTAACAATGTCGATCAGACCCGTAGTAAGGATGCGGTCTATCTCGCCATGTTTTATCCTGAAGTGGGCACTCGGTGGCGCGGTAATTTAAAAAAAATAAAAGTGATGGGAAATAAACTTATAGATTCAACATCAACGCTTGCATTAAATAGTGACGGATTAATTAAAAAAGATGCTAAAACATTTTGGACGAAGGGCAATTTAGCTGACGGCAACTCCGTTGAAAGCGGTGGAGTAAATGCGATGCTGACAAGTTTAGATCCGGGTAAGCGTAAATTAATTTCAGATATTGGGGTATTTAATATATCTAACCTTGTGAAAGTTTATGGTGACAAAGAAAAAGCTGCTGGTGTTTTTAATGTTTCTGAAAGCGTTTTTGATTCAACAATAAACTGGGCACGTGGTGTTGATGTTGATAATGAGAATAGTACAAGCACCCAGCGAGCTGATATTTTTGGCGACCCTTTACATTCAAAACCTGTGGCGATTGATTATGGCAATAATGATGTTCGTATACTTGTCGGTACAAACGCAGGCTTTTTACACATGTTTAAAGATGATGATAGTAAGAATGAAGTAACTGAAAGCTGGGCATTCATACCTTCAGCGTTATTTAATATTATTAAGCCGCTTAGAGCCAAGGAGGCCGGAAAAAAATATGGCATGGATGGCCCTATTAGCGTGTACTCTAAAAATGAAAGTTTAGATGAAGATGGTATTAATGATGGCATTGTTAATGCTGGTCAAGGTGATACTGTATGGGCGTTTGCAGGCATGCGACGTGGCGGTAGAAATTATTATGGGTTAGATATTACTAAGCCTGACTCACCTTCTTTAATGTGGAGTATTAAAGGCGGGGTAGATTCAGGTTTTGAAGAGCTTGGTCAGTCTTGGTCGAAACCACAAGTTGCGTTTATAAAAGCCTTTGGTGATAAGCCCGTTTTGATTTTTGGTGGAGGCTACGACACCATTAAAGATAAAGACAAAGGGAATAAACGCGATGCAGACTCAATGGGTCGAGATGTGTTTATTGTTGATGCTAAAACCGGTAAAAAGCTTTGGTCATTACGCAGTAACAATAGCTTTACTGGTAAACACAGTATTGCCGCAGACGTTACATTACTTGACTCTAATTACGATGGCTATATTGATAGAATTTACGCAGCAGATACTGGTGGCGACATTTGGCGTGTTGATATGCCAAGTAGTCAAACAAATGAATTTAGTCACTTTAAACTTGCATCGCTTGCTGATGGTAAAGACAGGCGCTTTTTTTATAAACCAGCCATAGCGCGAACTATATTTAGTAAAGTGACTCAAAAAGAGGGTGTTACTTCACGTGTTGAAACTCCTTACGACGCCATCGTTATTGGCAGTGGTAATCGCACTAACCCTATAAACTCAACCACAGCCGATGAGCTTTTTATGATAAGAGATGAAAATACGCTCACAAAATCATTTAAAAGTAACGCTCCTGAAACTATTTTATTTACAGATTTAATGTCGATGAATGAAGATAAGTTTGGTAATGCATTAAGTAATGTTAGTGAGTTTATAAATCTAGAAGTTGAACTGACAAATACATTTAAAGGCTGGCATTATACGTTATCGCCCGGCGAAAAATCGCTTGCTGCGGCAACCGTGGTAGGAGGCGTTGCGTATTTTACTTCATTTAGTCCTGCATCGGATACTGGACTAAACCAATGTTCGTTAACCGGTGGCGGTGGCTCTTTATATGCATTTCATTTGCATTACGGCACTAAAGTATATGATGAGTTAAAATTTGCCACCAGTTATGAAGTCCCTGATACGCCGCAACTTTATTTTGGTGCCTCCTGTGTTGACGGTAATTCAGACGGTAAATGCGACGATGACACAACGGTTGACGTACAAAGCCAATTTTATTTAATTGGCCCAGGCATAAAAGGGGAAAATGCTCAAAACCCAATGAAGCCGGTGGAGATCACAGGTCCTGGTTTAAATGTGGTTGATGGTAAAGTACAGCTTGTGAACCCTGATAACGCATTAGGCTTTGGATTTAGAACGCAACAGACGTATATCTATAAGCGTGAAGAAAACGATGAAGTTGGAAACTAAGGACTAAAAATGAATAAGCAACGTGGATTTACCTTGATTGAGCTGATGATAGCGGTGGCTATTGTTGGCATTATAGCGGCTGTGGCAGTGCCCAATTACACTGAATATGTAAAGCGGGCATCAAGAGCAGAAGCCGCTTCTGCGCTTTTAGATGCCGCAAACAAGCAAGAGCAATACTTTGTGGATAACCGAGCATATTCAACTTCGTTTAGCGACTTAGGTATTCAAAGTAAAACTGAAAACGGTCATTTTGAGCTAACAATTAACGTGGTTAATAGCAATGAATTTACAATCACTGCGAAACCCATTGCTGGTGCTGTGAAAGGGGATGCTGACTGCACGTCATTAACTATTAATGACGTTGGCTTAAAAGGAGCAACGGGTAGTAAAGGCGATACCGACATCAACTATTGCTGGGGCCGTTGAGTTTAATTTTTTTGACACTTATCGGTTGATTTAATTCTTATTCTGCCAGTTTGACTCACTGATAAAGCCAACCCTTCGAGGTTGGCTTTTTCATTTGGGCAGTAAATAAACGTCCCATTTTGAAAACCGTTTAATGAGCCATCAGGGCGAAACGTAATTGCAGTGCGAGGGTATTCAAGCGCATCAGCCTCATTTATTCTTTCAAAGGTACTAAGTAACAATTCATCGTCATCTAATGTTGTTGATTTATCTAGATCGATAAACAAAGACATTTGACCATCCCATTCATCTTTTGAGCATTCGCCTTCGTTTAACGAGCAAAGAGTAACGTAAGTACTATTTTCAATTGCGTAAAGTCGACCATAATTGATAGTTCGATGCAGAAGATTAACGTGGTTCTCTAGCCGGTTTTTTGCTAGAAAATCTGGGTAGTACCACATAGAGATTTGACTGATAATGCTTACAACAGCGAGTGTAAGCATTAGTTCAAGAAGCGTGATCCCTTTACATTTCGATATTGATAACCTCATCCCTGAAGTCCTAAATTAATTATCTTTTAATTTAGTTTAGTAAATGAATAAAATATGACAAGCTAAATTGGTTGTTTTTTAACCGCAAGTTTTTGCACTATCACCTAAATAAAACGCCGTACCAGATTGTGATACGCTGAGTGCTTTATTGTTATCTGTGCCGTTATTAGGACAAAAAATAAACTCTCCTGGGTTTGTTGTAATTCGGCCACTGGTATTAAACCGTAGCCGCCTTGAGTTACCTGTAAATTTAACTTTATCTTCCAGGCTAATTTTTTCCATAACGCGTAATAATGAGTCGGTGGATTTGTTGTAGTGGCCACTGTTATCAGAGTCGATAAAAACAATAATAATTTTATTTATATCCCATTGGTCTTGGCATTGCATATTGTCGTTTTGATTTTTTACTTCACCATGCTCCGCTGCACATATTACAACTATTTCATCGGTACTTGCAGCTTGAGAACGCGCGTAGCTAATGTTTCTTTTCAGCTCAAGTAAAAAGTTTTCAGCACGGTTTTCTTCTAACATGTCGCTACTATTCCAAAAAGCGATAGACGCTATAATGCCAACAATTGCGACGGTTACCATTAATTCTAAAAGTGTGAATCCTGATTGTTTAATTTTCATAACGATCTCATTTACAGCTAATTTTTGTATTGCGATTCTTATATGGCCAAAATTATATCATGGCTGATTAATTTATCACCGTAATTCAATTGCTTTGTTTGCTATGAACCTTATGATTGTCTAAAATCGTGGCATCTAAGGCTTTAAAAAGTAATTAATATGAAAAAAATAGAAGCAATTATAAAACCGTTTAAACTTGATGATGTACGCGAGGCGCTGTCAGAGGTGGGCATTAACGGCATGACCGTGAGTGAAGTAAAAGGTTTTGGTCGTCAAAAAGGGCACACTGAGCTTTATCGTGGTGCTGAATATATGGTTGATTTTCTACCAAAAGTGAAGCTTGATATAGTACTTGCTGACGAAAGTGTTGATCGCGCGATTGAAGTTATTGTTAAAACTGCACAAACCGGAAAAATTGGTGATGGTAAAATATTTGTCACTGAGGTTGAGCGTGTAGTTCGTATTCGTACTGCTGAGGAAGATGAAGACGCAATCTAATTTAAGCTTAAATAGCTTAGTCAGTAAAAAGGCGCTTTAAAGCGCCTTTTTTGTATTTACTGTGTTCTTTTATTCAGCGCTTGTGCTTTTTTAGCGTTTTGACTTAATTCGGTTAAACCTAATTTTTCATAGCTTTTTTGCATCATATCAAGGGCTGCATTTAAATAACTACTTTGAGAGTAGTGTTCAACTACAAATTTACCACGGTTAGCAGCTGCTAAGTACGCTTCGCGCTCATAGTAGTATGTAGCTACTTTTAGCTCGTATCGTGCCATACGGTTTAATAACCATACTAAACGACGTTTTGCTTCTGGTGCGTAACCGCTTTGTGGAAATCGTTTTACAAGTGTTGATAAATCAGTAAAAGCAACGCGGGTTCTGTTCGCATCCCTGTCTGCTCTATCAATACCAAAGTATTCTTGGAACGCGTTTTTGTCTGCTTTAATATTTACCAAACCACGCATGTAATACATGTAATCTAGATCTTTATGATTTGGATTCAAACGAATAAAACGGTCAATGGTTGCTAATGCTTGTTCAGTGTTACCCGACTGGTAATGAGCATACACTAAATCCATTTGCACTTGTTTTGAAAATGGCCCAAATGGGTAGCGCGAATCAATCGCTGATAAAAGCTCAATTGCACGGGCATATAAACCTGAATCTAGTGTTTCTTTTGCATCTTCGTATAAAGCTTGTGCTGATCTATTTGGTACACGTTGAATGTCTTCTTGGTCAGGTGCTGACGAACAGGCACCTAAACTAAGTACCGAAACTGAAAAAACGATGGCAAATGCACGTTTCCCTATTTTATTTATCATTTTATTTGTTACCTTCGATGTCTTCGGCTAGGCCAAGTCGGTAAAACCGAGTAAACTATACGTATTATATTATGCTTTTATTAAAAGCGATTCTAACCCAGTCGAGCAAAGCTTGCACTGGTAAATTGGGTAAAGTTACGAATGACAGAGCAAATTTCTCTTCAAGCCGAGGTTCCAACCGACTTAGGTGGTAAACGTCTAGACCAAGTATTAGCGCAATTGTTCCCTGATTATTCACGTTCACGTATAAAAACTTGGATTTTGGATGATAAAATCACCGTTGATGGCGAAATATTAAACACACCGCGTACAAAACTGTTAGGCGGTGAAGTGTTAAATGTTGAGACAATCATTGAAGCACCGCGTGAATACCTTGCACAAAATATCGACTTAAACATTGTTTATGAAGATGACCATATTTTAGTTATTAATAAACCTATGGGATTAGTGGTTCATCCTGGTGCTGGTAACCCAGATGGCACAGTGCTTAATGCATTATTACACCATTACCCTGACATTATTAATGTGCCACGAGCAGGTATTGTGCACCGCTTAGATAAAGATACAACAGGTTTAATGGTTGTTGCTAAAACAATTCAAGCGCAAACACATCTTGTTAAGGCACTACAAAAGCGTGAAAACTTCACTCGTGAATACGAAGCGCTTTGTAACGGCACTATGACAGCGGGTGGTATGGTCGAAAAACCAATTGGTCGCCATGCAACACAGCGTACTCATATGGCTGTGCATGAAATGGGTAAGCCTGCTATTACTCATTACCGCGTTGCTGAAAAATTTCGTGCGCATACGCGTTTGCGCTTGCGTTTAGAAACAGGCCGTACTCACCAAATTCGTGTACACATGGCTTATTTGAACCACCCATTAATTGGTGACCAGTCATACAACGGTCGTCCGCGTCCACCAAAGGGTGCAACACCGCAATTGTTTGAACTGCTTAGAAGTTTTAAACGTCAAGCGTTACATGCGGTAAAACTAAGTATTGCGCATCCAATTACGGGTGAAATGATGACGTGGCAAGCACCTATCCCAGATGATATGGTAGAAATGACGTTAGCACTTCGTGAAGATACTCAGGCTAACCCAGATATCGATAGATAATGCAGTTGCTATCAGCAACATGGCAAAGCCTTCACAATGTGAGTACCCTCAGCACCACACGTGAAGGCGGCGTATCAAAGGCACCCTATAACAGTTTAAATTTGGGGCTTCATGTTAATGATAGCCAAGCTAACGTTTTAAAAAATCGCTCAGTATTAAATAACTTCCTTCCAAATCCAGCTATCTGGCTAAATCAAATTCACAGCGCAGATGTAATTACAGTTGATCAGCAGTTTGATTTTAATAAATTACATAATGCCGATGCACTCTATACGCGCCTAGTTGATCAACCTTTGGCTATAATGACTGCCGATTGCCTACCTATATTGCTTGCAAGTAATGATGGGACTGAGGTAGCAGCTATTCACGGCGGCTGGCGAGGGCTAAAGCAAGGTATTATTCAAAATGCACTTAAATGCTTTAACGCTAAACCAGAAAATATATATGCTTGGCTTGGTCCGGCAATAGGGCCGGATCAATTTGAGGTTGGTGTAGAGGTTTTTGAAGCATTTAATAATCAATCGCCTTTATTCTCAGATGCATTCAAGCCGCACCTTAATAACAAGTATTATGCTGATATATACGGTATAGCGCGTACTTTATTATCGCAGTTAGGGGTAATAACTATTGCTGGTGGTGAGTACTGTACAGTTTCTCAATCACATTTATTTTTCTCTTATAGAAGAGATGGGCAAACAGGGCGAATGGCTAGTTTGATCTGGCGCAAGTAATTAATCATTTAGCGAATATATTTTCTTTCGTACCTTGAACAAATCGTGCAACATACCCATTTATTAATCAATTAGATTTTTTAATAGGTAACCCCTCATGCGTTTAGATAGATTTACAAGTAAATTTCAATCTGCGCTTTCTGATGCGCAATCACTTGCCCTTGGCCGCGATCATCAATTTATTGAACCCGTTCACCTAATGTATGCACTCCTTCAACAGAGTGGTTCAAGCGTTCGTGCCTTGTTTGCTCAAACAGGTGTAAGTGCAGACGAGCTTAATACAAAGTTATCCCAAGAAATAGAAAAGCTATTCAAAGTTGAAGGCGTTGGGGGCGATGTACAGTTATCTAATAATATGGCTACGCTTATAAATTTATGTGATAAGTACGCTCAAAAGCGCAAAGATAAATTTATTTCTAGTGAGTTATTTGTTCTTGCTGCGTGCGATGACAAAGGCCCGCTTGGGGATATTTTGAGATCGCTTAATATCACTGCAACAAAAATAGAAAGCGCCATAAAAGCAATCCGTGGGGGTCAAAAAGTTGATGATCCGAATGCGGAAGAAACGCGCCAAGCTTTAGAAAAATATACGATTGATTTAACCGAGCGTGCAGAGCAAGGCAAGCTTGACCCCGTTATAGGTCGAGACGACGAAATACGCCGTACTATCCAGGTATTACAGCGCAGAACTAAAAACAACCCGGTACTTATTGGCGAGCCTGGGGTGGGTAAAACCGCCATAGCAGAAGGCTTAGCGCAGCGTATTATTAATGGTGAAGTACCAGAGGGATTAAAAAATAAACGTGTATTGTCACTTGATTTAGGAGCCTTGGTTGCTGGTGCTAAATTTAGAGGTGAATTTGAAGAGCGTTTAAAATCGGTTTTAAACGAGTTGGCTAAAGAAGAAGGCCAAGTCATCTTATTTATTGATGAAATTCATACCATTGTAGGTGCAGGTAAAAGCGATGGCGCAATGGATGCAGGCAATATGCTTAAGCCAGCGCTCGCACGTGGCGAGCTGCATTGTGTAGGGGCAACCACACTAGACGAATACCGTAAATACATAGAAAAAGATGCAGCCCTTGAGCGCCGTTTTCAAAAAGTATTAATCGAAGAGCCTTCAGTTGAAGACACTATTGCAATATTGCGTGGTTTAAAAGAACGTTATGAACTGCACCACTCAGTTGAAATCACCGACCCTGCAATTGTTGCTGCCGCGCAGTTATCGCATCGCTATATTAGCGACCGCCAGCTTCCCGATAAAGCAATAGATTTAATTGATGAAGCAGGTTCTTCTATTCGTTTGCAAATCGATTCGAAGCCTGAATCATTGGACAAGCTTGAGCGCCGCATTATTCAGTTAAAACTTGAAGATAATGCTCTCGCTAAAGAAAAAGATGAGGCGAGTCAAAAACGCCGCAGTGAAATGCAAGAACTTATAACCGATCTTGACGGCCAATACCGCGAACTCGATGAAATTTGGAATGCAGAAAAAGCATCACTGCAAGGTACGCAAGTAATTAAAGCTGAGCTTGAGCAAGCTCGGCTCGACTTAGACGTTGCTCGCAGAGCAAGTGATTTACAGCGCATGTCTGAGTTGCAATATGGTCGTATACCCGAACTTGAACGCAAATTAGACTTAGCGTCACAAGCCGAAATGCAAGACATGACGCTGCTTAAAAACCAAGTAGGCGAAGATGAAATTGCAGAGATACTCTCTCGTTGGACAGGTATTCCAGTGTCACGCATGTTGCAAGGTGAACGTGAAAAACTACTGCAAATGGAAGATAGATTGCACAGTAAAGTAATAGGGCAAGACGAGGCAGTTGTTGCGGTGTCTAACGCTATTCGTCGCTCCCGAGCTGGGCTTGCTGATCCAAACCGACCGATTGGCTCATTTTTGTTTTTAGGGCCAACAGGCGTAGGTAAAACAGAGCTTACTAAAGCCCTTGCTGGGTTTATGTTTGACACAGAAGATGCCATGGTGCGCATTGATATGTCTGAGTTTATGGAAAAACATTCTGTTGCCCGTTTAGTAGGTGCGCCTCCTGGGTACGTAGGGTATGAAGAAGGGGGCTACTTAACAGAAGCTGTTCGCCGTAAGCCATATTCGGTCATATTGCTTGATGAAATAGAAAAAGCACACCCTGACGTGTTTAATATTTTATTACAAGTACTTGATGATGGTAGGTTAACCGACGGACAAGGGCGTACTGTTGATTTTAAAAATACCGTAATCATCATGACCTCAAATTTAGGTTCAGATATTATTCAAGAGCAGGCGGGTAATAATGATTACGCAACACTAAAATCAAAAGTAATGGATGTATTGATCAGTGAATTCAGACCTGAGTTTATAAACCGCATTGACGAAACCGTGGTATTTCATCCGCTAGCGAATCAGCACATTAAAGAGATTGCTGATATTCAGTTAATGAAGTTACGTGAACGTTTAACTGAGATGGGGTACTTACTAGAAATTAGCGATGCGGCGCTCGATACTATTGCTGCAAGTGGGTTTGATCCTGTATACGGCGCACGTCCATTAAAGCGGGCCATTCAACAAACAATTGAAAATCCGTTGGCGCAAAAGTTACTTAATGGTGATTATATTCCGGGATGTGTCATTGTTATTGATGCTGGCAGTGATGGGTTAGTATTTACTAGCCGGTAAATAATTATAAAAACCGCTTAGTTGCCTTTCTCCTAAAACTAAGCGGTTTTTTAACCTATAATGTTTATACTTTAAAAGTTAATAGCAAGTCATTTACTTTTCGTGAGCCTTCAACCAGTTCTGCTGCACCTTTAGCTACTTCAAAGCTTAAACTCAAATTGTTATCGCCAAAGGCTTTAATATCAGTCACATTGTTGCTGATATCGTTACTCACCATTTGTTGCTCTTCTGCTGCAGACGATATTTGAATGGCTAAATGCGATATTTCACTAATTTGAGAAAAGATACCTTCTAGCTCCACTTGCGTTTTTTCTGTGGTACTAACGCAATTATCGGCTTGTTCTTTTGTGTCTTGCATCACTTTTGACCAGCTAAATAAAGTATCTTGTATTTCTTTTATTGAGCTGTGAATTTGTGTTGTAGCACTTTGTGTACGAGACGATAAAGTTCTTACTTCATCGGCAACGACAGCAAACCCTCTGCCATGCTCACCCGCTCTAGCTGCTTCTATTGCTGCGTTAAGTGCAAGTAGGTTTGTTTGATCTGCAATGCCTTCTATTTCACTCATTACCTGACCAATCTTATCAGCTTCTGAGGCCAAGCTACTTGCGGTGGTTGCTGCATGTTCAACTTGCACTGCTAGTTCAGAAATCATATTACTATTATCAGCAATGTGTATTTTGATTTCAGAGCAACTGCTATGCGTTGCGTTTACTTTATCTGCCGTTTCAGCAGTGTTTACTGAAATTTCGCCAATGGTCGATCCCATTTGAGTCATCGCAGATGCAATCTGTTCCAAGCGCTCACCCTGAGAAGCAATTCCTTGCTCTGTAAGTGTTGATTGTTTGTCTAAATTAGTCGCAATACTATTAAAATTAAGAGTTGAATCTTTCATTCGCCCAAGTACAGTACGCAACTTGGCATTTAGCAGTTGTTCTTTGAAGTCACTAACGCTGTGGGCTGTGGTACCGCTGTATATATAGCGAGAAACAGAGTCCGATTTAGCTTTATGCTCGCGCAATATTTTAGGGGTTGCAACAAGCTCATCGTAATTTAGGGCGATTACTAATATACAAACAATAACATTAAGTAAAGCAATGGCTATTGGAGCAAATACTAAAGAGCTTACTAACCAAAGTAACACACACGCTATGGTGATACTCTGCCTAACTCCAGTTTGTTCGCGAATACTGAACAATGATTTATTAGCATTAAGGGTGTTGTATAAGCTTTGCGCTTTATTTTTGAGTGCTTGACTCGGTTTTGTTCTTACTGATTGGTAGCCAACCAGCTGGCCATGTTCAAAAATTGGCGTAACAAAAGCGTCAACCCAATAGTAACGGCCATCTTTACAGCGATTTTTTACCATGCCGCGCCAAGAGTGACCTTGTTTTAATGTTTCCCACATTTCTTTGAACGCTGCTTTAGGCATATCTGGGTGGCGAACTATATTATGGTTTTTGCCAACAAGCTCTTGTATTGAGTAACCAGCAACTGTACAAAATTCTGTATTAGCGTAGGTAATAACACCGCGTAAATCGGTTGTTGAAACAAGCTCTTGTGACTCATCAAAATGAACTTCTTCATTAATTAATGTTTTATTACTGTGCATTGCATTCACTATCATCCTTTTTAATTAACTGAAGTATATTCAGTTATTTACACAAAGCAAAATTAAAGCTCGATTATGTTTATATTGACGATGAATTGAATGCTTTATTGATCTATATCAAGATTTCTGTGGTTAATAACGTCAGCGAAATAAAATTGAATTCTTTAATCGAAATAACAGGTCCCCTATCCGCATTGGTTTAATGCTTCATTGCATACCGTGTTATTAGTAAATACCTTCGTAAAGCAATTGTATAAAGTAAATAGCAATGGCAAGATTACAACATAATTTTACGAAGATAGTTAAATCAAGCGTATGCTCAAATTAGGGATTTTAAGACTAATTGAAAAAACTAAATGGTTCTTAACAATTTAATCTTGAGTAATCGGTAATTAGCCCCCATAACCGTATGATTAAGCCACGTGGCCCGAGGAAATATTTTTGACAACACAAGATCTAACAAATGCGCTTAACGCGTTATCGACTGGTGAACACCAAAACGCAATTAAAGGCATTAAACGTGGCATTGAACGAGAGTCGCTAAGAATACAAAGCAACGGTGCTATATCTCCTACAGGTCATCCTAAAGGGGTAGGGAGTGCACTAACCAATGGCCATATAACGACTGACTTTTCTGAATCTTTACTTGAATTTATTACACCGGTTAGCGAGTCATCAACGCAAACATTAAAGCAACTGCGCGATCTTCAAAAGTTCACGCTTGAAAATATGGGTGACGAACTGCTTTGGCCTATCAGTATGCCGTGCTTCATCAACCACCAAGACGATATCGTACTTGCTCAGTTTGGTAGCTCGAATATAGGCAAAATGAAGACGCTTTACCGTGAAGGGCTAAAAAATCGATACGGCAGTATGATGCAGGCTATTGCTGGCGTGCATTTTAATATCTCTTTTCCAGAGTCACTTTGGAAGTCTCTGCATTCGTTAAAGCAAAGTAATACGAGCTTGCAGGATTTTATATCTGATGGTTATTTATCGCTGATAAGAAACTTCAAACGCGAGCTGTGGCTTATTAGTTATATGTTTGGCGCATCGCCTGCCCTGTGTAACTCATTTTTGCAAGGTCGTAAAACAGATTTACCGTTTAAAAAGTTAGGTAAAGGTACCTTGTACTTAGAGGTCGGCACTGCACTGCGTTTAGGTAACTTAGGTTACACAAACAGCGCACAATCGTCCTTGCGTGTCATGTATAACTCGCTTGATGAATATGTTGCTGGTTTGAAAAAGGCCATCAATACGCCATCAGATATATACAGCGACATTGACGACTACACTAGCGAACAGCCAAAACAGTTAAATAAAAATATTCTGCAAATAGAAAATGAATTTTATTCGCCAATTCGCCCTAAACGTAATGCGAACAGTGGTGAGACGCCAACAGATGCACTATTGAGAGCGGGTATAGAATATGTTGAAATTCGTGCATTAGACGTAAACCCATTTAGTGAAGTGGGTATCGATATAGAGCAAATTCACTTTTTAGATGTATTTTTAACGTATTGCTTATTAAAAGATTCACCAAACATGGATTGGAAAGAACAGGCTCGCAGTACAGAAAATTTAGATGCGGTTGTAAATCAGGGGAGAGAGCAAGGGTTGATGCTCAACGATAATAATACTCCGCGTAGCCTGCAATCTTGGGGGAATCAAATATTTGCTCAATTGACTGATGTTGCAAAGTGGATGGATAAAGCTTACGGCGTAAGTTATTACTCTGAAACAATTGAGCGAATGAGCACGTGGGTTAATGATCCTTCGCTTACTTACTCTGGGCGATATGTAGCAAAACTAAAAGAGTCAGGTTTAGACAATGGTCACTTTGCCTTAGACTTAGCAAACCAGTATAAGCAAAGCCACATAGAAACAGATTACAGTGAGTTTTTAAAGCCGTGGCTCGAGCAGCAAGTTGAGCAGTCAAATGAAGCGCAGCGTAATATAGAAAATGCAGATGCGCAGTCGTTTACAGCGTTTTTAGATGAGTATTTTCATAAAAACTGATAGCCAACATACACGCAAAAAAAACGCAGCCTAATATGGCTGCGTAAATAATATTCAGGGATGAAACAATGCTATACAGCTGCATTAATTATCACGACCAACACTTTTTATAAAAGTTCAGTGAGAACACAAAAAATGAACAAAAAAGCACTTATTTTATCTCTCACTCTCGCTTTTACCCTTGCCGGGTGTGCTACAGCACCACCTAAACAGCCAAATGATCTTTGTAAAATTTTTGAAGAAAAGCCTGACTGGTATTTTGATGCAAAAGACGCGCAAGACAAGTGGGGCTCTCCTAAACATGTACTCATGAGCATGATGTATCAAGAAAGTTCGTTTAAGCACGATGCAGCTCCGCCTATGGAATATTTTTTATGGATTATACCAACAGGTAGAGCAAGCTCAGCCTACGGTTATTCACAAGCTAAAACGCCTACTTGGGCTGATTACGTTCGTGAAACAGGTAACAGCGGGGCAGATAGGGATGACTTTGATGATGCAATCGACTTTATGGCGTGGTTTGTTTATAAAACGCATAAAGTAAACGGCATTTCAAAATGGGATGCTTACGCTCAATATCTTAATTATCATGAAGGCTGGGGCGGGTATAAACGTGGCACATATAAGAAGAAAAAATGGTTAATGAGCGTAGCCAACAAAGTAAAAAATAGAGCAAGTCGTTATGGCACGCAATTAAAGCGATGTGAAGATGAGCTTGATAAAGGTTGGTTGGAGCGGTTATTTACTTAATCGGACAACAGCGTAAATAAGGAGCCTTATGGCTCCTTATTTGTTATTGACGAGTACGTTTTTTAGGTTGTATTTTAACCTGTTTAATCATGTTTTCTTTTACTTCGAGTACTTCTAATGGGTATCCCGCAATACGTAAACTGATATTTGCGTCAGGAATATCTTCTAAATATTCAACAATTAAGCCGCTTAATGTTTTAGGGCCATCAAGAGGAAAGTCCCATTCCATTTCTTTATTTAAGTCACGGACGTTTGCGCCACCATCTACAATAAACGAACCATCAGGTTGTGTTGTCACTTCTTCACTTGGCGTACGTGTTTGAGTGGTCGTGAAATCGCCCACCACCTCTTCTAAAATGTCTTCAAGGGTTACTAGGCCTTGAATATCGCCGTATTCATCAACAACTATACCAATTCGCTCTTTTGATTGTTGAAACTTAAATAGTTGTGTATTTAACGATGTGCCTTCGGGGATAAAGTAAATTTCGCGAACTGCACGCAATAGTGAAGGTTTATCAAATTGCTCTTTTGTTAAAAGTCGCAGCGCATCACGTGAGTGAATAAAACCGACTGCATCATCAATATTATCGCGATACAACAAAACACGTGTATGTTGAGCATGTGTTAGCTGGCGGCTAATTACTTTCCAATCGTCGTTTATATCAATCGCCACAATTTCGTTACGTGGAATCATAATATCTTCAACAGTAACTTGTTCTAGATCTAAGATAGAAGTCAGCATGCTTTGGTGACGAGCAGGTAATAAAGCACCTGATTCGTTCACGACTGTTTTTAATTCTTCTTTGCTCATGCTGTGCTCATCGATTTGAGCTGCACTAATACCAAATAAACGTAATATGCCGTTAGTTAGCCAGTTAACAACTACAACAAACGGAAACATGATTTTCAGCAAGCCTTTAAGTATCACTGAGCTTGGAAAGGCTACTTTTTCAGGGTAAAGGGCTGCGAGTGTTTTAGGCGTAACTTCAGCAAATATAAGCACAACCAAGGTAAGTACACCAGTTGCTATTGCGATACCTAAATCACCGTATAGGCGGATACCTATAATAGTGGCAACTTGAGCTGCGGCTATATTTACTAGGTTGTTACCAATTAAAATGAGGCCAATAAGCCTATCGGGACGGCTAAGTAATTTACTGACTCGTTTAGCTGCACGGTGATCTTGCTTTGCAAGATGTCGCAGGCGTATACGATTGATTGACATAATCCCAGTTTCAGAACCAGAAAAATAAGCAGAAAAAAGTACCAATAATCCTAACGTGATAAACAGGGTACTTGTCGATATGTCGTCCAACGATGGATCCTTTTTTTATAAATCAATGCGTATTAAGCTAGAGTGAGCAACTAGAGTCAAGTTAAAACTTGTTTAGTACGACTTCTTGTACAAAACGGCTGCCAAAATAAGCTAATGTGAGGACAAATGCTGCAACCATGATGGTAATTACCACAGGTTTACCACGCCAGCCTTGTTTAATATGGCCAAGGGCGACTACAACAAAAATAGCCCATGCCACCAACGAAAGTATGGTTTTATGAATAAACTCTTTGGCAAACATGCCATCGAGGAATACAAACCCGCACACGAGTGCAATTGTAAGCAGCGCAGTACCAAGATTAAGCAGTTGATAA
Organism: Pseudoalteromonas sp. PS1M3; assembly: GCF_016865405.1. Classification (NCBI taxonomy): domain Bacteria; kingdom Pseudomonadati; phylum Pseudomonadota; class Gammaproteobacteria; order Alteromonadales; family Pseudoalteromonadaceae; genus Pseudoalteromonas; species Pseudoalteromonas sp. PS1M3. The sequence goes on along the minus strand of NZ_AP022624.1, from coordinate 2,465,684 downwards.
AGCTGGCGCTCAACAACCATCAACGGAGGTAAATGGCTATGCACAATGGCGAGATCTTTGCGCTTAAGGCGTTTATCTATAAAGTAAAATTGCACGCCGTATAAGGTTGCAATAATTAAGATGCAGTAAGCGAGTAGGGAAAGTGATATATGGGCAACCAAACCAAGCTCAACATCTATACTTTGCAGCAATATATGATGGGGTATAAATAAGCTTGCAACAGATAAAAGCGCTGCAAAGCCATACACTACGGGCAATAATAAAGTGGCTGGAAATTTTAAGGAGACAGCTGTTACAGACACAACAATAACCCAACAGGTTAGCAGTGCGACATTTACAATGCTCAGATCTTGACCGTCAGAACGAAACACCGAGTTCACCAATAACAACATATGCGCCAATATAGCGACGGTACTCAAGATAACAGTTACTTTTTGGTTTGGGCCTTGTTTATGAAAAAGCCGTGAAAGCACGTGTGACGTTGCTAGCACATAAAATAAACTGGTGATAATAGTTAAACTGATGATCAGCATTTTGCTTGGGCCACTTAATTTGAGTCAAAAAATCCTTGCAAGTACAAACGTATTGTATTTTATAGCAACGCAAATGAATAGACCTTAAAAAAGAAACTTAATTCACTGCACTTGAACACTGTATTGTCCACCACTATTTACGGTATACTGTTTTTAATTCAAATTTAATAATATCAATGTCATTAGTCGAGCTGGTAGCTAAATCGGCTGAGTAATTAAATTGGTATAACGTTTTATCGGAACCGATACATGTTTGAGAATCTCCAAGAACGATTAGGTAAAACCTTAAAAAATATCAGTGGCCGTGGCCGCCTAACAGAAGACAACATTAAAGATACTCTTCGCGAAGTGCGCATGGCCTTTTTGGAAGCCGATGTGGCTTTGCCTGTTGTTCGCGATTTTGTAAAGCAAGTTAAAGAACGTGCAGTGGGTGTTGAGGTAACTAAAAGCTTAACGCCTGGACAAGTGTTTGTAAAAATTGTGCGTGAAGAGCTTGAAAAAGCGATGGGCGAAGCAAACGAAGAGCTGAGCTTAAACGCACAACCGCCAGCAGTTGTTATGATGGCTGGTTTGCAAGGTGCCGGTAAAACGACCAGTGTTGGTAAACTTGCTAAGTTTTTAAAAGAGCGCAAGAAAAAATCAGTGCTTGTTGTTAGTGCCGATGTTTATCGTCCTGCAGCAATAAAACAGCTTGAAACGTTAGCCACAGAAGTTGATGTAGATTTCTTTCCAAGTGATATTTCACAAAAGCCAGTTGATATTGCTACTGCGGCTATTACACACGCTAAAAAGAAATTTATTGATGTTGTATTAGTTGATACAGCGGGTCGCTTACATGTGGATAGCGACATGATGGATGAAATTAAAGATCTTCATTCAGCTATCAACCCGATTGAAACATTATTTGTTGTTGATGCTATGACGGGTCAAGATGCGGCAAATACTGCAAAAGCATTTGATGAAGCTCTGCCACTTACTGGTGTGATATTAACTAAAACAGATGGTGACGCCCGAGGCGGTGCTGCTTTATCTATTCGTCATATTACAGATAAACCCATTAAGTTTATGGGTGTGGGTGAACGTACAGACGCACTTGAACCTTTCCACCCTGACCGAATTGCATCGCGAATTTTAGGCATGGGTGATGTACTTTCATTAATCGAAGAAGTCGAAATGAAAGTCGATAAAGAGCAAGCTGCCAAAGTTGCCGAAAAAGTATTTAAAGGCGCAGGCTTTACGCTAGATGACTTTGCTGACCAGTTAAAGCAAATGAAAAATATGGGCGGCATGATGTCGATGCTTGATAAACTTCCTGGTATGTCTAATTTACCTGACGCGGTAAAAGGTCAGATGGGTGATAAAACCTTCATTCAAATGGAGGCTATCATCAGCTCTATGACAAAACAGGAGCGAGCTCGTCCAGAAATCATTAAAGGGTCGCGTAAAAAACGTATTGCAGCAGGTTCTGGTACACAGGTACAAGACATCAATAAGTTGCTTAAACAATTTACGCAGATGCAAAAAATGATGAAAAAAATGAAAGGCAAAGGCGGGATGCAAAAAATGATGCGCGGTATGAAAGGCATGTTGCCACCGGGCATGATGGGCGGCGGCGGTCCAAAATTTTAGATTTTTAGTAAGCGTTGCACTTTAATTAATCACAACGTATACAAAAAAGGAGCAAATTGCTCCTTTTTTGTTGAATAATTTATGCACTCTGTACTGCATTAACTCTAATTTTTAGCCTAGATCACGGTTTAACCTACTAAACTGGCTTTTTGCTTCACTTCTTACTTGCGTTATTGCTAAAAACTCGTACAATTCACCGGCTCCCCATACTGGGGAGTAAATCTTATTAATGAAAACAGTCAATCTATTTAGAGGACGGTATGGTAACTATTCGTTTGCAACGTGGTGGCGCTAAAAAACGCCCTTTCTATCAAATTGTGGTTGCGGATAGCCGTTTCTCGCGTGACGGTCGCTTCATCGAGAAAGTTGGTTTCTTTAACCCAATCGCTTCGGGTCAGGAAGAAAAACTTCGCTTAGATTTATCTCGTGTAGATCACTGGGTAGGTCAAGGCGCAGGTCTTTCAGATCGTGTAGCTAAATTAGTTAAAGACGCTCGTAAAGCGGCTTAATAGGCGTAAGTGTAACCATGAGTCAAGAGAACACCTCATCAATAATTGTCGTAGGAAAGCTCGGCGCCCCTTATGGTATAAAGGGCTGGCTTAAGGTACATTCATTTACTGATGATCCCGCAGGGATCTTCGATTTCAGCCCGTGGTTGATAGGGCAACAAGGTAAATGGCAGTCCTTAGAAGTGGTCGACTGGCGTCGCCACAACAAAGGCTTTATCGCTAAATTTGCGCAAGTAAACGATCGAGACGAAGCAATGGCTTATACCCATGCAGAAATCTCAATGGATGCAACGCAATTACCAGAACTACCGCAAGGTGAGTTCTATTGGCGAGATCTCATTGGCATGTCGGTTGTAACTGATAAAGGTTATAACTTAGGCACTGTTGATGACTTGATGGAGACAGGGTCAAATGATGTACTGGTTGTGAAAGCAAACAGTAAAGATGCATTTGGTCAATCGGAGCGTTTAATACCTTTTTTAACTGATTCAGTTATCAAAGATGTTAAATACGACGTAAAAGAAATTACAGTAGACTGGGATCCTGGGTTTTAATGACTCAAACTAGTTCATTGTGGGTTGGGGTGATAAGCCTTTTCCCGGACATGTTTGACGCAATTACCCAACAAGGGGTTACTGGTCGCGCAGTAAAAAATGGATTAATTGATTTTAACTGCTGGAATCCACGTGACTATGCTTTAGATAAGCACAGAACTGTAGATGATCGTCCTTACGGGGGCGGACCCGGTATGTTAATGATGGTTAAACCATTGGAAAAAGCTATTCTTGACGCTAAAAAAGCGGCAGGTGATGGTGCTAAAGTAATTTATATGTCCCCACAAGGGCGCAAACTTGATCAGCAAGGGGCTAGCGAACTCGCTAACTCTGATAAACTGATTTTGATTGCCGGTCGATATGAAGGTATAGATGAGAGAATAATAGAGTCATACGTTGACGAAGAATGGTCAATTGGTGATTTTATTTTGAGTGGTGGTGAACTACCTGCCATGACATTAATTGACGCAGTAGCGCGATTGGTGCCAGGCGTGTTAGGTCATAACCAATCAGCAGAGCAAGATTCATTTTCGGATGGCTTGCTAGATTGCCCTCACTACACACGACCAGAAACATTGGACGACAAACAAGTTCCTGCTGTATTACTCAGTGGTAATCACCAAGCAATAGCAAGGTGGCGGCTTAAGCAGTCATTAGGCAGAACTTGGATACGACGTCCTGACTTGTTGCATAACCTAGCTCTGACTGAGGAGCAAGCGGTATTACTCGCAGAATTTCAGCAAGAGTACCAAAAAGCTTGTGGCTAGAAGACAGTTACACCTAGGAAAGTGAGAAACATAATGGCAAAAGTAAACCAAAATATTATTAAAGCGCTTGAAGAAGAGCAGCTTAAAACAGACGTACCTGCATTTGGCCCTGGTGATACAGTGGTTGTACAGGTAAAAGTAAAAGAAGGTGCTAAAGAGCGTCTACAGGCCTTTGAAGGTGTTGTAATCGCTAAGCGTAATCGTGGTCTTCACTCAGCATTCACAGTTCGTAAAATCTCGAACGGTGAAGGTGTTGAGCGTGTATTCCAAACGCACAGCCCTCTTATCGATAGCGTAACAGTTAAGCGTCGCGGTGCAGTTCGCCGTGCTAAGCTTTACTACTTACGTGAGCGTTCTGGTAAATCTGCACGTATTAGAGAAAAACTTAACTAATACGCGCTGTTTATCAACGCAAAAAACGGGTTGCAGTCTTCGGATTGCAACCCGTTTTCGTTTTTAAGCGGTCTAGGTTTTTTATTGTAATGTTGAGTGGCGCAGGCAATATTACATATTTGAAATAAATTGACTTAAAACACGTTTCTCTTTTTATTTACTGCAGCTTAGGTTTAAAACTTTTTTATTGTTTTTACGCAATGGGTTTATCGATATTTAGCTCACTACAAAAAAACTAAAGACTCATTGATCATTCCCTTCAAAAGCTTTTGAAATGTTGCCCATAATCTGACTGATAACATAAATTCACCGTTGGTTTTAACCTTGCTATATGCGATCAGCCCTTTTAACGTCTAACGTATCCTGTTAGTATTTATCGTATTGATTAGTTTACTTTTATGTAAATATAAATTTACGAAATATGATTTTTTCAAGGTGGGATTGGACGTGGCAAATATAAGTGATTTGGCCCAACTAAGACAAGGCATAGATGAATGCGATACGCAGCTTGTTGCCTTATTAGCTAAACGCAATGGTATTACCCAAAAAATTGGTGAAATCAAACAGCAAACAGGTGCGCCTTTACATGCACCAGAGCGTGAAGCTGAATTACTAGCGGCTAGGCGCCAAGAAGCAATTAATCAAAATGTAAGTCCTGATCTAGTTGAAGATATTCTCAGACGGATGATGCGTGAAGCATATCAAAACCAACAGGCTAAGTTAGCGTGTGCAGCGCCATCACTTTCACCTATTGTTATTGTGGGCGGTCAAGGGGCGATGGGGCAGTTATTTGCCCAACAATTTATTCGCTCAGGTTATGACGTCAAAATATTGGACAAAGAGCAGCAAGATGATGCCCAAAGCATTTTAACCGGTGCAAAACTGGTAATGATCAGTGTACCTATTAATGCTTTAGAGTCTGTAGTTGCTAAACTACCAAAACTAGATGATGACTGTTTACTCGTTGATATAACCTCGGTAAAGCAATCGCCAATTAAAGCATTAAAAGCAGCTCATAGTGGTCCAGTTGTTGGTTTACACCCTATGTTTGGGCCTGATATTTCACATTGGGTAAAACAAACGGTAGTTGTATGTGAGGGCAGAGAGCATAAGGCGGCAAAAGGGCTATTAGAGCAGTTACAAGTGTGGGGGTGTCAGCTTGTAGAGCTAGATGCTAAAAAACACGATGAAGCCATGCAAATAATTCAGGTAATGCGACATTTAACAACGTTTGTTTATGGGCAGTTTTTAGCAAAGCAAAGCCATACTTTAGCAGAGTTACGAAGTTGCTCGTCGCCGATATATCAATTAGAGCTAATGATGGTAGGGCGTTTGTTTGCGCAATCGCCTGAGCTTTATTCCGATATAATGTTGGCTCAGTTTGATGACGTTGAAAGTTTGTTAGCTCAATACCAAGATACCTTTGCACAAACGCTTGAAAAGCTTAGGGTAGGTGATAAAGCAGCCTTAATGGAGGCATTTGCAGATGCTAAATCATATTTTTCAGACTCAACTGCGCATTTTTTAACACAAAGCCGCAGTTTACTTAATAAAGCGAATGACGCTAAGGTGCTCGACTAGTTTTACATCAAATAAATGTAAAGGGGGCACATTTTGTGCCCCCTTTTGAATAGCCTATATTTAAGTATTCACACTAACAGCTTGTAATGTTTCACTTTGATAGCAACCTAATATACGCACATATTGGGTATGTTCTTTAAGTTCCTCTAGCGCTTCTTTTACTTGGGTATCAGCCAAGTTTGCCTCTAAATCAACATAAAACACTTCTTCCCATGGGTTGCCTGGGGTAGGGCGTGATTCCAGTTTTACCAAGTTTATTTTGTGTTGCTTGAAAATCATCAGTGCATCAGCAAGTGAGCCGGCTTGTTGTTTGGTCGACATGATCAAGCTAGTCTTCGTAGGTATTTGATTCGACACATGCAAAGGCTTACGCGCTACGACTATAAAGCGGCTGTGGTTTTCGCTTTGATTAGCTAAGTTTGATTTAATAACTTCAAGGCCTACATTTTTACCAGCTTGAGCTGAGCCAATTGCAGCACTATTTGGTGTACTAAGCGCAGATTGAAGCGCTGAAGATGTTGAGTCACATGTTTCATGTTGCAAATCCCCTAACCCTTGTAAAAAGCGGCTACATTGCGCGAAGGGTTGTGGATGAGCAAATACTTTTGTGAGCTGTTCAAGTTGTGTATCAGGTTTAGCTAATAAGCAATGCTCAACACTGTGTGTCACTTCACCAACAATAGATACTTGTGCGTGTTGTAGTAAATCAAATACTTCGTTAATACTGCCTGAGCTGGTATTTTCAATAGGAAGTAATCCAAAGTCTGCTTGCCCGCTTTCTACCTTGGAGGTGATTTCTTCAAACGATGAACACCCAATTTCAACGAGTTTGCCTGGGCGACGGCTAAAGTACTTATGGCAAGCAAGTTGGCTATATGAGCCTTGCCCACCTAAATAAGTAACACGGTGTGTTTCGCTTAATGCATCAGGGTTTAGGTTTTTTTGCAGCATTGCTTGCTGGTGTAATACGGAGTCTTCTAGGATTGTTTGAAAAACATTGTTTACATAATACGCATCTAAGCCAAGTGACTTGCCATAACCAATTAATTTTTCTAGTAGTGCTAGTTCACGGGCTTCATCACGAATAGGCTTGTTATTTGCAATTTTATATTCAACAACACCATGACTAATACGGCGCCGTTTGGCAAGGAGTACAAGCAAGTCAGAGTCTATTTCGTTTATATCATGTCTTAATGTGTTTAATACATCGTTGGTCATTTTGGGGTTCCTCATTCCAAAAGTCATCTGCGTAAATGCAGCATATACAAAAAAGCCTCCCGGTTGGGAGGCTTTACTATTCGATTGATTTATCTCACAAACAGGCCAGCCTCTTTTATATAAAGAAGCTAAAAAAAGAAAAAATAATGCGAGAATAAAATATGTTCATGCAGTTAATGTATGGAGAGTTAGGGGTAATGTCAATAACATACTTTACTAATATAGTGCTTAAGTATTGATTATTTCAACTTTTGTAATTTTTTTATAAAGTTTACAAAAAATTTATAATAATGAATTTGAATCTGGTATATTTCATTAACAGCTAAATAATAACAACTATTAATAATTAAGGTTGGCTTGTGCTATATAGACGCCCTCCATCGCGTTTTGGAATAAACTCTTTAAGTGTGAAATTGTCGTTACTCATATCCTCAATTTGTTTAATTGCGGGTGTTTGTGCTGCCTTTTTTATGCTTAAATCTGAGGAAAAGCAGCTGGTTTTTGAAGAGCACGAAGTACTAAAAAGCTCGACCGATTTATTAGTAAGGCAATTTAAAGAACGAATAGAAACAAAAGTTAACATTGCTAAGCAAGCTAACAACATAGTTAATGAGCAGTTATTTCAAAAAAACTCCCCAATTGATCTAACCAGTAAAGCACAATTACAGTTTAATAGTGATGGTACTATTCGAAGTGCTTCATCGGATGGTTTATCTGCCGCGTTTTTACCACAAGAAAAGTTCACACCTTTTTACAAACAGTTATTTAATAACTCTGAAGCACTATGGGATGTTATCTCACCAACATTAGTTTATGACTTCTACAATTTTTACCTTATAACCAATGATGACTTTATAAGAATATCGCCACCTAATTGGGCGTTAAATGCTCCTGCTGATTTTCGAGTAAGCGGTGGTTCAACTTATAAGTATGTTCGCGAAAGTTTAGGCAACTCTGTAGAACCTGAATGGTCAAAGGTTTACTACGATAGAGTATGGCATGATTGGGTGATCAGTTTACTGGTCCCTATTTATTCGAATAATGAATTTATAGGGGTTACAGGCAGTGATATTACGCTTAATAAACTCGTGTCTTTTCTACCTATAGGAGACAAAGAAAAAAACTTACTTGTTTTTGATAGTAAAGGCCAATTATTAGCCCACCCAGATTTGAGTACTTCATTACTTGCTGAATACGGAAAAAATAATAAAAAAGTGGCTATGGACGAGTTTGTAAACCCTCAGCTCAAGTCAATTATTAGTGAGGCAATTGCGACAAAGCTTCCAGAATATGCAAGTTCTTTTTTACAAAATGACGAGGCTCACTTAATCAATATTCAAAAAATTGATCAGCTAGATTGGTACATAGGGGTTTATAAAAAGCGTTCCTCTACATTGTCTGCTCTGCAAGATTTGAAACTTAAGTTTTTTGGTCTTTTTATTCTTTACGCTATTTTAGTTGCCTTGTTATTGCATCAAGCCTTGCAGCATCTTGTGTTACGCCGATTGCATTCACTTGTTTATGCGGTATCGAGCTTTGGTCAGGGTAAACTAGATACTCAATTCCCAGAAGAGAATAAAGACGAAATTGGTACGCTTAACGGTTCGTTTAAAGATATGTCGGTTGAAATTCGTAAATTAATTGATGGACTTAACCAGCGAATAACTGAAAAAGAAATAGCCGAAAAAGCAGCTAATCGATTATCAAAAGCAGTCGCTTTCTCTGGCACAGGTGTTGTTATAACTGACGAGAACTTTGTTATCGAATACGTTAATCCCAAAATGTTAGAGATGACAGGTTATCCAGAGAGTCATTTCACTCGAGCACCACTTTTAAACATTATTGCGTCTGATATGGCTATTTTGGTTGAAGATATTGATATAGACCTACGTAGTCGTAACTATTGGCGCGGTGATACGTTAATTGAAAGCAAAGATAAACAGCCTATTTGGGTTTCATTGAGCGTTTCACCGATACGAGAGGAAGGCGGTAATATCACAAGTTATGTTGCTTCCGCACAAGATATCTCGTTTGTTAAAGAAAGCCAGCGCAAAATGGAACAGCTCGCTTATTTTGACACGCTAACAGGTTTAGCAAACAGAACCTTCTTCAGAATGCAGTTGCGCAAATCTCTTGCGCTTGCAGAACGTGGTCATTATGCCTTTTCACTTTTTTACTTTGATTTAGATGAATTTAAGCGAATTAATGACACCCTTGGACATGACGCAGGCGATCAATTATTAATACAGGTCGCGAATAGATTGAAGAAGCGCCTAAGATCAGAAGATACGATTGCACGTTTAGGCGGCGATGAGTTTGCAGTATTACTCAGTGGAATCGAAAGCCAAGAGCACGCAACCGATGTAGCAAATACAATACAGCAAACGCTTAATATGCCAATTATGCTAGGAAATAACGAAGTAATTATAAGCGCGAGTATTGGTATTACTATGGCGCCATATGACAGCCTTGAAGAAGATCAGCTTCTGAAACACGCGGATTTAGCAATGTATGAGGCCAAAGAGAAAGGGCGTAATACGTTCCACTTTTATAGCCAAGAGCTAAATGCAGCCGCAAATGAGCGATTATTTATTGAAAACGAGCTGCGTATTGCGTTAAAAGAAGATCAGTTTGTGGTTTATTATCAGCCGCAGATAGATAGCCGTACTCAAAAGGTTGTAGGATACGAGTCATTATTGAGATGGTTCCACCCAACAGAAGGTCTAATACCGCCAGATAAGTTTATTCCTATAGCTGAGGCGACAGGGCTTATTGTTGAATTAGGTGAGTGGGTATTACAGGAGTCATGTAATTTCGTTGTGAGATTAACAGAGCAAAACCGTGAAAATAACGTATCGATTAACTTATCTGCTCGCCAATTTAAAGATTCGAATCTTGTGCCGACCCTAAGTAAGATGATTATTACATCGGGCGTATCGGCTAAACGATTACATTTAGAGTTAACTGAAAGCATGTTGATGGGGAACGTAGAGGCTGCTATTGCTCAACTTCATGAGCTAAAAGCACTAGGTATTTCTATCTCAATTGATGATTTTGGAACGGGGTATTCTTCGCTTAGTTATTTAAAACGCTTCCCGGTAGATATACTCAAAATAGATCGTTCATTTGTGCAAGATATCCCAGAAGATAGCAATGACATGGAGATTACTGCCGCTATTATAGCAATGGCTCAAAAGCTTAATTTAGATGTGGTTGCTGAAGGGGTAGAAACCATAGAGCAAGTTGAGTTTTTACAAAATAACAACTGTTTTATAGTGCAAGGGTACTATTACAGCCGCCCAATTCCTGAGTCTGATTTACCAGATTTATATCTAAAGCTGGGTGAAGTACCATTTAAAAAAGTAATGTAGTTTTATAATTGCGGGTTAACCACCCGCAATTTTCACTTTAAACTTCAAGCTCCCTAAAATTGCTTTTAACTTATCTCGGTCATCGCCTTGGACTTCTATAACGCCTTCTTTTACAGCGCCACCTTGGCCCATTTTACTTTTTATTGTTTTAGCTAACTTTTTTAAGTCATGTTCTTTTGGGTCTATGCCAACAACAAGCATTACGCCTTTACCTTTACGGCCTTTTGTTTGACGCTCAATACGAACAAACCCATCTTTGAAAAGCTTAATATCAAGCTCTTTTTCTGGTTTTGGCTGGTCAATGCGTCCAGTGCTTGTTGAATATACTAAGTGACTATCTGTCATGGTTTACCTTATTCAGTCAAAATGTATTAAGTAATGGCGTAAATGATAGCAAATTTGCTGTTGTGTGTTTTTCTTTTTGCTAAATACTTTTAACAGGTTATATTTAATCAAAGATACATTTAACGGAGAAATCGATGAATTTAACTACCCGTACATCAGCCGATGGAAAAGCGCTAACAATACAAATAAAGGGAAAGTTTGACTTTAATTTAGTGCAGTCTTTTCGCCAAGCCTATGCTCAGATAGACAGTAGCACTAACAAAGTGATTGTAGACTTAAGAGAAACTGACTATATGGATAGTTCTGCACTAGGCATGCTTTTAAATATGAAAAAAACATTAGAAGATAAAGTGACTGTGTTTGAAATCACTAATTGCCAGCCACAGCTGAAAAAAATATTACAAATATCGCGCTTCGATAAGAAATTTGATATTAGCTAATGGCAGCACACGTTCTTATTGTCGATGATCAGGCATTAAACCGTATTTTATTAAGTCAAATGCTCAAAGATGAAGGTTATCAAGTATCGATGGCCTTCAACGGCCAAGAAGCAATTAAAGTCCTTGAGCATGAAGCCATAGACATTGTGTTACTCGATGTAATAATGCCGGTTATGGATGGTTTTGAGACAGCCAAAATAATAAAAAATAAATACAGTGAAGTTTATTTACCTATTATTTTTATTACTTCGTTAGACGACAAAGCAAGTTTTGAAAAATGTTTAGAAGTTGGCGGAGATGACTTTATCCACAAGCCATTTGATAAAGTTATTCTTCACGCAAAAATTAAAGCTCATAGAAGAACTCGTGAGCTAAGCAAAAAAGCCAACCAACAAAAGCAACTGCTCGAGTATCACCACAATCAAATTGAACGTGAACACGAAATAGTTGAGCACATATTTAATAATTCGCTCGAGAATCAAGATGATTTTAAGCAGCATCTCGACTTTAATTTGTCGCCAGCGTCCATGTTTAATGGAGACATGTTTTTAGTTGCGCAAAGTCCAATAGGTAACTTGTATTGTATGCTGGGTGACTTTACCGGGCACGGCCTAGCGGCTGCTATTGGTGCACTCCCTGTATCTCGCGCATTTTATACAATGGTAAATAAAGGTAAAGCCGTTAATGATATTGCCTTTGAACTAAATACACTTCTTTACAACCTGTTACCGGGGCATATGTTTTGCGCAGCTACCATTGTTGAGCTCAGTGCGTCAGGAAAAAGTATATCAGCGTGGCTTGGTGGCTTACCCGATGCATATTTGATCAATACTAAAGGTAATATAGAAAAGACATTAGAGTCTCAACATATGGCATTGGGTATATTAGACAAACATGAATTTGAGTACGATTTAATACATTTTGAAGTAAATAGTGATACACGTTTAGTTTTTGCTACCGACGGCATAACAGAAACCACTAATAAGCAGGACGAGTTTTTTGCTGAAGAACGCTTTATAGCATCATTAAAAAGTAAGCCCATGATCTCTTGTGAAGATATAATTGCTGATGTGAGTGATTTTGCGCAGGGCTTACAACAGCAAGATGATGTAAGCATTGTCTTGCTTAACTGTTTGCCTTTGCAGGTGGAAGAAAAGCCGAGAGAGCCTTTTTCAACGCTTGCCTTCAATTTGTCATTAAGCCTTAATTCAAAGCAAATTAAGCAAACCGATCCTGTCTACGATATTGTCAATATTCTTAGCCGAATTGAGGGATTAAATGATCATCGCTCAAACATTTTTTTACTCCTTTCTGAAGCTTATAACAATTCACTTGATCATGGTGTTTTAGGATTAGACTCCGCAATAAAGCTGCAAGAAGACGGTTTTTTTAAGTTTTATGAAATGCGTGAGAAAGCCATAAATGAGTTAAAAGATGCCATGATCATTATTGATATACGCTACTGCCCAGAAACACTCAGTTTGTATTTTATCATTTGTGATTCGGGAAGGGGATTCAGTAGCCAATCAAATGATGAAATGAGTGGCAATAATGAATTTGGGCGAGGTCTTTCACTGCTTGAAGAAATTGCAGAAAAAGTCACATATAACGCCAGTGGTAACCAAGTTGAAATGTCCTATAAGTTGATCTAGCTCTGTGAAAATATCCATGCTATCATTTCTGGCAACTTAGATGTATGGATGGCCAAATGATTTCTTCTTATTTAACGCAAGCGCAGTTGCGCGTTAATGCAAACTTAATTACAGCTGAGCTTGAAAAGCTTGAGCACTATTTAGCGCATACATCTTTACCAGAAACGCGTTGGCAGTATCAAATACCTGAATTAGGTGAAGGCGGGGCGTGTAGCTTATTTGGTTACTTGCAAGATGAGCCTTTTAACCTTGCTGATTTTATAAATAACAATAGTAATACCAATAGCAAGCTTGCACAGCTGCAAAGTATTGTTAACTATGTTCACACGCAAACGGGTGTTGACTGGTATGGTATTTATCAATCAACAGACACTGACGAAGGTAAACAACTTTTAAAGCTTGCTTATCATGGTGTACCTAGCCGCCCTCTATTTCCGCTTACAGAGGCCTTTGCTGCAGGAAGCAATAATGTTCAAGTGGCGTTATCACAAAAAGGTCGCATTATTAATAATGTAGAGAAGTATTTAGCACAAGGTGGAGAGTATTATACCTGTGACCCTAAAGTTAAATCTGAAGTATGTTTGCCTTTATTTAATGCCCAAAATGAGTGTGTAGGTATTATTGATGCTGAAGCATTTGATAATGACTTTTTTGATGACAAAGTTTTGGCCATTTTAATTGCGTGTTGTATTAAAATTCCTCACTCACTCGTGTAAATAACACTAGTCAACGTGATGTGCTTTTATGTTAAGCTAAGCTTAATTGCTAACCCATAAATATAGATAAGAGATAGCCCATGTTCTCAGTATTAAAACCATTACCAACCGATCCTATTCTTGGCCTTATGGCGGCCTATAAAAAAGATACAAACCCTAATAAAATTGATTTAGGTGTGGGTGTTTATAAAGATGAGCACGGTAATACACCTGTATTAAACGCAGTGAAGAAAGCAGAAGCATTTCGCTTAGAAAATGAAACAAGCAAATCTTATATTGGCTTAGCAGGTAACTTAGACTACTGTCAAAAAATGGAACAGCTATTACTTGGTGAGCACCAAGCATTATTAGCAAATCGCGTGCGTACAGCACAAGCACCAGGTGGTACAGGTGCACTTCGTGTTGCTGCTGAGTTTATTAAGCGTTGTAATACAGATGCAACTGTATGGGTTACTACACCTACTTGGGCAAACCACATTAGTTTATTTGAAGCTGCGGGTTTAACCGTAAAAGAATACCCGTACTACGACTACGAGAATAAAGACCTGCTATTTGATGAGATGATCAATACCCTTAAGCAAGTACCAAAGGGTGATGTAGTGCTATTACACGCATGCTGTCATAACCCAAGTGGCACGGATTTAAACGAAGCTCAGTGGAACACAGTAGCAGAGCTTGCTAAAGAAGTTGGCTTTACGCCATTAGTAGATATAGCTTACCAAGGCTTTGGCTCTTCACTAGAAGAAGATGCACGCGGACTTCGTATTTTAGCTGATGCCGTTGAAGAGTTAATTATTTGCTCATCGTGCTCTAAAAACTTTGGTTTATATCGTGAGCGTATCGGTGCATGTTCATTAATTGCAAAAGACAGTGCGACAGCTGATGTATCAAACTCAGTAATGTTAAGTGTGGTACGTAGCATTTATTCAATGCCTCCGGCACATGGTGCTGATATTGTTAACACTATTTTAAGCAGTACAGAGCTTACGCAAATGTGGCATGCTGAACTTGATGAAATGCGTACGCGTATTAATGGCCTTCGTAGTTTAATTAAAGAAAGCCTAGCATCAAAAGACATAGCGCAAGACTTTTCATTTATTGAACGTCAACACGGTATGTTTTCGTTCTTGGGTATTAATAAAGAGCAAATTGAGCGATTACAAAAAGAGTACGGCATATACATTGTTGGCTCAAGTCGTGTCAACGTAGCCGGTGTTAGCAAAGCAAACCTTGATTACTTTGCAAATGCAGTTGCTGACGTTTGTAAATAAACGTAGCTAATATAAAAAAACCGCACTCCATTAATCATGGTGTGCGGTTTTTTATTAACTAAATTTTGGTGTTACAAAAGCAAGCTTTAACCAATTGCAGGTATAAATCCACTCATTTGCATAAATTGCGCAGTAATTATTAGCACACCACATAACGCTGCAATCAATAGCCCTATACGACCACTGCGCACTTTATAACCAGTGTCGGAACTAGTTGAGGCACGTTGTTTATAAACCATAGCAACAGGTAAAAATACAGCCAGTACAACTAAAGCAATGGCGGCATAGCCAAGGGCCATTATGAAGCCTTGCGGGTAAAAAAGAGCAAATCCCAAAGGCGGAATAAATGTAATAAGCGCTGTCATAACACGGCCTTGGTTGTTATCTCCTTGTTTAAATGCATCAGCAAAAAAATCAAATAAACCTAGGCTTACACCTAAAAATGAAGTCGCTAACGCTAAATCAGCAAATAATTTCACCGCTATAGATACATTTGAATTATGTGCAATACCTGCAACACTGGCTACAAAACCACTTAAGCCCTCACTATTGAGTAAATCGCTTTGGCTCATAATACCTTGGCTTAATAGTTGCCAAAATATGTAAATGACCAAGGGTAATGCTGCGCCTGCAATCATCACTTTACGCAGAACTTTTACGTCAAGACCTACGTATTTAACAATTGATGGGATAGAGCCGTGAAAACCAAAAGATGTAAATACCACAGGAATTGCCGATAATATTAGCCCCTTCTCAACGGGCATTTCGAGCAAGTGCTTTGATTGTACATAGGGTGTAAGCATATAAAATAGGCTAGCTAAAACAATCACCTTGATTGAAAAGAGTATTCTATTAAATTTATCTACCTTGCTAGTCCCTAGTGTAACCACGCTTGCAATAATGACCGCCAAAATAACGGAGCCAAATTGGGGGGCAATTTCTAAGTCAAATCCAAGGTTGATCCGCTCTTGAAGCTGAGCACCACCGCCTGCGATATAAGCTGCACATAAAGCATAAAATAAAAACACCATTGAAAAATTGGCAATGTATTGACCGCGCTTCCCAAGCCAGCGTTTAGCAAGTGTATTTAACGTTGCATCACGAGGGGCAAACTGATGTAGCTCTAGCATCAGCAAGGCGGTGTAAGTCATTAATATCCAGCTTGCAACAATGAGTGCAAGTGCAGTCATAAAACCTAAACCAGCAGAAGCGATAGGTAAAGCAAGCATACCTGCACCAATAGTGGTACCAGCTACAATTAACATGCTGCCTGTTGTTTTATTTTTGAGCACTTAATTACCTTAATTATTATTAATTTACACGCACCATATAACTAGATCAGTAAAACTCAAATAGTTTTGTTATAAATGGCATTAAATAAAATGTAACTTACATTTTACAGCTGTATATTTAAGCATTTTATAATCTTTAATATGATTAAATATCTATCCATAAACCTTTTACAGCGTATAATTCTATTACTAGTTATTGAGCGTTTATATCTTAAGATTAAACTGACCGTTAAGTACGTGTACTGTAACTAGTGCATTAATACGCTTGGCTGGCTTTTTCCCTCAAAACCCACTCGCCTTATTTTTAACTTACAAAGGAATGGTACGTGCCTGTTAAAGTTTCATATTTTTTAATGGTTCTTATATGGTCCACCACACCGCTGGGTATTGTGTGGAGTAGTGAGAGTGTTTCGCCATCACTAGCGGTGTTAATGCGTATGCTCGTTGGGCTATTCATTGGTGCGCTTGTTGTTGCAGTCACTAATGTAAGAGTGCCATGGAGTAAGCAAGCTTGCCTACTCTATGCTTACTCAAGCATTGGTATTTTTGGTGGCATGTTATTGAGTTATATGGCGGCTAGAACAGTGCCTTCTGGCATTATTTCACTTATGTTTGGATTAGCTCCTATTTTATCGGGATTGCTTGCTCAACAGCTATTAAATGAGCCTAAATTTAGTTTAATAAAACTCATTGCTTTAGCAAGTGCGTTAGTCGGACTTTATTTTGTAAGCTATAACCAAGTACAAAACTCACAAACTCAGGGACTTGGGCTTGTATATGTATTTATGGCTGTGTGCTTTTTTAGCTTAAGCGGTGTGATGATAAAGCGGGTGAAAATTGCAATTCACCCTATGGCCACAACATTTGGTGCACTAGTATTTGTAACGCCATTATTTTTTATTGCGTGGTGGGTGCTTGATGGTGAGCTTAATATACAAAACTGGAATTTAAGGTCGCTTTGGGCAATTGGTTATTTAGGACTCTTTGGGTCGTTAATAGGTGCGTTGGCATATTTTCATGTTTTACAAAATTTAAACGCGAGCACCGTTGCATTAACAACACTTATTACACCTAGCTTTGCAATAGGGTTAGGTGCGTGGCTTAATAACGAGCCACTAAGTAAAGAGCTAATAATTGGCGCTGCTATTATTGTAATTAGTTTAGGCTTTTTTCAATTTGGTGATAAATACTTAAAAACTAAAAGTAAGCGCTAGGGCGTGTTTAATTTTGTGACATAAAATGTCTTCAATCGATGGGCGATTAATTAAATCACGGCGCAAAGTCTGTAACCTCGTCAATTAAGTAAACCCCCTACATTTTAGCTATTTGAATGACCAAACGGCGGTTTTTATCGCGGCCTAAAATATTATCGTTGGTGTCTACAAAACGTTTTTCACCAAACCCCGTTGTTTTTACTTTATTTTCATCCACACCTAAGCTCACCATATAATCTTTTATCGCTTTTGCACGCTTACGAGATAGGTCTAAGTTGTTCCAACGACCGCCATAACTGTCGGTATAAGAATCAATACTAATGGACTCAATGGTTGAATCGTTTTTTAGATACTCAGCAATTTTATCAAGGCGCTGCTGAGATGACTTAGTTAACTTACTGCTATTAGATTGATAGTTCATCACTGTAAACGAAATATCCTCAAAGCTGTAAGGTAATAGTTCGTCACGGCATTGCAAAAAGGCCCAATAGGCTTGCTTAAAGTTTACACTTGAAATACCAACGGCAATTTTATCGGCACTATTTTGCCAGTCTTGGTAATAAAAAGTGGGGTAAAACCCTTTTTCAAGTTCTGTAAGCATTTCCCAAGCAGTTTGATTACCGAGTTCACCATCAAACTTTTTTAGTAGCTTCATATTTGCTATGTCGCGTGCTGGCAGCCCAGAGCGCCAAGAAGGAGGAACTGCTTTAAGCCCTGCAATGGCGTAATTTTCAGGGCGAACAACCATATCTAAATTGAAAGTTAGGTTTTTATTTTTACTCGCCGATGCTTTAAAAATAGCCTCGCCATAGTAAGGTACCTCATGGTTCAACTGGCATTGCAAACGTGTTGTTTTAACCACTTCCCAATTTGAACTGTCTTGATTTGCAGAGTAATTACGCATGGCCGCATGTGCACTGACGCTCAATAGCGCAGAGCTAATACTAACGCTCATTAATAATAACTTTAATTTCATCAAAGACTCCCCGTAAACCCGACACGCCAAAAATTTGGCTTTGTTCAGTACTGCCATATTATATAGCAGTTAACACTTAGCTAGTATCACTTAAAGCAAATTGTATGCCTATAATTATAGGCATAAATAATAGGTAAAAGTCCCTAGCCGAACGGCACCTACTTTTGACATAATAGAAGGCTTATACCTACAAACCAAGAATACTATGGCAAATACTGAGCAAACCCTTTTCGCAAAACGCTTTCGTGGCTTTTTTCCTGTTGTTATTGATGTTGAAACTGCTGGTTTTAACAAAGAGACAGATGCATTACTTGAAATTGCAGTCTCTGTTTTAAAAATGGATGATGACGGGTTGCTTAGCATAGATCAAACAGTGCATTTTCACGTTGAGCCGTTTGAAGGCGCAAATATTGAGCAAGCAGCAATTGAGTTTAACGGCATTGACCCATTTTCGCCATTACGAGGTGCAGTCGCAGAAGAAGACGCTATCAAAGAGATTTGTAAGGTCGTGCGTAAAGCGCAAAAGGCAGCAGGGTGCCAGCGTTCTGTTATTGTGGCGCATAACGCCGCGTTTGATCATGGCTTTTTAAATGCGGCTATTGAGCGCAATAATATAAAGCGCACACCGTTTCATCCATTTGTGAGCTTTGATACAACAACGTTAGCAGGGCTTGCTTTAGGCCAAACAGTATTAGCTAAAGCTTGTCGTGCAGCTGGAATTGAATTTGATAACAGTCAAGCACACTCGGCACTTTACGACACAGAACGCACCGCTGAATTATACTGTTTAATTGTAAACCGCTGGCAAGAGTTAGGCGGTTGGCCGCTTGCGCCACTCGATGAAAGTGACGATGATGAAGCCGCCAACGAAGCTAAAACGACTGAGTAATTTTACCCTCAGATAATCTTACGAAGTGGGGGGGATAAATACGCGAAAACTGTTTAGTTTCTTTTGCTATTTTAAGCTCCACACCAGGGTGCATTAACTCGTTCACTTTTAAGCGGCTAGAGGCTAGTAGCTGGGCTATTTTTCTTTTTACGATTGCTTTTTGTTGCTTAACATGACGAGAGCGGACATTCACTTGCTTTTCGTTAGCCGTAATTTTATCAGTAAATTGCTTGCGCTGAGCAGGGTTAGTTATTTTCTCTGCTTTAGTTCGCGCATTTTTTAATTCCAGTAATTTAGTACTTAATACCTTTTCAAAGTCGTTAATTTGGCTTTGCTTATCACGCAGTTCAAACCAATTTTGTGCTAAAAATACACGCGTTTTAGTACCAGCAGGCGCACCTAATTCACCTGTTTCAATACGCATTGCATCAAATATATTACCACCAATAATTTTGCCACGAGGGTTATCGGCTTTGCCAACACGTATTAAACGCTTAGCTGTTAGGTCACAATGTAATACTTGGCGCTCTATGAATAAACTTTGTTCAGTCTTAATGTCACAATATTGAGCATAGCCTATAGAAATTGTACGCTTGGCTGAAATACGGCAAGTAAATGCTTCTTCGTTTTCACGGTTTCGGCCTATGGCACCTAATACAATAGTTACAGCACTTTCGCTCTGCACAATTCCTGATTCAACAAAGCCTAAAACAGTAATGTCACCTTTCGCTTTTACTCGCATTCCGTCTTTTATATCGCCACTAATAATTACACTGCCGTCAAAATCAATGTGGCCTGTACTTACATCTACATTATCGAAACATAAAACGTCGTCAACGCGCATTCCACGTGGCAGCGCAACAGGAACGCCTTTGCAATCTGCAATCAGTAAATTAGGGTTTGTTGGGTCTATTTTTGTCCCTTCAAAGGGTTGTAGTTCAAGTTCTTTTCCTGGCGAAGCAGGGATAATATCGCCAAACACCGTGTATCCGTCTTCACCCTGGGTGGCGGCTATACGTTGCATAAGAGGAGTGCCCGGTTTAACAGTAATGATAGCCCCAAGATCTTTCATATCAACTTTACCGCCAGCGGTTGCTTGCGGGCTTAAAACGCGATCTTGTGCTGTTGAACAAAGGCGAACAAATTTAGCATCGCTACCTTCTTTTGGATTGCGGCCATGGGCTACAATAGCGCTATATGCTACACCTGAAGCTTTTTCAAACTGTTGGCCTAAAAAACTATCAAGCGCACGCGGACTAATCCCTTTTTTTACACCTGCTTGGCTAAGCGCCTCTTGCGCATCTTCCATTGTTAGCAGTGATCCACCTTTAGCTGTAGTAATAGTGGCCTCTGCGACCATATTCTTTTCATCAATATTAATAGCAATAGTGGCATCCACTGCTTTAGCAATCACTAAAGATACTTCTTTGTGGTTTTTAGAAGGCGCAAAAAGTTTCCCGATATTAGCTGTAATAGTTTCATACTCGCCAAATTCAGATTGTTCAAACATTTCAATTAATTGAGTGCTTGTGACCGGAAAACCGCTATCAATAGGATGTTTAATTAAAGAAACACACCCTGTATTTTTATCTAATGAAAAAACCGACATTTTAAATCCCTACTTCTTATGCCTGTTATTATTCTTAACCTTTACAGTTACAACTAAACCTTTAGCACTAGCTGGCTAATCCCGTATTTGAACACAGGTTTACCATATTGTTAAGTAAATGTTTACTGTGGCTAATACATTATTGCTAATTTGGTTGCTAAATATGCAGTTAGCCTGTGTAAATCAAATAAAGCGTTATTAAGCCTTGAGTATCATCACTTTACTCAGTTATACTGCTTGCACGCTCTGAATGAGTTTACTAATTCAGGGGCTGATTAGGATTCGACGGAATTCAAGAAGCCCAAGGTGCATGTCGAGGTGCGGTTTGCCTCGTAAAAAAGCCGCAATCTAAAGTAATCGCAAACGACGATAACTACTCTCTAGCAGCTTAGGCTGGCTAGCGCTCCTTCCATGTATTCTTGTGGACTGGATTTTGGAGTGTCACCCTAACACCTGATCGCGATGGAAACCCTGGCCGGGGTTGAAGCGTTAAAACTAAGCGGCCTCGCCTTTACTTACCGTGTTTGTCCGGGATTTAAAGGTTAATTAAATGACAATACTAAACATGTAGTACCGACGGTCGAGGCTTTTCGGACGGGGGTTCAAATCCCCCCAGCTCCACCAATTCAAAGAACTAAGACGCCAATAGGCGTCTTTTTTTTGCCTTAAATTCCCGATATAGCTCACTTTCCGCCAGGTTGCGATTCCAAGTAGGATTTTTAATGAACAGTGACATCCAGATTTTAAAGTAGTACATTTGGTAGTACTACTTCAGTTTAAGTAAATCGGGTACTACTTTATGGCAAAAACAAAACCACTAACCAATACGGAAGTTAAGCAAGCCAAAGGAAAAGAGAAAGTATATAAACTATCTGATGGCGACGGCTTACAACTTAGAGTTAAACCTAACGGCAATAAATCTTGGTTGCTGGATTATTACAAACCTTACACAAAAAAGCGGACCAGTATTGGTTTAGGAGGTTACCCTGCAATATCTTTAGCGGATGCCCGTAAACTAAAATCAAAGTTTAGAGAGTTACTGGCTAAAGACATCGACCCTAAAGAATACAAAGAAGATCATAACCGCATACAGTTAGAGGCTGTATCAAATACCTTCAAGCATGTTGCTACTAACTGGTTTGAAATAAAGAAGACGCAAGTTAGCGAAAATTACGGAATTGATTTATGGCGCTCGCTAGAAAATCATTTATTTCCAGAGTTAGGAAAGTTACCTATAAGCAAAATAACTGCACCAAAAGTTATTGATGTAATTAAGCCTATAGCCGCTAAAGGGGTTTTGGAAACGGTCAAGCGATTATGCCAGAGGTTAAATGAAATTATGACCTATGCGGTCAATACAGGGCTAATACATGCCAACCCGTTATCTGGCTTAAGAGCGGCTTTTCAAAAGCCGGTTAAAGAAAACATGCCTACTATCCCACCTGAAGAACTCCCTGAGTTAATGAAAGACCTTAGTTATGCGAGTATTAAGCTTGTTACTCGTCTTTTAATCGAGTGGCAGCTTCACACGATGGTTAGACCAAGCGAAGCCGCTGGTGCAACATGGCGAGAAATCAATTTTGACAATAAGTTGTGGGAGATTCCAGCAGACCGAATGAAGATGAAAAGCGGGCATAATGTTCCACTAACCGATCAAACAATAGAGTTACTAAATAGGTTAAAACCAATAAGTGGTCATCGAGAGCATATATTTCCGGGTGATAGAAACCCTCGAACTCATCTTCATGAACAAACTGCTAACATGGCTTTAAAGCGCATGGGGTATGAAAATCGATTAGTTGCTCACGGCATGCGGTCTATTGCCAGTACCGCATTAAATCAACATGGCTTTGAAGGTGATGTAGTTGAGGCGGCACTAGCTCATGTTGATAAAAATGAAGTAAGGCGAGCATACAACCGCGCAGATTATTTAGAACGTAGACGAGTAATGATGATCTGGTGGTCTGAATATATAGAGTTAGCTAAACACGGACAGGTAGGCGGTTCTAACACTACTTTAAAAATAGTGGGTTGAGGTTATTATGGATAATAAAAAAATGAATAAGGAAAATGATTTTAAAAATGACTTTTTTACCAAAGAGCAGTTGCAAGAGTGCATCGATATAAATATAAGATCTATTATTACTAAACTAGATAACTACATTTATTACGATGGGATTTTAACAGATTCAGCGCGTAATGAAGATTTATATGTGACTGGCTTTATTAAAATAAAGCCATTCGTTCTTGATACCTATATTGATGATAGAGGTGAAGAACAGCTTGTTTACTCCTATGTATATAAATGTGGTACTTATTGTTCTAGACCTGAGTTAAGTAACAATGAAGATCTGACTCCCGATTGTTTTTTCAATATAAACTACGCAACTATTTATTATTACTATCAAGACTTTGTCGATTATTGTGCTCAGCTAAGATTACCAATTAAAGATATAGCTGAAAAAGGTGATTTTTGGGATAACACATTAAATGGAACTTTTGATGAGGACATAGGAAATGAAAATCTTGATGGGGAAAACGGTGATATGGATTTTAAAGCGCCTTACCAGCAAGAACCTCAATATCCATTAGAGCTTCAATTAGCAATAGATGCTTATGATAAATTCTGTAAAGATGAAAAGACTTTGCCTAAAAATAAAGTAATTGAAGATTGGTTAATAGGAGAGGCCTTGCATCGAACTATTGTTCAACTGGATGGTTCGGAATATATTCCAGGTTTAAGTCGAAAAAAGGCTGAAGTTATAGCTTCCATAGTAAAATCGAAATAAAAGGTCATATTTTTAGCGGGGGACCTCCATTACCCCTCCATCCCCCCTAAAATTTAGTTGCCGGACCGTATTGCCTTACCCCCATGTTAATGGTTTTTAATATGCCTGAACCATTTCATAACGTACTAAGGCAATTAAAAATGAACATTAAAAGTTTTTCTAAAATTATCCGCAGACCTGAAGTTTTAAATAAAACTGGCTGGTCAAAATCGACACTCTATAACCGCATTAATGATGGCCTATTTCCTACACCCATAAGCTTGGGAGTAAGAGCTGTTGGCTTTGTTGAAAGTGAATGTGACAAAGTAGTCCAAGCAATGATTGCAGGCTACACAGAGCAACAATTAAAAGCATTAGTGCAAAGCATTATTAGTAATCGTGGCATAAAGGAGTTGCAGTTATGATCCGCAGAAATAAATGCTTAGAGCTAGGTTTGCCAGACCCAAACGACTGCCAAAAAGAGTCGAATTATGTGTTGAGTGTGATAAGCCAAGGGCTAACAATAAATGCTAATATGGCTCGCTATATTGGAATTGATGACCTGCAAGATGTGGTATGTGCAATTAAACGAAAAGGCTATTTATTTACAGTAGAAGATAAAGAGGCCGAATGCCCATCAACGGGTCGATTAACACCATTTCCGATAATGGTTTTGTCGATGACGGATGAGCAGCAAGCATTGTATAAAAACGAGGAAAGCCGCAAAGAAAGTTAATTTCAATGCGACTTATCAATGGTGTGCTGGTGGCGCAATGTGGAAGTTAAACCACCAGCACGTTTAAGCATAACGTTAATTACCTAGCTAAACAATGTTAGTACTCGCTTACGCTGAATGCATTGTATGGATTTAAAAAACGCTTATTGGTCGCTATTTATAGGTTTTTGACCCTATAAATTATTAGTAAGGCCATGACGCTTTAAATTCATACTTATTGAATGGCGATAGTAGTGACTAACACGCCACTAGGTAATTAATAATATCTCTTGAGTGTTGTATGTCTTATAAGGTTAAGGTTAGGGCTATTGAGGTAAATGATCAGGTGTTCTGGGTGAACGGTCAGCATAGTGGTATTTACTTAACTATGGCCAAGAAGATGATAAACCAAGTTGATATGATATTAAAGCATCATAGCAAAGTACACCTAATTCGTTTCGATCTCCGCCTTTACGAGTACTCGTCGGATAATCAAATAATTACAAAATTTAATCGAATCCTATTTAGGTGGCTTAAGCGAGCATATAACTTAAAACGGGTAGGTTTTATTTGGTGTCGTGAGATTGAAACCGCTAAGCAACAACATTACCACTACGTTTTGATGCTCGATGGTCATAAAGTACGTCATCCGTATGATATTTTAATTAAGGTAAAAGCTATCTGGGAGTACCAGCTACAAGGTTCACAATATACCCCAAAGCACTGCTACTACAACATTATGCGAGGTGATTACGATTCACTTCAAGAGGCTATATGGCGTATTTCTTATTTGGCTAAAGTGAGAAGTAAGGGAAAGAAACCGCCACAAACAAAACATTATGGAACAAGTCGAATCAATTGAAATGTGTATTATTGTTAACTTTTCACGCGTGCTAAATGTTTGTGAAAGCCTTCAAAGTGTTAAGGTGTGTCTCGGTTTACTATGTATAGCAACCGGAACAATGCGGAACAAACCGGAACAATCTAAAATAACTAAGACTATGATAATAATGGTTTTATATTTTATTTTGGAACATATTAAAGCACATTCAAACGGTTTGTTCCTGTTTTACGATAAGCCCTCTCGTTGCCACAACCCTAATAAAACATTCAGCAATTACCACTCAATAAGGTGCTTATTAGGCTTTGAGCATTGCTCACAAAACGATAAGTTTTCATAACGGGTTAATGTAACGCTATAGCTTTCATGACAGTGGTTACAGCACGTACTAACTTTTAGCGTACTTACAAAACCTGTAAGAATTATTTTCTCTGGTTCTACTGCTTCACTATCATTAAGTTGTTCAAACTCTTTATCTTCACAATCCACATCAGCGTTTTCAATGCCTGTTAACTCATACAAAAAATGTACTGCTTTTTTTGCATCATCTACGGCTTTAAATAAGTAACGAAAATCATCTTTTAAATGCTTTATCCAAGACTTCAAGTAAGCAGCATGGTCCGTTCTTGGCGTTATTGTATTTTCAAGCCGAGTACATATTATTGCAGCACCAAGTTCAGCAACTAGCTCTTCATAAGCATACTGTTCGGTACTATTATTAGCCAAGTCACGTTTCATTCTAGAGTCATGCCCACTCCAATGAATTAACTCATGAATAGCAGTAGCATAATAATTATGCTTTTTACCCCCATGAGAACTATCTACAAAGTTAGTGGGGAATGGCAGGTATATTTTATCTTCGTGTACTCTGTAAAATGCACCGGTATTACCATGAGTAATATTGGCTTTGCATCGGGCTATAAATTTATCAGCACTCGGATCTATCGGCATATCATCTGCAAATAAGTCAGGGTGCGCTGGGTTGTAATTATTTACTTGGTCAGCGTTGAATACCGTATAGGGTTTAAAATAAATAATATAATCTTCATCACTGGGGTTATTTTTTTTAGCGTAAATAGGGCGAAATAAACGTGTCCCTTTTGAGCGAATTTTTACCTTCGCTTTTTTTATATTCCATTGTTTAAGTGTAGCCCACTCATCCGATTGAAAAGTATTCTCAAGGGTAGACGCCCAAAGTAATGTTGCATTCATGCCACTAAAAAGGTGGTGTGTAATGGCATTCTTAGGTTCTAAAAAGCCATTATGCCAAGGTGCAACCCATTCCCCCAAGTTCTCCTGCATTTGCTCAATTAGCTTATCTACAACACTTCTAACATGCGCGTCTACTTCTTCCTTTTTCATAATTTAATTCCGTTTTAAAGCTATGAGTTATTTATAGATTACTATTTTGTTAATTATGAATATTACCTTAATTTGATAAAGCTTCTCTACCATACAACATAATAAAGGTTACAATACCCTTAATAAAAAGTACTGCCTTCAGTGCTGGTAAATAATCCTTAAATCTTGCTTAAAAAATAACATATCTAATGATATGGTAAGTTAAGTTACGGAAAACAAAATAATAAAGGGTCAAAATGACAGATAACAACTTCTCTTCAACCGCTGCTTTTTTATGGTCAGTCGCTGACTTACTTCGCGGTGATTTTAAACAATCTCAGTATGGCCGTATAATCCTACCTTTTACACTGTTAAGGCGTTTAGAGTGTGTGCTTGAAGCCACCAAACCTGCTGTGCTTGAAAAGTACGAAACCGTAAAAGCCATGCCGATTGAAGCGCAAGACAAGCTCCTTACTCATGCAGCGCAGTTAAGTTTTTACAATACCTCAAAAATGGATTTAAACCGCCTTGGCGAAACCGATGTAGCCAGTAATCTTGAGAGTTACATTCAATCGTTTAGCCCCAATGCGCGTGAAATATTTGAACACTTTGATTTTTTTAACACCCTAGATAAGCTGGCAGAAGCCGACCTACTTTATAAAGTAGCTAAACGCTTTGCTACAACCGACCTACACCCAAATGTTATTAATAACTATGGCATGGGTTTAGTGTTTGAAGAGCTAATTAGGCGCTTTGCTGAAAGCTCTAACGAAACCGCGGGTGAGCACTTTACCCCGCGCGACATTGTACGTTTAACCACCTCTTTAGTGTTTACCAATGACGACGACGCGCTTACGCAATCGGGCTTAGTTCGCTCAATTTACGACCCAACAGCGGGTACGGGCGGGTTTTTATCATCAGGTATGGAATACGTATTAGAACTTAACAATAAAGCATCGCTTTCAGCATTTGGCCAAGAGCTAAACCCAGAGTCATACGCTATATGTAAAGCCGATATGCTTATTAAAGGCCAAAAGGTCGATAACATAAAACTCGGTAATACCTTATCAAACGACCAGCTACGCACCGAAAAGTTTGACTACATGTTATCTAATCCGCCATTTGGTGTGGACTGGAAAAAAATACAAAAACAAATTAACGACGAACACACCGAAAAAGGCTTTGAAGGCCGTTTTGGTGCGGGTTTACCGCGTGTATCTGACGGCTCGTTACTATTTTTAATGCACCTAGTCAGCAAAATGCGCCCACAACACGAAGGTGGTTCGCGCATTGGTATTATTTTAAATGGCTCTCCGTTGTTTACCGGTGGTGCCGGTAGTGGTGAGAGTGAAATTCGCCGTTATATTCTTGAAAACGACCTGCTAGAGGCCATTGTTGCCCTACCTACGGATATGTTTTATAACACTGGCATATCAACTTATGTGTGGGTGCTTTCAAGCCATAAACCTGCTAACCGTAAAGGCAAGGTACAACTTATCAATGCGGCAAAAGAGCGCGCTAAAACAGGCGGCAGAGGCCGTAGTGGTGGCGGTGAAGTTGAAGGAAATGATGAGAATGTATTCTATGCAGCTATGCGTAAGTCACTCGGTAGCAAACGTAAAGAACTAACAGAAGATGCAATAGAAACCATTGTAAAAACATACGGCCAATTTGTAGAGAACGACTTTAGTAAAATATTTGATTACCAAGCGTTTGGTTATCGCCGTATTACAGTAGAGCGCCCATTACAACTGGCTGTTTATCCAAAAGATGAGCTACGCATTAGTGCTTTAACAACCGATAAAGCATGGGATAAGCTAAACGAGCATACACAACACACTACACTTGCAGCGCTTGCCTCACTTAACAACGATAAATATTTGTCTCGCGATGTATTTTTAAACGCATTAGCTACTGAGCTTGCAATCGCAACACCAAGCGTTAAGCTAAGCGCTGCCCAGCTTAAACTGATAGTTAAACATTTAAGTGAACACGATGATGAAGCTGCTATCTGTTATCAAGAATCAGGCAAAACCAAAGGTAAAATAGAAGCCAACCCAGACTTGCGTGATAATGAAAACGTACCACTCACAGAATCCATTGATGATTATTTTGCCCGTGAAGTATTACCCCATGTACCAAACGCGTGGATAGATACTAAAAAAACCGACGAGCAAGACGGCGAAGTAGGCGTAGTTGGCTACGAAATACCATTTAATCGCCATTTTTACGAATACGTACCACCAAGATCACTAACCGAAATTGATGCGGATTTAGATAAAGTATCTAGTGAGATTATGCAGCTACTTAACGAGGTGCATTCATAATGACAGGTACAGCCTTGAGCGGTAAAAAGTATAAAGCATACCCTGAATATAAAGAGTCTGGAGTTGAGTGGGTTGGAGAAATACCCTCTGATTGGTGTATGTGGAAATTGGCTCATGCCTTCAATGAAATAGGCTCAGGTACAACACCTCCAACAAATAATGAAAAATGGTTTAAAGGTGATGTACCTTGGATTACTACTGGTGAACTTCGTGAAAAGATAATCACAGACACCAAGAAAAAATTATCTCCCAGCACCTTAAAAGCATTCCCTACATTGAAAAAATACCCCGTGGGGTCTATAGCTATTGCAATGTATGGCGCTACCATTGGTAGGTTAGGTATTTTTGGCGTAGAAGCGGCAACAAACCAAGCTTGTTGTGTAATGACTACTTCGACACAACTTAATAATAAATACCTATTTTATTGGTTATGGGCTTTTAAAGAAGACATCATTCGATTATCTTCAGGAGGAGGTCAACCAAATATTAACCAAGAAAAAGTTGCTTCATTAAGAGTTTCTGCACCAAAATCAAAAGAACAACAAAAAATTGCTAGTTTCCTCGATCACGAAACCGCTAAAATCGACACCTTAATCGCTAAGCAAGAAAAGCTGATTGAGCTGTTAAAAGAAAAGCGCCAAGCGGTGATTTCTCACGCAGTGACTAAAGGGCTAAATCCCAATGCTCCAATGCGCGACTCAGGCGTAGAATGGCTAGGTGAAGTCCCAGAGTATTGGGAGTTAAAAAAGTTCAAATACTTATTTAAAATCAGAAAACGAATTGCGGGTAAAACAGGCTTGGATATTCTTTCAATTACTAAAAAAGGCATTAAGGTTAAAGATATTTCTAGTGGC
This sequence comes from Pseudoalteromonas sp. PS1M3, assembly GCF_016865405.1. Classification (NCBI taxonomy): domain Bacteria; kingdom Pseudomonadati; phylum Pseudomonadota; class Gammaproteobacteria; order Alteromonadales; family Pseudoalteromonadaceae; genus Pseudoalteromonas; species Pseudoalteromonas sp. PS1M3. Next base: position 2,435,879 of record NZ_AP022624.1, on the reverse strand, counting down.
GAAGGTCAGTTATCTATGGATTATTCTAAGTATCAATTAGTTAATGCAGGTGACTTCGCGATGAATCATATGGATTTATTAACAGGATTTGTAGATATATCAAAATATAATGGAGTCACAAGTCCAGATTACCGTGTATTCACTCTTGAGCACAAATATTCTGACTCAGATTACTACCTTAGAGTTCTACAAATGGGTTATCTTGATAAAGTTTTCTATCCTCTAGGTCAAGGCGCCGCAAATATTGGACGATGGAGGTTGCCTACAGAAGCCTTTAATGAATTTTTAGCTCCTTGCCCTCCATATAAAGAACAGGAACAGATTTCAAGCTTTATAAATAAAACTCACGATAAAATTGACGCTTTATTGGAAAAGGCTGAAAGTGCTATCAACCTTATGAAAGAACGTAAAATTGGCCTTATCTCAGCAGCAGTAACCGGCAAGATTGATGTGCGTGATTGGGAGTCACAAGGAGTTTAAGGATGAGTAACCTAACAAGCCTAGCTCCCTTGAGCCAAGAGCTGAGCGTACTGATCCACAGTGCCAAGCAGCGCGCTGCGGTCGCAGTGAATAGCGAAATTACTTTGTTGTATTGGCAAGTGGGTAATCGCATTAATCAAGAAGTGCTGGGCGGCGAGCGTGCCGATTACGGCAAACGAGTAATTGCCACGCTTTCTAATGAGCTAACAGTGCAATTTGGCAAAGGGTGGAGTAAGCGCAACCTTGCACAAATGGTTAAGTTTGCAGAGGTTTTTTGGGATATAGAGATTGTGCACGCACTGCGTACACAATTGAGCTGGACCCATATTCGCCAGTTAATTGCCATTGATGAGCCCATAAAGCGAGACTTTTACACCACAATGGCCATTCAGGAACGCTGGTCAACCCGCACCTTGGATGAACGTATTGGTGCCTTGCTGTTTGAGCGCACGGCTATCTCTAAAAAGCCAGACGATACCATTGTGGCTGAACTCTCTGAGCTGCGAAATTCAGGCCAGTATAATCAGGAACTGCTGCTTAAAGACCCCTATATTCTCGATTTTTTAGAGCTGAATGACCGCTACTTAGAGAAAGATTTAGAAGATGCCATTCTAAGAGACATTGAGCAGTTTTTATTAGAGCTGGGTGCCGGTTTTAGTTTTGTGGCACGTCAAAAGCGTATCCAAATTGACAACGATGATTTTTATATCGACTTGCTATTTTACAACCGCAAGTTAAAGCGTTTGGTGGCAATCGATTTAAAGCTCGAAAAGTTTAAACACAGCCACAAAAGCCAGATGGAGCTATACCTCAACTGGCTAAAAAAATATGAAACCGAAGAGGGTGAAAACCCACCACTTGGGATCATTTTGTGCTCCAGTAAAAAACAAGAACAAATTGAGTTACTTGAAATGGAAGGCAGCGATATTCATGTTGCAGAATACCTAACGCATTTGATGGATGTTGAACTACTCGAACAAAAATTACAGCACTCTATTGCCAAGGCAAAGCAACGATTAAATCAAAAGGATGAGTAAATGAGCCAAGCAAAAACAGTAAGAGAGTTGCAATTTCAAAATGACATTATTGACCAAATGCTTGCACAGGGCTGGTTACTGGGTGAGTCGAACAAGTACAACAAAGAGCTGGCACTTTACCCTGAAGATGTGATTGCTTTTGTAAAAGGCTCGCAACCTGAGCAATGGGATAAGCTGCAAAAGCATTACCCAGAGACTGACCGAAGCCCTACAGCAACCGCTGATGCTTTACTTAAAAACCTAGAACGTAACTTAAAAAATAAAGGCACGCTTTGGGTGTTACGTAATGTAATTAAAGACCGCGGTGCTAAATTTAGCTTATGTAGTTTTAAGCCTGATCACGATTTAAACCCTGATGCGAGTAAACGCTATAACAAAAATATTTTACGCGTGGTGCCTGAGCTTAAATACTCACCGAACGGTTATGATGGCCGATTAGATTTAACTTTATTTGTAAATGGCTTACCGGTTGCAACTTGTGAGTTAAAGTCTGAATTTAAGCAGTCGCTCAATAATGCCAAAGTGCAGTACATGAAAGACCGCCAGCCAAAAGATCCAATCACTAAAAAGGCAGAGCCATTATTGACCTTTAAACGCGGTGCGTTAGTTCATTTTGCAGTAAGCCAATACAACCTGGCAATGACGACCCGTTTAGCGGGGAATAAAACCTTCTTTTTACCGTTTGACCAAGGTACAGCCGAAGGCGCTGCGGGAAATGATATTCCGGCTGATGGCAGCTATGCGACCTCGTACCTTTGGAACGAGATTTTTCAAAAAGATAACTTGTTACTTATTTTAAGCCGCTATATTCACTTAGAAGTAAAAGACGAAGAACAACTTGATGGCTCAATAAAAGTAAAAGAAACCATGATATTCCCGCGTTATCATCAATGGGCTGTGGTTTCTAAGCTTATAAATACAGTTGATTTTGAAGGTACGGGTAAAAAGTACCTTATTCAACATAGTGCGGGATCGGGTAAGTCGAACTCTATTGCGTGGCTATCGCACCAGCTGGCCTCTAAACATTACTTAACTGAGCACCCAGAATTACAAAAACAAGCGGGCGACAAAGTATTTGACTCAGTAATAGTGATTACTGACAGAACCGTTTTAGACAGCCAACTACAAGATACTATTTATCAGTTTGATCATAACGAAGGGATGATAGCGCGCGTTAACCGCGAAGAGGCACAAGGCAGTAAATCGAGCCAGTTAGCCGGTGAGCTAAAAGCCAGTACCTCAATTATTATTGTGACCATTCAAACCTTTCCCCATGTTTTAGAGGCAATACGTAAAGATTCTACCTTAGCTGGGCGAAGTTTTGCGGTAATAGCCGATGAAGCGCACTCTAGCCAAACGGGAACAACAGCACGTAAGTTGCGTGAAGTGCTAATGGCTGAGCAACTTGAAGGCGATGACGAGCTAGACAGTGAAGATATGCTGCGTTTATCTTTAGAAGCCCGTAAAGGCTCTAACAATATTAGTTATTTTGCCTTTACAGCAACACCTAAAGCGAAAACCTTAGAGCTATTTGGTCGCCCTGAAGATTTAGACGCACCGCTAAGCGATACTAATAAGCCATTACCCTTTCATGTGTATTCAATGCGCCAAGCCATTGAAGAAGGCTTTATTTTAGATGTGCTGCAAAACTACACCAGTTATCGCGTGGCTTATCAATTAGCTCACGATAACCCGCAGTCTGATCAAGAAGTAGATAGCAAAAAAGCGGCGTCTAAAATGGCTAAATGGGTAAGGCTACACCCTTATAATATTGCCCAAAAAGTTGAAACAATTGTTGAGCACTTTAATGCCAAAATTAAACACTTATTAGGCGGAGAAGCCAAAGCAATGGTGGTGACGAGTAGCCGTTTAGAAGCTGTACGTTACAAGCTTGCCTTTGAAAAGTATGTAATGGATAAAGGCTATGAAAACGTCAATGCGATGGTGGCGTTTTCTGGTGAAGTGAACGACCCAGATATTCCTGATCATGCCTTTACTGAAAAAGCGATGAACCCTAATTTACGTGGGCGTGATATGCGCAAAGCCTTTGACACTAACGACTACCAAGTAATGTTAGTAGCGAATAAGTTTCAAACAGGGTTTGACCAACCTAAATTAGTGGCTATGTATGTTGATAAGCCATTAAAGGGTGTTGAATGTATTCAAACGCTCTCTAGGCTAAACCGTACTTGCAAAGGTAAAGATAAAACCTTTGTGCTTGATTTTGTAAACGATCCTGAAGAAATTTTAGAAGAGTTTAAAGTTTACTTTCAAACTGCTGAGCTTTCAGACGTATCTGATCCTAATATTGTTTACGACATAATGGAGAAGCTAGCTGAGGTGGGGATTTACCAATGGTTTGAAGTAGAAACCTTTGTAACCGCTTATAACAGTAAAAATGCCAAGCAAGACAAGCTCACCAATATTATGAAAGCGCCTGTAGAGCGATTTAAGTTGCGCTACAAAGAAGCCACCACGGTACTGCAATCAGCCCAAAAGGAGCTGGCTAAAGCGAAAGATGACAACAACGACAAAGCGATTAAGTACAGTGAAAACAGTGTTAAGCACGCTAAAGAAGCCAGAGATATTTTAGATGTGTTTAGAAAAGATTTAATCTCGTTTTATCGTTACTACGAGTTTAGCTCTCAAATTGTTGACTTTAACGACACTGACTTAGAAAAGCTCAGCGTGTTTGCTAAAAACTTACACCCACTTTTACGCATGGATGTAATAGAAGACGACGTTGACCTAACCGATGTAGTAATGACACATTATCGGCTGCATGAACAACGCGAAGCTGATTTACAGCTAGGCCACAAAGTAGGCGAAGAGCCTAAAAGCTACTTACCACCAAGCAAAGAAGGCTCGGGCGCAGTACCAAAGGATCCTAAAACTGAGCTTTTAAACGAAATCATTGAGCGCATGAACGACCTGTTTGCTGAAGATGGCCTATCTGAAAACGATATGGTTAATTATGCTAATGCAATTATGGGTAAAGTAGCCGAAAACGAAACCGCAATGGATCAGGTTAAGCACAATACAAAAGAGCAAGCCATGCTTGGGCAATTCCCTGAAGCAATCCAAAACGCGATTATAGAAAGCATGGATACCCACAACGTAATGGCTATGAAAGCTCTATCAAGCGATTTAGTTTCTAAAGGTATAGCGAGTTTAGTGTTCGACATGCTAATGAAAGGTGTTGCGGGTAAAGGCGATGAGCAACGCAGTTAAAGTTTATTTTTATAGGTAAGCCGTAATAGCTTACCTTTTTAATTAAATGAAAAGACTCATTGGCAGGCGAGCAATATGGAAGTTAAGCTCAATTCATTACGTGATTTAGTAAAGCTAATTATTGAAGGTACAGTCACATTTAATGATGACAGTAATGCATATAGTTTAGTAGAGACTATGTGCGACACATATTTTGAGGATGAGCAGGTAGCGGATTATAGAGGGCATTGCTCTGCTGATGATGTAGAGCAAGAGCTGGAATGTGATCTTGGTGATTATGAATGGGCAGAAGTAATCTTTTATAATTTTGATATGCACGAAATAAAAAACCAATTAGCGATATCAGACCGTTGCTGTAGGCTTTATACCGACGATGAACTTGAGCATTTTATAAATGAGTATTTAAGCAGTTGGCGTAAAAATGCAATTAATGCTCTTTTAGATAAACTCAAAAATTGATAAAAATATAAAATTAATATTTTAGCCACAAATTTTTAAATCCTAAGTGTTAGGAGTAAAAAGTAACCGTCGGCTAAACCACACCTAAACATTTATTTTATATTCGCTAAGCTCATTTCTTTTTAATAACAGGAGTGAGTTATGCAAACCAATCGAACACAACAATGGCTAGATTTAATTCACCGACAACCAGGCTCTGGTTTAAACATACAAGATTTTTGCCAGCAAAATAACTTAGCAACGTCCACTTTTTATAAGTACCGCAAACAATTAACCGCCCAATCTAGTTTCAGCAAAGTGACCATTCAAACTGAACAAACCCGTTTGCAAGAAATCGTTGAGCCTGCCCATATCACACTGACTTTGCAGGTTGGAGAATTAAAATTGCCAGGTTCAACCTCTGCACAGTATTTGTCTGATTTGATTAGAGGTTTAGTTAAATGAAAATGTTTGTTGAGCCAAGTGACATTTACCTGCACCGCCCAGTGGTGGACTTTCGAAAATCGATTAATGGTTTAGCTAATATTGTTGTCGCTGAAATGAATTTAAATGTGATGTCCGGTGCTTTATTTATCTTCTGCAACAAAAGCAAAGATAAACTCAAAATCCTTTACTGGGATAAAACGGGGTTTGCTTTGTGGCATAAGCGATTAGAAAACAATAAGTTTAAATGGCCGAATGCCGAGCATGAAAACCAGCTTGTTTTATCTGAGCAACAACTGCACTGGCTGCTCGATGGCTTTGATATTGTTGGTCATAAACCGCTGATTTTATCAAACTTGAGCTTATAACTTTAGCTCATACCTGATCAGCTTTTAATCTGAATAACATGCAGATAATCAGCGAGTTACAGGGTAAAATACCCCCTATGACTGAACTAGAGCAGCAACTTCTCAAACGCATTGCCGAACTTGAAAAACAAGTAACGGATAAAGATTCCAGAATCGCGTATTTAGAAGAACAATTCAAATTAGCCCAACAAAAACAATTCGGTAAATCAACCGAAGGCCACCCTGCACAAGGTGATTTATTTAACGAAGCGGAAGACATCGCTGAGTTAGAACGTGAAGTTGAAGCTGAAAACGAAACCGTTACTTACACCCGTAAAAAAGCTAAACGCACTGCGTTACCGGCTGATTTACCACGCGAAGTGATTGTGCACGACATCGAAAATAAAAGCTGTGACTGCTGCGGTGGTGAAATGCATAAAATGGGTGAAGATAAATCTGAAAAACTTGAATTTATTCCAGCTCAAATCAAAGTGATTGAACATGTTAGACCTAAATACAGCTGCCGAGCCTGTGAGCAAAACGAAACACAAGTTCAAATCAAACAAGCCCCGATGCCAGCGAGTCCAATTCCTAAAGGCATTGCAACACCAAGCTTACTCAGCCAAATCATCACCAGTAAATATCAATACGCTCTGCCGCTTTATCGGCAAGAAACCATGTTTAAACAACACGGCATTGAAATCAGTCGACAAACCATGAGTGACTGGATAATCAAATGTGCCAGTTTATTTAAACCACTGTATGACAAATTGCATCAAATCTTATTAGAGCAACATGTCATTCAAGCGGACGAGACCACAGTCAATGTGGTGAGTGATGACAAAACAAAATCCTATATGTGGTTATATTGCACAGGTACTGACACGCCTGTAGCAAATAACCCATTTAAAAATATCGTACTGTATGAATATCAGCCGGGTCGTTCAGGTTGTTATCCTGCGAATTTTTTACTTAATTATACAGGTTACCTTCAAGTGGATGGTTACCAAGGGTATGACCAAACTAAAGCTAAGCTTGCTGGCTGCTGGGCACATGCACGGCGTAAGTTTGATGAAGCTGAAAAAGCGCAACCCAAAGGAAAAACGGGCAAAGCAAATTGGGCGTTGAATCATATTCAAAAACTGTATCGAATTGAAACCAGAATCAAAGATAAAACAGCGCCTGAAAAACAAGCCATCCGGAAAAAAGAGTCGGAGCCATTACTTAACCAATATAAAGCTTGGTTGGAAAAATCTTTGCTCAATACCTTACCTAAATCCAAATTAGGGGAAGCGCTCAACTACAGCCTGAATCAATGGGATAAGTTGGTTCAATATGTTGAAGATGGTCATTTGTCTATCGACAATAATCGCGCTGAGCGGGCGATTAAACCCTTTGTCATTGGCCGCAAAAATTGGCTGTTTAGCCAAACAGCTAATGGGGCCAACGCCAGTGCAATGCTCTACAGCATAGTGGAAACGGCAAAGGCCAACGGACTAATACCTTACGATTATATTAGCTATTATTTAACCCAAATCTGCAAACCGGGTTGCCAAATCGATGATTTACTGCCTTGGAATATCAAAAGCTAGGTGTAGATTGCCGGACGCTTACGAAGTATGGAAGCATGAAGCTTTAGACTTTACTAACTGGTTGGCTAAAGAAGAAAACCTTGAGCTATTAAGCGATGAAGTGGGTATTGATATTAGTCTGCTTCAAACTGAGGCTAGCGTGGGTAAGTTTAATGTTGATATTCTTGCTGAAGAAACAAACACGGATAGAAAAATAGTGATAGAAAACCAGCTAGAAGCCACAGATCATGATCATCTTGGTAAGATAATTACTTACGCTTCTGGCTTTGATGCTGAATTCATAATATGGATTGTAAAAAGTGTTAGAGATGAACATAAACAAGCAATTGATTGGCTTAATGAACATACAGATCAAAAGATAAATATTTTCGCTATTCAAATGGAAGTGTGGCAAATCGGTGATTCATCATGCGCACCGAAATTCAATATTATTGCTCAACCTAATGATTGGGCTAAAGCGGTTAAAAAATCTACATCTACATCGCCTGAGCTATCGGCCACAAAAATGCTTCAATTAGAATTTTGGACGAAATTCAGAGAATATGTTCAAGATAATAAGCACCAGATTAAGCTTAGGAAAGCGAATCCTCAACATTGGTATGATATAAGTTTTGGTTCTTCTAATGCTCATATTGGCTTAACTGTTAATAGCCAAACTATCTAGCGTCAATTAACTTGGCCGGTTCCGCGTCAATTATCTTGGCCGGTTGATACCGAATTTTATTTACTCTTATTGAGCGCTGTTTTGCGTCGGTAGCTGTCACCTTCACAATGAATAATCGTGGCATGATGAACCAAACGATCGATTGCCGCGACTGTCATCGTTGAATCTTCAAATAGTTCATCCCATTGCTCAAATGATTTGTTTGATGTGATGATCATGCTGTGTCGCTCATAGCGATGGGCTATCAATTCAAACAGCACGCTCGTTTCCTGTTCAGTTTTTCGAACGTAACCAACGTCATCAACGATTAATAAGCTGTATTTATCGAGCTTTACAAGTTCGTCTTGCAAGCGTAAATGTCGCTTTGCTTGCTGGAGTTGTTGAACAATCGCTGACGCGGCAACGAACTTAACTTTATGGCCCTGCTCGATAAGGCCATAACCGATGCTACTGGCGATATGCGTTTTACCAAGACCACTGGCGCCAAATAACAATATATTGCCACCGTGCTTCAACCAATCCGGCTGATTTATTAAATCAGCAACAAGGGGCTTACTAACCCCATCAACAAGGGTAAAGTCGAAGCTGCTAAGGTGTTTACCCATTGGCAATTTTGCATCTTTTAAAAGCCGCTGAAGGCGTTTGTCATCGCGTGTCGCAAGTTCAACATGGCACAGCTCAGACAAGTATTGCTGCGGGCTCCATTGTTCTTCCATCGCTTTTTTTCCCAGGGTATTCCACTGTTGAAGCATGGTGCTAAGCTTTAATTGTTTCAGCATTAAAGGTAACGAGGCCGTGAAGTTATCCATGTAGACCTCCCGGTATCATGCTGCTATAAGCGCTCAAGCTGTGTTGCTTTATTTTTATTGTGGGTATGTTTGATGCAATCACTAAAAATTGCGCTTCACATTCTCGGATGGCCGGTAATTGTCGCTGAGTAATTGACACTGCTACAAATCGTCCTAATTGACGTTCACACCCACTTTGTTTTGCTAAATGGAGCAGTTTTACCATGTAATAGCTCGCTTCATCCGCTAAAAGATGAGTATTAACGTATTCCCAAATAGCTTTGTAATTGTCGCTTGGGAGTAAGTCGTCACGTAGTTGTGAGTAGCGAAATGCCAATGGTTTTTTAACCAATGCGTCAATAACATGCAAGTAACTAATATTGCGTGCACGGCACCCTTTAGAAGCATAGACACGCGCTAACGTTTGAACTAAATCGCTGCCATAGCGCAGCTCTAAGCGGTTGTCATATAAACGAACAAGTAATCGGCTACCAATAAGGCGTGACGGGACGCTATAGGTAACACGTTTCAATGAAATAGTACTCGTACGTGACACCGTTAGATAATGCTCGGTGTAATTGACGCTCATCGTCCGTGGTAAAGCGTGTAATTGTCGCTGCTCTACTGCGTACTTATCACTTACACGGCGATTACGGCGAGCAACAATGTCTGCAACAAACGATTCATAGACTTCTCTTGTCTGAAAGTCATAACTACCACGGATTTTTAATGCTTGCTCCAGTTGCGATTTAAGATGCCCATGAGGGCTCTCAATAGCCCCATTTTCATGCGCAATACCGCGGTTATTACGGGTCGCTTTAAAGCCATAATGGATAACTAGCTCATTAAAGCGCTCTGTAAAATCATTATCATTAGTATGATTACGATAGGCGGCACTGAGACTGTCTGTACGCACTTCTTTAGGCACACCGCCGGCTGCTTTAAATGCGTTTTGCACACCATCAGAAAAAGCAGCAAAGCTTTCACCGCCGTAAATCACTTGGGCGTAAGCCCAGCCACTGGCGGGCATACGATAATGAAACAACATATGCTTAAGGGGTTCACTAGCAATGGTAACGGGTGACTTCACATGTGTGAAATCACATATACCTAATAGGCCATACTCGTGTGTTTGCAGGAATACGACCTCTTTGCTTGAGCCATACAGTGCCCGCCATTTATGAATTCGACGCTCTAATGTACGCCGTGAGCTCGGGTTAAATTTGTCGGTGTGAAACTCGCAAAGATGATCAAAAATTCCCACTGGAGTTAACGTAGCATCACCTTGAAGTAGAGGGACAACAATACTGTCCCAGATAGATTCAAGTGGATCTATACGTGTTCGCCATTGGCGTTTATTAGACAATGGCTGCTCATCCAGTTTATCAATGCGCCTTGCTGAACGTTCAGAAATACCTGCTTTCGCAGCCGCGATAACTTGGCTATTACGCTTTCTATGTTTCATATAAATAGTGACCTGCTGATCAGTGATTCGTGTTCCCGGCACAGTGAACTCCTCCGTTCTGCTGTACCGAACCTTATCAGATCAACCGGCCAAGATAATTGTCGCTAGACCGGCCACCGTAATTGTCGCTTAATAGCCAAACTAACCAACTTGGCTGTGAGATATATATTTCTGACTCAAAAGATATTTACTACGGATTAGAAACGAATAAAGATGAAATAGAAAGTAAGTTAAATGAAAAATTAGAGTGGGAAGCGTTACCTGACAAAAAAGCTAGTCGAATTAAGTTATACACTAATGGTGAATTGAAGAAGCAAGATAACTGGGAAGAATATCATCACTGGTTGTGCGAAAAAGCACTAGATTTTCAGAATGTCTTTGGTAAAGCGGTTAAAAATATCAATTAAGATTTAGTATAAATATAAGGATGTAGTGTGAAATTCCAAGAATTAAAAAATAAACAAAGACAAATTCGAAGTGGGTTTTCTGAAAACTTAGCCTTAAGAGTTCATAGGGCGCTAAGCTGGCTTGATAAATCAGAGCAGTGTGCTGATGACAAAGATAGTCAGTTTGTCTTTTTATGGATTGCTTTCAATGCTGCATATGCACAAGATACTGAATGCTTACAGCATACAGAAACTAAAGCATTTTCGTTATTTGTTTCAAAGCTAGTCGAGCTAGATAAAGATAATAAACTGTATAACTTGTTATGGTCTGAATTTACTTCCAGCGTTAGAGTTTTGTTAGATAATAAGTTTGTTTACCAGCCGTTCTGGGATTTCCATAATGGAAAAATATCAGAAACTGAATGGAAAGAGCGATTTTCAAAAGCTAAGGCTTCAGCTAATTATGCTTTAGCGAATAAACATACAGAGCAATTGATAACAATTGTTTTACAGCGAATGTACACCCTCAGAAATCAGATAGTTCATGGTGGTGCAACATGGAATAGTAGTGCTAACCGTACACAAATTCGCGATTCAGTTACATTCTTATCGCAATTAGTACCTTTTATTATTGACATTATTATGGATAGTTCAGACCAAATATGGGGCAGTGCAAACTACCCCGTGGTAATTGGCTGATTATTGAGCACTTGTACTACTTGATTTAATTTATGTCTTGCTATATCAGTTTTAATGTTGTAAAAAAATATTATAGCGGATGTGACTGTGTACATTGGATGTTTAAAGCTCTTCTCCAACCTTTATTATATTCCTAAAGTTTCTCACTATATTTTGCTCACTTTAAACGTAGGTAGATAACCTAGGAGGTATTACGTGGATATAATCCATGAGAACCCATTTCGTATACTTGGATTAAATGCTAATTCGACAGAAAGAGAACTTCAAAAACAAATAGCGAAAGTTAAGCGTTATCTTGATGTCGGAAAAACCGTACATTTCCCTACAGACTATCCCTTCTTAAGAACAATTGAACGCCCCATAGATGCAATTCATCAAGCATCTGGACAAATCGAGCAAAGTTATAAAAAATTTTACTACGCATTGTTTTGGTTTGTAAGTGAAACCTCTTTTGATGAAATAGCTCATAAAAAGCTTGAAGATAATGAAGTATCATCCGCTATTGAAATATGGAATAAAAAATTAAAAGAGGAAGTGAATGATAAGAATTTTTCAGCATATTTAAATCTATCTTCATTGTATTCAGCGCTATCATTTGATGGAACTAGAATTAACCATAAAATGTTAAGTAAAGGACTCTACTTAAAAGGGAAGCTTTTAAGAAGCCAGTCTTTGTCTAAATTAACGGAATTGCTTCATATTAAGTCGGATTGTATAAACTCAGGTGAACTTACTGAGCAATTTGTAGATGAAACATTGCAATGGCTTAGCCCTTATATAGGTAAGTCACATGGAATTAAGGCGAATGATGTTATAGGGTTGTTTAGTTCATTTCCTTCCAATATTCAAAAGTATTTAGCTGATAAATTTACAGAAGAGCCTGTCAGAGAAATAAAAAACAGAATTGATAAGTGCACTCAACGTAGAAAAGAGTTTCCTTTAAAAGCTAACCAGTTTGGGATAGACCTATACAGTAGCTCTAAGGGCTGGCTAGACTCTCTTCGGACTACTTTAGGGAATGATAATGTAAAATATCAATTGTTAGCAAACAACCTTGCAAATGAAATTCTCCAATGCAGCATAGATTTTTATAATGCTCAGGTAGATGATGAAAACTATGATATCCATAGGGATGCATTATTAGTATTAAGCTTTTCCGAAAAAATTGATGTATCTGGTCAAGTAGCTGAACGATTAATGGAGAATAGAGAGACCCTAGAAGGTTTATTAGAAGAAAGGGAAGAAGAAAAAGAAGCAGAAAGATTAATTGAAGGAGTTAAAACGCATGTTTCTAACATTACTCAAGCAATTGAAACTTTTCAAAGCTCTAGTGATTCAATAAGTACAGTAAATAACTTGGTAAATAGATGTAAAGATGATTTAGAGTCTATAGGCAATAAATTAGGTAGAAGTGATGAAACATATATTATGTTTTGTGATGCAGTAGCAAATAATGCGCTCAATATGCTAATAGCTGTTGTAAATAAATTACAGGAAAATCCTAAACAGTATGGCCTTGATAATATGCTTAGTTCGTTTGCTCAGGCCAAGAATATTACTCAAAAATTACTAAACATAAGTGGCTCATATGAAGTCAAAGCAAGAGTTAGGGAAAACTTGCAAACAATATCTGACTTAACAACGACTCTTGAGCAAATTAATAAACAAGTCAGTAGACAAGTTCAAAAGCAAAATAGTGGTGCTTGCTATGTTGCGACAATGGCCTATGGCAGTTATGACCATCCTCAAGTATTAGTACTTAGACAATTTAGAGATAATGTTCTTAGTCAGAGTTGGTACGGAAGGTTATTCATAAAAATCTACTACAAAACATCCCCACATTTGGTTTCTTTGCTTCAGGGATATGAAAAACCAAACTTACTCATAAGAAAACAATTAGACAAATTCATTAGGAAGTTACATAAATGAAAAGAATATCATTTTTAATATTACTAGCTTTTATAGGAAGTGGCCAGGCGGTAGGAAAAGAGTGTGCTGGTGAAGATGAATTTTACCAAAATATAGCACAAAAAGTTAATGAAAACTCATTGTTTGGAAATGATGCATCTATAGAGCAGTTGATTCAAGCTGGCACTATCAGTCGTAACAAAGTAGCCTGCGTAGAAAATAAACTCAAAACTTTAACTGAAAACCTAAATGACCTAAAAGTTATTGAGGAACAAAATAGCTCAAATATTCATATCCATGAAAGCAAAATTGCCAAACTAAACACAATAATTAGCGATATTGATAAAGCTCTCAATCAAAAGTTTGATAAAGTAAATCAACAAACCAAACAATTAAACCGTTTGGTTACTAATAATCAATCAATGATTAAAAGTGACTTGACCTCACTTAAAATAGAATACAAAAAATCGGATGAAGAATTAATTGCAGAGGTTAATAGACTTAATCAGTTGCTTGGTGATGCAACATCTAAATTGAACAATGCCATCAAACAGCTACAAGCATACGCTGATGAAACAGATGGTAACCTTGAGAAGATTTCTACTGATACATCAAACAGTGTGTTAAGGCTTGATGATTATATCTTGTATTTAGTTGCTGCAATCGGCATAACAGCTTTTCTTCTTCTTGTATCATTTTTTGCTTCTAGGTTATTCACTGTTAATAAAGAAAAATCTATTTTAGATACTCTTAACATATTTAAACAAGATGTTGAGTCAAATATTCTAAATGCTGATAAAAAGCTTGCTGAATTATTAGAATTACTTTCAAACAATATTAGTTCTCAAAAGTCTTCAGAAGAAGATCACTCTTTAGCGTTAAAAGTAGCAGATGAAATTGTAAGAATTGAAAAAAACACATCAAGAATGGATGCCAAAACTAAAGGATTAAAGCAATTAATCGCTTCGGTTAAGCGAATACAAGACAACTTTGCTGCTAACGGGTATGAAATATTGAAAATGTTAAATCAACCTTATGATGACAGAATGAAAGCATCTGTTTCTTTCGTTCCTAGTGATGAATTAGAAACAGATGAACAGATCATAACAAAGATAATTAAACCACAAGTAAATTTTAAAGGCACAATGATACAAGCGGCTCAAATTGAAGTCAGTGTAGGGGAATAATAATGGCAAGAAATAAAATTGATTATGGTATCGATCTTGGGACAACAAACTCAGCGATATCAAGAATAGAACAAGGCGAACCCACTATTCTTAAAACGGATACCCTAAAAGATACCATGCCTTCTTGTATTTTCTTTAATAAAAAGAAAGCGATTCAAGTCGGTGATTCAGCCTATAGCGCCTTAAAAAGAGATAAGTTAAAAGCATTAAAGAGTCCAGAGAAAGCTATTAGTAATGCTTTTATTGAGTTTAAACGTACCATGGGTACAGATAAAACTTATTTTTCTCAAATCATGGACCATCAATATAACTCTGAAGAGTTATCCTCAGAAGTTTTGAAAACGATGAGATCTTTTGTGTCAGATGAAAGTGTTAACTCTGTTGTTGTCACTGTTCCGGCAAAATTCACTAGTAACCAGAAAGATGCCACCCTCAGGGCAGCAGAACTTGCAGGTTTTTCTCAATGCGAATTACTTCAAGAGCCTATTGCCGCAGCAATGGCTTATGGAACTACCTCATCGATAAAAGATGGACATATTTTAGTGTTTGATTTCGGTGGAGGAACTTTTGATGCTGCTCTAGTAGAAGTACACGAAGGGATCATGAAAGTTATTGATACCGAGGGAGATAACTATTTAGGAGGTAAGAATTTAGACCTTGCCATTGTAGATAAAATTATTTTTCCTTATTTACAAGAGGAGTATGAATTAGATGATTTACTATCCGATGAGCAAAATAAAATAGCATTGCAAGCCGGAATGAAGTTTTATGCTGAAGAGACAAAGATTCAAATGTCTTTTAACGATACACATAATATTTTATCCGATTTAGGTGATATTCCTTGTGAAGATGATGATGGTGAAGAGTTAGAATTAGATATCACTGTTACCCAACAAATGATGGAGGATGCTGTAGGACCTGTATTTCAAAAATCTATTGATACGTGTAAAGAGTTGTTAGGAAGAATGAATATTCCTGCAACTTCCCTTAAATCATTATTGCTTGTTGGCGGACCAACCTATTCACCTATACTTCGGAGAATGGTTGAAGAACAATTAATAAAGCCAGACCTCAGTGTAGATCCGATGACAGTTGTATCAAAAGGGGCTGCTTTATTTGCGGCAACGGTTGATATTTCAGAAGACGTTCAAGAAGAACAACGAGATAGAGCTAAAATACAATTACAGTTAAGTTATGAATCGACTACGGTTGAAGAAGAAGAGTTCGTTGCTGTAAAAATACTTGAAGAAAAAACAGATGGCGATGTCCCTGAGAAGGTTTTTGTAGAGTTTACTAATAGTGATAAATCATGGTCTACGGGTAAGACGCTGGTAGAAAAAAGTGGTGAAGTGATTGATGTTATTTTAAAGCAAGACACATCAAACTTATTCAGTGTCACTGTGAGTGATGAAAAAGGAAATCTTCTCGATTGCGAGCCTGAATCATTTACAATTTTCCAAGGCTCAAAAATCGGTAGTGCAACCCTGCCATACCATTATGGCGTAGAAATTAAGAGTCGAGAATCAGGTAAAATAATATTTGAACCAATAAAAGGATTGGAAAAAAATCAACCGACCCCTGCTGTGGGAACCAAAAATGGCTTAAAAACACAAAAGGCTATTAGACCTGGGCTTAAAGAGGACTCTTTAAAAATTGCTTTGTACCAAGGTGAACACGGTGCTAAAGGAACAAGAGCAATACATAATGAACATGTTTATGATGTACTTATAACAGGTGAACATTTACCAAAACTTCTTCCTGAAGGCAGTGATGTTGAACTGACTGTAAAAATAGATAAATCGGAAAGAATGACTGTATCTGCATACTTTCCTACTCTAGATTTCACTCATGAAATTGAAGTTCCTAAAGATACAACTCAAAAGGAAATACCAGAAGAGTATTTAGCAACAGAAATAAATAAAAGCATTCAATCTCATCAATTGATCTGTGAAGAAGGTGTTTACCAAGATAAAGCTGAACTTGATTCATTAGAGTCAGAACTAAGTAGTATTAAAGAAGAGTTTGATTTAGGTAAGACTGATTATGATAGAAAAATGGGTATTCTTCATCGATTACGTTCAGCTATTAAGAAGATAGAAACAATTCAAGGTGATAGTGAGTGGCCAAAAGTTGAAGAAGAATTAAAATCAGTTTTTTATCAATTAGAAGAAACAAATGATGAATTTGAAAATGAAAGAGCTAAAACACTGATAAACCAATTTAAAGCTCAAATACCGGAAGTTATCAAGCATAAAGATGTGATAGTAGCGCAAGAGTTAATTGATAATATGCGCCAACTGAATTTTTCTATAGCTGATGAAGGACTTGGCGCTCAAATGGAAATAGCACTGCTTTATAACTTAAATGAAGAATTTGACATGCTGCAATGGTCAGATCGTTATAGTGCAAGATCTTTATTAGATAGAGGCTTGCAAATTGCCGCAGACGCTCCTTCGAAAGAGAGACTTCGCCCTATTGTATCAGAGCTATACAGCATGTTGCCTCAAGCTGACAAAGCTATGCTTAGCGAAGGCGATGGTACAGAGCTTATTGGTTAAGGGAGATTCACTTGGAAAGTACTTTTGATAAACAAGAATATATTGACTCTAAATATAAAATATTATTTTGTTTAGAAAATAATGCTAACTTTGAGCTTTACAGAGCAAAAGACAAATTGGAAAAAACTTGTCTTATTGCTCTGTATAATAGTTCGAAAATTCATAGGCATAGCTTTGCAACTGAAAGCTTACTTGAAGCAGAAATATTAAAACAAGTACACCACGAAAATATTATTACTTATGTTGATAGTGGTGAAATTTTTAAAAATAATTGTAAATATCACTATTTAGTGTCTGAATTTGTTAGTGGAGAAAGCTTAAAGGAAAAGATCGCAAGGGATGGTCCTTTTTCACAATTTTCTGCGGTATCTTTAATACTAAAAATAGCCAAAGCTATTGAAGTATTACATAACCATAATCCTACGATCGTGCACAATAACCTGAATATGCAAAATATTGTGCTTGATTACACAAAAGAAACTGTTCACCCAATAATCACTAACTTCCAGTGTTCGAGATACCTACAGGATGTTAACCAATCAATAAATATTAAGTTATTAAACCCTTTTTATATTGCCCCAGAATTGTATAACGGTGTTTATACAGTTCAGAGCGATATATTCTCTCTAGGGGCAATGCTCTACCATATGATTTTTGGTATTCCTCCTTGGCATTTGGATAATCCGACTAACGAATACTTTCAACCTGAATTTGTTGATGCTTTATTTGAAAAAAGAGAAGAAAGGTTAAGATTTTTACTTCCTTCTGGGGACAAACTTGAGGATGAAAGTTTAAAAGATACTTTAAGTAAAGCCTTGCATCAGGATGTAGACCAACGCTTCAATACTCTAAGTTCATTTTTAGATGCGTTACATAATCCTGTTCGTATCGAAGAAGGAAATGCTAAAGGCTCAATAAGTAACTCTGCTGGTGTAAGGAAAAAACCTAAAAAAGGCGAAGGTTTTTCTGCAATTGCAGGTATGACTGACTTAAAAGACTTATTTGATACTGATGTAATTAGGGCATTAAATGAACCTGAGCTATACAAGAGCTATGGATTAACCATACCTAATGGCATGCTACTGTACGGACCGCCAGGGTGTGGAAAAACATTCATTTCACAACAGTTTGCAGAAGAAGTAGGCTTTAATTTTGTAGAATTGAAGCCTTCAGATATCAAAAGTCAATTTATTAATGCAACTGAAGATAATATTGGAAAAATTTTTAAAGATGCTTCAGATAATGCCCCTTCAATTGTTTTTATAGATGAAATTGATGCTGTTGTTCCTAGCAGGGAAGATAGTAACTTACATCAGATGCATGCAGCGCCAGTAAATGAATTCTTGGCACAAATGTCAAACTGTTCAGAACGAGGCATCTTTGTTATAGCAGCTACAAACAGACCAGAGAGAATAGATCCTGCCATTTTAAGAACGGGACGTTTAGATAAAATAATATACCTACCACCCCCTGATTTTGATGCCAGACTTGAAATGTTCAAGCTTTATTTGAAGGATAGGCCAGTGGAGTTGGATTTTGATTACGAATTAATAGCAACTAAAACTGAAAACTATGTATCAAGTGATCTTAAGTTCTTGATTGATGAATCTTCTAGAGTAGCTTTGGGTGAAAAAGCCAGAATATCTACTGAACATGTTTTAAATACCATAAAAACAAACAAACCTTCAGTTTCTCATTCTGAGTTGAAAAAATATGAAGAATTAAAAAAGAAAATTGAAGATGATAAGGCTGAGCCAGCCAAAAAACCTATGGGTTTTATTCAGTAAACATTTAGGATTAACAATAATGGAAAAAATAGAATTTAAAAAATTATTATTTAAAATTGCTTTTTGCACCATGGGGTGTGATGGAGATATTGATACTCTTGAAATAGAGGAAATGAAAAATATAGATAAATCAACATCATTCTTTAATGATGTTGATTTATCTCTTGAGCTAGAGCAGTTAATAATAGAGTTTAAAGATAAAGGTGTTCTCCTCGTTTCTGAAATGTTTGAAGAGTTAGAGCGTTCTGAATTAAACCCTATTAAGGAATTAATTGTATTGGAAGTTGCATTAAGGCTTATCAATGCTGATGGCAGGCATGATGAGAATGAAAAAAGGTTTATTCAGCATTTACGAGCACATTTAAAGGTACGTGACGAAGAAATTTTCGAAAGATTTGGAGACGTAGATGTTTTACATGTTAATCCATACGTTGGACGAATCAGAGGACCTAGTTCAGAAAAGGTTAAGTTAGATATAAAAATGCCAGATGAAAACAGCCTAAAAAAAATCGATTTTAAATTTGATTAATTTTAATAGACAAGTAATAGAGTTTTAATATGAAAAAAATTGGTATTTGTCTTTTGTGTATCCCCCTTGCATATATTTCTTTTGTAAATGCTCAATCAACTTACAAAATACCTCCAACTTCATCCACTAGCACCAATGTTCCGGTAATATCAGATGAAAAAATGGAAGAGTGTGTTGAGTTATACAATCAAGGAGAATGGCTTGGCAAAAAACTAGCCAATCAAGTGGTTGATAGTTACAGCCAAGAATCTGTTGATACTTATAATAAAGAAGTAAAAAAACATTCTTCTTTAGTCGATAAATTTAATCGTGAGTGTGCTGGAAAACAGTCTCGTTCAGCATGCAAAGCTGCTCAAAAATTAAATAGAGAAAAAGGATTACCAGAGTCTTCTTGCTAGAAACTTTGTTGGTTGTTTGATTTTAATTGATAGGTTTTAAGAGGGAATGTTATGTTGTTCTATGCTTTTATTTTTGTTGGTTTAGGGGCTGTTTTGGGACTGTTTATTAAAAACAAACAAAATGCACTTGTTGCAATAGTTGCTATTTCAGTTGTATGGGGAATTATTTGGGGTCCTTGGGCAATCGCAACGTTGATTGAGTTACTAATTGGCTATGCCCTCGTAGGTGGATTTAAAGAGAAAGCATAGCTTTTTGAGTTTAAAGAATAAAGAAAACCAATTTAGTATTAGGAGGATTTAATGGGATTATTTGATATTTTTAGAAAAAAGAAGCAGAAATCGGCATATGACGAACTCATGGATATACCTGGCATGAAGGAGCAGAAGGAGCTTTTTGAACTTATGTCTGAAATGAACAAAGCCGGATGTACTGAAGATGAAATGCCTAATGGCATCGGTGAATTTGGTTTAGTTCCCAGTAATCCAATTCCAACCAACACAGTTCAAGGAAGCATATTATACTTAGGTGGATTAAGAACGACAGACGGAAAAAGTGTTAACAATACTAGAATAGGGTCGTTTGGGGCTGAAAATATCGATAAACCTATAGACGCATATAAAATCACTCATCAAAATGGTAGTGAAATTGCTACAATCTATATATCTCCATACCAAGCGATAAACTCCAAGAAAGCACCTAAAGGCTTTGAACAGGTATCCCCTTTACTTTAAATTTAAATACTTTCTGTTTTTAAATCAATAGAGGTTTGAATGGTTTAATTTACATATTCAAATGTACCTTTAAACCATTTCAATACTAAAGTTAAAAGGCATGCTTGATTGAAATAGTATTGCTATTTTAATCATTGCTAAAAAAATAATCAGTCACACCCAAAGTACCTCTAACCTCATGCATATTCCGAAAATAATTCGTTGCATAAGCATGCCTGAAACTATTAGAACATCTGATGATTGTTGAAGCATGTAATTATAGTCACCTTCATCTTTATTTACGTTATAAATTACTTCGACTCTGCAATGCGGGTAAGAATCTTCATTTTAAGCTTGTCGATAGTGAAAGTTCACTTTCATAAACCTTTTGCCATTATTCAAATTTTGCAACCAATTATTAAGACAGTCTTCGTTTTTATGGTTAGGGCTACTTCCTTTGTCTGGATCCCTCGAGACTTCTGTTACATGAATTTTATCAGCTAGAATAACAATAAAAATACCTTCAATATGGTGCATTATGTGAAGTGCATACTTAACTGTTTCACTATCAATAATAACTTTTATCAACCTCACCTTGTTATATCGTGCAGTCCTAGGAAGTGACGCTTCTTGATGAAATTGATAACTTACTTGGCTTTTATTTAATACTTTTTTTTCCTCTAATACTTTGCATAATACCTCCAGTAAAAACTGATGGTATTTTCAATTAATTAAATCCACTCTGCTAGGTGTCGTTGCTCGGACGCTTACAGTAAAAATGGCATGAGTTTTAACTTAAGTAGTACTGAAGGTGGTACCTTGCTTTCTGTTTGTTTGGTTTGTGCTTATAATTCAGTGATTTACAATCATGGTTAAGATGACCCCAGCCCACCAATAACGGTTTTTAAATTCGTTTGTTTAAAAACCCAAAAAAACCCGCAACTTGAGCAATCAAGTTGCGGGTTTTTTTATGTGGTTAATAAAAGCTATTATGATTCTCTTATTGTGCGTAGCTTCATTTTTATCACAATGATCATTAATATAAGTAGTGATAAAACACTAATTGATAGCGTTAAGTTAATTACGGCGTTGTTGGGCTGATTAACTTTAGGGTGTGCGTTGCCATTTTGCTGCTGCCTAATATAACGCTGGCTTATCCAGTCTACGGCGTTGATCCATTGTACTTTATTTGGATCTGTATTATTGAGTGTACTCATTGTATGTGCGTCATTATTTAAACTTTTTGCTAAATTAATGAGTTGCAACCAAAACGCATTTTTCTCACCTAAGTCGTCTATTTCTTGCAGGCGAAGGTTTAATTTTTCTCCTCCCATTTTTTCAATATTAGGCTGCTTTACACTGTCGGCATAGCTGTTAATTAATAGAGAAAAACGATTGAACTGCTCGTTATCGTGGCTTTGCTGTGCGTTATTATTGGCACTCAAATTCGTTTTTTGTTGATTACTAACTGCCTTTTGCTCAGTTATGTACTGTTTGTAATCTTGGTAGGTTAAGCCAATTATCGTGTTACTTTGCGATTCACTTATTGTATTTGAAAGCAAATTATAGCTAATAGTAAGGCCCGTAATTGTCATAACTAACAGAGCTATATAGCAAAGATAGAGTAGGCTTTTTAGTGAAGATCGCTGTAGCTTTACTTTGTCGTTTTTGTAACGCGTAATTATAGTTTGTATAGAATTAGTTTTTTTCTGCAGTAGTGTACGTTTTGAATTAGACGTTTTATGTTCTTCTGCATCATCATGTTTTGTTAATTTTTTTAACGCTAAAGGATACTGCTTAGCTGTAAGAGCGGTAGATTGATGCAGTTCAACTCGTGTTATTAAGCCCATTTCTTTTAGTGACGATTCTGCTTTAACGGCTTCAATACTCGTTAGATCTTTTTTAACGGCTTCAATACTCGTTAGATCTTTTTTTAATGCGTAAGATTTACCATCAAACAACTTTATAGCAATAGTGTGGGGAATATTTAAAAATTGGCTAAGTTGTTTTTGTACCAATGAAATATTGGCATGTTGGTGTAGTTGGCCATTAAAAATAATTTTAAATGTAGCGCTCACTTTAATTCCTTTGTTTTCATTTCCCTTAAGGAGCTTTTTTATCTATATACATAACATAAACTTAACAGATTAAGACTCTGTTTTCTATATTCCTCACTAATGATTTTTTATTAATAATTTAATGTGCTTAAACTTAATACAGTAAATGACTTTACGAGAGGAAAATTTGAAAGAAAGAGGGATAGTAGGTTACGTTTAGGTCACAGAACGCTGCTCACTTGAGGCTTATCGTCAAGGGATTCTATTGCTAATTTATTAACTCTCACAGGCACTACTTTGGTTTGCAGTTGTTGGTAGCTAGAGGGTAAATTGTTTGTGGTAGCCATATAGCTGTTGTGGCGCATCTAAATGATTTGTTTTTTTTAGATTTAAATATTAACAGCTTGTTTTGAGTGTTAGCTGTTCAGTTTACTTGCTAATAGTTGAGAGTGTTGCCCCATTAACGCTTTTGTTAATGGAGCACTTTGGCTATTTAACCGCAGATTTAATGGCAGTATCACCGTCAAAAAGTTCAAAAATACGGTTCTTTTCAAACGAATTGGTTGCGATATGCAGCAGTGCATTGGCTACATTTTCACGACTAATTTTAGCCTTATCTTGGTCATCAGGGCGCTGTGTTGTCACTTTCATTGATGCGCTTTCATCAGTGAGCGTGCCCGGACGAACAATGGTGTAATTTAAATTACTAGTGGCAAGGTGTTCATCGGCCATGTGCTTAGCAACTAAGTATGGTTTTAAATCACTTTCTATTGCGTCAGGGTTATCTGCACCTATTGAGCTGACCATAATAAAGTGCTTAACGTTATTGTTTTTTGCGTAATTAGCCGCTTTTGCTGCAGCCCATAGATCAATTAATAGTGTTTTGTCGTCGCCGGTGCTTCCACCAGAACCAGCCGCAAAAATTACTTGATCACAACCTTTAATAGCTTCACTAAAATCACCTTCTAAATCTTGCTCTACAATATTTAAAAACGGGCTTTCTAAATCACTTAGCTTAGTTTTATCACGAACAAGGGCGGTAACATTTTGTTCGTTCTTAAGTAATAACTCCGTTGTCATTTTACCAATTTGACCACTAGCGCCAATAACTAAGGTCTTACTCATAATTAACTCCTTTCACTTGTTAGTAAATGTATTTGCTTACAAGTAGACCTTGGGCTTAAAAATTGTTTTTAAAGGGCAAAAAGAGACATTAACGTATTAATTTTAAAAAACATTTAATATAAAAAGAGTACCTTAACTGAGTATGAAAATGAGTGGTTATATTTGTGTTTTTATAACGTTTTCTCAATCATTATACTCACTTCGGTCACATAGTTACGGTGGTATAAGCTAATACGTACTTTACGATTTTGGTAATTGTAATAAAGGGTGCGGTAGTTTTCACTGCCGGTTATCTTCAATGGGTCACCTAATTGTTGCTGATAAAAGTCTGTAATGGAGGAAATAGACTGCGTTAAATACCCAGTTTTAACAAGTGGGTATTCATCTGTTACTTCCATAGTTGTTACAAACTCATCTGGCACTGCAATATCAATAACATTTATGGCAAGTGTTTTAAACGAGGTAAACAATAACAGCGATAGTATAATTAATTTTTTCATTGTGACTCTTTAAGTTCCTTTTATTGAGAACAGTTTACCCAAATAGTGGGCTTTGTCATTTATATTTTATTACGAATTAAATCTCTTACAATAAAGCGAGCGGGGTGTATAGCTTGGCTTACTCGCTCGCTGAGTGGGCGCGGCTCGTTTGCTAAGCAGCTAATAAAATGTTCAGCACACAGTGGTGCGCTGCACAAGGCACGAGCTCCAAAGCCCGTAAAAATATGTAGCCCTTGTTGAGGATGATTGAGAGGCAAATATTGATAACGCTTACCCAACCTCAGGTTTGCAAATGCATTTGTATAATCGCTTTGTTCACACCATTGCCCAGCCATTGGCAAGTGGTCGATGAATGTGCATCTTACTGCTGCTTTTGCAGAGCTTACTTTTCCTAACGTTGTAGCAAAGTCGCTATGATCGTAAAAGTTTATGAGTTGAGCACGGTTAGTGTGGTTATCCTCATCTGAAACATGGCGGCTTTTAATGTTTTTATCAAATGTAGCGCCCATGCAATGATGGTCTAAATAAGCTGGTGTAAAGTAGCCTTTATGGCAAAGTACCGTTTTAAGCTTTCGAGATTCAGGACTTGCTTGAACATGCGATACTTGCCCGCGCACGCCTACAATAGGAAGTGATTTTGTTTGCTCAAATGTGTCGCTGTGCTCACCAGCGCAAATAATAACATCGCTAAATGGGCCAAACTGTTGATTATTGCTTGTTAAAACCCAGCCGTTTGCTGTTTTTTCTATGTTTACTATATTGCAATTAAAGTGGCTGTTGTGGGGCATTAGCTTATTGGCTGCGCCTAGCATTGCATTAACGAGTTGTGGTGGATTAACCCAACCACCTTGTTCAAAATAAACACCGGGGTACCCAGTTTGAACGCCGGCTATTTCATCGCCTTGCTCTGCGGTTACGTTTTGCATAAGTTGCTTTGGCCAAAGTTGCTTTTGAGCAAGGTTTTTGTGTTTATCAGCAAGGGGCTTTTTTACAGCATGCTGCAAAACACCACACCATTGGTGATCAAAGCTAAATCCATCATTTAATAATTGCTGGTAAACGCGCTTTGCGTATAAAAAACTATGTGCAAAAAGTTCACTATGCGGTGAATCTTTAGCTTGTAAATGAGGGTACACCGCGCCTTGCACATTATGTGACGCGCCCATGGCAGGCTGCGGGTCTTTGCAGAATAATTCAGCGTTTATACCGCGTTTAGCAAGGCTGTATAAAATACAACTACTGGCTATACCGCCGCCAATAATAGCGACGTTATTAAGTTTACTATCGTCTTGATTAAAGTAAGGGGGGGCTGATTGAGCCGTGTTTGCATGTGGTATTTGGCCAATTAGCATGTCTCTTTTTTTGCCAAAGCCTTTGGTTTTAATTGTATCAAACCCGGCTTCTATTAAACCACGGCGAACAAAACCTGCTGCTGTAAACGTAGCTAGAGTTGCCTTTGCTTTTGAAATGTCAGCCATGCTATTAAATAAGCTTTGCTGCCACATTTCAGGGTTTTTGCTTGGGGCAAACCCGTCTAAATACCAGGCATCTACAATCCCTGTTTGTGGGTAGCTCATTGTATTAATAGACGCGAGTGCATCGCCAAAATGTAAGTCGAGGACAACACGTCCGTTGTCAAACTCAAGTCGGTGACACCCTTGTAAATTAATAGGGTAATTGTTGACGAGTTTTTCACTTAATTTTTGTAATGTAGGCCACGCTTGAAGCGCTTTACTTAAATCGTTAACTTTTAATGGGTATTTTTCAAACGAAATGAAGTGAAGGCGCTTTACACCTTTATCTAATTGATTTTGTGATTGTTGACGTGCAATATGATCGTTAAAGTGTTGCCATGTATTTAAAAAATTTAACCCAGTACCAAACCCTGTCTCTGCTATTACAAAATGGGGTTGGTCATGAGTTTGTAATCGAGTTTCTATATTATTTTGCTCATAAAACACATAATGCGATTCGGCAAGACCGTCGTCATTCGAAAAATAAATATCACCAAAGTCATCAGCAAACGGTGTACCTAAATCGTTAAAGTGTATATGTGCGTTTTTAATCATAATTTTTAAATTTACAAAATATATTTTTCATTATTTTACGGGTTTTCTTTGTAATAGTCTGGCGTTATTTATAAGCTAGCAGTTCAGAGTACAAGTGTACGCTAGAAAGCTGACCACTTAAGTGATTAAATTCGCGTAAAATAAAACGCAATTAAGTATTAAGCTAAGGGAATCACCCATGAGAAGAGCCGTAATTACCGGTATCGGTGTTGTATCAAGCATTGGTAACAACAAAGAAGAAGTTTTAGAGTCATTAAAAACAGGTAAAAGTGGTATCGCTTTCAACCAAGAGTTTGCTGACTACAACTTGCGTAGCAACGTATCAGGTAAAATTGATATAAACGTTAAAGACCATGTTGACCGCAAAGCAATGCGCTTTATGGGTGATGCTGCTGCGTACTCTTACATTTCGATGACTCAAGCAATTGAAGACTCAGGGTTATCAGAAGAGCAAGTGTCAAACGAGCGCACGGGTATTATAGTTGGCTCTGGTGGTGGTTCATCTAAATGGCAAGTAGAAGCCGCCGATATTTTGCGTGAAAAAGGCGTAAAGCGTGTAGGCCCTTACATGGTGCCTCGCACTATGGCCAGTACAACTTCAGCATGTTTAGCGACTCCTTTTAAAATAAAAGGTGTTAATTATTCAATTAGTTCTGCATGTGCTACGTCGGCGCATTGTATTGGTAATGCGGTTGAACAAATTCAACTTGGCAAGCAAGACGTTGTGTTTGCTGGTGGCGGTGAAGAACTTCACTGGACGCTTGCTATGGAATTTGACGCAATGGGTGCACTCTCTACTAAATACAACGAAACACCAGAAAAAGCATCGCGTACTTATGATGCTAATCGTGATGGTTTTGTTATTTCTGGCGGTGGTGGCATTGTAGTCGTAGAAGAGCTAGAGCATGCATTAGCACGCGGCGCACATATTTACGCTGAAATAGTCGGGTATGGTGCTACATCTGATGGATACGATATGGTTGCTCCATCGGGCGAGGGTGCTGCACGTTGTATGCGTCAAGCAATGCAAAATGTAGACAGCATTGATTATCTTAACACGCACGGCACATCAACACCTGTGGGTGATGTTAAAGAGCTTGGTGCAATTCAGGACGTATTTGGTGGTAACTCGCCAATGATCAGTGCGACTAAGGCAATGACGGGTCATGCTTTAGGGGCTGCCGGTGTGCATGAAGCTATTTTCTCTTTGTTAATGCTTGAGCATGGTTTTGTAGCACCGTCTATTAATGTTGATGAATTAGACGAGCAAGCTGAAGGTTTAGATATTGTTACTGAACGCAAAGATGTAGAGCTAAATACAGTGATGTCTAACAGCTTTGGCTTTGGTGGTACAAACGCCACTTTGGTAATGAGCAAATACAAAGCTTAATTACCTACATTTGTTTTTTTCGGTTAAAAAAGGTAAGCCACAATGGCTTACCTTTTTATTATAAAGGGAGTTATTCCCCCTTACTTTGTTCTTCGCGAGCTTGCTCAATTTCGTCAGCAATTTCTTGGGCTTTTTGCTTGGTTTTTTCTGTTAATTCACCTGCGGCTTCTTTACTTTTTATCCATGTATCGATAGCAATTTCCTTACCATCGTCGTACATATCTAAGCCCATGGCTTTGCTTTGTTGAAGTAACTCGTTTAACGACTCATCATTTTTAAGATCGTGTGTTGTTTCTTTTACTTCATTCCAGGCATCACCTAGTTTTTCTTGCATTTGAGCGCTTTTTTCTTTTGTTTCTTCTTTTACTTCTTTAGCGTCTTCACAACCGGTTAAAGTAATTAAAGTGCCTAATAATGCTAAACCTGCTAATTTGTTCATATGCTATCTCCTCAAGAGATTAATAGTTAATTCCAGATAATTATAGAGTAATGAAAATGAACGTTCCCGTAACAGAGCGGTTAAAGTTTAAATTAATGAACGAGCATGATTGGCAACAACTATATGAGCTTGATCAAGACCCTGCAGTAATGCAATTTTTAACGCGTGGTGTGCCTACAACTAAAAAACAAATTAGAGAAGAGGGGATACCGCGTATGCTTGCATACCGCAATGCTAAAAAGGGTTGGGGGCTTTGGTCTGTGACAACTAAAGACACCAATACATTTATTGGTTGGGTCCTTTTAAGACCTATGGATTTTTTTAGTGAACAACCAAACTTTAGTGATATTGAAATTGGTTGGCGCTTTAAACAAATAAGCTGGGGGCTGGGGTATGCAACTGAAGCTGCGAGAGCATTATGCGCAGAGCTCACCAAACAGCCCGATGTTAATTATATTAGTGCCAGTGCGTTAGCAGATAATATAAGTTCTATAAAAGTAATGAAAAAGCTTGGACTAACGTTTGTCAAATCTTACACGCATACTGATGAGCAGGGTGACTTACCTGCTGTTTTATATTCTAAGCGCCTAAAGTAAGACTAAAATCTGCACCCACAAGGATTGACCTAGCCATAAATGCTGTGCATAAATATGGGAAGGTTATACTGCTTATTATTTTTAACTTAACTTTTAAGTGAAACTTCCAACAACTAAAACAATAATTTAAGGACGTTATATGGGCTTATTTTTTTCGCCAACCAAGCTAGTGATAACGAGTGTACTTGTGTTTCAATTCAGTGCATTTCATGTAGCAGCCAAGCAAGTTGCGCAAAGTGCTGTTGCTATGCCTGACTCGTACAGTGCTGATACGGCTAAAAATATATTAGAGCTGGGCGGAAATGCCGTAGACGCAGCTATAGCAGCACAGTTTGTATTGGCTGTAACCCTGCCTGAAGCGGGTAACATTGGTGGCGGCGGATTTATGCTGATCCAAAAAGATGGTAAAAGTGATTTTATAGATTACCGAGAAACGGCTCCAAGCGATGCACACCGAGACATGTACTTAGACGAACAAGGCAATGTAATACCTAATAGATCTATTTATGGCATACACGCAAGTGGTGTACCTGGCAGTGTTGCGGGTATGTGGTTAGCTCATAAAAAACACGGTACGGTAGAATGGAAAAAATTAGTACAACCTGCAGTTACTTTAGCTGAGCAAGGTTTTATTGTGCCACCAAAACTGGCGCAAGGGGTTAGTAATTACATAAGCTATTTAAACGAGCAACAAATAGATGTTAACTTCGAAAAATATTTTGCTGGTTTAAAAGCCAATGAAAAATTTGCACAACCTGAGCTGGCAAAAACATTAAAGCGAATTCGCGATGATGGGCAAGCTGGGTTTTATGAAGGCGAAACAGCCAATATTATCGAAAAATTTATGCGTAAGCATGGCGGTATTATTACCAAAGCTGATTTAAAAAACTATACGGCTAAGTCGCGCACACCATTAAAAGCAAGTTGGAACGGGTATGAAGTGCTTACTTCGCCGCCACCCAGTTCAGGCGGTATTGCAATTTTACAATGGCTAAAAATGTATGAACTGCAAAAACTACATAACGAAGTGGCTCATAATTCGTCGTCTTACGTGCATTTGCTTTCTGAAATAGGTAAACGCGTGTTTGCAGACCGAGCAGAGTACTTAGGTGATCCTGACTTTTTTGATGTGCCAGTAAACGCATTAATCAATGAATTATATTTAAAAAAGCGTATGGCTGATATCTCATTAACAGCGATTTCAACAACCGAAAAAATAAAGCCCGGACTGAAAGAAAGCGAACAAACCACACATTTTTCTATTGTTGATAAAATGGGGAATGCCGTAGCAAATACCACAACTATAAACTTAGGGTTTGGTAGTGGGGTTGTAGTTGAAGGCGCCGGGTTTATTTTAAATGATGAAATGGACGACTTTAGCGCAAAACCGGGTGTTATGAATGCGTTTGGTGCGTTAGGTGGTAAAGCTAATGAAATACAGCCACATAAACGTATGCTTAGCTCCATGACACCGACCATTTTATTAAAGGATAACACAGTAAAAATGGTAACCGGCTCACCGGGTGGTACAACGATTATTAGCTCGGTTTACCAGTCAATTTTAAATGCAATAGAGTTTAATATGAGTGCAGAGCAGGTGGTTAACGTGCCTCGCTTTCATCATCAGCTGTGGCCTAAAAACGTTATACGTGTTCACGAAGGGTTAAATGATGCGGTAAAAGTAGAGCTTCAAAAAATGGGTTACACAATTGACGAGCGCCACTTTGGTGACATGCATGTGATTATTAATAGAGATGGTAAATTAGATGCTGCGTCTGAAAATTCAGGAAGAGGTAAATCAATCGTTTTTTAACTAATTAAAATTAGATTTATAAAACCGCTCAGTATGTACTAAGCGGTTTTTTATTTACTATGGCTTAGAGCCAGCGAATTGCGTTGGTTACTCGCTCGTTATAGGTATCTAGTGGTGCACCCACACTGGCAACCAAAATGGTATCAGCCTGCGCCCCGCGATTGATTTGGCCTTCAAAGCGCTCATCTTGGAAATGATCATTTCCCAAACCAAACGATTTATTTTCTGAAGGTACAATAAATACCGTCATTGGACCAAAGTCCGATTCAAAAATTAAATGTAAGCCTCTTTCCCCTTTAAAATCACAAAACATAGCGTAAGTTATATCGCCAGGAAGCTCATCTATGTGACCTCCAAGTACGGCCAGTTTGTCATTAACACTTTGAAGGCTGATAGGGGATTTTTTATCAAGGGCATTTATTTCGTAGTACACATGCGCAAGTGCATGCTCGCCCGCTTCGTGGCCAATATGCTGCTCTGAGCTGAAAAAGAACGCACTCACTGCGACCATGAATGATGCCGCTAAGGCAAGGTGCACACGGTCAAACTTAAAACGCGATTTAGCGTCAACAACGTTGGTGCCAGCAGCTTGCTCTTCTTGTAAGGCTTTTTCTTTTAACGATGTATTTAAAATAATACGATCAGCTAAGTTATCAGGCACAGGTATGTCGAGTGCATCTTGAAGGTGTTTATCAAATTCTTTCATTTCGGTAATAAAACTTTGTCGCTCAGGGTTGCTCTGGGCAAACTCCATAAGTTCATTATCTATATCGTTTGGTTGCGCAATAGTGCGGCGACGAAACTCAAGTTCATCCATTATTTTGATGCCCCTTTAAGTTGTTCATCATCACGGCTTAAAGCCTCTTTAAGTTGGTTTCTAGCACGGTATAAACGTGTCATCACCGTGTTTTTATTTAAATCGAGTATGTCGGCAATTTCCTCGCCAGTGCACCCCATTACGACCTGTAATAATAGTGGCTCTCTGTATTCGTCAGATAGCAATCCAATTTGTCGTTGAATAACGGTTTGCTCCATTTCATCATCAAGCGAATGGCTGGTTTCATCAACTAGCGTATCGTTTTCTACATCACTGTAATCAAACTGTTTACGTTCAAATCGTCGTGCGTTTTCTCTGCGTAAAATAGTCAGTAACCACGGCTTTGCTGCTTTTTGATCGAGTAAAGAATCAAGTGAGCGCCAAGCGCGCAAAAATGTCTCTTGTACTAAATCATCAGCTATGTGCGGATCACGGCACAACCAGTATGCAAAGCGGTAAAGCTCTTTATTATAAACGTGAACTAAGGCCTCATAACGTTTTTGTTTCTCTGCCATATCGATTAAGACCTGATTATTTGATTTTTTATTTCCCAGCATAAGCACTTTTTTACTACTATATTTTTATTTAATGAAAAAAGACTCATACGTAACTTTATTTTAGCTATAAAGGTCTTTTAATACAGTTTGTTGCGAATTTGATGCTTGAGCTTGCTCACTCTCAAGTATTTTTATAATAGCACCAAGGTCACTGTTTTTAGCTTTATTTCCATACAATTGCGCTTGTAATTGAATTACCTCAGTACTCAACTGTGAGTTATTAATCCGTCGGCATAACTCATCAATAGCGCCGGTATCCTGTTTGGTTATTTGTACTGCGTAATTATTTAGCTCATTGTAAAAGGCCTTAACATCACCTGCTTTTTGTATGTTTAACAGCTTTTTTAAACTTGGCTGGCTGAGTGGAGTAGGTAATGGCTTCACTTTTTCAATGGTATTTATATTAGAACGGGTAAACCAATAATAAATTGCAGTGCCAATCCATAAAATATAACCCAGTAAAGCAACAGCAATAAGCCATAGTGGCGTGTAGCTGCGAGCAGTTTGCATTTGGGCTGATGTATTAGCGTCAACTTTAGTTTCATCAACGGGTGTGTTCTCAATACTTTGCTCTGTATTTACAGGGGTATTAACAACGGTGCTGCTTGGCGTTACAGTAATTTTACGCGCTGGGAGCGTGGCAAAACTAATACGGTTAATTTTAGTATTAAACCAAGGTAATTTAATTTCAGGTAAGGTGTAAGTGCCCGGTGTTTGTGGCAATAATGCATACGATGCGGTTTGTTGCGAAACAACACGCCCATTTCTTACTGCGTTGTTGTTATCTTTTTGATCAGGGTAGCTACGGATCCCATTTATTGTTGGCATTTCTATATCTGGGAGTTGCTCTTTGGTGACGCCAAGCGCTGTAAGTGTAATTGTACGAGTTATAGGTGTACCGACTTCAATGGTGTCATCACTTGGTTGCCATTCTTCACCAAGGTTTACCAGCTCACTGGGCAACCATGCTCCTTTGTAATCACTGGGAATGGGTTTAATTTCTATTTGTTGGTCTTCGCCAATTGCAGACACTTCTAACTGGCGATAATTTTGTTGCACTCGGCCCTGAAATACGGGGGCAGCAATAGTATAAGGACCACTTTTTTGGGGTTGAATCAAATACTCTCGAGTAATAACTAGGTAGCGTTTACCATCAACTAATTCGTAACTTTCTGTCTGTTTACCTAGTTGTGTTAGCTGTGCATCTTCCATGCTCGGTGTGCTTAAACTACCATCAAGTAACTCTTTAGCTAAGTATAGTTTTAGTGTGTAAACGCCTGCTTCTTGCACATAGAGTGAATTGCTAGAAAGTGATGTTTTTACAAAAATGTCGTTATTATTGTCAGCATTTGCAGCACGTTTTGTCACGGTTAAATCAATTGGCTGCGAGCTTAATCCACTTACCGTAAATGAGGGGATAGTGTACTGCCCCTCGGTGCGGGTCATTAATTTAACGCTCCACGTAGTTTGTTTATTAATGCTACCGTTTATGATGTTAGTTCGCGTACTTAAACTTGTTGGGCCGACTACAAAATCTTTCAGCAGTACAGACGTATCGGGTTGTTCACCTTTCACGTTATCGTCTACTGATATATTGAGCATAAAAAACTCACCCGCCAAAACAGGGTTTTTATCTACGCTCGCTTGAAGTTTTGTCGCTGCGAACGAGGGGATCGCGCATAGTAGCAATAAACAGCAAAATAATCGCATTACCATGATTTTTCTACTCCTGTAGGGCGGCGTTGATATTGTCTTTTTTGGGCTTCGAGTTGCATTTTATTCCGTAGTAAAATTGCCGGGTCGTCCGGTACTTTTCTGAGTAACTGATTAAGCTGCTGGGCTTTTTCTTTTTCTTCATTTGTAAGCTCACTGGCTTGTGCTTGCATTGCCTGTTGTTGCGCTTTTTGTTTTTGCTCGTCGCTAACGGGTTGCTCACTCATTGCTTGCGATTGGGGCTGTTGCTGGTCAGACTGTTCAGCGTTTTTATTTTCGCTTTGTTCGCTTTGTGGTTGTGCTTGCATATCAGGTTTATTTTGCTCCTCTGATTGCTCACCGGTTTGCCCTTGCTGATCTTCAGAGGGTTCAGACTCTTGCTCTGATTTTTCGCTCGCATCGCTCTGCCTTTGGTTTTCACCTTTTGCCGAGTCGTTTTGCTCATTATTTTGTTGCTCTTGCCCAGATTGTTCGTTATTGGGTTGTTGGTTTTGATCGCCTTGTTGCTGGTTTTCTTGATTTTGAGATTCATCACCACTTTGTTCTTGCTGGTTCTGCTGTTCTTGTTGATTCAACAGCTGCTCAACTAAGGCTTGGTTATCTGCGGCTTGACTAAAATCACTTTGCAGCGTTTGAGCTTGCTTATAAGCGTTTATGGCCTCTTCAAGTTTGCCCGCTTTGGCAAGTGCATTGCCATAGTTATAGTAACCTGTGGCCGACTTATCTTGACCAAATGCATCTAAAGCGGCGTTATAATTGCCTTGTTTGTAAAGCGCTGCGCCTTTTAATTGGTTTGACTTCGCGTTAGCGGCTTTGTCGTATTCTTCATTTTTATAGGCGGTGAGAGCCCGTTGGTCTGTATTTTTTAATAGTGTAGGGAGCTCCAATGCATACGCGTTTTGCTGAGGTAAAAAGGTAAGCAACAAAACCGCGCCTAAGAAGGCAGAGCGCCTGAATAAATACAAACCAAATGGTAACAAGAGCAAAAGCCCGTAAATACCGGCGTCGATACGCCACAGTGCTTGGCTTTGTGTTTCATCTTTTAATAACTCACTATTAGCCATTGGCGAAAACGTATTTATGTCGCTATTACTTGGTTGATAGCGCGCAAATTTCCCGCCACTGCGCGTTGCTAAGCTTTTTAGTTGTGAAATATTTATAGTAGGGATGACAATTTGACCGTACCGGTCTTTTAAAAAACCACCTTCAGGTAACTTTATAGGCGCACCTTGCTCTGACCCTACACCATAAATGTTGAGTCTAAATGTTGTGTTATTTATAAAGCTTGTTACATCGCTTTGTTCTTCTTGTTCTATACCATCGGTTATTAAAATAATAT
This sequence comes from Pseudoalteromonas sp. PS1M3, assembly GCF_016865405.1. NCBI lineage: Bacteria > Pseudomonadati > Pseudomonadota > Gammaproteobacteria > Alteromonadales > Pseudoalteromonadaceae > Pseudoalteromonas > Pseudoalteromonas sp. PS1M3. The sequence goes on along the minus strand of NZ_AP022624.1, from coordinate 2,400,815 downwards.
CGCCATCAATATAACCTGCCTGATTTAATAACTCTTTTGCCATATCTAGGCCAGCTAAAACATTAGAGCCTTTGTCGGGCATTATGTCGGGGCTTAAGCTTGGAATTAAATTGCTGAGTGTTGTGGCATCATTGGTTAGTGGCGATATGGTATACGCAGTGCCAGCATAAGCAACTAGCGCGGTGTCACCTTCTTTAAAAAGCTCAATCATATCAAGGGATTTAAAACGAGCTTGCGTTAACCTGTTTGGTAAAATGTCGGTGCTGTACATTGAATAAGACATATCCATAACGATGACACGAGCACTTTTGCTTTGAAAAACGGGTACCTGTTTTTTTTCAAAGCTTGGGCCTGCACTGAATAAAACCCCTAAACTGCAAAATACAGCTATCAGCCAAACTGGTTGGCTGGCTTTTGTGTTGGTATCACTGATGACAAATTGGGCTAAGTGAGGTGCAATTAATTGCACGTCTGTGGTTTTTTTGTGCTTAATTAACGCTACAAAAAATAGGCCAATTGCAGGTATAAGTAGCCATAAAATGGCAGGGCGAATAAATTCAAAATCCATTAGTTTAGCTCCTTTAATGCGCGCAATGTACTTAGCATCACGTTTAAGCTAATTAGTAAAATGGCAATAAGTAGCGGGTAATAAAATAATGAGCTTTGTGGGCGAAAGGTTTTTTCGTCCGCACTAATGGGCTCTAGCTTATCAAGCTCTGCGTAAATCTGTTTGAGGCCCGCTACATCCTTGGCTCTAAAGTAAAGGCCACCGGTATCGTCAGCTATATTTTTTAGTAGGCGCTCATCTAAATTACTTCCGCCTGAGCCACCCATATTAAATAGGCTAAAGCCACGTGGGTTATCAGAGCCGACACCTATGGTATAGACTTTAATGCCCTCTTCCCGGGCTAGTAATAATGCGTCGTCAGGGTTTAAGTTACCCGCGGTATTTTGACCGTCGGTTAATAGCACAACGATTCGGTTACTGTCGTCTTTACTAGCAAAACGTTTCACTGATAAGCCAAGTGCGTCGCCAATAGCTGTCGCGCGTCCAACTAAACCTATTTGTGCTTCGTTAAGCATTTTAGTTACCGTTTTTAAATCGCGCGTTAAAGGTGTTTGTAAAAACGCCGTATCGCCAAACAAAATAAGTCCAAGTCTGTCGCCAGTGCGTTGTTCTATAAAGTCGCTAAGTACTGCTTTTACCATTGTTAAGCGGTCAACATATTGACCATTGTAGGCCATATCCTGTTCGGTCATCGAGCCAGATAAATCCACCGCAAGCATGATATCTCGGCCTTCATTTGGCAACAAAATAGGCTCGTCTAACCACGTGGGGTTAGCAGCTGCGCTGACAAGTAATAACCAAAGTAGCCATTCAAATAACGATAAACGACGTGATCGAGGTTCAATACTTTGATTACTCAAGTTGTGCTGGGCAAACCCCGGAATTCGTAAGCGAGTATTGTTACTGCTTGCTGCTGGCTTTAGTAATAAAAGCAGTAAAGGTAACGGAAGGAGCAAAAAAAGCCATGGCCAACTAAATTCAAACATATAGCGGCTCCTTTACTTTAAAGTTTTTGATTGCTTGTCGAAATTTTTCACTTAAATCGACATTGTTATTTTCGCTACTGTATAAGCTTAAAATTTCTTTCTCAGTAAACGTGAGTCCACTGAGTGTATTAAGCGTTTCACACCACTGCTTTGTAGGTTGTGTGGCAAGGTGCTTACCGTAATATTCAACAACCAGGCGTTTTAAAATAATATGTAAATGCTGAGGGTATTGCTCTTGTTGACTTAATGATACGGCATAACGTTTTGCTTTTTTAAATTGGTACGCTTTATAAATTGCATACACACCGGTTAAAAGTGCAATGCAAAGTAGAGCAATAATAACCCACCAAGCAGGGGCGAGTGGCCACCAATCAACTTGGTTAGGTGCTATTACATCGTGCAGGCCATCGAGTGGATTGGTTTGCATGGTTTATTTTCTCACAAGCTGCAGTTCAAGTGGTTCGGCTGCATTGAACGATATTAAATTAAGACCCGATTTAGTTAAGCGAGTAAGGCGCTTTTTGAATGTATCTTCTGCATTTTTAGCAAAGCGCGCTCTAAAGGTATTATCCATTAGTGGCAAAGCAATATCTTGGCCATTTGTACTAACGCTTACAGTATTTTTATAAGCCGGTAATTGATGTTCAAATGGGTCGCTAATATGACAGCCAATAAGCTCACAATGGCGGCTAAGTATTTCAAGCTGTTTGAAGCTTGCATCGTCAAGAGAACTAAAATCTGATACCAAATACACCAAGCTACCCGGCTTTGCCAAATGATTAAGGCGCTTTAGGTTATCACTAAAGTTATTGTGGGCTTTTGCATCTATTCCCCCAAGGGCTTGCTGGTGGTTAGCACATAAATTGTGACAAAGCTTTAATACGGATTTTTCTCGCGCGCTGGGTTTGAGCTCTAAATGAGCGTGCTGATTAAATACAATGCCGCCAATTCTGTCGCCACGCTGGCAGGCAGACCATGCAACTAAAGCACTAATGTGCGCAGCTTGCACTGACTTAAGCAGGAGCTTTGAGCCAAATAACATCGAGTTTGAAAAATCGGTAAATACAAATACAGGACGTTCTTTTTCTTCTTGAAAAAGTTTTGTATGGGTTTCGCCTGTACGCGCTGTAACTCGCCAGTCAATTGAACGAATGTCGTCACCTTGCTGGTAATGGCGAACTTCGGCAAATTCCATACCACGGCCTTTATGCGGTGCAAGATATTGCCCTGCTAAAGTATTTTTAATTTTAACCTTAGGAGCAAGCTCAAGCAGTTGCGCTTTGGCTTTGTAATACATCAGCTCTTTTAGTGCTAAATTAACACCGTGGCTATGGCTTTGTTTCAGCCATGCCTGAGGGTCTAATTGTTTATGCATAAATTAAGGTACAGCTACCAGTTCTACAATTCGGCTAATTACTTGGTCTTTTGTAATACCATCGGCTTGGGCTTCGTAGCTCAAAATAATGCGATGGCGTAGTACATTATGAACAACCGCTTGTATGTCGTCAGGGGCTACAAAGTCGCGGCCCTGTATCCATGCATGAGCACGTGCACATTTATCGAGCGCGATAGTGGCACGAGGGCTGGCGCCAAATTCAATCCAGCGGCCTAGTTGTTCATCTAATTGCGCGCCTTCTCGCGTAGCAATAATAAGTTGAACCAAATAATGCTCAAGAGGCTCGGCTAAGTACAAACCTAAAATTGCTTGGCGGGCAGCAAATAAATCGCTTTGGCTAATTTTTTGTAAAACAGCTTGTTGCTCTTTTAATGCTTCACCGCGCGTTAGGCGTAAAATGTCTAGCTCGTGCTCGGCGCCCGGATAACCAATACTTAAATGCAGTAAAAAGCGGTCAAGCTGTGCTTCTGGCAGCGGGTAAGTACCTTCTTGCTCTAGCGGATTTTGAGTGGCCATTACTAAAAATAAGTCGCTAAGTGGGTAGGTGTTTTTTCCTACCGTTACTTGGCGCTCAGCCATGGCCTCTAGTAATGCTGATTGTACTTTTGCAGGGGCACGGTTAATTTCATCAGCCAAAATAAGGTTATGAAATAAAGGGCCTTTCTCAAACACAAACTCGCTTGTTTGTTGGCGGTAAATATCGGTGCCAGTTACATCGGCCGGTAATAAATCGGGTGTAAACTGGACACGTTGAAACGAACCTTCAATCCCTTTTGCAAGCGCATTTACAGCGCGTGTTTTTGCAAGCCCTGGTGGGCCTTCAACTAATAAGTGGCCGTCAGCTAAAATAGCAATAAGTAGTGCTTGAGTAAGCTCTGGCTGGCCAATGATTTGTGTATCTAAGTACGTTTTTAATTGTGAAAATGCGTTAGCTGCCATAATAAGTGGACTGTCCTCGTCAGCTGGGTTAGTACCTAAATGGGTTAGGTTGCAAATACTGACCTATTTATAAGGTTTATAATAGGGTAACTCAAGAGTTAGACTGTATTTTTTAAAATAGTTCGTTATTTTTTAACGGTTTTTAGCGTACCACAAATCTTTGTAAATGCGTTTAAAAAAGCCTATTGTGTGATATGTAAACATGACTACTTTGTATAAATTTCAGTTTATCTATTGGCTTTAGCACACGGGTTGTTTAGAATCGAGGAAAACAAACAGGTCAGACCTGTCAGCGGGAGAGCATAAATGTCTGAGCAAAACATACTAAAAACACCAAAGGGTGATCGTATTGCCATTGTAAGTGGCCTTCGTACACCGTTTGCAAAACAAGCAACAGCATTCCACCACGTACCAGCACTTGATATGGGTAAGTTAGTCGTTAACGAAATGCTTGAGCGATTAAATTTCGACAAGTCAGAAATCGATCAACTTGTATTTGGTCAAGTAGTACAAATGCCAGAAGCGCCAAATATTGCGCGTGAAATTGTACTTGGTACAGGCATGCCAGTTGGTGTTGATGCTTATTCTGTGTCACGTGCATGTGCTACCAGCTTTCAGGCAATTGCTAACGTAGCTGAGTCTATTATGGCGGGCTCTGTGAGTGTAGGTATTGCCGGTGGTGCCGATTCGTCGTCTGTATTACCTATTGGCGTAAGTAAAAAATTGGCCGGTAGCTTAGTTGATTTAAACAAAGCGCGTACTTTAGGGCAACGCTTACAAATTTTTTCAAAGCTGCGCTTAAAAGACTTAATGCCAGTACCGCCCGCAGTTGCAGAGTACTCAACAGGCCTTTCAATGGGTCAAACTGCTGAGCAAATGGCTAAAACACATAATATTAGCCGTGAAGACCAAGATGCATTAGCGCATCGTTCACATTCACTTGCTACCCAAGCATGGGCAGATGGCAAGTTAAAAGATGAAGTAATGACGGCACATTTACCGCCATACAAAAGCTTTATTGAAGAAGATAATAATATTCGTAAAAATTCGACAGTTGAAGGTTACGCAAAACTTAAGCCTGTGTTTGACCGTCAACATGGTTCGGTTACAGCCGCAAATGCAACACCACTTACAGATGGTGCCGCTGCGGTATTAATGATGAACGAAAGTAAAGCACGCGCGCTTGGTTACGAAATTTTGGGTTACGTACGTAGCTTTGCGTTTTCTGCCATTGGTGTGGAGCAAGACATGTTAATGGGTCCTGCGCATTCAACACCTATCGCACTAGACAGAGCGGGTATTACCCTTGCTGATTTAGATTTAATTGAAATGCATGAGGCATTTGCATCGCAAGCCCTTGCGAACATGAAGATGTTTGCTTCAGACAAGTTTGCGCAAGAAAAGCTAGGTCGAAGCAAAGCAATTGGCGAAATTAACATGGATAAGTTTAACGTGAATGGCGGCTCGCTTGCATATGGTCACCCATTTGCAGCAACAGGTGCTCGCTTAATTACACAAAGCTTAAACGAGCTTAAACGTCGTGGTGGCGGTTTAGCATTAACAACAGCATGTGCTGCTGGTGGTTTAGGTGCAGCCTTTGTATTGGAGAGCGCGTAATGACAGATTCAGTATTTAATTTAGCGGTAGACGAAAATAAAATTGCCGTTGTAACGATTGACGTGCCGGGTGAAAAAATGAATACCCTGCGTGACTCGTTTGCAGACGATTTAAAAGCCTTACTTACGCAAGCACAAGAACATGCTGTTAAAGGCATGGTTTTTATCAGCGGTAAAAGCGATAACTTTATTGCAGGCGCTGACGTAAAGATGCTTGATAGCGTAGAAAAACGTGAAGATGCACTTGCTATTAGCGAGCTGTGTCATCACGCTTTTTTTGATATGGAAAAACTACCATACACTACAGTAAGTGCCATTCATGGCGCTGCGCTTGGTGGTGGTTTAGAGTTTGCTTTAGCGTGTGATTACCGTGTTGGTACAGATAGTGATTTAACTAAAATTGGCTTACCTGAGGTTCAACTAGGTTTATTACCTGGTGGCGGTGGTACGCAGCGTTTAACTAAAATAGTGGGTATTCAAAAAGCACTTGAATGGATGCTAACTGGTAAGCAAATTCGTCCTAAGCAGGCAAAAAAAGCCGGTGTTTTAGATGATTGCGTACCGCAAAGCGTACTTTTAAAAGTAGCAAAAGAGTTTGCTGCCAAGAAAAAGCCTCAAGCTAAAGAGCCAAAGCTCGATAAAGTAAGCAAGCTACTAGAGTCAAACCCATTTGGTCGTAACTTTATCTTTAAAAAAGCAAAAGAAAACGTACTGAAAAAAACGGGCGGCCATTACCCAGCGCCATTGGCTATTATAAAAGCAGTACGAGCGAGCGTTGAGCTTGATGAGCTTAAAGCATATAAAACCGAAGCAGAAGGGTTTGCAACGCTTGTTATGAGTGAGCAATCTAAAGCGCTTCGTGGTTTATTTTTTGCAACCACCGAAATGAAAAAAGAGTGGCGCAACGATGACGCGCCAGCAGTGACTAAAACTGCCGTGTTAGGTGGCGGGCTTATGGGCGCTGGTATTGCCCATGTAAGTGCTGTAAAAGCGAAAGTGCCTGTTCGTATTAAAGATGTCGCAGAGCAAGGCATTAGCAATGCGATGAACTACACCTACAAAATTCTTGATAAGCGCCTTAAGCGCCGCATTATGTCTAAAGCAGATATGCAGTTAACAATGAACCGTATAACCGGTACAACTGACTACAGTGGCTTTAAACATATTGATTTAGTTATTGAAGCGGTATTTGAAGACTTAGCACTTAAGCAAGGTATGGTTGCAGACGTAGAACAGCAATGCCAAGAGAATACAATTTTTGCGAGTAATACGTCATCGTTGCCTATTTCTCAGATTGCGGCAAATGCTACACGTCCTGAAAACGTAATTGGCTTGCATTATTTCTCTCCAGTAGAAAAAATGCCACTGGTTGAAATTATTCCGCACGAAGGCACGTCTCAAGAGACAATTGCACGTGTTGTTAATTTTGCGCGTAAGCAGGGTAAAACGCCAATTGTTGTTAAAGACATGGCAGGTTTTTACGTAAACCGCATACTTGCACCTTACTTAAATGAAGCGGCTAACTTAATGCTTGCTGGTGAGCCAATTGAAAAAATTGATGCAGCACTTGTAGAGTTTGGTTTCCCAGTAGGTCCGCTTGCATTACTTGACGAAGTAGGTATTGATATTGGCTCTAAGATCGCACCTATTCTTGAAAAAGAATTGGGAGAGCGCTTTAAAGGACCTGATGCCTTTTCACGCATGATTGATTCAAAACGCCTTGGTCGTAAAACGGGTCGTGGTTTTTATGATTACGAGAAAAAAGGCAAAAAAGTTGACGAGTCAGTTTACGAGTTGCTGGGTGTAACGCCTAATTCACGTTTAAACAAAAATGAAATTGCTCAGCGTTGTGTAGCGCAAATGCTTAATGAAGCTGCGCGTTGTTTAGATGAGGGCATTATTGCAAGCCCACGTGATGGTGATATTGGCGCTATTTTTGGTATTGGCTTCCCGCCATTCCTAGGTGGTCCATTTAGCTACATGGATAAACTCGGTACGAGCAAAGTAAGTTCGGATATGTCTACGCTTGCTAATAGCAACGCTATATTTGCACCCTGTGAGTCGTTAGTATCAATGGCTGAGTCAGGTGAAACGTTTTATGGCGAAAAGCCAACACAAAACGAAACTGTTGCTGAAGTAGTAAAGCTAGAAACATCAGAGCAAGAAGCAGACGTTGTGCCTGAAGAGCAATCAGACGTTGCTAAAGATGACACTAAATAACGTTTAGCACGTATTAAAAAACCGCATTTTATGAAGTGACCCCCAATAGTTGGACAATCCAATTACTGGGGGTCTTTTTATGTCCAAGCACAAAAGAATATTTAAGTTAAAGCTCGCACAACTTGCTGAGCAGGAAAACTCTGAAGCATTAAGTAGAAAGTACAATATTAGCGCTCGGCTTATTCGTTATTGGTTTCAGGTCTACCTGCTTAATGGGTCAAAGAGTTTTATCCATAAACAGTTACCTTATTCAGGCGGGTTCAAAATTCATGTGCTCGAGACGATGGAAATTAATGATTGGTCTTTGGGTTATACTAGCGCCTATTTCGACTTATCATCCCCAGGTATTTTATTTCAATGGCAAAAGCTTTATGCTCACGAGGGTATAACCCGACTAAAACCACAGAAAAAAGGTAGGCCTCGCGTGACGAATCATTCTTCATCTCCTAAACCATCAGCAGACATGTCTGAAAAAGAGCTCAGGGAAGAATTGGATTATCTACGTGCAGAGAACGCAGTCTTAAAAAAGTTAGAAGCCTTGGCTCAGGCCAGAAAGAAAAAAGCAAAGACAAAACGATAGTTGTCGAAGAGCTCAAGGCAAAATACAGCTTACAACACTTATTAAAGGTCACAGGGCTTCCCAAGAGTGTGTATTATTACCATCGTAATACACTGTTTCAGCCCTGTTCCAACACTGACTTATGCGAAAGAATACGTGATATCTATCACAAGCACAAAGGACGATACGGCTACCGTAGGGTAACTTGCACGCTAAGAGCAATGGGTTTGATGGTTAATCATAAGCGCGTGCAACGCTTGATGGGCGAACTTGGCTTGAAATCAAAAGTCAGACCTAAACGCTACACCTCTTACAAAGGTGAAGTCGGTAGAATCGCTGAAAATATTCTCAAACGTGAATTTACGGCAAAGAAGCCCAATCAAAAATGGGTGACCGATGTCACTGAATTTAAAGTCAATGGAGAAAAGGTATACCTGTCACCGGTAATAGACCTATTTAACCAAGAAGTGGTCAGCTATGAGGTAAGGACATCTGTCACGCTACCACTAGTGACTGACATGCTTAAAGCCGCAACAGCAAAGCTGTTGAAGCATGAGAGACCACTCATCCACTCAGACCAAGGTTGGCAATATCAAAATAAACGATATCAACAACACCTGAAAAAGCATGGGCTAATTCAAAGTATGTCTCGAAAAGGAAACTGCTTAGACAATGCCGTTGCAGAAAACTTCTTCGGCATATTAAAAACTGAGATGTATCACAATGAGACGTTCAAGGACGCAAATGAACTCATTGAAAACATCAAAGAATACATCGATTATTACAACAACGAACGCATTAAGCTAAAACTAAAAGGCCTGAGTCCGATACAATATCGAAATCAGGCCTTGGTTGCCGCTTAGAAATGAGTCCAACTTATTGGGGTCACTTCATTAGATGCGGTTTTTTTGTGTTCTAACTAGGCCAAGTAACAGGCTTATAAGTAGCTTAATCAGCATTTAAATGTTGCGCTATCATGTTACGGTCTTTTTCAGGCATGTTTTCCACGACTAAATTAAACGAATTATCAATCATGCGTTCAATTTCACCTTGGGGGATTGAGCCGTCTAAAATAACCGTATTCCATAAACGCTTATTCATGTGATAGCCGGGGATAACCGCGGGGAAAATATCGCGTAACGAAAGTGCCTCATCGGGATCACACTTTAAATTAAGCCACCAAATTACTTCACCGTTTTCGTTTGTTTCACCATCGTTACCAACAGCAAGCGTGGCGAACATTTTATGATTCACTTTATAGACATCAACCTCTTGAGCAAATGGTTTTGTAACCAACACAAGCGGCTTTTTGATTAAATACTCATGTACTTTTATTTGATCCATGATCCATTCCTTGAAGTCATACTAGGTAGATACACCATAGCAGTTTTTTAATGAATTGATTATATGTATTTTAGTATAAATATAGATTTTACAAGTCAATACAAGGTATAAGCCGTTTTAGCTCACTTTATTGTTGAACAAAGTTCAGTTCGTGGTATGTTTCTGGCAATTAAAAAAATAATAGGATTTACACATGCCAAAGGCGAGTGAAGTAAAAAAAGGCACAGCTATTGAGTTTAATGGTCGTGTATTAGTAGTAAAAGATATTGTGCGCTCGGTTCCTCAAGGCCGTGCTGGTGGAAGCTTATACCGTATGCGTTTATACGATGTAGTAACCGGTGGAAAGGTTGATGAAACGTTTAAAGACAGCGATATGCTAACGCTTGCTGACTTAATTCGTCGTGAGGCTATGCTGTCGTACATAGATGGCGACGAATACGTGTTTATGGATAGCGAAGACTACACGCCGTATAACTTGAATAAAGATGCCATTAGCGAAGAAATTTTGTTTATCAATGAAGAAACCCAAGGGGTGCACGTTATTGTCATTGATGGAGCGCCAGTAGGGCTTGATTTACCTTCAAGCGTTGAGCTTGTTGTAGAAGAAACTGATCCATCTATTAAGGGCGCTTCAGCCAGTGCTCGTTCAAAACCAGCACGCATGTCTACTGGTTTGAATATATCTGTTCCTGAGCATATTTCAACGGGCGATCGCATTCGTATCAATACGGTTGAAAACAAATTTATGGGGCGTGCTGAAAAGTAGCGCTCATCAAATTATTAATTAAATTAAAAAGCTGCGGTTTAGCTAGGGTCTGTTAATCCTTCAAGGTTAAATTTGCAGCTGTCTGTTTGGTATGTAGGTAAGGCAGAGCCTATGTAGTGTGGTTATTCCCCATAAGCTGGCGATAACGTCGTATTAATACTAAACAGCTGCAGCCCAAAGGGTTCTTCCTAAGGGCTATAGACTCTTTATTACTCAGTTTTTACTTAATCTACTAGGTTACAAACCTCGCGCCGTGATTAAATAGCTGCTGATTTGAACAAAATTTAATCCCAAAGATCAACAGGCCTAAATACGCTGCTTTTTTGTTAAAGGTGTATTGCTTTAAATTTAATCGAAGAAACGCAAAACTGCGCGCCAATTTATTTAGATAAGGTATGTGGTTTTGTGGTTTGTTTTACTTAGCAGTTTGTTTATCCCGCTTATGTACTTAGACACAATACAAAAAGGAATGCCCGTAAAGCGCTGGCTTTTACTCAGTGCGTTGCTTGGCCCATTGGCTTGGTTTTTATTTAACGTTCATTACAGGCGAGCCTGGTTGAGATATGTCGGTGTTAATACCTGCACGTGGCGCGCTTAGCTTATAGACGCCACATTACTTTTTTTAGAGCTAATTAAGCTTGGCGTTGCTTTACTTTGTTGTTGTTTTAAAAACTCAGTAAATTCGTCTTTAGATAACGGCTTTGAGTAATAATAACCTTGTACCGTTTCGCAATTAAGCGTTTTTAAAATGTCTATTTGATGTGCTTGTTCTACGCCTTCGGCAACCACATGTAAGTCAAGGTTGTGAGCAATCGTGACGATTGAATCGACCATATTTCGGCCGCGCTCGTTTTTCATATCATCAATAAATGCCTTGTCTACTTTTAGTGTATTTAGCGGAAACTGTTTTAAATAAGCCAAAGATGAATACCCAGTACCAAAGTCGTCCATGGCTAAATGAATACCTCGGGCGCTTAACGAGCGCATAATATTAATGGCTTCGTTTGGATCATCCATTACTGTGCCTTCAGTGATCTCTAATTCTAAAAAGTACGATGGCAAAGCATTTTTTTGCAAAATAATATCAATACGCGACGTTAAATCAGGAAGGCTAAATTGTTTAGCAGATAAGTTAACAGCAACGCGCCCATTAAACAGTCCATCGTCCAGCCATTTTTTTACATCGCGACAGGCTTTGTTTAGAACAACTTCTCCAATATCTATTATTTGACCTGTTTCTTCAGCAATAGGGATAAATACGCCCGGACTTATTATTCCTTTTTTAGGAGTAATAAAACGGACTAACGCTTCCATGCCTGTTAACTTGCCCGTGCGTATATTCATTTTTGGCTGATAGTAGACTTCAAAGTGATCTTCTTTCAAACCAAAACGCATTAGGTTTTCAATTTGTAAGCGTTTAACTGCTTGGCGGTTCATGGTGTCGTTAAAAAACAGGTAGCTGTTACCTTTCTTTTTAGCATGATACATTGCGGTATCGGCATTTTTAAGTAGTACCTCGGGTGTGTTTCCATCTTCAGGAAACAACACAATACCAACGCTCGAGGTAATAGCCAGCTCGTGCCCTGCCATTTTAAATGGGGTGGAAATAGCCGCTAAAAACTGTTTTGCAGTGCGAGTGATTACATGAAGGTCGTTCGTATTTGACATTACAAGTGCAAATTCATCGCCTCCTAAACGATAAAATACATCGTTTTCGCGGGTGAGTTTATTTAATCGCATAGCAAGCTTTGCCAGTAAACTATCACCTAGTTGATGACCTAATGAGTCGTTTATCTTTTTAAAGTTATCTAAATCAAAAACAAGTAATGCATGGTGAGCGTCTTGTTGAACCAGTTTATGTAAGTTAGTAAAAAATAAATTACGGTTAGGCAGGCTTGTGGTGCGATCTCGATTTGATAAATTATGCAGCTGCGACTCTGCTTTTTTTCGCTCTGTTAAGTCGGAATAAACAACCACGTAGTTAGTGATTTGGTTTTGCTCGTTTTTAATTTCATCAATTGATATTTCTATTGGCAGCAATACACGCTCATTATTGCGCAGTTTAATTTCTTGCTGAATATGCTCAGTTTGGCGCACTACATCGATAATGTTTTCAACGTAACTTGTATCGTATCCAGGCAAATTAAAATCTTTATTTAGGTATTGTTCGCGCATACCACCAAATAACGTTAAAAAACTGGGATTTATGTCGACTAATTTAAAGTTCTTATCGTAAATTGCCAGCGCATCAGTAAACGACTCAACACATTTAGCAAACAGATTTAATCGTTCTTCGGTTGATTTTAACTGTGAAATATCGCGAACAGTGCCTGTCATTCTGAGCGGGGCTAGATTTGCATCTTTTTCGATAACCTTGCCGCGGTCAAGCACCCAATGCCACTTGCCAAATGTATCTTTGACCCGGTATGTGGCCTCAAAAAAAACGCTTTGCTCTGCAAAATGTTTTTTTAGTAGATGCTCAACATGAGGAATATCTTGTGGGTGTATAAGTCCTTTATTTGGTGGGAAACCCATAATAGTGGGGGAGTTCATCATGTATTTATCGTTAATACGAATAACTTCGCCTGTTTTTATATTCCAATCCCACAAGGTGTCACCACTGCCTTCAACGGTACTTTTTAAACGTTTTTCAGAGAGGCGAAGTTGGCGACGAGAGCGCCTAAGCTTGTATATAACAAATAATAGGTATGGCAAAGCGAGCGCAATAATAGCGCTCGACAATAACAGCAGAGTGTCTGAATTGTATTTAAATGAAGACTCAAAGGCGTAAGTATCAAACGAGTAAGCAAGTAATACAGCGAATAGGTTTAGTTTTATTGTTTTTATTATCATTTTTTATTACTACTAATTTACTAATGACAATTTAAAACAAGGACATTCAAGAGTCAAATAGAATGCGAGTAAACCGGTGTTTTTTGAGATTTATTAACTTTAGCGTTACTTAAAAGCTCGTATCTTGGCCTATCTTCATCAAAAAGTACCAGAGCATAATCTTTAATTTCTTGTAGAGTCAGCATGTTAAGTGCACAAAGCAATCGTTTTTGCATATCAAAATTATGATCTCTGTTACCTATGGCAAGCCATAAGCGTTGTGATCGCAAACGTAAGTTTTTATCTTTTTCTGCAATATGCGTTTTTAAACCATGCTTTTGTTGCTGCCAGCTATGCTCGTCTAGCTCATTTATATTACTTAAATATTGATTCACAAAGTGAGTATGGCGATGTAGCAAGGTTTTTGAGTCAAATTTAGGGGACTGTATATAAAAAGCAATGCCTGCCCGGGTGTTAAAAGGCGCGTAACCCGCACCAACCAAATAACCTAATTGTTGTGTTGTGCGCAACTCGTTAAAGTAGTCTTGGTTCATTAAATGATTTAACGCCATCATTTTAACTTTTTCGTTCACGTCATTGGTTTGTGCCTGGTAATACACAACCATGGCATGATCGTTACACGGTAACTCAATTTCATAACGTGTTGCTTTTTTTATTTCAAATAAAGGGCGTCTTAAATCGTCGATAGTTGTGGCATTCTGCAAATGTGCAGCCACCTTTTTTTGAAATTCTAAAGCATGATTTTCTTGCCAGTTACCATGTAAAAAAGACTCCACATGTAACGCCTTAAAAAAGTCTTGTCTAAATTCATTAAATTGCTGAAAACTTGTTGCTTTTAACGCTTCTGCTAAATCGTTAGGTTGTGGATTCCAAGGCATTAGTTTTGCACCTAAAATACTAAACAACTCACTAACAGGTTTGTTTTGGTTGCTGTTACGCCAATGCCTAACAAGTTGTTTTTTATACTCGGCAAAGCGCTTTGCACATATATCTACATTAAATAACGCATCTAAAAGTTCATCGACGAGTTCTAATTGGCTCGATGATAACCCTGCAGTATGTAGTGTAAGTCCCCCTTGGTGGGAGGTTAAATGATAACTTAAACCAGCCAGTTCTGCTGGGTAAAACTGCTCGCCAACACTATCCATAAATAAATCGGTAAATAAGCGTGTTAGCGCCATGTGCTTTACGTCTTTTACCGCAAAGTCAGAGTCCATAGCTAAATAAAAATGACCTTTCGCTACTCTAAATGTGCTGTCTTGTTTAAACCAAAAATCAAACCCCGGTTCTTTTACTAAAAGTGTGGGTTGCTCTTGGGGCTTTTCTATTTCGAAAAGCTCAACCTCTTTAGTGAGATATGGGTTTGCAGTGGGTAGGTACATATCTTTAAGTGGTTTATTGATATCACTAAGGGCATCAAGCCAACTAGGTGATACTTTTTCTACTTTATAGGGTGTGTTGTACCACGCAGTTTTATGCTCGGGTTCTACGTCGGGGTGAATGAGTACAATACGCATATTGTTAGGTTTTAACCATTGCATCGCGATTTCGTGCGTTGCTTTATTAAAGCCTTCCATTAGGTAGTCACCTTGCACATAGTTGCATTCGTCATAATGCTGCATATTGATGCTCAAACTACTTACCCAATCAATAAGTCGTGATTTTTCTTGGTTATCAAACGCAATTTGTAAAAGATTTTTTTTGTCTTGATATAAGCGGGGCAGCTTTTCTGTGTTGGCATTAATTAAACATATGTACTCAAAAAGCATTTCGATAATATCTTCAAAATATTCTATACCCTCATCGGTAAGCGCCATGCTGACATTAAAATCTTTAAAGTTACTGCCGTTAATGCCCCCTCCCGCCGAAAGGGCATTTATCCAACCTTGCTCTTTTAAAATAGAATACAGTGAGCCTTGTCCTTCATAACCGAGTAAATGTGCAATAAAACTTACGGTTTTATGTCGGTAAAAGTCATCAATATTAGGCATTGCAAAACTAACGATTAGTTTTTGCATGTGTTTGTGTGGCTCTATGTGTAAAATTTTCCCTAGGTCTTGTTTTCGATAAAGTGGCTCGCTGATCTCAGGTTTTACAGATGCTTTATTTCCTAAAATTTGGCTAAAGTGAGCTTTTACCCAGGTTTGAAGAGTGTCTAGCTTTTCGTTTGCACATACAACTAATGTCATCCATTGTGCTTGGTAATGCTCATTAAAAAAGTCACAAAGTTCGTCGCTAATACAGCGTTTTCTGTCTGCGAGTGTTTGCAGGTTACCAACAGAAAACTTAGCGAAAGGATGTGCAGGGTTAACCGTTTCTTTATGGGCCTGATAAATGCGACGGGCATCGTCTTTAATTTTTAATTTAAATTCTGCATCAATGGCATTACGTTCTTTTTCTGTTTCATTAGCACTTAACAGAGGGGCAATAAAAAAGCGGCTAAATTGTAATAATGCGTGCTCAAACTCTTGATTGTTTATATCAAAAAAGTAGCAGCTGTGTTCTGTACCGGTCCATGCATTTGTGTTCCCGCCTGCTTGCGAAACAAAATTATTAAAACTTCCAGAGTCTGGAAATTGGTCTGTGCCTAAAAAAAGCATGTGCTCTAAAAAGTGAGCAAGACCTTGTCTATCAGCAGGATCGTCAAAGTGGCCCGCATTTACAGCCATTGATGCTGCAGCCTTTGTTGAATCTTTATCTTGCACAAGCAATACTTTTAGACCATTGTCCAGTGTAAGGGCGCGGTATGCTCTATTATCATTGCGGCTGATATTCAAATGGTGCTCCTGAAACTAAACGTTTACTTGATAACAACAGAGGATAACTTCAGGGCAGCAAGGGTGTGCTAAAAGATTTACCTGAATGTCGTGAAAGAACTATTTTAGAAAAAATAAGTTTATGTTGTTAATATAGCTGACAAGTGAGCAAACTGGCTACTGTTTATATTCTTTAATCGGTTGATTTTTTATGAAAACAATCTTAATAATGCGCCACGGCGAAGCTGCACCTATGCAGGCCGATGATGCGGCAAGAAATTTAACCCAAGTGGGTCATTTAGAAGCAAAAAAAATGGGGCAGTGGCTTGCCAATACGCAAAAACCGGATGCATTGTTAGTTAGCCCTTACGTACGAGCTCAACAAACAGCAAACGGGGTCGCTGAAAGCATCACGTTTAAACATAGCGAAACGTGTGCCGATATTACCCCGGAAGGCAAACCGCATGTTGCAGCTGATTACCTTGAAACACTCATCCAAATGCACCCCGAGTGTAATAGCTGGTTAATTGTAGCGCATATGCCAATAGTGAGCTATTTGGTTGATCAGCTTTGCCCAGGAAACATGCCTATATTTAATACAGGCGCTGTGGCTGTCATTCATTACAACGAAAATACGAATCGTAGCGAATATATAAATATAAACGCTCCTGCCGATTTATAAATTAAGAGACTAATATGACCATTGAACGTCTTCAAACCGGTGCGCGAATGAGCCGCATTGTAAAGCACAACGGCACTGTGTATTTGTGTGGACAAGTATGCGCTGATGCTGAAAAGGGAATTAAAGAGCAAACGCAAACCATGCTCGATAAAGTAGAAGCATTGCTAGATGAGGCAGGTAGCTCAAAAAAGCATATGTTAAGCGCAACAATTTATGTAAAAAGCATGGAATATTTTGCCGATATGAATGCTGTGTGGGATGCATGGGTACCAGAAGGTTATGCACCGGCACGCGCTTGTGTAGAAGCTAAAATGGCGCGCGATGCGCTATTGGTCGAAATTTCGGTAGTGGCAGCGCTAAAGGACTAATTTTGTATGAACAAAGCGCGGGTGGTACTCATAACCGGCTCTAGCCGAGGTATAGGGGCAGCCACCGCTGTTTATTTTGCGCGCCACGGATATGATGTATGTATTAACTATAAGACCCATTTAACTCAAGCAGAATACGTTGCCGATAGAGTAAGAAGTTATGGTGTACGAGCCGAACTAGTTAGGGCCGATGTATCTCAAGAGATCGATGTTAACGATTTATTTTCACGTATAGATAAAGTATTTGGTCGGCTCGACGTGCTTGTAAATAATGCCGGTGTGCTTAAACCTCAAATGCCCCTGCTAAACATGGACGCAAAGCGAATTAACGAATTACTCACTACAAACATTACCAGTACATTTATATGTAGCCGAGAAGCCATTAAGCGTATGTTACCCGGTAGCAGTATTGTTAATGTGTCATCGGTAGCGGCTAAAACAGGTTCACCTAATGAATACATTGATTATGCAGCGACAAAGGGCGCTATTGATACATTAACCATGGGTCTCGCTAAAGAGGTTGCTTGTAAAGGCGTGCGCGTTAATTGTGTTAGGCCTGGCCTTATTTACACTGATATGCACACAGATGGTGGTGAAGAGGGGCGGGTAGAACGGCTTAAAAGTAATCTTCCTCTACGTAGGGGGGGGCAACCTGAAGAAGTGGCTGCTGCAATATACTTTTTAGCCTCACATTCTGCTTCATTTACTACAGGCACTTTTATTGATGTAGCTGGTGGCTTATAAATTAAAGTAAAACCGCTAACCAAAACGTTAAACTCACTACACTTAAAATAGTAGATAGCACCACCGCTCCTGCAAGCGTTGCTTCATGTTGTTTAATTTGACTCGCTATTAAATAGGCGTTTACGCCAACAGGTGAGGCACTTAATAAAACTAGTACGGTTAGTATTTGCGGGTCGAGCTTAAATATATACGACCCAATAAATAGTACGCCTACCGGCAATATAATAATTTTTAAAATCGAGGCAATTAAAGCAGGTTGCCAGTTTGCTGCTATTTTATAAAACGCTAGGTTTGCGCCCAATACAAATAGCGCACAGGCTATTGCAGGGGTTGCTAATAATGCCAAACTGTCCGTTAAGTTTTTAAATAATACAATGCCCGAGACGTTAATGATTAAGCCACAACCAATACTTAAAACAATAGGGTTAAGCACCATGCTTTTGCCAAACTGTGACCACGAGAACGAACTGCTATTGCCCTTTGCCCCAATTAAATAGGTCAGTGCAAATAATAAAGTGCTGTGGAAGGTGATGATCATAAAAGCAATGGCTATTTTCTCTTTGCCCAGCGATGCAATAATGATAGGAATACCTACCAACACCATGTTTGAGTAACTAGCCGCAAGACCAAATACGCCGTGTTTTTGGTAATTTTTACTATTATTTTTATTCAAATAAAATCGGTCGACTAAAATACCTAATCCAAAAATACACAACACCGGGATATAAAAACTTAAAAATGCAGAAAGACTAATGCTTTGCTTTAAGTCTATTTGCGACATATTCAATAATAAAAAAGCCGGCAAACTTATGTAAAAAGTAAATTTACTCAGCCCTGTAATGTGCTGTTTGTTAAAAAAAGAAAGCCGGCAACAGCCATAACCCAATGCGACAATGAATATAAGTGGAAAAATAATAGAAACAATATGCACGTAATTACTTCCTAGTAATATGTTGGGTTAGCGTCTAAATTCATCGCTTTGTGGTAAGTTTATCAAAATAAGTACCGCGCCTTTACCACCGTATTCAAGTGGCGCTTGATGCATTGCAATTACGTCTGGGTGCTGAACTAGGTACTGAGGAATTTTATGTTTAAGTATGCCACCACCAATTCCGTGCACAACACACGCACAATAATAATGTTGTTTTTTACATTCGTGAATGAGTCCTGCTAATTCATCTTTAGCAATTTCTTTGTTTAAGCCATGCAAATCAAGGGTTAAATCAGGTGCAAAGTCGCCTCGTCGTAATTGCTTGGGTAAATAAGTGTCGTGCCCTTCTTTTACATAATGGACAGTGCCGTGGGTGTCTATATCGGGAATATATTCATCTGAGAAATAAAATTCAGATTGAGCCTGCTTTTTTTGCTGGGCAAATTGCTTTGCTTGTGACACCTTAGGCTTTGTATCAAAACGATGAGTATCTTGTTTAAATACTTTAGCGCCTGTGATCGTTTGGCGAAATAAGTCTATGTCGTCATTGCTTAGGGACGATGGTGATGGAGAGTCTTTTTTCATAACAATTACCTAAACAAAAAAACGTAAAAACGCAGCGCAAAAGGCGGTACAATACTTAAATGAGAGGCAATTGTAATTTGCTAAGCCAATATAGGCAATGCAATCGTCTTAAAGACTCAAAACAGTCAGTAAGCTAATACAGGTAAAAATATATGAGCGATTTACAAATTGAAGAAGCAACACTCGAAGAAGCTGTTGCAGAACTGTCAACTTTACATGACTGGTTACGTTGGACTACAAGCCAATTTGCAAGTAGTAGTATATTTTTTGGACACGGAACAGATAACGCGTGGGATGAAGCTGTGAGCCTGCTTTTACCAGCGCTTAGCTTACCCGTTGATGCACCAAAAGAATTAATGCATGCGCGTTTAACAAGTACAGAAAAAAACCGACTAGCGAGTCTTATTGCTGAGCGTATAAACGACTGCACTCCAGTTCCTTATTTAACTAACATTGCATGGTTTGCAGGTATGCCGTTTTACGTAGATGAACGTGTACTAATTCCTCGTTCACCATTTGCAGAACTTATTAGCAATCGTTTTACGCCTTGGCTTGTTGAGCCAAACTCGGTAAATCGTATTTTAGATTTATGTACAGGGTCAGGTTGTATAGCCATCGCACTTGCACAAGCATTTGAGCAAGCGCAAGTAGATGCTGTTGATATTTCGTATGAAGCGCTTGAAGTAACTGATATTAACATTAATGACTACATGTTAAGTGATCGAGTACTGCCTATCCAATCAGATGTATTTAGTGGCGTAGAAGGCCAAAAGTACGACTTAATTGTGGCTAATCCACCGTATGTGGATGCTGAAGACATGGCAGACTTACCGCGCGAATTTCACCATGAGCCAGAGCTAGGCCTTGCATCAGGGCACGATGGTCTTGATGTAACGCGTACTATTTTAAGCGAAGCCAGCAATCATCTAACCGATAACGGTTTGTTATTTGTAGAAGTGGGGAACTCTATGGTACATATGGATGCTTTATATCCAAATGCGCCATTTGAATGGATTGAGTTTGAGCAAGGTGGGTTAGGCGTATTTGTTATTAGCAAAAAACAGCTAGATGAGTATTTTTCAAAATAACACGACTTGCTTTAGGTTAATATGAACTAACTTAAACGCGAGTGAATACATGGCTGGGCATATTAGCCCAGCTAATGGTCGTCATTAGGAATGAGGAAAGTTAATGGCAGGTAATAGCATTGGACAGTTATTTAAAGTGTCCACTTTTGGAGAGAGCCATGGCGTTGCTTTAGGCGGCGTTGTTGACGGCACTCCCGCAGGTCTTGAATTAACAGAGGCCGACTTACAAATAGATTTAGATCGCCGCAAACCAGGCCAAAGCCGATACACTACGCAGCGCCGCGAGAGCGATCAAATAAAAATTTTAGCAGGCGTTTTTGAAGGTAAAACAACGGGTACAAGTATTGGTTTATTAATCGAAAATACCGATCAACGTTCACAAGATTACGGCAAAATTAAAGACGTGTTTCGCCCAGGCCATGGTGATTACAGCTATTGGCACAAATATGGCCTTCGTGATTATCGCGGAGGTGGCCGCTCGTCTGCACGTGAAACCGCTATTCGGGTTGCAGCTGGCGCTATTGCTAAAAAATATCTAAAGCAATTTCATGGTATTGAAGTAAAAGCATGTTTAAGCCAACTAGGTCCTATTAAAGCAGAAAGTTACGATTGGGATGAAGTTGAAAACAACTTGTTCTTTTTTCCTGATGTAAGCAAGCTAGAAGCGCTCGATGAATACATGCGTGACCTAAAAAAACAAGGTGACTCAGTTGGCGCTAAAGTAAAAGTGGTGGCTAGCAACGTACCGGTAGGATTAGGCGAGCCTGTATTTGATAGGTTAGATGCTGAAATTGCGCATTCACTAATGAGTATTAATGCCGTTAAAGGTGTCGAAATTGGTGATGGCTTTGACGTTGTTGAACAAAAAGGCTCAGAGCATCGTGATGAACTAACACCTGAGGGTTTTACATCTAACCATGCTGGTGGTGTGCTTGCAGGTATCTCTACAGGGCAAGACATAGTAGCGTCTATTGCGTTAAAACCGACGTCAAGTATTACTATCCCTGGTAAGAGCATTAATACAAGCAACGAAGCGGTTGAGATGATCACCAAAGGTCGTCACGATCCGTGTGTGGGCATTCGAGCAATACCTATTGCTGAGGCTATGATGGCTATTACATTAATGGACCATTTACTGCGCCAGCGCGGGCAAAACCCGCATGTAAACCACGAACACGGGCCTATTAACGGCTCTGTATAATGGTTTAAATTTAGTCACTATAAAAGCGCGTTTTTCGCGCTTTTTGTTTATGTAAAATAGTTAATGTAGTTTAAGGCGCAGTTCAACTTTACCGTTATATAATTTTCCACAGAGGTAAATTATGCAGAATTCAATTCAAACACACAGTAAATATGCTAAACAAAAAGCAACCCTTGCGCGCCTTGCGCGTTTTAGCCAATTAACCGACAGTAGTATTCGTTTTCCTTTCACAAACTTTAGGTTTGGTATTGAGGCGGTGATTGGTTTTGTGCCCGTTGTAGGGGATGTGATAGGGCTTATTTTATCTAGTTACGTATTATTTGAGGCTCAAAAGTTAGGTATTAGCTGGCATGTTAAACTGCGGATAATTATTAATATGCTGATAGATTTTTTTGTCGGATCTATTCCTATTTTTGGCGATATATTTGATGCGTTTTTTAAAGCTAACACCCGAAATACACACATACTGAAAAAGTATATTACTAAGCAACTAAATAAAAACAGTAACGGGTAATTTTTAGTATTTATTTTGCGATTAATTAATGTACAGTTGGGAAGTTCGTTTTTAACAAGGAATAGGTAATGGAATTATTTATCGGCAATAAAAACTACTCAAGCTGGTCATTGCGCGCATGGTATTTAATGAGTAAATTTGAATTGGAGTTTGATGAAATTCAGCTTGTACTCGATACCCCAGACTTTTACAGCGAGTTAAAAAAACATTTTACAGTTCAAAAGGTACCCGCATTAATTGATGGTGATTTACACGTTTGGGACTCACTTGCTATTTGTGAATACATTAACGATGCGTACCTTTCGCAAGTTGCCTGGCCTAAATACGTAACGCAGCGTGCAACTGCACGAGCTTTAAGCGCTGAAATGCACTCAGGCTTTATGGCGCTTAGAAGTGAAATGCCAATGAATATAAGGGCAAAGCGAAAAATTACACTTTCAGATGATGCTAAAAAAGACATCGCCCGCATCGACGACATATTTGCTAAACAGCAAGAAATTTACCCAAACCAGTGGATGTTTGGCGATTTTAGTATTGTTGATGCTATGTATGCCCCCATTGTACTGCGATTGAAAACTTATCAGGTAACCCTGTCTAAAGCCGCTAATAGTTATTGCCAACATGTATTAGCATGCCCTGTATTACAAAGCTGGATAACTCAAGCACTGCAAGAAACCGATATTGTTAATGCAGATGAAGCCGGGGTTGATGTAAAAATATAGGTCAGTAAGCGACTTTTACTTTAGCTATAAAAGCCCGTACAATTCGTCTCGTTTTTAGTGCGCCAAAAGGCGCTTTAACCGAGACGAATTAGTCGTATTATATGCATCAAATCGCTGATCTTATTTCTATTTTCGAAAACACATTTTACCAAAGCCATAATACAAGGCTGATTAAAGGTGATTGTGAGCCCGTGTACCTTCCCGCAACACAAGACACCCCTTATCATCAAATTGTGTTTGCACATGGTTTTTATGCCAGTGCCTTACATGAAATAGCCCATTGGCTGGTCGCGGGCATTGATCGTCGACAACAAGAAGATTACGGCTATTGGTATTGCCCCGATGGCCGCGATAAACACCAGCAGGCTGAGTTCGAAAGTGTAGAAGTCAAGCCACAAGCCATTGAATGGCTATTAAGCACTGCAGCGGGTTTTCCCTTTAATGTATCGGTAGATAATTTAAATGGTGAGCAAACGTGTCGTTTTGATTTTCAAAAGCGGGTTCACCAGCGCGTGCTTACGTTGATTGAAAGTGGTTTTAATGCACGAACTCAATCATTATTAATCGCGCTTACTCGTTTTTATCACACACCATGGCCAATGACTGCAAATCAGTTTGATTGGCAACACCCTCAGGAGTTTTGTGATGCAGTTTAAATTAGGTTTAATTATAAACCCTGTAGCAGGATTAGGCGGAAGTGTCGCCCTCAAGGGAAGTGATGGGGCGCAAACCGCAGCAAAAGCGATTGAGTTAGGTGCACAACCTAAAGCGAATAGCCGTACTAAAGCCGCACTAGAAATACTGTTACCGTATAAAGAGCAGCTTGTTATTTATACCGTAAATGGCGAAATGGGCGAACAAACAGCAAAAGCTTTAGGTTTTAATGTTGAAGTTGTATACAACACAGACGCAGTAACAACGCCGGATGATACCGAGAGTGCCGCACAGGTGTTAAAAAATGCCGATGTAGATTTAGTTCTATTTGCAGGTGGCGATGGCACCGCACGTAATATTTGCCATGCCATTGAAGATACTGCCCCAGTGCTTGGCATTCCTGCCGGATGTAAAATCCACTCTGGCGTATATGCCATTACACCAAAAGCTGCAGGGCGAGTCGTTGAAATGCTCGTAAAAGGCGAGTTAGTGACGTTAGCTGATGCCGATGTAATGGATATTGACGAAGACGCATTTAGGAAGGGTACAGTAAAAGCTAAACGCTTTGGCGAAATGCAAATACCCAGTGAAGTACGTTATGTGCAAGCTGTAAAAAATGGCGGTAAAGAAACAGACGAATTAGTACTTTCAGATATAGCCGCTTACGTTGTGAGCGAAATGGACGAAGACACACTTTACATTATGGGTAGTGGTTCAACAGTCGAAGCTATAATGGAAGAAATGGGCCTTGAAAATACTTTGTTGGGTGTTGATTTAATAAAAGATCAAACACTTGTAGGCCAAGACCTAACAGCCGCCGACTTACTTGAACTTACCCATAAGAAAAATACCAAACTTGTAATCACTTTAATTGGTGGGCAGGGTCATATTTTTGGTCGCGGAAATCAGCAGCTAAGCCCTGCGCTTATCCGCGCTATTGGCAAAGAGAATATTATTGTTGTTGCAACAAAAACCAAGCTACAGGCATTGAATAACCGCCCGTTAATTTGCGATACAGGCGACAACGAACTAGACGACGAATTAACAGGTTACATAAAAGTAACCACCGGATTTAACGACCATATTATGTATGCAGTAGGGCACCAATACCAAGATGAAACGGGTGCTATACAAAATCAGGAGATAAACAAGTGACCTTAGTAAACTATATTGACGCGGCTCAACAGTATTATGATGATTTAGTTATCAAAGCAACGGATGACGAATTATTTGCAGGCGGCTACTTACGTGGTCATTTTGATCTTGCTGTAGGCTATGCTGAAGTTGAGCAACTTACTATCAGTATTGAGCAGTTAAACGAAACAGTAGAGCAAAGTCTTGTAAAAGCGTACCGTAACGGAGAACTTAACGAAGAAGACAAGGCACTAGTTGTTCGCTTATGGGAAGAAGTTAAAGCGCTAGCTTAGTAACCAAATGAACAAAAAAAGCACGATTATCTTTGGTAATCGTGCTTTTTTTGTTTAACGTTCCTAAAATAGCTTTTTACGTTAATTTACTGTTGCGTATTAATGAGATATTGTTAC
This sequence comes from Pseudoalteromonas sp. PS1M3, assembly GCF_016865405.1. Taxonomy (NCBI): domain Bacteria; kingdom Pseudomonadati; phylum Pseudomonadota; class Gammaproteobacteria; order Alteromonadales; family Pseudoalteromonadaceae; genus Pseudoalteromonas; species Pseudoalteromonas sp. PS1M3. The sequence continues at coordinate 2,375,779 of NZ_AP022624.1, read as the reverse complement.
TTAAATAAATTTTAATGAGCGAAATACAATGAGTAATAATCAAGATGCTTTACCTTCAGGAGTTGTTGCGCGCTTCTTGAATGTAGTTGAGCGGGTTGGTAATAAGCTACCTGATCCAGCAATTATATTTTTATTTGCTATGTTATTAATATGGGGTTTGTCGTGGTGGTTTTCTGGCGTAAGTTTTGATGCGATTGATCCGCGTACAGGCGAAGCAATTATTATAAACAACATGCTTGCAAGCGATTCGTTGGCCACTTTTTTATCTTCAATGGTAAAAACATTTACCGGCTTTGCTCCTTTAGGCGTAGTACTTGTTGCTATGTTAGGTGTTGGTGTAGCTGAGCACTCAGGCTTTATTAATACTGGCCTTAAGCTGATGTTAAAAGTAACGCCTAAAAAGCTGTTAACACCGTCAATTATTTTAGTTGCTATTGTAAGCCATACAGCCACGGACGCAGGTTACGTGCTTGTGATACCTTTAGCTGGCGTAATCTTTTATGCAGCAGGAAGGCACCCATTAGCGGGTATTGCAGCGGCATTTGCCGGTGTAAGTGGTGGCTTTGGCGCCAACTTTATTCCATCTGGAATAGACCCACTACTACAAAGCTTTACACAAAGTGCTGCTCATATTATTAATCCTGATATGTCGATAAATCCATTAAATAATTGGGCGTTTGCATCAGCATCAAGCATGTTTATTGTATTACTGGGTTGGTATATTACCGATAAGATTATTGAACCTCGTTTACAAAATACGCCACTTGATGGAAACAGTGAAGATTTACCTGTTTTTGAAGATGCGCGTAGCGATGAAAAGCGCGCATTCTTCATAGCAAGCAGCGTAATGATTGCAGGCATTGCTTTACTTGCGTATGTCTCTGCACCGGCAGATTCAGCCATGCGCAGTAGCGATGGCTCCTTAACTAACTTCCGTTCACCTTTAATGCAATCTATAGTGCCGTTGATCTTTTTGTTATTTTGGATCCCAGGCGCAGTATATGGCTTTACAGTAGGTACATTTAAAAGCTCTAAAGATATGATAGATGCCATGAGCAAGGCAATGGGCGGTATGGCTTACTACATTGTTATGGCATTCTTTTGTGCGTTATTTATTGCTGCCTTTAGCAAATCTAACTTAGGGGCATTACTTGCAATCGAAGGGGCGCAGTTATTAAAAGCCATGGCCCTTCCAAGTTCGGTAACGGTGGTAGGTATTATATTTTTAACCGCATTTGTTAATTTATTTGTAGGCTCTAGCTCGGCCAAGTGGGCATTACTAGGGCCGGTATTTGTGCCTATGTTAATGCAACTGGGTATTTCACCTGATTTAACGCAAGCGGCTTATCGTGTTGGTGATTCTAGCTCTAATATTATTACACCGCTTATGCCTTACTTCCCATTAGTTGTGGTCTATTGTCAAAAGTACGTTAAAAGTACGGGAATTGGGACGCTAATAGCGATGATGCTGCCATACTCGGTTGCATTTTTAATAGGTTGGAGCTTGTTTCTACTCGGTTATTGGGCATTGGGTATTCCGCTAGGGTTAGATGCAAGTTACGTGTATCCAGCAGTAGCGCCTTAACATAGAGCATTCGGTACAATACAGTAAAAGCCTCACTATTAATAAAATGGTGAGGCTTTTTAGTTTTAATTGAATGATTTACACAGAAGTTTATAGTCGCCGTGCTTAGAAGATAATCATGGCTTGAGGTTGTGAGGTACGCAGAACAGCTTGAACCATTACTTAAATTTCAGACACAAAAAAACCTTGGCACTTTCGTACCAAGGTTTTTTTATTAAAGAACTGTTGCTTACTTAGCGGTAAAGCTAACTGGGCGACGTTCTTTACGAGGTCCGCTACGCTTATCACCGCGTGGGCCATCGTTACGTTTTCTATCACCAGATGGGCGTTCGCCACGTGGTTCAGCTGGGCCTTGATCTTGTGTAATTGTCATACCCATTGGGCGTTTACAAATAAACACTTTTTGGAAATGATCCAGTACATCTTTAGGCATGTTTTGTGGTAACTGAACAGTGCTGTGTTGATCGTGTAAACGAATGTCACCAATAAACTTGCTTGAGATATCAGCTTCGTTAGCAATTGCGCCAACAATGTTCTTAACCTGAACACCATGCTCACGACCTACTTCGATACGGTAAGTATCCATAGGGCCTGCATCACGGCTGTTACGCTCGCGCGGTTTACGTTCAGAACGTTCACCACCACGTTCGTTACGACGTCCGCGATCACCACGGTCATTGCGTGAATTGCGTTCATTACGCTCACGTGGTTGAATCTTAACTTCTTCAACTTTAATTGGCGACTGTTGCTGTGCCAAACACAGTAAAGCACCCGCTAAGTTTTCAAGAGGAAGGTCAAGCTTTTCAGCCATGTTAGTAGCCACTTCGTTAAAGAACGTAATGTCTTTGTTTTCAAGCGCAATACTTAATTTTGCTTGTAACGCAGCGATACGTTTTTCTTCAACAACTTTAGCTGTTGGTAATTCAACCTGAGCAATTTCAGACTTGGTATGACGAATGATATTTTTAAGTAAGTAACGTTCGTTATGCTTAACAAATAAAATTGCTTTACCAGTACGACCTGCACGACCTGTACGACCAATACGGTGAACGTAGGCTTCAGAATCTTGTGGAATGTCGTAGTTGATAACTAAGCTTAAACGGTCTACATCAAGACCACGAGCTGCTACGTCTGTTGCAATAACAACGTTCAGCATGCCACTTTTTAAGCGGTCAACAGTGCGTTCACGTGCTTGCTGGTTCATGTCACCATTAAGCGGAGCTGCCGAGAAACCTTCGCGCTCTAATAATTCAGCAAGTTGAACGGTATCGTTACGTGTACGTACGAAAACAATAGCACCTTCGTATTGCTCAGCTTCTAAAAAGCGAACAATCGCTTTGTTTTTATGTACGCTTGCGTTCCAAAACACTTGCTCAACAGAAGATACTGTCGAGTTACGCGCAGAAATATGAACCTGTTCAGGGTTATTCATATATTTGCTGCTGATGTTTTGAATTTGCTTAGGCATGGTCGCAGAGAAAAGACATGTTTGCTTTTCGCGCGGTGTTTTTTCCATGATGTTTTCAACATCATCGATAAAGCCCATACGTAACATTTCATCGGCTTCATCAAGTACAAGTGCTTGAAGAGCATCAAACTTGATAGTGCCACGATTAATATGATCGATTAATCGACCCGGAGTAGCAACAATGATTTGAGCGCCACGACGAAGTGCGCTTAATTGAATGCTGTAGCTTTGGCCACCGTATAGTGCTAATACTTCAACACCACGAGTACCTTTTGCATATTGTTCAAATGCCTCAGCAACTTGGATCGCAAGCTCACGTGTAGGTGTGAGTACAAGGATCTGTGGCTGTTTCACAGACGGGTCAATATTGTTTAGTAACGGCAGTGCAAATGCTGCGGTTTTACCTGTACCCGTTTGTGCTAGTCCCAGTACGTCCTTTCTTTCTAGCAATAACGGTATACATTGAGCTTGGATTTCAGATGGTGTCTTGTAACCCAACTCTTCAACTGCCTTCAAAATTGCAGGAGAAAGATTTAGAGATTCAAACGTGACTGGTTCTGACATTAATACGCCTCAACGAATTTAAAGAGGCGCGCATTATATAGGATTAGCGAGGCAAATGCTTGTATAAATTAAAACTAATTTGTATGTGCTTGATGTTGGTTGAAATTTAACCAGCCCAGTTGTGGGATTATTGAACTGGTTAACAAATTTAATACACGACTACTTGTACAAGCCTAGGTTTTCTTTTGCATAAGCTTCAAATTCGGTAAAACCGCCAATGTGGTTTTGATCAACAAAAATTTGCGGGACAGTAGGGCAAGGTTTACCTGCTGACTTTTCTAAATCGGCTTTGCTTATGCCTTCTTTTATGATGTCGATGTAACGAAATTTAAAATCATCGCGCTCGTTGGCAAGTTGCTCTGCAACATCTTTGGCACGAACACAAAATGGGCAGCCTTCACGGCCAAAAATTACTGTAAGCATAGTGCTCTCCTTTATTTGATTGAATTTAGTTTAAATGATTAAAAAATATAATAAAGCGCAAAAAAGTGATTGTGCCATTCTATTATTGCGATGAACATTAATTTGACCGAGTCATGGACGGCATAATTCACCACGTCCTTGCCGCTATTCCTAATTGGGTTGAATAGCCCATTGCGTGTGCTGTTATCTGTAAATTTGCATTTATTACGTAGTAAGTTGGAAAAGCGCTTACTTTATAATTTGATTGGGTATATTGATTACCAAGAAGTATGGGCATACTGAGGTTTAAGTCATCAATAAATTGAGTAACTTGTTGCTCATTTTTATAATCAAGGGCAATACCGATTACATTAATGTCTGAGTTTATTAAGGTGCTTTGTAAGTTGGGCATGCTGTAGCGGCATATTGTGCACCAAGGAGCAAAGAAATACACAATGGTTGTTCTCCCTTCAAGCTCTGCAATACTAAATCTTTCGTTATTTTTATTTAAAATAGGCAAGTTAAAATAAGGGGCAGGAGTGTGGCTTGTTTCAAGTAAATTACGCGTTTGGTAGGCACTTGCTAAGTAAAACACGAGTATTGCTAAACTTAAATTTATTAACGTGCTACGTATTAATGCCATTGATTTTATCTGACCTATTTATAATTAAAAGCCAACCCTAACATAAATGGCTAAGCAGCCACTGTTATTTGATAGGCAGAGCTTTAGCGTTTGCTTGTGTATCAAGCCCAGTTGCTAATAAAGCCTATGTTAAAGTTTCACTGCTTTACACAAATCAGGCCTTTAGCTAATAAGGTTTGCTGATTACGTTAGAAATTTCCTGATTACATTTTAATGGTTGAATTTATAACTTTAACCCTAAGCTCTATATTTGAGACGAACATATAGAATATGTTTTTTAACTGCAAAGGAGATCAAGATCATGAGCAATTATTTACAACCAGCAATGAAAATGCCTTCACTTAAAGTTAAAGATAATGAGAACAACCTTGCTGACGTGTCGGCTCGACAGACAGATTTACCCTGGAAAATGATAGTAATCTATCGCGGAAAGCATTGTCCATTATGTACTAAACAACTTAATGCACTTGCTAAAATGAATGATAAATTTAAAGATGCAGGGGTAGAGATTGCCGCTGTTAGTGGTGACAGTCACGCACAATTTACAGAGCATCTAAACGATTTACACGTTAATTTTCCTCTTTATAGTGGGTTATCATTAGCTCAAATGACTGATTTAGGCCTGTATATTAGTGAACCACGCAGTGAAAAAGAAACCGCTCACCCATTTGCTGAACCTGCTATTTTTGTAATTAACGAGCATGATCAAATTCAGATACTAGATAAATCAAATGCACCTTTTTCACGCCCTGATTTAAATGATTTGTTGGCTGGCATTGAATTTATTCGCGAAAACGATTATCCAATTCGTGGCACATTAACACACTAATTAGCGATGAATACTTAGCGCTAATCTACAATACTGGACAACCATTTTGAGGAATTAAAAGCATTTGACTTTTTAATGCCTCAAAATGGGTTACTAATTTCACTAGTTTATAAAATGAGGAATTTTTTTAAATATTTTAATTTATTTACTTGAAAACATTTTTACCGTCCATATATAGTTTAGTAGGACGCCTGATGGGTCCTAAACTAAACTTAAACAATTGAAATTTATATTATTAATTTATATTTGTTAGCGCTTGTTCAAATGAAAAGTGCAGACAAAATATCGCTTAAATATGAGGATATTACTATGCGTACAGTAGACTTATCACCACTTTATCGTTCATTCATTGGATTTGATCATTTAGCGTCTTTAATGGATGCTGCGGCGAATACAGACAAACAGCCGAGCTTTCCTCCTTACAACATTGAAGCACTCGATCAAGACAGATACCAAATCACTATGGCTGTTGCCGGATTTAGCGACAACGAGCTAAGCATTGAGTCAGAAAATAACACATTAAAAGTAGCGGGTATAAAAGCTAATAAAGATGAAAACAAAGAACGTAAGTTTATTCATCAAGGAATTGCAGAACGCAATTTCGAGCGAAAGTTCCAGCTAGGTGACCATGTTAAAGTCCTTGGCGCCGACTTAGCAAACGGCTTACTTACTATAGAGCTTAAGCGCGAAATACCTGAAGCATTAAAACCACGCAAAATTGAGATTGGCCAAGGACGCTTACTAGAAGATAGCTAATCTGGTTATTAACAACATTTTTTTCCCTGATTATTTAGCCGCCTCTTTTGAGGCGGCTTTTTTGTGTCATAAAGACTCAATGTTATTTATGTAGTGTGTAGCTTGATTAAGTGTGTCTTCGCGTAAATCATCGCTTTGCTTATCCCAATTTCTATAAACCATGCCTATTCGTGGGTTTTTCTCTAGTTTTTCGCGGTGTGTTTGCATAAAACGCCAATATAAACTGTTCAGTGGGCAAGCTTTATCCCCCACTTTTTGTTTCACGTCGTATTGACAATTTTTGCAATAGTCGCTCATTTTATTGACGTAATTACCACTTGCAGTATAGGGTTTAGTGGCAATAATTCCATCGTCTGCAAATTGGCTCATTCCACGTGTGTTAGGCATTTCAACCCACTCAATGGCATCTATATAGACACCTAAGTACCAGTTATCAACTTCGTCAGGGTTTATTCCGCTGAGTAAACAAAAGTTACCAATGATCATCAAGCGCTGTATATGATGAGCGTAGGCAGTATCTAAGCTTTGCTTTAATGAGTGGCTCAAACAGTTCATTTTTGTATTACCATCCCAAAAATATTGAGGGAGCTTATTATTGGCTTTTAGTTGATTTTTAGTCGCGTAGTCGGGCATGTTTACCCAATAAACAGCACGAACGTATTCTCGCCAACCGAGTATTTGTCTGGTAAACCCTTCAACTTGTGAAAGAGATATTTCGTCAGGCCGTTGCTCGAATTCAGATATTACACGTTTGATTACATACAAGGGGTGAAGAAGTTTAGTGTTTAGGGCAAAAGAGAGCCTGCTATGGTAAAGACTAGTATTGTCTTTACTTTGGTCTGTCATTGCATCCTGAAACTTACCAAAATTGACAAGTAAATGCTCACAAAAGTATTCAAGAGATTCTTTGGCTTGCTTACGTGACGTAGACCATTCAAGTTTTCCTTCTTTAATTTCTCCAAAGTAAGCGATGTTGTGTTTTTTTAAACGAGCGAGGATATGACTTACATCGTTTTTAAATAATTTAGGCTCTGGGATAGATTTTAAGTCTTGCTTAGAGAATTTATTGCGGTTATTACTGTCGTAGTTCCATTTACCGCCAGCTGGTTTATCGTCCTCCATTAATAAATCATATCGTTTACGCATAGCACGATAAAAGTGCTCCATGGTCACATGCTTATCTTTCTTGAATCGATCTTTAATATCGTTAAAGGGCAGTAAAAAATGCTCTGAGTCATATGCTGATACATTTATTTCGGATGATTGTTCAAAATCAGCTAATTGCGATTTTAACCTAAATTCGTCTGGGTATAAGTATTCTATGCAGGAGCAGTTATATTCCTTAGCAACACGATTTAGTAGTGCGGGTAGGTGTTTATCTTCGTGTGTGTCGTCTAGGGTTAAGTGCAATACATTGAAACCTGCAGATTTTAACGCAGTTGCAAAGTTTTCCATCGCATTAAAAAAAGCACAAAGCTTTTGCACATGGTGTTTAACGTAATTGGTTTCTTGTTTTAATTCTGCGATAAGGTAGAGAACACCGTCCTCTTTACTTTTAAACCAAGAATGAGAAGGATTGAGTTGATCGCCTAAAATGAGTCTTAGGGTTTTGTAAGTCGCCATGATTAAACCAAAATTGAAATTTGTACGAGGGTGTCTGCTTAATCGATCGCTGTAATTTTAATAACAAATTGTATAATTTGAGCTTTATTTAAATATTCGCTAATGAGTGTATAAACACTCATCAAGCATCAAATTTGATATGAGTAGGCTCAATTAAAAGCGCCTTAATTATTATTGCTTTGCTTTTGTTTAGAAAGTTGGGTTAAGCAAACTACGTTAGAAACGTTAAACAGCGTATCATTCGTATAGCGTTCAAAGTAAGTAAGCACTTTGCGCCATGCTAAATGACTTTCTTCATTAAAAAACCGACCTAAATGTTCAACTAATGTTACATAAAATATATCAGTCAGAGGTTTAATATCACTCTGCTGAATATTTAATTTTTTTAAAAACTGTAAGTGATGGCTCAGAAATGGCGCAACAGATGATGGCTTATCAATATTTTTGATTATGCGCTCTAAGGTACAATATAAAATATAACTTTTTTCGTTAAACTGTTCAGCTGTTAGCGTGTTCATCGAAATATCTGACTCTACAAGCTTTCTATGAAAACGCGCGGTAAATGCATGAAAGTTTGGTTTTATGATGCCAATACTTTTTAATAAAACAGATTTATGTGAATTCATCAGAGCCTCACAGAAGATTAAAAACTTATTTTTATTATTTTTATTATTATAGCTCGCGTAACAAAAATTACACGTTTTTTGATATAAAAGTATTAATTCATTGATAACTTTTTGAGTTCTATTGTTTTTTAAATAAAAGTGAGAGTAGTTATTAATTCTATTATTGTGATTTCACTAGGCTTAACTAGCAAATGGTTAGCCGTTTAAAATAGGTTTATACCCATAATAGGTATAATGTTTTATTTCCTTATATCTGATTTGAACTGTATTTCCAAAGTTATTGGTTATTATGGTTGCTAATTATCCCCAACATCCCTATAATAGCGGCCATTGTTTAGTCTGTTTTAAAACAGCTAACAGCGATGTTAAATCAAGGTTTGATATCTATTGGCGCGGGATGGAGCAGCCTGGTAGCTCGTCGGGCTCATAACCCGAAGGTCGTCGGTTCAAATCCGGCTCCCGCAACCAATTCTACTAATAAGTGAAAACTTATTAATTTATATCGCGCATTCTATGTAATGCGCGTTTTGCGTTTAAGCTAATGTAGTTTAATTTGGTCAGTTACTGACTCGCAACCAAGCTCGGCCCTAGGCCACACAGTTTTGTGCTTTATTGGTGTGACGCCCCGCTTGGTTCGGGGCGTTGTTGTATCTGCACCTTTCTTAATTTATGGCTGTTGTCATTAAATTAAAATTTAAACTCAGTATTTTAGGGCTATAAGCCCTTTTTTTGTTTGTATGGAGGATTTTCGTGACAAAACTTGAACAAGATTTAGTAACCATGTTAACGCCTGCGGTAGAAATGTTAGGCTTTGAGTTACATGGTCTTGAATTTGTACAAGCGGGTCGCCATTCTACCTTAAGAGTATATATTGCTCATGAGGATGGGATCTCAGTTGATAACTGTGCGGACGCTAGTCGCCAAATTAGTGCGATTTTAGATGTCGAAGACCCAATTACAAATGAATATGATTTGGAAGTGTCGTCTCCTGGTGTTGATCGTCCATTATTCAAACAAGATCACTACGAGCAGGCGCAAGGAGAGGAAGTACGCGTGCGTACTAAACTTCCACAAGACGGTCGTCGAAATTTTAAAGGCGACTTAATAGCAGTTAGCAGCGATATGATCACACTATCTAGTGATGGTGTAGAGCATTTGATCATGCTTAGTAATATAGAACGTGCGAATTTAATCGCAAAGTTTTAAATTCGAGTGCGAAGGAATAGGGCAAGCGAGGCATTACCCATGGCAAAAGAGATATTATTGGTTGCTGAAGCCGTTTCCAATGAGAAAGCGGTTCCAAAAGAAAAGATTTTTGAAGCATTAGAGTTCGCATTAGCGACTGCGACAAAGAAAAAACACGATGGTGAAATTGAAGTACGTGTATCAATTGACCGTAAAACAGGTGATTACGATACGTTCCGCCGCTGGCAGATTGCTGAAGTATTAGAGGATGGTTCATTAGAAAATCCTTACAGCGAAATAACATTAGAAGCTGCGCAGGTTGAAGAGCCTGACTTACAGCTAGGTGATTTTGTTGAAGAGCAAATTGATTCAATCAAATTTGACCGCATCACAACACAAATGGCTAAACAAGTAATCGTACAAAAAGTACGTGAAGCTGAGCGCGCTTTAGTTGTTGACGCATATAAAGACCAAGTGGGTGAGTTAGTAACAGGTGTTGTTAAAAAAGCAACGCGTGATTCAATTGTACTTGATTTAGGCAACAACGCTGAAGCAGTTATTTACCGTGATGACATGCTACCACGCGAAAACTTCCGTCCAGGCGACCGTATTCGTGGTCTTTTATACGAAGTTAAGCCAGAAGCACGCGGCGCACAGTTATTTGTAACGCGTTCTAAGCCAGAAATGCTGATGGAATTATTCCGCATTGAGGTGCCAGAAATTGGCGAAGAAATGATTGAACTTCGCGCTGCTGCACGTGATCCTGGTTCGCGCGCTAAAATTGCTGTTAAGTCAAACGACAAGCGCATTGATCCAATTGGGGCATGTGTTGGTATGCGTGGAGCTCGTGTTCAAGCTGTTTCGTCTGAACTTGGTGGTGAGCGTGTTGATATTGTTCTTTACGATGACAACCCTGCACAATTTGTTATCAATGCAATGTCGCCAGCTGAGGTTGCTTCAATAGTAGTAGATGAAGACACTCATTCGATGGATATTGCTGTAGAAGCCGATAATCTAGCACAAGCGATTGGTCGTAATGGTCAAAATGTTCGTTTAGCAAGCCAGTTAACTGGTTGGGAACTAAACGTTATGACTGTTGACGAAATGCGTACTAAAAATGAAGCAGAATCAGATAAGTTACTTAACTTATTTACTGAAAATTTAGATATCGATGATGAGTTTGCAACCTTACTTATCAACGAAGGTTTCTCAACACTTGAAGAAGTGGCGTACGTGCCAGCCTCTGAGTTTTTAGAAATTGACGGTCTTGACGAAGAAACGGTGGATGTTTTACGTTCACGCGCTAAAGATGCATTAACAACTAAAGCACTTAAAACGGAAGAAAGCTTAGAAGGCGCAGAGCCAGCTGAAGACTTACTTGCGCTTGAAGGCTTAGAGCGTCATCTAGCATTTGTAATGGCAAGTAAAGGTGTTGTAACACTTGAAGACTTGGCTGAGCAAGGTATTGACGAGCTAGTCGATATCACAGAGCTTTCATCTGAACAAGCAGGTGAGCTGATTATGGCTGCACGAAACATTTGTTGGTTTGCAGACGAGTAATTTATTAACGGAGGTATTACACACTATGGCAGAAGTAAATGTTGAAAAACTAGCCGGCGATATAGGTACAACTGTTGATAAATTGCTACAGCAATTTTCGCAAGCGGGTATCACTAAGCAGGCAACTGATAATGTAACTGAAGCTGAAAAAGCAACGTTACTTGATCATTTAAGCAAATCACATGGCGGCACGGGCTCTGAAGGCCCTGCACGCATGACTTTACAGCGTAAGAGCAAAAGCACATTAAATGTGACTGGCTCTACAGGTAAAGCGAAGGCGGTTCAGGTTGAAGTTCGCAAAACACGTACATACGTGAAGAAAAGCGCGATGGAACAAGAGCAAGAGCAACAACGCTTAGCCGCTGAAGAAAAAGCCCGTCTTGAAGAGCAGCAAAAAGCTGAACAAGCTGCAGCTGAGTTAAAGGCAAAACAAGAGGCAGAACGTAAAGCGAAAGAAGACGCTGATCGTAAAGCCAAAGAAGAAGCTAAACGTAAAGCAGACGCTGAACGTAAAGCGAAACAAAAGCAGATGACCCCAGAGCAAAGTGCTAAGTCTGAGAAAGATCGCATCGAAGCTGAGCGTCTGCAAAAAGAAGCAGAAGAGGCCGCATTGAAGAAAGCTGAAGAAGAAGCGAAACGTCAGGCAGAAGAAGCAAGAAAACTAGCTGAAGAAAACTCGGCTCGTTGGAAGAAAGAAGAGGAAGAGCGTAAGAAGCGTGAAGAAACAGCAGATCACCACCTTACGACTTCAACTTACGCACGTGAAGCAGAAGATGTAGCTGATGCTCGTGAAGAGCAAGGCTCTCGCCGTGCAAAGAAAAAGAAAAAAGCGCCAGCAAAAGATAAGTTTGCAGCGTCTAAGGGTAAAAAAGGTAAGCTAAAAGCACCTGCATCATTGCAACATGGTTTCCAAAAACCAACAGCTGATGTAAAAAATGAAGTACGTATTAGCGAAACAATTACAGTTGCTGAGCTTGCATCACGCATGGCTGTTAAAGGCGCTGAAGTTGTAAAAACAATGATGAAAATGGGTGACATGGTTACAATTAACCAAGTTATTGACCAAGAAACTGCGCAACTTGTAGCAGAAGAAATGGGCCATAAAGTTATCATCGTTAAAGAAAACGAATTAGAGCAAACAGTACTTAACGACCGCCATGAAGATGGTAAGTCAGAGCCTCGTGCGCCAGTTGTTACTGTAATGGGTCACGTTGACCATGGTAAAACATCAACGCTTGATTACATTCGTTCAGCAAAAGTTGCTTCAGGCGAAGCCGGTGGTATTACGCAGCATATTGGTGCATACCATGTTGAAACAAATGGCAACATGATCACATTTTTAGATACTCCGGGTCACGCCGCGTTTACATCAATGCGTGCTCGTGGTGCTAAAGCAACTGATATTGTAATCCTAGTAGTTGCAGCCGATGATGGTGTAATGCCACAGACTAAAGAAGCGGTACAGCATGCTCGCGCAGCGGGTGTTCCTTTAATCATTGCTGTGAACAAAATGGATAAAGAAGGCGCAGATCCAGATCGCGTTAAGAACGAGCTAGCACAGCTTGACGTTATCCCAGAAGAATGGGGCGGCGACACGCAGTACGTTCATATCTCAGCTAAAACAGGCTTGGGTATTGATGAACTACTTGAAGCAGTACTTATGCAATCTGAGCTATTAGAACTAACTGCACCAAGTCAAGGTATGGCTGCAGGTGTTGTAATTGAATCACGTCTTGATAAAGGCCGTGGTCCAGTAGCGTCTATCCTTGTTCAGTCAGGTACACTTAACCAAGGTGACATTGTATTATGTGGTCTTGAGTACGGCCGTGTTCGTGCTATGCGCGATGAAAACGGTAAAGATATCAAGTCTGCAGGTCCTTCTATTCCAGTAGAGATTTTAGGCCTATCTGGTATCCCTGCAGCCGGTGATGAAGCAACGGTAGTTAAAGACGAGCGTAAAGCGCGTGAAGTTGCATTATACCGTCAAGGTAAATTCCGTGATGTTAAATTAGCACGCCAGCAAAAAGCGAAACTTGAAAACATGTTTACTAACATGGCTGAAGGTGACGTTTCTGAAGTTAACGTGGTACTTAAAGCAGACGTTCAAGGTTCTATCGAAGCGATTTCTGATTCACTAACTAAGCTTTCTACTGACGAAGTAAAAGTGAAGATTGTGGGTTCTGGCGTTGGCGGAATCACAGAAACAGATGCAACGCTTGCTGCGGCGTCTAACGCGATTGTTGTTGGCTTTAACGTTCGTGCTGATGCATCTGCACGTAAAGTGATTGATTCTGAGAACCTAGACTTACGCTACTACAGCGTTATTTACGCCTTAATCGAAGAAGTTAAGCAAGCGATGTCAGGTATGCTTGCACCAGAATTTAAGCAAGAAATTATTGGTCTTGCTCAGGTTCGTGACGTATTCAAATCACCAAAAATTGGCGCAATTGCAGGTTGTATGGTGACTGAAGGTGTTATTAAGCGCAGCGCGCCTATCCGTGTACTACGTGATAACGTGGTTATATACGAAGGCGAACTTGAATCGCTTCGTCGCTTTAAAGACGATGTGCAAGAAGTGCGTAATGGTATGGAATGTGGTATCGGTGTTAAGAACTACAATGACGTACGTGTTGGTGACCAAATCGAAGTATTTGAAACAGTTGAAGTACAACGTACTTTATAACTGTTAGCTCACTAAACAAATAAATGGGGGCTTAGCCCCCATTTGTGTATCTATCACTTAATTAGCTTATTATTAAATTTCAATAAGTTACATTTTTAGGACAAGTTTCATGAGAGAATTTTCTCGCACTGATCGTGTTGGCCAGCAAATCCAAAAAGAAATTGCTGTGATTTTACAACGCGAAATTAAAGATCCGCGCTTAGGCATGGTGACAGTGTCTGCGGTAGAAGTATCGCGCGATTTATCTTATGCAAAAATTTTCATCACTGTGTTTAACACAAAAGATGAAGATGCAGCAAAGCAAAGCGCAAAAGTACTTAACGAAGCTACGGGCTATATTCGTTCGCTTTTAGGCAAGCGTATTCGTGCTCGTATTATGCCAGAGCTAAAGTTTGTGGTTGATAATTCATTAATGGAAGGGATGCGTATCTCTAACTTAGTGGACACAATCATCAGAGAAGATAACGCAAAACACGTCAATGAAGACGATAGTAGTGTTGATGATGCGTCGAACTCAGATGACAACATTAAACAAGCAGATGATAAAGATAGCTAAGAAGGCATATAGCGATGGCAAGACGCAGTAAAGGCCGTGCAATAGACGGGATTTTGTTGTTAGATAAACCCAAAGGTATTTCGTCAAACAAGGCATTACAGCAAGCAAAAGGTATCTATTTTGCCCAAAAGGCGGGGCACACAGGTGCACTCGACCCGCTTGCTACCGGTATGCTGCCAATCTGTTTTGGTGAAGCGACTAAGTTTACTCAGTTTTTACTTGATACCGATAAAACCTATGTTGTGCGTGCTAAGTTAGGTGAAAGAACAACAACATCTGACTCTGATGGTGAAATAGTTCAGACACGAGATGTAAACGTAACTGTTGATCAATTAAAGCAAGAAATTTCAGCGTTTTTAGGTGAATCTGATCAGTATCCATCGATGTATTCTGCGCTTAAGTACGAAGGGAAACCTTTGTATAAATATGCGCGTGAAGGGATTGAAGTTCCTCGAAAATGCAGAAAAATAAATGTATTTAGCTTAACGCTTGATGAGTTTGATGAAGCGAATAATGAAGTACAAATGACAGCTCACGTTTCTAAAGGGACTTACATTCGTACTATTGTTGATGACTTAGGTGAAAACTTAGGCTGTGGTGCCCATGTGATCATGCTTCACCGCTCGGCTGTTGGCCATTACCCCGCAGATAAAATGGTATCGATAGAGCAGTTAGAATCGTTATTAGCTAAAGCAAAAGACGAAGAAACCGTTCCGTCAACCTACCTTGACGAACTGCTTTTGCCAATGGACACCGCTCTAGTTGATTTACCGGTTGTGGAAATCACTAAAGAGCAGGGTGTTTCATTTAGCCACGGGCAAGCTGTAGTTCTTGGTAAAGAATTACCTGATGGTGCAATAAAGGTATTAGCCGATGGTGTGTTTATAGGCACAGGCGAGAAAAACCCTGATGGCCATTTAAAATCAAAACGCGGTCTATCAAACCAGCAGGCGGAGTAAAGTTTAACTTGTAGTTATTATTATACTTGGTAGAATACGCCCGCTTAATCGTTTTGGCTGAATTAGTGATCGGCTAAGACACCTTTTAAATTTAATTTTTGGAGTTACTATGTCACTAAGCAATCAAGAAAAAATCGATATCATTGCTAAATTCGCACGTGCTGAAGGCGACACTGGTTCACCTGAAGTACAAGTAGCACTACTTACTTTTGATATCAACAAGCTTCAAGGTCACTTTGCTGATCACAAGCATGACTTCCACTCACGTCGTGGTCTGCTTCGTAAAGTAAGCACTCGCCGTAAATTGCTTGATTACCTTAAAGGTAAAGATATCTCGCGTTATACTGCACTAATCAAAGAACTTGGCCTACGTCGCTAAGAACTTGATTACGAGAAAAGGAGCTTTTTAGCTCCTTTTTTTGTGCCTGAAATTTAACAAATTACATCGCAAAGTCACCTTTAAAGCTATCTGTAGTCGCTCTCATTAATTCGAGCCAGTCAGATGCCAAACACACAAACTAAAACTGTTTGCTGGACTCGCATTTTTACGTGGCTTTGGTATATACTGTGCGCGTAGATAAAAAGGTTTATCTACGGTTATTAACATCATTGCCAATTGTAGTACTTAATTGATTTCCAACTGAATACAATTATGTACTGTAATTGGTACTTTGATGGAACACTTATTTAGATTTAAAGGATATTTTAAGTGCAAGCAATTATAAAAGAATTTCAACTAGGTCAACACACTGTAACCCTAGAAACAGGTGCAATCGCACGTCAAGCAGACGGCGCAGTACTAGCAAGCATTGGCGATACGTCAGTACTAGTAACGGTTGTTGGTAAGCGTGAAGCACAGCCAGGTCAAGACTTCTTCCCACTAACAGTTAACTACCAAGAGCGTATGTACGCTGCAGGTCGTATCCCAGGTGGTTTCCTTAAGCGTGAAGGTCGTCCTAACGATGGCGAAACACTAATTGCACGTCTTATTGACCGTCCAATTCGTCCACTTTTTCCAAATGGTTTCGTAAACGAAGTACAAGTTATTGCAACTGTTGTATCTGTAAACCCTGAAATCCAACCTGATATGGTTGCGATGATTGGTACATCAGCAGCACTTGCTATCTCTGGCATCCCGTTCAGTGGTCCAATTGGTGCAGCTCGTGTTGGTTACATTGGTGGTGAATACGTTCTTAACCCAACGTTAAAAGAACTTGAAGAGAGCCAACTTGATTTAGTTGTTGCTGGTACTGATAACGCAGTACTTATGGTTGAATCAGAAGCAGACGTACTTGCTGAAGACGTAATGCTAGGCGCGGTTGTATACGGTCATGAGCAATCACAGTCTATCATCAATGCTATTAACGAATTTAAAGCAGAAGCAGGCAAGCCTACTTGGGATTGGACTGCACCTGAGAAAAACGTATCGCTTGAAGAGAAAGTAGCTGAACTTGCTGCTGATAAAGTAGGCGAAGCTTACCGTATTACTGATAAAGTAGCGCGTAAAGAAGCACTTGGCGTAGCTAAAGATGCAGTTATCGAAGCACTTTCAAGTGAGCTTGCTGAAGGCGAAACGCTTGATAAGCAAGAAGTGGGTAAAGTATTCGGTTCACTTGAGAAGAAAATTGTTCGTGGCCGTATCGCTGCAGGCGAAAAACGTATCGATGGTCGTGAACCAGATATGATCCGTGCACTAGACGTAATGACTGGCGTATTACCGCGTACTCACGGTTCTGCTATCTTCACACGTGGTGAAACACAAGCATTAGTAACAGCAACGCTTGGTACAGAACGTGATTCACAGTTAATCGACGATTTAACGGGCACGCACAAAAACCACTTTATGCTTAACTACAACTTCCCTCCATTCTGTGTAGGTGAAACTGGTTTTGTTGGTTCTCCTAAGCGTCGTGAAATTGGCCACGGTAACCTAGCTAAGCGTGGTATCCAAGCAGTAATGCCAACATTGACTGACTTCCCATATTCAATCCGTGTTGTATCAGAAATCACTGAATCAAACGGTTCATCTTCAATGGCATCTGTGTGTGGTACATCACTAGCACTTATGAACGCGGGTGTTCCAATTAAAGCTTCTGTTGCAGGTATTGCGATGGGTCTAGTTAAAGAAGACGAGAAATTCGTTGTTCTTTCTGACATCTTAGGTGACGAAGATCACTTAGGTGACATGGACTTTAAAGTAGCAGGTACTACTAACGGTATTACTGCATTGCAAATGGATATCAAGATTGAAGGTATCACACAAGAAATCATGCAAATTGCGCTTAAACAAGCAAAAGCAGCACGTTTACACATATTAAAAGTGATGGACGAAGCGATTTCTGCTCCTTCTGAAGAGCTTTCAATGTTTGCTCCGCGCATTTACACAATGAAAATTCCACAGAAGAAAATTGCTGAAGTTATTGGTAAAGGTGGCGCTACTATTCGTCAACTTACTGAAGAAACAGGCACAACAATTGAAATCGGTGATGACGGTACAATTAAAATTGCCGCTACTGACGGTGAAAGCGCTGCAAATGCAATCAGCCGTATTGAGCAATTAACAGCAGAACTTGAAGTAGGTACTATCTACGAAGGTAAAGTTGTACGTATTGTAGATTTCGGTGCGTTTGTAAATATTCTTCCTGGTAAAGATGGTTTAGTGCATATTTCTCAAATTAGCACAGAGCGCGTTAATAACGTTGCAGATCACCTTAGCGAAGGTCAAGAAGTTAAAGTTAAAGTACTAGAAGTAGACCGTCAAGGTCGTGTACGTCTTAGTATTAAAGAAGCAATGGAATCAGCTGCACCAGCGGCAGATGCGTCAACTGATGCTTAATTGCTAATACTTAATCCAGATATTTTCTGGATAATATAAAAGGGGGCTGTTTAGCCCCTTTTTTTATGCTTTAATGAGGGACTTGAATTTAAACAAAGATTATTCAAGGAAGCTAAATTACTTACGATGATACACAACAGTGTATGTGCAACTATGAACCAAATCATTCGTCGTCAGTCATAAGGCTACCAACCTTGGTATTAAGGATTTTAATGATTTTCAAACACATTGCTTTGGCGTCTTTTGCTATTTTGTCTTTAAGCGCTTGCCAAACAACAACCCAATCAGAATCAGCACCTGTAGTAAACGTGCCTTTCACTGCGCCCTTAGCGTCTGATTTTCGCAGTGAAATAGCTATTGCACGTTATTCAGAATTACTTAATAGAGCTGATTTAACGCCAGAGCAACAAGCAAAGTTATATTACGATCGCGGAGTGCTGTTTGATAGTTTAGGCATGACCACTTTATCGCGCATTGACTTTAACCGTGCGGTAAAACTTAAGCCTGACTTAGCTGAGGTGTATAATTTTTTAGGTATTCAACACACATTAATGCAGCAATATGAAAAAGCATATGAGCTTTTTGATTCTGCGTTAGAGCTAGATGAAGAACACGAATACGCTTACTTGAACCGCGGTATTGCGCTTTATTATGGCGATAGGCCCAGTATTGCAAAAACAGACTTCAGTCAATTTTTAGCGCGTTCTCCTAACGACCCGTATCGCGTTTTGTGGGTGTATTTAGCACAAGCTAAATTAGACAAAGATTCAGCAGTTGCTGAGCTAAAAACTAACTCTAAAGCGCTTGATGACTCGCAATGGGCATATCAGTTAATCTCACTTTTTGCGGGTGATATGAGTGAGCATACATTTTTATCTGGTGTAAGCGATGGCGTTAAGTCAGAGCAAGAATATGCCCAGCGTTTGTGCGAAGCTTATTTTTACTTAGCAAAGCTACACCAAGCAGCGGGTGATACCTATGTTGCCGCTGATTATTTTAGATTGGCACTATCTACTAATGTACATGAGTTCATAGAATACAAATATGCTCGCTTAGAGCTTGAACTTTTAATGGAAGCAGACGCAAGTTAGTGTGTTAAAAACAACATTAGCATTACTTTTTAGCTTGTTGGTTGCAGGGTCGAGCAACAGCTATGGTGGTATTGGCTTTTGGCAGGTATTAAATGCCAAAGCCGAACCGCTACAATTATATTGGCAGTTTCCTCGCTACTTTTTAGCAAATATAAATAAACTGCCTAAAAATACTCTTGGCCTACTTGCTAGGCATCACATACCTTCTGCTCAATACGAGTATTCTTTACACCTGATCAAAAAAGACCAAGCTGAAGCAGCGAAGTTATTTTGGCGACTGAGTTTACCAAAAATAAGTAATTTTCAGCTGGCCAAGTTAGCCCAGCAATTACTTGTTACTAAGCAATGGGACGATCTTAAACTATTAAACACGTTAGGCTACCTAGAGCCTGGTTTTGTATTAAATCACCTTAACTTACACAATGGTGTTATTCACACACAGATCCCCGAACCATTTTTGCACTCATTGGACTTTTTATCGTTAAATTCTACTATTGCCGTAAATAAAAAATGCCAGTTTAATGTTTTAACGATGAGCGATCATCGAAGTGGACTTTATAAGTTATCGGCATTAATCAAAACTTATAATAAAAATCCGGAGCCAAGACAGGACGCTTTTTGCTTTAGTAAGCCAGTGTATGTGGGTGGTGCTTTAAAGTGCAACAATAGCATGAGCAAAGCGGCTAATTGTGATTGGCAATCTTCTTTAATAAATAAACAATTTTTAAGAAAATTCGATTTTGTTGTAATGATGCCCAAATATGGAAGTGCTAATGTTAGCCGCGGCATTATGCAATTAAATTCAGACGCCAATTATGGGATTTTTTTGCATGAGCTAATGCACTTTAATGGCTTTGAAGATGAGTATGTTTTACCCAAAGCTAAGCAGGCTTGGTTGTGTAAAATGAGAGGCTTAGTTGCTCCTAACTTGTATATTGCACAAAAAGATGAAAAATCACCAAAAGGTTGGCATAGAAGTAAAAGCTGCCAGAGTGGCGGTGTAGCCTACAAACCAAGTAAAGACTGGTCAATTCTAGAATATCAACAGATAAAGCTCTCTGATCAATACAGGGCCCTTTGGTTAGCACATATAGATAAAATTAAGCGTTAATATGTCTATAACCATTGGTTTTTAAGTCCCTATTTTCTCACTTAAAATTAACTCAACATGCTTCGCTTTTTATAGACAAAATATCTGTTATTGAGTATAACTATTACCATTAATGTCGTTTAAAAACAGGCAGTAAAAGCATCACTTAATGTATAAAAGTGGCGCCCTGATAAACTTATGATTATAAAAGGCCCTACATTATGACTTTGCTCTGGATACCCTTGTTATCCTTGATTGGCAGTGTTATTTCTGCATTCACAGGCAAACTTTCTCGCAATCAAAGTACATTTGCTACTGTGCTTGCACCGTTAACCGCTTTGGGGATTACTTTATACCATGCACCAGCGGTTCTTGCCGGTGAAACTATCCGCTATTCCTTAGCGTGGATCCCCTCTATTGGTCTAGATTTATCGCTTCGTATAGACGGTTTAAGCCTCTTGTTTATGTTTATGATATTAGGCATTGGTTTGCTTGTTATTGTATATACACGTTATTATCTCAGCGCCAATGACTCAATGGCTAAGCTTTATAGCTACTTAATGTTATTTATGACTGCAATGCTAGGCATTGTTATGTCTAATAACGTTATACAGCTATGGCTATTTTGGGAATTGACCAGTATCAGTTCTTTTTTATTGATAAGTTATTGGTGGCATAAATCTGAAGCGCGTAAGGGCGCGCGAATGGCTTTAGCCGTAACGGGTGCGGGTGGTTTAGCACTACTTGGCGGGTTAATGTTACTAGGTGATATTGTTGGCAGTTATGACTTAGATGTTATTTTGGCAAGTAAAGCCATTATTCAATCCCATGATTTATACGAGTTAGCACTTGTTTTAGTATTGCTGGGTGCATTTACTAAATCGGCTCAGTTTCCGTTTCATTTTTGGTTACCTCATGCAATGGCGGCCCCTACGCCCGTTAGCGCTTACTTGCACTCAGCAACGATGGTTAAAGCCGGTATCTTTTTACTTGCGCGCTTTTATCCAGCTTTAGCTGGAACCGAAATGTGGTTTTTATTAGTTGGTTTAACTGGTTTAGCTACATTGTTATTTGGTGCTTACATAGCGTTATTTAAGCACGATTTAAAGGGGTTACTTGCGTATTCGACAATTAGCCATTTAGGTTTGATCACGCTATTGCTTGGCCTTGATACCGAGCTTGCAACGGTTGCAGCCATATTCCATATAATTAACCACGCAACATTTAAAGCGTCGTTATTTATGGCTACTGGTATTATTGACCATGAAACAGGCACGCGTGATATGCGTAAACTTAATGGTATGTGGCGGTTTATGCCTTATACCGCAACTCTTGCAATGGTTGCTGCTGCAGCTATGGCGGGCGTACCTCTACTCAATGGTTTCTTATCTAAAGAAATGTTTTTTGCCGAAACACTACATCAGCAAGTACTTGGATCTATGTCATGGTTAATACCTGTACTTGCAACGGTGGCAGGTGCATTTGCAGTCGCCTATTCAGCACGCTTTATTCACGATGTATTTTTTAACGGCGACCCAATAGACTTACCTAGAACACCGCATGAACCGCCACGTTATATGCGTGTGCCAATAGAAATACTGGTTGTGCTATGTATTTTGGTGGGTATTTTCCCAAGCTTTACTGTTGATAGTATTTTATCTGCGGCGTCATTAGCGGTGTTAGGGGAGGCGATGCCAGAGTACAAGTTAACAATTTGGCATGGTTTTAATCTACCGTTACTGATGAGTGCAATGGCCGTTGTAGGTGGTTTGTTTATTTACGTGAATCGCAAATATTTATTTCAATTTCAGGCTTCACTGCCCACATTAAATGCTAAAAAAACCTTTGAACGTGCAGTGCTGAGTGTAGTTGCATGGTGTCAGAGTAAGATTAACAGCACTGAAAATGGTTCTTTACAGCGCTATTTGGTTATTATGCTGGGTGTCGTATTACTTTGTGCCG
This sequence comes from Pseudoalteromonas sp. PS1M3, assembly GCF_016865405.1. Taxonomy (NCBI): domain Bacteria; kingdom Pseudomonadati; phylum Pseudomonadota; class Gammaproteobacteria; order Alteromonadales; family Pseudoalteromonadaceae; genus Pseudoalteromonas; species Pseudoalteromonas sp. PS1M3. The sequence continues at coordinate 2,353,361 of NZ_AP022624.1, read as the reverse complement.
GTTGGCCATTATTTGAAATGCAACAATTAGCTGGCAGTATGCCGCGCACACCTGTTGATGTGCATAATGCGATTGGTGCTGGTTTATTAATAATTGGCGCAATAGCCACCGTTATTTGGCACAGATCGAGAATGGTCGCACTGTTGATGCTGTCTATAGTAGGCTTGATGGTGTCGGTTTTATTCACTCGTTTTTCTGCGCCAGATTTAGCGTTAACTCAGCTTACTGTTGAGGTGGCCACTATTATATTGCTTATGCTTGCGTTGTTCTTTTTACCTCAGCATACGCCTAAAGAGTCTAGCTCGTTGCGAGTACTGCGCGACTTAGGAATCGCCTCTACTATTGGTGTAGTGGTTGCGAGTATTTGTTATGCGATATTAACGCGTCCGTTAAATTCTATTTCTGATTACTTTGTCGCTAATGCCAAAACAGGTGGTGGCGGTACAAACGTGGTTAACGTTATTTTGGTCGACTTTAGGGGATTTGACACCCTAGGTGAAATAACGGTACTGGGTATAGCTGCATTAGGTATATTTAAAGTGCTTTCACGTATCCCATTATTTATGCCTGCCAGTGATAGCGAAGGACGTCCATGGGCGCGTGAGCGTTACCCAATATTACTTGCAAGTATTTCACAAAGCTTATTGCCGTTGGCGTTGTTAGTATCAGCGTATATATTCTTGCGTGGTCACAACTTACCAGGTGGTGGTTTTATTGCTGGTTTGGTTACGTCAATTGCTTTCATATTGCAGTACATGGCACATGGCTCTAACTGGATCACCGAGCGTTTTGACATCAACTACCGTAAAATTATTGCCTCGGGGATTGGTATCGCTATGTTTACCGGTGTAGGTAGCTGGTTCTTCGGTCGGCCATTTTTAACCACGTGGTTTGATTACTTTGATATTCCGTTTGTAGGTAAAACAGAGCTTGCTAGTGCAATTGTGTTTGACCTTGGCGTGTACCTCACCGTAGTAGGTGCAACATTAATGATTTTAGCTAGTTTGGGTAATATGACTTCCGATGCCCCTAAAAAAGAGGTGAATATTTAATGGAGCTATTATACGCATCGTGCGTTGGTGTATTAGTTAGCTGCGGTATATTTTTACTGTTGAGAGCACGGACGTTTCCTGTAGTGCTGGGTCTTACCATGATTTCGTATGCAGTAAACTTATTTTTATTTTCATCGGGGCGTTTAACTATAAATAAAGCAGTGGTACTTGGTACCGGAGCAGATTACGCCGATCCACTTCCTCAAGCCTTGGTTTTAACCGCAATTGTAATTGGTTTTGCAATGACAGCATTTGTGGTTATTTTGGCTATTCGTGGACGTGCTGATTTAGGGAGCGATCATGTTGATGGAAGCCCAGTTAAATCAGCTGCTGTAGTTAAGGAGCAAAAATGATTCAACATTTAGCATCCTTACCTATTTTATTACCTATGCTTGCAGCGGTTATTTTGTTACTTCCACCGTGTGGTAAAAGTGTAAAAATTCGCCGTTACGCATCAAATGCTATGGCGCTTATTACGTTTGCCGTTAGTGTGTTTTTATTAATGCATATTTACAATACGGGTATCAGTGTTTATGCAATTGGTGATTGGTCGGCCCCTTTTGGGATAGTACTTGTGGCCGACAATTTATCAACATTACTCGTAGCGCTAACCTCGTTTTTAGGACTTGGGGCCATTTTATATGGCAGTGCGGGCGATGATGAAAAAGGGAGCTTTTATCACCCCCTAGTTCATTTTTTAGTATTGGGTGTTAACGGTGCTTTTTTAACGGGTGATTTGTTTAACCTGTTTGTATTTTTTGAAGTTTTACTTATTGCATCGTATGCATTACTTATGCACGGTGGCGACAAACAAAACACACGTGCAGCGCTACAGTATGTCATTTTAAATTTAGTGGGCTCAAGTGTATTTTTAATAGGTTTAGGTATTTTATATGGCGTATTAGGTACATTGAATATAGCTGATATGGCGCAAAAGGTATCACAGCTTAATGGTGACGATGTATTTATTGCTAAAGCCGGTGGTTTATTACTACTTATTGTATTTGCTTTAAAAGGCGCATTATTGCCCCTACATTTATGGCTTCCAAATACCTATGCAAGCGCTAAACCTGTTGTTGCAGCCTTATTTGCTATTATGACTAAGGTGGGCGTATATGCCATGCTGCGTGTTTACACCGTTATATTTGGTGAACAGGCGGGTGCACTTGAGCACATGGTACAACCTTGGCTTTGGGGATTAGCAATTGCCACTATTATCGTCGGAGCTATGGGCGCAATAGCCGCGCAAGACTTGCGTAAGTTAACTGCTAATTTAGTGTTAGTGTCGGTAGGTACATTAGTTGCGCTAGTGGCTTTACAAAATGTAAATGCAACGGCTGCATTATTATATTACTTAGTGCATTCAACATTAGTGAGTGCCGCGTTATTTTTATTAGCCGACTTAATTGCTAAGCAACGTGGAAAAGTTGCCGACAGGCTTGTTGGTGGGCGTGCAGTTAAACAGCCGCTTTTACTTGGGGCATGTTTTGTTGTTGCCGCTTTAACAGTAGTAGGTATGCCGCCGTTATCTGGCTTTGTTGGTAAAATATGGATACTAAAATCAACTTTAAATAGTGAGCAGGCCTTAGTATTTTGGCCCGTTTATTTAATAACAAGCTTTGCATTGCTAGTTGCACTTTCTCGTGCGGGTACAAGCTTGTTTTGGGAAAGAAAAGATAAACGCAGCGAAAGCCCAGACTGCGCTGATGCAAACCCATTACAAGTTACGGTAATTATAGGGTTACTCGCATGTTCGCCATTATTAGTTATTTTTGGCGGGCCGATTAGCGAATACATGATAGGTGCTGCTACGCAATTACATGATATTAGCGGTGGCATAAATGCTGTACTAAAAGGAGGCATGTAATGAGACTGCAAGCCCGTTTTCGTTGGTTACCAACACCATTTCGTAGCTTATTTTTGTTTATAGTATGGTTGTTGCTCAATAATAGTGTGTCGGTTGGTCATATTGTACTGGCAACATTTTTTGCTATTTTTATTCCTATTTTAAGCTTCTCGTTTAGAGATCCTCAGCCGCTTATATTAAAGCCAGGGCTAGCTCTAAAACAATTTTTAATTGTACTTTACGATATTATTGTAGCTAACTTACAGGTTGCGTTATTAATTGTTGGGCCTTCCAAAAAATTACGCCCCGCATTTATTAAAGTCCCCTTAGACTTAACACATGATATGCCGATTACAATTTTAGCAAGCAGTGTGTCGTTAACACCCGGTACTGTAAGTGCGGAGGTGTACCCTATTCCTGAATCGTTAGCACAGGGCGAGAAAATGACACAGCGTTATTTGCTCATACATGTACTTGACCTTGATAACGAAGCCGAGCTTATCAAGCATATTAAAAAGCGTTACGAAGCTCCACTAAAGGAGATATTTCAATGTTAGATACCGTATTACTTATCGTTTTTGCCATGATAGGGCTCTCTTTATTACTTAATTTGTGGCGCCTTATTATAGGGCCTTCGATTCCTGATAGAGTTTTAGCCCTTGATACTATGTATATTAATGTTATTGCACTTATTGTTTTATACAGCATAAGTATGGGAACAGGCTTGTATTTTGAGGCTGCATTGTTGATAGCCATGTTAGGGTTTGTAAGCACTGTTGCGGTGTGTAAGTATTTACTACGTGGCGATATAATTGAATAGGGTGGCAAGATGATTAGTGAGTGGGTTGTATCAATTTTATTGTTATTTGGCGGCACGTTTATTTTAATTGGTTCGTTAGGCTTATTAAAACTGCCCGATTTTTTTATGCGTTTACATGGCCCAACAAAGGCCACCACTTTAGGTATGGCAAGTATATTAATTGCCGCCATGGTATTTTTTGCAAACTCTGAAACGGGTTTAAGCGTTAAGGAAATATTGATCACTATATTTCTATTAATTACTGCCCCAATAAGTGGCTATATGTTAATTAAGTCGGCTATTCATCACAAACTCAAGCCAAAAGAGGGAACCAAAGGCCTAGACAATATTGAAGATGATTAAGCTTTATTAATTATTACACTATCTAGGTAGTGCCATAGCAATGATGGTTCTTAAACCGAATAAAGAAATTTATTCGGTTTTTTGTTACTAGAGAAGTCGTTAACGCTTTTATTTAAGAGTGATTAATTGAGCTTGAGAACATGATTGTGCGTATTAAGCCTTACAAATTGACAAGAAACTTTAAATTTTATGAATAACATAAACCCAAAAAAATTACTCAATAGCAAATGGACTGCAACGCCTGCCATTAATAAAGAAAAGCATTTTGTAATTGTGGAGGTAGAGTACGATGAAGATGCTAACGTGATAGCGTGTGTTACTGAGTCTGTGTTTTCTAAAAACCAATACCCCATTAGTTGGCGCGATCTCAAAAACACAGAAAAATGGCGTCAAGGTTGGAAGTAGCTTTAATAAATTTATATAAATTAATGGATTGAAATTTAAACATATAGTTAAAGTAGTTTAAAGCCATCAATTTTAGGGAAGATCAGATTGATAAAAAATAACACCAACAATAAAAAACCAGCATTTAGCTGGTTTAAAAAAGTGTTTAGCTAACAGCTATTTTTCATCTGCGTATTTTACGCGAATCTTACTTTTATCAACGGTTAATTGATTAAGTGCTTTAATAGCGCTTTTGCTTTCAATATCGTTTGGCATTTCTACAAAGGCAAATCCTTTAGATTGGCCAGTTTCTTTATCGAGTACTAAGTTACAGGTAGTCACTTTGCCGTGCGCTGAAAACAATGTACGAAGATCTTGCTCTGATGTAGTGCGAGATAAGTTACGAACTAATAATTTCATATTTAACCTAAATAATGGTATCGGGTAGATTATCTCAAGTAACTTGGTTTTAACCTAATTATATTTTTAGCATTGTTATTGCTGTTAGTTTAAAACACTTAACTAGCCCTGAAAGCGAATAATGAGTTATTGGTAATAAATAACTAGTTATTAAAATTAATAATTGGTAAGTTATATTTTTAAAAGTTTACTTACCATTAATGTGTTGGGCTGGTTTGTTATGTCGATATTTCGTTTGAGTGTATTAAATATCTATACAGTGTGCTTTTTAAGTTTTTCATTATTGGGCTGTGGGAGTTCGAGTTCGAAAAATGAGTTAGTCAGCACTGAGCTGTCGGTACAATCTGCCGCAATTATCAGAAGGGAAATATCAGCAAATATAGAAAGCAATCGTCAAAGTGCAGTCGTGGGTGAGCTTTCTATAACAGATGAGCAAGCTGGTGAGGCGGTGTTTATTACTCAGACGAGCAGTCAAACACGTTATGGTATATTTAATCTTTCAAGCAATGGTAGTTGGTCTTACACCCTGGACCTCGCTGACACAAACGTGACCGCATTAGATATAGGTGACACATTACTTGATGAAATAGTAATTAGCTCTGCGGATGGCACTAAAGCGACAATAAGCATTACCGTTGTTGGCGTAGTACAGCCAGATAATTTTGTAGTAAGCGATGAAACAACCCTAAATGCTGATGGCGTTAATTTAGGCCTCAGCGCTTATACGTTAATAGAAAATGTATTTAGTGAAGGCTCAATTGAATCGCCTGATATGTATAGCGGTAATCATGAAGGTGTTATACATATAGTGGAAGATACAGACGATATTGTAGGTAATCACTTTGTATTTTTAGCTCATCGCGATGAAGACCAAGATAAAGACAAAGGCCCGAGTGATCGTCAGCGTAACGAAATTAAGTCCTATGATAAATCACCCCCGGCAACGCTTGCTTTTGAAAATGAAACCGTACAATACAACTGGAAGTTTAAAGTAAGTAGTGAGCTTGAGTTAACGAGTAAATTCAGTCACTTTTTCCAAATAAAAGCCCGTAACGATACCAACGACAATACCAATGGCAACGACGATCAACCTATCATTACGCTCTCTGGTGCTCAAAAAAACAGTACAGGGAACCAGTTACAATTAAGGTATAGCGCAGGTTTTGATGAAAACGGTAACAGTACAGGGCTTGATAAAAACCTTTTAGAAACAGATTGGTCACTTATAACCGATGAGTGGATACAGGTTTTTGTTCAAGCCACATTTAGCGAGGAGGGGCAATTTGAGATGACCCTTACCCGCTTAAGCGACAATGAAGAGCTATTGAATATAAACGAGCAAAATATAGATATGTGGCGAGGCGTAAGAGATGATGACTTTGCACGCCCTAAATGGGGAATTTACCGCTCAATAGTAGAGACCGATAGCCTTCGCGCTGAAGAAGAGCAGGTACGATTTGCTGATTTTGTGATTAAGAAAGGTTCTTTAATAAAGTAATCGACATAATACAATTATAAAATCCACAAAAAAGCCCTTAGTAATTTAATTACCAAGGGCTTTTTTAATGCATTTTAAAAGTAATTATTTTACTTCTTTACCCGCAGCTTGTTGGTCAGCGTGGTAGCTTGAACGAACGAATGGGCCAGAGGCTGCATGTGTAAAGCCAATTTCATCAGCGTATTCTTTCAACGCGTCAAACTCTGCAGGCGGCACGTAACGTTTAACTGGCAAGTGATGCTTAGAAGGTTGTAAATATTGCCCAACGGTTAGCATGTCAACGTTATGAGCACGTAGATCACGAAGTACTTCTTCTATTTCGCTAATCTCTTCACCCAGACCAACCATTAAGCCAGATTTAGTTTTTACTTCTGGGTGTGCTTCTTTAAAGCGACGAAGTAATTCTAACGACCATTTGTAATCGGCACCTGGGCGCGCAAGCTTGTACAAACGCGGTGCTGTTTCTAGGTTGTGGTTAAACACATCAGGCGGTGTCTCAATTAAAATTTCAAGAGCACGGTCCATACGGCCACGGAAATCGGGTACTAAAATTTCGATGGTAATGGTTGGGTTGTGCTTACGAATTTCACGGATACAATCGGCAAAGTGCTGTGCGCCGCCATCACGAAGATCATCACGGTCAACCGAAGTAATTACAACGTAGCTAAGCTTCATGTCTTTAATTGTTAGTGCAAGCTTTTCAGGCTCTGCTGCATCAGGTTTTAATGGGCGACCATGAGCAACATCACAAAATGGGCAACGACGCGTACAAATAGCACCTAAAATCATAAAGGTTGCTGTACCGTGGTTAAAACACTCTGATAGGTTTGGGCACGATGCCTCTTCACATACTGAGTGTAAGCCGTGCTTACGCATTGCTTGTTTAATACCGTCAATACGCTCTGTTGACTTTGGTAAGCGAATTTTAAGCCACTCTGGCTTACGCAACATTTCAGTTTTTTCTGTTGGCAAAACTTTAACGGGGATCAACGCCATTTTTTCTGCGTCGCGTAGTTTTACACCTGGTTCCATTTTGACTGGTTTATTCATTCGTTTTCAAACCCTTCAGTATGCTTAACCTGTGCTGCATTAAGCTTTTTAATCATGTGTTTTACGAGTCCTTCACCTGCGCTTTGTAGGTTTTGAGGACCCTCTAATTCTTTTGTTTGCACCATATTCATACCGGCATAACCACACGGGTTGATGCGTAAAAATGGACTTAGGTCCATGTTAACATTTAATGCTAAGCCATGAAATGAGCAGCCGCGGCGAACTCTTAAACCTAATGATGCAATTTTGCTGTCGTTAACGTAAACACCAGGGGCGTCGGCTTTAGCGTATGCTTCAATATTGTATTCAGCAAGCGACTCTATAATGCACTCTTCGAGCCAAGTAACAAGTTCACGCACACCTATCTTTAAACGACGTAGGTTAAATAATACGTACATCATTTGTTGGCCAGGGCCGTGGTAGGTAACTTGGCCACCGCGATCAACTTTAATTACTTCAATGTCGCCAGTGGCAAGTAAATGCTCGTCTTTTCCTGCTTGGCCTTGAGTAAATACACTTTCGTGCTCTACAAGCCAAATTTCATCAGGGGTGTTTTCATCACGTGTATCGGTAAAATCTTGCATTTTTTGCCAAATAGGCATGTAACGCTGGCGACCTAATTGGCGTACGATTAAAGTGTTTTCGCTCACATCAAATCTCAACTATGGCTTAAAGCATATGGCGTACGTCATCGATATTACTGATCACGTTGTAAATTTCTTCAATGTGTTTACCACTTGTAACCGTAGCTACTAGCGTAACAGACTCATAATTACCTTTACTGCTTGGTTTTACTTTTGGTGCGTAGTCGCCCGGAGCAATAGGTTGTAATTTTGCTAATATTTGATCTGTTAAATTAACGTTGGCTAAACCCATAATTTTAAATGTAAATGGGCAAGGGTACTCTAAGTACTCATCAAATTTAGTATTTTTAACTGGTTGAACCACGTTAGTGACTCCTCATACAAAAGTGTGAACTCTATGTAAAGCACGAAGCTTAATACAGATAGGCGTTTAGCAGTGATGCATATATGGGGCGCATTCTAGCATTTTTCAAGCAAAAAAAAACGCCCCACAATGGAGGCGCTTAAATTATATATACTTAGTCATTTACAATTTATTGCATGATCTGTAAACGTAAGTAGTCATAAATTTTACTAAAGAAGCTGCCTTCTTCCACTTCTTCAAGTGTCACTAGCGGGTATTGCGCAATGTCTTCCCCTTCTAGTTGCAAGAATAAAGTGCCTACTTTAGTGCCTTTAGCTAATGGCGCTTCAAGGGTGTTGTCTAGCTCAAAGTTAGCTTTTAGGTTTTTATGCTGACCACGTGGAATAGTGATAGGTGTGTCTTCTAAAATACCTAACGATACATTTTCTTTGTTACCCATCCAAATGCGCTGCTCTGCAAAGCTGTCGCCCGCTTTATAAGGTGTAATTGTTTCAAAAAAGCGAAAGCCGTAGTTAAGTAGTTTTTTGCTTTCTACTTTACGTGCACGCTCGCTTGAGGTGCCCATAACAACAGCAATTAAACGCATACCATTTTTAGTGGCTGATGTAACTAAGCTGTAGCCAGCTTCAGATGTGTGGCCTGTTTTTATACCATCTACGTCTAGGCTCTCATCCCATAATAGTGAGTTACGGTTGTATTGCTTAATACCATTGTAGGTGTATGATTTTTCTTTATAAATAGCATACTCTTCAGGTACATCTCTGATAAGTGCGGCGCTTAGCGTGGCCATATCACGTGGTGTAGTATAGTGCTCATCAGTATCAAGGCCATGGCTATTAATAAAGTGGCTGTTAGTCATACCTAATTTAGCAGCGTGAGCATTCATTAAGTCGGCAAAAGCACTTTCACTGCCTGCTATGTGCTCAGACATAGCAACACAGGCGTCATTCCCTGATTGAATAATAATGCCATGATTGAGCTCATCAACACTAATTTGCTTACCCACTTCGATAAACATTTTTGAAGACTCTGGGAAGTTTTTTGCCCATGCTTTTTCGCTAATTGTAACCATGTCGGTAGGGGCTATGTTACCAACTTTAATTTCTGTACCAATTACATAACTGGTCATCATTTTAGTTAAGCTTGCTGGCGCAAGTTTAGTATCGGCTTCGCCTTCAGCAATAACCTTACCTGTTGTAAAGTCTACTAAAAAATAACCCTTTGCATTAACTTGAGGTGGTGCCGGAATAATTTGGGCGCTGGCTGAAAATACGGCGGCTGAACAAACTAAGCCACATACACCTTTGAGGATTTTATGTTTAATTGATTTCATCATACTCATTAATGGTTAAAGTTAAAAATTCGCGTTACGCCATTCTATACCCAAACACCCCCGAGATGCGAGTGTGGTTAGGCTGGTTTGGGTATTTGTCTTACTGAGTGTAAAGCAAGAACGCGTTTTGAAATTGATTTTGTTTTAATTTTTTTAATACTTTTTCTGCATGTTGGGCGTTTTGTATTGGCCCCAAATGCAATCTGTAAATAGTGTCTTTTTTTACAATGTTTGTTGGTAATTTATATTGTTGGCGTAAGCGTTGTGCAAGGGCTTCAATATTTGCCAATGTACTGCCTGCAGCTACTTGAATATAGGTTTTATTAGCAGCAGAATTCGAAAGCGTAACCGCTTCAAGCTTAACCTTTGCTGTACCGTGTGTGTAGTAGCCTAGCTTGTATGCAGCCGCATATGACAGGTCGATAATTCTGTCATCATGAAAAGGCCCACGGTCGTTTACGCGTACAATTACTGACTTGCCATTTTGCGTGTTTGTAACGCGAACAAAACTAGGTAAAGGTAATGTTTTATGCGCCGCGGTCATGGCAAACATATCGTATATTTCACCATTTGAAGTGTGGTAACCGTGAAACTTTCTGCCGTACCACGATGCAATGCCTTCTTCTTTGTAACCCGTTTCGTCAAGCATTGGGGTGTAACGTTTACCTAGCACCTCGTAGGGGCGAGAAGCACTAGCACTTTTTTGCACCTCAGTAACAATAGCATCCTGCATTTCAAGCGCTGTGGGTGCTCTAAGAGGGGCTGAATCATGGCGCATATGGTAACGCCCACTCGAACCACTACTACAGGCACTGACAGTGATAGCGATTAAGATGATTATTAGAGTCTGAGCGTAACGTTGCATTATTTTAAAAGCATCCTTTTGTCTGTCGCAATCGACATAATAATACCAAAGCCGGCCATTAGCGTAATCATCGATGTGCCACCATAACTTATCAGGGGTAAGGGCACACCAACAACAGGTAGTAGTCCCGATACCATGCCAATATTTACAAATATATAAACAAAAAAAGTTAAAGTCAGTGCGCCAGCTAACAGCTTTCCAAATGCGTCTTGTGCATTTACTGCAATATATAAGCTGCGGCCAATTATAAACAAGTACAAACTAAGTAAAACGCAGACACCAAATAAGCCAAACTCCTCACTTAATACCGAAAAAATAAAATCGGTATGCCGTTCAGGTAAAAACTCAAGTTGTGATTGTGTACCTTGCAACCAGCCTTTACCTTCGACACCGCCAGAACCAATGGCTATTTTAGACTGAATAATATGATAACCCGAGCCAAGAGGGTCGCTCTCAGGATCTAAAAATGTTAATACGCGTTGTCGTTGATAAGCATGCATACCGTACTGCCAAAAAGGCCATGCTGCTAAGGCAACCGCTGCACTTAAAAAGCTAATTAATCGCCAGCTCAACCCTGATAAAAAAAGTACAAATATGCCAGAGCTTGCAATCAGTATTGATGTTCCTAAGTCTGGTTGCTCTTTAATTAATAATGTAGGCAGCATCACTATCGCAAAGCCAAAAATTAAGTGTAGTGGTCGTGGTGGTAAATGTTTACGGCCAATATACCAAGCTACCATCATAGGTACTGCTAGCTTCATTAATTCTGAGGGTTGAAAGCGAGTTAACCCTAAATCAAGCCAACGTTGCGCGCCTTTAGAGCTCACACCAAATAACAACACACCAACCAGCATTAATAACCCAACGCAGTACATCGGTATAGTGAGTCTTTTCAGTGTCGCGGGAGGAATTTGTGCAAGTACTACCATGGCAATGATGGCCACACCCATCCGCGTCATGTGTCTTATCATCATCGCTGACTCTTGGCCACTTGCGCTGTACACAACCGTGATGCTTCCAGCCATCATAAGTAAAATGGCAATAAGTAAAGGCAAGTCTAAATGCATGCGCATCCAAATAGAGCGCTTGTCATGCAGGGCGGTCATAGGGTGTTATTCCTTGCCAGTTCAACAGGGTTAGCTGCAAAGTAGTAATCCATTAACTGCCTGGCAATAGGTGCGCCAACCGTGCTGCCACCACCATTATTTTCAACAACAATAGACACAACTATTTGAGGATTATTGTAAGGGGCAAACCCCACATAAATGGCATTATCGCGTTGTCGCTCTTTAAGTGATTCTGCATCGTACTTTTCACCTTGTGCAATGCTCACAACTTGTGCCGTGCCTGTTTTACCTGCAGGGTCGTAGTTTACGCCCTTAAACGCTTTGTGGGCGGTACCTGTGACTTTAGTTACGGTATTGTGCATAGCATCAATGGCTATACGCCAATTGTCAGGATTGTTCAGTACTACAGGTGGTTTTTCTTCATTATTTATTTGCGTCACATCGTCCTCTTTTTTAGCCACTTGCGCTAAGTGAGGAGGGTGGTTAACCCCTTTGTTAACAAGTATGTTAGTTGCATTAGCAATTTGAATCGGTGTTGCGGTCCAATATCCTTGGCCAATGCCTACAGAAATTGTATCGCCACGCCACCATGACTCTTTAAATCTGTTTTCTTTCCATTCTTTTGAAGGCAATATAGCGGTAGTTTCTTCGTGTATATCTATACCCGATAGGTCGCCAAAACCAAAGCGCGCCATAAAATTACTAATTTTTGTAATGCCTAATCGGTACGCGGTATCGTAAAAGTACGTATCGCACGACTCTTCAATGGCTTTGTATACATCCACATGGCCATGCCCCCAACGTTTCCAGTCGCGCCATTTGTGCTCTACGTTTTGAATTTGGAAAAAGCCCGGGTCCCACATGGTTGTCCCTTCCGTCACCATGTTTTCTTCAAGTGCTAAAATAGCCATATGCGGTTTAATGGTGGATGCTGGTGCGTATCGGCCTTGGGTAGCTCTATTAATGAGTGGGCGATCTGGGTTAAGAAGTGCCTTATAATTTTTACTGCTAATACCGTGTACAAATAAATTGGGGTCGTAGCTTGGGTTCGAATATAGCGCAAGTATACCACCATCTTTTGCATCCATTACGACAACCGCACCGCGCATGTTTTTGAGTGCATGTTGGGCTATTTGTTGCAGGCCAATATCGAGCGTTAACACTAAATCACTTCCTGGCTGTGGGGGAAGCATACTCAGGGTGCGGATAACACGACCACGGTTATTAACTTCTACACGTTGCGAACCGACTTGACCATGCAAGAGTTGCTCGTAGTATTTTTCAATACCGAGTTTGCCAATATCGTGGGTTGCACGATAATTTGTTGCTTGGCCTTCTTGGTCGAGCTTGTTTAGCTCTTTTCGGTTTAGCTTTGCAACATAACCTAGGGCATGAGTAAGCGTGTCGCCGAATGGGTAATAACGTGCTAAACGGGCTTCGATACTAAAACCGGGAAATTTATGCTGGTTAACCGAAAAGGTAGCAACATCGGCTTCATCAAGGCGCGCTTTAAGTACTTGTGATTTAAAACGGCGCGTGTTTTTTATATCTTTTAAAAAATCTTGTTTTTCTTGTTCTGTAATCGTGATTAGTTGGCTTACTTGCTCAAGTGATTTTTCAAGGTTATCAACCTCCTCGGGGATCACCTCAAGATTATAAACGGGTTTGTTCTCAGCAAGCAGTACACCGTTTCGGTCGTAAATTAAACCGCGATTAGGTGCAATAGGAATAACTTTAATACGGTTGTCGTTGGAGCGGGTTTGATAATCTTGGTGGTCTTTTACCTGAATGTTGTAAAGATTAGTAATTAAAACAGCTACTAACCCTAATACAAAAACAAAACCCACAAATGCACGCCGTGCAAACAAATTAGCTTCTGCGGAGTGATCGCGAATAGTGGGTCTTTGTTTTAACATAGCAAGGCGTTACTCGCGATGATAGGGATGATTATTATTTAAGCTCCAGCCTCTATATAGGCTTTCTGCAACAATAATTCGCACCAAAGGGTGTGGTAGTGTTAGGTTCGATAACGACCACTTTTGCTCCGATGCAGCAATGCATTCTGGAGCAAGTCCTTCAGGGCCGCCAATAAGTAAACTTACATCGCGGCCATCGAGTTGCCATTTTTCCATGTTTTTAGCAAGTTGGTGAGTATCTAGCGCTTTGCCAGTGACTTCTAGCGTAACGATACGATTGCCTTTAGGAATAGCGGCTAATGTTTTTTCGCCTTCAATATGTAAAATACGCTTTATATCGGCATTTTTGCCACGTTTACCGGCGGGTATTTCAATTAGCTCTAAAGCCATATCCTTGGGAAAACGGCGCTGGTATTCAGCAAATCCCGTTTCTACCCATGCTGGCATTTTTGTACCAACAGCAATCATTTGTATTTTCACGAATAACTTCCAAGCGTTGCTTTTAACAAGTGGGTGGTTAGCCCCACAGTTTTTCTAGATCGTAATAGCTACGTGCTTCAGTTTGCATCACGTGTACAACCACATCGCCTAAATCAACCAGTGCCCATTCGCCGTCATTTTCGCCTTCATAGCCTAATGGCTCTGAATCTGCATGACGTGCTTCTTTTGCTAAGTGGTCGGCGATTGATTGAACGTGGCGTTTAGACGTGCCAGTACAAATTACCATGTAATCGGTAATGTCTGATTTATCAGTTACGTCTATGTCAACGATGTCACGCGCTTTCATATCGTCAATTTTATCCATTGCAAAGGCGAGTAGTTGTTTTGAATCCAAGGTTTTGTCTCAATTTAAAAATTTAATGGCGCGTATTTTAACACGCTAGGAATTTTTAAGCATCAATTTGATATAGCTGATGCATTTGTATGTAATGACTCACGGCATCGGGTAATAGTTCATTCTTTTTGTTACTTTTTTTAAGATCATCACGAATAGAACTAGAAGCTGCATCAAGCATTTTACCCGGTAAAAAGTAAAGTTTACCACCTAAATGCTCTGTAATAAGAGCGGGGTCATCCACGAGGGCATGCTGCATGTAGTGTTTAAGCTCACCTGTTACCTGACAACTCTGCGCTGGTCGTTGATATACCACAATATGGCAAAGCTCAGTAATTGTTTGCCATTCAAACCACTTATCAAGAGAATTAAACGAATCCATTCCAATCAAAAATACTATAGGTGTACTTGGGTACTCTTTACGTAGTTCTTGCAGGCTAAGTAATGAGTATGATGGGCCTGAACGATCTAGCTCTCTTAAATCGAGTGCAAAATGAGGGTACGGTTTAATCGCCGCATTGAGCATATTAACACGATGTTCTGTGCTTATACCTGGTGCCGCTTTGTGGGCAGGTAGTGCGCAGGGCATAAAATACAATGTGCTTAAATTAAATGCGCTTACACATTGCTGAGCCATATTAATATGGCCTAGATGAACGGGGTCGAAGGTGCCACCAAAAATAGCAATCATTTTTTTGTCCAACAGGTTAAGCAACTAATTAAGGCTGTGACACGGCATAGGAATATCGAGCGGTTGACAAAACTTAATACAAATATGTGCAAGTGCCTGATAAGGGGCAATTAAGTTGCCTTGTTTATAGCTTGCATCAAATAAAGCAATGTCACTATTAATTTGCTCAAGTACAGTAATATTTAGGCGATTAACGGCATTTTGCACCGGCCCTTGCTGATTTTTCCAAATGGCATTTTGTTTAAATAAGCTGGCGATTGGCTCACCATTTAACAATCCCAATTGCACATTCATCAAGGTGTTGAGCTCTTTTGTAATCGCCCACAATATACTCACAACTTCAGTGTTGTCACTGGCTAATTTGTTTAAAACTTTAATAGCTTGCTTGGCATGACCATTTAATAAGGCATCGCTTAAATCAAAAATATCAAATTTGGCTTGATTTAATAGCCCTTGCATAACCAATTGCTGGGTAATAAGTGCGTTGCCATGCAGTAAAGAGAGCTTTTCAAGTTCCTGAAAACACGCTAATAAATTACCTTCTGTTGCATTGATAAGGCTTAATTTGGCATCATTTTGCATGTTAAGAGCCAAGCGTTGACATTGCTCATCAAGCCATCGTTTTACGTGCGAGCCAGTCAGTGGATAACAAGCTACAAATACACCTTGTTTGTCGAGTGCTTTAAACCAGGCACCGCGTTGTACTTCTTGGCTCGCTTTTGCACCTTTAATAATTAGTATCGTGTCGGGGTTAACAAGCTCAACGACACGCTTAAAGGTATTACTACCAATTACACCGGGCTTTTGCTGGTTTAGGTCAAACTCAATAATAGTGCGTGCACTAAATAACGACATGCTTTGATATTGCGCTATTATTTCTTGCCAATCAAATCCTTGCATTAAAGTAAATTTAATTACTTCATCAAAGCCTTGTGCTTTGGCGGTATCGCGTATTAGCTGAACACACTGTGCTTCTTGAAAAGGCTCTTCACCAAAAACTAGGTAAAAAGGTTTTAAGCCTTTGTTTAACTCGTTAGGTAATTGATTAGCGTAACAGCGCATTACAGTTGCGACAGCTCTCTAACGATACGGCGACTTGCTTGCTTACGAATTTCGTTAATTAGCAGCTCTAGCTCTTTGGCTTTAGCAAGTGCGTTATCGGGGTCGTCTTGATAATTTCTATAAAGCTCAAAGCGCTTTTCGATAGCATCTTTATTAGGGTGTTTTAGAACATATGAAACGCCATAGGCAAGTTCGTATTCAGCAACCTGGCCATTTTTAGATAACGACAACGTTTGGCGTTCTATGGTTTCTTTACGTAAATACAGCTGCGCTACGTTTTTAGATGAAGAGGTAAGTTCAACTTCACTTGCTAACAGCTCTTTTTGTAGCTGTTCAAATAAAGCTGATTTTTCGTCATCACCAATAAGCGTAATGAGTTTTAGATTATCAGGCAGGCTTGACGCTTGCTTTAAGTGAAACCCACAACTAGATAACAAAAAACAGACTAGCGCTAAGGCTAGTCCGTTTTTAATGGCCTTAAAAACAGCCATATTAGTTAGCAACCACGTTAAGTAGTTTACCTGGCACGTAAATGATCTTACGAATGGTTTTACCATCAGTAAACTTAGTTACGTTTGCTTCTGCAAAAGCAAGTGTTTCTACTTGTTCTTGTGTTGCATCTGCTGCCACAGTTAGCTTAGCGCGAAGTTTACCGTTTACTTGAACGATAATGAGCTTTTCATCTTCAACCAAGGCTGACTCGTCAACTGTTGGCCATGCTGCATCTAAAATATCACCGTCTTTACCAAGCTCTTTCCAAAGCTCATGAGATAAATGCGGCGTAATAGGGGCAAGCATAATAATTAATGCTTCAAGCGCTTCGTTTGCAATGGCAATGTCTTGTGCATCATTAAGCGGCGCTTTAATTAACTTATTAGACAGCTCCATGATGGCAGCAATTGCCGTGTTAAACGTTTGACGGCGTTCAACATCATCACTTACTTTTGCAATGGCTTTGTGTAATTCGCGACGAAGTACTTTTTGTGGGTTAGTAAGCGCAGACTTTTCAAGTGCTTGGTAACCTGCCGCTTTCACGTCTACTGCGTATTTCCATACACGTTTTAAGAATCGGTGTGCGCCTTCAACGCCAGAATCTGACCATTCAAGTGTTTGTTCTGGTGGTGCAGTAAACATCATGAATAAACGCACTGTATCAGCACCGTATTGTGCAATTACTTGTTGTGGGTCTATACCGTTATTTTTAGACTTAGACATTTTGCTCATGCCTGAAGAAAATACTGGTTCGCCATCTTCCTTGTGCCATGCTTTAGTAACTCGACCTTTTTCGTCAGTTTCTGTTTCTACATCGCTTGGTGAAATCCAAATATCACCACCTTTCTCATCTTTACGATAGAACGTTTCAGCCAATACCATGCCTTGACATAGTAAGCGGTCAAATGGCTCGTCTGAATTTACTAAACCAAAGTCACGCAATAGTTTATGGAAAAAACGTGAGTACAATAAGTGTAAAATTGCGTGTTCAATACCACCTATGTATTGGTTTACAGGTAACCAATAGTTAGCGGCTGCTGGGTCTAACATGCCTTCGTCGTAACGTGGGCTACAGTAACGTGCGTAATACCAAGACGATTCCATAAAAGTATCGAAGGTGTCAGTTTCGTGAGAAGCAGGTACGCCGTTTACTGTGGTTTTAGCCCAATCAGGGTCTGCTTTTATTGGTGATGTTACACCATTCATTACCACGTCTTCTGGTAAGCGAACTGGTAACATATCTTCTGTTGCAGCAAGCTCGTTGCCGTTTTCGTCGCTCAGCATTGGAATTGGAGAGCCCCAATAACGTTGGCGGCTAACACCCCAGTCACGTAAACGGAAGTTTACTTTACGCTCACCCACGCCTAGTGCTTCTAGTTTGTCGGCAATCGCATTAAACGCTGCTGAAAAGTCTAATCCGTCAAATTCGCCAGAGTTTACTAATACACCTTTTTCGGTGAATGCTTCTTGCTCTAGGTTTACTTCAAGGTCTGAGCCTTCAACTGGCGCAATAACTTGTTTAATATCTAGGCCGTATGCATTTGCAAACTCAAAGTCACGTTGGTCGTGTGCAGGTACTGCCATTACCGCGCCTGAGCCGTAATGCATAAGTACAAAGTTAGCCACCCAAATAGGCACTTGCTCGCCTGTTAATGGGTGTGTTGCGTAAAAGCCAGTTGCAATGCCTTTTTTCTCCATTGTTGCCATATCTGCTTCGGCTACTTTGGTGTTTTTGCATTCTTCAACAAACATTGCAATCGCATCGCTGTTTTTAGCGGCTTCTTGTGCAATAGGGTGGCCACCGGCAACAGCAAGGTAAGTTACACCCATAAATGTATCTGGACGTGTAGTGTATACGCTAAACTTTTCATTGTTATCGGTACGCGTAAACTCAATGTCTAAACCTTCAGAGCGGCCAATCCAATTGCGCTGCATGGTTTTAACTTGCTCAGGCCAGTCGTCTAATTTGTCTAAATCGTCTAAAAGCTCTTGTGCGTAGTCGGTAATCTTAATAAACCACTGTGGAATTTCTTTTTGCTCAACCACAGCGCCAGAGCGCCATCCGCGGCCATCTATAACTTGCTCGTTAGCAAGTACAGTTTGATCAACTGGATCCCAGTTAACCGTTGACATTTTTTTGTACACTAAGCCTTTTTCGTACAGCTTAGTGAAAAACCATTGTTCCCATTTGTAGTATTCTGGGTGACACGTGGCTATTTCACGATCCCAGTCGTAACCAAAGCCTAATTGCTTAAGTTGGTTACGCATGTAATCAATGTTTTCGTACGTCCACTTAGCTGGCGCTGTTTTGTTTTTGATAGCGGCGTTTTCTGCAGGTAAGCCAAACGCATCCCAACCCATTGGTTGCATAACGTTTTTGCCTTGCAGACGCTGGAAACGAGAAACAACATCACCAATGGTGTAATTACGCACATGACCCATATGCAGTCGGCCACTTGGGTATGGGAACATAGAAAGACAGTAATACTTTTCTTTGCTCTCATCTTCGGTGACTTTAAATACCTGGTTTTCTTCCCAGTAGCTTTGTACTTTTGACTCTATATCTTGCGGGTTATATTGCTCTTGCATCTACGATTCCAGACTTCTTGCAAACTAATAAAAAATTGCCGATAGGATAACCCAAATAAAGCACTATTCACAGCGTCAAAAACACCGTTTTGCTAAATTGTAACCTTCATGTCAGGTTAACCTATACTTATCTATGTTAAACGTCAGGCGTGTTGACCTGTGTAGATTGAAATTTGCTCAGTTTAGGGGTCACTAATCACACTATAAAATGTCACTTAGTGGCCTGAGTAAAGATTCATAAATATTGCGTCAACCCAACTCGTTTATTAGCAATTTTGAAGGAGTACATAATGGCAGATTATAAAGTATGGCTTAGTGATTTAAGCGCGTGGCTAAAAGACATCAAAGATCACGAGGTAAAAGATGCGGTAACTCGTTTTGTTGAATCAGAGCAAGCACTTAAAAATTTAGGTGAGGAAAAGTATCAGCTCTACCGCAACTACTTAAAACGTGATATGCAGCACCTTAGCGAGAACGATTCCCACTATAATTCGCTTGCATGGCAAGAGCTTAAAGAGTCTTTATGGTTTGAACTTTCACATATAGAAGACAAAACTCAGCTGGAATGGCAATCCTTAAACCAAGATTTTAAACATAATGGGGTGTATCACGCAGGTGAATGGATAGCCATGGGCACATTAGTATGTAAGAATTGCACTCATAGTTACGATGTTTATCACGCCACACAAATTTTACCGTGTATTGAGTGTGATGGAATCTATTTTAGTCGTAAGGCATTGCACCCTTAAGCATATGTATTAAGTGGCTGCTGGCCACTTAATACGCCCAAAAGCCAGCGATTATGCTGGTATATAAAGAAGTTAGAATGACGAAAAAACTGCTGCCACTACCTGTATCAACGCTTGCACCTAGTATTTCTACTAATCACGTACTGACGTGCATGAATAATCCCTACCCAGAGCAACTCAATTTTATAGGGCAACAACGTGCACAAAGTGCGCTCGATTTTTCGCTGGGGATGGAATTACCTGGTTATAACGTTTACGTTATGGGCGAAGCCGCACATGGGCGTTACACACTCGTAAAGGACAAACTAAAACAGCATGCCAAAGGCCGAGTAACCCCAAACGAATGGTTGTATGTTAATAACTACGACGACCATCGCGAGCCAATAGCATTGTTTATGCAGGCAGGGCAAAGCAAACAATTGAGTGACGATATAGACTCGTTTTTAGACGAAGTGCTCGACACATTTCCAGCCGCATTTGATAACCCTGCTTATCAGCGTAAGAAAAAATCAATTGATCGTGAATTCAATGATGCTTACGACAGCGCAATTACCGCCGTTGAAGTGGCTGCGCTTGAGCAAAGCGTTGCACTGGTTGAAGAAAAAAGCTCAGTGGGCTTTGCGCCGCTTATAGATGGCAAGCAATTGAGTGATAGCGAGTTTGCAGAACTTGAAGATGATCTTCGCGAAGCGTTTTTTGAGAAAATAGAAAAACTAGAAGATGCGTTAATTGAAGCTCTGATAGAGTTGCCGCGTTGGAAACGTGAATCTAAAGAAAAACTCCGCAACCTTAAAAAGTCGACCGCTGAGCAAGCAACTAAACCACTGTTAAAAGATTTAGAACATAAATACGCCACACATATTGGCGTGCTTCGCTATTTAAAAGACATACGTGTAGAAATTATAGATGCTGTACTGGAATGGCTAGACGATGAAGACGAAAACGAAGAAAATAAGGAAGACTTTGATCGTAAAGGCATGCTCACTGACTTTTTTGCCCCCAATATTTTAGTCGAGTTTAAAGAAGACGATGCAGCCCCCGTGGTGTACGAGCCTAACCCTACCTTTGGTAATTTATTTGGCAAAATAGAGTATGCCACTTCACAAGGTACACTAATCACCAGCTACCGCTCAATTCAGCCCGGTGCATTACACCGTGCAAATGGCGGTTATTTGATAATGGATGCTGAAAAAGTAATGGCTAACCCACAGGTGTGGGATGGGCTAAAGTTATCGCTGAAAATGCACCAAATTAAAAATGACTTACCATATCAAGATAGTACAGTAGGCACGAGCTTTACGCTTCGCCCGCAATTGATCCCACTTGATGTAAAAATTATTTTATTGGGCTCGCGCGATTTGTATTACACCATAGGTGAATACGATGAAGAATTCGCAGAGCTATTCAGAGTACTAGCTGATTTTGATTACTACTTACCAAGCAGTGATAAGTTACAGTATCAGTTTATTACTAAAGTGACAGAGTACTGCGAAAAAACGCTTAAGTGCACTACAACGCAAGCCGCTATGGTGAGATTGCTTAAATTTAGTTATCGCCAAGCTGAGCATCATAATAAGCTGTCAGCGCGTTTTGCTGATGTGTTAGAGCTGGTGGCTGAGGCAAGTTACTACGCAAAACAAGATAAGCTAACGGTTATTGATGCGCATCATATTGATGAAGCCATTGAGGGTAAGCAATACCGCACCGGTCAAATTAGTGAAAATATGCTCAGTGATATCAAAGAAGGTCATACGTTAATTGCTACAACCGGACAAGCCATTGGTAAGGTAAATGGCTTAACGGTACTGCACATTGGTGATACGTCGTTTGGTACACCGGCGCGAATTACTGCCACTGTATACGCCGGCGCTGATGGCGTAATAGACGTGGAACGTGAAGCAGAACTGGGTAAAGCCATTCACTCTAAAGGCGTGATGTTACTTACCGGTTATTTAGGTAATAAATATGCCCAGCAGTTTAGCCTTACGCTCAGCGCAAACATTGCAATAGAACAAAGCTATGGCTACATAGACGGCGATAGTGCCTCGTTGGCTGAGCTTTGCGCGTTAATTTCGGCTATTACAAGCTTACCAATAAGCCAATCAATTGCGCTTACCGGCTCTATAAACCAACATGGTGATGTACAAGCTATTGGTGGTGTAAACGAGAAGATAGAAGGCTTTTTTAAGTTGTGTAAAATGCGCGGCTTAACGGGTGAGCAAGGCGTTATTATTCCTAAGTCAAACCAAGTTAATTTGGTTTTAGACGACGAAATACTCAATGCGGTAGAGCAAGGCAAATTTAATATTTACGCAGTAGAGACGGTCGATCAGGCGCTAAACTTACTGATGGATATTGAAGCGGGCGAACTCATCGACGATGTATACCCTGAAAGTTCAGTAAACGGCATCGCACTTGCGCGTTTAAAAGAGATAGCCGATATTGTTAATGGCGATAACGAAGACGATGCGGATGACGAGCTAGAAAACGATAAACTAGAAGACGAGAAAAACTAATTATGATCAATATTATTTTGGCGGTTGTGATCGCTATTTTGTGCGTTTTAATATTTAAAAATAGTAAAAAAGCCAAACAACAGGCGATTGCTAATGCGCAAATTGAAAGCGACTATTTAGTGGCAAACGCTAAAGTAGATGGTGTATTGGAAACTGCATCTGGCCTGCAATATAAAGTATTGCACAAAGGAGAAAACACCAATACACCTAGCCCAACAAGTATGGTCAATGTGCATTACCACGGTACACTCATCGACGGCACTGTGTTTGATAGCTCAGTAGAGCGCAAGTCACCTATTAGCTTTGGTTTACACCAAGTTATTAAAGGGTGGACCGAGGGGTTACAGTTAATGAGCCCGGGAGACAAATTTCAGTTTTATATACCGCACCAATTGGCTTATGGCGAAAAGCGGGTAGGGAGCATTCCACCAGCATCACTGCTTATTTTTGAAGTAGAATTGCTTGCAATAGAGTCGTAAAGTTACTGTGTTTGCTCACTTTTAACCGATTAAAAGTGAGCATGACGTACTAACCTGAAAATTCAATGTGTGCTATTTCAAGCTTAAATTTTCCCGCCTGTTTTCCTGCAATCATAAAACCAAGTTGTCTAATATCACTAAAATCAATCACTGGTTGCTGGGTTAGCGTACGACCACGAAAAGTAAGCGTAAAATCGCTTGGGGTAAAATTAATGTTAGTCCATTCATTTTCTATTGTTTTAAATGAGTGTGTATACGCAGGTCCATCAAGGTAGTTGGATGTACGCAGCCTTAGTTGATACGTTTGACCGTCACCTTTAACACGTAAATTAATAGTATTTGCGTTTTGGCCCTGTGTGTTGAGCTCAGTGCGGATAGAAGCAAACCCTCCGTTATTTTTAAGCGATACATTACCTTCAAATACCAATGCCTCTTTTGTATGGCTTACTTGGCTATTAGACACGCCCCCCATGACCGAATCGTTTACAATGTACCACCGCTGATTGGCGTTAACCTGTGCACTTAGCAGCAAAGTATTAAATATAAAAAGAGAGGATAATTTTTTAGTAGTCATTGGGGTTGCTCCAAAAGGCTTTGATTAACTAATACGATCACACATATAAATTGTTCACTTAACCTAAAACTAATTTATTAATAACGCGCAGGGCTTGCTGGCTTTTAAGGATAAAAAATTTGTTAAATCGAGGGTTTTTAGTCACTGCGCAAAGTTTGTAACCTAGTGGACTAAATAAAAGTTGAGTAAAGCTTCTGCGTCCCGCTCACCCTTTTACCTTCACCTTGAAGGCAACAAACAGTAAATAGCGCTTGTTTGAATTAGCTTGAGCAAAAAATAAAAAGCGCGTAAGTTAAACGCGTTACCTATTTTAATAACAAGAATTAAAATGAAAGCAAAAGAAATAGAACAATTAGAATTATCTAAAACCGAAACTAGAGAAGTCATTACCCCTTATGCATTTAAGGTTGATAACGCTCTGTTAGGCATACCTCTAGCAACACCTCTTAAACGAGCTTTAGCAATAGTAATAGATGTTGCCCTAATATTTGTAGCTGCAAAGCTTAGCGCCACCTTAATTGCGTTTGTTGCTGCTATGGCTTTTTATAAAGGCACCGCGCAGCAATACCTTCCTAAAATGTCGAGTGTATGGAGAAGAATATTAAAAATAATGGCAGCGAGTATTTTATTTGTAAGCGCTCTTGCTGTGCTTTCAATTGGCATAGACTACTTAGAAGACGATAACAGTGAAATCGCCTCAGTTATTCAAGGTGTAAAAATAGAAGACGAAATACAGCTTACTGAGTCAGAAAAACACCGTGTAAATGCCTATTTAATTGAAGTAGTAGACGAGAGCTGTGAGCAGTCTTGCCAACAAAATGCGCTTGATAATTTGATAGGACAAGTACCCAAGTTAGCAGAAATGGACGACCTTCAAAGCCCACAACTTGCTAGAGCACTTTTACAATTATTAGTGCTCAGTGAAAATAACGAAATAAAGCCTGCACAGTTAATAGAAGAAAAACCTGCGCAAACAACTACAAACAGTATTTTGCAGTGGGGTAAAGGTATTATTCAAGACTTAGGCTTAGGTTTTGGGTGGGCTGCTGTTTATTTTACGCTATTTTCATTACTTTGGCGTGGTCAAACTCCCGGTAAGAAGGTGTGCAATATACGTGTTGTTGCCTTAAATGGCGAACCACTTGGTTTGCTTGATTGCTTTGGCCGCTACGGTGGTTATGGCGCGGGTTTTGCCACTGGGTTGCTAGGCTTTTTACAAGTATATTGGGACCCAAACAGGCAAGCCATTCAAGATAAAATATCAGCGACTGTGGTTATTCAAGGTAGCGTAAAGCAAATTGTGAATATAGAAACAGTAGAAGAAACCGTAAAAGCTAAATAATTAATAGTTATAGGTAATAGGTACGCTAGTGAAGTTTTTAATGTTGACGATTATTACTTTATTTTTTGCAATCAGTGCAAGTGCTTCCGAGTCGGTTGTGTTAGCAAAGAATAACCATATTGAGTCTCGAATTTTAAAAGAGAGGCGATTTTATAGCGTTTACTTACCACCTAGTTATAGCCAAAATACTGATAAAACATACCCTGTAGTTTACTTACTTGATGGTGATAGCACACATTTAAAAGCAGTTGCAGGGCTGGTGGAAGCGTTAAGTACAGAGCGTTTAGAGCAGCAAATACAGCAAGCAATTATTGTAGCTATTCCTAACAGCCAAAACGCAATAAGAGAGCGCGACTTTACTCCAACCAATGTTGACTGGACGTTTAACGGAAAATTATTAGAAAGGTTTGAAAATATCGGCAATGCCGCAAACTACAGTGCATTTTTTGAAAAAGAACTTATTCCACATATTAATAAAAACTACCGAACATCAAATAAGCGGGTATTAATTGGTGAGTCTTTTGGTGGCTTATTTGCAAGTTACGTACTGTTGACTAATCACACATTATTTACAGATTACTTAATAATTGATGCTACCTACATTTGGGATAATAATTATTTAAACCGTTACTTTAAAAATAACCAACTTGAAAACAAAGAGATGGCAGGGGGTGTGTATTTTACGTTTGCGAATAACGCCACAGCATTTGGTGAAATAGGTAAAACAAATTATCAGTGGGGATTAGCGTTTGCAGATAAATTAAGGAATCACCCAAGTAAAAAATTAACAGTAAAACAGCGTTACTTTGAAAACGAAACACACGGTACCGTTGCTGCACTTAGCTGGTATTATGGATTGAGAAAATTACTTCAACAATCAGTTGTAATTGAAAATCGATAAATAACTATAAATTAAAGTCCAATAACTAGCTAAAGTTTTAGTTAATTATTGGGCGATCGAAGACTATTTTACTTTTGTATTTAACAAGACAATAGGAGTTAAAATATGCTTAAGTATTTGCTCATATTTATCGTTATCAGTTAAGTCAGGGGCATGTAGATCTAGGCCAACCTCATGAAAATTATTTTTTTCAACGTCATTATAATATTGTAAGGCGATACTAATTGCAGGCCTGAATTCGACTGAGTCTCTTGACCTTGTCAATACGTGCTGCTCAACACCATCCCAAGTTGCAGTGCCATCTACTATTTTAATTGAATTTTCTTTTGGGTGGATAACCAGCAAATTGCCAATATTTGGATACGTTTGCTTAATGCTGTTAAACGTAAATTGTATAGCTGCTTGCACTCGTTCTGATTCGAGTTTACCTGTTTTTGTGTTAAAAGCACCGCCTTGTTCAATAATAAAGTTATCAAACATGGGTTGAACTTTAGGGTTTAGGTTAGTTAAGTTATATTTTTTTGAAAAATTAATTACGTTATTATCAAATGCTTCTCTATAGAGTGCTTTGTTACCGGTATTGGCTGTTGGTAACCATATATAGGCTAGGTTACTATGTGTTGCCGGTTTAGCGATTGTAATTCCATTCGCTATCACTTTAGGGTCGCTATTGTATTGAAATAGTTTGCAACCGACTAAATTGAGTAAAACGATGATGACAACCATGTGTTTAATCATTTTTTCGTCTTCCAAGTGTCGATTGTTTTTAATGCGAACTGTAATGCACTATCCAATTTTGCAGGGTCTTTAAATAATTTATCGGCATCTTTCACAATAATTTCTTCATCACTGTTAAATTGTGCCACTAACTCAATACCTCCAGAGCCCATAGTTAAGAGTGTGTCTTTCTCATCTCTAATTCTGATATACACTCTGCTTCCTGGCACATAACCTTGTTCGTTTTGAAATAACGATACGAATATATCACCCCCATCGGCACCACCTTCAAGGTAAGACTCTTCTTGGCCATACCACTTGGCTACGTGGCCTAATAAAATACTGTTTGTAAAATGTGCGCGTACAGTATCAACACCTGCAAACACAAAAGCATTTACACCGAGGTTTGTTTTTGTAGTGGCAAGCGCTTCTTTCCAGAGTTCATTACGTAGGTTTTCATTTGCTTGTCCTGTAAGCGGGTCGTATAAGTTCTCAGCGTTATCTAATAATTGATTAAATACCGTATAAACTTCGCTGGCGTCTACTACTTTAAAACCACGCGCTTCAAGTGCTTTTTTTATTGGCGCTTTATAATGGTTTTTTAATTGTTTTTCAAAATAAGTGAGATCTTCTTCAACATAAAAACCGCCAAATCCAAGTACCTGATAATTTGCTTTTAGTTGTCCCGTATTCATGTAGTTTGGTGAGGATTTACATCCACTTAATATGACAAGGATAATAATGGTAAAAATATATCTCATAAAAACTCCTGAAAATTAAAGTAATTTGATACCAATTTTAGCGAACGATGTAAGGGTAAGTTGCCTATATTCACTTCCACCAACTTGTGAGCGCCAATTGATTGTTGTTTTTTTATTATTCAAACTGCTATCAGTATAAAAAATTAAGTATTTGGCTTCCTCTGGTAGAGTAAATTGAGTTTTGTAATATAGGTTACCAGCTAAATCTAATGTTGTTGGTAAGCCATTTTCCCAAGCCTCATAAGGTTTAAGGTGTTTTATAACCTGCTTTGATTTATCTAACAGTATTAACTCAGGGTAAACAAGCGTTGCTGTTTGAACAAATGCGCCATTGGCGTAACTAAAAACTTGAGCGAAGCGACTATTATTTGGTTTTTCAATTGCAATGAATGGGCTTTTGGCTTTATTAAAAATTCTAATAGGCTGCTTCTTTAAATCAAAAGAGGTCAGCTTGTTTATTTGTTGTGATGCAAATGAAATATCGCTTAAGTTGGCACAGCAGACGGGTTTACTTTTTAGTCTTGATAGGTCACTTTTAGCTGAATTAGCGCAGCCAAACAATAATATGACTAAGGTTGCTATGCTTATTACTTTTTTCATAACTATTTTAATTATTATTAGTACATTGATAATAACTAATATGAAATAAGACTAAAACACATAAATTTATAATATGTAACTCAATGTAAATAAAGTTAAATATGAATTGTTCACACAGGTTTATTCTCTAATTTGACTTATAAATATTGAGTACCTTTTAGTTTTTAAATCGCATTAGAGCCCCACCAATCCCCAATAACGCCACAATTCCCCATACAAACACATTGCCATATTGGCTATACACACTATTACCTTGTATCAGTTTTACATCGGCTTTTAATACAGCGGCTTCAAACTGTGGCATGGTTTGTTGTGTGTGGCTTATGGGGTCGTATACGGCGCTTACCCCATTGTTGGTAACACGTACCAGCGGGCGTTGAAGTTCTAGGGCGCGCATGCGGGCAATTTGCATGTGTTGCAAGGGCCCAATTGATTGACCAAACCATGCATCGTTACTTACGGTAAAAAGTAGATCTGAGTCGCTTTTATAGTTACCGCGTACTAAATCGGCAAACACTATTTCGTAGCAAATAGCGGGTAGTAAGTTAAAACCATTAGCGCGTAAGTTGTTTTGTTCTCTATCGCCTCGGGTAAACGACGACATAGGTAAATCAAACAAAGGCGCGATAGGGCGCAGAAAATCTTGAAACGGTACAAACTCACCGATCGGTAGTAACTGGTGTTTTTGATAGCGATTTTTACCCAAGTATTGATAGTGGCCGTGTTCGTCGCCGCGCTCTTTGTTACCCAGCACTATCAGTGTATTAAATATGGTTTTAGTATCGATTTGGTAGTCAACAATGCCCGTAATAAGGGCGGTTTCATTAAATGAGGCTGCGCTATCTAGCCCAGCTAAGTAGCTGTCGGCAAGGGCTTCTATTTCAGGAACTGCGGCTTCAGGCCAAACAATTAAATCAGCATCCCAATGTGGGCGAGTCATATCTTGGTATTTGCTCATGGTGGTCCAAAACTCGCTCGGCTCAAAGCGAAGGTGCTGCTTTATATTGCCTTGTACTAGTAAAGTCGACATTGATTTACCTGAGTACTCAATGGTGTTTGTTGCACGCGAACCAATACACAAAACAGTAAATACAGTGAGCGTAACCAGCGGGGTCTTTATGTCTTTTTGTGTTAATCGGTACAGTGCAAAGCCAGTGGCAATACAAACTAAAGTCAATCCAAATTCACCAATGTATGGGGCCAGTATATTTAATGGTCCATCGGTTTGGGTATACCCAAAACTTAACCACGGAAATCCGGTAAGGACCACACCCCGTAAATATTCACTAAGAGCAAAAAAGCTAATAAGCAGCAACCCAAAGCTATTTTGGCTGGTGGCAAAACGAGTTGTTAAGTAGAACGCTAAGGCGGGATAAAGCGCTAAGTAGCCGCACAATAGTGCCATTAACGAAAAAGAGGCTACAAGCGGCATACCGCCAAAGGTAGCTATAGACACATGTACCCAACTAATACCTGCACCAAACCAGCCTAAACCAAATATAAAACCATATTTAGCGGCACTCTTCGCATGGGTTTTTCCGGTATTGTTTGGATTAATACAAAAAATGACAGCTGCAATACTAATAAATGCAATTGGCCAAATTTCAAAAGGGGAGTAGCTAAAAGTTAAAATAAGGCCCGCAATAAATGCGAGCCATGATTTTATATCTTTTGCTAATAGGGTCAGTCTAGTTAGCAGTTTCTTCACTGTCGGTGTCATCAGCCTTAGGAACGGTGACTTGCAGTTGCAAGATACGACGATTGTCGGCATTGGTTACTTTAAATTGGTAACCATCTATGTCTATTGTTTCACCACGGCTAGGCATATGGCCAAATGCATGTAAAACGGTGCCACCAATAGTGTCGGCTTCTTCTGTGCTATATCCTGTGCTGAAGTGCTCGTTAAAGTCATCTACTGGCGTTAAGGCCTGAACAACATGAACGTGTTTTGCAAGTTGACGAATGTCTTGTTGTTCTTCTTCTTCGTCGTGCTCGTCTTCTATTTCCCCAACAATGGTTTCAAGAATATCTTCAATTGTAACGAGTCCCGATACGCCGCCGTATTCATCAATAACGACAGCCATATGATAGCGTTGCTGACGAAATTCATTAAGCAGAGTGTCAACACGTTTGCTCTCAGGTACGACCATGGCAGGGCGTAAGTAATCGCGTATTGAAGGTAAATGCTCGTCTTTATTTAAGATAAGCGGCAGCAAATCTTTAGCAAGTAAAAAACCTTCCACGTGATCTTTGTCTTCAATCACCACAGGGAAGCGTGAGTGAGTTGAGTCAACCATCATGGGTATTAGCTCTTCAAGCGGGCTGTCGATCTCAAGAGTGACCATTTGTGAGCGCGGGATCATTATGTCTCGCACTTTAAGCTCAGATACACTAAGCACACCTTCAATCATTTCTTTTGTTTCTGGATCGATTACGTCTCGTTCTTGCGCATCGGCAATCACTTCGACCAGCTCTTCTCTATTCTGGGGTTCCCCTTGCAGCATTTGGGTTATTCTACCCAACCACGTTTTGCCAGAAGAACCCTGGCTAGATTGCGAGTTACCGTCGCTCATTGCGTCTAATTGCTCCGTTAATTTAAATTTCGTCCCGGTATGGGTCTGCTATATTTAGCTCTGCAAGTAATTGCTTTTCTATGCTTTCCATTTGCAAAGCGTCTTCACTCTTTATATGGTCAAATCCAAGTAAATGCAAGCACCCATGAATGACCATGTGGGCAAAGTGGTCATGAAATGACTTCTCTTGCTCCACTGCTTCAGCCAATACAATGGCTGGGCAAATAACTAAGTCACCAACAAGGGGAAGCTCTATTCCTGGTGGCGCTTCAAATTCAAACGACAATACGTTAGTAGGTTTGTTTTTACCCCGGTAGTCGTTATTAAGCTGTTGTGATTGCGCTTCGTCGCTAATTACTATGGTGAGTTCTGACTCATCACGATATTGGCTTAACGCTTTATCAGCCCATAATGCAAATTGGGCTTCACTAGGGAGGTTGTCAAACTCACAGGCTATTTGTAAATCAAGTTCGGTTGTCAAAGTATTACTCTTTAGTAGTAGAGTTAAGTTGAGCAGCTAGCTCGTCTTTTGCTTTTTGCTTTTCAATTCGCTTCAAGCGCTCGCTTTCATCGTTACGCTCGTATGCTTCAACAATGCGCGCAACAACAGGGTGGCGCACTACATCGTGTGCTTTGAAGTAGTTAAAACTAATTTCATCTACACTGTCGAGCACTTCAATAGCATGGCGCAGGCCAGAGCGTGTACCGCGCGGTAAATCAACTTGGGTTATATCACCAGTGATCACCGCTTTTGAATTAAACCCTATACGGGTTAAAAACATTTTCATCTGTTCTGCTGTGGTATTTTGACTTTCATCTAAAATAATAAACGCATCGTTTAATGTACGACCACGCATATAGGCAAGGGGTGCAACTTCAATGATGTTTTTTTCTATTAGCTTTTCGACTTTTTCAAAACCGAGCATTTCGAATAGCGCATCGTAAAGCGGGCGCAGGTATGGGTCAATTTTTTGGCTTAAATCACCAGGTAAAAAACCAAGCTTTTCACCAGCTTCTACAGCGGGACGCGTTAACAAAATACGACGAATTTCTTGTCGTTCAAGGGCATCAACTGCGGCAGCTACTGCTAGATAGGTTTTACCTGTACCAGCAGGGCCTATACCAAAAGTAATGTCGTGGTTTAATATATTGGCAACGTAAAGGCCTTGGTTGTCATTTCGGGGCTTAATAACACCACGGCGCGTTTTTATAACCATTTCTTTGCCGTATGCACTGCTTGAAGCATCTTGCTCTAGGGCTTTAGATTCTGTAATTGCCAAGTGAACATTATCGGGTTCTATTTCACCAATAACACCGCGCACAGGTTGAGTATCAACATATAGATTTTTTAAGATTTCGACCGCAGAGGCACTATTGAGTAGCTTTCCCGTTACTTTAAAAAAGTTGTCGCGGTGAATAATTTCAACAGCTAGGCGGCGTTCAATTTGTTTGATGTTTTCGTCAAACGGGCCACATAAAGAAGAAAGGCGTTTGTTATCGGCAGGTTCTAAATAAATCTCTAATGTTTTTAACTGATTACTCAAAATTGCTTCCTATAGAACGGCGCCAGTATTTACTGGCGCTAGGTGTATTGACTAAGGAACGAAAGTAGCTACGCCAATTTCGTTAACAGTCTCTGGTTTTGGCTCACTGCTTGCTGCTTTGGTTAAAATAGCTGATGGAGCGATATCGCGTCGTAAGTTCATTTCTGATTCTGTACGAATTAAGTCACCACGTAAAGAGTTAGGCAGCGCTTCAGTAATACGTACATCAACGAACTGGCCGATCACCGAATGTGGACCAACAAAGTTAACAACACGGTTATTTTCGGTTCGACCGCGTAATTCCATTGGATTCTTTTTCGATGGACCTTCAACCAAAATACGCTGTTCTGTATCGAACATTTGGCGGCTAATATGCTGTGCCATTTGTGTAATACGGTTCTGTAACAGGTATAAGCGTTCTTTTTTCTCTTGCTCAGTTACGTCGTCTGGTAAATCCGCCGCAGGCGTACCAGGGCGTGCGCTATAAATAAAGCTAAAGCTCATATCAAACCCAATATCGTTGATAAGGTTCATAGTGGCTTCAAAATCAGCTTTACTCTCACCTGGGAAACCGATGATGAAATCTGACGACATGCTTAAGTTAGGGCGAATTTTACGCAGCTTTCTAATTGTTGATTTGTATTCAAGTGCTGTATGGCCGCGTTTCATTAGGTTTAGTATACGGTCAGAGCCACTTTGTACCGGTAAGTGTAAGTGATCTACAAGCTCTGGTACGTCAGCATATGCATCGATAATATCTGGTGTAAATTCTACTGGGTGCGATGTTGTATAACGAATACGGTCAATACCATCAATTGCAGCAATTAATCGAATTAAATCTGAGAAGTAGCAAATGTCGCCATCGTGAGTATCACCACGGTATGCGTTTACATTTTGCCCCAATAGATTTACTTCACGCACACCTTGCTCTGCAAGTTGTGCCACTTCAAGGAGCACGTCATCAACTGGGCGGCTAACTTCTTCGCCACGAGTATAAGGTACAACACAAAAGGTACAATACTTAGAACACCCTTCCATTATTGATACAAACGCAGAAGGGCCCTCAGCTTTTGGCTCAGGTAGGCGGTCAAACTTTTCAATTTCTGGGAACGAAATATCAACAACAGACGAACCTTTATTACCTTGCACTTGTTTAATCATTTCAGGTAAACGGTGCAGTGTTTGTGGGCCAAAAATAACATCTACAAATGGAGCTCGCTGGCGAATAGAATCACCTTCTTGAGAGGCAACACAGCCACCTACACCAATAATTAGCTCTGGCTTGTCGTCTTTTAACAACTTCCAACGGCCTAATTGGTGAAATACTTTTTCTTGTGCTTTTTCACGAATTGAACAGGTGTTAAGTAAGATTACGTCGGCATCTGTTGCATCTTCAGTTAGCTGGTAGCCATTGGTGGCATCTAAAAGTTCAGCCATTTTCTGAGAGTCGTATTCGTTCATCTGACAACCCCAGGTTTTGATATGCAGCTTTTTGCTCATTGAAATTTAGCCTCGTGTTCAATTCGATAATGGCACAAATATGTGCTTGAAACAGAATTAAGGAGCAAGCTTGCTCACTTAAAGGACGCGTATTTTAGCTGGATACCCGCCCAGATCCAAGTATAGTTTTCATGTTTGTGATCTCAAATCAAACTCAGACGAGTTTAATAGCTTGATAGTTATATACTCTCGCACTATGGCGGCGAGTTACGGTACAATTAAAATAGATTAACGTATTAACAAAATGATGAAAAACATGACTCAAAATAATGTGATAGTGGTTGGCGGCGGCATGGTTGGTGCGGCAATGGCAATAAAGTTAGCACAACAGGGAAAGTCAGTGCGCATTATCGAAAAACACCTAATTGATCCGCCTCATGTTTTGAGTAATGACAACGTTGATATAAGAGTATCGGCTATTAATCGTTTTTCTGAAAAGTTACTCGATGGTTTAGGGGCTATGCCCATTTTAAGAAATGGCCGGATTGCACCATACCAACAGTTAGAAGCTTTTGAGCGCGGCGACGATAAATTGTTATTTGATTGCGCCGACATTAATACCACGCATTTGGGCCACTTAATCGAAAACAGTTTAATACAAGCTAGTTTATGGATGCAGTTTGAGCAATACGATATTGAAGTCATCGAGCAAAAACAGATTGTTAGTAAAATTGAACAAAATGCCGATTCGATTACCTTGGTATATGGCGAGCAACGCTATACCGCCGGCTTAGTGGTTGCAGCCGATGGCGGACAATCGCAATTACGAACTAAAGCAAATATTGGTGTAACCGGTTGGCAGTACCAGCAGCAATGTATGGGCGTACTTATTAAGTTGGACGCACCTCAACAAATAAAGACATGGCAGCAATTCACGCCATCAGGCCCTTTGGCTTTTTTACCTATGCAAGCACCTTACGCTAATTTAATTTGGTACGACGATGCCAACACATTAAACACATTTAAAGGATTAAATGGAACACAATTAAAAAGTCATATTTTGGCTAAGTTCCCAGGCCTTGCAGGCGATTTTGAAGTGCAAAGTCATGCAGTGTTTCCAATTACTCGTCAACATGCTAATAATTATTCTTATGGTCGTTTGGTGTTAGTAGGCGATGCTGCGCACACTATTAATCCACTGGCTGGGCAGGGCGTTAACTTGGGCTTCCAGGACGTGGTCGCTTTAGCCACTCTATTAAATGATGCAACCGACGTAGGATGTGCGTTAAAGCTGCAAGAGTACGAACGCGCCCGCCGAAAAGCTAACTTATTAATGATGAGTATGATGGATGCCTGCTATTTTGGTTTTTCAAACCAAATAGCGCCACTAAAATGGGCGCGTAGCCAATTTTTAAAAATGGCTAACAATACTGGGGTGGTAAAAAACTGGGTATTAAAGTACGCAATTAGCGGTGAATTTAGCTAAGAATATGCGTTTACATTTAAGATATGCATTTTACTCATTAAACCAATTTGTAATCCTTTGACTATTCAGCCCTTAAAATGAGAGCTTAAAAGTTATTTTAAAGCTCTTAATCCTAATTTTATTTCCCTTTTACGTATATTTGCCATACTCAAGCAATAAGAAGTCTTTAGTTTGAGGGCCTATGGAAAGTTTATTAATTGTAATCTTATTAGGTATTTTGCTTTTAGGTTTTAGCATTCAGCCAATAATAACAATATGCAAAAAGACTAAAAATATGGCATGGAGTTTACTTCTTGCTTTAGTTGTCTTATTTATTTTTGGGTATTGTTGGATATTACATTATTTTGCAAATAACACTTTAGATAACTTGGTCTTAATCAGTATCTCATTCATTTTATTAGGAGGGGGTATTTTTGTATTTCTAATAATGCGCCTTAGCTTAAAAAGTATTTTAGAAATAGAAAAGTCTGAAAATCATCAACGATTCCTAGCAGAGCATGACAGCTTAACAAGCCTCCCTAATCGCAAGTGTTTTTTTAATCTATTGATTCAGCATATTAATAATGAGCAACCATTTAGTTTATTTTTATTTGATTTAAGTAATTTTAAACGTGTAAATGAGCTCTACGGTAATAGCTTAGGAGATGAATTGTTGTGCATATTCTCCAAAACGTTAAATCTAAATTTATTAAACATAGGTGAACTGCACCGAATTGGCGGTGATGAATTTGCGTTAATTTTAGATTCAGCAAATGAGCAAGATATTTATGATTGTATTGAAGTTATAAAGGGCTCTGTTGAAGAGCCTTTTTTCATTAGTGCGCAAAAAGTATGGTTAAAGCTAAAAGTCGGCGTTAGCTCATATCCTCAAGATGCGTTTTATGCCAATGAGTTATTTAAAAATGCAGATTTAGCTTTACTTGAAGCTAAAAGCACACAGCAATTATTTGTTAATTATTTTGAAGGATTGAGTGAAAGGGCTGATAACTTTCTTGATATGACTACAAAAATAAAAAACGCACTTATAAACCATGAGTTTGAGCTTTATTTTCAGCCAATATTTTGCACTCGTTTTGACGAAATACATGGTGCAGAAGTATTAATTAGGTGGCCGCAGAAGGACGGTTCGTTTATTACTCCTGATCAATTTATCAAAGTGGCAGAGCGTACGGGGATGATTCTTAATATCACTCAATGGGTTGTAATTGAAACAATAAAAAATTTACAGCGTCTAAAATCGTTAGGTTTTACTGGCACCATGCACGTAAATTTATCAACACGAGACCTTGAAAGTGAGAGTTTTGTGGAGTTTATAGAAGAGCTCCTTAAAGAAGACCCTACGTTAAGTAACTACATTGTTTTTGAAATTACAGAAGGTGCAATGATGACTGATTTGGAGGCTGCTCGAGCAATGATGTATAAACTTAATAGTCGTGGATTTGAATTTAGTGTAGATGACTTTGGTACTGGGTTTTCTTCCTTATCTTTACTGCGAGAGCTACCTATAAATCAAATTAAAATAGATCGGTCTTTCATTAATAATATGCTTACTAAAATAGCTGATTATGCAATTGTAGAATCGACGTTATTTTTAGCACATAGGCTCAATTGTAATGTGGTTGCAGAAGGAATCGAAACGAAAGAGTTACAAGAAGCACTTAAATCAATGAATTGTGAATTTCTTCAAGGCTATTATTTTAGCAAGCCACTACCTTTAGAGCGCTTTATAGAGAAATACTTAAACAAAGACGCTAAAGCGTAATGTAGTTACAGCAATGCGCCATAAAATTTAAGAGACTAAACTTGATGTTAGTAGTATTGAGATTTTTAATAAAACGACTAAGTAACTCAATTTTCACTATGAATCAGCAGTGTTTTTATTTACAGAATTAAATTATTAAACGTATTATTTTTTCAATCAGCTTCAGTACATTTATATCACGAGGTGTTTAGCGACTGATCTTAAAATATTGAATTAGTTGGATAGATTTTATAGAAGATGATCTATTGAATGATAGAATTTATTTTAGATAGTACAAAGGAGAACGGTTAGAAAATTGGCTGGGATACCAGGATTTGAACCTGGGAATGCCAGGATCAAAACCTGGTGCCTTACCGCTTGGCGATATCCCAACTTTAAATTTGGATGAGTTTTAGTTCTAATTAAGAACGTGGTGCGGAAGGAGAGACTTGAACTCTCACATCCTAAGATACTGGAACCTAAATCCAGCGCGTCTACCAATTCCGCCACTCCCGCAGTTCTATTCTTTAGCAACATTCTTTGGTAGAAGAAGTTGGCTGGGATACCAGGATTTGAACCTGGGAATGCCAGGATCAAAACCTGGTGCCTTACCGCTTGGCGATATCCCAACAAAGAAATATTTGATTGTTTTAGTTCTAATCAAGAACGTGGTGCGGAAGGAGAGACTTGAACTCTCACATCCTAAGATACTGGAACCTAAATCCAGCGCGTCTACCAATTCCGCCACTCCCGCATATAGTTTTATGTTTATACTCATAACAGAGTTATTCTTTAACAACACTCTTTGGTAGAAGAAGTTGGCTGGGATACCAGGATTTGAACCTGGGAATGCCAGGATCAAAACCTGGTGCCTTACCGCTTGGCGATATCCCAACAAAGAATTAGCTGATAATTTTAGTTCTAATCAAGAACATGGTGCGGAAGGAGAGACTTGAACTCTCACATCCTAAGATACTGGAACCTAAATCCAGCGCGTCTACCAATTCCGCCACTCCCGCATTTTTAACTTTGAATAATCAAAGAAAGGTAGTTATTTTAAACTCTTCATTGAGTTGCAATTTAACTCTTGCAGAGCCAATTCTTAAAAAGAAATGGTGGCTAAGACGGGATTTGAACCTGTGACCCCATCATTATGAGTGATGTGCTCTAACCAGCTGAGCTACTTAGCCATTGTTGGCTGGGATACCAGGATTTGAACCTGGGAATGCCAGGATCAAAACCTGGTGCCTTACCGCTTGGCGATATCCCAACAATAAACAATTGATAGTTTTAATTCTTATCAAGAATAATGGTGCGGAAGGAGAGACTTGAACTCTCACATCCTAAGATACTGGAACCTAAATCCAGCGCGTCTACCAATTCCGCCACTCCCGCATCGAGCATACAGGTAATACTGTTTTGGAACCTAAGTACAGGTCTAATTCAAGACAACTGCCAATTCCGCAACTACCGCACACAAGGTAGTTATTTTAAACTCTTCATTGAGCAACAAAAAATAAATGGTGGCTAAGACGGGATTTGAACCTGTGACCCCATCATTATGAGTGATGTGCTCTAACCAGCTGAGCTACTTAGCCATCTTTTTTGTTAGCACTTCATCGCTGAGTGCGGGGCGTATTATGCTGACATGACCCAAATTCGTCAACACCTTTTTTGCAAAAAAACGCTTAACTGTGTTTGTTTGCAGGAAAATTAAGCTAACAGGCTAAATTTTAATAAAAACGCCGTTTTTTTAACACCGATTAAAGAGGAAGTATAACAGGTTACGCTTTTTTAAAATTAACTTAGTGTTATTTATCCTCTAAAAGCTGACAGCGTATATACGTTTAAAAACAAAAAAGGCTCGTAAAAACGAGCCTTTAAAATTTATTTCCCTAAATAGAGGGAATAAATACTTATACGTTAAACAGGAAGTTCATTACATCGCCATCTTTAACAATGTACTCTTTACCTTCTTGGCGCATTTTACCCGCTTCTTTTGCACCACTTTCACCTTTACAGTTAATGTAGTCGTCATAAGCAATGGTTTGTGCACGGATAAATCCACGTTCAAAATCGGTATGAATTTTACCAGCAGCTTGTGGCGCTGTTGCACCTACAGGAATTGTCCAAGCTCGCACTTCTTTTACGCCTGCGGTAAAGTAAGTTTGTAGCTTGAGTAATTCGTAGCCGCCTCGAATTACAAGGTTAAGGCCTGGCTCTTCTAAGCCAAGGTCAGCCATAAATTCGAGTTTGTCTTCATCATCAAGTTCAGATAACTCAGATTCGATTGCTGCGCACACAGGGACAACCACAGCGCCTTCTGATTCAGCTATAGCGCGAACGCGATCAAGTAGAGGGTTATTCTCAAAACCATCCTCTGCTACGTTTGCAATATACATAGTTGGTTTGATAGTTAAGAAGTTGACAGAGCTAATAGCTGCTTTTTCTTCTTTAGTTAATTCTAACGATCGAAGTGTAAGGCCTTCATCAAGGTGTACTTTTACTTTTTCAAGCGCCGCATTTTGTTCTTTTGCGTCTTTATCGCCGCCTTTCGCTTTTTTAGCATTACGGAACATAGCTTTCTCAGCGCTGTCCATATCAGCAAGTACTAACTCAGTATTGATCACGTCAATATCGTCAGCAGGGTCAATCGTACCCGCTACATGTATTACATTTTCGTCCTCAAAACAACGTACTACATGACCAATTGCATCAGTTTCACGAATATTCGCTAAGAACTGATTACCAAGGCCTTCACCTTTTGATGCGCCTTTTACAAGGCCTGCAATATCAACAAACTCCATACTTGTAGTAAGAATACGTTGTGGGTTTACAATTTTAGCAAGCTCGTCCAAGCGAGGATCTGGAACAGGTACCACACCTGTATTAGGCTCAATGGTACAAAAAGGAAAATTAGCGGCTTCAATACCCGCTTTAGTTAATGCATTGAAAAGCGTTGATTTACCTACGTTAGGCAAGCCAACGATGCCACATTTAAAACCCATAGTAAGATACCTTGTTTAGAATTCGTTTAACCGAGCACTTGGACTCAAGTTTATTCGGGTTTAAACGAATGAAGTCTGTTTTGTGCTTTTAGCACGCCGTCTTTTGCAAGTATTTCCATACAACGAACTGCTTCATCTACAGCAGCATCCATTTTTTCTTGGTCAACCTTTGGCGCTTTTCCAAGCACCCAGCCGGTAACCATTTCACGATGTCCTGGATGACCTATGCCAACACGTAAACGCATAAAATCTTTTTGATTTGCCATTTTTGCCATAATGTCTTTTAAGCCATTATGACCACCGTGTCCGCCCCCTTTTTTTAATTTGGCGACACCGGGCTCTAAATCCATCTCGTCATGTGCAACTAAGATATTTTCAACAGGGATTTTGAAAAAGTTGGCTAAACTACTGACCGCTTTACCACTTAAATTCATGTAAGTAGTGGGGATCAATAATTTGAATTCTTGGCCTTGGATTATCACTTTGCCAGTAAGGCCGTGATATTTAGGATCGTGTTTTAGCGTACAGTTGTAGCGTGCTGCGAGTTGCTCGATGAACCAAGCACCTGCATTGTGGCGTGTATTTGCGTATTCGGGGCCTGGATTAGCCAGGCCCACAAGCATTTGAATAGAATTCAAGGTGCGAGACCTTAAATATTATTCTGCAGCGTCTGAAGCTTCTTCGTCTTCAGCTGGAGCTGCTTTGTTTGCTTTGATTGTAACTACTGAAAGGTCATGGCCTTCGCCTTTACCTAATTCAACAGACGCAACGCCTGCAGGTAGTTGTAAATCAGAGATATGGATTGAATCACCAGCTACTAACTCAGAAACATTTACTTCAATGAATTCTGGTAATGCTTTTGGAAGACAAGAAATTTCAACATCAGTTAACTGGTGAACAACAGTTGCGCCAGCTTTAGTTACGATTTCTTCACCGATGAAGTGAAGAGGAACTTTAGTTGTTAATTTATGAGTTGCGTCTACACGTTGGAAATCAAGGTGAGTAAGCTTAGGCTTGAATGGGTGACGTTGAATATCTTTTAAGATAGCTTCAACTTTCTCGCCGCCTACATTAAGTGTAAGAATATGAGTGTAAAAACCTTCGTCTTCTTGTGCTTTGATCATATCTTTATGAGCAAAAGTAAGAGATAAAGCTTCTTTGTCAGCTCCGTAAAGGATTGCAGGAACTTTGTCTTCGCGACGTAGGCGGCGGCTCGCACCAGTACCAGTTTCTACGCGAAGTTCAGCGTCATATGTATAAGTTGTGTTAGACATGATGTCTCCAATTATTTAAAAGTTTAGGGCCTTTGCGACCAAGGTCCCTAGCCAAAAGGCGCGCTATCATACCACTGTGATTCAGTAAAATATACATAGCATACAAAAAAAGCGCCAAAAGGCGCTTTGTTTTCAGCAAATACCTGAGATTAATGCTCAAACATTGCTGAAATAGATTCTTCGTTGCTAATACGACGAATAGTTTCTGCTAACATATCAGCAAGCGTTAGCACTTTTACTTTATCAAGCGCTTTAAGTTCATCAGATAATGGAATTGAGTCGGTTACAATAACTTCGTCAATAACAGAATCACGTAAATTTTCAGCTGCTTTACCTGATAAAATAGGGTGAGTTGCATAAGCAAATACGCGTTTA
The DNA here is from genome assembly GCF_016865405.1 of Pseudoalteromonas sp. PS1M3. Lineage (NCBI taxonomy): Bacteria > Pseudomonadati > Pseudomonadota > Gammaproteobacteria > Alteromonadales > Pseudoalteromonadaceae > Pseudoalteromonas > Pseudoalteromonas sp. PS1M3. Next base: position 2,312,071 of record NZ_AP022624.1, on the reverse strand, counting down.
GCACCATGTTCTTTAAGTGCTTCAGCGGCTTTACATAACGTACCACCAGTATCAATCATGTCATCAACAATGATACAGTCACGGCCTTCTACATCACCAATAATATGCATTACCTGAGAAACATTTGCCTGTGGGCGGCGTTTATCAATAATAGCCAAATCAGTATCGTCTAATAGTTTTGCAATTGCACGTGCGCGCACTACACCACCAATATCTGGAGAAACAATAACAACATCATCAAAATGACGCTCTTTCATATCTTCAAGTAATACAGGGCTACCAAATACATTATCTACTGGTACATCAAAGAAGCCTTGAATTTGCTCTGCATGTAAATCAACCGTAAGTACACGGTCTACACCTACACTCGATAAGAAATCGGCAACAACTTTAGCAGTGATTGGTACGCGGGCAGAACGTACGCGACGGTCTTGGCGGGCATAACCAAAATAAGGAATGACGGCAGTAATACGACCCGCAGATGCGCGACGAAGAGCATCAACCATAACGATAAGTTCCATAAGGTTATCGTTTGTAGGGGCACAGGTTGATTGCAAGATAAAAACATCCGAGCCACGAACATTTTCATTAATTTGAACACTGATCTCACCGTCGCTAAAACGGCCAACAACAGCATCGCCTAATTCAATATATAAACGTTTTGCAACTTTTTGAGCTAACTCAGGTGTTGCGTTACCAGCGAAGAGCTTCATGTCAGGCACGGTAGGGTTCCTCAGGCACTGAAATTTTGGACTAACGAGTAATGATAAAAATCATTACGAGTTAACTTATGATTACTTTTACGTTACTTCATTGATCGAAAATGGCGGTTAACTCCGTATGAGCAGGAGAGATATTAGCATTTGACGCTACAAATCCCTGCCAAGTATGGGGGAGGTTAGCAAGTACATGGTTAGCTTGAGCTTGTGTATCAAACTCTACAAAACAACATGAACCTGTTCCGGTCATCTTCGACGGAGCGTATTTTAGCAACCACTGGAGGGTTTTTTCAACCTCGGGGCATAGCTTTTTAACTAAAGGCTCACAATCGTTGTGCAAAGTTTGCTGTTTCCAATCACCTGAGATTTTTGGTGTATCGCGTTTTAAGTCGGGGTGAGTGAATATTTTAGCGGTGCTTACATGCTGGTTTGGGTGCACAACACAGTACCATTTTTGCGCAAGTTCAATACGGTGTAGTTTTTCCCCAATGCCTTGCGCAATGGCGCTTTCACCACGTATAAAGACAGGCACATCAGCCCCTAATTGTAACCCTAAATTAGCAAGTTTATTAATGTCATAATTAATATTCCACAATTTATTGAGCGCTAATAGTGTTGTTGCCGCATCAGACGACCCCCCTCCAACACCTCCTCCCATAGGCAGTCGTTTTATCAAATTTATTTTTACACCGTGCTTTGTTTTAGTATCAGTTTGTAACATTAAAGCAGCTTTATAGATGAGATTATCTTCAAGTGGTATGTCTTTAGTATCACCAGTGATTGAAATTGATGGTTCATCTGTTAACTCAAAAGAGAGCTCATCGCCGAAGTTTAAGAAAGTAAATAAGGTTTCTAATTCGTGATACCCGTCATCTCGGCGCGCATTGATATGTAAAAATAAATTGAGTTTTGCAGGTGCAATAAGTGAAAAAAAGGTTTTGCTATTCATAGTTAATTAAATTGCCAGTCATATAGTTGAATTTTAATTTTAATTTTTTGGTGTTTGAGCGTCAGTTTTGTAGGCAACCAATAACCAGCGGTTTGTATATAATCTGCATAGTTTATTTGCCATTGTTTACTTTCATTATCCAACCAAAGTACTTGCTTCGAACGGCCAAGTTCATCAACTTGCAACGTTTGTGAATCAATAGTGCCTTTAAGCCAGTTATCAGCATTATTAACAGGTAAAGCAAAGCCAGTTAAGCGCTTAAGCAGCGCAGATGCATTGGTATCTACATAAACTTTATCGTCAAATTCAAGCTCAGCAACATTGCGCGACTGTTTTAGTTGTAAAATGCGTGTGCCAATAAATGAAGTCAGTACTAAATTATTGTTATTTTCTTGTTGCTGCCAATTTAAGTTTGCAGATTGGCGCTCATCGGGACTAATAAAAGCAAGTTTCCCCTCTACATGCCAAGTTTTTTGATTGGCGAGTTTACCTTTCCAGTTGTCGTAAGCTACTGTTTTATGGGTTAATTGTTGCGCACAACCACTTAAAAACATAAAAGTTATAGCTAATATTAAATAATGTCTAATCAAATGTTGTTCCTTACTTTCCATATTCCGCTGATTTTTGGTAAAATTGCCGCCTTTAAAGTAGGGCTCAGCAATATTTGGCAAACATGACCATAATAGCACTAGGTATAAATCACAAAACTGCTTCCGTAGAACTGCGTGAAAAAGTGGCTTTTTCGCCTGAGCAAATGTCAGAGGCGTTGCAGCAATTAAGTGGCCATGCCGACTTTAATGAAGCTGTGATCGTGTCTACCTGTAACCGAACAGAAATCTATTGTAGCCTTGCTCAGCAAAATTCCCAAACACTGTTAGCATGGCTTGCCAGTTTCCATGGTTTAGATGAACAGGAACTGAGTAATAACATTTATTGCCATGAGGGCAATCAAGCAATTAACCATTTAATGCGCGTTGCCTGCGGTTTAGATTCGCTTGTGTTAGGTGAACCGCAAATTTTAGGGCAAATTAAACAAGCCTATAATAGTGCTAAAACTCATGATGCAGTGGGTGTTACGTTTGACCGTTTGTTTCAAAAGACATTTTCGGTTGCTAAAGAGGTCCGAACTGAAACTAACATAGGCGCCAGTGCGGTTTCGGTAGCGTTTGCGGCTGTTAATTTAGCTAAGCATATTTATGGCAAGCTCGATAAAACCAATGTGTTATTAATAGGTGCAGGCGAAACAATAGAACTTGTTGCTAAGCATTTGTATCAAAATGAGCCACAAAATATTACCGTAGCCAATAGAACGATTGAACGAGCCCGCAATTTAGCCGATGAAGTGTCTGCAGATGTCATTGCATTAGCGCAGTTGCCAGAGCGTTTGCATAATGCAGATATTATAATAAGCTCAACGGCCAGTACACTGCCTATTATTGGTAAAGGTGTTGTGGAGCAAGCACTAAAGCAGCGCCGTAACAAACCGATGTTGTTTATTGATATTGCGGTACCGCGCGACATTGAAAGCCAAGTTGGTGAGCTAGATGCGGCTTATTTATACTCGGTTGACGACTTACAAACAATTGTAAGTGAAAATATGGCAGCGCGAGAACAAGCTGCACAGCAGGCACAAATAATTATTACTGAGCGCACTAAAGAGTTTTGTATGTGGATGCGTTCACTCGATTCTGTGGGGTTAATTCGTCACTATCGAAACGATGTTCAAACAATTAAGTCGGAATTAGTAGAAAGAGCAGTTAGCCAGCTTTCTAGTGGTAAAGACGCAGAAAAAGTAATTTTAGAATTGGCCAATAAGTTAACCAACCGCTTAATGCACGCGCCTACCCGTGCCATTCAAGATGCGGCTAAAAAAGGTGAAGTGGCTCAATTAAATCAGTTGAAAAAAATGTTAGGTATTGATCAGGAATAACCGTTAAATGAAAGAGTCTGTTTATAATAAATTAGAAACGCTAGTAGAGCGCTACGAAGAAGTACAAGCACTGTTGAGCGACCCGTCGGTTATTAGCGATCAAAATCGCTTTCGTGGCCTTTCAAAAGAATACTCTGAGCTTGAAGAAATAGTTAAAACTTTTTTAGCATATCAACAAACAAAAGAAGATTTAGCAAGCGCTGAAGAGATGCTTAAAGACTCAGACCCTGATATGCGAGAAATGGCACAGGAAGAGTATAAAGAAGCCAAAGCACAAATATTAAGTCTTGAAGATGAAATTCAGGTATTAATGCTTCCTAAAGATCCAAAAGATAATAACAATGTATTTTTAGAAGTCCGCGCAGGCACAGGGGGTGATGAAGCCGCTATTTTTGCCGGTGATTTATTTAGAATGTACAGCCGTTTTGCTGAAACGCAAAAGTGGAAATTAGAAGTAGTAACTACCAATGAAGGTGAACACGGTGGTTACAAAGAAGTCATTGCTAACATTAGCGGTGAAGGCGTATACGGTAAGCTTAAATTTGAGTCTGGCGTACACCGTGTACAACGTGTACCAGAGACTGAATCGCAAGGTCGTGTTCATACATCGGCGTGCACCGTAGCGGTAATGGCAGAAATTCCAGAAGCTGAAGCAATTGAAATTAACACCGCCGATATAAAAGTAGATACTTTTAGAGCATCGGGTGCAGGTGGCCAGCACGTAAATAAAACTGACTCAGCAATTCGTATTACGCATTTACCTACGGGTGTGGTTGTTGAATGTCAAGATGAGCGTTCGCAGCATAAAAACCGTGCTAAAGCGATGTCAGTACTTGCAGCGCGTTTACAGCAAGCTGAAGATGAGAAGCGTCATGCAGCAGAAGCCTCTGAGCGTCGTAATTTAGTCGGTAGTGGTGACCGTTCTGAACGTATTCGTACTTATAACTATCCGCAGGGACGTATAACCGATCACCGTATTAACTTAACGCTGTACCGCTTAAATGAAGTCGTAGCGGGTGATTTAGGTGCCATTGTAGACCCATTAATGCAAGAGCATCAGGCTGATTTACTTGCCGCAATGGGCGATGAGTAATAGTGAATCAAACTCTCGAGCAAGCTGTTGCTGCTGGCGCTAATTTATTAGCGCAAAGCAGCGAAAGTGCGAAATTAGACGCACAGGTATTACTTCTTCATGTTCTTGATAAACCACGTAGCTATCTTTTTACTTGGCCCGAAAGGTTGCTCAGTACAGAGCAACAACATACCTTTGACACTCTTTGCGCTCGGCGATTAAGCGGCGAACCTGTAGCGCATATTACAGGGCAACGTGAGTTTTGGAGCTTAACCTTAGAAGTCAATGCAACAACGTTAATTCCGCGGCCAGATACTGAAACATTAGTTGAGGCTGCACTTGGTTTAGGAATTTCGGAAAATGCAAAAGTTCTGGACCTGGGAACAGGTACTGGCGCCATTGCATTGGCATTGGGTAGTGAAATGCCTTTGTGGAATATTACAGCGGTAGATAAAGTGACTGACGCTGTAGCGCTTGCAACTCGGAATCAACAGCGTCTAGGACTTGGTAATGTGCGTGTTAAACAAAGCAATTGGTTTAGCTCACTTGATAATGAATATTTTGATCTTATAGTTACCAACCCACCGTACATAGAAAGTAGTGACGAACATTTGGCTCAAGGCGATGTGCGATTTGAACCTTTATCTGCCTTAGTTGCTGAAGATTCAGGAATGTCTGATATTAAACAAATAATTACACAATCACGTGACTATTTGCTATCTAGTGGCTATCTTCTAATAGAGCACGGTTATGACCAAGGTTTTGCTGTTCGTGAATTTTTTAAAACGATGGCCTTTGTTAATATTAAAACGATAAAAGATCTTGGTGAAAATGACCGTGTAACGCTCGCACAGTGGCCATAATAAGCTTAATTATTACTGCATCCGTGTGTTAAATGTGTCATGTAGGAATTCTAATTATGATGGGTGACTTTTTATTTTCAGATGAGCCAGATACACCGGTAGATAACACCGATTTGGGCACCTGGAAAGTACTAATCGTTGATGACGAACCTGAAGTTCATGCAGTTACTAAATTGGCATTGAGTGATTTTGAGTTTCAAAATAAACGTTTAGAATTTATCAGCGCGTATTCTGGCGCTGAGGCTAAAACTTTAATTGATGAGCATAAAGACGCAGCAATTGTTCTACTTGATGTTGTAATGGAAACAGACGATGCAGGCCTGCAAGTTGTAAAATATATTCGTGAAACCGCAAAAAATAACCACATTCGTATTATTTTACGTACCGGCCAACCTGGTCAGGCACCAGAACGCCAAGTAATAGTTAATTTTGATATTAACGACTACAAATCAAAAACAGAACTCACCGCACAAAAATTGTTTACAGTTATCATGTCGAGCCTTCGTTCTTACCGCGACATTATTTCAATAGAGCAGTCGCGAATTGGTCTTGAAAAAATAATAACCGCTTCGCGTAATATATTTTCTGCGCATTCAATTGAGCAATTTATTGAAGGTGTAATGCAACAACTTACATCTTTACTCGGCATTTCAGATCAAGCTATGTATGCCACAACGCTTGTGGCACAAAACCCGGCATCTCAAAATAATAAAATGATTATTTGCTCAGGTACCGGTGAGTTTGAAAAAAGCGAAGGTAAGAACTTAGAAGAGGTTCTTCACGCAGAACAACTAAGTGCATGCCAAGAAGCTTTAGCTAATCAGACTATTATCTACAAAGACAATTATTTATTTGCTTATTGCAGCAGTGAATATAACCATAGTTCGATGTTGTTCATTACTGGCATTCCAAATGCTTTGACAGATACACAACGAAACTTAGTTGAAATTTTTGCCCAAAATGTGCAATTAGCGTTTGAAAATGTTCAGCTACAATGCGAAATAGAAGCCACCCAGCAAGAACTTGTTTACAGATTAAGTGAGGCGGTTGAGCAACGCTCTACTGAAACAGGTAATCATGTAAAACGTGTTGCACATATTTGCCACGCACTTGCTATTGGCTATGGATTATCAAAACAACAAGCCGACTTAATTAGATTGGCTGCGCCCTTGCATGATGTAGGTAAAGTAGGTATACCCGATTCGGTTTTAAATAAACCTGCAAAGCTTGATGCCCCCGAATGGGAAGTAATGAAAACTCACACAGACAAAGGGTACGGGATTTTAAAAGGGTCTGCTCACGAAATTGTGAGTGCAGGGGCTACCATAGCTAAAGAGCATCATGAAAAGTGGGATGGCACAGGCTACCCTCAAGGCTTACAGGGAAGCCGAATTAACATATTTGGTCGTATTGTAGCATTGGCTGATGTGTACGACGCATTAAGGCATAAGCGTTGTTACAAAGACTCATGGACACTTGAACGCGTAGTAGAAGAAATAAACTCGCAAAAAGGCTCGCACTTTGAGCCAAAATTAGTTGACGTTTTTAACGAAAATCTCAATGAACTTGAAACAATTATTAAACGTTACCCAGATTAATTTTATATAAATAGAAGAACAGAGGCATATGGATTATTTAGCAGTAAAGCACTCACACATGGCAATAGCAGCATTGAGTGTAGTTTTATTTTATATTCGATCTTTTTCACGAATGGGCAGTGGCAAAATTGCTCGTAATAAAGTTGTATTTATTGGTAGTCATAGCATTGATACATTACTTTTAATTTCTGCATTTACACTCATGTATATGGGGAAGATAAACCCGTTTGAACAACATTGGTTATTAGAAAAAATTATATTAGTGGTTGCTTATATTGCTATTGGAATTATAAGCGCTAAGCAAACTAATTTTTTGGCTAAAATATCTTACCTTATTGTAAATACGTTTGTTATTTTAGCTATTGGTTATTTGGCAACAGCCAAGTCAGCATTACTACTTTAAGCCTTAAATAAATTTACCGAGCTTTAGTATCTCTAAAGCTCGAATATTCCCTCCATGCATTTGATCAAGTACATTTCGTTATTGGAATATATGGGTAGAATTAGGTAAACTACGCGTTCGTTTTCTAGAAATGTTGCAGTATTGATGACCACTTTTGGGTTTGATGAACACGATGACTCTTATATTGATGATGCTTACGATGACTTTACCCCTGCGGCAATTTATCGTTGTATTAAGGCTGAATCGAAATGGGATCCACAACTAGACTTAACAGCCGCTTTTGATGTTCTTGCTGATTTTGAAAAACAAATTAATGCATTATGTATTGTTGTACCCGACTATCATGAACGCTTAGATAAGTTGCTAGACACCTTTTACAGTACATGGCTATTTAGCGCTTCGAGTTTAAAAGTACCTGAGCATAAATTAAATAGCCTAAGCTACACCCTAACTATGCGTAGCGGCTCGCCAACTACTCTGGCAATTTTACTTTGTCATTTTTTACAACAGGCTAACCTCGATGCCAGTATGAGCCTAAATCAAGGCGATATAGGTGTTCATATTGCTATGAGCGATGAAGAAGGCTATTTGGTTGAGCCAAGTAGCGGTCAGCAAAGTTGGTATATTATTCCTGAAAATGCTGATGAAGCTGAAGGGCAAGAACAAGAGCCCTTAGAACTTATTTTTGACGATGAAGTTTATAAGCTTTTCTTAGCGCAGCAAAAGTGGTCTTTCATTAGTGAAAATAAATTTGGCCACGCATTAACATGCGTTGAAATGTTAATGGAATTAATTGGCGACGACCCATACGAAAGGCGTGACAGAGGGTATTTATTAAATCAGCTCGATTGCCCTAAAATGGCCCGCGATGATCTACAATTTTTTGTAGATGAATGCCCAGATGATCCAGCAATAGAAATCATCCAACACCAAATTGAAGAATTAGAAGATAATAATAAAACTCACCATTAATATTAGGGAATACCATGGTTGAAACACAAAGCGCATTAATCACCAATGATGCAGTTGTGCTTGGTTTACTCGCAGTTATTTTGGGGTTTATATTTAAAACCTCAAACAGCGAGCGCCCAGCATTAAAAACGTTCTATAAATATGTACCGGCTCTATTACTTTGCTACTTTTTACCTTCTTTGCTTAATACGTTTGGTATTGTCGATGGTAATAAATCGAATGTTTATTACGTTGCTTCACGTTATTTATTACCTGCCTGTTTGATACTTTTAACTATTAGCATTGATTTAAAAGCGATTTTAAACTTAGGCCCTAAAGCACTAATTATGTTTTTAGTCGGAACGCTCGGTATTGTTATCGGCGGACCCCTGGCTATATTAGTTGTGAGCGCGGTAGACCCTACAATTGTAGGCGGGCATGGGCCAGATGCTGTATGGCGCGGCATGACCACCGTAGCTGGAAGCTGGATTGGCGGTGGTGCAAACCAAGCCTCAATGAAAGAAATGTTTGAGGTGGGCGGCGATATTTTTTCAGTGATGGTCACCGTTGATGTCATAGTGGCTAATATTTGGATGGCAGTTTTGTTACTAATGGCAGCTAACCATAAGAAAATTGATGCTGCTACAGGAGCAGACACCAGCGCCATTGAAGATTTAAAGCAGCGTGTTGAAAAATACCATGCAGAGCATGCGCGCATGCCAACGCTGAATGACTACATGACATTGCTTGCTATTGCATTTGGTATTACTGGTTTAGCCCATTTTTGCGCAGACTTTTTAGGGCCGTTTTTCGCTAATAATTATGCGTGGGCAAAAGAGTACAGTTTAACCAGTAAGTTTTTCTGGTTAATTGTCATTTCAACTACCATTGGTATTAGTTTGTCTTTTACTAAAGTAAGACAGATTGAAGCATTTGGTGCATCTAAAGTAGCCTCAAGCTTTTTATACATTTTAGTTGCCTCAATTGGCTTACATATGAATGTAACCGCTATTTTTGATAACCCGGGCTTGTTTTTAGTGGGGGCTATTTGGATGCTAGTACATGCTGGTTTAATGTTGCTTGTTGCAAAATTAATTAAAGCACCGCTTTTTTATATGGCAGTAGGCTCGCAAGCTAATGTCGGAGGCGCAGCGTCTGCGCCTGTTGTTGCGTCAGCATTTCACCCTTCGCTTGCGCCTGTCGGTGTTTTACTGGCTGTATTAGGTTACGGAGTGGGTACATACATGGCTTATATTTGTGGATTAATGTTGCAAGCAGTTGCACCTTAAGGAATTAAAATGAAAGATCAAATTATCAAAATTAATGATATTGAATTAGCAAACAACAAACCGTTTGTTTTATTTGGTGGTATGAACGTTTTAGAATCGCGCGACTTAGCCATGCGCATTGCAGAGCATTATGTAGAAGTGACAACTAAACTAAACATACCATATGTGTTTAAAGCATCATTTGATAAAGCTAATCGTTCTTCAATCAACTCGTACCGTGGCCCAGGTATGGAAGAAGGGTTAAAAATATTTGAAGAAATTAAAAACACCTTCAATATTCCTCTTATCACTGACGTTCACGAACCGCATCAAGCGGCGCCGCTTGCTGAAGTGGTTGATGTTATTCAGTTGCCTGCTTTTTTAGCCCGCCAAACAGACTTAGTTGTTGCTATGGCAAAAACAGGTGCGATTATCAATGTTAAAAAGCCGCAATTTTTAGCACCACATGAAATGCGTCATATCATTACTAAATTTAATGAGGCTGGTAATAATAATATTGCACTTTGTGAGCGTGGCTCTAGCTTTGGGTATAATAACCTGGTTGTTGATATGTTAGGTATGGATGACATGAAATCAATGGCACCAGTTATTTTTGATGCAACGCATGCGCTGCAACGCCCAGGTGGTCGTGCAGATTCAGCTGATGGGCGTCGAGCTCAAGCGGCAGAGCTAGCCAGAAGTGGAATGGCTTTGGGGATCGCTGGTTTATTTATAGAAGCACATCCAAACCCTAATGAAGCAAAGTGTGATGGACCATGTGCATTAGCCCTAAGTAAATTAGAAGGCTACCTATCGCAAATGAAAGCAGTAGATGATTTGGTTAAGAGTTTTGCGCCGTTAGATACCAGCGCTAGCGACTTATAAAAAGTGACCACATAATAAAAAGCGACATTAGTCGCTTTTTTTACACCTTAAATATACTCTTTCTCGTCATGGGTATATAATTCATGCATAAGAAAAACTAATTCAAAGCTTGGTTATTATGTCAAGACGAGTCCCCCCATTAAACGCACTCAAAGCATTTGAAGCTGCAGCACGGCATTTGAGTTTTACAAAAGCCGCAGAAGAGCTTTATGTAACGCAAGCAGCTGTCAGTCATCAAATAAAAACACTCGAAGAACATTTAGGTTTAAAGCTATTTTTACGAAAAAATCGCTCTTTATTATTAACGGAAGAAGGCCAAGGTTATTTTTTAGATATTAAAGAAATTTTTACGCAACTGATTGATGCCACAGAAAAGTTACTTGCGCGGGGGGCCAAAGGCTCATTAACGGTAAGTTTAACCCCTAGTTTTGCAATTCAATGGTTAGTGCCTCGTTTAAGTTTATTTAATGAGTTACACCCTGAAATTGACGTAAGAATAAAAGCACAAGACCAAGACGAAAATTCGTTAAGTGACGATGTCGACATTGCCATTTACTACGGGCGTGGCCACTGGAATGGAGTGCAAGCTTATAAGTTACATACAGAGTATTTAGTGCCATTGTGCAGCCCTATGTTATTGAGTGGCCCCAAACCACTTGATCAACCCAGTGATTTAGCACAGCACACCTTATTGCATGACACTACACGTAAAAATTGGAAAACGTGGATGAAAACTGCGGGTGTACGTAACGTACAAGTAAATCAAGGGCCTATATTTAGCCACTCTTCTATGGTGCTGCAAGCTGCCGTTCATGGCCAAGGCGTTGCAATTGGGAATAGTGTGTTAGCCAAACCAGATATTGATGCAGGGCGACTAGTTATTCCGTTTAGCCACAGTCTAGAAAGTAAAAACGCTTATTATTTGGTGCTTCGTGAGTCACAAACTGAACTGGGAAAAATAGTGTCATTTAAAGAATGGATGCTAAGTTTGGTTGAACAAGAGCAAGAGTATTAATCATGATTGAATGGTTCAAAAGTCAAAGTCAACCCGCAATTGCGCAGTTTATTTTTGCCCATGGTGCTGGTGCTGGCAGTGATTCTGATTTTATGCAGCACGTGGCTGCACTGATCAGTGAGCAGGGTGTTGATGTTGGTTTATTTGATTTTGAATATATGCAAATTGCAAAGCAAACCGGCAAGCGACGCCCACCAGAGCGTGCTCCCAAGTTGCTTGCATACTATGAGCAAGTATTAACGCATGCCCAACCTAAATTACCCTTGTTTATTGGCGGTAAATCAATGGGCGGGCGAATGGCGTCAATGCTTGCATGCACAACTAAGCAGCCAATTAAAGGCGTTATTGCATTTGGTTACCCATTTCATCCACCAGGTAAACCAGACAAGCTGCGTACAGAACACTTTGCTGATATTCCTTGTCCATTTTTAGTGTTGCAAGGTGAGCGAGATACATTTGGTACGCGTGAAGAACTAAAAACGCTGGCAATGCCAAAACAGCCCGACTATGTATGGCTGGCTGATGGCGACCATTCGTTAAAACCACGTAAAAAAAGTGGCATTACTGAATTAGAAAACCGCCAAATAGCAGCTTCTAGTGCAGTACAATTTATAAACAAAATGTTGGATGAATAATGACAAAACTATTTTTAATGGCAGGCAGTTTATTTTGTATGCTTTCGGTTATGTTGGGGGCTTTTGCCGCTCACGGACTAAAAAGTCGTCTATCAGAGTATTCGATAGGTGTGTTTAAAACAGCCGCTGAGTATCAAATGGTGCACGGTTTAGCATTAATTGCAGTAGCATTACTCTTAAAATGGGGTATTAACCTAAATTGGGCTGGCCACTTTTTTATAATAGGTACACTGCTTTTTAGTGGCAGCCTATATTTATTAGCACTGACAGGAATGAAGTGGTTAGGGCCAATTACTCCTCTTGGTGGGGTGTGCTTTATTATTGGTTGGATTGTTATTTTAGTGCAAGTTGCACGATTTAAGTTTTAAAAAGTTTAAGGGTTATTATGTCTAGTGTTGTGATTTATTGTCGCAGTGGGTTTGAAAACGATGCAGCTGCTGAAATAACATTTCATGCTGCTGAGCAAGGTTTTGCAGGGTATGTAAAGGCAAAACCTAATACAGGTTACGTTATATATGAATGTTTTGAAGCGCAGCATAGCGACGAGATAATCAAAAAAATCGACTTCAAAAATATGGTGTTTGCTCGCCAGTGGTTTGCCGGCACATTATTAGAAGATATGCCTTTAGAAGACCGTGTAGGCGCAGTTGTGCAAGCAGCTAAAGATTTTCCTTTATGCGCTGAATTACGAGTAGAGACGCCTGATACAAACGAAGGGAAAGAACTGCTTACTTTTTGTAAAAAAATATCCACGCCGCTTAAAAAAGCACTAGAGAAACAAAACACCGTGTTGCGTGAGTCAAAGGCAAATCGGCCTGTGATGCATGTGTTATTTTTGGAAAATAATACCGCATATGTTGGCTATTCATACAGCTATAACAATTCACCCAACTTTATGGGGATTTTACGTTTGCGTATGCCAAGCGATGGTCCTAGCCGTTCTACACTTAAACTTGATGAAGCGTTCAATGTGTTTATACCAGAGCAACAAAGAGAAACACGTGTTGCTGCAGGTATGCGATGTGTTGACCTAGGCGCATGCCCAGGTGGTTGGACATATCAGTTGGTGCGCAGAGGCATGTTTGTTAATGCAATAGATAATGGACCAATGAATGATAACCTAATGGAAACAGGGCAGGTTAAGCATTTTAGAGAGGATGGCTTTAAATATCGTCCAGAGAAAAGAAACATTACTTGGCTTGTATGTGACATGGTAGAAAAACCAACCAAAGTAACCAGCCTAATGATTGACTGGGCAGTCAATGCCTATGCAAAAGAGCTTATTTTTAATCTTAAATTACCAATGAAAAAGCGCTTTGACAGTGTATATGAGTGCTTAGCAATGATAAAAGAAGAGCTCGTTAAGTACGGTATTAGCTACGAATTACAAGCTAAGCATTTATACCATGATAGAGAAGAGATCACGGTACATTTAAATGTGACTAAAGTTCCTCAAAGCTTATACAGCTGATTGAAGACAAAAAATGGGCCGCTAGGCCCATTTTTATATACACACTGTTACTAAAGTAATAACTTCATTTTAGAGTTAGCTTCGGTATTTTGGTCGGTAATTATCTACCCACAGCCTTGTAGCACCGCATACCGCGACAGGCATAACAATTAGGTTAACAAATGGAATGGCTGTTAATAGCATAACAGCAAAGCCAAACCCATAAGAAAGCCCCTGTTTAGACTTTAAGTCGTTTTTCATTTCTTTAAAACTAATTTTATGGTTATCAAACGCATAATCTTTATACTGCACAGCGTACATCCAACAAGTAAATAAAACCCACAGAATTTGCCCTATTACCGGTAATACCCACAGTAATATAAAAAAGCCAATAGCACGTGGTAAGTAATAGCATAGCTTGGTCCACTCACGGGCAAGCATACGTGGTATATCTTTTATTAAGTCAGCAAAGCCATCATCGTTAATTTTTTGACCCGTTAGGTACAATTCTACTTTTTCGCTTAAAAGTGCATTAAATGGGGCTGCAATAAAGTTTGTAATCACGGTAAACACCATACTATAACTAAATAGCACGACTAATACCGCAATTGGCCACATTAACCATTCTAACCAGCTTAGCCATTCGGGAAGCATATTGTTGATATAATTAAAACTGTCACTCAGCCACCCAAATAAGAAAAATAATGAACTACCGAATAATAAAATATTAATCAAAAGCGGAATGAGCACAAAGCGCTTTAATCCTTTTTGGCTTATTAATTTAAACCCTGAAAAAAAATATTCCATACCTTGTATGATCTGCACAACAACCTCAATCAATGTTTACAACTTAAGTTAGTATAAATAGCTTAATAATTTTGAACAGCTATTTTGCGTAACAAAGTGTTTAAAGCAAGGTATACGCATTTTTTATCAGTTCCTTATTTGAAAGTACTGAGTCTGAATCATTTAAAGCGGTAATTGTGTTAAAACACAATGCAGAGGTTGTTCATTTGTTACAATTCGGTATAGTTTCACAACATATAATTAATATAAATTTGAGATACTCAATGCAGTTAGTTGATTTAAAACCGAATGACCAGGATGTGATTAATGTTTTTGCTGATATCGACCGACTTATAAACTCTTTATACCCTGTAGCTACCGCGCAATCACTTACCTTAAGCGAACTAGATAAACCTAACGTTTATGCCATTGGGTTAAAAAATGATGACGGGATTGTTGCTTGTGGGGCAATTGTAATGCAATCAGGGGAACCATCTTACGCAGAAGTAAGACGCCTTTATGTAAACCCTAGTTACCGTGGGAAAGGGTTATCTCGCAGAGTTATGCAAATTCTTTTGCACTACGCAGGCGAAGAAGAAATACCATTAATTAGATTGGAAACCGGCCCTAAACAAATTGAATCGATTAAACTATATGAAAATTTAGGATTTAAACGTTGTGGTTGTTTTGGTTCTTACAAAGATAACCCGCAAAGTGTGTTTATGGAGCTTGGCTTAAGTCAATAACAAGCAGATTTTAAAACACCTATATTTATAGACTAACGCTATGCTGTTTATTATTGTATAAAAAACAGCAATTAACAGTAAAAGTCGTATATTTAAAGCTATACTTTACGTTTACCTAAGCGAATAATTTTATTCGGTACTGAATACGTACTGTTTTTAAAAAACATCTGTAAGCTAAAAACAATTATGAAAGTGTGTGGTGTCAAATGGAAACAGTTAGATTAAATAAGTTGTTATCCCATCAGCAAGATATTTTATCTAAAATAGCGCTTGGACTCCCGTTTGAGGATGTTCTTGACGAAATTTGCTTATCGATAGAAGAACTTATTGATGAAAAATCCGCTAAATGTTCTATTTTGTCACTAAACAAAGGGCAATTGCTGCACTGTGCCGCGCCTAACATTGAGGATGGTTATTGTCAGGCAATCAATGGGGTTCACATAGGTCCAAATGTTGGCTCGTGCGGTACTGCTGCTTATTTAGGCGAGCGCGTTATTGTTGAAGACATTGCTAATTCATCGTTGTGGGCTGATTTTAAAGACGTCGCTTTACAGTTTGGATTGCAGTCGTGTTGGTCTACCCCTGTTATTTCAACTAAATCTAGTATTTTAGGCACGTTTGCCATTTACCACGATAAGCCCAAAAAGCCTTCACTTTTCGAACTTGAATTAATCGACTATTTTGTAAATTTCACAAGTATTGCACTTGAAAAAAATGCAGAGTACATAAAAGCTAACCAGCTCATTACTGATTTAGAAAAAAGTAATGAAAAATTTGCAGCTTTTACAAAGGTTATGCCCGATTTAACACTTATTATTAGTGAAGAGGGTGAGTATATGGATATTTATGGCACCACCGACGCGCTTTTATACAAATCACAATCTGACTTAATAAATAAAAAAATTAATGACGTAATGCCTGCTGAAGATGCCACATCAATAATGGCGGTAATAAATAAAACATTGCTCACAAACGATGTTCAAGTATTTGAATACGAATTAGATATCGACGGCAAAATAATGGTTTTTGAAGGTCGTACATCACCCATTAAAGATTACCAGTCAGATAACCCATCTCAGCGTTATATTGTTTGGGTTGCACGCGATATAACAACAAGAAAAAAAGCAGAGCTAGAAGTAGAAAGGCTTGCCTTTTATGACCCATTAACAGGTTTGCCAAATAGACGAATGCTGAATGACAAATTATCAGCCTATGTTGAGAATATAAAGCAAAGCGATGTGACCGGTGCGTTATTATTTCTAGACTTAGATAACTTTAAACGAATAAACGACTCAGTAGGCCATAGCGCGGGTGATGAAGTTCTTGTAGAGCTTTCAAAACGATTTAATGGTGTTGTTAGTGAAAAAGATACATTAGCGCGTGTTGGTGGCGATGAGTTTATTATATTGCTTGAATATGTTGGTGATAATACAGAAAGTGCAATTTTAGAGTCTGAAAAAATAGCAAAAATAATACAAAGTGTTTTTTATGATAAATTTGAAGTGGGCCGCTTAGCCTTTCAGGTCAGTTGTAGCATTGGTATTTGTTTAATAGATAAAAGCAATCATTTAACCGATAATATTCTTAAATTTGCTGATACGGCTATGTACCGTTCTAAAATGAAAAACGGCAATAGCTGCAGCTTTTATGATCCCGAGTTACAAGCATTGCTTGAAAATCAGGCCGAACTTGAAACCGACATTGTAAGAGCCATTGCACACGATGAGTTTAGTGCGTATTTTCAGCCGCAAATAAATGCAAATGGTAAAATTACTGGGGCTGAGGCTTTAATTAGATGGCATCACCCAAGTAAGGGGCTGATTGCGCCTAATGACTTTATTCCAATCGCTGAGCAAAATGGGGTTATTCAAAAGCTCCAAAACACCGTTCTGCGTGATATTTGTATTTTAATAAATGAGCTTAATAGCAAGCAGCTGATTGATGATTCATTTAAAGTGTCTATCAACATCAGTCAAGTCCAGTTCAATTCAACGACGTTAAAAACTGAATTATTAAATGTTGTTAATGATTATAATGTTAATCCATCGAATATTAAGTTAGAGATCACAGAGTCTATGCTTAGCGGCGATATAGCCAGCGTAATATCGCAAATTGATGAGTTAAAGCAGCAAGGTTTTATTTTCTCAATAGATGACTTTGGTACAGGCTATTCGTGTTTAACGCATTTGAGCTCGTTTTCAGTGAATGAATTAAAAGTAGATAAAAGCTTTATAGATAAAATATTAGATAAAGGCACAGGGTTTAGTATTGTGCAAACCATTATTAATTTAGGTAAAAGCCTTAACTTAACAGTTGTTGCTGAAGGTGTTGAAACCGAAGAACAATTTACCGTACTTAAAACAATGAGCGTTGACATGATTCAAGGCTATTTAATTGCTAAGCCTATGAACTTCGATGATTATTTATGCTGGCATCAGTCTTATTAAAATGTAGACACCCTCAATTTTAAATTAACATGCTTTGGTAATTTGGCTGGAGTCTGTCGTAGTATCAAAACGACTAACAAGAATCCTGTTCTTGTTAATCACATTCGTATAAAATTCACCACCTAACGTCCTATAGTTTTCACAATTAACGCAATACAGAGCGAGACTTCCTTATCTTTTCTAATAAAGACACCAGTTCAGTGACCGATTTAACAGTAGTTACTCATAACGGTAATTTTCATGCCGATGATGTATTTAGCATCGCGGTGCTTAAACATGTCTACCCTTCGTTTAATTTAGTACGTACACGTGATAAAGCGCTTATGGACAGTGCTGATATAGTGATTGATGTAGGTGGGCAATACGATCCAGATGCTGGGCGTTTTGATCACCACCAACGTGGTGGCGCAGGGGAACGTGAAAATGGAATACCGTACTCGTCATTTGGATTGGTGTGGCAAAAGTATGGTTTAGCACTGTGTGACAATAATCAAGCAGTTGCAGACAGAGTTGATGCAGGATTAGTTTCAACCATTGATGCAATTGATTGTGGTCATGTTGAGGGTGTTCAGCAGGGTATAAGTTTAAGTCAAACAATTTCAATGTATAACCCAACATGGGAAGAGAGCCCTGAGTTTGATAAGTGCTTTGATGAAGCTGTCGAATTTGCTTCTCGTATGCTGACTCGATTTATAGCGTCAGCAAGTGGCAGTGTCAATGCAAAAGCAATTGTCGCTAAAGCGATAGAAAGTGCTGAAGATCCTCGCGTTATTGTGCTTGAAAAGTACACGCCATGGAAAAAAACAGTCCATATTTTATCAAGCGAAGCGTTGTACATGGTTTACCCTTCACATTCAGGTCAATGGATACTTCAAACAGTCCCTGTCGAGCCCGGCTCGTTTGAAGATAGAAAGTCGCTTCCTAAAGCATGGGCTGGTTTGTCTGATGAAGATTTCCAAGCAAAAACGGGGTTAGACGACGCTGTTTTTTGTCACAATGGGCTATTTATTGCTGGCACTAAATCATTTGAGAGCACAATGAAGCTTGCCGAAGTGGCGTTAGCTGAATAAATGATTTAGCTTCAATAGTTAATTAGCCTGATTCTGAAATCAAATCTCTAAAGCAGACTTCAGGCTAAGTAATTAATTTGCTCCTACGCAGTTGTTTAAACCACACCTAAAATTCCCCCTCAATATATGAGTGTGTTACCAATCTGAGTTTTTCTTAAAGCTAGGCCATATAAAATAAAGGCTTGTTGGTCATGCTGTTTACTATTTACTGATAATATTAAAAACCACTCGTTACGAGTAAAAATACTTGTTGGACTTAAAGGTCTATTTTTCTTTTAATGCGCGCAATTAGCCGAACCGGCATTCATTAAATAAAAGAGAAAGATAAATGAAAGAGACAACATCACTAGAACAAGCTCGCACGAGTTACAATGTTCGTCATTGGAGCCAAGGTTTTTTTGGTATTAATGATCAAGGTGATGTGTATGTTGCGCCAAAGGCTCACGCCCCAGAGCAAACTATTGCACTAACAGATATCGCAAAACAACTTCAAGAAAATGGCTTAAGCTTACCGGCTTTAGTGCGCTTTCCACAAATTTTACATCATCGTGTGCACAGTTTATGTGGCGCGTTTAATACCGCGATTGAAAACTATGGTTACCCAAAAGACTACTTATTAGTTTACCCAATTAAAGTAAACCAACAACGTGAAGTGGTTGAAGAAATAGTAGCAAGCCAAGCAGAATTAGAAAAAAAACAATTAGGCCTTGAGGCGGGCAGCAAACCAGAGCTTTTAACTGTTTTGGCAATGGCAGAAAAAACCAGTGCAGTGATTGTATGTAATGGCTACAAAGACAAAGAATATGTGCGCTTAGCACTGATTGGCGAAAAGCTAGGCCACAAAGTATACATAGTGCTTGAAAAGCTCTCTGAGCTTGACATGGTACTTAGCCAAGCAAAAGCGCTAAATGTTAAACCGCGTATTGGTATTCGCGTACGTTTAGCATCGCAAGGCAAAGGTAAGTGGCAAGCAAGTGGCGGTGAAAAATCTAAATTTGGTTTATCAGCGTCGCAAGTACTGCATGTAGTAAACCGCTTAAAAGACGCAGGCCAACTTGATTTAATGCAACTTGTGCATTTTCACTTAGGCTCGCAAATGGCAAACATTCGTGATGTGCGTTTGGGTGTGAGCGAAGCCGCGCGTTTTTACTGTGAGCTACGCAAATTAGGTGCAAGCATTGAGTGCTTAGATGTAGGGGGGGGGTTAGCTATTGATTACGATGGTACCCGCAGCCAATCGCATAACTCAATGAATTACAGCTTAGCTGAGTATGCAAATAACATTGTGTACACCATAGGTGATACGTGTAAGCAGTACGCGCAGCCCATGCCGACGATTATTTCTGAGTCGGGGCGTGCACTAACGGCGCATCATGCGGTGCTTATATCAAATGTTATAGGCACAGAAAGCTACGTACCAGAGGAGCTAAAAGCGCCTGCTGGCGATGCACCGCTTTTATTAAATAATATGTGGGCCTCGTTTGTGCAATTAACCGATTTAACGGATGACCGCGCACTGATTGAAATTTATCACGACAGCCAAGGGGATTTAGCAGAGGCGCATAACCAGTTTGCTCTTGGGCTTTTAGATTTAACGCAGCGTGCGTGGGCAGAGCAAGTTAACTTACGTATTTGTTATGAGCTTAACAAACACATGGATAACAAAAACCGTTTTCATCGCCCGATTATTGACGAGTTGAACGCACGTTTAGCCGATAAGTTTTTTGTAAACTTTTCGCTTTTTCAATCATTGCCTGATGCGTGGGGGATTGATCAAGTGTTTCCGGTATTGCCATTAAGTGGCTTAACCGAAGCACCAAAAAAACGTGCTGTATTACTTGATATAACCTGTGATTCAGACGGTGCACTTGAGCACTATGTTGATGGCCAAGGCATTGAAAGCACTTTACCGGTGCCTGAGTACAGTGCAGATAAGCCTTACTTAATGGGCTTTTTCTTAGTGGGTGCGTACCAAGAAATTTTAGGTGATATGCACAATTTATTTGGCGATACGCACAGCGCTATTATCAATATGGATGAGCAAGGCATTGCCAGTATCAGCGAAATAAACCAGGGCGATACCGTAGCCGATATGATGCGATATGTGCATTTAGATGTTGAGAGCTTTCAGCAGTCGTATGCGCAGTTAGTGTCTGCAAAAATAGATAAAAATGAACAGCAAAGCGTTTTAGACGAGTTGCAAAACGGCCTTAATGGCTACACTTATTTAGAAGAGTTATAAGCAATGTCTAGCTTGTTTGGCCATGTTGACCACTCATTGTATTCAAACGGTATGACGTTTTTACGTCGTCCTATGGTGCAAAATATTAATGCCATTGATGCAGATGTCGTTGTACTAGGCTTACCGTTTGACTTAGCAACATCGGGCCGTCCCGGTGCTCGCTTAGGGCCCGATGCCATTCGCAGAGCGTCGGTACATTTAGCCTGGGAGGACACTAAATACCCGTGGACATTTCCTTTGTTTGAGCGTTTAACGGTTGCAGATGCGGGGGACTTTACTTATCCGGTAGGCGATCCTGAATATTTTACGGCACAGCTAGAAATGGCCGCAGAGCAAATACTTCGCCAAGGGGCAACGCTGTTAGGCCTTGGTGGCGATCACTTTGTAACGCTTCCGCTATTGCGCGCACATGCAAAGATACATGGCAAAATGGCGCTGGTTCATTTTGATGCGCACACTGATACATACAGCAATGGCTCGCGTTTTGATCACGGCACTATGTTTTATCATGCACCCATGGAAGGGCTGATTGATGTAGAGCACAGCATACAAATAGGTATTCGTACCGACTTTGACCAATCAAAGCATGAGTTTGCAGTGATTGATGCAATGCAAGCTAACGATTTGCACGCCAATGAAATAGCAGCGCAAATACGCGAGCGGGTAGGCGACTTACCCGTTTACCTAACGTTTGATATAGACTGCCTTGACCCGGCATTTGCACCAGGTACAGGCACACCGGTTTGTGGTGGTTTAACATCAGATAAAGTGCTTAAAATACTGCGCGCGCTTAAAGGTATAAATATGGTGGGAATGGATGTGGTAGAGGTATCACCGTCGTATGACCAAAGTGAGCTTACCGCTATTGCCGCAGCAACAATTGCGAGCGAGTTATTGCATTTGTGGACACATAAAAATAAGTACTCACTCTAAAGTGCCCCAATAATAAAAGAGGATGTAAATCCTCTTTTATTATTTAGAGGTATCGATTACTCAAGAGTTTTATTTCTTTCAGCCATATAAAGCTCAAGGCAATAAGCGCTAAGTTGGTAGTAACTGGATTAAATGCTTCTATTAACAAATTTGGCTGCATGAGCGCAACGGCCCCTAACAGGCCGCATAATAAGAAAATATTTAACCAAACTAGCTGTTTATTTTTATAAAATATAATTAGTAACAGCCCAAAAATAACCTCAGCAATACCGGCACCACGCGTAATCAAATCAGACACTTGTGCAGAATAGCCAGCACTGCCAGTCATTAACTTTTCAAGAGGGGCAACGTGATAAATCTTTGGAAAAAAGCCATGATACATCCAACTCAACCCCACAATATAGCGTGCAATTTGTATATAACCGCGGTTATTTCCTAGCATTATCTATTCGCTCCTGTGAGCTGGGGTGGCTTGATAAGTATTCGAGTAAGTTATTTACCTTTTTAAGGTGTTCGTTTTCAGTGGTATGCGCACTTTGCAAAGCTTCAATTGCATCGGCAAAATCGCTGCTTGAATAGCCTAAGTTTTCTAGTTGAGTTAATGCATAACTGTCGGCTTCTCGTTCCATATCTCGCGAAAAGCCTTGTTGGGAAAACGAGGCACCAGTCCCCAAGGCAACCTCAGCTATTCCCTCTAAATCACCGAATATAACGGCAAGTACAATCGTACTTGCTGCCGATTGTGCTGTTATGCGAACACTATGCTGGTGGACGACATGGCCAATTTCGTGAAGTAATACGGCTTTTAGTGCATTGGGCTTATCGGCCAGTAAATTAGCTAATTCATCTGTGACCACAATTCTGCCATGAGGGAGTGCAAACGCATTAGCACCAAAGCTTTGGGATTTATAAAACGAAAGCCTATACACCGACTTTTCAAGTGCAAGCTCATCAAGTATGGTCTTAAAGTGTCGCTGAACTCTGGCTTGTTGTTCGTCAGGTAACTCTGTTGGGTCGAGTGCTAATTTTTTAATTACAGCAAAACTTTGCTCACCCATTTGTTCAACAACGCTATGCGGTAGAGTATCAACACTGTAAACAGCAATTGCGGGCACAACTTTGTATAGCATTAACCACATAAAAAGAGGTGTGACTACAATTGCTGTAATAATAGCCCACTTATTTTTTTCAAGCCGCTCTAGTGAGTGATGATTTTTAGCGTTAAATGGCCACCTAAAATCTACATCAAGCGGAATAAACCGACCACCATCGTCAAAGCTTAGTTCGTCGGCAAGACCTGCAATCGCCGAACTTAAATTAAGTTCGTTAATTGCATAGCGGACAGGTTCTTCGTTACCGTGATTAATTTCAACGTGTGAGCCGCTAATTTTAGCGACACACAGCTGATAGTTACTCGAAGCGTTTGGAAAATAATGTCCCTGAACGTTCATAATAAACTCTTATGTTAACGACAAATCAATATCAAATACGTTAGCCGCTTCCTCAGCAAAGGATGACTGCTGCTCTTGCGTTGTATCTATTAAGTTTAATGCGCCAGGGTATATATCAACGGTTGTAGCCTCGGCAAGCATTTTTGATGTGCGAATTTGTGTCCAGGGGTAAGCAAGCCCTAATGAAAACACAATAGCTAACATGTTGGTTAAAAGTAAAATGGCGTAAGGAATAGGTTTAAGCTCAGATTTAAACGATGCTACATCTTCAAATTGGCTATTATTAAAAATATGATTTCTAATTGCCGCTTTCCATACCGCGGTTACTATGGCAATCATCACGACGTAGGCAATCATCAATCCACCAAACATAACCCCCATTTTTGCAGGGTCTTGAGCTGCTTGTTGGTTTTCTACATTGAGTAAATCAAGTCCAAATAGTCCTAAAATAGCCATAAATATTACCATGGTGATAGAGCTCACCACAAAGCAAATAAGGGCTGTTAGATAATAAGTTTCACCTTTAAGCTTTACGCTTAATGGCTTATTGCCATAGCTAATATTACTATGAATGTAAGTATCTATGCGCTTTAAAACATAAGGCATTAATAAATAAAGCGTAAAAACACTGGCAATCGGCAATAGAATAAAGTTAATGAAGGCTTCGCCGTAATCCCCTTTAAACGCAAAACGCACATTACGATGACGGGTCATACGCATATTAAAACGTAAGCCTTGGTTAATAATCCACGGCATTAAAAAAATAAAAGCGATGGCAAATAAAAAGCCTATCAGTGGAAAAAAGCTGACAGCAAAGGTGTAAATTAAAAATACAATGACCGCTAAAATACGGCCTTTTAAAATTTGCATTGGAGTAGCTAAGTAGTCAAAGCTGTGGCCATCTATACGAGTATGCCCATAAAAATAGCGCATTGTACGCACTTTTGCCCAGGCAGAATAAATGCCCAATGTTAGTACGCTTAGTAAGATATTAACTATCCAAATACCAAAAAACTCACCGCCTTTGCCACTAAATTGCACTTTAGAGCTAGATAACGGGGTGAGTGGATTCGCGCTCGATTCGTTTGATTGTGAAGGGGTTGAGTGTATTGATTCCATTAAAAGCCATTCCATGTTGTTTTTTTGTTAATTTACCGATTTTAAGTGCAAAACTCAATATTTATCCCTGCAATCGGACTTTTAATTTCTAAGGTGAGTTCAAACTAGGTGATACATTTTTTATAATGAACTCTGTTATACTGGGCGGATAATTTTATGGGGCTGTTATGATTTCAAAAAACCAACTCAAACTTATTCGCCAACTTGGCCAAAAAAAGTACCGAAAGCAATATAATCAATACCTTGTACAAGGCGAAAAAAACGTACTTGAGTTGCTTAATAGCACACTAAACGCAGTTGATGTATTTGCAACTTCGGCGTTTATAAATGCTCATCAAAGCTGTTTTCCAAGCACCCATATCATTGAAGCCGACGAGGACGTTCTTACTAAAGCGAGCACGCTAGTAAGTAATAATGCCGCAATTGCAATTGTTGATATGCCAAAAGCCGACTTACCCAAAATAAAAGGGTTAATATTGGCTCTTGATGGCGTGTCTGATCCTGGCAATTTAGGCACAATAATTAGAGTAGCCGACTGGTATGGTATTAAACACATTGTTACCAGCACAGACAGTGCAGATGCCTATAACCCAAAAACAATTAGCGCCACAATGGGGTCATTTGTAAGAGTTTCAGTTAGTCAGGTCGATTTACCTGCTTATCTACAGACACTCAAGTTACCAATTTACGGTGCGTTTTTAGATGGCCAAAGCGTACACAAAACACAGTTTAATGGCGAGGGTGTATTGTTAATGGGTAGCGAATCTCATGGGATTCGCCAAGCCTGTGCGGGTTTAGTAACCGATAAAATAACAATTCCTGCATTTGGTGAGGCCGAGTCACTTAATGTGGCTATGGCAACAGGGATTATTTTAGATAATTTTAAACGTCAAGCTTAACAAACGTGTGTTCTTTGAGTTAAATTGCCCATGAATAACAACAATAATAAATTGGTAAAACAACCAGATGCGCTTAAGCACTATTAAATTAGCGGGCTTTAAATCGTTTGTAGAGCCCACTAAAATACCGTTTCCAGATCAAATGACCTGCGTTGTTGGGCCAAACGGCTGTGGCAAATCTAATGTGATTGATGCGGTAAGATGGGTGCTTGGAGAAAGCTCAGCTAAAAACCTGCGTGGCGATGCCATGACAGATGTTATTTTTAACGGCTCAACTAATCGAAAAGCCATTTCGCAAGCCTCTGTAGAGCTGATTTTTAATAACTCGTTGGGCGAGCAAGAATTAAAAAATACCTTTGCCGATAGAAACCAAATAGCGATTAAGCGTTTAGTAACACGCGATGGCCAATCGTTATACTTTTTAAATGGCAGCAAATGCCGCAAGCGTGACATAACTGATATATTTTTGGGCACTGGGCTTGGCCCTCGCAGTTATGCGATTATTGAGCAAGGGATGATATCGCGCTTAATTGAAAGTAAACCTCAAGAACTTCGCGTGTTTTTAGAAGAAGCTGCTGGCGTATCTAAATACAAAGAGCGTCGCCGCGAAACGCAAACGCGGATTAAAAGTACCCGAGAAAATTTAGAACGTTTATTAGATGTTCGTAAAGAGTTGCAAAGCCAGCTCGATAAATTGGCTGTTCAGTCACTTGATGCTAAAAAATACCGTGAACTTAAAGCAACAGAGCGCACATTAAAAGGTCAAGTAGCTGTTTTAAAATGGCAAAAGCTGCATCAACAACAATTAGACAAAAGCGAGCAAATCAAAAAGCTTAATGAGCAAATAAGCTTTTTTAAAACGGCTCACTCAGGGCACGATGATGTGCTTGCAACACTTGAAGGAGAGGTACAAGCTCAGCAAGATAAATTAAATGATGCGCAGCACCAGCAACATATTACTCATACCGAGTTAACTCGAGCCGAACAGCAAAAAATTAGTGTTAAACAACAAATACAGTCACTTAAACAAAGCTTAATAAAATTACAACAACGCCAAACAGATAGCCTTGAGCAAAAAGCGCAACAGCAGCACATATGCGAAGAACTTGATGAAGCACTGCAAGAGGCAATAGAAAGCAGTTTAATGTGCGAAGAGCAAGTGAGTGAATTGTCATTTGAGCTTGAGGGGTTGCAGGGTACTAAGCAGCGAAGTTATTCGAATTGGCAAACACTCAACGAACAACAGCAACAACTTACCACTCAGGTGCAGTCGCAAAGTAGTGAAATAAAGCACACGAAACAGCAAATAAATCATGTTAATGAGCAACTTAGCCAATTAAATTCACAGCTTGATGAACTAAAAAATAATAATGTAGAACATCAGCTGGCCGAGCAAAAACAGCAGCGCCAAGCACTCACTGAGGCGCTTGCAAAAAAACAAAGCGCGCTTGCGCAATGTGAAGTTAAATTGACTCAGCAAAATAGGCTGGTTGATGAAACTCAAGACAATCATAAAACACTGACACAGAAAGAAAATGAACTAAACGCCCGTATTGCTGGGCTTAAAAGTGCATTGGGGTTAGATGAAGAGGTCAGTGACTCAACTGGGGTTCTAAGCCAGCTCATAGTGCAAGATGGTTTTGAGCCATTAATAGAGCAAGCACTTAAGTCGCTCACGCATTTAAGTGTAACAGAGCAGCAATCAACTAATAGTATATGGCCAAGCAGTCAGCCTTTACTTAAGGCAAGCTTGGCAGATTATATTACCGCTGGCGTGTACCCTGACTTACTCACGCGAATTGGCTATAGCGAACACGCCGATTTAACTATGCTAAATGATGACTATTACATTGCCATAATGGATAAAAAAGGCGAATTGCATGGTCGTAATTGGCACGTAAACGCAGACAGTAACACCGACAACTCATTGCTAATAAAGCATAAGCAACTTCACGCGCACACCGATGAGGTCATACAGGTTAAAAGTCAGCTTGAACAGGTCAAAAGTGAGCTTGAACAATGCACTGTAATACAAGCAGAGCTTAATACTGAACAAAAAGCACTCAAAGACGTTATTCATCAGCTTGCTCAACAAATTGCTATTTCAAGTACCCGAAGCGATATGCTCACAGAGCAAGTTACTCAATATCAACATCAGCTATCAAAAATAAAAACACAAGAGCAAACAATAAGTGCGTCACTGGTGCAACTCAATAAGCAGCTTGATGAACAAACCGAGCAATATGAACTATTTGTTGAGCAGCAATTAAATTTAACAGATGAAACTGAGACTGCGAATGATGAGCGCATGCTCAGCGATAAAAATTATAGCCAAGCACTCAGCGCATTGGAGCAATACAAAACGCAGGCTCATCAGTTAAGCTTAAGTCAGCAAAAAGCACGTAGTGAATGGCAGTTAAGTCAAACAAAACTGAGCCACGCAGCACAAGCCTATGAAGAGGCAAAACAAGGGGCTGAAGAATTAGTTTTGGAAATAGAGGCGTTACTTATTCCAGAAGAAACACTTAGTGAATCAATTTCAACCTTACTAGAAAAGCATCAGTATGGCGAACAACGATTAGCGCAATTGCAAAACGATTTATCACAAGCTAAAGACGCCTTACATACAAAGCAAGCTAGCCTTAAAAATTCGCAAGGTGAGCTGCAAGGGCTTCAAGAACAACATCAAAAATTAACACTTGAAGAGCAGAGCTTACTAATAAAGGCACAAGCTGCACTTGAGCCATTAGAAGAGCTTAAACAAAGCTTAAAAGCCGTACTTGAAACATTACCTGACGACTTAACCCTAAATGCAGCGCAAAACCAATTAACAGGTATTACAAATCAGCTAAACAAGCTGGGTGCGGTTAACTTAGCAGCTATAGAAGAGTTTGATGTTGCAAAACAGCGCAGTGAGTATTTAGATAATCAGTTAGAGGATTTAACTAAAGCGTTAAATACCCTTGAAGGGGCTATTCGGAAAATAGATACCGAAACAAAAACGCGCTTTAAAGCCACGTTTGATCAAGTTAATGAAGACTTTGCACAGCTGTTTCCTAAAGTTTTTGGTGGAGGGAGTGCGTATTTGGAATTAACCAGTGACGATTTACTTGAAAGTGGTGTTAGTATAATGGCACGGCCGCCAGGTAAGAAAAATTCAACTATTCACTTGTTAAGTGGTGGAGAAAAAGCGCTGACGGCATTATCATTAGTGTTTTCTATATTCAGGCTAAATCCAGCCCCGTTTTGTATGCTGGATGAAGTTGACGCACCATTAGATGACGCAAACGTTGTTCGCTTTTGCCGTTTGGTGGAAGAAATGTCACAATCAGTGCAATTTATTTATATAAGCCATAACAAAATTGCAATGGAGATGGCGGGGCGTTTAACCGGTGTGACTATGGCAGAGCCGGGTGTATCTCGAATGGTTGCAGTAGATATTGAACAAGCGGTGCAACTTGCACACGCATAAATTTTTATAACACGTGTATTAGTTTTTAATTACTATACAGGTTTTAGGCATAACAAATAATAAAAGGTGAGGGGATGGCCGAACAATTAAGATGGGTTTTAATCATTATCAGTGTGATTGTCATTGGTGGCTTATTAGTCCATGGTTTATGGTCTGTAAGAAAAAAAGAGAGCCCAGATACGTCCGTTAATGAACGGGTTGAACCACTCCAAGAAAGCCAAACAGCTTCCTCTCATTCATATAGTCAAAAAGCTGAGCCAAAAGAGCCGGTAATTAGTGAGCGTGACGAACCACAGCTAGGTGAACTTAACTTTGACGCTAATGAGCCTCAAATTGATTCCAGCGCGCCAGAGGTTCCTATTGAAGATGACCTAAGTGTTGTTGACGATATAGAGTCGGTTGAGCAAACTAATGAACAACCAAAAGAGCCAGTACCCGATTTTGTTATTGTACATATACAAATGCCAGAAGGGTTAACTATGCAAGGCAGCAAGTTATTACCTGCTGTGAATACGCTTGGTTTTAAATATTCTGAAGAGGGCTTTTTTAATCGTCATTTAGACCCTGCAGGCCAAGGGCCTGTGTTGTTTAGATTAGTTAATATGTACAACCCAGGTACGTTCGATATAGACAATATGGAACAGTTTAGCACCGCAGGTGTTAGCTTATTTATGACCTTGCCGTGTGACGGTGACGGACTAGCAGCCTTTAATATGTTGCACAGTGCGGCTAAAAAAATAGCCGACGAATTTGGTGCGCACATATTAGACGCAGAACGCGAAGAAATGAGTGTTGAGCGTGTAAGGCAATATGTTGATCAGGTTCGTGCTTTTTCAGCGTAACAATTTGTAATATATAATTTTTACAAGCCACTGGGCGATATCGTCAAAGTGGCTTTTTTATGTTTTTTGAGGTTTAAATGTCTAGCAGCATTAGTGAGCAAATTAATCATCTTCGTACCCTATTAGAGCAGCACAATTATAATTATTATGTGCTTGATACCCCAAGCATTCCCGATGCTGAATACGATAGGCTATTACGCGAACTCAGTGCGCTTGAAACACAAAACCCTGAATTTTTATCTGCTGACTCACCGACTCAAAAAGTAGGTGGCGCAGCGCTTAGCAAGTTTGAGCAAGTTGCTCATCAAGTGCCAATGCTATCGCTTGATAATGCGTTTAGCGAAGATGAATTTACGGGCTTTAATCGCCGAATTAAAGAGCGTTTAATGAGCACCGATGAGCTTACTTTTTGCTGTGAGCCAAAACTTGATGGGTTAGCAGTGTCTATTATTTATCGTGATGGAGTGTTGGTACAAGCTGCAACACGGGGTGATGGCTTTACAGGCGAGAATATTACTCAAAATGTAAAAACAATTCGTAACGTCCCCCTTAAGTTGCGTGGCGACTACCCCAAAGAGCTTGAAGTGCGTGGTGAAGTATTTATGGACAGCGCTGGGTTTGAAAAGCTAAACAATGAAGCGCAAAAGCGTGGCGAAAAAGTATTTGTAAATCCACGTAATGCGGCGGCAGGTAGCCTACGCCAGCTAGACTCTAAAATTACCGCAAAACGCCCACTGATGTTTTATGCATACAGTACTGGTTTGGTTGCTGATGGCTCAATTCCAGAGGATCACTTTCAGCAATTAGAAAAGTTAACTGATTGGGGCTTACCCCTTTGTCCAGAAACAAAGCTGGTGGAAGGGCCACAAGCTGCACTAGATTATTATGATGATATTTTAACGCGTCGCAGTGAGCTTAAATATGAAATTGACGGCGTAGTAATAAAAGTTAATAAAAAAGCCCTACAAGAGCGTTTAGGCTTTGTAGCGCGGGCACCTCGTTGGGCTATTGCCTATAAATTTCCGGCGCAAGAGGAAGTCACTCAACTCCTTGATGTAGAGTTTCAAGTTGGTCGTACAGGTGCAATTACGCCTGTTGCTCGTTTAGAACCTGTGTTTGTAGGCGGTGTAACGGTGTCTAATGCGACGCTTCACAATGGTGATGAAATTGCTCGGTTAGGCGTGAAAGTCGGCGATACGGTGATTATACGCCGTGCTGGTGATGTGATTCCGCAGATAACACAAGTTGTGCTTGAACGCAGGCCCACAGATGCAAGAGACATTGTGTTTCCATCAGCTTGCCCTATTTGTGACTCCCATGTAGAAAAAGTAGAAGGGGAAGCTGTAGCCCGTTGTACTGGTGGCCTAGTATGCCCCGCGCAGCGCAAGCAAGCTATAAAGCACTTTGCCTCGCGTAAGGCACTAGATATAGATGGTCTTGGCGATAAAATTGTTGATCAATTAGTGGACCGTGAGCTTATAAAAACTCCGGCTGATTTATTTATATTAAAGCAAGGTCACTTTGAATCACTTGAGCGCATGGGGCCTAAATCGGCTAAAAACTTAGTTACTGCTTTAAATGAAGCAAAAGCCACTACGCTTGCTAAATTTTTATATTCACTCGGTATTCGAGAAGCCGGTGAGGCTACGGCACAAAATTTAGCGAATCACTTTTTAACGCTAGAGAGTATTATTAGTGCTAGTGTTGAAAGCCTCACACAAGTAAGCGATGTAGGTGATATTGTAGCATCGCATGTACGAGGTTTTTTTGATGAAGAGCACAATTTAGCGGTGGTCAATGCGCTTATCGAGCAAGGTGTTCATTGGCCTGCGCTAAGCGCACCGTCAGAGGATGAACAACCGTTAGCGGGGCTTACTTATGTACTTACAGGTACGCTAAATACGCTTAACCGCAATGATGCTAAAGCGCGCTTACAACAGCTAGGTGCAAAGGTGTCAGGTAGTGTATCTGCTAAAACTGATGCTTTAGTAGCGGGTGAAAAAGCCGGTTCTAAACTCACAAAGGCTCAAGATTTGGGGATAGACGTGCTTACAGAGGATGATTTAATCGAGCTCCTTAAAAAGCATAACGGCTAGGAAAATAGTAATGAGCCAATACGGACCTCAATACTGGGATAAATACGGGAGTTATCGCACGCCTGTTGCGTTTCACTTAAGTGTAGTGGTGTTGCTGCGTGCTTATTTTATTTGGGTTATTGCGGCACTGAGCCGACGACCAGAGCTTGACTTAATGTCGTTATTTTTTAGATCTAAAAGCGACTTTTTTATTGCTATTGCCATTGGCAGTATTGCGATATTACCTACGTTGTTATTTTGCTTGCGCCGCCCTCGCGATTCACATAAAGCCACTGACAGATTAGCGAGTATTTGGCGGCATATGCGCTGGCCATTAATTGTATGCGCGCTAATAGATTTAACGTGGCTAATAGTACAAGCGGCACATAGCCATTACCGGTTTTCACTTTTTTTAGCGGTGCAAATGGTTATTGTTTTTTGGGTGCTTTGGTATTTAGTTAAAAGTCGTTATTTAACCGTGTTTTTTAAAGATTGGCCTGAGCCAACAGAAAAAGCATCAGATGACAAAAAAGATCTTAAAAAGGATTCATAGTGGACTCAGTAAACAAAAAAATAGCATTAATCATTGCACTCATCGGTTTTGTGCTTATTGGTTTAATGTTTGCTTTTGAGTTATTTGAAGTTATGTGGTTTAAAGTGTTGATAGGGGTTTGGGTGTTTGTATTTTGTTCAAGCATGTATAGGCTTACACCATTATTTAAAGCGCGAAACCGTTTAGAGCACTTTGTTCAACGCGATGCGCAGCACTTACTAGTGTTTAGCCTAATGGGCTTTTTTGATAAAAAACATGGTCCAAATTGGTTGGTTATACAAAGTATTGAGCGCGTAGTGAGTAAAGATGACGAGCTAATTATTTGTAGCAATAATGACCGGCAACTAAGTGTTAGCTTACCCGTTAAAAAAGCGGAATTAGAGGCGTTTATGCAGCGTATTTTTACTACTGCAGAAAAGCAAACTATTACCTTTGAACAAGCTTGATCGCGGCGTCATTCATCCACGTAACAATAAAAAGATTTAGCCATATAACCTGATCTTTGTTTTATATAAATTAATTATCTAGAGGCCAGATTATACACCCTATTCGTAATACAGGTTTTCATGAGGTTACTATGTTGAAATGGAAAGATGTGATTAACTTTGCCAATAATGGCAACCCTGCACCCAGTAAAAAAGTCATTAAAATCGATGAACAATGGCGTGAACAATTATCAGAAAACGAATACTACGTAACTCGTATGAAGGGGACAGAGCGTCCTGATATGTCTGGCAGTTGTACATTACTAGAGCCCGGTAAATATGTGTGTGTTTGTTGCGATAATTTATTGTTTGATGCTGACGAAAAATTTGAAAGCGGAACAGGCTGGCCTTCATTCACTCAGCCAGCAACGATAGAAGCAATTGGCTATGTACGCGACGTCAGCCATGGCATGGAGCGTGTAGAGGTTGTATGCAACGTGTGTGATGCGCATTTAGGGCATATATTTCCAGATGGCCCACTACCAACGGGCCTTCGATACTGCGTAAATGGTGCAGCAATGAAAAAGCTTTAGTCTTTGAGGTTTAGCTTCATCTCTTTTGCTTGATTCATAATTTTATCTAAGCGCTGCGCTTGATCTGCTGGCAGGTCAGATTTGTCCAATAAGGCGTAGCATTTTTTAGCAAGTCCTATATTCAATGAGCTGCCACTTTGCTTGGTCGAATCAAACAAGCATTGTAATAAATTAAGTGCAATGCTTTGATTGCGTGGCATAACTCTAAACGCATGCGTAAATGCTTCAAGTGCTGTGTTTAATTGCCCTTTGTTAAATTGGGTTACCGCATGGTTATTAAGTTCTTTTGGCCCCATTTTAATGTCACGTCGTTCGCTTTGTTGTTGCTGTATATAACGTAAGTAGGTGGGTTCGCTGGTATTTGGGTGTCTTTCACAATGATTAATTATTTGCGAAAATAACATTTGCGCCTTTTGATGAAACCCTAGCTCATGAAAGGCTTTTGCTTTATCAAGTGCGCCATCTACTGAGCGTATTATAGAGTCGTCATCTTCTAATTGTTCAATGAGCTTTTTAGCTTTTTGATGCTCATCTTTTAAATAATGAAGCCGCGCATTAAGCACATCAATTTGCGATTGATTCGTACTGTTAGGAAATTGGGTTTTTAAATCGTTTATATACTTATTTGTCTGCCTTGAAATTCGCTGCACTTGATCGGTTTGATCCGTTGTTAACGCAAAATCGATTCCTGCTCGAGCCGCATTTAAGTAAATGTCGGGATGATCGTAAATAGAGTGCTTAGCAAAGTTTGCTATATCTTTTTGTGTGAGGTAGTTTTTTTCGTAGTCGTGATTAATTAACGAGACTGTACTTAACGATTTTTGACGCGATATATTACGTGGCGCAATTGTGGCAGCTTGGCTCAAAAAATCTTGTGCCAATTCAAATTGATTGAGTTTTATTTCTAACCGGCCTAGTAAGTCTAATGCAACAAGGCGGGTTTCTTGACGTTCTAGCATGGTTTTTAACATGCGCTGCGCCAAAATGTGCTCGTTGTTAGCTATAAGCGCTTCAACTAGCCCTACCTTTGCCCAAGCAAACTTTTGAATGTCGAGCACGGATTTAAAAAAATCTTTGGCCTCTTGAGCCCGCTTTAACCGAAGAAGAGCGTCACCTTTCAGGCGAAGTAAGATAGGGCTGTAATTATTGTCTTTTCTTTCAAGTGCGGCATCAATATATTTTACTGCTTTTGAATCATTGCCATCATCAATAAGCGTGTATACGGTTTGAAGATCGTGTTTGCGCTTTAAAATACGTTCAATTCGGGTCTTGAGTTCTTGCCCTGTAAAAGGTTTGACTAAAAAATCATCCGGTTGAAGCTCAAGTACACTGTGTACTAATGAGCCACTTGTTTCAGCTGAAATAAAGATAAAGCCAGTGGAGTTTTTTATAAGTTTTTTTACTCTTAGCTCTTCGTACAATTGGTAACCGTCTTGGTGTTTGTTTAAATTAAACGAACAAACAATTAAATCAAACGATTCACTTAAACATTGCTCTTTGGCTGAATTTGCATGATCGGCAAAACTCAACTGCCGAAAGCCGAGCCTTTCTAACGATTGTTTCATATAGCTTTGAGCAAGCGGTTGCTCTTCGACTATTAGTATTTTGGCTTTTGAAAATATCTTAGTTGGCATTGGCTTAAGCGTTATCACTTTTAACACAGACTATAATCAACAGTTTAGCTGCTTACAAGAGAATTTAAATGCTAGCTGTATTTATTAGGTAATTAGGTTTAACTAATACGTTTATATGGTCATAAAGTGTCATTTTTATCCAGTGCTGTAATAACGGGTTATGTACGTATTTAAATAGGTACTAAATAATAGGGCGTGGTTAATCTGTTATTACTAGTAAAGAAAGGCGATGCTCTTTTTTATAATAAATCTAAATATTCAAATAGGAATTTAATAAAAATAGGAAAGGAATTAAAAATAGATATCGAGGAAGTATTTATATGTGGTGGGTGATACTGGACTTGAACCAGTGACCCTCGCCTTGTAAGGGCGATGCTCTCCCAACTGAGCTAATCACCCACATATAATAGGTATTACTTTTTTAAAATTATCAATTAATCGGTTAGTATAATTTGGTGGGTGATACTGGACTTGAACCAGTGACCCTCGCCTTGTAAGGGCGATGCTCTCCCAACTGAGCTAATCACCCAAATTATATATTTAATATGCACCATTCTAAGAATGGTGGGTCGTACTGGACTTGAACCAGTGACCCTCGCCTTGTAAGGGCGATGCTCTCCCAACTGAGCTAACGACCCATATTAAATTTTAAAACGCGACTATCAATATAATAGATTTATATGTGGTGGGTGATACTGGACTTGAACCAGTGACCCTCGCCTTGTAAGGGCGATGCTCTCCCAACTGAGCTAATCACCCACATATAAATTAAAACGCTACTATTAAAATAAATAGTACTGGACTTTAACCAGTGAACCTCAACGCTACCTTTGAGTAGTGAAGATGCTCTCTTTTTTCTAAACTGAGTAATGACCCATTTAGATTTTTGTAATATGCACCATTCTGAGAATGGTGGGTCGTACTGGACTTGAACCAGTGACCCTCGCCTTGTAAGGGCGATGCTCTCCCAACTGAGCTAACGACCCATATTACATGCTACTACCTGTAGTAAGTAGTACTGGACTTTAACCAGTGAACCTCGCCATCTTTTATAAAAAGCGGTGATGCTCTCATTTCTTGTAACTGAGCTAACGACCCATATTACAATTTAAACTACTATTTTTATAATCGATTTTATATGTGGTGGGTGATACTGGACTTGAACCAGTGACCCTCGCCTTGTAAGGGCGATGCTCTCCCAACTGAGCTAATCACCCACATATCAATTAAAACACGACTATCAAAATAAATAGTACTGGACTTTAACCAGTGAACTTCTCTGTTACATGTAAATAGCAGTGATGCTCGCTTTTTCTAAATGAACATAGAGTCCGAATAGAATTTAGATGCGAACACTTTTAAAAGTGGTGGGTGATACTGGACTTGAACCAGTGACCCTCGCCTTGTAAGGGCGATGCTCTCCCAACTGAGCTAATCACCCGCATCTAAACAACATCACATTGCTGCGTTGTTGTGGGGCGCTATTATAGATAGAGTTGAAAATGTGTCAACACTTGAATGACAAAAATGTACTGAATGAAGGTTTTATAAACAACAAGATATGAAGGGCGTCTATTTTATAGTCAAAACATGTTCGGTAGCGTAATTGCGTGGTGTATTTGTAGTGTTTATAAATCACATTAGTGGCTAATCTAGTTTTTAGAGGGAATATACAAGCGATTACTTTTCATTGTTGAACATTTAAACCTTCTTTAATAAGAATATATTTTGTTACCTCTCTAAAAAGTCATAACAAATAAATTAAACAAAATAGAAAAAGTATTTTAAAGTGTAACTATAAAAAGCATGTGTGTTTTACTACATTTACCCAACTGGCCTGTTTTTATGAAAGTGCGATGTTAGGTCGGTAATTTATAAATTATATTTGCAATGTTTGAATTGCATATAAATGTATACCTTTTGAGGGTAGGGTAGTGAACTACAATTCACTGACTAGCAACGCTACATAAAATAAAAGTGTAGGGGAGTCGCATTAGGGCAATGATTTTAATCAAATTGTGTTTTTTAGCATGCTTGATAGCCAGTTTGTTGAAAATTAAACCATTTAAATAAAGCTGGATAAAAAACTGTTGACTTTATTTTGGGTGGTGCATAGAATGCGCCCCGCACTAAGCAATACACGACGTAGTTATTACGGTGAGTGTTGATTAAGTTGGGGCTATAGCTCAGCTGGGAGAGCGCTTCGCTGGCAGTGAAGAGGTCTGCGGTTCGATCCCGCATAGCTCCACCAATTACTAGTGTTTGTCCTAGGGTAGCAGTTTTCTGCGTCCCCATCGTCTAGAGGCCTAGGACACCGCCCTTTCACGGCGGTAACAGGGGTTCGAATCCCCTTGGGGACGCCATCTAGCTTTAAGCTAGAGGTGGTTTTACCAAGAGAATAGCATAACAATTAAAGCTCGAGTCTTTACTTGTATTACATATGCATTACCTTAGCAACTCATGATGTGAGTCAAACTCATCAAATGTCCTAGTGACACATTTATGTGTCCCCATCGTCTAGAGGCCTAGGACACCGCCCTTTCACGGCGGTAACAGGGGTTCGAATCCCCTTGGGGACGCCACTTACTATTTTAATAGTTAGTGTAGTGTTATTAAGAAAGCTCGCCTGAATCGAGTTAAATTATTCAGTTGTCCTAGTGACACATTTATGTGTCCCCATCGTCTAGAGGCCTAGGACACCGCCCTTTCACGGCGGTAACAGGGGTTCGAATCCCCTTGGGGACGCCACTTACTATTTAATAGTCAGTGTAGTGTTGTTAAGAAAGCTCGCCTGAAACGAGTCAAACCATTCAGTTGTCCTAGTGACACATTTATGTGTCCCCATCGTCTAGAGGCCTAGGACACCGCCCTTTCACGGCGGTAACAGGGGTTCGAATCCCCTTGGGGACGCCACTTACTTATTCAATAGGGAAGTGAAGTGTTGTTAAGATATCCACAGATTTTCTTCTAAAATTAGTTATCATTTTCTCTTAAAGATTAAGTGTTTACACTTAGTTACAAAACCATAGTAATTTCACTTCAATACAACTTGTTGTAACTCTACTTAGTCCTTAAACTCATTGAGTTAATTAAAAATGGACTAAAAAATGAAACTCTCAAAAATAGCACTTGCAGTATTATTAGCATCAGGGTTAGCTGCTTGTAATAGCTCAACCCAAGCAATTGATAAAAATACCGCGGCAGAAGTATCAATTCCAGGCGTTACACTCATAGAATCTGTTCAAGCTAATCCTAACGATATCAACATACCTTATAAAAAATATAAACTTGATAATGGTCTAACAGTTATCGTTCATGAAGATCATTCAGATCCACTAGTGCACGTTGATGTTACCTACCATGTTGGATCTGCTCGCGAAGAACTTGGTAAGTCAGGTTTTGCTCATTTTTTGAGCATATGATGTTTCAAGGATCTGAAAATGTTGCTGACGAAGAGCATTTTAAAATAATCTCAGAGGCAGGTGGTACTTTAAATGGAACTACTAATTCAGATAGAACAAATTATTTTGAAACAGTCCCTGTAAATCAGTTAGAAAAGATGCTGTGGTTAGAGTCTGACAGAATGGGCTTTTTATTAGATGCTGTGACTCAGGAAAAATTTGAAGTACAACGCGAAACTGTAAAAAATGAACGAGGTCAACGAGTCGATAATCGTCCTTATGGTCGTTTAGGTGAGCGCATGGCACAAGCAATGTATCCCGATGGACATCCGTATTCGTGGCCTGTTATTGGATTTATGGACGATCTAAATCGTGTTAATGTTAATGATCTAAAAGCATTCTTTTTGAAATGGTATGGTCCTAATAACGCAACGCTTACCATTGGTGGAGACATCAACGCTAATGAAATATTGCCATTAGTTACTAAATACTTTGCGCCAATCCCAAAAGGCCCTGAAATACCTAAAGTTGAAAAAAAAGCGGTAACACTAAATGCTGATAGATATATATCGATGGAAGATAAAGTTCATTTACCTTTACTGGCAATGAGTTTTCCAACGACTTATGCTCGCTCTGAGGATGAAGCACCACTAGATATACTTGCCGAAATTTTAGGTGGTGGCAATAACTCATTACTTTATAAAAACCTAGTAAAAACTCAACTTGCAGTTCAAGCTAGTGCCAATCACCCATGCCAAGAGTTATCTTGCTCAATTAGTATTTATGCTTTACCAGACCCCACATCAGGTAAAACGTTAGCTGATATGGAAAAAATTGTACGTGATTCATTTACTGAATTTGAAAAGCGCGGTGTTACACAAGACGATTTAGATAAAGTAAAAGCAAAAATAGAATCGGGTGCAATATTTGGCTTACAAAGCGTATCCGGAAAGGTATCTCAACTTGCTGCATCAGAAACATTTACGGGCAATCCAAACTCAACGAAAGCTGAAATTGCACGCTATAACAGTGTGACAAAAGCAGATGTTATGCGTGTATTTAATCAATACATTAAAGGTAAACCTTCAGTTATTATGAGTGTAGTTCCAGAGGGACAAACTCAACTTATAGCCGCTCCAGATAATTTTACTCCTAAAAAGCATGATTTTGGGGGCCCCTCGACAACCTCTGCTGATGATTTAGTCGCCCGAAGAGCTGTTGATACATTTGATCGAAGTGTTCAGCCTGTAGCGGGTGCAAACCCTGCTGTAGACGTACCTGCGCTTTGGCAAACTAAGACCGACAACGGTATTAAAATATTGGGCACTCAAAGCAGTGAAACACCCACTACAGCTGTATTCATTAAAATACCGGGTGGCTTTTATAACGAGCAGACCAGTAAAGTGGGTTTATCGTCGATGACTGCATCGTTAATGAGCGAGTCAACGCAAAACTATACTACAGAGGAAATGAGTAACGCGCTTGAAAAACTGGGTAGCCAAGTAAGCATATACGCTGATAAAACACACACAAATGTATATGTTTCTACCTTGACTAAAAACCTAGACGCAACATTAAAGCTTGTTGAAGAAAAGTTATTTAGACCAGCATTTAATGCCGATGATTTTGAGCGTAATAAAAAGCAAATCATTCAAAATATTCAACATTCAATGAAGGATGCTGGGTATTTAGCATCTAATACATATAGCAAATTACTATATGGCGACAATATAGCTGCACTTCCAAGTTCTGGAACGCTTAATAGTATTGAGGCTATTACATTAGATGACGTTCAAGCTTTTTATAAAGCCAACTTTAAACCACAAGGTGCTCAAGTCATTATAGTGTCAGATTTAAGTGAAGCTGATGTTGAACCAAAAGTTAAATCAGCACTTGCTAATTGGCAAGGGAAAGGCCAAAGTTTTGATGTAGACTTTACCGAGCCTAACGTTCAAACAAACGTAATTTATCTTGTGGATAAACCTGGTGCGCCGCAATCACAAATTCGTATCGGTAAACGCGATATGGTTGAAGATATTACAGGTGAATTTTTTAAAGCTAATTTAATGAACTTTGCGCTTGGTGGTACTTTTAACAGCCGTATCAATCTAAATTTACGAGAGGATAAAGGCTATACATATGGTGCTCGTTCACGTTTTTGGGGTGATAAAACATCAGGTGGTTTTACAGCCTCTGCAGCAGTAAGAGCTGATTCGACTGCTGCGTCTATTACAGAGTTTACTAATGAGCTTAATAACTACGCTCAAAACGGTGTAACAGACGAAGAGCTGATGTTTATGCGTAAGGCAATTAACCAAAAAGATGCGCTTAAATACGAAACCCCTAATGCAAAACTTAGCTTTTTGGCACAAATTTTAGAGTTTGATTTAGAACCTAATTTTGTAAAAGAAAGAAATAAGATTGTTAGCACTATTAGTAAAGAAGAAATTAATGCTTTAGCTAAAAAGCACTTAAATGCTAAAGATATGATTTACCTAGTGGTTGGAGATGCAAAGACATTGCGTCCAGAGCTTGAGAAATTAGGTATGAAGGTTGTTGATTGTAGTCTTTAATATTTAATTGAATAATCGGTATGATAAAGCAGCTTTTTAGCTGCTTTAATTTTATCTCTTCTCTATTCAGGGCTTATAAATATTTTACTTGTTAACCTATATAAAACTTCCAGAAAAAGAGGAGGATTTATGGCAAGTGGATGGGCGCGAGATGGCGCAAT
Organism: Pseudoalteromonas sp. PS1M3; assembly: GCF_016865405.1. Classification (NCBI taxonomy): domain Bacteria; kingdom Pseudomonadati; phylum Pseudomonadota; class Gammaproteobacteria; order Alteromonadales; family Pseudoalteromonadaceae; genus Pseudoalteromonas; species Pseudoalteromonas sp. PS1M3. The sequence continues at coordinate 2,270,911 of NZ_AP022624.1, read as the reverse complement.
TCAAGAGCAAATAGATGCAAGTGTTAACGATGCAGTGCAATACGCAAGAAGTAACCTAATTTCAGGAGCGAGCGCTGAGCTTTGTGATGAGTGTGACGAGAAAATACCACAAGCAAGAAGGCTAGCATTACCAGGTGTGCGCTACTGCATTTCATGCCAAGCGGAATTAGAAGGGCTACCAAGTAATTCTAAGGCGTTTAATCGCCGTGGTAGTAAAGATAGTCAACTACGATAAAGGTGCCAAAGGCACCTTTTTTTATGGGTAAAATACCACACATTATTATTTATGATTTTTTCTGAATAAGCTCAATTGCATACCCATCAGGGTCTTTAACGAATGCAATTTGGGTTGTCCCACCTTTAACTGGGCCGGGTTCTCTACTTATATTTCCACCTGCCGCTTTTATGTCATCGCACGCTTTATATATGTCTTCAAATTCAATGGCGATGTGCCCGTAGGCGTCTCCTAAGCTGTAACTACTTTGATCCCAGTTGTATGTTAGCTCAAGGACGGTTGTATCTTTTTCGTCGCCATAGCCTATAAAGGCCAATGTATATCGGTACTCTTCATTTTCAGAGCGACGTAGCTCTTTCATACCAAGAACATGCGTGTAAAACGCAATGGATTTTTCTAAATCTGTAACGCGAAGCATAGTGTGTAATAAGCGCATTTAAGTAACCCTAAACTTTATTTGAATGTCGTCGGCCTTTCATTCAGACGTTTTGAAACACGTTTTTTAGAAAAGGCGAATTGCTTTGTTAGTTTGAGATTATATGAGGGCAGCACATGTTTATTACAACCAATAAAACGTCCATTTAGTATTTAAGTATGAATAAATAAAACATTTATTATTTATATGTAAGTTAACAAATTAACTTAATAACCAATTTTTAATAAAAATACGACTGGTCAGCCAATTTTTACGCTTATTGGTCAACCTGTTACTAAAAGTTTATTTTAATATTATTTAACAATGCTTTTACACGAAGAGTTAGGTTGTCGGTTTTATCTTGTTGTAATTGTTGGGTGTTTTTATTTCCATTAGCATTTGGTTGTAACTGGCTAATTTACAAAAAGTAACTTATTGGTTGACAATAAACGCATTTGGTCATAATTTTTTAGCGTTTTAACCAGTTGCAAGTAAATAAATTCGTCTTTTCTGCTATACCTGCGGCGCCAAGTTAGGAAATTGGTATATCACTCAGAGTATGTATACTGAGTTTTGGACAAGCACCAATGAATAACATTAAATCCACTTAATAAAGCCTCTTCAGCAATATTTACCATCGACTAAAAATAGAGAGTTAACAACGCGTTTAACGCTTGAATTGAAAAATTTTATTTGAACTTGTGATTTTTTCGCAGTTGCTGCGAATAACTAGGTAATAAATTAAGTAGATATTATTTTAGGCTCGATATGTTTTAAATAGTATTTAAAACATATCGAAGGCATACCCGTAAATAGGGCTAGAGTGCTTTATGCTATTAAATAAACAAACTTTAAAGTCTTAATATTATGAAATTAAGAAAAAGTGATGGATTAACCAGTAAATGACCACAACTAAAAAAACACAATTTGCTCAAGCAATGGAGCAACATAAAGGCATTATTTATAAAATTGTGAATTCTTACTGCCAAAACAAAGATGACCGACAAGACTTAGCCCAAGAAATATTAACAACAATGTGGCTAGCTTATGATAATTACAATAATGCTTATAAATTTTCAACGTGGATGTACCGAATTGCGCTGAATGTAGCTATATCTTATTACCGAAAAGACAGTCGGCGAGAAGATAAAGCAAATGAAGAGTGCATAGTGAAGATTGCTGACTTATCGCAAGAAGATGAGAGCAACGAGGTGGTAAAGCAGTTATATGAGTTTATTGGTCAACTCGATAAATTAAATAAGGCGATTATGCTCCTTTATTTAGAGAGTGAATCTTACGAAAGCATAGCGAATAGCTTAGGGATCAGTAAAACCAATGTTGCTACGCGAATTAGTCGAATTAAACACACATTAAAACTTCAATTTGAAACACGGGATTCTTAACATGAATTTAGATAACTTTAAAAGCGCTTGGCAACAACAAAGCACTGATACACATAGTGCTATTGAAATTAATCAAGCAAAGCTTGCTGAAATAAAAATAAATAAACAAATAAAAGCTCTTAATAAAATGAAATGGGCACGAATAATTGAAAGCTGTGTGTTTCTTATTATTATTGTACTGTTGTGGAAGTATATTGCTGCAGGCTTTACTTTTTCAGCGCCAATAATTTCAGGCTTTGTCCTCAACCTGTTTGCCATCATTGGGCTTGCAGGAAATATTGGCCAAATTGTTTTAATTTCAAACATTGACTATTCAAAACCAGTTAACCAACTACAAAAAGATTTTTACCGTGTTTGTTCTCATAAATTAGAATTGACCAAGTTGCTACTTATGTCAGTTCCCTTTTATCTTGCTTATGTTTTTATTGGGTTTGATCTACTTTTTGGAATTGATTTATATCAGTATTTAGAGCTGCACATGATTTGGTTTTACTCTTTGTCGTCAGTACTGCTTTTTATAGCTACAGCATGGGTATTTGCTAAATTAAATTATAAGAACATTTCTGAGAAATGGGTTAATGCGAGTGTTCAATTTATTGTTGGTAAACGTTTGGTCACTATGGCTGAGTTTTTAAATAGCTCTGAGTTAATAGAAAGTTAGTTATCAAATGCTGTGTTTGTGTAGAAAATAGTTAATGATTTTTTTGCATAAACTCTTTAGATAATTGATTTTTCTGTAATTAAGCTGCCAAGTTTTTTCATCGCTTCTATACTACGTAAAACGCGTAGTTTATGAGTTAGAAGTAGTGCCTGCCAGTAAAAATAATCTAGAGCAAGAAAACACAAAACTAAAGCGAGCGATTGCTGAGCTTACTTATGAACGAGATAAGTACAAAAAAATCTTTGACGCTTCGGCCGACGCGTATTCAGTTATCGATTTAAGCTCAGGTAAGTTTATAGAATGCAACCAAGCAGCTATTGATATGCACGGTGTTAATAGCATGGGCAACTTTTTAAACCTTAGTCCTGCTGACTTGTCACCCGAGTTACAACCCTGTGGTAATCGTTCAGATGTTTTAGCTAAAGCGCATATAAATTGCGCCATAGAACAGGGCTTTCATAGTTTTAAATGGATACATTCACGTTTAGATGGCACAACGTTTAACTGTTTAGTTAACTTGACTGGATTATTCATAGAGGGCACTCAATTAATATTGGCGGTTGGTCGAGACATATCCGATATAGAAATAGCCCAAAAACAAATCAGTACCGAAGCTTCAGAAAAGCAGCGATTTAAACAAGCATTTTTGGGAGAAAAAGAAAAGTTTGAAAAGTTTGTTGATTTGGCACCCGTTGGTATTGCAATTAATTCAATATCTGACGGCAGCTTTGAGTTTGTGAATGAGGAGTTTGGCAGAATCACAGGCTATAGCGTTGATGAGTTAAATCAAATGGACTATTGGCAGCTCACCCCTGAAAAGTATGAGAAGCGAGAACATGAACAGCTAGAATTACTTGCTAAATATGGCCAGTATGGGCCGTATCAAAAAGAATACATACATAAAAATGGGCATGTATATCCCGTATTATTATCGGGTATAAAAATTACAGATAGCAAAGGTGAAACATTTATTTGGTCTGTCGTTCAAGATATATCTCATCAAAAGCAGAGTGAGCAACAAATTAAAACGGCGAAAGAAAAAGTGGATTCCTTTGCTTTACGAATGCAATTAGCCAATGACTCTGCGGGTATTGGTGTTTGGGAGTTAGATTTAAAAACAGAAAAATTAGTATGGGATTCTTGGATGTATAAATTATACGGCATCTCAGAGTTAGAGTTTTCCTGCACATACCAAGCATGGCTTGATAGAGTTCATGTTGATGACGTTGAACATAATGAACGTATGTTGGATGAAGCAATCAACGGGGTAGGCATTTACGACCCAGAGTTTCGCGTTGTACACCCTGATGGAAATATCCGGACAATTAAAGCAAGTGCAGAGATATTGAGAGATTCGCATGGTGCAGCCATAAAAGTAGTTGGTGTAAATTACGATGTAACCGAAAAAGTAGATGCAATAAGAAAATTGTTTGATGCAAAGTTAGCTGCTGAAAATGCTGCACAATCAAAAAGTGACTTTTTGGCTAATATGAGTCATGAAATTCGCACTCCTATGAATGCAATTCTAGGTGGTTTGCAACTGTTAAAAAATATTAATTTACCTGAGGAATTAAGGGCAGTACTTAAAAATGCCTCTTATTCGGGACAAAGCCTTTTAACTATTATTAACGATATTTTAGATTACTCTAAGATAGAGTCCAACCAACTACAGTTAGAAAAAGCATCATTCTCATTAACTGAGGTATTAAATTCTATAACCTATGACTTAGACTCCTTAGTTAGTGAAAAACGTATCGGCTTTACCGTAAATAAAGATGAAAGTTATTACGAATATTGGGTAGGTGATTTAGTTCGAGTTAAGCAAATACTATTAAATTTAAGCTCTAATGCGGTTAAATTTACAGATAAGGGAAGTGTTAAAATAAACGCGAGCAGTAAAGTTTTTGAAGGTAAAGAGGCTATATACCTAGAGGTTGTAGACTCAGGAATAGGTATGAGCAAGGAAGTTACTGAGCACATTTTTGAGCGGTTTACTCAAGCAGACTCATCTACAATCAGAAAATATGGTGGAACAGGACTTGGCATGTCTATCACTATTAGTTTAGTTAAAATGATGGGCGGCGAAATTGATATCCAAAGTAAGCAAGGGCTTGGTACAACTGTCACGATTAAATTACCATTACCTAAAGCAAATAACATAGCAGATAAAGCCCCTAAAAAATCGTTTAAAGCGCCTAATTTACAGGGGAAAAAAATTCTTGTTGCCGAAGATAACAGTATTAATCAAGTGTTGATTAAAGCCATGATGGCTAAAACAAATGCCGATATTACAATTGTCGAAAATGGTTTACTTGCGTTTGAGGCAGTTCAACTAGAGTTGTTTGATTTGGTATTTATGGATATTCATATGCCGGTTATGGATGGGATTGAGGCTAATCAACAGATAAAAACAATACTGCCAAATTTGCCTATTATTGCGTTAACAGCCAATGTAATGGATAAAGACGTAAAACATTACTACCAGCAAGGTTTCATCTTTCATGTACCTAAACCAATCGATATCAACGAGTTATATGGCACACTCAGGCGTTGTTTGTATTTAATCGGTTAATTAATGTTGGCTATATAAAATAAGGCCTGTCCAATAGAAAAGTATTTGGTTTTGAAAATAACATCAGCAGGGTTTAAAAACTGCTGACAAATTTCTCGTAGAATATTGTATGTAATACTAATCCGCAATAATACTTAATCATTTTTCGAGGCTAAACATGTCGCTACCTGCGTTACAAAATGTTCATTTAGAGCAACTAAATAGTGATATTTTTGCCTAGCTATCAACACGTTTTTCCAGCCTCAAAATAGCTCACTTAATTAAGTGAATGGGTAAAATACTGGTTATTTTTCTATTTTACCTTTTAGAACATAAATTTCACCATCAAAGCTACCTTGAATAGTTAACCCTTGACCGGCAAGCTCTTTTAAGTATTCGATATGTTCTTCAGTGATGTGTTGCCCTGGAACTAATAACGGTATACCTGGAGGATAGGGGGTAACTAAACCAGCACAAATACGATTATTGCTTTTAGCAATAGGCACCGACTCGCGTTCGCCATAAAAAGCATCGCCTGGAATACACGCTAAATCGATGGCTGGTAAGCTTTCTGGCAAGCGAGAGCGCCTTGTTGATTTGGCTAGTTTTACTCTCCCACTATCAAGTTTTTTTAATGCATTGTATAAACGAATAATCTTCGAACGAGTACCACCAAGCGTTAATAATACCAAAATTGTACTGTGAGTGTATTTTTCTATTTCTAGGCCAATTTCATCTAATAAAAACTTATGAATGTCTTTTAATGAGTAGGGTAATTCACTAATATCGATAAGGATTTTTAGTGGATCGTGACCCATATTATCTTCACTAAAGTGTGGAAATATTTCCATAAAATCGTCTTTACCCAGCACTTTAATGTATTTTAACGATGCCATTTGTTGTTTAAATTCGTCGACATGGTTTAACAAGGCATTAAGTAATTTATAGCCTTCCATTTCCAATTGTTTTTGGCATACGTCAAGCGAGGCAATAAGCTGATACTTGGGCGATGTACTGGCGTAAATACTGTAAATTTCTCTAAAAAAATCTGCATCGAAGTCTGGATCATTCACATGAATATAAGACGCCTGTGAAAACGCCGATACCACTTTATGTGCTGAATGAGTGACATAATCGGCTCCAGCATGAATGGCTGAGTAGTAACGCAGGCTCGGGTGAAACAAAGAGTAAGCAAACCAGGCTTCGTCAATGAATACTTTAATGCCGTGTTGATGGGCAAAATCCACAACTTGTTTTAAATCGCTTAATAAACCATCGTAAGTACAACCGGTAAGCACCAGTAGTTTTGCATCGGTATTTTGCTCTATTGTTTGTTTTATATCGGCTAACGAAGGTGGCGCAAAAATACCATATTTAGGGTTTAATATACTCGATAAATAAATGGGTAAACTGGCTGATTGCAAAATGCCATAATGAACAGATTTATGACAATTACGGTCAATAATGACCTTATCCCCCTTACGTAACAGGGTTTGTAAAATAATTTTATTTGAAGTAGAAGACCCGTTAGTAACAAAGTAGGTATGCTTTACCTCAAACGTTGCAGCTGCAGATTCTTGAGCACGCCCAATGGTATTGGTGCTATCAGATAAAGAGCCTAACGAATCGACAGATACCGACAGATCGCCAACAAACACATTGCGGCCATAAAACTGATAGAAGTCTTTAATATAAGGCGAGTTTCTAAAGCTAGAGCCACCACTATGGCCCGGTGTGTGCCATGAATCGTTCGACTCGCCAACATAACGGCGATACGCAGTCCAAAACGGGGTTTCTGAACGGTCGTCAAAGTCGTTGATCATATAGCCTAAAATAGCTTCGGGGTCAGAAATAACCTCGTCTTTAAAGAAAAACGATTCAATTTCTTCTGACTCGTTGACTATTTCCAGTCCTTTAGTATCATCGCCAATTACATAAACTGGAAGCTCTAATCGAATGGCTTTTAACTGCTCAATAAAGCGGCTATACGTTCTCTCGCCAACCTTGTTTTGTAAATCCCAACTAAGTACAACAGCCTGAATATCACCATCTTCTTCAACACTTGTTATCGCATCTTTAAGCGTAAAACGCTCAAGAATATCGATATGGATATCGTCTCGCTCAAAATTTGGTATCGCTTTAGAGAGATTTGTAGACAACTCTTTTAAAGTGGCTTGGTCTTGCTCAATTAATAATATACGCAGTAAAGGCAACATAGGGGTTTTCGTAATAAAATCTTATAATACTCAGTAGCATAACCAATGCATTGGCACTTGTGAAATTAATACTTTGTAAATGTGCATTAATTATATTTTATGCACGTCCATGTTTAATGTTTCATTCTCAATAAAAGTTCACGCAAGCGAATGTCCTACAACTGTTTTAAAGTAAAAAGTTGATCACTATGCGTAAACTTATCTTTTACTCTGTTTTATCTTTAAACTCACACAAATCTTCAATAACACAGCTGCCGCATTTAGGGTTACGGGCGGTACGCACATAACGACCATGTAGAATCAACCAATGGTGCAGATCAGCTTTAGCCGAAACTTTAAATCCGCAAATGGTATCAGTTTTAACACTTGGCTAATCAACGCGCGTCTTAACCAGAGTTTGGAATTATTAGAATCAACAAATTTGGCTGTCACTGAGGTATCTGAAAAAGCAGGCTTTAGTTCGGAGCAAATTTATCGTAAACACTTTGTACAAAAGTATGGGATCGCCCCGAAAGCGTGGAAAAAAATGTTTAAGAGCAAAAGTACTAGATAAATGCCATGGGATATTGATGCAAATAAGCCGTTTAATTATCTTTAATTATTCGGTTTTGTCTTTAAACTCACACAAGTCTTCAATAATACAACTACCACACTTAGGCTTACGGGCTGTGCACACGTAGCGGCCATGAAGAATTAACCAATGGTGCACATCAACTTTGAACTCTTTTGGCACTACTTTTTCGAGCTTTTTTTCCACTTCAACAACGTTTTTACCCATAGCGAACTTGGTACGATTCGATACACGATCGATGTGTGTGTCGACAGCGATTGTCGGCCAGCCAAAGGATAATTATACTAGACGATTTTTGATTTTTGAACTACAGTTATTAATAAGTTCAATATGCATATGAAAATGGAGTTCTATATATGCCACTTCCAATGAAGCCGCTGTTATACAGCTATATTCGCTTTTCAACAGCAGAGCAAGCACAGGGTCATTCTCTGAGTCGTCAAATGAGTTATGCAAAAGAAATAGCTCAAGATAAAGGTCTTGAACTAGATGAATCTTTGACTATGAAAGATATGGGCTTAAGCGCCTACCATAAAACAAATATTACCCGCGGTACTTTAGGTGTATTTTTAGAAGCGATTAAACATGACAAGGTGCCAGCAGGCTCAATTCTTGTTATTGAAAGTTTGGATCGAATCTCTCGAGCTGCACCAATGGAAAGCCAAGGTATCATCGCGCAAATTATCAATGCTGATATTACCGTGATTACGGCAGCTGATCGCAAAGAGTACAACAAAGAATCGATTAAAAAAAATCCGATGGACTTGGTTTATATTATTATTACTCTAATAAGGGCTAATGAAGAAAGTGAAATAAAATCACTTCGTGTGCGTGCTGCTTTAACTAAGCAGTGCCAAGATTGGATAGCTGGTAAACGAGGCTTTAGGGTGAAATGTGGTAAACCCCCTAGCTGGGTGACTTGGAATGATGATAAAAAAATATTTGAGTTCGAGCCGCGCAATAAGGCAATTATGTTACGTAAAATTGAGCTGTTTAAAAAAAGCTATGGTGGCATTAAAATAGCTGAGATTATTAATGATGAATTTGGTGCGAGGACTGTTCACCATACTGGAGCTAATGTTTATAAAGAGGTAAAGCGCCGCTCACTTGTTGGTGAACTCAATGTAAAGGTTGGAGACGTTGATTATGTACTTGACGGTTATTATCCACCATTAATGAGCGAAGCTGAGTTTGACTTTTTAATTGCAGATTCAGCTAAACGCGGCGCAACCAAGTACTCACAAGAGTTTGTTGGAATTATTTCTGGCATTGACGTGTTTAAATGTTGTAATTGTGGTAGTTCGGTAGGCGCAAATGTGGGCTACCGTAATAAAAAACTGGCAAATGTGAGTAGTGGTAACAAAAGATATGGTTGCGTGGAGGCAAAGCGAAATAACGGTTGTGACATGAAGGCAACTATTCAAATTGAAGTAATTGAAAACGCAATAGCAAAGTATTGCCAAGATAAAATTAATTTGCAGCGTATTCTACTGAGTGGTTCAGAGGTTGATTCTATTCTCAGAGATAAAGCAGTTTTAAAAGCTAAGTTATCTGAGGTAGATGCAAAGATTGATAAGCTAACAGAAACCATTATGCTGTTGGGTGACGAATCTCCGGTAACTTTTGCAAAAAAGATACGTGAGTTGGAAGTTGAAGCTAGTGACTTAAACGTTAAGCTACAAGCTAACAAAAATATGCAGGCAAAGATCGAAAACTCGTCGCGAGATGATGTCAGTGAACGATGGTTGTCACTTACTTGTAACCTAGCAAATTTAAATGGCGACAAGCGTCTTGAGATTCGTCAATTGGTTAAAGATACATTTAAGTCTATTAGTTTGAATTCGGTTACAGATAGACGACAGGCTGATGGATTGGGAGATCTAATTGAGGCTGAGTTGTTAGGTGGTGTAGTCGATAATTGTTTTGAGTTGACGTTTGAATTCCATAATGGCAAAAAGAGACTGTTAAGACTGGATAAACATTCTGGTGAGCTTGTGGCTGGGGTTGATCTTCTTTAAGATAAATTGCTCTGGCATTTAAAACGCCAGAGATTAATTCTAGGTTCTATAGTCTCGGAACAAAGCGCGTCGCCACTTCGAAAACCCGTTTAATTCATGTTTAGTAAAACCTGTTTTCTGAGCTAGCATTGAGCGTCCTTCACTGTCAAGGAAGCGCGCAAGCGCCAGAGCTTCAAAGTTTGTTTTCACGCCTTCAAAACCATGCATCTTTTGATTAATATAATGATCATCTAAACCTTTTTGCTCTAGGATATCTCGAATGTCTGCAATTATTGATGGTGTCATTTGATCTAGTTCCTTCTAGTCGTTTTATATGAGTAAAAAAGGGAGCCCGCATAGCACCCCCCTTTTCTTTTTGCTTACTTAATATGCTTGAAATCAGCTTCAGTGAAACCTGTAAAATTTTCGCAGAAACGACGCACAACTATATTTGTCATTGCTTCAAAAACGTTTAAGGTAACGTCAGAACCTTCCTGAATCACTTTCCCATTCGTATCAAGAATCGCTAAAGTAAATCCATTAGATAGTACTAATGAATCATCGTTAGCACTAATAAAGCAAGTGTTTGTACTTTCTGCTCCCTTTTCCAAATTTATCTTATCTTTTGAATTTGTCTTCCGTGACATGATTCCTCCTATTTTACTGAACTACCGAAGATAAGAATTATGATAGCAGGTAATAGCTATGTCGTTACTTTAAATATAAAAAATAAATTTACTTTAAAAACAGTGATATACAATTTATTTTCTCAAACATTGGTTATATTAAGTGACATTATCATTGATCGAAAAAACGAGTTACTAAAATGATGCTATATTACTTTTGAAACACCGACATGGAGTCAGTGTATTTGTATAAAAAGGATGTACCTAATGGCACATATCAATACAGTTACTATCACGAAGACTACTCTAGATACAACCACTGGAGAAGTACATGAAATCACAACAGAAGAAAAGAAGCTTGAATCTAAGCGAAAATCGTTTGATTACACAATGTTGCTCGGAAATTTACATTTACTTAATGATCTTACAGCGAGAGAGTTGAGGTTTCTGCTTGCTGTTTCATTAAGAATGGTGATTAATTCAGCAGAGTTAGACTTATCAACAGCGTTAAGAAAGGAACTTGCTAAGGAGCTTAATTTATCTCTTCAATCCGTGCGAACTATTATTTGTAAGCTGGTTAAGAAACAGTTGTTAAAACCTTCAGCGAATGGCAAGCATATGGTTTCTCCATACCTTTTCCATAGAGGGTCACTTACCAAGATTGAGGGTTTTCGCGAACAATTTAAAAAGTGTGCTTGATTTTAAGCTGGGAAGCGGCTTACCGCTTCCCCCTCCTTCCTAATAATACAATAAGGCATGTTTTTTTAAGTATCTAATAAATTTAGATTTTTATAATAATCGCGTATGCATGAAAGATACGATTTATATCTAAAATTATATACGGGGTGTATTAAATCGAATTATTTAAAGGAGTTTTTAATGAGCTATAAAATATCATTCTCAAATAAAATTAACCCTAAAAGCGTCGAGATGCTGAAAAAGTGATAACATCATTTATATCAATGGATTTGATTAAATAGGATGGATTATGACTAATAGCACAATTGATTTTGAAATTACTCCACTTGCTATAGAGAGCGAGCACCAAACCCAGTTCACTTTTTTAGCAAACGCCCCCCTTAGTTTTAAAAGCACTGAGCTAGAGCTTTCAGTTCAACTTATGGCAACGCATACTGCTGTTGCGAACTTTGATCGTGACACTAAAAAGTTAGCTACTTCTTTTACATTTCATGCTAGAGCGACTATTCCATCTGAAGCTGGTATTACACTTGCGGGTTGGGAAGAAGTTACAGGAAGGTTGACTCCTTATCGGGGTGATCTCGGTGACGTATTTATTAAAGCAACACTTAAAGTTATCCGTAGAAAAGGGGTTAGTAATCAATGCGAGCTTGGTAGCGATTGGGTTAGTAAAGCTGTTGAAAGCGCAAATGAAGAGCTTGCATTAGTCAGGAGGCCCAAGTTATGAGTGATCAGCCTCCGCTTACAGTTTTAAATTCTATGAAGTATAAAAGTTGGTCGACTTTAGGAGGGTTAGAAAGGCATTTGTCTAGATCTAATAACCCTCCAAATATAGATCCTTCAAAAACACATCTAAATCGGGTTTTGGTTGGAAGTTACAATATATGTGATGACGCGAAACACTTGCTTAAAGATAAAGGAGTTGTAAAACTTCGCAAAAATGGTGTGTTAGCAATTGAATTTGTGCTGTCTTTTTCACAGTCGTATATTCGTAACTCTGATGGTAGTTATAAAAAGGATGCAAACCAAAGATACAAGGACTGGGTGAAGTCGACTAAAGATTGGCTTTTAAATGAATTTGGAAAGAATTGTATATTTATAGGTACAAATCTTGACGAAATTTGCCCACACATTCATACAGTGATAATTCCTGTGTCACAGAGAACTAATAAATCAGGTAAAAAAACTGTCGGGCTTAACGCTAGAGGTATTACTGGGGGGAAGGAAAAACTCGCTGGCCTTCAAGATCGGTATGCTGCCGCAGTTGAACACTTAGGGATACAGCGCGGCCGCAAAGGAAGCAAAGCCAAAAGAACCACATTGAAGCAATACTACCAAGCTCTTAATGAATCTAAAGCGCTGTGCGACAGGGCAGGGCTGATACCACCAAACACTCACCCAGAATCTTTTAACAGTTGGCAAGCAGTTGTTGGTAAGCTCGCTGACTCTATAGAGTCTCGACGAGAATCCGAAATTAGCAAGCTGAAAGGTATTATTCAAGAGCTTGTTGAAACTAACACACGGCTACGTCAAGAGTTAATGGATAGACGTCAACGAGTGCGTTACACGAGGTAATATGTGTACACGACACCGAGCGGAACAATTTAGCGCAGCGTTAAAAATTGTGTAGTGAGTTACACAAACTAAAATTAATTTTGATAAGTTAACTTGACTATCTGTAATCAAAATATTTTGATGTTTATGAACCCAAATTTATTTACTTAAGTTTGTCGAAAAATTTAATTATGAAGCGCTCTTAATTTAGGCGAGTTATTGAATAATTTAGGCGAGTTATTGAACGCTATTTTTGTATTTTTTAAAGTAACTTATCATATAAAGGTTATGATTATAAAAAACTAGTGTTCAATTAAGGCTCCACAATAAAATTGAATATGAAGTCTAATAACAAGAAGTATTTTTAACTAATACAAGCACGATATTAAATATAAATAGGGTCTGCCTAGTTTCTATTTTAATTAGAGCTATTTAAAGCAATAGCTCCAATTAAAGTAAAAAGATAAATTATAATATTATAACGATAGGGCGTAACCTTTTTTTCTGTAATTAGTAATATTAATGCTGGTATCTTTGAATAAAATGCGTAGATCAGAGATTGCAACATTTAAATTATTGCTTACCACTTTGGAATCTGGCCAAGCATATTTTATTAAATATTCTTTAGACAAAATACTATTGTGATGACGCACTAATGCGCAAGTTAGTCGATACCCATGTGAGCTAACTTTATATTGCTGGCCAAAGATTTGAAGTGTGCGAAGTCCGGTCGTTTTAATTATTCCTTTACTACTAAGTTTGTCGTAGGGGAATAAATCGCATTTATTGCATCTTTTACTGCATAACTCTTCGTTATTATCTAATAAAGAGTCGTTTGAAGAGGTAGCATTGATGACAAAATTTAAACTATTCATTTATAACCTCTATCGATGAATTACTTTTTAAAATGTAAGCGTCCTCAGTATTACTTTTGCAAGGTCTAACAAAATAATGATTTTCGTGAGTTCGCTTTAAAACTTCAACTTTTTCACCATTGATAATCTGAAGTTTAGTGCCGACTGGGTATATACCCATCATCTCAATAAATCGAGCAACAAGGCGAGGATCAAACATAATTCCTGATGATTTCAGAATCTCACTTAGAGCATCAATAGGTTTTAATTGAGGTCTATACCCTCTTAAACGCGTCATTGCTTCGTAAGCACAAGTTAACGAAAGCATTCTGGAATAAAGATTTATTTGTCGCCCTTTGAGACCGTTAGGGTAACCACTACCATTGTAGTTTTCATGATGAGACTCTATTATCTTGCATACAAAGTCAGAAAATTTTGTGTTACTTTTTATGTGCTGTACTGCAAGAACTGTATGAGATTTTATTGCTTCCTTCTCACTAGTATTCAGTCCTTTCTGATTATTGATATCAATTGGTAGATACAACATCCCAATATCATGTAATAAAGCTGCATAGCCTATAATTTTTAATTTATCTTTATTTATTCCGAGGTACTTACAAAATGTCAAATAAATAATCAAAACTCGTAAAGACTTTTTAGCAATTCCTGAGGAATTAAAATGTATATTGTCTAGGTAGACATGTGTTTTATCATCTTTTAAGACTTGAATAACAAGTGAGTTCACGACTAATTTAATTTTATACGAGTTGAGATAGGAGCTAGCCCGATTTTCATTAAGCACAATACCCAACAGTTTAAAAGAACGCTCAATTAACTTAGTACCACTTTGTTCAGGTGAGTGTTTTTTCAAGCCTAGTATGTTTACATCTTTTTTTTCATCAGCAATATAAAGGTTCAAGGAGGCTCTTTTAAGCTCACTTAGCTGTTTATCAGTACTTATCACAAAACGATGTCTAATGAAAGGAGTGCTTAACCAACTTTTATCGATCTTAACAATTTTCATTCCTAGTTTAACTTGGGATGAGTGTATTTTTTTCATTTGAATTTATCTTGGTAGATGCCACAGAGGGGCTTAACAATTTTTTTGTGAGGTACCATCCCATTGGTATCTTAAATCCTCCACAAATTTTGACAGGTATTTAATTTAAGGTCAATTCTTTGGCCGGTGTTTTTTATTTAATAGCCTTTCGAGTAAATAAATTTAAGGATGAAAATTTAGGTAGCTACTATAAGAATAGTTAATAAAAAACTCGTAACTAACCTTGTAGTGGCAAAGTTAATTTGTCCACCCATTAAGAAAGGAATGTTATGCTATTTGCATACAAATTTGAATGGAAAAAATGACGAAATTAAAACGTGCAACGTATTCTGCGGCAATCAAATTAGAAACAGCTCAGCTTATAGTTGATCAAGGCAACACGCAAGAAGATGCAGCTAAGGTTATGGGGGGGGAAATCAACTGTAAGTACGTGGGTAACTCAATTAAAGCAAGAACTGGATGGCCAGACCCCCACAGCATTACCAATGACACCCGAACAACTTGAGATTCATATGCTTAAAAGCAAATCCAACACAGCGAATTAGAGGAGGATATATAAAAAGGCTACCGCTCTCTTGATGTCCGCCCCCCTGAACAATTTTCGTTAATTGAGAGGTTAAATCAACGAGAGCGTTACCCAATTAGCGTGTTGTGTAGCGTATTCAATGCGCATCGCAGCAGCTATAAATATTGGGCCATACAGGATACAACGCCGACACCAGAGCAAATAAGGCTAGAAGCTGATGTCAAGCCATACATGCAATGAGCGGTGATTCAGCTGGGGCGTGAACGATCGCGGCAATTGTAACGAATAACGATTTTGAATTGCGCCGCCAAGCTAATGGTTAAACTAAAACTAGAGGGCTGCCAAGTATCACAGCATCAATATAATTGAGTTGGTATTGAGCATCTTGAAATCCCAACCTGCTTGATAGACAGTTTTATGTTGTTGAGTCTGATACCGTTTGGTGCGGTGATGTGACGTATATTTGGACAGGCAATCGCTGGGCTTATTTAGCCGTCGTTATTGATTTTTTTGCACGCAAAGTGGTTGGACGATGTCGTTGTCACCAGATACTAATTGAACGTTAAAAGCGCTTGAACTCGCGTATAAAAGCGGAAGAAAACCGTCAGGTCTCATTTTCTATTCAGACCAGGATAGTCAATATACAAGTTTGAAATATCGCCAACGTTTATGGCGCTATAAAATCAAACAAGGTATGAGTAGGCGCAGAAATTGTTGGGATAATGCGCCAATGGAAAGATCTTTTAGAAGCTTTAAGACGGAATGGATGCCAAAAGTTGGATATGAAAACTTTAAAGACGCTAAATATAGTGTGAGTGATTATATCAACGGATATTACAATAATGTTAGACCACATGACTATAATGCTGGTTTAGCGCCGAATGAATCTGAGATTAGATACAAGGATTCTAAAGCTGTGGCCAAAATTAGTTGACCACTACACCTTCCACTTTAAAAAAGTAAAATTTGGTACGATAAATCTCAAGTTCATAGTCCAGCAAATTTTATTACTTCTAATATTTAAGCTGATTAGTAAAATAAAATTACTTAGATAAAAACTTACTAGTTTTCAATTGATTAAAAAATGTGTTCTTTTAGCTATTTATTCAACGCTCCCGCTCATACATTTTATGTATTACTTTTGGCCTCCATAGCTAGGGCAAGAGCATGAAAAAAGTCTATGATTTCAATACCTTTTCAAGGTAATCTGTACTGAGCATAGCTTTTTTCTGTTTTGCGGGCATGCCTTTATTAAAGCTTGTTTCTGCTTTTAGCTGATTAAATGCGATGTGTCTCAGCCCCGCAAATACAGGTGCTGCACCTTCACGCCTAATTCGGCAATCATCTTCTTTAAATCCGACATCTAAACGCCAATGTAATCCATTCTCTATTTGCCAATGTTGCCGTGCGGATCTTGCGAGTTCTTCCGCCGATAGATATGCTGAACTGATGTAGTATCTATATCATAACTCATTGCTTACTTTGTTTTTTTCTTTCCTTTCCTATAAGAAACAATAACTCCCACTGTTTTGGCATCTTTCCAATTGCTCGTTTCTGATAAATCACTTACGTTATGACTAACAGCACAACACCTGAATTCTTCTCTGTTTTTATGATAATCGGCTTCATTAAACAAAACTCCTTCGGACGCTTGTCGTGTGACCTCAGGTAATAAAGCATTCTCTACTTGTGACAGCAGTCCTTTATGGTTCGCTTTTACTGCCAGTAGGTAATCGGCTTGTTTATCCACTATTGTCTCTGCAATTGATTTTTGACACCCCATCGCGTCAATCGTGACTAAGCAGCCTTTTATCTCCAGTAATTCAAGAAGCTCTGGTAACGCTGTTATTTCATTCGACTTTTTATCAACAGGGCATCGCGCCTATCTGACTGATTAAATGAACCTTTCAATCGCTTACCATCAATCGCAACTACATCGCCCTGAGTTAATTTAGAACAGTCTTTCATCCAAGAAGAAAAAGAATCTTGAAACTGCGTCATATCAATGCGACTCATCACACGAGCGATTGTGTCATGGCGAGGGATACCTTGCTCAAGAGGAACGTACTTCCTGAGCCAATCTAATCTATCATGGCCAAAATCTTCAATATCTTCCCAGCCTTGGCACCCAGATATGACAGCGCTGACAGCTAAGAATATGATATCAACAAGTTTATGGACAACTTTACCCTGCTGGCGAGGGTCGGCAATTGATTCAAAATATTTAAATAGTTGAATATCAGGCATGGGGGCTCCTTAAAAAGGAGTATAAGATCATACTTTTAAGTCAAGGTAAAGTTCGTGATCTTGCCCTGCCTCCATAGCCACGTTATCTGGATTAATGGTGTATTCCTTAATTATTGAATCTGACTTTAAGATTAATTATAAATTTTATAATTCTTATTGTCGTGAATATTTATGCCAAAATGTAACCAAGATTTGAACCTTATATTCAACAAAGTTTAAAGCTGAGGGAAAAAGCAATGAATTGTATACTTAACACAAGTTGTAGTATTGAAAAAAAGTTCTTTCTGGATTTGGCATTTGATTTATCTGAACAATGCTTAAAACTTTTAGAAAATGATGATCGGATATTCTTTCCAATTTACTTAAATCTTTTAAGGGATATATGCAGCAATTTATCAATTGGATTTTACTTTCCTATTACCTCTAAGTTAGATAAAGAAATGAAGTCTTTATTAATAACACTAAATGGAAGGATATATAATGAAACCATTTATGAATACCATAGTTTACCTTCAAATTTTAAGAGCAATCAGCTAATTTCCAAGTTTGCCATTTGAGAGTCAGTAAATTTTTATAAATAGGTTATAAGTTATCATGCACGCTTCTATAGATTTAATCAAAATTTCAAGTACACAAAGCTGCATCAATTTTTGTAAAAGGTGCCCGTTAAATAATGAGATTAACTATGAAAAAAAAATCCAATTAATCCCAAATAGCCAGAATATATTTATCGATGGTATTAAGGCTGTTTTATCAAATCGGGGGTTTAGGTTGCTTTGCGCATTAATAAATAATATTAACAAGCCTCTTAGTTTCTCATATTTAATTGAATACGGTTGGCCAGATTGTAGCGTCGTTAAGAACAACCTTACAGTAACCATATCAGAAATTAGAACAGCCTTGCGCTTTTCTAGTTTTGAGTTAGTAAATATTAGAGGTGTGGGCTATATGCTTACTGACCATCAAACAGTTTCTTAATATTTGGATAATATTATGCATTACCTAGAAAGTTTTAGTTTTCATTCAGATATTTGGGGGAGTGTAGACCTTCAACCTCGTCTCGAAAAAATATCAGCTTCTTATAGCAGTTATGACAGTGCTGAAATAGTTTGCTCTGTAACTTCACAAAAGGGAAAAATTAATGCTGAAATCTTTTTTTCTAGTATAAGCAATTGCGAACATGTTGAAATTTTTAGGTTGCTATTAAACATTATATTAGCTGACATAAGAAATCTTAAGTACACAATCAGCTTAAATACACCTGATTCGGTAGTTAAGAATCTTAGTCAATTTTTTAAAATTTTTGAATGCAACCCACAGCAAAAGATAGCACTTGAGCTAAATGAAAGAAACATTGACCACCTGACAGAGACTGACTTTAACACATTAAATTCAATTAACAATTTTTCCAATATTTTTTTATGGCTTGATGATTTTGGTACTGGTCAATCAAATTTCGAGATTGTGATTTCTAAAAAAATATCTTTCAGCGCTATTAAAGTATCAAAAGAGTTGTTTTGGGAGTTATTTAGTAGTGATAAGAAGTTTTTGCAAAGTTTATTAATTTATTTAGGGAAGAGGCATAAAGTAGTTGTTGAGGGGGTTTGTTCTACTAAACACTTTGACTTCTTGTCTCAAATTAATAATGTCTTTATGCAAGGATTCATATTCATGCATAAAGATGAGTTTGTGCTTAATGATTAGAATTTATTGACTCTATCAGGTTTATTATGAATAAAAATATCAGAAAAAAAATTATTGCAGAGATTCAGCATCTCATATATGAGATAAATGAACAAGATACTCGTATTAATTTGGAGCAACTGAAAAATTTATTTAATAAAGAAAATGATATCGATTTATGCTATTTAACTGTATGTTTGAATTTATTGAAAGTATTAGTAAATGAGTTAGGTAAAAAAAAGGAACATACTAATTGTAGTGAGATCCTTACTGATGAGGAGAAGTCTTTCTTAAATACGATTTTGCATTGAGCAATACAAAAACTTGTAGCAAATATATTGCAGTAACTTAAAATTAATTGAAGCATAGTAAAGTTAAAAAAGTTTTTAGTGTTATAGTTTTGGTCTTTATTGTTATTTTTAAAATTTTTATACTCTTGTTACAAAGTTGGTATATTCAACCATCTTAATTTTCTATACGGTTTTAAACAATCATAATTTACGGGTGCTAGCTCTGTAATTTAAAAAACATATATGATACCTGATTAATATTCAATCCCACACTAAGCTTACTTTTTTGTTTTTTCTTTAAATTCGCATAAATCTTCGATGATACATGAACCACACTTAGGTTTGCGTGCAGTACAGACGTATCTACCATGAAGGATAAACCAGTGATGCAAGTTAAACATGAACTCTGTCTTATTCGGCGTTTTTTTTATGATGTCTTGTTCTGTTTGATCCACTGTCTTACCTTTAGCATAACCAGTACGATTAGCAAGGCGTTGGATGTGGGTGTCAACTGCTAAGAAGTATCTACCTTCATTATCTTTTAGCCAGCCGAAGGCGGTGTTGAGTACCACATTTGCTGTTTTTCGACCTACGCCGGGTAGGGCTTCTAGGGCTTCGCGGTTTTCAGGTACGATGCTGTCATGTTTATCTACCAATATTTGGCACATTTTATAAACGTTGGCAGCTTTAGAATTAAATAAGCCTATGGTTTTTATATAATCACGGAGTTTATCGTGGCCTATATCTAAAATAGCCTGTGGTGTATTTGCAACAGGGAATAGTTTTCTGGTTGCTTTATTAACACCAACATCAGTGGCTTGCGCTGACAGTGTAACAGCAACAAGTAACTCGAACGGGCTTGAATATTCAAGCTCCGTTTCTGGGTTTGGGTTGTTATCGCGCAAGCGTGTAAGTATTTGGTAGCGTTTTTCTTTATTCATATAACTTAAACGTACTTACATAAAAAGCAGTACGTTTCCCCTTAAGTTAAACTGGTAACACGTGCACGAGGGCCTTTTTCGGCTTCTGGCGGTGCAATTTGTTTTGATTTTATTTGTGCATCAATCACATTTTTAGCGGCTATGAGCAACCCAAGCCCTAAAAATGCGCCAGGTGGTAAAATAGCAAGCAAAAACTGATTGTCAAAGCTAAACACTTCAATGCGTAAACTTTGTGCCCACGGACCCAGTAATAAATCGGCACTGTCGAATAACGTACCTTGGCCAATGAGTTCTCGCATTGCACCCAGTACAACGAGTACAAGCATAAATCCAAGTCCCATCATTAATCCGTCAAAGGCAGATAAATGAATTGGATTTTTTGAGGCGTACGCTTCGGCGCGGCCTATAATTGCGCAGTTAGTTACAATTAGTGGAATAAATATGCCCAGCGATTGATAAAGTCCAAATGTGTAGGCGTTCATCAGTAATTGAACGATGGTTACAAACCCAGCAATGATCATTACAAAAACGGGAATACGTATATCTTTTGGTACCCAGTTTCGTACAATAGATACGCTTACATTTGATCCGATTAATACCAAAAGTGTTGCAAGGCCCAAGCCCAGTGCGTTTGTAACAGTCGATGTCACAGCAAGCAACGGACAAAGCCCTAAAAGTTGAACAAGAGCAGGGTTGTTTACCCACATCCCCTCTTTGTAAAGTGTTTTTAATTCACTCATTGGGTTACCTCTTCACACTGGCTATTTGGGGCTGTAAAAATAGTATCAAACTCATTTTGCGCAAATAATACGGCGTTTTTAACCGAATTTACAACTGCACGAGGCGTAATTGTTGCCCCAGTGAACTGATCAAATTGGCCGCCATCCTTTTTCACAGCCCAGCGGTTATCGTCTTCACTGTGCACCGTTAAGCCTTTAAATGTGGTGATCCATGATGACTTTTTAATTTCTATTTTGTCGCCTAACCCTGGTGTTTCTTCGTGTTTAGTGGTTCGCACACCCGCTACAGTTCCATCGCGTAATATGGCGGTTAAAAGCTTTATATCGCCACTGTAACCGTTTGGTGTTACGTGCCTAACAACAAGGGCGACTGGTTGGTTATTTTTTCGTGCACGGTAGATAACTTGCGAATTATATGGTCCTAGTCGTTCATCTTTAATAACGATACAGTCTTTCGACAAGTCATTGTCGTAGGTGTTAGGGTCAAGTACTTCGTGCAATTGTGATGTTAAGTATAGTTGCTCTTGCTCTGCAATTTTATCAGCCGTTAGTGCATCAATAGTTGCCACTAGCCCAGTAGTTACAAGGGCGAACGCAGTTAAAATAGCGCCGTTTTTTGCCATAGATGAAACAATCATTTTACTGCTCCATGGCCATAAGTTCGTGGCTGTGTGTAGTAGTCAATAAGTGGTACTGCAATATTTAGCAACAGTACTGCAAAGGCAACCGCATCAGGAAAACCACCAAAGGTACGAATTAAATAAACAAATAACCCAATTAGTGCGCCGTAAATTAAGCGACCTTTATTTGTGGTTGAGGCCGACACTGGGTCGGTTGCAATAAAAAATGCGCCCATCATAGTTGCGCCACTTAGCAAGTGGAATACAGTACCCGGCGCTGTGCCCGGTGCCGCTATGTAACCAATAGCACTGCATAATGCTAAGCTACCAATAAAACTAACAGGAATATGCCAGTTAATTACTTTTTCTTTTAGTAAATACAACCCGCCAGCTAAAAAACCAAGGTTAACCCACATCCAACCTTGGCCTGCCCATTCGTTAAAAATAGGCTTTTGCATGCTTTCGCTCACTGTTAAACCATGAGCTACATCTGTTTTAATAGTGTCTAGTGGCGTTGCCATTGTAGTGCCATCAATACCTGCACGTACTTGATCTAAGCTA
Organism: Pseudoalteromonas sp. PS1M3; assembly: GCF_016865405.1. Taxonomy (NCBI): domain Bacteria; kingdom Pseudomonadati; phylum Pseudomonadota; class Gammaproteobacteria; order Alteromonadales; family Pseudoalteromonadaceae; genus Pseudoalteromonas; species Pseudoalteromonas sp. PS1M3. The sequence goes on along the minus strand of NZ_AP022624.1, from coordinate 2,248,461 downwards.
TAACCAGTAGAGGTAAAGTCCGTAAAAATAAGGCGTAATTGTTCTGTAAAGCCAATAGGGTTACTAGCTAGATCTGTAATAGGTAACCACGCAGTCATTTGCACAGGGAACGATACCAGTAGCAAAACATAGGCTGCCATAGCGGGGTTGAATAGGTTAAAACCTAAGCCACCATAAAGCTGCTTTACAATAACTATGGAAAATAAACAACCAATAATAACAATCCACCACGGTGCAAATGGTGGGATGCTCAAGGCAAGTAACACCGCGGTTAACCATGCACTGCCATCACTTAATGCAGGCCAAACAGGGCGCTTACGTATTAGCATTACTGCTGCTTCAAAAGCTGTGACAGCCACAAAAGCAAGGGCGAGTTGAATAAGTACGCCTGTACCAAAAAAGAAAACTTGAGCAATGAGCCCAGGAATACACGCAGCAATAACGGTTAGCATTAATCGTGTTAGCGATTTATGGCTATGATTATGCGGCGAACTGGCCATGGTTAATTTCATGACTGATCATTTCCTTCTTTTTGTAACTTTTTAGCTTTGGCGCGAGCAATAGCGGCGGCCACTGCGGCTTTTTTCTTTTCGGCGGCGGTTTGTTCTGGTGTAGCCTCACTTGGCGTTTCAGGCTCAGTTATCGCCACTTGGTCAGTATCTTCATCGCTTTGTGTTTGCTGCGCCTCTTTGGCCGCTTTTTTAGCTTTAGCGCGGGCAATTGCGGCCGCTACAGCCGCTTTTTTGTTATCTGCTACAGAGTCTGTTTGTGGCTCTTGAGGTTTAACATTATCGGTTTGCGGCTCGTCAATACTTGGCTCAGTCGATTGCTCAGTGTGTTGTGCCTCTTTTGCTGCTTTTTTTGCTTTAGCGCGGGCAATTGCGGCAGCTACAGCCGCCTTTTTGTCATCTGCTGGAGAGTCTGTTTGTGACTCTTCAGATTTAACATTACTGGTTGATTTGTCGATGAGACTTGGCTCATCTGGTTGCTCAGCAGTTTTAGCTGCTTTTTTAGCTTTAGCACGAGCAATCGCGGCGGCTACAGCCGCTTTTTTATTATCAGTAGGCGCTGCTGTATCGGCATCATCTGTATTAGCTTGAGCACCTTGTGCTGCCTTTTTAGCTTTAGCACGAGCAATTGCAGCGGCTACGGCTGATTTTTTATCATCAGCTGGTGCAGTATTGGCATCATCAGGATTAGTTTGAGCACCTTGTGCTTGCGCTGCCTTTTTAGCTTTAGCGCGAGCAATTGCGGCAGCGACTGCGGATTTTTTGTCGTCAGGGGTTGTAGCGTCTTCAGAAAGCTCTTTTTGCTCTTTATATTTGCGAGCTTGCTCTTTGCGCAGTGCACGCTCTTTAGCGACTTCACTATTATCTGGCTCAATCTCTGTATTTTGGCCTTCAAGTTTTTTGGCTTTTGCGCGAGCTATTGCAGCAGCAACGGCTGACTTTTCATTCCCATCGTTCGATTTGTTTTTAACACGGGCAAGGGCATCCGCTACTTTTTGCTTTTCATCATCAGACTTAGCTGGTGCCTTGCGCTTATGACGATTTTTACGCTCTTCTTGTTCACGCTCTAAACGCTCCTTGCGCGCATCAAAGCGTTCTTTTGCTCTATCTGCTTTTATTTTTTCAGCTTGTTGTTCTTTTATTTCAACTTTAGCCACTCGGTAATATTGCACAAGTGGGATTTCGCTTGGGCACACATACGCACAGGCACCACATTCAATACAATCAAACAGGTTATGTTCTTGAAGTTTGTCGTACTCTTTAGATTTTGCAAACCACTGTAATTGTTGCGGTAGTAACGAAGCCGGGCACGCGTCTGCACACGCACTACAGCGTATACAGGCTTTTTCAGGTCCTGGCTCTGCAAGCTCTTTATGATCAGGGGCTAAAATACAGTTAGTTGTTTTAATTACACCAATCCGTACGGTGGGCAATGTAAAGCCCATCATTGGGCCACCCATTACAACACGTTGTTGTGGTACTGGCGAAAACCCTTGGCAGTCGAGCAGGTGTTTGATTTCTGTACCTAATAAAGCCCATACATTACCTGGTTTGTGTATAGTGTTACCCGTTACTGTAACCACTCGCTCTATAAGAGGTTTCCCTTCATAAACAGCTTGTTGTACGGCATAAAGGGTACCTGTATTGTGCATGAGTACACCAATATCAGCAGGAATTCCCATGCTGGGTACTTCACGATTAGTCAGCAATTTTATTAGTTGTTTTTCGCCACCTGAGGGGTAAACTGTTGGCACGGTTTGAACAATAATTTTGTTGTTATGTTCAGCCGCTTTAGTCATTGCAGCAATAGCTTCTGGCTTATTGTCTTCTATGCCCACAATACAAATTGTTGGGTCTAAAAGTTGCTGCATTAATTCGATGCCTTGGATAATTTCAGCAGCGTGCTCACGCATTAGTGTGTCGTCAGCGGTTATATAGGGTTCACATTCCACAGCATTGACAATAAAGAAGTCTATTTTTTGCTTTGTATCGGCCTTGATATAAGTTGGAAAACCAGCGCCACCCATGCCACTGATACCCGCTTGATGAATTATATCAACTAACTGCGTATGGCTTAGTGTTTTTGGCTCACTTATTGGGTTAAGTGTGCACCACTCGTCTTTTCCATCAGGCTCAATAACAACACTTAGCTCTGGCAGTGCAGACGGGTGAGCCGAGGGCTTTGGCGCTATTTCTGTAATAACACCCGAACTAGGAGCATGTACTGGTACAGACCAGTTAGCAACGGGTTTTGTTAAAGCTTGACCTTTAAGTACGCGTTGGCCTTTTTCTACAAGTAATTTACCATTAGCGCCAATGTGTTGTTTTAGCGCAACTACAAGTTTGTCAGGTAGTGGAAGGCGAGCAATATTTGCACCGTTAGAAAGTGATTTTTGCTGTGGAGGATGCACGCCGCCAGGAAATTGCCAAACAGTACCTTTTTGTATTTGTTCAAGTAACTTTTCCACTCAAACCTCTAATCTATTTGTGTTACAGGAATAGCATCTAACTGCCATTTCCAGTTTTGTTTTGTTTCAGCAACCGGTAGCATATCAATACAATCTACAGGGCAGGGCTCAACGCATAAATCACAACCTGTGCATTCGTCTATTAAAACAGTATGCATTTGGCGAGTAGCACCTACAATGGCATCTACAGGGCAGGCTTGAATACATTTGGTACAGCCAATACATTCGTCTTCGCGTATGTATGCAACGGTTTTAATTGGCTCGGCTTGCTCTCCACCGGCAAGGGGTTTCTCATCAACGCCCATCAGGCCAGCAAGCTTTTTCATGGTGGCTTCACCACCAGGCGGGCACTTATTAATTTCATCCCCATTGGCAATTGCTTCTGCATAGGGGCGACAGCCTGGGTAACCACATTGACCACATTGCGTTTGCGGTAAAATGGTATCGATTTGTTCAACAATGGGGTTACTTTCTACGCGAAAGCGTATTGCAGCAAAGCCTAAAATTAACCCAAAAACCAGCGCGAGTGAGCCAAGCGCAATTAAGGCATAAAACAAGGTCATATTAAAATTTCACTAATCCGGTAAAACCCATAAACGCCATAGACATAAGGCCGGCGGTTATCATAGCAATAGAGGCGCCTTTAAAAGGTGTTGGAACATCAGCAGCAGCAAGGCGTTCGCGCAGCGCTGCAAATAGTACGAGCACTAATGAAAAGCCAACCGCAGCACCAAAACCATACACTGCTGATTGTAAAAACGAATGGTCTTCTTTTATATTAAGTAAAGCAACACCCAGTACCGCACAGTTTGTAGTAATAAGTGGTAAAAATATACCCAATAAACGGTAGAGTGTAGGGCTTGTTTTACGTACCACCATTTCTGTAAATTGCACTACAACGGCAATAACTAAAATAAAGCTCATGGTGCGTAAAAATTCTATATCCAAAGGGATTAAAATATACTGATTAACCAGGTAACTAGTTACTGAAGCAAGCGTAAGTACAAAGGTGGTAGCTAATGACATGCCGATTGCTGTATCAAGTTTTCCTGATACACCCATAAACGGACATAAGCCTAAAAATTGTACTAACACAAAGTTATTAACTAGAACGGTTCCAATCAATAACAATACATATTCAGTCATGCGAGCCTCGCGCTTTTAAAGTCCCGTGTATTATCCTTTTTTCTGCTCTGATTAACAACATGTGCAGTGATTATCATTTAAATAAACATTATTAAATTAACTAACAGTAATAATGATGTAATTGACCTATGAGTTAGACATACTTTTTTCTTTAACATGATGACTTTAATCATACTAATTTAAGGGGAGCAGTGATCACCGTAGCGCTAAATAAAGGGGAAGGGCACAAACAAAAAAAGAGCAACGAGTGCTCTTTTTTAAAATAGGGGGTTAAATATCTTTCGGCTTTTCGATGTAGTAGCCTTGAACGCCATCTAAGCACAAGGTTTCTATTATGTGCTTTTCTTCTTGGCTTTCTACACCTTCGGCAAATACACTCACGCCAATTCTGTGTGCTAGGTCTACCATTAGACGCATAAAGTATTGATTATTTTTATCGTCTTCTAAACCGCGAGTGTAACTGGCATCCATTTTTATGAAATCGGGTTTTAAATCACGGAAAAACTTGAATGATGTTAAACCGACGCCAAATCGCTCAACGGTAATACGTGCACCTACTCGGTGAACCATATCAATAAAGCGTTTACTGGCTTTAATATTTTGTTGTAAACCAAATTCACTTACTTCGAAAACGAGTTTAGATGCGATATGGGTATCTTTTAATAGGCGACGCTCTAGCCAAATTACAAACTGATCGTTATGTGCACTTGAGGCCGTTACATTTAAGCCAAAGAATTTCTCGGATAAGTTACGGCTTTTCACTTTTTCAAGCGATGAGTCAATAATAAGGCGGTCAATTTCTATTGCCATATCGAGTTTTTCAGCCATGGCTAAAAACGATGCAGTAGGGAGCATTTGGTTATCTTCGGTTTTAAACCTAACCTGTATCTCGGCGTATGCCTTAATGCTTTTACCCAAAGGCATAATATTTTGCATTACTAAATGCACGCGCTTTGATTCAATAACTTCGTTTATTACTTTACGCCAGTTTTGGTTACCAAAGCCTGCGCTTACATTGTTAACTAAATCGGTTTCGCGTTGTACGTGCCATGCATTAGTTTGCTTAGACTGAGCCATACTCATCGCGTTATCAACCACCGAAAGCAGCTCGCCTAATGGTTTACCTTTTTCGTAACCCACAATGCCGGTATTAGCCACAGAGCTTAATTCTTGGTTTTGTTGATATTGAGTAAAGCGGGACTGTAAGTTTTCACCAAAGCGCTCAGCTTCTTTAAGCGGTGTATGCGGTAAAATAACAGCAAAGTCAGAGCTGTTTAGTCTAAACAATTGGCTGCCAGTATAAGTGCCGCTCAAGTGTTTAATTATATCAGCAACACCCCTTACGTACTCGTCACCTTTTTGGTAGCCACGGCTTTGATTAATTGCTTGTAATTCACTACAGCGCACCATAGCTAACGAGCCAAACGTACTTTGCTCGCAGTTCTCGATATGCTTTTCATAATACTCAACAAACATATTTCGGTTACCTAAAGAAGTGATAACGTCTTTATAGGCTTCTTGTTTAATGCTCATTGCTGCATTTTGTATATCTTGACTTTTAGACTTTAAAAAGTGCGATAACCGGTTAAAGCTTGGAACTAAATCTTTCCCCAGCTTTTTGAGACTAGAACCATCGAGTGCAGTTTGTAGATCGTCATCAACTTGGTTTTGGTTAATATAAATATCAATGATGTCAGATACTGTAGTGCTGATATTTTTGTTCAGCTGGTAAAAAATTGACTTAAGTAAGATGATAGGAATGATCACCAACACCGCAGATATAAGTATTACTATGAAGAGGGCCGTTTGTAGCTGCGAAGCTAGTTGTTGAATGTTGAGCGTAAATTCTACTTTTACATCTGCTGCATCGTTGACAGCAAATTGGGGGCGTATAGAGTTAAATTGAGACTGAATAAACTCGGCGAATGCTGGCAACTCTTCAGACGAATTAACACTGAAAACTTCCGCGCCTTGATAATCTCTAAGCGTGAAGTTTGAAAAGGTATTGCCGTTTGCAATTGATTTTTTTAAATTTTCTGCAGAAATATCGTCTATAGACAGCTCATTTATATACTTACTAACGGTTACTTGAGCACTTTTTTGTGCTTCACTCACCGCGTTATCAAAGCCCACTGAAATGAAGTAGCTTCCTGCTGCAACACACAATAACCAAGATATTATTTGTATTAAAATAAGTTTTTTAAATCCAGCCATTTTTTCAATCTTTTTGATATTACAGAGGAAAGGAATCAAGTCCTTGATTATTTAACTAAATGCAACATTTATTAGTTTTTTTTCAATGTTTTAGTTCTAGAGTAGAAGGGTAGTGGAAATAGTAGTAAATGTCTATGGAATTGTTGAGAATTGGCTCCCCCTCCCCGACTCGAACGGGGGACCTGCGGATTAACAGTCCGTCGCTCTAACCAACTGAGCTAAGGGGGAACTAAATTTTGACTTGTATGATATTGGCTCCCCCTCCCCGACTCGAACGGGGGACCTGCGGATTAACAGTCCGTCGCTCTAACCAACTGAGCTAAGGGGGAACTACATCATATACATAAACTTGGCTCCCCCTCCCCGACTCGAACGGGGGACCTGCGGATTAACAGTCCGTCGCTCTAACCAACTGAGCTAAGGGGGAATCGTTTATGGTTAAAAAGCTTGGCTCCCCCTCCCCGACTCGAACGGGGGACCTGCGGATTAACAGTCCGTCGCTCTAACCAACTGAGCTAAGGGGGAAGCGTCTTGCCTTTCAACGGGGCGAAATATTAATGACCGCGCTGCAAAGTGTCAACATATAAAAGTCATAAATTAAAAAAAGAGGTTTATTCGTTGTTTTTATGTGCAATCTGCGTGTTTTATAGCTTTATTTGAAACCATTTATTGAACTTTCAATAAAACCATTGGTAGTTAATTAGCGCTGAGTGATCGTTTGCTATAGCCAATTGAGTAAATAAAATACGACTTTGAAATGATTTAGTCTGTTTAAAACACAAATTTAAAAAGTACTGACTCTTGGTTTTAGCTATTTATACTCAAAAATCTGACGTTAGGGTATTTTTTAATCCGAAATAATAAAATCTAAAGCGTATGCTTTATAACGTTTGTAATTTTAGCACCTAACCATATACGCAAGTAAAAGCAAAGGTGCTCATAAATAATACAATCAATAACTTGCAATTATAAATGCTGAAAACAGGTTAGCTTAATAACCACATTGCAAATAAAATTTACTAACCTGATGAAATAGGTTTGCAAAGGTTATAAAACAATATAAAAGCAAATCTCATCACTTTTTAAGTTAGTAGTAAAAATGTATCTCTCTTAAACCCTTTATAAATGCGGGGTCCAATGAGTTATCCACGGTTTCTGTGGATAACTCTGTTTATTAAACTTTAAGAACATCAGCAGCACCAGTAATTTAGAGTGCTACAACGATTTCAAGCTTTTAAATTATTATTTTTATTTCATTTAAAAACAATGGCTTAAGGTTTTTGTTTTATTGTGTGTGATACGATGAGTGGAATTTTTCGTTACGATAAATCAAAAAGGAGATTTGTGCAAAAAAGCATCAGGTGGCGCGTGTGTTTTGTAATAAAAGTAACAATTATGTGTCTTAATTGTTTTTTGGCGCGTTAACCCGCTGTTTTAACAAAACCGTTTAAAAAGCAACGTTTACTTCGAGGGCGCATTTTAAGCGGTTTTCTTGCATTAAATCTATTGATAAATCCGTGGCTTGAATTGCCCTGATGCTTTAAAATGATCAACTCAGTAAAAGAGGCTATTTATTTCATGCGCGCAACACAAAATCCCAAGACTCGCCCAGATTTACTAAATGCTCCTATCTTGCCCACGTTGAAAACCATGACTGTTCCAATGATTTTGGGCATGATCATGTTAATGATGTTTAATATTGTTGATACCTTTTTTATTAGCTTGTTAGGTACTGAGCCCCTTGCCGCAGTGAGTTTTACATTCCCTGTTACATTTACTGTAATTAGTTTGGCTATAGGATTAGGAATAGGTACCTCAGCTGTAATTGCAAAAGCATTAGGCAGTAACAAAATAGATGAAGCCCGGTTTGATGCCAGCATCTCTATATTGGTGGCTGTTGCACTGGTGCTTACGTTATCGCTTTTTGGTTATCTACTTATTGACCCTGTATTTACATTATTAGGGGCAGGGCAGCAGGTGCTGCCGTTAATTCATGACTACATGAATATTTGGTTTATTGGCAGTGTATTTTTAATCACACCAATGATTGGTAACTCCGTATTACGTGCCAGTGGCGATACTAAAACGCCCAGTATCGTAATGGGAGGTGCAGGGCTTATAAATGCAATACTCGACCCCATGTTTATATTTGGTTTTGGTCCTATACCCGCTATGGGTATACAAGGGGCTGCAATTGCAAGTGTAATAGCCTGGGCTGTGGCTGTTGTTATTATCTTATATATTTTAATAGCAAAACGGTTACTTAGTTTAAAAGCTGGGTCACAAACAGTTATGGGGTCAATCCGCAAAATATTAAAAATAGGTGTACCTGCCGCAAGTGCTAATATGCTTACACCAATTGCAATGGCAGTAATGACGGCACTTGTTGCTAATCATGGTCCTGAGGCTGTTGCCGCGTTTGGTGTTGGTAGCAGAATAGAGTCTATTGCAAGTATTTTAGTTCTTGCCTTATCAATGACACTCCCTCCATTTGTTAGTCAAAATTTTGGGGCTGGAAAGTTATGTAGAGTGAAGGATGCATACATAGGGACTTTGAAGTTTGTCATGGTTTGGCAGTTCATAATTTATATTTTGCTGATTATTTTTTCTGGCGTTATAAGTCAGTTATTTGGTAAAGAGCAAGCGGTAATAGATGTTATTAAACTTTTTATTTATATCATTCCACTTAGTTATGGTCTGCAAGGTGTGATCATATTATCAAACTCATCGTTTAATGCTTTGCATAAACCAATGAACGCGCTGTTTTTAAGTGTTATTCGGTTGTTTATTTTTTATGTTCCGTTTGCTTATTTAGGTAGTCATTTTGCAGGGTTAACGGGATTATTTATAGGCGCTGCTGTCGGTAATTTATTTACCGCATTGGTAGCGTATAAATGGTTTATAAAAGAGCTTGAATCTTTGAGCAGTCAGTCGTTACAGGAGTGCAATAGTTGAGTGATCATTTTCAGTTAAAATCACAGTTTAAACCAGCAGGGGATCAACCCACCGCAATAAAGCAATTATGTGAAGGTTTAGAAGCCGGGCTTGCTCATCAAACATTGTTAGGGGCTACAGGTACGGGTAAAACCTTCACCATGGCTAATATTATTAGCGACTTAAATCGCCCAACAATTATTATGGCCCACAATAAAACGTTGGCTGCGCAGCTTTATGGTGAAATGAAAGAGTTTTTTCCTAAAAATGCCGTTGAATATTTTGTTTCTTATTACGACTATTACCAACCAGAGGCCTATGTTGTATCGAGTGATACGTTTATCGAAAAAGATGCTTCAATAAATGAGCACATAGAACAAATGCGTTTAAGTGCTACTAAAGCACTTCTTGAACGCCGCGATACCATTATTGTTGCATCGGTTTCGGCTATTTATGGTTTGGGTGACCCCCAGTCATACATGAAAATGATGTTGCTTTTAAAAGTAGGCGAAAAAGTTGACCAGCGTGACATGCTTCGCCGCTTAGCCGAAATACAATATACCCGTAACGACATAGAGTTTAGCCGAGGTACTTACCGAGTTCGCGGCGAAGTGGTCGACATATTCCCGGCAGAGTCAGAAACATACGCAGTGCGGGTAGAAATGTTTGACGACGAAATAGAGCGCTTGAGTATTTTTGATCCGCTGACAGGTGCTGTTGAAAAACATATTGTGCGTGCCACTATTTATCCTAAAACGCACTATGTAACTCCGCGAGAAAAAATTCTTGGCGCAATCGAAAATATTAAAATAGAACTAAAAGATAGAAGAGCTCAATTACTCAGTGCCAATAAATTGGTAGAAGAGCAGCGTATTGCGCAGCGCACTCAGTACGACATAGAAATGATGACCGAGTTGGGTTATTGCTCGGGAATAGAAAACTACAGTCGATATTTATCAGGGCGAACCCCTGGCGATCCGCCACCAACATTACTTGATTACCTGCCTGATGACGCATTAATGATTATTGATGAATCCCATGTAACGGTGTCGCAAATTGGCGCTATGTATAAAGGCGACAGAAGCCGTAAAGAAAACCTTGTAGAATATGGTTTTAGAATGCCCTCAGCCATGGATAATCGCCCACTTAGGTTTGAAGAGTTTGAAGCCATTGCTCCGCAAACCATTTATGTATCGGCAACGCCTGGCGACTTTGAAATGGAGCGCAGTGGCGGGGAAGTTGCAGAGCAAATTATTCGCCCAACAGGGCTTTTAGACCCGCTTATAGAAGTAAGGCCTGTTGGCGACCAAGTTGATGATTTATTGTCAGAAATATACCAATGTGTTGAAAAAGGTGAGCGCGTATTAGTGACTACGCTTACTAAACGTATGTCTGAAGATTTAACCGACTACCTAAGTGAACACGGCGTAAAAGTACGTTATTTGCATTCAGACATAGATACTGTAGAGCGCGTAGAGATAATTCGTGATTTACGCGCAGGGGTGTTTGACGTGCTAGTAGGCATTAACTTACTAAGAGAAGGTTTGGATATGCCTGAAGTGGCGCTGGTTGCGATACTGGATGCCGACAAAGAAGGCTTTTTACGTTCAACGCGCTCGCTTATTCAAACTATTGGTCGTGCCGCGCGTCACCTAGATGGCCGTGCTATTTTATATGGCGATAAAGTGACTAAATCTATGGCAAAAGCGATAGATGAAACAAGCCGCAGGCGCGAAATTCAACATCAATACAATATAGATAACGGCATAGAGCCACGTGCTTTAGCCAAAAAGATTCTTGATGTGATGGATGTAGGCGAAGAAGCTGGACCTAAAGATAACCTACAACTTATTCGTAAAGAGTCTAAAAAGGTGCTTAGCGCGAAAGAAATTGCAACGCAAATCAAGCAGCTTGAAACTAAAATGCACGCGTATGCGAGTAATTTAGAATTTGAAAAGGCGGGCTCTGTGCGCGACGAAATACACGAACTACAACAACAGTTGATTAATTAAAAAATGACTATAAATTTTACGCCTCTTATCACGGCACTTGAGAGTGCCCCTATTTTAAATAACGAACTGTGTCGTGTTTTTCACGGGCGAGGCCATAGTATTGAGGCATTAAGCCACTTAAATTTAGATTTTTATCCGCCAAGCTTATTTTTAGTCTCTTACGATGAAATAGACGACAACACGCTTAATCAGCTAACCGAAACACTTTGGCAATGGGCGCAAGCGCATTACCCAGAGTTAATTACCTCGCTTGTTTATCAGCAGCGCGCAGGTGTACAAAGCCAAAATACCGTTATGTTTGGATCGCTTCCTAATCCGCATACAGTAACCGAAAACGGAATTCGCTTTTTAGTTGATTTGCAAAGCCGCCAAAACACGGGGATTTTTCCAGATATGCGAAGCGGCCGTGAGTTTGTAATGGCGAATAGTAAGCATGGCAAAGTACTTAATTTATTTTCGTACACGTGCGGCTTTTCGTTAGCAGCAATGCAGGGCGGCGCTGATCACGTAATGAATATGGATATGAGCAAAGGAGTACTCAAAGTAGGTAAGCAAAACCATCAGTTAAATGGCTTTGACAAAGGCGTGAGTTACTTACCTCACGATATTTTAAAGTCGTTTGGTAAATTAAAAAAAGCGGCTCCGTTTGATCTGATTATTGTTGACCCACCAAGTTTTCAAAAAGGCAGCTTTATTTTAACTAAAGATTACCAAAAAGTGCTTCGTAGGCTCCCTGAGTTACTTAATCAAACAACTAAATTGCTCTTATGCGCCAATAGCCCCGAGCTAACTGAGGATGCATTTAAAGCACTTATTGCTGAGCACACACAAGGTGCGATTGAATTTGTAGCGCGCCTTGCACCTACCGCACGCTTTATTGAAATAGACAGTGATAAAAGTTTAAAAGCGCTTGTCTATAAAATGTCACATTCGCCTGATTAAATGAAGCTCAGTAAACGACTGGCTGCGATTGATGCGCTGATCACTCGCCAGCAAAACACTATTTGGGATTGCTGCTGCGATCATGGCTATTTGGGAATGGCTTTGTTAAAGCGCTCAGCTGCGGATAAGGTCATGTTTGTTGATATTTTATCCAATGTCATGTCTGACCTTGAGGCAACGCTTACACGTAACAAAAAATTAAGGACGCCTGGTGATAAAAAGCCTGAATGGCAGGTCTTGTGTCAGGACGTTGGAAGTATAAAGCTTGATGATGTAACAAATCAGGTAGTGGTTATAGCGGGTATAGGTGGTGAATTAGCGCTGCGTTTAGTGCAGCAAATAATAGCTAACAACTCGCCAGAGTCTGTAAAGCATGTGCGATTTATTTTATGCCCAATTCACCACACCTATTTACTGCGCAGTGGTTTACACAAGCTTAATTTGGGTTTGCATAGTGAGCACATCATAAGCGATAAAAACCGTATATACGAACTCATAGAGGTTAGCTTTAAAAGCAACCAAACGGTAAGTAAAACAGGTGATGCCATGTGGGACTTAAATAATAAACAGCATACGGCTTACATTCAACGACTGTTAAATCATTATAATAAAATGCTCAATAAAGATGAGCTTTATTATCAAAAAGTTATAAGCGACTATCAAAGTCTATACGATAGTTAAAAAAGCCCAATTTTGTCGGGCGGCTGTGATCTAATTACATAACAAAACACGTAATGTAAGCACAGTTAATATCTTGCCCAGTGCGAGTTTATTTGGTTTATTTATGTCAGATAAAAATAGTCACCTAAATACGTTACTCAGTAACGACAAAAAATGGCAACATAGCTACGAGCAGCCAATTCCCTATGCGCCGCTTGTGCAATTAGCTAATAATAATTGGGTCGTTCCACAGCATTTTTTACGTTACAAGCATACACTTGAAAGTGTAAATGAAGTACTCGAAAGCATAGAATTTTCGGCCCACTTTAGGGTCCTAGCTGCACAAAAAGGCGATGAAATATACCTACAAGTTGCAGTACTAAGCCCTGACAACTACAAAAAAAGTGGCCATCAAAATGCCGATAAAGCAAAAAAATTGCTATTTGGTAGACGCTGGATAGTAGAAGAAAACTTACCCACTTCAGAACTTATTCAAACTGCTTTTTTAGCTTTAAAAGTAGCGCGTGAGCACGAAGTTAGAGAGTTATTTCAATTAAAACAAAATGGTGCAATTAGCACACCATTTAATAACCATCACGATTTACCTGTCATGTCGCAAAACCCAGAGTTAGTTTTACAAACGCACCATAGCGATAATATTAGCGATTTGGTTAGTCGCATTGTGTTTGCTGATTCGATTGTTGAACTGACCGACTATCAAGCCATTACTGACGAGCAGCATTTGTATACAGTAAAGCTGCATTGCGATGGCGCTCAGTTAAGCGAGTTCAACAATAAATCAATTGCGTTTTTGACTACGGGGTCGTCAAGTAATCACTTTTTACATGGTTTTATCACAGCCTTGGTTAACACTAGCAACGACTACGTAAATGAGCAGTTTAAGTATCAAGGTTTTGCCCGCTTTAGTAAAAGTGTGGCGGTAGAAAGTATTGGTAAGTTAAGCATTGCAATGCGCTCACCAAATACAGTTGATTTGTGCTCAATGGGTAAGCAAGAAGCTAATCAATTAAACTTCGAAATAGACAGCGGGCGAGCACCTCAGGGGTGTGGACAAGCTATAGGTGGGTTTCTAGCAGCCCATGGAATAGAGCAACCAGAAAATGCCCATTTATACCCAAACTACCTTTAAGGGCCTTAGTGAACAAGTAAGCGTTTAACAACGCTTACAGTTTGTTTATTTCTTGCTTAACGTTAAAGCTTGAGTCGGTCACAATAGCTTCGAGTGTTTGTACACGTTCTTTTAGTGCAACCACTTCTGCTTTTGTTTCAGCAAGTTGTTTATGAGCATCGCTATTGTTATTTTGCATTTTATGTTTAAACTCTAAATGCTTTTTATACATATCGTAAACCACACCCGAACCCACAGATATAAGCACGATAAGTACAATCATCGTAGTACCAGACATAACTATATTCCTTTTATATTTTTATTTTTAAAGTATACGCTTTCTTCAATTTAGATAAAGCTGACAATTGTAACTTTATTTGTAAAGGGCGATGATTTGAAATCAATCAATTAACACTGTGGCTATATACATGTAAATCAGTGCTTTTTGTCTGGTGTTCATACTTTATACAGTAACAGGGTTGTTTAATGTCAAATCAATCGCCATATAGTTACTAACACACTATTTTATAAACTAATTTTATCAGAGAGTTATTATGCTAAATAATAAAATACCTCCCGTTATAGTTGTTCTATTTTTTGCAGGCATTATGGCGCTTATAGCGCATTACAGTGTTATTGACTTTACTGTATTTGTTGCCTACTTGGCGGCAAGTTTAGTTATTATTGGTTGTGCAAGCTGTGTTGCGGGGGTTGTGAGCTTTAAGCTAGCCAAAACCACAGTAAACCCCAATAAACCAGAACAGGCATCAAAATTAGTTACCAGCGGTATTTACCGAATTTCACGTAATCCCATGTATTTAGGATTTGCATTTATTTTAGCTGGGTGGGGTGTGTGGTTAAGCTCTGTTTGGGCAATGTTAGGTGTTATTGGGTTTATTGGCTATTTAACGTTGTTTCAAATAATGCCAGAAGAACGTGCGCTTACTAAATTATTTGGTGATGAATTTACTATCTATAAAGCTCGCGTAAGGCGCTGGCTATAGAGTCTGAAATGCCGTGTAATTAATTTACTATGCAATAAAAAAGGCTATGTAACATAGCCTTTCTCTTTTATTTATGTGTTGCTTATTCGTATTCTAACGGATCTGTAATATTGTTTAGTGCAAATGCTTCTAAACGTTCTTGGCACGCACCACACTTACCACAGGCCTTTTCACGGCCGTTGTAACATGTCCATGTTTGGCTGTAATCTAAACCCATTTTAATACCGTCAGTTAAAATATCAATTTTGGTGTTATTAAGATATGGGCTAAAAATTTCTACTGCATCGTAGTTTGCAATACGACATACATCATCCATTTTTTGCACAAATTCAGGACGGCAATCGGGGTAAATAGCATGATCCCCAGAATGAGCACCGTAATAAACTTGGCTTGCTTTAAGTGATACTGCGTAACCAACTGCAAGCGAGAGCAAAATCATATTACGATTTGGCACTATTGTGCTTTTCATGCTTTCTTCTTCGTAATGGCCTTCTGGTACATCAATGTTATCGGTTAATGATGAGCCACCAATAAGCTGATTAATAGCTGAAATATCAACTATTTTGTGTGGAACATTAAGCTTTTCACATACTTGCGCAGCAACTTTAAGCTCTTTTACATGACGCTGACCATAGTCAAATGAGAGGGCATATACATCATGGCCTTGTTGCAGGGCTTTATTTAATACGGTAAATGAGTCCATACCGCCGGAATAAATAACAACTACTTTTTGCGTCATATCTGTTTTGCTCTTAGTTTTAATAGAGGTTTATATCAGGGCGCGATATACTACACGGCCGCAGCTTAAATAACAATTTTTGCACAGCGCTTTTTCGTCTTTAATAGTAGCAATTTGGCTACTAGGTAGTAAGTGAGATCTCTTTTGTACAAAATTAATGAAGTGTTTGAAACCATTCAAGGTGAAGCAAGCTTTACTGGCACACCCTCAATATTTTTACGCCTGCAAGGTTGCCCTGTAGGGTGTTCGTGGTGCGACACAAAACAAACATGGGATGTAGACAACGTATACAAAGTGTCTCTTGACGAAACCGTAGAGAAAAAAGCCGACTCAGATCATTGGGCCGATGCCAGCGCCGAGCAAGTACTTGAGCTGTTTAAATCACGTGGCTATACCGCAAAGCATGTTGTAATTACCGGCGGCGAGCCATGCATGTTCGATTTAAACCCAGTATGTAACTTATTACATGCACAAGGCTTTACTACACAAATAGAAACCAGCGGCACGTTTGAAATACTCGCCCCTGAGCAAACATGGGTTACTGTATCGCCTAAAATAAACATGCGCGGCGGTTATGAAGTACTTACCAGCGCCATGAAACGCGCCAACGAGATAAAGCACCCAGTAGCGATGCAAAAGCACGTAGAAGAGCTTGAAGAATTATTTGCTAAAACAGGTGTTAACCCAAAGCTTGTTTACTTACAGCCAATTAGCCAAAAAGTATCAGCAACCAAATTAGCAATCGACACCTGTATTGCCAAAAACTGGCGCCTATCAATACAAGTACACAAGTATTTAGGAATTAGTTAAAACGCAAAGGCGGCTTTAAGTGGTTAGCTGTAAGCGATAAGCTGCTCTGCGTTAAGTTATATTCTGTAGATAAAAGGTTGGGTTGAGTGAAACGAAACCCAACACAGCAACTTCAATGCTCACTCTTTCCAAGCACTCTTTATATCAAACTCTAACAAGTTTATTTAAACACGTAGGTCGGATAAGCAAAGCGCCATCCGACAATGTTAGTTAATTTCTTCCCTGCAGTGATAGCAATTATTTGTTGGCAGGCGATAGCTAGTAGCTGATTGCATTACCTGGTTTTTCTTACACTTTGGGCAGAAGTAATTAATAACATTCACAATTAGTACGATTGCAAAAATAATACCGCCAACATAAAACGGGTTTGCATAAAACTGATTACTTGCCGGCGAAAACTGAAACCCAATAATACATGTGATTAAAGCCACTAAATACGCTTTAAACCTAACTGCCTTTTTCAAATTTAAATCCTTATATTTAGTTTTTTATGCTCAATATATCAATAGACTATACCGTGAAAGATGGTGAGTACTAGATTAAAGTGCACTTTAAGGGGAGTTTTTGACTAAGTATTTTTTATCCAGCCAATACTTAGTATATATCGGTTACCTTTTTCTACCTTTGATACTTGGTGCCTGCTGATATCAGGGCGAAATAACTTGATCCTTTCTGTTTCAAATATGAGGCTAGAGCAGATAAACTCTCCGCCTATATCCGCTTTTTTTAACACAATATTTAGTCTGTAATGCTGACCATCCTTAACAAGATCAGTGTGCGGTGGTATTTCACTTCCTTTTGGGAACTTTAATAAATACACATCAAACTTTATGGGCCAAAATGCACCACAAATCAGCATTTTATCATAGCCTGATTTTTGCCTGCCTCGTGACCATCGAAATAGCTTTTTTACAAAATACATACACTCCTTGATTTAGAGACTTTAAATCGCGCTTTTAATTGTTGCTTAAAGCATTATGCACATCGAATATGAGCACTTGGGGGCTTATAAATTATTCAGCACCATTTGTTTTATTTTATGAGCTTTTACAAAGTGATCTAATTGATGGGTTTGAATCCACCAAGTAGCAGCTTCCATTAAAAGTTCTGGGTTGTTGTTTTTATTAGCAAAAAAAGCATAGAAAGACAGGCCTACATTATCACCTTTACTGGCAATTTTTTTATCACACACTTCAATGATTTTAGTTCTTAATTCTTGTCTCATATATGAGTAACCTAATAAAGCTTATTGTTGAAAACAAAAAGGAACAAACTTTAACTTTAAATTCAAAACGAGCAGTTGTTTATTTATTTTTCGAAGATGCTTTATTTAACCACGTTATTTAGTAAATAACATAAAAAAGCGCTGCTCTAGGGCAACGCTTTATGTATTTTTTTTGGTCGTAGTTAGCGAGCTTATTCTGCCGCCAAATAATCAAGCACCACTTGGTGATGATCTTTGGTTTTGAATTTATCAAATAAGTGTTTAATTTTACCGTCTTGGCCTACTAAAAATGTAAGGCGGTGAATACCGTCATATTCTTTACCCATGAACTTTTTGTAGCCCCATACACCAAATGCTTCTGCAATGGCGTGATCTTCATCGGCGAGTAAATCAAAGTTAAGCTCTTTTTTAGTTTCAAAGTTTTTAAGGCGCTTAATTGGATCTGGGCTGATGCCTACAACACGGGTGTTAAGCTTAGCAAGCTCGGCTTGTTGGTCGCGCAGGTTTTCTGCTTGAACGGTACAGCCTGGTGTAGACGCTTTAGGGTAAAAGTACACAAGTACTTGTTGCTCTTTTAACAATTCACTTAATGTGATTGTTTCGTCGTTTTGGTTTTGTAAGCTAAAAGCGGGTGCTGTATCACCAGCTTGTAATGGACTAATTGTGTTCATGCTATTTCCTTAACGAATGCGTTTAAAAATATAATCTACGTTTAGGGTATGAGAAAGGCTCTCAAAACTAATTTTAAATTTATCTATGTCTACATCTATGGGGATATTAAATTCTACTTCACAGCGCATTTTAGTGTCAGTTTCTTCATTAAACGTATCTGACTTTAAAGAACAAATGCTGATGTGGTTATCGGCAAAAAAGCGTGTCACTTTGCTTAGTGTGCCCGGGGTATCTATACCTGTGTATTCGAGCGTGTAGCCGGCACAAAACTCGCCAGGGGTATGGCTTGTAGTGCGTTTCATCATGGTTAGCAGGCCAAGTTCCATTGCTTTGGTTGGTAACACATGTTCAATTCTGCTTATGGCCGACATGTCACCATGCAATAACATTATAAAGGTAAACTCACAGCCTAAAATGGCAATGCGGCTGTCTATAATATTACAGTGGCAGTCGCTAACCAATTGCGTAAGCTCACTGACAATACCCGGCCTGTCTTCGCCGATAGCGGTTAACACAATTTGATGATTTGAAAATGCAGTCATGGGTTAAAATACCTAAGTTACAAGGGTTATAACAACGCAATGGATAACACTACTAAATACACTCGAGGACGTGCTCGGCGGCGAAGTTTAACACAAAACGGTGTCTAAACTATAATGCGGGCTAATTAAGCGCGTTTAAAGTACGGTGTTTCTTGTTTTTACTGGCACAGGAAAGTACCATAGCTAAAATTTGCTTATTTGCCCTTAGTTTTTTTCTAAGTTGAGGTGCTGAACTTTATTGCAATTAAGTAGCCAAATAAAAATGTAAAGTTAATATTGATTTTACACTGAACCAAATCGGCATAACCCACTCATATATTTGTTAAAACAATTAAAGGGTATGCTAAGGAGAATTATCTGTGCAGTATTGGATCCCAAAAGCACTTGCAGTAAGTGCATTGGTAAGTTTATCAGGGTGTAGTGTATTTGTTAACGATGCGCATAATGAACGTAATTACCGCGCGCATGAGCCAGTAAAAGCACCAGCGTCTTTATCTCAGCCGGCTCAAGATCCAGTTTATAAAATGGAAGTAGGTCAATATAACAATAATCCAGACGCAACCAATTATCGCCCACCCGCTCAAGTACTCACTGTAGCAAAAGGCAGTTGGGTCGAAGAGGCTGATAATTTAGCACGCGTATATTTTGATAAAAACGATGGCATTGTTGATTTAGATGACTTTATTTGGGATTCAATTAAAGCTGTTTTAGCTGAAAATAACACCGCTACAACCAAAGAAGACAAGTTACTTGGTCTTATTGAAACCGATTGGTACACAATTATTAAAACCGAAGAAAGCTGGTTGTGGGGCGATGAAAAGAACGATGACCTGCAACGTTTTAGATTTTCTATTGAAAAAAAATCGCATGAACGTACAGCTTCTTTACGTGCTGAATTGATAGATTTTAAAGGTGATACAACACTTACAGACTTGCTTAAACAGCAATTAGAAGTGCGTGCACTTAACCAAGTTATTACGGAATTTGATTACCGCTATCGCCAACTTGAAGTTGATATGCGCAAGCGCCAAGGTATTATTTCTTTAGAAATGGGCTTTGACAATAAAGGCAATGCAGCGTTGGTTACTGAGCAATCTTACGATGCGGTATTTGATCGTTTTTCAGGCTTTTTAGAGCGTTTGTCGTTTACTATTGTTGAAATAAACCAAGATACAGGTTTAATTACAGCTGACTATAAAGCTCCTGAGAGCAGTATGTGGGATTCGATTTGGGGCGACGATGTTGCGCAATTACCAATTGATGAAGGCCAATACCAAATTTTAGTGAGTAAGACCAAGCAAGGTGGCACAAGCTTAACCTGGATGGACGATAAGGGCGAAACGCTTGAGCCAGGTACCATGAATGGTTTACAGCAAGCACTAGAAGCAGCACTTATTAAGCGCGGCATTAAAATATAAATAATAATACGTCTTACCACAAAAAGAGCGCTTAGCTCTTTTTGTGGTTTTTATAGGTTAAAAATATGTCTCAATTATCAACTTCACCTCAGTACGATTGGCGTACTTGGTTTGCGTTCCTTGTGCCTTCGCTAATTGGTGTGTTTTTGTTTATGACGCCGGTGTCGAGCGGTGAAGCAATGACGATTCCTATTGCAATGATGGCCAAAGCCATGCAAGTATTTTTTGCAGATACAGCACAAGCCATTATTACTGCCATAATTTGTATAACGGGTGCGTTTTCACTCATTGTAAGTGTTTTTAAGCCTCAAGTGATTTGTAAAATACCGCTTTTAAATCATTTGTTTAACGTTAGTTGGATTTGGTTAGTTACGCGTTTATTTGGTACAGCATTTGTATTAATGACCTTCTTAGGCGTGGGGCCGCATGCGATCACGTCTGAAAATACAGGGGCACTCGTGTTAAACGACTTACTTCCTGTGTTGTTTTCGGTATTTATACTAGCAGGGCTTTTGCTCCCTTTGTTACTTAATTTTGGGTTGCTTGAGTTGGTAGGTACATTATTAACTAAAGTGATGCGCCCGTTATTTGGCGTTCCAGGGCGAAGTGCCGTTAACTGTGTGGCATCTTGGTTAGGTGATGGCAGTGTGGGAATATTAATGACTGCGCGCCAGTACGAAGATAAATACTACACACAACGCGAAGCCGCTATTATTGGTACTACATTTTCTGCTGTTTCCATTACGTTTTGTTTAGTGGTTATTGGCCAAGTAAAGCTTGAGTATTTATTTGCTCCGTTTTATTTAACGGTGTGCTTGGCAGGTATTACTGCTGCTATTATTGTGCCGCGCTTGCCACCGCTTAGGTTTAAAAAAGATTTACTTATTGATGGCTCAGAGCCTGATGCAAACGCAGAGCTGGTGCCCGAAGGTAAATCATTAGTGGGTCATTCTTTAGATATAGCGCTGGCCAAGGCAGATAAATCGCCGGGTGTAGTGGGCACATTAAAAGAAGGCGTACACAACGCACTTGATATGGTATTTGCTGTATTACCTGTTGTTATGGCCGTAGGTACATTTGCATTAATCATTGCAGAATATACGCCGCTATTTCAATATTTAGGTATGCCGTTTATTCCATTCTTAGAATTGTTGCAAGTGCCTGAAGCTGAGGCTGCAGCACAAACAATCATGGTTGGTTTTGCCGATATGTTTATCCCTTCAATCCTTGCAGCTGGGACTATTGAGAGCGATGTAACACGCTTTATCATTGCTGCGATGAGTGTGACTCAGCTTATTTATATGTCTGAAGTGGGGGCGCTGCTGTTAGGAAGCAAAATTCCAGTTAACATTGTTGAGCTGTTCGTAATATTTATTCTCAGAACACTTATAACATTGCCGATTATTTCGTTAATGGCACATTGGCTTGTTGGTTAATCTTATTTTTAAATTGAAAGCCCTGATTTATCAGGGCTTTTTTGTGTCTTGTTTGTTTTTTAAGTGCAAGTCTGACTTTTTAAATTCCATATTAGCACTGTGTTTTATTAAGGCAATATTTCCTATTACAACACCAAATACTATCACTACAATGAGGACTACTTGCCATGTTTGCATTTTAATTTCTCAGTTTTTGTTTGCTGATTATTTTACGTTTTTAAATAGTAATTACCAGCAAACAAATCAATAGGGTATTAAAATCGCTTGGCAACCGATAAGGTCATAAAATCAAGGCCTGGATTGGGCTTTTGAAACCCCGCATTAGAATAATGAATAATTCGCAAAGCAATGTTTGTATCGCCTAAGTCGGCAACGAGTCCAATACGATCTTCAAATTGATAATGGCTACTTAAATTTTTACCACCAAACTGTGTTTCGTCAACAAGTGAAACACCAATGCCTGCTTCAACATAAAACGGGGTGTTATTAAAACTAAACGCTGGAAACTGCAATACAGGCGATACCGCTAATACCAAGTTGGATTGTGAGTGGTGGTTATGCGCAAATTCCCACAGATTTACACTGGTTTCGATATAAAAGCGAGTATCTCCAACTAAGTTTTGCATTTTTGGCATATGGTATTGATAAGCTAATTTTATTCCATTTATATTACCCGTGCCTTTAAGTACGTCGACAGCGTAGCCATGGTTTGATTGCGCTAATGCTGTGGTATTAATAAAAAGTGAGGCGATTAATAAAATAAGTATTTTAAAAAAGGATTTCATAGCTGCTCGCTGATAGTTGATTTATCGAAAAAACAAATGATGAGGGTGGGGAGGTTATAAATTCAAGGCGAGAGAAAATGGGGATGTATACGGTGTGTTAATAGGTTTTATTAACTTATTGAAATTTAATTACTTAATCTATTGGTGCTTATTGGGCATTAATAAGTTGCTTATTTGTGCCTTTTTTATTGCGTATTAATAACGTAAATTAGCCTTAACTTAATCACACAAACAAAAAATATTATGAAACTTATTAAACTATTTTTAATTGCTACCGCATTTTTAAGTACATCGCTTTATGCACAAGCTCAGCAATCACCAGATATACTTTTAGAGTCTGTTGCAGACACCCTTTTTGCTGATATAGGTAAAGTGAACAGTAAAGGTAATGCCAGTAAAATTGAAATGTCGGGAATTGTTGAAAAACGTTTAATGCCACACATTGATATTAAGTTTGTGTCTTTTAAACTATTAGGTAAACACATTAAAGGTATTGAGCGCCAACAAGCTGTTGATTTTATTGACGCGGTTGAGCATTACTTAACTGGTACATATGCCGGTGCATTAATGAAATACACAGGCCAAAAAGTGGTTTTTGAGCACAATAATGCACAAAGCGATTCAGAATATGCCACGGTTAATACGCAAATTATAGAGCCTAACGCCCCCACAATTGATTTAAGCTTTAAGTTACGCCTAGGTAAAGATAACCAATGGAAGGTGTATGATATTGTAGCCGAGGGTATTTCGCTTTTAAGTGCTAAGCAAAAAGAGATAATTCAGCGCATTTCAGATGTAGGCATTGACCAAGTAATTAGCGAGTTAAAGAATAAATAATTAATCTTTTTGTGTGGAAGAGATTAAGCCCAACTCCAACCAAAAAAGCAGCCATGTAATTACTTACTTGGCTGCTTTTATATTTTTCATTATTCATCTACTTTGTTCTAGCGTGGCGATCTGGGTGTGCTAGAATATCGCCTCTTTGATTAAGCGTGGTGTCAGCTGAAAGCTGTTATAACCTGACCACTTACCCAAGCTACACTGGAGTTGTGTTGTTTTAATGGAAAATGTACTGATTTGGCCAAAGGAATATCCGTTACTCATTAAAGGCCTTGTAGAGCAAAACGGTGCCTTTATTTTAGATGCTTTAGAAGCTTGGCCAGCTTGTCGTTCTACCAATGAAGACGATGGTGTGTGCACCACTGTTTTGCCCCCGATTTATTATTTGGCGTGGTTAACACCGCTTGAACCTTTTGAAGAATGCTATTTTCAACATATTTGTGAATACGACGAAGATGCACAGGCATACGTAGGCGCAATGAAAACCCACTTTTACGATAACGAATATACTCCAGAGAGCTTAGTGCTATTGTTGTGTCAGCGTTTAGAGAAATACGCAAGTGTTGCCGCACAAAATGCAGTTGAAACACCGCTTTCATTATTTAATTTATTTTTTAGCAAACGCTATTTTACACTCATTGAACATGCTTTAAATAATGGCAGTAAGCTTAGTGCTGTTGATGCGTTATCGCTATGGAAAGAAGTTGATTTTAGAGATCGCTTAAGTCACTTTATACCTGAGTCAATTGCTGACTTAGAAGTGTTAAGTGGGCTTGCAAGTGACAAAGTAGCAATGGGTAAAGACTATTTTACTTTATTGAAACAAGTATCGCCTGATGTTGATTCTGTGGTTTTACTTGAGCAAGCGCTCCTAACACATTTACGTAAAAAAACGGCCAAGCAAACAATGGCTATGCGCTTTATTGAGCAAGGTGCAACAGGCACATTAGCTGATGATAACGGTAAAACGGCATTTATGTGGGCGGCAGAGCGTGGTTTTGTAAACGTTGTGCAAACCTTACTACCTAAGCAAGATAAAAAAGCCCTTGATAGCCTTGGTAATACTGCATTGCATTATGCTGTGCTCTCAAAAAATGAATCGTTAATGGTGATGCTAATAAAAGCAGGCTTTGATTTTAGAGCGCGTAATAACGAGGGCCTAAGTTGCTACCGATTGGCTGTGAGCATTAAAGCGCAAAACCTAGTTAAATGCCTAGAGCGTGATTTTGGAATTAAAGAGCTATCCCCAGAAGGGCAATTTGATCGTATTAAAAAAGTGCATGTTTTACATGCTATTGTGACTTTATTATTGCCATTACAGTTATTTTTCTTTTTTGATGAAGCGCTGACCATAAAAAGTGAACTGACGCTTGGTTTAACTATAGTTACGGTGATTTGTTTTTTCTTTGCTATGAGCTTAAAGCGCTGCGCTTTGTATCCACATATAAAACATCCTTGGGGGTTATTTGTATTGAGGGGCTTTTCGTTATTGAGCTTATTAGCTCAGCTATGTTTAGCGGGTATAGTGACGTTGGCTGCACTAAGTGAATTGGTTTAAATAGTTAATACGTACTTAAAATGTATAAAAGCGCGTTTGCCCAATAGTAAACGCGCTTTTTTTATTTTACTTGTGAAGCTCGTTAGCGGCTTTTTCGTCAGCTAAATCTTCTTTTAGTTTGCGAATTTTTAAGCCTAACTCTTGCCCGCGGTGTCTTGCATAATAAGTACACCCAATAAACATGAAAGATGCAAATAACAACTCAAGTAACACCCAAATCAGCTCGTCAGGTGCAACCCAAAGCATAGTTAAGCCATGAATAAAATAAAGCATAACAACAAAGTTTGCCCAAGCGTAGGTATAAGTACTGTCTTTTATAATACCTCTAAGCGGTAGTAATAGAGGAATTATAGGTACAAATAGCGACATAACATCGAGCGGGCCTTCTTGAGGCGGCACAAAGTACATCCATAATGGCATTAAAACGAGCAGGCCAATATAGCCAATTAATGCAATGCGTTGAAATTTTACGGTTATTGGCTTTTTAGCAGGGGGTTGCGCTGTGTTCATTGAAGTTTACTCGCAATTTTTGTCAGGCGTATACCTACGCTTTGGCATATTTTAATTTCGTCTTTACTTAACTGGGCACTATTGTTGCTACCGGCAACGTGCGTAGCGCCATAGGGGGTCCCGCCAGTTTGAGTGCCTAATAATTCGGGCACATCGTAAGGTACACCAAGTAGCATCATTCCGTGGTGTAGTAAGGGCAATGATAAATTAAGCAGTGTGGCCTCATTACCGCCGTGCATACTGCTTGACGATGAAAACACACATGCGGGCTTATCAATTAGTTGGCCTTTAAGCCATAGCTCGCTGGTGGTTTCCCAAAATGCTTTGGCTTGAGAAGCCATCATACCAAATCGGGTAGGTGTACCAAAAGCCAAGCCATCACACTCTATAAGGTCATCTTTACTAATAACAATGTCGTGCGGGTTTTTAGCTACAAACGTTCTCAGTAGGGCTGTTGCGCCTTGTTGCTCTATTGACTCAGCTATTTCATGGGCCATTGCTTCAACGGAGCCATGGCTCGAGTGGTAAAGTACCACGATGGTTGTACTCATTATAAAACGCTTAAAACGTTTTCTGGTGGGCGACCAATTGCGGCTTTACCATTGTGTTCAACAATAGGGCGTTCAATTAATTTTGGATGCTGAACCATGGCGTTTATAAGCGTGGTTTCGTTTGTTTCGTCTTTTAAATTTAGCGTTTTGTACTCGGTTTCTTTTGTACGCATTAAATCACGAGCAGAGCTAAAACCAAGTTGTTCTATAAGTGTAGTAATTTGATCAGATGTTAAAGGCGTTTTTAAATACTCAACAACGGTGGGCTCAATTGATTTACTTTGTAAAAGGGCAAGTGTTTCACGCGATTTAGAACAACGCGGATTATGATAAATAGTAACAGACATAAAAGTTTCCATAGTGTTAATTGCCTCTATTTTAGGGCAACAGCTTGCAGACTTAAAGCCTTGCAAGCTCTTTTTGTAAACGGCGGTACTGAGTAAGTAATGCTTTTAATCGCTGCTGTTTTATTAACTCTGTTGATTCTACGAAGTTAAGCGCTTTTTGGATTTCATCAGCGGCTTTCATGTAAGCACCGTATTGAGATAGCACGTCAGCGTTTGCCTCGTGATAGGCCGCCAATTTGTCTTGTTTTTTGTACGCGTCAGCCAGTAGCTCTTTACCTAAACTATGCTCTGGTTTTTCTAATAAAAAACCTTTAAGCACGTTTTCAGCAAGTTCGTATTGCTTAGCTTCTAATGCTGCATTTGCATAATTGAGCGTAATTACTTGATTGTTAGGGCGGTAATTATGTAGTTCAGCTAAAAATGAAACGGCTTCGTCGGCTTTTTCTTGCGCTATGAGTAAATCAGTTTGCGTATCAATATAAAATAAATTCTTAGGGTCACTTTTTAATAGCTTGCTTAAAATAGTGTCTGCTTCATCCAGTTTTTCTTGATCAAGTAAACTTAACGCTAAACCGTAATTAAGTGCTGTATTGCTGTAGCTGTTTTCACGAAGGAGTTTTCTAAATAAGGCTTCAGCATTTTCTGGTTTGTTGTCGTAACGTGCAAGTACTCGGCTTTTAGCAAGGTTAAATTCGAGGCTTGCAGGTAAGCGACGCTTTGGGTACTGCTCAGCACGAAGACGTACATCAGACACTCGGCTTTCAGGCAGTGGGTGAGTAAGCAAAAATGCAGGTGGTTTATACTTATAACGAATTTGTGCAGCCAGTTTAGTTAAAAAGTCGCTAGATGCACGCGCATCAAACCCTGCATTATTAAGTGTTTGCATGCCTATTCGATCAGCTTCTTGTTCAGCAGAGCGACTGTGCGTTAATTGGCTAAAAGCAGATTGTGTTTGGCTTGCTGATATTATGGCAATACCAGCGTCAGGGGCAACAATAGTTGCTAAAATACCGGCAATCATCCCCGCTATGGTCATTGCGCTGTTATCTTGTTGTTGCTGGATTCTGCGTGCTAAATGGCGCTGAGTGACGTGAGCGATTTCGTGACCGAGTACAGATGCAAACTGACTTTCGCTATCGGCTTGCGCAATGAGGCCTGTGTGCACACCGACATGTCCGCCGTAAAAAGCAAAAGCGTTAATGTCAGAGTTATTGATCCAAAAAAATGAAAACGGGAAACGTACATCGTTTGCGTTTGCAACAAGCTTTCTACCAATGGTAGTTAGGTATTCATCTAATACGGGGTCGTTAATAATCGGTGAACCACCACGTATTTGCATCATCATTACTTCCCCAATCGCTTGTTCTTTTTCGAGGGGGAGTACTTGTAATGCAGAAGTTCCCAAATCAGGAAGATTAAAGTTAGTTTGCGCCTTTAATGGCTCACTTACTAGAAGGCTAAATGTAAGTACGGCACTGCATAAAGAGATAAAGGCTGATTTTAGCTGCATCTTATTCCTTGTTTATTGGCTCGCCAATGGCAATTTTGGCTATGTCTATTTCGTCACTGCTTGCACGGCTGTCTTTTTCGCACAACTGGTAGAGTTCTTTTATTGAGACTCCATCTATCTTTATTACGTTCAACTCTCGCTGCAAAAAAGTAATAATTTTATGAACCACTTTGTGTGAGTGCAAAATGAGGGCTTTATCGGCTTTATCACCGCGCTCAAAGTAAAAACCAATAAACTTATGTAATTGATTTAACCTTAATAGTACTTTCATTGAATGCGGATCCCACACTCTAAATTCCATAAAGCGGTTATCTTTTATGTATTGGTCAATAACAATATCTTTTGCATAAGGCAGTGCCCACAGCTCAAAGCCTCGGTCTGTAAATACCTGATGTAACGCAATTCGCGGTTTATGTTTGGTATGGATTTCACCTAAATCGTCCTCAAAGCCGTCGAGTATGTCTAGATTCCAGTTACGTCTGTCGATAAGTTGCTTTACGGCGTTATCAAATCCATGCTCTAAAACACCCTCAGACTCGCTAACCGAAGAGGCAACTAAATGATAAAAAGGAGGAAGCTCCCCCCAATTTATTTGTTTTTTAAACCAATTAATCTCTTTGAGTGTTGGATTACTTGGTAGATGCGCTTTATTATGCGTGCGAGACATTAACCTGTCCTTACTGCTAACTATGTATTACAGAATAAACCATTGCAGGCGTTGTTTTAAGAAAAAGTTACATTTGTTGATGTTTTATAGACTATTAACACACAGCAATGCGACTTATTATTCATTTTAATAAATCGGTAAAGCGAGTATGTTACACCAAGATTTACGAAGTTATAGATGTCCTCAACAGTTTATTCAGTTTAAATTAGGGCTACGTGAAGCATTATCTACACGGCAAGCCATCACTTTTAGTGTAAATAGTGATGAGAGCATGGATGATATTGAGCGATATTTAAAAAAATATGCTTACAGTTACAACTTAGATAAACAACAAGGTTTATTATTAGTGGAGCCATTACGTGTTTGAATATATAAAAACATGGTACGAAAGAAAATTTTCTGATCCTCATTCGGTCACCTTATTATTTTTACTACTTGTTTCTGTTGCCTTACTGTACTTTTTTGGCTCGTTAATTGTGCCGGTTTTAGTGGCATTAGTTATTGCTTATTTACTTGATTGGCCAGTTGTTCACTTAGAGCGTCTTGGTTTACGCCGTTTTACAGCAACCGTGTTCGTAATGCTTATATTTACAGGCATTATGCTTACTTTAATTTTAGTGATTGGTCCTGTTCTTTGGAAACAAACCAGTAACTTAGTGCAAGAAACCCCTCATATGTTAGAGCAAGGTAAGTCGTATTTAGTTGCCTTACCCGAGCAATACCCAAGTTTAATAAATGCCGACCAAGTACAAGGCATTGTTGCTACTGTCGAGGCTAAAGTCATTGAGTTTGGGCAAGTGGTTTTATCGTTTTCATTAACGTCGTTAAAAGATTTAGTGGCGTGGTTAATTTACTTAGTGCTTGTGCCGTTGCTCGTGTTTTTTATGCTTAAGGATAAGCTAGAGTTAACGGGTAGTGTGGCTAAATTAATTCCGCAACAGCGTCGTTTAATTTTGCAAGTATGGAACGAAATGAACCAACAAATTATGAATTACATTCGCGGGAAAGTGTTTGAAATTTTAATTGTAGGTGGCGTTTCGTTTATTGCGTTTACATTTTTAGATTTACGCTACGCAGCCTTATTAGGTGTGTTAGTTGGTTTTTCTGTGTTAATTCCGTTTGTGGGTGCTGCGCTGGTGACTATTCCGGTCGCTGCTGTGGCGTTATTTCAATTTGGATTAGAAACTCAGTTTTGGACTATTTTGATTATTTACGGAATTATTCAGGCCCTTGATGGCAACGTACTCGTGCCATTGTTATTTTCAGAAGCGGTTGACTTAAATCCTGTATTTATAATTGTCGCAGTTTTGTTTTTTGGTGGTCTTTGGGGCTTTTGGGGGGTGTTTTTTGCCATTCCTTTGGCTTCGCTTGTTAAGGCATTGATTACTGCTTGGTCTTCAACGCAAGAAGAGCTGAATAATAAACTGACAGAGGGTTAGTTCAAAAAGGCATAGAAAACGCACCGTCAGTACTAATTGATTATTACTCAATACGTCTAAAGTTATGTAATATTAGTAATAAGATATATCTTTTAGTAATAAGGTGCGTTTTTAGATGTCTGACTCTTTATTAAGCTCTGAGCAAATTTACCTCGATGCAAATGCAACAACGCCGGTGTTGCCATGCATTGCTCAGGTGGTCTCTCATACAATGCAAATTTGTTTTGGTAATCCATCAAGCCCACACATTACAGGTATTCAAGCTAAGCATTTGTTAGAGCAAACCCGTGAAAACGCACGAACAGTGATAGGCGCAAAAGAGGGAAATATTTTGTTTACCTCAGGCGCGACTGAAGGCATTCAAACCGCTGTCGTATCCACACTCATTAATGCTAAAACTCATAAAATAGATAATCCAGTATTATTGTATGGTGCAACTGAACACAAAGCGGTACCTAATACCTTAAAGCATTGGAATGATGTATTGGGCATTAATGCCAAAATATTGGCAATTCCGGTAGATAGTAAGGGTATTCTAGACCTTACTTTTATTGCAAAACACATTCCTAATGCGCTTATGATATGCACTATGGCGGTTAACAATGAAACCGGCGTGTATCAAGATTTAGATGCTATAGAACAAACGGTCCGTTTTTTAAACCCTGACGTGTCGTGGATGGTCGATTGTGTTCAAGCATTGGGCAAAAAGCAACTTAATCTGAGCGCGACCACAATAGATTACGCTCCCTTTTCAGGCCATAAACTTTACGCACCCAAAGGCATCGGTTTTTTATATATACGTGCTGGCAGCGCCTATACACCGTTTATAGCAGGGGGCGGGCAAGAGAGCGGTATGCGTTCGGGTACCGAGAACTTACCCGGTATTGCCGGGTTAAATAAACTATTTAGCTTACTGCTAGACAGGTCAGGTACCACGTTTAAACCAATCGATGTGCTTAATAGCTACCGCGCGCAAATTAAATGCGCGATTGAAGATACTTTTGGTGAGGTTACGTTTAATCATAGTTTTGAGCATTCGGTACCAACAACGCTCAACTTTGCGGTAAATGAACTAACAAGCAAAGAAGTGATTGATTTATTTGATGCTGCTGGTATTCGTGTCAGTGGAGGGTCTGCATGTAGCACGGGTTCTTCAACGAGCTTTGTGCTTGATGCTATGGGCGTTAAGCAATGGCAGAGTGAAAATGCAATTAGGCTATCGTTTGGTCCCGCAGCTACAGCCGAAGAAATAGCAAATGCGTGTGAATCTATACGTGCATTAAAAGTCATTTTGCAGGCTAACTGTTTAATAGTATCTGATAGCGCAACCCCTCACCAAGATGTGTGCGCGCTTGGTTTAACGCAGTTTAGGCACCAAGGAGCCTGTTGCTGGTTATATGTAAGTGAGAATAAACAGGCAATTATTATAGATCCTATTGTAGAGCTCATACCGCGTTTAGAAAAAATAGCTAATACACAAAACCTCACTATTAAGGCAGTGCTTAATACACACACTCACCAAGAGCGCCATTGCGGCGTTACTTTATTACGCAGTGTATTAGGGAGTCGATGCGATGACATTGAAATAGATAAACTGGGGTGGCCAATACATGCAGCGTATATTGACCTTAATAACCAACGATTAGAAAAAATAGCCACACCAGGGCACAGTGAAGATAGCGTAAGTTATGTTCTAAAAAATGGGGATAATCACATTAATTATTGCTTTTGTGGTGACCTAATATTACCCGCAGGCTTGGGGAACACGTCTCTAGCTGGTGGCAATACAAAGGCCATGGCTCATTCTATTTTAGCGCTTGCTGAGCAGCTAGATGAAACAAGTGTGATTTGTTCAGGACATGATTATTTACAATGTTTTGCGATGAACTGGGAGGCCGAGCAACAACAAACACCTTTATTAAAGGGATTAATAAACGGCCAAATGAGTATTGATGAATTTGTTATTAAAAAACAGCTTGATGATCAGGCTAAAGAAAAATCGAGGTCACAATTGTGTGGTTATGTCACCGCGTTACCCGAATCATCTATTCAGCAATTAAATTTTGATAGTGCAAAGGCAATGCTTACTAAAAACGATGCGTATTTGATTGATACCAGAGAGCCATACGAGCATGGTGCCAATAATGTATCGCAATTGTTTCGCACCAAAGAAATAAAAACACTTAATATACCGCTTAGTAGAATGGCTAATGCGTTGATGGAAGGTCAGCTTAGTAAGAGCGGTAAATATATATTGTTGTGTCGTAGCGGTAACCGATCAAAGCTTGCGGCTGCTAACCTAACACAACTAGGGTATCAAACAGTGTATAACTTAGAGGGTGGTTTGGCATTGAGCCTCTAATTATACGACACTAATAGGATTCAAATTAAATCGGCTCTGGTAGCCGATTTTTATTTATTCACATAAATGTCATAACTATTAAAAAAGTACTGAACGTTTAGTAAAATTCACGAACATAACAACTTAATCGATTAAGCTTTGTGGGTGCCTTTGAAATTGCGGGTAAAATAATTTGCAAAATATTTATGATACCGGTGTCAAATGACAAAAATTGCGTTATCATCTGCGTATAAAATAGTAAAAGCAGCGCTTTTTTTACGTTTTTAACTATACTATCAGCGTTTTATTTTAGTGTGTTTAGCGCGGATTAAAGACTTTTACATTATAAAAAGAAACTATAAATCAACCGGTTAAAATTTTTAGAGGATATTTAAATGTCGAACCGAACGCAATTAGCAAGTTGGCAAGCCCTTGAACAAAGTGCTGCTAAGATGAAACAAACACATCTTGAAACGTTATTTGCACAAGACGGTACCCGCTTTTCTAAGTTTTCAACTCAGATCCCAGGTGTATTATTCGACTACTCTAAACAATTAATTGATAACGATGTTTTTGCTAATTTAGTGTCGCTTGCTAAAGAGTGCGATATTGTCTCTTGGCGAGATAAAATGTTTAGCGGTGAAAAAATCAACATCACCGAAGAACGCTCTGTACTACATACTGCATTACGTAATCGTGCACATACTCCATTAATTGTTGATGGAGAAAATGTAACGCAAGCGGTTGATAATGAGCTTGCCAAAATTAAAGTATTTGTTGAAAAAGTGCGAAGCGGCCAATGGCTTGGTTATACGGGCAAAGCGGTGAAAGACGTTGTTAGCATTGGGGTAGGCGGGTCGAATCTAGGTCCTCAAATGGCAACTGAGGCGTTAAAAGCACTCGCAGACAACACGTTAAATGTGCACTACGTGTCAAATGCTGATGGTGTACAAATTGCTTCTGTACTTAAAAATATTGATCCCGAAACAACATTATTTGTTATTTCGTCAAAAACATTTACTACATCAGAAACCATGACGAACGCTAAAACAGCGGTAGATTGGTTTTTAGAAACAACAAAAGATGAAAGCACAATTGCTAAACATTTTGTTGCAGTAAGTACAAATTTAGAAAAAACAGCTGCCTTTGGTATTGCTGATGAAAACGTATTCACTATGTGGGATTGGGTAGGTGGTCGCTTTTCATTATGGAGTGCGATAGGCTTACCGATTGCGCTGTATTTAGGTTATGACGCATTTGAAGAAATACTAACAGGTGCTTTTGAAGTTGATGAACACTTTAAAAATGCGCCGCTTGAGCAGAATATTCCTTTAATAATGGCTTTGTTAAGTGTTTGGAATACCAGCTTTTTAGGGTATACGTCGCAAGCAATTTTACCTTACGACCAATCTCTTCACATGTTACCTGCGTATTTACAACAAGGTGAGATGGAAAGTAACGGTAAGCATGTTAACTTTGCAGGCAAAGTAGTACCGTACACCACGGTACCAATCATTTGGGGTATGACTGGTATTAACGGTCAGCACGCGTTTTATCAATGCCTGCACCAAGGCAACGTGATTGTGCCAGCAGATTTTATTGCATCTGTTAAACCACAAATTAATGTTGATAAGCATCATGACATTTTATTATCAAACTTTTTTGCTCAAACAGAAGCAATGATGAGTGGCGTTGATGCAGAACAAGTTACAGCCGACTTAACAGCTAAAGGTAAATCGCAGGCGCAGATTGATGAACTATTAAATCACAAAATTCATCAAGGAAATCGTCCAACAACATCAATGCTGCTAGACACTGTTGATGCTAAAACGGTAGGGCGTTTAATTGCGTTATACGAACACAAAATCTTTTGCCAAGGCATAATTTTAGACATTTGTTCATTTGATCAATGGGGTGTTGAACTGGGTAAAGGCTTGGCATCTAAAATTGAAAGTGAGCTGACAGATGATAGTGTAAATCACGATCACGATAGCTCTACAAGTGGACTGATGGCGTACTATAAGCAACACCGTACGCAGTAACAATTTAACCTGCTTAAAAGTAGGTAAACCGAGTACCTTTGAACGGGTAGCGCTGGAGTGCTTAGGGTCTGTATTTTTGTGAGAGGAGATACAGAATCCTAAGGCTCATTTAATAAAGCGTAGATGATAAAAAAATAATAATACATCATCAATTAAGAACAATTCAGCAGGCTTTTAACACATTATAAAAGCTACCATCATCCAAGTTATAAACAGGCATACCCGCGAACTTATTTTAGGACGGGGTATCACAACGTAGAGAGTAACTATGCTTAATCCTTTTGATATCATAATTTTTGGGGGCGGTGGTGATCTTGCGTTACGCAAATTACTACCTGCAATGTACAGAGCATATCAAGAAGGTAACTTACCTGAAGGCTCACGCATCCTGCCAACAGTTCGTGAAGAAAGCAAACGTGCCGAATACATTGAAACAGCGCACAAAGCACTGCAAGAGTTTTTAAGTAAAGGTGAATTTAACGCCAAAGATTGGAAAGCATTTTCTACTTATTTAGTGCCAGTGGTGAGTAATGTTACTGAAGCTGACGATAACTGGGATGTGCTTAAAGAGATCTTAGATGAGCACGATAGCACTAAATCTCGCGTGTTTTACTTATCTTTACCACCAGCCGTTTATGGCAAGTGTTGTGAAATTCTTTCTACAAAAGATTTGATTACGCCAACATCGCGTGTAGTCGTAGAAAAACCAATCGGTTACTGTGGTGAATCTGCAGAAGCAATAAACGCTAAAATTGCTGAATTTTTTGAAGAAGACCAAATTTTCCGTATAGACCATTACTTAGGTAAAGAAACAGTACAAAACCTAATGGCACTGCGTTTTTCAAATTCATTATTTGAAAACATGTGGGATGCTAAATCGATTGATAATATTCAAATTAGTCTTTCTGAAACCGTAGGCCTTGAGAGCAGAGCTGGGTTTTACGACAAAGCCGGTGCACTTCGTGATATGGTTCAAAATCACTTATTACAGCTTTTGTGCCTTGTTGCAATGGAAGCTCCTAATAAGCTTAATGCTAATAGTATTCGTAACGAAAAACTAAAAGTACTTGAAGCGCTTCGCCCACTTTTTGATTCAGATGTTGATAGCAACATAGTACGCGGCCAATATGTACCGGGCGATTTAAACGGAAAAATAGTTCCTGGCTACCTAGAAGAGCTAAACGAAGGCGCTAGTAAAACAGAAACCTTTGTTGCTATTCGTGCACACATTGATAATTGGCGCTGGGCTGGCGTACCATTTTACCTTCGTACAGGTAAACGCATGGCAAAACGTTGTGCTGAAATAGTGGTTGAGTACAAAAAAGTATCGCACAATATTTATGAAGAAAATGTTGGCAACATTGAACCAAACCGCTTAGTTATTCGCCTTCAGCCTGAAGAAACGATTCAGCTAACGCTTATGTCAAAGCGTTTGGATAACCTTGAAATGCAATTAGAGCCGGTAACGATGAACATTGAGTTATCACAAGCTTACAGTAACGGTTTCCATTCTGATGCATATAAACGTTTAATGCTTGATGCGGCTGCAAATAATCCATCATTGTTTATTCATCGTGATGAAGTTCGTCAAGCATGGAAATGGATTGACCCGATTGTTGAGCGTTGGCAAGAAAAAGGTAAGCCTGCACTTTACCGCGCCGGTACGTGGGGGCCTGATGATGCCGATGAACTATTAGCAGAAAACAACCATGTGTGGTTTAACACAGGTGATAAGGCATAATTATGGCGACTTTAGTTGAAAAATTTTTT
This sequence comes from Pseudoalteromonas sp. PS1M3, assembly GCF_016865405.1. Classification (NCBI taxonomy): domain Bacteria; kingdom Pseudomonadati; phylum Pseudomonadota; class Gammaproteobacteria; order Alteromonadales; family Pseudoalteromonadaceae; genus Pseudoalteromonas; species Pseudoalteromonas sp. PS1M3. The sequence goes on along the minus strand of NZ_AP022624.1, from coordinate 2,212,241 downwards.
GATGACAAAGATGCACTAACAAAAGAGTTATCGGCAACCTTAGAGCAATCATTAATAGATGGTATTAAAGATGATGGGCGCGCGGTACTAATGGTATCAGGCGGGTCATCACCCGCTGCAGCATATAAGCATTTATCAACCCTTGATTTAGATTGGCAGAACGTTGACGTAGCCATGGTTGATGAACGCTGGGTTGAGCCAAATCACGAGAAAAGTAATGAAGCATTTATTAAAAGTACGTTGTTGCAAAATTTTGGTAATGCAGCCAACTTTATAACAATGAAAAACGATGCTTCTACTGCACAACAAGGTGCTGAAAAATGTGAAGCCGCGTATGGTGCACTTAAAACGCCTTATGATGTAACTATTTTAGGTATGGGGCCTGATGGTCACACTGCGTCTTTATTCCCACATGCAGATGGGTTAGAGCATGGTTTAACCACCACTCAAACGGTTTGTGCGATTAACGCAATACAAAGCGACGTGACGGGGAGTATTACCGAGCGTATGACGCTTACCTTGCATGCAATAGCAAATTCTAAAGTGGTAAAACTACTTATTAGCGGTGAAGAAAAGCTCGCTGTTTATAAGCAAGCTAAGGCAGGGGGCGATGTTAACGATATGCCTCTGCGTGCTGTGCTAAACCATCCTGATATAAATATTGAAGTTTATTGGGCTCCATAATTTAATCAAATTTGCAGTACTCACTCAATTTTATAAAGGCAGCTAAATTAGCTGCCTTTTTGTTTGTTTAAATATTCTTCAATATGAGTAAGTTTATAGGTGAAAATCTGTTAACTATTGTAAATGGGTTGCTTAGTCTTGTATGCTAAATAGCCGCGTAACGCTTTATTTTTAAGCGTATTTTAAAATTATTACGTGTATGTTTTTTGGCAACGTGCAGATTTATTTAAATTTTATTTTTAGATGGCTTATGTCATAAAACTTTCCCTTCCTTTTTCGCCTCAAAAGCATTAGCCTTAGTGCATTAACAATGAAACTTATAAAATTAAAAACGGAGCAGTAACATGGCGGAGCAACAAGTACAGCCTTTACACAATGAAAAACATGCCAACATTAAAATTCAAAACGGCATCAATGTAGAATTTATGAAAACTCAACATTTAGTGCCTGTAGTAGCACATGAGTTTGCGCGTGTAGCAAATGAGTTTCCTATGTCGTTTGTTAAAAATAACGAAGCAGGTACTTTCCAAGCAGTTGCAATGTTTGGCCTAGAGCCAGGCGAAAACTTATTTGTTGAAGGCGACAAATGGACAGCTTCTTTTGCACCAATGGCGTCTACACGTTACCCACTAGGTTTAGTTAAACACCCAGAGCAAGACCAATTTGGTATCGTTATTGATGAAGCAAGCCCACTTGTAAGCGAAACAGACGGTAATGCGTTATTTGAAAACGGTGAAGAAACAGATTACCTAAAACGTCGCAAAGAGTCGCTAGTGTCTTTTATTGAGTTTTCTCAAGTAACAGATGCGTTCACTAAATTCCTTGCTGATAAAGAGCTACTAATAGCACAAACGTTAACAGTAGACATCAAAGGCGAGAAAAAAGACATTAACGGTATTTACCTTATCGACGAGAAAAAACTAAATGAGCTAAGCGATGCAGACTTCTTAGAGCTTCGTAAGCGCGGCTATTTAGCACCAATTTACTCTTTCTTAACGTCTACTCACCAAGTAGCACGTTTAGCGCGTTTAAAAGCCAAACAAGCTTAATTTAAACACGTTAACTATAAAAAGCGCCTCAAGGCGCTTTTTTTATGCCTTTAAACTTACTTTAGTTGAAATTTACGTTTTAACCGTTCACATTGGTTTTAATACTTTTTTGATAAGGGCCAGTCATGAAAAAAATAATCTTATTATCTATTTTAGCCAGTGCGAGCATAGGGTTTAGTCACAGTGTACTAAGTGAAGAATCTCCGCTTGCCATTGCCATTCATGGTGGCGCAGGAACAATAGATAAAGCAAAATTTTCCCCTGAGCAAGAAAAAGCCTACCGTGCTAAATTATCCGAAGCTGTTGAAGCAGGTTACAGCGTACTTGAAAAAGGCGGGGAAAGCTTAGATGCGGTGACTGCTGCAATTACAGTATTAGAACAGTCTGAGTTTTTTAATGCAGGGCGGGGTGCAGTATATACATACGACGGTGGGCATGAACTCGACGCATCAATTATGGACGGGCGTAACCGCCAAGCTGGGGCTGTTGCAGGTGTAAAACATGTAGAGAGCCCAATTAAACTTGCTCGTTTAGTTATGGATAACTCAGTGCACGTTATGCTCAGTGGACAAGGTGCTGAGGAATTTGCAAAAGAGCAAGGTATTGAACTTATCGAAAATAACATATTTGATACTAAACATCGTTACGATGCTCTGCTTAAAGCAAAAGATAAGCTTGATAAAGCCAAAGCAACAACTAAGTCATATCAGGCTGCACACAATGCACTACCAGATAACTTTAAAATGGGCACTGTTGGCGCTGTTGCCCTTGATAAAAATGGTAATTTAGCTGCAGGCACATCAACCGGTGGAATGACGGCAAAGCGCTACGGCCGTGTTGGAGATGCTCCTGTTATAGGTGCTGGTACGTTTGCTGAGAATGAGTCATGTGCGGTATCAGCAACCGGCCATGGTGAATATTTTATTCGCTACAACGTGGCAAGTGATATTTGCGCTCGTGTTAAATACCAAGGCAGTACAATCGCCCAAGCCGGTGATGAAGTAATAAACAAGGTATTAAAGCCAATAGGTGGTACAGGCGGTGTTATTATTATCGACACGCAGGGCAATATTAGTTTACCGTTTAACACGTCGGGGATGTATCGCGCGAGTAAATCGAATACGCAAGCAACTTATGTAGGCATTTTTAAAGGCGAATAGGAATACAGGCTGATACATGTGTTTAAATGTCAAACAACTGAGTGTTTAATGATTTGTAGGATTAACCCGAGCCGTTAACTTTGATACAATTATGGCTCTTTTACATATTTTATAAGGTATGCGGGTGGTTAACCTAGGTCAGTTGTTTGGCGAGCTAAAAACGTGCTTAAAAAAAGATCAATTCATATTCAAAAAACGCCTTCATGGTGTTAAAAAAATAGCCGACGAAACTAAACAAGCCAATGCGCTTGAAAAAATAGCCGCAGATATAACCCGCAGCCAACAATCAAAAGAAAAACGATTAGCTAACTTGCCACAGGTAACATACCCTGAGCAGCTGCCTGTAAGTCAAAAAAAACAAGCCATTAAAGACGCAATAGCAAATAACCAAGTTGTTATTATTGCCGGTGAAACGGGCTCGGGGAAAACGACGCAAATACCTAAAATGTGTCTAGAGCTTGGCCGTGGAGTTGATGGGTTTATTGGCCATACACAACCACGTAGGTTAGCCGCACGCACCGTTGCAAACCGTATTGCTGATGAGATGAAGTGTGAACTTGGCCAACAAGTGGGATTTAAAATCCGCTTTAGTGATCAGGTTTCTAACAGCACATACATCAAACTGATGACAGACGGTATTTTACTGGCCGAAATTCAGCAAGATCGCTTTTTAAATCAATACGACACCATAATTATTGATGAAGCCCACGAGCGTAGCCTAAACATTGACTTTATTTTAGGGTACTTAAAAAACTTACTGCCTAAGCGTCCAGATTTAAAAGTTATAATTACCTCAGCAACGATTGACCCTGAGCGTTTTTCTAAGCATTTTAACGATGCGCCAATTATTGAGGTATCAGGTCGTACTTTCCCTGTTGATGTTCGTTACAACCCAATTAGCGATATTAAAAAAGAGGGTATGGAAGCAGAAGGTGACCAGTTACAAGGTATTTTTGATGCCGTTGACGAGCTGTGCGCAGAAGGCCCTGGCGACATACTTATATTTTTAAATGGTGAGCGTGAAATTCGTGACACTGCCGACGCGTTGAGTAAGCGAAATTTAAAACACACTGATGTACTCCCATTGTATTCGCGTTTATCAAATGCAGAGCAAAATCGAATATTTGCGCCGCATTCGCGCCGTCACATTATTTTATCGACTAACGTGGCTGAAACGTCATTGACCGTGCCAGGTATTCGCTATGTTATAGATCCAGGTACTGCGCGCATAAGTCGCTACAGCTACCGTACAAAAGTACAGCGTTTACCAATCGAGCCTATTTCACAAGCAAGTGCTAATCAGCGTATGGGCCGTTGTGGGCGTGTTGAAGCGGGTATTTGTATTCGCTTGTATTCTGAGGATGACTTTTTATCTCGCCCCGAGTTTACTGACCCGGAAATTCTACGTACAAACTTAGCCTCTGTTATTTTACAAATGCTAGCTTTGGGCTTGGGTGACATGGCGCAATTTCCATTTGTGCAAGCGCCAGATAGCAGAAATATCAATGATGGTTTGACTCTGCTTGAGGAGTTACAAGCAGTAAAGTCGTCTAAACGAGATAATAAAACTGCTTTAACGCAATCTGGTAGGGAGCTGAGCCGATTACCCGTTGATCCGCGTTTGGCTAAAATGGTGTTAACAGCGCATAAGTTAGGTGCACTTCGTGAAGTTATTATCATTGTGGCTGCTTTATCTATTCAAGACCCACGTGAACGACCTCAGGAAAAACGCGCAGCAGCGAATGAAAAACACGGCCGCTTTGATGATCCTGATTCAGACTTTATTGCCTTTTTAAATTTGTGGAATTACTTAGAAGAGCAACAAAGCGAACTGACAAACAGTCAGTTTAGAAAATTATGCCAAAAAGACTTCCTAGCCTATATGCGCCTGCGTGAATGGCAAGATATTGTATATCAAATAAGTACTGTGTGTAACGAAATGGGCATGAAGGCAACAAGTGATGTTGCTGATAGTGAAGCCGTACACAAAGCCTTACTAAGCGGTATGCTTAGCCATATTGGTTTTAAGGACGAAAAACAAGCTTACAAAGGTGCGCGTAATAGTCAGTTTCATATTTTTCCGGGGTCAGGTTTATTTAAAAAAGCGCCTAAATGGATTATGTCAGCAGAGCTTGTTGAAACGAGTAAATTGTATGCGCGCACTAATGCAAAAATCGATATCAGTTGGGTTGAACCTTTAGCCCAACATTTGGTAAAACGCAGCTACTCTGAGCCCCACTGGGAGAAAAAACCTGGGGCTGTTATTGCCTTTGAGCAACAAACTTTATATGGGTTGTTAGTTGTTAATAAGCGCCGCTGTGTGTATAGCAATATAGACTCTAAAGTTAGTCGTGAGCTGTTTGTACGCACCGCACTGGTTGAACAAGAGCTAGGTTTAAACGAGCGTTTTTTACAGTTTAACCGTGAGCTAATCGAAGATATACAAGTTCTTGAAAATAAGTCGCGCCGACGTGATATTTTAGTTGATGAACAAACCTTATTTGAGTTTTACGATAAAAAAATACCAAAAGAAATTAATAATCGAGCCGCTTTTTTTAAGTGGTATAAAACTCAAAAACAACAAAATAAACACTATCTACATATGACTCGCGATGAGTTAATGCGCCATGGCGCAAACAGTATTACAGAGTTTGATTACCCAGATACATGGCAGCAAGATAATTTAATATTACCGCTTACGTATCACTTTGATCCAGGTCAAGCGGTTGATGGTGTTGCGGTGCAAATACCCGTTGCCTTATTAAATCAATTGCAAGAAACCGGCTTTGATTGGCATATCCCTGCGTTTAGGCACGAACTTGTTAGTGGCTTGATTAAATCGCTACCAAAATCACTTCGACGTAACTTTGTGCCCGCTCCTAATTATGCCGATGCTGTTATTGCGGCGGTAGAGCCGATGCAAGGCACGTTGCTTGACGCACTTACCACACGTTTGTTGAGAATGACCGGTGTACGCGTTGATCCTGAAGCGTGGGATTTAACATCACTTGCTTCTCATTTACGCTTACATTTTGAAGTACGCGATGAGCACAATAAATTACTGGCTCGCGGTCTAGACCTTGCGAAGCTCAAAGCAGAGCTTCAAGGAGAGGTAACCGAAACACTTTCTAAAGTTGCGGATGACGGTATAGAAAAAGCAGACTTAACACAATGGAACTTTGGTGAACTACCTAAGTCTTACGTTAAAAAGCAAGGCCAGTACGAAATAAAAGCGTATCCAGCGCTGGTGGATAAAAAATCAAGTGCTGCGGTTGAGCTATTTGATAACGAAATAAAGGCACAGATTGCACACCAGCAAGGCCTTCGCCGATTGGTATTATTAAATGTGCCTTCACCTATTAAATATTTACAGCAAAATCTGCCTAATAAGGCTAAGTTGGGATTGTACTTTAATCCTTTTGGAAAAATAGCCGATTTAATTAATGATTGTATTGCCGCGGGTGTTGATAGCTTATTACTCAAATATGGCGATATTAGAACGAGCAGTGAGTTTGAAAGTGTAAAAGAAGAAATACGTGGCGAGCTAGGTGACGCTGTAGTCGATATAGCTATTCACGTTGAACAAGTTCTTAGCATTGCGCATGCGCTACATAAAAAAATGAAAGGGCGGGTTGATTTGACCATGATCACTGCGCATGGCGATATTAAGTCTCAGCTTGAGTCGTTAATTTTTAAAGGGTTTGTTAGTCAACATGGTGCGACTAAGCTGACTGATTTAATTCGTTATTTGAAAGCGATTCAAAAGCGATTAGAAAAGCTCCCTGTTGACCCAAACAGAGACAGAGTGTGTGTACTTGAGCTTGATAAAGTGGCAGCTGAGTATAAAAAGCTGACTAATAAAATACCCAAAGGTATGCCAATACCCAGCGAGATAGAAGCTATATTTTGGATGCAACAAGAGCTAAGAGTTTCATTATTTGCACAAACGCTAGGAACGCCTTACCCTATTTCGTCTAAACGAATTTTAAATGCTATAAAAGAAGTTGAATAATGCTTGCATTTATCAAGAAGGTTAGTACCTTAAAGGTAGGATTTATTTTTGTTTTGAGAAGGAAACGACATAAGCATGTCCTCGGTGATTGAACCTAAAACAAAACGACTATTAGTTGTAGATGATGAGTATTTTAATTACGAAATGCTTAAACCTGCACTAGAGTCTAAATTTGACGTTAGTTATGCTGACTCTGGTCAGAATTGTCTTGCGTCTGCAATTGCCAATCCTCCTGACATTATTTTACTCGATGTATGTATGCCAGGCCTTGATGGCTATGATACATGCAGAATGCTAAAACATACGCCAGAAACTAAAAACATTCCTGTGGTTATGGTGTCAGGCCTTGAGTCTGAGCTTGAGAAGAAAACAGGTTTTGACGCCGGTTGTGATGCTTATGTAGTCAAACCGTTTGCCATAAGTGCACTGTTAGAGCAAATAAACACAATAGTTTAGAGGGAATTATGTTCACAGAAGATAAACGAAACTATAGACGCATGCAGGTGAACGCTACTGCAATGCTTACAACTATCGAGCCGGTTGCCGGCTTAACTTACACTGCTGAATGCGTAGACTTAAGTGCAACGGGATTGTCGCTGCATTTAGATGATTTATTAGAACCAAATACACTTTTGTCTGTTGATATTGCATCAACTCATCCAAGTATTGCCCCTTTAAAAGCGACTGCTAAGGTAATACGTGCCAGCAAAGAAGATGATGGCACGATTACGGCAGGGCTTGAGATAATAGAGTTTAATTAATAAACTTTACAGATAAGCCCTTTTAAGTAAAAGCCTTCAGGGTAGCTGCCCGCAATTGGGTGGTCAGCTGCTTGGTTTAAACGTTCCATTATTAACAAGTCTTTACCCGCGTCTAGTGCTGCGTCTGCAACTACTTTCTGAAATAAGTTTTGTTCCATTAAGCCCGAGCAAGAGAATGTTAATAGTGTGCCGCCTGGCTTTAATATTTGCATAGCTATCATATTGATATCTTTATAGCCCCTGCATGCACCTGTTAGCTGTGCCTTGTTGTCGGCAAATTTAGGCGGGTCCATAACAATGGTGTCGAACTGTTTACCTTCGTCTCTGTACTGGCGTAAAAGTTTAAAAACATCTTGCTTAACAAAATCGACTTTATTTAAATCTAAATTATTATGCTCAACATTACGTTTTGCGGTATCGAGTGCCGGTTGTGATACGTCAACGTTGGTTACATGTGTACAGCCACCACGAAGCGCATAAAGTGAGAATGTCCCTGTGTAGCTAAAGCAGTTAAGAACAGTTTTATCTTTTGAAAAACGCTCAAGTGCTGCACGGCTATCGCGTTGATCTAGGTAAAACCCGGTTTTATGACCTTCTAAAATATCTACCTCAAGCTTTAAACCATTTTCTTCAATAAGCACTGGCTGCGTTGGTTCAGAGCCCCAAAGTACCCCTTTAATTGGCTCTAACCCTTCTTTTGTTCGTACGTCTACGTCTGAACGTTCGTAAATGCTGCTGCCTGGAAATATAGCCATCAGTGCGCCTACAATTTCACCTTTGTGGCGCTCTGCACCTGCGCTTAGTAGTTGGCATACAAGTACATTATCAAACTTATCGATTGTAACACCCGGTAAGTAATCAGACTCAGCGGCACATAATCGGTAACCAGTTAATCCGCCTTCTTCAATTACTTGGCTACGAGCTTCAAGTGCTCGGCGTAAGCGTCTCTCAAAAAAGTGTTTATCTATAATTTCTTTTTCGTCAAAGCTCCAAACACGCGCTCGAATCTGAGAATGCGGGCTATAGGCTGCTGTTGCTAAATATTTACCTTCACTGTCGTGAATAGTTACCGTGTCGCCCAGTCCCGGTTTACCTTTGATCTTTTTAATGGCTTTTGAAAATAACCATGGGTGTTTTCTTTTTAATGATTTATCGCGACCAGCTTGGAGATAAACGGCAGATGACATAAGGCTTCTCGGTTGTATTAAATAAGCGCTGTATTTTAGTCAAGGCAGGGGCAACATACAATGAATGTTTTGCATGAAGCCTATAAAGCGCGGTAAAGTATGACTAATTCAATATGTTAATAAATTTTTGGAAACTACCTTGGCAGAAACCACGTTATCTCCCGCATTACAAATACTCTCTGGGCAATGTCGTGACTTTATTACATCGCTTAAACATGCTGATGTTGCTCATGATATTACCCATATAGAACGTGTGGTTAGAGTGGCAATACAACTTTGTGAAGCTGAAAATGCCAATATGGCGATTGTTTTGCCTGCAGCATGGTTACACGACTGTGTCGCAGTGGCTAAAAATCACCCTGACAGAGCCAAAGCATCGACTATGGCAGCCGATAAAGCGATTGGGTTTTTAAAAGGCTTAGGTTATGACGCAAACTTGTTTGAAGAAATTCATCATGCAATAGCGGCACATAGCTTTAGTGCTAACATTAAAATTAAAACGCTTGAGGCGCAAATAGTACAAGATGCAGATAGAATGGATGCTCTTGGTGCCATTGGTGTTAGCCGTTGCATGAAAGTAGGGGGTTCTATAGGGCGCTTACTTTACAGCCCTGACGACCCTTTTTGTACAACTAGAGAGCCTGACGATAAAAAATTTACTTTAGATCATTTTTTTATAAAACTTTTAAATATTGCTAAGAGTATGAACACGCCATCAGCTAAAGCTGAAGCGCAAAGACGCACTCACTATATGGATGCGTTTTTAGAGCAGTTAAAGTCAGAGATTGGTGAGTAATATGAGCAACAAAACAATGCCTTTATTATCGGGGGTTGATCACTGCCACATAAACGTAAATAATCTTTCGAATGCAGTGACTTGGTATGAAAAAGTACTTGGTTTTAAAGTAGTTGAGGAGCTTGCGTTTTGGGACGAGACAGGCAAAGGTCCTTTAACACTCCAAGACCAAAATACCACAACACGCTTAGCATTGTTTGAAGGTGAAGTTCGCAGCAAAGGAATTGCGTTTGGTGCTACTGGAGAACAATTTATAGCGTGGCTTGCGCACTTCAAATCAATGGACATAAAAACAGTATTAGCCGACCACGGTGTTACGTTCTCAATATATTTTAAAGATGAAAGCGGTAATAGCCATGAAATAACATCTCATGATTATGAACATATCAAGATGTTTTACCCATCTGTTGAGCAGGGCTCGCACAGTGCTAAAAAGAGTTAACGTTCTTGATTGCTTTGCTTGATATTGAGTATTTCGTCTAGTTTATTAACTAATAAATCAATAATAGCTGGGTCAAAGTGGCTACCTGCTTGGTCTTTCATATGAGCAACTGCTTTTTCTACACTCCACGCGTCTTTATATGGTCGCTTAGATGTGAGTGCATCAAATACATCTGCAACAGCAACAATTCTACCTTCGATTGAAATTTCATCGCCTTTTAAACCGTAAGGGTAACCTGTTCCATCCCATTTTTCGTGATGCTCTATTGCCAATGTGTGCGCGAGTTGAAGCAATGGAGAAGATGAATTAGCTAAGATTTTTGCGCCAATTAAGGCATGCTCTTTCATGTGTTCAAATTCTTGCTCTGATAACTTTCCGGGCTTTAATAAAATTGCATCGGGAATACCTATTTTTCCAACATCATGCATAGGCGCTGCCTGATGCAGAAGCTCTGCTTGATTTTCTGACATGCCAATACCTAGCGCAAGAACTTTACTGTACTGGCTCATACGAACTATGTGCTCACCCGTATCGGTATCTTTATACTCTGCGGCACGCCCCAAGCGCTGAACTAAATCTATATGTGCTTGCTTTAATTGCTCTGCTTGTACCAAAGAAAGGTGTGTTTTAACACGCGCTCTTACAATAGCAGGGCTTATTGGCTTGGTTATGTAGTCGACCGCACCTAATTCAAACCCTTTATACTCATCGCTCTCGTCACCAAGGGCTGTGACAAAAATAATGGGGATGTGTGCGGTTTTTGGATTACGTTTAACGTGTTCACATACTTCAAACCCATTCATATGTGGCATCATTATGTCGAGTAAAATGAGTTTGGGTAATTCTTTTTCAAGTAATGTTAAGGCTGCTTCTCCCGATTTTGCAAAGGACAATCGGTACTGATTGCCCAGTATTTCCCGCATAACCTTAAGGTTCGCAGGCTCATCATCAACAATTAAAACCCGAGGCCTGTGTGTAGCAAAAATCATCTATATACTCATATATCGTTTAGTTTGTTTATCAATGTGTCTAATTTGAGAATCGCATTTTCAAAATCAAATTCATCAAATGCATCAGCTATTGCGGCAATGTCATCTGAAAAGGGTTCACCTGAAAACGTTTGCAGGTTCGTCAATGCATTATCGTTTAATTCAGCGTTTTGTGCTGAGTCATAAAGTGCTTCACACAGCTGTGTTAATTCATCAATTGACACTACATTGTTTTTACTTTCAGGTTTATCAGTTTGATCACATTCTTTTGTCGTTAACAATTGTGAAATAACAGACAGTTCAGCTTTTATTGATTGTAAAATATTATCAACGTCCTCGCCTTGTTTAATAGCTTGCTCTAGATTGGATAAAAGTCTCATTAGTGCAATAAGACCAAGGTTTCCAGCAATCCCTTTTAAAGTGTGTATTAAACTATAGCTATTTTGAGTGTTTAGCTGAGGCTCGTTTATAAGTGTGTCGAAGCGTTTGTCATTGTCTTTAATAAATTTAGTGATTTCAGTCAGCTGTTTACACTTCGATCCCCATAACGCTAATCCTTTTTTAAAATCGATGTGTTTTGCATTTGGATCTGTTTGTGCTATTTCGATTTCTTTCGAAACACCTAAACCAAGTACTTGTGCAATTTCTTGATTTAATTGATTAATGTCAATTGGCTTGTTTGCAAACCCATTCATGCCTGCTTTTTTAGCTAATAGTTTATCTTGCTGTAAAACGCTGGCGGTTAAAGCAATAATAGGAATATTTTTTAACTGTTGTTGTTTTTCTATCTCGCGTATTTTTATCGAAGCTTCAATACCGTCACATTCTGGCATGTGAATATCCATTAAAATGACATCAAAATCGTGTTGTTTGAAGGTGTCAATTGCCTCAAGACCATTACTCGCTTTTGTAACCGCATGGTGATCCCTGGAAAGTAATAACGAGAGAAGCTCAGTATTTTGTTCTATGTCGTCAACGACCAAAATTCTTAGGGCAGGTAACTGTGTATGAAGGCCATCAAAATAGTCAATTTTTTCTTCATCACCCACTTTAAGAGGAAGCGAAAAATAAAAGCAGGTGCCTTTATTTATTTCACTGACTAAATTTATAGTTCCCCCCATCAGCTCAACAAGTTGTTTGCTGATAGTTGTTCCAAGCCCTGTACCACCAAAGCGGCGGGTAGTCGTTCCGTCAGCTTGGACAAAAGGTTGAAAAATAGCGCTCACTCTATCCTTTTCAATCCCAATGCCGGTGTCTTGTACTTCAAAAAATAAATGCCCATTTTGTGTGGTGCTTACGGTAATGGTCACAGAGCCATGCTCTGTAAACTTAATCGCATTGCCAATAAGGTTAGTTAAAATCTGTCTTAACCTGTCTGGATCACCGTAATAGGTATTTTGCACTGATTCTTTAATAATAAGATGAAGTAAAAGATCTTTCTTTTTTGCTTCTAACCAAAACGTTGAAATGATGCTGTCTATAACGGGTTTAAGGCTAAAGTGAACTGCCTCAATGGTCAACTTACCACGTTCTAATTTAGCTGAATCGAGTACCTCGTTAAGCAAGCGAAGAAGCGAACGGGCTGCGTTATTAACGGTAACAAGGTGCTTTTGCTGCTCATTATTGAGTGGTGTATCCATGAGCAGGTCGCTAAAGCCGATAATAGAGTTCATAGGGGTGCGTATTTCGTGGCTCATATTAGCCATAAACGACTGTTTTGCTTGTGCGGCTTCTTCAGCGATGAGTTTCGCTTTTTCGAGCTTCTCTTCGTACTCTTTACGCTCGGTGATATCAACAAACACGCCATCTATCCACTGAGCTTCGTCTTTATTATTAAAGTAAAAACTACCTTGGTCTAATAACCATAAAACTTTACCATTTCTATGACGAATTCTATATTCGATAGAATATTGGCGCTTTTCTTTAACTGCTGAAGTTACTGCATCTATTACTGCCTGTTGGTCAGTTTTTAAAATAAGGTCGTTAAATTCTAAGCAATGCTCAGTAAATTCATCTGATTGATAACCTGTTAACTCTAAAATACTTGGGCTTATGAATAACATACTCCAATTATCATCTAGCCTACATCTAAATACAGCACCCGGCATATTGTTTATTAAAGAACGGTATTTTTGCTCTTTTTCAACAAGGCTGCGTTGTAATTCACGTTGTTCGGTTAAATCAGTGATATAACCAACATAAAGTGGGGTTTGTCCTGGCTGGTTAACTTCACCAATGCCTATTCTAATAGGAAAAAGATGGCCTTCTTTGTGTTTTGCAAAAATTTCACGGTTTACACCGAGCACCTTGTTTGAGTTAACATCTTTTGCATTAGAGAGGTATTCATCGTGATGCTTAGCGAGCTTTTCATCCATTAACATTTTTATATTTTTGTTTTTTACTTCATGTTCTTGCCAGCCAAAAATATGTGTGGCTGAGGCATTAAAACTTAAAATATGCCCTCTGTGATCAATCGTTACTATGGCATCGATGGCTGTTTCGAGTATGGCATTCAGGCGAGACTCATCGGCAGACTTTTCTTCTAGCAACATTTTATAACGAACCATTCCGTTAATAACCGCCACGACGCTTGTAATAGCAACCGTTGCTGTAGCAACAGCAATTGCGACAAATGTAAGACCGGCGGATGCGTTAATATCATCGAATAGCAGTGGCGAAGTTGCAACAAAACGGGTTGCTGCCATGCCCATATAGTGCATTCCTGCAACAGCAAGGCCCAAAATAATTGCGCTTATGGTGCGGCTTTGTAGAGGCGTTAATGTAGGGAAAAATTTATCTAAGTTAAATCGACTATAAAGAGCAATAAAAGAAAGTGCTATTGCAACAAATATTGATAAAACAAACATAAGTGGGTCGTAGCGTAATAAAGGAGCCAACTCCATAGCGGCCATGCCGCTATAATGCATTGTGCCAATGCCTGCGCCTAATAATACAGAACATAAACCAAGTATTTTGAAGCTCGCTTTATTGTTAATTAAAATAGAAATTGCAAATAGGCAAGCAAAAAAAGCAGGAAGAAAAGACAATATAGTTATTGTTGGGTCGTATTTAATATTTGTGCAGAGCGAGAAGGCCAGCATACCGATAAAGTGCATACTCCAAATACCGGCTGAAAATATAGCAGCGGCAGTAAATTTTGCTAGGCGTTCATAATTATGAAATTTTGTTTCTTTGGCTAAATCAATCAATCGGGTTGTAAAAAAAGAAGCGAATATTGCTATTAAAACAGATATAGATACTAAAAGAGGGTCGTAAACGCCGTTAACTACTAGGCTAGGGTCGTGGTCTGTAATAAAAAATGCAGATAGCATATTGGCTCAAAAATTAGTCTTTAGGTAGCCAGTTTAATATATTCATCATATAAATAAATACTTAATTAACTAGAGCGGTATAAAAAATGAGTTTGTTTCAATTTTTTAACGTATAGTTTTCAAGTTATTATTTTTTATATTTATTTTATGCAAACTGATAGAAAAATATTTTGCTATTATATGAATGACACAGATGATAACCAACATGGGGTTACATCAAATTAGCATATAAATATTTGTAGTGAATACTTAAAATTAGGTTAATGAGAAAAAGTAGTGTTTGATTACCAGCTAAAAAAAAGTAAACGAAGAAAAACAGTCGCTATAAAGGTACATGATCAAGCTGTTACTGTATATGCTCCCCATTATGTTGCCCAAAAACAAATCGATAGTTGGTTACTTGAAAAGCAGCCCTGGATTGAAGCACAATTAAAAAAGCAGCTTAATGCAGTCGATATTAAGCAGTATCCCCTTATCCATAATAAAATTAAGATATTTTCTGACTGGGTTAAATTAAGTTTTTTAGAAAGCTCATTATCTGATATTCAAGAACACAATAATGTTTTGTTAGTAACACACTCTACTAGAGTAAAAAATTACAATGGTAAATACGAAAGTTTGATTAAACAGTATTTAGAAGAGAAGTTGGCGGCGTATATTGAAATGCGTATTAACTATTATTGCAAAATAATGAAAGAAGAATTGCCTCAAAAATTAAGTATTGCCATATATAAGCGCCGTTGGGGGAGTTGCAACAGCAGGCGAGAACTAACTTTTAATTTACACCTAATAGGGGCTCCTCATGCCGTGATTGATTATGTAATTGTGCATGAACTTGCTCATTTGCAGTATTTAAACCACAGTAAGGACTTTTGGGCTAGAGTAGAGGCATTTTTTCCTGATCATAAAATTGCATCAGATTGGCTAAAAGCAAACGGAACAAGTTTACAGTGGGTGTTTTAAGCTAATTTGAATATAGGAATATAGGAATATAGGAATATAGGAATATAGGAATATAGAAATATAGAAATATAGAAATATAGAAGAAGTGGTGGAGGGAGCTGGATTCGAACCAGCGAAGGCTGAGCCGTCAGATTTACAGTCTGATCCCTTTGGCCGCTCGGGAACCCCTCCACACTATTTTTGTTACATTTGGCCCCACTTAACTTAGCGGTAAGAAAAGTGGTGGAGGGAGCTGGATTCGAACCAGCGAAGGCTGAGCCGTCAGATTTACAGTCTGATCCCTTTGGCCGCTCGGGAACCCCTCCAATGCAACGGCGCTGATAATAGCAAAATGTGCCTTTAAGTAAAGAAAAAAGCTAAAGAAAATTTAAATAAAGCCGATAAATATTCATTACTCATTCCAATCGGCTAAAGTCTATGCAAATCGATGATTTGTTAATCACAGAGCAGCAATTAAGTACTCGGTTAAACCAAAGTGTACATGCAGACCGCCGTGGTGAATTTTCATTGCTGTTAGCAATGCTTTCACAAGATGCTTTAGATTTTAGTCAATTTCATTTACCTAAAAGTGAAATTGAAGATAACACAACTCAAGAAGCGCAGTTAAGAGAGCAATTAGGAGCAGGACCAAAGCAGCCATTAGCACCCAGTGAATTTAATATGCTAATTGGGCAGTTTAATGCACAGCGTTTGTCTTTGGTTGGTGAAAATAAAGGCATGGCCGATATAAAGTTAAATCAGTGTTTAAACCCTGAGCCCTTTTCGATTAGAGATGATGTAAACCACATACCCCTACCCATTATAGATAATTGTGAACTTGCTGTGCGAAGACGTTTACAAAAAGACGAAATAGAAATAGATAATCCAAAAATGGATGTCGCAGGCTTTTATGACGTTCTAACAGACGTAAATCAGCGTGAACCATTACATTTGACGATGGCATAATTTATGATTTCATCAAATAGTGTCTAGTTACACTACCCATCACTGATTAAATTTTACGACTGCACCAAACCCCAATTGACTAAAAATTGATTTAATGTAAAAAAAGCATCCAAAAATTAAATGCAATTGCTATAATGGCTACAAATGGTATGACATGAATGCCGTTATCATTAAACCAAGGTAATTAGGAACGTAATGAAGAAAACATTCACGCTAAATCACGAGAAAATCAAATACCCTCGTATGGTTGATGCTGCAAAGCATGAAGTGAAAAAATATTTGAAAAGAGAGCGCAACAAAACTCTACCAGAAGATGCAGATTATTGGGCATTTGACTGTAAGTTTGGTAAAACGGTTGAAGATGCGCAAGTGGTTCATGTAGCTGAAATCAGCAACTGTATTAGCGATATTGAAAAGCAAGAATTGATGTCTTTTTACTTAGAAATATTGGCAAAACCTGCACAGCGTCAACAGCTAGACCTTGATAACGACGAGTAATAATTAGCGTTTGTGCATATCAAATTATTTAAATGGGCCATTGGCCCATTTTTTATGCCTATAGATTACCTTCAAGCTTTTTTCTTTTGAGCTAGCTCAAAGTATTTTACATCGTTTTAGGGCTTCAACTGTTGAATTGTTATTAACACTACTTTTTCCTTCAATATTAACCACTTAATTAATAGTGGTAGTACTAAACCTAAAAGGTTATAAAGGGAGTTGTGTTTAATAAATTTACGAAGCTATGCATTAAATGTGAGTATTTAATTAGCAACGGAGTGAAATAAATAATGTACTTCACTTAAAAAGAGGGGATTACGCGCTATGGCATTTTTTGTATTTTTTTGCGCTGCCACAAGGGCAATCATCATTCCTGCCAACTTTTATATCAGCGACCGGAAATATAATACCATCGAGATATCGCCACTGGTGTTGCTCTTTTATAAATTGAGAGCGCTCATGTAACACACAATATAGGTTTTGATAAAAATAGGTAGCTTTAAACTCAACGACCCCTTTATTTTCATCGCTGTTTGTTTCAATAACAGATAAGCTTACAAATCGACAACTGGTCGCAAATTCTTTAATTTCATTTACAGGGTTTTCAGCTTGCTTTTCACTTGCATATGTTTGGTATACGTATTTAGCATTTTTTTGTACGTAAGCTGTATACCTAGAGCGCATTAACTGCTCGGGTGTTTCTGCTTGTTTATCACCTAATAGCAGTGGTTCACAGCAATCTTCGTAATTTTTTTGGTTTCCACAAAAGCAAGTGTTGTTATTTAAATAATTCATAATTGTTACATAAGATTTAAAACATCATTTTAGCAAGCTTGCTGTATGTAAGGTATATCAAGTACGTCAGAATTTTTAATAAAACAGTATAACTTTGTTTTTGTGTTACTTAAGTTAAGCGATAAGTTGCTCAATAACTGATTGTTTAACATATCAGTCCATGTAATGACCGCTGCAAAGTTACCATTATGCAGTGCGCTACGCAGTACATATTCTAAATTTACTAAATGTTTTTGCCTAATGACTAATAGTTTACTTGTGTCTATTGAACATGAATCAAGCAAAGCTTTACTAGGAACATGATCTGGTGCGATTAATAAAGTCCAAGCATTTAAACTATTATACTGGTGTAGCACCTTTAACAGCTCAAACGTTGCCGATATATCATCTTCAATTTGAATCACGTTAACACAATCAGATAGTTCGTCTTGTTGATAGCTTTTTACTGTTCTTACGGTTATTGGCTGTAACATATCATCTCGCTCACTGGGTTTATATACAGTACATGTATACAGTAGTTTATACAGTGTTATGGCGCAAGTGTTTTTTTGCTATTTTTTTATACAAATTTATATTCTATTTTTAAGGATGTGTATTTTAATGTTTATACTGTTGATATTTATCGCTTTTATTTAAATTGGAATGTTAGTGGGTGAGTGTTTTTTATATAGGTTGAAAAGGTTTGCTTACGTTTTTTATAAATTTAAATTATAGCTCTGTACTGTATACAGTACTTTTACGAGCTAAGTTTCGGGCTTTTACTAAGGGGCAGGGGGGATTAAATGGGCATATTGTAATTGATGAATTTGTTCATATAAACTGGCTGCATAACATTGGGCATCCTTAAAACGCTTTGTTTCTATATATTTTCTTAAATCAGCAAGCGCAACTGTAGCTGGCTCATGACCCTGGCTACTCGATAAGCTAAGCCAAGCAACTCCATGAAATACACTTTGTGGAACACCTTGGCCTTTTACAAAAAACAAGCCTAAATAAAATTGCCCTCGGTGATCACCAGACATTGCCGATAAACGCATCCACTTTGCAGCTAAAGCAGGCTGGTTATTTTTTAAATAATATAGCGCCTTATTCAGCGTACTTTGTTGAGAGCTATCATTTTCAGGTGACGAATTAGTATCGCCTGGTTGTGTCACAAAAGACAAAATATTGTCTAATTGTTGTTCTAAATCATAACCTGTTGGTGTGGTTTTTATCATATGCTGTCATTCGGTATAGTTAACTACTTCAATAGTTTAGTATATCGCAAGGTAAAATGTCCTGAAAAATATACTTTTTATGATAAAATCTCGCTACTTTTTATTGTTGTAAGTTCATTATGTTAGAAGCTTTATTTAAAATTAACGAAAATGGGTCCACGGTTCGTCGAGAATGCATCGCCGGAATGACTACTTTTATCACAATGGTTTACATTGTATTTGTGAACCCTGCGATGTTAGCAGAAGCGGGAATGGATCAAGGGGCTGCTTTTGTTGCTACTTGTATTGCTGCTGCAATAGGTTGTTTTATTATGGGGTTATGGGCCAATTACCCATTAGCTTTAGCACCTGGCATGGGGTTAAACGCCTTCTTTACGTATGGCGTTGTATTAGGTATGGGATACACCTGGGAAGCTGCGTTGGGCGCAGTATTTATGTCGGGTTGTATATTTTTATTATTGAGTTTATTTAAGGTTAGAGAGTGGATAATAAATGCCATTCCATTAGTTTTAAAACGGGCTATTGCGACAGGCATTGGCGCGTTTTTAGCCCTAATAGCACTTAAAAATGCAGGCATTATTGTGGCAAGCCCCGCTACATTTGTGCAGTTGGGTGACATAACATCTGAGGGACCGTTACTGGCTATATTTAGCTTTTTTATTATTGCGGCATTGTTATATCGCGATTTTAAAAGTGGAGTGTTGATCAGTATTTTATTGGTTACTGCTATCTCACTTGGTTTAGGTTTAGTTGAATACCAGGGAATTATTGCTGCACCGCCTTCAATTTTACCTACTTTTATGCAGTTGGATTTTGCTGCTGCTTTAGAACTTTCAATGCTTAGTGTTATTTTTGCATTTTTGTTTGTCGATTTGTTTGACACGTCAGGTACTCTTGTAGCTGTAACGCAAAAGGCTGGTCTTGCAGATGAAAAAGGAAACATGCCACGCTTAGGACGTGCACTCAGTGCCGATAGCTCAGCCACCATTGCAGGTGCAATGTTAGGTACCTCAACAACCACATCTTATATAGAGTCAGTGGCGGGTGTATCTGTTGGTGGGCGTACAGGTTTAACTGCAGTGGTAGTTGGTTGCTGCTTTTTGCTAATGATGTTCTTTGCACCGTTAGCTAATATGGTACCAGCTTATGCAACAGCGGGCGCAATCTTATATGTTGCTGTACTTATGCTACAAAACCTAAAGTTTGTGGACTGGGACGATATGACTGACGCTATTCCAGTAGCCGTTGTGCTGTTAATGACGCCGCTTACGTTTTCAATTGCGCATGGTATTGCGCTTGGTTTTATTTCATATACGGCGGTTAAGTTGCTTTGTGGTAAACGCAGTGAAATAACAATTAGTGTATGGATATTAACCGTGTTATTTATTGTTAAATTCGCGTTTTTATCATAAATAACAAAGTTTTGTTTTGATATATAACTACCAGCGACGTTATGTGATTTATCCCTGTTGGGGAAGCTAAACTCTCGGTTATAAAATTTAATGCTAAAAAAGCCCATACACAGTATGGGCTTTTTTTATTATTCAGTGGAAAGCTGCTATTACCATTTCTTTTTTGGAGCAAACAGCACATCTAAATCGTCTTGTTCTTGCTCGTTTTTCTTTTTTAGGGCGCTTGCGTTAGATGCTTTTAGCTCGACGCTAATTTCCTCTAAGTAACGTTCCACTTCTTGACGTTTAGCATTTACATATTCGTCTGAATAAGGCACTGCACTAAGCGTTGCGTAGGCTTTTTCAAAATATTGTCTAGCAGAGCCAACCATACTCGCAGAACGTGCGGAAATACCGCGTTTAATTTGGCTTTCTATATTTATTTTAAGCTGCAATTTCTCAAGCAGTTTGTCTTCGCCTGTAAATACTTGGCTATTAACACGGCCCTTAGTGTGTTCAGAACGTAGGATCACACGTAATTTTTTTATCCCTTGAATTAGCGCAACAAGCTGTTTGTCGTTACTTGGTAATGCTAATGACTCACTGCTGGTTCCTTGCACCGGGTTAGATAGATGCTGTTTCATTTCTTCTAAACGGCTCTTTAGCGCTTTTGAGGTTGGCGAATGCGTAACCATTGTTTTGAGTGCTTCGGCAATTCGGCTTTGTAGAACCCTAATAACGTTTTCAGATAGCGGAATATTAGCCTGGTTCATTAATGCTTCTTCAGTTTCTTCAATGATCGCCTTTTGTTTTGTGAGTTCTTTTCGGCGCTCATTTTCTTGTTTTTCTTTGTGTTGCTGAACAGCACTTACCCAAAGTGCAATCACAACCAAAGCAACTATAAGGACAATTATAATAGACACGATCATGGTGTAATTCTCGGATTCATAACCTAATTTTTTAATATTACATTAAATATAAGCCATCGGGGTAGTTTTGCGCGAATTAACTTCAAATTAGGTAAATTAACTGTCGTTAAATATAAGGACTATGAGATTAATTCGTCTAATCTTGGCTACCTCAAGTATATTTATTATGCTAGCCTTGAGCACCACTTCGATAAATGCACGCTATAAGCTTAATCAATGCTACCAGTAAAACTGATCTAGCTTTATAGAATTGCCTTTATTTATAATAAATTACAACGTAAAAATGCAACCATGAAATTACAACAACTCAGATACATAGTAGAAGTACAAAATCATAAATTAAATGTTTCAGCAACGGCTGAGAGTTTATTTACTTCACAGCCTGGTATTTCTAAACAAGTACGTATGTTAGAAGATGAGTTAGGTGTTCAAATTTTTGGGCGAAGTGGCAAGCATTTAACGCATGTAACTAGTGCCGGTGAAGATATTATAAATATCTCGCGTGAGATACTTTCAAAGGTAGAAGGTATAAAAGCAGTAGCTAACGAGCACACATTACCAGACCAAGGTAAGCTCAATATAGCAACAACGCACACTCAAGCACGTTATGCTTTACCTAGTGTGATTCAGGGGTTTATGAAAAAATACCCTGCAGTATCACTACATATGCACCAAGGTACACCGCAACAAATATCTGATGCCGCAGCAAGGGGCGATGCCGATTTTGCCATTGCAACTGAAGCGCTTCATTTATACTCTGATTTAGTTATGTTGCCTTGTTATCATTGGAATCGCAGTATTGTTGTTGCAAAGGATCATCCACTTGCTAAAAAAGCCAATAGTTTAACGGTAGCAGATATTGCCGAATACCCGCTAATTACTTATGTATTTGGTTTTACGGGTCGCTCTGAATTAGACAAAGCATTTAGCGCCCATGGGTTAGAGCCGCATATTGTATTTACGGCGACTGATGCCGATGTAATTAAAACCTATGTTCGTTTAGGGCTTGGCGTAGGGGTAGTGGCTTCAATGGCGATTGATGAAATCACTGATACTGATTTAGTCTGCATTGATGCAAGTCACTTATTTGAAGCTAGCACAACAAAAATTGGCTTTAGAAAAGGCAGCTTTTTACGTACTTATATGTATGACTTTATAGAACGATTTGCGCCGCATTTAACTAAAGAGCGTGTGGAGCGCGCGAGTTTATTACGTAATCAAGATGATGTAGATAAGTTATTTGAAGATATAGAGTTACCTGTAAAGTAGCACTGGGTCTGATAACAAAAACCGACTATTTATTGATAGTCGGTTTTTTTGTTTAAGGTTAGCCTAACACTCAATAATGTTAACGGCTAAACCACCGCGCGCGGTTTCTTTGTATTTTGTTTTCATATCATTACCTGTTTCAAGCATGGTTTTTATTACTTTATCAAGTGATACTTTTTGCTCGCCACTACCACGAATTGCCAATCGAGAAGCATTGATGGCTTTTATAGCCCCCATCGCATTACGTTCAATACAAGGAACTTGCACTAAGCCGCCAACAGGGTCGCACGTTAAACCTAAATTATGCTCCATGCCTATTTCAGCTGCGTTTTCAACTTGTACAACATTACCACCCACAATTTCAGTTAATGCTCCGGCGGCCATTGAACACGCTACACCCACTTCGCCTTGGCAGCCCACTTCGGCACCCGAAATAGACGCATTTTTTTTATATAAAATACCAATTGCAGCGGCTGTTAGTAAATAACGCGTGGCAATGTCGCGGTCTACTTCTTTTACAAATGTATGATAGTACATAAGCACAGCGGGTAGAATGCCTGCAGCACCATTAGTGGGGGCTGTTACCACTCGTCCACCGGCGGCATTTTCTTCATTAACGGCAAGTGCAAATAGATCGACCCAATCCATTGCTCTGAGTGGATCGTTGCTCACTTCGATATTCAGTTTTAAGTATAGGCTGGGGGCACGTCGTTTTACTTTTAAACCGCCAGGTAAAATTCCTTCAGTACGCATTCCGCGCTCAATACAGGCTTTCATTACTTGCCAAATATGAAATAACTCATCTTTTATAGCGTCTTCGGTTCGAAGTGTGCGTTCGTTTTTCATCATCAAGCTAGATACACTCAGGCCTGAGTCTTTACACATTTCAAGTAGCTCTTTTGCGCTACTAAAAGGGTATGGCGCTGGGTTCTCTTCTCTAATATCGAGCGCTGCTTGCTTTTCGTTTTCAAATTCTTCGTCGGTAACAATAAAGCCGCCGCCGATAGAGTAGTACACTTTGCTATAAAGCTTTTCACCATTATTTGAAGCAATAATCTCCATTGCATTAGAGTGCTTTGGGAGCGTTTTACGACGATGAAAAACAATAGCACCTTGCTTAGGAAAGTTGGCTTTGTGTGTTTGGTTTAAATAAATAACTTGTTCTTGCTCGATAGTTAATAAAATATCATCGACTAAATCGGCATCGATTGTTTCTGGGTCATAGCCTGCTAAGCCAAGTACAACAGCTTTGCCAGAACCATGACCTATACCTGTTTGACCTAACGATCCATATAACTCTACTTTTATATCGGTAACACTTTTTAATAGCTGTTTTTCATGGAGTTCATTAACAAATAAGCGTGATGCGCGCATTGGGCCAACGGTGTGTGATGACGAAGGGCCAATACCAATGCTAAACATATCAAATGCACTGATCATAGTGTGTGTCTCTTATTAATTTACTCAGCCCGAGGCTGCTCTTTGAACGGTCGAGCATAATAACGCGGAATTGTTAGCATGTAACTATTATTAACGAAGATTTAAACTGGTAAGGCTAGTTGTTTTGTAAAGTTTTTTATAATGCTAGCAGTTGCTCCCCAAAGTAACCCATGGGGGGTGACAAACCCCTGCAGAGTAATTTCTTTACCAAAACGTTGAAATGGCAAAGGTTGCCAGTTAGCTTCAGTACTTAATTCATTTAAGGATAGTAAAAAGCTGGCTTGTACTTCATTGTGATCGTTTTCCCACTGCGTATTTTTATTTAAAACACATACGTAGGGACGAATACTAAACCCTGTTAAAGTGGAGTACTCTGGTAAATTGCCAAGGATACTTACATCTTTGTGCGCAATGTTTAATTCTTCTTTCAATTCACGTAGTGCCGTTGTGCGAAGCGTTTTGTCACTTGCCTCAAATTTACCACCGGGTAAGCAAATTTCACCTGGGTGATGATGCAAATAAGTAGGGCGCTTACACAGTAAAATATGTGCATGTCCGGCTACATCTATAATGGGCAACATAACGGCACTGGCGCGTTTATTTCGAGAGTCTTTTATTTGATTTGGCGCAGCGGTTGGGCTTAATTGAAAGCGCGTTTTAATAAAGTCACTATTCAAGATCACCTACTCTTTAATAAAGGTAAAATTTTATTTACCTTATCGTAAGTCTCTTGGTATTCCAATTCGACTTTAGAATCAGCGACAATTCCGCCTCCGGCCCAACAGTAAATATGCTGCTTATAGCAAACTAAAGTACGAATAGTAATACTGGTATCCATATTACCGCAGGCACTTAAATAACCTATAGAGCCACAGTAAACGCTGCGCTGATGAGGTTCTAGTTCTTCTATAATTTCCATCGCGCGTATTTTGGGGGCCCCAGTAATAGACCCACCAGGAAAAGCGGCCTCGAGTTGATCAACGGCTGTTTTATTAATATCAAGTTCGGCGGTCACTGTACTTACTAAATGGTGTACGGCCGGAAAACTTTCAATTGCAAATAAAGAAGGCACTTTAACGCTGCCGGGTTTGGCTACTTTACCTAAGTCGTTACGAAGTAAATCTACAATCATCACGTTTTCTGCGCGATCTTTGGATGAGTTTGCAAGTTTTAACGCTTGCGCACTATCTTCGTGGGCGTCAGCTTTACGTGCAAGTGTCCCTTTTATTGGTTTAGTTTCTACAATATTGTTTTGGATCGATATAAAGCGCTCAGGCGAAATTGACAAAATAGCGCCTGCAGGATGATTAATAAAACTTGAAAAAGGCGCTTTATTAGCTTCGCGTAATTTAACATACGCTGACCAAGGGTCACCGCTATATTGGGCTTTAAAGCGCTGCGCTAGATTAATTTGATAACAATCACCGCTTTTTAAATAGTCTTCAATTACAGCAAACTTTTTGGCGTATTGGGTTTGGCTCATATTAGAAAACCACTCAGACGTTAACTCAAACTTTGCGTCAATCAGAGTTGATGCTAAATATTTCTCGTAAAGCGCGCGTCTTTCAACATTTGGCTGTGAAACATAAAACCACGCATTTTGCTTTCTATCAAAAATGAGTGCATCTAAATAAAGGCCTACAGCCATTTGCGGTAAGTGTATGTCTTGCTCTGCTATAGTTGGCATTTTTTCAATTATACGACCCAAGTCATAGCCGAAATAACCTAACCAACCTCCATTAAAGGGCAAGTCAAAAGGTGCTTTTGTGTTACTGAGTTTGCGCAAATGGGTATTCATTATCTCAAAACAGCTTAGCTCACTTTGCTCGCCATTGAATAATGTTTTGTTATCGCTCACTTCAAGCAAGTGTTCAGGTTCTATAGAAATTATGTCGTAGCGACTATTTACATGGTCGCTATTAGCAGAGTCGAGCAGTATGGCATGAGGCAGATGAGAAAAATGCGAAAATACATCAATACAATTTTGTGTTATTGATAATTTTATACAATTATTTTTATTGTTTAGCATTTACTACCCCTATAAGAACTGGCTCCAAACGGGCTGGGAGGGTATCATAAGTCAAATTTTTTTGGCAGCGTTTAGTATAAAATCAACGTTGTAATTAAAACAGTACAAACCACCGTCACCGGTTTGGTATAGATTACGCTTAAGCGTAAAGCTAACTTAAGGAACCATTATGAGTACAATCCGTCAGCAAGACTTTATTGATAGCATTGAAGATGCATTGCAATATATTTCGTTCTACCATCCACTTGATTTTGTTCAAGCATTAGAAAAAGCATATAACAAAGAACAAAGTAAAGCTGCTAAAGATGCTATTGCGCAAATTTTAATTAACTCGCGTATGTCGGCTGAAGGCAAGCGTCCGCTTTGTCAAGATACAGGTATTATTACGTGTTTTGTAAAAGTGGGTATGGATGTTAAGTGGGATAAAACAGACTTAACAGTTCAACAAATGGTTGATGAAGGTACTCGCCGTGCGTATTTGAATCCAGACAACCCGCTTCGTGCTTCTATTGTTGCAGACCCTGCTGGTACTCGTAAAAACACAAAAGATAATACCCCTTCGGTTGTTCACATCGATTTGGTAGCTGGTGGCGAAGTAGAAGTCATGGTTGCAGCAAAAGGTGGCGGCTCTGAAAACAAAAGTAAAATGGTTATGTTAAACCCTTCAGACGATGTTGCTGCCTGGGTAGAAAAAACACTGCCTACAATGGGTGCTGGCTGGTGTCCGCCAGGCATGCTGGGTATAGGTATTGGTGGTACTGCAGAAAAAGCTGCAGTAATGGCTAAAGAGTCATTGATGGATCCGGTTGATATCCATGAGCTTATGGAGCGTGGGGCGGAAACTACAGAAGAAAAGCTTCGCCTAGAAATATTCGAACGTGCAAACAAACTAGGTATTGGTGCACAAGGCCTGGGCGGGTTAACAACGGTTGTTGATATTAAAATTAAAACCGCTCCTACCCATGCAGCATCAAAACCAGTGGTGATGATCCCTAACTGTGCAGCAACTCGTCACGTGCACTTTACTTTGGATGGTTCAGGTCCTGCTGATTTAAAAGCGCCAAAGCTTGAGGATTGGCCTGAAGTGACCTTTGAAGTAGGTGAGGGGACACGTCGTGTAAATTTAGACACGCTGACCAAAGATGATGTTCAAGAATGGAAAATGGGTGAAACCGTTTTACTTTCAGGCACCATTTTAACTGGCCGTGATGCAGCGCATAAACGTTTGCAAGACATGATCAACTCTGGTGAAGGCTTACCTGAAGGCGTTGATTTTGATAATAAATTTATATACTACGTTGGCCCTGTAGACGCTGTTGGTGATGAAGCGGTGGGCCCAGCAGGCCCAACTACAGCAACACGTATGGATAAATTTACCGATATGATGCTAGAAAAAACTGGCATTGTAGGCATGATTGGTAAAGCAGAGCGCGGCCCTGCAACGGTTGAATCAATCAAGGAGCATAAATCTGTTTACTTGATGGCGGTAGGTGGTGCTGCGTATTTAGTATCTAAAGCGATTAAAAAAGCGCGTGTAGTTGCGTTTGAAGATTTAGGTATGGAAGCGATTTACGAGTTTGAAGTTGAAGACATGCCTGTAACGGTTGCAGTAGATAGCGAAGGTGCCAATGCACATACGCAAGGTCCTGCGATTTGGAAGGCAAAAATTGCTGAGCTTGATAGCAAATTAAAGTAATTGTTATCTTTGTTTATGAAGCGAGCCATGTGCTCGCTTTTTTATTTTAAAATCATCAATATTGAGTGAAAACTGATCTTACCAGTTGTGTGGTAATTGTTTATATAAATATAAATCATTAAATAACAATTGCTTGCGTGTTAATGGTGGATGTATTAAAAACTTTACGGAAAAATCAATGGTTACGCTAACGTAAACGTAAAGAGGTGTACCCTTGTGTTATTTTAGTTTTAATGTCTATTTTTGTAATTTATTTTAAATTTTTTATTTGTTAATAAGTTATAAGTTGATTATTTAATTTAATCACTTGGTGTTTGTTAGCTTTATCATCTTGATGTGTGGCGAACACTATCTTGAAGTGGTAAAGTCTCGACAATTTCCAGCGCGTACACCCTCTCACGGGTCAATTTTTCGGAGTATTTTAAGTGGCTGTGTTTAATCAAGTTGAATTTGATAACCATGAACAAGTAGTCTTTTGTTCTGACAAAGAGTCAGGTTTAAAAGCAATTATTGCTGTGCATAGTACCAAGTTGGGGCCTGCTGTTGGTGGGTGTAGAATGTGGGATTACGCTAAAGATGAAGACGCAGTGTATGATGTTTTGCGTTTGTCAAAAGGGATGACTTACAAAAATGCGGTTGCGCGCCTTCCTTTTGGTGGTGGAAAATCTGTCATTATTGGTAACGCCAAAGAAATTAAATCGGAACAACTTTTTCGTGCATTTGGTCGCCAATTAGAGCGTTTAAATGGTAGCTATTACTCAGCAGAAGACGTCAATATTACGTGTGCCGACGTTGCTTTAATGAACAAAGAAACAAATTACGTTCTTGGCCTTGAAGGCAAAAGTGGAAACCCATCTCCTTTTACTGCATACGGTACTTTTTTAGGTATTAAAGCTGCACTGCAGCATCAACGCGGCCACCAAGACTTCTCGGGCATAAAAGTAGCTGTACAAGGTTTAGGGGCTGTTGCTTACGGCTTGTGTCAGCACTTAGCTGATGCAGGTGCTAAGTTGTTTGTGACAGATATAAACCAGGTTGCAATTGATCGTGTTGTTAACGATTTTGGTGCAACAGCTGTTGGTATTGATGACATTTATGACTTAGATGTAGATGTGTATGCACCCTGTGCATTAGGCGCAACCATAAACGATGACACTATACCTCGTATTAAAGCAACCATTATTGCTGGTTGTGCTAATAATCAGTTAGCACAATCACGCCATGGTGAAATTATTCGTGAAAAAGGCATTTTGTATGCGCCAGATTACGTTATAAACGCAGGGGGTATTATTAATGTTTATTACGAAACTGCGCCAGAAGGTTATACCGTTGAGGCCTCTAATAAACACGTTGAGGGTATTTTTAATACGCTAACAGAAATTTTTGCTCGCAGCGAAAAAGAGCAAAAATCGACGCACTTAATTGCAGATGAGCTTGCTCAAGAAATAATACAAAATGGCCTTTAGATTTATATTTAGGTCTTGAAGAAAGGGGATGCATTTGCGTCCCCTTTTTTGTTATTAATGCTATTTTTATGAAACAACGTTACACTTTATTTTTAATTAAGTGTGGTATGTACAATGACGTCAACTTCGAATATGCAGCCTATCGACTTTGATAGCTGGCCTCGTAAACAACATTTTGAACTATTTAAAAATTTTACCCAGCCATACTTTAATGTGTGTGTTCAGCTAAACGCACAAACACTGTTTGATTACTGTAAGGCTCAAAATATATCGTTTTTTCAAGCCTATGTTTATTGCACACTAAAAGCTTGCTTCGCTTATGAACCAATTATGTTACGAATTATAGAATCCAAGCCCTGGTTACTTACAAGCATCCGTGCAAGTGTTGTTGAACTTGATGAAGACGAGTGCTTTGTATTTAGTTATTTTGATTATTTGGGCTCTTTCAAAGAGTTCTCAGCCAATAGCGACAAAGTAAGTAAACAATCTAAGTCAAACTCACTATTTAGCGACGCATTTGCCAATACAGAGGGGCAAGCTGATTTAATTCATATATCTGTTTTACCATGGCTTAATTTTAGCGCTTTTTCACATGCATTTAGCGAAGGGCAAAGTTTAGGGATCCCTAAGTTTGTATTCGGTCAATACGATAAACAAGCTGGCACGATGCCACTATCTGTTGACGTACATCACTCTTTAATGGATGGCCTACACGTTGCGCGCTTTGTGAAGGTGTTACAAGCTGAGTGTGATCATTTTAAATGTAAATGACGGTGATAAAAAAGTATTTTAAAATCTATAGTAACCACAGCAGTTGAAAATTCATCCCGGTGAACATATTTATAAAGGCATATATATGTTAAGGGTATTGCCATGATAAATGGACTGTTAATTGGGGTTTTAGTGTTATTTGTGGCGATACTTTGGCAATGGCCTTCTATTCAAGCCTCCCTTTGGCGCAATAAGTATCAACGTATGGGTTTAAGCTCTCAGCAAAAAGATATCTTACTTCGCTGTATGCCTATTTACCGAAAGATGACGGATGCTGATAGAGCCAAACTTGAGAGACATATTGTTTGGTTTTTAAATGAAAAGCGCTTTATTGGCTGCGATGGATTAAAACTCACACCTGCCATGAAACTTATTGTTGCTGCTGATGCCTGCGTACTCGTGCTTAACAAACCGTGGCCACTTTATACCAATGTTAAAGAAATACTATTGTACCCAAGTGCTTATTACGCACCGCAAACCACGCGCGATAGTGCTGGTATAGTCAGTTATCATAATACGGTGAGACAAGGTGAATCGTGGCCTGGGGGAACATTGGTACTCAGTTGGCATGATGTATTAGAAGGAAGCCGCTTACCCAGTGATGGGCATAACTTGGTGTTTCACGAATTTGCTCATCAGTTAGACCAGGAAACAGGTAAAACAACAGGTACGCCACTTTTAAAAAGCTCGGCTGATTATAAGGAGTGGGCAAGGGTATTTAGTCGTGCCTTTACGCAGCTTAAAAGTCATGTGGCGTATAGTATGCCTCACGTTATTCATAGTTATGGTGCAACAAACGAGGCCGAATTTTTTGCGGTGATCACCGAAACCTTTATTGAAAAACCAGCAGAGTTACGACGCTACGATCCAGAAATATATAGAATGCTGGTTAACTACTATCAATTTGACCCCATTTCTTGGCATTAAACGTAATAAACTGCGCTTTATCAAATAACGCTGGTAACTTTTGGTTGTTTTTGTTGCAATCGGTTAAAACACACAGCAACAATAATAAGCGAGAAAGTTATGAAGAAATTGCTGCATACGGCGTTGGCTTTGTCAGTGTCATTAGCTCTTGGCCAAGCAAATGCTGAATCAACTGATAAAAAAGATGAACAAAAATGGCAAGTAGATTCTCCTAAAGGGCAATTTGTTGACGCTAAAATTAGCGTAGAACAAGGCACATGGATGAACATTGATATTAGCCCAGATGGCAAAACCATTGTATTTGACTTACTAGGCGATATTTACACAATGCCAATGAGTGGCGGTACTGCAACACAATTAACCTCTGATATAGCATGGCAAATGCAACCTCGTTTTAGCCCCGATGGTAAACACATTGCGTTTACTTCTGACCAAGGTGGCGGCGACAATATTTGGGTTATGGATTTAAACGGTGAAAACCAAAGTGCAGTAACCAACGAAACGTTTAGATTATTAAATAGTCCAGCGTGGAGCCCTGATGGCGATTTTTTAGTGGCGCGTAAACACTTTACGGCTAGTCGTTCACTAGGTGCTGGTGAAGTATGGCTATACCATAAAGCTGGTGGTAAAGGGGTTCAGCTGACTCAACGCGAGAACGACCAAAAAGATTTAGGTGAGCCAATGTTTTCACCTGATGGGCGTTATGTGTATTTTTCTCATGATGCAACACCAGGCAAAACGTTTCACTATTCGAAGGATTCTGTAGCGGGTATATATAAAATTAAGCGCTACGATCGTGAAACAGGTGAAATAGAAACAATTATTGATGGTATGGGTGGCGCAATTAGACCAACTCCATCGCCAGATGGAAAAACGCTTGCTTACATTAAGCGAGACGACTTTCAAACTAGTTTGTATCTTTATGATTTAAGCACGGGTGAGCACACTCAGGTATACGATAAGTTAGAGCGTGACATGCAAGAAACGTGGGCTATTCACGGTGTTTATCCTACAATTGCTTGGACACCCGATAATAAAGAATTGGTATTTTGGGCGGGTGGTAAAATTCAATCTGTTGACGTGACTGACAAATCAGTTACCCCGATTGCATTTAAAGTAGAAACCACTAAAAAGATTCAACCAGCGCTTCGTTTTACTCAAAATTTAGACACTGATGAATTTGACGTAAAAATGCTGCGTAATGTACAAGTAAGCCCCGACGGTGAAACCGCTATTTTTGAAGCGTTAGGTTATATTTATAAACGCGATTTAGAATCTGGAAAAATTAAGCGTTTAACAAAACAAACAGATCATTTTGAATTATTTCCGCAGTATTCTCGCGATGGTAAAAAAATAGTTTACACCACGTGGAACGATAACAAGCAAGGGCAAGTGCGCGTTGTATCTTCTCGCAATGGTCGAGGCGACACAATTACACAAGAGCCAGGCAAGTATGTAGAACCAACGTTTAGCCCAAATGGTAAAACGGTTGTTTATCGTAAAGCCAGCGGTGGCAGTATTTTAAATCCTAAATGGTCATTGAACCCAGGTATTTATAGCGTTAGCGCAAAAGGCGGTGAAAGTGAACTGATTTCTAAAAGTGGATATCAGCCACAATTTGGGGCTGACAACGACCGTGTATTTGTAATGAGTCCATGGCCAAAACCGTCGCTGAGTGTTGTAGAGCTAGAGAGCAAAAAAGTATCTAAACTTTATGAATCTGAGCATGCTACTGAATTTAGAGTATCTCCAGATGGGGAGTATCTTGCTTTTGCTGAGCGATTTAAAGTGTATGTAACGCCATTAGTTGAAAGTGGGAAGGCCATAAATATTGGACCTAAAGACAGTAAATTCCCTATAGAGCAGCTATCTGTGCGTGCTGGTGAAAGTATTAGCTGGAGTGCCGATAGCAGCAAACTTTATTGGACACTAGGGCCTGAGCTTTACCATGCAAATTTAAACGGTGTATTTGCGATTAACAGTAAAAGCGACGCTGATTTTAAAGTTAAAAATGGCGAAAACATCGGGTTTAGTAAGAAGGTGAATGAGCCAAAAGGCATGATTGCTTTAACTGGCGGTAAAATTATTACGATGAATGGTGATAAAGTCATTGAAAACGGAGTAATAATTACTGATGGCAAGCATATAAAAGCTGTAGGCCCAGCTTCTGAATTAAGCATACCAAAAGATGCAGACGTTATAGACGTTACAGGTAAAACCATCATGCCAGGTATTGTTGACGCCCATGCTCATGGTTCTCAAGGGAGCAATGAAATAATTCCTCAGCAAAATTGGAAAAACTTTGCAGGTTTAGCTTTAGGTGTTACGACTATTCATGATCCCTCTAACGACACCACCGAAATATTCACTGCAAGCGAAATGCAAAAAGCAGGCATGATTGTTGGTCCGCGTATTTTCTCTACAGGAACTATTTTGTATGGGGCTAATATGCCGGGTTATACCTCGCATATTGATTCGTTAGAAGATGCTAAATTTCACTTAGAGCGCTTAAAGAAAGTCGGTGCTTTTAGTGTTAAATCATACAATCAACCCCGTCGTGAGCAGCGCCAACAAGTCGTTGAAGCAGGTCGCGAACTTGAAATGATGGTTGTGCCAGAAGGCGGTTCGCTACTGCAACATAATTTGAGCATGGTGGTTGATGGGCATACAGGTATTGAGCATTCCATTCCTGTAGAAAACATATACGATGATATAAAACAATTATGGTCACAAAGTGATGTGGGTTACACACCAACGCTTGTTGTTGCCTATGGTGGTATATGGGGTGAAAACTATTGGTATGATAAAACTGACGTGTGGAATCACCCTCGTTTAAGTAAGTTTGTGCCTCAAAATCAGTTGCTGCCGCGTTCTATGCGTCGTGTTAAAGCACCCGATCATCACTATAATCATTTTAACAACGCACGTGTGTCGGCTGAGCTACAAGACTTAGGTGTTTTAGTTAACTTAGGAGCGCATGGTCAACGTGAGGGGTTAGGTGCACATTGGGAAATGTGGATGTTTGCCCAAGGTGGCATGACGCCACTAGAAGCCATACGCGCATCAACACTCGATCCAGCTAAATACTTAGGGCTTGATAAAAACGTAGGCTCGCTTGAAGTGGGTAAACTGGCTGATTTAATGGTGATTGATGGCGATCCGTTAATTGATATTCGCAGCTCTGATAAGGTTGATTATACAATGATTAATGGTCGTTTATTTAATGCAGAAACGATGAATGAGGTTGGCAAAAAAGCACGCCAGCCGCTTTATTTTGAAAAGTAAGAATTTTAATTAACGTCTTTAAAAAGCGGCTTTTATGCCGCTTTTTTATTTTACAAATTATAAACAGCAGGCATAAAAAAACCGCTTAACGCGGTTTCTTTTAAAATCATTAATGTTGATTAAACAACACCGCGCGGTAGGCGACAGTCATGATCTTTACGCGCTAGGATTACAATCCACAATTCTTCTGCGGTGTAACCATCTTCACTTTGTGTAACCACAGTGAATGGCGCTTTTTTCTGAGCAGTAACAGGCGCAGCTTTTTTGGTTTTAGTTTTTTTAGCTGGCGCTTTTTCAGCAGGTGCCGGTGTTGCTTTACCACTGCTTAATTCTTTAGTTAGCTCAGCTACGTCAGCTAGGCGTAAGTTTTTTCCGCCATCGATGCTGTACCAGCCTGGTTTAGTTGTAATTTCAGGTTTTTTACCATTAGCAGCTTCATACGCTGCTTCAAAGGCAGATAGTACTTCTGTTTTGTCTAGTTTGCTCATCAGAGACCCTATACGTTGTGAACACAGATAAAGAGAAGCTATTTATACCTATTTTGAATCAGTTTTTCAATTTTTTGCGATTTTCCTTCCATTTTAAAGCAATAAACGCCAAAATTTGCACAAAATTCAGTGCAAAGTAAGGTTACGCGTATGCAACGTCAAGAATTTAACCAATTATTAAATGATATTTTAAAGCCTCACAATATTAAGGATTTTTGCCCAAATGGATTACAAGTTGAGGGTAAAAATGAAATAAAAAAAATTGTTACCGGAGTAACAGCGAGCCAAGCTTTAATTGACGCTGCAATTGATGAGCAAGCAGACGCTATCTTGGTCCATCATGGTTATTTTTGGAAAGGCGAGTCTCAACCTATCACCGGGATGAAAAAGCGAAGAATAGCCGCCTTATTGGCTAACGACATTAATTTATTTGCTTATCACCTCCCTTTAGATATTCACCCAGAGATTGGTAATAACGCGCAGCTTGCAAAATTATTAGATATTGAAATTCAAGAAGGGCTTGAACCTGTTGCTAACAGTGTTGCAGTGAAAGGGCGCCTTAAAACAGCGCTAAGTGGAGATGAATTTGCATCAAAAATAGCTAAGGTACTTAATCGAGCCCCCCTCACAAGCTTAGTTCGTTCAAGTAAAATACAAACTATTGCGCTGTGCACTGGTGGAGGTCAAGGTTATATTGATTTAGCTGCTGAGCAAGGTATTGACGCTTATTTAACAGGTGAAGCGTCTGAGCAAACTATTCATAGTTCTCGGGAACAAAATATTGATTTTTTTGCAGCAGGCCATCATGCAACCGAACGCTACGGTATAAAAGCTCTGGGTGAGCTACTTGCTCTGGAGTATGGTTTTGAAGTTAGCTTTATTGATATTGATAATCCTGTTTAAGGTACTGTGATATTTAAGATTATTAATTTTAGTACTCGTTATATTTTAAAATTTAAAGCCTTGAATTTAACGCCAGTTAAATAGGGGCGACAACGGATAGTGTACAAGCTCTGCTCTAATAGACTTTATTTACTTATATTGAAGTGAGGGCGTGTTTAAATTTGTTGTCTAGTGAGTTGAGTATAAATTGAGAGTGTTCAGAGCGTGGGAAGTAGACACGCTTTCTTTATATACACTGCTTAAATGAAAGCGAATAAAATAAACCGGTTGTAAAAGTAAGGTAAGTGGTTTGGTCTCTCATAAAGATCTTTTAATTTACTTAATTCGTTATGTATTTCTAGTTTTATTAAAAATGACCTTATAAGGACCGCAATGGAAGGTGTTTTAGCTCTACTTGAGCAGTACGGCTTATTTGTTTACCTATTTCTATTTGGCTATTGTGCATTGAAAAGCGGCTGGTTACCTTTATTTGCAGGTTATGCTGCTCAAACCGGCGCGCTTGATATTAAATTAGTTATTTTAGCTACTTTTATGGGAGGGTATATTGGCGATGAGATACGGTTTGCTCTTGCAAGAGCTTATGGCACTTCATGGCTTGAAAAACCTAATAAAATTGGTCAACTATTTAAAACATCGAGTGCGCTTGCTAACCGTTACGGCATGGCTTACATTTTTTTATATCGATACCCCAAAGGTATGCGCACAATTGGAGCGCTCCCTGTAGGGCTAACCGATATATCTTGGCCCCTATTTAGCACCTTAAATGCCTGTTCAGCTACTTTATGGGTCATTATTTTAGTTGGCGGAGGCTATACTTTTGGAGCTACATTTGAGTCTATAGGTGTAGAGAGCTTAACCGCACTGAGTATATTATTGTTAGGGATATTTTTAGTTATACTCTATCGGCTATGGACAAAACACCCACCTACAAAACAACGACAGTAAAGTGACGTTATTGTTTAACAAAAAATCTAGTGAAGAGCTTTACCCACATATCTTAAAGTATTGATATTTTATTTTTTTGCTCGACAAACATTCATTGTAAACAAATCAAATTTACGAGTTAGCAGGTGGCTTTTTGCAAGTTGTTTAAAGTGCCTCAGGGTCTAGCCATCGACGGACTTTTATCCACGTTGTTCCTACAACTTCATGGCTGTATTGCGTTACGGCTAGTAGTGCTTGCGCATTTGGAACGAGCTGTTTATGAAAAGGAAGCGCTGAAAAATTATGAAAGTCAGTTGCTGCAGGAATGCTTGTTACACCTTGGGCTAAAAACAAGTCCTGGGCTCTTGGCATATGCAATACCGAAGTTACTAACGCTACTTTAAAATCAACTAGCTTAGGCGCCAGTAGCGCCGCTTCTTGCGCTGTATCCATTGCCTTTGGGTTTTGCAAAAGCCTATTTTTATTAATGCCTAGTTCAATGGCGGTTTGATACATCAAGCTGCTGTTAGTAATATTCTCATAACCGCCGCCAGAAACAATAAGCTGTGATTTTGGGTAGTACTTAGCGAGTTTGACTCCTTCAACTAGTCGGGTTAGCGCGCAATTACCTAATTGGTTATTGGCACTTAAGACAGGGTTAGGATTTATATCGCACCCAAGCACTACTATTTTGTCTAATTCTGGGTGTTTTGAAGGGTGAAAAGAAAGGCTTGTTGGCTCGTTGTTTTTTAAAATCAGGTTAGCAACAAACGGTGTACTGATTGCCAACAATGTTGAAAGTCCAAAAAATGCAATTACTAAAGAAAACTTGCGACCCTTAAATGCCAAAAACAAAGCTATAAATGTAAAAAGACCAAGTAAAGGGAGCGGCATAAGCAAGCCGCCAAGTAACTTTTTCAAAGCGAACATAATGAGCAACATAAAATCAATAATGTAAGTTATGTTACTCATTAACGAGTAGTTTATCGACCGTTATTTAACTTACACGTATTTAAAAAGTGGCGATATACAGGGTTATCTTTCATATCTTTTTTCATCGCTAAGTACATTGGTCGAGTTAAACCTAGTGCACCTAGTGGAATCGATTTGATGAGTCCTTGGCTTTCGTATGGTGTAACCAACCAATCAGGTAATGCAGCTACACCCATTCCAGCACTGACTAGCTGAAAAATTAGTAGTCCTTGATCTACGTTTTTTAACGTTCCGTCAAAACGTGCATTTTGAATGAAATGTTTAAATATATCTTGGCGTTCGCGCGGAATAGGGTAAGAAATAATGGTTTCATTCTTTAAGTCTAACGCTGTAACGTATGCTTTTTTAGCAAGATCGTGATCAGGTGCAACAATTAGTTTTAACTTAAAGTCGAATAAATGGGCATACTCTAGCTTATCGGGTTCACGAATGTCTGATGTGAGTACTAAGTCTAATTCATCGTTGAGTAAGTCTGGAATTGCGTCATAACTAAAACCACGTTCATAATCAATTTTTATATCTGGCCAAAAGCTATTAAAATCTTTAATTGTTGGAAGTAGCCAGTGAAAACAAGCATGGCATTCAACACTTAAGCGTAATTGTGAAATTGGCTGATTAAGGCTCTCTTTTAAACGACATTTAGTTGCTTCAATTTTCGGCAGTATTTCGTGGGCTAACTCAAGCAATAACATGCCTTGCGGGGTAAAACGCACAGGCTGCGTTTTGCGTTCAAACAGCTGGCAGTCTAACTTGTTTTCCAAGTCTTTAATTTGATGTGATAAAGCCGACTGAGTTAAGAATAATTCGCGGGCAGTATTCACTAATGAACCAGTTTCTTTAAGGGTTGCAATAGTTTTTAAGTGTTTTATACCAATCATCTTTAATAATTCTCATGGAAAATTTGAGTAGTGCTCATTATTTTTCAATACTACGCTTATATAAAAAACGTTTCAACGTCTAGACGTCTAAATTAAGCTAATAAATATAGTTTTACTGATTAATATTTTTATAGTTTAGCGTAAGTAACTAGATTAAAGCCGATTTTTTACTGCTTGTATTAATTTACTTCATGTTTAAAGGTAAAGGGGCTGGTATAAAAAATTTTTAACTCGCTTAGTTAACTAACGCTAATAGATAGAAAAGTAGTGACCTTTGTAGAAAATAAAAATACTTTGGAGTATAGGAAGGTTAATTTTTGGTGAATGATTTTACAGCTGTCAGTTTGTCATGCAGGCAAACATAATTTATGTATTGTGGTCATTCCTAATAAATAACCAATAACGAACAACAAACCCAAACGCATGCTGCCCTTTGGAGTATTTTTGGGGCTATTTGCTCTTTGTTGCTGGGTATTTATTTACCCCACTAGGTTATATACCTCGCGCCGCGCTCTAAGTGCCCCAAGCCTTAACTTTACAGATGTGGGGCTAAAGTGGTTGATTAATTAGTAATATAGCTTCTTTTGCTGGAACTGGTTTTGACATTAAATAACCTTGTCCGTATTCACAATGCGTAGTTTGCAAAGTCTCTAGCTGTCCGGTGGTTTCAATTCCTTCAGCAACAACTTCAAGTTTTAACGACTTAGCAAGTGACAAAATAGCCTCAACCAAGGGATTTGTTGAATCTTGTACATGATCGATGAAGCTTTTATCGATCTTCAGAATATGAATGGGCAGCTGGTGTAAGTAGCCTAGTGCAGAGTAACCTGTTCCAAAATCATCAAGACATAGTTTTACTTTTAGAGGTGAGAGCCCTTCGATAATTTGTGTGGCGAGCTCTAAGTTTTCTATTAATCCAGATTCGGTTATTTCTAAGCACAAAGAACCTAAAGGCAATTGGTATTTGTTATAGATAGCGTGGACCTGAGCTACAAAATCTAGGCTTGCAAAATGGCGCGATGATACATTTACTGTCACTTTTAAGAAACGATGACCTTGTTGGTGCCACTTTGAAATATGCTGTGCAGCTAAGTCGAGTAGATGTAAATCCAGGTTGATTATTTGGCCTGTTTTTTCAGCAATAGGAATAAAGTCATTAGGTGAAACAAACCCTTTTTTAGGGTGGTGCCAACGCACAAGTGCTTCAAAGCCAATAACGTGGTTATCTAAAATAGTAAAAATTGGCTGAAAGTAGAGTTCAAATTCGTTGTGTTCAATACCGTGCTGTAGGTCGTTTTCTATGTCGGCGTGTGTTTTAAGCTTTTTTCTCATTGTGTTGTTAAAAAACTTAACTTGTCCGCGGCCTGTTGATTTAGCCTCGTACATAGCGGCGTCTGCTTGTTGCAGTAACAGGTATGCTTTATCGTCAACATTATCAGTATAAGCAATACCTATGCTGGTAGAGGCTTGCAATAAATGGCCATCAACATTTATTGGTTTAGAAAGTGCTTCTTTTATACGCCCTAGTGCCTCTTTAACTTGATTACGATGAGTAATGTTTTCCATTAAAATAGCAAACTCGTCGCCACCCAAGCGTGAAAAAGTGTCAGTGTTACGAACTGTACCTTTGATCAACTCACAAATCTTAATTAAAAAGTGATCGCCAACTTCGTGGCCGAGCGCATCA
Source organism: Pseudoalteromonas sp. PS1M3 (assembly GCF_016865405.1). Classification (NCBI taxonomy): domain Bacteria; kingdom Pseudomonadati; phylum Pseudomonadota; class Gammaproteobacteria; order Alteromonadales; family Pseudoalteromonadaceae; genus Pseudoalteromonas; species Pseudoalteromonas sp. PS1M3. The sequence continues at coordinate 2,172,335 of NZ_AP022624.1, read as the reverse complement.
TTGATACTTTTAAAGCGGTCAAAATCTAAATAAAGTAGGGCATGAACAGTGCCTTTTTTTACACGCGTTAAGCGTAAAATTGCATGCTTTATTCGTTCAATAAGTAATGAACGATTAGCAAGCCCAGTTAATCCATCATGTAAAGCTTTGTGTTCAAGCTCCTGCCTAGCTAACTGCCTATCTATTGCCATACTTATTTGCCTGCTTACATAGGTAAGCAAAGCACTATCGTGCTCATTATAATGATGTGCCTCATGATAACTTTGCACAACAATGACACCACTCATACGTTCATTGGCTTTAAATGGTACACCTAGCCAAGATTCGGCTTGACGACCAATTAATTTAAAATGACCTTGCTCTATATGATCAATGTAGTCTTGTTTTGTTAATAACATCGCTTGGTCAGTTTGCAATAAAAAGTAAGACGCGGTGTCTTTAAGTTGTTCTTTAGAGATTTTTTGATGTGTGTTTGTTTGAATTCCAGCTTCAACAATGTAAACGATATCTAGAATGTCGATTTGTTTATCGTAAAGGCCAATAAAGAAGTTATCAGCCCTTAATAAGCTATTAATAATAGTGTGTAAAGATTCGAAAAATGTATCTAAGTCACTGGCTTTATAGGTTAAGTTGGCTATTTGAAGAAGACTATTTTCAAGCTTTTGCGCGTCATTTAACTGCTCAACAGTCGATTGCAGGCTATTTACCATGTTAACTTGGTTTATTTTAGCGCTTAAAAGGTGTGCCACTGTTGTTAATATTTCAAGGTGTGCATTAGTAAAGTAATTCATGGCGGGGTGTTCACAATCAATAACACCTAGAATACGGTCTTTGTATACAAGAGGCACGCAAAGCTCTGATTGAGCAGGGCGTTCGTCTGCAATATAGCGGCTATCTTTTGTGACATCGCCTAAAATTATTGCCTTTTTTGTTGTTGCAACAAAACCTGATATACCTTCATTAAAATCAATTACTTTTCGTTGGGCTTTATATTCATATCTTTGGCGATCGATTCCCATAGAAGCAACAAGATTGAGTTTAGAGGCTGATTCATCAGCAAGATAAATAACACAGTCAACAAATCCAAGACGATTTACAACTTGAGTTGTTACATATTCAAATAGCTCATCTAAGGTGTCTAGTTGTAATAGGCTTGATGAAAACTGATTTATGATACTTAGCTGATCTGTTTTTACTTCAAGCGCTTTAGAGGTATCGATACTGTTCGACATAGGCAAAATTTATTATTCTTTTTTTATAAACACCACATTAAGTTAACCTAATATCAACTGTTCTACAAAATAAAACGATAAACGTTTTAACAAAGCTGTAAATAAAATAGGGCAAATTAGTAACCGATTATTTTAATAAAATCTTTACTCGAAAAACATCATATGCCTATGATCACATAAATTCAGCTGTGGAATGAAGTGATGACCAGTAATAATACAAACTCTGTAAAAACGTTAACAATTACCCGACCTGACGATTGGCATGTGCATTTACGCGATGGTGATCAGCTTAAAGACACTGTGCGCGATATTAGCCGCTATATGGGGCGTGCTATTATAATGCCAAATTTGGTTCCTCCAGCGACCTGCACTGATACCGCTTTAGCTTACAGAGAGCGTATAATGGCTGCTAAGCCACAAGGTAACTTTGAGCCCTTGATGGTGCTATACCTTACTGATAAGACAACACCTGAAGAAATAATTAAGGCTAAGGCATCAGGCAAAGTATTTGCTGCTAAACTATATCCTGCCGGCGCGACAACCAACTCTGATTCTGGTGTAACGTCCGTCAAAAATATATATTCAGTGCTTAGCGCTATGCAAGATGTTGGTATGCTTTTGCTTGTACATGGTGAAGTGACTGATTCTTCAATTGATATTTTTGACAGAGAAAAAGTATTTTTAGATACGATTCTAGGTGATGTAGTTAACGACTTTCCAGAGCTTAAAATAGTACTTGAGCATATAACGACAAAAGATGCGGTTGATTTTGTCAATAATGCGCCAAGTAATGTTGCGGCAACGATTACTGCCCACCATTTACTGTATAATCGAAACCACATGTTAGCAGGCGGGATTCGCCCCCATTATTACTGTCTGCCTATACTTAAACGTAATATTCACCAGCAAGCACTAATGGCTGCAGCTACGAGTGGCAGTAAAAAGTTCTTTTTAGGTACTGACTCAGCGCCTCATTATAAAGATAAAAAAGAAGCTGCGTGCGGTTGTGCAGGGGCTTACACGGCTCATGCTGCTATTGAGCTTTACGCAGAAGCATTTGAAGAAGCTGGTGCATTAGATAAGCTAGAGGGCTTTGCAAGCCACTTTGGGCCAGACTTTTATGGTTTAGCGCGTAATAGCGATACAATTACACTGCAAAAGACTCCTTGGACTGTGCCTGCAAGTTATACGCTTGGCGATTCTGAAGTCGTACCGATAAAAGCTGAATCTGTAATTGATTGGGCTGTTTTAAAGTAAAATTAAGTATTTGAAATCAAAGCCGCTTACTTAAGCGGTTTTTTTGTATGTAAATATTTAGGCTCAAGGCTTGTATGAAAAGGAATAAATTGGCTTGTTACTTAATCATTATTTCTTGTTTGTTTTAGTATGAACAGAGATTAGCCTGTGAAGGGTTAACAATCGTTGTATTTTTATTAGGGTTTCATAATAAATATTACAATAATATTTTATTTTTATTTATTTTAATCAATGTCTTATCTGTTTTTAATCACAGAGTAAGTTTTTTTAGAAATTATTTTCAATTAATAGAGCGAAAAAAAATAGAATGTGTTAATCTTACTTTGCTTTGAGTTTTTATGAATTGAATTTACGGATATTGTGCTGCGTTTAAGGTTACCAGTTAGGTTATTACTTGTTCCTGTACTATACCTCTATTTTATGAGCATTGACTCAAGGAGGCTATTGCCACAATAACGTGGCAGAATTTTTAATTATTGACTTACAGGAAAATTTAGTATGTCGGTTTCTGGTAAAGTAAAGTTTTTCAACGAAGCTAAAGGCTTTGGTTTCATTGAACAAGAAAACGGTCCTGACGTGTTTGTACACTTCAGCGCAATCTCTGGTTCTGGTTTTCGCACTCTTAGCGAAGGTCAAGCAGTGACATTCAGCATCAAACAAGGTCAAAAAGGCCCTGAAGCTGAGAACGTTGAAGCAGCATAATTTTAATTATGTGAACTCATGTTCATCTTGGTGAAGCAGGTCTCTGTTTCACCATTATTCCTTAAAACTTCTCACATACTCAGAAAGTTCCTCATATACCTATAAACCATAATAGCTCCAATCATTAATAGCGCTCATTTATTATATCTAAACTCCAAAAGACCATAATATGGTTTAATTTTTCTAGAAACCTAATTCCAATTAAATATGCTAAACAGAATTCTATGTATTATTAATTTTGTGCCTCCTATAAAGTTCTAATATTTTTATTACCTTCCTAGATTAACTTGCAAGTTTTAGAAGTATTAATATTTACAAAACTCAGCTTCAAACTGGATTATATGGGTAGTCGCCAAAATCTTGAGTTTGGATAGTGAGCAAATAAGTAATATAAAGTGAACTTAGACAAAGACTCTGTTTAAGCATCATGAAAATAATTAACTAAAGAAAGCCTGGTTTAATTTTGATTGAGCCGAAGCCATTAATGAGACTTTATTTCGTCTATCAGTTTAGAACGCAGCTTATAGTTTTTGAGTGTCAAAAAACCTTCACAAATTCAATATTGAAATCCTTCTATTAGCTTTACAACTTTCAATATGTGTAACGTTTGATTTTTGTGCGTTAAACCGTTCCTTTTTTGAGTTAAAGTGCTTAAAAATGATAAAAAACCGTCAAATAGAGCCCCTAAAAGAGTTTTTTTTTAAATGTTTTTATTTTTTTTTTATATACATCAAGTTTGAACTAAATGTTGCATTTATGTTGTTTGTTTAGAGGTCTATCCAGTTAAACATCAACCTTATTGGGGTTTGCTAGGATTGTTGATAATACAGTTGGTTGCAATAATGTTAACATTTTATTGGTGCTACTTTAATGTAGTCCATCGGCAGGTGATTTATTTGCTAATTACACCTAACATCAAGTTGACAGCGCTTATTGCATTTAGCATTATTGAAAGGTTGATATCTATTAAAAGATATCAGGGTTGTTCTCCTCGGAGGATAATTAAATTATAAAAGTAACATTACTTAATTGGTTGGGAACTATGTCTGTTAAAATCAGAAAGAGTCTTGTAGCAACAGCGTTGGTTGGCGCTTTTGCATTTGCAAGCAGCAATGTGATTGCAGATCCTTTGAATGACGTGCAAAAAGCAGGTCAACAAATTCAAAAGGCTGCTGTTAAGTCTCAAACTAAAATTGACAATGTATATGGTCAAACTCAAGAGCTAATCGCTGAGTACCGTAGCATCGTTGATGAGACTGAACTTATGAAAGTGTATAACGATCACGTTGCACGTTTGGTCGCTGACCAAAATGCATCGATTGAGTCGTTCGATCGTCAAATTGCGACTATCGATAACACTAAACAAAACGTTGTGCCTTTGATGTATCGCATGATCGATACGCTTGAGCAATTCATCAAAGCGGACGTTCCATTTAATCTTGAAACGCGTCTAGGCCGTGTTGAAAGACTTCGTGACATCATGGCATCTGCCTCTGTTACTACGTCTGAAAAATTCCGTCAAGTTCTTGAAGCATACACAGTTGAAACAGCTTACAGCTCTGCAGTAACTGCTTCTCAAGGTACGCTTGAAATTGATGGCAAAAATATCAACGTAGATATCGGTCGTTTAGGTCGTATTACTTATGTTGCTCAGTCTTTTGACTTGAAACATGCTTGGGTGTGGGATAACAACACTAAACAGTGGAAAGAATTAGGTGAAGAATACCTAAAACCTGTTAAAGAAGTGATCCGCATGGCACGTAAGCAAGCGACACTAGAACTTGTTAAACTACCAATCTTTGGCGCGGAGTAATCAATAATGAAGAAACTATTTAAAGGTTTTGCTGTTGCAGCAGTACTATCTGTTTCTGCAGGTACCGCGCTTAACGCACACGCAAACACTGACGCTTTAGACAAAATTCTTGAGCAAGTTAAGCAAGAGCGTATCTCAGAAGGTAAGATCAATAAGCAACGTGAGCAAGAGTTCTTATCAGAACGTGCTGACAAGCAATCTTTACTTAATAAAGCTAAAAGCCAGCTAGCTGCTGAAAAAGCACGTGGTGAATCTTTAGCTAAGCAATACGCACAAAACGAAAACACTTTAGCGGAAAAAGAGCAAGCTCTTCAAAATGCTCAAGGTACTCTAGGTGAGATGTTTGGTGTTGTACGTCGTGCAGCGCAAGACGCTATCGGTTCTATCGAAGCATCTTTAGTAAGTGCTGAAAAGCCAGGTCGTGCTGAAGTACTTCGTTCATTAGCAGCAGCTAAAGAACTTCCAACAGTTCGTGAGTTAGAAGAGCTTTGGATTTCACTTCAAACAGAAATGACAGAATCAGCAAAAGTATCTACTTTTGAATCTGAAGTTGCTGGCCTTGACGGAAACACTGCGGTTAAGAAAATCACTCGTATTGGTAACTTTAACTTAGTTGCTGACGAAGGTTACTTAATCTACTCGCCAGAAACAAAGTCTATCCAGCCTTTAGGTAAACAACCTGATAGCTACATTTTAGATGGCATTTCAAACCTAGAAGCAACATCTTCTGATAGCTACGCGGGCGTTTACATTGACCCTACACGCGGCGCAATCTTACGTATTAATACGCAGAAGAAAACGCTAATGGAATACTACGAGCAAGGTGCTGAAGTTGGTTATATCATCACTGTACTACTTGCTGTAGGTCTATTAATCTTCTTAGTTCGTTTCATTGACTTAGCGCTTACTACTTCTAAGATCAAATCACAACTTAAGAACTTGTCTACACCGAATACAAACAACCCACTGGGTCGTATTCTTAAAGTGTACCATGACAACAAATCTCAAGATGTTGAAAACCTTGAACTTAAACTTGATGAAGCTATTTTACGTGAAACTCCACGTGTTGAAGCTGGTATCAACATCATCAAGATCCTTGCTGCTATCGCACCATTACTAGGTCTACTAGGTACAGTAATCGGTATGATTTTAACGTTCCAAACAATCACATTGTTCGGTACGGGCGATCCGAAGATCATGGCTGGTAACATCTCTCTAGCACTTGTAACTACAGCGCTAGGTCTAATTGCAGCACTACCACTTATTCTACTTCACTCTATTGTTGCAGGTCGTAGTAAGTCGGTATTACATATCCTTGATGAGCAAAGCGCTGGTATCATCGCTACTCACGCGGAGAAGGAGAAAGCCTAATGCTAGTCCTGATGGAGATATGGGAATCTATCAGGGATTTTGTTGGCACAGGCGGCCAGGTTTTATACGTGGTCGCGATAGCACTCTTTCTGATGTGGGTTTTAATGATTGAGCGCTATTGGTTCTTACTTGCAGAGTTTCCTCGTTTAACGAAGGATATTGTTGCTAAGTGGGATGCCCGCCAAGACACTACGTCTTGGTACGCACACAGAATCCGTGAAGCATGGATTTCTGAAGCGTCTGAAAAATTAGATCAGCGTATGTTGTTGATTAAAACATTAGTAGCTGTTTGTCCTTTAATAGGCTTACTTGGAACTGTAACGGGTATGATCGCGGTTTTTGAAACCATGGCAACTCAAGGTACTGGTAATGCACGTTTAATGGCATCAGGTATTTCAATGGCAACAATCCCAACAATGGCTGGAATGGTTGCGGCACTATCTGGAGTTTTCTTTAGCTCACGCCTTGAGGCAAGAGCGAGAATGGTGAAAGCCAAACTTGTAGATAGCATGCCTCATCACTAGAGAGAGAATTAAATATGGCACGTAAACAACGTTTTCGTGAAGAAGAAGAAGCAGCGGTAGATATGACACCAATGCTTGACATCGTATTTATCATGCTTATTTTCTTTATCGTAACTACATCGTTCGTTAAAGAGGCTGGTATCGAGGTCAATAAACCTAAAGCTGCCCAAGCTACGAAGCAAAAAAATGCAAACATTTTTATTGCTATACGCAGTGATGGCGCAATCTGGATTGATAAGCAGCAAGTTGACGTTGAACGTGTTTCAGCGAAAATTGAAAGCTTACTAGCAGAACAACCTACTGACGTTGTAATTTTGCAAGCTGATAAAGAAGCAAAACACGGCACAGTGGTTAAAGTTATGGACCAGATTAAAGCAACGGGCGATAACCTAAGAATTTCAATAGCTGGAGATCAGTAATGATTCGTTTTCTGTTTTCACTGATTGCAGGTGGGGCAGTTACTTTCGGCTTGTTCTACTTCATGGCTTACCTCATCTCTGGTGGGGCTGACCGTAATACGGAACAAAAAGAGCAGATCATAGTCGAAATTATGACGAATCCGCCTGAATCTAAGGTGCAGGAGAGGAAGCGTGTACCGCCTCCGCCTCCACCACCGCCAAAGCAGCCGCCTAAACCGCAGCCGCCACAGCCGGATACTAATCCTAACCCAGGTGCAATGTCATTTAATATGCCAAGCATCGACGTAGGGAGTTCTGCTGGTGGACTAAGTGGTCCGGGTGCATTTGGACGAGATGGTGATGCGACACCTATCGTTCGTATTGAACCAAAATATCCAACGCAAGCAGCACGTGATGGTAAAGAAGGTTGGGTACAACTTTCGTTCACAATTGATGAGTTAGGTGGGGTTATTGACGTTGATGTAATCGACGCTGAGCCTAAACGTATCTTTGACCGTGAAGCTAAACGTGCACTTCGTAAGTGGAAATACCGTCCGAAAATTATTGACGGTAAGCCACAAAAACAAGTTGGTTTACAAGTTCAACTAGACTTTAAACTTAACCAAGGCTAAGGAGGCGAGTAATGAGAAATTTATCTAAAGTAACTGCTCTTGCAATTCTTATGCCTGTGTCAGGTGCAACTTTAAGTTCATCTGTATTAGCGGCGCCAGATTACGCAAAAATTGAAGAGCGTAAGAAAGCAAAAACTAAGATCATGGGCGAGCGTACTGGTAAAAAAGTAATTAAAGCATTTGACTTGTATAACGAAGAAAAAGTTGACGAAGCAATTGTATTGCTGAGAGAGATTGACCCTTCAGATGAGTTTGATAAAGCGACTGTAAATCGTTACTTAGGTAGCATGTACGCGCAGAAAGAAAACTACGCTGATGCAATCAAATACAGCAAGCTAGCAGTAGCGCCTGATATTTTGAACTTTGCAGACCATGAACAAACACTTAAGTTATTAGGTGATTTGTACGCGGGTACTGAGAAATACAAAGAAGCAAAAAAAGCATACACAGCTTGGATGGACTTCACAGGTGAGGAAGATCCAACTGTATATACTCGTATTGCGCAAGCTAACTTTCAGCTAGAGCAATTCAGTGATGTTTTTGAGCCTGCTAACAAAGCAATAGCTCTTCAAAAAGAGCCTAATAAAGGCCCTTACCAGCTTAAACTTGGCGCATACTTTGAAACTAAAGATTATGCAAACATGGTTAAAGTGGGTGAAGAAATTGTTAGAGTTTGGCCTGATGATAAAAAAGCTTGGGTTGGTTTAGGTAAATATTACCTACAAACCGAAGAATATCAGAAAGGTCTTGCAACAATGGAAGTGGCTTTCAAAAACGGTTACTTTGAAAACGAAGTTGAATACAAAGTACTTGCTAACTTTTACTCTTTAAATGAAATTCCTTACAAAGCAGCAGTAACGCTTGAAAAGGCAATTAAAGAAGAAAAAGTTAAACGTACTAAACAAAATGTCAACGCTGTTGCAAGTAACTATCATCGCTCTAAAGATATAGAGAAAGCTGCTAAGTATTATGAAGAAGCTGCTAAATTTGATGACGACGCTGAGCTTTACCGCAAAGCAGGTTCATTACTTTTACAATCTGAGAAATTCAGTGCTGCCGTTGTTCGCTTGAACAAGGCGTTAGAGCTTGGCTCTGACAAAAAAGGTACAATTTATTCAGATTTAGCTGAGGCGTATTACTACCAAGGCAAGTATAAGCAAGCTTATGCTGCTATTGTTAAAGCTATGGACGACCCACGCACACGTAAGTTTGCAAAAGGTTGGTCTACTTACATTAAAGATAAAGCCGCTCGCAACGGTGTTAAAATTTAATATTAGCTAACATTAGCAATTTTTAAAAAGCCCCTCTGGGGCTTTTTTTATTAGGATCACTATGTATAAAACGTTTTTTGTATCATTGTTATTGTGTTTAAATCTTGTTGGTTGTACTGATAAGAGTGATAGTTTTAGTTCTTTTGATGAGGCACGCAGCGCTTTAAAGTCTTTAAATACTGTGTTGATATTAGGTCAGGAAACAAATAATAAAAAAGTTACAGAAGAAAACATTGTTTACTCGAACGAATATCTTGATAAACGTCACGCTATTTATCAGCAATTGATGACGATGAAGTTAACACCTAATCAAATTACCCAAGTTAATTATTTGGTTATTGCAGAACGATTTCCTGAGCGTTTTTTTCCTTGGCCAGCCCAAGTAGACGTTCTACATAATATGAGTTTATTTAACCGTTCAGCTAGCACCGTTGAGCAAACTATTAGTTGGCTTAAATTTACACAAGCTAAGTTAGACATTGCAAAGCAAAGTAATCTAAAACTAAACAAGTTAGAGTATTCTTTATTACAGGAATATGTAGCGCAAGCTATCGAAAACAAGGCTACACAAGGTGCAATTAAAAGCCATATCAGAGCTTTTTCTAATTATTTGGATAATTATAAGCCTAGAGGGAGTGTTGGTTTAAGAGGGCTTTCTAATGGTTCAGAGTGGTATCAGAGTAAACTCAATTATTATGGCAACGCGGTTAACTCGCCTTTAGAGTGGGTTGTTATTATTAACGAACAAATTAAAGCGCTTGAAAGTGCAGTTATTAATGTCAAATTTAAACAAAATCACACCAAATCATTTGTTGTGCAATATTTATCTAAAGAGCCATTGATTAATGGACTTGACTGGCAAACACATTACTTAGACTTGCCTGCTATGGCCAGCAATACAAAATTGTCTAATAAGGACAAGTTGCTCATGCTTACAATGATGGAAACAGATATAGGTATTCATTACCACGCATGGACAATTGATCAGGCTAAAGTTAATTTGTCAAAGCGTCTTAAAGTGTCAGAACAAACCGCGCAATATTTAGTTGAAGATATTATTCTTTATCCAGGACAATCGTTTAGTTTTTGTGGTCAGATTTGTTATTAACCCAGGGGTTGTTTATCTTCCTAAATGTATGGCAAGGCAAAACTTTAAGGTGTAGATGCTTATTTTTTAATACGCAATTACGTAAAGTATATTCTAAACATACCCTGTTACTTTTTTAAGTTCCTTTTGGGGAAGTTTATGTTTAGCTGTTTCTAGTCAATATAGGTAATGGGGATAAATCATGAGTAAGGCGCAGAGGTTTTGCTCTGTTTTTACTTGTCTACTGCCTCATAAACTTTGCACCTCAGTTAAACCAATTTCAAAACTAATACGTTTTCAGGCATTAGCTATAGAAACTTATAACTAAGACTTTATAAAGTTAGTTAGATGCCCGCTTAATTGCGCATTTTGTACAGCGCTGTGTTGCAGGGTCTTTTTGAAGTAATGCGGTTGCAATTTTTTCTTCACAATCACAACAATAGCCGTATTGACCTATATCAATTTGACTCACTGCGGCCTCTAACATAGTCATACGATTAATTAAGTTGGCATACTCAGGGCCGAGCCTTTTTGCAGCAAGATCTAACCATTCATTATTTGCTGTATGCTTTAATGTGGTGATCAAGCCTTGATGGGCGGGGTGGGGCGATTTAGAAAGCATAACAAGTATGTTTGATTTAACTTGTGTTAGTTCATCATGTAAGCGCTTTTGGTGGTTCATTATCAGTATAACCCTTTTACATTAACTGCTCGTTATACTGATATTATCTAATTGCTTTTAATTATCTGTCATGATTTGAATCAAGTTGTGGTGCTTTTGCATATTTTTTTAAAACGGCAGATACGTCTTCTTTGGTTTTTAACCTACGAATTTCATCAAACAATGTTATCGCCTGCGGATATTGACGCTTTAAATAACCTAGCCATTGTTTAGTTCTAGATGCAAAATATTTTTCATCTTTAGCTGGGTCATGATGAATAGCTGAGTGTATTAAGTGATAAAGAACATGCTCCCATTCTAAACCCTCATAGTACTCATTGTTGACATGTGCTTTTATTTTTTTAGCTAAATCAGGATGAGATAGGGCGCCTCTGCCAAGCATTAAGTCACTGCAACCGCTTCTTTTTTGGCATAGCATTGCGTCTTCAACTTGCCATATTTCACCATTAGCAACTACAGCAATATTTTTACCTTTTATTATAGGAGGTATCTTTTCCCAATATGCAGGCGGGTTGTATCCATCGCGCTTTGTTCTTGCATGAATTGCTACGCTATTAGCGCCAGCACTTACAACCGCATCAATAATTTCTTGGCTGTTACTGTCGTCATCAAATCCTAAACGTATTTTTGCACTGACTTCATGTTTTGAATCTACCGCATCTCTAACCGCTTTAATTATGGTATACATATGCTCGGGATCTTTAAGCAAAACGGCACCACCGCGGCTACGGTTAACTGTTTTCGCAGGACACCCAAAATTAAGGTCAACACCATGAGAACCCAAATCAATCGCTCTCACTGCGTTTTCAGCTAATGGATTAGCTTCTTGTCCAAGCAATTGTATACGCACCGGCGTGCCTGCTCGGGTATAGCCATTATTATTTAGTTCAGGGCAGTATCGATAAAATACTTTTTCAGGTAAACGTGCTTGAACAACTCTTACAAATTCGGTCACGCATAAATCAAACCCGCCAAGGTCAGTTAGTAATTGGCGCATTTTAAAATCTACAACACCTTCCATAGGTGCTAAAACAAGTTTCATAAAGCGATTATATTATTAAAAATAAGGTCGCTAGTTTACCTGTAAATTGCATATTGATAAATCTGTAATTGTTACTCATAGTTAAAGTGAGAGCGCAGGGGGCAAATTTTTTCGATTAAATAAAAATAAAAATGAAAGTTTTTATTTCATCACAGGTCTACTTAAACATACACGCAATTTAAAACGATATTTACATTGCAACGACTTACACATTGAGTATAGAGAGCAAAGATAATGAATACAGTAAAAAATAATACAATCGCATTAACATTAGGTGCAGTAGTAGTGGGTTCTGCGAGTTTAGTATCTGCTGATGTACAAGCAAACCCGTTTGAATTTCAGCAGCTTGTTTCAGGTTATCAATTAGATGCTGCCGAAGGCAAGTGCGGTGAAGGCAAATGTGGCGGTGACGCAAAAGGTAAAAAAGAAGGCAAGTGTGGCGAAGGTAAATGTGGCGGCGACGCAAAAGGTAAAAAAGAAGGCAAGTGCGGCGAAGGTAAATGTGGCGGCGACGCAAAAGGTAAAAAAGAAGGCAAGTGCGGCGAAGGTAAATGTGGCGGTGACGCAAAAGGTAAAAAAGAAGGCAAGTGCGGCGAAGGTAAATGTGGCGGCGATGCAAAAGGTAAAAAAGAAGGCAAGTGCGGCGAAGGCAAATGTGGCGGCGATGCAAAAGGTAAAAAAGAAGGCAAGTGCGGCGAAGGTAAATGTGGTGGCCGTTAATTTCTTAATTTAATTAAGTTATGCTAAAGGGCCACGGGCCCTTTTTTGTTAATAGTAGAGGCAGTTATGACACAAATGCACAGTTCGGAATTTGGAATGGTTGGCTTAGGTTTGCGCCGTGAAATGCTAGATGAGTTATTAGAACACGTTCCAAAGCAAATTGATTTTTTAGAAGTTGCGCCTGAGAATTGGTTAAAACTGGGCGGCCGATTTAAAAAGCAGTTTAAAACATTAACCGATGCTAATGATTTTGTATGTCATGGCTTGTCTTTATCAATAGGTTCGCCAGAGCCGCTTGATATTGAATTTATTAAATCGCTAAAAGTCTTTTTTGATCAGCACAACATTAAAATGTTTAGTGAGCATTTGAGTTATTGCTCTGGTCAAGGCCATATGTATGATTTAATGCCCATCCCTTTTACCGAAGAGGCAATAGCGCATGTTGTCCCCCGAATTAAGCAAGTGCAAGACATTCTTGAACGACCTATTGCGATGGAAAATGTATCTTACTACGGTGCGCCAGGCCAAGAGTTATCTGAACTTGAATTTACAACTGAAATTTTAGAGCAAGCAGATTGTAAATTGTTGCTTGATGTAAATAATATTTATGTTAATTCGATAAACCATGGTTATGACGCAAATACTTTCTTAGCTGGCTTACCTACAAAACGTATCGCTTATGGGCATGTTGCGGGACATTATAATGAGGCTAATGATTTAATAGTCGATACTCATGGCGCCGATGTTATTGATCCAGTCTGGGAGTTGCTTGATAAAGCTTATAAGTTACATGGTGTATTTCCAACGCTTCTTGAGCGAGATTTTAATATTCCAGAGATAAATGTACTCACTAAAGAGCTTGATATTATTATTCAGTTGCAACAAAAGTATCTAAATCCTGAGCTTTCAAAACAACGAGCTTGAAGTTAACGCGAATCAGACAGTAATGAGTATCCAGCTATGAGTTTTATAGATGTTCAAAATGAATTTATGGCGCACATACGTGAACCAAAAAAAAATAAAAAGCCAACTGATATTGAAGATAGACGCATGGCTATATATCGCGACCTATTCTTTAATAACATAGAGGGATTCATTTCTTCCGGTTATCCAGTGTTAAAAACGCTTTATAGTGACAAACAATGGAACAAATTGATCAGACAGTTTTTTAGTGAATATGATTGTCAATCACCATACTTTTTAGATATAGCAGGGGAGTTTATTAATTACTTATCCAGTAGTTATAAAATGAAAAAAGATGACCCTGCTTTTATGTTAGAACTTGCGCATTATGAATGGATAGAGCTTGACGTTTCAATAGCTAACGAAGATCCTAATGAGAGAAAACTACAACAAACAGCGTTAACTAAAAGTCCATTATTTCTATCAAGCGTAGCGAGAAATTTGAGTTACCAATATCCAGTGCAAACTATAAGTGACCAAGTCCGGCCAAAAGAACCATCGACTGTACCTAACTATTTTGTTGTTTATAGAGATGAAGAAGATGAAGTACAGTTTTTAGCAACTAATTCAATGACGGCTTTATTACTCTCTATCATTGAAAGCGTTGAGGGCATTACATTTGATAACCTCTGCCAACAGGTGATTATGCAGGCTCCTCAGTTTAACGAAGAGCAAATAACACAAGGGGCGCTTGTGACACTCAATGCGCTGATTGAACGCGGTGTAATCGTGACAAAAAATCAAGATTAAGGCCTTTATTGATGTTTTTACATCGTCTATCATGGCAGCCTTATTTATCGTGCTTAATAAAAGGTTGTACTATGTCAGATGATAAAGATTTTAAAGATCCGTTTAACGCTACTTATTTTATTGCTTTTCTAGCGGTATTTGCAGGTATTGGTTGTTTAAATGCAATTTTAGGTTGGATCACTAGCTTAACCTAAAACGTATTTATAGTTTAAGGCTGTTGTCAGCATCAGCCTTAATGCTTTGCTTTTCTATCCTCTATAACTGTTCAATATTTTCGTTAAAGTCACAGCAAACTCGCAATTAAAGTTCACTTAAGGTTATAATCACCTGCTTTGTAATATCAACCATTGAGCAGTAAAACTTATGACTCAAGTAACACCAGCAATTATTAAAAACAGCATTGCAACAATTGCTGATTATCCTAAAGCGGGCATTATGTTTCGCGATGTAACTACATTAATGGCCAACCCTGAAGCGTTCAAGGCTACTATTGATGCGTTTATAACCGAATATAAAGACCAAGGTTTTACAAAAATTATTGGCACAGAATCACGTGGCTTTATTTTTGGTGCGCCTTTATCTTATGCTTTAGGTATTCCTTTTATTCCAGTGCGTAAGCCTGGCAAATTACCGCGCGAAGTTATTCGCCAAGATTACCTACTAGAATACGGTGAAGACACGCTAGAACTTCATGTTGATGCAATTGTACCCGGTGACAAAGTACTTCTTGTTGATGACCTTCTAGCAACTGGCGGTACTATCGAAGCGACTGCTAAACTAGTTAATAAGTTAGGCGGTGAGGCTACTGATGCAGCATTTGTTGTATCATTGCCTGAATTAGGTGGCGAACAACGCATAGAAAAAATGGGTATCAAAATCTTAAAGTTGGTTGAATTCGAAGGCGAATAATCGATGAGTTATCAGGTTCTAGCGAGAAAATGGCGTCCACAAACCTTTCATGAATTGGTTGGGCAGTCTCATGTTAAACAAGCGCTTGTTAATGCGCTTACACAAAATAGACTGCACCACGCGTATTTATTCACTGGAACCCGAGGTGTTGGTAAAACAACTATTGCGCGTATTTTTGCAAAAAGCTTAAATTGCGACGAAGGTATTTCGGCATCTCCTTGTGGGCAATGTAGTAGCTGTACAGATATTGAAGCAGGGCGCTACATTGACTTGCTAGAAATTGATGCTGCCTCTCGTACTAAAGTAGAAGATACGCGTGAAATACTTGATAACGTTCAATACGCACCTACGCGCGGGCGTTACAAAGTATACCTAATAGATGAAGTTCACATGCTTTCAAAGCATAGCTTTAATGCGCTTTTAAAAACGCTTGAAGAACCGCCAGAGCATGTGAAATTTTTACTCGCAACCACCGATCCTCAAAAGTTACCCGTTACTATTTTATCGCGATGTTTACAGTTTAATTTAAACGCCTTATCGCAAAGTGAAATTAAAACACAGCTTCAACACGTTTTGACTCAAGAACAACTGCGCTTTGATAACGATGCACTTAGCGTTATTGCAAAAGCTGCAGATGGCAGTATGCGCGATGCGCTTAGCTTAACCGATCAAGCTATAGCACAAACGAATGGTGATATTAATAATCAAGCGGTTCAAGCTATGCTTGGTTTAATGGATACACACTACAGCCAAAGTTTATTAGCAGCATTACTAAGTCAAGATGGCGCTGCGCTCATGAGCGAAATAGCAAATGTAGCGAGCAAAAACCCAAATTATATAGCGTTACTTGATGATTTAATTTCATTAACGCACTTAACCCAGCTTACCCAATTAGTGCCTCAAGCTGCTGGGCTTGATGAGACCAATGCTGATTACATAAAGCACGTTGCAGAGCACACAAGTGCACAGCAAGTGCAGGTTTATTACCAGTTACTTTTAAACGGTAAAAAAGATTTACAATGGGCCCCTGAGCCACGTTTAGGGTTCGAAATGATTTTGCTGAGGTTACTTGCATTTCAGCCTGCAGGAAACGAAAACCAGCAGGACGAGATAAGCACGCCTCAATTGCCGGCAGGTAATACTGAAAGCCGAGCCAATGCACTGCGTGATATTTTAAGTAAAAATAAGCCTGAAAGTACTAATAACGCAGCTAAACACAGCGACATAAGCGCTGTACAGCAACCAGCTGAAAAATCGATTATAAGTGCAGAACAGCATGAGCAAGTAACCCCCACTGTTACTGACACGCCTGTTGATTCTGATCACGTAGCCCATTTACAGGTTAAAAACGAAGAGGCTCAAACTGAAACGAGCCAAAATACACCTGCGAAGCAAATAAGTGATGAGCAAGCACAGCGTAACAGCGAAAATGAAGCGTACATGCAGCACAATGATGTAGAGCAAACATTAGCTGCACAATTCGATGATGTAATGAGTAGCGCGCTAGATCAAGGCTTTAATCCTCAAACTCAAAGTACAACGCAACAGGCTGAAACTCCAAGCGCTCCAGTCTCTTTGGATGCACCTTCACTGCATGATAAAGAGTCTCAGGCACAATCGGCCATTGCACGCATCTTACGTGACAGAAATATATCAGGTTCAGGCAGGTTATCAGGTAATAATACAGCTCAGCCGCCAGTGTCTGAAAAGCCTGAAGCTGATAATAATGAGCAAAGTAACAGGCTGGTTGGTTCGCCAATTGTAGAGCAAAGTGAATCCACTAATACAGATATACACACTCATTCTGAAAACACAGAACACCCACACGCGGCTTCTGTGCAATCGACTAACCCACCGCCGTGGGATGACTATAATACAGGCGAGCATGAAAAAAAGTCTGAGCTCCCTGTTAGCGGGAGCCAAGCAAAACGCCCCAGTGTAGTCGCTACAAAAGCACAAAAAGTTGATTTTAAAGCTAAGCATCAAACAATCACTGAAAATTTAGCGCCTGAGTTACTAGAACAAATTAATCCTCAAAGTGTGCCTGCTCCAGCTCCACAAGAGGAAAGTATTCCGGTTCCAGATGATTTTCAAAGCCCAATAAGTGAAATAAAGTTTGCTCATCAGCAAGACGAGTGGGCTTATTTGATAAAACGTATGGGGCTGGGTGGACGAATGCGCCAATTTGCGCTGCATTCAATTTTTACGAAGCAGGGAAGTAACTTACATATAGATGTTGATGAATCGCAAAAACACCTAGATACGCCAATGCTTCGTCAAAAACTTGATGCCGCATTATCGAGTATTTACGATCACAATGTGTCGCTGAGTATAAAATTTGCTCAAGGGGTTATCGATTCGCCTTATTTAATTCAACAAAAAATAGATGCAGGGCGCCATCAGCAAGCAATAGATGTGATCACAAGTGACGAAAACATAGTACAATTTCAACAGTTATTTAGCGCCGAAATTGACGAAAACAGTATTCAGGCATTGTAATTACATACAATCGCCCTTATCTTCATGACAATTAAAGATTAAAAGAAAGAGAGAAAATTATGTTTAAAGGTGGAATGGGTAACATGATGAAGCAAGCGCAGCAAATGCAAGAGCGCATGCAAAAAGCCCAAGACGAAATTGCAACAATGGAAGTTGTTGGTGAAGCGGGTGCAGGCTTAGTTAAAGTAACCATGCTTGGTAACCACAATGTTCGTCGCGTAGAGCTTGATGAAAGCCTTATGGAAGACGACAAAGACATGATTGAAGACTTACTTGCAGCGGCATGTAACGATGCTGTGCGCCGTGTAGCTGAAGAAACGCAAGAACGAATGAGCAAAGTAACTGGCGGTATGCAATTACCACCAGGTATGAAAATGCCGTTTTAACAAACAATGCAACTTTCAGATAGTTTAAATCAGCTTATTGAAGCATTGCGGTGTCAACCGGGTATTGGCCCAAAGTCTGCACAGCGTATTGCATTCCATTTGCTTGAACGTGATCGCAAAGGTGGTACACAACTAGGTAGCGCGCTTACTAAGGCAATGACAGCAATAGGTCATTGCCAAACGTGCCGAACTTTTTGTGAGCAACCTCAGTGTGACATTTGCTTGAGCACAAAACGCCAAGACAGCGGTACGTTATGTGTTGTTGAGTCGCCTACTGATGTACTTGCCATTGAGCAAACGGGTCAGTATTTAGGTTTATATTTTGTCCTTATGGGGCATTTATCACCCATTGATGGTATTGGCCCTAAAGAAATAGGCTTAGATGTTTTAGAGCAAAAACTTTCTCAAGGCGGCATTAACGAAGTAATACTAGCAACTAATCCTAGTGTTGAGGGTGAGACGACTGCGCATTATATTGCCCAGCTTTGCCACAAAAATAATGTGGGCGCCTCGCGAATAGCGCACGGTATTCCGGTTGGAGGCGAACTTGATTTAGTTGATGGTAGAACCCTAATGCATGCATTTAGTGGTCGCCGCGTGGTTACACAAGAATAGTTCATTAAAGCGACTGTTTGAAAAGATATGTAAAAGCCTACGTAATTAATTTATGTAGGCTTTTTTGTTTTTAAGGTAAGCTAGCTAAAAATAGTATGCAGTTAATTTGACGGCTAAGTAATCAAAGCCCTTTTTGAGATAGGTTTATTTAGAGTTAAAACGTAAGGATCACAATGAAAACGCATTCAACAAATCAAAGCGGCTTACTTAATAGTAAGCGATTTTTACCTTTGTTTATTACCCAGTTTTTTTCTGCCGTTAACGATAATGTCTATAAGCAGTCGGTGCTTATTTTACTGGTTTTTCAAGCTGCAACATTGGCCGATGGTGCGCTCTATTCAAACATAGCAGCAGGCTTATTTATTTTACCGTTTTTTTTATTTTCGGGTATGGCAGGGCAGCTTGCTGAGAAAACAGAAAAATCAAAATTAATCAGGTTTGTAAAACTTTGCGAAATTCCTATTATGGTTGTAGGGGCACTATCTATTTATACCCAGTCTATTTGGCTTATGCTCACCACTATATTTTTCATGGGGTTTCAAAGTACATTTTTTGGTCCGTTAAAATATTCTATTTTACCGCAGCACGTTGCCCCGAACGAATTAACAAAAGCGAATGGGTTAGTTGAATCGGGTACCTTTGTTGCCATTTTACTAGGGACTATTTTTGGGACTTATTACATTACGCAAAACGTAGGCCCCGAAATTATTAGCATTGCTGTATTCGTGCTCGCAGTATTAGGTTATGTGAGTAGCCGCTTTATACCAATAAGTGCAGCGAATGAACCTAACTTAGCGTTTACCTACAATATTTATACCTCTACAAAAAATGTGTTTTCAGCACTTAATTCGCAAACAGAGTCTGTTGGAAAATCAGTCTTAGGTATAAGCTGGTTTTGGTTAATAGGCGCCATTGTGCTAACTACATTACCAAACTATGTTAAGCACGTAATGGGCGGTAACGAATTAGTAGTAACCAGTGCGCTGGTGGTATTTTCGTTAAGTATTGCTATTGGTTCTTTATTATGTGAAAAGCTTTCGCGTTCGCGTATTGAGTTAGGCATTGTGCCCTTTGGTGCCATCTTAATTACCCTATTTTTATACTTGCTCAGTACAGAGCCCGCTATTTTAAGTTATGGTGTGCAAATCGATGAATTATTAACCTTAAAGCAGGTATTAAATACTGGCGATATGCGCTGGCACTTTGTGTGGATGGCCGGTATTGGTATAGCATCAGGTTTTTATACTGTTCCTTTGTATGCTTTGATACAACAAAGAACAGAAGAGGCGTGTCGGTCTCGTGTTATTGCCGCTAACAACGTACTTAATGCACTGTTTATGGTGTGCAGTGCCATTTTAAGTATTGTGACATTGTCTATTTTAGAGTGGAGTATCTCAGAATTATTGCTTTTACTTTCAGGGTTAAACTTACTGATTTCATTGTATATTTATACCAAAGTACCTGAGTTTTTCTTGCGTTTTATTATCTATATTTTAGCTATTTGCATGTATCGCGTGAAAACCAGAGGCGAAATAAATATACCAGAGGAAGGTGCAGCGGTTATCGTTGCCAATCATGTCAGCTTTGTTGATTGGATGTTTATTTTAGCAGCGTCACCAAGACCAATTCGTTTCATGGTTTTTGCGCCAATTTATTATTCTCCTGCTCTGCACTGGTTATTTAAAATGGCTAAAGCAATACCGATTGATAGCGAAAAATCAAACCCTGAAGCTTTTAAAAAGGCGTTTGACGATGTTGCAGAGGCACTTGAACGCGGCGAGCTTGTGGGTATTTTCCCTGAGGGTAAATTAACAGGTGATGGCTGTGTTGATATGTTTAGAAGAGGTATAGAGAGAATAATTGAGCGAACGCCTGTTGCTGTTGTGCCTGTGCATTTAGGTGGGCTTTGGGGCAGTATGTTTAGCCGAAAAACAAAGTGGCAATTACCTCGTTTAAAGTGGTCGTTAGTCTCTGTATCTGTTGGTGAGCCTGTTGCGGCAAATAAAGCAAAAGCGGATAACCTGCGTGAACGAGTGTTAGATTTAAAACTACTTTACTCTAAAGATAATGACTAATAGGCATGAAAAGCAGCCAATCAAACCCTATTGTCGATAATTTTATAGCGCCAAAATGCATAGATACGTTTAGTATTTTGTATCAAGATAACGATATTTTAGTCATTAATAAACCCAGTGGCTTGCTGAGTTTATCAGGGAAAAATCCAGAAAACTGGGACTCAGTACATTATCGTCTAGTAAATGGGCAAAAAGGGTTAACGCCGTCCTTTTTAAACGCTAAATTAGTTCATCGATTAGATTTAGGCACATCGGGAATAATGCTTGTAAGCCTAAACGATGTGAGCTCAAAGCGTTTAAATAAGCAGTTTCAATTACGCAGTGTAAAAAAGCATTATGTAGCAATGTTGCAGGGGTGTATAAGCGAAGATAGAGGGCAAATTGATGCGCCCATTGCTAAAGACACACAGTTATTTCCGCGAGTAAAAATTTGTAAACTAGAGGGGAAGCCAGCTGTTACCGAGTTTAACGTTATAAAGCGCCTTGCTAGCCCTGTTAGAACTTATGTACGCTTTTCTCCTTTGACTGGGCGTACTCATCAGCTACGCATACATAGTCATTTTATAGGCCACCCTATTTTAGGGTGCGACCTGTATAAGAGTGCACACAGTGAAAAGCTATCAAAACGTCTACAGTTGCATGCAAGCGATCTGTTTTTTGAACATCCCACTACAAATCAAGCAATTCACATCCATTGCCCAAGCCCATTTTAGTGTGAATTAACATTACATTTTTTAATTTTTTCCCTTGAAGTTCTATTAGCTCCCCCCATATTAAGTGCATAACGCAGACACTTTGCTAATTGGAGATATATAAATGACTGCAGCACAAAAAGAAACATTAGGCTTTCAAACAGAAGTAAAACAACTATTAAACTTAATGATTCATTGCCTTTAGTTATCCCCTGCTATTAATTTCTATCCCTTCTTAAGTCTCTTTATTTAATATAAAACAACACCTTACAGTAATTATAACGCCATCTATTAGCGACTATTGCCGACTAAGCCTAACTATTATCCGTGACAACTGAGTACCAAGGTGTGTACCATTTTAGAGTTGACCGTGTTTTTGGTCACATTTGGTCACAGAGTCGGAGTATCAATGAACATAACAGCAGCTAAAATAAAGAGCTTGAACGGTAAAGAGTATGCCGGTAAGCCCGAGATAACAGATGGAGATAATTTATCTCTTAGGATTTCACCAAAAGGAAAGATCACGTTTCAAATTCGATACAGAATAAATGGAAGGCAAGCGCGGTATAAAATTGGATCATATCCAGCTATGACATTAGCAAAAGCGAGAGAGGAATGTGCAAGGCAAATGGATCTGGTTAATAAAAATTTAGATCCTCGTAATATGGAAGGTGTGAGCGCTGTTGAATTAAGCCACATAGAGAACCCAACAATCTTAGATTGCGTTGAGTATTGGTATGTGAATTATTGCCTACCCAAGCGAGATAACCCGGAGGGTATTAAGACCAGGATAACATCATGCCTTAATGAAACATGGGGCAATCAATATATATGGCTTATGGATAAATCGCACTTTACGGCCTTTTTTAAGTCGATGGGTGATGTGTCAATTGAGAAGGGCAGAGGCAAAGGGTTTGCCTTTAACGCGATAATAGAAGTTAGATCAATGCTTCGCTTTTGTATTCGCCAGGGCTTTATTAGTAACACGCAGTTTGAAGCGTTAAGGCCAAGCGATTTTGCTACAGACTACGACAGTAGGGAGCATTATTTAACGTTAAAAGAGTGCCAGTTAATTTGGTCACACATTGACGAGCTCAATATAACAGACAGAAACAAGGTGCTTTTACGTTGCGCAATGGTGTTTGGTTGTCGCATAAGCGAGCTATGCAAGGCCAAGAAGGTTGATTTTGATTTAGATAACCAGCTTTTTACAACGCAAAGAGAAAATACAAAAGGCGCGTTACACTCTATCGTTCGACCAATACCTAACGAACTGGTAGATGATCTTAAGTATATAAAATCGCAATCGCCTTCTTATTTATATATGTTTCCTAACCGTGATGGTGATCATCCGGCTAGCGGCTCTAGCGTAAGTCAAATATCTAAGTCGTGCTACGAATCTATTGAAGGGGTGAACAAATTTAGGATGCACGATTTTAGGCGGACGATCTCAACGCACTTAACAGATGCGGGATGCCCTTTGCAATTTACAGAAAAATTACTAGGGCATAAGATGAAAGGGGTATTGGCGATATACAATAAATCGCCAATGCTTGAGGGGCTAACAGAGTGGATCAATCGGTGGGTTATCATGCTGAAAGGCGGCTAGCCTGTGCGTTGAGTTCAGCATAATAATTATCTATTGACGACTTAAGCCAGCGGTTAGGTTTGCCGTAATGCGCTGGCGGTATAAACTTGCCCTGACTTACTTGCTCTAATAAGTAACCAGGCGTTACGCGTTCCATTGCGGCCACTTCTTTTGTCGTGTAATACATGCTTGTTGGTAAACTCATAAATCACCTCGTTCATAACTATTTAAACGTAAACTTTCTTTGCTTGCTATTTCAATGCGCGGCTTTAATAGCGCCTTGTTTGCTTTTCCTATAGTGCTATCAGTTAGATCAAGACCTTTAAATACTTTGGTCTTGTTATTTTCCTCTTGAATAATTTGGTTGCGCTCAAAGTTGCGCATTTCAATTACTTCATCAAAGTGTTCTTCACAAGAAAAAGCGCCTCGATATTCGTATGCTTCACTTGCTCTTAGCTTAGATTTGCATTTTTGGCATGTGTAATTGCTCATAAATCACCTTTACCTTTTATTTTGCCTTGCTTTTTCAAGCTGCATGCCATTTCAGTAATGGCTTTGTAAGTTCTGCCGAGTGACAAGCACAACTCCGACACTGGCACTTTGCCGTAAAACTCAATTAAGTATTTTTGATCCGTGGTGGTCATTGGCTTTTTGTGATTAAAGTGAACCTGCGGATCGTATTTGCACATTAGTTCTTTCATAAGTCACATATAGGTTTAATCAAAAACAAAAGACTCTAAATGCTCGTCTAGCCCGCAGTTTAAAGATTCGCCTACTTCTTCTGCGCTCATCCCTGAAATTTTACCAAGCGCAAGAGTTGCTTTACTTTTTGCTGTTTCTGCATGAAGTAACTGGCTGCTCTTTCTTGCAAGGAATGATTTTAGGGCAAGCTGCTTATCTTCATTGCAATAAGTTCTTAAAGCTCCTTTCACAACTCTTTTTACAGTTATAAACTTATCACCACACTTTGATAGCTTTTCAAAATCCCATCGTTGCATTAGCTTAAAGTTCCACTCATCTACAACATAATGGCAACTCTCAGTTTCTCTTACTGAGTAAAATTTATTTAAACTAACAATTAAACCATTTTCATCGTGGTGATCACGGTATCTAAAGTGTGTTTCTTTTTCTGGAAGTTTTATTTTGCTTATATGTAATCTCATAAATCACCTATGCTAACTTTTTGGCATAATCAGGGTTCATAGCTCTATAACAAGCCGACTTCATACAGCCTTTGGCGTTGTTAAGGCGCTTGTTTAAATCTTCGCGGGTGTCGGGTACTTCGCACTCAAACGTGTCTGAATGAACGCCGTTGTAGAAATTCCACTTTAGGCGCGGGTTATTTGCGCATACATCATTTGCGTATATCTCGACGCGGTAGCCTGCGTGTTTTTCGGGTAAACAGCCTGCAGCATCTTTTAATAAATCGGCTAAGTAGTCTTTGTGAGACACGTTAGGCTTGCCGCTTTGAAGTAGAGCCCAGGCGAATGAGGCTATATTGCTGTCAAAATTTAAACCATGCTGTAGGGCTAGGGCTTTGATTTTTTCGTTGTTCATGGGTTCACCTTTGCATCTTTCTCTACTCTAACTTTATGCTCACACTTGGCATTGCCATGAGCGCCACAACCACCTCCAATTTTTGACTTGCCACATATGGCGCTGTACTTACCAACTCGACCTAAAGCGCCATCAACTTTGCATTGATATATAACCTTGCTTCTTTTATTCATGCTCAATAACTCCGACTTAGGGGTTAGCGCATACCAGGTATGCGCTCTGCGTTTAGTGCGTGGTTTCATTAGGCTGCTTTTGCCTTCTTTAATTCTGCTTCATGCTTTGCTTTACACGATTTACTAAAGTATTTACCCCACCCACGATCAGCGTCCGCTTTTCTGACTTCTTTACTTTGACCGCACCCGCACTCACAAACGATTTGCACTTTTGCGCCATACGCTCTTTTAATCGGCTGCGCTTTTGATTTTTTATTTAGCTTGCCTACTTCATTACCCCAAACCGACCAGTCTTTAACGCGCTTGCGTGAAAACAACTCGATACGCGGTACATCGCCGGCCAATTCAACACATGCCTCTCTAAACTCGTTTGGCTTTTCGCTGTGCTGACCGACAGGGTATGCGCCTGAAAACACGCCGCGACCAAGTATTTCGTCTAGGCTTTCTGTGTCGTAGTTGCCAACCGCACGCACTGAACGGCTCGCCACCTTTGGCTTACCTTTAACCGCAATGATTGCCGACTCACTACCGGCGCGGGTCCAAAACCCCATGCCAAAAATGGGATTATTGTTTATGGTTAGCTTGTTCCAAACAAAGCCATTCATATTTTTAAGGGTAAAGCCCCATGCTTTCACAACGTCCAGGGCTTCTTGTGGCATTGAGCCCACGTACCACATAACCAGTATGCAATCGTCCGCTGCAATATCATCAATAGGCATAGCTTTTAGCTCGTCTACGCTCATGGTTGATTTGTAGTGATGTGCTGCACCGCTTTTCATGCTACCGCCGGTCTTTTTATTGCTAAACTGCCAAGCTGGGTCTGAGTAAATAAGGTTAAATTTTTGGCCGTTAAATTGTTCAAACATGGGGCGCTCCTTACATGCACATTAAGAGTGCTGGGTATTGCAGGCCAATTGGCGCGAACGGGATGTCATCATCAAAATCAATGGTTGGACCGCCTTGTTGTCCGCCATTCATGTATTGATTGTTTGACACGTTACTTTGCTGCTGTGCTTGGTTGTTGCTTTGGCGCCGGCCTTGCTGCTGGCCCTGGTTGTTACCTTGGCGCTGCGCTTGATTGTTGCCTTGGTTATTATTACTGTTGCCGTAAGAATTATTACCTTGCGCCTGGCCTTGGTTATTGCCTTGTGCCTGGCTGTTTTGCTGCCCTTGGTAATTATTATTACCTTGGCCGCCTTGATCTTGACCACCTTGGCGCGCGCCTAGCATTTGCATTTGGCCTGTGAAGCCATCAACAACAATTTCTGTGGTGTATTTTTCTTGACCTTGTTGGTCGGTCCACTTGCGAGGTTGCAGTTTACCTTCAACGTAAATCTGTGAACCTTTGCGGCAGTATTCGCCAACAACTTCGGCTAACTTTCCAAAAAACACAACACGGTGCCATTCGGTTTTATCAACCATTTGGCCGCTGTTTTTGTCTTTGTAGCTGTCGCTAGTAGCTAGCGTGATGTTTGCTACAGCATTGCCGTTAGGCATGTATCGAACCTCTGGATCTTGGCCTAAGTTGCCTACCAAAATTACTTTATTAACGCCTCTAGCCATGATTGACTCCTTTTTAAAGCCCACCAAGTAAGGCGGGCTTTAGATGAATTAAATTAAAAACTACCTATGAACGTTTTAATTTCTGTGCTTTCTAAGCCTTCAATTACCAAAGACTTAAATTCTTCTGCCATTTCTTCAATGTGCTGTTCGTGCTTTATTATGCGTAAATTGAATATGGGCTTTTCGTAACCAGTCATAATGCTAACTCGCACAATAAATTCACGACTTAATAGGCCAGAGTAGGGAGTGCAGCTAAATCGAATATAAGCAGGCAAAGAGTCTTTATTTTTAGCTCCAATGCTGTGTAGATCTTCTTGCGACTCGTCAAAGTCACCAACTACGCTGCTGCTTTTCTTTATCTGCTCAATGGTTACGCTTTTAACTGCCTGTGCTGCCTGCGCTATAGTCATTGCTGACTCTGTAGTGCTGTTAATAGCCATGTAGTCACCTAGATCCTCAATAAAGTCCGAAAGGTCTTTTTGCGACATGCGCGAACCTACATTTGAAAGCAACTCTTTATATGCGCTCATTTTTTTAAGCGTTAATATAGATTTATGCTTCATGTGTTTTGGTGCAGACTCAGTGCCCATATCGAAAATAGTTACCGCCGCCATGCTGTCGTCTACAAAGCACTTAGAGCCTTCTTCTGCGTAATCTTTACAGTAGGAAAAGAAGTCAGCTACGCTATTTGTTTCCATAGTGCCGCGATAACTTGTTCTGTTTGGCATAAACTGTTCTAGGCTTTGTAATTCAAAGCTACTAGGCAAAACCGCAAGGGGGTTTTTTGTACCTTTAACTTGTTCTATTAAGTCAGGGATGTTTGCCGACTCTGCTATGTGTTCTAGTGCTTTTTTATCTAACATTTTTTATCCTAATATTTGTTTGTGGTTTGTTTAAAAGTTACTTGTTTTGTTGCACAAGCTGAAACTGCCCGGTGTAGTCCTCTTTCGGTCGCTCGATAGTAAGCTCGCCACCTCGACCAACGTAGAATACAGACTCGCTAACAGAGGATTCGCTTTTGATTCCTGTTGGTGTAAGCGCCTTATAATCAAGTTTTGAGGCTATTAATACTTGCCCTCCTTCTCCAAAATTAGTTAGGGATAATTCAACTGTTACTTTTGCCTTTCTATTAGCTTTTCCGTGGGTTACTTGGCTAGCTGCTATAGTGTTTAATATGTGTGCTAGTTTAGGCTTGAATGTTCCGGCCTCTAACTCAGCAATAAAGTTATCTACATCGGTTTTTTTACTTGGTACGCTTTGTTTATTTGACATATTTGCTTCACTTAGTTGTTAATAAAACGATGATGGCAACCACTAGAACGCGAACGCTGTTAACCGCTGCCATTTTTAAAAAGTCTCTGCGCTTTTGTTTTTGCTGTGCGCTTGAGCTATTGCCTTTGATTGCCATGTAATCGTGCATGGTTACGCTGCTTTTCTTAAATTAGCGAATGGCTTAATGCCGCCGTTCGCTTGGATTAAGCGGTTAACTTCTTTGCACACATGCTCAGCTTCTTTGCGATTGCGCGTAAATTTACACCCTGGCAAGGTCCAGCCTTCTTGCCCTTGATGCTTTGATGCTTTGATTGTTGCCAGGCCAACGCGCAGATCTTCAGTGCGCAAGTGCGAGTCCATTCTTAGCTGTGGTACTCTTAAATCTTTCATATAAACCTCTTTAAAAAGAGCTCGCGCCCGTAGGCGCTTGCTCGGTTGGAGTTGGAAACTTACGCTGCGTGCGCTTTGTTTAGGCGCTGCTCTAAATCTTTTATAAGAACGTCCTGCGCTTCGATGTAGCTCTCTGCTACGTCCAGTTGGTCGCAAATGCGATCTAGCTCGTCATTGTCTGCGCGGTCCTGGCTGCTAGGCCATAACGAAAGAGGCGTGTAACCTGTCGGTGCGCTTGTGCTTTCAAACACTGGTGATTTAAAGTTATTATCAAGTAAAGGCTCGCTTTGTTCCTGCGCGCTGATAGCTTCAGCTTGTGCTTCATGTACTTGCTGCTCTGCTTGCTCTGTCGCTGCGTCTTGCTCTGCCGATTGCGTAACCTCTGCTTGCAATTGCTCTATTTGGCGCGCTTCAACTGCGGCTTGCGCTTCTGCTTGGCGCTGTTGCTTTTCTTCTTTGAATTGCGCCATTTCTAAGCGGTCTTGTAGCTCGGCAATTACATCAGCTTTAAGCGCGATAACTTCATCAACACGCTCGCCAAAATCGCTTGCGGGTGGCGTGTAGTTCTCAAGCTGCGTAATGCGCGCGGCTATAATGTTGCTAGGGCTGTCTTTGTAGTTCATAGGATCGCGGCGTAAGTTATCAATGCGTTGTTCAATAACTCGCGCTTGCTCTTGTTTTTGCTGCTCTTGCTTAATCGCCTCTTGCTGGATGCGTAATTGCTCGCGCTCTGCTTCTACTGCTTCGGCTGCTTTGGCGGTTTGGTACATGGTGTTAAGCGCTTCAAGAATACTTTTCTTGGTGTCGATTGCTTCGTGAATGAGCTCTTTATCAAATGATTCAGTGTCGATAAGATCCACCGCTTCAATTGTGTCCGCAATAAACTGTGAGCCCTGGCCTTGGCACTGCTGAGTAAAATCATTCATTTGTGCGATTTCATCGCGCTGCTTGTTTAAAAGTTCTTCGCGCTCTTTAGCGATGCGTGCGGCTTCGTCTTTGCGGCGTTTATCTTCAAGTTCAAAAGCATTAATGATTGGATCGTAAATCACATCAATTTTTGATATTAATTCATCGCCATAGGCTTTAAGCTCGTTAGTAAATCCAATGCGGCGATCGTTAATTGATTTAACCAGCTTGTTGCGCTCAGTGCGTATTTTACGGCCTTGCTTAAACTCGTCCTCGTCAGACATATCAAGCGAAAACGACTTAGGGTACTGCTTGCGTAAATCGGCAAGCCCTTTCTTGGTTAAATCTTCCTGGTAAACAACTTCTACCAAGTTGGTTGCTGTGCTTTGATTAGTAGTCATGGTTATACTCCGTTTTTAAGGTTGTTTAGCGCCTCTGTATGCGCTTGGTTGACTTGAGCTACAAAGTCACTGCTATCTACTTTGTTTGCTCGACAATGCCCCTTAAGCTCTTGTAATAAGTGCTTATGGTTCATTGTTAAAACTGATTCGTTTTCCGCTGTAGTGATGCGGTCTTTAATGGCCGTATTTAGCCAGGTATGAAACTTTTTATTAGCGTTTAAGCTGTCCTCTTGCTCTTTAGCTTCAAGCTCGGCTTTTTTGCGATCTTTTACTTCAATCGCGCTATCGCGTATATCTATACGGTTAACAGCCATTGCAAACTTATAAGCTTGCTCGTAATGCTCGCGCAATGCTGATAGGCTGGTCGCTTGATCGATAGCATTTAGGTACTTGTCAAACTTAGCTTTTGGTAGCGCCCAATCAGGCAAAATTGGTGGGAACCATTCTGCGCTAATATCTACACCGCTCTTATTTTGCTTTTTGCTTTTTGCTATAAATATATATTCGCCGTTCGCTTGGAACCTGCTTTCTACAAGAGAGCATGTAGCAAATTCAGTTTCTAAAGAGTAAAGATAACGACCAATGCCAAATTGAACGGCAGTTCGCTTCATAGCGCCAGACAAAGCGCCTTTAAGTGCTTCTATATCTGAATACTCTGAACCATCCCATTTAGTGATCCACTCATCACCAAACCGAATACTTAACCCACACAAGTAACCTTTGCCGCTGGCGGCTTCTTTAAATTCGTTTTTCCACCCATCAATGCCTATTACATCATCAAGACGCTGCTGAATTGCGCGGTTAGTAATATAAGGAATAACCATTACCCATGGGTTGCTTGAGCTAGATACGCCGCTTTGTTGCACGCGCCATTCAATGTCGTGCGCTTCAAAAGGGTCTGATAATAAGCGTTGAATTTGTTTGGTATCCATCGTATTAACTCGCTAACTTAAGGTTTAAATTGAATGTGCCGGTGCGCTTAAATCTGCGTACTTCAGCAAGCGCCAGGGTAAGTTTTTCTGTGGCATCTTTATCGCCAAGTAGGATCAGGTATGACTTTTCAGCTTTGCCATCAACATAAACAAACAACGAAATAGAACCCTCAACCGCGTTAGTCACTACGTTTACATGTGAGCGACTTCTAAATAAAAACGACTCAACAGCAAGTGACGCTACTAGCGTTTTAGTTTCTAGCGAAAGGGTAGGGAATGATTGTGTATTGTTATCCATATAAACACCTAATTTGTTTAATTCGTTAAACATTGATAGGAAGTATAGCTGTTTATACAGAATGGTCAACAGGTTTGTTTAATTAATTATACAAAATAGACAAAAAAATAGCGCCGCTAATGGACGCTATCTTTTTCTTGGTGGTTTTATTGCCGACTATTGCCGACTATTACTTATTGCAGTTATACGCATTTGCAGAAACGCTTGGTGAAAATCCGCCGTTAATTGCTTGCCACACAATATGTGTAGCGCCGGCGGAAAAAGCTTGCTCTTTTGCTTGCTCTTTTGCGTTTTCAATTCCTACCGATGCGGCTAAACCTCCCCACCCGCTAGTGCCGGATACATTTTTTACAAATTGGCATTTCTCAACTTCGCTTAATACGCTTTCTTTAATCATGCCAACACCAATGCCTTTAGAGGCGCAACCTGTAAGACAAAAGCATAGAATGGCTGTTATTGTTGCTTTTTTCATTGTAACCCCCTAAAAATCTTGAATAACCTGCTTTACTACACCGATGATGGTGCAGTTACCATTTATAGCAATTGTTGGATAGCTGCTATTAAACGGCTTTAAGTATTTACTGCCTCCATCCTCTACTAATTGTTTTAAGGTTGCTTCATCACTATTATCGAGCCTTGCAACAACAACTTTACCATGTTCTGCTGAAATATTTGGGTCCACTATAATAACTGATCCCTCCGGGATGGACTTTCCACCGCTCAAGCTTGTCATGCTATCGCCTTTAACACGTAGGGCAAATGACTCGTCACTTACATTTGCTGTGTGCTGGTAGAATGTTACGTCCGACTCTTGTCTAAGGCTTTCCAAATCGATCTCTCTCCATTTTCCGGCTTGGACCCATGACAATAAAGGAGCTTTCCCTCGTAAATCCGGGCCAAGCTCTAGCTCAATATTACCATCAATACTCCCCACGCCCGATGCTAACCATCTTGCATTGCATCTAAGCGCCTTGGATAGCTTTAAAAGATTTTCACCAGAGGGGATCGCTTGCCCTGTTCTCCAATGGCTAACGGACGCACGCCCTGTGCCTAACTGCCGAGCTAGGTCACTGCCCTTTAGTTTTAGTTGAGTCATTCTTGAAATTAACCGTTCTGAAAAGCTCATAAAGCCTCGATAGTGTTTAGTAATCTATACATTATATTTAAAGTTTGTTTGTTTGTGTTGAACAAACGATGCGTATAATCTATTATACAAAATAACAAACCAAGGAGCGCTTATGAAAACACAAGACGCAATTAACTATTATAAAACCGAATCTGCCCTTGCTAGAGCGTTCACGCCAGAGCTCACGCGAGGTGCCGTTAATCAGTGGCCTAAAGATGGCCTTATGCCAATTGGTCGCGCGCTGTATTTAGAAAAAATAACTGGCGGCAAACTAAGTGTTGATCTTGCTGATTACGGCATACCAACCGAAGCCCAAACTGCAGCATAGGGAAACTATAAATGCTCTTATCTAAAAAAAGTACGAGAAACTCGACACCAAGCACTCGATGCCCAATTGAAGCAGCGGGAAGTATTGCGTGTGACTACAACGTGTCTGATATTGCGCGCGCGATGGCTAAGTCGCCAACAACGCTTAGCAATAAGCTTAATGCAAACATTGATTCGCACGTTCTAACACTTCAAGAAGCGATTGCTATTCAGCATATCACTAATGACTACCGCATTATGAACGCCTGGGCTTACAGCGAAGGCAAAACAATTATTGATTTGCCAGAAGTGGGCTTGTCGGACGAAGAATTGGCCGATCAAGTTTTACACCTTCAAGAAACAGCCGGCGGGTTTGCTAAGTCTGTGAGATTGGCAAGAGAAGATGGCGTGATAACCGAAGGTGAATTTAACGATATACATAAGCACGCGCTTGAAACAATCAGTGCTGTTTTGCATATCACGGCAGAGCTTGAGCAAATGGTTCGCCCTAGCCCAATAAATCCACCAAAAGCAACGTTAAAGGTGGCTTCATAATGGCAGATCCAGCAGACGCAGCGCAGTTAGAAATAGAGCGTACAGAAGCGCGCTTAATTGCCAACTTAAAGAAAGCAGACGTTACGCCAACTGACGAGTGTATTGAGTGTGGTAATGAGATACAAGAAGCGCGAAAGAAGGCGATTAAAACTAATTTGTGCATTGGTTGTGCAGAAATGAACGAGCTACGCAGTCGAAACTACGCAACTCGCAAGTAAAACAAAACCCGCATCAGCTTTGGCGGCACGATAGCGGGTTTCAATTCAACGGAGATATTATGGCTAATTTAGCTGAAGTTTACAAGTTCCCTGACAAGCAGGGAGGACTTAACGAAAAAGAACGGCGGCAGCTTATGAGTGAAAAAGGCGGCTTTGCTAGTACGTACAGAAGTATTGATCAGCAGCCGTGGAGTAATGATGGTGTGTGTATGCTTATAGCTCAGTATTTGATACGTAACTCGGCGTTTAAGGCGCTAAGCATCGAATACCGAAGCAACAGGCTTAAATTAAGCGCTGGGCAGTTTGTAACAACTGTGAGAGAGCTTGCGGCAAAGGCAGCTATAAACTCATTGTATAAAACTGAGGACTCGGCTTATACAGCGACAAAAAGAGCGTTAGTTAAACTTGAGAAAGATGGGTTTTTAACGCGCAAAGCAATTGGCAAAACTGTGACCCAATGCACTGTAATTACCATGCCAAACTACTCAAAATTTAACCAAAAAAGCGACCCACGCAATGACCCGCGAAGTGAATCACGTAATGACCCAAGCGAAAGCCACGTAAGTAAAGGCGTTGCTACTAGTTGTGACCCACGCAATGACCCACGCAATGACCCGCGAAGTGACCCACTAAATAAGAATGATATTAATAATAAAGATCTAATAACCCCCCTAACCCCCCAAGGGGTAACCGCGTTATTTGATGCGTTTTGGAAATCGTACCCAAGCAAAAAAAGCAAGCCAACTGGCCGCAAAGCGTTTGAAAAAATCGCAGCAAAATTCAAAGCCAAGCCTGATGAATTTAAAGCCTTGATTGGCGAAATTATTAGCCATGTTGAAAAGCGCAAGCTTGACGATCCGCAGTGGACCAAAGACAGCGGGCAATTTATTCCAATGCCTTCAACTTTTTTGAACCAAGAGCGCTGGAACGATGAATACACAACAGGGGGAAACCATGAAAGCAGTCAGCACAATCTTACAAACCAATCACATCGACAATTGCGGTCGAATCCTAATACCCGATACTCAGACGCACAAGCGTACTTGGAATCACGCGGACTCGCCGGACCTAGAAAAAGCACTGGTAGCCCTGTGGACTCGGCTGGATCAAATGTTTACGGGTCGATGGACTCGGGAACATGGGGGCCTGGGGAGTGATGACTTTAAATATCTGCTTGGTTTGCTCAATGACAAACTCAAGGACCCCGATGATGTTGCCGCCGCCAGTGTTGAACTGCTCGAAAGTGGCGCAGAGCATCCGCCGTCAATCCCTAAACTTCTTGCGTTGTGCAAAAAGCCAAAGCAGCACGCAGCGCACAAAGAGATTGGCCGTGATTTTTTGCTGCCGCTGCATAGCAAAGGGCCGCGCAGCGAAGGCACTGAAAGTAAACTTACAGAGTTGCGCAAGCAGTTGAGGCGAAGGGCAGGAAGATGAAGTCATACGAGCAAGACCAAAAAGAGTTTATTCGCGCACTAAAAGAGATTTTAGGCAGTGATTACCAAAACGCGCTAGTCGCAGCAAAAGCAGCAAAAGCCGCAGCCCTTGCCGGGATCAAAAGCCCAACACCAAAGCAGATAGGGTTTGCGACAGCCGAGGCTAACCGCGCGATGGCAAAGCACGCTAAAGAGCATGGCGTTGATAGCGTACCGCAGTATATCAAAGACCAAAAAGAAGCCGCAAAAAATAAACATGCAAACCGTAACAAGGCGCATAGCCAAAACAGGCAAGCGGCCACCCGTATGCAAGACGTTAAAGCGAGCCCTGGCAACTTCACATCAAAGAAGGTGCCGGCCAATCAAGGTTTCTCACTTAACGAGCAACTAGAAAAAACATTCAACAACGCAAGAAAAACAGCTTAGGAGAAAACAATGCCAGCAATTAAGAAAAGTACGATGCAACAATTATCACCGACCGGCGAGTTGATCAGCGATGGTTTTATAGCGTCCGCCAAGCATCACGCAACAAAGTCAATTAA
Source organism: Pseudoalteromonas sp. PS1M3 (assembly GCF_016865405.1). NCBI lineage: Bacteria > Pseudomonadati > Pseudomonadota > Gammaproteobacteria > Alteromonadales > Pseudoalteromonadaceae > Pseudoalteromonas > Pseudoalteromonas sp. PS1M3. The sequence goes on along the minus strand of NZ_AP022624.1, from coordinate 2,137,455 downwards.
TGATGGTAAGCAGCCGGATATGGATAAGGCAACTCAGATACTTGTTAAAGCAACAACTGTGATCACTGAACGCTACAACTTACCGCGAGACTTACGGGATTCGTTAATTGCTGTTGCCGCAGAGGTGCTAATGATCGCGCATAAAGAAGAAGTCCAAAACCAAGAAAAAGTGAAGGCCGCTTAATGGTTGCCGAGGTAGCGCTAGTTAAGCGCGAAGATGGCGCGCTTATACCCGCTGCAAACATTGACATTGAAACGCTTGCTAACTGGAAAGTTGGCAGCGCTTACAAAGTCAAAGCAATAAAGATGAACCCAAGAGCGTTAGATTTTCACCGCCTGTATTGGGCGGGCCTAATAGGTTTAACGCTTGACTATTGGGAGCCGGCGGGCGGGCTAATTGGGCCAAGTGAAAAAAAAGTGCTTAACGGCCTAATTGCATACGGCAGAACAACGGGCATTAATTCCGATGGACTAGGGCAGTTTATAAAGCATTACGTTAATGACTTGAAAAGAAGCAGAGCGGGGAAAGTAGAAGTACCGCACAAGTCTAAAGAGTCATTGCATGAATGGATAAAAGAAGAAGTAGGGCTTTATGACCTGGTGTTAACACCAAGGGGAACAAAGCGAGTAACGAAATCAATAAACTTTAACGCAATGAGTGAGGAACAGTTCAGAGCGTTTTATAAAAAAGCTTTTTCAGTGTGCTGGAATTTCATTCTAACAAAGACGTTTGATGATGAAGCGCAAGCTGAACAAGCAATAAATCAACTCATAGCAATGGGGTAGCATAAATGTCTCTAACAAAAACACCACCAATCAAGAGTAAAAAAATACGAGAAAGCGCAAAAGGCAAAGATTGCCAAGTGCGCATACCTGGCGTTTGCAACTTTAATCCTGAAACGACCGTTCTAGCGCATGTGGGACGAGGGTCAGGCGTAGCGCAAAAGTGTGATGATATTCACTCAGCTTATGCTTGTTCAGACTGTCACGATGTAATTGATGGGCGAGTGCGTGAAGGGAACGCAGATGAAATAATAATTTACGCTTACGAGGGCATGGTTAGAACGCAAAAGCTTTTACTCGAGCAAGAATTAATGCAGGTGGCTAAATGAATTTAACGATTGGTATTGATCCCGACTTTGTAAAAAGCGGTGTTGCTGTCGTCCAGGGCAAGACAATCATTCATCTTGAATCGCTAAGCTTTGTCGATATGTTCGAGTACATAGCGGCGGCGGGTCCAAAAGAAGAAGTATTGATAAAGCTCGAAAACCCAAGCGCGATAAAGCCTCTTTTTGGCGAAAAGGTAAAAAATAAACGCGCCATTCGTGAAAAAATTTGCCAAGACGTAGGTAAGTGCAAAGCGACCGGCACGCTAATACAGCAAGTGCTAGAAAGCCAGGGCTATAAAGTGAAGCTGGTAACACCGCTTAAAGGACCAGTAAAGCGAGAAGCTAAAAGAAGCGATAAGTATTTCAATCAAATTACAGGCTGGAAGGGCCGAAGTAATGAAGATAAGCGCGATGCTGCTTTGGTGGCGCTTTATGGATGACAAGCCGTTAAAGCTAAGAATGACACATGAGCAGCGCATTTACGGCTGGAGGATTAAACAGGGCTTGATTGAAACGTTTGATTTATCTTGGCCGTGTTTGGCGCTCGAAGGTTTAATTGCTAAGCCCGCAGATTTCAAGGCCCACAGAGAAGTTACAGCTATCTTTAAACGCATGGGAGTGAGATAATATGCAACCGATTAAGCTACTTGCAAAGCTTACAACTAAAACACTAAATCTCACTGGTACGTTTGGGGGAAGTGGTCAAGACGTTATTGATTGGCGAACGGCGGCGCACGCACTGGCCGGTTTAGCGCAGTGTCAAACTAATTGGGCTTACTTTCGTTATGTGGGTGAAGAAACAAGGCTTAATCGTGTTGTACGCTCACTAACTATGCACGCAACATTGTTTGTAAAGATACGCCAATACAAGATAAAGCCCGAAACATTAAACGGCTTGGTTATGTCAGCTATTTACGAGCATGTTCAGCCTGTATGCAATGATTGCGAAGGTAGCGGTTTAGCACCAGGGCAAAAGGCCACTAACTTAGAAGCTGATACATGCGTTAAGTGTCACGGACGAGGACGCAAGCCAATTTCAAACCGTAGTCGATGTAAAATTATCGGTATCGGACATAAAAGCTATACCAGCGCACACGATGAAGTAACAAAGGAGCTGCTTAGGCTTATAGCTGAGTGGGAGCGCGATATATTTAAAAATATACACGTAAAAATGGGTGACGTAGCATGATAACAGCCGCCGAACTTGCAAACGCAACCACACGACTACCAGACCCCGAAACGTTTAGATATAACAGCATTCAAATAATGCTTCATAACGTGCTTGAGCCAACAGCAAGCTACAAGGGCAAAACCACTTACTTAGAGCAAAGCACTGTAACGTTTGTTAAGCGCAGTATATTTGGCATTGATACGTGGATTGTAGAAAGTATGGATATAAACAACGCACACAGATAAGTATATTTAAAGCAAGAGCGAGATAAGCATGAATAAGATAACAATAAACGGCAATATTATGAGAGGCCGATAGCATGCTAATAAAGCCCAACAGGATACTAACAGAGATAATGATTAAGTATCCAATACTCATAGGCAAGTACCTAACTGAACATTAAAGAACATAACGGAACAACACCGGAACAAAATAACGCTCTTAATCTAATTAAGGGCGTTTTTTATTGTTTATTGATAAATTTAGGGTGAACAACGCGGAACAAATGGCGGAACAATTGAAAATGTAAGTTGTTGATATTTAATTGATGTTCGCTTTAAGCGGAACAATTGAAGGGGAAATATAACGATTTGTCCTGTTTATCGACTTGATGATCCTTTTTACGCTATGAAATTTCACACTTGACAGGTGCGACAGGGGTGCGATATATTTAACGGGTCAATCAAATAAACCTTTCAAGGAAATAGCATGAGCAAACGAGTTTTACTATGGCTTGCAGATATAACACCGTTAGTAAGTTCAACAAGCGTCCTCTTTGAAGATGATGGGCCAAAGGTTGAGTTACGGCTCAAGGACGGCAACGTTGTAAAGCTAGATGAAAGCTATGTAACCATCACCAACGAGCCAAGAAGTAGTATCGAGCCACTTACAGTTGATGTTTGTAAGCAGTTTGGGAGAAAGATATTACTTCATGGTGTTGATGTAACCAGGTTGGTGAGCAGCGTTTACCTTTCAACGACAGAGGACGACATAACACTTACTTACGTTGATGGCCTTGAATCAACGTACAGAAATGAAGATGTTAAAATTATAGATGTTACGGAGGGTGGCAATGCCAGCAATTAAAAAGTCAGTGCGTATTATTGAGCAGGCGCAAGAGGTGATTGATGTTTTTGGCTTTGGGATTATTGATGGAGATATTAATTGGTCGGGCTGTATTAACGAAATAACAAGGCAGTTTGAGGTCATGGCAAGGGAAAATGAGCCATCTTTACCGGATGCTATGTGGATAGCACTTAAAGATTATTATTTAGAATACAAAGATAAAAATGGATCAGGACATAGTATTGATACGCTTTTGCTTGGCGCAGCAAAATTAAACAAAGACTTTCCTGGCTTGTTTTTGACAGTTGAGGAATGGAGCGAGACGCAAAAGCTAGCCGCAATACATAGTATCAAGCAAATTATATCTGAAACAATATACAAGTAAGGAGCCTAACAATGATTAAATACAGCAAGGCAGAGCTTATTGATATGATAAGCAACTATGACGACACCATGGCTATAAGCAAAATGCTGGGTGATACTGTGGATATGCTTGAAGAATTAGATATAGAAGGCGAGCACGCTTACTTTTTGAAAGAGGCTCGATGTAATTTGGAAGGAATGTACGGGCTACTTATGGACCTTAAAAAAGATCACTTAATGAGCGAGCAAGATAATGGCAAATAAAATAGATCTTTTAAAAATCACAGAGCCTACTATCGTTTCTAGTGACACCGATGTTTTTTATATCCGCAAGATAGGTGAAAATGATGAAGGCTTTGAAAGCAATGAAATGCTTATAGCCATTATTAACAATTTGAACATGCAAAAAACCCCCATAAACACCAGGGTTGCTTTGTACGGCGATCGCAAGGGCTGTTTTGTGGGCGAGAGGCGTTCTGTTATGTATAACGGTGTCGTTTTGTCAGATATTTTAGAAGGTGACCACCAAATAGTGCAAGAATACTTTAAAGAGACGCACTTTTATGATGTTACAGAGTCATACTTGGCGTTTAAGTTTGGTTATTTGAATAACATAGAGCAGGTTGATGCTTTGTGGAGTCTAGCTGCTAGGTATGGCTATGAAACAATACAAGATGAGCGCAGAATGTTCGATGAAAAATCATTAAGGGCCTTTCAAACTACGGGCAGTAAGATTGTATTTGCTGATTATTTAATGCCAGAAGAAATGCTGGGTCGTCAACAAATCAATTTCCCAGCAATGAAATATGCAAACGAAGATATTAAGTGAGCTTGCAAACCCCCCAAGATTGATATATCTTTTCACATGTTGAAGAAATCCGCTTAGTTTATGACTGAGCGGATTTTTTTTGCTCTATGCTACTTGCTTGCCCGGTTTAACAGCCGGGCTTTTTTATGCGCGAAACAAAAGGCTTTGCTATGAAACTTTTATTAAAACGCTTCCCAACACCAAAGGGTATTTTTGGCACGTTTGGCGAGCTATACGCAAAAGGCGAGTTAGTTTGTTTTACTGTCGAACGTGAGTGGAATAACAATAAACCGTCTATTTCTTGCGTTCCTTGTGGAATCTACGAGTTAGTACCCCACGAAAGTCCAAAGCATGGAACGTGCTACGCGCTACAGCAACAAAATTTAGGCGTAACTGTCTATGGACCATCATTACGAACACATATTCTTATACATATTGCGAACAAAGCAACGGAATTAGCCGGTTGTATTGCGCCAGGTAAGTCGCTTGGTGTTGTCGGTAATGAGTGGGCGGTTTTGAATAGCGGCGGCGCATTCAATGAGCTAATGATTTTGCTTGATGGTAAGCCTGCAACATTGGAGATAGTAAACGCATGAAAAGTTTATTAACGAAAGCGGTTGATTTTTTTAGTGGCGGTTTGGGTTCTTCAGTCGTCCAGGCGGTTAAAGAATATTATCCACCAAGCATGAGTGAGCAAGAAAAGGCTGAATTAGATTTTCGCATTCAATCTGCTGTTGACCAGAAAACGCTAGAAGCGCAGAAGCTAGCGAATGAAGCGCAAGCAGAGTTCAATAATCGCATTGCTGAAATGGAAGGTACTGCAAAAGATTTAAAGACCATTCCTTTGCTTGGTCCGATTATGCTGTTTTTACGCGGTTGCCAACGTCCAATTTGGGGTTATTCAACGCTCTACATTGATTTTAAAGTGTTTAGCGGTAGCTGGGCCAGTTTGACAGAGGCACAGGAAAGCGCGCTTTGGGTTATCAACCTGTTAGTGCTTGGTTTTCTCTTTGGCGAGCGAGCAGTTAAAAATGTCACACCCATGATTGAGCGCATGATAAAAGCAAAAACAGGTAATTCATAATGACACCGTTAGATCAGGCTAACATTTTAAAACAGCTTATTGACGCTGGGCTTGGTTATGTATGGTTCGTTCTTCTCGCTATTTGGGGCGGAACAGTTAATTACATATCAAGACGAAAAAAAGACAAAGCGCCTTTTAGCGTTGTTGAACTGATCGGTGAATGGTCCATTAGCGGCTTTGCAGGCGTGATAACAGTCCTTATATGTCAAGAAATGGGCATGTCAGTTATGTTAACTGCTGCCGGTGCGGGCATTGCTGGTCATATGGGTGGCCGCTCTATATTTATTGTCGAGCAATTATTTCAAAAAAAGCTTGGCGTTAAGGGCGATAGCGGTGGCAAGTAGTGTCAAAATGGGGCGATTTAAACGAGCTATTCCAAAAAGAGCATAGCGAAACAAAAATATCGCTGCGTGATTTTTGCGACAACAACAATTTAAACTACAGCACTGCGCGAAAGCATATAAGAACATCAAGAGCAGCACCGCGCAAGGTTGTAAAGGATGAAGGCCAAAAGCTCACAAGAGCGCCCAACTTTAAACACGGCGGGTATTCAAAGTATTTTAAAGGCGATGTTAACGAGTTAGTTGAAGCGACAACGCTAGACGATGAACTTGATTTGTGTCGAGCTCGCATCCACATGATCATGGATGCTATACCGGGCATACAAGCGCTATTAGATGATCCTGACACCGACAATGATGCAAGAACGCGGCTTTATGAGTCGATGTTCAAAGCTGAAAACGCACTTGATAGAAATATCACACGCGCAGAGTCGATAACTAAAACGCTATCAAGCATTAAAACGGACTCACTTGCACGCGGCAAACTGGTCGCAGAAACGGCGCGCATAGCACAGCAAACAAAATCACTGGTTCACGCTACCAAGCGGGGCAAACATCAAGCGGAAATTGCAGAGCATGAAGCAGCTAAAGCACGCAAAGAAGCTGGCGGCACTAGTAAGCTTGATGATTTCATTGATAAACGCACAGGCGGTTTAGATACCGTGGTTAGTCAGTAATGCAACCCAAACTAGCTAAATACCCTAAAAGCACCTGGTTAACACCAGAAGAACGCTTTGAATTAGACGAAGTTGAGCTATTAGAGCGTTGCGAGCCATACCTTGATTGTTGGTGGTGGCGAATAAACAACTTATACATTATTGCGGACGAGAAAGGCCGCGAGGTTTTATTTCGTTGTCGTATAGCGCAAACCGTGTTGTTTGTATCGATGTGGTTTTTAAACATCATTTTAAAAGCGCGTCAGTTGGGATTTAGCACAGCAATACAAATTTTTATCCTGGACCATGCCATGTTTAACGACAATAGGCAGTGCGGGGTAATCGCCCAGGGCAAGGACGAAGCGAGCGCTATATTTTCCTCAAAGATACTTTATCCCTACGAGCGACTACCAAGCTGGTTAAAAACAGGTAAGCGCTCAGTTAAAAGTAAAACGGGTACCGGGATTAAGTTCAATAACGATTCTTGGGTTCGAGTTGCCGTGTCGTTTCGTTCGGGAACACTACAAGTATTACACGTATCAGAATACGGCAAGATATGCGCTAACTACCCGTTACGAGCAGACGAGGTTCAATCGGGCTCACTGAACGCGGTACATGAAGGCTCTTATATTTTTATAGAGTCAACGGCGGAAGGCGCAAGCGGTAACTTCTTTGATATGTCAGTCGATGCGATGGAGTTGTTAGCAACGGGATTAGCACTAGGCCCGCAAGACTTTAAGTTTCATTTTTACCCTTGGTTTGATGATCCTAAGTATGTTGCCCCGGTGCCGCCAGGTGGCTTAAAACTATCAAAGGAAAAGGCAAAGTATTTTAAAGCCGTTGAAAAAGCAAACGGCGCAAAGCTCACAGACGAGCAAATAAGCTGGTACATAGGCAAGGAACGCAACCAAAAAGGCAAGATGAAGCAGGAATATCCATCTACACCGATGGAGGCTTTCTTAACGTCAGGCCGCAAAGTATTTGATAGCGATGATTTGATGCGTGTCGAAGGTCGATGTATTAAGCCGTTGATTGTTTATGATCTTGAGCCGTACACCGGCACAATGAAAAAAATGAACGGTAAGATTGATTTAAACGCTAAAGCGAGCGATAAGCTGGCCCAATCAACGCTTGGTTACTTACTTATTTGGGAATTACCAGACAAAGACGAAGATTATGCGATCGGCAGCGATGTTGCAGAAGGACTTGAACATGGCGATCGCAGCTCATTAGACGTTGTTGCTAAATCGGATGGGCGACAGGTAGCACATTGGTTCGGTCATATAGACCCTAAGCGGTTTGCACATATAAACAAGCATATCGGACTTATGTATAACAAGGCTTATATTGGCGTTGAGCGAAACAACCACGGTCATGCAACACTTCAAGAGCTTGTTGAAATTTACCCAACGAGCCGGATTTACACGGAAGAACACATTGATCGTGAAGATACGGACGAAGAAACACGCAAGGTAGGCTGGCACACAAGCGCACAATCAAAGCCCATTCTTACAAGTGGGCTAGACGCATTACTTTCTAGCGACACAGACGGCATTGTTTGGCGCGGCACCTCAAGCGAGCTCAGCACCTTTGTTTACGATAAAAAGGGGCGTATGGGCGCACAGCCTGGCGGATTTGACGACCAGGTAATGAGCTATGCAATTGCCCAAGAAATGCGAGTGCGTATGCCTAAACGACTAGTAAAAGATAATTCACCCGCACCTCACAACCCTAATCATTGGATGGCAATATAAGAATGGCTGATCACGTAAAATCAAATAAAGACGGCTTTACGCTCGATAAGCTGTTAACGCTATTGGGCGACATAGACAGCCAACCAGATTGGCGAACGCCAGCGGCTAAAGCGTGCGCTTATTATGATGGCGACCAGTTGAGTGAGGCAGTAAGAAAAGTATTGAGCGATCGCGGGCAACCAGAAATAGTGCACAACATGATTGGGCCTACTATTGATGGCGTACTTGGTTTAGAAGCGCGCTCACGCTCTGACTTAATGATTGTGGCCGATGATGAAAACGGCGAAGAACTGGCAAAAGGCTTAAACGAGAAGTTTAAGGACGCATGGCGCTTATCTCATGCTGATCGTGCTTGTTCAGATGCTTACGCAAGCCAGTTAAAGGCTGGCATTGGATGGGTAGAAGTTACGAAAAACCCTATTCCTTTTGCTGCGCCTTATCGTGTTAAGTTTATTCACCGCCGCGAAGTGTGGTGGGATTGGAACGCACAAGAGGCAGACAAGAGCGATGCACGTTGGATGCTACGCAAAAAATGGATGGACCTTGACGAAGCGCTTGCAACTTTCCCTGATCACAAAGAGATTTTAAAAAACTCAGTTAATTTGTGGGAAGATTTTTACAACACAGTTGAAAAAGAGCATGTAGAAGAACACGCATTACATTCAGCATGGCACGACAGTCAAAGTTGGACACGCGGGCAAAGCGAGTGGCTAGACCAAACTCGTAACCGCGTATTGCTCCAAGTTATCTACTACAAAGTATGGAAACGCGCTCACGTTATTAAAATGAGTGATGGTAGCGTCATTGAATACGATAAAACAAATCAGATACACCAAGCGGCAGTGCAAAGCGGTAGAGTACAGCTAGAATACGCCTCTTTTCCTAACGTTCGTGAAGCGTGGTTTGTTGGTCCTCACCGTATTATCGACAGACCTAGCGAAGCGCCTGGCGGTATGTATAACTTAGTGCCTTTTATTGGCTATCAAAAAGATGCAAGCGGCGAACCTTACGGCCTTATTAGCCGCATGGTGCCTGCGCAAGATGGTATTAATGCGCGTGTTATACGCCTTAACTACTTACTGCAAGCACGTAGAATTGTTGCTGACAATGATGCTACACAGCTAAGTGACGACAGATTAAAAGAAGAAGTTGAAAAGCCGGATGGTTACATACCGTTAAACCCGGAGCGCAAGAACAAGCTTAAAGCGTCCGATGCGCTAAGTATTCAAAACGATGTTGGCATAGCAGCGCAACAATTTAACCTCATGCAAAACGATATGAAGTTAATCCAGGACACGGCCGGCGTTTATAATTCAATGTTAGGGCAAGACAGTAACGCGACAAGTGGTGTTGCTATTTCTAACTTGGTTGAGCAAGGCACAACAACACTTGCTGAATTAAACGATAACTTTCACTTTTCACGCAACAGAGTTGGCGACTTGCTACTTGCTTACATTATCGAATCGTTAAAGCCTCAAAACAACATACCGGTAACTGTTAACCGTAATGACAAGGCTAAGCGCAAGCAAATTGTACTTAATGAGCCTAACGAAGATGGTAAACGCAATAACGATGTGGCCCGCTGGAAAGGCCATCTAGCATTAGCGCCGGTTAAAGCAACACCAACGTATCGCCAGCAACAGGCAACGCTATTAAGCAACGTAATGTCGCAAATACCACCTGAAGCACAAGCAGCAACAATGCCTATGTTTGTTGAGCTAATGGACCTACCGAACAAAGAGGAATTTTTAGCTACTCTACGCCAGGCGTTAAACATTCCTAAGTCTAAAGAAGATATGAGCGAAGAAGAACTTGCACAAGCACAAGCCCAGGCTGAAAAGGCACAGGCAATGGAGCAAATGCAAATGCAAGAGATACAAGGCAATCTTGAAAGGCTAACACTTGAGCGCGAACAGCTAAAAGCCAAAATCATCGAGCTACAAAAGAAAACTGAAACAGAAGAAGTGAAAGACGACAAGTTGATAGCTGAAACTGAAAAGATTTTAAGTGAAGTGCGCAAAAGCAATGCTGAAATAGTCGCAATGAAGTCAAACGTACAAGCCAACATTCAACAACAACTAGACGCAATACAGGTGTAGCAATGAAGCAGATAGAGAGCATAGATCACATACCAGACGAACACATGGAGCAAGTTAAAGCCATTGCTAAAATGTGTCACGAAGTTAACCAAGCTTACACTGCGGTAATTCGAGAGCCATTAAAACATTGGCATGAGCTAGAGCAGCCAGAAAAAGACGGTGTTATTGAGCATGTAGCGTTTTTAATTATCAACATTGATGCTGACGCTAAAGCATGGCATGACGCTTGGGTTGCAAAAATGATTGTTGCCGGCTGGAAGTATGGCCCTAAGCGCTCAATCAAAAACAAAACGCATGAGTTCCTAAAGCCGTTCCACCACTTGCCAGAAAAACAACAAGTCAAAGATGCGCTATTTCATAGTGTAGTTAAGCAAGCCATTCACGCGGGGTAAGCATGAACGTACTCAAGCACTGGTTTTTAAAATACATAATGCCAGCGTTTGAGCCGGCTAAGATAGAAAAATCAAATGACGCGGTACGGCCTGCGCCTTATTTAAAAAATGGCCGGCGAGTAACAGCAATTAACTGGGGAGGTTTCAATGTAACACTCCGCAAACCATACAGATAAAGAAACACGTACTACGCAGAAATAAAGCCGCTTTGTTAACTCAAGGCGGCTTTTTTGTGCGATGCACAAACTCGCAGGGGCAGCGATAAGCCTAAATTTTAATTTTCGTAACCATACGTTAAATGGTCGATGGGGTAATAAAGTGGACGAACTAGACGAGATATTAGCAAATGGCACTGACGAAGAAATCGAGGCAGCACTAGCCGGTCTTGATATTGATGGTGACACGTTGTTTGGTGGCGAAGATGGCGAAAAAGAGCCTGTAGTAGAAACCAAGCAAGAAACACCAGCGGTAGAGCCAGCAGCGGAAGTAAGCGAAACACCAGCTAAAGCAGACGTAAACGGGGAGTCGTCAACCAAAGAAGGTGAAACACCAGAGGGCTATGTCGAAATTGATGGTAAATTTTACGTAGAAGCAACGGATATAAGCAGCAAGAACGGTCAGCACAGTTTACCGTATGACGTACTTGTGCAAACGCGAGAGCGCGCAGCAGCAGCCGAAGCCGAACGCGAAAGACTAGCCACCGAAAAGGCAGAGCTTGAAAGTCAGTTTGAAGAATCTAAACGTGTAGCCGAGCTACATAGCAGCCAGTTAAAAGAGGCTGGAATAGATCCGCGCAAACTACCAGGTGAAATGCTTAAAGATCCTGAGCTAATGGAACGTATTAAGGATGAATACCCGGAACTAGGCGAATTAGTTGGTGAACTTGCCAATCAAATTCAAAAGTACGGGAAAAGTGACCAGCCCGCAAAGCAACCCGCACCAGAACAAGATGAAGTACAAACTGCTTTTTCTTCTTCTACACATCTAAAAAACTGGATGGAAAATGATGCGGACAAGTGGGATATGGCAAAAGTCATAGACGACAAGCTTAGAAACGACCCATCGTTTGCAAACAAACCTGTAGCCGAGCGGTTTAAAGAAGTTGAAAAGCGCGTACAAAGCGCGTTTGGCGAGCAACATAAGCCTAAACCAACAAATACCGACTCAGCACCCATACCCAATACACCCTCTGATATAGGCACTCAAGCAAGCGACTTAAGCGCAAGCGCAGGATTACTTGAAAAAGACGCGGCCACAATCGCCGCTGAAATGGAAGGTATGAGCGAAGCGCAAATAGAAGCAATGCTTGAAAGTGCGTCAGATTTTCTCTAGGAAATTAAAATGAGCACAATTACAAAAGCACAAGCGGCCAAAGCGTTTGGCGCTGCCCTGTTTACACATACACGCCGTCAAAATACGTTCGTGAACATGTTAACCGGCGCAGCACCAAAAGCGGCTAAAGCTGATATGGCACACGGCAAAAAGCAAACTGAAAAGGGCGCGCCGGTGGTTATGATCAACGACTTACAAAGCCAGGCCGGTGATTCGGTTGAAATGGATTTATTCCACAACCTAAGCGGTTTACCAACAATGGGCGATAAAAAACTGGAAGGCCGAGGCGAGAGCTTAAGCAAGACAGTATTTGAATTGCGCATTGACCAAGGCCGTAAGATGGTTGATAGCGGCGGTAAAATGTCGCAAAAGCGTACTAAGCACAACTTGCTTAGCACTGCTAAAACGCTATTAGGTAACTACTACAACGATCTTAAAGATGAAGTTGCTATGTACCACTTAGCCGGTGCGCGTGGCTCTTTTGCGCCAAGCGATATTATTATCCCACTTGAAGATCATGAAGAATTTAAAGAAATCATGGTTAACGATGTGATGGCACCAACGTATGACCGTCACCAGTTTGGTGGTGATGCGACAAGCTTTGAAGCAATTGATGCTGCGGATATTATGACGCTTGAAAAGCTGGACGACTTAGCGCTTATTTTGGAAGAACAAGCCAATCCAATGAAGCACATTAGCTTTGAAGCTGACCAAATGGCGAATGAGTCGCCTTTCTTCTTATTATTCGTGACCCCGCGCCAATGGCGTGACCTTTGGGCCTCTGCGACTGATAAAAAGTTACAAGAGCTTCAATCTCGCGCAATTAAACGCGGACAAGGTTTCAATCACCCTGTATTCAAAGGTGATGTGATCATGTGGCGCAACATTCTTGTGCGTCAATATCGCAAGCCAGTGCGCTTCTTCGCGGGCGATACGGTAACAGTATCTAACAACGACAAGTTAGCAACAACCAAGCAAGTAACAGCCGGTACAACCATTGACCGCGCTATCTTACTTGGTGGTCAAGCGCTTGCGAATGCTTACGGTAAGTCTGATTCAGGCTCGCACTTCTCTATGACTACAGAGAAAACCGACCACGGCAACGCAAATGAAACCGCTATCGTATGGATGAATGGCTGTAAGAAAGTACGCTTCTCTGATAAGACAGGCCGCGTAAACGATTACGGCACAATGGCCCTTGATACTGCGGTATCGCTACAGTAAGCCCCTTTTAGCCGGAGCAATCCGGCTTTTTTTTATTTTAACTTTTAGTAATTGGATAAAATTATGAAAGAAACATTTTATAAAGGTGCTGCCGGTAATCTATCGCTACACCTGGTAACCATTTCACTTGCTGCTTTAGCTACTGAGGCGACAAAGGTTGTCACTGAGTCTTTACCTATTGGTACGCAAATCACAGGCGTTCGCATTGTGAATGAAGCGCTAGGCGCTGATACCAAGCTAACAGCACAGGTTGTAACCCATAGCGGCGACTCTGCCGACTTAGTTGAGTTTGACACTGCATCGGCGGGTAATAGCGGCGTATTTATTAAGCCGGTTTACATTGGTGATGAAGGCCCAAGCGATTTAGTTGTTAAAAATACGGGTACTGCTAGTGCCTCTGGTGAAGTCGTACTTCAATTAGAGTACCGATACAAAGGTTACTAAGCCTTTTCGATACACGTTTAAATCAAGCCCTGCTATTGCGGGGCTTTTTTATTGGGGAATATCCATGAGCAATACAACGAATATCGTTTATATCGGTAAGAAGCCTTTTAAAAAAGACACCGTATGTAATACCCGTACTATTTTCAAGCAAGGCGAGCCAACGGCTGTACCGTCTGAGCTTGCTCAACGATTCTTAGACTTTAACCAAGTTTGGGTTGCTGAAAAAGATGCTAAAGCTTTTGTCGAGCGTCAAAAGTTCTTAGAAGAACAGGCCGAAAAAGAACGCATTGCACGCGAAGAAGCTGAAAAGCAAGAAGCGCTTGATGCAAGCATGTTAATCATCGTTGATGGCGAAGAAATCGACTTAGGCAAGTACAGCTCAAATCAACTTAGTACATTCGTTGAAGCGCACGACTTAACTATTGAAGGTGCTAAAAAGCCAGTGCCAGCATACTGCAAAAAAGTACGTGATGCGTTCCGCGCTTCTGTTTCTGACGAAGATACAGGCCAGGGCGAATAATTATGGCGCAATTATCTAGCCTGATCCCGTTAGTTCGTGAGCGCTGCGGGGGCGTTCTTGATCAAATGGCGAAAGACCAGCTAGGTCGCGCCTATCAAAAGTTTTGCTATGAGTCTCGATTCTTAGCACGAACACAAGAAATTGAAAAAGGACAAAGCGGCGAGCTCACTATCGACGCGCAACATATTTTTGTTGATGTTGATTTTGTTCTTGATGCGAACGGCCAAGAGTTAAAGAGTACAACTGATTATGTTGTATCGTCTACTGGCAACGTTACCGTATTAAGCACAACGCCAAAGGTCCGAGTTTTCTACCATATCGCCCCGCAAGTAATAATCCCTAATGACCCAGAAGCAGACAATACCATTATTAACCGTTGGGCTGATGCGCTGGCAGATGGCGCCGCATCTACGTTATTAAAGATGCCTAACACGCAATGGACTGACTTATCTATGTCTAGTTATTACAAACGCCTCTTTACTGACGGCTATCGCGACGCTTTTAGAGTGGCAATTGAAGCCCTAGACGAGCAAAGACCAACACAACCAAGAGTATTTATCTAATGGCTATTATCACATCGAATGAAATTTTACTGCGAGTAAATAAGCTCTTAAACGATCCGGGCTTTACGCGCTGGCCTAAAGACGAGCTATTAAACTATTTAAACGATGCGCAACGCGCCATTGTATTGCGCCGCCCGGATTCTTACACCGTTGACATTGACGACTTTGCGTGTGTTAAAGGCGTTAAGCAAGCATTGCCAGCCGATGCGTTAAAGCTTATTGATATACCGCGTAACGCAATGGGTAAAGCCATTCGTGGACCATACAACCGCCAAGTGTTAGATGATAATTACGATGAATGGTACGCAGGCAACACGGCTCAAAAAGTAGAGCTTTATATCTATGACGAGCGTAACCCTAAAACGTTCTACGTTTACCCTGGTGTTGTTTCTGGTGTCGAGTTAACACTTGTTTATTCAAAAGCGCCGCCGGCTATTGATGTTGCTTCTAACGATTCAGGCGAAGTTATTGCGCTTGATGATGTATACGTAAACGCGATCATTGAATGGATTTTATACCGCTCATACATGAAAGATGCTGAATATGCGGCAAACCCAAATAAGAGCCAAATGCACATGAACGCATTTAGAAGTCAGTTAGGCGAAAAAAGCCAAGCAGACGTTGCAATGATGGGTCAAGAGAAGGGGCAGTAATATGGCGGCTAGCGCAGGCGCGTGGTATCGCGTAGGTAAAGTAAACGTCACTAATGATAACCAATCAGTCGTTGGCGTTGATACAAATTGGCAAAGCGATGTAATTGCTATCGCTATTGGTGATATTTTCACGCTAGATGCAAAGACCTGGTACGAAGTCACTGCAGTTAATAGCGATGCAAGCATTACCCTTGATCGTGGCTTTGAGGGCAGCACAGGCACAAATAAGTCATACGCAATTTTGCGCAACACTTCCGGCACGATACTTACGCGCATTGCAGGCCAAGTATCTGTTCAGTTTAACCAAAAGCAATTGTTCTTAGATGAATTACGAACCTGGCTTAATTCGGATAACGCAAGCGAAGAATTAACCGACAGCCATGGATTGAAACAATCACTTAAAACACCTTCTCAGATGGTGCGTGATCATGATAATAAGCTTGCTGAACTTGACGCTATACATCCATATCCATACGCAATGCGTAAAGTTGAGTTTGAAGCACGCAGAGCGGCTAACAATGAAAAGTTTGCGGCCAGTGGGTTTGTGCACTTTGGTAAATCATTTTCACCCCAGACAACATATTATGTAAATGAAGGTCTTTGGTGTAAAGCGGATAACACTGCCTATACAGATAAAATGATGATGGGGTGGGGTGTTGAAGGCCAGTTGAAAGGTGATTCAAAAACAAATTTTCCTGAGATAAATATAGCAGGTGTTAAATTTAAACTCCTAAAGATTAGTAATAATATCCTTAATGGAGATACTAGCGTAATAAAACTACCACCCGCAGAAGATGGCACGCGCACTTACGATAGCGAAACAGGAATTAGCGTAACACACTCAACACCAGCTATTGCGTTTGCTAGTGAAACCGACACAAATAAGGTAGTAACTGATCGTGTTGATATGTGGGGCTTTGAGGCGTTCTTACGTGAAATACATGATGGTGATCCATTTGTCTATAAAAACGGATTAATTCAAAACCTATCAGCGAATATTGATGGTGTAACAACAGTTACAGACAATGTTCGCCCTGATACATACTTTGCATGGTATGAAGGCGATACCACAAGTACAGGTAAAGGTGTTAACTGGCAAACTGCTACTGAAGCACAACGCATGGCAATAGCAAGCAATCCTGAAAACAACATTTACTTTGATGACGAAACAGGCAAGTTTTACCAATGGTGTATTCGTGGCCGTAGCTTTGCTGGTGCGGGTAATGGTGATTGGGAAAGTTTAAGGCCTTTGGGAACTAGGTTTTTAAGCTTTGATGATGCCAAATACGTAGAGTGTCAAGGTCATGTTAATCAGCCAAGAGCCAATAGAGCGTTTGTTGGTAATGACACTACATCTAGTGCAAAGGCTAATCTCTCAGACAATGGCACTGTCTCCAACAGTAATTTAGATTTAAGTGTTGATGGTCAGTGCTACTTCCTAGTATGCGGCACAGTTAATAGGCTTAACAAGGGTGCTTATCATCCTAGCCATAACCCACAAGGTACGGCAGGCTTTGAAGGTGCAACGTCAGCTTGTGACTACTGGTATTCGATAAACACACCTTCAATCACAAATACTTTTGATTGCTTCGATAAAAAGGCAACTACCTATGTTCCCTCTGGTGCTTTATCTAGGCCCGACTTAGCTAGGCGACCAGATGGACGTTTCTACAATGCCATCTACGCCAGTGGTCAAGGTGGTGTATGTCGTGATATGCGTTATTCAGCTTGGGGTCTAACTCCAAATGATTTTGCAGAAGCGGATTTAAGGGTTAAGAGTGGCGGCTTTAGGGGGCGTGAGACTCTTGAAAAAGTAGAGGATCTTGTAAAAATTCAAGCTGGTTCAGATGGTGTTGTTGGTTACATTCGTTTAACAGCCACCCCCGAATTAGAGGTATTCTTAGGAAGTTCAGCTGATGGAGCAGCAGGAGGTAGGGGTTTATGGTCAGACAAGGATACAGAGAGTGTTGAAATCCATGATGTAACAACAGGTGCTAGTTTCTATGCTTCTCACTACTGGTCGCAGACTCAAGGGACATTTAACATAGGTATAAGTCTGACAGGAAAAGATACCCAAACCCCACTACCTACAGAATTGTTAAGCGCATCAGGCAATCAATTGGTTCTTGTAAAGAAGAAAAAAATATCTGTATCAGTATCTGGTGAATACACTCACACTGAAGTCATTGGTGATCCCGCAAACATCCTACAGTGTGATGATTTAAAAGATGGATGGGTAGGAAGTTGGAACCCAAAAATACCAGATGGTACAGGGGATAGATTTCCACTCACTAGAAAAGTAACAAATACATCGGATGATATTTGTCTTTACAGTGATGATCTTGGAGATAGTTGGCTTTCAACAGTGTCATCATTTAACTTGATAGAGTCTAGCAATTCAGTTGCTCACTCTACTATCTTTAACACTGGAAACATTGTTGTTTACCAGTTTAGATCCAGAGCCAAACTTACTAAAGACAGTGACAACAGTAAGGTTTACGGTGGAGAGAAGGGTATTGGGAATGTTTCTGTGGAAAAACAGCATAATTTAGCTGATCTAGGGTACTCTTTACTAGGGAAGATTTTGGTATCAGAAGGATACAGCGGAGAAACAATGCAAACACTTAATTTGTTATCTTCACCCCTTAGCACTCCTTCTGTGACTTCAGTTAACGTAGGTAAACTCCCTGTGGTAGGTTCTAGCATAACACATAATAGTATAATTATGTCTGCTCCCTCTAACAATAGCCCTGCATTTAAAGCCCTTAACTACAACGTAGAAGAAAACCAACAAGGCTTTATTAACTACGCCTACACAGAGCTTAAGTATGATACTGATTGGGGTGATGATGGCAAAATTCATATTGCAGACAACCAAACAACACGATTAGATGACAACGGCAATACTGTTTTGTATGGCACCGCCCGTATTGTTGAGCCTTTAGGATGGATTAAAAATGACAAGTAATTTTTTAAACTTTATCGTCCTGGACGAAAACAACGCCCCGGTTTTAAATGAGCAAGGTTTGCCACAACTATTGCCACGGCCCGCAACGAAAACCACAAAAGATATTGAGCGCTTAATTGCGCTCAATAAGCCGGTAGAGGTGATCAATAAGTTTGCTGAGTTAGTTTGCTTGGGTGAGCAGTGGGATTGGGCGCAGAGCTACCAAAACTACCTAGTTGAAAAATACGAAGTAGAGCAATACAACGCTAACCTTCCCGAGCCCATAGAAAATGATGAAGGCGAGCTCGTAGAGCCGACTAAAATGGAAATGCCTGCAGAGCCAGGCGACTTGCAAGAGGTGAGCGTAAATGATGTTTTAGCGCCATACCAAAGCAAGATAAACAAAGCGATTGGCATTGGATTTAAGGGTATAAACGTATCGTTAACAGAAGCTAATCAAAATGGTTTGTCTGCTTTAAAGTCGGCGCTTGATCTGGCTATTGAGTTTGGTGTTAAAGATCAGTTCTTCCCTATTAACTTTAACGCAGACACCCCCAAAGGCACGCAAATAGTTAAGCTGCTAGATGAAGATGAATTTAAACAATTTGGCTTTAACTTCATTCTTGCTCGCAAGTCTTTATTTGAAAGTAAGGCGGAGTCATGATCACAATATTGAAAACACTAAGAACGTTAACGGGCTACATTTTATGTGGCCTTTTGTTTGTTGGGCCTTTCGTTATTTTATCGGCGTTCGCGCTGTTTGGTAGTCGATGGGCTTTCAATAGCCTATACAGTATAGACATTGCTATTTGCAGTATTTGCCATGGCACCAAGCTTGAGTCTATTTCGGCGCGCAGCTACAGGCTAAGAAATGACAAAAGGTATTATTACCAGATGACTATAATTGACTTGCTCGCTAGACCTTTCGATGGTCACGAACACTGCCGGCGTGCTTACAAATGGGAAAATAAAGTTATTTCAAACTTCTAGCCTTCTTAGCAACACGCCTTAATTCTAATTAACAATAAGCGAATCCTATGCCTGCAATATCCGTTAAAACTTTTGCCGGTGAACGGCCTAAAGTCGATCCGCGTTTACTTCCAAACGAATCATCATCAAAAGCGTATGGTTGCCATTTTGACAATGGCAACCTTTCACCTTTAAAGCGCCCATCACTTACCGGCATAGCTGTTATTCCAAATGCAAAAACAATTTACCAGTATCTAAATGAATACTGGTTTGCATGGGATAAACCAGTTAACGCCGTTGCGAGCCCGATTGCTAACGATCCTTGGCAGCGAGTTTACTTTACCGGCGATGGCTACCCTAAAGTAACGAACAACGTTATTTTTAGCGGTTCAAATATGCCTGCAAGCGCCTACCGTTTAGGTATTCAATCACCAGAGACAGCTATCATTGCCGTTGTATCAGAAGATGCAAATGATGAAGTGGACCCTAACGATGATGAAACCAGGTACTACACTCACACGTTTGTTACTGAGCAAGGCGAAGAAGGGCCACCGGGCGAAGCGTCTGCGCGGATAGATATTAGATACCCTGACGAAGAAGGCACTTACGTGTCGCTTGCTTTATCACCGCCAAATGTAAATGCGTCAAACATTACTCACCGCAGAATATATCGCACAGCAACCGGCGGCGGCATTGCTGATTATTTATTTGTTGCTGAAATTCCTATTTCTCAAAATCAATTTGTTGATGATATTCCAACGGACGAACTAGGATCATCACTTGATACATACGACTATGAAATGCCGAACGAAAACATGAAAGGCTTAACGTCGATGGCAAACGGTATTTTTGCCGGCTTTTTTGATAGCACTGTTTGTTTTAGCGAGTCTTACTTACCTTATGCCTGGCCTACTGGCTACCAGCAGACAACAGAGCATGACATTGTAACAATTGCGGCTTTGGGTAATACGCTTGCGGTACTAACAGAGGGCTACCCGTATTTATTTAGCGGCATAAATCCCGACTCAATGGCAGGGCAAAAGCTTGAGTCTAACCAGGCGTGCACAAGCGCGCGATCTGCAGTGATAGTAAATGGCTCGCTTATATACGCAAGCCCGGATGGTCTAGTAGGTTTAACCAGTGGCGGTTTAACGTCACTAACAAGACAGGTGATCACGCGCGAGCAATGGCAGCAGTACCAGCCTGAAACGATAGAGGCTTACCACCAGGAAGGGCGGTACTTAGCTTTTTACGGTCCTGAATTAGACAAGGCATTTATCTTTGATCCTAGCACTGGCGACTTTAGACACTTTACAGCAACAGCAAATTGCGGTTTTAACAGCTTAGTTGATGACGCGCTTTATATATGCCAAGGGGCAAACTTGAGCAAGTGGGAGTCTAGCCCTTCTTACATGGCGTATGAATGGCGTTCTAAAGACTTTTCAGCAAACGATTTAAGCTTTGCTTGCGCGATGGTTAAAGGTGTTAACTTAAACCTAGCAGGGTTGCGTATATTCGCAGATGAAGCGGAAGTTTTACACCTTGCTCCTGGTGAAGTGCCGCTATCGGCATTTAGATTGCCAAACACGCGCGGTGACTCATGGTCTTTTGAAGTTTACGGCCAAGCAACAATTCACAGTGTTTCTATTGCTACAACAATGCGCGAGGTCGCCGCTTAATGGCTAAGTTAAAAAAGGGTGTTTTTCCTGGTATCGCAAGGCAAGGCAAGCAAACCGCTGAGAAAAGCGCGGTTACTGAAAGCATTGAAATTTTAACGGGTCAGCGAGGTAGCGGTAACAATCGCGCCTTACTTGTTAGCGATTTAGTCAACCTGGATGATATGAAACGCAACGCGCTAATCAATAGCGCTAAAGGTGGCGGCACCAATGATGGCGGGCTACCCATTACAACCGGGGGCGTTGAAAATCCACACGCACCAATAAACCTTACCGCAACCGGCGGGTTCACGTTTGTTGCGGTTAGATGGGATAGCCCAACATACAGAGGCCATGCTTACGCAGAGGTATGGCGAAGTGAAACCAACTCATTTAGTGAGGCATCACTTATAGCTACCGAAGTTGCGGATATATTTAGCGACTCGGTTAGCATGGGGGCTGAGTTTTACTATTGGGTCCGCTTTGTAAATGTGGCTGATGTAAGAGGGCCAACGCAAGGCGCAAATGGTGTCTTTGCAAAAACGGTGGAGTCTGCCGCAGCAATATTATCTGAAATAGGCGGTAAAATTGAGAACTCGCATCTAGGGGATTTTTTAACGTCTGAAATAGGCAAGATCCCTGCTTTTGACTTTCTGCTTAGTAACATTATAGAAACCGAAATACCCGCACTTAAAGTGAACATAGATGACTTTTCCGTTGATATTCAGTCTTTACGAGCGGGCGTTAATCAATCACTTGAAGATATACCGATTATTCAAGATGCAATTCAAGGCTTAAGTGATGAACTGCCGGAAATAAAGCAAGAGCTAACCGATTTATCGAACGATACAGAGTCAGCAAGGCAAATAGCAGACAATGCCAAGCAAAGAGTTGAATCAGTAGAGGTAGGTAGTGACTCGCTAGCAAGGCAGCTAATAGAGAGTGCACTAACTAGCGATATTAATTGGCAAAACAACACGACAAAGCTTATTGAATTTGAAAGCTCGCTTGGTGATGTTACCGCTCGAATAGAGTCTGAGGTTTTTACCAAAGCAGAAGCAAACGAGGTGATCGCAGCCGCAGCAGAAACGATACGTGTTGAAATAGAGGCAACAGGGCTTGCTTTATCTGGCGACATTGAAAGTACGTACTACACGAAAGCAACAACAGATCAGGCAATCGCAACGGCATCGCAACAAATAAAGTCACAGATAGAGGATGTAAACGGCGACAGTATAGGCGCATTGCTTGACTCCCAATACTACACAGTAGTAGAGGCGGATAGCGCAATAAGCCTTTCAGCAGAGCAAGTAAAGTCGGAGATAGAGAGCCCAACTGGTAATAGCCTGGGCGCTTTAATTAACAATGACTACTACAGCAGCGTTGATACTGACACCGCTATCGCAGCATACGGGCAGCAGCTTAAAAGTGAAATTGAAAACCCCAATGGCAACAGTATTGGCGCAACACTAAAAACAGATCACTACACGCGAACCGAAGCCGATAACGCAATTAGTGAGGCAACGACACAACTAGGCGCAGAGGTAACGCAAGAAATAGATGGTGCAATAAATACGGTAAACAGCAACCTAACTAACAACTATTACACCAGCGCCGCAACGGACCAGGCTATTGCCATTTCTTCACAGTTTTTAAAGTCTCAAATAGAGAACCCCGAAGGCGTAAGCTTGGGGGCTACTTTATTCAATGACTACTCAACAAAAGTTGACACCGAAGAAGCCGTATCACGCGCGATATTTGAGTTAGACAGTCGGTTTGATCCAATATCAGAGGCGCTTATAGATAATGCCCTGGCTTATGACGAGGCGAACGATCGACAGCTTGAAATAACGGCGAACATTCTTAGAACGCAAGAAGCAATAACGAACGAGGCCCAGGCTCAAGCCCTTTCAATTGAGAATATAGAAACTCAATTTAATGAAAGTAGCGCACGTATTACCCAATTGACCGATGCGTTATCGAGTGAAATTTCATCCAGCGCACAAAGCATTTTTCAGCTAGACACAAAAATAGAGGATAATTTTTCTTACTTAGAGGTAAATTATCTTACACAGGTTGATACTGAAACAGCGATAAGCGAAGCGACAACCGCTTTAAAATCTCAAGTCGAGGATGGGTTTAACGCGGTACTAAATAGCACGTATTACACGCAAGCGGAAACCGACAACGCGATAGCGCAAGTAAGTACGCAGCTACAAACTGATATAGATAATTTAAGTTCCGGCCTATCGCTAAACTATTACACGAAAGTCGAGGCGGACGAAGCAACAAGCCAGGCTATAACTATATTGAAAAGCGATATAGAAGATCCTGAAGGTGCGAGCATTGGCGCAGACCTTTATCAAAACTATCTAACCAGCACGCAAACGGGCCTAGCAATTTCGCAAGCGACAGAGCAGCTTCAAAGTGCGATTGAAGATCCCAACGGCTCAAGCTTAGCCGCTGACATATACGCTAACTTCTCAACTAAAACTGACACCAGCAGCGCAATAAGCGAAGCGACAACCGCACTGCAAAGCGCGATTGAAGATCCTAACGGGAACAGTCTAGGCGCAACGCTATTCAATGAATATGAAACCAAGGCTGACGCGGACGAATCAAGTGCGCAATCAACGCAGTTATTAAGAGCAGAGTTTGAGCCAACAGCGCAGGCGCTTATTGAGGGGGCGCTAGATAATGACTTACTCTATGAAAGAAGGGTTGTTGTAGAGGCTGAAATAATAAACCAACAAAATGTTTTCGCTGACGAGCAGCAGGCGTTATCTGAATCAATTTTCGCCTTAAACTCTGCTATAGGGCAAAGCAACGCTAGCATTGAGCAGTTACAAACTACATTCTCTACAAGTGCGCAATCTCAAGCTCAAAACTTTATAAAGCTAGACAGTGATCTTGGCGATGTAAAATCAGACTTAGTTAACAACTACTTTACTAGCGCAGACGTTAACGAAGCGATCGCCAGTGCCGACACTGCTTTAAGGTCTGCCATAGAGGATCCAAACGGCAATAGTGTTGGCGCAGATTTGCAGCTTAATTACTACACGAAAACCGCAACTGATAGCGCAGTAAGTGAAGCAACAACGCAACTTAAAAGTGAGATAGAGGATCCTGAAGGGAATAGTGTTGGCGCAGATTTGCATGTTAATTACTTAACAACCGTTGAAGTAAACCAAGCAATATCAATCGCTCAAACTCAGTTAAGCTCAGAAATTGAGGGCGTTGAATCTACGCTGCAATCAGATTACTTAACCTCTGCCGAAGTCGGGCAGGCTATAACGGTATCTAATCAGCTATTAAAATCCGAGATTGAGGACGAGCAAGGCAATAGTGTTGGCGCATCTTTACAGGTGCTAGGCCAAACAGTTGCGACTAACGAAGGTGTATTCTCTGCTTTATGGGGCGTTAAGACTAGCGTTAACGGCCTGCAATCTAGTGTTGGCCTAGTAAATGATGGGGTGGACCCTATATTTGCGGTTAAAGGTGCTAAGTTCTCAATTATAACGGATCAAGATCCTACCAACTTAACGCCTGTTTTTGCTGTCTCAGATGGTAAAACGGTTATAAATACTGCCATTATTGACGAGGCATTTATTAAAAGCCTGGTGACTGACGACTTACTTGCTAACAGGGTAATAGTTGGATCTCGCTTTACTTCACCTTCTATAAACTATAACCCAAGCAACGGCGCAAGAAGCAATAACTTTTCGATTGATCCGAACGGTAACATGCTCGCAAAAAGCGCAACGCTAGAGTCTGTAACCATTAAAGACAGTAGCGGCAACATTGTTATGTCATCAACCGGCGCAATACCTTCATCGAAAATTACAGGGCTTGGAAGTTTTGCAACTAAGAGTTCACTTTCGTTTAATGAAGTCACAGGAAAGCCAAATTTTGGCAATCTAGCTTACTTAAACTCAATTGCCTATGACGATGTAACCGGCAAGCCTTCTCTTGGTCCATTTGCAGGACTTAGTAAAATATTGAGTTCGAACGTAACTACATACATTGCTAATGGCGCGATTGGTTCTGCGCAAATAGACCAGGCGTATATCAATGAATTGTTTGGTAATAACGCAAGCTTTTTTGGCACCGTGTACGCGGAAAATATGCAAGGCGACATTACTGATACAGCAATAAAGCCGTTTCAACATATAACCATGGATGCAAACGATGAAACAGAAATAACCACATTAGGCATTGGTAGCGCATCTTTCGATAGAACGCTTTACATTAGAAAGGCAGAGTTCACAGTAACTTACGGCGACAGCCAAAGTACGAATTTTTACTTTAGAATATACAAAGGTTCTACTCGCATTTTCAATAAACTTGTAGATAGAACCACTGGACTAATTGAAGATGTACTTATTGATATGCCACCATCAATAAGCGGTACGCTATCATTGCGAATGGAAACAAATAGAGGTGTTGAAACTAATAGCTCCGGCGGTTTTAGTCAAACTGTTTATCCCGGCACGCCATTGTTAACGCAAAACGTCCTGGTTCAAATATTTAAAAAGGCTTCTTCACTGTCTTAATGGATAAACCCCCCAATATAGGTTAGTATTTCTACATAATGGATAAGTCTGACTTGCAATGCGTGTCATGGTTCAAACACCGTGACCGGCTTAAAGAGCCAATAACTCGAATAGGTAATATTGCAAACGACCCACACCTATACCAAAAATTAAACGAAGCCTGCTCAAATGAGTGGGCTTTTTTGTTTTTGGCTCCCGATGGTTTCTTTATTTTGTGGCCCCGCCACATTGAAAACCAAACATATATTGAGATCACTGTCGCGTCTTGCCATGGCGGGAACGCAATGATCCGCTATCAACCACACATTATTGAGCTTGCTAAGCGTGGCAATGCTTCATTCATCGAATTTTTAACAGCTAGAAAGGGCTTTAATAAAGCAGCTCCCCGTCATGGGTGGCGGCTCGCTTGTGAGCGTAAAGGTCTAAAAGTATGGCGCAATTATATTAGAGGTTAAGCATGGGCGGTTCTACTGACGTTAAAGAAACCGAATATGAAAAAGAGCTAGCAAAAGTATATGCCGAGGAATGGGGCTACTACCAAGAGAACATTGTTCCATTTGAAAATCAGGTTATTGAAGATGCTAAGCAGGCCAATGACGAAAGTGTTTATGATGATATATCCGAGAATACCAATCTTGGCTATAAAAAGTCGTTTTCAGAAGCCAGCGAGGGCGGACTTTCAAACATGAAGGCAAGCGGTATAAACCCTAACAGTGGGAAGTTTAAAGATGCTGTTAGCGATATGTCTGACACCGAAGCGTCTGTTACCAGTGATGCTAAGTCACGATCTCAGGTGGCCGGCCAAGAACGGTACGTAGGAAAAATGAGTAATGTTATGGCTATGGGGCAAGGGCAGTCTCAAGAGGCTACCGCAACACTTAGCGATATAGCCACCAGTTCACAGCGTAAGGCGTTTAATGATGCAAGCAATAGCAGACAACAAACGGATTCTGTTTTAGGCGCAGCGGGCGCAATAGCGGGCGCAGCCGGTAGTTACTACAAAAACTTACCAGACACAAAAAGCCTGGCTGATATGGATAATGTTATAGCGGGCAATCCAAACGCTTATGGTGATGGGTTGGCTACATAGGAGTAGATTATGAGTGATGATTTTGAATATGACATTTACGGTATTGATAACTCAGAGATCAGAGTTGATAAGTACCAAAACGCACTTGCTGATTTAACACGCCAGCAATTTGAAGATTATAAGAACCGATTTTTACCCGTGCAAGAGGAATTGTTTGGCCTAGCAACAAGCGACAAGCTACTTAACGAGCAAATGGCCCGCAATGAACAGAATATATCTACATCCTTTGCGCAATCCAAGGTGTCTGAATCTCAACGCCTGGGCCGTTACGGGTTAACACCAGACGACACAAAGCAAAGCAAAGCAAATACCGGCCTATTAAAAGGGCTAACAACCGCGTCTGTAAATAACGAAACGCGCGAGTCTGTAGACGATTTGCAAAATAAAATTTTAACCGGGCAAGGCGGCGCGCCTAAATCCCTAGCCGACATAGGTGGTAAATAATGGCTTATTCAATTATGCAAGCGGGCCAAAGCACGAAAAATAAAGCTTTGGGCTCACTAAAAACATTGTCAGATATGGAACAAAACCGCGAAATGACTAACGAAAACCTAAAGCAGCAGCAAAAAAGCGCACAAATGAGCGGGTTTGGTACAGGCGTAATGGCTGGCGCAATGTTGGGCGGTCCTGTTGGGGCTGCGATTGGTGGTGTAATTGGTTTTGCTGCGGGTTCACTTTAAGGGGTAATGTATGGCAGGCGCATTTTTAGACGGGGCGTTAAAGGGCTTTGAAATGATGGAACGCTATCAAGCACGCAAGGACAATAAAGCTCGCCTTGCTGATATGGATGAACGCAACGACCAACGCTATCAAGATAGTTTAGATCGACAAGCGAAGTTAGATGAAGAACGAAAAGACAATCGCGAGCAGGACGTTACTTATCGTAAAGATCAGGCTAAAGCAACCGCGGATTACCGCAAAAGCACGCTTGAAGCGAACCAGCTGCAAAGGCAGTGGCAGCAAAACTACCAAACACAACAGGCGCAGTGGCAGAAAGATCAGCAGGCAATACCTGTAGCGTGGCAGTCATTCAGAGAAACAGGCCAAGTACCCGAAGATTTAAACGATGTACTTTCACGAAACAAAGGGATGGACCCGCGAACTTACCTTAAGCCCGAGTATCGCGAAGCCGTAAAAGGGCTAAGCACAAAGCTTGATACTGTTATCAAAAGCGGAAACATGGCCGAAGCTAACTCGCCGGAGACAATCAAACTGTTCGATCAAGTGTTTGGCGATAAAATAAAATCCTCTGTTGGTCAGTATGACGAAACAGTTAAGTCGAAAATTGCCAGCGTTAACTTTGCCGGCTTTGTACCGGCAGAGCGTGAAGATGGAAGTGTTGCCCTGGCGTTACAGGTTACGTATGAAAATGGCTCAAAAGAAATAAAGCCAATGACCAAGGGCCGAACCGCTGAAGGTGACGACCCGGTAATGACTTACACACCTAAAGAATTGGTTGGCACCATTAAAGCGCGCGCCGTTATGACAGACGTTATAGAGCGCCCGGAGTATTGGGATAAAATGGGCGCAGAGGTTGCGGCTAACTTTGGTCGTGGCACAAAAGCGAGCGCAAGCCGTGGCGGTAACGACTATCAAAAACAACTTAACTCTATTCAAGATGAAATGACTAAAGCCCTTGCCAAGATTGAGAGTGCGGGAGTTATGGAATATTCAAGCGATGAAGAACGAGTAGCAGCTAAGCAGCGCGTATCAGCACTTTATGAAAGCAGAGTTAACCAGTTGAAAAAAGCGTATGGCGTAGAGTCTAGCGAAGGCGAAAAAGGCACCGGCACTGGCAAAGGTGTCAACCTTGATGGGCTTAGCGATGACGAATTAATACAGCAACTTACTGGTGCGTTAGGAGCGCAATAAACATGGCAGATAAATTACAATTATTAGTTGAAGCAAACGAACGCGGCCTATTAAAAGGCAACCACAAAGCCATGTATGACGAAGCGGTAAGCCGTGGGCTTATAAAGCCAAGCCAGCCAGAAGCCGAGGGCGGTTTATCTGCAGCATTTGGCGCAGGCGTAGATAAGGTGCAAGAGCTAGGTTATCGCGCGGTTAAAGGTTTTACTGACGTTGGTGTACCAGAAGAAGAACAAACGGACGCAATAGGTAAAGCTATTGGTCAAGGCGGCTCTTTATCTCAGTGGGCGCAAAAAGGTATTGATCGCAACGTAGAAGAACAGAAAGCCTATAAGCCTACTGTTGGTTCGTATAAAGATATTAGCGGGCTTAGCGACTTAGGCAGCTACACAGGTGAACTTGTGGCGGGCTCATTGCCTTATATGGCGGGTGCGGCTACAGGTGTCGGCGCGTTTGGTATGGCAGGCGGTTTATCTAACGAAGCTTATGAAAAACAACCCGAAGGTGAAAAAGACGAAGTCAAAGCGGTTGCGTCCGGCGCAGGGCAAATGCTACTTGAGCGTTTAGGTATCAAGGTGAGCATGGGCCAACTTGGTAAAGACATTCTTAAAGATGGCGTTGTTGAAACTGCTAAACGCATGGGGCGTGGCGAACTGGTTGAAGCAGTGCGCGATCCAAGCTTTGCTAAGCGCATACTAAAAGGCGCAGGCATGGAGGGCTTAACCGAAACAGGGCAAGAAGCGTTAGCGCAATGGGGCGCAGGCAAGAGCATTGATGAATTTGAAGGCTTAGACGAGGCGTTTGTTGGTGGCGTTTTGGTGGGTGGCGTGATGCGTACCGGCTCAGAAACGGCACAAAAGGCTATGGGCTATCAACAAAAATCAGCAGAAGCAGTTAAAAATGGTGCCGATCAGCTTGTTGAAGCAGGCGCAACGCCAGAAGAAGCGATTGAAACTGTTAAAAAGCAGCAGTACGACTCTGCAATTAAGCAAGGCTTTACAGAGGCCGAAGCCGCAGCAATTGTTGCCCGTACAATGAAAGAAAAATTTGGTATTGATGATCCTGTGTTTGCAGCCGCAGCAGAGCCGGTGACAGCACCAGAAGCAGAGCAAGCGCAAACGATACCAGAAGATACCGAAACGCCTGTATTTAAAAATGATGATGTTAACTACGATGCGCCAACAGCCGCAAGGCAAGCAGGCTTTGATCAGACAGCAAAAGCGGCAGGCCAGTACGGTGATATGCTTACAAGTCCGGCGCAGCAGTCGTTAAGAGATTTAGAGGCAGGAAATAACGCGCCTACTGTAGACGAGCGCGTAAAAGCGGCGGCTTTTGACAAGTCACCAACACCAGAAGATCGTTTTAGCCCAATTAAATACACGTACAACGGCGAGCTCTTAAGTGGCGACGATCAAGCAAGCGCAAACCCAGACAGGCCTGCGCTTGATACCGCAGTAATTGACGGCCAAACAGTGCCAGAGCAAGACAAGTTACCATCAAGAGAGCAGCCTATAGGCATTGAACAAAAAGATATTATTTTTGCAGGCAATGACGGCCGCGCTGATGAAAGTAATGAGGTTTATCTTAACGAAGAAATTGAGAGTGGAGTTACCGTTGATATTAACGGTAAACCATTTAAAACAAGGCGTGACGCACTATTAAGTAACGAGGCACGCGCAGCGCGAAGAGCAGGCCAAAAAACAAAAGCGGTTAGACTTAGTAATGGCAATGGTTATGGCTGGACGATTAAAGGGGATGATGGCGCTAAGCAAGATTCAGAGCAGGCAGCAGCGGAGCAAAGTCCTGAAACTGATACGGTTGCGCAAAATGAACAGGATGAGCAAGCGCAACCAGACCCGCAAGGGGGCGAGGCTTTATCTTTAAACGTTGACGCATCAAGACCAGATGAAGAAGATAAGAAGATTGCTGTTAATGATAAAGTTAATGGCGTTCAAGTTATTGACACGCCGGTAAGTGAGCTATCATTATCTAAAGATATACCGCAATTTAAGTCGGGCTCAAATACTGACGGTGTTGTCGAGCCGCTAACAGGTAAGTTTGATCCAGTGGGTATGTCACCGGTTCAAGTGTGGGTGCGCAATAATGGCAACAAAGAAATAATAACAGGCCGTCACCGCTTTGACTTAGCAAAACGTGATGGTGTTGAAAACATACCGGCGCAGTATCACTATGAGTCAGACGGCTTTACCGCAGACGATGGTAAACGCTTGGACGCAATATTAAACATTCGAGAAGATAAAGGGCAGGTAGAAGATTATGTCGAACTATTTAAACAAGATGGGATCACCGAGTCAGAAGCAAAACAGTATGGGTTACTCGACAGAGCAACAGGGCGAACAGCGTTCAAAATCGCAAATAGTGCGACTAATGAAACAATTGAAGCGCAGAGGACAGGGCGGATCAGCGCCCAAGCAGCCGAAGCAATAGCCGATGCCGCACCAGGTAATGAGCGTTTACAAGTATTAGGTATCAAATCAATTGCCGATGATCAGCGTTCAATTACGTTTGCAAAAAACTTAATTCACGCCGTATCGGCATTAGATGCAAATCAAGACCAAGGCGGACAGAGCGGCGACTTATTTGGCTTTGATGACTCAGCTATGCAAGAAGCCGAGCAAATGGCGAAAGTGGCCGCAACAAAGCAGCGCGAAATTAGAAACCGTTTGTCTGCTATCCGTGGCGCAGCCAAAAAGCCAGAAATAGCAGCCGCAGAGGGCGTTAATGTAAAAGACCCTAAAGCATTGAAAGAGCGAACAAACGAGCTGGCAAACGAAGTTAAAGCGTGGGATAGTTGGCACACCAATCCTTCAATGGTCCAACAAATACGCGACTCAATATCCGCACCTAATACGGAAACGTCCGCACCTAATACCGCACCTATTACAGAAACAGTCGCAGAGCCAGAAGCTACAGAGCAAGACAGCGGCCCTGATCTGTTTGGTGATAGCGAACCGCCACTGATTGAACAAGATTCTGCAATTGAAGATAGTTCAACCAACACAAAAAAACGCAAAGTGTACGGATGGGATCGTGTAGAGCTTTCAAAAAACTATACAGCTAACGAGCTAGACGAATGGATTAAGGAGCTAAGCAACGATCCTGACAATCAAGTTAAAGATGGCATATACCAGCTAGACGCTAAGACGCGCAAAAAAATAGACGAGCTAACATGGGCCGTTTATTACATACAGAAAGAGCAAAAAGGGGAAGAAAGGCAGGGAAATGACACATCAAGCAGCGGTCAAGCAGCGGTCAAGCAAACACCACCAGAAGTATTAAATGATACTACTGATGCAGTTGAAGATACTCCTCCATGGGATACAGAGGAAGATGTAAGTAAACCGGTTAAAAGTGAAAAATCATTACCTCACTTTACTAGAAAAGATAAAAAAGGTAATACATATACTTACTATGAAAACACTGAAACAAAAGATGGGGTTGAAGTAACTTCATTTACGTTTAATAAAAGTAATAAAAATAAAGATGCAAGAAGTAATACAAGTTTAGATAGTAATATCATATTTAATGAAAAAGGTTATGAAGTAGATCCTGATAGTATTCCTGATGATATGGAAGTAACTAAAGTTTATGAAATTCGTAAAAAAGGAAATAAAATAGGTGCTACTGTTAAAATGGAAAATAAATCAGAAAAAAATTGGATTGAAGCAGATGTTATATTAATTGAAGTTAAACAAAATGCTAAACAAGTACTACAAGAAGCTATAGATAATGGTTTATATGCAGGTATAGAGTCCGGCCTTGATGCCTATGATGCAATGGCTAAGTCTATAAGTGATGGCGAACTAAATAGCGCAGAGCAGATTAAAAATGTGCTTAATTACTTGGCTGATAATCAAGAGTCAGTAAAAGGCGAGCTTAAAAAATTAAACAAAAAACAATTAACTAGATTGGTTAGCGGTCATGTTTGGTCTGATACTAAAAAAGCAGACTTAGTTGATAGCGCTTATAGAGATATGTTTTCTCGCTTTATGTTTATTGGCAATAAAAGCGACATAATATCAACAACGTCTTACAAGCTTGAGGATAAAATAAAAGATGCTAAAAAGCATGTTGACTCGCTAACCGACCAACAGGTCGCAGAATATTCACAAGAGCAAAAAGCAAAAATAGACGCACAAAAAGAAAGGCTTGATCAGTACCTCGATAAACTGAAAAACCCTCAAACACTGGATGACTACAAGGCGAAGATCAAAGCACAAGGGCAAGACAGTCTAACCACCGAGCAACAAGCAGAATACGACAAGCTAATTGCGGGTGAAACCATCGCTAGCAAAAACGAAAAGCCAACTGAAAAAGAAGGGCTTAAAACAGGTGGGGATGTTGAACTTGGAGAGCCTATTGAGGGCGTTCACGGAAAAACCGGCGATAAGATATTTAACGTTCAAGTGATCAGTCGTCTTGGTAAAGATGCGTTTAAGGAGGCTGCAAATTTTGCCCGCTCAATGGGTGGTGGCTATTACAAAGGTAACTTTTATTTTAAATCAATAGAAGATGCCGAGCTATTTAGCGGGTGGGTTAACGGTGAAACTGTAGACACCACAGAGAAGCAGGCTGAAAGGCAGAAGGCGAAAAGCCAGAAAAATGCGGACAAGCTAAAAGCCATGGCAGAAAAAGCCGAGCAGCGAGCAAGCGAGGCTTTAAACGCTGATAGAAAAACAAACACCATTAAACGCCTTGGCGAAGCTGAAGCGGCAACGGCAAAAGCAGAAAAGGAAATTGAGCTATCCAAGATAATGCGAGAGCTACCCGGTTCAGACACGATAGTGTTAAAAAATGCGACTCAAAAAGTACAGGTTGAGCTATTAAACTCACTAGCAAGAGGCCTAGTTAATAGCGCGCCAGAAAGCCAAGTAGATAAAGACGGAAACAGCAGAAGAACATTTAAAGCCGAAGTATCAAAGGCCGAAAGAGCGAAGCACGCAAGAATGCCTTTAAAAACCACAAAGGTATTTAGGCTAAAAGAAATTGCTCGCGATATGGCTGATACTAAAGGCTTTGTGTTGCTGGGTCGCAAGATGAACGCGCTAGTCAAAGGCAAGAGCGATCAAGACTATATTGATATTGATGATAGCCTGATCCCTAAATATATTGATTACATAGAAAACAATCTTAGCCAATACGACATGCTACGTGATGCCGCTGCAAACTATAAGCGCCTAGATAGAATGGGTATTACTAATGTGCCGACACTTAGAACTGCATTAATTGAGTACATGAATTTAAGCGAAAATAGCTCTGCAGGTAAAGCACCAAGCAAGTTGAGCAAAATGGAAAGAGACTTGCAACGAACAATGTTAGGAAATAGAAACGCATTTAATGATTTCTTTCCAACGCCTGAAAGTCTTGCTGGCGACATTGCTGAAATGGCAGATATTGAGCCGGGAATGAAGGTGCTAGAGCCATCGGCAGGAAACGGGTTGCTTGCGGACGCTGCAAAAGAAAAAGGCGCAAGCGTTGATGTTGTTGAAATGGGCGGGCAGCTTAGAGAAATACTACAAGAAAAGGGGCATAACCTAGTTGGTAGTGACTTTTTAGAGTATTCGCCTAAAGCTGATTATGACCGCATAATAATGAACCCTCCATTTAGCAACGATCAAGACATAGCGCATGTTGAACACGCTTATAAAATGCTTAAGCCTGGCGGCAAACTTGTAGCTATTACATCGAGCATGGCGGGCGATCGCAGCAACAAAACCAACAAGTCATTCAAAGAATGGTTGGATTCGCTAGATGCTGAGCAGCAGCAGTTGCCGGCCAACGCATTTAAAAGCTCACTAAATCCAACCGGCGTAAATACAAAAGTCATAGTGCTTGAAAAGCCAGCAGAGAGCATAAATAGCAGTGAAAAACCTTCCGCAAAAGAGCCTGCAAATATAGGCGGCGAAATTGACCAGCTTGGCGCAGATCTTAAAGATTCACTGAACAGTTACACCAAGCGCAGCGCGTTAGAAAAGCGAGTGTTAAAGCTTGTTGATGATGTTAAGGATGCAAACGGAAACTGGTACTTGGTTCAGAAGAAATTATTTGATGGTGAATACGAAAGCGACATTGAAGCTGGCATCGCAGAGGCAAAGGGGGTGCTTGTTAAATCAGAGCCTACCAAGCCTAATAATTCAAATACCAATAAGCCAGACCGCCCACAGCAAAGCATTAATGATTTTGGTGAAAAGCTAGGCGGTGCACGCAAAGATGCGTGGGCTGGGTTTAGTGAGGCAATAATTGAGCAGCAAGACGCGGCTGAATTGCCACTAAGCAAATCTTGGCCTGAACCTAATTACAAAGAGCTTGCAGAAAAAGGCGCAAGCCCGGAATCAATAGCGCTAATGGCCGCGATGCGTAGTGAAATACCAGCAAAGCCGAGAGTAGCTAGAAAGGTTGCTAGATGGGCCAAAACAGTAAGTGACTTAAAGAACTTTGCAAAACAAATCGTAACAGGGGAGCGAGATCTTAACGCTGTAATGGAAAAAATGAGAGATCATAGCCCCGCCTTAGCGTCCATAGTCAACGCAGTGCCGGCGATTGCAAAGGCCGAAGTTGAAGCGGTTAAAAGTGTTGCTGACTATCGAATTTCTTCTGGCAGCTTTTCAGTATTTGGCGGTAAGAAATACTCGCCAAGCAAGACGTTTTATTTTGTAGAGCGAAATTCAAAGCCAATATACGAAGGTGCCAGCGAAAGCTTAAGTGATGTTCAAACTCTATTATCAAAGCAAGTTGTATCGGAACAGGCGAAAGGTGGCAAGAGCAATAACGGCAAGCAAAGCAATATTGGCGTTTATGTAGATAGGTACACTAAGCAATCTTACTTAGGCTGGAAAGGAGCTAGCGGCGTATTAAAAATAAAAGAATTTAAGAGTACCACTGACGCAAGGCAGTACCTTAATGAAAACAGGGCTGAAGTAGAAAAAACACTGAAGCAAATGAAAGAAACGCCGAAAATGCGTAAGCCTGTTAACGAGGAACGCGCAGGGCCGGAGCGATATGCTGGCAACGTAACTCCCGAAATATTCACCGCTGAGTTTGGCTTTAGGGGTGTAGAGTTTGGTAATTGGGTTGAACAAAGCAAAAGACAAAAAGATTTAAACCAGGCTTATGATGGGCTTATTGATTTAGCCGAAGCATTGGATATTCAACCAAAAGCACTTAGCCTCAACGGTCAACTAGGCTTGGCGTTTGGTGCGCGTGGCAAGGGCGGGAAAGAGCCCGCAGCGGCACACTATGAGCCTGACACAGTTGTTATTAACCTTACCAAAAAGGCCGGAGCCGGATCATTGGCGCACGAATGGTGGCACGCACTTGATAATTATTTTGGAAAGCAAAAATCAAGAGGTGAGTTTATAACTGATATGCCTTATTCGATGCCTACCGATCAAATACGGCCCGAAATGGCAAATGCGTTTAAACATGTAAGAAATGCGGTTATACAAAGTGGATTACCCGAGAGATCAAGAGAGCTAGACACAAGACGTTCTAAAGCTTATTGGGCTACAAATGTAGAGATGACAGCGAGGTCATTTGAAACTTACATTATTGATAAGTTATCACAGCAGGGCGTAGCGAACGACTATCTTGCGAACGTTGTTAGCGATGAAGCATGGAGCGCAGCAGAGGCGCTAGGGTTTGAGGGTGGCAACACATATCCTTATCCTAACAAGTCTGAGCAGAAGCAAATAAACACGGCCTACCAATCGCTATTTGATGCGATGGAAAGTGAAAATACAAGTGAAGGAATACGTTTATTTTCTAAATCGAAAGCAAGAAACAAAGCTAAAGGCGTAAAGCTAGATATTGCTCAAGAAATTGCTAACGACTTTATCGAGAGCTTGAACGGGGCCAATGGGATTACCGTTAATATTATTGAGACAATAGCCGAAGCAGAAAAGATGTGGCGCATGAGCCTGGATGGTTCAACCGTTAAAGGTGCTTATAGCGAAATGTCCAATACTGTTTATGTTATTGCAGAAAACATTGATAGCGTAACAGACTTAAAGCAAACGCTAGCGCATGAAACTATCGCGCATGGTGGGCTTGATACCGTTATTGGTAAAGAGGCTAAGAAAGCATTTATTGATCGCATTAAAAAAACCAAAGGCCGTAAAGCGTTTGAGAAATACTGGAAAGATGCGAACAAAGACTATTGGGATTCAAGCGAGGACGTTAAAGCAGAAGAAATATTTGCACGCTTTGTAGAAAATGAACCAAGCAAAGGCGAGGTAAAATATTGGTGGCAAGCGCTTAAGCGTTTTATTCGCAAGCAGCTAGACAAGCTTGGTATTGTTTATCGTGAAGATGATGAAATAACCGTTATGCGTGATATGCTCGAAAGTATCGTTGAAGGGTTTAAGTCGCAACGAAATCCGGCAGGCAAAAATGAAAGCAGCTTAGTCTACAGTCAATCAGGCAAAAAACTTAGTCGAACAACTGGTAAAAATGCCAGCTTTAACGGCGAGATTGATAAGCCTATCAACATTAATAAAGTCAAAAAGCCTATAGAGTGGGTTGTAAATAATATAGATAACTTTGGGCAGTCAGATATTGAGTCTGTTTTAAATCAACTTGATCCTAACGGGTTTTGGGAGGGTACGGACTCTTTTACAGCTAAGAAGTCTATAAAATCATTAACGGCAGACTATTCACCACTTGAAAAACAAGTTGTTAAAAATGGCTTAACGGTTAGGGATATAAGCCCTGTCTCAGCAGAGCTTGACGCTAAATCAAATAACTTTTACAGCAGCGACTTCTCTGATTTATCGCCTCAACTTAAAGATGACATTATCGGTTATCTTGAGAAGGATGGTATTAGCGATTATGAAGCTCATAAACTATCAGGAAGTACAGAGCCATTTAAGTTTAGCCGGACCGCCGAAGAAGATACCCGCACAGCAAAACAAAAGCTTGGTCTTGAAGAACAAGCAGCAAAAACGTTTTCAGATATGGCTAAAGATAAAGTTAACAAAACAGTTGATACATTAAAGAGCTCGCCATTTTGGAACCGATTAAACGAAGGGATATTTGATGGCTTATCAGGCATTAAAAACGCAGAAATAGCAGCCGGCGTAACAGACCCAAATAGACAAGGCTATGTTAGTGCGCGCCTTGCGTCAGGTTTGGCCGATGTTCTACACGGTGTATTTAACTACGGTGCACCGCAATGGCGTAATGGAATAGTACAACGTAAAGCGGGAACTAAAGGTTTACTCGAAGTGTTTGGCATGGTTGGTGATGATCTTAACAACTGGCTTGCATGGATGGGCGCGCACAGGGCTGAACAGTTAAAAGCCCAGGGCAGAGAAAACAACTTAACCGATAGTGATATTGCTGAACTTAAAGCGCTTGCCAATGGTAAAGAGCGCCTATTCGAGCAAACGCGCTTAGAATACAACAAGATTAACTCAGCTATTCTTGATATGGCTCAGCAAGCAGGCTTATTAAGTGATGCGCAGCGTTCAGGCTTTGACGAAGAATACTATGTGCCATTTTTCCGTGATATGGGTGAAACAGATCCAGAAATGGACGACATAAAGCGCATGATAGTCGAGCCGCACACGCGCAAAGGTATTGCGGGCCAGTCAGCGCAAGTCAAATCCCTTAAAGGTGGCGTGCAATCAACCAAAGACTTACTTGAGAATATCATTGGACGACAAAGCACGCTAATTGATGCGTCATTGAAAAACAAGGCTATGCAAGAGGTTGTTAATAACCTTGATGGCACTGATTATTTAAAATCTGAAACAAGTGAAGATATTGCAAGCTTAAGTCAGCAAGACTTAAATAAACTTGGCAAAGTCAAAGTGATGGTTAACGGCAAGCCTCAAGCCTATGTTGTGAGCGACCCTGCTTTACTAAGAGCACTAATTCAAGTTAATGACATTGGTAGTCGAAGCCTTTTTAACAAAATAGGACGAAGCGCTAAACGCTTTTTGACTGCAGGCATAACACTGTCGCCAGATTTTATATTTAAAAACTTTGTACGTGATGCGGCCCATGCCTGGATGATCAATAAGGATGGTTTTACATTTGGCTCTGATAGCGTGAAAGGACTTAAAAAAGCATTCAAAGAAGATGAATCGTACCGCAACTTAATATTCAGCGGCGCAGCGTTCCAGGGTGGTTACATTCATGGTGCCGATCCAGAGGCCGGCGCACAGCAAATGCGCCGAGCGCTTAGATCCAAAGGCTTGAGTAGCAATGAAGTTGAGGGGTACATGGCGACCATTGTTACCAGTGGCGCTACTTTATTAGAGAAGTATCGCGGTATTAGTGACAAAGTTGAAAATGCTAACCGATTAAGCACCTATGAAGCTGCGATCGCCGCAGGCAAAAGCAAGCGCCAAGCAGCGTATGAAGCAAAAGATTTAATGGACTACAGCTTAAAAGGTAATTTTGCACTAATCGGCACAATGATTGATATGCTCCCATTCTTTAACGCGCGCCTGCAAGGTATGAGCAAGCTTGTTAGAGCAGCTAAAGCAAGTAATGACGATAGAGCATTGCGCGTACTAAGTGCGAATCTAGCAATGAAAGGCATTAAAGTCGCAGGAATTAGCATGGCCCTGGCTTGGGCTAATGATGACGATGAAGAATACCAGCAATTGCCTGATTGGGATAAGGATATGAACTGGCATATTTTCGCAGATGGTCAACATATAAGAGTGCCAAAACCGTTTGAGCTTGGCATTATTTTCGGCACGCTACCAGAGCGACTTTTTCATTACGGAACGGGAACGCAAACAGATAAGGATTTAGGGAAGTCGGTTGCCAATGCCGTATTCAATACAATGGCGTTAAACCCAATACCTCAAATGGTCTTGCCTGCAGCGGAAGTTATGATAAATAAATCATTCTTTAAAGGCTCGCCAATTGAGGGGATGGCCGATCAGAACAAGCAAGCAGAGGACCGTTATAACGCTTACACAAGCGACACGGCCAAAGCGATTGCTCAGCAGTTTGGCGTATCACCTAAGAAAGTAGAGCATTTGATAAAAGGCTACACTGGTACAATTGGCGGTTACGTGTTGGGCGCAAGTGATATATTAGCGCGCATGATGACAGGTAAGGTATCACCAGATACGCCAGTGAGCCGCTACCCTGTAGTAAAAGCGTTTTATCAAGGTAGCGGGCCAAAAACTAACACTAAATTCTCTACTGATTTTTATGAAGCCCTGGACGCAGCAAACCAAGCTTACGGAAGTTATAAACGCGCAATGGAATTGGGCGACACTACAAGACAAAAAGAGCTTATAGAAAAGGATGGTAAAAAGTTACGTTCTAAAGCAACGCTGGCTAAAGTTCAGCGCATGATCTCTAAGTTGCGAAAAATGCAAAAAGCGATAAATGATAATGACAAATTAGATGGCAAACAAAAGCGCGAAAAGCTGGACGATATTCAGCGCAAAATAAACGCCATTTATCACAAAGCTTATGTAACGTTGAATTTAGGGGAGTGGTAGAAATAAAAAGCCCTCAATAAAGAGGGCTTTTAACAGAGTATCGGATCAATCAACCTACCATATTAAATTAGAGACAAAGATAAGTGCGCCACAGCATAAGCCAAAAAACAATGCGAAGGCTTCTTGTCTTTCACGCCAGGCCGCAGTTCCCACATTTAAAAAAAGCAGACTAAGCAACATCACAGGAAAACCGATTAACCAAGTTACATTGGTGCCGAGTGACAAACCTATGATCAAACCTAATAGCATTAATAATATGTGCATCTTAAAATTGCCTTTATTAATATCGCGTAAATAAGCTATATTAGGTCAAGCCTTAAGTCTACGAGAAATTTGAAGTAAAACACTTGAATTACTCACCTCAAATCACAATATTCTAGTCCATGTTAGTTAATTAACATTTCATGTAAAATCGTAACGAGTACCAAAGTGTGTACCAAAATACAAAAAGGCACTATCATGGCAGAAGAAAAAAACATTACAAAACATCAGTTTGGCTCTGATACGGGCAAGCTATTAAACTTAATGATTCATTCTCTTTATTCAAACAAAGAGATTTTTTTACGTGAGCTTGTATCAAACGCATCAGATGCAGCCGACAAGCTACGTTTTTTAGCGCTTTCAAATGGTGATCTTTACCAAGGTGATGCAGACCTTCGCGTTCGTATCAGCGCAGATAAAGAGGCCAATACCGTTACTATTTCAGATAACGGCATCGGTATGACGCGTGAAGAAGTGATTAACTCTTTAGGCACTATTGCAAAATCGGGCACTGCTGAGTTTTTCAAAAACTTAACGGGCGATCAGAGCAAAGATTCACAACTTATTGGTCAGTTTGGTGTTGGTTTTTACTCTGCATTTATTGTTGCTGATTTAGTGACTGTTCGCACACGTAAAGCGGGTGAAACAACTGCTTATGAGTGGGAGTCTAAAGGTGAAGGCGAGTACACGCTGCAAGAAATTGAAAAAGAAGGCCGTGGTACCGAAATTACTTTACACCTTCGCGAAGACGAAAAAGAATTTGCAGACGAATTCCGTTTACGTAGCATTGTGACTAAATACTCAGATCATATTTCTACGCCTGTTCAAATGTACAAAGCAGAAGTACCAGAATCTGAAGGCGAAGATGGCGAAAAGATTCCAG
Organism: Pseudoalteromonas sp. PS1M3; assembly: GCF_016865405.1. Taxonomy (NCBI): domain Bacteria; kingdom Pseudomonadati; phylum Pseudomonadota; class Gammaproteobacteria; order Alteromonadales; family Pseudoalteromonadaceae; genus Pseudoalteromonas; species Pseudoalteromonas sp. PS1M3. The sequence continues at coordinate 2,096,161 of NZ_AP022624.1, read as the reverse complement.
CAGTACCGGGTGAGTGGGAAAGCATTAACCGCGCCACGGCATTGTGGACGCGTGATAAATCAGAGCTTTCTGATGAAGAATACAAAGAGTTTTACAAGCATGTGAGCCATGACTGGGAAGATCCGCTAAGCTGGGCACATAATAAAGTTGAAGGTAAAACTGAGTACACTAGCCTTTTATATATCCCTAAAAAGGCACCTTTCGATTTATGGAACCGTGAGCGTCAAAGTGGTTTAAAACTATACGTTCAACGTGTGTTTGTAATGGATGATGCTGAGCAGTTTATGCCAAGCTACTTACGTTTTGTTAAGGGTTTATTAGATTCAAACGATTTACCATTAAATGTATCGCGTGAAATTTTACAAGATAACAAAGTAACCCAAGCGATTCGTAAAGGGTGTACCTCGCGTATCATTAAAATGCTTGAGCGTATGGCTAAAAACAAAGCTGACGATTACCAAGTATTTTGGAATGAGTTTGGTCAGGTGATGAAAGAAGGCCCAGCGGAAGACGCTGCAAATAAAGAAGCGATTTGCAAGTTACTTCGTTTTTCTTCTACTCATACAGATTCACAGACGCAAGATGTGTCGCTTGAGCAATATGTTGAGCGCATGAACGAAGGGCAAGATAAAATATATTACGTGGTAGCCGATACCTTTACCGCTGCTAAAAACTCGCCGCATTTAGAGATTTTCCGCAAAAAAGGCATTGAGGTATTATTACTAAGCGACCGTGTTGACGAGTGGATGATGAGCCACCTAACTGAGTTTGCAGATAAGCCACTTCAGTCAATCACACGTGGTGACTTAGACCTAGGCAAGCTTGATGATGAAGAGACAAAGAAAGCGCAAGAAGAGTCTGAAAAAGAGATGGCCGGCTTAGTAGAGCGCATTAAAACAGCCTTAGGAGAAGATGTTAAAGAAGTGCGTTTCACACACCGTTTAACTGACTCTCCAGCATGTGTTGTAAGTGATGACAACGACATGAGCTCGCAAATGCAAAAGCTAATGGAGTCTGTTGGTCAAGCGGCGCCAGAGGCTAAGCCTGTGTTTGAGCTAAACCCAGAGCATCAACTTGTGAAACATTTAAATGACGAACAAGATGAAGATAAATTTGCACAATGGTCACATGTCCTATTAGACCAAGCATTACTTGCAGAGCGCGGAACATTAAAAGACCCAACAGGGTTTGTTACACGCCTAAATAAATTAATGTTAGAGCTAAGCAAATAAATTTATATTAAGTTATTAAAAGTACAAATATTGTACATATTAAATAAGGAAGCCTAGGCTTCCTTTTTTTATGCGCTATAAACTAGGCAATTAGTATAAGTTGCTTGAGTATCAGCGGCGCTTATGGAAGAATTCAGGCTTTAAAAATAAACTCTCATACTAGGGGACAATGATATGCGCATTATTCTTTTGGGCGCGCCGGGTGCAGGTAAAGGTACTCAAGCTCAGTTTTTAATGGACAAGTACGGTATTCCACAAATTTCGACTGGCGATATGCTACGTGCTGCAATTAAAGAAGGCACTCCACTTGGCTTAGAAGCAAAAAAAGTAATGGACGCAGGTCAGCTAATTTCTGACGATATCATTATTGGTTTAGTTAAAGAGCGTATTGCTAAAGCTGATTGCGAAAAAGGTTTTTTACTAGATGGCTTTCCACGTACCATTCCACAAGCAGATGCAATGAAAGAAAATGGCGTAGTAGTTGATCACGTTATTGAATTTGATGTTGCTGATGAAGTAATTGTAGAGCGTATGGGCGGACGTCGTGTTCATCCTGGCTCGGGTCGTGTTTACCATGTTGTTTACAATCCTCCAAAAGTGGAAGGTAAAGACGATGAAACAGGTGAAGAGTTAATTGTGCGCGCTGACGACACAGAAGAGACTGTGCGTAAACGTCTAGGTATTTACCATGAGCAAACTATGCCGTTGGTTGATTACTACCAAGCTGAAGCCGCTGCAGGCAACACGCAGTACCATAAACTTGACGGTACACAAGCCGTAGAAGTTGTAAGTGCACAGTTAGGTGAGCTTTTAGGTTAATTTAAAGCGCACAAAAAAACCGCCAGCTGGCGGTTTTTTTGTTTTACAGAAAGACCTATAAGGTTTTAAGCTTTTCTATTACGCTGTCATATTCTGGCTCGGTAGAGAGGTTACTCACTAATTGCTTATAAATCACTTTGTGGCTCTTATCGAGTATAAAAATAGAGCGCGTTAGAAGCCCCATATCTTTTATAATCACACCATATTTTTGGCCAAAATCACGCCATACCGAATCAGATAATGTGATGACTTTATCTATGTTCTCTGCTTTACAAAATCGTTTTTGGGCAAACGGTAAATCAGCGCTTACAGTCAATATTTCAATACTTGGAAATTCTAGCGCCACTTTTTCGTTAAAGTGCTTAGTTTGTAAACTACACACACCGGTATCTAAACTTGGTACTACGCTTATTAGTAATGCTTGCCCTTTGTAGTTTTTGAGCGTTACAGGCGTAAAGTTACCATCAACTACTTTAAAGTCAGGCGCACTTTCACCTACTGAGACACCTTCGCCCATTAAAGTAATTGGTTTGCCCTGTACTGACACTTTTCCTGCATCAAGCGTGTTTTCTGGATAATCGGCTGCCATAGCAACGGAGCAAAATGCACTCAGTACAAACGCGAACGTACGATACATAAGGTATTTCCTTTTAAATTAACGCAATAAGCGACAGTGTATTATACTGCGTATGAGTAACCAAGCGATTATGCGTTCTTGCTTGATAAGAATTAGTTATGAGATTTATAAATTGTAAACCGCTGAAACTTTGATTAACATATAGTTACAAAAAATATCTTAAATAATAAAAATAAAAGCCACTATCATTTTGTGATGTTAATACTTGGTTTAAAAATAGAGAGATAGTATGCCAACATCAGTATTAGTATGTGATGATTCCAAATTAGCGAGGCGCCAGTTAGCTCGCTCATTGCCGGAAGACTGGGACATAAAGGTTGAGTTTGCAATTAACGGTGTTGATTGCATAAAGCAAATAAAAGCGGTTGAACCAGAAATTCTATTCCTTGATTTAAACATGCCTGAAATGGACGGGTATGAAGTGTTGATGGCAATGAAAGAGTTAGGCTTAAATGTGCTTACTGTTGTGGTATCTGGCGACATACAACCTAATGCCCACCAACGAGTGCTTGATTTAGGCGCTATCGATTTTATTCAAAAACCCTGCTCACCAGAAAAGCTTGCCGAAATAATAGAGCATCATGGAATTAAAGACAAAGCTATGCGTGAACGCTTGTCCCATGCATTAGGTGAGCAAGTTGACCCTGACGTTCGAGACATCTACCAAGAACTGACGAATGTCGCAATGGGGCAGGCTGGTGACTTACTAGCAAGGTTACTCAATGTATTTGTCGAATTACCAATCCCTAATGTAAATATTCTCGAGGTGAGTGAGCTAGATATGGCACTTCGCTCCATAGATAATAATGCGTCTACTTCTGGTGTGTGCCAGGGCTTTATAGGTGGTGGTGTATCTGGCGAAGCATTATTATTACTCAACGATTCTAGTTTTAAAGAAATTGCGTCTTTAATGAATTATGACGGTGTACTCACCGATAACGTTGAGCTTGAGCTACTAATGGATATTAGTAATATCCTTATTGGTGCAATTCTTACGGGTCTTTCTAAGCAGCTCGACATGTCATTCAGCCAAGGACACCCAATTGTGTTAGGTCAGCATAGAGATGTGTCTGAACTGGTAAAAGCAAACAAGTCTCGTTGGCAACGCACTCTTGCAATTGAAATTAGCTATGGCATTGAAAATCACAACATAAACTGTGATTTAATGTTGTTATTTACCGAAGACTCACTAAAAACTTTGAAATACAAAGTTGCTTACCTATTAGAAGATTAAGTTATGGCTGCTGATTTAGATATGAATGAGATCCATTGGTTAATGGATATGTTTAATACCGTTGATGTGGGTCTTGTTGTACTTGATAGAGATTACCGAGTGTGTGTTTGGAATGGGTTCATGGAAAACCATTCCGGCTTATTACCAAGTGCGGTAAAGCATAAAGATTTATTTGATTTGTTTCCTGCAATAGACGAAAAATGGTTTAGAAGTAAATCTGAATCCGTATTTGTTTTAAAAAATCGCTCATTCACAATATGGGAACAGCAACCTTATATATTTAGGTTTAAAAATTACCGTCCTATCACTGGTAAAGCCGAGTATATGTATCAAAATGCAACTTTTATACCTTTAACTAATATTCGTGCAGAAGTCAGTCATATATGTATTATCTTATATGATGTAACTGATATTGCGGTAAATAAAAAAGAATTAGAGGATTTAAATGCCCGCCTAGAGCAAGTAAGCCAAACAGATAGCCTCACTCAATTGTATAACCGTGGTCATTGGGAGAGTACGCTCAAGCAAGAGTTTTTGCGTACTAAGCGCAATGGCGGTTCTAGTGCATTGCTGATGTTTGATATCGATCGATTTAAAGTCGTAAATGATGAATATGGCCACACGTGTGGTGATGAAGCACTACGCCACTTGTCAAAACTTTTAAAAACGACACTACGCGAAACGGACATCGCAGGAAGGTACGGTGGTGAGGAGTTTGTAGTTACTTTATTAGATACCGATGAAAAGGGGGCTGAAATTTTTGCTGAACGCTTAAGGGTATTAATTGAGCAAAGTCCTGTTATGTATAAACAACTTGAAGTTAAAGTAACAGTGAGTATTGGTTTTGCCTGTTTTAGTAATGAGTTTAAAGACCATGAGCGCTGGATAGAAGCTGCAGATAAAGCTATGTATCAATCTAAAAAGAATGGACGAAATAAAGTAACTGCCTATGCCGATATAAAAAATGACGCTTAACCGTCATTTTTTATTAATTATTTTTAGTCTGCCGCTCTGAGTTTAATCACTCGGTTGTATGTCGAGAGTCATCTTTAGGGCATTGTCCGATAGTCGTTATTTTTTCATTATTATCTACTTGTTCAAGTTTTACTTTAAACCCCCATAATCTATAAAGATGCTTAAGTACTTCCTCATGTGTATTTGCTAAAGGTATATTATTGTGCGGCACATACCTAAGCGTAAGCGCTCTATCCCCTCTGATATCAACATCGTACACTTGTATGTTAGGTTCATGATTACTTAAGTTATATTGAGCCGAAAGCGCTTCCCTTACCGCTTTATATCCATTGTCGTTGTGAATTGCGCCTATTTCTAAATGCGGAGCGCTCGCGTTATCAATAAGTGTAAATAGCTTAAAGTCGCGAATTAATTTAGGGGATAAAAACTGGCTTATAAAGCTTTCATCTTTAAAGTTTTGCATAGCAAAATGAAGGGTATCAAGCCAATTACTTCCGGCATATTCAGGAAACCACTTTTTATCTTCTTCCGTTGGGTGTTCGCATAGTCGCCTAATATCAACCATCATATTGAAGCCTAAAGCATATGGGTTGATACCTGAATAATACTGACTATTGTAAGGTGGTTGATAAACAACATTTGTATGGCTTTGTAAAAATTCCAGCATAAATGAGTCGGTAAGTTTACCTTCATCATATAGGTGATTTAAAATGGTGTAATGCCAAAAGGTGGCCCAGCCTTCATTCATTACTTGTGTTTGTTTTTGTGGGTAAAAATATTGTGATATTTTACGCACTATACGAATAACTTCACGTTGCCAAGGTTCTAAAAGTGGTGCGTTTTTTTCTATAAAATACAAGATATTTTCTTGCGGCTCTTGAGGAAAGTGACGTTCTTTCTTTTTTGCTTCTTGGTGATGTTCGGGGATTGTTCGCCATAATTCGTTCACTTGAGATTGCAAATAAGCCTCGCGTTCTTCTTGGCGCTTTTGCTCTTCGAATAACGAAATTTGTTGCGGGCGTTTATAACGATCAACGCCATAGTTCATGAGTGCGTGGCATGAGTCTAGTAAGGTTTCTACTGCTGTTACACCGTATTTTTCTTCGCAGCGACGTATATAATTTTTAGAAAATACTAGGTAATCAATGATAGAGCTGGCATCAGTCCATGTTTTAAATAAATAATTACCTTTAAAAAAAGAGTTGTGGCCATAACATGCGTGCGCCATAACTAGTGCTTGCATCGGTAACGTATTTTCTTCCATTAAATATGCAATACAGGGGTCTGAATTAATCACTATTTCATACGCGAGGCCCATTTGTCCGCGTTTATAGTTTTGCTCAGTTTGAATGAATTTTTTCCCGTAAGACCAATGGTTGTAACCAATAGGCATCCCAACACTTGAGTACGCATCCATCATTTGTTCGGCGGTGATCACCTCTATCTGATTAGGGTAAATGTCTAACCGGTAAAAGTCTGCAACGCGGGCTATTTCTGTTTGATACTCAGTTAACAAATCAAAAGTCCAGTCAGGGCCGCCACTCATTCGTTTAGTATTCATATTAATACCTCGCTTGGTTATGCAGCCCCTTGTTGTTGCCGACCTTTTTTAAAAAACTCCCTAAATATAGGGTAAATGTCTTCAACACTTTGAATGTGCTGTATGGCAAAGTTGGAATGTGTTTGCGTAATATTTAAATATTCTCGCCATAGGCTTTGATGAGCACGTGTTGTGATTTCAATGTAGGCAAAATAGCGAACAGCATCTAAAATGCTATTACGTAATATTTGTCCGCAATGAGGAGTATCGTCAGCCCAGTTATCACCATCAGATGCTTGTGCTGCATATACATTCCATTCGTCTGCGTTGTAACGCTCTTTAATTATTTTATCCATCAGTTTAAGTGCGCTCGATACGATAGTTCCCCCAGTTTCTTGAGAGTAAAAAAATGTTTGTTCGTCTACTTCAGTAGCTTGCGTATGATGACGGATATAGACCACTTCAATGTTTTTATAACTGCGCGTTAAAAATTGATATAGTAAAATATAAAACCGTTTTGCCATATCTTTTGTGGCTTGGTCCATAGAGCCTGACACATCCATAATACAAAACATAACCGCTTTGCTGGTGGGGTGGGGGCGCTTCTCGTAATTTCTAAAACGCAAGTCATAGTTATCAATAAATGGCACAGCTTTAATTTGCTGTTTGAGTAGGTTTATTTCTTTTTGTAAAAGTGCAACAGCGGCTTTATCGCTATGAGGTTCTTGTATTAATATTTTTAGCTGAGCTTCTAAATCGGCTAAGCGGCGCTTTTTTCCAGCGCTCATCGCAACACGTCGGGCAAGCGATCCTTGTAACGAACGAACAATATCAATATTACTTGGCATACCTTCACTGCAAAAACTGGCTCGGTGGGTTTTCATTTGTACAAGTTTATCAAGTTGATTTTCTTGAAGATTAGGAAGTTCTAAATCTTCAAAAAGTAAATCGAGGTACTCATCTTTTGAGATAGAGAACACAAATTCATCTTGCCCTTCGCCAGAGTCGCTTGCCTCACCTTGTCCAGAACCATCACCTTGACCACCTTTTGGTCGCTCTATTTTATCACCTGTTGCAAACTGATCGTTACCTGGGTGTATTTGTTTTTTATTCCCACCTTTACCTTGATGAAAGGTAGGCTCGCTGATATCACGTTGCGGAATAGATATACTTTCCCCCGATGTAGAGTCGGTTACACTGCGTTTATTTATTGCATCTGACACCGCTTCTTTTATCTGTTTTTTATAACGCCTAATGAAGCGTTGACGATTTACGGTGCTTTTATTTTTACCGTTTAAACGTCTGTCTATAAAATGTGCCATAATGACCTCCTAAAACTACAACTATGAAGGTTATTGTGATTTTCTAACACGTAGGTACCACTCAGATAACAATCTGACTTGCTTTTGTGTATAGCCTTTCTCGACCATGCGATTAACAAAGTCTTCGTGTTTTTGCTGATCTTCAGCTGAGGTTTTAGTATTAAACGAAATAACAGGCAACAGATCTTCTGTGTTTGAAAACATTTTTTTCTCAATGACAGTGCGTAATTTTTCATAACTCGTCCACAGCGGGTTTTTGCCATTGTTATGAGCCCGTGCGCGTAGTACAAAATTGACTATTTCGTTACGAAAATCTTTAGGGTTAGAAATGCCCGCTGGTTTTTCAATTTTCTCAAGCTCTGCATTGAGTGCAGCTCGGTCAAATAATTGGCCTGTATCAGGGTCACGATATTCTTGATCTTGAATCCAAAAATCGGCATAAATAACATAGCGATCAAATATGTTTTGCCCATATTCTGAGTATGATTCCAAATACGCAGTTTGAAGTTCCTTACCAATAAATTCAACATACTGAGGGATTAAATAGCCTTTTAAAAAGCTCAAGTAGCGTTCTTCAACATCGCTGCTGAATTGTTCACGTTCTATTTGTTGTTCAAGTACATAAAATAAGTGAACAGGGTTTGCGGCCACTTCTGTGTTGTCAAAATTAAATACCCGAGATAAAATTTTAAATGCAAAGCGAGTAGAAAGACCCGTCATGCCTTCATCCACTCCTGCGTAATCGCGATACTCTTGATACGACTTTGCTTTTGGATCAGTGTCTTTGAGTGTTTCACCATCGTACACTCGCATTTTAGAATACAAGCTTGAGTTTTCAGGCTCTTTTAATCGTGAAAGAGTTGTAAATTGTGCCAAAGCTTTTAAGGTGCCAGGCGCGCAAGGGGCGCTATGAAGTTCACTATGCTGAAGAAGTTTGTCGTAAATTTTAATTTCTTCAGTGACACGCAAACAATAAGGTACCTTGACTATGTATACACGGTCTAAAAAGGCTTCATTATTTTTGTTATTTTTAAAGGTTTGCCATTCAGATTCGTTTGAATGAGCGAGGATCATGCCATTAAAAGGAAGAACGCTAATACCTTCAGTCCCATTGTAATTACCTTCTTGCGTGGCCGTTAGTAGTGGATGGAGTACTTTGATAGGGGCTTTAAACATCTCTACAAATTCCATCAAGCCTTGATTTGCCATACAAAGTGAACCCGAGTAAGCATAAGCATCGGGGTCATTTTGCGCAAAATGTTCAAGCTGACGTATATCTACTTTACCTACTAATGCAGATATATCTTGGTTGTTTTCATCGCCAGGCTCTGTTTTAGCGATGCCTATTTGATTCAGAATAGATGGATAACGTTTTACCACTCTAAACTTACTTATATCGCCATTAAACTCTTTCAGTCGTTTGCCTGCCCACGGTGACATAATTGTTTTTAAATAACGTGGCTTAATACCGTACTCTTGCTCTAGCACATTAGCGTCTTCAATGGGATCAAACAGAGATAATGGGTGATCGTTTACCGGTGACCCTTTAATTGAATAGATGGGTACTTGTTGCATGAGGTACTTTAGCTTTTCAGCAATAGATGATTTGCCACCGCCGACTGGGCCTAATAGGTAGAGAACCTGTTTACACTCTTCAAGCCCTTGAGCGGCGTGTTTTAAATAAGAAACAATTTGTTCAATGGCATCCTCCATACCATAAAAATCGGTAAAGGCAGGGTAGCGTGCAACTACTCTATTTGAAAATAACCGACTGAGGCGTGCATCCGTTGCGGTATCTACCATTGTGGGTTCACCTATGGCCATTAAAAGGCGTTCTGGTGCACTCGCGTAGGCAGATTTGTCGGTTTTACATATCTCAAGAAACTCGGCGATACTGTACTCTTCTTCTTGTGCCGCTTCGTAACGTGCTTGGTAATGCTCAAAAATCGTCATAATAACCTCCGAAACCCGCTGTAAAAGGTGCTTACATTTTAAAGTTTAGTCGCGAAAGTCTATGTTTGTGGAATAAAATTAAAAATTTAAGTGAAAAAAGATCATGTTGAAGAAGGCTATTTTGTCAAATGACAGAGTTTAAAAGTATAAATAATAGGCATAAAAAAAGACGCTTTAGCGTCTTTTTTAAATTAGCGATAAGTGCTAATTAAGCGAAGTTTGCGTTTGCAAATTCCCAGTTAACAAGTGACCAAAAACCTTTAAGGTAATCTGGACGCACGTTACGGTAATCAATGTAGTATGCGTGTTCCCATAAATCTACAGTAAGAACAGGTGTAACGCCTTCGTCAGTAAGTGGTGTAGCAGCGTTAGATGTGTTAACGATGTCTAAAGAGCCATCGGCAAGTTTTACTAACCAAGTCCAGCTTGAACCGAAGTTATTTACTGCTTTGTCGTTTAATGCATCTTTAAACGCATCAAAAGAACCCCATTTAGCGTTAATTGCATCTGCAATTGCGCCAGTAGGCTCGCCGCCGCCATTTGGAGATAGGCTGTTCCAGTAAAACGTGTGGTTCCAGATTTGCGCTGCGTTGTTAAATACACCGCCCTCTGATGAACATACGATTTCTTCTAGAGATTTGTTTTCAAACTCTGTACCAGGGATCAAACCGTTAAGCTTAACAACATACGTGTTGTGGTGCTTACCGTGGTGAAACTCTAATGTTTCTTTTGAAATATGTGGCTCAAGTGCGTCGATTGCATATGGTAGTGACGGTAGTTCAAATGCCATTTTTTATCTCCATCTTTTTTAGTTGATAGTCCATTTGGTGATACGTAATGCCTGTTGAAACAGACCACTTACCTATACCAAGTGGGAATATAGTGTTACTATAATTGTTGAGTATTTTACTCAAGTTTAAGCAAACAGCAATGCTATTGCGAAAGACTATTTCAATTGTGGCTTTATTTGCCCATTTTAAGTTATATATTTATGGTCACGATGAGTTATTTTCAAGACCTAAGTATATTTAGCTATCGTTACTTTGAGGTTGTAGATGGAAACCATTGATAAAATTAAACAGCAAATTTCAGAAAACCCAATTATCCTTTTCATGAAAGGGTCACCTAAGTTACCAAACTGTGGTTTTTCTTCACAAGCTTCACAAGCACTTATGTCGTGTGGCGAACCGTTTGCATACGTTGATATTTTACTAAACCCAGACATTCGTGCTGAGCTTCCTGCGTACGCAAATTGGCCTACATTCCCACAACTTTGGGTTGAGGGTGAGCTAATTGGTGGTTGTGATATCATCATCGAAATGTTCCAACGTGGTGAATTACAACCGTTAATCACAGAAACAGCGGCTAAGTACAAAGAAGCTGACGCTGAGTAATCTTATTTTGTGAGCGCTATTTCTATAGTGCTGTGATAATAAAAGCCACGTTAAGTGGCTTTATTGTTTTTAGTATTTTTACAACATCACTCATCTGCACGGCAGGGTAACTTGCACGTTTAGACCACCACTTAATTTATTATGTAAGCTTATTTGTCCTTTATGTGCTTCAGCAATCTCTCTGCACAAAGCTAACCCCAAACCACTTTCTGTACTTTTTGTAGAGTAAAAAGGTACAAGGGCATTAGCCATAACCTGCTCACTCATGCCTTTTCCGCCATCGCTCACATCTACTATGCAAGTATTACTAAAGAACGTTACATCTATGTTTATTTTAGACGGATTTGAGCCTGACTCGTGTGCATTTTTGAGTAAGTTGATAAGCAACTGCTCAAGTTGTGCCTGATCTGCATATAATATGCTTTTGGCGCTGCTCATTTTGTAGCTAAACTGCCATTGGCTATTCAGATCATTTAATGTGTTTTGCCAATTTATCGCTGATTTTTGTGGTGTAGGGAGCTTTGCAAATTTGCCGTAGCCTTGAACAAACTCAGTCAAGTGACTTATTCTTTCATCGATTGTTGAAAACACTCTTGCAAGGCGAGGCTCATCTACGCGGCTAGCTAAAAGCTGAGCGCTGTGCAGCATTGATGACATAGGGCCAAGAGAGTTATTAAGCTCGTGGCTTATTATTCGAATAACTTTTTTCCATACTGCTACTTCTTGGCGGCTGAGTTCACGGGTAAGTTGTTTAAATATGTATAAGTGATGTTTTTGATTATTAAGCAAAAACTCGCCAGTCGATAAATGCCAAGTTTGAGAATCGTGACTATCTACTTCAATATTAAACAAGCCATCCACGCCTTGTTCAATAGCATTAGTAAGCTGAATAGGTGCATCAGACAATAATTCGTGAAGTTGCGTGCCTTCTAGTTGTGTTTTGCTATTAAATAAAGTGCGGCTGACTAAGTTACTAAATACAACAGTTTTGTTATCGTTAACAAGTAAAAGTGCTTGTGGAGAGCTCTGTAATACTTTATCTAACATTAACTCTCGTTGATAAATCCACTGTTTTTCTTGCCGAAGTTGTTTTGCCGTTTGATTATAAAGCAGACATAGCTTTCCTAACTCATCGTTGTTTTTATAGGCTAATAAACTAGAAAGCTCACCATCTTTAAAATTAAGTAAGCCGGTTTCTAGCGATTGCAACCCTAGCTTAATAGGCTTTGTTAAGGCTCTAGCAAGCAAAAGACTTGTTAACATAGCTGCTATGACCAACAACACAGAGTAATACAGCGGATGTTGTGCAATTATTGTAATGCTAACAACAGGAAAAACGCTGCATAAAACACATATAGCCATTATTTTTTGAGTTAACGATAAGCCACTAATAAAATTAAACATTAGTAATCAATACCCATTTTTTGTAAGCGCCTATACAGTGCTTGGCGGCTTAAACCAAACTCTCGTGCTACTTTGGCTATAACCCCCTGATTAGCGCGTATTGATTGTTCAATTTCGAATTTTGTTGGTTCTTTTTTTACGTCGTTATTTTTTATTGGCGACGACGGGGTTAGGCCAAAATCTTCAGCGCTAAGCAAACCGTTAGGCTTTATTACACCAACACGTTTACAGGCGTTTTCAAGTTCTCTTACATTACCTGGCCATTGGTATCGATTAAGGGCTTGCTCTGCATCAATACTTAGCTCTCTATGTGGTAAAAAGTGATTAATGAGTGGCGCAATATCATCAACGCGCTCACAAAGCGCAGGTACGTTTAACTCAATAACGTTAAGGCGATAGTACAAATCTTCTCTAAAACGCCCTTCGGTTATTGCTTGTAATAAATTTTCGTTGGTGGCTGATATAACACGTACAGTTACTTTGCGCGTTTGTGTGGACCCTAACCGTTCAAATTCACCTGTTTGTAACACTCTTAGCAACTTCATTTGCCCAGAAAGTGGCAAGTTGCCAATTTCATCTAAAAATAATGTTCCACCATCGGCTGCCTCAAAACGACCTATACGTTGCTTGCTTATACCAGTATAAGCACCTGCTTCAGCACCAAACAATTCAGCCTCCAAAAGCTCTTGGGGAAGGGCGCCGGCATTGACCCTTTATGAAGGGCTGATTTATTAGTGAAGAGTTTTTTTGAATAATAGTGGCAATACACTCTTTACCACTGCCATTAGGACCTGTTATGAGTGCAGAAATATCAGATTTAGCCACTTGCAATGCCATTGTGACTAATCGCTCCATTGCGGTACTTTTAAAAATAAGGCCTGCTAAGTTAGCAGTGCTATATTTATCATCTCGCTCTTTTTGTTGGCGGTTGTGCGTGGCTACAAGTTGCTTAGTGCGCCCCAGCTCTATTAAATTATTAATGCACGTAAGAAGCTTGTGGTCATCCCATGGCTTTGGAAGGTAATCGGCAGCGCCTGCTTTAACAAGTTAAATCGCCGTTGAAAGTTCAGTCCAAGCGGTTATTAATATAATAGGGAGGTGTGGGTTCTCTTCACGCAGCGCATAAAACAAAGTTTTACCTTCTTCGCCTGAGGTGGTATCGCTGGTAAAATTCATATCTTGAATAACGAGAGCAATGCGTTGGTATTGCACAATTTGAATGGCTTCAAAAGGCATTGACGCGGTAACTACATTAAAGTGATGTATCTCTAGTAGTAATGATAATGCCTCTAAAACGGCCGGATTATCATCAACGATAAGTATTTTTTCCATGAGAATTTAATCGCTGTTTATTATTATTTAAATATTGAAAATGCTACACCGTGTTTAGCCAGTGTAGCATAGGTTGGGAGCTGCGTTATATGGTTCGGGTTGCGATACTGGGCGAAATATTTGCAGCACGTTTAGCTGGGCCAAATACAGCTAGAAGGCTCATGATAAAAACCATAACGGCAGTTGCTGCGACATAGCCTAAGGGTAATGCAGCTATTGAAAAGTGTTGCATTAGCAATTGCCCAAGTATGAGGGCAGCAATAACGCCTAAAACTAATCCAGCAATGCAAATCAATGCATTTTCAACTAAAAAATAATTAACAATTGCAGATTTACGAGCGCCCAAAGCACGACGGGTTCCAATTTGTTTGGTGCGCTTACTTATATTGAATAGCGTTAAACCAAAAATGCCCACCGCTGTAACCAGAACTAAGATAGTGATGAGTACAATGAGCATACGCATCATCAATGTGTCTTCAGCCATATATTGCGTTTTGTCTTGATCTAAACCACGAATTCGAATAATCACACGCTTGTTATAATTTTTAAGCATTGCGTCTTCAATCTGTTTAGCTATGTCTGCTCGCTCATTGGACGCAGTGCGAACTAAAAAGTTGCCAGATATATTGGGGTTAATGTAAGGAATTAATGCGATATTATTTGGGCGGCTGTCTTTTAACCAAGGCCCTTTTGCATGCTTAATTACACCAACAACTTTCAGTGGGATATCACCAAGAAAAATCGTTTTTCCTAAGCCCTCTTCATCAGGAAAAAGCTCATTGAGTAATGCTTGAGTGACAATTGTCACATTGGCTCGTTGATCATTATCGTTGGTAACAACAATCTCATCTTGAGTAAAGTTTCGTCCTGCAACAAGCTCAATGCCAAGTGTATTAATTGCATGATCATCCGTAAAAAAGTAAGCCGTTCTTGCTGAAAGCCCTGGCTCTGGTGCAGAGTTAATACTGAAGTCAGATGAGCTGCCACTACCTGATAACGGTATGTTGTTAATATATATGGCGTCTTTAACGCCGGGTAAAGCTCGAAGCATGGCTTCATCAAGTTCAAATTGCTGATGGCTTTGAACATCTTTACCAAAATGCATGACATGAAAAGCAAGTATTTCATCTTCCGGGTAGCCAGTTTCTTGGTTAAGGTAGGTTACTCTGTCTTGAATTATAAATGCTGCGTTACTAACAATTGCAGTGGTAATTGCTATTTGTATAAGTAGCAAAATTGCACCCACTTTAGATCGACACAGCGCATGAAAAATAGGTTTAATTTCTAATATCATTGTGTTCGTCCTTATTGGCTTTTTAGATAAATGGCAGGGTTGGTTTTACACACCAGCCAAGCAGGATAAAGCCCGGCAATTACACAAGTACTGATTGCAATAAGTGGGGCGCTTAGTAACATACTTAAATCCATAGTCGCTAAGCTTTCGTAATAACTGTAGCTCTGAGGAACACCTAATAGACCAAACTGCGCAAATACAATCCCAAGTAGCCCGCCCAAAAGCCCTAACATAGCGACTTCAATGATATGTTGCATAAAAATCTGCCGTTTATTAGCACCAAGAGCACGACGTACTCCAACCTCTGGCGCTCGACGTAAAAATTTGGCAAGTAATAAGCCAAGTATATTAGCCAAACACACAGCCAAAAACATAAAACTCAGAGCCACTAAAATTTTGTTATCTTCACTAACCACATTATTGTAAGCCATCCATTGGTTAACATCTCGAAGCCCAAAAGCGAGCTCTTTACGATTAAATCGACCGAGCTTTTGCTGCTCTTGCATATAAGCTAATAAGTAATTTTCGTAATCATTTTTTTGTTGCTCGGTTGTTAACTCAACCCAGAATTGAATCCAAACCATTTCTGACTGTAATTTGGCAGTAAAACTTCGAACATCTTCATGCTTCCAACCATTAGTATTTCCCCAATTACCAAGTTGCTTTGCCTCAAGAATGCTAAATGGCATAAAAAGTTGTTCGGGTTGGTTAAACGCACCATTGTTTAAGTCGTAATATTTGATGGTTAGTGGCCAGTTTTTTGTAACGCCAATCACTTCGTAACTAGCATCGTCAAGGTAAATAACCTGACCCACTGAATTTTTGCCAGCAAATAACTTATCGTTTAACTCCTCGCTAATGACAACAACGGGCGCTGCATTGTCTTCTTGTTGCTGTGACCACTTGCTACCATGTAAAAATTCGAGGTCAAACATATTAAAAAATTCAGGAGTGGTAAGTCTTGCACTTTGACTAAACGGTTTTACTTTGTCAGAGTCTATGTAAACAGAAAAACCACTTCGTACCATTTTTAAACGTTGAGCACCTACTTGAGATTGATAAAGATTTGCAGCATCTTGATAAGTTAGTTGAAGAGGCTGGTTATCTGACGTCCACCATGTGCTTCCATCGTCCATTATCTGTAACTGCACACTAAAAAGCTGACTGCTCTTGTGCGGGATTGGATCGGCCGACATCATGTGATACACACTCAAACTAGTCATGGTGATGCCAATACCAATTGCGATGGCAAGTACCATTAAAAAGCTTACGAGTGGTGTGCGTTTAAAGCTACGCCAACTCAGATCAATATAATGAACCAGCATGAATTATACTCCTTGTGCGACTTTTATTGGCTGTGTACCTTGGTACAAAGTAAAGTCAGCAAGTTGTCCATCAACTACTTGAATGTTGCGCGGTGCGCGGCGGGCTAATTCACTGTCATGTGTCACCATTATAATGGTGGCGCCATCGCGATTTATTTGCTCAAGTAATTCCATCACTTGGCGAGCCATTAGGCTGTCTAAGTTACCGGTTGGCTCATCGGCAAGTAAAAAACGTGGTTCGCCGGCAAGTGCGCGGGCTATAGCGACGCGTTGTTGCTGGCCGCCAGAAAGTTGCTGAGGTAAATGTTTAGCGCGGGAGGCTAAGCCTACTTGTTCTAAACATTGCTCTATTCTACGTTTACGTTCTTTTGCTTTAATACCTCTATAACGAAGAGGTACTTCAATATTTTCATAGAGGTTTAAATCTGGTATTAAATTAAAACCTTGAAAGATAAAACCAATTTTTTGATTTCGGCAATCGGCACGTTGGTTGTCGTTTAGGTTACCCACATTTACACCATCTAAAATATAATCACCTTCACTAAAGGGTTCTAACATACCGGCAATATTTAAAAAGGTAGTTTTCCCAGAGCCGCTAGGGCCTGTGACAGCTATAAATTCGCCTTCATTTACATTTAAATTAAAGTCTCTTAATGCGTGAGTTTGAACCATTTCAGTTTGGTATACTTTACTTATGTTTTTCATTTGTAACATGGTTTTTCCTTAAATTGGCGCTGGTTGAGAGCGCTTCTAATTTAATAAAAGCGTGTCTACTTGGTTAAATTGGTTGTAGCTAGAAATTATTATTTCGTCGTTTTCATTTAAGCCGCTTAAAATTTCTACCGCGTTAATGCTGGTGGCACCTACGGATATAGGTATACGTCTTGCAAAATTTCCGTCTATTTTATATGCAACAATGCCGCCTTGTTGCATAAAAGCGCCTCGCTTTACCTGCAGCACATTTTGGCGATTGTCGAGTAAAATACGCGCGGTTAAACGTTGATTTTGGCGAATGTTATTGCTGTTGCTTGTAAAGCGAACACGTGTGGTTACTTCGCGATTATTAACTTCGGGTGATATAGCCGAGAGCACTCCCATTATTGTTTCGTTCCCTAATTTAAGCTCTACGTCCATACCTAACCCGAGTTCGTTTGCGTAACTTTCTGGCACCTGCAACTGTGCTTCAAAATGACTTAAATCAACGAGTGTCATCAGAGGCTGACTTTGCGTGACGGCTGCTTTTTGTTGCACAAGCAGATTACCAACAATGCCTGTCACTGTGGCCCGAATTGACAGCTCATTCACTTTTCTATGTAAGTCATCAACGATCAACTGCTGACGCTCTACATCACTTTTAGCTGCTTGCAATTCAAATGCGAGTGTATCTTTAGCAAGTGCCACCTCTTGCTGTGCGTGTTTATAGGTAAGCTGTGCACGTGATAAGTCGTCTATTGCTTTTTCAAGGTCTATTTGGCTTATTAAATGCTTTTTAATTGATAGTTTTGCGCGACGATCTTCTCTTTGTGCTGCGTTTAATTCTACACTTGCCATATCGAGTGTTTTTGTAAGGGTTAAAGTGTCTCTTCTTGATTGTAGGTGTTGCCTTTTAAGTTCACCTTCTAAGCGTTGTAATACGGATTGTTGTTGTTTTAATTCATTGGTAAGTTCAGGGCTATGAAGTACAGCAAGCTCGTCGCCTTTGGTAACTGTATCGCCAGCTTTTACGTGCAAGCTTACAAAGCCTCTCTCTGGGCTGTAGATATGTGGTGCATTGGCGGCAACAATTTTTCCACTTGCGGCTACATCGCGAATAAGCGTTTTAATTTCTACTTTTGCTATTTGCATCTTTTCTTGGCTAAATGATTTAGTTGCATCCGAGCCTGACATAACTCCATAAGTAGCAGCAATAACAAGTAACAACACAGCGATAATTAAAAGAAAACGTTTTTTATGGTTTGCGGGTGTTTTAACTTGTATGTCTTGAGCACTGGTATCTTTAATCATTATTCAACCTTAACTAAATGAATTTATATTTTTTTCAAACATGACATAAAGTAGTGCTGCAAAAATAGCGGCTAGTGGCGAGAGTAAAAATAAGCTTAAAGTGAACATAATTCTTCCAAATAATAATTACTAAATTACACTATACGATTAGCATGCCAAAATTTAACCTATTGATATTATTATACTTAATAATTTATTTATTAAAGTAATATGTCCGTGGACACTTTATGTGTCCGCTCCGGACACATACAAAGCAATATATAAAGAGTAAATACAGCGTTGCGGGTACAAGAAAACCAATAACGTCGCAACTTCAGTGAATTCAAAAGTGTAAGTGTATTTTAAAGCTAAGCTACTCAGGCGATTAAATAGCGGGGTGACATTTAAACTTTGACTGGTTTTATTTTTCTATTTACGAATAATTAATCAAAGTAATGAGTGGTTAAATTATAGCTTTTAAGCTGAATGAAGAATAAGGAACATAATTCTACCTTTATTTATCCCTTTTATAATTTGTTAATGAAAAGGGGTAATATTATTTGCATAATCCCAACATTTTACGAATCTCTTCAATTGAATATTTATTCACTAATATCTAAGCTTACGTTTACGTAAACTGCTTTTTAAGTTGGAGGTGTTTTTACAAAATGTTAAACTTGACACCAGTGTCATGAAAAAATAACGGTGAAAATACCGCTAAATGTTAATAAAAATGATAAAAAAGAAATCTTGCTATGAAGTGAGAAATATTCAAGAATGTGAATATGTATTCAAATTACTGTTGACTCTATTTGATATAGAGGCTAGTTTTGACCGGCTGTTAGCAAATCGTCGAGCAGTTCATTAACGCTAACAGTGAAGCAAGGGGAGGGGTCTATGTTATACGACTCGAAATTAGAGAAAGAAAATTGTGGCTTTGGCTTAATTGCCCAAGTTAATGGTCAGGCTAGTCACCGGCTTATTCGTACTGCTATTACTGGGTTGGATCGTATGCAACACCGGGGCGGTATTTCTGCTGATGGTAAAACAGGCGATGGCTGTGGTTTGCTTTTGCAAAAACCAGATAGTTTTTTCCGTGCTATTGCAAGTGAGCATAATTGGCACCTTGGTAAAAACTATGCAGTAGGCATGATCTTTTTAAATTCAGATCCTGTTTTAGCACAAGCTGCAAAGGAAATTCTGAGCGAAGAATTAGAAAAAGAAACGCTAAATATTTTAGGCTGGCGCGAAGTGCCTACCGACCCATCAATGCTAGGTCCAATTGCTGTGCAGCAATTACCGGGCTTTGAGCAAATTTTTGTAAGCGCACCTGAAGGTTGGCGTTCAAAAGATTTAGAACGTCGCTTATACGTAGCGCGCCGTCGTGCTGAAAAACGTTTAGCAGACGATGAATCATTTTACATTGCAAGTTTATCTGGATTAGTGACTATCTATAAAGGCCTTATGATGCCTGCAGATTTACCTAATTTTTATTTAGACTTAGCTGACATTCGTATGACCAGCGCAATTTGTGTTTTTCATCAGCGCTTTTCAACAAACACACAGCCTCGTTGGCCACTTGCTCAACCTTTCCGCTATTTAGCGCACAATGGTGAAATTAACACCATTGAGGGTAACCGTCAGTGGGCTCGTGCTCGCTCGTATAAATTTTCGTCTCCACTTATTCCAGATTTACAAAGCGCAGCGCCGTTTGTTAATGAAACAGGCTCAGATTCGTCAAGCCTTGATAACATGCTAGAACTATTTTTAGCCGGTGGCATGGATTTATTCCGTGCTATGCGCATGCTGGTGCCGCCTGCATGGCAAAAAAACCGCGCTATGGATGACGATTTACGTGCATTTTATGACTTTAACTCCATGCACATGGAGCCATGGGACGGTCCTGCGGGGATTGTTATGTCAGATGGCCGTTTTGCAGCCTGTAACTTAGACCGAAATGGTCTTCGTCCTGCGCGTTATGTAATCACACAAGATGGTTTTATAACCCTTGCTTCTGAAGTCGGTATTTGGGATTACACCGCCGATGAAGTGGTTGAAAAAGGCCGAGTGGGCCCGGGTGAGCTTTTAGTAATTGATACCAAATTGGGGAAAATTTGGCATTCAGATGAAATAGATCAAGATTTAAAATCTCGCCATCCTTATAAGTCGTGGCTTGAAGAAAATGTTAAGCGCTTGACTCCTTTTGAAGAATTAAAAGAGCAAGATGCAGGCAATCGTTCATTTGACGATGAAACGTTAGCTAAATATCAAAAAATGTTTGGTTATACCAATGAAGAGTTGGATAGCGTTATTCGTGTAATGGGTGAAAACGGGCAAGAAGCAACAGGCTCAATGGGTGATGACACTCCGTTTGCTGTGTTAAGCGAAGGGCATCGTTCACTATACGATTATTTCCGTCAAAAGTTTGCACAAGTCACTAACCCGCCAATTGATCCTCTTCGCGAAAACCATGTTATGTCTTTGGCTACGTGTATTGGTAGCGAACAAAATGTGTTTAACGAAACAACAGGGCACGCTAAGCGCTTACAGTTCGATACACCTATTTTAATGTATGCAGACATGCAGCAGCTACTAAATGCAGATGAAGCGCATTACAGCTATTGTAAAATTGATATTACTTACACTGTTGAAGAAGGCTTAGAAAACGCAGTTAAACGCATTTGCGATAAAGCAAAAGAGAAAGCAGCTGCTGGCTCTATCATGCTTATTTTAACTGACCGTAATTTTGACGATGTAAACCTACCTATCCCTGCGGCTATGGCTGTAGGTGCAGTGCAAAAGTGTTTGGTTGATAACAATTTACGTTGTGAATCAAACATTATTATCGAAACGGGTAGCGTAAGAGACCCTCATCAATTTGCAGTGTTACTTGGTTTTGGCGCAACAGCTATTTACCCATACCTAGCGTATGAATCGTTAGTCGCGATGAGCGACAGTAAAATCATCGATAAATCTTATTGCGAGGTAACCCTTGCTTATCGTAAAGCAGTAAACAAAGGCTTATACAAAATAATGTCGAAAATGGGCATTAGTACAGTCGCTTCTTACCGTTGCTCAATGTTATTTGAGGCGGTGGGTTTATCAGATGCTGTTGTTGATATGTGTTTTAAAGGTGTGGCTAGCCGCATTAAAGGCGCATGTTTTACAGACTTTGATGACGATCAACAAAGCTTACACAAGCTTGCTTTAAGTAAACGTAAGTTACTTAGCCATGGCGGTTTGTTTAAATACGTACATGGTGGTGAATACCATGCATACAACCCAGATGTGATCCAAACACTGCAGGTAGCAGTTCGCTCTGGTGAATACAGAGATTACAACGAGTATGCAAAGCTTGTTAATAATCGCCCTATTTCAACATTACGCGATATGCTGGCACTTAAATTACCAGAAAATGGAATTAGTATTGATGATGTAGAGCCTGCAGAAGCGCTTTACAAACGTTTTGACTCAGCTGCAATGAGTATTGGTGCTTTATCGCCAGAGGCTCATGAAGCACTCGCAATTGCGATGAACCGCCTAGGTGGTTGTTCAAATTCAGGTGAAGGTGGTGAAGATAAACTTCGTTACGGCACAGAGAAAAACTCACGTATTAAGCAAGTAGCTTCAGGTCGATTTGGTGTTACACCGCATTATTTACGTAGCGCAGATGTAATTCAAATTAAAGTAGCGCAGGGTGCAAAACCAGGTGAAGGCGGGCAACTTCCAGGTGAAAAAGTAACACCTTACATTGCTAAGCTTCGCTATTCGGTACCTGGCGTGACGTTAATTTCACCGCCACCGCATCATGATATTTATTCTATTGAGGATCTTGCTCAGCTAATTTTCGATTTAAAGCAAGTAAATCCAAAAGCACTTGTATCAGTAAAACTAGTGTCGGAACCAGGTGTTGGCACCATAGCAACAGGTGTAGCTAAAGCATATGCTGATTTAATTACTATATCTGGCTACGACGGCGGCACAGGCGCAAGTCCGCTTACGTCTGTAAAATATGCAGGTAGCCCATGGGAATTAGGCTTGGCTGAAACACAACAAGCCCTTGTAGAAAATGGCCTTCGTCATCGTATTCGTTTGCAAACAGATGGTGGTTTAAAAACAGGTTTAGATATTATTAAAGCCGCTATTTTAGGTGCTGAAAGCTTTGGTTTTGGTACAGGCCCTATGGTGGCATTAGGGTGTAAATACTTACGTATTTGTCATCTAAATAACTGTGCAACCGGTGTTGCAACGCAAGACGAAACACTTCGTCAAAAGCATTACCATGGCTTACCTGAAATGGCGATGAACTACTTTAAGTTTATTGCACAAGAAGCGCGTGAAATCATGGCAAGCTTAGGTGTTGCAAACTTAACAGACTTAATTGGCCGTCTTGATTTACTTGAAGCAATTGAGGGCAAAACAGCCAAACAGAAAAAGATAGATTTATCTTCTGTTATTGCGCAGCCAAACAATCCAACAGGCGAAACGTTATTTTGTAGCGCGCCAAATAGCTCACATTATTTAGGCAAGCTTAACGAAAGCCTATTAGGAAAAGCGCAAGAAGCGATAGATGCTTCAAGTGGTATTTCACTTGTTAGCCGAATTTGTAATACAGACCGATCAGTTGGTGCTATGTTATCTGGCTACATTGCTGATAAACATGGAAATCAGGGTATGGCGGCTGATCCGGTAGCCATTGAGCTCCATGGCACGGCTGGTCAATCGTTTGGTGTTTGGAACGCAGGTGGCCTTGAAATGACCCTCGTTGGTGACGCTAATGACTACGTTGGTAAAGGCATGGCTGGTGGTAAGCTAGTTATTCGTCCGCCAGTGGGTTCATCATTTGAAAGTCATAAAGCAACGATTGTTGGTAATACCTGTTTATACGGTGCAACGGGCGGTAAATTGTTTGCTGCAGGGTGCGCAGGTGAGCGTTTCGCAGTTCGTAATTCAGGCGTGCAAGCAGTTGTTGAAGGCGTTGGCGATAATGGCTGTGAATACATGACCGGTGGTGTTGTGTGTGTGCTTGGTAATGTAGGTGTTAACTTTGGGGCGGGTATGACCGGTGGTTTTGCCTATGTTTTAGATGAGCGAAACGACTTTGAAAAACGCATAAACCCTGAGCTTGTTGAAGTTGTGACATTAGAAGCATTAACATCACACCAAGAGCATTTACGTGGATTAATTGCTGAGCATTTAGAGCTAACAGGCTCATGCAGAGCAGAAAGTATTTTAGCTAATTTTGAGCTCTACTTACCTATGTTTAAATTAGTAAAACCTAAATCAAGTGACGTAAAAAGTTTACTCGGGCACCGCGCCCGTAGTAGTGCCGAACTACGTGTTCAGGCGCAATAAGGGGGCAGTATGAGCGAAAATGTATATCAATTTATAGACGTGCAGCGTGTAGATCCACGCAAAAAGCCAATTTCGTCACGTAAAAAATCATTTGTAGAAATTTACGAACCCTTTTCAGAGAATCAGGTTAACTCTCAAGCGGATCGTTGCTTGGATTGTGGTAACCCATACTGTGAATGGAAATGTCCGGTACATAATTACATTCCACAGTGGCTTAAACTAATTCGCACAGGGCGTATATTAGAAGCTGCGGAGCTTTCTCATCGAACAAACAGTTTGCCTGAAGTATGTGGCCGTGTTTGTCCTCAAGATCGGTTGTGTGAAGGCTCATGTACGCTCGATGAAGAGTTTGGCGCGGTAACGATAGGTAACATTGAAAAATATATTACCGATACCGCGTTTAAAATGGGCTGGAAGCCAGACATGTCTTACGTAACATGGACTGACAAAAAAGTAGCTATCATTGGTGCAGGGCCCGCGGGCTTGGGTTGTGCGGATATTTTAGTTCGAAATGGTGTTAAGCCTGTTGTGTTTGACCGTCACCCAGAAATTGGTGGATTACTCACATTTGGTATTCCTTCTTTCAAACTAGAGAAAGAAGTGATGCAAAAGCGCCGTGAGATTTTCACTGAAATGGGCGTAGAATTTAAGCTGAATGTTGAAGTAGGTGTAGATATCACTATGGATGATATTTTAGCCGACTATGATGCAGTATTTTTGGGCGTGGGTACGTATCAGAGTATGCGTGCTGGGCTTGAAAATGAAGATGCACCGGGTGTTCACGATGCGCTGCCGTTTTTAATCGGTAACACTAACCGAGTTATGGGTTATGACGAAGCGAATCAAGCTTATATTGATATGGCGAATCAGAAGGTCGTTGTATTAGGTGGTGGTGATACTGCGATGGACTGTGTAAGAACGTCTATACGACAGGGTGCTGCAAAAGTAACGTGTGCGTACCGCCGTGATGAAGAAAATATGCCAGGCTCTAAGCGTGAAGTAAAAAATGCCAAAGAAGAAGGGGTTATATTTACATATAACGTTCAACCTAAAGGCATTGTGCTAGACGCTAACGGCCATGTTGCAGGCGTAAAAATGGTTAAAACTAAGCTGGGTGAGCCAGATGCGAATGGTCGTAGCCGCGCAGAAGAGGTCGCCGGTTCAGAGCATGTTATTGAAGCAACACAAGTAATTATGGCGTTTGGTTTCAAGCCACACAAAATGGACTGGTTAGAAAAGTATGATGTAGAAATAAACCACTGGGGCGGTATTAACGCACCAGAGCAAGGTGAATTTACACATCAAACAACTAACCCTAAAATATTTGCTGGTGGCGATATAGTGCGTGGTTCGGATTTAGTAGTAACCGCTATTTTTGAAGGCCGTAACGCAGCTGAAGGTATTATGGATTATTTAAAAGTTTAATTTAATATTTTCAGAAATCGACAATTTAAAAGCAAGCCAAGTGGCTTGCTTTTTTGTGCTTGAAACGAATTAGGTACCATTTATTTTTAACCATTTTAATTTCGATGATAATTTGGTTGAATGACCAAGCTATTCTCATGAATAGTTTTAAGATTCATAAACTTATAATTTGTTAAAAAAGGTACTAGTATTAATTTTACATCAGTAATACTTTAATCTTGATTTAACTGCTGAAAAAGGGGAGTATTGAGTGTTACTCAGAAAAATTGGTGATAACTTTGCTGAAAATTAACTCAATAATATAAGAAAAATAGCGCTTATTATGCATGAACATTCAAATAATCCAGAAAGAAAACTAATAGTTAGAATTTTCTCATCAATAGGCTTTATAGCAACCTTGGTGATGGGCTGGATTGCATTGACCAACAGCGATTATTTTTTATTTTTTACCTTAATATGTTCTTCGCTAATTTACGCATGGGCGCTTAGTGTATATAAGAACGTTGAAAAGTCAGCTAGTGCTATCCTTTATAACCTTTATGCATTGATGATTTACCTTGTTTTAACTGGAGGCGCGCAGGGAACTGGTCCGATTTGGATATTCATAGTTTCGCCAGTCACATTTTCAATTAGAGGCTTAAAGCGCGGTATCGTTGATATTGTTTTGTTTTTATTAGCGGTTATATTAGCTTTTTATTGCGCGCATACCTTTAGTATTTATAACTATCAACCGGATCAATTTCCCTATCGAGTTATATTTTCATTTATTATTGTCGCAATGTTGAGTGGCTTTTATGAAAACTCAAGGGAAAAATACAATCAAAAAATATTAGCACTGAGTAAAAAAAATGAACTGTTGGCGACTATTGACCCTTTAACGGGGTTACCAAACAGACGCTTTACAATGAATAAGCTTAGTGAATTTAAATTAGCGCTCACGAAGGAGCAAAGACCGTTTGTACTTATTTTGTGCGATGTAGACAACTTTAAAAAAGTTAACGACGAGTACGGGCATAGTTTTGGTGATGAAGCGCTCATACACTTAGCTAATATTTTAAAGCAACATATTCCTAATAATGCCGTTGCATCACGCTGGGGCGGGGAAGAGTTTTTGATTGCAATTCCTAATGTATTTAACGCAAAGGGCGTAGAAATCTCAAATAAAATACATGCTGCGCTAAAACAATTTCCGGTTAATACATCTTTTGCGAGCTTAAGCTTAACGATTAGTATGGGGGTTGTTCAATCCCATGAAAGCGATTCTATAGACATTGATATCAAGCGCGCAGATGAATTGCTTTATAAAGCTAAAGAGCAAGGTAAAAATAGGACTTGCTCAGAGTAGTTTTATTATTCCATTGAGAACGAATCAAGTGTTGACTTAACTTTAGCAATACGTCTTTTTAAACTCATGTAACAAACTACATTAAACAGTATTTGGGTGAGCAAAACACATGTATAACTAAAAATTAAATTATTCGAATTACCACCCTGGTAACTCATTAAATTGTAAACACTAAGAATCAGCTGAACGAATAACGTTACATTTAAAAAGCTCATTAAGTGTTTCTTAAATTGTGTGTGTTTATATCGGCTAAATAAAGTTAGCAATATACTAATTAAAACCAGTAGCCAGCTTACAATAATAAGAATTAAAGCAGTATTAGTAATCATATAAAGGCCTTGCTGAAAATTGAAACCCTAGTTGGTTATTAATTAAACCTAAATTACACATGCGCTTTTTATTAACTCTTTTGCGTTTGCTTTTGCTGTTTTACTAACATTGTCGCCGCCAAGCAACCTTGCTATTTCGTCTACTCTACCATCTTTTGTTAGTGCCAGCATATTGGTAAAGGTTTCACCTTTAGCAATTTCTTTTGCTACAAAAAATTGCTGATGCGCACTACTTGCAACCTGCGGCAAATGGGTAACACAGATCACCTGAGTCGATTTACCAAGTTGCCTTAATAACTTTCCAACAGCAGAGGCTGTAGGTCCAGAAATACCTACGTCTACTTCATCAAATATCAATGTTGGTGTTGTTACTTTTTGGGCAATAATAACCTGAATGGCTAAGCTAATACGCGAAAGCTCACCACCAGACGCCACCTTAGCCAAAGGCTGAAGGGGCTGACCTGGGTTGGTCGATACTAAAAACGAAACGCTATCATGCCCTAAAAGATTGGGGGCGCGCTCAGGATCTTCAGTAAGCGATATTTCAAATACACCATTTTCCATGGATAAATTTGCCATACTTTCGCTTATTAAGGTGTTTAAGGTATTAGCATAACTTCTGCGGCTAATACTTAGCGCTTCACTTGCTTGCTTGTAGTCAAGCAATGCATCGTTTATTTCAGAGTCAAGTTGCTCCAAACGCGAACTATTATTACTAATTGACTCGAGTTCTTTTGAAATTGACTGATGAAATTCAACTAATCCTTGCGGTTTTATATGGTGCTTACGAGCTAAGTCCATTGCGCCACTTAACCTATTTTCTATCTCTGTTAAACGGGCTGGGTCTAAATCAACTTGTTCCGTATAATTGCGAATTTCTCGGCTAGCTTCTTCTACTTGAACAGCAGCTTCTTCTAGCATTGCTGCCACACTTGCTAAGCTCTCATCATATTGTGCTAAATCTGCAAATTGTTGTGCGCTGTGCTGTAAAACAGAACACGCGCTTTGTTCTTCACCTTCATATAGGTATTGCAGCTCTTTTTGACATGACTCTAAAATGGTTTGGCTATTACTTAGCTTGTAATGTTCGACTTCAATTTGTTCAAACTCACCGTCTTGTAACGCAAACTCGTCAAGTTCTGCCACTTGGTATTCTAGTAGCTGTTTTTGAGCGGCTTGTTGTAATTGCTGTTGCTCAAGCTGTTTAAATTCTTTTTGAAGGTTGGCGAATTGTTTATAACTTTCAGTTACTTTTACAACCAAGTCTTGATGGCCAGCATATGCATCAAGTAGTTGTAATTGATGTTCAGCTTTTAAAAGGTGTTGATGAGCATGTTGTCCATGTATAGAAATTAAATACTGGCCAATTTCTTTGAGCTGAGATGCAGTTACTGAGCTGCCATTAATATAGCTTTTACTGCGACCATTTTTGCAAACAACGCGTCTAAGTAAGCAATCATTATCAGTACTGGTCAGAAAATGTTGCTCTAAAAAAGCCTGAGCGAGCGGGAGTGCGCTTATATCAAATTGAGCACATACTTCAGCTTTGTCTGCAGAAGGTCGCACAGCAGAGGCTTCAGCGCGCTCGCCTAAACACAATGAAAGTGCATCAATGGCAATCGATTTACCCGCGCCGGTTTCACCCGTGATCGCCGTCATGCCGTTATGCCATTCAGTGCTTAAGTTACTTACAATTGCAAAGTTTTTAATTTCTAAACCAACTAACATACTGTTTATCCATCCAGTTAATTAACTGGTAATTTATACAGTGTTTAGCTTTTTTGCAAATTAATTTTTTATTATTTAGGCAATATTAACATGTTGATTGAGTTGGTTGTTTGGGTCTTGATTTTCTGGGATGTATTCATTTTCTTCATTATCAAGGGGTTGTAGCAAGTCGTTGGTTTTAATTAATTCGATAAGGTTTGGTAACGCTTCTGAGTAAAACGTTTTGTTATACGAGATACCTTGCTGTGGAAGTTCAGACACAAAATACTGGATATTTTCTTCCAAACTTTGGCCATTGCCCGTTTGGTTCGCTTTAGTCAGTTCGTTAGATAAAGTATTGATTAATAGATCAGATACATCTTCAAGGGTTTGCAAATTTTCGTCGGTATGCTTTTGAACTACAAAAAAGTTAGAAACGATTGCTTGAATTCGAGGTGCGTATTTAGGGCGAAGAATTTTCGCTTCTACTAGCTCATTTAATTTTGACTTTAAACGGGCGCCAACTTGTGATACACGTTCGTTAAATTGCTTTTTTTGAGCTTCAATTGCTTTGCGACGATTGCTTTCTATTTTTAAGTAGGTTGCTAGAAGTGTAATTAACAGTAGCAAGGCAAAAAAAACGACATATGTCATTGCTATTTGTTCCTAAAAATTGGTGTATTATTGTTGTAATCTGCATTTTGCGCTAAAGACAACGCTTTAGCAATAAAATTAGTATAAACGACTGCCCCAATTTAATTTCGTACGTAAAACGTTGTAGTAAGAGTAGTTTTTTGGATGAATTAACCGCAATTTTTTATCTGCTTTTTTAATGACGACTTCATCACCAGGTAAAACGGCAAGCACAACGTGGCTGTCGCAGCTGACTTGCAAGCTGTCAGTATTGTCTAAACTAAGTTTTAGCCTCACTTCGTTATCGGCATCTACCACTAATGGCCTGCTTGATAACGTGTGCGGAAACATAGGCACCAAAGATATTGCATTTAGTTCAGGCGTTAATATTGGACCGCCACCAGAGAGTGAGTAAGCAGTTGATCCTGTTGGCGTAGATACAATTAGCCCATCAGAGCGCTGAGAGAATACAAAGTCGCTATTTATAAATGCCTCAAACTCAATCATATGAGCCACTTTATCTGCATGCAATACGGCTTCGTTTACCGCTAAATTGGCACTTTTTAGTTCATTGTGACGATAAACTTCTACTTCCAATAAAAAGCGATTTTCTTCAATATACTCACCACTTAAAACATGCTCTAGGCTAGCTTCAAAACCTTCAGGGTTTAAGTCGGTTAAAAAACCAAGGTTACCTCGGTTAACGCCAATTACAGCAATGTTAAAACGAGCAAGCACGCGCGCAGCTCCTAACATGTTTCCGTCACCGCCAACCACAATTGCAAGGTCGGCTTGCTCTCCTAAATCAACCAGTTTAACAAGGTTTTCTTTGGGTACATCGACTAACTGTCCGCCAGTGCGCTTTTCAACAATCACTTCAAAACCAAGTGCCAGTAGAAATGTATGCAAACGCTGCAAAGTGGCAGCCGCTTTTGGGTGGTTTGGTTTGCCAATAAGGCCAATAGTATTGAAAGGAGAGTTCATAATCTGCACACTAAAAATTTTGATGTTTGTAGAGTAACTCAAAAGCAAAGTGTTTGAAAATACAGATTTTACCTAAATGAGTATGATTCAATTTAGTTTAAAATAAATTTGTTTTATATTGTTCAACAAAGGGGAAATGACTTGAAATAGCAGCAAATGCCCCGATATACCTTTCATGCAACAAGATGTAGATATCATGAAATTAAATCCGCGCGATCAGCAAATATTTTCAGCTGTAATGAACATGTACTGTAACGGTGAGGGATTGCCCGTTCCATCAACAAAAATTGCCAAGCTAAAAAGCATGGCTGTGTGTTCAGCAACCGTTCGTAATGCAATGGCCCGTCTTGAAAAAGTAGGTTTATTGTATTCCCCCCACACTTCTGCAGGACGAGTACCTACAGATGAAGGGTTTAATTATTGGTTTGATGAGTTTTTTCCATTAGCAGATATTGCTAGTTACTGGGAGCCAGAGCAAGCACAGCTAGTTGAATTGGCACATGGCTTGAGTCAAAAGTATCAGGTATGCTGTTGTGTTGGTTTACCGCAAGTGAGCTCACAGCATGTATTTAGGGTTGAAGTACTTGATTTTGATTCTACCGATTGGCTTATTTTATTGATCGATCGAGCAGGCCAAAGCCATAATATTTGCATTGATAAACCACATGATGCTTCAGATACGGTTCGTTACCAGTTTGCAACGTGGTTAAATACAGTATTTAGTCAACAAACATTGATGGAAGGCTTGTATAGAATGCAAGCAATGGCAAACACAGCGCCTAAAAACTGTCATGACTCACTTACTCAATGGACACGGCAGCTAAGTCAAAAGTTAGGTTCAGACAATAGTATTGTTGTGGGTGAAAACTACCTTTATAAAAAAATAAATTGTGAGCAAAGCCTAAATATAGGCGTGTCATTTCTAAATTTTGTTGAAGATGCACTGGCATTTAAAAATGGTGTTTCGGTGATCAGCGGTAAAAAACTTCCGTTTAGTGAATGTAACGATCTAATAACCATCAGCGTTCCTTACTTTCAAAACCAAGAATATCAAAGCCGCTTTTGTATAATCTGCCCAAAATCAGCGCAAATAGAACAAATAATCCAAGAATTTAAATTAATTGAGTCATCGAACTCTTGAATCTTTTTATTCAATCCCCATAATTACCGCAATTGAAAAGAATTGGAGCATGTATTTTATGTCTGAGCAGACACAAAACCCAGAGCAAGAAGTAGAACTAAACGAAGAAATTGAACAAATGCAAGCAGATGTAGAAGCAGCCGTGGATGCCGCTGAACAACATGCAGAAGAACAAAGTCCTGAAGCTGAAATTGCGATGCTTTACGCAGAGCTAGAAGCTGCTAAGCAAACTATTGCAGACCAAAAAGACGGTGTGATCCGTGCCGCTGCTGACGTTGACAACATTCGCCGTCGTGCTGCACAAGATGTAGAAAAAGCACACAAATTTGCACTTGAAAAGTTTGCTAACGAATTACTTCCTGTGATTGATAATCTTGAGCGCGCTATTGAGTTTTCTGATAAAGAAAACGAAACGTTAAAGCCGTTGCTTGAAGGTATTGATATGACGGTTAAAAGCTTTAACGATGCTGTTGCTAAATTCGGTGTTGAAATTGTTAACCCACAAGGCGAGCAATTTAACCCAGAGTTCCATCAAGCTATGTCAATTCAGCCAAGCAACGATGTAACACCAAACACTGTGCTTGCTGTTATGCAAAAAGGCTACACATTAAATGGACGTTTATTACGCCCGGCAATGGTTATGGTTTCAAAAGCGGCTGACGCTTAATTTAGCCGTTTAACACTTTAAAAATGCCTCAAATTGAGGCATTTTTTTTGTCTTTTTTAAAATGAATTATTTGCACTAATATGGTCAGTAGTACCGCGCTAAACATGAGGCTCGAAAACGGCACAGAGCTTTGAGCATGCATAACAGCAAGAATGGGGCCTACCAAGGCACCGCTGCCAAACCTAAGCGTACCAATAACGGCAGTAGCCGTGCCGGTGTTTTTTTCAAACTTCATGAGTATTAACGAATCTGCATTACTGGCAGTGACCCCTAAACTCATCATTAATGGTGCAATTGCTGCCACTATATAATAAAGCGATAAATGTAAAATACTAAAAGTTAAAAGGCAAAATCCTGAAATAAAACCGCATACCAATCCAATATATAACATTTTGCGTGAACCAATACGCGGCACAATTCGTGTGTTTAAAAAGTTACCAAACATTAATGCCATCACATTAAAGGCAAATAATATCCCAAACAGTTGCTCCGACACTTTGTATAAGTCTAAATAAATAAAAGGCACTGAGGTTAAAAAGCAAAAAAAGCCAAACGATACAAACATTGAGCTTAAAATATCGGCGCGTGCATCGGTATTACTCAAAACAGTTTTATAACTATCAAAAAATAAGGCTAACCCTTTTTTTTCGCTGGTATGAATAGGTATATCAATTAAATATACTTGCACAAACACAAGTATTATAAAACTGTAAGCTGCTAATACTAAAAATATGGTAGACCAAACAGAAAACCCTAAAATAAAAGAGCCTACAGACGGCGCTATTAATGGTGCAACCATCATGATCATCGATACATACGACATACCTTTTGCCGTATTTTGCTGATAAATATGCCTAATGATTCCTGGCACGACCACCGTAGCAGCAGCACCAGTGAACGCTTGTATTGCCCTTAGTGCCCAAAAAGTATGAATTTCTGTTGTGAATGCTAACGCAGTAGAGGTTAAACCAAATAATGTTAAACCAATTTTAGCCAGTTTTCGGCGGCCAATTTGATCCGCTATAGGGCCAAAAAATAACATGCCCAATGAGTAACCTGCTAAATAAATACTTAGCGATATTTGTACATTTGGCATACTTGTTTGTAAATTGTTCGCAATAACCAACATTGCGGGCAAATACATATCAATTGCAAGGGGTGTAATAGCGACAATACTTGCTAATAAAGGTAATAAAATACGGGTATTAAAAGACGTAGACGAGGCGCCCATACATAAACTCAAGGTAACTAAAACAAGGGCTATAGTGTAGCAGGGCATTGTATATGTATAAACGTAGTTTAGCCGGAACGTTACTTACTTCACCGCAAAGTACTTACCTTAAACCAATGATTTTAAACTGGCACTGTGTTTGCTATCCTACTTGCAGTATAAATGACTTAAGGTAATACAATGAAAAAATTGGTATTGGCACTAGTAGCAACGGCTGTTTTAGCAGGGTGTAAAACATCGCCAACAGGGCGTACTCAAATAGCGCTTTATTCGGATCAGCAAATGAGCGAAATGGGTACAGCTAGCTTTGCTGACATGAAAAAAAATCAGCCAATTAATAAAGATTCAAAAACCAATACATATGTAAATTGTATTGCTGAAAAAGTAATTGCCGTTTTACCTAATGAGTATGCATCTCAAAACTGGGAAGTGGTGGTATTTGAAGATGATTCAGCAAATGCATTTGCTTTGCCTGGCGGTTATATTGGTGTTCATACCGGATTACTAAAAATAGCGACTAACCAAGATCAAGTTGCCACCGTTTTAGGGCATGAAGTAGGACACGTAATTGCAGAACACTCTAATGAACGTGTATCACAAAGCTCGTTGTTAAGTACGGGAATGCAATTGGGTAGTGTTGCGCTTGAAATGGGTAACGTGCAGTACCGTAATGAAATTATGCAAGGGCTCGGATTAGGCGCTCAATATGGTGTGGTTTTACCGTTTAGCCGTTCTCATGAATCTGAGGCCGATACCATTGGTCTTGATTTAATGGCAAAAGCGGGTTTTAACCCAAAAGAGTCGGTTACGCTTTGGGAAAACATGAGTAAAGCGGGAAGCGGTGCAACGCCTGAATTTTTGTCTACTCACCCAGCACCGACGAGTCGTATTAATAATTTGCAGTCGCAAATGACAAAAGCACTAAGTGAGCAAAGTACTGCAAACTCACAAGGAAAAAGGCCACAGTGCTCACTTTAGTTGAGCTCTTAACAGTATAAAGCAGTGGCGTATAGTGTTGATGCGCTAATAAAATAAAACCCCTGAATGTAAATACTTTCAGGGGTTTTATTTTATCGGTTATGTGTGTTATTCAGCAGCGAGTGCTTCTTTAAATACAGTTTTAAAACGTTCAAAGTCTTCTATATGTGGTAAGTGGCCTAAATTATCGAGTTCATATAATTTAGCATTGGGGATAAGCGAAACGGCATTTTTGCCTAACTTATCGTATCGACCAAGCTCGTAATCTACACCGGTTTTTTTCCAGTTGCGGCCTGGTCCTGTTCTATCACGGGTACCAATAATTAACTCAACTGGCACGGCAAAGTCTTTAAATTCAGTAATAACCGGTTGAGTGAAAATCATATCGTATGTTTTAGCATTAACCCACGCCATGTGAGCTTTATCCGGCCCTTGTATTTGCCCTGTAATAAAGTTCGTTAATGCTGAATATGTAGCGTTCCATTTACCATCGTAATAGTTTTTTTGCTGATATTTTTTTACGCCCTTGGGCGTTTTAGCAAGCTCATTTTTATAAAAGAAGTTGGTGTCTTTGTATTCAACATAATGTAAGTAGTTTTCAAGCCCTATAGGGTTAAGCAAAACCAATTTAGTTGTTGTATTGGGATACATTAAAGCAAAGCGACTTGCCAACATGCCGCCCATAGAATGGCCAACTACAATTGTTTGTTTTAAGTTAAGGGAGTCAATTAACGCATGTGTATGGTGGGCAAGCGATGCAAACGAATACTGATAATTAGTGGGTTTAGATGATTTACCAAAGCCAATTTGATCCGGAATTAATACACCAAAGC
Source organism: Pseudoalteromonas sp. PS1M3 (assembly GCF_016865405.1). Classification (NCBI taxonomy): domain Bacteria; kingdom Pseudomonadati; phylum Pseudomonadota; class Gammaproteobacteria; order Alteromonadales; family Pseudoalteromonadaceae; genus Pseudoalteromonas; species Pseudoalteromonas sp. PS1M3. The sequence goes on along the minus strand of NZ_AP022624.1, from coordinate 2,061,089 downwards.
CAAGCGATTGTAAGTACTGCGCTGTAGTCGTCCAATAATCAGCATTAAAATTTTTGCCGTGCATGAGTGTCACGGTAGGCATCTTTTCTTTGGTAGGCTTTAGGTAAATATACGCCATCTTTAAAGACTGCTTTTGTGATTCAACGCTAAAGTAATTTACTTTAAAGTCATATTGATAACTGCTTAAAAGGGCATCGTAAGATAGGGACTCTGTATTTACTTCACTACTTGCTAAAGCATTATTAGTGAAAGCTAACAAGGCAGTAAAACACATCACTTTAATTGACATCATTTCATTATTCCTTCAAAGGTAAAGCATGAGGCTTAAAAGAAATACGACAATAACTAAGTATTTACAGCCATTCAATTAAATACTTTTATGGCATAAAAAAAGGAGCGCTTAATAGGGCTCCAATTTATGTGATTTTAACGCAGTGTAATTGCTTAAAAGGTCCACTCTACATGTATTTGCGGAACTGACTCTGTCACTTCAGTTCCTAGCTTGTTATGCCAGTATTGAAGCTCCATGCCGAGTAGCAACGTATTTTCTTTCATTTCAAAGGCATGGCCCATGTCCCATACTAAAATAGGTTGTGCGAGTATCCATGCCTCTACATCGTTTCCAAATTCGTCTTCACGTTCTGCAATGTATTCTGCGTGCCCTTTAAAGCTGAACTTTTGTGAGCCAATAGTAAAAGGGTATTCAAAAGCTACATCAAACATCCAACTATTTGTTTCTATGGGGGCGCCGCCTTTAGCAACACCTTCGCTGTCGTCAATATAGGCTGTTACTATCGTTTGAAAGAAGTTAAAACCTGGTACATCCCAGCTTAATTTAACACCCGGCAGGTATTTCACCATTTTAGCATCGCCAGCAATATTTATACCGCCAGTAAGGCCAACATCTAATAACGCACCGGTGCCAATTTTTTCACCGCTGAGCGCCGATAAGCTAACAGTTGAATACCATTCGCCGTAAAAATCGCTATCTTGATAGCCGTCAGCTTTATCGTCTTTACTGTAATCAATGAAAAAGAAGTTGTCGCCGTAATCGTAACCCGATGCATGTTGAACTGAGTAAACCGTGGTATCTGACTCTTGCTCAGTAAAAGGGTTTTTTTGGTCGCCATTGTTAATGTGTAATGCTGTGCTGCTCCAATTAGCGGCAAAAGCAGAAGACGATAAAGCAATGGATGTAAGGGTAAAAAAGGAGAGTGTTTTATTTAATTTCATAATTTGTATTTAACTATAACTTGAGTGACACGCGAAAGCGCGCATTATAGCAAAAGTGATTAATATGTAGAGAAATATGTTGCAGCTTGTTTTTAAGCTGCAACAGTGGGGCAAAGGTTTTAAGCTTTATTACGACGCAAACAAATTATTGCTATAGCGGTAAATGCTAAAATGAAACAATAATAAGACGATGTTGAGACTTCCCAAGGGCTAATTTTAAACGTAGCGCCAAGTAAAAGAGCTTGTGCTCCATAAGGTAAAGAGCCCTGAGTTACACAAGCAAAAATATCAAGTAGGCTTGCAGAGCGTTTGCCACTAATTTCACCATCGTCAGCGAGTTTTTTAGCAATAGGACCCGCCACAATAATTGAAACGGTATTATTAGCAATACAAATGTTGCTTGTCATGACTAGGGCTGCAATGCCAAGTTGGTCAGCTACTTTTCGGTGCCATTTAGCAATTACTTTAGTAATGGCTTGAATTTTTTGGGCAATGTAATCAAGGCCACCGTTAATGCGAATAAATTCAGAAAGACCACCAATAAACATAGAAAGTAAAAATATTTCCTGCATATCGGTAAAGCCTTGATAAATATCTTTAACAAAGCTAGACCCTTCGTAGCTACCGGTAAAGCCCATTAATGCAGCAAATATAATACCGCTAAATAACACAACAAATACATTTAGACCTGCTACGGCGAGAACTAAAATAAAGGCATAAGGTAGCACTAACCAAATATCGTAATCTTGGGTTTCGACCACTTGCGCTGCAGGCGTAAGGTAAAACAATAAACCGATTGTTAAAATTGCGGCTGGTACTGCAATTTTAAGGTTTTCTTTAAATTTATCTTTCATTTCACAACCTTGCGTACGTGTAGCCGCAATCGTGGTATCTGAAATAATTGATAAGTTATCGCCAAACATAGCGCCAGACACAATAGTACCCGCCATAAGGGCTGGGTCTATGCCTGTTTTGATCGACACCGCATAAGCAATTGGGCCAATCGCCCCAATAGTACCCATTGATGTGCCCATGGCTGTAGATACAACCGCGGCAATTAAAAATAAACCAGGAAGTAATAGAGCGGGCGGTATCAGTGATAAACCCGCATTAACTACGGCGTCAACACCCCCTGTTGCACTGGCCACTGCAGAAAAAGCACCAGCAAGCAGGTAAATTAAACACATCGTAATAATGTTGTTATGCCCAGCGCCTTTTATAAAGGTTTCAACACATTGATTAACAGTGCCTTTATTAAGTATAAAGGCAAGCATAATGGCGGGTAATATTGCCACCGGTGCTGGGAGTTGATAAAAAGCGTAATCAACCCCTTGAGATTGCAGGTATAAACCAGAACCTAAAAATAGGGCTACAAATGTTAGTAGGGGTAGTAAAGAAAGTATTGCTTTGTTTTTATTAAATGATGGCTGCATCATAATCCTCGAAACCAATTAATTACCACAGCCAAAAATTCCTCTTTTAGCTGAATTTAGCAAGTCTATCTACGTTGTTAAAAGCTAACAAATAGTAGAACAATGCAGCGCCCGCAAGCCAAAGACCAAATCGACGCGAAAAGGAAGTTTAAATGTATAGATGGCTAAAGTAAACTGGTATTGTTATTATTCTTTTATTAAAGGGTTGACTGACTATTACATGACTTTTAGATAAAATCTACTAAGTACGTTACTTTCAGTGATTGATGTTAACTGGGCGATATATACACTCAATATATACAAAACGATCGGTTTACGGTTTAAACAAAAATAAATTAAGGCATAGTGATGATTCGAATAGGTGTTTTTGGTGCTAATGGCAGAATGGGTTTAGCTTTATTGGAAGCCGCAACAATAAAAGAGCAAACACAACTAACAGGCGCCTATGTTCGCAGTGGGTCATCGTTAATTGGAGTTAATGTAAACCAAATAAATAGCGCTGCCGATAAGAGCGTATGTTTTAGCGACGAAAACACGCTCGAAAGTGTTGATGTTTTAATTGATTTCACCCTGCCAGACGGTATGCGTAGCCACTTAAAGCGTGCTGTTGAACAATCTCTCCCTTTAGTTATTGGCACAACAGGTTTAACGGCCGATGACATGGCATTATTAGAAAATGCTGCTAAACATATACCTATTGTATTTGCTCGTAACTACAGTGTTGGTGTAAATGTGTTACTAAATTTAGTTCAAACGGCTGCCACTAAGTTCGGTGACGATTTAGATATTGAGATATTTGAAGCGCATCACCGTCATAAAATCGATGCGCCATCGGGCACGGCTCTGGCAATTGGTGAGTCAATTGCAGATGCAAAAGGATGGAACCACGAAGAGGTTGCTGTATACGATCGAAGCCAAATTGAAACTGAAAAATCTCAAAACGAAATTGGTTATTCAGTCCTAAGAGGAGGTGACATAGTAGGTGAACATACCGCATATTTTGCCACAATGGGGGAAAGGCTTGAATTAACGCACAAAGCAAGTTCGAGAATGACCTTTGCGCTAGGCGCTATAAGAGCTGCAAGCTGGTTGCAAAATAAACCGGTAGGACTTTATGACATGCAAGATGTGCTCGATTTAAAGTAGTTTAGTATCTATTTTGGGTGTTTGGGTCTAATTTTAGCTAAAAGCACTTATTTGTTATGATTTACCAAATAATGTTAGACCTAAAACTCAACATCATGTAGTATACAGCCAATTTGCCAAAAATTACTAAATGCGTGTTTCCAATTATACCCAAGTGGCTAGTAAAATCAGGGGTTCAGTGGGAATGATAAGAGTTTTAGGCAAGAAAAAATGTTGAAGATTTAGCGGTTATATCGGCCTCATTTAAGACTGCGTAAAACAATTTAATCTCATACAAAATCTGGTTTTGACGATCCCTCTGGGTATTGGCGGGGTGATAAGCAATTTGCTTACTCCCGTTTTTTACTGTTAGGAGGTTTAACTTGACTAAATCCGCTCTGTTAGTCCTAGAAGACGGCACAGTGTTTCGCGGTACTGCAATCGGCGCTGACGGCATGTCAGTCGGTGAAGTGGTATTCAATACGTCTATGACTGGTTATCAAGAAATTTTGACTGACCCTTCGTACGCGGAACAAATCGTAACTTTGACGTACCCACATATCGGTAATACGGGTACCAACAGCGAAGACGAAGAAGCGAATCAAATATGGGCTAAAGGCCTAGTGATCCGTGATTTGCCACTGCTAGCAAGTAACTTTCGTAACGAGCAATCGTTAGATGATTACTTGAAAGAACGTAATATTTTAGGTGTTGCGGACATCGACACCAGAAAGCTAACACGTATTTTGCGTGACAAAGGCGCTCAAAATGGTTGTATTATTGCTGGTGACGAACTAGACGAACAAAAAGCGCTACAAGCCGCGCAAGCCTTCCCAGGCTTAAAAGGTATGGATTTAGCAAAAGTTGTCTCAACCAAGGAAAATTTTGAGTGGCGCGAATCAAGCTGGACATTAGGCGAGGGGTTTAAAACCTTAGATACCGCCGATGAAAAGTTTCATGTTGTAGCCTATGACTTCGGTGTTAAGCGTAATATATTACGTATGCTTGTTGACCGTGGTTGTAAACTTACCGTAGTACCTGCACAAACTAGTGCTGCTGACGTACTCGCATTAAACCCCGATGGTATTTTCTTATCTAATGGCCCTGGTGATCCTGAGCCATGTACATACGCAATTGACGCGATAAAATCATTTTTAGAAACCGACACACCCATTTTTGGTATTTGTTTAGGTCACCAGTTATTAGCGCTTGCTTCAGGTGCTAAAACAGAAAAAATGAAATTTGGCCATCATGGTGGTAACCACCCAGTTAAAGATCTAGACCGCGATGTAGTGATGATCACAGCGCAAAACCATGGTTTTGCAGCCCAAGAATCAAGCCTACCAAGCACGCTTCGTGCAACACACAAATCACTGTTTGACGGTACGCTTCAGGGTATTCATCGTACAGATAAGCCAGCATTTAGTTTTCAGGGGCACCCTGAGGCAAGTCCTGGCCCGCATGATGCAGCCCCATTATTTGACCACTTCATCGATTTGATGCAAGCGCGTAAACACTAATTTAACTGGAGTAATAATGCCAAAACGTACCGACATAAAAAGCATTCTTATCTTAGGCGCAGGCCCAATTGTTATTGGTCAAGCTTGTGAATTTGACTACTCTGGTGCACAAGCGTGTAAAGCACTTAGAGAAGAAGGCTATAGAGTTATACTTGTTAACTCAAACCCAGCAACGATTATGACCGACCCAGAAATGGCTGATGCAACATACATCGAACCAATTCACTGGGAAGTAGTAGAAAAAATTATTGAAAAAGAAAAGCCAGATGCAGTTCTGCCTACAATGGGCGGCCAAACAGCATTAAACTGTGCACTTGATTTAGATAAGCACGGTGTATTGGCTAAGCATGGCGTAGAGTTAATTGGCGCAACAGCTGATGCAATAGACAAAGCCGAAAACCGCGAACGCTTTGACACTGCAATGAAAAATATTGGTCTTGAGTGTCCTCGTGCAGAGATAGCACACTCAATGGAAGAAGCTAAAGATACAATGAGCCGCATAGGCTTACCGTGTATCATTCGTCCTTCTTTCACCATGGGTGGCACCGGTGGCGGTGTTGCTTACAACATGGAAGAGTTTGAAGAAATTTGTGAGCGTGGTTTAGACCTGTCACCTACTAACGAATTACTAATTGATGAATCACTGATTGGTTGGAAAGAATACGAAACAGAAGTTGTTCGTGACAAAAAAGACAACTGTATTATTGTTTGTACTATTGAAAACTTTGACCCAATGGGCGTGCACACAGGTGATTCAATCACTGTTGCACCAGCGCAAACGTTAACCGACAAAGAATACCAAATTATGCGTAATGCCTCTATGGCAGTACTGCGTGAAATTGGTGTTGAAACCGGTGGCTCTAACGTACAATTTGGTATTAACCCTAAAGATGGCCGTATGGTTATCATTGAGATGAACCCACGTGTATCGCGCTCATCGGCACTAGCCTCTAAAGCAACGGGTTTCCCAATTGCTAAAATTGCAGCAAAACTTGCAGTAGGCTACACGCTTGACGAACTTCAAAACGATATCACTGGCGGTAAAACACCAGCGTCATTTGAGCCTTCAATTGATTACGTTGTAACTAAAATACCTCGCTTTAACTTTGAGAAATTTGCCGGTGCTAACGACCGTTTAACCACGCAAATGAAATCAGTAGGCGAAGTAATGGCAATTGGTCGTAACCAACAAGAGTCATTACACAAAGCATTACGTGGTCTTGAAGTTGGCGCAACGGGTTTTAACCCAATTGTTGCACTTGATGACCCTAAGGCAAAAGAAAAAATCATCCGTGAATTACGTGAGCCAGGTGCTGAGCGTATTTGGTACATTGCAGATGCAATGCGACACGGTATGAGCGTTGAAGATGTTTACGAGCTGACTAAAGTTAACCGCTGGTTCTTGGTTCAAATTGAAGACATTTTAAAAGATGAGGCAAGAATCGCTGAAGGCGGAATGGCTGGCCTTAATGCAGATTTTTTACGCAAGCTTAAGCGTAAAGGCTTTGCCGACCCGCGTATTGCTGAAATTGCCGGTGTGTCAGAAGCTGAAATTCGTAAAAAACGTCATCAGCTAAACATTGTGCCAGTGTACAAGCGTGTAGATACGTGTGCTGCAGAATTTAGTTCAGACACCGCTTACATGTACTCATCGTATGATGAAGAGTGTGAAGCAAATCCAACAGACAAAGATAAAATCATGGTTATTGGTGGCGGTCCTAACCGTATCGGCCAAGGTATTGAATTTGATTACTGTTGTGTACATGCTGCGCTTGCACTTCGTGACGACGGTTACGAAACCATCATGGTTAACTGTAACCCTGAAACTGTATCTACCGATTACGATACATCTGACCGACTTTACTTTGAGCCAATTACCCTTGAAGACGTACTAGAAATTGTACGTGTTGAAAAGCCAAAAGGTGTTATTGTTCAATACGGTGGACAAACACCACTTAAACTAGCACGTGAGTTAGAAGCCAATGGCGTGCCAGTAATTGGTACTTCACCAGACGCAATTGACCGTGCAGAAGACCGTGAGCGTTTCCAACAGTTAGTAGAGCGTTTAGACCTACTACAGCCAGAAAACGCAACGGTTACATCAACTGAAGAAGCTATTTTAAAATCAGCTGAAATTGGTTTCCCGCTGGTTGTTCGCCCATCTTATGTATTAGGTGGCCGTGCAATGGAAATTGTATACGACGAAGACGATTTACGCCGTTACATGACCGAAGCAGTTCAAGCCTCAAATGAAGCGCCTGTTTTATTAGACCATTTCCTAGATAACGCAATTGAAGTTGACGTTGACGCAATATGTGACGGCGAGCAAGTAATCATTGGCGGTATTATGGAACACATTGAACAAGCTGGTGTTCACTCTGGTGACTCTGCCTGTTCATTACCAGCACATTCTTTATCGCAAGAAGTGCAAGATGTAATGCGCAAGCAAGTAACCGATATGGCTCTTGAACTAGGTGTTGTAGGCTTAATGAATACACAGTTTGCAGTAAAAGATGGCAAAGTGTATTTAATTGAAGTTAACCCACGTGCTGCGCGTACGGTTCCATTTGTATCTAAAGCCACCGGCGTTGCACTTGCAAAAGTAGCTGCACGTTGTATGGCGGGCCAATCTTTAGCGAGCCAAGGCATTACTAAAGAAATTATCCCTCCTTACTACAGCGTTAAAGAAGTAGTTTTACCGTTTGCTAAGTTCCAAGGTGTAGACCCTATCCGTGGCCCAGAAATGCGCTCAACAGGTGAAGTAATGGGTGTTGGTGATACTTTCGCCGAAGCATTCGCAAAAGCACAATTAGGTGCAAGCAATACTTTACCACGCGGTGGTCGCGCGTTATTATCTGTTCGTAATAGCGATAAGTCACGTATTGTTGAATTAGCTAAAATCATGACTGAGTTAGGTTTTGAATTAGACGCAACAGGTGGCACAGCCAAAGCGCTTGAAGAAGCGGGTATTAACGTTCGTCGCGTAAATAAAGTTTACGAAGGTCGTCCACATATTCTTGATTATATTAAGAATAAAGAATACAGCTATATCGTTAATACCACCGAAGGTCGCCAAGCGATCGAAGATTCGAAGGTGTTACGTCGTGGTGCATTGCAAAATAAAACCAACTATACGACTACCTTGAACGCGGCATTCGCTAACTGTACTGCTAACAAAGCAGATGACCGCAGTAAAGTGGCGTCAGTTCAAGAGCTACACCTGCGATTGAACTAAGGAAATGTACCAAGGCCTAATTAGGCCTTGGTGTTAAGTGAGAAAATATGCAAACAATTCCGATGACAGTTCGTGGCGCAGATTTACTGCGTAAAGAGCTTAACGAATTAAAAACAGTTACCCGTCCTAAAATCATCGCTGATATTGCTGATGCGCGTGAACACGGTGACTTAAAAGAAAACGCTGAGTACCACGCTGCGCGTGAGCAACAGGGTTTTTGTGAAGGTCGTATTCAAGAAATTGAAGCTAAACTTTCAAATGTTCAAATAATCGACGTAACTAAAATGCCTAACACAGGTAAGGTTATTTTTGGTACCACAGTAACTATTGTTAATGTAGAGACTGATGCCGAAGTGAAATACCAAATAGTTGGCGATGATGAGGCAGATATTAAAAATAACTTAATCTCTGTTAACTCACCTATAGCTCGTGGTTTGATTGGTAAGCAAATGGATGATGCAGTCACCATTAAAACACCAAAGGGCGACGTTGAATACGAAATCATTGAAGTTGAGTACCTTTAATATATCCTCACTTTAGCGTTTACATAAAAGCCGATGTGATTACATCGGTTTTTTTATGCCTTTAATAATCTCGACTTTGTTTACTTTATTGGGTACGTTAGGTTGACTATATCCTAATGATTGAGAGTACTGATGTCCTTAATTAATTTTCCTGAGCCACTTAAGCCTAATGATAATATTGCAATTTGTGCGTTTTCTTCAGGTGTTGATAATCACTTTCAAACACGATTAGACACTGTGCTAAATGGTTTAAAGTCGCAAGGGTATAAAGTAATTGAAGGTGACAGTGTAAGGCAAAATATCAGCGCTAAAGATCGAGCTTTAGAGCTAATGCACTTTCTTACCGACGATAATATAGCGGCAATTATGCCCCCATGGGGTGGAGAGCTTGCCCTAGACGTTTTGCAATATATTGACTTTAACATAGTGAAAACGGCTCAACCTAAGTGGTTAGTGGGGTTCTCTGATGTTAGTACATTAGCATGTGTGCTCACTTCTCGATGTGGTTGGGCAACCCTTCATACTGCTAATTTAATGCAGCTACATCCAAATGAAACTGATCATAATTGTGTAAATGTTTTTCACGTTTTAGCGCTCACCAAAGGCGAGCAATTTGAACAATTACCTTCAACTTCATACCAAACTAAATTAATTAATTATGAGAGCGACCCTGATGCGTTGTTTGAACTTACTGAGCCAACGCAATGGCAATGTTTAAATTACAACGATGCGCGTAAATTAGAAATAACAGGCCGGCTTTTTGGCGGTTGTTTAGACACGCTTAACTTGTTGCTTGGCTCGCCTTACCTCGATTTACATCGCTTTAAACAAGAGTATGCACCAGAGGGCCTTGTGCTATTTCTAGAAAACGCGGAGTTAAGCCCAACAGCCGTAGCACGAAGTCTCATTGCGTTAAAACTAAATGGCGTACTTACTGATGTAAACGGCATTATACTTGGTCGCAGTGCCGTTATTGATAGCCCCCATAAGCAGATTGATTATTACCAAGCAATAGAATTAGCACTTGGTAAATGTATATTCCCCGTACTGTTTGATGCTGATATTGGGCATGTTGCACCTAATTTAAACTTAATTAATGGTGCAAGCTGTACGATTAACGCAGACATAAATGAAGGCAAAGTGATTAAGGCATCGCTAAGCACTAAGCTGTGTTAATTATAAAGTCGCTCTTATTGGTGGCTAATCATATAAAAGTAATGGATAAATTAAGCTCTTTAATTTATTTTAGTTAATCATTAGTTTTTATACGTATTGTATATTTGAAAAGGAATCGCTAAGTTGAAAATTACGGACGCTCATTATAAAAACGGCTTTGCTTTTATTGCCGTTGTTATGTTTATCGTTTTTTTTATAATTTGGTATATAAACAATGAAATTGAAGCTTCTTTTTTGCTGTTATTTTTTGCATGCTTATCGTTTAGGTATCGATTTACCGATGAATATAAAGCTAAACATTCCCCACATAATCTAATCAAGAGAAGCGCCGGCACTATAAAAATCACAAAGCCAAATTTGAGTCGCTTTAAGTTTATATCAGATCAAGAGTCGATCGAGGTTAAGCGAATTTCTATTGTTAATATAAGTGATAATTGGTTATCAATAATTATTGACGGAAACGGCAATGGTTACGATTTTCAACTTTTAGGCTCAAAAGATGAAATTTATCAACAATTTAACTCACTGCTAAATTCAGATGAAAAAGAGAACATTGATATTAACTACGTGTAATTTATTGAGCGCTTAATACCGCGCTTGATGGTAAAAGCGATAGGGCATATTGACCTTAGTGGCTTGAGTTTATTTAATTTAGTGGACGTGGAATAACTGCGCTATGTGTGCAGCCGAGCGGGCTAAGCAAAAGTCGAGCAATGCCTATGCGTCCAGCTTACGCCTTTAGCCTAATTTATACAGACAACAAATAGTAAATGGCTCTTAGCAAGGACAACCCTTAACCCTGAAAGTTTATTAGTCTCTAAAGTCGCTTTTAAAAGTAAGTTAATAAGCTCTGCTGCACCTAAATAACAACAGGAAAACAATGAAAATAGATGACATCAGAGTGTTTGTGCCATGTAAAAACTATCAACAATCGTGTGCATTTTATCAGGCGCTGGGCTTTAATGTTGAGCAGGCATCAGCTGATTTAAGTATTGCAACATCAGGTGAATGCAGCCTCTTTTTACAGCGTTACTACAACCAAGAATTTTCTGAAAATTTAATGCTGCAAGTGTGCGTATTAAACATAAACGAAGCTTTTAACACTATTAGTAAGTTAACTCACTTTGATATTCGCTTTGAAGGGATAAAACAAGAGCCGTGGGGTAAAGTGATTTATTTATGGGGACCATCAGGCGAGCTTTTAAACATAACTGAATTTAATTAAAAAGGAATAATAATGAAAAAAAATACGTTTTTTGTCATGTTGATGGTTTTTGTACTGACCTCATGTAGTGCGCTTGTGAGTAATAATGCAGGTAAAAATACGCGTTCTAGCAGTTTGGTTGACTTTCTTTATCCAAACGAAGATAGCCGTGCTACGTATAAACCAGAAATTCCAGTGTTAAAATTACGTGTTACAGTGGGCATTTCATTTGTGCCTTCTAAAGATTGGCGAGCAAACGCAATTGAAAGTCAAAATGAGGTAGAGTTGCTCGAAAGAGTTAAAAAATCTTTTTTGCAGTACGATTACATTGACCGCATAGAAGTAATTCCAAGTACGTACCTTAAAGGTGGGGAAGGGTTTTCAGCGATTGAACAAGTAGGGCGACTATACGATGTAGACGTAATGGCATTGGTTTCTTACGATCAAGTAACGCAAACCTATGAAAATAACGCCGCATTATTGTATTGGACCATTGTAGGTATGTACGTTATTCCCGGTAACGAAAATACTATTCAAACCTTTGTCGACACTGCTGTTTTTGATATAAAAAGTAAAAAAATGCTTTTTAGAGCACCAGGCATCAGCAAGCTTGAAAAAAGAACCACCGCTATTGGTATTGACGAAACGCTCAATGAAAAGTCACTTGAGGGGTTTAATTTAGCGGTTACCGATATGAGCCTAAATTTAGATGCGGAATTGGCACGCTTTAAAACGCGGGTTAAAGAAGAAAAAATAGCAAAAATAGAGAATAAAGATGGCTCAAGCAGTGCTGGGGCGTTTAGTGTGTTTATTCTGGTTTTTATATCGCTACTTGTTTTAAAGCGCAGATATGTAAATAACTAAACATCTACATAGTTAAGTCGCTAAATACTTAAATTTAAAACGCCACATTATTCATCTTATGCGGCGTTTTTTTTATGGTGTTTAGCTTAATTTTTCATTAAAAAACGCTAAGGTACGCTGCCAAGCAAGCTCTGCTTTTTGCTCATCATAACGCCCAGTAGAGTCGTTATGAAAACCATGATTAGCACCTTCGTACATGTGCATAGTGTACTCAACATTGTTAGCTTTTAAGCTTTTTTCATACTCAGGCCATGTGGCGTTAACGCGTTTATCAAGTTCACCTAATTGAATCATTAAAGGGGCTTTAATATTTTTGTGTAAGCTTTCACTTGCAGGTGTGCCATAAAAGGGCACGCCCGCGCTGAGTAAGTCACTATCAACTGCGGCTAAGTAGTTAACAATATAACCCCCAAAACAAAAGCCTACGGCGCCTAATTTGCCGTTGCTGCTAGGGTGGGCTTTTAAAAAGTGAGCGGCGGCTACAAAGTCGTTTTGAATTTTAGCTCTGTCCATCGTGCGTTGCATTGCACGGCCCTCATCGTCATTGCCCGGATAGCCACCAAGCGGGAAAAGTGCGTCGGGGGCAAAAGCAATAAAGCCTTTTTTGGCTAAGCGTCTTGCTACGTCTTTTATGTAAGGGTTTAAACCACGGTTTTCGTGAATAACTAACACAACCGGCAGTTTACCTTCAATTTTGCTAGGCACCGCTAAATAACCTTTACCCTTACCATGCCCGTTTGGCGAATCAAATTCTTCGTAGGTGGCTTTAATATCGTCATCGTTAAACGAAACTTGCTCTGCAAGTGCGTAGTTAGGTAAAAGCGCGCTGGTGAGCACACTCATTGAAATTCCCAGTGCTGCAAGGCCACCTAGTTTTTTCATAAAAGTGCGACGGTCCATTAAACCATGGGCATATTCGTCATACCAATCAAACGCTTCTTGAGGAATGTGATCTATTTGAGATGAATTCATGGTTTTCCTTAATTGTTATGCTTTTTAATATTAAGTACCTAAACGTATCGGGTATAAAAAACGAGCACTAATTTTACTATTTAGTGTATTTTTGCCGTTAACTATTAATAAGCAGACAGGCTATGATCAACCCCCATCATAAAATCTAATCCTATAAAGGCAAACGCTACAACAATGGCACCCAATAACATTAAATTACGGTTATTTTTTCTGTATCCAACAATGGTTAGTACTGCAAATATGATAAATAAAATAAGTTGAAATGTACCCATGGTTAATCCTTTAAGAAAGTAAACTGAGAGTTAAAATACCAGTGAAAAGGGGAAGTTAGCAAATAATTGAAGGTTATTTTTAACGATAAATAAAAAGCTCGGCATGTTGCCGAGCTTTTTCTTGGTTGGGGGTTTTACTTAATTAGCTATTGGTCGTTGTTGGTTGGCCATCGACAATAGGGTTTTTACCACGCCACTTACGAATCATTCGTTTTGTATCTTCAAGTGCGACATACTGACACGGTATAAGAATAAGCGTAATTACGGTGGCAAATAGCACACCAAAGGCGAGTGATACTGCCATAGGTATTACAATTTGTGCCTGTAAACTCGTTTCCATAATAATAGGTAACACGCCAATAAAGGTGGTCACTGAGGTTAGCAATATAGCTCTAAAACGACGAGCTCCCGCTTGCATAACCGCTTCTTTTATAGGTACACCTTCAGCACGCGCTTTATTTACAAAGTCAACCATAACTAACGAATCGTTAACTACAATACCGGCTACTGCAATGATGCCAAACATTGAAAGGCCGCTCATGGTCATACCTAATACCATATGGCCAAACATTGCACCGACCACACCAAATGGAATAACCGACATAATGATCAATGGTTGTGAGTATGAGCGAAGCGGAATAGCTAATAATGCAAATATAATCATTAGTGAAATTGCAAAGTCACGTAATTGCTCATCAGCACTTTCCATTTCCTCTTGCACTCGACCAGCGACATTACTGGTAACACCTGGGTAATTTTGTAAAAGGGTTGGTAAATACTCGTCAGTGATTTCTTTTACAATGGCAAAAGGTTCAACTTTATCAGTATTAATGGCTGCCCATACATTAACTGTTCTGTTTGCGTTTTCACGGCGGATTCTGTTTACACCATCTACAATGTTGATTTGTGCAACTTCACTTAACGGCACTTCAACACCTGTTGGCGTGATAATACGTGTGCTGTGTATGTTACTAATAGAGTTACGTTCGTTTTCAGGGTAGCGGATCATCACTCTGATCTCTTCGCCTTCACGTAAAATACGTTGTGCCTCTAATCCGTAATAACTAAAGCTAACTTGCGATGCAACGTCTGCAAGGGTCAATCCCATGCTGTATGCAAGTGGTTTTAAATCAAGTTGTACTTCATCGGTAGCGCTTTGTAGTGAGTCGTTAACATCGCCTACGCCTTCCATGCTTTGTAATTTAGTTTTTAATAACGAAGCAACTTCTTTTAGTTTGTCGGTATCTTTACCTTGCAGTCTAAAACTTACGTCGCCGTCATCTCGTCCGCCGCCAAATAAGTTATCTTCAATAGTCAACGTTTTAACGCCCGGCAATGGTGGCATTTTTTCACGCCATAATGAGCTAAGGGTGAAGGTATCAATAGGGCGTTTATCAGGTTCAATGAGCACAGCCATTAATTGTGCAGTGGTACGGCCACGAAGGCTTACCGAGAGGTCACGAATCATTTTTTGACCGTATTGCGCTTCAAGCTCTTCATCTACACTAAGAAGTACCGCTTCAATTTTTTTAGCTGTTTCAAGTGTTGCTTGCTCTGATGATTCAAGATTCATTTCTACAACCACACGCGGAAAGTCATGTTGTATTTTAGGGTTTGGTACAAATTTAACTAAACCGCCTGCAAACATGCCTGCGCTCATAATTAAAATACATATAAACCCAATAATTACGGTATAGCGATAATGAATACAGTGCCCTATGAAAGGCGTGTAGTAATTTTGAACAAACGATTTAAGGCCTTTATCAACAACCATACGCACCTTGTGCAATGGGTTTTTAGGATTAGGTTTACGTGGGTTCATTGCGGCAATATGAGCCGGTAAAATAAGTTTTGATTCAATTAACGAAAAAATCAAACACAGGATAATAACGACACCAATCGCTTTAGAAAATGCTGCGCCGGGCCCTGATGCCATAGCTTGCGGTAAAAAAGCAGCAATGGTGGTGAGTACGCCAAATGTAGCGGGCATTGCAACACGTTTAACACCACGGATTACGTTATCGAGTGAGTGGCCGTGTTTTTCTATTTCGGCACTTGCCGATTCGCCCACAACAATTGCATCGTCCACCACAATACCGAGTACAATAATAAAGGCAAACAGCGACACCATATTAATGGTGATATCTAAAAAGCCTATTGGCATGAACAAAAAGGCACCCAAAAAAGAAACCGGTAAACCCATCATTACCCAAAATGCTAATCTAAGCGGTAAAAACAATGCCAATACCAGCATAACTAAAACACCACCCCATACCATGTTATCGATCATCATATCGAGACGACCTTGCAGGTAGTAGGTTAAATCAACCATAGGGGTTAGTTTTACGCCTTGTGGTAATTTAGATTCTTTTTCGGCCATGTAATTTTTAAGTACTTTGGCAACGTCGGTAATGTCTTGATCTTTAGATGCTACAATATCAAACATTAACGAATTTTTACCATTGTACTTTGAATATAATAAGCCTTCTTCAAAACCATCGTTAATGGTGGCTACATCGCCTAAATATATTTGTGCGCCATCAGCAAGGGTAATTAAAGGCAACTGCTCAAACTCATTGCCTTTATATGCTTGTTTTTCAACACGCATAGAAATATACCCGTTATCTGAACGGATTTGGCCAGCCGACATATTAGTTGAAAAGTTTCTTACAGCGTTTGATACATCTCTAAAAGTAAGCCCGTATTCACGCAGTTTGTCGGGGCTAATCTCAATGCCTATTTCATAATTTAAGCCGCTAAAAAAACTGACTAAATTAACACCAGGTAAAGCGAGTAATTCATCTTCTAAATCGGTACCTAGTTCTTTTAGTTGGGCATAGGTCATATCCCCATATAGCGCGATAAACATCACTTCTTGTTGAAACTTATCGCGCTGAATAATTGGCCTTTCCATACCTGCTGGAAACGAGTTTATAGAATCTACTTGGGCTTTTATCTCGTCTAAAGCTTCTTGAAGGTCGTATTTTTCTTCAATTTCAATCCATGCTTGTGCGTAGCCGCGATTAGAGTAAGTTATAAAGCGTTTAATGCCCTCTAATCCCTCTAGGTTTTCTTCAATTTTTATTGTAATGCCTTCTTCAACCTCTTGCGGTGCGGCGCCAGGGTAAACGGCTTGAACACTCACCCAGTTACTTTCAAATTGCGGAAATGCTTGCTTACGAATCGTTAAGGCTGTTAATAAACCGCCAACAAGAATAAAAATCATGATTAAATTTGCTGCAACAGGGTTACGAGCAAACCAGGCAATTAGGCCCTTTTCAGAGGTACTCATAGGGTATCCTCTTTAAGAGCAAGCTGTGTTACTTCACCTTGTTTGTCATCTTCATCCGTTTTAACAGCCATTCCTTCGCTTGGGTATTCTAGTGCTGAGGTAATTAACTGTTCGCCAAGTTGTAATCCTTGATCGGCTATTACCATGCCATCTTGTTCACGTACAATATTCAGTGTTTTAAAGCTTAGAGTATTGTTCGCGTTTAAAATGGCAATTTGTTTATCTTTAACAAGGTGATGCGGGACAATAATTGCGTTATCAAGGGCTCTGCCCTCAATGGTTGCATTAATATATGAACCAAAACGTAGTGGCTTAGTGTTATCGACGTATGGCGTTGGCAGTTGCGCAACTAAATAGCTCATGCGGCTTACTTGATCTATTACGCCTTCGCTGCGCACAACTTCGGCCTGCCAAGACGTTTGCTTGCCGGCAAATTCAGCATTAAGGGTAACGGTTGCACCAATGCCTCCATTGGCTAGGTATTGCATTTCGCTATCTGCTACAGGTAATCGTACTTCTGCCACCGATATGGCACTTAATGCGCCAAAGCTACTGCCCGGGTTTACTACAGAGCCTAAGCTTATTGTGCGTGCGTTAATAATAGCGTCGTATGGGGCTTTTATATATGTGCGTTCAAGGTTACGTTTTGCACGTTTAACACTGGCTTGGGCAGAGCGGTAACGCGCTAGCTTTTCGGCTAATTGCGGTTTACGTAAATAAAGCTCTGATGCAGTTGAGTCACTTGAGTCTGATTTAATACGTTCCCATTCAGCTTTTGCTACATGCGCTTGGGCGCGTTCTATTTCAAGGGCTGAACTTGCTTGTGCAAGACCGGCTTGTGCTTCAATAAAATCGGCTTCGTAATCATTTGGATCAATTCGTGCTAAAATGTCGCCTTGTTTTACAAATGCACCTTCAACAAATTCATCTGCTACGGAAATAACTTGGCCACTAACTTGTGCAATTAGCTCGGTACGGTCTTTAGGTTTTACAACTCCGTACGATTTTACGTCGAGTGTTATTGCATCAATGTTGACTGTTTGCGCAGCAACCAGTGGACGAGTATCTTGCGCTG
The DNA here is from genome assembly GCF_016865405.1 of Pseudoalteromonas sp. PS1M3. Lineage (NCBI taxonomy): Bacteria > Pseudomonadati > Pseudomonadota > Gammaproteobacteria > Alteromonadales > Pseudoalteromonadaceae > Pseudoalteromonas > Pseudoalteromonas sp. PS1M3. The sequence continues at coordinate 2,043,164 of NZ_AP022624.1, read as the reverse complement.
GTTTTTCTTCAGGCGGGGTTTTCATATTTGAAAAGCCAATTGCCAGTGCAATTCCGGCAGCTAAAACTGCGATTGGAAGAACAATTTGTTTTTTAGTAGCCACAAGGCATTCCTTCATAAAAGTGGTGATAGGGCAATAATACGCAATAAAGTGTTTACAAGGCGTTTGAAGATGTAACAAAGCATTACATATGTGTATTACAAATAAATATTTGGCTCTAAAAAGGAGTCTGTATTGTTAAATATATGGTTAATTTAAACTGAGGGTGTTATGAAAACAGAGCCAATGGCGTGTCGATTAGGCTGCGGTGCATGTTGTATTGCGCCAAGTATTAGCTCGGCAATACCGGGTATGCCAAATGGCAAAAAGGCCGGAGAACGTTGTATTCAGCTAGATGAGCGCAATTTATGTAAGTTATTTGGTGATGAGTCTCGACCAAAAGTATGCAGTGACTTTAGTGCCACAGTTGATGTGTGTGGGTCAACTAATGCAGAGGCTCTAGCGCTTATCACCGAGCTTGAGCAATTAACTTAGTTGGTGTGTTCAATACACACATAGTTACATTTAACTACTACCGAGTAACTTTTTTTAAATTATTAAAAGCTGCGCTTTTCACGCGAGCGAGCTCTGCGTCTACTACAAATGTGCAGTTATACGGCTATTTTATAGACGTAAAGCATGCTTTTGTTACTGGCAAAGACTGTACAAGTAATTTATTCACAAAGAGGGTAGTGACGCTGCGCTTTTAGAGAAAGTGACAAACATAAAAGTTGATCATGAGTTTAGGTTTACTCATTTACTCCTCATTCATTTCTCTTTGTGCAGTGATTTTTTCTTTGCCATAATAAAAAACGAATACTTTCAACTTGATGGGTGAGGCCAATTATAGTGAACGATTCACAAAGAGGGTAAGAGGCGCTGCGCTTTTAGAGCAAAGATTAATTGAATAAATCTTAACTATTCTTTCAGGTTTGATTTTTAGATTTTGCTCAAATCGGATATTCGCATATGTGGTATGAGCAGACATCGAAGGTTTTTAATGTCTGAAGTCAAGATTTGCCCCCCCTTCATTTCGCATTCACTTCATTTGATGAACACAAGGCTTCTTCTTAACGACCATAAAACGAATTAGGTTAACGTGTTGAGTTAAAGACGGGGTTGGTAAAACCATCAGATTTGATTGAGCCTGCACGTTAACCGCTCTTATTTAAATGTTGGGTAACCCGTCTATATTCGTCTACCTATTAGCGGTAATATATTTTGCTAAGTGTTCCACTGCCTCATTCGAATTTATTACTTCGTTCGACACATAAACATCTGGTTCGATAGGTTGCTGACAATGCTCTTTTCCTGATGGGCGAGTAAAGATAAGTGTCGGCATGGTTAGTTCTAAATTAGAACCAGACAATACATGAGTTTCTATACGCCCAGTAGTGCAAGACCTTACATTTGAATGACCCGCGATGACAGCCTGACGAGAGTCCTGTAGTGAGGTTAAAAACAAAATAGTGGATGAATAACTGAGCGGCCCCATTAGTAAATATGCCCGTCCAGGTATCTTTAAACCCTTATGCGCGTCGACAGGCACTAATTGATTAAATGTGCCTTCAATAACCTCACCTTGATTACCTTTAATAGGTCCTAGTTTGATATTTCGTTCCGTCATACGAATTTTAAAGTTTGACAGAAATGGAAATGGCTTGCTCGTAATGTAAGGTGCAATACCTTGCTGCCAATAGTGATCGGTCCCCCCAGGATTATGGCGAACGTCGATAATCACATCTTTGACGTTCGCATCTTTAAACGCCTGCCACGTTTCATCTAGAAATGTGAAAAAAGGTTGTTCTTGTTCTTGAGAATAAAAAAAGCGTTCGACACGCAAATACCCTATGTCATTGTCTAGTATTCGACTTTGGACAAATTCCCTCACATCAGCATTGTGATTTTCCGGCTCATCAGTGACACCCATTATAGAAAATTGCTTGCGCTTATTTTTATGCATAAACTCAATTTGATAATCTTTGATACTACCAAACAGTAACCAGTACATTTTGTTAAATCGACTGGCAGTAAAAGCAGCCCTAAACTCTGAAGAGTCGCCATACATTCTTGCCAACATAGTTTCAATTATTTTTGATGCCCTAACTCCGTTGACTGAGATAATCTCATCACCGATTTTAATATCTGAATGGCCCTCAATAGTTTCCGCCACAAGCAAACGTTGGGATGCATCTATCATTACGTCAAATGGAAATAGCCGACCACCGTTCTGAATGTGGTTCTTAAATTGATCATCAAGCTGTGGCGAAGCAATTAGCATGTGTCCATCTTTAAAGTAAGGATTCAGCTGAGAGAAGTATTTCCATGCTTCATAATGTGTCATGGGTGAAGTTATACCTTCTGACAAGGACTCTATCTGCGATTTAACTTCAGATACATCCATAGTAAAGCCCGGGTCTGGGTGGATCGTATCAAGGCGTTGACTTAGCTCAGTCAGGTTGCTTTTTAATGCCTTAATGCTCACTACCTTGCCAGATGAAGGCAGGTTAGTATGAGTATTCCATTCTTGCGTTTTTGTGTTTTTTGTAATTGACTTTGGTTCATTCAGGCTAGTGCAGCCAATTACAAACGCAATAAAAAAAGTTAAAATTATAGTCTTCAATTTTTGTCCTTAATTCTATTTTCCACTAATTAAATCGTCTGATGAATATTGTTATCCACGGCGATTAGAAGCTGCATTAAAGAGGAGTCAAAGAGAAAAATCGTCCGATTTGGACGAGTTGGACGTGCGATTCGGTCGATTCGCACTCATTCGCTATCGAGTTTCAGCTGTTTCCTATACTGGCTTGGGGTCATTCTTTTGAATTGCTTGAAAACGGCATTAAAGGTACTTTTTGAGGAAAACCCAGCAGATAGAGCTAGATCAAAAAGTCTCTCGTTGGGATTAGAAGAAATTTGAGAACAGACTGTTTTTATTCTGTATTCGTTGACAAATTGATAGAAGTTCTTATTTGCTTGTTGATTGAGGATTTCAGATAAGTGATGACTACTTAGGTTGGTATACTTTGCTAGCACGTCTAAGGTAAGTTCACTTTCTAAATAAGGTTGCTCATCTTCCATATACTGAACGATGTTTTCTAATAATTTGGTTTTAGTTTGAGAGTCAAAGTATTGTGGTTTGGTTGTCGAGTTGAGAACTTTCGTTGAAGTTTCACTCAAGTTATCAATCGCAAATAAGTTTGGCTTACGCCATTGAGCCATCGAAACGCTATATATCAATGTAAAGGCTATGAGATCACTTACAATACCCAAAGAATAATTTGCGCCGATTATTATGCTGACAGTTTCTGTCAAGAACATCCCTGCGTACAAACTTAATACTATCCATAACCAAGTAAATATTTTGGGATTAAAGTTGGAAAGCGTGTCACGTGCATGGCGTCCACTTTTGGTTATCAGTTTGACACTCAATGCTAAATAAAAAAATGCCTGTACGAACATAATAATCTGAGTCAGCAGTAGAATGTTTTCTTTATGTAAGGCGTTATTGGCGATGTTGATTTTTTCGGCAGGGGTAGAAAATAAAAAATCTATATTTAAGAGAATACAAAGTAATAACGGCGTAGCATGAATACAATCCTTTATATGGAATGACTTTTTAATTATCGATGACCGAAAATATAAATATAAAAATGCACCAAAACTGGCGGGAACAAAGTAGCCCCATCCAATTAAATTGGCAAAAAAAGTATCATTAGCATGCACTACAATCAAAGGGCTGCAGAAATAAAATGCTTGAAAAAGACACCAAACGCCCATTATGCGCCCAGCATTGTTAACACCAGCACTAAACAAGAGCATTGCTGCTAATAAAGCCCCTTGGAATGTTCCGATGGCATGAAGATATTGCATTGGCAAGGAAATAAACAGCATTGGGATAGTTGTAAATAGAAATCAGATATATATTTAATGTTCCTAGATTAGCAGATTGCTAAACTTATTGTTAGCTGTGTCTGACATATTATTCAGTTTGAGCTGTAGAGGTAATTCCAGCGAACAGAGCAAACGAGGCTCACCCATTAGAAAGTTCCTGTCAAGCAGACATTTGTGTTTACTTGGTCTTTCATTTAAAAAACCAAATGTTCTTACTTTTTGAACTCACTTTAAATATGGATATATCTAGTAATGGCGTCGATTTGTGTGAATATGCACCAGTCACTCATATGAATTAAGGCCAATGGCTTTCGCCTCAGTCATCGTTGAGTACCAATGTCAGTGCACTTTTGGGCTGAAAAGCCGAGGATCAAACCTTGACTTCAGCATCAAAGCTTTTGATTGACTGCTTCTCGCTCATGGCTGTCTGTCAAATGAAGTCTAAACTTATTCTCTTAAATTGTAAGATCAGATATGAGCTAGTAAAGGTTAATTTGTTAACACCAAGCGACTTTGTCGTATCTTAATTACCAAGCAATTCTGTCGTAATTGCTAATTACCAAGGGAAACTGTCGGTCTCTTTTTTACATGTTTGTTAGTGTTCTTGTTTTTGAATACTAGAAGGCATGTTGAGGATGATTGTGATGGATTCTAAAGCTCAACTAACCGTTGATATAATTGCCAAAGTGGTTGAAGGCAGAATAACAATTACCAATGCTGCTAAGTTACTCAGTAAGTCTAGACGTTCAATAGAACGCTATGTGAAGAGATATCAGAAAGTCGGTATTCAGTTTGTTGTGCATGGTAACAGTGGCAAAGCCCCATCCAACAAAACGCCGGTATCAATAAAAAAAGCGGTTCAAAAATTGATTCAGGAAAAATATTACGATTTGAATCTGTTGCACTTGGCTGAACAATTAGCTACGAATGAGAACATTGTTATTAAGCGTGAAACCCTTCGCGGTTGGGCACATGATATTCATCACGTTAAACGAGCCAAACGAAGACGTAGCAATGTTCGAAAACGCAGAGAGCGTATGGCAGCGCCGGGCTTAATGATGCAGATGGATGGTAGTCCCCATCGTTGGTTTGGCGATAAGAAGCATTGTTTGATTGCGATGATTGATGATGCCACCAGTGAAGTACATGCAGAGTTCTTCCCATCTGAAACCACCGCTGGTTGTATGAAAGTCATGCGAGATTGCATCGAAACTAAGGGCGTGTTTAAAACGCTGTACGTGGATAGAGCGGGTATCTTCGGCGGCCCTAAGCGTTGCAACTTCTCACAAATGCAGCGTGCATGTGAAGAATTGGGTATTGAGATTATCTTCGCCAATTCGCCTCAAGGTAAAGGCCGTGTTGAACGTGCCTTTGATACATTTCAAGACCGTCTTGTACCTGAGCTAAGGCTTAACAATATTAAAGATATAGCCAGTGCTAATGCATACCTGAAACATGTATTCATCCCACAATTCTGGCAGTCTAGAATTCAAGTGAAATCAAAGCAAGCGCCTGAATTTACACCATTATCGAAACACACCAACCTTGATGATATCTGCGTCATTAAAGACCATCGTAAGATCCGCAATGACCACACCTTCAGCTACGGTAACAAGTTCTATTTGATTGATTCACCGCTAAAACATTCCATAGCTAATCAGAAAATTGAGATCCGAAACACCAGCAAGAAAGGCTTCACCGCACACTTCGCAGGGCGGCAACTCAAGGTATCTGAAGTAAATGAGCCAAGTAAGCTTGAATCAGAAGACTTAGCAGTACAAAAGAAACTAGAGGTGTTGGCATTAATCGAAAAGCTTGGAAGTATCAGTGCAGCTTCACGACAAAGTGGCGTCTCACGAGACACTATTCACCGACACTTAAGACTGGTTAAGCAAGGCGGTCCTGATGCCTTAAAACGCCAAGAAACTCCCGATATAAGACATAAAAACTGTGTAGATAAAGCCATCGAAGATGCAGTCGTAAAATTCTCCGTTGAGCATCCCCACCTTGGTCAACAGAAAGTGGCCATCAAGCTGACTGAAGCCCTCGGTATTGATATTAGCGCAGGCGGTGTGCGTAGCATGTGGTTAAGAAACAATTTGAATACCACTGCACTGAGAGTTGCAAGGTCGCAAGCGTTGTAAGAATAGGCATAAATCATAGCCAGTTTAACAACTGGCTGATATGCTATTTACGACAAAGTCGCTCGGTAATTAGACCGACACAATCCCTTGGTAATCACACTAGTAAAGGTTAATTTAAAGCAATAGTTGGTTTACGTTTATTTCATTTACTCTTAATTCATTTCTCTTTGTGCAATATGTTTTGTCTTTGCCAGAATAAAACGAATACTTTCAACTTGATGGGTGAGGCCAATTATAGTGAACGATTCACAAAGAGGGTATGATGCGCTGCGCTTTTAGAGCAAAGGCTAATTGAATAAGTCTTAACTAACCTGTCAGATTTATTTTTTTTATTATGATCAAATCTGACAGTCGCATACGTGCCACTTGTGGACACTCATAACTTTAGTCACTTGTTATAAGCCATCTTTAGCACCATGCGTAAACAGTAAAAATTTGGGGGCATAACCTGTAAATACAATATGCCCAGATATATATGACATGCCAAACGTCACAACACCTAAAAGCCAAATAATATGATCATATGGTTCTGCGAACGCAAAAGTTACAGTAGCTAAAATAGCAAACAATGAAAGTACAAAGATGAAACCCGATAGAACCCTAAACGGAGTTCTAACTTTTGCTAATTGTTCCCTTGGTAAACTCATATCTTCCCTCGTCTTATAACGCTTACAATAACGCGAAAAACCGAGTGCTTTGGCACGAGGTGCCAGCGAGGATTTTTTCCAATGAGCGAAGCGAATTCTGTTAATTGTTTTGTTAGTTTCCATTTTCAACAAACTTATTCAACAACTTTTCAGTTAGCATTTGCGCCTGTTCAATATCTTGAAATTCCATATTTTGATGAATACGCTGCTTGATAAAATCTAATTTCAAATAAATATCGTTATCCTCTACTATTTTTAACCCAAAGTCTGCATATGCTATGACTTTTAAATAGTTTGGGTTTCCAGTGTCAGGATCGTAATTTTGATACTCTTTTACCAGCCTTAATATTGACTGCTCTCCACCAGTCAAAGCAACACTTTCGGAAAGGCGGTATTTCAATTTATTAAATTTAACTCTTTGCTTTATTGTGTCTTCTCTGCTTAATTCATCTAAGCCTTTACTTTGAAAATATTCTCTATCCGAAACAGCCCATAACTCTGCTACGGCATTATCGGAACCTAATTCAATTGCTTTAAAAAGTAATTCAACAAAATCATCAGATATAAAATTAAATTGTGAACAGCGCTCAAAACGAGACAAAACCTCTTCGATATACTCGTAGGGCTCACCCACCTCATTTACTTTGCTCATCCATTTATCAAGTTCATCTTGAGTTTTGGGTATTGCGCTGCAACGACGTATTTCTTTTGCTTCAAGTAAGTATTCTTCTGCCGATGCAAGTTCACTAACACCTATATCAGTTTCAATCGTTGATTTTTCTTTGCGCTTTAAGTCTTTAGAAACAGCGTTTTCACTATCATTTTTATCGCTAAACTTTTCAATTTCACTATGTTCTTTTGTAATAAAATAGAAAACAACTAAGGCCAAAATTGATATAGCAAGAGCAAATTTTTTCACGAAACCTCGACAGGAAACTAACGCCCTAATAATGGGCAAAAAATTGTTGGCTAAAATGTTGAGGAACGAAAACAGCCAACTGTTTTTTTCCTTATTAATTAGCTTGTTATCAAGCTATTTAACCACAAGTTTAACGGATTTACCTACATTAAGTCTGTGTGATACCAGAAATATATCTAATGTTAAATTTAATGGCTCTATCTTTGATTTTTGAGGCTCTAGCCAAGGGAATACCAATTTCATTACTCCATTATCTATACGTCCAGTCATGGGCGTATCCGGAAATATTAAATCAGGTTGTTTTCCTTCGGTGAGTCTAACGTAAACACCAAAATCTGAAATTTTATATGAACTGCTTTCTGGAAGAGATACGCTTAACTCTATAATTCCGAAATCAGAACAAGCTGAACTTCGTTTGCTTGATCCCCGAGACAAACTACCTAATTCTACTACTGGCTCTGGCACTAGCTCCCAAAAGTAACCGTTTTCGGGTTGTTCAAGGGTAACCGCATTCCAACTATCGGGAATTGGGGTAAACATTCTCCAACCAGCAATTGAACAGGCAAGACTGTTGAATGAGACCAGATTACAAAGTAGTAAAAATAATAGTGAGTATTTCACCGAGCTTTCCTTGCTTGCTAACGCCGCAATAAACGGCGCATAGGTTGGCGCTGTTTTTGCTAGCTTTTTGTTTTTAGCAAAAACCGCGACAGCCGTATTGCGTCCGATTTAATTGCCTTGATACTCATTGAGCCTCCTCCCCAGCATCGCGATTATTCGCTACGCTGAAAAGGCAACCAACCTTACAGGAGAAAGCTCAATGAACTTTTACAATAACATGCATCCATATTATTGTGGAATCGATTTACACGCGCGATTACTTTACGTCTGTATCATTGATAATACAGGACTTATACTTGTTCACAAGAAAATTAAAGATGACCCAGAAGCACTATTAAAACTACTAAAACCGTATATCGGTGATATTGTGGTTGGCGTAGAATGCATGCATTGCTGGTATTGGGTCGCTGACTTTTGTAAAGAACACACTATCGACTTTATTCTCGGTCATGCGTTATATATGAAGGCGATTCATGGCGGTAAAGCCAAAAACGATAAAATAGATTCATATAAAATTGCCAAACTCATCCGTGGGGGGAACTTTCCACTTGCTTATGTGTATGACAAAGATATGCGTGCTACGCGCGACTTATTACGCCGAAGAACTAAAATTGTTCGCCACGGAGCTGATTTAAAAGCCCATGTCGCCAATACCGCCAGCCAGTACAATTTACCTGCCCACAACGTGAATTTAAAGAACGTCTGCGACAGAGAAAAGATGCGCTACTACTTCCCTGACCCCGTTGTGCAACGATCCATTAATTTAAATATGGCCATACTCGATTGCTATCACAGCGAGCTTAAGCCTTTAGAGCATTATATTGAACAAATGGCCAAGCAACACAATCCTGTTCACCTTAATATCTTGCAAACAATAAATGGTATAGGCCGCATTCTCGCACTTACCATTATTTATGAGATTGGTGACATTAATCGCTTTTCAAGCGTACAAAAGTTCGCTTCATATAGTCGGTTAGTCAAATGTAAAGCAGAGTCTGCCGGCAAAACCTATGGCACCCAAGGCAACAAAATTGGCAATGCACATCTAAAATGGGCGTTCTCCGAAGCCGCTGTATTGCTGCTGCGTCACAATCACAACGCCAACAAATACCTCGAAAAACTACAAAAACGAATGAGTAAAGCCAAAGCACTGTCAGCGCTTGCGCATAAGCTTGGTCGCTGTGTTTATTATATGCTTAAAAAAGAGACGGTATTCGATGAAGCAAAATTCTTAAAGAGTTAGTCACGGTATTGAGTGAGCTGAACATCTAACTGGATATAAGGCTGAGCATCAATCAATTGGGTGAGTTAATAACCAACAAGGTTTAACCTGATTATATGCCTACAGACCTAAGCCACTTGTCTTGATTAGACGCTCAGTACGCGTGCATTAATACAATAAACAAAGTCGCTTACACCTGACTTGAGCCTGAAACTAACTGGATCATAATGATGAAACCAGCCGCCTTGAATAGTGCCATGATGAGGTTAACCGATGAATGTCTAGTGCCCCAGCAACCCCAAAAGGATATGGGAAAAAGCTGGCTGCGATGAGATCGCAATAAGAGAGCCTCTATATGTGTTTGCCGTAAGCTACTTGCTTAACAGCCGCATCGACATACGAAGTAAACGAATTTGTTTATTGATTTAGAATTGACCGTCAATTTATAAAAACGGTCAAAAAGAAAACTAATGCCTATTGACAGAGTTAAGGCTCATATGTGTTACATTTCTTTACGCTGAATAAATGTAGGGCAATTATAATGCTCACCTATGCAAAAGCCTTGCAATTGCCTCAACACTTTTTTCATGTCTGGATTTTCTTCTACTTCGTTTTGCTCACAATCAGCTTCGCAAATAAAAATAAAATTATTAGCTGTATTTATTAGGCTGTTTAACGCGTTGCTAAACTCTTCATATTTAGGAAAAAGTAAATACTCATTTTTAGTTACAACGGGAGTAAGCTTTATTACTACATGCCCAACATAAGAAATATTTAACCCTTCATAATATATTTTAGACTGTCCAGCATCTCCTGAAATCTCTCCGATAAGAATATTGTTGAAGTAACAATATTCTTCCTTACCTTCCCCAAACGGGTACTCAATTCGCCTGATAGAAAGCTTATCTAGAAAGCCCTTACTAACGACTAGTTCAAGTACATCTGGTTTATTAGTATACGTTTGCATGCTCTCTCTAGGAAATGTAACATGTTTATAGCGAGCGAATCGCGCGTTCTTCTACCACAGCGTCGCTCGTTTGTCTGAATTACTCATTTGTAACAAACTTCTTAACTATTTGCCAGCACTAGCAAAATATAGTAGTTCTGGTTTGTACTTAAGGACAAAAACGAGCGATTAGGTCGTTTTCCTGACTATGGAAGCAATATACTTTGACGAAATTAAAAAGTAACTGTTAACGACCGCTTATCGCTGTCTGTCAGATGAAGTCTAAATCTATTCCATTAAACTTTAAGATAAGATATGAGCTAGTGCAGATTAATTAAAAGCATTGGCTGATTACGTTTATCTCATTTACTCCTCATTCGCTTCTCTTTGTGCGTTTTTTAGCTTTGCGTTATATAAAACGCGCTACTTTTATTGGTTGAAGCTCATAAAGTGAATAATTCACAAAAAGGGTAAGAGGCGCTGCGCCTTTAGAGGAAAGATTAATTTACAGCATTGGCTGATTTACGTTTATCTAATTTACTCCTCACTCATTTCTATTTGTGCAATAGTTTGCCTAAAAGACGTTTTTATATAAACAAACACAGCGTTTACAAACCAAAATATACATTGAGTTTGTAAACGCCGGCTTTATTTATTACCAACTATACGTTGCACTTAACGTATATTGCTCACCGCGCCCGGGTGTGCCGGGTATTTCTTCAAACGATTCATCCCACACATTGTCTGCAGCTAACGTAATAAATAAATTATTAATAACGGTTGGCGTAATTTTTAGCGACAATTGCGTAAATAATGCGGTGTCTTTACCATTGCGTAGTGCGTTTTCGTGCTGTTTTCGCCACTCGTTATCAACCCTCATTTCTATTAGGTCGTTTGGTGTCCAAATTGCACCTAAGGTAACACGGTGATCAGGAAAATTTAACGCGTAAAAACTGGCGTCGATGTCTGCATCACCATAGTTTTCTGACTTATTTAAGTAGGTGTAGCTTGCAATGAGCTCGGTTGTATCAAAATACTTATTCGCAAAAAATTCAACGCCGGTGGCGTCTATGTCTACCGGATTAGCAAAGCGGGCAGAGCTAGAGTCAAAACTAAAAGTCCAATCGGTTAGGTTGTTATCCTCTCGGTAAAAAACTGCTGAATTAAGCTGCCAGGTTTGCTCTTGTATTAAATAGCCAAGCTCTAGATTTTTAGTTGTTTCGCGCTCAAGGTTGTAATTACTTCTAAATAACCCGCCTTGATCACTGCCACCAATAGCGGTGTAGCCTGCAACTTGGCTCGCTTGCGCATACGATAAGTAAACGGTTTGCTCAGAGCCATCACTGTTTTGAGTGTTTAGTGAAATATCGCCAATGAGCGATAACTCAGAGTCATCTCGGTTTGTGTCGTCAAAAGCTGCACCTAGGCGAAGTGTTAATAGCTGGTTTTGTTTAAGGTCGATTTTATACTCAGGTAATACGCTCAGTTTGTAATAAGTGCGTGAGGTAAAATTATTCTCAAGTGTGGTCGATTCTATTTCATCTTCAATATATTGCGCTGAATAATTTACTGCAAACGAGGTGTTTTGTGCATGGCTTCCTGATACCGCAATCGATTTTACTTTAGTTTCATGAAATGCTTCAAAGGCGCTTGGGTTCTCACGAGAAAATACATAATGGTCGTTGTGTTTTCTGTAATATGCCGACACCTCAAAATGGCTATTGTCAGCGTAATTTTGCTGGTGGTTAAGCATGAGTAAGCGGGTTTCTAGTTCTTCTGTTTCGTTTACGCCAAATGGTGTGTACATATTTGGCCAACCAAAAAACTTTTCTTGTGAGCCATACAGCACATCGGTTTGCGAATCCGTACCTATTAACTGTATACGCGCAGAGGCGCGGTTAAAATCGTGATCGCCGTTTTCTATTGAACCGTCACTTTGTGAATGAGAATATTCGCCCTCAAAGCCCAGCTGCCAATTTTTAGCATCGTCGACATCGGTGCTTATTCCTGCGTAAATACTTTGTAAGTTAAAGTCGTTTGTACCGGTACCTACAGAGACATTGCCGCCAGTTTTGATGGGTTTAAAACCAAACGAAATCGATCCCACAGAGCTGTTCATACCGTTTAAGGCATTGTCGGCCCCAGTTAAAACGTAAGGTCCAGTTAGCATTTGCGGTGCAATTGGGAGCTCAGCAACGTAATGACCTGTTTGAGGGTCGAGTAGGGTAGCACTGCCGACTCTAAACCCTGTGTTTTCGAAAATACCGCCACGAATTGTTACATCAGCCTGGGCTTCTGCCATATTACGTGATTGTAAATCAACACGAGGGTCGTATTCTAAATTAGAGACGGGGGAGTCAAAGGTACCAACGGGTAATTTATTTGCCGTGGCCGATGCCTCAACAGTAATTTGTTCTATTGCTGTTTCGGTGTTGCTTGTAGCTTGCGCATAAGAAAAAGGTGTAACGCTGCACAGCAGTGCAGAAAATATAAAATGCTCAGTGCGATTCATGGTGTATCTCATAATGTGTTTAGGCACTAATAAAAACTATATAAAGCGGGTGGGCTAGCTTAACTTAGTCAGTACAATTTTGTGCGCTATTGTACAGTAATTATAAAAATCTGCATTTGATAATCATTTGTATAATTAACGCGTTACAATACATATGTATTTTAATTAACTTTATTGAGTTAGATAAACGATGACAGTTCAGCAACACAATACACTTTATTTTGCCGGCGGCTGCTTATGGGGCGTGCAAGAATTTATGAAACATTTACCCGGCGTTATAACAACCCAAGCTGGGCGTGCTAACGGCGCAAGTAATACCACGCAAGGAGAATACGATGGTTATGCCGAGTGTGTGAAGGTAACGTTTGACTCAAGTGTTGTTTCACTAAATCAACTGTTTGACTATTTTTTTGAAATTATTGACCCCTATAGTATTAATAAGCAAGGGGAAGATGTAGGCCCAAAATACCGTACAGGCATTTACAGCAAAAACCTAAGTCATCTAGACGCAGCTAGCAATTATATAAATAAGCGCAGCGATGCCGATAAAATTGCTGTAAAGGTGGAGCAGTTAACCAATTACGTACCAAGCGATCCAGAGCATCAAGACCGATTAACTAACCATCCCGATGATTACTGCCATATACCGCTAGATTTATTGTATAAGTATAAATTGTAAACTTGATACTTAACGCTATGTAAGTAATTAGAAGCTATTGCTTCTCGCGCAAGCAAGCTTAGCGCCTACAAAATAACACCCACAAAAAAGCTCACATTTTGTGAGCTTTTTAAAAACTAACTTTAAACTTACTGCTGCTTTTGCGGCGGGAAGTTACTTAAAATATTTGCGACTGTTTTTTTAATTGAGGCTTCGCGTTGCTCAGGTGTTTGTTTTTTCTTCAATCGGCCTTCTTTAGCACCGCGCCATATTAGTTGATTAGATGCACTGTCTACAATATCGATAACCAATGTACCCACTTCGTATTCACGCGCTGTTGTGTCTCGTTGAAAACCAGTACCCCAGTAACCCCAACGGTTACTGTAACCAGTATTAAATGTATCTACTTCTAATTCTTTATCTACCGATGCATGATAGTTAACTAGTACGTCAGCTTGGGCTGCATTTACTAATGTCATACCAAGGGTGTTTGTAAGCTCATTATTTACCGCAGTACGCACGCGTTTTTCCATTAAACCGTTAATTTGGTAGTTGTTGGTGTCTTTAGTTAAACTCGCGTTTTCTACCCAAGCAAATGTTTTAAAATTACTAAAGTTAGCTGATTTATCGTAATCCCAATCAGGGGTTTGAGTACAAGCGCTAAGTAGTGCTAGTGCTGCAACAATAAGTATATTTTTCATTACGTTTGCTCCAATAAAATGCATTACCTTAAAATAACACACCTTATATAAATGTGTATTATTAAAAGGTTCTAAAAATTAGTTTAGTGTGATGAATATGAATGACTAATTAATACTAATTAATACTAATTAATACTAATTAGCCACTCAAAAATTTAATGCTCTACTTCTATCCAATCTTTTTCATCTACCCAGTTTTGTGCGCCATCTTTTACCGAACGAATCGGCACAATGTAGTCACAACTTATTTGCGGCTTAACTGAGGCAAATATAGGCACAAAGCCAAAGCTCAATGCGGTTTCTATAATTGCTTTTTGGTTTTGCGGGTCAATGTCGGCCGCTTCATCAATATAAATAGGTATACGGTACAGGTTTTGTTCCTGATCGCTTAATAAGTAACGAATAAACAACATGCCACACAATAACTTAATAGTAATACGTGTGCCATTTGAGCCGGCTGAGTCTATTTTTTCAAAGTGTTCGGTTTCGCCAGCGCGGTTTACCACTTCAAAACGAATATCGAACAAGTCAGTTAATGTAAGGCCTGCTTTGTCTGAGGCGAGTTTTATTAAGTGATCTTTTGCTTCGTTTACTGCGCTTTCGCTGTAAGGTTCTTGGCTTAATAAATCAAGCGTGTCGCCTTGCTCAAACTGATGCGACGTACTGATAATGGTATCAATACTATCAACCAGCATTTTGCGTGGTATCACGTTAATTTTAAACGCTTGCAAGTTAGAAATACGGTGCTGGCTTATGCCTTTATTAAAGCTATTCATTTCGCGGCGAAGGCGGTCTAAGTCTTCACGCAAGCCCTTAATCGTGGCGGCTACTTCGGTTAGGGCTACACGGCCTTGGCGCTCAACGGCATCGCGTTCGTTATCAAGGTTATGAAATGCGCTAATAAGCTTTTGGTATTTAGTAAATTCGTCGGTTTCGTTGTCGAACTTAGTAATGCCTGCGTTATACACATGCAAATAGGTATTACGCACGTTTATGTCAAAGTTGCGAAGCTCTTGGCAGTCTTTATTAAAGTGATGTACTAAGTCACTTAAGTTATCAAAGTCGACTGTTATATCAATCATGTATGGGGTCACTTTACCGCTGTATAAATCAAGCGTGTGATCAATTCGCTCACTTTTAACTTGGCGAAGGCGTTCGGTTTGGCGATTAATTTGTTCTTGCTTAGATTTAATTAACGAGCGTCTGTCTGCAATTGAGCCACTATTTTTTTGAATGTCTTGCAGGTAATCGTCAACTTGTTCGCGCTCTGCTAATAATTGCTCTTTTAGCATGGCTTGCGCGTCTACCGACTGCTGCATTACTTCAAATTGCTCTAAACGTTTTAGTGCTCCCTCAAGACTCATTAACTCGTCGTAAAGTGCGTCTTTTTCTTTTTGTTTATCGGCAACATTGGCTGCCACTTCGCGCTGTTGTTTAAACTCTTTTAACGCGTGTTCAAGCGCACTTAACTGCGCGGTTAATTGCTCTTTGTTTTCGCCGCTTTGCATGTGTACTGGCGAAAGCTTTTTAAGTTTAATACTTGCACCTGGCAAAGTAAGCACACCGCCTTTAACGTTATCGCTTAATAATGATAAAAATTCCCCAAAGGCATCCTCGTCATCAATGGTTATATCGCCATTAGTGGTTGTTGCAAACGAGAGTAGGTCGGGGTTTAAGAGTCGCGATATTTCTTCTACTTCTTTAAGCGATAGGTCTTCGCGCATACGGGTGAACAAATTAAACTCCAGGTTTTTAAGCTGCAGTTTTAAGCTTTTAATTTGTTTTTGCGTTTCGCTAATGCGGTAATCAAGCGTGTGCAAGCTTTGCCCTTGTGCGCTGGTAATAGAGTGCGAAAGCGACTCGTAGTCTTGCTTAAGTTGGCCAAGGTTGGTTTTAATTGTGGCTTTATTTACCAGTTCAAACTCGCTTTTAAGGGCGCTGTAATCTAAAAACCATTGCTCAATTTGAGTTTGTTTGCGCTCTATATCGCGCGATTGCTGTACGTATAGGCTTTGCTTTTGCTCAAATTCATGCTTTTCGTGTTCAATGTCTTCAAGTGCTATACCAAGTTCACTAAGCTGCTCTTCTTGGTAGGTGTCAAAGTCAATGAGTGCTTGGTCAATTTTAGGCGCGTACGCTGCTAATTTACCTTTAAGCACGGTTTGATTTTCAAGCATTGATTCAAGTGCGCTTATTGGCTCTTGCATTGATTCAAGGGCTTTTAATTCGCGCTTAGCCCGGTTTACTTTGTCAAACGAGCGACGCCATACTTCGTAAAAATCAACCTTTGAGTTTGACATATGGCGCTCAAACACTCGCAGCATAAAGCGTTTAACATCGCTTGCGCCCAATTTGTGTAAGTTAAGAATACGCCTAAAAATTTCTTTATAAATAGCGGAGTCTTGCACGTTATTAAGCGGGATCATTTTTAAATTAATGTCGCCGTCAAAGGGCGTTGCGCCGCCGGTAAGCAGGGCGTTTAGCTCTTGTGCTTTTAACTCAATAGGATTGTAATTAAGCGACTTTAAATGATTAAACAGCTTGGTAAATTTAATTATGGTATTACCTTGCGTGTACTGTTCTAAGTCGAGCTTGCCCTGATAACAAAAGTACTGGTGCGCGTAACCGGCTATTTTACCCAGACCCGCTACACCAATAACCACCGAGCCATGGGGGAGGTTGGCTTCAAGTAAAATGTACGACTGAACCGATGAAAAATAAAACTTACGGGTTTCATCTAAATCGTGCCCGTCCCATTCGGTAAGGCGTAAATCGTTTATAAGCGGAAATTGTAGGGCGTTAATAACCGAGCTTTTACCGGTATTATTTGGCGCACAAATAGAGCTGCTTTTATCAAGCGGGATCACACACTTTGCATAACCTGCGGTATTAAGCAGGGCGAGTTTACTCAGTCCGTATAAGTTGTTCATTCCTCGTCCTCCGTAATGTAGGTTTCTTCGTTTACTTCCATTAATGCATCAATGTAGCGGTGAATAGGGGCTTGTAGCATAAAGCCGCCTTCTACTTCACGGGCAAGGCCTAGACGAACCATACGTAGGTAAACATCTTTTCGTAAATCTGAGCCCGAAAATATCTCAAGCTGATCAAACAAGTGCTTGTTTATTTGCACTAAGGTTTGCATCAGTTCTAAATCGTTTACTTCATCAAACAGGGCGCGCATTGGGTCTTTACCTGTATTGGCAAAGTGCTCAATTAAAATGTAAATAGTGAGTGCGATAGCGCGAGATATTTTACCCATATTTGGCGTACTTTCGTCGCTGGCAAAATAGTAAAAGCCACGGCTATCGTGTTTTATGTCATGGCCTAATGCGGTAAATAGTGCGCTGTAAGATTCAATGTGTTGGTCGAGTTCTTGCCACATTACGTTGTCTTGTTCGCAAATGTGATAACCCGCAGTTAATTTTTTATTGATTGCTTGCAGGTGAGTGAGTTCTTCTAGGTTTATATGTGTCATGGTAATTACTTATCTGCCTTAGTATTAGGCTGAGTTGCTGAATCTGATGCCTGAGAATTAAATGGGTAAAGTGAAAAGTGTTGGCCGGCAATTTTAACTCGGGCTTTTTCATCGCTTTGGCTAATTTCAATGTCGCTATCACTGACTAATTTTTGATATAAAAAGAGCATTTCGTCGGCGTCTAAGTCGGGGTAGCTTTCATCTAAAAACTGCAGCAGCGGCTGTGGTTTTTTACGTTTTTTGTTAAAGCGTTTAGCAAAGCTTGTTTTTACATCGTTGTAGTCAGGAATGTTAGGCGTTACAAATGCGGGTACGTCTTGTTGTTCGGGAAGTTGATATTCTTCATGTTCAAATTCTACCAAGCTTGCCATGTACGCGATAATATGGCGTTGTTGCCCAAGCGAATAACGCTGAGAGTCGGTTACAAAATTAGGTTGTACAGCGCTTAGCATGTTATCTACGCCATTTTTACGCACAAGGCCGAGCACTTTGGCCGCTTGGCGTGTAACTAAGTTATTTCGGCGTAGCTCTTCGCGCAGGGGCATGAGCATATCGGCACTTTTACGCAAACTCTCTCGGCCCATTAGGTTCATTTCGAGTATGCGAGTTCGTAGCTGTTCTAGCATGCGTTTGTCGATGTATGCTTTACCAGAGCGTTCAATAAATTCGATTTGTTTACTGATTTGCTGCTCTATTATTGTAAAGCAGGCATGAAAATCGCCCCTAATATCGACCATTTCAAGCATGGGCTCTATATATTCGTCAAAGGCTTCAATTACTGCTTTGTAGCGTTTTTGTAGTGATTGCACCGCATTGTTTGATTTAGCTTGTTCAACAATATTTAAAATGGCGTTTTCGTTGTGCGCGTAAAGTTTCATTATTTTACGTACCCGATCATCCATAATACGGCTAAATCGGCGTAAATCGTCAAAGTCTTCCATGCTACCAGCGTTATCTAAACGATTACCTAAACGGGCAAGATCGTCTACTAACACGCTAATTTCTTGTGCTAAGCCCAAATGCTCTTCTTGCAGTAAAAAAGTAGCAAAGTCAGCAATTGCACGGTTAATTTCAAGCTGTGATGATTTAGCCAGTGGAATTAAAATATCTTGATTGAGCAAACGGTTTGTTTCTTTGTAAATGCGCTCGTTGTTCCACGTGGGTTGTTTTTGCTTTATCGCATTTTGCACGTCTTTTAGGCTAAAGTCGGCCATTTTAAAACGTTTAAATAATAGCTCTAAAACTCCCCAATGTTCGCTAAGGGTATTTAGTCGCTTTTTAGCTGGGATCATAAGGTGTTACAACATCCTAGTAATTTATTATTGAGAATTTAGAAGCGTCTCATTATTACGTATTCTAATTAATCTAGCCTGTATATGGTATTCGTTTTTAAGACTATTTAATAATAGTTTTTGTATAGCCGCAGTGCTAACATTCGCGCCGAAAATAGGCACGTCGAGAGGGACTTTGCGTGTGTTCTTTAAAACAATATCAAAGGTTATTTAATACCCATGGTTTCCACGATTATTCTAACCCTGATAGCGATCGGATTTTTATTGATTGTTATAGAAGATATCATCCATGTAAATAAAGCTAAAACCACGCTTTTTTTTGGCACGCTTTGCTGGATCCTCCTGTTTATTTTCCCTTTGCATGGGCAAAGCCCAGAGCAAGTACAAGAACTCCTTAACGAAAATATTTTAGAGATAGCATCGCTGTGGTTGTTTTTAATGGCCGCCATGACCTTTGTTGCTTATTTAAATTCAAAAGGGTTTATCGAAAATATTGTGCACAGAGTAATGCCAACAAGTATTAGCGAACGCAAGCTGATGTTTTTGGTTGGGGTATTTGCGTTTTTGTTTTCGTCGGTTTCAGACAACGTAACGGCTACGTTAATATCGCTTGCTGTAGTTATGTCGTTAAAACTACCGCCTAAAAAGCTTATAAAATATGCCACACTTATTGTGTTTGGTGTTAACTCCGGTGGTGTGTCGTTAATTACCGGTGACGTAACAACCTTAATGATATTTTTAGATGGCAAGGTAACCATTGCTAACTTATTACTGCTTATTGCGCCTGCATTTATTAGCGTTATGCTGTTAGCAGCAATGCTAAGTGTTGGCATGAAAGGGGATGTAACCTTTTCAAAGTCTGGAAAAAAACGCATAGAAAAAACCGATATCACCATTGCAGTTATTTTTGTATCTACAGTTATAAGCATACTTGCGCTGAGTGTAATTTACAGTGTACCGCCTTTATTAACTTTTTTATGTGGCCTATCAATCATGTTTTTAGTGGCGCAATTTTTAATGCGCAAAAAAGACATAAACAAAAATATTATCGACTACGTACGCGACATAGAATACGACACCTTACTGTTTTTCGTCGGGGTTTTATTATTGGTAGGTGCATTAAAAGAGATTGGAATGCTAAGTAAGTTTACCGACCTTTACACCGTTATGGCGCCACAGTACGCTAACTACTTAATGGGTATTTTGTCGGCCGGGGTTGATAACGTACCGCTCACTGCTGCTTTACTAAAAGCTAATATAGTAATGAGCCAGCAAGATTGGTTATCGTTTACTTATGCAACTGGTGTTGGTGGATCTATGTTAATTATTGGATCGGCTGCGGGTATTATTGCTATGAGTAAAGTAAAAGAGCTAACTTTTATGAGTTACTTACGTTTGTCGCTCTATTTGTTAGTAAGTTATACCGTGGGTTATGCGGGCGCTTATTACATGGGCGGGTTTGTTTAAGTTTTGCTTAACAAACCGCATTAAAACGCTTGACAGCTAGACGTCTAAACGTTAACTTTCAAACCCCACTTTATAGTGGGGTTTTGTTTTATTAGCCATTGGTTAATACAACATTCAGAAGAGGTGCGATACTTAGGTATTTAATGGTAGGTGACGAACGCCCATAACCATTAAAGAGGGAAGTACTCGCCGAGAAAACCAACGTTACGTCGATGTTGTTTTTCGGTTTATGGGGCTGAATCCTCAAAACTGTCACCAATCTAGGTGGAGAGCTTCTGGCAGTGGATTTACCTTCAAGCATTCACTTGCCAAGTTCTTCTTGTTTTATCGCGGTTTGGATACCGCAAAAGGAGACTAAATGACTACCCAATCAGTGCCGCAAACAGTATCGGACGTTAAATCAGATTACATCGTTGCCAAATTTGGCGGAACCAGTGTGGCTAACTTTGATGCGATGAGTCGTTGTAGCGAAATTATTGTTGCCGATAAAAGCGTACGTATTGTTGCTGTGAGCGCCAGTGCCGGCGTAACTAATCATTTGGTTGCACTGTGTAAATCAAGCATCACCCCACAGCAGCGCCAAGAACACATTGACGGTGTGCTAGCCATTCAACAGGCTATTTTAGATGAGTTATCGCTTGATGCCGATTTAGCAGTAGGTTTTAACGAAACTTTAAAAGCATTTCAAACGCTAGCGCTTGAAACACTGACAACTGATCAGCAGCACGATGAGTTACTTAGCTTTGGTGAACGTTTATCGTCGTATTTATTTGCGCAAGTGCTGCGTTTAAAAGGCTTAAATGCCGATCGCTTTGATGTACGTAAAGTACTTAAAACAGATAGTCAGTTTGGAAAAGCAACGCCAAATGTAAGCGCAACAGCACAAGCTGCTAAAGAATATTTGATCCCACTGTTAGATGACCAAGTTATTGTAACCCAAGGTTTTGTTGGTAGTGACGAATTTGGACAAACAACAACGCTTGGCCGTGGTGGGTCTGACTACAGTGCCGCTTTACTTGCTGAGGCAATAAACGCCAAAAGCGTACATATTTGGACTGATGTTGTGGGTATTTTTAGTACCGATCCGCGATTATGTGTAAAGGCATCGCCCATTGCTCGCTTAAGCTTTGATGAAGCCGCTGAAATGGCTACCTTTGGTGCAAAGGTATTGCATCCTGCTACTATTTTACCCGCTAGCCGTAGTCATATTAATGTGTTTGTTGGTTCAAGCCGCGAGCCTGAACGTGGTGGTACGTGGATAGAGCGTGAAAAATCGCAGCAGCCAGGAATTCGCGCGGTAACCCAACGTAAAAATCAAATTTTGCTCACCCTTAAAAGCCCTGAAATGTTATTGGCTAGTGGCTTTTTAGCCCGTGTATTTACTATTTTAAGCGAGTTTAATATATCGGTTGATTTGGTAACTACGTCTGAAATTAGTGTAGCAATAACGCTTGATAATGCGCCTAACGCGTCGCGCCCAGAGCTCGACCAAGCGTGTTTAGATAAGCTTGCTGAATTTTGCCATGTATCGGTTGAAAACAACTTAACACTGGTGGCACTTATTGGCTCTGAGATTCAACTTCGCCAACACGAAATGAACTTAATGCAGGTATTAAGTGACTTTAATATTCGCTTAATTTGTCATGGAGCAAGTAAGCACAATCTATGCTTTTTAGTCGAACAAAGTGAATCTGATAATGTGGTTCAGGCTATTCATAGTCGTTTGTTAGAAGCTTAACTAGCAATACCAATTCGCAATAATACTTAATCATTTTTAGGGGCTAAAAGTGTCGCTATCTGCATTAAAAAATTCTCATTTAGAACAACTAAATAACGAATTTTTTGCCTAGCTATCAACACGTTTATCTATCCTCGAAATAGATCACTTAATTTAGCGGGTTGGTATAAGCGAGACATCGGTTAACAAAAAGCACCGCCAGCCGGTGCTTTTTTTATGCACTAAGGTTAAATCAAACGTCTCCGTTTGCATGTTTACTACTTGGCTGCTTGCGGTCAAGCTTACTAAGGTTAATTCGTTAAATACGTTGGGGCTAAGTAATTTGGCAATAGGGCGACTAGTTGCTTTAGCTAATGACTCTTTTAATGTCCAAATTCTAAAAAAGGTATTGGCTTGGCTTTGCGTATTAGGTTGAGACGTAATTAATGTAACTTCGTCTGTGTGGTAAAAATGCTTGGCTAGTTTTTCAAACGGGCGCGTTAAGCTAATTTTTTCAAGGTCGAAGCCAAACGTCTCGCTTTCTAAATTTAAAGCAACCCCAACAAAACCATGAGAGTGCGATATACACGTATTAATAACGCACTCGTTAATATGCAGCTCTAATTTAGCTGTGGATTGGTTAAAACTTGTGTTAATGGCATTTAATGGCACATTTGAAAATTCAGGGAAGGTGGATTTTACAAGCAATTTTAAAAGTAAGCGGCTTGCTACATATTCTTTTTTAGCTATTTGGTTTTTACGGCGGTTAATAACGGTTAATTCAAATTCGCTGAGTAAGCTCGCCAAGTTGTAATTAGCCAAACTAAGTGTATTAGCGTCGAACAAAAAAACGGTACTTTTGCTTTTAGGTAAATTGGCAAAATCTGTTGGCGTTATGGTTAAGGCGTTATTAAAAAAATGTGCGGTCATATCAGCTCAAAAAGTAAAAAGTCGTTGTTATTGTGAGCAGTTAACGCGACAAACAAAGGCTGAATACAATTTTATTACTCAGCTGGCATTAAATATGGTTTAATTCACAACAATCAAAATAATAACAGATTTGTAGATGTATGGCACAAATGCGTGATGGGTTTCAAAGCCGACTTGGTTTTGTTTTAGCCGCTGCTGGCGCGGCAGTGGGTTTGGGTAATATTTGGGGATTTCCTACACAAGCTGCTAATCATGGCGGTGGAGCATTTTTACTCGTCTATTTTCTGGTTATCTTTTTATTGGCGTTACCGGCGCTATATACCGAGCTTTATTTAGGCCATAACGCACAAGCAAACCCGGTAAAAGCGCTGGGTAACGCATGGCAAGATAGCAACCGTAAAATAGGTGCAGCTGCGGGCTATATTGGCCTTGCGGGTGCTGTGGTCATGTTGAGTTTTTATTCAATTGTTGCAGGGTGGATGCTGTCGTACGCAATTGAGCCTGTTACAACGTTTGTTGGTTTACACAGTGTGAGCGAGTTTTTACACAGTGACTCGCAAGCCCGTAATTTTGTATTTACACCATTAATGCTTATTTTAACGGCCTGCATTATTTTAGAGGGTGTTAAATCGGGTATTGAAACCTGGTCGCGCCGACTTATGCCTATGCTATTGGTGTTACTTGTCGCGCTAATTGCTTATATAGCCACTTTGGATGGCGCAAGCGAAGGTTTTGCAGCGTATTTAATGCCTAACTTTAGCCAAATACTCGATCCAAATTTAATTATTGCCGCTATGGGACAAGCGTTCTTTTCGTTGTCGTTAGGGGTGGGGTGTATGATGATTTACGGCTCGTATTTACAGCCTGATGCCAATTTACCAAAACTAACGGCAAGTGTTGCATTACTTGATACGAGCGTTGCATTTTTAGCTGGTTTACTTATTATTCCGGCTATTTATGTTGCACAGCATAATGGTGTTGAGGTGTTTAGTGGCGGTAAATTAATAGGTGAAGGGCAGCTTATATTTGCCATTTTACCTGAGCTATTTAATACCATGGGAGAAATAGGGTTACTGGTTGGTTTATTGTTTTTTGTTTTGATGTCGATAGCGTCTGTGACCTCGACTATTTCGTCTACTGAAATTCCGGTTGCGTTTTTAGTTGAAAACCACAATGTAAACCGAACTAAAGCCACGTGGTTGGTAAGCTTAGTGGTTTTAATATGTGCGAGTGCAATTATAGTAAACTTCGATTGGTTATTTGGTTTAGTTATTATGGTGTTTACTCAGTACCAACTCCCGTTAATGGGGTTGTTTTATTTTATAACGGTTGGCTGGATGTTCAAACGAGGTAATAAGTTACACCAAGCTAGCACCGGCGCGCATTTTTGGTTTGCCCAGTATATTCGTTTTGTATGCCCAATATTAATGACCTTGGTGTTTGCAAACGTCGCGTTTGGTTAATAACTTAATGCAACGAGACTAAAAAGCCTCCGTCGGGGGCTTTTTGCATTTTAAAATGCTGATCGTGATATTTAAAATATTGATATAGCTTACTTACGCCTAGCTGCTTTTTTGTAATGTTGAATATTCGATGAAGATAGGTACCAACATCCACTGTTTCAGAGAGTCCAGTTTTTGCATGTTGTGTGTTCTCAACGGCTTCTTTCACCAGTGCTAAATGGTAGGTATCAACAGAGGCAATACTTTTACTTTTTACTTTAGGTATTGTATTTTTTTTACCTAAAATATAAAAGTCATCAAAATAGTGTTTAGCACTGGCTGTATTATTACCAAACCCGATTACCTTTTTACCATTGCGTCTTAAAAAGTGTACTAAAGCCGCAAAGTCAGAATCAGAAGAGGCTATTGCAAAAGTGTCAATCGGGGAGACATACAAAGACTCCATAACCCCAACAGTTAAGGCAATATCGGCCGCATTACTTTTAGCTTTTACGAGTTTTTCTTGATATACCATTTCGATTGCATGGCGCGAACAAATATTTACCCAAGGTTTTAGTTGTACTGCTCCAAAGTTGCCGTACGCTTTTTTAACCTCAATATGTTCAAATTTAGCCATTATTTGATCTATAAATTTATGGCTTATATTTTCTGCATCTATGAATAACGCTGTTTTTTCCATTTAAACACCTGCTAAAAAAGCCATTAAATATAACTAATTGATACCACTGCAATGCATATTTTGGCAAGTGTAAATGGCTATAAATGTTAATTTTTAAAAATGGAGTTAGTAAGCGGTTTACTCTGTTCAACCTCAAGGGCATTTGTAATGGTGGTGTTTGCTATTTCGGTAAGCGCTTCTTGAGTAAAAAAGCCTTGATGCCCGGTGATCAGGACATTTTTAAAACCAACTAAACGAGAAAATATATCGTCTTGGTTTATTTCGTCGCTGTGGTTTTTAAAAAACAGTTCGGATTCTTGCTCATATACATCTAGTCCTAAGTAACCTAGTTTTTGTGTTTTAAGTGCTTGTATGCAGGCTTTGCTGTCGAGTAATGCACCACGTGAGGTGTTGATAAGCATAACGCCGGGCTTCATTTTAGCGAAAGCATGTTCATCGATTAAATGATGGGTTTGCTCGTTTAGTGGGCAATGCAGTGAAATAATATCGCTTTGGGTAAGTAACGTGTTTAAGTCGGTAATGGAGTAGTTACCCGGTATTGCATTTGGGTCGCACACTAAAACGTTTGCGCCAAATCCATTGAGTATATTACACAGTGCTAAGCCAATTTTTCCGCACCCAATAATGCCCACTGTTTTGTTATGCAAGTTAAAGCCAAGTAACCCGTTTAGATCAAAGTTATCTTCGCGCACGCGGTTGTAGGCTTTATGTGTTTTTCGGCTCAGTGTAAGCATAAGCGCAATACAATGCTCAGCTACGGCTTCTGGGCTGTATGCGGGTACGCGCAAAACATGAATGTTATGTGCTTTTGCCGCATCTAAATCAACATTATTAAAACCGGCACAGCGCAGTAATATAGTATTTACACCTTGGGCTGCTAATAGCTTTATAACTTGAGCATTAACTGTATCGTTTACAAATACACACACTGCATTGTAATTGCTTGCTAACACCGCAGTTTGCTCGTTAAGCGATTGCTCAAAATAGGTCATTGCTAAGCTATTATGAGGTGTAATGCTGTGTTCAAAAAAAGGTTTTTCGTACTTTTGCGCGCTAAAAAAAGCAATGTTCATGGTATGGCTCCAACAATTTGGTGCGTTTAAAATAGTAAACCTGTTTAAATTAAACTACGTTACTGCCATGTGCTCAAGTAGCGATTACTTTTTATTTACAGCGCTGTGCGTCTATTTAAAGCAGACATAATGGGTGTTGCTTTTATGTCACTTGGTTCAACGGCTTTTTGTAGGTGTGTTTCGATAACCTGTTTAAGTGTTTCAGGTTTAGTACGCGGTGCATAGCGTGCGACTAATTGACCCTGTGAGTTAATTAAAAACTTTGTGAAATTCCATTTCACTGCACGGTTTTGTGAAATACCGCGGGTATGGCATTTTAAATAGCTAAATAAAGGGTGAGCGTCTGGGCCATTTACCATAACTTTACCAAATACTTTAAACGAAACACCAAACTGCATTTGGTAAAAATCTCTGATAGCTAAATTATCAAGTGGCTCGTTTTGCCCAAACTGGTTACATGGGAATGCAAGTACCGTTAAGCCACGATCCTTGTACTCTTGGTATAGCTTTTCTAGAGCATTTAATTGCATTGAAAAACTACATTTACTGGCTGTATTGACAATGAGTACGGTTTTGCCTTTTAACTCGCTTAAAGAAAAATTCTCACTGTTATAAAGTGGTGCATTAAACTGATAAATACTATCCATTGGTTACCTACTTAATTTCCAATTGGTGGAAATTTTACAAAGACTTTCATTCGCTTTTTTGTTGGCCGGTTGACATAATCGGGACCTAGTTTCTAAGTTAGCAGTTAAATAGGTCATTTTTATGTCAATGAAAGTCGCATTTATAGGTTTAGGCGTAATGGGTTACCCAATGGCAGGGCATTTAGCCAATAAAGGGCATAGCGTATGTGTATTTAATCGTACGCAATCAAAGGCGCAAAGTTGGGCTGAACAATACAAAGGAAGCATTGCAGATACCCCACGCGAAGCTGCTCAAGGCGCTGATATTGTGTTTATGTGTGTGGGTAACGACGACGATTTACGTTCTGTAGTTTATGGTGACAATGGCGTTTTGGCGGGTATGTTACCGCACACCATATTAGTTGATCACACAACAACCTCTGCAGAAGTTGCCCGCGAAGTAGCTGCAAAAGCGGCGCTGCAAAATATTGACTTTATCGATGCGCCAGTGTCCGGCGGACAAGCCGGTGCAGAAAATGGCGTTTTAACAGTAATGGCTGGTGGCAATGAAGCCGTATTTGCAAAAGTACAGCCTGTAATGGCGGCGTTTAGCCGTTTTAGCCAATTGTTAGGTGGCGTAGGCTCGGGCCAGCTTTGTAAAATGGTTAATCAAATTTGTATTGCCGGTGTTGTGCAGGGTTTAGCCGAAGGCTTACATTTTGCTAAGCAAGCAGGGCTTGATGGTGAAAAAGTAATTGAAACCATTTCTAAAGGTGCTGCAGGGTCGTGGCAAATGGAAAACCGTTACAAAACAATGTGGGCAGGTGAATACGATTTTGGTTTTGCGGTAGATTGGATGCGCAAAGATTTAGGCATTGCGCTTGATGAAGCTAAAAACAATGGTGCAACGTTGCCAATGACTGCAACGGTCGACCAATACTACGCAGATGTACAAGCACTTGGTGGCGGCCGATACGATACTTCAAGCCTACTTGCACGAATAGAGGCGCTGCATAAAAAATAACTATGTATGTGTTTTAAATTAAATAGGTTTCGCGTTTAACTTGTAGACGCGAAGCTTGCCTGCGTGATGTGCAAAGCCCATAAGGTGACTTATTCACAAAGAGGGAAAGATTAATTTTAAGCTGTTTTTGGCTTATGTTTGCTCATTTACTCCTCTTTGTGAAAAATTTACTAAACGTGATTGCACAAAGAGAACAAAATGAGGAGTAAATGATAAGACATTAAAACACTAATAATGGTTTCCTACCCCCCTGTGTCAGGATAGTTGTCGCCTCTAACATTTAGCAGAGGCAAATAAAATGAAACGTCAATTTACACAAGAGTTTAAAGTTCAAGCTGTTGAAAAAGCATTATCTCAATGTGATGATGTTCGCTTAGAAGATATTGCAGATGACTTAGGTGTCGGTTATTCAACGTTACAACGTTGGATAGCACTGGCAAAAAAGCATCAACTTGAAATACACCAGACGGGTAGCCAAATGACAGCAGAAAAACGACCACAAGACTGGAGTTTAGAAGAAAGACTCAACGCAGTAATTGAGTGTGGAAGTTTAGATGAAGCCGCCATAAATGAATACTGCCGTAATATAGGGCTTTATCCGCATCATATTCAGCAATGGAAGAAAGACTTAGTAACACCACCTTCAAATAAAACAGTAAAGTCAGACAGTAAACAGCTTAAGCAAGAAATAAAGCAACTGCAAAAAGAACTGAATCGCAAAGATAAGGCCTTAGCTGAAACTGCCGCTCTACTTGTACTCAAAAAAAAAGCGGATGCACTTTGGGGTTTCAACGAGGACGATTAACAACAGCGACTGAGCGACATGAATTAATAACGCTTATCACAAACGCACAGGCTTCAGGGGCAAGGAAAGAAAAGGCATGTGAGTTACTTGGACTGACACTAAGAACCGTTCAGCGGTGGATTGAAGCAGACGATATGACTGACAAACGGACGAGTACGAAAAAACAGCCGCCTAACCGTCTCACAGAGTTAGAGCGGCAGCGCATTATTAATACGGCTAATTCAGCCGAATATGGGCATTTACCGGCCAGTAAAATAGTCCCTAAGCTGCTTGATAAGGGCATATGGATAGCGTCTGAAAGTTCGTTTTATCGTGTCATGAAGGCACATAACTTATTAACGCATAGAGAAAAAGTAAAGCCAGCTAAGCCGATAAAAAAGCCAAGAGTATTGAAAGCAGTGCGTGCAAATGAAGTCTACACTTGGGATATCACCTATTTACCAACGAGCGTAAAAGGGCAATTTTTATACTTATATTTAGTGATGGACATTTTTAGTCGAAAGGTTGTTGGCTGGCAAGT
This sequence comes from Pseudoalteromonas sp. PS1M3, assembly GCF_016865405.1. Lineage (NCBI taxonomy): Bacteria > Pseudomonadati > Pseudomonadota > Gammaproteobacteria > Alteromonadales > Pseudoalteromonadaceae > Pseudoalteromonas > Pseudoalteromonas sp. PS1M3. Next base: position 2,013,789 of record NZ_AP022624.1, on the reverse strand, counting down.
TTACGACTCACAGTTAAGTGAATTAGCCGCAGATTTAATGAAGGATATTTGCAGTCGGGAGCAAATAAAGCGCGAGCAAGTTACGTTACACTCAGATAATGGCAGCCCAATGAAAGGCGCGACATTACTGGCAACATTACAGGAGTTAGGGATTGTGCCATCATTTAGTCGACCGTCAGTAAGTAATGACAATCCATACTCTGAGTCGTTATTTAAAACGTTAAAGTATCGCCCAGAATACCCAGAAAAGCCATTTGAAGATATAAGCGCAGCAAGAGAATGGGTAAGTGGGTTCGTTGATTGGTACAATAATGAGCACCTACACAGTGGTATAAAATTTGTGACGCCAAACCAACGTCATTCAGGTTTAGATAAAGAAATATTAGCTAAGCGTCAGCAGGTAAACGACGCAGCTAAATTGAATAACCCAAGCCGTTGGTCAGGGAAGTCACGAGACTGGTCAATGATAAATGAAGTAAATTTAAACCCTGAGAAAAAAGAAGAAATGCGGGCGGCATAAAATTTAACTTGAGGCGACAACTAACTTGAAAAACTCCGCTACCTTTATCACTAGATCACTTCTCTAAAGCGCATCGTCTCTCAGCCTCTTTGTGAAAAATTTACTAAACGTGATTGCACAAAGAGAAGTAAATGAGGAATAAATGAGAAGACATTAAAACACTTAATATGGTTTCCTACCTTTATTACTAGATCACTTATCTAAAGCGCAGCGTCTCTTAACCTCTTTGTGAAAAACTTACTAAACGTGATTGCACAAAGAGAAGTAAATGAGGAGTAAATGAGAAGTCATAAAAACACTAATAATGTTTTCCTACCTTAATCATTAGATCAGTTCTCTAAATCGGAGCATCTCTTATCCTCTTTGTGAATTTCTATTTCATTTCACTGGCGAATTACATTAGACAAAAAAATGCCCAGAGTGATTTAGGGAAACTCTGGGCTATAACGGGCTCTTTTGAGCCTTGCGCTAACAAAAACTTTCTAATTCATAGGGAGAAGTTGAAAGTGTTTTAAGTATAGTCAAAGCTCTTAAAATTACATATTTTTAGTGCATTTTTTATACTGCAGTTAATACAAACACTTAACTGTGTTGTACACATTTTATACGTGATTTAAGTATGTTTACTCCCAGTTTATTAACTGGGTATTTTGCACTAAATCGCGCGGTAGTGAGTTTTTGATCTTATTTTTTTGCCATTTACCTAGCCCAATGGGGCAGCCGCATAAAGTTAATACCACTTCGCCTAGCTCTTTTGTGGACTCGGCTAATCGAACATCTTTACCATTAAAGTAGTCGTTTGCTTGTTCGCTATTTAGCGCATACGTGTTGGTTTTACACGCACTGCCTAAAACTGTAGCAAACTCGTGGGTTAGCCTTACGCCGTTTTTATGAATAATGCCTATTTGAATACCTAAGCGGGCGTATTTAATTTTGTTTTGAATTGCATCAAACCCCTGCGGGAATAACCACAGTTCTTTGTCGCGCTGCATTAATGTGCCGGGTAAATTTGTTAAACCAAAATGTTTTTTAAGCTCGCTCTTAAATGCAGTTGTTGGTTTTTTATCAAACTCAACAAACGGAAATGCGCCTTTTTTAACTGTTTGGTTTGGGTTGTTACAACTTGCGTGCTTTTTAAACTTGGCAATAAAAAAGCCTTCGCTGTCGTAGGTTTGCGGCCAAACGTGCAAATAGCCCTCGGTCGTTGTTGCTTTATCGGCGCCCGGAAATAAATCGCTAAGCGACTCGGGCGTTATAAACTCGCCAAATTCTGCAAGCAAATATTCGCATACTTGCTGGTTTTCGAGCGGGGTGAGCGTACAGGTTGAATAAACAAGCGTGCCGCCGGGTTTTAACGCGTAAAATGCGCTTTTTATTAAGTCTTTTTGTACTTGGGCTATTTGAATGTTTGATTCGATTGACCAATTTTTTAATGCGTCTGCATCTTTACGCACGGTGCCTTCGCCAGAGCAGGGCGCGTCTAGCAATATGCTATCGAAACATTCATACATGTAGTTACCAAATATAACGCCATCAAAGTGAGAAAGCGCACAGTTACCCACACCCATACGTTTTAAAGTGGCACTCAATACTTTTAAACGCGACGACGAAAGCTCGTTTGCTACCAACACGCCTTGGTTGTTCATTAGTGCTGCTAGCTGCGATGTTTTAGACCCCGGCGCCGACGCCATATCAAGCACGGTGTTGCTTGTTTGTATGCTTTGCTTAAGCGCAATAGGCGGCAGCATTGAGCTTGCCTCTTGTACGTACATGGCGCCGCTTAAATGTAGGTCGGTATTACCCAGGGCTAGGTTTTGTTCTTCATTGGTTGGGCGTTCTAGCCAAAAGCCTTCGCTACACCAAGGGATTGGCGTAAGTTGCCAATTTTTTTGCTCCGCTTTTTTAATAAAGTCTTCAACGGTTATTTTTAATGTATTAACGCGGATAGATTTTCTGAGTGGGCGACGACACGCATTTATAAAGTCATCTAACTTTAAATGATTTGGCAGGTAGGTTTTTACGTCGTCTATAAAGTGCTCAGGAATAAAAGTATTGGCGTTCACGCGCTAGCTCGTACATTAAAAATAAAGCGCGATTTTAGCACTTAAATAACTAAATTTCAGTGATAAAAACGAGCCACCTAATTAAGTTTCGCTGTCGACATTTTGTGGTTTTTAGGTATTCATAAACAATCTTGTTCATACTTTAGACTAATAGTGTCGACAATAAGGCTGTTTTTTAGCCTTTATGTTAGGTTTTAGGGTTGACATATTTTTTTAATGCGCCCATTATGGCGATACAAATTGTCGACAATCTAAAAAATAACTTATGACAGACTCATTTTCAAACGAAGCGCCCGTTACCACAGCATCTGATCAGGTATTTGTAAATATGCGCCGTGAGATTGTTGAGGGCACTATTGCCCAAGGTAGTAAAATTTCGGAGCCTGAGCTTGCAAAGCGTTACGGCGTAAGCCGCGCAACATTGCGTGAGGCGCTAAACCGCCTTGAAAGCTGTTATTTAGTTGAGCGCAAAGCCAATGTAGGTTGCCGTGTTGTAGCGCTAACAGCTGAGCGTTTAATTGAGGTTTACCAAGTGCGTAGCTCGCTTGAAGGCTTAGCGTGCCGCTTAGCTGCCGACAATATGGAGCCAGATGAAATTAAAGGCTTAAAGCAATTACTTAATCAACATTTACAAACGCAGCGCGTTAAAGAAGGCGAGTCGTATTACCAAGAAGCAGGCGATTTAGATTTTCATTATCGCATTATTAAAGGCAGTAAAAACGCGCATTTGATTCATTTGCTTTGTAACGACCTGTATCAATTAATACGCATGTACCGCGTGCAAATGGGTATGGTGGGGCCGCGTGTATCAAAAGCGTTTGACGAACACCTAGCCATTATTAACGCGATTGAAAACCACGACGGCGAACTGGCCGAAATGCTAATGAAGCGCCATATAAGTGCGTCGCAAGCGAATATTCAAACCAAATTTGATTTATACCAATCTGAATAACTGTTTACTCATACAGATTGGTATGAGCCGCTAAAAGCTAAAAGTTAAGCAAAATAGTTAAAGCGTCATATACAAAGATTAAAAATATAAGTTACTCCATGTAGCCACCGTTCAAAGAGAGGAAATGACATGTCAGCAGGATATAAATTTAAACAAGCTATTGCTAATAATCGCCCTTTACAAGTAGTGGGCACTATTAATGCCTACACAGCAATGATGGCTGAAAAAATGGGCCACCAAGCTATTTACCTTTCGGGTGCGGGTGTTGCTAATGCCTCTTTCGGTATGCCTGATTTAGGTATGACTAGCCTAGACAACGTGCTTGAAGATATTCGCCGTATTACCGGTGCAAGCGATTTACCTTTACTTGTTGATGCCGACACCGGTTGGGGCGGGGCGTTTAATATTGCACGCACTGTTAAAGAAATGACCAAAGCAGGCGCGGCGGGTTTTCATATAGAAGACCAAGTGGCTCAAAAGCGTTGTGGCCATCGCCCAAATAAAGAAATTGTTAGCCAAGGCGAAATGGTTGACCGTATTAAAGCCGCGGTAGATGCAAAAACCGATAGCGATTTTTACATTATGGCGCGCACCGATGCGTTTCAAAAAGAAGGCTTAAATGCGGCCATTGACCGCGCAGCAGCCTGTGTTGAAGCTGGCGCCGATGCTATTTTTGCTGAAGCCGTGCACGACCTTGCCGATTACCAAGCGTTTGCGAATGCGTTAAATGTGCCTATTTTGGCTAACATTACTGAGTTTGGCCAAACGCCAATTTATACCAAAGAGCAATTAAGTGATGTGGGCGTTGAAATGGTGCTTTACCCGCTCAGTGCGTTTAGAGCTATGAATAAAGCGGCACTTAACGTTTACTCGGCTATTTTAAATGAAGGCTCGCAACAAAGCGAAATTGAAAACATGCAAACCCGAGCTGAGCTTTATGACTTTTTAGATTACCACACATACGAAAACACACTCGATAACCTTTTTTCATCAAAATCTGACAAATAATAATTATTAAATTAGACAACACACAAATTTAAGATAGGAGAAGATCATGGTAGATAAAGCATTAGGCGGCGCAGGCTTACGCGGACAAGTAGCAGGCCAAACGGCATTATGTACAGTTGGCCAAAGTGGCTCGGGCTTAACGTATTGTGGTTACGACATCAGCGAGCTGGCTGAAAAAGCGCAGTTTGAAGAAGTGTCGTTTTTACTTTCACGCGGTGAGTTACCTACATCTAACGAGTTGGTTGAGTACAAAGCAAAATTAAAAAGCTTACGTGGCTTGCCAGATGCACTTAAAACGGTGCTTGAAAATATTCCTAAAGACGCGCACCCAATGGACGTAATGCGTACGGGTTGCTCTATGTTGGGTAACCTTGAAATGGAACTTGATTTTAGCCAAGCAAACGATGCGATTGACCGCATGGTTGCAGTGTTCCCAAGTATTATTTGTTACTGGTACCGCTTTTCACACGATGGTGTTCGCATTGAAACACAAACAGACGACGATTCAGTAGGCGCACACTTTTTAACGTTATTACACGACAAAGCACCAAGCGAGTTGTTTGCGCAAGTAATGAATGTGTCGCTTATTTTATACGCAGAGCACGAATTTAATGCCTCTACATTTACAGGGCGCGTATGTGCTTCTACCTTGTCTGATATTCATTCGTGTGTAACGGGTGCGATTGGTACGTTACGCGGGCCATTACATGGTGGTGCAAACGAAGCTGCAATGGATATGATTGAAGGCTTTACTAGCGCAGAGCATGCTGAGCAAGAAGTAATGGGTATGCTTGAGCGTAAAGATAAAATTATGGGCTTTGGCCATGCTATTTATCGTGAATCGGACCCGCGTAATGTAATTATTAAAAAGTGGTCTGAAAAATTAGCAGCAGAGGTGGGCGATGATGTACTTTACCCGGTTTCTGTTCGTTGTGAAGAAGTAATGTGGCGCGAGAAAAAGTTATTTTGTAATGCTGATTTTTTCCATGCATCGGCTTATCACTTTATGGATATTCCCACTAAGTTGTTTACGCCAATATTTGTGATGAGCCGCGTTACTGGTTGGACAGCTCACGTAAAAGAACAACGTGCTAATAACCGTATTATTCGCCCAAGTGCAGATTACACAGGGCCAGACGCACGCAGCTATACGCCAATTGAATCAAGAGGCTAATTAGTTAGCATTTAAGGTGAGCCTAGCTCACCTTTTTGCCTTTTTATTTCCCGTCACTTATTAGCGAACTTTTATTATGACCATAATTAATAACACTCAGTACCGCAAACCGCTTGCGGGCTCAAATGTAGATTACTACGATACCCAAGCCGCTGTTGATGCCATTAAACCAGGCGCTTATGCGACTCTCCCTTACAGCTCTCGTGTATTTGCAGAAAACTTAGTACGTCGCTGCGACCCTGCCATGCTTACCGATGCACTCAGCCAAATAATTGAGCGTAAACAAGATTTAGATTTTCCGTGGTATCCGGCGCGTGTGGTGTGCCACGATATTTTAGGCCAAACGGCCCTTGTTGATTTAGCAGGCTTGCGCGATGCAATTGCCGCTAAAGGTGGCGATCCGTCTAAAGTTAATCCTGTGGTACCAACGCAGTTAATTGTTGACCATTCGTTAGCGGTTGAACATGCAGGCTTTGATCCTGAGGCGTTTGAAAAAAACCGTGCCATTGAAGACCGCCGAAACGATGACCGTTTTCATTTTATAAACTGGACTAAAACCGCGTTTAAAAATATTGATGTGATCCCGCCTGGTAACGGCATTATGCATCAAATTAACCTTGAAAAAATGTCGCCTGTTATTCAAAACCGCGATGGCATTGCATTCCCAGATACGCTTGTAGGGACCGACAGCCATACCCCGCATGTTGATGCATTAGGTGTTATTGCAGTGGGTGTAGGCGGGCTTGAAGCTGAAAGCGTTATGCTTGGCCGCGCGTCGTACATTCGTTTACCCGATATTGTAGGCGTAGAGCTTACGGGTACTCGCCAGCCTGGTATTACCGCTACCGATATTGTGTTGGCGATTACTGAGTTTTTACGCGAGCAGCGTGTTGTATCGACCTATTTAGAGTTTTACGGCGAAGGCGCCGATGCGCTAACCCTGGGCGATAGAGCAACTATTTCTAACATGACGCCAGAATTTGGTGCGACTGCGGCGATGTTTTATATCGACGATAAAACAATAGACTATTTACGTTTAACAGGGCGCGATGAAGAGCAAATAGCCCTTGTAGAAAACTACGCTAAAACGGCTGGCCTTTGGAGCGATAGCTTAAAAACCGCAAAATACGAGCGTGTTTTGACTTTTGATTTATCGAGCGTTGGCCGCAATATTGCGGGGCCTTCTAATCCACATCGTCGTGTTTCAACCAGCGATTTAGCGAAAGAAGGTATTTCGGGCGTTGTTGAAAACGAAGAAGGCTTAATGCCAGACGGTGCGTGTATTATTGCGGCAATTACCAGCTGTACTAATACTAGCAACCCGCGCAATGTAATAGCTGCAGGTTTGTTAGCGCGTAATGCGAATGCAAAAGGGTTAATGCGCAAACCTTGGGTTAAAACGTCGTTAGCGCCGGGCTCTAAAGCCGTGCAATCGTACCTTGAAGACGCAAACCTATTGCCAGAGCTTGAGCAGCTTGGTTTTGGTATTGTTGGCTTTGCGTGTACTACCTGTAACGGTATGAGTGGGGCGCTTGACCCTGTGATTCAAAAAGAAGTGATAGATCGCGATTTATACACAACGGCTGTGCTTTCGGGTAATCGTAACTTTGACGGGCGTATTCACCCTTATGCTAAACAAGCCTTTTTGGCATCACCGCCTTTGGTTGTAGCTTATGCTATTGCGGGTACGATTCGTTTTGATATTGAAAAAGATATTTTAGGACAAGATCAACAAGGTAATGATGTAACGCTTAAAGATTTATGGCCAACCGATGAAGAAATAGATGCGGTAATTCAGCAAAGCGTTAAACCTGAGCAATTTAAAAAAGTGTACGAGCCTATGTTTGACTTAACCGTAGATTACGGTGAAGACAACGACCCACTTTACGATTGGCGAGCGCAAAGTACGTATATCCGCCGCCCGCCTTATTGGGAAGGAGCACTTGCTGGTGAGCGTACCATGAGTGGTATGCGTGCTTTGGCGTTATTGGGTGACAACATTACAACGGATCATTTATCACCTTCTAACGCAATTATGGCAAGCAGTGCTGCGGGCGAGTACCTCACTAAAATGAATGTGCCAGAAGAAGACTTTAATTCTTATGCAACGCATCGCGGCGATCATTTAACGGCGCAGCGTGCCACGTTTGCAAACCCTAAATTACTTAACGAAATGGTACTTGATGAAAACGGTGACGTTAAGCAAGGGTCTTACGCACGTTTAGAGCCCGAGGGTGAAAACACGCGCATGTGGGAAGCAATCGAAACCTACATGCAACGTAAACAACCACTTATTATTGTGGCCGGTGCTGATTACGGGCAAGGATCGTCGCGCGATTGGGCGGCAAAAGGGGTAAGGCTTGCAGGTGTTGAAGTTATAGCTGCTGAAGGCTTTGAGCGTATTCACCGCACAAATTTAATTGGCATGGGCGTTTTACCGCTTGAGTTTGCACCAGGCACGACACGTAAAACACTAAACCTTGATGGTAGTGAAAGTTACGATGTAAAAGGCGCACCAGCACCGGGCGCCACATTAGAGCTTGTGATCACCCGTAAAAATGGTGAAGTGCTAACTGCAGCGATGAAATGCCGATTAGATACGCAAGAAGAGCTTTCTATTTACGCTGCTGGTGGTGTATTACAGCGTTTTGCTCAAGACTTTTTAGAAGCGACAAACGCGTAATAAGGATTTAAAAAATGTTTAAACCACAAATAAAAGTGCCCGCGACCTACATGCGTGGCGGCACGAGTAAAGGTGTGTTTTTTAATTTAACCGATTTGCCAAAGCCTGCCCAAGTGGCAGGTGAGGCGCGCGATAATTTATTGCTTCGTGTTATTGGTAGCCCCGATCCTTATGGTAAACAAACCGACGGCATGGGCGGTGCAACATCAAGCACCAGCAAAACGGTTATTTTAAGTAAAAGTGAGCAAGCCGATCACGATGTTGATTACTTGTTTGGGCAAGTAGCTATTGATAAAGCGTTTGTTGATTGGAGCGGTAACTGCGGTAATTTAACCTCTGCCGTGGGGGCTTTTGCTATTAGTAATGGCTTAGTTGATAAAAACCGCGTGCCCGATAATGGCATAGCTATTGTGCGTGTTTGGCAGGCTAATATAAAAAAAAGCATTTTAGTGCATGTGCCTATGACTAATGGCGAAGTGCAAGAAACCGGTGACTTTGAGCTTGACGGTGTGACGTTCCCTGCAGCAGAAGTAAAGCTTGAGTTTGTAGACCCTGCTGATGGGGATGGGGCTTTATTTCCAACGGGTAATGTTGTTGACGATTTAGAGGTGCCAGATGTTGGTACGCTAAAGGCGACGATGATTAATGCGGGTATTCCAACTATTTTTATTAATGCTGAAGATATTGGTTATACCGGCACTGAGCTGCAAGACGACATTAATAACGATGATGCTGCGCTTGAAAAGCTTGAAACAATACGTGCTTATGGCGCTGTTAAAATGGGCTTAATTAATAATATAAATGAAGCACAAGCACGCCAGCATACACCTAAAGTTGCGTTTGTTGCTAAGCCTGTGGCGTATAATGCATCAAGCGGTAAACACATAGATGCTGGCAGTATTAATTTATTAGTACGTGCTATGTCGATGGGGAAATTACATCATGCCATGATGGGAACAGCCGCGGTTGCAATTGGTACCGCAGCAGCAATTGACGGTACGTTAGTAAATATGGCTGCTGGTGGTGGCGCATTGAGTGAAGTGAATTTTGGTCACCCCTCGGGCACGTTAAAAGTAGGCGCTGAAGCTAAAAAGATTAATGGAGACTGGCAAGTTACCAAAGCGAGTATGAGCCGAAGCGCCAGAGTATTGATGGAAGGGGTTGTAAGAGTTCCCTTTTAAAAATTTTGTACTGCATTATTAACTTTGTGAAATTAAAAGACCCTTTTAGTCAGTTAGGGTTAACGTAACAATATTAATAATGCAGTAACAATTAAGCAGGATTTTAAAATAAATAAAAAACAAGGGATTGGCTTTCCTGGTTCTAAAGGTTTACTTTCAATTAAGAGCTCAGTTCTTTTGGGTTGCTTTATCTCCGTTCTGCATTTATTTTTAATGTTCTGTCGCAAATACTTGAAGAAAAAATTTAACAAACTAAATTTAATGTAATAATCAATCAATAAACACGATATATTATAAACCAGCATGTTGGTTTTTTGTGGCTGTAACCTAGGTTATTGAATTTAATTAAGGCCTATAAAAATTAAAACATGGCGTTAAACTAAAATTACATCATTTTATATGTATAAATATGTAGCAACAACTCATAGCTTAATGGTACTTTTAAAGTTCTAGTAACAAAGGTTAGATTATTGTGCTTGTTTACATTTTTTGTAAACGACTAATAAAATTTCCCAAGTTTAACCAAACTTTTTCAGATACTTATTTCATGGCTATCAAGGAGAAATAAATGGCGAAGCGTATGATCAAATTTACACCAATAGCGGCATCAGTTGCACTCACACTCGGCTTAACGGCGTGTGGTTCTGATAATGACAGAAATGTTTATGTTCCACCTGTTGAGTCTTTTGATTCATCAGATAGCGTCCAGTTTAACGTTGAAGTAACAGGTAAAGCAGTTAAAGGTGCAATGATGAACGCGGTGGTTAGCGTTTCAACATTGGATTCAACAGGCCAGACGGTAGCAGTACCATTTCGTTTAGCGGCATCTGCGGAAGCTGAAACTTTCTCTGCTGAAGGTTTATCTCAAGAAGCTGCTGATGAAGCAGTAGCGGCAAGTATTTTAGCAGCAAACCCAGACGCTGTTTTAACAGATGAAAGCGGTCGTTACAGTGTATTCCTAGAAGACGACTTTACAGGTCCAGTATACATTACTGTTAAAACATCAGCTGAAGGCGACGACAGCTACCTACGTTGTGATGCATACCTAGGTTGTGGTACTTACGACGAAGCACCAGCAGAAGACGACGTTAACGATGGCGATACAGCAATTGAGTTTGGCGAATGGTACAAAACAGACCTAGAGCTTTCTGTTGTTAAATTTGTGCCAGCGGTTGAAGCTGATGCATCTGGCGCAAGTGGCGTTTTAGGCGACGCAAACGTAGCGCGTTCACTTAGAGCAAACGCGACTTTCTTAACAACGCTTGTTTCACAACTATTAATTGATGCCGGCGAAGGTGTTGATGCTGCAGGTATTGCAAATTCAAGTGTTGACGTGCTAGTTCAAGTTTTAGGCCCAGATACAGCGCTTTTACTTGCTTCTTTACTAGGTGATGTTTCAAACGGCGGTGCAGTCGATTTAGCTGACGTTGATGGCGAAGAAATGCTAGACGATGGTATTTTATCGTTAACTCAAGTTGCTTCATCTATCCAAGGTCTTGCTGATATTAACGGCAATATGACGAAGTTAATCTCAGGTATTAAAGCTGGCAGTGTAGCTGGTAGTGAAGATGCTGATATTGCTGCATTAGCTACTGCATTACAACAAGCTGCTACAAATACAGCTAATATTTTCTTTGCAATTGCTACTGGTGAAGAAAGTGATATTGAAGCTGCTCTTGCGGCTGCGTTTGCTGTAAACAACCCAGATGCGACTGACGCTGAAAAAGCTGCATTTGCCGCACAATCAACTGGCATAGCTAAAAAAGCAAAAGCTGCTAAAGATAAAGCTGTTAAAAATGGCGCAGCAAGTGATGCTGGTTTAGCTAATGCTGCTGAAAAATCTAAAAAAGCACTTGAGAAAATTGGTTGTACTGACGATTGTACAGTAGGCGATGGTTTCTACATGCAACTTGCAGCTAAAGTAACTGCTGCGGTAACTGTTGCAGAAGCTGAGCTAGTGTCAATTCAGGCATCAGTTACTGCTGCGCAAGCTGATTTAGTTGCAGTACAAGCACTAGGTGGTGACACTGTAGTTGACGCAGACACAGCAGTAGCGTTAGCAAATGCGGTTGAGTTACTTGTAAATGAAGCTGCAGTTGCTGATTTAGCCGGTGAATCGAATGCATTGTTTGTACAGTCTCAAGGTTTAGTATCTGTAGCTACATTACTTGTGGCAAATAGTTCTGATTACCAACAGATTTTAGATGATGCAGACGCGTTAGTAACAGGTTCTTCAGCTGAAATTGAAAAAGTTGCAGCGTTTAACACAGAACTTGCATTACTTGTTACTGAAGCTGAAGCAGCGCTTGCTGAGTTTGATGCAGCAGTTGCAGCAGCAGCTGCCCTTGCTACAGAAACTAACGAACTAGCGCTAGCAGCTGAAACGGCTGCAATGACTGCTGAAACAGCATCAACAACCGCGCTTACAGATGCTGAAAATGCAATGGTAAACAACGCTGATAATGCAGCTGAGGCGCTAGCTAAGGCAGATGCTGCGATTGTTGCGGCTTCTGACTTTGCTGCAAGTGTTGACGCATTCGAAGTTGCTATTGCACAAGCATTAGCTGCTGCAGAAGCTTACTTAGCTTTAGATGCTGACAGTGCCGATGCACAAGATTTAATTGATGCTGCAGAGGCAATGGCTGTTACAGCTGCTGCTAAAGCTGAACTTGCATCAGAGCAGTTTGCTACAGCGTATGCTCTACAATTAACGGCGCAAGAAGCGGTTGCTAAGTTTGAAGTTCTTGTATCTGTTAAAGCAACATCAGAGTCACTAAGCACAATGACTGTACTTACAAGCACTGGTGGAGAAGCGGTTCTTGATGCAGCTGATGTTTTAGCAGACGTTATTGATGAGCTAGCTGGTATGGGTAACTCAGGTGAAGGTACGTCTACTCGTCAACCTAACTGGACTTATGCTTACAGCTTAGACGACCTAACGCTTATGCTTAACAATGCAACCACAGGTGAAATGATCAGCGCTGCTGCATCTTACCAAGGCGAGCAGTTAGTTGTTGCTTGGGGTGCTACGTTAGTTGGCGGTGATGATGCTACGGTTGAGTTAATGACTGCAGACACGCAAGCAAACGCACTTACAGATTGTGTTGATTTTGCAGCCGGTACTATTGACGAGACTCAAATTGATTCTTGTTTAATATTTACTTTTGACGGCGAAGTTGATGCTGACACAGTAGATGATGCTGAAATCGTTAATACTGAAACTTGGAACCACGTGACAATTATGGACGGTGATTCTGGGTTTACTGGTATGTTAAACGTAATGGCTAATGACGCGACTGACAAGGGTACTGTTACTCTTGAAGGTATGTCTGGCGACCTAGACTTTAAAGTTATGGGTACGGTTGACGCAAGCGGTGATGAAGATCAAAGCATGCTAGATGTAATGGTTAAAGGTGACGCAGCAATGGGTTACACATTATCTCTTATGGGTGCTGAGTCTACAGGTTACACTGGCGACGTTAAAGCTATGTACAACGGCATGATGATGTCGTTTGGTACTGCTACTAAAGTTACTAATGGGCTTTCAATCTCTTACATTGATGGTGTAACAATGGATTACACTGATGTTGATTTAATTGACTCAAGCAAGTAATTTTTAAACTATTAAAGGGAAAAGCTGCGTGCTTTTCCCTTTTTTTATTGAAAGCGATTAAATTATGAAAAAAAAAATTCTTTTGCTAGGATTTTCATCAGCTCTACTTTCTCCACTTGCATCCGCTAATAATCAGTTTCAAGTTTTTACTCATTTTGACGCAGAAATCTATACCGAAGCGCAACCAGTTCAGGCATTTGTTGATGACTTTGATGCGCCGCTAACCTCGGGTGACAGTGCATTTACGTACAATATTTTTGAAGTTGGTGTTGGGTACGGTAATTTTAAAGTTGGTTTACAAAGTCGCTTTGACTACGTACTAAATTTTGATCCAGATACGGCAAAATACACACACATTGAAAAAAATGATTTGGCTTTTGAAGATAGATACTACACCTATTATTTAGACGCTAAACAAGCAACCTCTAATGGTATATTTGCGTCTTACGATTTTAAATTTTTAGATAAAAACGCATTAACTATTACACCAAAAATTTCTATTTTTGCTAGTACGCACTTTCAAGACGGGATTGTTGACGGGCGCATTTACAGTGATGAAGTAGAAGGCGATATTTCTGTAGATTATAACTATTCAAAAGATATTTTATTTAAAAAATTTACGCCATCTGAAAACCCAGAAGGGTTAGGTTATAGCCTAGATATATTTGCTAATTGGCAAGTAAATGCCGAGTTGCATGTAGGCTTTAGCGTTAAAGACTTGCTGTATAAAACTGATTATGAAGACAGTGGGTTTGTTAACGGGCAAACAACCGAGATCCCATTTAGCCAAAACGATAATGGCGATATAATTACGCAGCCAACTGTATCGTTAAAAACATCGTCGTTTGGAAATACGCAATCTCATGACTTTGATATGAAAATGCGCATGCAAGCGTTTGCTGATTATAGAATAAATGATCGATTTTCGACTCAATTAACTCTTAAACGTTATGATCAAGATACATTTAGCCAGTTAAAAGGGCGAGTTCATTTTTGGGATCATTGGAAAGTACAGGCTGGCTATGAAACTAAAAGCAAGGCTTATTTAGTGGGTATTGAAAGCGAGTATTTTGGTCTTAATCTGCAAACCGATAGTTTAGATTTGGATAAAGCGTATTATGCAAATATAAATTGGTACATGAACATTAAGTTTTAAGGAATGAAGATGTTAAAACAAATTATACCTTTAGGGGTTGCAGTAGCATTAGCGGGTTGTGGTGGATCATCTTCTAGTTCTGATAACAACGAAAGTGTGGCTGTAACTCAAATTACAACTAATTCAACAGCCCGTTTTTATGTCGCCAACTGGCAGTCGCCGAAGGGTACACTCAATATTTTAAATAACGAAGGTGTTATTCAAGAGTCGATTGAAGTAGATAACATTAATACGTTTAGCATAAGTGTAACGCCGCTTACATACAGCCGCTTTGAATTTATACCTGATGATACGTTGTTATCTTGTCCACGATTTACAGGGTGTGGCAGAACAGTACGAGATGACCCTAATGATTTAAACGGCAACCGTTTAGTTGATTTTCAAGAACTAACGTCTGTTACATTAAATTATAAGGCCGATGCGTTTATTGCTCCTGGTGTTAACGCGGTGTATTTTTCTCCTTTAAGTACAGCGATTACTGATGCAGGCTTAAGTGCAGTGCAAGCAAGTTTATCTGCCACGCCGTTTTATCATTTAACGCACAGTAACCTTACAGCCAGTGTTGAAGCTGAAATGGTAACTAATGCCTTTACTTATGCTGCTATTATTGCGGGTGTAGCCGACAGTACCTTTAACGTTGATACTGCATTTAATGCCTTTTCTAGTAATGATAGCGAACAACAAGCATGGCAAGACTACAGCCAATTAGCTGCTCAATATATTCCTGATAACCTGTTTAGTGAACAGGGAAATGGCTTACTTCCTAATGTAGCAGGCCAAGTAAACCAAACCATTGCGAGTGTTACTACTTATCAGCAGTGGGAGCTACGTGTGAGTGAAGCACAGAGCATAGATTCAAGAGAGCTGCTTGTTGATGTTAGAAATATTATTGGTGTTGCAAGGCTTCAAGAAAAAAGCTACTCAAATGAACTCGACGCTAAATTTGCTGAACTAGAGGGTGCGTTTGACGAAGATACTCAAGCAACGCTTACAGCACTGACTAATGCGCTTAACGAGGTTATAACTAATTATTCACCGCTGGCTGATGATTCAGTGCCTGCTGGGCAATATTCGCTGAGAGATTTAGACATTGATTACAGTAAATCGCCTTATACTTGGGCTATAACGGGTACCTACGATAACTTACCGATTAGCATAGACTTATCTATTCCTACATTTAGAGTAAGTGGCGTGTTAGGTAATAAAATTGAGGGTGTAATGAGTGCTACGGTAACCAATGGCTCAACTTTACTGAGTGTTGATGTTAGCGAGTTGCTGATTCAGTTTGATGGTATTGACGTTGTAAACGAAACAAATCCTGATGCTGATACAGGTATTGCACAACTTACTACTAATGTTGTTATTAATAAAGCTAATGGTGAATTAGCTGGCGATTTATCGTTAAACCTAAACCGTTTTGTGGACTCATTTGGCGAGGTATCCACTACGTTATCGTCTTTCGATTTTCAAGGTGACTTTGAAGGCGAGGTTCAAAGTACTGCGTTTCATATAACTGCAATTGAATCGTCACCTTTTATTGGTGAAGAAAATGATGATTTAGCCTTTACCTTCGAATTAGATTTTCCACTAAGTGCCGCTAACGATTTTAAATTTGCTTATGTGGGTGCTGTAGATAATTTAACAGAGCTAACATCGACGGATATATATGTGAGTGTTCAAGGACAGGCGTTGGATCTTCGTATTCGCGATGTTAATGGTAATATTAGCCTAGTTGCAAAAGGTGAAAACGGTCGCTGGTTAGATGTAAAACAAGCGGGTCGTAATTACAGTGGCGGCTTATACTTTGGTGATACAAAAATTGCTGAGGTTACAGCCGTTCGTGGGATCCCAGGTGTTTTATTTCCAAATGGTGATTTTGAATCGGTGTTTTAAACCACCGTTAGTTTTATAAACTAATATTAAAAAGCCCAACAAGGTGAACACCTAGTTGGGCTTTTTGTATTTTGTAACTGCCGTTATAAGAGTTCTATTTCAACAGTTTCGCCTTGTGCAATGTTTCCACTTTGCGCAGGGACTACAATTAAACAGTTAGCTTTACTAAGAGATGACAATACGCCTGAGCCTTGTTTTTCAACAGGTGTGACAACAAGGTTATTGTTTTCATCGTTACTGGCAATACCACGTTGAAAGTCTGTTCGGCCTGGGCGCTTTTTAATTTGTTGAGTTGTGACTGCTTTTAAACGAAGGGTGGGTTTAGGTTCATTGCCAGATAGTTTGGTCAATGCTGGTTTTACAAGTCGCTCAAGCGTAACGGCTGCAGAAACTGGATTGCCAGGTAAACCAAAAAAGTAGCTGTTAGGCAATTTACCAAAGGCAAATGGTTTGCCTGGTTTCATGGCTATTTTCCAAAAGTGTATATCGCCAATGTCGTTTAGTACTTCTTTTGTGAAGTCGGCTTCACCAACCGATACACCACCAGAGCTAATAACGGCATCGGCTTGCTCGTCCGCTTTTAAAAAGGTTTTTTGAATAAGTGTTTTGTCATCGGGAATAATACCAAAATCAATCACCTCTATATTTGGATTATTAAGCTCGCTAATAATCACAGCGCGATTACTTTCATAAATAGTGCCTGCAGGAAGTGCATTACCCGGCTCTATTAGTTCGTCTCCAGTTGAGAACACGGCTACTTTGAGTGTTTGGTAAACGTTTACTTCGTTAATACCAATAGAGGCTAATAATCCAACGTCTACGCCTTTAAGCTTTCTGCCTGCTTTTAATACCACACTGTTTTTTGCAATATCTTCACCTGCAAAACGGACATTGTTATTGTGCTCAATAGTGCCTGTAAAAGTAATTTCATCATTATTTACTGTGGCGTTTTCTTGCATAACAACGGCGTTAGCACCTGGTGGAAGTGCTGCACCGGTCATAATTCTTACGCATTGACCGGGCGTTAGCGTTTTGTCGAAGGTTTGACCCGCAAATACACTGCCTATTTGCGTGTAGGTGGTTAGGCCGTCACTAATACACAATGCATAGCCGTCCATCGCAGAGTTGTCATGTGCGGGCACATTAATTGTTGATTGAACATCAGTAGCCAAAATTCGGCCAACACTACTCATTACAGGTATTGTTTCGGCATGCTTATTAAAGCTAATTGCATCTAACATATTACTGATTGCGGTTTCTATTGGTAATAAACCGGGTGCATTGCAAACATCGTTCATATATATTGCTTACTTAATTCATTTTTTAAAACAATACTTACAATGTCAAAGCTTTACAATACATGGCTGGGTTATTTTTTGTTTGGTATTTGCGTGTTTTCAAGCTCGTTAAACGCAAAAGAAACAATACATGTTGCGGTGGCAAGTAATTTTAAAACCGTGTTACAAACTTTACTGCAAGACTCCCCAATACCGGGTATACAAGTAAAAATATCAGCGGCTTCTAGCGGTGTTTTATATTCTCAAATTGTACATGGAGCGCCGTTTGATGTGTTTTTATCGGCTGACGATGTGCGCCCGCAAGCTTTAATAAAAGAAGGATTTGCTAGTCAAAGTAGCTTAATTACCTATGCACTTGGTGAACTTGCTGTGTGGCAGCCCAATGCTAATAAAGTAAATAATAAAGTGGCAATCGCTAATCCGCGTTTTTCACCTTATGGGCAGGCGTCTGAGTTTTACGCGAATGCCAATTTTAAAAAGCCAATAAATTATGTGTATGGTAATAATATTACGCAAGCTTTTCAGTTTGTTCAAAGTGGGAATGCATCTGTAGGGGTCGTGGCTGTCTCTACATTAAAAATGGCGTTTAATAATAGCCAGGACCCACAGTATTTATCGTACAAGTTAATACCGCCTAGCGAGTATCCCGAAATTATTCAACAGGGGGTTATTATTAAATCGAGTAAAAAACTGGCAAGCGCTCAAAAGCTTATGGACTTTTTAATGACCAGCAGCACTCAATTTAAGCTTGTTGAATTAGGATATAGAACAAAGGATAGCAATGCTTCAAAGTGATTTAACAGCACTGTGGCTGACGGTAAAGTTAGCTTTTATAACGGCTGTGTTGCTGCTTGTTTTTTGTATTCCTGTTGCATACAAACTAGCGGGGTACAAAGGTAAATTTAAACCGTTTTTAGAAGCGCTTATTGCAATGCCGTTAGTATTGCCACCGACCTTACTTGGTTTTTATCTACTGGTTTTATTTTCGCCCACACATGCTTTTGGGCAATTTTGGTTTTGGCTAACAGGCACCCAACTTGCGTTTAGTTTTCAGGGTGTTGTTATTGGTTCGCTTTTTTATTCTTTGCCGTTTGTAATGCAACCCTTAGTGGCAGGGTTTAAGCAGATTAACCACACCTATAACGAGGCTGCAATTGCCTTGGGTTTGAGCCACTTTAAGCGTTTTTTTTACTTAATATTGCCGTTGTTAAAACCTAGTATTGGTAGTGCATTTGCACTGGGGTTTGCGCATACACTCGGGGAGTTTGGCTTAGTGCTGATGATTGGTGGCAATATACAAGGAGAAACACAGGTTGTTTCTATTGCTTTGTACGACCATGTAGAGTCGTTAAAC
Organism: Pseudoalteromonas sp. PS1M3; assembly: GCF_016865405.1. Taxonomy (NCBI): domain Bacteria; kingdom Pseudomonadati; phylum Pseudomonadota; class Gammaproteobacteria; order Alteromonadales; family Pseudoalteromonadaceae; genus Pseudoalteromonas; species Pseudoalteromonas sp. PS1M3. The sequence goes on along the minus strand of NZ_AP022624.1, from coordinate 1,994,894 downwards.
TATGCAGCGGCGCATCAGCTTTCGCTTATTTTACTGGCTATTTCATTTGCGTGTTTAGTGCTGTTATTTAAATTTAATAAAAGCATAGTGGGGGTTAAGCAATAATATGATTAAGTTAGCCCTTTATAAATCGCTAAACAGCTTTGATTTAGACATAAACCTTCACCTTGAATCTTTTACTATTGCGGGAATTTTTGGTCCATCGGGCTCGGGTAAGTCCACCTTGCTACGTTGTATTAGTGGCCTTGAAGGTGAGCAGAGTGTTTATATAAATAATAAATCGGTACATCATTTACCAACTGAGCAACGCGGTGTTACGTTGCAAGTTCAGTCCTGCCCATTATTTCCGCATTTGGATGTAGCAGGTAATTTAGCGTTTACACAAAAGCATTGTTTTAATAGGCAAACTGACTTAACTGAACAAAAAGTTATTGATGCACTTGAGTTACACCCCTTACTTAAACGCAACGTTCAAAGCTTGTCTGGCGGGGAGCGCCAACGGGTGGTGTTTGCACGGACGTTGTTGGCAGGTCAAAAATTAATTATTTTAGATGAGCCATTTAGCGCTCTTGATTGGCCGCTGCGCTTTAAAACACTCTCAACATTAAGTGAATTGGCGGAAACGTTTACTATTAAATTTATTATAGTGAGCCACTCGTTAAAAGAACTATTGTTTTGTTGCGATACCCTGGTGCAGCTTAATAACGGTAAAGTAATTAACCATGGCCCGAGTGCGCAGGTGGCTAAAGCTATTTACGCTAATAATAAACAAGCACCGCTGAGCTTAATTAACTTTCAAATCATTACATTTGATGAAAAATACGGTGTGTATTTGCTTAAACTCCACAAAAGCGAGCAGCAGCTATTTGCATTACCCAGCGCTGTAGAGCAAGGAAATAAACTTATATTAGAGTGTGAGCAAATATCGGTAAGTGCAGAAACGCCATTAAACACAAATAACAGCAATGTTTTAATATGTACGCTACACAGTGCAGAACTTATAGATAAAACATGGCAACTTACGCTAGATGTAGACGGGCAAAGCTTGTATTGCTTACTTTCACCAAGAGTATGGGATCAAAAAAACTATAAAGTAGGCGATACACTTTATACGACTATTCATAATCTAGAGTAATGTAAAGTGGGTTTTAGCTGCACGTAGCACAATGACTGTTTTTTGTGATTTTAAAGCGACTAAACTCCATACTTAAACCATCAACCAGCAGTAAATGTTCGCTCAACCCGCTTGGTAATCCAGCAAGCATTTTTAACGCTTCAGTGGCCTGAATACTGCCAATTAATCCTACAATGGGCGATAGCACGCCTGATTCTGAGCAGCTTTGTGTTTGATCAGACATAAACTGCGATAAACACTCATAACAGTGGCTATTTTCTTGCATTGTAAAACAGGCAACTTGGCCTTCCATTCTAATTGCAGCGCCCGATACTAGTGGGGTTTTTGTTTTATAACAGGCTGTGTTTAATACATTACGTGTAGTTAAGTTATCAGAGCAATCAATGACTATATCAATATTTTTTAATAGCTCGTCAAGCTTTGACTTTTCATCTAAAAATACATCGATTGTATGTATATCTATTTCATCATTTAAGCTAGTTAACTGCGCTTTGGCGGCGTGAGTTTTTAAGTACCCTACATCTGTTTGTTTATAAAGCACCTGCCTTTGCAAGTTAGTAGCATCAACCACGTCGTTATCTACAAGCGTTAACGTACCCACACCGGAGGCAACTAAGTACTGAGCAACGGGGCAGCCCAAACCACCTAAACCGACTATAAGCGCATGAGATTGCCATATTTTTTCTTGTCCCTCTATATCTAATTTAGGAAGCATTATGTGGCGCGAGTAACGTAGTTGTTGTTGGTAAGTCAGGGCTGGTTTAGTCATTAGCGGCTTCTCATTATTTTTATACACAATAGCAATTTTTAGAATATGTGGGCAAGAACGCGGTTAAAAGTAATTGCACTGTTAGTGCTCACTTTGATTACCTTAACAGTGCAAATGAAAATTATAACGAATTAGAAAAAACATAAGTTAATGATTTTTAAATAAATAAATTATTGGCTCACTAATTGCTCAGCATGGTTAACGTGAAATTAACAAATATAGCAGTGTAATTAATAACAAAGTAGTAACTGCTATAAATAACTACAAACGTAACTAAGGAAAAATAACATGCAACCGAGTACTGGGTTTAATCTCATATCGTTTAGCGGAAAAATGAAAATATTGCATTTAAGCTGGATGGTGTTTTTTATCTCATTTTTTGTCTGGTTTAACCATGCGCCATTATTAGGCGCTATAGCGGGTTCGCTAGGTATTACTATGGCACAAGTAAAAACGCTGCTTATTTTAAATGTGGCACTAACCATTCCTGCTCGCGTGGTTGTGGGCATGTTAACTGATAAATTTGGGCCTCGCATCGTTTATGCATCATTACTGATTTTATGTAGCATCCCATGTTTTATGTTTGCGATGGCCACCACGTTTGAGCAAGCCGCTATCGCGCGTTTTGCACTTGGCTTTATTGGTGCGGGTTTTGTTGTGGGCATTCGCATGGTGAGCGAGTGGTTCCCGGCAAACGAGTTGGGTACAGCAGAAGGTATTTACGGTGGCTGGGGTAACTTTGGCTCGGCAGCTGCTGCAATGCTATTGCCTGTATTAGCGCTTATGTTTGGCGGTGACGATGGCTGGCGTTATGCGATAGGCCTAACCGGTGTATTAAGTGTCATTTTTGGTGTTATTTGGTACATCAGCGTAACTGACACGCCAAAAGGTGGCACTTACTTTAAACCAAAAAAAGTAGGAGCAATGGAAGTAACCAGCAAAGGCGACTTTGTACTACTTCTTATAATGAAGCTACCTATGTACGGTGCTTTAGCACTACTTACTTGGAAGCTTTCTCCTACTGGTGCAAATTTACTTTCTGAAAATTTTGTTATTGGTACATATGTATTTTTGGTGCTGCTTTATCTTTACGAAGTTTATAAAACGTACGACATAAACGGCCATATTTTTAAGCAACCTGTTCCTGAATCACACCGTTACGAATTTAAACAAGTTGCAGTTTTAAATATTCTTTATTTTACAACGTTTGGCTCAGAGCTTGCCGTTGTATCTATGTTGCCATTATTTTTTAGTGAGGTGTTTGGCCTTGATATGGTATACGCAGGCTTACTTGCATCAGCGTATGCGTTCATGAATTTAGCTTCTCGCCCGGGTGGTGGTTGGATCTCAGATAGAATGGGTCGTCGTAAAACACTTATTGTACTTACCACAGGCTTAGCTGTAGGTTATTTTGTTATGGGCTTAGTTGACGCTAGTTGGCCGCTTTGGCTTGCAGTTGCTGCTGCCATGGCGTGTTCGTTTTTTGTGCAAGCGGGGGAAGGCGCTGTATTTGCCGCTGTGCCACTTATTAAACGCCGTTTAACGGGTCAAATTGCAGGTATGACGGGCGCCTACGGCAATGTAGGAGCTGTCGTGTATTTAACGGCGCTCTCATTAGTTGATTACCAAACATTCTTTATGATTATTGCGGCAAGTGCATTATTAGGCTTAGGTGCATTACTTTTCATGAAAGAACCCGATGGCCACATCACAGAAGTAAACGAAGATGGCACCGTTGAACTTATTTCTGTGACTTAAGGCATACATATGTTTGATGAAACCCAAAAAGCCAGCGCACTTACAAACGAACTTAACGTTGAGTTTGGTGGGCACAGTAGCAAAGGTATAAAAACCGAAAACCAAGATGCGTTTGCTGCTCTTAATACTCAAGCGCAAGAAAAAGAGTCAAAAGGGGTTATTGCCTGCTTGGCCGATGGGTGTTCATCAGCAAGAAATGCTAAACAAGCGTCGCAGTTATCGGTAACGCACTTTATAAATGAGTATTTAAATACACCACCAAGTTGGGCCGTTAAAAAGTCGGTATCTAAGGTATTGGCCAGTTTAAATCAGTGGCTTTATTCGCAATCGGTTAACTACAATCACCTTGGCCAGCGCCAAGCAGATTGGATGACCACGTTTACAGCGCTTATTTTAAAATCGGCCACGGGTTATATTTTTCATTTAGGTGATACCCGAATTACGCGGTTACGTGCAAAAAGTATGGAGGCGATAACACGCGACCATAAAGTAAACGATACTCTAACGCGAGCTTTAGGCGCGCAGCTTCATCAAGAAATTGATGTATACGAAGTTGAACTTAAAGCTGATGATATTTATATACTTACCTGCGATGGTGTACACGATGTGTTGCCATACAGTGATATACAAAAGCTAATTGATGAGCATACTAATTTAGAGCACGCAGCAAAAGCAGTCACAGAGCTTGCCATAGCAAGAGGCAGTGACGACAACGTAAGCTGCTTACTTGTAAAAGTTAATAGTATTGCAAAACAAAATTTAGACGAGTTATATCACTCTTTAACTAGGCGAAAAATTCCGCCACCGTTAAAAGTTGGCCAAAAAATTGATGACTTTACTGTTATCCGTGAATTACACGCTAGTAGCCGCTCGCATATTTATTTAGTGCAACAAACACCCGATACGCCGCCGGTTGTATTAAAAGCGCCTTCGGTAAATTTTGAAGACGATGTGCACTACCTACAAGGCTTTATAAGAGAAGGCTGGGTAGGGCAGCGTATTAATCATCCCAATGTAATGAAGGTTTTAAATACGCAATCGCAAAGCCGATTTTTATATCATATTTGCGAATACATGGACGGGCAAACATTGAGTGATTGGAAGCATGATGTGCCGCATCCAGAAATTACCCAAGTGCGTAGTATTATTGAACAAATAGTACAAGCACTCAGAGCATTTCAGCGTTTGGATATGGTGCATCGCGATTTAAAACTCGATAACGTGATGATAGACGCTCACGGCAAAGTAACATTAATCGATTACGGCACGGTAAGTGTTGCGGCTATGGATGAGTCGGTAAAGCAAATTGCAGATGATTGCCCGCAAGGTACGGTAGATTACACCGCACCAGAGACGCTTATCACTATGCACGCCGATTTTAAGAGTGATTTATTTTCGCTAGGCGTTGTTGCGTACGAATTATTATGTTCAAAATTGCCGTATCAGCCACTCGCGCATAATCATGTACCAAAAGATTACAGTCACTGGCAATACACTAGTATTCGTAAACACAGAGCAGATATCCCGTTTTGGTTAGATCAGGCTTTAATGAAAGCATTGGCTCCCAAACCTGAATTCAGATACCACGCATTTTCTGAATTTATAAGCGATATCAATAAACCTAATCCACATTTAAAAAGTACCGCCCCGAAAGACTCAATAATGAAACGCGATCCGGTTTTAGTCTGGAAAAGTATTTCGTTGTGTTTATTTATAGCCTTGGTGTGTGTACTCATAATTAAAAACTAAGAGATAAACATGTTAAATCATAAAAAAAACTTACCTATTATTTTTATACTGGGTAGTTTAACTGCGCCTTCAATTAGTGTTGCAGCGCAAACCGATCTTAACTTTAGACTGCGTTTTGAAAGCGCAGAGCAAGATAACGCGTTAAAAGATGCAAGTAGCTTAACGCTGCGCACACGCCTTACTCATAAAACAGATGAAGTGAATGGTTTTTCTGCACTTATTGAAGTTGAAGACAGCCGAAGCTTGTTAGGTGTTGACGATTACAACAATACACTGGGTAAAAATACTAATTACTCAGTAATAGCCGACCCAGAAACTACAGAAGTAGATCAAGGTTTTATAAAATACGCGAAAGATTCGTTATCAATTAAAGTGGGTAGGCAAGTAATAGCGCTTGATGGACAGCGGTTTGTGGGCCACGTTGGCTTTAGACAAGACAGGCAAACTTTTGATGCGGCAACAGTCAATTACACGTTTAATGATATTAATTTGCACTATAGCTACATAAGCAAGCGCAACCGTATATTTGCCGAAAGCAAAGATATTGATTCATCCGATCACCTTATCAATGCAAGTTTTAAAACAAGCTTGGGTAAAGTGGTTTTATACAGTTACTTATTAAGTAACGACGCAGTAGATGATGACAGCTTAGATACCTATGGTGTTTCTTTTAATGGTAATAAAACGCTCAGCAATACTAAGGTTTACTATAAAGCAGAGTATGCCACGCAATCTGCATCAACGAGCATGAGTGATTTTGATGCTGATTATTATGCATTTGAAGGCGGCGTTGATTTAGCCGGTTTAGGTATTAAAAACGTGACACTAAAAGCCGGTATTGAGTCACTGGGCTCTGATAATGGCGATTATGGCTTTGCTACGCCACTTGCCACAATGCATAAATTTAATGGTTGGGCTGATACGTTTTTAGCAACGCCTGCACAAGGGCTTGATGACACTTATGTAAGCTTAAATGGTAAAGCCTTTGACGGTAAATGGTTAGTGGCTTATCACAGCTTTGATGCAAACGATAATGCAAACGGTGTTGATGATTTAGGCTCAGAGCTTAATGTGCAATACGTTAAGCCTATTAATAAAACCTATGCCGTAGGCGCTAAATATGCCGATTATTCAGCAGGCGATAGCGCTGCAGGCAAAGTTGATACCCAAAAACTATGGGTGTGGGTGAGCGCTAAATTTTAAGTATTTAACCAGAACTCTGGTTATTTAATTTGAAGCGTTACAAGTTGGTGCAATAGCGCCAGCTTGTGGTGCTTCCACTTCTTTTTTACTGCACCAATTTGGTTAAGTCACTGTAATATATTGATTATATATCTGGCTTGCATATTGCTATAACAACTACATAACAAATTATACGTTTGAAGTACTCATTTATGCATTGAGTACTTTGAACAAAACAGGTGATTTTAATGCCAAGCAAGCAGCGTGTTGTCGTCGTAGGAAACGGGATGGTTGGGCATCATTTTGTACAGCAGCTAGTATCGCAGCAAGGTGATAACAAAAATGTTGATATTACCGTGCTCAGTGGTGAAGACCGCCTCGCTTATGACCGCGTTCAGCTCTCGTCATTTTTTAACGGCAAAACCGAAGACGATTTAGCACTTACCTGCAGTAAAACCTATCAAGATTGGCAAGTGTGTTTCCATACTCATTCTAAAGTGGTTGATATAAACCGAGATGCAAAAACGGTTACTACTGCAAAAGGCGAGTTATTTGAATACGACAAGCTAATACTGGCAACGGGTTCGTTTGCATTTGTGCCACCCATTCCAGGTAAAGATCGTGAGCATTGCCTCGTTTACAGAACCATTAACGATTTACACGCTATAAAAAAATCAGCACAAGATAGTAAAGTAGGCGTTGTTATTGGTGGTGGTTTACTAGGGCTTGAAGCAGCCAACGCATTAAAGCAGCTTGGCTTGCAAACCCATGTAATAGAATTTGCACCACAACTTATGGGCGTACAAATAGATGGGGCTGGTGGGCGATTACTTAAAAATAAAATTACTGAACTTGGCGTTAAAGTGCATACCTCAGTGGCGACAGAGCAAATTATAGAAGGTGAAAACAGCCGTTATAAAATGTGCTTTAAGGGTGGTCAAACCCTAGAAACCGACATGATAGTATTTTCGGCCGGTATTCGCCCATACGATAACCTAGCTCGCGAGTTTAATTTAGAAATAGGTGAGCGCGGCGGCATCGTAATAAACAACCATTGCCAAACGACTGATAAAAATATATACGCTATAGGTGAATGCGCGCTTTGGAATAACTTTATTTTTGGTCTTGTAGCACCGGGCTACGCGATGGCAAAAGTAGCGGCGGGGCATGTTTTAAAACATCTCTCTTCAAGTACAGCTTCAAACACACCTTTAAGCAACTATTCAAACAAAACTGATGAATTTAGCGGCGCCGATATGAGCACTAAGCTTAAATTAATGGGTGTTGAAGTGGGCTCAATTGGTGATGCCCATGCACGCAGTGAAGGCGCAATTAGCTATTACTTTGAAGATCAGCCAAACGGTATTTACAAAAAAGTAGTCACTAATGAGCAAGGCAATAAACTCATAGGTGCTGTACTGGTTGGCGATACCAGTGATTACGATAATTTATTGCAGTATCACTTAAATAGTATAGACCTTAGTGTGCCCGCAGAGTCTTTAATAATGCCGCTTGCAGGTGACGCGGGCGAGCTAAGCGCTGATGATTTACCAAGTGATGCCATTATTTGTGCGTGCCATAAAGTGACAAAACACACTATCGAACAAGCGGTTATACAAGGTTGTAGCGATTTAAATAAAGTGCAGCAAGCTACTAAAGCAAGTACGGGGTGTGGAGGCTGTGAAAAACTAGTGCAAAGCGTTATTAGCAGTGCACTTAATAATAAAATAGCCACGCTAACCCCAGTAGATGAACCTGTATCACAGAGCGCTTAACACTCACAATAAGAGAGCAGTATGGAAACTTTAAACACTTGTTCAAACACGCCTTTGCTTAAACAAACTACCTGCGCTTATTGTGGTGTAGGCTGTGGGGTTGATATTTCATTATTAAATAATACCCCAACAAAACTTGAAGGCACGCGCGAGCACCCCGCTAATTTTGGCCGTTTATGTGTTAAAGGCACGCATTTGCTTGACACAACCGGCAGTGATAACCGCTTAACATTGCCCCTTATTGATAACGAACCCGCTAGCTGGGATATGGCAACTGATTACGTTGCAAATAAATTTAACGCCATTATTAAAGAACATGGGCCGGAATCGGTTGCGTTTTATGTATCGGGGCAGTTACTCACTGAGGATTACTACGTTGCCAATAAATTAATGAAAGGCTACATAGGCTCAGGCAATATAGATACAAACTCAAGGCTGTGTATGTCATCGGCGGTTGCCGGTTATAAACGTGCGTTTGGTGAGGACGTAGTACCATGTACCTACGACGATTTAGAGCAAACTGAGCTACTTATTTTAATTGGCTCAAATGCAGCTTGGACTCATCCGGTGCTTTACCAGCGTATGGAGCGCGCAAAAAAGCTTAATCTAAACATGAAAGTTGTGGTTATCGACCCGCGAAAAACCGATACAGCCGAACTTGCCGATACCTTTTTAAATATAAAACCAGGCAGCGACGCAGCACTTTATAACGGCTTACTTAATTATTTAAGTGAACATAACTATTTAGATACGCAATTTATAAACGAGCATACAAACGGCTTTGAAACAGCGCTTGCAGAGGCTAAAAAGTGGAGTATTAAAGCGGTCAGTGACTTTTGTGATATCGATGCGCAGCTAGTCAGTGACTTTTACGCCTTATTTGCACAAAGCCCAACCGCCATTAGTTTTTATTCAATGGGTATTAACCAATCAAGCTCAGGGGTTGATAAGTGTAATGCCATTATAAATGCGCATTTAGCGTCGGGCAAATTGTTAAAACCTGGATGTGGCCCGTTTTCAATAACTGGGCAACCTAATGCAATGGGTGGGCGTGAAGTAGGTGGCTTGGCAAATCAATTAGCAGCACATTTAGACATTGAAAACGAAGCGCATCAACAGTTAGTGCAGCGTTTTTGGCAATCACCAACAATAGCTAAAAAAGTAGGTTGCAATGCTATTGATATGTTTGATGAAATCGCCAAAGGAAAAATAAAAGCTATTTGGGTAATGGCAACCAATCCAATGGTAAGCCTACCTAATAACGCAGCAATACAACATGCACTTGAGCAATGTGAGCTGGTGGTTGTGTCTGACTGTATAGCCAAAAGTGATACGCTAAAATTTGCTAATGTGGCGTTTCCCTCAACCGGATGGGGCGAAAAAAACGGCACAGTAACTAACTCAGAGCGCAGAATATCGAGGCAGCGCCCGCTAGTTGAGCCATTTTCGGGGGCTAAAAACGATTGGCAAATAATGTGCTTAGTTGCCAAAAAAATGGGCTTTGAAGGATTTGATTTTACAGACCCCAGTGGCATTTTTGAAGAATGGGCACAACTTACTGATTTCGAAAATAACGGTGATAGGCTATTAAACTTATCAGCTTTAGTAGGGCTTTCGCAGCAGCAGTACGATAACTTAAAACCAGTTATGTGGCCGGTACTAAAAAATGAACCATATAAAAACGGGCAGGTTTTTGTTAATAAACAATTTAGCACCGCAGATAAAAAAGCCCGCTTTATACCTATAACGCCTAGGCTTCCTGTGCAGCAAACATCAAGCGATTACCCGTTTGTAATGAACTCAGGGCGAATACGCGACCAATGGCATACAATGAGCCGCACTGGGAAAAGTACAGCGCTTTCTACTCATATAACCCGCCCATACATTGAAATAAACCCCATTGATGCCAGCAGACTAAATATAAAAGCAAACGATTTAATAACTGCCAATGCTAAAACTGGGCAGGTTACAGCTCATGCAAAAATAACGGATGCCGTGCGTAAAGGTGAGTGTTTTATGCCTATTCACTGGAACAAGCAATTTGCCTCATCCGCAACGGTAAGTGAGCTCTATCAATCGGTTGTTGACCCTATATCGGGCCAGCCTGAGTGTAAGCATGGTGCTGTTAATTTAGTTAAAGCGCAGTTTGCTCAGTACATGCAAGTTTTTAGCAAAACAGAGCTTAAAATAACCAGTGATTTTTGGCTTAAAGTTAACGCAAGTAATTGTGTTAACTACCAGTTAGCGCTCAATGAGCCGCAAATTGATTTGCTTTATTATTGCCAAACACTGACAGGGTTACAAGGGCAGTGGTCGGCAATGGGCAGTGCAAAAGCAATGCATGTTCAATGTATTCAAAACGAGCAGTTAGTGTTTGTTGCGGTTATTTCGTTAGCTCAAAAAGACATATCACTTGAGTGGATAAATCATTTATTTGCAGAGCATTTAATAACCTTTAGCCAATTACAGTCATTGCTGTATGCCACGCCCGATGAAGAGTTCACCCAAGGCGCGCAAGTATGTAGTTGCTTTAAAGTACGTGAGCAGCCCATTATAAATGCCATTAAAAGTGGTGAAAATACAGTGGAACAATTGGGGACTAAATTAAAATGCGGCACTAACTGTGGTTCGTGTAAAACGCAGTTAAGCCAATTAATAAAGCAACATGGTACAAAAAACGCTAACAGTATTGATGTTGCGGTTGTCATTTAAAGTGCTATTTAAAAAAATAATATAAATACCAAGGAAGCATATGCTTAATGATCAATTTGGTCGGCAGTTTAACTATTTGCGCCTCTCAATTACTGATGTGTGTAATTTTAGTTGCACCTATTGTTTACCAAACGGGTATCAGTGCGATACCCCGCGTAACTTTTTAAATAAAAGCGAAATAAACACCTTAGTAAATGCGTTTGCGCAACTTGGCACAAAAAAAGTGCGTATTACAGGTGGCGAACCATGCTTACGAAACGACGTAACCGATATTATAAAGCAATGTAAAAACACGCCAGGCATAGAAAAAGTAGCCATAACCACGAATGGTTTTAACTTATTTAATAAAATTGATGAGTTTTACAGCGCTGGCCTAGATGCGCTAAACATTAGTATTGATAGCTTAAACCCGAGCATGTTTAAATTAATTACAGGACACGACAAGCTAACCCATATTTTAAAAGGGATAGACCGAGCAATTGAGCTGGGAATAAATGATATAAAAATAAATGCAGTGCTTGCTAAGCAGTTTAATAAAAACCAATTAAATGATTTTTTAGACTGGGTAAAACATAAAAAAGTAACGGTACGCTTTATCGAATTAATGGAAACAGGTAATGGTGCCACCTTTTTTGAACAAAACCATTTAAGCGGGCAAAGTGTTAAAACGCAGCTTTTAGCACAAGGTTGGTTACAGGTAGTGAGAGGTAAATTAAACGGCCCTGCAGAAGAGTTTTGTCATCCTGATTTTGAGGGTCGCATTGGCTTAATTATGCCCTACAGTAAAGATTTTTGTAAAAGCTGTAACCGATTAAGAGTATCGTCACTAGGCAAACTACATTTGTGCTTGTTTGCCGAGCAAGGGATAGACTTACGCCCGCATTTAAATGCGCAAGATATGCCAGCCACTGTAAACGCGATTCAAGCAGCAATGGGCAATAAAACCATTAGCCATGAGCTTGATAAGCGCTTAACGGGCGCCACAACCCATTTAGCTATGTTGGGCGGCTAAAATGAGTATTAGGGCTGTGTTCACGGGCGTTGTACTCGCTGGAGGGCAATCATCCAGAATGGGCAGCGATAAAGCCAACCTCATTTTAAAAAATAAAACATTACTGCAAAATGTATGTGAGTTATTAGCAGCAGCAGGAGCAAGTGATGTACTTATAAGCCGTAATGTACAAAGTGCTACTGCGCAATACATAGCAGATATATACCCAGGTTCTGGTCCGCTTGGCGGGATTTATTCAACTTTAATGGCGACAGAGCAAGATATACTTGTAACCGCTGTTGATATGCCATTACTTACTTGCACGTTATTATCGCAAATTGCATCTGCAGCAAGTGATAACCCCCACTTTCAAACAAATCAGCCACAAATACATGCGTGGCACTTTGAAAATGAACCGTTACCCCTGTATATTCGTAACACCCAAAGCGTTAAACGTCATTTAAAACAATTACTCATAAACGTAAATAGTCATAAATCAATTAAACAGTTTACCCGTAGTATTGGTGTGCAAACGTTAAAATGTAATAAAGCGCATGCACTTGTTAATACCAATACACCGGCGCAATTTAAAGCTGTTAACGAACAATTTGACCAACACAAACCTAATTTATTGAGAAGAACCCTATGAGCCACACAACTGAGTCACAAATCGCATTAAACATTGCCGTAATGACAGTAAGCGATACACGCGATGAAATTACGGATACGTCAGGCCATTATTTAATTAAAGCCCTTACTGAAGCAGGCCATCACTTAGCGGATAAAGACATCGTTAAAGATGATGTTTATCAAATGCGAGCAGTTGCATCGCAGTGGATTGCCGATGACACCATTCACGCCATTTTAGTAACCGGTGGTACGGGCTTTACCGAGCGCGACTCAACACCAGAGGCATTTGCACCGCTGTTTGATAAAAGCGTAGATGGATTTGGTGAGCTATTTAGACATATTTCGTACGGTGAAATTGGTAACTCAACTATTCAATCACGTGCGTTGGCGGGCCTTGCCAATAACACCGTTATTTTTTGTATGCCTGGCTCTACGGGCGCATGTAAAACAGCCTGGACAGGTATTATAAAAGATCAGTTAGACTCAATGCATAAGCCATGTAACTTTGCCCCGCATATTACTATTGGTAAAAAATGCGAATCGCGAGAGCAATAATATGCTGAGCCACGTAGATGAAAACGGCCAAGCAAACATGGTTGATGTATCGTTAAAAGAGGTCACTCTGCGCGATGCATCCGCCGAGGCCTACATTAAAATGAGCAAACAGGCTTTTGAGCAAGTGTTGCTTAATCAAAATAAAAAAGGTGACGTGCTAGGCGTTGCCCGAATTGCGGGTATTCAGGGTGCTAAAAAATGCGCCGATTTAATTCCGCTTTGTCATCCGCTGGCACTGAGTAAAGTAGCCGTTGATTTTGAGCTTGATGAAGCACATAGCCAAATTAAAGTCACCAGCTACTGTAAATTAGCAGGTAAAACGGGCGTTGAAATGGAAGCACTCACCGCTGTATCTGTGGCGACCCTAACATTATTTGATATGTGTAAAGCCGCCGACCCGCTTATGGAAATACACGGTATGCGTGTAACGCAAAAAGCAGGGGGCAAGCATGGCAGCTGGCAGCGAGACTAATTTAAATAATACGAATGCAGCTGCAGGGCATGTTATCGTACTGTTTTTTGGCCAACTAAAAGAGCGGCTAAAGTGCGACAAGTTAACCGTTGATATAGCGCATACCCTTAGCATTAAAGCGTTTAAACACATGCTGGTTGAGCAAAATCCACATTGGCAAGCATGGCTTGAAGAGCGTGATGTATTGTGTGCGCTTAATCAAACTATGTCATCAAGCGATGAGCTTGTAAAAGCAGGGGATGAACTTGCTTTTTTCCCACCAGTGACAGGTGGCTAATGAGTATAAGCATTAACGTACAAACGCAGGATTTTTCAGTAGGCAAGCAACATGACGCACTTTGCAGTAATAACAAAAGTGATGGTGCCGTAGTGACGTTTACAGGGCTGGTGCGAGAATTTAGCAGCGGCGATAACGTAATCGCCCTTGAGCTTGAACACTACCCAGGGATGACTGAGCAACTACTGCAATCGATAGCCGAACAAGCACAAACACGCTGGCAACTTGCTCGTATAAGTATTATTCATCGAGTCGGTTATTTAGCCCTTGGTGAGCAGATTGTATTTGTTGGGGTAACCTCCCGCCACCGCCAAGCCGCGTTTGAAGGCGCACAATTTATAATGGATTACTTAAAAAACCACGCTACGTTCTGGAAAAAAGAGCATTTTAAAGACTCATCAAATTGGGTCGAGTTTAAACAGAGCGACAAGCAAGCACTAAATAAATGGCAAAGTATCGAACAGGATGCAATTAAGTAAATGCATATAATCTCTACCAATATTTCTAAAATAAAAACGGTCGTGCATAACGGCAAAGAGGTCAAAACCGGTATATTTAAAACGCCAACCAATGAGCCGGTTATTATTGAAAAACTAAATATAATAGGTGATGAACAAGCCGATTTAGTTAATCACGGCGGTATTGATAAGGCGGTTTATGCGTTTTCGCACAATCATTATGATTACTGGAAACGCACCCTTAAAAATGATGATTTAGCAGTCGGTGCCTTTGGCGAAAACTTCACAATTTCAGAGCTTGATGAGAAAAATATTCATATAGGCGATCGTATTCGTGTAGGTACAGCACTACTTGAAGTAAGCCAGCCGCGAGTGCCGTGCTTTAAGCTTGCCATTGCACTTAATAATAAACAAAGCCTAAAACTGTTTACCCAGTATTACCACACGGGTGTTTATTTTAGAGTGCTTGAGCAAGGTGTTGCTAAAAGTGGCGATGCCGTGACTATTGAACATAAAGCCAAACACAACATTTCGGTTAAAACGTTGTTTCAGGCGTTTTTTGATAAACAATACCCAGATTATGAAAGCGTATTATTAGCAGCACTTGAACTCCCCGAGCTTGCACTTGAGTGGCAAACTAAAATTAAAAAGAAGCTTTCATTAGAACTTCACCAATAATTTATTTTAAAATTAAAAGGTGACTATGCGTGTTTGGCTCATTAGCCTTTTATTTTTACTCACACTCACTCAATTCAATTATTTTTTTAGCCACTGCATACAGTGAACTATGCGATTCCATTGCCTGTTTTTGAAGCTGTTTATGAGCGTGCTCTTCACTTATTTTTAACTGTTCTATTAAAATATATTTAGCTTGATGAATGACTTTTTGTTCGCTTATTAGCTGTTTGGCATCTAATAAAGCTTGGTTTATTTGTTTTATATGTTGTGCTTGCTCAAGTATTAAATCGTACATTGTTTTATTACTACTCAGCTTACTTACCGCCGAATTTGAAGGCTCACCTATTTTAAGAGCGAGTTGTCCATCTGAAACAGGAATATACTCTTGTTCTAGTGAGCTTAATATTTGCTTGTTTGAGTTAAGCTTTCGTTGAGCGCCAGCAATCCGCATCGCTGCGCTATCAATTAAATGGTCGCTAATATTTTGCTCAATTTTATGCATTATATCGATGCGAGTAGTCGTTACCTCATACCACACTTCACTTAACTGAGATAAAGGTTGTGCATTTTGGTCGTCTAGTTTTTGTAGCAGGCTTCTTAGTTGATCAACTTGTTTATTAACCGGGTGCTCTATAAGTGATGAGTAACATTTTAATAAATGATTGTCGGCGTATTCACTAAAGAAGGAAAAACGGTTTTCTTGTTCTTGCATAAAATGAGCAAGTTGCTGTTTTTGTTCGCATGAAAACTTACTTTCGGCAAAGGCTTGAGCGCCACAGGCACGCTCTTGTCCTGCATACTCTTTGCCTTGCATAAAGTTAAAATAAGCCACTAAAAGGCGAATAACTTGCGGATCGTTTGCACCATCGGCTGCTTCTAAAATTATATTTAACAAGCCGGCAATTAGGTTTGTAAATGACTGGGTAGCATGAACGGGTGTAATGTTTTGATTCGCTATTTGATAACGAAGCGAGGGTAATGCGTCGAGTGATTGCAAGCTATGAGAAATTAAATTATACAGCCTCGAATGACCATTCAAGGAGGTGTCGGTAATAAAAGTTGTTTTTAAAGAGTCATAAAAATAACGTTGGGTCGTTTGCGTTACCGTTATTTGCTCTTTAAGCTCGCAATTAAATTGTAGGCTTTTAGATGCTAAAAATATATTGCTCATAGCACGTTCTTTTTGCAATTGATGAACAAAGTCGCCTAATTTTGTTAACGACGCACAGCTATTTTGTAATTGTTTTAGCGCGTCTATTTCTTGATATTTAGCCGCAAGTAAAAATTGTTTTGTGAGAGGGTTTGCTGTTTGCATGGAGTTATTTCCGCACTTTTTTGTTTATGAAGTGCAACCTCTATTCCATATATGTAAAGATTTTATTATTCAAATTAAAATCAATTTAAAACAGCTGCTTGTGTATTACTTTAAACTAATAAAGTAAAAACAGATTTATTTTAGCAACACGAAAAGCCCCTTTTTGGTGCATTAAAAAAGAGTTTTGCCACACGATGTACCGGTATTAAAAAACGCGCTTATTCCTGGGGAAGAATAAGCACGGATAGTGCGTTAAGCGTTAACATGTTGCACTAAAAGCGCTGGGTCAATATTCATTGTATGATTAACTACTTCACCAATGATAATGAGCGTTGGCCCCATTAACGTAGCTACTGATTCATTATTCGATATATCGTTAATAGACCCTGTTATTATTTTTTGGTTAGTTGTTGTTGCATTTTCTATTAAGGCAATAGAAGTGTTGTCGGGCCAACCTACTGATTTTAAGCCTTCACATAATTCGTTAAGCCTACTCAGCCCCATGTAAACAACAAGTGTTGGGTTGTTTTTACCTTGCATAAATGTGTAATTTTGCCAATTAGGTAACTTTTTAGGATCGGCAAATTGAGCGGTTAAAAAAGTTACACTGCGAGCTACATCACGAGCAGTTAAGGGAATACCTGTATATGCCGATGCAGCGCAAGCGGTTGTCACACCAGGAACAATTGCAAAACTAATATTATTTTGTGTTAGCGCGTCAGCTTCTTCATTTATACGAGCAAAAATGCTCGGGTCGCCGCCTTTTAAGCGCACTACATTTAACCCTTGTTGAGCATACTTAACTAAAAGATCACAAATATTCGCTTGCGACATAGAGTGTTTACCAGCGCGTTTGCCTACGAATACTCGCTGTGCTTTTTTAGGTAGTGTGTTTAGTAAATCTTCACTTACTAGCCAGTCATACAAAATAATATCGGCAGATTGAATTAATCGCTGAGCCTTAACCGTAATGAGTTCGGCATCGCCTGGGCCCGCACCAATAATATAAACATGGCCATTTTTAGCTTTTTTGTCGGTAAACTTAACCACACTGGTTAGCTTGTTAATTACTTTGTTTAACCAGATGTTTTCAACATCCGAAAAATAAGAGAGCACACTCATAATTATTCCTCTAAGCTACAGCTGCTATTGCTTTAGGCTCAGCGTTTATAAATACGTTGCCGTCTTCAATTTTAATATCAAACACGGGGACTTGAATTGACTCATCTTCAAGACATTGGCCTGTTTCTAAACAAAAATGCTGTTTATATAAAGGTGAAGCCACAACAAATTTATTACTGAAAGAGCCTATAATTCCGCGCGATAACACATTCGCTTTACCGATAGGATCATAGTTACCGACTGCGAATAAAGGGCATTCATTTTGTGGTAGGTAAAAAATAGCCACTTGTTGGTTTTTAACTAGTGCGCATACGCCGCTGTTAGCAACAAGGCAATCGGTTGCTCCAATATTATGCCAAGACATCAGCTTGCTCCTCTTGTATTTCTGTTACTGCAATTCGGTTTTGAGTTATCTGTTGTTCGCGTTTTTCAGCGTCTGTGGCTGGGCGAATTTGATTACGTTCTTGCACAAACAAAATGTTGTCATCGGTTTGTGGGCTATTAACAAATTGGCGAAAGCGTTTTGTTGCTTCTGGATTGTCTACTGTTTTTTTCCACTCACATGCGTATGTATTCGCTACCAAATCCATTTGTTCTTCAAGCTCTTGGCAAATACCTAAACTGTCGTCAATCACTACACTTTTGAGATAATCAAGGCCGCCCTCTAAGTTCTCCATCCATACTGAAGTACGCTGTAACTTGTCGGCGGTTTTTATGTAAAACATCAATACACGGTCAATGTATTTTATAAGCGTGGTTGTATCTAAGTCGGTAGCAAATAAGTCTGCATGGCGAGGGCGCATGCCACCGTTACCACACACGTATAAGTTCCATCCATTTTCAGTTGCTATGATACCAATGTCTTTACTTTGTGCTTCAGCACATTCGCGGGTACAGCCTGACACTGCCATTTTTATTTTATGAGGAGAGCGCAATCCTTTATAACGGTTTTCGATATCGATGGCATGACCTACACTGTCTTGTACGCCATAACGACACCATGTACTTCCTACGCAAGACTTAACCGTTCTCAGAGATTTACCATAAGCGTGACCTGTCTCAAAGCCAGCATCAATCAGTCTTTCCCAAATAACAGGCAGCTCTTCTAAACGTGCACCAAATAAATCGATGCGTTGTCCGCCAGTCACTTTACAATAAAGATTAAAGTCTTTAGCTACTTGACCGATGACAATGAGTTTGTCGGGTGTAATTTCACCACCAGCAATACGCGGTACAACAGAGTAAGAGCCGTCTTTTTGCATATTGGCAAGGAAGGTGTCGTTTGTATCTTGAAGACCTACATGTGTTGGCTCTAGGATAAAATCGTTCCATGTTGAGGCTAAAATAGAGGCCACTGCGGGTTTACATATTTCACAGCCATGGCCGCTGCCATGTTTAGCTATTAAATCATCAAAAGTTTTGATGCTTTCTACTTTAACCACATGGAGTAATTCTTGACGCGAATACGCGAAGTGCTCACAGAGGTGATTATTTACTTCAACGCCTCGACTTGCCAGTTCGTCGTCAACTACCGATTTAAGTAACGCTGCACAACCACCGCAACCGCTGGCAGCTTTGGTGCATGATTTAACTGAGGCTAAATCGCATGAGCCACCATCAATAGCTCCAACAATGTCGCCTTTACTCACGTTATGACACGAACAAATAGTGGCTGTATCGGGTAGGGCGCTGCCCGCAAGAGAAGGGGCGCCGGCGCTATCTGGTAAAATTAAACATTCAGGGTGCTCTGGTAAGTCCATGTCGTTTAACATGTATTGAAGTAGCGTATCGTAATCACTGGTATCGCCAACAAGGACAGCGCCTAAAAGCTTATCGCCAGTTTCATTTAATATAATTTTTTTGTAGCAATCTCTAATTGGATCTTGATAAATGAGCTCTTTGCAGTTGGGCGTTTTTGCATGCGCATCACCAATAGATCCTACTTCTACACCTAATAGTTTTAATTTAGTGCTCATATCTGCACCTAAAAACTCAAGCTCGCCGCCACTTAGCTGGCTTGCTGCAACGCGAGCCATGTTGTAACCCGGCGCCACTAAGCCAAATAACTTTTTGTCCCATAGGGCACATTCGCCAATAGCCAAAATATCAGGGTCTGATGTTTGGCACTGGTTATTGATAACTATACCGCCACGCTCCCCAAGCTCTAGATCAGCCACTTTACCTAGCTGATCATAAGGACGAATACCGGCAGAGAATAGAATTAAGTCGGTTTCTAAATAAGTGTCGTCTGAAAAGTTTAATCTAAAGCGGCTAGTTTCACCTTTAACTATTTCGCTGGTCGCTTTTGATGTATGAACAGTCACACCCAGTTTTTCTATTTTATTTTTTAATAGCGTGCCGCCTTGCTCGTCTAGCTGGACAGCCATAAGCTGCGGCGCAAATTCAACAACATGTGTATCAAGTCCTAATTGTTTAATGGCGTTCGCGGCTTCAAGTCCTAATAAACCACCACCAATAACTACACCACTTTTACTGGCTGCGGCACTGGCTTTTATTTGCTCTAAATCCTCTAGGGTGCGATAAACTAAACAATGTGGTTGATCGTTTCCCTTAATTGGCGGGACAAACGGGAACGAGCCCGTAGCAAGTACAAGCTTATCGTACGGGTATTGATCGCCTGTTTGAGTATTAACAACTTTGTTTACTCTATCTATGCCTTCAACCCATTGGTTAGTGAATACATTAATATTGAGTTGTTGATAATTTTCTAAAGTTGTTAGCGCTAAATCGTTTGCTGTTTTACCATCAAATACGCTTGATAAATAAACACGGTCGTAAGCTAAATTTGCTTCACCACACAAAACGGTGATGTTTGCGTTAGCATCGCTTTGGCGCATTTTTTCTACAAAATGATGTCCGACCATACCATTGCCAATTATTAGTATTTTTTGCGCGGTTTGCATTAGGCATTCCTTCAGTGACGGTTTAAATTTTACACACAAAAAAGCCCGTCACAATTGTAATTAAATACAATTGTGTACGGGCCTCTTTGCCTCTGGTTGCTTTTTCAACCAATATGTATGCCGTTAATTAACGTGCTTAGTGTTCAATAAAGCAATAACCTAGCCATAACTTTAAGCTGTTGATTAATAGTTATATTAATGTGCTTTTAGGATTTAGAGATTTAAAAACGAACACTTTAGGTGCAAGGTTAGTACTAATTAGTGCAGTAAAAAATATATTTAATGTTTTGAAAATGAGTGAGAGTTATCCCCATTGTTTTGTTAAATTGTGGGAGCTACTCATATGGGTGTGTTGCGTGCAACATCCATTTAACCAGTGATAAGCGCTAACGTGTTTTTTAGCTATGTAGTTAACTATTAATGAAAGCGAGCAGGGTAATCATAGTTATATAGAAGCCAACGCCTAGCGCAATAACCGGCACTACTTTATTGGATTTCCTTTGTTTAAAACTAGCATAATCTTTAAATTCCATTTTATAGCTTCCAAACGTTGTCACTTTTAACAGCATACAACCTGTTGCATAAAACAAGAAACCGAAGGCTGTTTCAATTAAAAGCCATAAAAATATATCTGTAACAATGCTCATTTTTCCCCCTTAATCAAAAGCTCAGCTAATTAGCGTAAACCAATAATAGTAAAGCATAGTTATTGGTAAAAAATAATACTTAAATTGTAAGTAAACATGCGAGTGTATTCTCTCACATTTTGCAAAATGCAAACTTGTCAATTGCAAACTGCATTAGGATTATACTGAATTTATTTTATTTATAATAAATTCATAAAGTTAAGTTTTGGAATAGACCCTGCAACAGTTTAATTACTTAACTTTTTAAGGGCTAAATTATGAAACTAAATAAACTTGCAACAGCATGCTTAGTTATATTTCCATGCGCTGTGCTCAGTCAACCATTCGAGTCCTGCCCTAGCCAGGCATTTTTAATGCAAGATGCTAACGCGCAACTATACGGAATAGATTTAGTTTCAGCTAAACCTACCGTTTTAGCATCGCAGCTAACGTTCGCTAACGAATTAAATACTAACAGCGTTAATGCAGTCGGTTTTAATTATAAAGATCAATACATGTACGGTTACAGTAAGCAAACGCCTGGTAGCGTAGTGCAGCTTGGCAGCAACTACGAAATGAAGCGGCTAAACGTACAAGGTTTACCTGCCACTAATTTTTATGTAGGTGATATACAAGTTGTAGGTGAGGGCAATGACCAACGAGCTACCTATTATGTTTATCATCCTAACTTTGGCCTATATGGTATTAATTTAGATGGTGACTTAGATGCATCTATTACGGCAAGTTTGTTAACCAATACAAATACTTGGAAATTGTCTATTTATGACTTTGCCTTTCACCCAACTAGTAACCTTTTATACGCGGTTGAGCCAAATGGCAATTTATACGAAATAGATATTGCAGCAAATACCCATACGTTAATTACTCAAGTTGATGTAGGCGATGATACTGGCGCATTTGGCGCGGCTTATTTTGATGTGAAGGGCCAGTTTTATTTTAGTAACAATAAAAGCGGTAAAATCCATAAAGTTGATTTAAGTGTTAGCCCAGTCGTTGGCTACACCCCGGTGGCAAATGTGTTTACATCGGGGCCTAAATCAAGTCAAAACGACGGTGCGCGCTGTGCCATTGCCGAAGTAAAAGTAACTGATAGCTCAATTGATTTTGGTGACGCGCCAGCGCCTTACAACACAAGCCTTGAGCAAAGTGGCGCAAGGCATTTATTTGACCCGAATAGTACCGGCTCAGATTTAATTTATTTGGGAAGCTCGGTGGATGGTGAAAACATTAATACCAATTCCGATTTACTATTGTCTCCTATTGACGATTCAGACGATGGCGTAAGTTTTGTAACGGCGATTTCGGCAGGGCAAGACTCGCAAATTATTGTTAACGCGTCTACTTCTGGCTTTTTATATGCGTGGTTTGATTGGGACCAAAATGGCCGTTTTACTGAAGACGAAAGAATGGTAACTAAACGTGCCATAAATGAGGGCGATAACAGCATTTTAATAACGGTGCCAAGTAACACCAAAGCGGGCCAAACATGGGCTCGATTCAGAGTCACCGATGGCACAGAGGCGTCGCTGATCACGGCAACAGGGGGTGTACTGGGCGGCGAAGTAGAAGATTACGAAATTACCACTTATGCAAGCGCTGTTTACCCTGGCGAAAATGATTGGGTAACCCTTGCTTACGAGGATAGATGGCCGTTTGCAGGTGATTACGACTTTAATGATCTAGTGCTCAATTACAGAACCACACAGCTTATGGAAGGGAGTAATGTGGTTGGCTATAAAATTGATGGTCAACTAATTGGTATTGGAGCCACATACCATAATGGCTTTGCTGTGAGATTAAAAGAAACTGTCAATAATACCACTCACACTATTTTACGAGACGAAGTCGATGAAGATGCAATTAGCTTTATTATTGACGGGCAACCGCAAACAGCGAGTCCTTTGGAGGCAGGTAGAAACGAAGCTATCCTCATTTTCATGCAAGATACCTGGGCCCACGTTTCAAAAGAGTCGGGCTGTAGTTACTTTAGAACAGAAGATAATTGCGATGAAAACGTTAAAGTTACCTTTAGCATGAGTATTCCTTTAAAAGAACCAAAAGCGAAAAGTGCATCTCCCGGTACGCTGCTTGATCCGTTTATTTTTGCAACTGATGGCTTTTACCACGGCGATTTTTTAGTCGGTAAAAACGCCCGAGGCTGGGAAGTACACATTAAAAACCAAGCACCAACTGAAGCGTTTGATACATCACTCTACAGCGTTACAAACGCAGATGATGCCAGCGTACAAAGCAATGGCTTGTATTTTCTTAACGAAAACGGTTTACCGTGGGCAATGGAGGTCGGTATGCAATGGCTGCATCCCCTTGAAGGGGTAGACATAACCGACGCTTACGGAAGTTTTGCAGAGTTTGCTCAATCATCGGGTAAACAAAAGCCAACGTGGTTTAACGATTACAGTATTAGTAATGTTGTTGTAAGAGGGGAACAATAATGAAAAATACACTATTAATTTTATCACTATCAATAGGGTTAACAGCATGTGGCGGCGGTGGTTCAGAAGAGACAAAAGCACCAGCAGTCGCGACGGTATCTTCTACCTCTACACCAGCAAATAATCCAACTGGGATTAACGCAATTACTGTTGATAACGAATTTAATTTATCTACTAAATATTCACTTGATGTTGATGTTGACCTGGGGATGGGCGATGTAAGAGCTTACTTAAATGTGTGCCAAACAAAGATGGCATCTCAACGAGCAGATTATAACAACTGTATTTACAGAGGGCCTCTTAGTAATACCGCTCTCGATACGCAATTAGTGTTAAGCAATCAAGATATTGAACTGATTGCTGAAATTTGGTTTTACGATGAGTCGACCGAGCCGCTTTTATTCACTTGGCAGTACGAACCTGCTCAAGCACAACAACAGTTTGTTATCCGATAATAATTATTAAAATGGTTAGGTTTAAAAAGTAATGTCAAATATCCCAGAAAGTAATAATCCGCACTATTTAGTTTTGCGGATTATTTTTATATGTGCAGCAGCCGTATTTATCTTACTCGCGTTTAATCCCTTCACTAGCTTTTATGCCGATGTGTTTTCATCTTTACGAATACAGATGTTAATTGCGGCGTTGATGTGTGGGTGCGCACTTATGTTGTTAAAACTGTACAAATTAGCTGCAGTGGTGATCCTACTTTGCGCGCTGGGGCTAGGCCCTATTTTGGTGTCTTTTCCCGTAACATCGCCTGTTAATTCAGAGGCTTTATCAATCAAGCAAATTAATGTTAATTATAGTAATAAATACCTTTCAACACATTTACTAAGTTTGCGTGATGAAAGTTGGGATGTGCTTATTTTACAAGAGTTTAGTGATAAAAATCGCCACCTGTTAACTCAATTTATAACCACTACCGACATGTTTGGCTATGAGGAGGTTGAGGGAATACCCTATGGTATGGTTGTTTTATCGCGAATACCTATGGTTTATAAGCAACAAGTTAAATTAGATGGCGACAAGCTAGGGTATTTAAAACTTAAGTTTATGGTGGGTAATACGCTTTTGACCACTTTTATTGCGCACCCGCCTTCACCACGCTCTAAACGTCATTGGCAAAATAGAAATACGCTATTAGCGGCCTTAAAGCTTTCAACACAAAATGAAAAGGGCGCATGGCTCGTCGCCGGGGATTTAAATGTAGTACCTTGGTCTTCATATTTTGAGTGGCAGCAAGCTCAAACCTGCTTTGGGCAACATCGATACTCAAGCTTTATGCCTTTTAAAAAAGGGCACTCTATTTTGACTGGCTTACCTATAGATCACTGTGTAATGAGCGAACACGTTTTATTACAAAGCCTAGTGGTCACGGACTTTAAAGGCAGTGATCACAAAATGTTAAGCTATAAAATAAGTCTAAAATAAAAGGCGCTCAAATTTTGCAGCTACGCTTTCCATGGCTAGCCGGGTAATTGAACCTTACTACCCCAATAAGAGTAAGCAATATTCAAATGCAGCCATAAAAGCATGGCGTTGGGCGCTTTTAAACCAAACACAATATTATGAGCAACCAAGTGATATTAAAAGTGGTGAATATGGAGATCATTATTTAAAGGATGAATTTGCTTGGGCCGCTGCAGAGTTATTTATAACCACTAAAAATAAAAACTTTTACACTATTTATAAAGAGATAAATATTGATTACGTGGCTCCAGCGTGGCGAAATGTATCGTACCTTTCTTTGAGTAGTTTGCTGTTTAAAGCAAAGGACTTATTGTCTAAACAAGAATACGAAGCCCTTAAAATAAAGCAAAATGACTTAGCTGACATATATTTAAACCAACATAAAAGCAGTCCATACAATGTTGCTATGCAAAAATCAGACTTTGTATGGGGGAGTAACTCAGCCGCGTTAAATAAAGCGATGGTTTTGCTACAAGCCGCTCAGATAAATAAAAATAACGATTATAAAAATGCAGCTCATGGACTTGTCGATTATGTATTAGGGCGAAACCCTACGGGGTACTCTTTTGTTACTGGGTTTGGCACTAAAACACCTTTGTATCCACATCATCGAATTTCACACAGTGATAATGTTGTTGCACCTGTACCAGGAATGCTTGTAGGTGGCCCTCATTCAGGACAACAAGATAATTGTAACTACTTATTCAATGAGCCAGCAAAATCATACGTTGACGATTGGTGTAGCTTTTCAACTAACGAGGTTGCGATTAATTGGAATGCGCCACTTGTGTATGTACTTGGTGCGCTCTCTGACTAGCAACTTTATAAGTTTTAATTTGCACAACTCAGTTGATTCTATTTATTGACCCAAGGAAAGCGCTATAAAAGTAGGGAGAAGGTTTTCTTGAGTTTATATTTTTTGAATTGGTACGACTGCGTGGATTTGAGTTACAGACCCTTGGGCCGGGTTATTAAGAGTGGGTAGTGCTTTTTTTTGAGTTTATATTTATTGGATTGGTACGACTGAGTGGATTTGAGTTACTGACCCTTGGACCGGGTTATTAAGAGTGGGTAGTGCTTTTTTTGAGTTTATATTTTTTGAATTGGTACGACTGAGTGGATTCGAACCACCGACCCCTACCATGTCAAGGTAGTGCTCTAACCAACTGAGCTACAGTCGTACAATTTGAGGTTCTTAAATATAACTTATTCAATAAATCAGAATAAATTTGGTACGACTGAGTGAATTTGAGTTACTGACCCTTGGACCGGGTGGTCAAGAGTAGGTAGTGCTTTTTCTTGAGTTTATATTTATTGAATTGGTACGACTGAGTGGATTTGAGTTACTGACCCTTGGACCGGGTTATTAAGAGTGGGTAGTGCTTTTTTTTGAGTTTATATTTTTTGAATTGGTACGACTGAGTGGATTCGAACCACCGACCCCTACCATGTCAAGGTAGTGCTCTAACCAACTGAGCTACAGTCGTACAATTTGAGGTTCTTAAATATAACTTATTCAATAAATCAGAATAAATTTGGTACGACTGAGTGAATTTGAGTTACTGACCCTTGGACCGGGTGGTCAAGAGTAGGTAGTGCTCTTTCCTTCAATTATACATTTCATTAATATTGGTACGACTGAGTGGATTTGAGTCACTGACCCTTGGACCGGGTGGTCAAGAGTAGGTAGTGCTCTTTCCTTCAATTATACATCTGATTAATATTGGTACGACTGAGTGGATTCGAACCACCGACCCCTACCATGTCAAGGTAGTGCTCTAACCAACTGAGCTACAGTCGTATTACTATATTTAAGTAAGTGTTAATTGCTTAACAACGGCCGCTAATATATAGCGTGGCGGTTGGTGAATCAAGCACGTTTCGTGTTTTTAGGTTTATTTGCCGTTTTTTTATTCATATTGGGCTGATTTCACACGTTTTATAAAACTCTTGCCACCAAATAACATGCTGTTTAGCTGAGCTTTTCAATTGATTTAATAAATTGGTATTTGAGTTTGCTTTAATCAGCTGATTAATTTCATTAGTTGTTACACGTTCTTGGTACCACAGTTGATTTAATAAAGGCTGAAGCACTTCAAGAAAACCAATGAGTTGTGCTTGGTAAGGCTGAATTTGTGAAAGATAGAACTTTTGAAATATATTATTCATTATTTTAGCTTTATCTTTGTTTTTACCCACTGGGCATAGGGTGCTTAAATTGATGTTATGCACCAACCCCGTGGCGATTTTATTTAGCCTTATTTGTTGCCTGACAGATTTAATTAATGATTGAATAAACCTATATTTATTAAGCGTTTCGAGTGCTTGGTATATTGCATCTGTGTTTATTTCGTCAAATTGAGCCTGAGCTAATTGCGCTTTAATAGCAGTAAGTTTACGCATAGCCTCAATTGTGTCGCTAAAGCCTGCGGGTTCTTTACTTAATTCTGAAGCGGTTAGTGACCACGTGCGGTTGAGCTCTGGTTCCTCAATAAGGGCTGCATTAAAGTAATGTAGTAAATCAGCTTGTTTTTGATTTTTTGCTTCATGTATTTTTTTATACGTTACTGAGGATTCATCGAGGGAGGCTAAGCAGCTGTTGGCGTGTTGAATAAAGTCTATTTGATATTTCAAACGCCCTGCAGCGGTTGCTGTTTTACCCAGTTGGTTGTTGTGCTCACTTATTACCACATTTAAATTGCAGCTGCTGATCCCGGCAAGCTCAACTATACCCAGTGTTATTTTAGTGTTGTTGAGTTCGGTTAACGGCTTTAATTTGAGTGAGTTAAGCGCTGGGAGGTCTTCTGATTTGTTGTCGGTTATATTTTCAAGGCGTTTTATATAGGTGTTGTTTGTATTACTGGGGGCCTCTGTGCAAGCGGTTAGCATAGTAGCGGGTAGTATTAGTAACATGCATACTAATACTAACTGCTTTATGTTATTTAAATTAAGCTTGTTGGCTAATAAATGGTTCATGTTTAAAGCGCTTACTAACGGTTATCATTAACAAAATGGCTGCAACAGTGAGCCCGACAATTATACCAATCCAAAATCCGTGCGGCCCCATAGCCGGCACAATTATATCTGTTCTTGCCAATACGTAGCCTAAGCTAAAGCCGATTAACCAATACGAAATAAACGTGATGTAAGAAATAGGGGCTGTGTGTTTTAATCCTCTTAAAATGCCATTTGCTGCAACTTGCAGGGCATCGGGTAGTTGATAAATACAGGCTAAAATCATAATTGAGGTCGCAAGGGCAATAACCGCAGGGCTGTCTGTGTATAGCTGGCTTATCACATCACGACCTATAAATGTTATAAACGCTAAGAACAGTGCGATTAATATAGCCAGTAGATAACTTGTCGATACGGCTATTTTTAACTGTTCAAACTTGTTCTGACCATACAAGTTACCAATTCGAATGCTAATGGCAATAGAGAGGCTTAGCGGCATCATAAACAGTAACGCGGTAACACTTGCTGCAATTTGATGCCCTGATACAGCAACCGCTCCTAAATGGGCAATAAAGAGTGGAATACATGCAAAAAGTGTTACTTCAAAAAAGGTAGCCAAAGAGATAGGAATACCTAATTTTGTAATAGTGGCGATAGTCGTTATATTTGGTTTTTCAAACGGTGTGAGCAGCCCTTTGGCATCTATCTTTTTACTCATTTGGCAATAAGTGACCTGTGCTAATGCCATCACTGTTAAAACAATAGCTGTTGCTATACCACAGCCAGCTCCGCCATAGGCGGGAAGGCCAAATAAACCATTTATGAAAATGTAGTTAGCAGGAATATTAACGGCTAATCCGAGTAAGCTAATATAAAAGGCCGGTTTTGTCATGCCCATGCCTTCGGTCATGTTTCGGTAGGTTGTAAAAAATAAAAATCCAAACACCCCCCATTTAACAAATTGAATATAGTCGAAAGCGAGGCTCGCAATAGCCGGGCTTGTATCTAGCTGTAATATAATAATGTTGGCCAAGTAGGCAATACTAAAGCCTGTAATGCACAGTAAAACGGTTAAATATAAAGCTTGTTGAAAATAGTGGCTTATGCCTTTTTTGTCATTCGCGCCGGCAAATTGTGCAATTATGCCAGTTAGTGCTAACAAAATACCTTGCAACGCTAAAAGTAGTGGGTTCCAAATACCAGTAGCAATAGAAAGCGCAGCTAGGTCGGTAGGGCTGACCTGACCTGCCATTATAGTGTCGACCACCGACATTAATATAAGGGTAACTTGTGCTAAAAAAACAGGCAGCGCGAGAGAAAGTAAACGCTTAGCTTCCCAATTACAAAAGGTCATAAAAACAGCTATTTAATGAGTAAGGCTGTAATTGTAATCTATTGTCTTTGAAATAAAAATCTAAGGAGTGAATGATTTTATAATTCGATACGTTAAACTATCACTTTGTCATAACTTAACGAGATTTTATGTTTACAGGTATAGTACAAACTCAAGCTACTGTGGTGTCTAAAAACCATAATGAGGGTGTGTTACGTTTAGTGGTGTCGGTGAGCGATGACTACGTAAAACACCTAGATTTAGGAGCCAGTATTGCGATTAATGGGTGTTGTTTAACAGTAGTAAAAGTTGAGCTAAGTAACCAAGATGTAGTCGCGCAAGTTCACTTTGACGTGATTGACGAAACACTTCAATTAACTAATCTAGGGCTTCTTGATCTGGGCAGTTTAGTAAATTACGAGCGCTCTGTTACTTTTGGCACAGAACTGGGTGGGCATATTGTATCGGGACACATTCACTGTGCGGCTAAAATAAATCAAATAATTAATACTCAAAGTAACTGCAAAATTCAGGTAAGCTTACCGGTAAAGTGGCAAAAGTATGTATTGTACAAAGGCTTTGTCGCCATTAATGGTGCTAGTTTAACAGTAGGCGAGATTGACGAGCAGGGTTTTTGGTTGCATTTGATCCCAGAAACTTTAGCAATTACAAACTTAGGTAAAGCGCAAGTAGGCGATGAGCTAAATATAGAGGTCGATCAGCAAACTTACACTATTGTTAACACCGTAGAAAACTACCTGCGTCATCAAAATTAAAAAACTTGTTCGTCGTCACTGTCTACGTGTAGCTCTAATTTATTGTGTGCATGGTCTATGTGCATATTTAAATGGATTGGGTTGCAACAGGCAGTGCAGTCTTCAATATAGTCCTGATCGCCCATGCTGGCATCTAAATCCAAATGAATGTGGTGTCCGCAAAACGGGCAGCTAATACGTTGTGATAAAAAGTCTTTCATAAT
The DNA here is from genome assembly GCF_016865405.1 of Pseudoalteromonas sp. PS1M3. Taxonomy (NCBI): domain Bacteria; kingdom Pseudomonadati; phylum Pseudomonadota; class Gammaproteobacteria; order Alteromonadales; family Pseudoalteromonadaceae; genus Pseudoalteromonas; species Pseudoalteromonas sp. PS1M3. The sequence continues at coordinate 1,964,552 of NZ_AP022624.1, read as the reverse complement.
CACTCCAAATACAAATAACTTAAGCAGAGCTTGGAATGTTTTTTATTCTAACCACGGCTTAATGACGTAAAACTGAACTCCTTAGAACCCTTTAAATATAGTCTGTTTAGCGTGTTATGACAGTTTATTTACACTTATTGCATAAGCTTATCTATATGTTGTTTAGCTTCAGTAAGATAGTGCCCAGCAAAAATATTTGCATGATTTAAAATAGGGTATAGTTGGTAAATATGTTTACGTTTTTGATAGCTTTGTAGAAGAGGATATTGCTTATTATAGGCAACATAAAATTCATCGGGTAGTGGCGCAAATAGCTCGCTCATTGCTATATCCACTTCCCGATCACCATAATAACAAGCGGGATTGAATACGGTCGGTACTTCTTTTAAAAAGCCCAAGTTGCCTCGCCAAAAATCACCATGTAACAAAGATGGGCTCACAACATGACTATGTAATTGTGCTTTAACTTCATTAATTATGTGCTCGGGATTGGCAAATTTAATGCCTTTTTCGGCTAATAGTTGTAATTGCCACCCTATGCGTTCTTCACCAAAGAATACATCCCACTTTTTGTGCCAACGATTTGGTTGAACGGTGGTAGCTAAGTGATTATCTATATCAAAGCCAAACATTGCCTGGTCATGCTTTTGGTGCATTTGCGCTAGTTGAGTGCCCATTTTTTGCCATTGGCAATAGGGCTGCTCATCAAGATCTAACCACGTAAGTACGATAAATGAAAATTCAATGTTAGCACCTGATGTAATGCAGCTTGGAACACTAAAATAACTATTATTAGCAAGCATCTGTAAGCCCCTAGATTCACTTTCTAATCGCTCAAGCTCGCTTTTGAGCGCAATTTTAACAAAGTAGCTTTGTGTGCCATTACCTATATGAAAATATTTATCGGTTGTTGTGCCTTGCAGTTGCCGCTTTTGTGTGTGTTTAAAGTCAGTATTTGTAGCTTGGCTAATGTGCTCGTTAATTGCTTTCCACATAATAGTTGCTCGTATTTTATACAGACACTTAAACTATGGCAAAAAGGGATTAATTTAACAAACTAAACGTTGTAAAATTAGTGAATGTGTCGCACAAAGTGACGCTAACTGTAATGGAGTAAAAATGAACAAAAGTTTTATAACCAATTTACTAGCAAGTATTTGTGTAGCTGCAGGATTGATGTTTGATCAGCCAGTAGTTTTGTCGGTGGGGTTATTTGCACTTTCTGGGGCAGTGACCAATTTATTGGCTATTCATATGCTATTTGAAAAGGTGCCGTTTTTATATGGGTCTGGTGTTATTGCGCTTAAGTTTGAGAGCTTTAAAGTTGCTATACGAAACCTAATACTCACTGAGTTTTTCTCCGAGCAAAAAATTAATAATTTACTCAACAAGGCGCAGCCTAATATCGACTTTGAACCGATCATTAGTAATGTTGATTTAAATCCAGCTTTCGATAATTTACTCGAGGTTATAGAGCAATCGCAATTTGGTAGCATGCTGGGTATGTTTGGAGGCACTGCTGCAATAGAGCCAATGCGCGAAAAATTTATTGATAAAATGCAACTTTCGTTAGCACAAATTTCTCAAACAGAGAACTTTAAAGCGTTAGTAACGCAAACGCTTTCACAAGGAAATAGTGCTCAAGGGTTGCACAGCACAGTACTTAAACTTGTTGATGAACGCCTTGATGAATTAACCCCTAAAATGGTGAAAGAAATAATTCAAACAATGATACGCGAGCACTTAGGTTGGTTAGTTGTTTGGGGCGGAGTATTTGGCGGTTTATTTGGTTTAATTGCGGGTGTTCTTTAAGCAATAAAGTTAATAATAAAACTAAGCAGGTTATAGTTATGCCTGCTTAGCTATAACGTTTAAGCATGTTATTGCGGAGACGAAATAACAATGATTTCAGTTGACGACACCTTTGCTAAATCTTTAATTGAAGTGCGAGTACTGCTTTCAATATTTAAGTAATTAGCACTTTTATCTAAATTATAACGCGCTACAAAATCACCCATAGGTAAGTTATTACACGTTAGTTTATTGCTAATAATGCTTTTTTTAACGTTCAATGACTGCTGTGTTTTGCGTAGTAAATATGCTTTATTAGACGCAACAGCCATACAAATTTGTGTGCTTGGCGTTGAGTCGGCTGCTACAAATTGTTTTGCTGATACAGGTGCTGCTAATGCTGCACTACCAATTACAAGTGTTGTACATAATGCTGTTTTAAATGTATTCATTTTACTTTTCCTCGTTGTTTGCGGTTGCAAGCTAATTATTAAACTAATTAATTAAAAAAGCTGTTAACCAAACGCAACAAGCTGTAAGCAAGTATGTTTAATGTACACACTTACTTATAGGCTCATGAAAAAGCATATTTTTAAGTGTGTTTTTTGACACACTTTCATAAAAATAATTTATTGATACTGACATATTTTTTTAGGCTGGTATTATCGCCCAATAAATTGATGTGTAGATTTTTAGGATAAACAGTGAGTAAAGCGTTAGCCAGTTATTATCAACAAGCCTATGCCTGCGAACAACAACATTTTAATCAGTGTTTTTATTGTGGCTGCGAAGCAACTGAACGCGATCATTGTCCGCCTCTTCATATGCTGCAAAGTATTATTGATTTAGGCGAGGATGCCGACTTCATTTCAATTCCTGCTTGTTATGAATGTTATGCGCTATTACATAACGAACGATTAATGACGATTGACGAGCGCTTTACCAAAATTAAAAAAAAGCTGTCTAATAAATATGCCAAAGCACTGCGTGTCTATAATATGTGGGAAGAAAACGAATTAAGTGACATGAGTGATGAGTTTGCTCACAGTATTCAGGCCGGTATGAAATTAGGAAAAGAAGCCGCGGAGCGATTGGCATTTACAGGTTTTAGTTACGCCACCGAAGAGGCACGTGTCACAGTACGCGAAAAAACAAAAGAGTTTGATGTAGAAGGTAACGTTTTTACCGATTTTAAAGACGCACTGAATTACTGCATTACCTCTTTAAATGTGCAAAAAAGTGACTTTTATAAAATTTTAGTTGAAGACTACAACGGCGATTTTAACAAAGCCCTTAGTCAGTACCGTCATCGCCACGACAAGGTAACAGCGGCTAAAGATGGTAATACTCTTATTAAAGATTTTTCTAAATTACATAAGCAAAATTCAGATTTTGTAACTCGCACGGTCAAACATTTTATCAGCAAAGATCCGTCCCTCACCACAGAGGGCGCACTAGAAAAGCTATATAACAATTATATAAAAAAATAATCACGTAAATTCATCTTAATTTACCGCGTTTTCACCTGTTTTTTTAGCTTTATGCCCAAGCTTTCGCTAAAGTATTAAAAAAACAGGAGAACCCAACAACATGAATAAATTTGCTCCCTCTTTATTAGCAGTTGGCTTAGCCGCTGCACTTGTAGGTTGCCAAGAAAATGGCCCGCAAGATGATAAAATAACTATTAACAAAAACCCATACCCAAGTACTTACACGCCAATCTCTAAAACAAGCACACTCATCACAAACGCGACTGTTCTTACAGGTACCGGCGAACGCTTAGATGACGCTGATGTACTATTGGTCGATGGTAAAGTACAGCAAGTAGGTAAAGACTTAACTGTAAAAGCAGACACAACTATTGATGCACAAGGTAAATGGGTAACACCAGGTATTATTGATGTTCATTCACATTTGGGTGCCTATCCAAATCCATCGGTAGAATCACATCAAGATGGTAATGAAATGACCAGCCCAAATACGGCCGAAGTTTGGGTAGAGCACTCTGTTTGGCCGCAAGATCCAGGGTTTAACCGTGCGCGCGAAGGCGGTATTACCTCGTTACAAATCTTGCCAGGCTCTGCTAATTTATTTGGCGGGCGTGGTGTTACGCTTAAAAACGTGCCAGCACACACAATGCAAGGAATGAAATTTCCTGATGCACCGTATGGCCTTAAAATGGCGTGTGGTGAAAACCCAAAACGCGTATATGGTCGTAAAGGTGTATTACCTTCAACACGTATGGGTAATATGGCTGGTTACCGCACTGCGTGGATTGGCGCGCAAGAATATAAGCGAGCATGGGATAAGTACGATGCAGAATACGCAGAAGGTAAAAATCCTGAAGCCCCGAATCGAGATATAAAGTACGATACATTACGCGGCGTTCTTGAAGGCGAAGTAATGATCCACAATCATTGTTACAAAGCCGAAGAAATGGCGATGATGATTGACCTTTCTAAAGAATTTAATTACCACGCGGGTACGTTCCATCACGGTATTGAAGCATACAAAATTGCAGATTTGTTAGCTGATAATGGCTCGTGTGCTGCATTGTGGCCAGACTGGTGGGGCTTTAAAATGGAAGCCTATGACATGGTTCAAGAAAACGTTGCCATTGTTGATGCGGTTAAGAACTCGTGTGCCGTTGTTCACTCAGATTCAGACACAACCATTCAACGCTTAAATCAAGAAGCGGCTAAAGTAATGTATCGTGCTAATGAAAATGGCTTTGATATTTCAGAAGAGCATGCAATTAAGTGGATCACCACTAACGCAGCAAAATCATTAGGTATTGACGATAAAACAGGCTCGTTAGAGGCAGGTAAACAAGGCGATGTGGTTATTTGGAACCAAAGCCCGTTTAGCGTTTACGCAAAAGCTGAGCAAGTTTTTGTTGATGGTGCAAAAGTTTACGATAGAAACGATAGCACTTATCAGGCAACCAGTGATTTTATGTTAGGTCAAAAATAAGGAGCACCCAGAATGAAAAATTTATCACGTTCGTTTTCGCTATCTCTGGTTGCTGCCGGATTACTAGCCTCTGGTGCTGTAGACGCACAGTCATTGGCTATTATTAATGCAACTATCCATACATCAACAGAGCAAGGCGTATTAAAAGGCGCAAGCATTGTTATGGATAACGGGAAAATTACAGCTATTAACCCGGCAGAAGTAAGTGCTGATGAAATTATTGATGCCAATGGTAAAATTGTTACCCCTGGTTTTATTGCAAGCAATAACCAACTTGGTTTAGTTGAAGTGGGTGCGGTTGCAGGCTCTCGCGATGCGGGTGACGACAAAGCGGGTATAGATTTTGATGTTAGCCTTGCATATAACGCACATTCAAGCTTAATACCCTATGCACGTAAAGGCGGCGTTACACGAGATGTAATTACCCCTTATGGCGGCGATAGTATTTTTGCAGGTTTGGCTAGTGTGGTTGATTTAAGCGGCAGCCTTGAAAGTGACGTTCAAAAACAAGCAGCGTTAGTTGTGCATTTAGGTGAGCGAAGAAAAGGCTCGCGCGCTTTTACACTGCAAACATTAATTAATAAGCTAGATGCCCATCAAACTAAATTGAGCAAAAAAGATAAAAAAGACGACGATAAACCAAGTACTGAAGACAAAGTAATGGCTAAAGTACTTTCTGGCGACATGCCATTGGTTATAAGCGTATCGCGTGCTGCTGATATTATTGAGCTTATTAAAGTGAAAGAGCAATTTGGTGTTAACTTAGTACTAAGTGGAGCACAGGATGCTGTTGTTGTTAAAGAGCATATTGCTAAAGCTAATATCCCAGTAATTATTAGCGCTATGGACAACTTACCAGGAAGCTTCGATTCTTTACACGCTAATTTAAATAATGCAGGTTTACTTGAAAAAGCCGGTGTTAAAGTACTTTTAACGGTTGGTGGAGATGCAAGTCACAATATTTATCAGCTTCGCTATGACGCAGGTAACGCTGTATCTTATGGCATGAGCCAACAAGGTGCACTGAAAGCTGTTACATCAAATGTTGCTGACGTATTCGGTATTAATGCGGGCAGTATTGAGGTGGGTAAAGCCGCTGATGTAGTGATGTGGACTAATGATCCGTTTGAAATAAGCAGTAACGTAAGTCGTATGTTTATTAATGGCACTGAGGTGTCTACACAGTCTCGCCAAGATAAATTACGTGACCGTTATACTACTGATTCAAACATGCCAAGAGCTTACACTAAGTAAATAGTAAGCGTTATATCAACCCGACAATTGGGATTTCATTAAGCGAGTTGATATTAACTTTAAAAGGTCGCATTAAGCGGCCTTTTTTAATAGGCATAAAAAAACCGCTTACTTTAAAAGTAAGCGGTTTTATTTTTACTATTTATTACACTAATTTAGCAAGGATATCGTTAAATGTAGTGCTTGGACGCATTGCTTCAAAAGCGGCTGCGTCATTAGGCTGGAAGTAACCACCTAATTCAACAGCAGGGCCTTGAGCATCGTTTAATTCGTTTACGATCGCGTCTTTATTTGCCTCTAGATCGCTCGCAATTTGAGTGAACTGTGCTTTAAGTTCGCTATCGTCATTTTGCTTAGCAAGTTCTTGAGCCCAAAATAAAGATAAGAAGAAATGAGAACCACGGTTATCAATTTCTTTAACTTTACGTGAAGGCGATTTGTTTTCAGCAAGGAAAGTACCCGTTGCTTTATCAAGCGTATCTGCAAGTACTTGAGCCTTGTTGTTACCAGTAGTTACACTTAAATGCTCTAGTGATGCTGCAAGTGCTAAAAACTCACCTAAAGAATCCCAACGTAAGTGGTTTTCTTTTTCAAACTGCTGAACGTGCTTAGGTGCAGAACCACCTGCGCCAGTTTCAAATAAGCCACCACCGTTCATAAGTGGGACAATTGAAAGCATTTTAGCACTTGTACCCAGCTCTAAAATTGGGAACAAATCTGTTAGGTAATCACGTAGTACGTTACCTGTTACAGAAATAGTGTCTTTACCTTCTTTAATGCGACCTAAAGAGAATAAAGTGGCTTCAAGTGGAGCTAAAATTTGAATATCTAGGCCAGCTGTGTCGTGATCTGGTAGGTATTTATTTACTTTTTTGATTAGCTGAGCATCGTGTGCACGATTTTCGTCTAACCAAAAAATAGCAGGAACGCCAGTAGCACGTGCACGGTTAACAGCAAGTTTAACCCAATCTTGGATTGGTGCATCTTTAACCTGACACATACGCCAGATATCGCCTTGCTCAACACTGTGCTCAAGTAGTGTATTACCCGCGGTATCAACTACACGAATAGTACCCGCTGCTTTTGCTTCGAACGTCTTGTCGTGTGAACCGTATTCTTCTGCTTTTTGAGCCATAAGGCCAACGTTTGGAACGCTACCCATTGTCGTTGGATCAAACGCACCGTGTTCTTTACAAAAATCAATAGTTGCTTGATAAACGCCAGAGTAACAACGATCAGGAATTACAAAACTTGTGTCTTGTAATTTACCGTCATTGTTCCACATTTGACCGCTTGAACGAATTGCAGCAGGCATAGATGCATCGATGATCACATCACTTGGCACGTGTAAGTTTGTGATACCACGGTCAGAATCAACCATAGCAATAGCAGGGCGGTCAGCATATACAGCTTGAATATCGGCTTCAATTTCAGCGCGTTTAGCATCGTCTAATGTTTGAATTTTAGAGTAAACATCACCTAAACCGTTATTAACATCAACACCTAGCTCTTCAAAAAGCTCACCGTGTTTTGCAAATACGTCTTTATAGAATACTTTAACAGCGTGACCAAATATGATTGGGTCAGACACTTTCATCATTGTCGCTTTCATGTGAAGCGAGAATAAAACGCCTTTTTCTTTAGCAGCATCAATTTCAGCAGCTAAAAAAGCCTGTAGCTTAGCAGCACTTATGCGAGAAGCATCAATTACTTCACCAGCTAGTAGTGGTGTGCTTTGTTTAAGAACAGTTGTATCACCGTTTGTAGCAACATGCTCGATGCGTACGTCAGTTGCTTCTTCGATAGTTGTTGATTGCTCTGAACCAAAGAAATCGCCTTCGCTCATGCTTGCAACGTAAGAGGCAGAGTCTTTGCTCCACGCGCCCATTGAATGTGGGTTATTGCGTGCGTACTCTTTTACAGAGCCAGGTGCACGGCGGTCAGAGTTACCTTCACGTAATACAGGGTTTACCGCACTACCTTTAACTTTGTCGTATGCAGCTTGAATTGCTTTTTCTTCGTCGTTTTTAGGCTCAACAGGGTAATCTGGAAGGGCATAGCCTTTTGCTTGAAGCTCTTTTATCACAGCGCGTAACTGTGGAACTGAAGCACTAATGTTTGGAAGTTTGATGATATTAGCTTCAGGTGTTTTTGCAAGCTCACCTAGTTCAGCAAGTGCATCACCAATACGTTGTTCTTCTGTTAAATAATCAGGGAAGCTAGCAATTACACGACCTGCTAATGAGATATCGCGAGTTTCAACTTCAACACCTGCTGCATTTGTATATGCTTGGATGATCGGTAGCAACGAGTAAGTTGCTAGTGCCGGAGCTTCGTCCGTTTTTGTATAGATAATTTTTGATGTCATCATCATTCCTAGATAGTCGGCCATTTGGCCTTATTCAACAATGCAAAGAAATCATTAAAGCTGAAAGAGTACATACCATAGTGTTTTAATACATACGTTCAGATAATGAATAGTTTGTTAGGTGTTGGTACTCGTGTAGCTTTACAGTTAAAGCAGAATAGTCACACCTGACGAACTGTGGTCATATTTATAGCTAAAAATATAATAAAAATAAATTAGCCTTTAGACTAGTATATTTTATGTGCTCAGCAAGTTGAGCTAATTGCTATGTTTTGCCTAATTTTTAGCATCAAGAGTGTAACAAGCTTGAATACAAAGGGCTAGAGTTTGAGCCTGCTCACAAGCAGTTAAACGGTCAACTCTTAGAATATTGGGGTATATGAAATAAAATCAAGGATGAGGGTTGAAAATAAAGAAAAAGAAACAATTTATATTGGTGTTGGTAAATAGAAGTGTGAGGAATTAAGCGAGGAGCCTAATAGGTCGCTCGCTTTAGTCGAATAAAACAACCGTCACTCTAAAATGTCGCCGTCTAAGGCAATATTTTTAGCGTGCAAGCCCTTAGGGCCTTGTTCTAATTCGAATGTTACATCTTGTCCAGCTTTAAGCGTTTTATAACCGTCCATTACAATTGTAGAGTAATGGGCGAAAATATCATTCTCGCAGCCGTCTTCAACGATGAAACCAAAACCTTTAGCATTGTTAAACCATTTAACTTTACCACAAGCCATACTTCTACATCCTTCAATAAGTTGACTAATTTAGTTATTCTAAACCATATTATTTGCTAGACTGATTAAGGATTAATCAATCTATGTTTGACTGTAGTTTATTTAATCAATCAGTCAAGCTTTTTGAGCTATTTTTTAACATTTTATTTATTTTTTATTCAAGTTTGCTTGAGTTCCTTAGACAAGACTATATTTAATTATGAGTGGTATGAAAGATTCAGGTGTTATCGATACAGTTCGCGACAGTGAAAAGCAAAAGCTACAGCCGCCGCGAAAATACAAAGTTGTTTTAAATAATGACGATTACACGCCGATGGACTTTGTAATAGAAGTTTTAACGACGTTTTTTAATATGGATAGCGATAGAGCAACCGACGTGATGCTTCAAGTTCACGAAAAAGGTAAAGGCATTTGTGGCGTTTACAGCGCTGATGTAGCTTATACCAAAGTTGAACAAGTTAACCGCTACTCGCGTGATAACGAGCATCCGCTGCTTTGTAGTTGTGAGCAGGAATAAATACCAACTAGGGTGATCACACACCTGTTTGTTGTGGTATACATTATTATCTCAGTAAGGGGTTGCCAATGCTAAACAAAGACTTAGAACTTACATTAAATGCCGCGTTTCGTGAAGCGCGCACTCGCCGTCATGAGTTTATGACTGTCGAGCACCTTTTACTTGCGCTATTAGATAACCCTTCTGCTTCAGAAGCGCTAAATGCGTGTGGTGTTAACATTTCAGGCTTAAAATACGAATTGCTTGAATTTATTGATGAAACAACACCGGTTATCCCCGATTTAGAAGAAGAGCGTGAAACACAACCTACGCTTGGTTTTCAACGAGTATTACAGCGTGCAGTGTTTCATGTTCAATCATCAGGTAAAAACGAAGTTACCGGCGTAAATGTGTTGGTTGCTATTTTTTCTGAGCAAGAAAGCCAAGCCGTTTATCTGCTGAAGAAAAATGATGTTTCGCGCTTAGACATTGTTAATTTTATTTCTCATGGGATTTCAAAAACCGATGATGATTTAGGCGACGATACGGACGACATAAACGAAGAAGTGCAAGAAGTTCAAAATGAAGAGGTCAGCAAGCTAGACAGCTTCACTACTAACTTAAATGCGCAAGCACGCGATGGTAATATTGATCCATTGATTGGCCGTGACAGTGAAGTTGAACGTGCGGTACAAGTGTTGTGTCGTCGTAAAAAGAATAACCCGTTGCTTGTAGGTGAAGCGGGAGTGGGTAAAACAGCGATTGCTGAAGGGTTAGCTTATCGTATTGTTAACGAGCAAGTTCCAGAAGTGATTGCAGATGCAGTAGTTTACTCGTTAGACATGGGGGCATTACTTGCTGGTACAAAATACCGTGGCGATTTTGAAAAACGTTTTAAAAGTTTATTAAAAGAGCTACAAGCAAAACCAGGCTCTATTTTATTTATTGATGAAATTCACACCATCATTGGGGCAGGCGCTGCATCAGGTGGGGTTATGGATGCCTCTAACTTGCTTAAGCCATTACTTTCAAGTGGTAAGCTCCGTTGTATGGGGTCAACAACTTACAACGAGTATAAAAATATTTTTGAAAAAGACCGTGCATTAGTTCGTCGTTTTCAAAAAATTGATGTACTTGAGCCAAGTGTTGCCGATACCACTAAAATTCTGAATGGCCTGAAAGATCGTTATGAAGAACACCATGGTATTCGTTACACACAAAAAGCGTTAAAAGCCGCGGCGGAGCTGAGTGCTAAATACATTAACGAGCGTCACTTACCTGATAAAGCCATTGATGTAATAGATGAAGCCGGTGCAAACCAGCGTTTGCAGCCAAGCTCTAAACGTAAAAAAACCATTGGTGTGTCAGACATTGAAATGATCATATCCAAAATGGCGCGCATTCCACCACAAAATGTATCGTCATCGGATAAAGAAACGCTTAAAAATATTGACCGTAATCTTAAAATGTTGGTGTTTGGTCAAGATCAGTCAATTGATGCACTTACATCGGCAATCCGTTTGTCACGTTCTGGGCTAACAAGTGAAGAAAAACCAGTGGGTTCTTTCTTATTCGCTGGTCCTACCGGTGTTGGTAAAACAGAGGTAACTAAGCAGCTTGCAAAATGCATGGGTGTTGAGTTTATTCGTTTTGATATGTCGGAATATGTTGAGCGTCATGCAATTAGCCGCTTAATTGGTGCACCGCCAGGTTATGTTGGTTTTGAACAGGGCGGTTTGCTAACCGAGGCTGTTATTAAGAACCCTCATGCGGTGGTTTTACTCGATGAGATTGAAAAAGCGCATCCAGATATTTACAACATTTTATTGCAGGTAATGGATCACGGTACATTAACCGACAACAATGGCCGTAAAGCTGACTTTAGAAATGTTGTGCTGGTAATGACCACTAATGCCGGCGTGCAAGAAACAACTCGCAAGTCAATTGGCTTTAGTGAGCAGGATCATACACACGATGCAATGGGTGAAATTAACAAAACATTTTCACCAGAGTTTAGAAACCGCTTAGATAACATTATTTGGTTTAACCATCTTGAACGTGAAGTTATTTTGTTGGTGGTTGATAAATTTATTGTTGAACTGCAGGCACAGCTTGATAAGAAGTCGGTTAATTTTGAATTGACCTCTAAGGCACGTGAATGGTTAGCTGAAAAAGGATACGATAAAGCGATGGGTGCACGCCCAATGGCGCGTGTTATTCAAGAAGAGCTCAAAAAGCCACTCGCAAACGAAATACTGTTTGGTAAGTTGGCTGATGGCGGCACAGTGAAGGTGTCGGTAAAAGACAAGAAAATCCGTTTTGATTACGAAAGTAGTTTAACACCAGCATAAACCGCATAAGACTCTAAATGGCTCGCTTGTAATACCGGGCCATTTTTTATTTTAGGCAACAAAAAACCCAGCAAAAGCTGGGTTTTTTGTTTATTAAATGTAATTGCTAGTCAAAGTCCATCAATTACATTTAATAAACGCTTAAAGCTAGTTATACACTAGCCAAAAACTAAATCTCGTTTACGCACTTACTTAGCGAGCACGGAATACGATACGACCTTTCGATAAATCGTAAGGAGTCATTTCTACCGTTACTTTATCGCCGGTTAAAATACGGATATAGTTTTTGCGCATTTTGCCTGAAATATGAGCCACAACTACGTGACCATTTTCTAGCTCAACTCGGAACATTGTATTTGGTAAAGTATCAAGGACAGTCCCTTGCATTTCGATTACGTCTTCTTTCGCCATGTTTAGCGTAACACCTCTTTAATAGTTAAACGCTGCAGATTTTGCCCAAAATACACCAATAAGTAAAGGCGCAGGGGCTATATTTGCAAATTAAATAGCCAGCCACTCATCATTAAGCTGTTTTTGTGCGGGTAAAAACTGAGTTTTATACTTCATTTTGGTGCACTCATCAATTTGATAGCCCAAATACACAAATTGTTTATTTTGCGCTTTAGCAAATTTTAGCTGCTCTAATATCATAATTGACCCTAGGCTATAGTGCTCAAAGTCAGGGTCAAAAAACGTGTAAATAGCAGAAATAGCGTTGTCCATACAATCGGTTACAGCTACACCTACTAAAGTGTCTTGATGCCAAAGTTCGATAAATGTGATTTCAAGCCAACTGCAAAATAAAAAGCTTTGAAATTGTTCAGGCTGTGGTGGGTACATGCTGCCGTCTTGATGGCGCATAGTTATATATTTACTGTACAGCGGATAATACTCTGCTCGTTCGCTAGTAGAGTAAGTGACCGTAAACTGGGTTTTTGCTTTGTTTAGTTTACGTTTTTGTGATTTTGATGGCATAAATTCTTGCGCTAAAACACGAACAGAGTTACATGCACTGCAAACGGGGCAGTGAGGGCGGTATATTTGGTTACCACTGCGCCTAAAGCCGACTGCTAACAAAGATTCGAACTTTTCTGAGCAATAATAAGTGGGATCTAATATGACTAATAGTTGCTCGCGCCTGTTGGGCAGATAACTACACGCAAATTCTTGGCTTAAACCAACACGGGCTGTTAGGTTTTCATTCATAGATTGCAATAAGTTCCTGTGGTTCCCACATAGTAGGATTAACTTTATAGGTAAGTGCAGTGTTAAGTTTAGCTAAAAAATCAGTTCGAGGAATAACTTTTGCTCCCAAACTCATCAAATATGGGTTTTCGAGTTGGCAATCAATAAAATGAGCGTCATGGTATTTTAACCAATTCACAAGCGCCCACATAGCTAATTTAGAACAATTAGTTTGATGATGAAACATCGATTCGCCACAAAACACACCATTTTGCATAATTCCATACAGTCCACCTGCAAGCTCTCCGTTGCGCCACACCTCTAAGCTATGCGCTACGCCTGCATGATGAGCATTTATGTAAGCACTAAGCATATCAGTAGTGATCCAAGTACCGTCGGTATCAATGCGTTGGTCACGGCATGCTTCAATGACTTCAACAAAGGCGTTATTAACTGTCACTGTTACGGGGTATTTTTTTAGGTGCTTACGTAAACTTTTACTAACATGAAACTCATTTAACTCCACAATGCCACGTTCACTTGGTGACCACCACATAATAGGTTCGTTATCGCTAAACCAAGGAAATATCCCATTAGTATAAGCATTGCAAAGGCGAGCTAGGCTCAAGTCACCACCCACAGCTAGTAGGCCGTCTGGAGAAACTAATGCATATTCTGGATTGGGAAATGCTATATCTGTATCACTTAGTTGGTATAGCTGGTTAGTCATAACGTGTTTACTTTTTATAATTTGTTTTAAAAGTGTAACTATATTTTAGGCGTAAAAAAAGGGGCTGATTGTTCAGCCCCTTTTATAAAAAATAAACGTTATAGGTTGTCTAAATAGCGCTCTGCATCAAGGGCTGCCATACAGCCTGTTCCAGCAGATGTAATCGCTTGACGATAAATATGGTCAGACACATCACCTGCAGCAAAAACACCTGGTACGCTTGTTTGCGTTGCGTTACCGTTAAGACCTGACTCAACAACTAGGTAGCCGTCTTTCATTTCTAGCTGGCCTTCAAACATATCTGTGTTTGGTTTGTGGCCAATTGCTATAAATACACCCGCCAAATCTAAATCTTCAGTAGCATCAGATGCTACATCTTTAATGCGAATGCCTGTTACACCCATTTGGTCGCCCAAAACTTCGTCTAGTGTACGGTTGTAGTGCATTACCACGTTGCCGTTTGCCGCTTTTTCAGTAAGACGATCAGCAAGAATTTTTTCACTACGGAAACTATCGCGACGGTGAATTACATGGACTTCATCAGCAATGTTAGATAAGTATAGTGCTTCTTCAACTGCGGTATTACCACCACCAACTACTGCTACTTTTTGGCCTTTATAGAAAAAGCCATCACATGTTGCACACGCCGATACACCACGACCTTGGAAGTTTGTTTCAGACTCTAAGCCTAAGTATTTTGCAGATGCGCCTGTAGCAATAATAAGCGCATCACATGTGTATGTACCTTGATCGCCAGTTAGTGTGAAAGGGCGTTTAGAAACATCAACTTTGTTTATGTGGTCAAACACAATTTCGGTTTCAAAGCGTTCAGCATGCTCTTTCATGCGGTCCATAAGTGCAGGGCCTGTTAAACCGTGTGCATCACCCGGCCAGTTTTCAACTTCAGTGGTAGTAGTCAATTGACCACCTTGTTGCATACCTGTAATTAAAACAGGGTTTAAATTTGCACGGGCTGCATACACTGCAGCTGTGTAACCAGCTGGGCCAGAGCCTAAAATTAGTAGCTTACTATGTTTTGCTTCAGTCATGATATTTTCCTAAACGATTCTATACGGTCATTAATGCGCTCGATTCTAAGAAAAACAAGGCAGAAGTAAACAAAATCTGAGATTATTTTTTTTAGTAAATCGAAAACCTGTTCATTTTTATGTACTAAACAAACATACTTTTATGCCTTGCAGGGTAAACTAGCTCAATAAATAGACTAACAAGCAACAAAACGTCGTTAATTCATGACCACTTTGATTTTTTTTGTTATGTTTTACCTAATTTTGATTTGTCACTGATAGATTATGTGACCTAAATGAATAGGCAACTATGTTATTTTGGCAGGAAAAACCCGCATTTGGGTTGACTTCAAAAGACGTTAACGTCTTAACCAATGCGCAAGATTACCGCACACAATTACTTAATTTAATCGCTAACGCAAAAAAGCGCATTTATATTACTGCGCTTTATTTGCAAGATGATGAAGCAGGCCGCGAAGTTTTAGAGGCATTACACAATGCGTCTTTAGCCAACCCTGCACTTGAAGTAAAAGTACTGGTCGATTTTCATCGTGCCCAGCGTGGGCTTATTGGTGCTGAGAAATCAGACGGGAACGCAAGTTTATACTGTGACTATCTAGAAAAATTTAAATCAAATGTACAAGTATTTGGTGTACCGGTAAAAGCGAAAGAGCTGTTTGGTGTATTACACCTAAAAGGTTTTGTAATAGACGACACGTTGCTTTACAGCGGTGCTAGCTTAAATAATGTGTATTTACAGCACAGTGACCGCTACAGGCTTGACCGTTACTTTTTAATTACGCAAAAAGGCCTGTGTGACTCTGTAATAGACTTTATTGAATCAAAGCTATTGAGTTCAGTGGCAGTGCCTCGTATCGACATGCGTCCGCTCAAGCGATTAATTGACTTTAAACTTGAACAAAAGCAATTAATGCGTGATCTAAAAGCAGCAAGTTATAAGTCGGCTGAGCAAGCAAGCAATAATGCGTTAAATATTCGCTTGTTTTTAGGGCTTGGGCGTCGTCATAACGAACTTAATCGTATGATCAAAGCCCTTTTTGATACAACAGAGCGTGAGTTAGTACTTTATACACCGTACTTCAATTTTCCTGCGCCGCTTATGCGTTCGTTACGCAGGCTTTTGAAACAAGGCAAACATATTACAATTGTTGTGGGTGATAAAACCGCTAATGATTTTTATATGCCACCTAGTGAGCCGTTTAGTAAAATTGGTGCGTTGCCTTATTTATACGAAACTATTTTGCATAAATTTGTTAAAACACAAAAACGCCATATAGATAACGGTAATTTGAATGTATACCTTTGGAAACACGACAATAACTCTTTCCATTTAAAAGGAATATGTGCAGATAGATCAAAGCATTTATTGAGTGGGCATAACCTAAACCCACGAGCATGGGGTTTAGACATAGAAAACGGGATATTAATTGAAGATCCTGAGCAAACTATCATGCAAGCAATTGATAACGAAAAGCATGAAATTCTTAAGCACTGTCGCCGACTAACAGGGCCAGACGATTTAGAAATCATGGAAGATTACCCTCAGCCAGTTAAAAAGTTACTTGGCCAAGCAAAACGGGTAAAAGTAGACTTTATTATTAAACGGTTTATTTAGATTGAATTTAAATTAGACATAAAAAAAAGCAGCTTTATAGCTGCTTTTTTTATTGGTACAAACGCTTAATTAAGCGTTTTCAACCGCTGTACGTGGGTCAACGTAATCCATGTTAAATGCTTCAGCAACTTCTTTGTACGTTACTTGGCCTTTAATTACATTTAAGCCTTTTAGGAAGTTAGCGTCGTCTAGCAATGCCTTTTTGTAACCTTTGTTTGCAAGGTTAATGATAAACGGCAATGTTGCATTGTTAAGTGCAAATGTAGACGTACGAGGAACAGCACCCGGCATGTTAGCAACACAGTAGTGAACAACTTCATCAACGATGAAAGTAGGATCAGCATGCGTTGTTGCTTTAGATGTTGCAATACAACCGCCTTGGTCAATAGCAACGTCAACAATAGCAGCGCCAGGCTTCATTGCTTTGATGTGCTCTGCTGTTACAAGCTTAGGAGCAGCAGCGCCAGGGATTAGTACGCCACCAATTACTAGGTCTGCTTCTAGTACGTGTTTTTCAAGTGCATCAGCCGTTGAGTAAATAGCTTTTACTTTATTACCAAATTGCGCGTCTAGTGCACGCAGTACATCGATATTACGATCAAGTACTACAACATCAGCACCTAGGCCTACAGCCATTTGTGCTGCGCTACGACCAACCATGCCGCCGCCGATAACAACAACTTTAGCCGGCTCAACACCAGGTACACCGCCTAGTAACATACCACGACCGTGGTTAGATTTTTCAAGGGCTTGTGCACCGGCTTGGATAGACATACGGCCAGCTACTTCACTCATTGGCGCTAAAAGTGGTAAACCACCACGAGAGTCAGTTACTGTTTCATAAGCAATACAAATCGCTTTGCTCTTAACAAGGTCTTCAGTTTGTGGAAGATCCGGTGCAAGGTGAAGGTAAGTGAAAAGAATTTGGTCTTCACGAAGCATTGCACGTTCAACTGCTTGTGGTTCTTTTACTTTTACAATCATGTCTGCGTTTGCAAAAACGTCAGCCGCAGTTGCTAAAATGTCTGCACCTGCTTGGGTGTAATCTTCATCTGTAAAACCAATACCCATACCTGCATTCGTTTCTACAACCACTTGGTGGCCGTGATTAACTAATTCACGAACACTAGCAGGAACCATACCTACGCGGTATTCATGGTTTTTGATTTCTTTAGGTACACCAATAATCATAACATTTGCCTTATTAAGAACGGATTGAAATTTTTCACTATTATATTCATGACAAGCCAGTGTGTCTCACCTTTTTTAAATACCAAGCTAGTGTTATTATCTAAATAATAAAAATAAACAGAGTAAAAAACTAGTGAGCCTTATGCATCAGTTATTAGACAGAATAGACCGTAAAATTTTGATGGAATTACAACATGATGGGCGTCTTTCAAATGTTGAACTGGCCCGACGAGTTGGCCTGAGCGCCACGCCCTGCCTAGAGCGCGTAAAAAAGCTTGAGCGAGAAGGTTACATACTCGGATACAAAGCGGTGGTCGATCCGGCTAAGTTAGGGCAGGGGTTATCGGTGTATGTAGAAGTTACGATTACCAAAACCTCGCCAGACGTATTTGACGAGTTTAGTGCAGCCGTGAAAAAGCACGAAGAAATAATAGAATGTCACCTAGTGTCGGGTAATTTTGATTTCTTACTTAAAACGCGTGTTAATGATATGTCAGAATACCGTGGTGTATTAGGAGACATTCTTTTAAAGTTGCCAAACGTGAGTGAAAGTCGAACCTATGTAGTTATGGAAGAAGTAAAAGGTGAAGACGGCGTAATTATTCGCCCTTACATTGCATAAGTTTAACTGTTAAAGGTAAACAGACTCAAATTTATAAAAACGTGTTCATAATCAGGCCATACACATTAAGATAAAGTGCATCAAATTGCATTTCCTGCTAAGGTATTTGACTGCTGTTGAAGTGTAATAAATAGAATAATAAGAGGGATAGGAAGTTATGCGCCTAAACGGTGTGCAAAGACTATTAGAAACAGGGCTGATTATCAGTACCTTTGCTGCAATATTTATTTTATGTGCCTTAATCAGTTTTGACCCGGCAGATCCTTCGTGGTCACAAACCGGCGAATTTAGAAACGTAAAAAATATTACAGGCACCGCCG
Source organism: Pseudoalteromonas sp. PS1M3 (assembly GCF_016865405.1). Taxonomy (NCBI): domain Bacteria; kingdom Pseudomonadati; phylum Pseudomonadota; class Gammaproteobacteria; order Alteromonadales; family Pseudoalteromonadaceae; genus Pseudoalteromonas; species Pseudoalteromonas sp. PS1M3. Next base: position 1,945,876 of record NZ_AP022624.1, on the reverse strand, counting down.
GTGCGTGGGTTGCCGATATACTGCTGCTTACTTTTGGGTGGCTTGCGTATTTAGTTCCGGCGGCGATTCAGTTATTCGGCTATTTATTGTTTAAACAGCCGCACCGTATTTTACAGCTTGATTACACAACATTAGCCCTTCGCATTATAGGCTTAGCCCTGTTTGTGACCTCAGCTACGGCAATTAGCAGTATTAACTTCGACGATATTTATAATTTTTCATCAGGCGGGGTAGTGGGAGATGTCATTGCGACTGCCATGATGCCGGCGTTTAATTTTACCGGCACATCAATTTTGCTATTGTGTTTCTTTTTTGCAGGATTAACCCTTTTAACAGGCGTGTCGTGGGTTGATTTTGTAGATTACCTAGGCGATTTAATGGTTAGGTTGTATCGCTTTATTACTTCGTACATAAAAGGTTGGATAAACAGAGAACGAATTGCTGCAAACACAAACAGTGACAATGCAGATGCTCAGTTTAACGACGACCTCACTGAGCAGCTTGAAGCGCCAGTAGAGGCAAAAAACGACGCACCTCAAAAAGCCATTAATAAACCGCAAACGCCTTTTACAGAGCCACATATCAGCGACGACTACAGCCCATTTGATGAGCTTGACGATATACTCGATCAAGAAATTGGCTTTAGTGCAATAGATGATGAACCAATGGATACGGCAGCGGCATTAAACGCGCTTGATCAAAGCCAAGTTGTAGAACCTGAAAAACCAGTAACAACCGTGGTATCGCCAGCAAGGCCTATGCCAAAAGCAAAGCCTGCGTATCAGCCACCACCAACAGCAAAAGAAAAGTTTGAACAACTGCTTGACCAAGAGCCGCCACCAGGCCCATTACCGTCGCTTGATTTACTCGACAGACCCGATAAAGCTAAAAACCCAATTTCGCAAGAAGAGCTCGATGTTGTATCTCGCCTTGTAGAGACAAAACTTCTCGACTTTAACGTACAAGCTACAGTAGTTGGTGTATATCCTGGGCCTGTTGTAACGCGATTTGAGCTTGATTTAGCACCGGGTATAAAGGTGTCTAAAATTACCGGTTTATCAAAAGATTTAGCCCGCTCGCTTTCAGCTATTAGTGTACGTGTTGTTGAAGTTATACCGGGTAAAACTTACATAGGCATAGAGCTGCCTAACAAACACCGTGAAATAGTTCGCTTGTCTGAAGTAATAAATGCGCCTAAATTTGAGCAAAATCCATCACCGCTTACCATGGTGTTAGGTAAAGACATTGCAGGGCAACCTGTGTGTGCCGATTTAGGTAAAATGCCACATTTATTGGTAGCTGGTACAACGGGCTCGGGTAAGTCAGTGGGCGTTAATGTAATGATATTAAGCTTACTGTATAAATCGGGCCCAGATGATGTACGTATGATCATGATTGACCCTAAAATGCTTGAACTTTCGGTTTACGAGGGGATACCGCATTTATTATGTGAAGTGGTTACCGACATGAAAGAAGCGGCTAACGCGCTGCGTTGGTGTGTAGGTGAAATGGAACGTCGTTATAAATTAATGTCGGCGTTGGGTGTGCGTAATTTAAAAGGTTACAACCAAAAAGTACTTGATGCCAAAGAAGCGGGCTACCCCATTATGGACCCACTTTTTAAAGACACAGACGGTATGAAGGACGGCCCCGACGAGCTTGAAAAACTACCAAGCATTGTTGTGGTAATTGATGAGTTTGCCGACATGATGATGATTGTTGGTAAAAAAGTAGAAGAACTTATTGCACGTATAGCGCAAAAAGCACGTGCAGCAGGGATTCACTTAGTACTTGCCACTCAGCGTCCATCGGTTGATGTAATTACAGGCTTAATTAAAGCCAATATACCAACGCGTATGGCGTTTCAGGTATCAAGTAAAATAGATTCGCGCACCATACTTGACCAGCAAGGAGCCGAAAACTTACTCGGTATGGGTGACATGCTTTATTTACCGCCAGGTACAAGCGTGCCAGAGCGTGTGCATGGCGCATTTGTAGATGACCACGAAGTACACGCAGTCGTTAACGATTGGAAAGCGCGTGCTAAACCTAATTACATAGATGAAATTCTTAATGGCGATGCCACTGAAGATATTTTACTACCCGGTGAAGCAAGTGAAAGTGCAGATGAAGAGTCAGACCCACTTTACGACGAGGCGGTCGCATTTGTAATTGAGACAGGCAAGGTATCGGTTTCATCAGTACAACGTAAGTTACGCGTAGGCTATAACCGTGCAGCACGCTTAGTAGAACAAATGGAAACATCAGGTATCGTAAGTTCACCAGGTCATAATGGTGCTCGCGATGTATTAGTACCTAATGGAGCAAACCAATGAAAAAATTAAACAGTTTATTATTAGTATTAAGTGGCTTAATTGCCGCACCGAGTTTTGCAGACGACAGCCAAGCACTGCAAGACAAACTGGCAACACTTAAAAGCTTTAAAGCGCAGTTTGCACAAAAAGTAACAGACAAAGAAGGCCAAGCCGTAATGCAAGGCGAGGGTACAATCGCCCTTAAACAACCTATGATGATACGCTGGGAACAAACCAACCCAGACGATACTTTATTTGTATCTAATGGTGATAAAACCTATTACTTCGACAGTTTTGCTGAGCAAGTAACCATAATGAATACTCACAGCTTAATAGACTCAACGCCGTTTGTATTACTTACCTCAAAAGACCCTGCACAATGGGAAAAATACAGTGTTCAAGCAACAGACTCAGGCTATAGTGTTACGCCAAATAAAGGCGTAGAAAGCCAAGTAGAGCAGTTAGATATTACGTTTGTGGATAACCAAGCAGGCCTTGCAACATTAGTAGTGACAGATAACTCGGGCCAACTTTCATCGTTTACTTTTAACGATGCTAAAGTAAACACCGAGCTTGACGCCACAGTATTTGAATTTACACCGCCAGAAGGTGTTGAAATAGACGATCAAAGCCACGGTGAGTAATTTAGGCTTTAACTTTGGACCCGATGTACGCCCACTTGCGGCGCGAATGCGCCCAACAACGCTTGATGAATACATAGGTCAGCAGCATTTACTTAGTAGTGACAAACCTTTGCATCAAGCTATTGTTGCAGGGCGCTGCCATAGCTTAATTTTGTGGGGGCCGCCAGGGGTGGGTAAAACAACCTTGGCGCAAATTATAGCAAACCACGCCGATGCCGAGCTTATACAAATGTCGGCTGTGACCGCAGGCGTAAAAGATATTCGCGACAGCGTAACGCAAGCGCACGATAACCTACAAAGCCGCGGGCAACGCACTTTAATGTTTGTGGATGAAGTACACCGCTTTAACAAATCGCAGCAAGATGCATTTTTACCTCACATAGAAGACGGCACGTTTATATTTGTAGGCGCGACAACCGAAAACCCCTCGTTTGCACTTAATAATGCGATTTTATCGCGCGCACGCGTTTATGTTTTAAAGTCGCTTGCCGATACCGACTTATACACAGTAATAGAGCGCGCACTTGAGCAAGATGAGCAGCTAAACCAAAAAAACATTGTGATTGCCGATAACGCCAAAAAGGCGCTTTGCCAAGCAAGCGGCGGCGATGCCCGCAAAGTGTTAAACCTGCTTGAGCAAGCGGTTGATTTAACCACCGAGCATAACGGCACATACAACGTAGATGAGCACGTATTAAGCCAAGTACTGCCAACCCATTTAGCTAAATACGATAAAGGTGGCGATGAATTTTACGATTTAATCTCGGCTTTTCATAAATCGGTACGAGGCAGCTCACCGGATGGTGCGCTGTATTGGTATTGCCGTATTTTAGCCGGTGGCGGCGACCCACTTTATGTAGCGAGGCGTTTACTTGCCATTGCCACAGAAGACATAGGTAACGCAGACCCACGTGCGATGGAAGTGGCATTAAACGCTTGGGATATATTTCAGCGTGTAGGCCCAAGTGAGGGCGAACGCGCCATTGCACAAGCCACCTTATATTTGGCCAGCGCACCCAAAAGTAATGCGGTTTATATGGCGTTTAATCAAGCAAAGGCAGATGCCAAAAACGAGCCAAGTTACCCAGTGCCTGAGCATTTACGTAATGCACCAACCAACTTAATGAAAGACTTAGGTTATGGCGCCGAGTACCGTTATGCGCATAACGAAGAGGGCGCCTTTGCCGCTGGTGAAAAATACTTACCACCAGAAATGGACGGCAAGGAATATTACCTGCCGAGCGATCGCGGCCTTGAGCAAAAAATTAAACAAAAACTCGATTACCTAAAAGAGCGCGATGCGCAAAGCCCACTTAAACGATACGAAAATGATTAAACTTTATATGATGATCGCCCTTGGCGGTGCTTCAGGTGCTTGTTTACGGTTTTTTATTAGCGAAACCATGCTAAAACTCCTTGGTAGGGGATTCCCTTTTGGTACGTTGGCGGTTAATATTCTGGGTTCATTGTTAATGGGCGTTTTATACGGTTTGATAGATAAACAAATTATCACTGTAAGCCCCGCTAAAACCCTTATAGGTATTGGCTTTTTAGGTGCATTAACCACCTTTTCAACATTCTCAATGGACTCGTTGTTGTTGTTACAACAAGGTCACTTTATTAAAATGGCCCTCAATATCATCTTAAATGTGATGGTCTGTATTTTTATGGCTTGGCTGGGCCTTCAGCTGGTAATGCAAAAAGGTTAAAAACTAACATGTTAGATTCTAAATATTTACGACAAGACGTTGAGCAAACTGCAGCACGCTTAGCGGCTCGTGGCTACGAGCTTGATGTTGCAAAAGTGACAGAACTTGAAGAGCAACGCAAAACATTACAAGTAAAAACGCAAGAGCTTCAAAGTCAACGTAACGCCAGTGCTAAAGCCATTGGCCAAGCAAAAGCGAAAGGCGAAGACGCACAGCCGCTATTAGACGCAGTGGCAAATTTAGGCAGCGAATTAGACGCAACTAAAAAAGCGCAAGACGAAGTACTCAACGCGATTAACGACATTGCTTTAGCAATTCCAAATTTACCAGACGAATCAGTACCAGAAGGCGCTGATGAAGACGACAACGTTGAAATACTTACCTGGGGCACGCCTAAAAAGTACGACTTTGAAGTAAAAGATCACGTAGATGTAGGGCAAGACCTAAACGGCCTAGATTTTGAAATGGGCGTTAAAATTAGTGGCGCACGTTTTACAGTAATGCGCGGCCAAGTAGCACGTATGCACCGTGCACTAACGCAATACATGCTAGACACCCACACAGACACAAACGGCTATACAGAAATGTATGTACCGTACTTAGTAAACAGCGCAAGCCTATACGGCACAAGCCAATTACCTAAGTTTGCAGGCGACTTATTCCATACATTAGGCCTAGTAAACGACGACGGTGAACAACAAGCTGGCTTTAGCTTAATCCCTACAGCAGAAGTACCGTTGACTAACAGCGCACGCGACGAGATTTACGACGAAAGCGATTTACCGATTCGCTTAACTGCGCACACACCGTGTTTTAGAAGTGAAGCGGGCAGCTACGGTCGCGATACACGCGGCTTAATTCGCCAGCATCAGTTTGATAAAGTTGAACTAGTACAACTAGTTAAACCAGAAGATTCAATGCAAGCGCTTGAAGAGCTAACAGGCCACGCAGAGCAAATTTTACAAGCATTAGAACTACCATACCGTAAAGTAATTTTATGTATGGGCGACATGGGCTTTGGCGCAGCTAAAACATACGACTTAGAAGTATGGTTACCGGCACAAGATACCTACCGTGAAATTTCATCTTGTTCAAACATGGTTGATTTCCAAGCGCGCCGTATGCAAGCACGTTTTCGCCGTGAAGGGGCTAAAAAACCAGAGTTACTACATACACTAAATGGCTCAGGTTTAGCCGTTGGCCGTACACTAGTTGCCATACTAGAAAACTACCAACAAGCCGATGGTTCAGTAGTAGTACCAGAAGTATTACGCCCATACATGGGTGGACTTGAAGTGATTGGTAAAGCGTAAGGTTTAGCTATTAGTTTTTTGGCTATAAGTTTTAAGTAGAAAAGCCGCTGTTTTAAACGAACAGCGGTTTTTTTGTTTTAGGAAAAGGTTCGAGGTTAAAGGTAAAAGCTGAGATATTAATTCGCAGTGAAATTCATTGTGTAAGAATCGGCTTCATACATTATCGACGCTATTTTTGTATAAGGCGTACTTTAACGCGTGACACACAATTAAAAACTTTTGCTGGTTTTATAATCTCGAAAATGGGCTTACAACACCATTGGCTCCTTGTTGTAAAACATGAGTATATATTTGGGTTGTTCGCACATCACTATGGCCTAATTGTGCCTGAACCGTACGAATATCAGCGCCACTTTGCAATAGGTGCGTTGCAAATGAATGGCGTAAGGTATGTGGTGTAACGTGTTTCCTAATTTTTGCATCGTCAGCAGCCTGTTTAACAGCGCGTTGTAATTGCTTTTCATCAATATGATGACGCCTCAGCTGCTTACTCTCAGGATCAATGCTTAATTTATGTGATGAAAATAAATATTGCCAACCTAATTGTCTGTTATGGTTTGGATATTTTTTACGTAACAAATGCGGCATGTAAGCGCCGCTATATAAGGGGTTTTTCAGATCTAATTGCAGGTAACTATCAACTAATTGTATTTGAGAACGTAATTGCGGTATGAGCTCTACTGCAAGCGTTACAACACGATTTTTACCTCCTTTGCCATCCCAAATTCGAATGCAGTTATAGTCAAAGTCAATATCGTGTACTCGTAAACGCAGTACCTCCATTAATCGCATACCACTGCCATAAAGTAGTCCACAGGGTAAATAATGCTTCGCAGAGCACACTTTAAAAAAATTATTTATTTCCTGCTGCGTTAAAACTACCGGTAGTTTAGTTGCTCGTTTGCTCTTAATAAAACCTAATGATAATGAGAGTGGCTTTTTAATCACTTCTTTAAATAAAAAGCTCAACGCATTTAAGGCTTGTGTTTGAGTATTAGGGGCAACATCTTGTTGGTTGACTAAATGATTTAAAAAAAGTTCGACCTCATTATCTCCCATCGTTGTTGGGTGCCTCATAGAGTTAAAACGAATAAACGAAGCTATCCAGTATAAATACGCTTTAATGGTACTTTTAGCATAACGCTTTAGATACATTTGTTCGGCTATCATAGTTAAAAAAGGTGATTTCATGATATGAATCTCTAGCAAAATTTAACTGTATATATAGACAGTGCATATTGTTTTGTCCAATATTACTGATCTCCACCATTTCGGTGTATTTTCGCACTGATTAAAAATAATTATCAGTTAACTAATTGTTTACAGGTGTTTATTTGATGGTTAAGATAAATGCATTGTAATATATGGACATTTGTCGGTTTATAAAACGACAAATGTCGTAGACAAAATTGTTATGTTTCTTCGTGGATACCTTCAGCCAATTTTGCAACACATAGATCAAATGCTTCTCTCGGTGAGGCGGCGCATTCAATCAATACCGTACCATCGTTTTGGTTGAAGAAATCACTGGCATCGAAGTAATCGCTATCACCACCAACCAGGTCTTCCCATTTTTCATCAAAGTCCCACTCAATTACTGCACAGCCAGCAGCAAGCCACCCTCCGCCGTACCGTCCTGCCATTACACGTATTTCTCCACTACAGAAATCCATGTATTCCCACATCTTTTTTTCTTCTACAGACATATCTGCCTCCTTAGGCACAAAACATAACAACGCATAGCAGCGGGACTGCGCTACGCTTGCCCCTGTCTGCCAGGTTAGGGGTACAAAAGAATAACCATCGAGGCACTATGAAAAGAATTATCGCAACAATAATTGCAACACTAGGAATCGGAGCGCAGGCTGAGGAAATGGACCCACAAAAATACATAGCCCAAAGTTATTCTGGGTTGCAGGATGTCACTCAAGCACACTCTCGGTCGTGGGGTTTAGGCCAAGAAATTAATTGGGGCGTAGATCAAAGTACGGGGCTTATTTCATTTATTTTTGAAGGTGGCAAAAAAGCAGAAGCTCCTGTTCAAATTATAGGTACATATTCTTCATCTCAAGGTACATTCATGTGGGGCTGGGAACACCCATCGGTTCAGCCTAGTATTGGTGAGGCCGCAGCCTTAGTTAAAAATTTTGGCGAAGAGCACGGTTTATCTAAATTAACTTCTCAGCCCGTAAAACTTACTGAGCAGGAAGCATGGGAATTTACGGCATTGGCAATGCGTCTTTCAAATGCAAACGGCGCATATCGTGCAAATGCAGGTGGTGGCACATGGGTATATATGACATTTGGCAAAGTATCATTGTCGCAAAACCCCTAACAAATCAATCAAAGTCGCCTGCGGCTGGACGCGCTAACGCGCGCCCTTTATTGAGGCGTTAGTTGCCGCAAAAAATAGTATAAATGTATTTTTTACTTGCGGTGTTTTACTTAAGGATTTTGCGTTTGTGTCGTTTCTTTTTTGTGGTAAGTTAAATGCAATAAAATCAGCTTTAGCTTTTTGCCAAACTGTTTTCGCCTAAAGGGATTTAGTATTTATCGCTCAATTCCTTTCGGTTATTTAATTTATGTTGGCGTAATCGCTTAATTAGTTTTTTCGTAATCGGCTCAAATTCACGGTAAGTGTACTATTGCGGCGGGGTATTTTTGGATCCTTCCGCAAAACTATTGAATATTTTTAAAAATGGTTGGTTGGGCAATTACAGTTACAAGCAACTAACACATATGAGCCTTAACTCTGTCAATAGGCATTAGTTTTCTTTTTGACCGTTTTTATAAATTGACGGTCAATTCTAAATCAATAAACAAATTCGTTTACTTCGTATGTCGATGCGGCTGTTAAGCAAGTAGCTTACGGCAAACACATATAGAGGCTCTCTTATTGCGATCTCATCGCAGCCAGCTTTTTCCCATATCCTTTTGGGGTTGCTGGGGCACTAGACATTCATCGGTTAACCTCATCATGGCACTATTCAAGGCGGCTGGTTTCATCATTATGATCCAGTTAGTTTCAGGCTCAAGTCAGGTGTAAGCGACTTTGTTTATTGTATTAATGCACGCGTACTGAGCGTCTAATCAAGACAAGTGGCTTAGGTCTGTAGGCATATAATCAGGTTAAACCTTGTTGGTTATTAACTCACCCAATTGATTGATGCTCAGCCTTATATCCAGTTAGATGTTCAGCTCACTCAATACCGTGACTAACTCTTTAAGAATTTTGCTTCATCGAATACCGTCTCTTTTTTAAGCATATAATAAACACAGCGACCAAGCTTATGCGCAAGCGCTGACAGTGCTTTGGCTTTACTCATTCGTTTTTGTAGTTTTTCGAGGTATTTGTTGGCGTTGTGATTGTGACGCAGCAGCAATACAGCGGCTTCGGAGAACGCCCATTTTAGATGTGCATTGCCAATTTTGTTGCCTTGGGTGCCATAGGTTTTGCCGGCAGACTCTGCTTTACATTTGACTAACCGACTATATGAAGCGAACTTTTGTACGCTTGAAAAGCGATTAATGTCACCAATCTCATAAATAATGGTAAGTGCGAGAATGCGGCCTATACCATTTATTGTTTGCAAGATATTAAGGTGAACAGGATTGTGTTGCTTGGCCATTTGTTCAATATAATGCTCTAAAGGCTTAAGCTCGCTGTGATAGCAATCGAGTATGGCCATATTTAAATTAATGGATCGTTGCACAACGGGGTCAGGGAAGTAGTAGCGCATCTTTTCTCTGTCGCAGACGTTCTTTAAATTCACGTTGTGGGCAGGTAAATTGTACTGGCTGGCGGTATTGGCGACATGGGCTTTTAAATCAGCTCCGTGGCGAACAATTTTAGTTCTTCGGCGTAATAAGTCGCGCGTAGCACGCATATCTTTGTCATACACATAAGCAAGTGGAAAGTTCCCCCCACGGATGAGTTTGGCAATTTTATATGAATCTATTTTATCGTTTTTGGCTTTACCGCCATGAATCGCCTTCATATATAACGCATGACCGAGAATAAAGTCGATAGTGTGTTCTTTACAAAAGTCAGCGACCCAATACCAGCAATGCATGCATTCTACGCCAACCACAATATCACCGATATACGGTTTTAGTAGTTTTAATAGTGCTTCTGGGTCATCTTTAATTTTCTTGTGAACAAGTATAAGTCCTGTATTATCAATGATACAGACGTAAAGTAATCGCGCGTGTAAATCGATTCCACAATAATATGGATGCATGTTATTGTAAAAGTTCATTGAGCTTTCTCCTGTAAGGTTGGTTGCCTTTTCAGCGTAGCGAATAATCGCGATGCTGGGGAGGAGGCTCAATGAGTATCAAGGCAATCAATAGGACGCAAAACGCTTGGCTTGCGCTCCTTCGTCGCTAATTATAGCCAAGCATTTGTGCGCCCATTATTGAGGCGTTGGTATGACTCCCATTGTCAAGTTAAACGCACTGATCCTTGCCTAACTTTTAAGCCATAATTATTTTAGCTCGAATTAGAGCGAGTTAATACATAGGATGAAGCAAGTAATGTCGTCGGTTATCTTGCTGATATTCGTTGGTTATTACTATTTCTAGTAACAGAGCAGACCTTACTTATTTCGTCGTGGCACCTGTCTTCAGTCTATGTTCGTGGTTCAATGCAGCGTTAGCTGCATTGCCATCCTAACGCCGTCGGTGGTTGTGCCACACCCGATGCTTGATCCCATGCATTAACTCTAATTCTTTTATCATGCGGGTACTCTTGCCAATCTAAGTTTTTTATTCACTGGCGTAAGCACCACTTCTCTTGCAATAGCCCATATGTACGCAATCATTTCTCGGGCAATGGCGGTAACAACCAGATTGTAGTGTTTCCCTTTGGCTATCATTTTTTTATAGCGTTTGCAGAGCCTAATCTGTGCTTTCCACGCAATATCAATAATGTCCTTTGGTAAACCTTCTTGTCGTTTTTGCATATCTGTGGATATATTTGCTGCATAGCGATAAGTATGTGCACCTTCCACAAGAAGGCGCCTTGCTCGGCCGTTCCCGCATTTTGTGATGGCGCCAATATGGCGTTTGCCACCACTCGAGTGTTCACTGGGTACAAGACCGAGATAACTCATTAATTTGCGGGGATGGTCGAAACGCGATAAATCGCCAAGCTCAGCAACAACGCCAGTGGCGACCAACAAACGGACACCACGCATAGCTTGTATTGCTTTTACTACAGGATAATAACGCCACTGGTGAACGTGGTGTGTTAGTTCATTATCTAGCCGCTCAAGTCGGCTTATTCGTTCGGTAATTGTGTGTAAAAATTCTTGTAAGACGATGTGCTGAGCGGGGTGTGGCAACACAAGCTCAGTGAGCCAACGTAAATGTTTTTGTGACCAATTCGCAGTGCCTTTGTAATTAATATTATTGCGAAGCAGCAGCGCCTTTAATTGATATTTGGCATCTTTTAAATCCTTCATGGCTACTTCGCGTGCACGAGATAAATCACGTACAGCTTCATCTTCAGGCTCAGGAACATAGATAGGTGTTAAATCTTCAGACTTAAGTAATTTAGCAAGCTTAAGGGCATCACGTTTATCGGTTTTAATTTTCTCACCAGGTTTTTTAGGAATAAGAGAAGGTGCAACCACATAACAGCAATGGCCAAGGCTGGTAATTAATCGGTAAATCCAATAACCACATGGGCCAGCTTCATAAACAAAATGAAGTGTTGCGCCAGGGTATTTCGATTCGAACTGGCGAACAAGCTTTTGAACGGCCATTTTGGAAGACGAAACTCGGCCAAGATGAACAGGTTGCGCACCTCTATGTTCTTCAATATAGGCAACTTCATTGAATTCTTTATGTGTATCAAGACCGATAAAAAGTATGCTATGTTTATTCATGTTAGCCTCTGCTGTTTAGTTAATTGACAAACTAATTATGGCTCTGGCTTTGAATTAAGCTAACCCACGAAAAGCGGAGGCTAACACCGTGTGGGAGTCATTATGTCTATGTAAATATACAAATAATTAAGAGTGGGGATATGAGTCAAGATTTAAAATCAATAATTGATGGTTATAAAAGTGATGAGGAGACGGTTTATAATAGCTGGTTCGTAAATAATGACGAACGACTAAAAGCATTTAGAACTATCCGTAGGGGTGTATTTGATGTAATACAGGATATTAAAAATGGAAGTTTTGGGAATGATTTTAAAGGTTCATCTTTAGAATTTGTTTTAAACTGTATCACGGAACAAAAGCAAGTATTTAAAGGAGCATCGCATCCCTTTTACTGGAAGCCAAAATTACGAATACCTGATATTTATGAAAATGAGGAAAATAAAGTTGCATTTGGCCAATTCTTGGAAAAATGCATAAATGCCACAAAAGAAGAACAAATAATTAAGGAAATAATCTTATTAGATCAACGGAAAATTAAAGGATTAGGTCCAGCAGTTGCAAGTATTCTTTATTTTTTACATCCCACTATCATACCTCCATGCAATACTGCTATTGTTAATGGATTCAATACGCTCTTCAAAGATAAAGTAAAGCTCGGGTCGTGGTCAGATTATCTCAGGATGAGAGAAATTATAATAGAGAAAAATGATGAACTAAAGTCTGAGTTATCGAATGACTTGGGTGCTTTTGCAGGGCTTTTATTTGATGTTGGCGAAAAGAAATTACTGATAAGTGACGATCATCTTTCTGATGAAGAACGAACAAAAATAGAAAAGAAAATAAAAAAACGGCACAAAGAAGTTGTAAGTGAAATGGAGGAAGAAGATCTCCACACTGAAATGCAACATCGCATTCTCACTATCGGAAATTCAATTGGTTATGATGTTATTGCCGCAGCAAACGACAAATCAAGATGTCATAATGGTAATAGCTTGTCTTTTATCTGCGTAGATAAGTTTCCAGAAATAGATGTTGATAAAGACACTTATAAAACAATAACACTTATTGATGCAATTTGGTTTGAAAAGGATTCAAATAAAATCACTTGTGCTTTTGAAGTGGAAAAAAGTACATCCATCTATTCTGGGATATTAAGATTAACTGATCTTTATTATTCATTTCCAAATAACCTACCATCTTTGTACCTTATCATTCCTGACAAGCGGGAGAAAGAAGTAATATTGCAGCTACAGAGGCCATCGATTAAAAATAGTGACATTGAAATTCATTACATACTATTCAGTGATTTAAGAAAAGATTGTGATGCAATTTGCAAGTTTGGAGAAGATAAAGATATTCTCAAAAAAATATCAAAGGTGGTAAATTGAAATTATTACATAACAAACTCATCCAGCAGACTGCCAAAAGTGTCGCGAATTTTGCAAAAAACGCAAAAAGTCGCGCCACTTTCGTCAGCGGCTGATGAGGGCGTTATAACCCATTGGAGATGTTGTGCTAGTTTGGGATGAAGTAGATGTTCTCGCTGTATTAGAAACTGAACCAGTTATAGAAACTGATTGTATTTGGTATACGTACAGTGTGAAAAAGGACGGCCTTGAATTAAAAATAACCATTTACCAATATGATGGTGATGTTTATTTTGAATTGTTCTCAGATGGAATAGATAATTCAATATTCTCAATGAATCTTATGGATTGCGCTGGCGTTAAAAGGCGTTTTGAGAAAAGTGGAGAATATCTAGAATTTGCACCATCAGGCTGTTTTAAAACTAGCAGGTATGATGGCGAAATGAGTATTCCTTATGGTGTACGAGTTTCAATTAAGCCATCAATAAAAGTAGAACTTTATGGGTGATGTTATAACAAGTGCATCAAAGATCACCCGCAAAAAGACTACGGGCTAGGACGCGCTAACCGCGCGCCCTTTATGCAAATCGTTATAACTGCTTAATCCAATACTGGTAGCTCGTTTGTCCGTCCATATTTTTCTGGCCTACCCAATACACAATATGGCATTCTTTTTTATGAATTTTATTAAATGAACGCGCCAATGATTCGCCGTGAGATTTTGGCGTAATCGGGCGATCAATAAGAAACAATCCTTTGAATGTAAAACCGCATAGCTCAAGGTGTCTTTGCCTATCTGTCCTGCGCGCGCCACGATTGAATTTATTGAACGTTTCTATTTTGTTTTTCATCACAGCTCCGATTAAAAGTTATAACAAGGCCATCAAAATTGATGCCTCGTAAACTCGCCACACATTATGGCTATGGTTAGGTTTCATAAAACGAGGGCATCATGACAATTACAAATCGATCTAATAATCTTGATTTAATACGTTGGATGAGTGGAGGGCATGAGCCTACTGCTGGTAAAATGGCTCATATTACTAATGCTAATTATGTTTCTAAGATGGCAACAGGAGAAATGGATATATCCGACCATGTTGCTAGAAGTATTGAAAAAGCGTTTTCTCTTCCAGAATTTTGGATGGATAGAGACAATGAGAATGCTATTAAAATGCCAAAAGAAGATTATGAATTACATTCAACTTTACAGGGGTTACCTCAGAATTCTAAAAACATCCTAAGATCATTTCTTCTATCACTGGAAGCAGGTGCAGTTGAAATATGAGCAAAATAATCAAACAAACGTCTCTTCTGTTCTTTATTCCATTTCTATTTTTTCCTTCGTCAGCATCACTAGCTGACGAACAAGTCGATAGAATCGCAAAATTTATTTCAGAAAGTGCTGCAAAAATTGCAGGTGAGGGAAAGGTAGGTGCCAATGTTGTGATGGAATGGAAGTTGAACAAGGAGGTCATTGAGGTTTCTTCATACGAAGGTGATAAGAGAGTGGCTGCTTTAGAGACCGCTATATTGTATTTGGGAGAGAATGAAAAAATTATATTTCCCGAAATAAAAAGTAGTGATCATGCAATGGTATTCTTGGCTTCAAGGCTTATTGCCCTAGAATATCTTTCATCACTTATTGGTTCGTCTGATAATGACTTGGTTCTTAAAGATTATCTAAATGGTGAAATGTTAGATATTAAAATGATGCTTAATGGTACTGCTGATTTCGGAGCTATGTATCTTAAATCGCGCAAAATGCGAGATGATAAGAGAGCATTGTTTCTTTTTCAAAATAAAGAGTTCATAAAAGAAAAACTTGCTTTAATGATGGAAAAACCAAATATATCAAACTTTGTAGCGAATAAGACAAGTTTAATTTCATTGGTGCAGGCATGTGGTTCAATCCCACAGTCATGTTCAAAGCTATGAGCATCAAAACCTAACACATATGAGCCTTAACTCTGTCAATAGGCATTAGTTTTCTTTTTGACCGTTTTTATAAATTGACGGTCAATTCTAAATCAATAAACAAATTCGTTTACTTCGTATGTCGATGCGGCTGTTAAGCAAGTAGCTTACGGCAAACACATATAGAGGCTCTCTTATTGCGATCTCATCGCAGCCAGCTTTTTCCCATATCCTTTTGGGGTTGCTGGGGCACTAGACATTCATCGGTTAACCTCATCATGGCACTATTCAAGGCGGCTGGTTTCATCATTATGATCCAGTTAGTTTCAGGCTCAAGTCAGGTGTAAGCGACTTTGTTTATTGTATTAATGCACGCGTACTGAGCGTCTAATCAAGACAAGTGGCTTAGGTCTGTAGGCATATAATCAGGTTAAACCTTGTTGGTTATTAACTCACCCAATTGATTGATGCTCAGCCTTATATCCAGTTAGATGTTCAGCTCACTCAATACCGTGACTAACTCTTTAAGAATTTTGCTTCATCGAATACCGTCTCTTTTTTAAGCATATAATAAACACAGCGACCAAGCTTATGCGCAAGCGCTGACAGTGCTTTGGCTTTACTCATTCGTTTTTGTAGTTTTTCGAGGTATTTGTTGGCGTTGTGATTGTGACGCAGCAGCAATACAGCGGCTTCGGAGAACGCCCATTTTAGATGTGCATTGCCAATTTTGTTGCCTTGGGTGCCATAGGTTTTGCCGGCAGACTCTGCTTTACATTTGACTAACCGACTATATGAAGCGAACTTTTGTACGCTTGAAAAGCGATTAATGTCACCAATCTCATAAATAATGGTAAGTGCGAGAATGCGGCCTATACCATTTATTGTTTGCAAGATATTAAGGTGAACAGGATTGTGTTGCTTGGCCATTTGTTCAATATAATGCTCTAAAGGCTTAAGCTCGCTGTGATAGCAATCGAGTATGGCCATATTTAAATTAATGGATCGTTGCACAACGGGGTCAGGGAAGTAGTAGCGCATCTTTTCTCTGTCGCAGACGTTCTTTAAATTCACGTTGTGGGCAGGTAAATTGTACTGGCTGGCGGTATTGGCGACATGGGCTTTTAAATCAGCTCCGTGGCGAACAATTTTAGTTCTTCGGCGTAATAAGTCGCGCGTAGCACGCATATCTTTGTCATACACATAAGCAAGTGGAAAGTTCCCCCCACGGATGAGTTTGGCAATTTTATATGAATCTATTTTATCGTTTTTGGCTTTACCGCCATGGAAATAAAGGGGTCAAATCTTGACTTCAGACATCAAACTGCAAATAGCTAAAGCGTCCTAATATAACCCATTATATTTCTCTAAAAGCGAAGCGCCTCAAATCCTCTTTGTGAATTAATCAGCTTTAAACAACATCAGCTCAGCATTTTTTCCATCGGTTAATATGGCTACATTACCTTGAGTAGTTACAAATACATCTCTTAATCGTCCTGTTGCTTCTGGAAATACATGCGACTGGGCGAATTTACCATTCGCTAAATTAACGCTGTAGAGTTTTTTATCTACAAGCGTGGTAATGAGCACATTTTTTTGAAGCGAAGGGAATGCGGCGTGTTTAGAGCCATAATACGCCATACCCGATGGAGCGATTGATGGCGTCCAATCTACGCTTGGTTTTTGCATGCCCAGGTAGTCTCTAAATGGAGATATGCGCGCTTGCGAGTAATCGTCACCGTTTGTAATGACTGGCCAACCGTAATTATTTCCAGCCGTTAAATAATTTAGCTCGTCGCCACCTGCGGGGCCATGTTCGTGGCTTACAATTTGTTGCGTGTCATAGTCGTACACTAAACCTTGAAGGTTACGGTGCCCATATGAATACACTGCATGAGCTGTTGGGTTTTTGTGGTCAATAAAAGGGTTATTTTTGGGTGTTTTGCCATTTGCTGTAATGCGCAGTGTTTTGCCAAGTTGGCTGGTTACTACTTGTGCTTGCTCTCTGTAGTCAAAACCATCGCCACTTGAAAACAGTAAAGTGTTATCGGGGAGAATAAGGGCGCGACCAGAGTAATGTTGTGGTGTGTCTTTATCTGTGGCTACGTTGTAAATGATTGTTGGCGTTGTAAAACGTGTACCATTGAAAGTAGCTTTAGCTATTAAGAGCCTGTTTGCATCAAGATTGCCTTGGGCGTAGGTAAAAATAACTTCTTTGGACTTAGCAAAATTCGGCGTGAGTACTATATCAAGTAAACCACCTTGACCTGCAACGTATAAACCTTCAAGTGGTAATTTTATTCTACTTTGCTCGTTATTTTTAATAACCACTACGTGGCCGTCGCGTTCGGTTATTAACCATGTACCATCGGGCAGTTGCACCATACTCCAAGGCGAGTTTAGCTGTGTAGCGAGTGTTTGCGTTGTATATTGTTTTTTAGGTAATGCATTGTTTGCATTGACGTTAAATGAGAAGAGTGCGAATAGTATAAAAAGCGAGATGCATTGTTTACCGCGCAAGCCTTTGCTACTGTATAAAAAATTATTTAGTTTAAATTGAGATAACCATGTTGTTTTTAACACGCATACTCCCTTCATTTTTAGTTGCTTGGTTACTAACGTTTACGCTTGCTAGCTTGTTTCATAGCCAATACGTTGTCAATCAATTAGTTAATGTAGGTGTAGTGGTAGAGTTTGCTGACCGTGTTAATTTAACACTCGACGATTGGTTTGGTTTACTTCCTACTTATGGTGCTATTATTGCCTTTGCACTCACTATTGCTTTTTTAGTGACTTGGTTTATTAATAAAAAATTAAAAGCACATAGTACTGGGCTGTTTGTTATAGCGGGTATAGCCGCTTTTGCGACGGCGCTCATTGCGATTGAGTCTATTATGAATATAACCATTATTGCTGGCGCAAGAGGGTGGGGTTTTTATTTACAGTTGGTTGCAGGCGCTATTGGCGGTTACGCGTTTGCACAACTAATTAAAGTAGTTGAAAACACAAAGTTAAACTAAGTGTTTTTTAAGGCTAGTTCCTTAGCTAAAGCCGCTGTTTAATGAAAACCACGGCTTTTTAAAACCCTTTTTATACTTTATTAAAAAATTAAACCAATGAGTTTGTAACTACTTAAGCCAAAAATAAGCATTAACACAGGTAGAGTAACAAGGTTTAAAATAAACGAGTTGGTAAATTTCCCCATGACCGACTTTTGATTTACTAACCACACTAAGTAAATAGTGATAACAGGAAGTAATAAACCATTAGCCGCTTGGGCAAATATTATAACCGCGACAGGGTCTAACCCAAGAGATGCTACCGCAGCACCAAATAATAAGATGATAATAGCAACGCTTTTAAAGCGAGTGCTTGCCATATCATTTGACCAACCTAACATACCACATACGGCATAAGCCCCAGCAAGCGGCGCGGTTATTGCGCTAGTTAACCCTGCGGCAAACAACCCTATAGCAAAAAAGTAATGGGCTGCATCACCGAGCAAGGGCTCTAGTTGTACTGCCATGTTTGCTGCGCTAATTTGCCCTGCGTTTGTTCCATAAAAAGCGACCGACGCGGTAGATAAAATAGCTAATGTGATTACACCGCCCAAAGTAATTGAAAGGCCAGTATCAACATTGGTTTGCTTAATTACTTTTTGTAAGTCACTTTTGCTGTCGTGCTTAGCTGCTAAAACACCAGAGTGCAAAAATAGGTTGTACGGCACTATGGTTGTACCAACCAACGCTAAAACAGTTGTTATTGAGCCTTCAGGCAAGCTTGGCGTAAAGCCTGACAATATATCCCCCAGTGATGGTGAAGCCATGATCAATGTAGATATAAACACCAAGCTCATTAAAATCACTAATACTATAAGTGCGTTTTCTACCACTTTATGTTTGCCGCTATAAAGTAAACCAGCACTTAAAAAAGCAATTAGAGGGGTCCATATTTGCGGATTAACGTTTGGAAATATGCCAATTAGTCCCATACTCGCACCACTTAAATTACCCGCTTCGTATGCTGCACTGCCAACACCTATGGCACTGATCACCAAAAATATAGCTAACGATTTAAATAGCGGGGTTTGAATATTTGCCCTAAGTGCTTGCGCTAAGTCTTTGCCTGTTGCAACGCCAAGGCGTGCCGCCATTGATTGCAGTAATATAGTGGCAATAACTGAAAATAGTAATGTCCAAATAAGCGCAAAACCAAAGTTTGCGCCTGCTACACTGGCTGTGGTGATTGTACCTGGCCCAATAAAGGCAGCAGTGACGAGTAATCCTGGACCTAATCGCATAATTTACCTTAATAGTGTTATTGCATGTTGCTATTTAAAGTTACACCTAACGTTTAAAACCAATAATTATACGCGAAGCCTGTTGTGTATTGCCGCCACTTAAATAAGTACGGTGCAGCTATTGCCGCTTATTTACGGGGGCTTTTATGTAAGCATATGCTAAAAAAGGTCGAGTAGGATACCAATTTATATATAAATTTAAAGGGGATAGAACGCGTTTGCATAAACTTTAAACGAGTATGAGGCCATCAATTAAACTTATAATGACACTGTATGAATATTTACATTATGAGTGCTTTAATTGCTTCTAGGCCTTTTTTGAGCGTTGCTTCATCGGTGGCGTAATTAATACGCACGCATTGATGTTTGTGCTCCCAGCTATCTTCAATACCTATAAAAAAGTTGTGGCCAGGAATTATATACACATCTTGTTTTTTAAGTTTTTGGTAAAGCTGTTCGCTGGTTATTTTTGAATCTTTAAACCATAGCCACATAAAAAATGCGCCTTCTACCTTATGTAAATAAACAGGTAAGTCATCAAATATTTCATCAAATAGGCTAACAGCGACCTGTGCTTTATTTTTATAAAAAGGCAAAATGGTATTTTTACACAGAGGCAGTAGTTCATTATCTTTGATTAAGCGAGTGACTAAGCTTGGCCCAAAACTATTAGGTGATAACACCATAGCGCCATTAACGCGGCTAATTGCTTTAATAATCTCGTTATTGGCAACCACTATACCGGTGCGCAGGCCTGGCAAGCCCAGTTTTGAAAGTGACATACATAATATAATGTTTGAGTTCCAGGTTAGGTTTGCATCGGTATAAATACAGCCAGGGAATGGGTCGCCATAGGCGTTATCAATGATAAGGGGGATAGTGTATTGCTTTGCGAGTAAATCTAGTTGATGAACTTCATCGTCGGTAATCACGTTACCCGTTGGGTTGGTAGGGCGCGACACACATAATGCGCTTATGCTGTTGTCGTTGGCAAGTACAGCCTTAACCGCATCAAAATCAATTACATATTTAAACTGTTTAGAGCCGTTTGGTGTATTTAGTATTTCTATTTCGGGTTTAATGGCCACAAACATATCGTCAGTTAAACCTTGGTCGGCATAGCCTACGTATTCTGGCGCGAGTGGAAAAAGTACTTTTTTATGGCTGCCATTAGCCATTTTGCCTGCAAATAGGTTAAATAAAATAAAAAAGTTAGCTTGGCTACCATTTCCTAATGCAATATTGCTCGCTGTTAAATTCCACGCATATTCTTGTGTTAACTGATTGGCAAGGGCTGCTCTAAACTCATCGTTACCCGTTGGGCCATCGTAAAGGCCCATTATTTGCGCTATTTTATTATTTTTTACTAAATGATTTAGCTCGTTAATGAACGCTGTGTTTACTTGTGGCACAGAGGCGGGGTTGCCTCCGCCAAGCATCACTAAATTAGGGTTATTACTGCTTTTAGCATTACCAAGATCTTCCATTAGCTGTGTAATACCATTGGGTTGAGTAAATTTGCTGCCAAAGTGTGAATAGTCCATAAAACCTAATACATTTAATAAATTAGGCAAAGAGTATAACGTAAAAAAACGGAGTAAATTTATAGATGAGAATAATTCACGACTTATACATATGGCCTTCCTGCGTTATAATCATTGCAGTATTAAATGTAGGTGTTTAGTTATCAATAACCCAAATAAAATAAACGACGACTCAGTCAACTTGCCCACAGAGCCTGTAATTAATAATACCGAGCTTAAAATAGCCACCTTTAATTTGTTTAACTACCTTGAACCACCTAACGCTTATTATGAGTTTGAACGCATATACACCGCTGAACAATGGGCAAGAAAACAGCGCTGGATCACCGAATACATAAACGAGCAGCAGCCCGATGTAATTGGTTTTCAGGAAATATTTAGTATTGAGTCACTTAAAGAATTAATGCTAAACCAAGGTTATAACCATTTTGCTGTAGTTGATAAACCCCATGTTATAGATGATTTTATTTTTAAGCACCCTGTTGTTGGTATTGCCTCTAAATACCCGATTGTTGATGTAATAGCAGTGGAGCATGATGAGGAACTAGCATGCTCACTTGGTTTAACACAGGCGTTTTCATTTAGTCGTAAAGTACTCAGGGCCACAGTTACGTTACCTCACTTAGGAGATACAGATTGCTATGTTGTACACTTTAAATCTAAGCGGGGCATGCTTGAGGTAGACGAACACAATAAAGCGGTAACAGCCGAGCAAAACATTGTCGATATTTTAAAAGCGAATGTAGCAGGGAGTTGGGGCTCAACAATTCAACGCGGCAGCGAAGCGACTTTAATTATGATACAAATGATCACCCGACGAGAAGTGACTCAAAACCCCATGGTATTAATGGGCGATTTTAACAACGACCTTTCTGATGGTGTACTTAACCACCTGTTAACCAATACATTAAGGTTTGCACCCGCAATGGATGCCAAAGCCTACCTAGCTAAGTACTGTTTGTATGACTCGTGGGCATTATTTGAAAAACTAGTAATTACCGCTGATGATGCTCAGCAAGCAAGTAACAGTGATGGTGAAAACACTGCTCAAACAGCACCACTAACGCGTAAAGCAACTCACTACTTTGGTACAAGCAGCTCAGTGCTTGATTATATTTTACTGTCGTGCGAGTTTGACCCAAGCTACGATGATAGTTTTTTTGAAGTAAGTAACCATAATACGTACGACAGGCATTTAATTAACCCCGAATATGAGCGAGACGACTTAACCACTGACCATGGCGTTGTGTGTATTACTTTAAACCTCAGAACTTAAAAAGCCCGTTGTAAAATGGCACTTGGTAATATGTAGTTATTACAAAAGTAATTTCCAACATATTGCAAGCTACTGAATAAATAGAGTTTTTATTTGGTATTTAATTTGCACAAGTAATGCAGCTTTAATTACTTAGTTTTAAAATAAAGGATTTAACAATGAATGACGTGTCTTTATCTGCTTATTTAGGGTTCTACTTTTACTTAATTATGCTGGTGGTGCAGTGGGGTGTTGCGACCTTTAGCAAGGCCAAGGAGCCCGGTGCTGTGCCGGGTAAAATTAGCGACGATTTATCGCACGATAGCTTTATATTTAGAGCGTACCGTACGTTTCAAAATACATTAGAAAATAGCGCATTATTTATAGGCACGGTGTTATTTGCATTTGTAATTAATTACCAAAGCGCAATTTTTGCAATGTGTGTGTGGGTGTATGTCGTTGCGCGTTTAATTCACATGATTTTATACTATGTGATTGCAACAGAGAAAAACCCAAGCCCGCGTACGTATTTCTTTTTAATTAGCTTTATTGCCAACATTGTGATGTTGGTACTAATAGGTTTTCGTTTAGTAGCTTAATAAATAAAAACCGACGTTTTAGTGTTAGTACTACTACGTCGGTTTTTTGTATTAAGTGTTATTCTACCCCAATAAATCCACCAGTTTGATGAGCCCAAAGGCCTGCATATATGCCCCCTTGTGCAATGAGTTTATCGTGTGAGCCTTGCTCAACGACGCCACCATTATCTAACACGATGAGTCTATCCATTTGTGCAATGGTAGACAGCCTATGCGCTATAGCGATAACCGTTTTTCCTGTCATTAAATCATCAAGGCTTGCTTGAATAGCCGCTTCAACTTCTGAATCAAGTGCGCTGGTCGCTTCGTCTAAAATAAGAATAGGGGCATTTTTAAGTAACACTCGTGCAATGGCAATACGTTGGCGCTGACCACCCGATAGCGTTACACCACGTTCGCCAACCTGTGCCTCAAACCCTTTATTGCCTTTTGAGTCTTCTAAATCGCTAATAAAATCGAGCGCTTTAGCTTGTTTTGCGGCGTTTAACATTTCAGCTTCGGTCGCGTCGGGGCGACCGTATAAAATATTATCTTTAACAGAGCGGTGAAGCAGAGAAGTGTCTTGCGTTACCATAGCAATATAGCGGCGAAGACTTTCTTGGCTTACGTCAGTAATATTTTGCTCGTCAATTTTAATTGTGCCAGAGTCGGTATCATAAAAGCGCAGCAGTAGGTTAACAAGCGTTGATTTACCCGCGCCAGAGCGGCCAACTAAACCAATTTTTTCACCGGGTTTAATATTAAGATTTAACCCATTCATTACCGGGCCACGGTTAGTTTCGTTGGCGGCTTTGCCATAATTAAAATGTATATCTTTAAACTCAATACTGCCTTGGGTTACTTCAAGGGTGTTTGCGTTTGGTTTATCGTCTACTTTTATTGGGTTTGATAATGTTTTCATACCATCGGTTGCGGTGCCAATATTTTCAAACAGGCTGCTTATTTCCCACATGATCCACTGCGCCATACCGTTTAATCTAAGCGATAAACTAACTGCAACGGCTATAGCGCCAGCACTAATTGCACTCATTGACCATAAGTAAAGCGATAATGCGGCAACACTAAATACCAATAAATAGTTAAGCGTATTAATAGCAAAGTTAAGGCTGGTTACTAAGCGCATTTGTTTATATACGGGTTGTAAAAATACATCCATGCTTTGCTTGGCGTATTGCTCTTCGCGTTGGGTGTACGAAAAAAGTTTAATAGTTGAAATGTTAGTGTAGCTATCAACAATACGGCCCGTCATTTCTGATCGCGCATCGGCTTGTGAGCTGGCAATTTTTTTAAGTTTAGGCACAAAGTAAACCTGTATTGAAGCATATAAGGCAAGCCATACAAGCAAAGGGATCATCAAGCGCCAGTCTGCTTCAGCCACTAAAAACACCATAGCGCCAAAATAAACCACTATGTACATAAGTACATCAAGCAGTTTCATTACCGCCTCGCGAACGGCTAAAGACGTTTGCATTACTTTGGTAGCAATGCGCCCTGCAAATTCATTTTGATAAAAGCTTACACTTTGGCGTAGTAAATACCGATGCGCTGACCAGCGAATCGACATAGGGTAATTACCTAATAAGGCTTGATGCAAAATAGCGGCATGAAAAAACACCACAATAGGCAAAACGACTAACAGCATAACAGCCATTTTTATTAGTTCAGTTTTTTGCTCTACAAATAGGGTTTGTGGTGTATGGGTACTTAGCCAATCAACCAATTGGCCCATATAACTAAATAACGATACTTCTAAAATAGCTAACAGCGCTGCACTTATCGACATAAGCACTAACGAGAGTTCCATGCCCTTAGTGTAATGGCGGCAAAACGCAAATAAAGTAGAAGGCGGCTGAGTGGGTTTTTCCTCAGGAAATGCGTTGGTCATTCTTTCAAAGAGTCGATACATTTTAAAAACTTAAATAGCAAATAATGTGACGTATCATACCATTTAAGTATTTTTAAATGCAGTTTTGTATTAACTAACATGAGCTTTAGTTGAGAGATTTTATATCTAAAATTCAGGTTAGTTATTACTTATACAGGCTTTTTATCTAACAGGGTTTGAAAGGTTAATGCCTCGGCTCATATATAAGTCGTCGTATTTTAAACCGCCGTTACCATAGGGCTTTTTAGCCGGACCAGTATTTGTGTTTGCCAAAAAGTAAATAAGTGGTTGTTCACGTCTCATTCTAAATTTTGCATTTTTATACACGAGTGTTTGCGTTGTAAACTCACCGCCTTGAACATACACATTGTATTGTTGGCCTTGCATTTTTGTAGGCGCGTTATTCACTACATACCAGATGCTGTACCATTGATTTGTGTTAAGGGGCTTTGCTGATTGGGCGGCGTTGTAGTTTTGAATGTTGCTATAACCTTTATCTGTTTTGACCATTAAAGCGCCATCGTTTTTAAATCCATTCGACTCGGCTTTGTCTGTTACACGTAAGGTAGGTTCAAACGCATTGTAACCATGCTTTTTAATTTCATTGGGTTGTAAGTTACTTAAGCCAAAAGCGTGATTGTTAGGAAACGTTTCTACATTTATGCGCGTAAAAAATGTATAAGTTTCTCCCACTTCAACTACTTTTGGTAGCTTAGTAAAACTGAGTGCTTTTCGATTACCAATAATGCCTTCGGCGGCTGGTTTTTTTAATAAGTAATGATTTGAGGATTCAGCCTCTCGTGAAATTTTTGTCACTTGTGGGTTGGCTATGTATGGATTGGTTTGATTGTCAGTATCAGCTTTTTGCCATGTTAGCGTTTGCGTTTCAAAATTATCGATTAACAGCCATTGATTTGTGGAAGGGTGTTGGTGATTTTGGCTGCATGCTACTAATGTGATTAACCACATTGGCAGAAGAACGTTTTTATGGCGCATTGTTTGCTCTTTATTTAATTGTTATTGATAGCATAAACAGGAAAAAATGGTTATTGGTAATAATTTTTTGTTGAATGACTTAAGTTTTACATTACCAAATTACGGTTTATTTATAACCAATAACTGATTTATTGTAAACCAAAAAAATTTAACGCGCTTAAGTTTAAGCAAAAGCTATATAAATTTTGTAGTCGCGCTCAGTAAATAACTAAAACTTATTCATATCAAATAACTTTATAGTTAACATACGCCTGTGCTTATTTTTGAAATTAATAAGGAAGTGTTATGTATTTAGGCTCTTGTTTGTGTGGAAAAGTAAATGTGAAAATTACAGGCAATATTACCAGTATTATTCACTGTCACTGTTCTTTGTGTAGAAAAAATAGCGGAACAGCGTTTGCTACAAATGGTTTTGTAAACGCTGATGAGTTTTTAATCACTCAAGGGCAAGACTCATTAAGTGGATACGCGTTTAAACCCGGTAGAACACGGTATTTTTGTGCCTGCTGTGGTTCGCCTATTTATAGCGAAAATAACAGTGATAAAAGCCGTTTTCGTATTCGATTAGGTTTACTGGATTCAGATATTGCAGAAAAACCTATATCTCATAATTTTGTTACATCAAAAGCGAATTGGGAACAGTTAGAAACCAGTTTGCCTTGCTATGAAAAGCATGAACCCGGTCGCTAATTAAAAAGATTCAATGTGGTAAATATGATTAATATCTTGATATAAATTGGGAGCAAGATGTTTAAAAACGTCAGAATCTTGAATATTGTCGACGCTAATGTGTTTTAGTGAGCTAGGGCTTAAAACAATAACAATGTTTTTATACTCATTAAATTCAACAAGTGCGATTGCTTTAAAGTACTTTCTTAACAAGGCCAACAACAGCTGTAACTCTTGACCTGTTTTAGGGTTTAAGTTGAGTGTTATTTGACTGCTTGAATTGCAACAGCGCGTCATATTTTGCCAAAAAAGAGCGCTGTTTAAAAATGGCTGGTGGTACTCTCCACTGAATATGTCGATGGTGATCACATCGTATTTAATTTTACATTGCTGAATAAATTGCTCTGCTGACTGTAAAAATACAGAGTGCGGTTTTGGCAAATAAAAATGTGTTTGTGCAATTTCAACCACATCAGGGTTAATTTCAACGGTGTTAAAGGTGTGTAGAGTATTTAAAAATTTTGTTTTATTGAATAGATAATAGATAACTCGCTCAACGCCCGCGGTTCCCAACCCTAAATTTAACATTTTAAGGTTGGTTACTGGTTTTAATAAAAACAGGAGCATGCTCTGATTTACAGGTACCAAAACTTGCTCTGATTTGCTTTTACTCATTACGCCCTGAATAACAGCATCTTGTTCACGTTTTTCGTCTAGTGTTAACCAACGGTATTGCGCGTTTTCATAAACATAGATAGGACCAAGCGTGGTTTGCTTAAATTGTACAAGGTTACATTTTAACGTTTCATTTTTTAACTGGCGCATACTCTTACTTTTTAAATTGACTACTTAATCGGAACTCTGATTAAGTGATTTACTAACGTGTTAAATCATGATGATAATTAAATTTTACTAGTCTGGGATTTTTAATAAAAACAAGGCGAATTTACCGGCAATAGGTGCTTGGGATCGCTCTATTATCCAGAATCTAAGTTTCTTAGTTTGGCACGAAAATAAAAAGTTTACTTAAGTTATTTGGTTATAAGTTTATTGATTTGCTTTACCGTGTAGTATTTGGGTTTAAATTAAATCATTTAAAACATTCAAGGAGAGAAAAATGGGATTAATTTTAGGCCCTGTGCTGTTAATTTGGCTCGCTATTTTTATTTACTCAATTCGACTCGGTTATTTGCTTATTTATAAAAATATGGCTTTAGACATCACGCTAATTACTTTCACCGTTGCTTTAGTTGGTGCTATTGCCTTTGTATTTTATGGTTACAGGCAATTTATAAATGAAACGTCATTGTGGGCATTTGAAATACCCAGCTATTTTGTATTCAACAAGTTTGCAATATTCACTGTTGTTTTGGCTTTATGTTTACATTTTTTTTCTACTAGTATGCAAACAAGCACAGCCGTTAATTGTGTGGTGTTTATACTTATATTTATGTTTTCTGCTGGGGTGTTACTAAGTGTGGGGTTACATGACCATTTTATAGGTTATAACAATATCCAACTTACTCATTAATTCTAGGGTAGAAGATGAGATCGTTTATTTGCGCTTTACATTTTGTGTGTGCTCAATGGTTGAAAAAAGTTGACCCAAATAATACGTACACGGGGCACAAGGCGAGTGTCCTAATCGGTATGGTGCTATCTATTTATATTGGTTTATTAGCTCTTTTCTTTTGTTTTGATTATGTAAAATTACTTACTGATTCCGTTAGAAATAATTTAATCGTGTTCAGTACACTTTATTTAGCGTTAATTTTAGGGGGTATGCATTTAGCGTTGGGTAACGCTGTGGATTATAAAAGTAGAGTTCGTGCAAGGTTGAATACAACAGTGCTTAGGCATTACACGCTTGGGTTAAAACTTTGGATATTTGGTCTGCTACCTTACTTTATAGCTTTGGTAACTATTTTTATATTGAACTCGAATTAGTACTATTCTTTTCTGCGCTTTAGCGTGCTTATTTTCGTATCTACCTCAAATTAATTGCGATATTCAAATACATAGGTAATTGTAAACCAATAAAAATAAGGAGCTACATAAATGCTTAAACCATCAATTAAATTATTAAAGCTAAGCATGCTTGCGTTTGCTTGCTCAGCATCAAGTGGCGTTATTGCGGCTGATATGCAATATAAAGATCAACAAAATCTGCATGATATTGCGGGAAGTGTGTCAGCAGAGCGAATTGGCAGCGATATTCAAACGCTGGTGGACTTTGGTACACGTCATACACTTTCAGAGACTAAATCTGACACTCGAGGTATTGGTGCTGCTCGACGTTGGATTAAAGCTGAGTTTGAAAAAATATCCGCACAATGTGGTGGTTGCCTAGAGATTATTGAGGTATCAGACACTATTTCAGGCGAAAAACGCATACCTGATCCTGTTGAGGTGGTAAATATTGTTGCTATTCAGCGCGGCAGTACTGAACCAAATAGAATGGTGATGATGTCGGGTGATATAGACTCACGTGTAAGCGATGTAATGGATTTTACTAGTGACTCTCCTGGCGCTAATGATAATGCATCGGGTGTTGCTGGTGTTATTGAAGCGGCACGCGTACTGAGTAAATATAAATTTAATGGCTCTGTCGTTTACGCTGCGTTATCAGGGGAAGAGCAGGGGTTATTTGGTGGTAAAATTTTAACCGCGCACGCTCAAAAGAATAACTGGCAAGTACATGGTGTTTTAAATAATGACATGATTGGCAATATTACCGGTATAAATGGAGTGACTGACAATACAACCGCACGTATTTTTTCAGAAGGTACACGTGTTGTTGAAACAAAAGCACAGGCTCGTACTCGTCGATTTACGGGTGGTGAGGTTGATTCTGCAAGTAGAAATTTAGCCCGTTATATTGACACTGTTGCAGATAGGTACATCCCCAACCTTGATACAATGCTTGTTTACAGGCTAGATAGGTTTGCACGGGGCGGGCACCATCGCCCATTTAACGATGCTGGGTTCGCAGCAGTGCGCATAATGGAAACAAACGAGCATTATGATCGTCAACACCAAGACCTACGCACAGAAAATGGCATTACATATGGCGATACGATTGACGGGGTTGATTTTGATTATGCAGCTAAACTAACATCACTCAATGCGGTAACTATGGCATCTATGGCTTGGGCTCCAGCCCCTCCTAAAGACGTTAAAATTACTGGCGCAGTAAAGGCTAGTACTTCGTTTTCGTGGCAAAAAAGTAATGATGACACAATTGCCGGTTATAAAATATATTGGCGTTACACAAGCGAGCCGCAATGGCAGTTTAGTAAATACGTTGGTAATGTTTCTGATTTCACACTTGAGAATGTAGTAATAGACAATTATTACTTTGGTATTTCATCTGTTAGTCATGATGGTTTTGAGTCGCCCGTTGTGTTCCCTGGGGATGTTGGTTCGTTTGACCATAATATAAAATAGCAATTTGTATAAAAACAAAGCAGTCAGAGTTTTTAAAGTGCAAGCAGCCTGTTTTATGCTTGCACCTTATTTACTAAGACCTTACAGTGTTTAAAAAGAAGTAATAAGGTCATTACAATGGAACAACAACAAAAACAATTAACACCTGAAGAGCAAGCACTAGCTGAGCAACAACGTGTTGCATGGCAACGTGGATGTTTTCAAACAGCACAAAAGTATTTAGCAGAAAAAGGCATTATGCCTAAATCAGTAGTTGAGCAAGACAGCAGGTTTTTAGCCCCTATTTGCGCAATGTGGAAATTTAAAGCGCAAAACGGAAAAACGTATTGGGTTGTTACAGGGCAATTACCAACAGACCATGCTGAAGTGGGTGCAGCGTCAGATGCGCGTGATGCTATGCGTTATTTTTCATTGCAATGGCAGTTAAAAGCAGATCAGATAATGAGTGCGGGCGCGCGCGATAAAACACAGGCAGACTTTGCTAACCTATTAGTGAAAAGAGCACATGGCCTTTACGAGTTATACGATAACGACAAACTGTGGGCTCACGAACCAAAATAATCCAAAAAGGGTAATCAATCTTTGATTACCCTTACAACTTAATTAATGAACTAGTGTGAAAGGTGTTGTATCAGCACACCTAACAGGGCATTTCATTCTTTGCCTAGGTATACCTGCCTCCATAAACACATTACCTTGTTTTATAAAGCCGTTACGTTTAAATCGTTCAACTTCGTGTAGAACACAATTAACGCTAATAGATTCAATACCTTGTTCTACTGCTATGTCAAAAATATAATTAAGTAACGAGCAGTAAACATTTCGGTTTCTGTGATCAGGCAGTACAGCTAAGCGTCCAATTAAGCCATCATTACATAGGCGGGCTGTTGCGACGGGACAAAAGCTGTCGTCTGTAACAAGCACATGCAAAGCTAATTCATCGAGGTTATCGAATTCAACGCGTTTAGGGATATGTAATTCGTAAACAAATACGCGCTCCCTTATTTGTTGCAACTCATTTTTTTGTCGATCCCATTCAACTTTGTTTATACGATAACCCACAATTGCCTCCTACTTGTTACTCTTGGTTTGCGTTAAACCAAATGCCTTCATTAACAAGTATAGTAAACATCTGAACAAAAACTAGACTATTTTGAGTGTTAGCTAATTCATTAGTATTAAACTCGGTTTCGTCCGTTAGTAATTTTACTGCTGCTATGTCCCCGATAGGAAGAGTGAAATTGTCACCATTAATACTTACTAAAAGCTCATTTTCACACTGCTGATAAATTGCTCGTGTTCCACCTACACGTTCAAAAATAGTATCTGGCTCTGCCAATTCGTTTGCTATTTGATCTTGGGTAAAAGCAGGTTCTACTGGTGCCAAGTCCATTTCATGTTTGGGTTGGCTTAAGGTTTTGCCAAGCCATTGCTTGAATAGACCATCATCTTCTAGCATTGAGGCGATAAGATGCTTAACCTTTTCAGCTTCATTATTTGTAAGCTCACCTTTTGAGGCTCTTGTAACTAAGTTGTGGTCTGTGTAGCGTTTTTGACCGCTTTCAGTGTCAATAACATGATCGGCAAAGCTTGATAGTAAATCTTGCTGATTTGGTGCTCTAAATCCAACAGAGTAATTAAGTGCATTTTCAACCGCGTAGCCTTCATGCGGGCAGCCTGGTGGAATATATAAAATATCACCGGGCTCTAAAATGCAGTCTATGACTGCTTCAAAGGCTTCAACTTGCAATAATTTTTTATTTTGAGCAAATTGCTTAAGAGTTGGGTCGGGTAGGCCAACTCGCCAATGACGCTTTCCTTCACCTTGAATAATGAAAACATCGTATTGATCTAAATGCGGGCCAACACCACCATTAGGGGTAGAAAAGCTGATCATTAAATCGTCAATGCGCCAGTTAGGGATAAATCTGAACGGTTCTAGCAGCTGGGCTGCCTCTGGATGCCAGTGGTCGACTGCTTGCACTAATAACGTTGAATTTTCCTCTGTGAGTAAATCAAAGTCCTCGAATGGCCCTTGATGGGTTTGCCAGTCGTTATTGTGATTTGTAACAATACGCGATTCAATAGAGTCTTCCATTGCTAAGCCAGCAAGTTCGTTTGCATCAAGTGGATCTTCAAAGTGACTAAACCCTTGTTTGATCAAAAGAGGTTTTTTTTGCCAAAAGTGGGTTAAAAATTCTTGTTCAGATAAATCGTTTATTTTTAATTGATACATACGTTTGCCTGCCGGTAATTGCTTTGCTTTATATACAAAAAAAGCGAAAGGATAACCCTTTCGCTTTTTGATAGTGGTGATTAATAATTAAACTAAATCATCAATAAATTCAACCGCACGGCCAATGTAATTAGCCGGTGTTAGTTTTTTCATTTCTACTTTAGCAACTTCAGGAAGATCTAAACCATCGATGAAGTCAGCCATTATTTCTTGATTTACGCGCTTTCCACGGGTTAAATCTTTAAGTTTTTCGTATGGCTTTTCAATGCCGTATTTACGCATAACTGTTTGAATAGGCTCTGCGAGCAATTCCCAGTTCTGGTCTAGCTCTTCAAGTAAACGTGGTTCGTTAACTTCAAGCTTGCTAACACCTTTAAGCGTTGATTGATATGCAATAAGCGCATAACCCATACCCACACCAAGGTTACGTAGCACTGTCGAATCGGTAAGATCACGCTGCCAGCGAGATACAGGCAGTTTTTGTGCAAGGTGTGCAAAAATTGCATTTGCTAAACCTAAGTTACCTTCTGAGTTTTCAAAATCAATAGGGTTAACTTTGTGTGGCATAGTTGATGAGCCAATTTCGCCAGCAATGGTTTTTTGCTTAAAGTGGTTAAGGGCAATGTAACCCCAAACATCACGGTCAAAATCAAGCAAAATAGTATTAAAACGTGCAATTGCATCAAATAATTCTGCAATGTAATCATGTGGTTCAATTTGTGTGGTAAACGGGTTCAATGTTAAGCCTAGGCTCGATACAAACTTATCTGCATGAGTATGCCAGTCGTAATCTGGATAAGCACTAAGGTGAGCATTATAGTTACCAACAGCGCCATTTACTTTACCAAGCATTTCTACTTGCGCAATTTGATCGCGTTGACGCTTTAAACGCATGTATACGTTTGCAAACTCTTTACCCATAGTTGATGGTGTAGCAGGTTGTCCGTGCGTACGAGTCATCATTGGCACTGCTTTATACTCAATAGCTTTTTCTTTGATGGCGTTGAGTAATTGGTCACAGTATGGCAGTAATACGCTGTCACGTGCTTCAGTTAACATTAAACCATGTGATAGGTTGTTAATGTCTTCTGAGGTACATGCAAAGTGAATAAATTCGTTAATAGCATGTAGCTCTGCGTTATCAGCTACTTTTTCCTTTAAAAGGTATTCAACGGCTTTGACGTCGTGGTTAGTTGTTCGTTCAATATCCTTAACGCGCTGCGCGTCGGCTTCACTGAAGTTATCAACAATAGCGTTTAAAAGTGCATTTGCTTGGTCGCTAAATGCGGGCACTTCTTTAATGTCGCTTGCTGCAGCTAACGCTTGCAACCAACGCACTTCAACAATTACACGGTATTTAATTAATCCAAATTCGCTGAAAATACTGCGTAGTTCAGTGGTTTTGCTGCCGTAGCGACCATCAACTGGCGAGATAGCCGTTAACGCTGAAAGCTCCATAATAACTCCTAAATTTTTGTTTGAACGATAATTAAATTTTTGCTTTAGCAATGGCGATTATTTTTCTTTTTGCAAAGAAAAAATGACGGCGTTTACCACCCATTTGTCGCCACAATACTGCACTTCTGATGCCGGCAAGTAGTAATGCGCGGATTTTATTTTGAGTGAGTTGCTGTTTTAATAACTCGGGTTTACCATAAACCTGTATTCGGTGCCCAAGGGGGCTTAGCACCGACGAGTATATATCTGCCAAACCGGCAACAACGGTGTCATCGGTTATAGCAAAATGGTCTAAACGACGATGAATATCATCAATACGTTTACCTAATTTGTTTAAGCTTTTGTCGTTTGCGCTAAGTGCTCGCTCAAGCTGCATTAAGCCACCTACATATTTTACAATCTCAACGTCTTTCTGAGCGCCCGCTGATAGCTGTTCCATCAACGTTTTGTAGCCATCTCGTAAATTATGAGTGCCTTGATATACATCTTCGGGTGATGCTGGCGATGTTTGTACAATACTAGACAGCAATATGTCTAAATCGTGTTCATTATTACTGCCGTATTGCGCTATTTTTTGTACTTGTTTAGCGGCTTGGCACATAGCGGCAAGCGCCATAACTTGGTGTTCATTCATTACTTGATCACCGAGTCAATAATACCGCCGCCTAAGCAAACTTCTTGCGCATAAAATACCGCAGACTGACCTGGTGTAACCGCTTTTTGAGGTTCATCAAATAACACACGGGCCATACCGTCATCACCAACAAGCAAAGTACAGTTTATATCTTCTTGACGGTAACGTGTTTTAACTGTGCAACGCGTTGTTCCTTTTGGACCTACACGGTCTACCCAGTGAAGTTGGTTAGCATTTAAACCATTACTATATAGGCGAGGGTGGTCTTTACCCTGGCCAACAATAAGTACGTTACGCTCGACATCTTTGTCTACAACGTACCAAGGTTCGCCTGAGCCTTCTTTCATGCCGCCAATTAATAAGCCTTTTCGTTGGCCAAGTGTGTGGTACATTAAGCCTTCGTGCTCGCCAACGTTATTACCATCAGTGTCTTCAATAACACCTGGTTGTGCAGGTAAAAACTTTTGTAAAAAGTCTTTAAACTTACGTTCACCAATAAAACAAATACCAGTGCTGTCTTTTTTGTCATGTGTAATTAAATCTTGCTCTTCAGCAATACGGCGAACTTCTGGCTTGGCGATATCGCCCACAGGGAATAGCGTTTGAGCAATGTGTTCATGACTTAAAGTGTATAAAAAGTAACTCTGGTCTTTGTTGTTATCTAAACCACGGCACATTACATATTTGTCGTCCCGAAGCTCACGACGCACATAATGGCCTGTCGCAATAAAGTCAGCTCCGAGTGCTTGTGCAGCAAATTCTAGGAAGGCTTTAAATTTGATTTCCTTATTACACATAATATCGGGGTTAGGCGTGCGGCCTGCTTTGTACTCTTCTAAAAAGTATTCAAATACGTTATCCCAATATTCAGCTGCAAAGTTAACAGTATGAAGTTCGATACCTAACTTGTCACACACGGCTTGCGCATCTTTTAGGTCTTCTGCAGCGGCACAATATTCGTCATTGTCGTCTTCTTCCCAGTTCTTCATAAACAGGCCTTCTACTTGGTAGCCTTGTTGTTGTAACAAATATGCAGATACTGAAGAATCAACACCGCCGGACATACCAACGATGACTTTAATGTGACTATTTTCGCTCATGAATAATTTCGCTTATACAGATTACTGTTAACTTGGAAAGGCCGCGATTATAGCATGTATTTTGTTTGCGCTTAAAGAGACTAACAAGGCAAACCTTACAATTAGTGAGTAATTTATTAATATAATAAATAGCTAAGATACCTAAGGCGCTTACATAATATTTTTTTGATAAAAGTTGATTCTAATTCTACGCTTAACATACAGAACAAAATACGAGCCATATGTTAAAAATTAATAATAAGTTCTTTAAAAGTGATTAGAGTATATATACACTCATTAGTAATAAAGTTTGATGGGTTAGCCTATTCAATAAGCTGTAAAATATAATCAATGGAATGAATATATGAATCACGCATACAAAATTAATAAAATTAGATCGTTTGTAGAACAAAACAAACACCAAGTAAATCTTATCTCAAATAAGCTTTTAATCATAAACCTGCAAGAATTAAAAAAGTCAGCCTACCACCTTTTTTATGAGCTAATAAAACTCAAGCATGCTCAGCAAGCTCAATCCCATCACCAAATCAGTGATTTGTTTAATTTAATTAAAAACACTACAAAAGTGCTTAGCCTCGAAATGAAGCTTTTAGATAAATTAGAACACTGGTGGCTAGAATGGTATTTTGCTTTACAAATGCATGAACAATTGAGCGCTGAAAGCAAAGAAATGCCGATGAGCTTTTTATCACGCAGTACCTTAAACCCAATGCGAAAACATGAGATAAGTCACTATGCTAAATTATTTTCAGTGCTCCCTATGCCAGTGTGTAATGTGTGTAGCAAAACCGGTGATATTATTAGGGTAAACCAACGGTTTGTAGATGTGTTTGGTTATACTGTTGAGGATGTGCCTAACCTACATGCATGGTGGAAAAAGGCCTACCCAGATCCGCACTACAGAGTGCAAGCTCAAAATTTATGGTCTGAAGCTTTGAAAAAAGCGAAAAGTAGTAATGACGATATACCTGCCAATAACTACACAGTTGCACGTAGTGATGGCACTCAAGTGGTTATGGAGGTATCGGGCATAAAGATAGGCGAAGAATTTTTAGCCGTATTTAAAGATGCAACCGAGCGAATAGAGGCTGAGGATATTTTAAGGGATATGGCGTTTTTGGACTCATTAACCAAAATTGCCAACAGGCGTCGATTTGATGAAAAACTTGCTCATGAATTTGATAAAGCGAAGGAGTGTGAAGGGGCAATATCGTTAATAATTATTGATGTTGATTTTTTTAAACAGTTTAACGACCGTTACGGACATTTGGCTGGGGATTCTTGCTTATATGAAGTGGCTCAAACTATTGCATCGACAGTAAATCGTCCTGAAGACTTTGTTGCCAGATATGGTGGTGAAGAGTTTGTTGTATTGCTCCCTGATACTGATAAGGAAGGTGCATTATTTATTGCTGAGCAAATACAAAAGGCCGTTGAAGCTTTAGCAATTGTGCATGAAGATACCTACAGTGGCTTTTTGTCAGTGAGCATGGGCGTTAACTCAACGGCTAGTTCCCAAGACGATAAGGTAAGCTTTGTTAGAGGAGCCGACAACGCACTGTATTATGCAAAAGACCAAGGCCGAAACTGTATTGCATTACACTCTGAAAGTTAGATTAAATTTTTATTACAAAGGTTTAGGTGAGGTGGTAGCGATGGCGTGAAAGTTTTGCTCTATTTTTACTTATCCTTACATGGATGCAAGTCAGAAGAATAGGCTGGAGCAATTACACACCCCACGTCACTAAGTAATCCCTCTAGGCAGAGTAAACTTTAAAACACACCATTAATATGCCTTAAATTTTTATTAGTTGTAAATAGTATCTAGGCTTAATAGCGGACGCGTTACCGAGTCATCAATGCACTTTTGAACGAGCGGGCTTCGCAGTGGTAAAGATTTAACTTTCTCTAGGTTGAACCAATGGGCACTTATAATATCATCATCAATAGGGTTAAGTTGTTGGTTGGTGCCACTAGCATCAAATAAAAAACAAAACCTTAGGTAATGAACGCCGTTGTCAGCGTACAAGTTATAAACACCTAAAAAGCCTGTAGGGGTGAGCGATAAACCTGTTTCTTCATATAATTCGCGGCTTGCTGCTTGAGCTAGTGTTTCGTTCTTTTCTAAATGACCAGCCGGTTGATTATAGCAAATTTGCTTAGTAAATTTATCGCGTTCTTTTACTAATAAGTATTCGTTATGGTTTTTAACTATTGCGGCTACTGTTACATTTGGTTTATGCATTAATGCTACCTTTAATGATTTTATATTCACCAGTATTAATGTCGTCTAAAGTGTAATTACCTATGCTGTAACGAATTAGCCTAAGAGTAGGGTGGCCAATGTGAGCTGTCATTCGGCGAACTTGTCTATTTTTACCTTCATTAATGGTAATACTGAGCCATGAGGTAGGTATAGACTTTCGTTCACGTACAGGGGGAGTTCGTTGCCAAATGTTAGGCTCTTCTATCATTTTTACATTAGCAGGCAGTGTGAGCCCATCTTTAAGCTCAACGCCTTTACATAAAGCTTGTATTGACTCAGTCGAAGGCTCACCTTCTACTTGAACCCAATACGTTTTATTGGTTTTTTTATTAGGTGCTGTTAATGTATTTTGTAGTTTACCGCAGTTTGTGAGCAGCAATAAACCTTCGCTATCGCGGTCTAATCGTCCTGCAGCATATACATCCTTGATAGGAATAAATTCAGCTAGCGTCTTTCTGTCTGCATCGTCTGTAAATTGGCAAAGCACATCAAATGGCTTGTTAAAAAGTACAATTTTTTTGTCTTTAGCGTCTATTTGAGGCTTTATTTCTCTTTTGTTTGTAGGCTTTTTAATTGCACTTCTAGAATACGTGCGACCCGTATTGCGTTTATTTGATGAAACGGGTGTTTGCTTGTTACTCGATTTACTTCTCATTAAATACACCTAGCTGGTTTTGGTAATCCAGCAATTTTGGTGGCTTGTTTAGCAGGGCCCTTTGGAAACAATTTATAAAGGTAAATACTATTACCTTTATCTTCTCCGAGTGCTTTTGCCATGGCTTTTACTAGCATGCGGATGGCTGGGCTTGTATTGTATTCAAGATAAAATTCGCGGACGAAGTTAATCACTTCCCAGTGTTGTTCGCTAAGCGAAATGTTTTCTTGCTCTGCAATAATAGGGGCTAGTTGCTTTGACCATTGTGTATGGTCGAGTAAATAACCTTGTTTATCTGTGTCTATTGTTTGTTGGTTAAATTCAAGCATGGGTTACCAAGTAATTAATTGCGTAGAGGTTAAAGTAAGAGACACAAACTCGTCATAGCTAATGGCAGTGTCGTTATTTGATAGCTTAATTGCACGAACGAGTGCGTCCTCTTCAAGTACTAAGAGGGTATCTGAAAATTGTTTAAATTGTTTATTAGCAAAGCATGCGTCACCTAAAAGCAATATACGGTCATCAGCACAAATTAAGTTTTCTAGCTGGTTAGCAGAATAGTAATTTAATGGTTTTGAAAAAATATGTAGTGTGCTCATAAGGTCACCACGTGATGTTGCTTTTTGATAAGTGTTTGTTGTTCACCAAATGTAACCGCGTGCGCGTCTATGAGTAAATCAGTTTTACTTAGGCCATAATCAAGGAGCGATTTTTCACATACATAGATGTTTTCTACGTCATAAACTTCTAGCGTTTTTATGTTTTTAAAAAAATCTTTAATACCTATGGTGGAAGGGGTTTGATTCTTTTTTAATGCTAAAACAGCGGGGCCACTAAATAACCAGCTTATGTTTTGATCGACAGCTGCAAAAATTAACGTCATATCGAGGGCATCGCGCAGGTTAAGATCATCAAATGGGCTACTTTGACTCATTACTAATACATTAATCATTTAAATTGCACCCATTTATCAGCGTCGCTTACAAGCATTGCGAATTCAGCTAAACCTGCAACAGAAAATACGCCTGTGTTTGACGTATCTAAGCCTCTTTTTTCTGCCGCGGTTACACACAGCATAAGATTAATATTTTGACTTGATAGCGCTTGCCATAATGCGCTAATTTGAAGTTCGTCAGAGGCTAAGTCAAAATGTGTTGATGCATGATAAACGCCTTGCTGATACAAAAATATTGCGTCTATGGTGTGCCCTTGAGATAAACACGCATTAGCAAACTTAATTATGCGTTGACTGGTGTCGTGATCTGATGGTGGTGTGTGTAATGAAAGAACAAATCGTGCCAAAACAATTCCAATAAAAAAGCCCCAATAAAGGGGCTATTTTAACAGAACTATTTAATTAGTCATCACTTGCGCCAAGTAGGTGCAGTAGTGAAGTAAATAGATTGTACACATTTAGGTATAAAGATACTGTAGCGCGAATGTAGTTAGTTTCTCCGCCGTTAATAATGCGGCTTGTATCAAATAAAATTAAGCCAGACATAATTAATACAACCGCAGCGTTAAGCACCATAAACATTAAAGAACTACCGATGAATATGTTAACAATGCTTGCAACAATAACCACAATTAGGCCAACCGTTAAAAAGCCGCCCATAAAAGAGAAGTCTTTTTTGGTGTTGAGCGCATATGCAGATAGACCAAAGAAAATAAGTGCTGTTGAACCAAGAGCTTGCATTATAAGCATTGAGCCATTAGGCATGGCAGCGTAATGGTTTAACATTGGACCTAAACCAGCCCCCATTAAACCTGTGAAAGCAAATACCCAAAATACACCAGATGCGGTGTCAGCTTTTTTGTTTACAACAAATAATAAACCAAACGAAACCAGTGTGAACACAATTCCCATAAAGTAAGGTAATTGTAGTGCCATTGAGATACCGGCAGTCACTGCACTAAATGCAAGTGTCATCGCAAGTAAAAAGTAGGTGTTTTTAAGTACCTTGTTTGTTTCAATGGTAGACATTACCGGTTTAGCGGTATTGTACGATTGATTAAACGCCATTGTAGAGCTCCTTTAAGTGAAACGTGTGTTTCGATAATTTAACTAAAATTAGATTACCAACTCTTATATGTTTGGGCAAACCTTTGTGGATCAATAGACATTAATTTTTTAATTAAAGTTCATTTAACCACCAAAAAGAAAGTTTTTGTTTTATCTTTGAACAAATTAATTGTTTTTTAAGCACTTAAGCAATTTTTTTAAAAAAAAGCTTCACAAAGCCAACGGGTTTCCCTATTATGCAGGCCGTGCGGAGAGATGGCAGAGTGGTCGAATGCACCGGTCTTGAAAACCGGCATAGGTTTGTAGCCTATCTAGGGTTCAAATCCCTATCTCTCCACCACTTATTACAATAACTATGAGTACACTCTTACTTGTAGTTTATAGCACTTTAGGAGAGATGGCAGAGTGGTCGAATGCACCGGTCTTGAAAACCGGCATAGGTTTGTAGCCTATCTAGGGTTCAAATCCCTATCTCTCCACCACTATATTAAAGCCCGCTAAACAGCAGGCTTTTTGTATTGGAAACAACATTCCTCACTTAATTATGACCCGCTTTTTATCCACGAGTCATATCTAAAGTTCATTGAACGCTAATATGTATATTTTACATCACGAAACAATGTTTATTTAGCTTCATGTTTGACTTTCTTGCCGATTAAAAATCACTATAAAAAGAGTTTAAATGCAATAGAATGCGCATACTAATGTGTGTTACTTTTAAATATCTCAAAACTAAAGGTATATAAAATAGGATGTTGTGGCTAAAAGATGACTTAGAATCAAGGAAGTTAGTTATATATCGTGCTGTTATGTTCTCGTTTATAACACTTTTTGTACTTTTTATTTTTCAACCGTTTGGTACTTCAAACGATAGCGAACCCTATAAGTTACTCCGGCTATCTGGATATGGGTTAGTCACCTTTTGTGCTTTGCTCCTATCGGGTGCAATTGAAATCGCATTACTCAAAATAAACTTTAATGATAAGTTAAAACATTTAACTATTATTCCTTTTACATATTTACTGATAACAGCATTATTTAATCACGGGTATTTTGTGGTTGCAGTGCTGGGGTCTTGGCACTGGCAAAATCAATTACTCTTCGTGGGATATATATTTTGTATTGGTGTATTTCCCCTTATATTTTTACTTCTGGTAAACCGGCACGTAAAAAATTTAATACCCTCAAGCGCAGCTGACGAAAATCAAACGCGGTTAGAAGAAACTGCGTTAGAGACAATCTCACTTAAAGGCGAAAATAAAAATGATGAGGTTAAAGTTGCTCACCATCACATCTTATTTATTAAATCTGCTGATAATTACTGTGAAATCACCATTTTTGATGGTGATAAAATAGTTCAGAGTTTATTACGAACATCACTTACAGGATTGTTAAGACAACTACCTCACAATACATCTGCTATAAAATGCCACCGTTCTTATGCGATCAACTTACAAAGCGTTAAGCATTATAGTGGTAACGCAGGTGGGTTACAGTTATCACTTAATGAATCAAATGTTACAATACCAGT
This sequence comes from Pseudoalteromonas sp. PS1M3, assembly GCF_016865405.1. NCBI lineage: Bacteria > Pseudomonadati > Pseudomonadota > Gammaproteobacteria > Alteromonadales > Pseudoalteromonadaceae > Pseudoalteromonas > Pseudoalteromonas sp. PS1M3. The sequence goes on along the minus strand of NZ_AP022624.1, from coordinate 1,904,122 downwards.
GTCTCGCACCTACGTTAAAACAATAAAAGACACTTTGTTGTTAGTCCCAAAAACATGTTAACCACCCCAAAACAGTGAGTTTTATACCTTAAACTGCAGCTAAGCCCTAATGAGTCGCTTTGTGCTTATGCTATTGCCAGGATTAAGTTGAATTTAACAACTTAACGAGGAAAAGAGGTATGAAACACGCTATGCATGCGTTTCTAATAATTACTATATTTATATTTTGTCACTACGTAATGAGGCATTTTTGGGGAGATGGTTGGTCTAGCTGGTTATCTAATATTGATAACCAAACTGATATTTTATTCATTCCCGCTAAATTTACCTTTTTATATGGTCCGTTAGTTGCTGCTGCCATTGTTTTGTTTAAACAAGAGAGGTTGTTTGAGTCAATAGGACTTAGCTTTGATGGATTCATTAATTATACACTTGCAGCGTTGCTCTGTTGTATTCCTATGACTCTAGGGTATGCATTTTTAAGTAGTGAACTTCATCTTTCGATATCAGCGATCATTACGGGTTCGGTTTATGCCGGTTTTTTTGAAGAGGTTATCTTTAGAGCTGCATTATTTGGTGTGCTATTTAAATACTGCCGTTGGGGCTTTATACCTGCATCGTTAGTTAGTTCTGTGATATTTGGTATGGGGCACATTTATCAAGGCAATGACCCTTTATCTGCAGTGATGGCAGTTACGGTAACAACGATTGCAGGGACTTGGTTTGCGTGGCTGTATTGCGAATGTGGATACCGTATTTGGTTCCCAATGTGGATGCATATTTTTATGAATGCGGCTTACGGGATCTTTGGGATGTCAGGTGGGGCAGCAGGGGATTTACAAGGTAATCTATTTAAGGCAACAGCAATTGTATTAAGTATTGTGTATGTAGAGATGCTAATTCGAAAAGGTAAACCACGCGAAGTAGTTTTATCTAAATTGCTTCAAACCCGAGCTCATTTAGCTGCGTGTGCAGTAAATTAATATTAAATGCAGGAGTTATTATGTTCGAATTATTTATGGTTATTATTGTATTTAGCTCACCCGTTCTGTTATTGGCAGCCCTTAAGCGCTACTTCAGTTATAAAACCTCAAAGGTTGAGACACAAGCAAAATTGCAAAGTGCTATTGATGCTTCAAAGATCGTAGCATTAGAAAAACAATCAAAAGTCTTAAACGAAAGGCTGGCGGTGCTAGAAGAAATTGTAACTTCTCGTCGTTTTGAACTCTCAAGCCAAATAGCTCAGTTATGACAACTGAGCTATTTTGAGCTTAAAACTTTACGCTTATAAAAAGTGATGAGTTGATGGCGTAATGTGGTTTATTTTTGTTCGTAATTTACGACCATAGTCTCTGTTTCTAACTTTGGGTTCTTGGTGCATGCTTATAAATAGAGTTTAAGTGTGTTGTTAAGGACTATTAAATGAAACACCAATTAGCAAAAAGCGTTGCGCTTTCATTACTTTCTCCTGTGATTGTGGGTAGCCTATTAGGTATTTATTATTCAATAACGCTACAAGGTGAATTTGTCTCTATATTTTTTTCATTATTGATGACAGCCATATCTAATGCGCATATTGTTGGCTTAACAATGGCTGCATTTGTTGTCCCAGGCTATTTATTAATGTTTAAATATTCAAAAGTAAACTATTCCGGTGTTTTAACGCTTGGTTTACTTGGTGGTGCTATTTTTAGCTTTCTTTTAAGTGCCTCCACAGGCGAAATATTTTTGATTAATAGTGTTATGTCGGCAATAGCGGCAGGGCTGTTTTTATTTGGTCTTCGTAAAACTTCAAAATCATAATCGCGTCTTTATTAACCAAGGTCGCTTTTAAACTACGGAAATTCCTTTTTTTTACCTGCAAAAGGTTCCAATTTTTCATCACAAAGAGTACCTTTAGCTACTGTATGTTTAATAAGAAGTAGTTTGGTATGCAAAAGCACGATTTTTACCAGTCATTAGTTAAACAAACTGAATCGCTGATTGCCGGTGAGTCGAATGTAATTGCTAATATGGCAAATATAAGCGCGCTGTTATTTACCTCTTTAGATGATGTAAATTGGGCGGGCTTTTACTTTATTGATTCGCCGTCAGAATTAGTGCTAGGCCCATTTCAGGGTAACCCAGCATGTATCCGTATTCCAGTTGGAAAGGGTGTATGTGGAACGGCTGCAGCTACGTTGCAAACACAACTAATTGAAGATGTTCATGCCTTCGATGGGCATATTGCCTGTGATGCAGCATCGAACTCTGAGATTGTTGTACCTATCATGAAACATGGTAAAATATTTGCAGTGCTAGATATTGATAGTCCTAGTATTTCTAGATTTGACACTGATGACAAAGCGGGATTAGAAGCATTAGTTAAATGCTTTGAGGCTAGCTTGTAATGAAAGATTTGCTAAATGTTCAAGACTACCTATTTGCTTTACAAGATGTAGGCGACTGGGAAGGCGAAGAAGAACATGTAGCGGAAACGCTCAATGATTTGATTCACATTGCTTGGGACAAACTCCCAGATGATTTAGATTGTGAATCAATCGATGAAATAATAAATGGTATTTGGGAACACCTTCGAGGTGATATGGCTGTACTTGAAGCCGATTTCGAAGAACTGGTCGACTGGGTAATACACTATGTTGATTCGTCCCTTGATGAAAAGATGTGAAAAATAGGTTCTAAAATGGAAACCACAAACAAGCTAAAAGATATTAATGAAGTATTGGAGTTCTTGTACCAAGAATTTCCACAATGTTTTAAACAAAAAGACGGTATCAAACCGCTTAAAGTCGGTATTTTTAAAGATATTGCTGAGCGTATTGAAGGGTCTGAAAAAGTAAGCAAGACTCAAGTTCGTCAAGCACTAAGAAAATACACGTCTAACTGGCGTTATTTAGAAGCTGTGACAAAGTCGGAGTTTCGTATTGACCTTGATGGCAATGAAGGTGAAAAAGTTGAGCAAGAGCACATTGATCATGCTCAAAAAGCACTAGAAGAAAGCCGTGCAAAAATGGCGAAGCGCAAAAAACAACAGCGTCCACGTCAAGACTCAGATTCTAAAAACTTTAAGAAGAAGCCTGCACATGCAAACAAGGGCGCTGATAAAAATGCGTCAGCTAGCAAAGCAACTAAATCTGCACCCGCTAAACGTTCAGGTAAAATTGAACCTTTACCAGCAACAGAGGTCAAGGTTAATAACAAGGTTAAAGTTAAACTAGGCCAAGCACTTGTAAATGCAGTAATCACTGAAGTAAATAAAGACGACGTTCATGTTGAATTAGTGACTGGTATGCAAGTTAAAACCAAAGCAGACAGCTTATACACTGTTTAAGTTGTACATAAATTAAGGAGTTTGTATGAGTAAAAAGTTTACGCTCATTCCGGTAGTTGCAGCCCTGTTTTCAGGTTCATTATTTGCTGCTGTAGAGCCTGTCACCATTGATGATTTACCTCTACTCAAGCAAGAAAGTCAACATGGCACTGCCAGTAAGCGCGTGGCAAGCTTATTTACTCGTTCACACTATATCCCGGTTCGATTTAACGATGAACTTTCTAGTAAAGTGTACGATCGTTACATCGAATCCCTTGATTTTAATAAAAGCGTTTTTTTAGCCAGTGATATTGCATCCTTTGAGCAATATCGCGATAGCTTTGACAACGCTTTAACTACCGGCAAGCTAGGCTTTACCTTTGATATTTTTAATTTAAGCCTAAAGCGCCGTTTTGAACGTTACGAATATTCACTTTCTTTATTAGAAAATGAAATGACGTTCGAAAAACAAGATGAATACTTTTTTGATCGTGAAGATGCAACGTGGCCAACATCGCAAGCAGAGCTAGACGAGATCTGGCGAGAGCGTGTTAAGTATGATGCACTGCGATTAAAAATGACTGGTAAAGATTGGGAAGGAATCAAAGAGGTTCTTACCAAGCGATACAAAAACGCTGAAAAGCGTCTAGTTCAATCTAACTCAGAAGATGCATTTCAAATTGTTTTAAATTCTTTAGCTCGCACGATTGAGGCGCATACGTCTTACTTATCACCAAGACGTGCTGAACAATTTAAAATGGATATGGACTTAGAACTTGAAGGCATTGGTGCTGTACTAACTCCTGACGAAGATTACACCGTAATTCGTAGTCTTGTACCAGGCGGTCCCGCAGACAAAACCGAACAAATTAAAGCAGATGACCGTATTATTGGCGTAGCACAAGACGGTGAAGATTTTACCGATGTGATTGGCTGGCGTTTAGACGATGTTGTAGATTTAATAAAAGGCCCTAAAGGTACGAAAGTACGTTTGCAATATTTGAAAGGTGCAGATGCTCATGGCACACCTAAAGTGGTCGAAATTACTCGTGACAAAATCCGTCTTGAAGACAGAGCTGCAAAGTCAGAAGTGTTTGAAGCTAAATATTCTGATTTATCAAGCAAGATTGGGGTTATTGAAATCCCAGGTTTTTACAATAATTTGTCTAAAGACGTAAAAGTTGAGTTAGCTAAATTAAAAGAGGCTAAAGTAGACGGTATTATTATCGACTTACGTCAAAATGGTGGTGGTTCGTTATACGAAGCGACCCAGCTTTCTGGCTTATTTTTCGATCAAGGTCCTGTTGTACAAATACATACTCTAAATAACCGAATTGAAGAGCAAAGAGATCGTGACGGAGTTACTTATTACGACGGGCCATTAACGGTTTTAGTTGATCGTTACAGTGCGTCTGCATCTGAGATTTTTGCCGCTGCAATGCAAGATTATGGTCGCGCTGTTATTATTGGCGAACAAACATTTGGTAAAGGCACTGTGCAGCAACATAAAGGTCTTGCAAGAGCGTATGATCTTTACGATAACCCATTAGGTAGCGTGCAATACACCATAGCTAAATTTTACCGTATTAATGGCGGCAGTACTCAGCACAAAGGTGTTATTCCTGACATTTCATTTCCATCGGCTATAGATCCTGCCGAGTGGGGTGAAAGTAAACAAGATAATGCACTTCCTTGGGATAGCATTGTTAAAGCAAAATATAAAAAGTTAGGAAATTTAACTCCAGTTATTCCTTACCTAGAAAAGCAGCATAAAGATCGTATTAAATCTGAACCTGAGTTCGGCTACGTGTTTGATGATATAGCGTTGTACAACGAAGAAAAAGATCGTAAAACGATTTCTTTAGTTGAAGCCACGCGTATTAAAGAAAAAGAAGAAGGTGAAGCGCGTGCATTAGTTCGTACAAATGAGCGCTTGAAACGATTAGGTAAAGATCCGGTTGAAAACCTAGATGATGTACCAGATGTAATTGATGAGCTTGACCCGTTCCTTGAAGAAGCGGCCTTAATTACTCAGGACTACATTAACTTTGGTCGCATCGCCAAAAAGTAAAAACTGGTTTTACCACTACAAATAAGGCGCTCGTGCGCCTTTTTTGCTACCTATCACAGCCTAAATTGTTATAATCTCTAACTATTAAAAATTGAGCCGGCTTAGAAATGCTCAGTTAATACGCACTAAGTGCTAAAAATAATAATTAAACACGCTGTATGTGTGTAGGAGTCTCAACTTTGAACCCATTGGATGATAAACCAGTAAAACCTGCCTCATTTCTTGATGCATTAATTCCTATTTCAGTTTTAATTTGCTTGTTAGGGGCTGCGGTTTACTTATTTGGTGACAACTCGTCATCTGGACCAAACCAAATTGCACTTTTATTTGCAACCTTCGCAGCTGCTCTAATTGGCCTAAAAAACGGCTATACGTGGAAAAAGCTTGAGCAAGCTATGATAGAGGGGATAACACTTTCTCTTGGCGCTATACTCATCTTATTAATGGTAGGTGCTTTGATAGGTACTTGGTTGTTATCGGGCACAGTACCAACGCTAATATATTATGGCCTGCAAGTAATTAACCCTAGTTGGTTTTATGCAGCAAGTTGTTTAATTTGTGGCATTGTGGCTATGAGCATTGGTAGCTCGTGGACCACTGCAGCTACAATTGGTGTTGCTTTATTAGGTGTTGCTACGGGTCTTGGTTTAGATCAGACAGTTACAGCTGGTGCTGTTATATCTGGTGCGTATTTTGGTGACAAACTAAGCCCACTCTCTGAAACAACTAACTTAGCGCCCGCAGTGGTTGGCTCTGACTTATTTGAACATATTCAGCATATGCTATGGACAACAGTTCCTAGCTTTGTGATTGCGCTTATTATATTTATATTTATGGGCTTTAACGCAACGGCTTCTAATGAGGCTGGGCGTTTAGACGAAATTACGCTAATTTTGGAGCAAAACTTCAATATTGGTTTTGAGATGCTCATTCCTTTAATTGTGCTTTTAGTGCTAGCAATTAAAAAAATGCCTGCTTTTCCTGCTATTTCTATTGGTGCTGTGGTTGGTGCTGTTTGGGCTATGCTATTTCAGTCTGACTTAATTGGTTCTCAAATTGATACTTCTCAAGGCGAAGTGGTTGGGTATTTCAAATTAGTATGGACGACATTTTTTGACGGTTTTAGCATCGATACCGGTGATGACAAAATGGACTCACTACTTAGCGGTGGTGGTATGGCGGGAATGTTAACAACGACGTGGTTAATTATGACTGCGCTTATGTTTGGCGCTATTATGGAAAAAACAGGCTTGTTAGACATTTTCGTAAAAAGTATTTTAAAAATAGCGAAAAGTACAGGCTCTTTAATTGCCTCTACCATTGCAACGTGTATTGGTACTAATCTCATTGCAGCCGATCAATATATTGCTATTGTGGTTCCTGGACGTATGTTTAAAGATGAATATAAAAAGCGCGGTTTAAAGCCGGTTAATTTATCTCGCACCTTAGAAGATGGAGGTACGATTACCAGTCCACTTATTCCTTGGAATACATGTGGTGCTTACATGCAAAGTGTACTTTTAATAAACCCTTTCGATTACGCACTTTACGCTTTCTTTAATTTAATTAATCCCGTTTTAGCTGTTATATATGCGTATCTCGGTATTAAGATTTTACGTATTAAGCCGAAACAATCTGCCTAAATTTAGTAGCGCCTCTTCATATAGAGGCGCTTTTTTTGGAGTAATTATGACCGACTCAAAAAAACCTCAAGCTCAATATCTCAAAGACTATAAAGCACCAAATTTTTTAATAGACCACACAGACTTAACGTTTGATCTTCAGCCTACAAATACAACGGTAACAAGCGTACTGACGTTAACGCGTGTTGGTGATAATCAATCACCTCTAATACTAGATGGCATAGATTTACGTTTAACGTCCTTATCGATAGATGCGATTGAGATAACAGATTATAGCGTTGTTGATGAACAGCTAATTATTAATAACTTACCAGAACGTTGTAAATTACGTATTGTGACCGAGATATCTCCTGAGACAAATACATCTTTAGAAGGTCTTTACTTATCTGGTGGAGCCTATTGTACACAGTGTGAGGCACAGGGCTTCAGAAAGATAACATATTACATGGATCGTCCTGATGTGTTGTCTACGTTTGATGTGACTATTATTGCTGATTCAAGATACACGCATTTATTGTCTAATGGTAACCAAATTGACAAAGGTGAGACACCTGACGGCCGTCATTTTTCTAAATGGCAAGACCCATTTAAAAAACCAAGCTATTTATTTGCATTAGTTGCTGGTGATTTTGATGTATTAAACGATACCTATACAACTAAAAGTGGCCGAAAAATTGATTTAGCATTATTTGTAGATAAGGGTAATTTGCCTAAAACACCGCATGCGATGCAATCACTTAAAAAATCTATGCAATGGGATGAGGAGCGTTTTAATTTAGAATATGACCTTGATATATACATGATTGTAGCCGTAGATTTCTTTAATATGGGTGCAATGGAAAACAAAGGCTTAAATATATTTAACAGTAAATGTGTTTTGGCCAATCAAGAAACAGCAACGGATAAAGATTACCATACTATTGAGTCTATAGTAGGTCATGAATACTTTCACAATTGGACTGGTAATCGTGTTACGTGCAGAGATTGGTTTCAGTTATCACTTAAAGAGGGGCTAACTGTATTTAGAGACCAAGAGTTTAGTAGTGATCTTGGATCGCGTGCACTCAACCGCATTGATGCTGTTAAGGTGATGCGTACGCATCAGTTCAGTGAAGACGCAGGGCCTATGGCGCATCCTATTCGACCCGAAAAAGTTATTGAAATGAATAACTTTTATACCGTAACAGTATACGACAAGGGTGCTGAAGTAATAAGAATGATGCACACCTTGCTTGGTGAGGTTAACTTTCAAAAAGGGATGGCGCTTTACTTTAAACGTCATGACGGCCAAGCAGTTACGTGTGACGACTTTGTCAGTGCTATGAGTGACGCATCGGGTGTTAATCTAGGGCAGTTTAAGCGTTGGTATAGTCAGGCGGGCACACCTCGTTTGAATGCTATAGAGCATTACGACAGTGCCTCAAACACCTACACACTAACCATAGAGCAAAAAGCACCGATTAATCAGCCCGATAACAAACCGTTGCACATCCCGTTTGCTATTGAGTTGTTGGACGAATCTGGCAATAGTATCGAATTACAGTACAAAGGTTTAAAAGTTAGTAATGTGCTTGATGTTACCGATAAAAAGCAGAGTTATACTTTTGAGAATGTGACTTGTAAACCTGTTGCCGTGTTGTTAGAAGACTTTTCTGCTCCGTGTATCCTAACTCAACAAACAACTGAGCTTGAGCTTTTACATATCATGCGTTTTGCACGAAGTGATTTTTCACGTTGGGATGCACAGCAACAATTGTTCATAAAAGCAGTAAAAGCAGCAATTAACTCAGATACACAATTTCAATTAAGTGACGAGATAATTGAAGCCTTGCGTGTTTTAATTGTTTCAAAACAAGGCGATTTAGCGTTAATTGCAGAGTTATTAAAATTACCTAGCTTTGACACTTTAGCCGCAGAATTTGAAATTATTCCTGTTGATGAAATTATTCGTGTTGTAGCACAGTTCGAAATACAAATTGCCACAAGCCTTAATGATGAGCTTATCGCATGTTTTGGTTCATTACATGACGATGGCAGCATAAGCGCCGAAGCGGTTGCTGTGCGCTCACTACAGCAAATTTGCCTGCATTATCTTGCAAAGGTGCCGAGCAAACAAACAGATAAATTTATTAATCTAGCTGCTAGCTCGTCAAATATGACCAATGTATTGGGGGCACTTAGCGCTGTGGTTAAAGCCTCTCATCCACTTTGTGATGATTTATTGTCGCACTTTGATAGTCAATGGCGACATGATGTACTTGTGATGGATAAGTGGTTTGCGCTTCAAGCAATGCAAACAGGTGAAGATGCTATTATTAATATTAAGTCATTATACGAGCACCCAAGTTTTGATTTTTCTAACCCCAATAGAGTCCGTGCTTTAGTGGGGAGTTTTAGCTACTTTAATACTCAGCAATTTCACCGTGCTGACGGGCAAGGATATGAATTTCTTGGTGATTTACTTGTTAAGCTGAATGCAATAAATCCACAAAATGCGTCAAGAATGCTAACACCATTTATGTCTTGGAAACGTTATGATAAAACACGTTCAGCGCTTATGAAAACGCAATTAGAACGTTTATCTAATTTAGATGGACTAAGTGACGACTTATTCGAGAAGGTTGAAAAAGCGCTTAATTAAATGCTTGAATATTACTTTAATTTAAGATTGAGCTATAACGACTGTATGGATTACTACCACGGTCGATATAGTTCTGTGCAAGTGGTTGAAGAGGGCGGAAAGTCAATTCGGTTTTCTGCCGATCATTTAAGACCGTTTGTTACAAGTTTAGGTGTCAGAGGGCGTTTTAGAATGTTACTCACCCCTGAAAATAAATTTATTCGTATTGAACGAGTGGCTTAGAGCGCTATTTTTATGTTATAAAACCATAAAAATATTGTCTTTTTGTTAATTTCAATTTGTTCTATTGTTAAATAACGTGTATAAATTATCTGGTATGACGTCTTACCAATACGTAAACGTCAGCTGACACACTATATATATGACAGATTGAATGCGACTATTTGTAATTTATACAATTCGCTTCTATCGTTACGATTACACTAAAAACAATAACTTGATCACACAATATGACCCGCGACAGGGGGGAACCACAATGATAAGAAGATCGCTTTTTGTTAAAAACAAAATCGCTATAGGTTTAGCAGCCGCTAGTTTAGCTTTAACTACAGCAAGTTCACAGGCTGTAACATTTGACGCCGGAGGGTTTGATATAACCTTCGATTCAACTTTTTCTTACGGCCAAAGTATTCGTGTAGAAGATAGAGACTTTAGCTTAATAGGTAAAAGTAATAACCCTGCTTTTGATTGGACTGGTTACAACCCAGCCTTAAACACTATTTACTCATCTCAAGATGTATGGGCTCAACCTGGCTCTTATTCAAATAATGGTGATGCTGGTAATTTAAATTTTGACAGTGGTGACTCATTTTCAAAACTTTTGAAGGGAACACACGACCTTTCAATAAATAAAGATAACTACGGTTTGTTCACTCGCTTCATGTATTTTTATGACTTTGCGTTGATGGATGGTGACTTTGCCTATGCAAACCCTACATCAGGTCAAAGCGTAGATCCTTGTGATGATGAAGATACAAAAGAACAGAGCTGTGCAGACATTCGCCTACTTGATGCATTTGTTTGGGCTGATTTCGACTTAAACGACGGCAAAAACCCACTTTCAGTACGTCTTGGTCAACAAGTTGTTAACTGGGGTGAAAGCACGCTTATATCTCATGGTATAAATGTTAACCCTGTAGATATCGATAGATTGAAAGCGCCAGGTGCTGAGCTTAAAGAAGCATTCATACCTGTAGGCATGCTTTGGGCATCGCTTGGCATTACTGACAACATTACCCTTGAAGGTTTCTACCAATACCAATGGCAAGAAACGCGTTTACCAGCAGCTGGTACGTATTTTTCGACTAATGACTTTGCAGCAGAAAATGGTTATCAGCAGAATGTTCAATTAGGTTTTACGTCTAATCCTGATATTGATGTCGCTTTTTTAACAGATAGCCTGAATAACTTAACATCTGATTTTGCATTGGCCGCAGCAGCACAAGGTATTGATCCTTCAAGTGCAGAAGGAAGTGCTTTATTAGCTCAAATGTATCTTGCATACCCAACTAAAGTTGCTTTAAAAGGTAAAGGAGATAATGGTAAAACAGAGCCTGAAGATGGCGGTCAGTATGGTTTACGTTTAGGTGTATTTTTACCTGAATTTAATGATACTGAAATTGCACTCTATCACGTGAATTATCATAGCCGTCGTCCGCTTATATCTGGTCGCGTATCAAACTTTTCACAAGCTGCAATTGCCCAAGATTTAGCGATGATCATGACAACAGAAATCACGTCAGATAATGTTGCTGATTTAACTGCTTTTTCTAAAGCTGAAAACGAGTACCCTGAAGATATTAAGTTATATGGTTTAAGTTTTAATACGACTATTGGCGAAACAGCGTTTGCAGGTGAATTTGCTTTTCGCCAAGATGAACCGCTACAAATTGATGACGTAGAGTTACTTTACACAGCTATGCCTGAGCAATTGGCGGTTGCTGGTATTCGTCCTGATTTTGCGGGTATTTCGCAAATGAGTATAGGCGATGCGGTAAGCTCAGTTGGTGCAGGTGAAGTTGCCAAAGGCTACATTGAACGCGACACATCACAAATTCAATTTACAGCAACACATTTATTTGGTCCTTCATTAGGTGCTGATAGCTGGGCTGTAGTTGGTGAAGTGGGTGTAGTTAAAATTCACGATATGCCTGGCTATGACGAAATGCGTTTAAATGTATCAGGCACTGGCCGTAGTGGCACAATAACAGGCCCAGGTACTACTGATTATTCAACATTGCAACTTGGTCTATCAAATGGCGCTGAAGAGAAATCATTCGCTACAGCATCGTCTTGGGGTTACCGCCTAATTGCGAAAGGCGATTACTTCAACTTTTACAAAGGTATTAACTTTTCACCACGTTTTGTATTTTCTCATGACGTAAACGGTAATACACCAGATCCTATGTTCTTATTTATCGAAGATCGTAAATCTTTAGGTGCTACGATGAACTTTAACTACCAAAATGCGTGGTCACTTGATGTGAGCTATAACTCGTTTTGGGGCGGTGGCGGTGTTAATACATTCTCAGACCGCGATTACGTTTCTTTTAACTTAAAATATTCTATTTAGGGGTAACATTACTATGATTAAAAAACCTACCCTCATTGCAGCAGCTTTTGCTAGCTTGTTTGCAAGTAATGCTACTTTAGCAAAACTATCAGCTGAAGAAGTAGCGCGTTTAGGTCAAGATTTAACGCCAATGGGCGCCGAAAAAGCAGGTAACGCTGACGGCTCAATTCCAGCATGGAACAATGGTATTACTGCAGCTCCTGCAGGGTACGATGTTGGCATGCATCACCTAGACCCTTTTTCAAGTGATAAAGTGCTTTTCACTATTGATAAATCAAACATCGATAAATATAAAGCTAACTTGAGCCCAGGCCAAATTGCTTTGTTTGAAGCGTATCCAGACACATTCAAAATGCCAGTGTATGAGACACGCCGTTCGGCCTCATATCCTCAGTTTGTTTATGATGCAACTAAAGAGTTTGCGCCTACTGCCGAATTGATTGAAGGCGGAAACGGAATTAAAAATACGGCTATTGGTATTCCATTTCCCATCCCTAAAACAGGTTTAGAAGCAATTTGGAACCATTTATTACGTTTTAGAGGTGAGTCAATCGAACGTTTTGGTGGACAAGCTGCACCTACAGCATCAGGTTCTTACAACTATGTTGGTTTTGATGAACAGCTACTTGTTAAATATTCTGATCCAAGTGCTACACCTGCCGAGCTGCAAGATTCAAACATATTGTTTAAGTTTAAACAGAGTGTTACTCAACCGGCACGTCTTGCGGGTACTGCATTACTAGTACATGAAACAATGGACCAAATATTAACGCCACGCCAAGCATGGACATATAATTCTGGTCAGCGACGTGTTCGCCGTGCACCAAACGTTGCTTATGACGCACCGGGTACTGCAGCAGATAGCTTACGTACTACTGATGACTTTGATATGTTCAATGGCTCACCAAACCGTTACAACTGGACGCTTAAAGGTAAGCAAGAGCTTTATGTTCCATATAATAGCTACAAGCTTCACAGTGACAAGCTAGAGTATGATGACATTTTAAAGCCTGGCCACATCAATCCTGAGCATACTCGTTATGAAAAGCACCGTGTTTGGGTAGTAGAGGCTAACCTTAAAGATGATACGCGTCACATTTATAAAAAACGTGTGTTTTATATAGATGAAGATAGCTGGCAAGTAACGGTAACAGACATTTACGATAACCGTGATCAGCTTTATCGTGTAGCAATGGCTTACGGTCTTAACTACTACGAAGTACCCACTCAGTGGAGTACGTTAGAAGTTTATCATGATTTGAATTCACGTCGTTATTTAGCAATTGGTTTAGATAACCAAGAAAAAATGTACGATTTTTCAAAATCATTTAATGATAATGAATTTACATCTAGCGCCTTACGTCGCGCAGGTAGATAAATTAAAACTAGGCACCTAATTTTAAGTTAGGTGCCTTTTTCCTTTCTCATCGCGTTTGTCTTTCAACGCAAAAACTTTCCTCGTTTACAAAGACAAACACTCCTTTCAGTTCAAGGCGATTAAAATTTATGAAGTATTTGGTATGTGCCAGCCTGATTATAAGCGGTGCGAGTTTTGCTCAAGATACACCAAAAAACGCAATTAGTGCGCCTAATGCACAAAAAACACTATTAACTGACATTATCAATACAGGCAATGAATTAGTTGCTGTAGGTAAACATGGAACAGTTATAAAAAGTACAAATGGTGAAATGTGGCAACAAGCAGAATTAGTGCCTACGCAAGTGTTATTAACCGCTGTTGATTTTAGTGATGAAAACAACGGTTGGGCATGTGGGCACGATGCCACAATTATTAACACTGTTGATGGTGGTAATAATTGGCAATTACAACAGGCTAAGCCTTCTTTAGATAAGCCGTGTTTAGATATTTTATTTAAAGATAAATTAGAAGGCTTTGCCGTGGGTGCGTATGGCATGTTTTACCATACCACCGATGGTGGTAAACAGTGGGAAAAACGATTTTTAGATTCTCTATTGTTCAGTGAAGACAGAGATTATTTAAACGACTTAAAAAACAATGATCCTGAAGGATACGAGGCCGAAACAGCATCAATCCTGCCACATTTTAATCGAATTGAACAAACTTCTGAAGGCTTAATGCTTGTTGGTGAGATGGGCTTACTAGCGAGAAGCACAGATAACGGTAAAACTTGGCTGCGTCTTGAAGAAATATACCCAGGTTCTTTCTTCGCTTTTAATTCAGATAATTCTCAAGAAGTAGTCGCAGGGCTTAGAGGTAATGTATTCAGCAAGCAGCGTGATGAAGATGAGTGGCTTCACCTTGAGAGTACTAAAGCTGCTACTGTAAACAGTATTATTAATTACAATAACAAACAGTGGTTAATGCTAGCAAATAGCGGGGTGATTTTTCACTTACAGGATGGTTTATTAACTCATGAGCAACTTGCCGATGGTAAAGCGATACTTGGTGGTGTGATTAAAAATAATAAATTGGTAATGGCTACTGAAGATGGCATTAAAGTGAAGGAGTTGACCCCTTAATGCATACTATTTTAGATTTTATAGAAAAAGCGATTTTTAGACATCGCTTAGTTGTGCTTATAAGTTTTGCAATTATTACTTGTTTGCTTATTTTTAAAGCCACGCACATTCAACTAGATGCTTCGTTTAATAAAAATATCCCTTTAAATCACGAATACATGAAAGTGTATACCAAGCATGAAAAGCAGTTTGGTGGTGCGAATAGTATTTTAATTTCAGTGTGTGATGACAGTGGTAACATATTCAATCCAGAATTTTTTACTCAGTTAAAAGCTGTTCATGATCAGCTTTATTTTATACCCGGTGTAAACAGACCGCTCGTAAACTCTATATTTGCTCCTAGCGCCCGATTTGTCGAAGTGGTTGAGGATGGTTTTGCCGGTGGCCCAATTATTCCTGCAAACTTTAAGGCAAACGAACGTGGCTTAGCCGTTGTTAAAGAAAATATAGAAA
Source organism: Pseudoalteromonas sp. PS1M3 (assembly GCF_016865405.1). Lineage (NCBI taxonomy): Bacteria > Pseudomonadati > Pseudomonadota > Gammaproteobacteria > Alteromonadales > Pseudoalteromonadaceae > Pseudoalteromonas > Pseudoalteromonas sp. PS1M3. Next base: position 1,888,930 of record NZ_AP022624.1, on the reverse strand, counting down.
AAGCAAAAGTTGTTGGTCGTATGATTGCAAGCGACTATTCGTGTGCAATGGTAACAGCGCAATTATTAGAAACTGACCCACAAACGCAAGAAAAGTTAGACACCTTAGCCTTTGCAGAAAAGCTCGAAACAGAGTTAAGAGAGCCTCTGAGTACGGACAAAGTAAGTATTCATATTATCGGTTTTGCAAAGATGGCTGGTGATATTGCAGAAGGGGCTAAAGGCGTTGTGTTATTTTTTGCAATTGCCATAGCCTTCACATTTATTATGGTTTGGCTGTTCTGTGGAAGCTTAAAGCTTACAATCTTACCCATTGCATGCTCGATCATTGCGGTTGCATGGCAGTTAGGGTTGCTTTCAAGCCTTGGCTTTGGACTTGATCCAATGTCGATATTAGTTCCATTTTTAGTATTTGCTATTGGTGTTAGCCATGGCGTACAAATGATAAACGCGATAGGTAAAAAAGTAAGCGAAGGGAAAAGTACGCGAGTTTGCTGTCAATCAAGTTTTAGAGCGCTTTTAATTCCAGGTGGTATTGCTCTTTTATCAGACACTGTTGGCTTTTTAACTTTGTTGACGATTGATATAGGTATTATCCGTGAGCTTGCAATTACTGCTAGCTTAGGTGTTGCGGTTATTATATTTACTAACTTAATTCTATTGCCTGTTTGGGCTTCATACATGCAATTTGAAAATAGCATTCATATTCAATCAGGTGACGCTAACAAGCCAAATATGCTTGATAAAGTTAGGGATTTATTGGTAAAAGCAACCGATCCTAAAGCAGCTAAAATCATTATTGGCTTTACGCTTGTTTTATTTGCTTTTGGTTACTGGCAAGCTGATAAAATGCGGATAGGTGATTTGCATGCAGGTGCTCCGTCACTTCATCAAGATGCTCGCTATAATCAGGATACTTTTTTAATATCGGACAGGTACACTATTTCATCAGATATTTTAAAAGTGATAGTTGAAGCTTATCCAGCAGCATGTACAGAATATGATGTAATGGAGCGCATTAGCCGTTTTCAATACAAAGTTGAAAATGTTGCAGGTGTTCAATCTGCAGTTAGTTTAAGTTCGGTTGCTCAGTCTGTTAATGCGGGTTACAACGAAGGTAATTTAAAATGGCAGAGCTTGCCGCGTAATTCGGCTTCATTAGTGCAGTCAACTGCGCGTGTTGAAACAAGCACAGGGTTACTGAACGGTGATTGTTCTGTGATGCCTGTTATTATCTTTTTAGATGATCACAAAGCGCAGACTATCGACCGCGTTATTGCAAGCGTTAAACAGTTCGCAAATGAAGAAGGGACAGAAAAGCTTGCCTTTAAATTAGCGTCTGGTCCTGTCGGCGTAATGGCCGCTACAAACGAGTCAGTGTCTGAGGCTCAAATACCAATGATGCTATATGTATACGGTGCTGTTATTGCATTATGCTTACTGAGTTTTAGAAGCGTAAAAGCGACTATTGCTGTGGTGTTACCGCTTTATATAGTATCAACGCTTGCACAAGCGTTAATGGTACAGCTAGAAATTGGCCTAACAGTATCAACCTTACCAGTTATTGCCCTAGGGGTAGGTATTGGTGTGGATTACGGTATTTATATACTTTCGTCGATGATGGGGCAGCTTAAACAAAATGTACCATTGTCGATTGCTTATCGTAATGCACTCATTGAACGCGGTAGTGCGGTACTATTTACCGGTATTACTCTCGCCATTGGTGTAAGCACATGGATTTTTTCAGATTTGAAATTCCAAGTTGATATGGGAATACTTCTTACCTTCATGTTTTTAGTGAATATGTTAGGTGCAGTGCTGTTATTACCTGCAATTGGAAGTCTTCTGTGGACCGACCAGAAAAAATAATGTGAATAATATTGCTCCTAAATGGCCACTATTGGCCATTTATATCTATAATTTGTGAATAGATGACCAAATAGCTGAAAAGCTTGAAATGTTTTCATCGAAAAAGCTGTTTATTAGCTGTAAAAGGGTTAGAATTTATCTGACTCCACACTAATAAATGGCTGTACAAATTCCTGCTCTTGAGCAGTAATAGATTAAGGAACATACAATGACACGAAATGAAGGCCAAGCCTCGGTTATCCTAGATAATGTCTGTAAGCTTATCCAGAAAAAAGTTCACGCTGATAATGTGTTACTCGTTGAGAAATTCGCCAAAGCCTTGTACAGCAATATGTCTAAAGAGGATTTGGCAAATCGAAACGACAGTGACTTATACGGTGCTGCACTCAGCCTTTGGAATTCGCTAGAAAAAAATACTACTGACGACGCCGTTATTCGCGTTTTCAATCCCGAAGTGGCAAAAGATGGCTGGCAGTCATCACATACCATCGTAGAAATTATTGCTAAAGATATGCCGTTTTTAGTTGATTCTGTTCGTATGGCCATGACTCGTGAAAATATCGCCTCTCACTTATTACTTCATAGCCCTCTTAAAATTCAACGCGACGACAACGCTAAAATCTCAGGCTTATCTAATTTAAAAGCAGAGCAAGAATCTACATCTACAAAAACAGTTTTTTTCATAGAAATTGATCGCCAAACAGATTCGTCTGCCATTGAGTCTTTCAAAAAAGAATTAGAATCCGTACTTGTTGATGTGTCTGTTGCTGTTGAAGACTGGCAGCCAATAAGAAAAAAACTAATTGAAGTAAGTAAAGAGCTACCTAAGCGCCGCCACGGCAAAAATAAAAGTGAAGTGGCAGAAACCGTTGAATTTTTAGATTGGCTAGTTAGCGATAATTTCACCCTTATGGGCTATCGTGAATACGAGTTAAGTCCTGTTCAGGGGGACTATCAGCTTAAAGGTAAAATGGATACAAGTTTAGGGTTGTTAAAAAACTCTACTGAAGAGCATACTCGCTTGCTTTCTGAGTTACCTGAGGTGGCTCGCCAGGAAGCACGCAGCAGTAATTTATTGATCCTAACTAAAACTAATTCACAGTCTCGTGTTCATCGTCCCGCTTATATCGATTATGTTGGTGTAAAACGTTTTGATGATGAAGGGAATGTTATTGGTGAAGACCGTTTTATTGGTTTATTTTCATCTAATTTTTATAATAATAGTGCTGCTGATGTTCCTGTTTTAAAAAGCAAAATTACTCGCATAATGGATATGTGTGATTTTGCAAAAGGCACACACGCTTACAAAGCGGTATTAAATATTTTAGAAACTTACCCGCGTGATGAGTTAGTACAAGCACGCGAAAATGAGTTACTTGAAGTTGCAACCGGTGTATTACAAGTGCAAGAGCGTGATATGTGTCGCTTATTTGTGCGAAAAGATGCCTATGGTCGCTTTTTCTCTTGTATGGTTTATGTTCCTCGCGAGCGCTACAACACAGCCCTGCGCAGGGAAACTCAAGATATTTTAGGCAATGCATTTAATTCTGACGAAAAAGTCGAATTTACCACTTACTTCTCCGAGTCAACACTAGCACGTACTCATTACACTGTTCGTGTGACTGACAACAATATCGAATTTAATGTGAAAGACATCGAAAATAATTTAATAGAAGCTGCCCGTACTTGGGAAGACAAACTACAATCTGCACTTTTAGAGTCTGCAGGTGAAGCGCGTGGAAATGATTTAAACCGTAAATATTGTAACGCGTTTGCCCGTTCATACAAAGATGAAGTGTTACCGAGTGCCGCAGTAGTAGATATTGAAAAACTAGAGCTATTAAGTGAAGAAAACAAGCTTGAGATGCTTTTTTATCGCCCTCAAGAAGAGGCGAATACAAATATTGTCCGTTTGAGCTTATTTCATAAAGATGAGCCAATTCATTTATCAGATGTAATGCCAATGCTAGAAAACTTTGGTTTACGTGTAATAGGTGAAACACCTTACTCGGTTAAAACAAGCGATGGCAAAATCAACTGGATCATGGATTTCTCTATGCTGATTGACAGTAAAGGGATGGATGATTTTGATAAAGTGTCTGCTCGTTTTCGTGCGGCTTTAACCAATGTATGGAATAACCGTTTAGAGAATGACGGTTTTAACCGTTTAGTGCTAATGGGCGGCTTAACGGGTCGTGAAGCCTCTATTTTGCGTGCTTATGCTAAATACATGCGCCAAATTGGTGTTACTTTTTCTCAAACATATATTGAAAGTACGTTTGCTAACTACCCACATATTGCGTCTCAAATCGTTAACTTATTTGCTAAACGTTTTTCTGTTAAGAGCCCTGCGAGTTCTAAAACACTGGACAAGTTAATAGCACAAATTTATCTTGAGCTTGAAAACGTAGCCAACCTTGATGATGACCGCATTATACGTTTATACGTAGATATGATTGTGGCTACGCTGCGCACTAACTACTACCAAAAAGACGCTCAGAACCAGTTTAAATCTTACGTATCATTTAAAATACAACCTAGTTTGATCCCTGACGTACCGTTACCGTTACCTGCTTTTGAAATATTTGTTTATTCGCCTCGTGTTGAAGGCGTACATTTACGCTTTGGTAAGGTAGCTCGCGGTGGCTTACGTTGGTCGGACCGTCGTGAAGACTTCCGAACAGAGGTTTTGGGATTAGTTAAAGCGCAACAAGTTAAAAATACCGTAATTGTACCTGTTGGCTCTAAAGGTGGATTTGTTTGTAAACAGCTACCATCAGAGCGCGATGCTTTCATTAAAGAAGGCCAAGAGTGTTATAAAATCTTTATTAGAGGTTTGCTAGATATCACTGACAATATTGCACGTGGTGAAATAGTGCCAGCAAGTAATGTTGTTCGTCATGATGAAGATGATGCGTATTTAGTAGTGGCTGCCGATAAAGGAACAGCAACGTTTTCTGATATAGCTAACGGTATTGCAAATGAGTACAACTTTTGGCTTGGTGATGCCTTTGCATCGGGTGGTTCTGTAGGTTACGACCATAAAAAAATGGGCATAACCGCTAAAGGTGCATGGGAGTCTGTTAAGCGTCACTTCCGTGAGATGGATATTGACTGTCAAAGTACTGATTTTACAGTAGTTGCCATTGGCGATATGGCTGGAGACGTATTTGGTAATGGTATGTTGCTGTCTAAGCACATTCGTTTACAAGTTGCATTTAACCATATGCATATATTTGTAGACCCTAATCCTGATGCCTCAAAATCGTATGTAGAGCGTGAACGTTTATTTAATATGCCTCGTTCTTCGTGGGAAGACTACAACAAAGATCTTATTTCAGCCGGCGGTGGTATTTTCTCTCGAGCTGCAAAATCGATTACCCTTAGCCCAGAAATGAAAAAAATGCTGGGTACAAAAAAAGCAAGCATGACACCTAACGAGTTAATGAAAGCATCATTAATGATGGAGTTTGATTTGCTCTGGAATGGTGGTATTGGTACATACATCAAGCACACAAAAGAGACCGATGCTGACGTTGGCGACCGTGCAAACGACGCGCTACGTATAAATGGTAAAGAACTGGGTGCTAAAGTGCTAGGTGAGGGTGGTAACTTAGGTGCTACGCAACTTGGACGCATAGAATTTGCTGAACAAGGCGGACGCGTAAATACTGACTTTATTGATAACGTTGGCGGCGTTGCTTGTTCAGATAATGAAGTAAACATTAAAATTTTACTTAATGGTTTAGTTGCTGAAGGTGATTTAACACTTAAACAACGTGATGAACTGCTTTATTCTATGACTGATGAAGTGTCAGAGCTGGTATTGAAAGACTGTTATCGTCAAACACATACAATTTCAATCACGCAATCTCGTGGTACATCGACACTTAAGGAAAAAATTCGCTTTATTCATGCCCTTGAGAAAGATGGCAAATTAGACCGTGCTATAGAGTTTATTCCAAGTGATGAAGAGTTAGCAGAGCGAGCAGCATCAGGCAAAGATCTAACGCGTCCTGAGTTATCAGTATTGGTTTCATACGCTAAAATGGTGTTAAAAGATTCGCTTGTAACGGATGAAATTACAGAAAACCCGTATTATCGCCAATTACTTGTTAAATCATTCCCACGCCCACTACGTGAGAAATTTAATGATGCCATGAATAATCACCCACTTCGTAAAGAAATTATAGCGACCAAACTTGCTAATAATATTGTTAATGACATGGGCTTAAATTTCATGGTTCGTATGCACGAAGAAACAGGTGCTAGCGAATCTGAAATTGCAATGTGTTACTCAATTGCCAGTGAAATTTTTGAAATGCGTGATACGTGGTCATCAATCAGCGCTTTAGATAATAAAATTCCAGCGGCTGTACAAACAGAAATGCTTTATCAGCTTCGTAGAACTGTTCGCAGAGCAACTCGTTGGTTCTTGCGTCATCGCAATAAATCACAAACGATTGAGCAAGGTATTGAGTACTTCTCACCAACATTTAGTGATTTGAGCGATAACTTGAACACTTATATTGTTGAAAAGGAAAGTGCTCGCATAGATGAAGCTGCAACTAAGTTAACTGATAGTGGAGTACCATTAGATATAGCTAAGCGCATCGTTTCATTATCTAGCTTGTTCTCGGTGATGGACTTAGCAGAAATTGCTAATAATTCGCGTAGAGGCATTGCTATGGTGTCTAATACTTACTTTAAGCTAGGTGCAAGAATGGGCTTACATTGGTTCTTAGATCAAATAACTAACCAACCTGTTGCTAACCATTGGCAAGCGTTGGCCCGTTCATCTTATCGTGAAGAGTTAGATTGGCAGCAACGAACATTGGCTCAGGTTGTTTTAAATAGCTTTGAAGCAGATGAAAAAGACGTTGATTACCAAATTGATGAGTGGATGGATAAGCAGGAATTATTACTTACTCGTTGGAAGCAAATGCTGGCTGAGTTTAAAACGTCGCAAAGTCATGATTTTGCCAAGTTCTCAGTGGCATTGCGTGAACTAATGCTATTGAGTCACAATTGTGATACACCAGCAAAATAAAATAATTTTGCGCATTATTATTTATTAACTAAGTAATAAGCTAATTATTAAAAATGTTATATAATACCTCAGCCTTGTCTGAGGTATTTTTTTGTCTGTAATTTAAAGAGGAATATATTCATGTTTTACGATTTAGCTCGCCGTTTTATGTTTACCCGTGATGCGGAGTGGGCACATGAATTTGCTCTTAATAATTTAAGCCGCTTTGCTAATACGCCTTTGAGTGCCGCATGGTCGCAATCTGTAGCAAATAAGCCCGTTAACTTTTTAGGTCTTGAATTTAAAAATCCGGTTGGCTTAGCTGCAGGTTTAGATAAAAATGCAGAGTGCATAGATGCATTTAGCCAAATGGGTTTTGGTTTTATAGAGGTGGGTACTGTTACACCTCGCCCGCAAGCAGGTAACGATAAACCCCGTATATTTAGATTGCCAGAATCAAACGCTATTATTAATCGTATGGGTTTTAATAATAAAGGTGTTGATAATTTAATTAGTAATGTAAAAGCAGCAAAGTACAACGGCATATTAGGTATTAATATAGGTAAAAATAAAGATACCCCTAATGAGCAAGGTAAAGACGATTACATACACTGTATGAGAAAAGTTTTTGAGCATGCCTCTTATATTACCGTGAATATTTCTTCACCAAACACACCCGGCCTGAGAGATTTACAATACGGTGCTGCACTTGATGATTTATTGCAAAGTCTTAAAAATGAGCAGCTAGATTTAATTTCAGAACATAATAAGCAAGTTCCTATGCTTGTTAAAATTGCGCCGGATCTTGATCCTATTCAAATCGAACAGGTAAGTGAATCACTGCTAAACAACAAAATTGACGGGGTAATTGCAACTAATACTACACTAGAACGAAGTGATGTGATCGGTCAGCAGTATGCTGAGGAAGCCGGTGGTTTATCAGGACACCCTGTAAGAACACGTTCTACAGAAGTAGTTAGTGAATTAAGACGATTAACAAAAGGCCAGTTACCTATTATTGGTGTTGGCGGAATTGATGATGCTAATTCAGCTAAAGAGAAGCTTAATGCGGGTGCTAGTTTAGTCCAAGTTTATACAGGTTTTATTTATAAAGGCCCTGAATTGGTAAAATCGATCGTAAACGGCTTATAAGGATCAGTTATCTAAGCTTTTGATCGTTCGATAAATGTTCTAAGCATTTATGTATAAAATGGTCAAAAGCAGTTATACTTTGAACTGATACTATTTTTAATAAAGCCCACAAGGAGGAGCAAATGTTACAAGCATCAAAGCAATGGCAGTGGATTGCTTGTCCTAATAAAAATCGTTTATTACTTGATTTGAACGATGAAATGCAGCTTTGCACACCCTATAAAATAAGGCAGCTAACAGATTTAGTTATCAAAAACCCTAACTTTAGTTTAGAAGATGCTGCATTTTACGAACAAGTTTATAATTATCTGGACGGGTTTGAAATCTGGTCTGGTGCACAAATATGTCAAATAGCATTAAATGCTACAGCGGTTAAGTTTCATTTAAAACCTGTGCTAGCAAAAAGCTGGTTTTTTAATGAATATACCGGCAGCCAACCAAGTGTTGAAGCAGTCGTTAAATTAGTCTCTAAGGCGCAAACGGGCGACTTTTTGATTGTCGATCACTGTAGTGATGCCTCGGTTTGCTTAAATTTAAGCGAGAATTTTCAATTAGACGAAAATTTATCTCTTGCTCAATTTGAAGTTATCAAAATTTTAAATAATCGCGTTCATCCCATCTTACCTCAGCAAATTAAATTTAAAACTGCCTAAGTAATTTACGCTATTAAGCATGTGTTATGGCGTGTTTGTCCCTCAACCTATGGTATAATCCTGCGCAATTAGCTATTAAGGGTTACTACTTTGCAATTTATCGCACTTACTTCTATCGGAATCGAAAATTTATTGGTTGATGAGTTAACAGAACTTGGCGCTGCTGTGTCTAAGCAAACTGTTGGTTCTGTTCGTTTTGAGGCTGACTCATTACTGGCGCAAAAGGTTTGTTTATCAAGCCGTTTTGCAACGCGTGTGCTTATGCTTATCGAAGAAAAAGAAGGCGTTAATGATAAAGATAGCTTGTATAAATTTGCTCGTTTTCAACCTTGGCAAGAATGGTTTGGCCCAACGCAAACATTTGCTGTAGATTTTAACGGTACTAATGATTCGTTAAAAAATACACAGTTTTCTGGTTTAGTAATTAAAGATGCAATTGTTGACTACTTTAATGATTTGTATGAGCAACGCCCTAATGTTGATAAACAGGATGCCAATGTTCGTGTTGTTGCACGTTTAAATCGTCACGGTGTTTCTTTATATATTGACTACTCAGGGCCAAGACTATCTGAACGTGGCTACAGACAGGGACAAGGTAAAGCGCCAATAAAAGAGCATTTAGCGGCTGCAATTATTAAACGCAGCGGATGGCTAGATAACGTTAAACAACCTCTGTTTGACCCATGTTGTGGTGCGGGTACTATTTTAATAGAAGCCGCAGGTATGGCACGTAATGAAGCGCCAGGTTTGTTTCGTGAAGGCTTTGCTTTTGAGCGTTTACCTAGTTTTAGAGTGGCAAAATTTAAAGCGTTAAAAGAAGAGCTGCTTGCAAATATAACCGACCCGAAACTTTGGCTAATAGGCCACGACTACGATGCTCAGGTATTAAGTAAAGCCATTGATAATGCAAAGCGTGCCGAGCTTGATGACATAATTAAATTTAAGCAAAGCGACGCAACAAAGTTAACCGCAGTAGCTAAATTACCAGGTGTGGTTATTTCAAATTTGCCTTATGGTGAACGTATTGGCTCTATGGCTGAGTTAGTTGATTTACACCGTAATTTAGGTGTCGGCTTTAAAAAGCATTTTAACCATTGGAAACTGGCGTTATTGGGCATGGATGAGAGTTTATTTAAACTTTTAAAGCTTGTTAAATTAAAACGTTATAAATTTAAAAATGGTCCATTAGATGTAGAGCTTAACTTATATCAACTAGATGACAAGCAAGTCAGCTTGACGACTGATGACAAAAAAGCCCTTAATTATGAAGGTTCAATGTCGTTTGCTAACCGTCTTAAAAAAAATAAACAAGGCCTTAAAAATTGGTTAAAGCAAAACAAAGTCGACGCGTATCGCGTTTATGATGCTGATATTCCGGAATACAATGTGGCGGTTGATATATATAACGACAGCGCTGTAATTTTTGAGTACGCGGCACCGAAAGAAATAGATGAAAAAGTGTCTGATAAGCGTCTTCAGGACGTCATTAGCTTAACAGCGCAACAACTAAACATAGCACCTGAAAACATAGCCGTAAAAGTTCGCAAAAAGCAAAAAGGTGAAGAGCAATACACCCCTATGGCTAAGCAAAATAGAACGATGGTTGTTGAAGAGTTTGGTGCTAAATTTAAGGTTAATTTATTTGATTATCTAGACACGGGGTTATTTTTAGATCATCGTTTGGTTCGTCGCTACATTCAAGAAAATGCCAAGGACAAACGTTTTTTAAATTTATTTGCCTACACAGGAAGTGCATCAGTTCATGCAGCCATTGGTGGGGCAAAGGCTATAACCACAGTTGATTTATCCAAAACCTATTTAAAATGGGGCCAAGATAATTTTGATTTAAATAATATTAGCAACACGCGTTACCGTTTTGAGCAAGCAGATTGCCTTAAATGGCTAGAGCATGCGACTGCGCAATATGATTTAATCTTTCTTGACCCTCCAACATTTTCAAATTCAAAGCGAATGAAAGATGCGTTTGATGTGCAGAGCGATCACATTAAGTTACTCACTTGGGTTAAAAAAATTCTTAGCCCGTCTGGAACATTGATTTTTTCTAACAACAAACGTGGCTTTGTTATGGATGAAGTTGGATTGATTGGTTTAGGTTTAAAAGCCGTTAATATTTCTGAGAAAACACTCTCACCAGACTTTAAGCGTAATAAAAAAATTCATAACAGCTGGTTAATTACTCATGGCTAAGTGGACTTTATACCATACGGAAGGGTGTCATTTATGTGAACAAGCCCACGCACTAATAACACCGTTATTAATGAGCGAAGGCAGTTTATTGTTAACAGACATAATGACTGATAAACAGCTTATTGCGCAATATCAGGTAAGTATTCCTGTTTTAAAAAATGAACATGGCCAACAATTGTTTTGGCCTTTTACTGCAGAACAAGTGCAAATATTTTTAGCACTGGCAGATTAAGAGCATTGTAGAATTATGGATTTAATAAGAATTTCGAAAGCACAGCTTGCCTTTGGTACACATGCGTTACTTAACAACGCAGATGCTGTTATTGAAAGTGGTGAGCGAGTTTGTATTGTGGGGCGTAACGGCGCAGGTAAATCAACGCTGTTAAAAGTATTAGACGGCCAAGTAATATTGGATGATGGTGAAATAAACCAGCTCGGTGGTTTAAAGATCTCTCGTCTTGAACAAGATCCACCTAAAGGGGCCAGCGGTACCGTATTTGATTATGTTGCCCAAGGTATGCCAGAAATTGCTAATTTACTTATCGATTATCACCATGTGAGTAATGAACTGCAAACTGAATGTACCGATCAATTATTAAATAAACTTGAGCGCTTATCTAATAAGCTAGAAGCCGCTGATGGCTGGCGCTTCGATAGCCGTATTCAATTAGTATTAACTAAGCTTGAGCTGACACCTGATGCTAAACTTGAATCGCTTTCAGGTGGATGGTTACGTAAGGTTGCACTGGCACGTGCATTAGTTAGTGAGCCAGACTTGTTGCTATTAGACGAACCAACAAACCACTTAGATATGACAAGTGTAATGTGGTTAGAGCAGTTCTTAAAAGACTTTAAAGGTGGGATTGTATTTATATCTCACGATCGTGCGTTTATTCGTGCAATTGCTACACGTATTTTGGATTTAGACCGCGGCAAACTTATTTCATATCCAGGTGACTACGCCACTTACCTAGAACAAAAAGCGCATGACTTAAAAGTAGAAGAAAGTCAAAATGCACTCTTTGATAAACGATTAGCTGAAGAAGAAGCGTGGATCCGTCAGGGCGTAAAAGCCCGAAGAACTCGTAATGAAGGCCGTGTTCGTGAATTAAAACAATTGCGTAATGAGCGTAAGCAACGAGTTGATCAAGTTGGTAAAACAGATTTCAATATTGAAACCGCAGACCGCTCAGGTAAATTAGTTTTTGAAGCTAAGCATTTATCTCATGCTTTTAAAGAGAAAACGATTGTAAGCGACTTTTCTACTTTAGTTATGCGTGGCGACCGTATCGGTTTAGTCGGTCCTAATGGTGTGGGTAAAACAACTCTATTAAAACTAATGTTTGGTGACTTAGCACCTGACAGCGGTGAAACTAAGCAGGGTGTTAATCTAGAATTTGCTTACTTTGATCAATACCGTGAAAAGTTAGACGAAGAAGCAACAGTACAAGACAATGTTGCAGAAGGTAAGCAAGAAGTCATGATGGGGGGGCGCTCTCGTCATGTATTAGGTTACTTACAAGACTTTTTGTTTCCACCTGCGCGCGCTAGAACACCCGTTAAGGCCTTATCTGGCGGCGAAAAAAACCGATTATTACTTGCTAAGCTATTTTTAAAACCATCGAATATCCTGGTATTGGATGAGCCAACCAATGATTTAGACATTGAAACACTTGAGCTGTTAGAAGACATTATTAATCAGTATCAAGGTACAGTGATTATTGTAAGCCATGACCGTGAATTTATCGATAATACATGCTCTAGTGTATGGGCATTTGAAGGTAACGGAAAAGTAACGGATATAGTCGGCGGTTATAGTGACTATGAAGCTTATGTAAGTTATTTAGCAGAACAAGAAAAACAAGCTGTTCAACCAGCTGCAAAAAAAGTAGAGAAGCAACCGACCCCTGCTGCAAAGCCAGCCGCTAAAACGAATAAGCTTTCTTACAAATTAAAACTTGAATTAGAGCAGTTGCCTAATAAAATGGAGCAACTTGAAGCTGACGTAGAAGCCCAGCAAAATGTGGTAGGCAATCCTGACTTTTTTAAACAAGACAATGACATAACAACCAAAGCATTGAACCATTTAGCACAACTTGAGTCTGACCTTGAAGCCGCTTTTGAGCGATGGGAAGAACTTGAAGAATTACAGAATCAGTAGTAAGGACTAAAATGAAATATAAATTACTCGCTGCCAGTATCCTAGCGACATTGAGTACATCAGCTATTAGTGCAACATACCAATTAAGTGAATTAGGCACACTCGATAATGCAAAATTTTCTTACGTTACTGATGCAAGTGAAAGCGGGCACATAATTGGTTTAGCAAATGGATTATATAACTTACCCATAGATACCAGTTATATTGATTTTACAGATAATACAATCGAGAATGCTTATGACAGCGAAGTTTCAATTTTCGAACTAAGTGATAAGGTAATTACTTTTACACTTGATGATATAGAGAATAATGATGCAGCTTTGACTAATCCTGATGCGCATAATTTTATGGTTAGATTTTTATCTGGTTTATCGACTAATTTTGAATATCAAAAACTAAATTCGTTTACCGGTATTAGATTTAACGAAAATGAAGTTGTTGAACAGTCTCTTTATGATGTTTCTTCAGTAGACTATGATGGTTTAACTCGTTCCACTTTTAACGTTTACAACGCTGTGAGCGAAGATGGAGTTTCAGTTGGTTGGGGGAGTGCACCCTATGACAAAGTTTCTTTCACACCAGAGGATGAAGATGAAGCTGAGACTTGGTTTACTCATGATTTTATCGAACGAGGAATTGTAATAGGTGCTGATGGCACAGAAGTACCTCTTGTTCCTGAATTCAATGAATACGGGGGTACAAGCCGAGCCAATGATATTGTTAAAACTAATACCGGTTATATTGTTGTAGGCAATGTGTCAACGGATATTAACTTTGAAAGATTAGAAGATATTGATGAAAATTGCGATGGCGAAGATGAACCTGTTTCTTCTTGTATTAATCTATTAAATAGCAATTTTCTTGGCGGAATTTTTAACAAGCGAGCTGTCAAGTGGCAGTTGGATGATTCCCTTAATATTACTTCTGTAGAAGAACTTGGGTTAGCTTTAACTCCAGATGAATATGAAGTGGAAGAAGACACATTTACCAGTACTGCTTTTGCAGTAAATGCAAATGGTGTTGCAGTAGGCTCCTCACATACACGTTATAAAAATAATGATAATACATTTGTTACAATGCCTGTGTACTTCAAAGATGGCGAAGTTGTTACTTATATTGACCAAGAAAATGACTCTAATCAGACAGGGATTTCTTCAGCAATAAATGATGAAAATATTATTGCTGGTTATGTAACTCGAATAGTTGAAAACACTCGGGTAAGAAAATTCTTTTATCATGATATCGCTACTGGTAACACTGTTTACCCTACAAACTTCTTTTTAGCAGCAAACTCGACTGCTAACGATATCAATAATCAAGGTTATATTGTTGGTGAGAGTGAATTAGGTGGATCGGACAGTTCACGAGATAAAGCCGCATTTATTTATAAAATTGGTGAAGATAAAATAACTAACATTAATGACTTTTTACCATGTTATGAATCAGATGGTGAAACTGATTACCCATACACAGTTGTTGAAGCTAATGTTATTAATGAGAATAACGAAGTGTTTGGTGTTGCCACCAAAACAGTAGAAAAGCGTGACACACTTGGTGGTGTAGTGACCGATATTAACGGTAATATTGAATTTGAAACCGTCGCCGTTGCAGTTAAACTAACACCTCTGGAGAATGGTGAAATTGAAAATTGTGCACCGCCAGAGGCCGAATTTTTTGAAAGAAGTTCAGCCAGTACCTCTTGGTTAGCGTTATTTCTATTACCATTAATTGGTATTCGACGCGTATTTCGTTTTTAATTATTTTTAAATAAAAAACCCAGCTTTCTGAAGTGACCCCCAATAGTTGGACAATCCAATTACTGGGGGTCTTTTTATGTCCAAGTACAAAAGAATATTTAAGTTAAAGCTCGCACAACTTGCTGAGCAGGAAAACTCTGAAGCATTAAGTAAAAAGTACAATATTAGCGCTCGGCTTATTCGTTATTGGTTTCAGGTCTACCTGCTTAATGGGTCAAAGAGTTTTATCCATAAACAGTTACCTTATTCAGGCGAGTTCAAAATTCATGTGCTCGAGACGATGGAAATTAATGATTGGTCTTTGGGTTATACTAGCGCCTATTTCGACTTATCATCCCCAGGTATTTTATTTCAATGGCAAAAGCTTTATGCTCACGGGGGTATAACCCAACTAAAACCACAGAAAAAAGGTAGGCCTCGCGTGACGAATCATTCTTCAACTCCTAAACCATCAGCAGACATGTCTGAAAAAGAGCTCAGGGAAGAATTGGATTATCTACGTGCAGAGAACGCAGTCTTAAAAAAGTTAGAAGCCTTGGCTCAGGCCAGAAAGAAAAAAGCAAAGACAAAACGATAGTTGTCGAAGAGCTCAAGGCAAAATACAGCTTACAACACTTATTAAAGGTCACAGGGCTTCCCAAGAGTGTGTATTATTACCATCGTAATACACTGGTTCAGCCCTGTTCCAACACTGATTTATGCGAAAGAATACGTGATATCTATCACAAGCACAAAGGACGATACGGCTACCGTAGGGTAACTTGCACGCTAAGAGCAATGGGTTTGATGGTTAATCATAAGCGCGTGCAACGCTTGATGGGCGAACTTGGCTTGAAATCAAAAGTCAGACCTAAACGCTACACCTCTTACAAAGGTGAAGTCGGTAGAATCGCTGAAAATGTTCTCAAACGTGAATTTACGGCAAAGAAGCCCAATCAAAAATGGGTGACCGATGTCACTGAATTTAAAGTCAATGGAGAAAAGGTATACCTGTCACCGGTAATAGACCTATTTAACCAAGAAGTGGTCAGCTATGAGGTAAGGACATCTGTCACGCTACCACTAGTGACTGACATGCTTAAAGCCGCAACAGCAAAGCTGTTGAAGCATGAGAGACCACTCATCCACTCAGACCAAGGTTGGCAATATCAAAATAAACGATATCAACAACACCTGAAAAAGCATGGGCTAATTCAAAGCATGTCTCGAAAAGGAAACTGCTTAGACAATGCCGTTGCAGAAAACTTCTTCGGCATATTAAAAACTGAGATGTATCACAATGAGACGTTCAAGGACGCAAATGAACTCATTGAAAACATCAAAGAATACATCGATTATTACAACAACGAACGCATTAAGCTAAAACTAAAAGGCCTGAGTCCGATACAATATCGAAATCAGGCCTTGGTTGCCGCTTAGAAATGAGTCCAACTTATTGGGGTCACTTCATTCTAGCCGGGTTTTTTTTCGTCTATACTATTCAAAGGATCGATATTATTTGCGTGCAGCTCTTGCCTTTACGACAGAGCGGCGCCATAAAATATCAATGCCAAAATAGCCTATGATTGATGCTATAGAGGCACATACAAGTGAGCCAACTAAGAATGCAGGGCCAATAGTTTCGATACTCTGCTCAAACCAAGTCCAGTTAAGCTCAAAAGCAAAGTGTTGTTCTGGTTGATTTAAAACAAGAGTACCAACGAGGTAAGACCCATAAAAAATAGGTGGCATGGTTAACGGATTAGTAAGCCAAACAAGTGTTGCTGAGATAGGTAAGTTAACTCTAAATAAAATAGCAGTCGCTGCGGCTAATACCATTTGAAAGGGAACAGGGATGAAAGCAAAAAATAAACCAACCGCAAAGGCTCCTCGAGCAGAACGTCTGTTTAAGTGCCAAAGATTTGCATCTTGCAAAAGCTTACCAAAAATTTTTAACGATTTGTGATGTCTTATTTTATTCGGATCGGGTAAAAATCTTTGGATAGTTTTCTTAGCCATTTAAAGCAACCATTTACATCAGTGTGGATCAGTCTTGGTTTTGTAATTGGCTGTATTTCAACCGTGTTTTATTACGAAACTCTCGAATTTATTATTATTACAGTGTCCATTGTAATAATAGGCGCTTATTTTAAGCCGTTTTTGTCTTTATTGTTAGGCTTTATTTGTGGAATTTGTATCGTTATAGCGCATTATCATATTTTTTATAACTTTGAGCACATAATTAATGATGAAAAGTACGCATATCCAGTCGAAGTTGTAATACAAGAAGTCATCTCAAACAAAGCTCCCCAATATGTCAAAGCAAAATTAGTACGTATTAATGGAAAATACTATTCTAATTTGAGTGCACCTAGCGCGATGTTAAGCGTTAATTTAGATCAGCCATTGCGTGCTAATGATCGTTTTGTGGCAAGTGTTAATTTAAAAAAATTTAGAAGTAATAAGAACTTTAATGTATTTGATAACGAACTGTATGCATTTAAGCAGCGAATTTTCTTTAAAGGCAAAGTTCTTAATAAAGAATTAAAAATCAAAAGCACTTCAGAACAAAATAGTGTTCAAAGTTATAAAAGCTTCATTAAAAATACATACGAAAATACAACACTAAATTGGCTTTACTATGCTTTATTAACAGGGGATAAGACGTTAATGACACCGAGTGATAAGCAGCTGATGCAATCACTGGGTTTAAGCCATTTACTTGCTATTTCAGGCTTACACATTGGGTTGGTGTTCGGTTTTGGTTTCTTCATTACAAAATGGGTATTTATCCACGTTAAATTGTTTAATAATCAAACGATCAATTTTTCAATTGCTTACAGTGCGATTGGTTTTGTATCAGCGTTTGTTTATGTCTATTTAAGTAACTTTTTGGTTTCAGCGACTCGTGCACTAATAATGCTTGGCTGTTATTTACTTCTATATTATTTTCAAAGGCAGCTAATGAGATGGCGCAGTATTTTGTTTGCGCTTGTTATTGTACTCGCTGTTAATCCGTTCAATACCCTTAATCCTGGATTATATTTTTCATTTTTTGCAGTCGTGGTTATTTTTTTAGTTATTAAAAATGTACCTCACTTTACCAATTCATTTCTAAAGGTACTTTTTGCATTAATTACTATTCAGGCTGCACTATTTATTGGTTTACTGCCTCTGTCTTTTTACTTTTTTAATGGCGTGAGTGTTGCTGGTTTAGTCATAAACTTAGTCGCAATTCCATTTCTTTCATTTATTTTAATGCCTTGTTTAATTTTATTAACGGCTATAAGTTCCGTATTTGATATTAGTATGGTGATTATTTTTATCGATAGCGGTCTAGCTTTTATTTTTACCTGTTTAAATAAATTACCAGCAGGTTTTGGTTGGCTAAACATAGGAATTATTGGTCTAAGTGTCATTATTTATGCTTATCTTACTCTTTTAATTTTTTATTTTTCGCCATATAGGCGGCTCGCTTTTTTACCTTTAGCCATGCTCTATATTGATTATTTACTTGCTGATAAGCCTACATGGAAATTACATGTATTCGATGTTGGGCACGGTCTTATGGCTCTTATTGAAAAAGATGATAAAGGGTTTATTTATGATTTTGGACCTAGTTACTTTAATCGTTTTAGCCGTGCTAAAAGTATTTTGTTACCTTTTATTGATATAAATAATATTGCAGTGACTCATTCTGTAGTTAGTCACCTTGATAATGACCATTCCGGTGGTTTATCTCATTTTATCAGCGCAGGTTTAAAGTTTTCATTTAATGAATTTCACCCTAATGGACCCTCAAAGGGGTGTATTCCAAACGAAGTAAACATGGCTGGGCTAATAATTAAAAGCTTTCCATCCCCCTTGTATGGTAATGAAAATGATGAGTCTTGTGTAATAAAGGTTTCAGATAAAGAGCACAGCGTTCTATTTACAGGCGATATTTCAAAAAATAGAGAGTCGCAACTGATAAACTCTAGCGATAGTTTAAAAAGTACAGTGTTACTTAGCCCTCATCACGGTAGTAGTACGTCATCAAGTAAGAAATTTATTACTGCAGTTATGCCACAGATTGTTATTCACTCAAGTGCTTACAAAGGGCAGTGGCAATTTCCTAAAACAGAAGTTGTTGAGCGTTATAGAAACATTAATGCCTTGCAGTATGTTACTGGGCAATACGGGCAAATTACGGTGGAGTTTTACGAAGAGACTGTGACTGTTATTACAGCACGAGACTATCAAAGCTACTGGTTTATAAAAGATTGACGTTTTGTTTTAGTTCTAGCAAGGATACAATAGGGTCTGTAATTGAATAAAGAGAGTATTATGGATCAAAGTACTACACAAATTTACAAGCGTTTAATTTCTTACGTAGGTGCTTACAAAAGCGTGGCAATAGTTGCAATTGTTGGCATGATTGGCTATTCCGGTATGGATGCTTTATTTATTCAATTAATGAAGCCTTTTATTGATGAAGGTTTAAATCAACGAAATAACGAAGTATTAAAATACGCCCCTTTTGTAGTAATAGCTTTGGTTATTGGTCGTGGTATTTTTAATTTTATGTCATCTTATTGCCTAAGCTATGTAGGCTCGCAAGTTGTTCGTTCACTCCGTCAGGAATTATTTGAACATATATTACATCTACCTGTTTCATTTCACGATAAAAATTCAACAGGTGACCTAATTTCTAAAATCACGTTTGATACAGAACAAGTTCAACAAGCAATAACTAAAGCATTACTGATTGTAGTACGAGAAGGGGCATTTGTTGTGTTTCTGCTTGGTGTAATGTTCTATACAAGCTGGCAATTATCTCTGATATTTTTAGTTATTATTCCTTTAGTTGCAATGATCGTTGCAATAGTATCTAAGCGTTTTCGTCATATTTCTAAAAATATACAATCAGCTATGGGGCAAGTAACAAGAAGCTCAGAGCAAATGCTCAGTGGC
The DNA here is from genome assembly GCF_016865405.1 of Pseudoalteromonas sp. PS1M3. Lineage (NCBI taxonomy): Bacteria > Pseudomonadati > Pseudomonadota > Gammaproteobacteria > Alteromonadales > Pseudoalteromonadaceae > Pseudoalteromonas > Pseudoalteromonas sp. PS1M3. Next base: position 1,869,170 of record NZ_AP022624.1, on the reverse strand, counting down.
CATAAAGTGATTCATGGTTTTGGCGGTCAAGAGAGAGAAATTAATCAATTTTCTAATATTAACAATCATAACCGACAACAACGTATAAAAATGGATGCTACAAAGGCATTAAGTGTTTCGGTTATTCAAATACTTGCAGCGAGTGCTATGGCCGTTATTTTGTGGGTGGTATCAATGCCTTCAATGATAGACAGCATTAGCTCAGGCGACTTTGTTGTGCTTATTTCATCGATGATGATGTTACTTCGTCCGCTAAAACAGTTAGCTAACGTTAATAGTGATATGCAGCGCGGTATTTCTGCGGCGCAAAGTATATTCTTAATACTTGACGAAAGTATAGAAAAAGATACAGGCACAGTATCTGTAACAAAAGCCAAAGGTTTAATTGAGGTCAAAAATGTGACTTTCAAATATCCCACAAAAGATGAGCCTGTATTAAATAACTTAACGCTTACAATTCAAGCCGGCGAAAGTATTGCGTTAGTTGGGCGTTCGGGTTCAGGTAAATCAACAATTTCTAATTTATTACCACGTTACTATGATTTAGACTTACCAGGTCAAATACTGTTAGATGGTATTCCTTTAAATGATTATAAGCTTAGAGATTTGCGACGCCAATTTGCGCTAGTATCGCAACAGGTTGTGCTGTTTAACGACACTATAGCTAACAATATATGTTATGGAATTCAGCGAGATATTACAGATGCTGAGTTATTGCAGGTAGCTGAGCAGGCGCACGTGTGGGAGTTTGTAAAAGACTTACCTGAAAAGCTAAATACCATGGTAGGTGAAAACGGAGTGATGCTCTCTGGTGGTCAACGTCAACGCATTGCTATAGCTAGAGCTATTTTAAAAGATGCCCCTATTTTAATATTAGATGAGGCAACATCTGCATTAGATACAGAGTCCGAAAAACTGATTCAACATGCGCTTGATGACTTAATGAAAGATAAAACATCAATTGTCATTGCACATCGATTATCTACTATTGAAAATAGCGATCAAATTTATGTTATCGATAATGGCCGTGTTATTGAAAGTGGCGATCACACTAGCTTACTCTCAAACGATGGAACTTATTCAGCGTTGTGTAAAATGCAGTTTGGCGAGCAACCGTGAATAAAATAGAAAAAAGCTGGTACGAACGTGAATAAAATAGAAAAAAGCTGGTACGAACCAGTTGGACTTATTACATTACTTTTTTTGCCATTGTCAGCTTTATTTTGGCTAATTTCGATTACCAGAAAGCAGATGTATCGTTTTGGAATATTTAAGCAATTTAAAAGCGACATACCTATTATTGTTGTTGGTAACATTAGTGTGGGTGGAAATGGTAAAACACCATTTGTATTATGGCTTTATGACTTTTTAACAAAACAAGGGTTGTCAGTTGGAATCATTAGCCGAGGTTATGGTGGTAAGGCGAGTAATTATCCTTTAATTGTTAAAGATAATACGCCAGCTGCTGAGGCGGGTGATGAGCCTAAACTTCTGTTTCATCGTCTAAAATGCCCAATTGCGATAGGGCCAAACCGACAACGCAATATTGAGTTACTAGCCCGTGATTATAATTTAGATATCATTATCTCTGACGATGGTATGCAGCATTACAAAATGGCACGCACTATTGAATGCTGTATCGTCGATAGTGAACGCCAATTTGGAAATGGGTTGCTAATGCCTGCAGGACCATTACGTGAAACTTCTGCACGTTTGAAGTCGGTTGATTTGATTGTTGAAAACGGAGGGCATAATAGTAATAACTACACATTAGAGCCCGCAGCGCTCAGGTCAGTAAAAAGTTCTTCTCCTGTTAGTGAATCGATTAAAAATGGCCATGCAGTAAGCGCAATAGGTAATCCTAAGCGTTTTGAAAATACCTTAAAAAAACAGGGGATAACTTTATTATCTTCAAATCACTTTAGGGATCATCACCTATACAGAGCCGAAGATTTTACCCAATTTGGTAACGATAATATTCTAATGACCGAAAAAGACGCCGTAAAATGCAGCGAGTTTGCCAAAGATAATTGGTATTATTTACCAGTAAATGCAAAGCCAACACAGGCTGTAATAAATAAATTAACTTTAATATTAAAAGAAAAAGGGATCCTAAATGGCCTTTGATACTAAATTACTCGACATAATTGCATGCCCTGTATGTAAAGGAAAATTACGTTTTGATAAAGACAACAGTGAACTAATTAGTACTGCTGCAAAACTCGCATACCCTGTTAAAGATGATATTCCGGTATTACTTGAAAATGAAGCAAGAGAGTTATCGTTAGAAGAGGTTGAAAAGTGGAATTCGTAGTCGTTATACCTGCGCGCTATGCTTCAACAAGATTACCAGGAAAACCGCTAGCAGATATTTGTGGTAAACCTATGATTCAACATGTTTATGAGAAAGCATGTTTATCAGGTGCAAGCCAAGTGATAATTGCAACCGATCATCAAAAAGTATTTGATGAGGTTAGTAAGTTTACTAATGATGTTGTGATGACGCGTGAAGATCACCAGTCAGGCACCGAGCGCTTAGCGGAGGTAGTTGCTTTATTAAATTTAGATAGCAATACCATAGTTGTAAATGTTCAAGGTGATGAACCATTACTAGCTCCCGATAACGTTTTGCAAGTAGCTAAGTTGCTAAATGAATCATCAGCACCCATGGCCACATTAAGTGTTGCCATTGAACATAAAGACGAAATATTTAATCCTAATGCAGTCAAGGTTGTTAGCGATATAAATAAAAACGCGTTGTACTTTTCACGTGCAAGCATTCCGTTTGATCGACTTGCGATGTTAGACGAAAAAAGAGATTTAGAACTTTCATCATTTCAACGTCACGTGGGTATTTACGCTTACAGAGCAGGGTTTATTAATCAATATATTGCACTTAGTGTTTCACCTATAGAGTTATTAGAGTCATTAGAGCAACTGCGTGTTTTATATCACGGTTATAGTATTAAAATAGAGCAGGCAAAAGTAGCTCCGCATGCAGGTGTTGATACCGCTGAAGATTTAGCAAAAGTAATTGCGTTTTTAAAAAATAAAAACGCGTGACCTTTGAATGAACTTAATATTAAACGTGGTATGTGAGCATGCTGATTTTTATGTTGTCGAAAAACCAGCAGAACTCAGCTTTCATTCAGAAGATGGACCTGGCTTTGTTGTGCTAGCTGAGCGACAATTTAATGAGAAACTTTACGCAGTTCATAGACTAGATAAAGTAACTTCGGGTCTAATTATTTTAGCAAGAAATAAAAGCGCTGCAGCAACGTTTACGGAGCTTTTTGCACAACATTCTATTGATAAATTTTATCTTGCTATTACAGACTCTAAACCTAAAAAAAAGCAAGGTTGGGTTAAAGGAGACATGGCTAAGTCGCGCCGTGGTACCTATAAGCTATTAGCATCTAATTTAAATCCTGCAATTACTCGTTTTTATTCAACTAGTTTTAAAGCGGGTTTTAGAGCGTTTATTTTAAAACCTTTTTCGGGTAAAACACATCAGCTAAGAGTTGCTTTAAAAAGCATAGGGTCCCCAATATTGGGTGATATTGCTTACTCAGGTAAGGCTTCAGATAGAACATATTTGCATGCTTATGCATTGAGCTTTACTTGGAAGGGTGAGAACTTACAATTTACTCTATTACCTAGTAACGGTGATGCGTTTTTAACCTTGCTACAACATGATAATTTTCAAGCATGGCGTTCGCCATGGGAACTGGACTGGTAAATGAGTGAAAAAATAACTGACATCCGCTTTGGTGGCATTAAACGTTTATATGGTCATCAGCAATTTGATTGGCTTCAAGAGGCTCACTTTTGTGTTGTTGGCATTGGTGGAGTGGGGAGTTGGGCAGCTGAGGCGCTTGCGCGCACCGGTTTAGGTAAAATAACGCTCATAGATCTTGATGATATTTGTGCGACCAATGTAAACCGTCAAATCCATGCCTTATCTGGAACGATTGGTCATGCTAAAGTCGATGCAATGAAAGCGCGTTGTGAACTTATAAATCCAGAATGCAACATTGATGTCATTGATGACTTTATAACACTTGAAAATATTAAAGAGCACATTCACGGCTTTGACTATGTAATCGATTGCATTGATGCGGTCAAAGAAAAAGCAGCACTCATTGCCCATTGCAAGCGAAATAAAATGCCTATTATTACCACTGGTGGTGCTGGTGGTCAAACCGACCCCAGTCAAATTACATTCGGTGATGTAGCTAAAACAACGCAAGATCCTTTACTTGCAAAGGTGCGCTACATATTACGTAAACAGTATAACTTTAGTAATAACCCTAAACGAAAATTTAATGTTGATTGCGTTTACTCAACAGAGCAATTAGTTTATCCAGGGAGTGATGGTAGTGTTTGCCATGCAAAGCAAAGTGCAGGTGGCAGCATGAATATGGATTGCAATAACGGTTTTGGCTCTGTAACGATGATTACAGGAAGTTTCGGCTTTTTTGTAGCAGCCAAAGCTATTCGCAAATACCTAGATAAAAAGCAACGTTTGCAGGTTTAGCACTACTTAGCTTATTTTTTGCTGTGCCATGGTTTGGATTCTATCAACCATGGCTTTAATTCCGTTACCACGTGATGTACTTAAGTGGCTAATAAGACCTAGCTTATCAAACTCCTCATACGCATCTGTTTTCACTACTTGCTCTGGTGTCAGTCCGTTATATAAAGATAAAATAATTGCTAGCAAACCTTTTACGATACGTGTATCTGAATCACCAATGACTACTAACGTATTTTCTTTTAAATCAAATTCAACAAACATCCATACCTTGCTTTCACAGCCGGGAACTAGTGAAGCTTCTGTTTTTAAAGCATCAGGTAAAGCGGGTAAAGTTTTGCCTAAAAGCATTATTTCACGATACTTTTGCTGCCAAGAAGACGCTTTTTCAATTGACTCAGTGGTTTTTTTAAACGTATTTGTCATGAGTTATCCTAATAAAATATATAAAAGCGACGTTTAATCTAATAAGGCGATACATTCTTTGAGTGAGTTGATGAATATGTCAACATCTTCATAGGTATTGTAAAAACAAAAGCTGGCTCTTAAGGTGCCATTTATTCCTAAATGAGTCATAAGCGGTTGCGTACAATGGTGGCCTGCTCTGACTGCAACGCCATAACCGTCAAGTAATGTTGCCAAATCGTAAGGATGCTCATCTTTAAAATTAAAACTTAGCGTGCCAATATTATCAGATAGGTTACTGTAAATTGTAATACCTTTGATGGTTACCAGTTTTTCAGCCGCATAATTAAATAGTTTTTGCTCATACTTTTGTAATTGTTCGTTTTGTAAGGCGTTTAAATAATCCAAAGCCGCAGAAAAACCTACTACGCCAGAAATATTAGGAGTACCTGTTTCAAATTTTGCAGGTGCAGGGCGATAAGTACTATGCGTAAGGTACACCTTATCTATCATTTCCCCGCCAGTTTGATACACATCTAAAGAATTAAGTTCTTGATATTTGCCATAAAGTACACCTAAACCTGTGGGGCCAAGCATCTTGTGGCTTGAGCACACGTAAAAATCACAGTTTAAGATATGTAAATCAGGCTTTAAGTGCATTGCGCCTTGAGCGCCATCTATTAAAACGAGTGAATTTACTTCTTTTGCAGCAGTAATAAGGGGCTTTAAATTTGTGATATTACCAAGCATGTTAGATGCTTGTGTAATTGCAAACAAACTAGGTTTATACTGCTTAATAAAATCACAGCATTGTTTAATATTTAATGTTCCATCATCATTAACTGGTAGTGCTAATAATTTTGCGCCTGTTTGCTCACTAAGTACTTGCCAAGGCACAATGTTAGCATGATGTTCTAATACTGAGATAATAATAGTATCGTTTTGGTTAAATCGGCTTCGTAAACCATTACTTACTAAATTTATTGCCTCTGTAGCACCCTTAGTCCAAACAATTTCTTTACTTGATACATTAAAATACTTGGCTGTTTTGTCACGAGCTTGCTCGTATAAGCTTGTTGCACGCTCGCTCAATGTGTGACGGCCGCGATGTACATTTGCATTTTGGCTAGTATAAAATTCGTTTATAGCGTCTATGACTGATTGGGGTTTTTGAGTGGTTGCTGCAGAGTCTAAGTAAACAAGTGGATTAGCATTTATCTGCTGCTTTAAAGTAGGAAAGTCATTTCTAATTTTATTAATATCAAATTCTAAAGCAGGCATAGCTCTTCAACATGGTCATTTTGAGGCGCAAATTGTAATGGGTTTATAATAATTCTCAAGTATTGAACACAAAAAAGGCCGCAAAAGCGGCCTTTTTAAACTAAATAATATTAGCGCTTGTCGGTAGATACGTAGTCACGGGCAGTGTAACCAGTATACATTTGACGAGGGCGGCTGATCTTATGACCAGGCTGAGAAAGCATTTCGTCCCAGTGAGTGATCCAACCAACAGTACGTGCCATTGCAAAAATTACAGTGAACATGCTTGTTGGAATACCAATCGCTTTTAAGATAATACCTGAGTAGAAATCTACGTTAGGGTATAGTTTCTTCTCAACAAAGTATGGGTCTTCAAGGGCAATTTGCTCAAGCTTCATTGCAATATCAAGAAGAGGATCTTGAATGTTTAGCTCTTCTAATACTTCGTGACACGTTTGACGCATTACTGTTGCTCGTGGGTCGAAGTTTTTGTAAACACGGTGTCCAAAGCCCATTAGACGGAACGGGTCTGACTTATCTTTTGCTTTGGCTACGTATTCATCGATACGATCAACTGAGCCAATTTCTTCTAACATGTTTAAACATGCTTCGTTAGCACCGCCGTGAGCAGGGCCCCATAAAGAAGCGATACCAGCTGAAATACATGCATATGGGTTCGCACCTGAAGAACCAGCAAGGCGAACTGTAGATGTAGAAGCATTTTGTTCGTGGTCTGCGTGAAGCATGAATATTTTGTCCATTGCTTTAGCAGTAATAGGGTTTACTTTGTACTCTTCAGCTGGAACAGAGAACATCATGTGTAAGAAGTTTTCTGCATAGCTTAGGTCATTTCGTGGGTAAACAAAAGGCTGGCCAATGTTTGTTTTATAAGCCATTGCAGCAATTGTAGGTAATTTAGCAACTAATCTAATAGCACTTGTTTTGCGTTGTTCAGCATCAGTAATATCTAAATCTTCATGATAAAAAGAAGATAGAGCACCCACAACACCACAAAGCATTGCCATTGGATGTGCATCAAAGCGGAAACCTTGGAAGAAATTTGCAATTTTTTGATCTAGCATTGTGCTGCGAGTAATTTTCTCTGCAAATGCATCGTATTGCTCTTTAGATGGTAACTCACCGTTAAGAAGTAAGTAGCAAAGTTCAATATAGTCTGATTCTTCAGCAAGTTGCTCAATGGGGTAACCGCGGTGAAGTAAAACACCTTTACCACCATCAATGTAGGTGATTGCAGATTCACAAGAACCAGTCGACATGAAACCTGGGTCATAGGTAAAGTGGCCATGTGAACCTAACGTACGTACGTCGATTACATCTTGGCCAGCAGTGCCTTGATAAATTGGAAGTTCGATTGGATCAAGTCCATCAATATGAACTGTGGCTTTTTTATCTGCCATCGCTATGTATCTCCTATTAAGATATCTATTCTGATTTTTAGATTTTTAAAGTTCTGAAATCTGTTTTAAGCACATCTACGCATTTTAACGTGAAAGAGGGGGTTAAAGTCAATTTTTATAAACATTATGCACATTTGTATAATAAATATTCTGTATCATATATGTATTATACTATTGGCTAATTCGCAAACATCTCTAAATAAACAAGAATTGTAAAAAGCCTTATGGGTATATATACTAACGGAGGTTTTAAAACCGTATTGTATTTGGGTAAAGATATTTTTACATTCAAAAAATTTACATTAATGTGAACTTTTAATGTTTAAATTCGTTTATCTTGATAGTTCCACCAGAAACATTTGGTGGGTTTTTAGAAAAGCAAGTAGATGAGCTCCAATGTGAGCAAGATGGGCAAGTAACTGTGAAAAAGCAAAGACCTGTAAATCTAGATCTAACAACTATATCTATGCCGGCAACGGCTAAAGCATCAATTTTTCACCGCGTCACCGGTGTTGCATTATTTTTTGCTTTAACGTTTGTCATTTGGGCTTGGTCTGAGTCTCTCTCGTCAGCTGAAAGTTTTGAATTCGTCAAGGGTCTGTTTAACGGATTCATTGCCAAATTTATAGCTTGGGGCACTATTTCAGTACTAGGCTATCACCTTATTGGTGGTATCCGTCACATGGTAATGGATATGGGACACTGGGAAGAACTTGAATCAGGTAACCTAAGCGCTAAAATTGCAATGGCTCTTGGCGTTGTATTCGCTGTATTAGCGGGAGTGTGGATATGGTCTTAAATCAAGCAACTCTTAAACGTGATGGTGTACAAGATTACGTATCTTTACGTACCACGGCATTAATAATTAGCGCATATGCTATTTTTATTATCGGCTATTTTTTAGCGACGCCGGAAGTCACTTTCGAAGCCTGGACAGGCCTCTTCTCTAACCTAGCTATGAAAGGGTTTACGCTAGTAACCCTAGTATGCATTATGGTTCATACCCGCATTGGCCTTTGGCAGGTTTTAACAGACTATGTTAAAAACTCAAAGTTACGCGCATTTTTAGGGTTTGTTCTAAACCTAATGGCCGTTGCTTACGTAGCTATTGGTCTAATTGTATTATGGGGTGTTTAAGTGAAATATTCTGTTCGTGAATTTGACGCCGTAGTAATCGGTGCAGGTGGTGCAGGTATGCGCGCTGCCTTGGCTATTACTGAATCTGGCAAAACGTGTGCACTAATATCGAAAGTATTCCCAACGCGTTCACATACCGTATCCGCTCAAGGTGGTATTACAGTAGCGCTTGGTAATTCACACGAAGATAACTGGGAATGGCATATGTACGATACCGTTAAAGGTTCCGATTTTATCGGTGACCAAGACGCTATCGAGTATATGTGTCAAACTGGGCCAGAAGCAATTACTGAATTAGAAAACATGGGTTTACCATTTTCACGTTTTGAAAATGGCCGTGTATACCAGCGTCCTTTTGGTGGCCAATCAAAGAATTTTGGTGGCGAACAAGCAGCACGTACTGCAGCAGCAGCTGACCGTACTGGCCATGCTTTATTACATCTTCTTTATCAACAAAACGTTAAAAATAAAACAAATGTATTCTCTGAGTGGTATGCACTTGATTTAGTTAAAAATGATAACGGCGATGTTGTTGGTTGTACTGCAATTGAGATTGAAACAGGTGAGATCACTTACTTCAAATCAAAGGCGGTTGTACTAGCTACCGGTGGTGCTGGTCGTATATACGCTTCAACCACAAATGCTCACATTAACACTGGTGACGGTGTTGGTATGGCTACACGTGCTGGTATTTCTATGCAAGACATGGAAATGTGGCAGTTCCACCCGACAGGTATTGCAGGAGCAGGTACACTTGTAACTGAAGGTTGTCGTGGTGAAGGTGGTTATCTTTTAAATAAAGATGGCGAGCGTTTCATGGAACGTTATGCACCTAACGCAAAAGACTTAGCTTCTCGAGATGTTGTTGCACGTTCTATGATGACAGAAATTCGTGAAGGCCGTGGTTGTGATGGTCCTTGGGGTCCTCATATCAAGCTTAAGCTTGACCACTTAGGTGAAGAGACACTTAACCTACGCCTTCCTGGTGTTTGTGACCTTGCAAAAACATTTGCTCACGTAGACCCAGCTAAAGAACCAATTCCAGTTATACCAACATGTCATTATATGATGGGTGGTGTACCTACTAACGTGAATGGTCAAGTGCTTCAAATCAATGCTCAAGGCGATGAAAAAGTAGTTGAAGGTTTATTTGCTGTAGGCGAAATTGCATGTGTATCTGTGCACGGTGCAAACCGTCTTGGTGGTAACTCATTACTTGATTTAGTAGTGTTTGGTCGTGCTGCAGGTAATTTCTTAGGTACATACCTCAGAGATGTTGAAGTATCAAAAGCTGCCTCTGATTCAGACTTAGAAGCGTCTCTTGCACGTTATAATCGTTGGGAAAACTCAACAGCTGGTCAAGGTGAAGATCCTGTTCAAATTAAGAAAGATCTTCAACAATGTATGCAGCTTAATTTCTCGGTATTCCGTGAAGGTGATTCAATGGCGACTGGTCTTCAAGAACTTAAAGAAATTCGCGAGCGTTTACAACATGCTCGTCTTGACGATAAATCGTCAGACTTCAACACGCAGCGTATCGAATGTCTTGAACTTGATAACTTAATGGAAACAGCTTACTCAACAGCAGTAGCTGCGAACTTCCGTACAGAAAGCCGTGGTGCACACTCTCGTTTCGACTTCCCAGATCGTGATGACACGAACTGGTTATGTCACTCAGTATACAATCCTGTTACGGATGAAATGAGTAAGCGTGACGTAAACTACGCGCCTAAGACGCGTGAAGCATTTCCACCTAAAGCACGTACATACTAGGAGCGAGACGATGGCACAAGTACAATTTTCAGTTTATCGTTACAATCCAGATGTTGACAACGCACCGCGTATGCAAGATTACACCTTGCAAATTGACGATGGTCACGACATGATGGTTCTGGATGCACTTTTATTATTAAAAGAGCAAGATCCTTCACTTTCATTCCGTCGTTCATGCCGTGAAGGCGTGTGTGGTTCTGACGGTGTTAACATGAATGGTAAGAATGGTTTAGCATGTATTACTCCTTTATCTACGTTACAAAATAACGGTAAAGGTACAATAGTAGTTCGTCCTCTTCCAGGATTACCTGTGGTACGTGACCTTGTTATTGACATGAGTCAGTTCTACACTCAATACGAAAAAGTTAAACCTTATCTAATTAATGACACGCCTGCTGCAGGTGAACGTCTTCAGTCTATTGAAGAACGTGATAAATTAGACGGTTTATATGAGTGTATTTTATGTGCATGTTGTTCAACATCGTGTCCTTCGTTCTGGTGGAATCCAGACAAGTTCATTGGTCCAGCAGGCCTTCTTCATGCTTACCGTTTCTTAGCTGATAGCCGAGATACAGCAACAGAAGAGCGTTTAGCAGACCTAGACGATGCGTTCAGTGTGTTCCGTTGTCACAGTATCATGAACTGTGTTAGCGTTTGTCCTAAAGGTCTTAATCCGACCAAAGCGATTGGGCAAATCAAATCTATGTTATTAAACCGTTCAGTTTAACTACATAGAAACGTAAGATGGCTAGTTTTCATTACTAGCCATCTTGTTATTATAACTATTAATTTCTGCGCTAAAGAAAAGGGCTTATAAATGCACGAAGGTGTGATGAAGGCATGGTTAGAATCTTCACATTTAAACGGCGGTAACGTTGCTTATGTAGAAGAGCTTTATGAAGCGTATTTAGATGATGCGACTTCTGTGCCAGATGAATGGCGAGAAGTGTTCGAACAATTACCAAAAGTTAATGGTGTGGATGTTGAAGTTAAGCATTCAGAAGTTCGTGCACAGTTTGCACAGCTTGCAAAAAACAAGCATAGAGAAGTAGTGGTAGCAGAGGGTAGCGGCGGTGACCTTAAACAGGTTAAAGTTCTGCAACTTATTAATGCTTTCCGTTTTCGTGGACACCAAAATGCAAACCTAGATCCATTAGGTATTTGGGAACGAGAGCGTGTTCGAGATTTAGAGCTAGATTACCACGACTTGTCAGAAGCTGATTTTGAGCGAGAGTTTAATGTAGGGTCTTTTGCAGTTGGTTCAGACTCTATGCCTTTAGGTGAATTATACCAAGCACTTAAAACTACATATTGTGGTTCTATCGGTGCAGAGTATATGCACATCACATCTACAGAAGAAAAGCGTTGGTTACAACAACGTTTAGAATCTGTTCAATCTAGGCCTAAATTCGAAAAAGAAGAAAAGCTACGTATCCTCAAGGGGTTAACTGCAGCTGATGGTCTTGAAAAATATTTGGGTGCTAAGTTCCCTGGTGCAAAACGGTTCTCACTAGAAGGTGGGGATGCATTAGTACCTATGCTTAAAGAGCTAATTCACCGAGCTGGTGAAAGTGGCCAACAAGAAGCCGTAATTGGTATGGCTCACCGCGGACGCTTGAACGTTTTAGTGAACGTTTTAGGTAAAAATCCATCAGAGCTTTTTGATGAATTCGCCGGCAAGCATAAAGATACATTAAGTTCTGGTGATGTTAAGTACCACATGGGTTATTCATCGGACTTTGCCACTAAAGGTGGCAACGTTCATATGGCACTTGCTTTTAATCCTTCTCACCTTGAGATAGTTAACCCTGTAGTTATGGGTTCTGTACGCGCTCGTTTAGATCGTTTAGGTGACACTACGGGAATAAAAGCATTACCGATCACAATTCATGGTGATTCTGCTGTAACAGGTCAAGGTGTAGTACAAGAAACGTTTAACTTGTCTCAAACTAATGCGTTTAGTTGTGGTGGCAGTATTCGAATTGTTGTTAATAACCAAGTTGGTTTTACTACTTCTAAACAAGACGATGTTCGTTCTACAGATTACTGTACTGATATCGCCAAAATGGTTCAGTCACCAATTTTCCACGTTAACTCTGATGATCCTGAAGCGGTTGCATTTGTTACACAAATAGCACTTGATTTTAGAAACAAATTTAAGCGTGACGTAGTTATTGACTTAGTTTGTTATCGTCGACATGGCCACAATGAAGCTGATGAGCCAAATGCTACTCAGCCTTTGATGTATCAAAAAATCAAAAAACACCCAGTTCCGCGCCTTATTTATGCAGATCAACTAATCGCTGAAGGCTCTTTTTCAGAACAAGAAATTAAAGCACTTGCCGATGAATACCGTAATGGGTTAGATGACGGTAATTGCGTTGTATCTGAAATTCAACCAGAAACCTCTCATTCTTCAGATTGGGCTAAATACGTGGGCCACGATTGGGATGTTGATTACGACGCAAGTGTTTCGGTTGAAAAGCTCAAAGAACTTGGCGAAAAGGTAGCGAGCTACCCTGAAGAATATAAAGCTCAGTCGCGCGTTAAAAAGATTTACGATGATCGTAAGTTAATGGCCACTGGTGAAAAACCGCTTGATTGGGGAATGGCAGAAACACTTGCTTATGCAACTATCGCAACCGAAGGCACTGACATTAGAATGACAGGCCAAGATTCTGGTCGCGGTACCTTCTTCCATAGACATGCCGTTGTTCACAGTCAAAAAGATGGTGCGACTTATCTTCCTTTACAACACTTAAGTGAAGATCAAGGCGCTTTCCAAGTTTTCGACTCTGTACTGTCTGAAGAAGCAGTAGTTGCATTTGAGTATGGTTATGCGACTGCCGAACCAACTTCTCTTGTACTTTGGGAAGCTCAGTTTGGTGACTTTGCAAATGGTGCGCAAGTTGTATTTGACCAATTTTTGAGTTCAGGTGAGCAAAAGTGGGGTCGCTTATGTGGTCTTACTATTTTGTTACCACACGGTTATGAAGGCCAAGGTCCAGAGCATAGCTCTGCACGTTTAGAGCGTTTTTTACAGCTTTGTGCTGATCACAACATGCAAGTTTGTGTTCCGTCTACACCTGCGCAAGTATATGCAATGTTACGACGTCAGTCAGTAAGACCTTTACGTCGTCCATTGATTGTTATGACGCCTAAATCGTTACTACGTCATCCTCTTGCAGTTTCATCACTCGAAGAACTTTCAAACGGTGTATTCCATAATATGATCGACGAAGTTGATGATATTAAACCTGAGAACGTTGAGCGCGTTGTTTTCTGTAGTGGTAAAGTTTATTACGAGTTACTACAAGAGCGTCGTAAGCAGGAACAAAATAATATTGCCATCGTTCGTGTAGAGCAATTATACCCGTTCCCACATGACGAAATGAAAACTATTATGGAAGGTTACCAACACGTTACTGATTTTGTATGGTGTCAAGAAGAGCCACAAAACCAAGGTGCATGGTACTGTTCTCAACACCATTTTGTTGACGCAATTCCACAAGGTGCTAAGTTGAAATACGCTGGGCGTAAAGCATCTGCATCACCAGCGTGTGGTTACATGTCAGTACATACTAAAGAACAACAAGCGCTCGTTGCTGACGCGCTTACTATAGAGAATAAAGGATAAGCGATGAGCACAGAAATTAAAGTTCCTGTTCTTCCTGAGTCGGTTGCAGATGCTACCGTTGCTACATGGCATGTAAGTGTTGGCGACAAGGTAACTCGTGATCAGAACTTAGTAGATATTGAGACAGACAAAGTAGTGTTAGAAGTAGTTGCACAACATGACGGTGTAATTACAGAAATCTCTCAAGAAGAGGGTGCTACCGTACTTGGTGATCAAGTTATGGGTTTACTTGGCGATGCTGATTCAGCGCCTTCAAGCGAAAGCACATCTTCAAGTGAAGCAGAAAAATTAGAAGACGCGCCATCGGCGCCATCAGCACCAGCATCAGAAGGTAAAGAAGTGGAAATCAAAGTACCTGTACTCCCAGAATCAGTTGCAGACGCAACAATTGCTACATGGCATGTTCAACCAGGAGACGCAGTAACGCGCGATCAAAACCTGGTAGATATCGAAACAGATAAAGTTGTTCTTGAAGTAGTAGCTCAAGAAGACGGTATCATGGGCGACATCATTAACGCTGAAGGCGATACTGTTCTTGGTGAGCAAGTAATCGGCTCAGTAAAAGCAGGTGGTGCACCTGCAGCTCCTGCTGCTAAAGAAGAGGCGGCTCCTGCTGCAGATTCAACTGATAGCTCAGATGTATTAACTCCATCTGTTCGTCGTTTAATTGCTGAAAAAGGACTAGATGCTTCTAAAATCAAAGGAACTGGCAAAAATGGTCGTGTAACTAAAGAAGACGTTGATACGTTCTTGAAAGCACCGGCACCATCAGCGAAGAAAGCAGAAGCTGCTGCTCCAGTTGCGCCAATGGGTGATCGTACTCAAAAGCGTGTTCCTATGACACGTTTACGTAAAACGATTGCTAACCGTCTTCTAGAAGCTAAAAACTCTACTGCAATGTTAACTACGTTTAACGAAGTTAACATGAAGCCAATCATGGACCTTCGCAAGCAGTACCAAGAAGTATTCGAAAAACGTCACGGTATTCGCTTAGGCTTTATGTCTTTCTACGTGAAGGCAGTTACTGAAGCACTTAAACGCTTCCCTGATGTAAATGCGTCAATTGATGGGGACGACATTGTCTACCACAATTACTTTGATATCAGCATTGCTGTTTCTACACCTCGTGGTCTAGTAACACCAGTTCTTAAAGACTGTGATAAGTTATCAGTTGCTGAAATTGAAAAAGGCATTCGTGAATTAGCACTTAAAGGCCGTGACGGAAAGCTAACGCTTGACGACATGACAGGTGGTAACTTCACTATTACAAATGGTGGTGTATTCGGTTCATTACTATCTACACCTATCATTAACTTGCCACAGTCTTCAATTTTGGGAATGCACAAAATTCAAGACCGTCCAATGGCAGTAAATGGTAAAGTTGAAATTCTTCCTATGATGTATTTGGCACTTTCTTACGATCACCGCCAAATAGATGGTAAAGAATCTGTTGGTTTCTTAGTAACTATTAAAGAGTTACTTGAAGATCCAACTCGCTTATTACTGGATGTTTAATCAAGTAGTATGAAATATAAGCTGTGAACCACAATTCACAGCTTTTTTTTTGCGCCTTTGGTCGTACTGGGGTTTTCATGTTAAGCCTTGGCAACTATACTAGGTGCGCAATTTGGGATAGTTGTTTATTGAATAAATATTCAGCTCTTTTAGTATAAAAAATTGGATAAAGCATCATGAATTTGCATGAGTATCAGGCAAAACAACTTTTTGCCGAATATGGTTTACCAGTTTCTCAAGGTTTCGCTTGCGATACACCTGAAGAAGCTGCAGCAGCTGCTGAAAAAATCGGCGGTGATATGTGGGTTGTTAAAACTCAGGTTCACGCAGGTGGACGTGGTAAAGCTGGCGGTGTAAAGCTAGTTAAAACTATCGATGAAGTTAAAGCGTTTGCAGCTAACTGGTTAGGTAAAAACCTAGTTACTTACCAAACAGACGAAAATGGTCAGCCAGTTGCTAAAATTTTAGTAGAAAGCTGTACAGATATCGCCAACGAATTGTACTTAGGTGCAGTAGTTGATCGTGCTTCTCGCAAAGTTGTTTTCATGGCGTCTACTGAAGGCGGTGTTGAAATTGAAACTGTTGCTGAAGAAACACCAGAACTTATCCACAAAGCTGAGATCGATCCACTAGTAGGTCCTCAAGCTTACCAAGCACGTGAACTTGGTTTCAAATTGGGTCTTAACCCAACACAAATGAAACAGTTCGTTAAGATCTTCATGGGTCTTGGTAAAATGTTTAACGATTTCGATTTCGCGTTACTTGAAATCAACCCGTTAGTAATCACAGACGAAGGTAACCTTCACTGTCTTGACGGCAAAATCGGTATCGATGGTAATGCACTTTACCGTCAACCAAAAATCCGTGAGTTCCACGATCCATCTCAAGAAGATGCGCGTGAAGCACATGCAGCAAGCTTTGAGCTTAACTACGTAGCACTAGATGGCAACGTAGGTTGTATGGTTAACGGTGCAGGCCTAGCAATGGGTACTATGGACATCGTAAACCTACACGGTGGCAAGCCAGCTAACTTCCTAGATGTTGGTGGCGGCGCGACTAAAGAACGTGTTTCTGAAGCATTCAAAATCATCCTTTCTGACGACAATGTTAAAGCTGTTTTAGTTAACATCTTTGGCGGTATCGTACGTTGTGACATGATTGCTGAAGGTATCATTGGCGCAGTTAAAGAAGTTGGCGTAAACGTACCTGTAGTTGTACGTTTAGAAGGTACTAATGCTGAATTAGGTCGTGAAGTTCTTAAGAGCTCTGACTTAGACATCATCGCTGCTGAATCATTAACAGACGCTGCTGAAAAAGTTGTTGCTGCTGCGGAGGGCAAATAATGTCTGTATTAATCAATAAAGATACAAAAGTTATCTGTCAGGGTTTCACTGGTGGCCAAGGTACTTTCCACTCAGAGCAAGCGCTTGAGTACGGTACACAAATGGTTGGTGGTGTTAGCCCAGGTAAAGGCGGTCAAACGCACCTTGGTCTTCCTGTATTCAACACAGTACGTGATGCAGTACAAGAAACTGGCGCAACTGCTTCAGTTATCTACGTACCAGCACCTTTCTGTAAAGATGCAATCTTAGAAGCAATCGATGCTGGCATTGAGCTAATTGTTTGTATCACTGAAGGTATCCCTACACTTGATATGGTTGACGTTAAAGTTAAACTAGATCAAACAGGTACTCGTATGATCGGTCCTAACTGTCCAGGTGTTATCACTCCTGGTGAGACTAAGATTGGTATCATGCCTGGTCACATCCACAAGCCTGGTAAAGTAGGTATTGTTTCTCGCTCTGGTACTTTAACGTACGAAGCGGTTAAGCAAACTACAGATGCTGGTTTTGGTCAGTCTACGTGTGTTGGTATTGGTGGTGATCCAATCCCAGGTACTAACTTTATCGACGTTTTAGAAATGTTCGAAAAAGATCCACAAACTGAAGCAATCGTAATGATTGGTGAAATTGGTGGTACTGCAGAAGAAGAAGCTGCAGAGTACATCAAAGCTAACGTAACTAAACCTGTTGTATCTTACATTGCTGGTGTTACTGCACCAGAAGGTAAGCGTATGGGTCACGCTGGCGCAATCATCGCAGGCGGTAAAGGTACTGCAGATGAGAAATTTGCTGCATTAGAAGCTGCTGGCGTACAAACTGTACGTTCACTTGCTGATATCGGTAAAGCACTTAAAGAGAAAACAGGCTGGTAATCAGTTTATTTAATCTTTGAAAAGGCTCGCATTTGCGAGCCTTTTTGTTTTGAGCACTTAATTAAAACGGGTAACTGATATGTTGAAAAAACCTGACAGTTAGATCTTGTCTTTCTTTATTTATATCTAGCTCATCACAAAGTTGAAAAATCGTTTTTTCAACCTGATTCATAAATTTGCCATAACCAATTTCTTGCTTGTTATGATTGGCAGCTGCAATAACAAAATGAATTGTTTCAACTAATCTTTGTTCATCGTAAAAGCACTTTAGCTGTGTTTTATTTGAGTCTATGTCAAAGCTCAGCTTTTGAAGCTCTTCGTTTCCTTCGTTAATATCCACTTTACTATTTCTAACAATAGGTTTGGCACCATTAGCTATTAATGCCCCATGTGTTAGCTTATTAAGCTCGCAGCACCGTTTGAAGCTATCTAAAAAGTAATTATAAAATTGTTTAAAATCGCCATTATTAATTAAAGTTTGAAATTGAGTTTTAATAGCCCTTGATACAGGGATAGAAAATGTCGTGTATGTCATCTCGGCATGGTTTATAGGTATTTCACATTGGCGATTTTGATATCTTGGGTACAAACTTCTTAATTTGTAGCCGTAGGTTTCTTTGTTACCTTTATCTTTAGCAAATAAGTCGTAAGTTAAATGTTGATGATCACGCACTTTAAATTGGGGTTGATCAATAAATAATTGTTCTTGCATCACTGTTAATACTTTTTGGACTTTTTTGTGAAATACAGCGGAGTTAGCTCGTATATCATCACCCGTAGCTAAAAAGAGTAAGCGTACCTTTTTACTTTGCGTGTTCGTTGAATAATAGAGTTTATGTGCCTCGTGATAGCGTGGGTTATAAAATATAAGCATTTGCTTATTAGTTTCTAACTGATATGACTCATCATGAAATCTGACAACAGGAAGTTTGTCGTTTGCTAAAATATGCACGTTATGGAGTTCATATTCATCGCATGCTGCAAATAATTGGCGTGCTATTCTTTCGTAACAACAGTTTATTGAGTTGAAGCTTGAGTAAAAACTATCGTTAGGGGTAATTTCTGCGAGTAAGTAATGATTAGCACGTGCATTACTAGGTATATAAACACGGTGCTGGTTAAGTGTAGCCATCTCTTAATCCTTATAAAGTACGGTATTGACGCACTATAAAGCGCTTCTATGAATTAAATATTGCGCTAAAACAAACTTTATTCGTTAAAAACAGATTAGATGAATTAAAGTTAATCAATAAGTAAGATAAACCGTAATCTATTGCTGTATGTTAGTGACTGTTTTTGTAATAATGCATTAGTTTTGTAATTAAGTAATATTTAGAGGATCGTACTCCTATGGCGGAAATTGAGAATCGCCCAAGTAACTTTATTAGAACCCGAATTGATGAAGACTTAGCAAGTAAAAAGCATGCTGCAACGCACACGCGCTTTCCACCTGAGCCCAATGGTTTTTTACACATAGGCCATGCAAAATCAATTTGCTTAAATTTCGGTATTGCAAAAGATTATAACGGTTTATGTAACTTACGATTTGACGATACAAACCCAGAAAAAGAAGACATTAACTACGTTAATTCTATAAAAGAAGACGTTCAATGGTTAGGGTTTAACTGGGATGGTGATATAAAGTATTCTTCTAATTATTTTGATATTTTATACGGCTATGCTGTTGAGCTTATAAACAAAGGGTTAGCTTATGTTTGTTTTTTAACAGCAGACCAAGCACGTGAATACCGCGGAACTTTAACGGAGCCAGGTAAAAATAGCCCATACAGAGATACATCTCCTGAAGAAAACTTAGCATTATTTGAAAAAATGCGTGCGGGTGGTTTCAAAGAAGGCGAATGTGTTCTTCGTGCAAAAATTGATATGGCAAGCTCGTTTATGGTGCTTCGCGATCCAATTATTTATCGTGTTCGTTTTGCTCATCACCATCAAACTGCCGATAAATGGTGTATTTACCCAATGTACGATTTCACGCATTGTATTTCTGATGCAATCGAGGGTATTACGCACTCACTATGTACATTAGAGTTCCAAGATAATCGCCGTTTATACGACTGGGTACTTGATAACATCAGCATTGAATGTCATCCACAGCAAATTGAGTTTTCTCGCTTAAACCTCGAATACACAATTATGTCTAAACGTAAGTTAAATGACCTTGTTGTAAATAACTACGTTGAAGGTTGGGATGATCCACGTATGCCTACGATTGCAGGTTTACGTCGCCGTGGTTATACACCGGCTTCAATTCGTGAATTTTGTTTACGAATAGGGGTTACAAAGCAAGAGAATATGGTTGAAATGGGTATGCTAGAAGCGTGTATTCGTGATGACTTAAATGAAAATGCTCCTCGCGCGATGGCTGTACTGGATCCGGTTAAAGTGATCATCGAAAACTACGATGCAGATACCATAGAAACGTTATCGGTGGCTAATCATCCTAATAAGGAAGAAATGGGTCGCCGCGATGTGCCATTTACGCGTGAAATATTCATTGAACGAGAAGACTTTAAAGAGCAAGCAAATAATAAGTTTAAACGTTTAGTGCTCGATAAAGAGGTTCGTTTACGTGGCGCTTATGTTATTAAAGCTAATCGTGTAGAAAAAGACGAAAACGGTGAAATAACCACTATTTATTGTACTTACGATAATGAAACACTAGGCAAAAACCCAAGTGATGGTCGTAAAGTTAAAGGCGTTATTCATTGGGTATCAGCTTCTGAGGCTATTACAGCTGAAGTTCGTCTGTACGATCGTTTATTTAATGTGCCAAACCCAGCTGCAGCTGATGAGTTTGAAACAACATTAAATCCAGAATCATTAGTTGTTTTAACTAATGCTAAACTTGAGCCTTCGCTTGCTAATTCACAAGCAGAGCAGGGGTTCCAGTTTGAACGTACCGGTTACTTTTCAAGAGATTCTAAGTCAGAAAATGTTGTGTTTAACCAAACAGTAGGTCTTCGTGACTCATGGTCTAAAACACAATAAGCTTATTTTTACTGCGCCCGCTCACTTGTGGGTGTAGTAATACTTTAAATAATAGGCACAAAAAAACCTGCAAATAGCAGGTTTTTTTATAGCTAGGATATACTAACTATTTGCATCACTAAACGCTTTACATGCAGCTTTATCATCACACTCTCCATAAAGGTATAAAGAGTGGTTTGTTAAAGTAATTCCGTTTTCTTGAGCTATTTCAAGCTGGCGACGTTCAATCATCTCATCTTCAAACTCAACAACTTTTCCACACTTTAAACATACTAAGTGATCGTGGTGAGTACTACCCGATAATTCAAATACCGACTTCCCGCCTTCAAAGTGATGACGGCTTACAATGCCTGCATCATCAAATTGGTTGAGTACGCGATATACAGTTGCAAGGCCAATTTCTTCACCTAAATCCAAAAGAATTTTGTAAACATCTTCAGCACTGATGTGTTGGTTATCTGGAGACTGTAAAATCTCTAAAATTTTAATACGCGGTAAAGTCACTTTTAAACCGGCTTTTTTAAGTTCCAAGTTATGATCAGTCATTAAATCTGTCTCAATTTTATTTGGTTATACTAGGGCGTGTTGATCTTTGTGGTATGAAAAACAAACAGCATGAAGATAAGGTATAATTGAATTCGCCAGAAAACTTTACACCGAACCTACATGCCAAGATTAATGCTAACAGACGGGACATGGAATGTCTTATCAAAAGTAATGTACTTAAGTGGTCGAATTTATAATAAGCCCGACCATAGAAAAACGCTCGAAGGCATACTGTATAAGATGCGCACAGGTATTCCATGGCGAGATTTACCTTCTGATTTTGGCCGTTGGAGTGCTATCTACAGACGGTTTAATTTATGGTCCAAAAAAGGGATTTTGAATGAACTGTTTCGCGCATTATCTCGTGATGCGGACATGGATTGGGTCTTCATTGATGGCAGTATTGTCAGGGCTCATCAACATAGTTGCGGTGCAAGAACTGCTGACAATGAATCAATTGGAAAGAGCCGAGGTGGAAATTCTACGAAAATTCATCTTGCAGTCGATAGCGGAGGGTTGCCTGTTTATTATGAATTATCCTGTGGAAATACGCATGATATCGTCCATGCAGAGTCACTCGTAGCTAATTGCCCAACAAGTAATATGGTTGTCGCAGATAAAGGCTACGACAGTGAAAAACTGAGAGCGTTTGTTCGTGATAATAACGCTACACCCGTTATTCCACGTAAGGGCAACAGTTTAGTAGGCAATGAAGATATTGACTGGTGCATGTATAAATATCGGCACTTGGTTGAGAATGCATTTGGCCGTATTAAGCAATATAGAGGGATAGCCACGCGGTATGAAAAGCTTGAACGAAATTATCATTCAATGCTCGCTTTAGCATTTACTATGATGTGGCTACCAATGTGGGCTGATTGATATATGTACTACAAAGATCAACAGCCCCTAGACATCTTGCAAAGATGCTCACGATACATAAGCAACAAATAGGATAACGTGCCTAGGCCTCAAGTGCAAAGAAGAAATGATTTATATTGCAGTAAATAAAGAAAACGCTAACTGTTTGATAACTATTTAAACAGTTAGCGGTATATCGGATGGATTAGTCGGCAAGCTCGCTTAAACACATTTCATCAAATACTTGAGCAGACCATGCTTTTACGCGTTGCTCTGTGAGTTCTGGTTGACGATCTTCATCAATACCTAAACCGACAAAGTGATTATCGTCTGCCATACCTTTTGAGGCTTCGAAATCGTAGCCTTCAGTAGGCCAGTGACCTACAACAATAGCACCACGTTCAGTAACAATATCGTTGATCATGCCCATAGCGTCTAAGAAGTATTCAGCATAATCTTCTTGATCACCACAACCGAAAATAGCAACAAGTTTGCCTTCAAAGTCTACTTCTTCAAGCTCAGGGAAAAAATCATCCCAATCACATTGTGCTTCGCCGTAGTACCACGTTGGAATACCAAATAAGATTAAATCAAAATCTGCAATCTCTTCTTTAGAGCTTTTTGCAATATCATGCACAGCCACAAGCTTTTTACCCAATTCTTTTTGGATCATTTTTGCTACGTGTTCTGTGTTACCTGTGTCACTTCCGAAAAAAATGCCTACACTTGCCATGGATTTATAACCTTTTATGTATCAATAGCCAATCTTTCTTGTAAAATCGTTTCAATCAGCGCACTGCGGCTAATATTTTGTGCATCTGCCATATCACTTAACGCTTGATACAACTGCGATGAAACTTTAAATTCAACACGTTTTAAACCACGTGCTTTGTCTCTTTTTATTTGATTACGTTTATTAACCTTTAACTGCATATCCCGCGAAAGAGGATTGGTCTTAGGTCGGCCTGGACGCTTTTCGTATTCAAATAAATCGAGTGTTGTTCTATCTGTTTCTGACTTCGCCATGCCTAACCTACACCTGCGCCTTGCCAAAATACTTGAATAAGTCCTTTAGCAATAAAGCCTGAACAGCCTAAAAAGAGTACAGTCCATACTATATAGCGACCAAACTTAGGTACATTACCACTTTTAAGTACGTCTTTAATTGCCAAGCCGATGAATATCAAAATACCGGCTAAGCCAAAATACAACCCTAGGGTATCAAATTCGTTAATTAACTGACTGACCATCAACGTATAACCTTTAAATTAAACGGCGCGTACTATAGCACAAAAATATTCATATATTTAGTACGTGCATTCAAAAACAAGCGATTAAAATTACTTTAATTTTGAATTAAAAAGTCACTTATTGCCTTATTTACAGCCATAGGTTTTTGCGCATGTAACCAATGACCAGCACCGTGAATGATTTTTGCTTTCGTATTCTTGAAACGCGTGACAATTGCAGTGCGGTACTCGGGTAAAATATAATCTGAATCGTTACCTTTGATAAAAAGAGTATCGCACAAACAAGAATTGTTTTCATTAACGTTTGAGAGTATATTTGAATATTTCTTATCTAGAACAGGTAAGTTGAATCGCCACGTTAATTTTCCTGCTTCATTTTTAGCTAGGCTTTTTAATAAAAACTGACGAACGCCAAGTTCGTCAATATAAGGCTGCATTAAATCGTCAGCATGCTTTCTGTCTTCTATATGCTCAGATGCAACTGCGTTGAGCGCCTGCAATATCTTAGTATGCCGCGGTGGGTAGGTAACGGGTGCTATATCAAGCACAATTAATTTTTCAATCAACTCGGGTTGAGTTAATGCAAGCTCCATAGCAACCTTGCCACCCATAGAATGACCAATTATATGTGCTTTTTTTATATTCAAGTGTCGAAGTAACTCAACAATGTCTTTTGCCATAGCAGGATAACTCATCTCATCACTGTGAGGGGAGAGGCCATGGTTTCGCAAATCTACATTGGTAACTGTAAAATGCTCACTTAACGGTTTAGCAATTACGTTCAGGTTTTCTAATGAACCAAATAGTCCATGTATTAAAATAACATCAGGACCTTGTCCCAGTTGCTTATAATTTAGCTGCATACATTGCTCCTAAAAATTTCGCCTTAGTTTGCCGAGCAATAATTAAAAAAGCAAAAAATAGTGTCTAATTAACCATTTTATTAAATGATATTCGAAAATTAGAGAAATTGATTGATTAAAAATTTACCTAACTAGTTATAGATTTTCGAAATGCCTGCGAGTGCTTGTTGTAACTCGCATTTATTATTGGATTGGGTATAATCAGGCGTGAGAAAAAAATGTGACCCGTAATGACAGGAAGACCATGAAACAAATCGACATAGACGACGAGTTATATCAATACATTGCCAGCAACACGCAAAGTATTGGTGAAAGTGCATCCACAATTTTGCGTCGTTTATTAAACATGAGCGGCGAAAAACAATTAACCGCTGACGTAGAAATAACACAAAATCAACAAACAACAACTACATCTGCGCCATCTACTGCGCCAGAATTAAAGCACGCTGTAGCAGAAGCTGAAGTTCCAAAAACTGTCACACCAGTGAAGCAAAAAAATGCTAACGTTTTTAATGTATTAAATAAAGAAGAACTAGCAATGCAAAAAGGCGTGGTGGGTCGCTTCTTATTTATTTTAAGTGCTTTTTATCGCACTCATAAATCTGATTTTTCTGCTGTGTTGGATATTAAAGGCCGTGACCGTGTTTATTTCGCAACGAGCAAAGAAGATTTAGTAAATAGTGGAAGTAGCATGAACCCTAAAAATATCACCGACAGTGAATATTGGGTAATGACTAACTCTAATACAACACGTAAAAAAATGATGCTTCATGAAGTAGCTCTTTGCCTAGGTTACAGTGCAGAGCAAGCTGAAAAAATTCGCGATTACCTGTAAGGAAATATAATGGCTATTCACTCAGGCGCAGGCAAAACTGCTCCACAATCAGCACTTGTTAATGTTCCTAAATTAGTTTCGGCTTATTATTTAAATGAGCCAGACTTAGAGCAAAACCCAGAGCATGGCGTTGCCTTTGGTACATCTGGACACCGCGGCTGCTCTTATGATGTAAAATTTAATGAATCCCATATTTTAGCAATTACACAAGCCATTTGTGATTACCGTAAACAAAACGATATTTTTGGACCATTATTTTTAGGTAAAGATACCCATGCGCTTAGTGAAGCTGCCTTTAACTCTGCAATTGAAGTGCTTGTCGCTAACGAAGTGCAAGTAATTACTCAGCAAGATGGCGACTTTACTCCAACTCCTGTTATTAGCCATGCAATTGTTTGTCACAATAAACGCAATCCTAATGAGCTTGCAGATGGCATTGTTGTTACGCCTTCACATAACCCTCCTGAAGATGGCGGCTTTAAATATAACCCACCTAACGGCGGGCCTGCTGATACAGACGTAACTAACTGGATTGAAGACAGGGCTAACAAGTTATTACTTGAAGATTTAGTCGAGGTTGAGCTTTTCCCGTTCGCTAAAGCTTCTCGCTCAGGGTTTATCCGCTACGAAGATTTAATGACTCCGTATATTAACGATTTAGAGAATATCGTTAACTTAAAAGCCATTAGTGATGCGGGCGTTAAAATAGGCATTGATCCATTAGGTGGTTCAGGTATAAATTTTTGGCCAGTCATTACGCAAAAATATAATTTAGATCTAACCGTAGTGAACGACAGCGTTGATCCGCGTTTTGCATTTATGCCACTTGATAAAGATGGCAAGATACGTATGGATTGTTCATCGCCTTACTCGATGGCTAATTTAATTAAATTAAAAGACGATTTTGATATAGCGATTGGTAACGACCCTGATTACGACCGTCATGGCATTGTTACACCCGATGGCCTGATGAATCCGAATCATTTTTTAGCTGTTGCTATTGATTACCTATTAAACCATCGCGAGTGGAATACTAACGTAGAGATTGGTAAAACGCTTGTTTCGAGTTCGATGATTGATCGTGTTGTAGCGCGCAATAAGCGAAAGGTAAAAGAAGTTCCGGTAGGCTTTAAATGGTTTGTTGAAGGGCTAAACAAAGGTAATCTTGCTTTTGGTGGCGAAGAAAGTGCAGGCGCTGCGTTTTTACGCTTTGATGGCAGCGTATGGTGTACTGACAAAGACGGCTTTATTATGGGTTTACTTGCAGCTGAAATACTAGCAGTAACGGGCAAAACACCATCAGCGCTTTATAAAGAGCTAGAACAAGAATTTGGATCGCCACTTTATAAGCGTCTAGATGCGCCAGCAAGTAGTGCACAAAAATCGCGTTTAAAAGCTTTAAGTGCTGACGATGTAAAAGCCGAAACGTTAGCTGGAGAGCCTATTTTACAAAAATTAACTCATGCTCCTGGTAACAATGCAGCGATTGGCGGCTTAAAAGTTGTTACAGAAAATGGCTGGTTTGCTGCTCGCCCATCAGGTACTGAAGATATTTATAAAATATACCTAGAATCATTTAAAGGGGAAGCACATTTAGCTCTTTTAGAAAAAGAAGCTAAACAATTAGTTGATTCAGTTATTAGCTAAACCTGCTTAAACTATTTAAAAACGGCTGAATTATTCAGCCGTTTTTTTGTATCTCTCACACTATAAAGGGCTTTTATTATGTCAGCCACACCCGATTATTTAAATTTATTGCAATCAACCGGTGATTTTCTAACCATTAGCCGAGATAATGAATGGCACCTAGCACCGAGCCAGTTTACGCTCAACAATGGAACCCAAGTTAATGTACACGATACTGGGGTTATTGAGTTTCAGCCAGCGGTTACTACCTCAAAAGATATTGTGTTATCAAGTGCTGTACACGGTAACGAAACGGCGCCTATTGAAATTTGTGATGAGCTAATAAAGCAAATTATTTCCCAAAACCTTGAGCTTAATCAGCGAGTCCTTTTTATATACGGAAACCCTAAATCAATTAATATTGGTTTGCGCTTTGTAGAAGAAAATCTTAATCGTTTATTTAATGGACACCACACGGTTGATGGTGTTGAAATGAATGACGAGCGCGTTCGAGCGGCAAAACTTGAACGCTACGTAACTGACTTTTTTGCCAGAGGGGAAAAGGGCAGTGAGCGCAGTCATTACGATTTGCACACGGCTATTCGAGGTTCAAAAAATGAAAAATTTGCTGTGTATCCATTTTTGCACGGTAAACCATGGAAAAAATCACAGCTACAATTTTTACTAAGTTGTGGAGTAAATACTGTATTAATGATGAAGTCGCCAGCGACAACGTTTAGTTATTACTCATCCTTTGTTCATGGTGCAGATTCGTTTACAGTTGAGCTTGGGCAAGTAAAACCATTTGGCCAAAACGATATGACACGTTTTGAAAAAACAAAACAAACGTTAACTGCATTAATTAGTCAAAAAGAAGTTGAGTACCCACAATTTAATGCAAGCGACTTTGAGCTGTTCGCTGTTCACCGTACAATTAATCGTACTCAAGAGGATTTTAGTTTTCCATTTTCTGATGATGCAGAGAACTTTACTGGCTTTGCAAAAGGAGAACTGCTCGCAACCGATGGTAATACTCCTTATTATGCGGACGTTGAAGGAGAATCAATCATATTCCCAAATGCAAAAGTAGCCTTAGGGCAACGTGCATTACTCACCGTTGTTCCAATGGCTATAGACAGTAACTTTGTATAATTCAACTCATTAGACCTCTTTGTCCTGCAAGTTAACTAACTGATTACTAATAATTTAAGTAGCTGTATTGTTAACTTGCCATTTATTTAACCAATATTTACTTTTGTTTCGTCACAGATTTGTTGAATAACACTTTACGTTAACGTAAAGTGTTGGCAGCTTTAATTAAATATAGTGCAGATATTGCAAAGTTTATTCAGCAATGATCACCCATAATAATAATGTAAAAGGGGCACTATGTTACTGACAACAACAGAAGGTAGGTTATGAGTAATCCAAATAACGTATCGCTGAATATTAACCATGCGCTAGAATTTATTGACGGCAATGCGCTTAATATTCCAACCCTTAGTATTTTAACTGAGGATGGCGACATTCACCCAAGTGCGACAGCACCCGCTATTTCAAAACATACCGCAATTAAACTTTATGAGACTATGCGTTTTATACGTTTATTAGATGAACGTATGCAAGGTGCTCAGCGCCAAGGCCGAGTAAGCTTTTACATGCAATGTTTAGGTGAAGAAGCTGCCGTTACGGCATCCGCTGCTGCGCTTGACCAAGAAGACATGATAATGGCGCAATACCGTGAGCAAGCTGCACTGCATTACCGTGGTTTTACGCTAGACCAATTTATGAACCAAATGTTTTCAAATGAATTAGATTTAGGCAAAGGTCGTCAAATGCCAATTCATTATGGTTCGAACGAATTAAACTATATGACTATTTCTTCTCCTCTTGGCACACAAATACCACAAGCTACAGGGTATGCATATGGACAAAAAGTAAAGCATATAGATGCGAAAACAGGCGAGCTTGCAAGCATTATTGATAACGTTACTATTTGTTACTTTGGCGAAGGCGCTGCATCTGAAGGTGACTTTCATGCAGGATTAAACATGGCTGCAGTGCATAAAGCACCCGTGATATTTTTTGCACGTAACAACGGCTATGCGATTTCGACCCCGGCAGATGAGCAATTTAAAGGAGATGGTATTGCTTCACGTGGTGTGGGTTATGGCATTAAAACAATTAGGGTCGATGGCACAGACGCACTTGCTGTGTTTGCGGCAACGCAAAAAGCACGTGAAATTGCCTCAACACAAGGCGAACCTGTTTTAATTGAATCAATAGCTTACCGCTTAGGCGCTCACTCTACGTCTGATGACCCAAGTGGTTACCGTTCAAAAGACGAAGAGGCTAATTACAAAACATGCCCAATAGAAAAATTTAAAAAGTGGCTAGTAAAACAGCAATGGCTCAACGAAGAAGACGATTTAAAAGCAAAAGAGTCTATACGTGAAGATATATTAGCGGCATTAAAGCGTGCAGAAGTAGTGCAAAAGCCTGCTTTAGAAGAGCTAGTATCAGATGTTTATGATACGCCAATCCCTTCACTTGTTCGTCAATACAATGAACTAAAAGAACATATACAAAAGCACCCAGATGCTTACCCAGTTACTGCAGGGAGAATTAAGTAATGGCTAAAATGAACATGCTACATGCAATTAATTCTGCTCTTGATATAACCATGAATGAACACCCGCAAGCGTGTATATTTGGCGAAGATGTTGGGTATTTTGGCGGTGTATTTAGAGCGACCTCAGGTTTACAAGAAAAATACGGAAAACACCGTGTATTTAATACGCCTTTAACTGAGCAAGGTATTTTAGGTTTTGCAAATGGTTTAGCAGCATTTGGTGCACCCGCGTTAGCTGAAATTCAATTTGCAGATTATATATTCCCGGCCTTTGACCAAATAGTAAATGAATCAGCAAAATTCAGATACCGTAGTGGTAATGAGTTTAATGTAGGTAACTTAACTGTACGTACACCATATGGTGGTGGTATTGCTGGTGGTTTATATCATTCGCAATCACCAGAAGCTTACTTTGCACATACGCCAGGTTTAAAAATAGTGGTGCCACGTAATCCATATCAAGCTAAAGGCTTACTGCGTGCAAGTATTAAAGATGACAATCCGGTTATATTTTTTGAGCCCAAACGTTTGTACCGCGCATCGACGGGTGAAGTACCTGAAGAAGATTATTCAATAGAGTTAGGTAAAGCTGAAGTCGTACAAGAAGGTAATGACATTACAGTGCTTGCTTGGGGCGCTCAAATGGAAATTATTGAAGATGCTGCAAAACAAGCAAGTGAGCAAGGGATACATTGTGAGGTAATAGATTTACGTAGTATTTTGCCGTGGGATATAGACACAATTGCTAAATCAGTCACTAAAACTGGCCGTTTAGTGATAAGCCATGAAGCACCTATTACAAATGGATTTGGTGCAGAAATTGCTGCCTCAATTCAACAAGCGTGTTTCCTCCATTTAGAGTCACCTATTTTACGTGTGTGTGGTTTAGATACACCTTACCCACTGGCGCTTGAGAAAGAGTATGTGCCTGATGCGCTCAAAGTATTAGCTGCAATTAAACAATCAATGGATTTTTAGGGGTTCCCATGGCTAAAGATTTTATATTACCCGATATTGGTGAAGGCATTGTTGAGTGTGAAGTGGTTGAATGGCTAGTAAAAGAAGGTGATAGCGTTTGTGAAGATCAACCCATCTGTGACGTGATGACCGACAAAGCCCTAGTACAAATACCTGCTGTGCACGATGGAGTAATTACAAAGCTCTATCATCAAAAAGGCGAAATAGCTAAAGTGCATGCACCCTTGTTTGCAATGGATGTAGCAGGCGAAGCGGCTGACGTTGAAACGCAAGAGCATAACAGTGCACCCCAAAACAACAATACAGGTGAACAATTAGAAGATTTTATTTTACCAGATATTGGCGAAGGGATTGTTGAATGCGAAATAGTCGACTGGTTAGTAGCCGAAGGCGATGAAATTGAAGAAGATCAAGCTGTTTGTGATGTAATGACTGATAAAGCCTTAGTGCAAATACCGGCAAAGTACACCGGTACCGTGCAAAAGCTGTATTACCAGAAAGGCGAAATAGCTAAAGTACATAGCCCACTGTTTCAAATGACTATTGCTGGAAGTGCACCTAAACAAAACATAGATGTAAACCAAGCTGTAGTAAAAGCGCAAACAAATGCAGCAGAGCAGGCAGCACCAGTAAAAGTTAATCAAACAGCAAAAGTGGTTAACACAAAAGCCGTTGCATCACCGGCTGTTAGACGAAAAGCACGCGAGCTTGATGTTGATTTAACACAAGTGCCAGGTAGTGGTAAAAATGGACGTATCTATAAGCAAGATATAGAAGAGTTTATTAAAGGTGAAGTACCTAACAGTATTGATACATCACCGCTTAATAGCAGTGCAGTCAACACACAAAGTAAAACGCAGAGCTCTGGCGTGCGTGTAGAGCCAATTAAAGGCATAAAAGCGGCGATGGCAAAACAAATGGTTGCCTCTGTTTCAACCATTCCACACTTTACATTTTGTGATGAAATAGATTTAACAGACCTTATTACCCTAAGAGCTTCAATGAAAGAACAATACAAAGCACAAGGCGTTAAGCTCACTATGATGCCTTTCTTTGTTAAAGCACTGTCGCTTGCGATGAAAGAATTCCCGGTTCTTAATTCTAAAGTAAATGAAGATTGCTCTGAGCTTACTTATTTTAACGATCATAATATTGGTATAGCAGTCGATTCTAAAATTGGCTTATTGGTACCAAATATTAAGTCGTGCCAAAGTAAAAATATTGTTGATGTGGCTAATGAACTTACACGCCTTACTGAGTCCGCTCGCGAAGGGCGAGTACCACCTGAAGACTTAAAAGGCGGTACTATTAGCATTTCAAACATAGGTGCAATTGGCGGCACAATTGCCACACCAATTATTAATAAACCTGAAGTTGCTATTGTAGCGCTAGGTAAATTGCAGCATTTACCACGCTTTGATGAAAACGGCCATGTTGTGAGTAAGGCCATTATGCAAGTTAGTTGGTCTGGTGATCACCGTGTTATTGATGGCGGAACAATTGCTCGCTTTAATAACTTATGGAAATCGTACTTAGAAAATCCATCGGCAATGATGATGGCCATGAGCTAAAAATTAAACTTATAAAAAACCAGCAATTTGCTGGTTTTTTGTTTTAAAGCTAGGCGTTTTTAATTAAGATACAGATGTTACTAAAAAGTAATTTAAAGAGCCCGTTAGGGAATATAAAAAATAACACTAAGGAAATTTTATGGAACATTATATGAACGCACTGCGTAGCTACGCAGATTTTTCAGGTCGTAACCGCCGCAAAGCTTATTGGATGTTTGTATTATTTAATACCATCTTCTCAATTATCTGTAATGTTATTGATGGCGCATTAGGTACTATGTTTATTGGTTCTATTTATAGTTTAGCGCTATTGATACCTGGTTTAAGTGCTGGTGCACGTCGTTTACACGACACAGGCCGCTCAGGCTGGTGGCAGCTTCTTTGGTTAGTGCCAATTATTGGTTGGATTGTTTTAATTGTATTCCTTGCACAAGATTCACACGAGGGCGAAAACGATTTTGGTCCTAATCCAAAAGAGTTAGCAGCAGAACCTGCTGCTGTATAAAGTAAAGTTTTAACCTAAAAAAGCTCAGTGTTCGCTGAGCTTTTTTATGCCTAAAATTCAATACGAAATAAAATACAAGCCATAGCCAACTCCGAGTGCAGGAAGTGCGGTATATAAAGTGGCTATTATTGCGGCTTTAGGGGCTAACGCAATTGCAGGGAATAACGCATCTCCGTCGTTTGAAATTGCATTGGCTGTTAAAGCGCTAAATGGAATAATCCCCTGTATATAAAGTGTGGTGACTATTATTTGCGGTCCACAACCGGGTAAAAAACCAATGATCACAGCAATCAGCGGTGCTAAATAAGCGTAGTGGGCAAACCATGTTTTTAAATCAAGTCCGGCTACATTCACGAGTATTTCAAATAACATAAACGACGCCACTACCCATGCAGTCACAAAGTGTGTGTATTGGAGCACTTTAATTACTTTAGAGGGTGGATTGCATTCATCCTCTTCACTGGTAATTTGTTTATATGTTTCGCCCTTAGACGAGTAAGCCCATACCGTTACGATAAATAGAGCCATGCCCGCACCAAATAAATGTATTCCAGTGCTTGTGTGCCTTCCAAATTGGTTAAACTCCACGTTAAATGCGATTAAAAACGCGATGATTAAACTTGGAAAAATCGCCAACATCCAAATAGGCTTACTGACTCTAATAATGCGGGTAGGCAATATTTTAACTTGGCGGGTTTGTTCTTTTAATGAAGGGCGTAAAAAGTCGTGTTTATGAACTGTATTTACAAAAGCACCACATATAGTTCCAACAACTAATCCTATAGCCATTATTACAGCGCCCTCAGTAGGGCGTGTAGCTAAAAGTAAAAATGCAGCATCGCCCATTGTTGCTGTTAGTACGGCAACAATAGCCCCAAAGCTTGCTTGGCCTTTGGTAAATTGTGTAACCACTATTATAGCGCCCCCGCAGCCTGGTAAGGCACCTAGTAAAGCCGCAAAAAAGACCTCTAATGCCGGTGACTTGGCACTTAGATAACTAAGCTCCAACTGAGGTAAACGCTCAATAGCGTAGTAATAAATCAGTAACGTAGCAGCAACAAATACACTGACTTGAAAAAAAGCGTCGCTTAGTGCGGTAATTGCAATATCACGAAGTGATGGCGCAGCAAAACACACCAACAAAAAAAGAGGGAGTAATAAACGTTTATTTTGGCTAACAAAGCGTTTTGAAGCGGGCGTAACTAGTCCTATTTGTGTAATTGAGTTCATACAGTGTTACCAATTTAATAAACAGAGTAACACTGTATAATTTTAGTAAATGATAATCAATATCATTTAATTGTGTTTAAATCGATTACTCACATTGAGATTTTCGATATTAAATTCTAGGCTATTTACGTTGAAATTCTGAATTTGAATTCCAAGTAGGCCATTGCTCTTGCTCAGAAATATCAAAACCTACTTTATAAAATAATTGTAAGTCTTGAACAGCGCCCGATAAATCCCACTCATCGCGGTAACGGTCACAAGGCTGGTGGTAACAACCGCGTAATACTAGGCTCATTCGCTTGCGATAATTGGCTGTTTCTTCATCCGCTGCTTGAGTACCACCACCAGCGTACATTGCAGGTATGCCCATATTGGCAAACGCAAAATGATCAGAACGGTAATAACCACCCGACGATGGTTTAGGATCGCCTGATAAAGTTCTACCTTGATCTTTTGCTGCATTAGCTAAAAACTCATCCATTTGAGATTTACCAATGCCTACCACACTCATATCTTTTACTTTGCCTAATAAATTTAAGCTATCCATATTGATATTAGCAACCGTCTTGTTAGCTGCAATAACAGGGTTTGCGGCGTAATACTTAGAGCCAAGTAACCCTTGCTCTTCAGCGGTTACTGCTAAAAATGTCATTG
Source organism: Pseudoalteromonas sp. PS1M3 (assembly GCF_016865405.1). NCBI lineage: Bacteria > Pseudomonadati > Pseudomonadota > Gammaproteobacteria > Alteromonadales > Pseudoalteromonadaceae > Pseudoalteromonas > Pseudoalteromonas sp. PS1M3. Next base: position 1,834,716 of record NZ_AP022624.1, on the reverse strand, counting down.
AGCGGCTAGGGTGCTTTGGCAATTTAGTAAATGCTTCTGCAACTTCTATTAAGCCTGCAGTACCCGTTGCGTTATCGTGAGCACCGTTATAAATTTGGTCACCTTTGCGGCTTGTATCTGTGCCTAAGTGATCCCAATGCGCTGAATATACTACATGTTCGTCAGGCGATTCGCTGCCCGGTAATGTCGCAATAAAGTTGTAAGACACTGACGTTTTAATTGTATTACTCACATTAACAGAGGCGGTTAAATCACCCATATCGACATGATAAGCACCTTTTGCGGCATTTTCTTTGACGGTATCGAAATCTAAACCAGCTTTACTGAAAAGCTCTTTAGCCACATCACTAGTAACCCAGCCTTCTACAGCAACACGGTCCATATTGTTGTTTTCTTTTTGAAAACCAAATTGCTCGCCACTCCACGAATTTTCAACAACCGACCAAGGATATGAAGCGGGTGCTGTTTCGTGAATAATAATAGCGCCTGCAGCACCTTGGCGACTTGCCTCTTCATATTTGTAGGTCCAACGACCGTAATAAGTCATTGCGTCGCCAGTAAATAAAGCAGGATCTTTAGTTGCAAAACCAGGATCGTTCACAAGCATGACCACGGTTTTACCTTTAACATCAATTCCTTCGTAGTCGTTCCAGTTATACTCTGGTGCATTAACGCCGTAGCCTACAAATACGAGCTCAGAGTTTTCAATGCCTTCTTTTTCACTAATGCGGCTACTGCCCATAACCATGTCTTTTTTGTATTGGTAATCTTTGCCACCAATTGATAAAACCATGTTTGAATCAGCTTCTAGTGATACAAGGGGGACTTCTTGTAAAAAGCTATCACCATTGCCAGGCTCAAAACCCAATGCTTTAAATTGGGTTGTTAAATAATCTAATGTTAGCTTTTCGCCAGGTGACGAAGGCGCTCGGCCACCAAATTCGTCAGATGCCAATACTTTTATGTGTTTTGCTAACTCATCGGCTTTAATACTGTTATAGCCATTAGTTACATCTGAAGGAGTAATGCTTGTTGCTGCACAGCCAGCTAAAACAGCGCTGGCAAGAAGTGTGAGAGATAAATTGCGTTTCATATTAACTCGATTATTGTTTTAAGATTAAATAAGTATATTAACTTCTATTAAGTAGGGCTAGCTTTTGCGGTAAACTGTTACAAAATTAAAGGCCTATACAAGTTAGAAATTTATAATAATGAAGCGTTTTACTCCTCCTGAACAATGGCAACCCAATTGCCTAAAAACGGGTGCATTTAATCACCTAAACAGCTTGTTTAAACTTAATGAGCAAACTCAATGGCCTTCACCAAAATGGTTTACTCCTTATTTAAATGCAACGAACGAGAATAATTTACCGATACAGTTTGTTGACGATGCACAAATAGACTTTGCTGAGCGCTATTACGAACAAGTAATTTTTGAAACGGGTGAAGTACCCACACGGACAGAAAATTGGCACGATCTATTCGGTGGTTTTATTTGGTGCTTATTTCCTAAAACAAAATCACTTATAAATCATCGGCATGTTCAGGATATTGCCGAATATGGTTTAACTAAGCGCACCAAACACAGAAACGCACTCACACTATTTGATGAATGTGGTGTTGTACTGGCCATTAGTGACAGTAAATGGCAAACCTGGCTGCGCGATCATCAATGGCACAAAGCATTTGTAGAGCACCGCCAGGAGTGGGGAGAGTCAATTCAGGCTTTTATGTTTGGTCATGCCAATTACGAAATGTTGACTCGCCCTTATATAGGGCTCACAGGAAAAGCATTATTTATAAATGTGCCCGACGAAATATTTTGTAAAGATTTAGCAATGCAATACCAGTACCTTGATCAAGTACTTTATGAGAAGATTAAAATAGAACATTGCTTAGCCGATAACTCACACCTTTCGCCTTTACCATTATTAGGTGTGCCTGGCTGGCATGAAGATAATAAAAACGACACATTTTACAATAATACGGATTACTTTAGACCCAAACGAAGGACATGCGCATGATAGAAGTTGCCGGGCTTAAAAAACGTTTTAAGCTGACGAAAGACCATAAAAAAAATAAAGTAGACGATATCGACCCGCGTGAAGATAAAGACTACTTTCATTCAGTACGAGATGTCAGTTTTCGCTGCGCTGAAGGCGAAGTATTAGGGTTGTTAGGCCCAAATGGCGCAGGTAAAACAACCACCTTAAGAATGATCTCAACAGCCTTAAAGCCTGATGAAGGCTCTATTACAATTGATGGCAACGATATTGTTAAAAAACCTCTTTTAGGGCGAAAGTCTATTGGGTTTTTATCAGGCTCTACTGGCTTGTATGGTCGTCTGACCGTTAAAGAAAACATAGAGTACTTTGCAAAACTTCACGGGATGAAAAAAAGCGATATAGCATCACGTTGTGATGAGCTTTTTACATTACTCGATATGCATAAATTTATAGATAAACGCGCTGAAAATTTATCAACTGGTATGAAGCAAAAAGCAAATATAGCCCGTGCAGTTGTACATCGCCCAAAAGTAGTTGTGCTCGATGAGCCTACAACAGGCCTTGATATCATGACCACACAAACAGTGATCGAATTTATCAAAGGTTTAAAAGCACAAGGCACACCGGTTATTTTTTCTACCCATCATTTAGATGAAGTCGCATTGTTATGTGACCGTGTAGCGGTAATTAACGAAGGCATAAGCTGCTTTGATGGCACAGTTGAAGAGTTTAAACTAGCCGGAAACAGTGAAGAGTTAAACCAAGCGTTTATGAACATATTAACGGAGAAGTATAATGTTTGAAGTATATAAAAAGGAATTAAAAGAGCTCCTTCGCGACAAAAAAACGCTTATGTTTGTTGTGGCGCTGCCAGTACTTATTTTCCCAATAATTTTTGCCGTTATGGCTTTTATTAGTTCGCAAGCGGCACTTGAAGCTGACCAAAAAGTTAATACTTACGTAATTATTAATGGTGAATACGCACCAGAATTTACCAACAAAGTGTTTTACCACAAAAGCTTTGAACTTTATAAGGGCAGTAAAACCTTTAATACGATAGAAGAGCTCAAAGCAGGTGTTACTGCCGGCGATATAGATATGGGTATTTATTTGCCAAGTAACGCAGAAGATACACTCAACAGTGGTGAACAAAGCAAATGGGAAGTGGTATTTAACGACGCAAAATCAATAAATTTTTTATTTGATCGGGTCAAAGAACTAGCTCAAGAATACAGCGACGTATTGCAAGCCAAAAAATTAAAAAGCTTTGGGATAGAAGAGTCTACGCACAAAGCTATCCTTACCCCTATTGAAGTTGTTAAAGTAGATACGGCTGATAAACGTGAAAACTTAGGTGAAAAAATAGGTGGCTTTTTACCATATTTACTTATTCCATTGGTGTTAATGGGCGCTACATATCCTGCAATTGACTTAGGGGCCGGTGAAAAAGAGCGCGGCACACTAGAAACACTCTTACTTACACCCATAACACGCACAGAGCTGGTATTAGGTAAATTTATAACATTACTGACCACCTCTATTGCATCAACCACTATTACGGTTGTGAGTATGGGGTGTTGGGTTGCTGTTGCACTGGCGTTCGCAGACTTAGACTTTATAAAAACGGCATTTAGTACTTTGGCGGTTACCGATTTGCTGATGATTTTTGTATTATTACTGCCATTGGCTGCCATATTTTCTTCTTTAGCGTTAGCTATATCTATTTATGCGCGTACGTTTAAAGAAGCACAAAACTACATGGCTCCTTTAAGTATGGGGGTGTTTTTCCCTATTATTATTTCAATAATGCCAAATATGGAATTGACTGCTAAAACCGCGTTTATTCCGGTAACCAACGTTGCATTAGCCATTAAAGACATAATTAAAGGCACTGTAGATTACACGTTTGTAGGGCTCATATTTTTAGCAACCGCTCTTATTGCAGGTGCGTTACTCGCATTTTGCGTTAAATGGTTTAACCGAGAAGATGTACTATTTAGATAGTGTGCTACTCATCTTAAAAAAGCATCACTTAAGTGATGCTTTTTTGTTTAAGACCGTCAACAAGGATTAAAATTTATGACTTGGTTTAAAGTCAGCAATTAGGCTGCCGACTTTTTAGGTTTCGCATCGTCATTACTCATTAGTGGTGATGAAATGTTAGATATGTCGGCGCTGTCTAAAACTGTGTGTGTATCTGACCAGTGAAGGAGTTCTATTTTTCCATCGGCTTGTTCCACTAAGGCGGTGCAGTTTTCTATCCAATCGCCGTCGTTACAATACACTATGCCGTCGCACACTTTTATTTTAGGGTGGTGTATATGCCCACAAATAATCCCATCTACTTTTTGTTTTTTTGCCTCATGGATAGCTGCGTCTTCAAATGCATTTATTGCTTCGCGTGCCTTATGAACTCGTGCTTTTATCCACGACGCTAACGACCAGTAATTACCCCCAAACAACTTTCTTATTTTATTGCTCCAACGATTTAAAAATAAAAGCAAATCGTAGCCTGCATCGCCAGCAATGCTAATAATTTTGTTATAACGAGTTGCGCTATCAAAGTCATCGCCGTGAACGAGCAAAAAGCGTTTATTAGCTTGAGTTACATGAATATACTGCTGGTGGACCTCTATACCAAATAGGGTTTGATTTATATAGTTTCTAAAGGTTTCGTCATGGTTTCCTGGTATATAAATTACGCGTGTTCCGTTGGCCGCTTTTTGTTGAATGCAATTAAGTATTTGATAGTGAGAGGGGTGCCAATATAATTGGCGCTTCATTGACCATAAATCAATAATGTCGCCAACTAAATATAAAACGTCAGTCTCAACAGCGCTTAGAAAATCGAGTAAATAATCAGCTCTGCAATCTTTATAGCCTAGGTGAACATCTGATATCCATATAGCAGGGTATTTAGCCTTTTGTTCAGCACTTTTCATATTGTCCCTCGTTAGTTTTGTTAGCTATAAATTACTTTAGAGAGAGAAAATGACAGTGATACGACATTTTTAGTAAAGCTATATGACACAAAATTTAGGCATAAAAAAACCGCTTAAAAAAGCGGTTTTTGCATTCACGTTATTGAATAACGAATAAGTGTTTAGGCTTGCATAGCTGCTTTAATGCTTTCAATAGCGGTATCTATGTCAATCATTAGCTTTTCACCTGTGCGACGATTTTTAAGCTCTACTTTATTTTCGTCTAGGTTACGTTCGCCAATTACAAGTGTGAAAGGCACACCTACAAGCTCCATATCATTAAACATGACACCTGGGCGCTCTTTTCTATCGTCAAATAACACATCCACACCTGCATCTTTTAAACCTTGGTAAAGGCTGTTTGCAATATCAGGAATGCGATGCGACTTGTGCATGTTCATTGGAACAATAGCAAGGTCGAACGGCGCAATAGATTGTGGCCAAATAATACCGTATTTATCGTTGTTTTGCTCAATAGCAGCAGCCACAATACGCGATACACCCACACCGTAACAACCCATGGTCATTACTTGGTTTTTGCCATCTTCGTTTAATACGCCTGCTTTCATGGCTTCTGAGTATTTTGTGCCAAGTTGGAATATATGTCCTACTTCAACACCACGTTTAATTTGTAAAGTGCCTTGGCCGCAAGGGCTAGGATCGCCTTCTACAATGTTACGAATATCAGCAACGTCGTAGTTAGTTACATCACGGTCCCAGTTTATGCCGCTAAAGTGTTCGTCGTCTTTATTAGCACCGGCTACAAAGTCAGCCATTACGTTGGCTGTGCGGTCAACAATAATTGGCATTGTTAATCCTACAGGACCTAGTGAGCCAGGTTTTGCGCCGATTGCAGCAATGATGTCTGCTTCTTTTGCCATTTCAAGCGGTGAGTCAACGAGAGGGTGCTTTTCCGCTTTCAATTCGTTTAATTCGTGATCGCCACGAATAACAAGGGCAACTAAACCACGTTGTTCGTTTTCATCTGGGGCACCATAAACGATTAACGTTTTAACACTACGGTGTGGTTTAACACCGTAATGCTTTTTAAGCTCTTCAATTGTTTTAGCATCTGGAGTCGGGAACGCTTTTAATTCTTTTGTAGCATCAGCACGAGGCTCTGTTGGGGCAAGGGCTTCGGCTTTTTCAATATTAGCGGCGTAATCACTACCATCGCTAAATGCGATAGCGTCTTCACCTGATTCGGCTAAAACATGGAATTCATGAGACACGCTACCACCAATAGAGCCTGTATCGGCAATTACTGGGCGGTAATCTAGGCCTAAACGTTCGAAAATATTACAGTATGCTTTGTGCATTGCTTGATACGTATTATTTAAACATTCTTCACTCAAATGAAATGAATAAGCGTCTTTCATGGTGAATTCACGGGCGCGCATAACACCAAAACGAGGGCGTCGTTCGTCACGTACTTTAGTTTGTACTTGATATAAAGTAAGTGGTAACTGTTTATAGCTATTCACTTCTTTGCGAACAAAATCGGTGATTACTTCTTCATGTGTTGGACCAAGTGCAAATTCACGATTATGACGGTCTGTAAAGCGCATTAGCTCTGGACCAAACTCGCTCCAACGGCCTGACTCTTCCCATAAATCAGCAGGCTGTATCACAGGCATCAGCATTTCTATTGCGCCTGCTTTGTCCATTTCTTCACGAACAATGTTTTCAACTTTACGCAAAACGCGTAAACCAGAGGGTAACCAAGTGTATAAACCCGAAGCGACGCGACGGATCATACCGGCTCTAAGCATTAACTGATGCGATACAATTTCAGCATCTGAAGGCGTTTCTTTAAGTGTTGCGAGTATATATTGGCTGGTACGCATTATTTTTCCGAAATAGAGTAATATGTTCTTTTAATAGAGCTTAAGTTTACCAGCGGTTGCTTTTACACAAAAGCGCTAAGTGAGTTATTTAGCTTTTTTCTATACTTGTTACTAGGTTGTGCTCGCCATTAACTTGCCAGCGTATATTGTAATCATACAATGTCATTCCATAGCTCTGCTCGCCGTTTTTTTGTTTTTTGTAAGCAGGACGTGGATCTTGTTTTAAAACATTACTAATAAAGTTTAATAAATCAGGGTATTGAGTTTGTTGCTCAATGAATAAAGTCACCTCTGGGGTAAACTCTACACTCATTTGTGTTTCTGGGCGTGTATCTGCAAAGCCAGCACTTGCGTCAAGCATGGCATCTGAATAAGGCAAGTAGGGTTTTATGTCAATGATGGGCGTGCCATCAAGCAGGTCGATTCCGGCAAGTAATAAACTGAGTTGGCCATTTTTATATTCTATACCCTCAAGCTTCACTGCACTCATACCAATGGCATTTGGTCTAAAAGTAGCACGAGTAGCAAATACACCTTTGCGTTCATTACCGCCTAAGCGAGGAGGGCGTACCATGGGCGAGTAGCCTTTATCTGCGGTTTCATGAAAGCGAAACAATAACCAAATGTGGGTAAATTCATCAATACCGCGTACAAATTCTTCGCGGTTAAAATCAGGCGAAAAAATAAGTTTTGCTTTGGCTTCAGGTACTAAACGAGGTTGTCTTGGTATGGCAAACTTTTGTTTATAGGGAGATTGTATGTGGCCAACGGCCGAAATGCTGTAGTCGCTCATGTTACTCAAGTACAAATAGAATAGGCGGGCATTCTACCTTTATTTGCAGGCCATCGCATCACAGCAGAGCAATTTATTTTATTAGACTAAGTGGTTTAAAATAGCTTTTAGACTGAGTGGTTTATATAAAGTAGAAAAAGGTAAGCCTAAGCTTACCTTTGTTAAACAACCTGTTTATAGTTTAAAACATGTATTGCAGTGACACTGATGCTACATCCATATCAGGATCAATATCATCGTCTAGTTTGTAACGCTCGTACTCTAAACGCATTTGCACATTGCTAGAAAAAGCAAACTCTAAACCAGCACCATAAAATGCATCACCGCCGTCTTGTGAAGTAGAAACGCTTCCAACAGGGAGTTCTTGTTTTATATCTGCATCCCATTCTAACCAACCACCTTTGGCATAAACCGAAAAGCTCTCAGTTAATGGGATACCTAAACGCGTGGCCAATGACACACCGTCAATTTCAGCTTTGCTGTCAATATCGCTAACTTCATCAAAGTTTTGATAAGCCAGCTCTACACTTAAATATTCATTAAATTGCGTACCAACATACCCTTTGAGCATTTGTGCGTCATCATCAAAATCAGTATCGTTTTCACTGTCTTCAAACTCAAAAGAGTACTGTCCGTAACCTATACCGGTATAAATACTTGGAGAATCAAAATCGGAAATATCTGCCTGCGCCGCAGAGTTAAAACCAAGTGTTGCTAGCGCTAGTGCTGAAAGTGAAAGTGATTTAATCATTAAATAGCTCCTTTAAAAAATAAAATGGTTTGATTTTTCAAACTTCAATTACTTATTTGCAGTGAACATGCCAATGATTAAATTGATTACTAAAACAGCTAAACTAGTATTTTTGGATTAGTTATTTGGGTTGTTTAGGTTTTTTATTAAACAAATCGCTAACTGCTAAGATTTAGCGATTTTAAATAAATTGTATTTTTTACAAAGCATTAGGTGATTTTTACAGTACAAAAATTAGCTAATGCGTAATTACACTTGATGAAGTAAGTTTTCGGTTTCAATCGCAATTTCTTTCATTTTAATTGCGTAGTTTTCTAATTTTATATCTTCATTGGAGACTGCTTTAAACTCTGGCACTGCAACGGGGTAACCCGTTTCATCCATGGCAACAAAGCTTATTACACAGTGATTTGTTTCAACCATGTTCTGTGTTTTAGGGTCGCCACACCGAACTTGTATAAATATTTGCATACTTGTTTTACCGGTATGTGCAATTTTAGCTTCCACTTCTACTATTTGACCAACCAGAATAGGGCGTCTAAATTTAACACCTGCCACCGATACGGTTACACAATAATGACCACTCCAGCCTGCAGCACAGGCATAGCCAGCTTGGTCAATCCACTTCATAACCACACCACCATGCACCTTCCCACCAAAATTAACGTCGGTAGGTTCTGCTAAAAAACGAAAAACAACATTTGACGACGGCATAAGCTTTACTCTTTTTATTAATTATACAATCAGCATAGCGCAAAAAAGGGGGCGAAGCCCCTGCAATTTAGGATATGTTTATAATTTATATGTAAAAGATATTACATATTGGGGTAATTAGGGCCGCCAGCGCCCTCTGGGGTAACCCACGTGATGTTTTGGCTCGGATCTTTAATGTCACAGGTTTTACAGTGAACACAGTTTTGTGCATTAATTACAAACTCGTTGTTACCTTCTATTTCTTGCACCTCATAAACACCTGCTGGGCAATAGCGCTGCGCAGGTTCATCAAATTTCACAAGATTAACTTTTATTGGTATTGCTGCGTTTTTAAGTTTTAGGTGACAAGGTTGAGACTCTTCATGGTTAGTGTTTGATAAAAACACACTTGAAAGTTTATCAAAACTCAGTGAACCATCAGGCTTAGGGTAAGCTATTTTTTCAGCAATGTTAGCATCAACCAGCGTAGAGTAATCTGGTACATCATCTTTAAAGGTAAATGGTAAAGCACCGTTGAATACATTTTGATCGAGCGTGTTATATGCACCCCCTAAAAATTTACCTAGCTTATGCATCACCGGACCAAAATTACGAGAATGATAAAGCTCTTTATAAGCCCAAGATTGTTCAAACTGCGGGTGGTAATTTACTAAATCAGTATTAGCTTGTTCATTTTCTAATGCTTCAAAAATGACTTCAGCGGCTATCATGCCCGATTTCATTGCTGTGTGATTTCCCTTAATTTTTGCAAAATTTAATGTGCCTGCATCACAGCCTACTAATAATCCGCCAGGAAAATGCATTTTAGGTAAAGAGTGTAATCCACCTTTTGCAATAGCACGCGCGCCATAAGCAATACGCTCACCGCCTTCAAGTACGTGTTTAAAAACAGGATGATGTTTCATTCGCTGGAATTCATCAAACGGGCTTAAATGCGGGTTTGTGTAATTTAAATCAACAATTAAGCCAACAACGACCTGATTATTTTCGCTATGATACATAAATGCACCACCGCTCGTATCACCACTTAACGGCCAACCTGTGCCATGAACTACTTTACCTTGTTGATGCTTAGACTCATCTACTTGCCATATTTCTTTAAAGCCTAAGCCATAATGTTGAGGCGATGAGTCAGCATCAAGTGCAAACTGGTTTATAAGTTGTTTGCCTAAATGGCCTCGGCAGCCCTCAGCAAAAATAGTATATTTAGCTCTTAGCTCCATGCCTGGCATGTAGCCATCTTTTTCATTACCCTCTTTATCAACGCCCATGTCACCCGTAACAATACCTTTTACTGCGTCGTCTTCAATAATAAGTGAATGTGCGCTAAAGCCTGGAAATATTTCTACGCCTAAACTTTCAGCTTGCTCTGCTAGCCAGCGGCATACGTTACCCATTGAAACAATGTAGTTACCATTATTATGAAATGTTTTAGGCGTAGCAAAGTGGGGGATTGATGTTGCTTTTTCTTCGTTATTAAACCAATAAATTTCATCATTTGTAACTTTCGTAGTTACTGGCGCACCTTGCTCTTGCCAATTTGGTAGTAATTCATCTAACGCTTTTGTTTCAAATACAGCGCCCGATAGAACATGCGCGCCAACTTCTGAGCCTTTTTCTACAACACAAATCATGCACTCTTGTTGTTTTTCTTGTGCAAGTTGTGCGAGTTTTATTGCACTAGCAAGTCCCGCAGGTCCAGCGCCTACAACAACTACATCAAATTCCATGGTTTCACGTTCGACCATAATAACCTCTTTATTTATGACGGACTCACTCAATACTGCCTAAGTATTTGAACAAGGTATTCAGCCTATTTATTACAATGCCAATTTTTCGTTACAGGCTGTGAATAGTTAAAGGTTATTTTAGGTTGACGTTTACGTCAACAGGAAGTAGTCTGATTTCATAAAATAAATAGGTTGACGTACACGTTAGGTTGTAGGTTTAAATAATTATGGAGTTCCTATGAAAGTTCTTGTACCAATAAAACGCGTTATAGATTACAACGTAAAAGCGCGTGTCAAAAGTGACAACAGCGATGTAGATTTAACGAACGTTAAAATGGCGATGAACCCATTTTGTGAAATTGCAATTGAAGAAGCTATTCGCTTAAAAGAAGCTGGTACAGCCACTGAAGTTGTAGCTGTTACTATTGGCGCTAAAACATCGCAAGAACAACTACGCACAGCGCTTGCACTGGGTGCAGATAAAGCAATCCACATCGAAACCGATGAAAAATTAGAGTCATTACACATTGCAAAATTACTCGCAAAAATTGTAGAGCAAGAAGCGCCAGAACTTGTTATTTTAGGAAAGCAGTCGATTGATTCAGACAATAACCAAACGGGTCAAATGCTTGCAGCATTAACTAATCGTGGGCAAGGTACGTTTGCGTCTAAAGTGGTCGTCGCTGATGGAAAAGTAAACATTACACGCGAAGTAGACGGCGGTTTGCAAACGGTCGCACTTTCATTGCCAGCCATTATCACTACAGATTTACGTTTGAACGAACCACGTTATGCATCACTACCCAATATAATGAAAGCAAAACGCAAGCCGCTTGATGTAATAGCTGCAGACTCTTTAGGTGTAGATTTAACACCTCGTATTCAGCTTGTTAGCGTAGAAGAACCGGCTAAACGTAGTGGTGGTATTATTGTAGAAGACGTTGCACAACTTGTAGAAAAATTAAAAACAGAGGCAAAGGTGATTTAAATGAAAACACTTGTAATTGCAGAGCACGACAACGGTGCCTTAAAACCAGAAACCTCAAAAACAATTAATGCGGCTATTCAAATGGGTTTTCCTGTTGATGTATTAGTGGCCGGTGAAAACATCGCCAATATGAGCGAGACTATTTCAAGTATAGAAGGCGTTGCGAGTGTGCTTGTTGCAGATAATGCAGCTTATGCACACCAACTAGCAGAAAGCATGACCGATTTAGTTATGTCGTTAACTGACAACTACAGTCATATTGTGGCAAGTGCAACTACCACAGGCAAAAATTTTATGCCACGTGTTGCGGCCCTTTTAGATGTAGCACAAATATCTGAAATTATTGATGTAATAGATGCTGATACGTTTAAACGCCCAATTTATGCCGGTAACGCTATTGCGACTGTAAAATCACTTGATGCTAAAAAGGTGATTACCGTACGCGCAAGTAGTTTTGATTTGCAAAGCGAGCAAGCCGCTGTAAGCATTAATACTTTAGATACAATATCGGACTCACAGTTAAGTACGTTTGTAAGCGTTGAGCAAACTGAGTCAGAGCGCCCAGAGCTTACCGCTGCTGAGGTGGTTATATCTGGTGGTCGTGGTATGCAAAATGGCGAAAATTTCGCTCTTTTAAACGGTATAGCCGATAAATTAGGTGCTGCTATTGGTGCATCGCGCGCTGCGGTAGACGCAGGCTTTGTACCTAATGATATGCAAGTAGGGCAAACAGGTAAAATTGTAGCGCCTAACTTATACATCGCAGTGGGTATTAGCGGTGCCATTCAACACTTAGCGGGGATGAAAGACTCAAAAGTGATTGTTGCAATTAACAAAGACCCCGATGCACCTATTTTTCAGGTTGCAGACTATGGACTCGTTGCCGATTTATTTGATGTGTTACCGCAATTAGAAAACGCACTATAACCATTTATTAAACCTTATTCTGGTTGAAAGCCGTGGTGCCTGATGGGTGCTGCGGCTTTTTTATACGCTAAGTTTTAGCCACAAAAAAACCAGCCAATTGGCTGGTTTTTAATTTTTAAACAATTTACTAAATACTAATTTAGTAAGTTGCGCTGCCTTTAGTACGAGGGAAGGCGATTACGTCACGTACATTGCCCATACCTGTTACATATGCAACTAAGCGTTCAAAACCTAAACCAAAGCCTGAATGTGGCACACTACCGTATTTACGTAGGTCGCGGTACCAGCTGTAATCTTCTTTGTTTAAGCCCATTTCTTCAAGGCGGGCATCAAGTACGTCAAGGCGCTCTTCACGTTGAGAACCACCAATGATTTCACCAATACCCGGTGCAACTACGTCCATAGCAGCAACGGTTTTGCCGTCTTCGTTTTGGCGCATGTAAAATGCTTTAATATCACGTGGGTAGTTTTTAATTACTACCGGTGCTTTAAAGTGTTCTTCTGCTAGGTAACGTTCGTGCTCAGACTGTAAATCTACACCCCATTCAACATCAAACTCAAATTTCTTACCGCAGTTTTTAAGAATTTCGACTGCGTCTGTGTAATCAACTTGTGCAAAGTCTTTTTCAACAAATTCTTCTAAACGGCTAATAGCAGTTTTTTCGATACGTTGAGCAAAAAACTCCATGTCGTCACGGCGCTCTTCAAGTACCGCTTTAAATACGTACTTAAGCATGTTTTCAGCAAGTTTTGCGATGTCTTCTAAATCTGCAAATGCTACTTCAGGTTCAACCATCCAAAACTCGGCCAAGTGGCGTGAAGTATTTGAGTTTTCTGCACGGAAAGTAGGGCCAAACGTATAAATTTTTGACATTGCAGACGCGTAAGTTTCACCGTTTAACTGGCCAGATACAGTTAAGAATGCTTCTTTTCCAAAAAAGTCTTCACTGTAATCAACGTCGCCTTTATCTGTACGCGGTAAGTTTTGCATATCAAGTGTAGATACACGGAACATTTCGCCAGCGCCTTCACAGTCACTTGCTGTGATAATAGGTGTGCTGATCCAGTAGTAACCTTGCTCGTGATAAAAACGGTGAATGGCTTGTGCTAAACAGTTACGTACACGTGTTACTGCGCCAATCATGTTAGTACGTGGGCGAAGGTGAGCGTGTTCACGTAAGTATTCAATGCTGTGGCGTTTTGCCGACATTGGGTATGAATCTGGGTTTTCTACCCAACCTAATACAGTGACCGTATTCGCTTGAATTTCAAACGATTGGCCTTTGCCCGCAGATTGAACTAAAACACCAGTAACCGATACAGAACAACCGGCTGTTAAGCTAGTAACTTCATCATAATTATTTAGTGAATTAGGAACTACCGCTTGAATAGGATCAAAACACGAACCGTCATGAACGGCTAAAAATGATATTCCTGCTTTTGAATCGCGGCGAGTACGGATCCAGCCTTTAATTGTTACTTGGCTGTCTACCGCAACATTGCCTTTTAATAGCTCTGAAATCGCTAAATGGCTCATCTTCACTCCAATGATATAAGTTGCCTAACTTTATTTATTTAAATATGTACAGTATATAAACCATATTTTATTTATAGATGGTGCTGTACTAGAACCCTGTATCTTACCTAGTAAAGTAAAATAAAAAAACTATTGCGGGCAACTCTTTATAAGTTTTTATCAATGCGGTTTATTTTTAGTCGATTTTTAGGCACAAATGACTAAGTTTGTAATTTGCTGCTCTGAAATTTAGTGATTTTGTGGCATTATATATTCTTTGATTTCTCAATACTGACCATTACTTTAGAAATGGATGCTATGAAACAAGTTTTTATTTTACGTGGACTACCGGGAAGCGGTAAGTCGTATTATGCACAAAATTTAGCAGACGAATTAGCGACTGCAGATGAAAGCCAATATTTAATTTGCTCAACAGACGATTATTTTTTAAATGAGCAGGGCGAATATCATTTTGATAAATTTAAATTACCGCAATACCATAATTTAAATTTAGCGCGTTTTATACAAGCGCTCGCACAAGATATTCCGCTCGTGATTGTAGACAACACCAATATAAAAAAATGGGAGTTTGTTGCATACACTCAAGCAGCTGTTGCATTAGGTTACCAAGTTAAAGAAGTGATAGTGGGTGAAGTAAAAGATAAATCAATGCAGCACTTATACGCTAAACGCAATTCGCATAACGTGCCGCTTAAAACCATAAGTAAAATGGCGTATATGTTTGAATGGTAGTGTTATAGTTTAGACAGTAAGTCTAAATTATTTTGAATTATAGCATCTAAATGAGCAGTGATTTTGTCATTGCTCCAATCCCACCATGCAATAGATAGCAGTGCATCAATCGTTTTATCGTCAAAACGCTGTTTGATTATTTTTGCTGGATTACCACCAACGACAGCATAAGCAGGCACATCGTTGGTCACTACCGATTTACTAGCAATAATAGCGCCATTTCCTATTTTTACCCCTGGCATAATAGTGGCGTTATAGCCTATCCACACATCATTGCCAATTTCTGTATTTCCTTTAAATGGTAAGTCACCTGGTTGAGGTGCAGACTTTTCCCATCCGTTACCAAATATAAAAAATGGGTAGGTAGAAAAACCAGCACTTTGATGATTCGCCCCATTCATTATAAACGTTACATCTTTTGCTATGGCGCAAAACTTCCCGATAATAAGTTTGTCGCCAATAAAATCGAAATGATAAAGTACGTTTTTTTCGAAGTGTTCAGGCCCATTAGGGTCGTCGTAATACGTATAATCACCGACTTCTATATTAGGCGACGTAATAAAATTTTTTAAATAACCTACTTGAGGAAACCCTTGCATTGGAGATGGGTTATTTGGATTTGGTCCGTTCATAGTTTCCTCTAAAGTAAAATATTTATTGCGCTAGTTTTTAAATGCCGCCAGCGGATGAGAGGTACTTAGCGAAACATGTACGTTGTCACCAGGGTGTACAACCAGTTCATGACTCACGCGGCTAGTGACTACTGTACCACAGGCAAGTTTTATTGCGCATAATCGACTACCGCCTTCAAAGCGTACCCAAATAACCTCGCCATTATTACCTATACTGCTTTGTACTAATAAAACATCGTCGGGGCGAAGCAATACATCAACATTGCCTTGAGCGCAGTCAACACCATGCGCGGGCACATTGCCAATATCGGTAAGTGCTTGGCCGTTATTTAATGTACCTTTTATAAAGCTAGCTTCACCTAAAAAACGCGCAACAAAGCGGTTTTTTGGGGTACTAAAGCATTTTTCGGGAGTGTCAATTTGTTGTATTTGCCCACCTTTTAAAACACCAACACGATCCCCAACCGATAGTGCCTCTTCTTGGTCGTGGGTAACCCAAATAGCAGGTACACCTGCATTTTTTAGTGCGTTTCGGATATCCCAACGCAGCATGTCTTTTAACGCCGCATCTAGATTCGACAGCGGCTCATCAAGTAATACAAAGTCAGGCTGGTGAGCAAGAGTACGTGCTAATGCAACACGTTGCTTTTGACCGCCAGACAGGGTCGCAGGTTTCTTAGTTCTAAACTCTTCAAGACCAAGTAGGTTAATCCAATGATCTGCCACGCTGTGATCTTTTAATTTAAAACAAATATTTTGCTCAACCGTTAAATGCGGAAATAACGCAAAGTCTTGAAAAACCATACCTACACTGCGCTTCTCAGGAGGCACTGATTTATTACGGGTTGCACGCCATTTATCTGCGTTTATTTCACCTTCAGAAATGGGTATTAAGCCTGCGAGTGCTTGTAATATTGTACTTTTACCGCAACCGGTGGGGCCAACAAGCATTAGGATTTCGTTTTCACCAAGTGTTAAATTCAAATCGCTCACAACGCGATTACTGCCATAATCTATAGACAACTGACTTACAGATAGCATTTACTTCAAATCCTTAATGTTCAAACTGGTTACGTTTTTCGCCAGACATCATAATAGCTAAACCACAAGCAGAGATCACCACTAATAACAGCCCAGGTATAGCGGCACGGCCAAAATAGCCAGCTTCGTAAACACGCCATAAATAAGTAGACAGGGTTTCAAACCCAGTAGGGCCTAGCAATAAAGTGGCTTCAAGTTCACGCATTGACTCTAAAAACACTAATGCACCACCAGCGACGATACCACGCATGGTTAAAGGCAAAGTAATACGTGTGAAGGCTTCGCGCGGGCTTGCACCAAGCACTCGCGCAGATTTTACTAAGCTTGGATCTAAATGTTCGGTACTAGTACGAATTGAACCAACCGCGAGAGGCAAAAAACGTAGCATGTAGGCAATAATAAGTAACCCCAAAGTTTGATACAAAAACGGTAATTGCAACCCGCCATAAACCAGCGCTGTGCCCATTACAATACCGGGTATGCCAAAGCCAAAGTAAGTAACGCGCTCCATAATTCTGCCTGCTTTGCCACTGAGTGCCGCGTGCGCAACAGGGACTGCCACAATTACTGCAACAATAGCAGCAAGTGCAGACGCATAGGTTGAATGCCATGCAATGGTAAAATCAAAATTACTTAAGCCATCTCGTGCAAGCCATATAAAAAATATTGCCAAGGGTAAGCCGATCGCTAGCAGCAGCACAGGGGCGAACAGTGCAAATAACGCACTCAATTGAAGTTTACTTGGGAATAAAATAAGGGGGCGGCCATGACGCTCACTCGCTGTTTTTATTTGCGACTCTATAAGTAATAAAAAGCCTACAATAACCATTAACTGAAGTGACAGCATCGCTGCGCGACCCAATTCAAACGCATTGTATTCAACATAAATAACACGGGTGAACGTATCAAGTCTCATCATGGCTGGGGTGCCAAAGTCAGATAAAGTATAAAGTGCCACTAATAACGACCCAGCAGCAATGCCATTTACCACGCGGGGTAGAATAACTTTGAATACACTTTGCGCCATCGACATACCCAATGTGCGAGCTGCGTTTACCATGCTGGCGTCTAAACTGAGTAAAGATGAACGGGTAGTCATCATTACAAATGGAAATGTATACAAGGTCATAACTATTGCAGCGCCGGATAGCCCATACATAGACGGTGTTTCAAATCCGAGTAAATTATTTATTTCACCCCCAGGGCCAAATGCAGCATAAAGCGTAAACGCACCAATATAACTGGGTATAGCAAGGGGAGCGGCAAATACTACAAGCCATGCTTTTTTAAATGGTAAGTGTACATAGGCGCTTATAAACGCAAGTGGTACGCCGATTAAAATTGAGCCTAAAACAGTTAAGCCCATTAAAGCCAGTGTATTACCTAATATGGTTAAATTATGGCTATCAAAATAGGAACTTGAGTCACTAGCAAGCACCATTAATATACAAATAGGGGTAAGCGTAATGAGCGCTGCAAGCAGCGCCATTGGGTAAGATGGGGGTAATCGCATTATAAAACGCCGTTGCTGCGCATTAAGTTAATAGTGGGTCGCAAATCTGCAAGCTGTGTTAAATCAATTTTAGGTGGTGAAACACTCGAAAGCGAAGGTAAACCATCAGGCTGAGCAATACCGTTTACAAGGGGGATTTCGTAGGCTTCACGTGCTAAATAGCCTTGAACTTCTTTGCTGAGTAAATAGCGCATAAAGTTAGTTGCAAGCGGGTCACTGTTAAGCGTTAATATACCCGAGGCGTTGACTAAACAGCCTGCATCGTTTTGGGTAAAGGCTAAATCAAGATTTGCATCCGGCTTGCCTGATTTTAAACGTAAAGTGTAATAATGATTAGCAAAGCCAATATCAACTTCACCCCGTTCCACACCCATTACAACGCCTAATTCACCTGCGTATGTTTTTGCACGTTTTTTAACTTTTTTGAGCCATTTAGCCGTTTTATCATCGCCTTGTAATATACGCATTGCTGTAACAAACGATTGAAAAGACGCATAAGCAGGGGCCCACCCAATACTCAAGTCGCTGTCAGCAATTTCCATAATGCTGGTTGGAATTTGATCTTTAGTTAAACGCGACGTATTAAAAGGCAGTGTACGAATACGTCCCGTTACTGGCGCCCAGTCTTTATATTTAAATTGCGGCTGCAGTTGAGCCGATAAATCGTCTGGCAGTGGCTTTGCAAGGCCTGCATCGGTTACTAAACCAATTGCACCTGAGTCCACAGCCCAAAATAAATCAGCACGTTTAACACCCGCTTTGGCTTCTGCAACAATTGTGTTGGCAAGTGCAGCTGTTGGTCCGCGGCGAATAGCTAAATTAAAATCAGGGTTATTTTTTTGGATAGCTTGTAATACGTTTTCGTATAAACCACCTTCACCTCGGCCTAAATATAAGGTTAAATCACCTTTAAGTTTAGGTAAATCGTCAACCGAGACGGGGTTGGTTACTGTATTAGCAAAAGCTTGCGATAAAGGTAATGGCAATGAGCCAACTACCCCTAATGCTGCTAACCCTTGTATAAAGGTTCTGCGTTCCACTAAAAAACGTCCTTACGGTTTTTTTCTGCTTTTTCAATTAAACGTTTGGCGCGGTCTAATTTTGTTTGCATGCTGGTAACTACATCGCGTACTTCATCAACACTTTTGTTATCTGCGATTGCTTTTGGAAGTGTTACGTTAAAATCTTTTTCAAGTGCCTCGACTAAATTTGCATCTTGCTCGATAAGTGTTCCTTCAACGCCTTCGAATAAGTGTAGGTAAGTATCGTGAACAATTTCAGTAGCTTCGTCTTGAAGGCGCTCAGCAAGTTTTGCGATGACGCGGTCTAGTTTGTGCTTTATTTCGTCTATTGTTGCACTTTGTGTCATTTCTTTACTTGCTGTAGCTGTAACAGACTCTAACAAGCCTTTTTGTTGAAATTTAGCCGCTAATTTAACAGCACCTAAACCTTGCCATAAAGCATTATTCATTGCGGTTTGTTGTACACGAACCTCAGTGGCTGCTTTACCACCGTCAATTGCCATTTTTACACCGTACAAACCCTGCCAAATAGAGGCATAAACAGGCACTAAATTAGTTTCAATTGCACTGTGAAATTTTACCGATTCCCAATATTCAATTAAATCGTCGGTATTTACGGCCTTAGCGCCTTTATCTTCGTAGGTGCTAACAAGCGTGTCTACTTTGCCTACCATCCACTCAACTTCTTCGTTATAGCTTTTAAGGTTAGCTTGAAGGTGATTTACATGTTCACCAATAGGACCGTTAGCAAATACAGGTTGCGCAATAAACGCAGACGCTATTAATAAAGAGGCACCTAATGTTTTGGCTGGTTTAAAAAATAAGTTCATGAAAGAAGTCCAAAAAGGTAATTGTAAATGATAGGTATTATCATATCCGTAAATATTACGAAGAGCAATATACTAAAACTGCTAAACACGTATTTGAAGGCATGAGGACGAATTTAATTAATACAAATGATCTATATCAAGTTAAATCCGCTTTTTGCTTAAAATTAATGAAGCTATTGACTAATTAATACCACTATTAAACTTTAAAAAATCACTATGCTTTAGCGTAATGTTTGCCTTTAATTGCACTATAAATTGCATCGCAAAGCGTTTTAATACTGTTTTCGTCACTTATATACGGTGGCATGAGGTAAATTAGTTTACCGAAAGGGCGGATCCATACACCTTGTTTTACAAAAAAGGCCTGAATAGTCGCAACATCTATATTACTAACCTCTTTATTAAGCTCTACAACACCTATCGCGCCGAGCACTCTTACATCAGCAACGTCTTCAAGCTCCGCACATTTGTGTAATTGCTGAAGTTGATTATTTATTTCTTTTACGCGTTGTTGCCAGTTTTGCTCAAGTAATAAGTCTATGCTGGCACATGCAGCTGCGCATGCTAGCGGATTACCCATAAAGGTAGGTCCGTGCATTAAAACTCCGGCTTCACCTTCACTAATGCCTGTGGCAATTTTATCGCTCGTAAGCGTTGCCGATAAAGTCATTGAGCCACCGGTAAGTGCTTTACCTATACATAAAATATCGGGTTGGATATTAGCGTGTTCAACCGCAAATAACTTACCCGTTCGGCCAAAGCCAGTGGCTATTTCGTCGCAAATTAAAAGTACATTGTATTGATTGCATAGCTGCCTTACGCAGGCTAAATAATCGGGATGATAAAAATTCATACCTCCCGCATTTTGTACTATGGGTTCAATAATAAAAGCAGCTACGTGTTGGTGGTTATTTTTAAAGTACTGTTCAAGTTCAAGCGCTTCACTTTGCTCAAAAGTGCTTGAAAACTTACTGGTAGGGGCAGGTACAAATACGTGCTCAGGTAAAAATCCCTTATATAGGCTATGCATAGAGTTAACAGGATCGCATACGCTCATTGCAGCAAACGTATCGCCATGATAACCCTTATAAGGGGTCATTAATTTTTGTTTTGTTTTAATACCTTGGCTTAACCAGTATTGCAGAGCCATTTTAATAGCTACTTCAACACTTACTGAGCCACTGTCAGCTAAAAATACTTTAGTTAAGCTTTGGGGAGTAATATCTACAAGTTTTTTACACAGCTCAACTGCACTTGAATGTGTGATACCTCCAAACATAATGTGGCTCATGTTATTAATTTGATTAACCATTGCTTTGTTAATAGCAGGGTGGTTGTAACCATGAATAGCGCTCCACCACGATGCCATGCCATCTATAAGTTGCTCGCCTGTTTCGAGGTAAATTATATTGTGTTTAGCGTGGGTTACAGGGTAAACGGGAATAGGCTTTGTCATTGATGTGTATGGATGCCAAATGTGTTCACGATCAAAATTTAAATCAATTGAGTGTATATTGTTCATATGTAAACTTTAACTGGGTGGACTTCGTTGACAATGGTACTTGAAGTTTTAGACTAATCCAACATCACCGATATGAAAAAAATAAAGAGAGAATTATGGAACTTGCACCTGTTCGCCACAATTGGACCCATAGCGAAGTTAAAGCATTATTTGAAATGCCGTTTAACGATTTACTTTTTAAGGCGGCGTCGGTACACCGTGCTAACTTCAACCCAAATGAAGTGCAAATTTCTACCCTGTTATCAATTAAAACTGGGGCATGCCCAGAAGATTGTAAGTATTGCCCACAGTCAGGGCACTATAAAACCGACTTAGAGCGCGAGCGCCTTATTGAAGTAGAAAAAGTAGTAGAGCAAGCGCGTTTAGCTAAACAAAAAGGTGCAACACGTTTTTGTATGGGCGCTGCGTGGTCAGATCCAAAAGACAGAGACATGCCTTACATTTCGAAAATGGTAAAAGAAGTAAAAGAGCTTGGCCTTGAAACCTGCATGACGCTGGGCAAACTCACAAACGAAAAAGCCCACGAACTCAGCAGTGCAGGTTTAGATTACTACAACCATAATCTTGATACATCACCTGAATACTACGAGCAAATTATATCAACCCGTACCTTTGAAGATCGATTGAACACCATAGATCATGTACGCGATGCCGGTATGAAAGTCTGTTCAGGCGGTATAGTTGGTATGGGCGAGCAAGCAGCCGACCGTTATGGGTTACTTATGCAATTGGCTAACTTGCCACAACAGCCAGAAAGTGTACCTATTAATATGCTAGTTAAAGTAAAAGGTACCCCACTTGAAAACGTTGACGATTTAGACCATTTTGAGTTTATACGCACTATTGCTACTGCACGAATAATGATGCCACACAGCTATGTACGTTTGTCGGCAGGGCGTAATGCCATGAACGAGCAAATGCAATCAATGTGTTTTTTTGCAGGTGCTAACTCTATATTTTATGGTGACAAGCTGCTTACCACAGAAAACCCAGAAGCGGATGCTGATATGAACCTAATTAAAAAGCTAGGAATGAACCCAGAAACGCGTGAAGATTATTCAGATGAAGCTGTAGCAGCGTCGCTTTCATCGCAAGTTGCAGATAAAGCAACGTCTGAATTATTTTACGAAGCCTAAGTAAGCGTTACTAATGCCATTTGAATTTATTAGCACACACCTTAATGAACGGGCAGAGCAATTGCTTTTACGCAAACGCCACGTGGTACAAAGCGCCACAGCACGAACCATTATGGTAAATGATAAAACCTACCTAAATTTTGCCAGTAATGATTACTTGGGCTTTGGTGATTTAACTATTGAGAGCGAAAATATTAATACGTTAGGTAGCCATAGCTCTGCATTAGTAACAGGTTATCAATTACAGCAACAAGCCTTAGAGCAGTACTTATGCACTCAGTTAGGTTATCAAGCTGGGTTGCTTTTTAATTCTGGGTTTAGTGCTAATAGCAGTGTAATTAAAGCGTTGTTTCAGGATAAAGGAGCAGCGCAAAACAGCGCTATTTTTCAAGATAAGTTAAACCACGCTAGCTTAATAGATGGGGCACTTCATTCAAATGCGGCTTTAATACGGTTTAACCACAACGATTTAAATCACTTACGATCTCGGCTCGAAAAGTCAAAAGCACAAAATAAGTTAATTATTAGCGAAGGTGTTTTTTCGATGGATGGTGATACGGCCCCTATCAAAGACCTATTGCTCCTTGCAAAACAACACAATGCATGGCTGATGATAGACGACGCACATGGCTTTGGCGCGTTAGGTAATACAGGGCTGGGTAGTTGCGAAACACTTATTGGCGATATTTTACCCGATATACTCGTCATCACATTTGGTAAAGCTGTTGCTAGTAGTGGCGCGTGTGTATTGGGTTCACACGCATTTATAGACTACATGCTGCAATATAACCGAGACTACACATACTCAACGGCTATGTCGCCATTATTGGCAGATAATACATTAGTTCGCTTAAAGCACATTAAAAAAGCTAACACGCAACGAGTAATGTTAAATAAAAACATTGCTACTTTTAAGCACCTTGCACAACAGCACAACATAGCGGTAATGGAGTCCGATACGGCTATTCAACCTATTGTATTAGGGTGTGCAGAGCAAACATTAAAAGCGGCTAATAAACTCAAGCAGCAAGGAATTTGGCTAACCGCTATTCGCCCACCTACGGTTGCGTACAATACTGCACGCTTAAGAGTGACGTTAACGGCAGCGCACACCCTTGATGATATTACTTATCTAGTTAAACATTTAGCAGAGGCACTATTATGATAGCCCATGCACTTGATAGTAAGCCGGTTACAAAGCCCGCAACACTGTGCCATTTAAAAAGGTTTAACCCAGCACTTAAAAAAGGAGCACAGGTTAACTTTTCAAAAGCGGCGGGTGATTACAATACGCATGCACATGTTCAAAAAAAAGCAGCGGATGATTTGTTCAAATTAATAACGCCTTCAGTATGTAATAAAAATAAGGTGTGTGTTGATTTAGGTGCAGGCCCACTTGTAAACACCCATCAGCTTAAAAGCCTTTATGGTAATGTGCTTTCCATGGATTTAAGTTTTAATATGCTCAATAGTTGTAATAAAGGCGATTACAAAGTATGCGCAGATATGGACAATTTACCATTACAATCAAACAGTGTAGATATTATTTTTAGTAACTTTGCGGTGCAATGGTCAGCTAACTTTAAGGTGCTTTTAAAGTCACTTTATGAGGTATTAAAACCGGGCGGGCAAGCTTTTATTAGCACTGTAGTTGAAGGCTCACTAAACGAAATAAAAACAGCGTTTGCTGCGGTAGATAGCCACAGCCATATTAATACATTTAATTCGGTTGATTATATAAATCAATCGGTCCAAAGTTCTGGTTTTAATGTTACAAACACTATAAGCACAATGTATACAGATACATATTCGACACCGCTGCAAGCAATTCGCTCAATAAAAGCAATTGGCGCAACCACTCAGAATACAGGAAAAACACGCCCAGGGTTATTAACAAAATCGGCGCTTAAAACGGCGTGTGCAGCGTATCCGTTAATAAACCAAAAAGCGTGTGTTTCTTATCATGTAGTATTGTTATCATTAACTAAAGCGTAAACATCGTTTGTTACAAGGCAAAGCTATGAAAGAATTTTTTATTACTGGTACCGACACCGATGCGGGAAAAACACATGTAACCAGTTTATTGTTAAAACTGCTTGCCCAACATAAAAAAAAGGCAATAGGGTATAAACCACTAGCTGCTGGGTCTGAAATGGCGTTTGACCAACTTGTTAATGCTGATGCACTTATGCTAATGGAAAGTGCAACAGTAAGCGCAAAGTATGACGTTGTAAATCCCTTTACTTTTGCACCACCCATAGCCCCCCACATAGCCGCAGAGCAGGCGGGTGTAACTATTAATGTAAACAAACTTACTGCAGCCTATAAAACGGTAAAACAGCAAGGCGCTGACTACCTGCTTACAGAAGGTGCTGGTGGTTGGGCTTTGCCAATAAATAATACCGAGTATTTATACGATTGGGTAAAAGCTGAGAAACTACCGGTTATATTAGTGGTTGGTATGAAGTTGGGCTGCTTAAATCATGCATTTTTAACCGCAGCACACATACAAAGCTTAGGTATTAACTGTATAGGTTGGATAGCCAACCAGGTTGATGAACACATGGATGAATACCAAGCAAACCTTGATAGTTTAAAGGCACGCTTACCGTTTCCCATTCTTGCTATTAGCCCGTATAGCGAACAAACACCAAAATTACAAATTTATAAAACACTTCTTGAAAATTTATCAATAAATCCATAAATAGTACTTGCGCTGTGACATAGTTTGTCACAGAATAACACTATCGCAATGACATAGTGTGTCGTTGCGGTAGTGTTGCTTACAGCCGATCAAATTTTAGTAAATCGCTCAGCAATGAATGTTATTTTTGGAGAACGCGAATGAAACGTGTATTTTTGTTTTTATTAACTAACCTTGCGGTTATGTTGGTATTAGGTGTGGTGCTTTCAATTATAATGAGCGCGCTAGGCTTAAGTCATCGTAGCCTAGGTGGTATATTACTTATTGCGGCCGTATTTGGTTTTGGTGGGTCGTTTATTTCACTTTATATGTCTAAATGGATTGCTAAAAAATCAACGGGTGCGCAGGTTATTACTCAACCAAGTAACCAAACCGAACAATGGCTTGTAAACACTGTGGCAGTACAAGCTAAAAAAGCTGGCATTGCAATGCCTGAAGTGGCAATTTACGACAGCCCTGAAATGAATGCCTTTGCAACAGGCCCAAGTAAAAACAATTCACTAGTTGCTGTAAGTACAGGCTTAATGCAAAGTATGACCCAAGATCAAGCCGAAGCAGTGCTTGCTCATGAGGTGTCACACATTGCTAGTGGCGATATGGTAACGCTTACGCTTATTCAAGGTGTGGTAAATACCTTTGTTATATTTGCTGCAAAAGTGTTGGCAAATATTGTAGATAATTTTCTTAATGGCGATGAAGAAGAGGGCGGAATAAGCTGGACCTACATTTTGTTCGATATGTTATTCCAAGTCCTGTTTGGTGTGTTGGCAAGTATAGTTGTAGCGCATTACAGCAGACAGCGTGAATTTGCAGCCGACAGCGGTGCCGCTAAATTAGTTGGTGCAGATAAAATGCGTTCTGCCCTAGAAAGGTTAAAGCAAAACCATCCTTCACAATTGCAAGGCTCAATGATGGCATTTGGTATTGCGGGTGGTAAAAGCATGGCTGAGCTGTTTTCATCTCACCCGCCGCTTGACTCTCGAATAAGTGCACTGAGTAAGTAATTTTACTTTAAAATACAAAAGCCAGCGTAACAGCTGGCTTTTTAGTATGTGGTAACCGTTTTATTAAGCGTTGAGATTATTTACCAAAAATAATATCGGTTATGCCATCTGGTGAGAGTATTTCTATCCAGTAGCCATCAGGGTCTTTTATAAAAGCTAAGCCTTTCATTGAACCATCGTCTGGTTTTTTTACAAACTCTACATCGTATTTTGCAAAGCGCTCACTGGCTGCGTACACATCGGGTACACTAATACCAATATGGCCAAACCCTTTTGGTTCGTCGTTACCGCTGTGGTAGCCTGTAAAACTATCGTCGTTTTCTGTGCCCCAGTTGTGAGTGAGCTCTATAAGAGCAGGGCGACCAAATACCCATTTCGCTTTTGTCTTATCATCACCTTCTGGCTGTGTTGGCTCGTAGCCTAAAAAGTACAGCGTAAACTTCATTTCAGGAAAGTCATACTTACCTAATAGCTTCATACCTAATACATTTTGATAAAATGCCAGCGACGGTTTTGGATCTTTTATACGTAACATAGTTTGCTGCATTACATAGCCTTCAGTGGCCTGTGCAATTTGCTCTGGGGATTCGTCATACTGAGACATGCGGTGATCCTTAATGAAATGAATGAAAAATTTAAATGAATTTATAAAAGCAGACTTTGCATCATCATAATCAACAGCCGCAAAAATTAAAACCACCTAGCTAAATTAACAGCCAGTGAGTTAAGTGTTTTATAACCGAGGAATGAAATATTTACCGGTACTGTGTATTTACACAGTTCTTGTGTTTTATCCCATAACATTATTAAAAGTCGTTTTGGTGGATTTTAATAACGGGTGTTTTAAAGCCTACGTAATTATCTGTTTACATTAAAGTTGTTTAGTGGAATTATTAAGCAACGTAATGTGATTTTTGCTGAAAACTAA
This sequence comes from Pseudoalteromonas sp. PS1M3, assembly GCF_016865405.1. NCBI lineage: Bacteria > Pseudomonadati > Pseudomonadota > Gammaproteobacteria > Alteromonadales > Pseudoalteromonadaceae > Pseudoalteromonas > Pseudoalteromonas sp. PS1M3. The sequence goes on along the minus strand of NZ_AP022624.1, from coordinate 1,807,378 downwards.
AAAGGAGTTTAATAATGAAATTATTTAGAATTAAAAATGCGAGTTATATTACTAAGAAGAATATCTCATCCACTTTTATGTTATTTATAGCCTCTGTAATTCCAGTTACTTTTGTAATTCAAAGAGAGCTTTTTATTGGCTCAATGTTAATGATAATTGTCGTGGGTGTTTATTTGTCGCTATTGACTGGTAAAGGTCTGTTTAAGTCTAAAAATAAAAGCACTGGGCTTTAAATTGTAATCACATAACAATCCAATTATTCCGACCTCAATTCTCTGAGCTCGTTTCGTCGGCATATTGGGCCTTTATGTGCCAAGGGAGTATAGAAATAAATGTCATTTATTGATGTAGGATTCGCATGGTGGAATAGTAAAAGTAAATTCCATAAACGAGTAATGTTCTTTTGTGCTTTTATCATCATATTTACAATAATAATGGCTTCCGTAATAGTTAACTTTACTGACAGCCGCGCATTCAAGATGGCAGTAAGTAAACTTTCTACTAATCCTATTGTTCAAGCTAACTTTGGTCAATCCCCAGGTTTTTCATTTGATTACGCAAATGGATTTGAAATTTCCGATAGTGGAGTTAAGGGTGAAGCAAACTTTGCTATCAAAATAATAGGTAATGAAAAATCAGGACTCGCATATGTTGTAATGTACAAATCTGCAGGTATCTGGAAAATCGAAGAACTAAACTTGCTCATGGATAACGAAGAACCAATTGTGCTAATTGGCATATAACAATCATTAGAGCAGGACAATGTTCCTCACCCGTTTTAGTGCGGTAATTATTAAGGGTCTCATGAAGATAGTTATACTTTTTATTTTTCTTTTTCCCCCTTCTGTTTTTGCAGATGATTGCTCTTTTGAACACCTACGTAATGACTTTATTACTGAAAGTGCAGAGATTTGATGCAAAACAAAGTTTTGAGACTAAAGGTGTGTCTTTTATCGCCGTTGCTAATGGTTTAGGTCCTGCCCGTCCTGGGTTTGAACATATTCAAATGACAGCATGTATTATATTGAAAACTAGATGGGATGTTTTGTGGGTTGGTGCAGACAGCGGTAATTGTTCTGCACAAATTGAGCTGGAAAAACAGGCCATTGCTTATTCACGTATTTTTAACGAGGAAATGCTAGAACTCGCTAAGCATAGTAAAAACTATAATTGTGCTAATGATTTGCAAAATTTACTTTATTAGAACGAGTACGACTTTTTATATTCTATTAGACACGCACTCTTCAAAACAATTACAGGAAAGCAAATCACGTCATTCTGTTTACAATCAACGCTTTTAACCTAAGCTAGCCAAAAGAGAGCAAATAAGTCATTTGCTTTAAGCCAAGTATTAATATTAACTAATAAATAGTTACAAATTAAAGTTGGTTTTATTAGCGTAAGTCATTTAGTTTATGGATTAAAATTTTATGTAAGAAGGATTTTTATGAGTAATTTATCTACGAGAGAAAAAGTAGCGTTTACGCTATGTATTAGTTTTGCTTTTTTATTATTAATTAGCGGCATTTACGATTTTTGGATTATCGAATTTAATGCACAAGATTTATTAATGAGTATTGGGGCATTCTTATTGCTACTTAGTTTAGCGTTAATACCGAAAATATTTTTCTTACCTTTTACTGATATTTTTAAATCAAAAGAAACACCATCTATAGGTATTCCCAAAGTACAGCAATGTATTATGTTTTCAGGTGCATTGCTATGCGCATTTGGATTTGCATTGAGGTTGTTTTTTTAATAAATGTGAAACCTAAACTTACCGTATAAGTTAAAGGCTTAATGATTATATAAAGTTTATTGCTAGATATAATAGTATGTGCTTTAGCTTATGCTTGATTACTCGTTGTTAATTACTAAATAGAGGGTTTAGCTATAAACATATTACATCTAGATGGCGCGGCTGGTTTTAGCGTGGGTGTATTGTTGTTTGCTTTATTAGAGCAGGTTTCGGTTTTGTATAACCTACCAGTAAATATTGTAATTTTACTTGCCAGTGCCAATGTTATCTATGGAATTTACGCTTTAACCCTTGCTTTTTTAGTCACTAAGCCTGTTTACTCAATCACTGTATTGGCAATAGCTAACGCGGTATGGGTATGTATATGCATTTTTATTGCTTTATATTATGTACAAACAGCAAGTTTAATTGGCGTTGTGTTTATTATATTAGAAGCTGTGTTTGTGTGTATTTTGGCATATTACGAATTTAAATTTAGGTTTGTATTAACAAACGCACAATTATAAGCATTGAGTAGGAATGAAATGGACTTTCCAATATTAAACACTCCACGCATTGTGCTTGACCAAGTAACAGTAGCAGATTCTATGGCCCTGTTTGAGCTTTTTTCAAACCAGTCGGTTATAAAATATTACGATTTAGAAGCTATGACTGATTTAACCCAAGCGAGCAATTTAATCACGTTATTTAATGCTCGTTTTAGTGAAAACTTAGGAATACGCTGGGCTATTAGGTTAAAAAAATCTAATAAACTGATTGGTACTTGTGGGTTTAACTCATGGAACGCCAAAATGCAAAGTGCTGTTATTTGTTATGATTTACAGCCCGATTATTGGGGGAAAGGGTATGTAACAGAAGCAGTAAATTGTATTGTAAAAGCAGCTTTTGAAGGTAAATTACCGTGTAGCATACACCGAGTACAAGCCGATACTGTTTTAGGTAATGCCGCGTCTGAGGCGGTATTATTAAAAGTAGGTTTTAAAGAAGAGGGTATAAGGCGCCAAAGTGGCTATTGGAAAAACCAATTTCACGATCTTAAATGCTTTGGGTTGTTAAAAACAGAGTACATGTAAATGTTTAGGGGGCTCATAGAAGCTCAGTAAGGAACTCATATTAAGATTTTTTTAAAGCTATCGTTATTGCTGCTTATTGTATATTTTACGGTTATTTTAATTTCTCTTAGATTTTATTTATCTGACTTTATTTTTAAAAATATAGAGCATTCGCAAACAAGTGAAACACAAAGATACTCAATAAAACATGGAAATAATGAATTAATCATTCGCCATTATAAGCCTGAATTAGCAAAATATTGTGCGATATTTTTTCCTGGAAGGTCTGGCAATATTAGTCGATATGAAAAAGAAATATTTAAACATGCATTAGCCCGCAATATTTCAATATTTGCCATTTCATTTCCAGGTTATGACGGGGCCGAAGGTAAATCTAGTTACAAAACTGTGCTGACAACAGGTAAAACAGCCCTAGAGTATATAAACGATCGTACAAGCTGCAAAATATCAGAGTCTGTATTTATTGCTCGCTCGCTAGGGGCTATGGTTGCTGTAAAACTTGCAGAATATAATAAGCCTAAAGGTTTTTTACTTGATTCAGTCGCTGTCTCTTTGTCATCAGTGATTGGTAATCACTTTAAAAATAATCCTTATTTATGGCTTGGTTCACTATTACCATTAGCAAATATTATGGAGTACGACCCTAAGCTTTCAGAATCCATGGATTTATTAACATATGCACCTGTTGTTATATTTCAAGGAGAGCACGATGCATTAACACCCTATAAAGATATACATGTACTCTCTGAGCGTTTCAACAACATTGAATTAGTCAAAGTAATTAATGGTTCACATAGTGATGCACATAAAAAAGAAATTGATTTGTATATTAATACGTTAGAGACTTTGTTCGAGCTCAGAAACGAGTAGCCTTTTAAAATACAGGCAGCCTACATGCTAATTAATTTTTAAGTTAAATTTAAAGGAATACAAAGGAAATTTATATGAAAGACATTAAACGTATTTGGTTTTGGTTTACGCTAGTTGTGTGCCCATTATTAATAATGTTAGGTGTAGCGACTTTTGCACAGTTATTAGGGGAGTATGTGTATTCGCCTAAATATAGCTTTTCTTCGTTATCTAGCTTTCAAATTGTGTTTATGGCTGGTGGAATTTGTGCACTTTCTATATTTTTAACCACAATAAAAGAAGCCAAAATACGCTTTTTTACAAAATGAGTTCGTTAACATTAGAAATTGCGGATGTTAAGCAGACCCGGCAAAATTAATTTGGTTTAATCCTCTTTTAATTACTTGGATTAAACGCCACTTATCATTGAGGTTATTATGTTTAAAATAATAATTGGATGTGCTGTTATATTTTCATTCGTTTGCATGTTACTCGCCGTTGCACCATTTACGCCTGCGATTTTAGGTTCATTTTTTATGTTGTTGTTTGCAGGGGCTATAGGGTACAAAGGCTACCTTCAATCAAGTTTGGTATTATTGTTAATCAATACGCTGGCGGTTATTGGCAGCCCAGCTATAAACATTGGTAACAACAATACATTACTGTTTTTACCGATTTTATTTTTAATATCATTTGGTGGTGCTTTTTTGGGGGTAAGAAAGTTAACGTGTAAACACGTTTTATAAATCGAGTTTTGCCCAACGATAATAGTTAAACTATAAAATGAGGTAACTCTTATTTTTCTGTTTGAAGAGTTTTTAAATAATAAATTTTCACAAACAAAGACTCAAGAGGAAGCTCGCGTAAATATATAGCCTTACACGTTTTTACCTCCTCTATAAGCAAAGCGCTTCTAAACTCTCTTTGTGAAAAAACTTTTATAATTAAACCTAATGAGGCCTAAAATTAAAGCGCTTCAAAAATGGCTGCTATGCCTTGCCCGCCGCCAATACACATAGTAACTAGCCCATATTTACCGTCAATGCGTTTTAGTTCGTATAAGCATTTTGTTGATAAAATAGCGCCTGTTGCACCAACTGGGTGACCTAGCGCTATGGCGCCGCCATTCGGGTTCACCTTATGTGTAGGAAAGTTTAACTCGTTCGCTACGCATAAGGCTTGCGCTGCAAAGGCCTCATTAGACTCAATTATATCAATGTCGTCGATTGTTAAGCCCGTTTTTTCAAATACTTGCTGTACAGCGGGAATAGGTCCAGTTCCCATTAATGAGGGTTCAACACCAGCACGAGAATAGCCAATAAGTCGTCCAATAGGTTGAAGCCCTTGTTCGTGGGCTTTTTGTTCAGACATAAGTACAAGCATAGCTGCGCCATCGTTTATACCTGAAGATGAAGCAGCTGTTACTGTGCCATTTTCTTTAAAGTAGGGCTTAAGTGTGGCAAGTTTGTCAGTTGATGTGTCTGCACGAACATGTTCATCTGTATCAAATATTAGGCTCCCTTTACGCGTTTTAATTTCGATTGGCACTATTTGCGAATTAAAAAGACCTTTTTCAATTGCTTTAGCTGCTTTATTGTGACTTTGTGCTGCGTAATTATCTTGTTCTTCGCGGCTGATTTTATATTTTTCTGCGACATTTTCTGCGGTGATCCCCATAGGATTGTTATCCCACGGATCTTGTAATGTTGTTGTAAGCTCGTCTAACATTACGCTGTTGCCCATTTTTTGTCCCCAGCGGTTACTTTGAAGTGTATAAGCCGATGTGCTCATACTTTCTGAACCACCAGCAAGGGCTGCGTCCACATCACCCAATTGAATTTGTTGCGCTGCTTGTATTATTGCTTCTAGGCCCGAGCCACATAAGCGATTAAGTGTAACTGCATGGCTGCTGATAGGTAGCCCGGCATTTAAACCGATAACACGAGATAGGTAGGCATCTTTTGGGCCATTATGTATTACCTTACCAATTACGGATGAACCTATTTGGTTTAAGGGAATATGTGCTCTTTTAATGGCTTCTTTTGCGCAAAGTGTACCAAGCTCTGCAGGGGTAAAGTTTTTAAGGGTGCCGCCAAAACTGCCAATTGCTGTTCTTACGGCACTTAATACAACAACACCGGTATTAGATTTTGTCATTTTTTCTCTTTATTATTAATCTATTAGCGAAGTAGGGTATGCTAAATAATTAAATTTAGCTTGTATTAGCACTTTAGCATACTAATGAGGTGGGTAAAAAAGCAAAGTTATAAATAATAAATAGTGCTACCAATTTAAAGCCTACAGAAATATAGCTTTGTTTACGTGCATATTTTATTTAATAGATTCAAGGACTCTTTTACAGGCGATTTAAATAAACATGAAGGCAGTTATATTTTTTTAGTCAATTAGATAAATAGGTTTAGAGATAAACAATTTGGAATACGTTGGGCGAATGGGTTAAATGTAAAACATCGGCCCATATAAAATATTAGCCGATGTTTATAACCTATAAAATATATACCTTGCTTGTAAGATATTAGGCCTTAGTCTGCTTTGCGGTAAAGGCTTATTAAGCATATTGATAAAAGTAATGTTGCAATCATACCTGAAGCACCAGCAACGCCTGATGGTAAAAATCCATCACGGCCAAAAATAATTAATAAAGCATTGGCAAGCATTGCAACACCGCCTGTAAGGGCTGTAAGGCTACCAATGGCTTTGCCACCTTTAGCAATAAAAGATAGGCCAAATACAAGGGCTGCTAAGCCTAATAATAATTTAGCTGCATAGTAAATCATGAATGATAAAGACACTACACCACCAATTAATGGTTGTGCGCCTTCTACTGCGCCCGCTACTTTTCCAAATGTTGAAAATAAAGTTAGGCCAATACTTACTTGTATTATGTTAAGAACAGCGCTAAATGTGATTGCCGACCAGCCTAGTTGAGAATTTTTTGCTTGCAGCATAGCTGCACCTGCAAATGCAACAAGTACTGTGAACAGCACCGCTTCTAGACCCCATGCGTACTGCCTTGAAAAGCTAATTCCGCCACTGTAAAGCGCTGTAAAAATAGCCTGTGTTATCGCTAACGCCAACAATAAAGATGCTGCAATTAGGGTGGTGCGTTTATTCGTAAATTCCATTAAGAACCTCTTATAATTTATATTTGACGCTTTAAATGATGCAAAAGCTTTCGAACTTGCAGGTATAAGACAGGTGAAACTATTTAATTATTTCGTTTAAAATTATAAAAATATTTTGTATCAAATAGTGGCAACTAATTTAGCAATGTTATAACTAGTTAAAGTTAGTAACATTGCAAACTGCGCTATTACTAAACTAACTAGATAAAAACCTAAAATGAGACCAGTCACTCAAGGCCGATATAGTTTGCGCTGTAGGAGGGGCCACATAGATTAAACATGTAATAGCTATAATCGAAGCCAATGTAATTAATTTATTATCAAATTCAGCCACTTTTAGAGCCGATCCAAATGACCGTTTTATTTCCACATTACTTAAATCTACGCTGTAAATTTCATCGAGCAATAAATGAATGAAGCCGCCGAGTAAAATAAACCCACCTGTTAACCAGGCAAAAGTTGCCGAATAAAGGGTTGATTGGTCATTCAATTGCCATGTTACTTGTGTTGTTAACAACGCGCAAAGCAGTATAAATAATAAAGAGTGGCAACTGCCTCTATGTACTGTGATCCATTCAAAAATGGGCCTGACAATATATTTCATAAATCCATATACTAACAAAGGCACTACAATTAACTCGACAAAACTAATTTGAATAGTTAGCTCTGTGGTAATGTAATGCATTACTATTAATACAGTACTTAGCGCAAATAAGTTAAAAATAGTATCGAGTGATGTGGAGTTATCAGAGTCTATGTCTGGTAATAAGCCGCCAATGGAGCCTAAAAACCACAACCAAAGTGCGCCGTTTAAATCAATGTGATCTGCAGATAATAATGTGGCTGAGCTTAAGCCGGTGATGATAACAGCGGTATTTAGATGAGTATTGAAGTTTGCCATTGTATATCTTGATAGGAAAATAGGTTTGCATTTTAGCAATTGAAAACTTAATTGTTCAATATACTTAAGAGGATCTTATTTTTTTAACTCGTCATAAAAGGCAACATTTCCGCGGCCTGTTTCTTTTACCTGGTAGAGCATTTGATCTGCGTTGAACATTAATTCAAGTAGTTCATTGCCATCATTAGGGGCCACTGCAATACCTATGCTTGCTCCTACTGCGCATTTTTTAGTTTGAGAAATACTAATGTCCTGCTGTAGCTCATCGATCAGAGCTATGGCTTGGTTCTGTGTTGCTGTTTTATCGTAAGTATTAATTTGCTGCGCAATGATGAATTCGTCACCGCCTAGGCGGATACATATGTCAGTATTGTTATTAAATCGCTTTTTAAAGCGGTTTGCTATCTCTATTAATACTTTATCACCGGCTTCGTGACCATAGGTATCATTAATGGGTTTAAATTTGTCTAAATCAATCATCATAAGCACAAGATGTTGGCCGTGTTTAGCGCATTCACGCAGTGCTTTTTTTAGGCGCTTTTCGCCGGCACGGCGATTAAATAGGTCAGTGAGTGGATCGTGATCGGCTTCAAATTGGGTTTGAAATTCACGTTCTGCTCGTTCGGTCACGTCATGTAAAATCACTTCTACTAATTGTTCTTGCTGGGGACTTCGGTTGTTTTGTCTTTGGTCTGTTAACCTTACAAATAAGCAATGAAACCAAACCGTTTTGTAGCCTATTTTACACTCAACATCTAATGTTGTTTGAGGTGGATTTATATCACTGCGAATATCTAACAGTAGACTTTGTAATTTTTCAACGTTATTTAATAATTCAGGGAAGTGCAAGGTTGATAACTTTTCTTCACCGGGTAGGGTAAAGTAATGTTTAAACGCAGGGTTAAAGGTAGTGATAGTATTTTTATCATCCAGTAAACAAATGCCAGCACTGGCTTGTTCAAATATAAGTCTAAATTTTGCTTCCAGTTCTTGTGTTTTTTTTCGTAGGGTTTGTTCATTGCTAATAGTTAAATGCAGCTCGTGCATTAAAGCATTTATATTTTGTGTTAATCGACTTATTTCATCTCGTTTACCCTGTTTAAAGCTTAACATTTTAAGGGTTTCAGGTTTAGATGGATTAATTTTAGCAAAGCTATCAGTAAGGTTTTGAATAGGTTTCGTAAGCCACCTTTGTACAACAAGCGACACAAAAAAAGCAATGACGATAGATTGTATTAGCATTAATATGAATTCTTTTTTTAGTGCGGCTTGTGCTTGTTGCTGTATAAATTTATCGTCGGGGTATATTGATAAAACGCCTATAAAAGTGTCATCTAGAAAAGGGTGAACAAGCTTAACTAATACTGCTTCTTTTTGTTTATTAATAGTTCCATTTGCAATAAATAACTCAATTTCTCCTTTTGTGTTTGATTTACCCTCTATGCTTGCGCCTTGCACAATATCGTTACTTAGCAAGCCGTTAATTATTTCTTGGCTTAATTCCTGATCGTTTAAATAAGCAGCTATAGTCGCTGCTTTTTCAACTGTATGAGCTAACTGCTGGACCAGTAGATAGTTGGTGTTTTTCTTTTCTTTAAGGTCTGAGTAATACGACAGCATTGCCGACACTATTGATACAACAATAGCAACTAAAGCAATAGATAAAGCGACTCGTAAGTAGAGTTTTTGGCTAATAATTTTAATCAAACGTGTATACCACTTTTACTGTATCTGTAACGTGCGACAAGGGGATATAGCCAATTGCATATTGCGATGATGCAATTGTTTTTAATGCATCTTCTAAAGAGGCTGATGATGTGGGGGGCTTTCCTCTGCCCGAAAATAATAACCTGGCCCAATACGCATTTATTTGCTGCTCATCTTTATTGACCAATTTTAAGTAAAAATCGTTTTTGAATGCTGATTTCGCGGGCAGATCGAGTGGCTTTGATATTTCACCATCAGGGAAAGTTGAATATCGGCCCATATAAATATCTATTACTTCTCGTTTCGATAAGGCATTAATAGTATTATTTTTGTTCACCACTACAACAAATTCAGTAGACTCGGCATACATGCTAACAACTAGCAGAAACATGGAAAGTATTAAATTAAAGCCAAGATTACGAGCGATTATCATAACTAAAAAACCATGCTAGCATTTAAGCTGAGTACATGTACTTTGTGACCTTTATCGACATCTGCAGGATTACTTAAGCTCCATAATCCCGCACCAACTGGTTTTATATCAAAGCGATCTAGTTGAGCTTTTAGAGCTAACCGCTCTGATAGTTGCCATTTTACACCTACGTTTATCGAATGCTGATGTACATAGGGAATCTTAATTGAAGCTTGAGTAGCTAGAGCCAGTTGTTGTATTGGTTTTGATATTTGTTCGGGTGTACCGGGTGAAAAAACAGGGTCAATTACTTTAATTACATTGTGGCGGTTTTTTGCTGCAGAAAAGCTAGTGTAAAATATTGCATTGTTTACTCGGTAACCTGCGCTAATGTAACTGTTGAGTACTGATGGTGCAATTATCCAATCTGACTCTGAAATACCCATTTCAGATTGAATAAGCCAATTATCATAATCGTAAGTAAGCCCAAATGCAGCGTACTTTATACTATTTCCCTTGGTATTAAATTTGTTCGATATTGTTTGCGCTTGTGGCCATATACTTTGCGGCACAGAGTCTAGTGAAGATATAAACTCATCCAATGCGGTTAGTTTGTAATCGCCAAAACTGGACCTTGATAATGAAAAACGCATTGTCCATGCATCTAAAGAGTATGTTGCACTAAGGGTTGTTAAATTATCAAAATCAATAAAAAAATCGTCATTATAGGCCTGTATTTTTGCTGTAGAGCCACCATAAGCGAGTTTTAAGCGTAAGAAGCCATCGTTAATGGCTTTACTGTATTCAACGTCTATTCCATCAAAATTACCTGCAATGTTTGCAAACGAGTAATACGAATGAGGCGGGCGCACCCACAAGTAAGCGTATCCAACGTAAGGGTACTCAGACAGTAAGTAAAGGTCGCTGTTTAACCTACCTGCGCGGATGGCCCAGTTACGTGATGGGCGGTAACGTACAAAAGCAAGCTCTAAAAAATTATCAAAGCTTTTGAAGGCATGATCTTGTATTACTACTTGAACTACAGAATCCCAGTTATTTGACAAAGATATATTTGCCTGGCCACCTAAAATTGAATCACGCGTAGCTGAAAAACCAGACTTGTTTACATTTGAATAATTAGATGCAAAGCCAATATCTGAGTCGTCAGTGTAACTAAGGGCAAAAGATGCAAATCCGCTAAATTGAACATCAATGTCATTTGCATAGCTTCTATCAGTTGCAGATATTGCCATTAATACGGTGATAATGAAGCCTATGATCCGCATGTTATCCTGTGTTTATTTAATTAAACATAATAAAAAGATAGCACAATATCTTAAATTACCAACTCGCCAGAATGCTAGGGTTGATGGTCTGTGATCACGCTTTTAGTGTCATATTATTTTACACGTTCAGCTGCTTGAAATATTGATTAAAAATACAATGTTATATTGTTGCAATTAATTGTTGTTATAGTATAACATCCTCCACATTGAATTTTTCTTTAATAGAGTGTGAATGTGACAACACCTACTGCAATTAATCAAACATCACAAGTAGAACCTCAACGAGCTGAAAATACCAGCAATTCTTTATTAAATAGTACTCATAAAAATAAAGGTGAAGCCATTATTGAAGTGGACTCGCTAAGTTTTAGTATTAAAAATAACGCCATTTTAAAAAACTTAAATTTTACTGTGGGCTCAGGCGAAATTTATGCACTACTTGGCGGTAACGGTGCGGGTAAATCAACCACGTTAAAAACGTTACTGGGTTTTAATAAACCAACAAAAGGCTCGGTAAAAGTAGCGGGTAAAGAGGTGAGCAAAGCACTTGACTTTGTTCGCACTAAAACGGCGTACTTACCTGAGTCTGCAACGTTATACCCGCATTTAACAGCACGCGAAAACGTAAAATACTTTTTGTCACTTGCTGATATTAATAAAACAGATGAGCAGATTAATGCCGCGTTTAACCGTGTAGCGCTGCAACAGGCTGCATGGGAGCGTCCTATGCAAACGTATTCTAAAGGCATGAGGCAAAAAACCGCAATTGCTTTGGCTATTTTACGTGAAGCCCCGATATTTTTCCTTGATGAACCTACATCGGGCCTTGACCCTGTTGCCATAGATGAGTTTAACCATTTGGTGCGTGAGCTTGCATTAACGGGTGCCACTATTTTAATGGTTACGCATGATGTATACGGAGCCTGCCAAGTAGCTAACCGTATAGGGTTACTAAGAGCGGGCGAGCTGGTGGGCGAATTTGACGCGCCAGAAAACGGCCGCATTGATACCGAACAAGTGCATGCAGCCTTTGCGCAAAGAGGCGCGTAATGAGTATAAATAACTTTTCAAAGGTGGTTATAGTTGCCAAAGATGAATGGCGCTATTGGCTTCGCTCAAAACTAGCAATGACCGTTTTAGCCATTGGCTTACTGCTTACGCTTTCATCGGTTGTGGTGACCGCAATTACTATGCTTGAACTAAGCCATGATCGCCATGAACTTCAATCAAATGCCGAGCAAAGTTTTATTCAGCAGCCCGATCGTCACCCACACAGAATGGTGCACTATGGGCACTATGCCTTTAGAACGCCTTCACCACTGAGCACCCTCGACCCAGGTATTGACGCATACACAGGTAACTCAATATTTTTAGAAGGGCATAGGCAAAATAGTGCAATGTTTGCCGATCAACGCCAAGGTACAGCGCTTACTAAATTAGGAAGCTTAACGCCAGCTTTTATAGTGCAAACACTAGCGCCGTTACTGCTTATATTAATTGGCTACAGCTCTATTAGTCGTGAGCGTGAATCGCAAACGCTGTCGTACTTATTAGCGCAAGGCACGTCGGGTATTACGCTTATTGCCGGTAAAGGTTTAGCACTGCTTTCGGTTGTGGGCTTAATTATTGCGCCACTGGCTGTATCGGCTTTGTTTACGGTATCTGCGGGTGAAAGCTTATTAGCCGTTGCCAGTTTTGTTGTCGGTTACGCTTTATATTTAACTGTGTGGGTATTACTGATTTTACTCGCATCGAGCGTGTTTAGTAAAAACAGTGGTAGTTTTACGGCGCTTGCGTTTGTATGGATTTTACTGTGTATTGTTATGCCGCGAGTAGCAAGTACTACGGCCTCAACGGCTGTGCCATCTGCCGGTAAAATAGAAACCGATTTTGCTGTTAAAGCCGAGCTTAGAAAACTAGGCGATGGCCATAACACTAACGACCCTGCATTTAAGCAATTTAAACAATCACTCCTTAAAAAGTACAACGTAAATAGCATTGATGAGCTGCCAGTAAACTTTAGAGGTTTAGTAGCCAGTGAATCAGAGGCTAAACAAGCCAACGTACTAAACCAATTTGCTGAGCAACGTATGCAAGCCGAACTTAAGCAAACGCAGGTATCGCGTTATTTTGGTTGGGTATCCCCTATGGTGGCTATTCGCTCGCTTTCTATGATTGTGGTGGGTACAAGTATAGAAACGCATCATCGCTTTTTACGCGAAACTGAGCAACTTCGTTTTGATTTTGTGCAAGGGCTTAACAAAGTTCATATTGAAGAGCTTGATTACAAAGTTGACATGAACCGAAACGCCAATGCTGCAGCCACTAAAAAAGCACGTGTAAGCGCTCAAAACTGGCAAATACTTCAAGACTTTAATTTTAATGTAGACAGTGCAGATGTTCGCGCACAAAGAAGTGTACCTGCTTTTTTACAGTTATTACTGTGGATTGTAGTACTTGTCGGCGGTATTAAATTTGTAGGAAAACGTTTGTTATGAGCTATTTAATTACACAACTTATGCGTGAATGGGGCTTTTTACTGCGCCAAAAATACGTAGTGGTATTACTACTGTGTAGCTTTATTTTATCGGGTTTTGCTATTTACAGCGGTTTAAGTGAAGTAAGCGCACAGCAGCAAACAATAGAGCGTTTAAAAGCAGCAGATCAAAGCGACCGCGCTAAAGTACAGAAAAAGCAAAGCGATGCAGGCATGTTAGCGTATTACAGCTTTCATTTAACGTACTCGCAGCCATCTAAATTGGCATTTGCTGCCTTAGGTGAGCGCGATATATTCCCATGGAAACACCGCATTAATTTATTAGCACTTGAGGGGCAAATTTACGAAAGCGATGCACAAAATGCTGAGCTGGCTCAGGCCGGTAAAATAGATTTTGTGTTCGTAATTAGTGCGCTAGCGCCACTGGTTATTATTTTGCTGTTTCATGATTTATTTGCCAGCGAGCGTACCAGCGGTAGGCACGATTTATTAGTCACTACAGCTAAGTCTTACTTTGCTTTGTGGGGCGCTCGTATAACCGTAAGGTTTGTAGCAATAACAGTGTGTTTAATGCTGCCATTTTTTGTGGGTGCATTTATAGCTGGGGCAAGCGGGTTTGAAGTGGCGTATGTATCGCTGTTGTGTATTGCCTACCTTGCATTTTGGACTGCACTAAGCGTGTGGTGGGGTAAAAATGCAACCAGTGCGCCACGTGTTGCCTCTAGCTTAATTGGTTTGTGGGTGTTGTTTGCTTTTATTATTCCTATTTTAGGCGACCTTGCTATAAACAAGTCAGTGCATTCGCCTAAAGGTGGCGACATTATGCTTACTCAACGCGAGGCCGTAAATGATGCGTGGGATTTACCAAAATCTGCCACTATGCAGCCTTTCATTAAAGAGTACCCAGCGCTTGCACCATATATTGATATGAAAAGCGAATTTGAATGGAAGTGGTATTACGCATTTCAACAAATGGGCGATTTAAAAGCGGCAGAGCTTTCAAAGGCCTATCGCGACGCAGCCGCTAAAAAATACCAGTTAGCCGGTTTTGTATCTTGGGTTTCGCCACCGCTGTTATTGCAGCGCAGCTTAACCCGTGCTGCCAATACCGATTCAATTGCCGCGTATGCTTATGAGCAGCAAATTAGAGATTATCATCAACAATTACGAGAGTTTTACTACCCGTGGTTATTTTACCAAGGCGACCCAACTAAAGCAGCCCTTGAAAACATGCCACGCTTTGAAAACACCACACAAAGCGGCAACTAAAAATACAGCGCTAAACGTACCTGTTTAGCGCGATTAAAAATACTACATAACTATAAAATACTTACATTACTCACAAGGTTCACAATGAAAACCAATACAAAAGGGCTCAAGCTCACCTATTTAAGTACTTGCTTAGTAAGCTTATTTAGCAGCCACGTTATGGCCGCTGAGCAAAACCAGCAAAATAAAAGCGTAAAGGATGACGCAATTGAAAAAGTAACCGTTGTTGCATCTCGCCAGGCATATCAAGGTAACTTTAGCCCTTTAGAAACACCGCAGTCAGAGCTTAAAATTGATTTAGAAGCCCTTGAAAACGCAGGCGCAGTAAGCCTTGATCAAGCGCTTGATTTATCAGCCTCGGTTGCGCGACAAAACAACTTTGGTGGGCTGTGGAATAGCTTTTCGTTACGTGGCTTTGTAGGTGACGAAAACCTGCCAAGTAACTACTTAGTAAATGGCTTTAATGCAGGACGTGGCTTTGGAGGCTCACGTGATTTGTCGGGTATTGAGTCGGTAGAGGTTTTAAAAGGTCCGCGAGCGGCTTTATTTGGCCGTGGTGAACCAGGTGGCACCGTAAACTTAGTTACTAAACGTCCAACGTTTGATACACAAGGTGAAATTAAGGTCTCTATAGGGAGTTTTGATACTTACCGCGCCGATATTGATTACACTACAGCGCTTAACGACGACGTAGCGATTAGATTGGTTGGTTTTTACGAAGACGCAGAAAGCTTTAGAGATACCATCGAAACCACTAAGCAAGGCTTTAGCCCGTCAATCGTGTGGAATATTAATAATAACAGCCAACTAATATACGAGCTTGAATATAGCGACCAAGAAGTACCGTTTGATAGAGGTGTATTAGCCATAGATGGCGAACTTGGCCTTATACCTGAAAGCCGCTTTTTAGGTGAGCCGGGCGATGGCCCAATTGAAGCCGATGTACTGGGGCACCAGTTAGAATATATTCATGACTTTGATGATAGCTGGAGCATTTTATTTGGTGCCAACTACCGCGATACTTCTTTAGAAGGCTTTGCAACCGAAACCGGCTTTGGTGGTGTAGTTAATGACGAAGTAAACCGCTTTAGACGCTATCGTGATTACGATTCTACTTATCAAGTACTGAGAGCTGAAGTGAGCGGTAACGTTAACGTAGGAGGCTTTGAAAATCGTTTAATAATCGGAATAGATACCGACAAATTTGAAAATGATCAATTTGCACTGCGTGTACGTGGCGATCAATACATTAATGTATTTAACCCTGTTTACGGCGCCTACGAATTACCAACGCCAACATCAAATACTGACCGCGTAGAAATTCAAGAATCGGTAGGGTTATTCATTCAAGATCAAATAAGCCTAACCGATAAGTTAGATATACGTATTGGTGCACGTTTTGATGATTACGAGCAGCGCTTCAATAACCGCTTAACTAACACCAAAACTAAACAAACGCAGTCACGCGTGATCCCGCAGTTTGGTGTGGTTTATCAAGCAAGCGATTATGTATCTGTTTATGGTGCTTACGGTGAAAACTTCCGTCCGCTTTCGCGGGCCGATGCCAATGGCGATGGTTTTGAGCCAAACCAATCTGCATCTGCTGAGCTGGGTGTTAAATTTACATTAAACGATGGCGCACTATTTGGTACTGTTGCTGTGTTTAAAGTAGAGCAAGACAACATGCTAGTAGTAGACGATGCAACAGCGTTTACTTACGCAGCCATTGGTGAAGCACAAAGTAAAGGGATAGAAATAGACCTAACGGGTGAGCTTACCGATACGCTTGAAGTTTGGGCGTCGTATGCGTACGTTGATGCAACAATCGAAAACTCATTTTTTGATACCAACTTTGGTTACACAGTAGAAGCGGGCGCGTCACTATTAAACGTGCCAGAGCAACAACTTAGCTTACAATTAGTACAATCAACAGTTCTATACGGTAAAGCCATTAAGTTTGGTGGTGGTTTATTACATGTGGGCAAGCGTAACGGCTTTTTTGGTACCGATTTTGAACTACCAAGTTACACAACAGCGCGTGTTTTTGTAAATTACGATGTGACAAACGAAATTGGCATTGCGGCTGAGGTAAATAACCTGTTTGATGAAACGTATTACACAAACTCGTTTGCCGATGCGTGGGTACAACCTGGTACACCAAGAAACGTTAAGTTTTCTGCATCATATAAATTTTAAATTTAAGTAAGTCATACAATGAAAAGGCTGCTTTTGATAGCAGCCCTTTATACAGTTAATCTCTCTTTCAATAGTATTAAATACTAAAAGGGTACATAACCGTCAGGTATTGATTGTGGCGTTGTCCAACGCTCTTTTGCATCTATATGATTACGTTGTGCACCATGGGCTGGTAAGCGGCCTCGGTCACCAAATAACCACATTACAAAATTTGTTCTATCACCTGTTAGGATAGGTTTAGCAGCATGAGCAACATTGCCTCTGTGTATCATTGCACAACCCGGTTTAAAACTGAGCTGAGTGACTTTACCTGTTTGTTGGTCATAAAAGTCGAGTTCTGATCCTGTAAATTTTTCTTCAGGTAAATTTAAATTAATATTTAACGTGACCGCTGACGCATCGGTATGTGGGCGAATAGACGCATCTGTGTTGGGATCGTAGTAAATAGAAAACCCAAATGTTTGCGTGTCATAACCCATAATCTCAGGAAACAATAAGCGCGAAATGGGTCTCATATAATTGTTTAAGACTTCGTTATAAAATGCCTGAAAATTTGGCGCTGCTAAATAACCACTTGAACGCTTATCAAGCATTACACCACGCCTGTTTAATACAATTCCGTATGGTGGGCGCATAGGGATACCAGAGCTCCACACTTGTTCAAGGTAACCGCGTAAATCAGATAGACGCTCTGGGTTAAAAAATTGAAACTCGTACACATCTGGTGCTACTTCTTTAAGAAGCGATTTTACCAAATGTTCTTTAGTAGGATCTTGCCAAGCTTTAGTAATCGCTTCGTGTAAGTTTTTATCAAGCAAAGAATCATCGAGTGTAAAAGCTGATTGATTAAGTTCGCTTAGTTCCCATTCACTCCAAGCATTTGTTATTAATTCGTTATTGTTTGACCAAAACTGTTGAACTGAATGCTCACGGTTTAACATAGCTTGACGTGTTGGTAAATCAAGTGCTCTGGCTAGTTGTAATTGATTAGTTTTCATATTGTGTCACTCCAGTTATTGAATACAGGTTTAACAATTTAGGACTCTATTTTATTGGTGTGGATAAAATTAATAAATAGCACTTTAAAGTAAACAGTATATATAAAAAATTAATAATAGAGTGGCTTAAGTTTAAAAGGCTACACAAAATGCAGCCTGATTTAACAGCAGCTATTAATGGGTGACTCTGTCGCCCCATATATCTTCAAGACGGCTGTCGCGACCACATCGCCAACGATATGTGTTGTAGCGAATAGGATTATTTTTATAATAATCCTGATGGTAGCTTTCTTTTCCTTTAATGGGGTAAAAGGTGGAGGCGTTTAGTATAGGTGTTACTACTGTTTGATTAGGGAACTCATTCACAACGGCCTGTTTTGTTTGTTCAGCTATTTTACGTTCTTGCTCGTTAGCTACAAAAATCGCGCTTAAATAGCTAGGGCCTTTATCACAAAATTGGCCTTTGGCATCAAAGGGATCAATATTCACCCAATAGTGATCAAGTATGCCTTTGTAGCTGACTACTTGCGGGTCGTAAGTAATTTGTACTGCCTCGTAATGGCCTTTGTGGTTACCACTGTAGGTTGGGTTTTTAAGCTTACCGCCTGTGAAGCCTGATATTACATCTTTTACACCTTCAAGCTTTTCAAAGTCGCTTTCCATACACCAAAAACACCCACCGGCTAAAACCGCTTTTTCGGTTTTTGCAGCATGAGTAAAAGTGCTAAACAAAATTGCGGCAGATGTTAATGCAAGCGTAAGTGATTTTTTCATATAATAATCTACCTCTAGTATGAGTTTAAATACATATTCTTTATAGCTAGACCTGCTAACTGTTATTACTATTTCATTGCTTAGGGCCTGTTGACCTTTCAGGATTAAAATTTGTTCTAACTAGGGACGATTTAATCGTGGCGCGAGGTTTGTAACCTAGAGGGCTAAGTAAAAACCGAGCAACAAAGAGTTAATCGCCCCTAGGACGAACCTTCTGGCAGCGCGTGTTTGGTATTTATACTGCGTTATCGCCTATTTATGGGGAGTAACCACACTACATAGGCTCTGCCTTGCCTAAATCCCAAACACACTGCTGCAAATTTAACCTCGAAAGATAAACAGGCCCTAGTGTATACAGGATGCAAAGTAACGTACGTAATACTTTGTAGTTAAAGCCACATTTTGAATAAGTAACCCACATAACACTATGTTGTATTATTAAAGCGTGTTTATTAAAGTGGAAACATTGATGAATAAATTAGCAGGTGTTAAATGAACCAGTTAACCGAAAAATCGATAAACTGCCCGTATTGCGGCGAAAGCATTGAAGTATTACTTGATGCAGCTGATATTGATGAACAATATATAGAAGACTGCCAAGTATGCTGTAAGCCAATTACATTTGTCGTATTTGAACATGATGATGATTTGAACGTAAACGTTTACGATGAAGACGATACATTTTAAATTGGCGTTAATTATAAAAAAGGCTGCTTAACTGCAGCCTTTTTTATTGATGGAGCGTTAGCTATTTTGCTCTCGAGCTAGCTGGTTAGGGAGTAGCTCTTCAATAATTTCACGTGCTGGTAATGTGTAACGTGTACCATCAAACATAACAGAGGTAAATTCGTTAATGTTAGTGATTCCGGTTAAGGTCCAACCTTCACCACGTTTAGGGCAGTAAACTGTAGTTGTTGGTTGTATCACTTTAAAGTCGTCACTCATGCTTGGCTGCTCTCAATTTAATGCTTGTTAATACGTTATGGTAAGTTAATAATACGCGTTCATAAAGTGCTATTTAATTTTGTATTACAACATGTATAAAAATTTGGCTACACCTCGTGTCACGCTTCGCTTAATATCCCATAAAGATGCTGCCAGTATGCATGCTATTTTAAATAATCCTCTTGTTAGCCAGTTTAATGACTACACAACACCCCTTAGCAAAAGTGATATTAAACAATTAATACAAAATGATATTAGCGGCTATTATGAGGGAGAAGTTATACGCTTTACGATTAAACAGAATACCCTCAATAAAGTAATTGGTAGTTGTGGTCTGTATAAAATTAATAAAGAAGCAAGAACCGCATTTTTAGGTTTTGAATTAGATCCTGAATTTTGGCAACAGGGCTACATGAAAGAAACGCTGCAAACTTTAATCCCAAAACTTGTTATGCATTACGAGTTAATAATGCTTTACGCAGAGGTTAACAAAGCTAATACGGCTTCGTGCAAGTTGCTTGAGGGACTAGGGTTTACTAATAACGAAAATATTTGGGTTTGTAGTCTTAAAAATAATTAGTAAAAAGAGAGATACATGTCGTTAAAAATTAATAAAAACTATCTAATTAACCTCGGATTAGCAGTCATTACGTTAAGCTTACTTATTTTAGGCGGCCGCTACTACAATCATTATGTATCGGCTTATACAGACATTACACTTGATTCAAAAATTTTAAATGAATCGCGTAAGGTATTTATTAGGCTACCCGTTAACTACGATACCAATAAAGTTTATTCGTTAATAATAAAAACCGATGGTAACTTTAACCTAGATACGTGGAATGAAACATTAGCGTCATTCTCAAACAAAGCACAGGCCGAGCAAGCTATATTGGTATCAATCCCTAACTTGTTTTTTACGGCTACTCGAAATCGTGATTTGGTACCTCCTTATGCTCGCCAAGACGTTAATACCCAAGCGCCTGAAACAAACAATATAGAACCCAACGGAGAAGCAGATAAGTTTTTACAGTTTATAGAGTTAGAATTATTACCTTATTTGACTAATCGATTTAAATTAAACAATAACCGTATTTTAAGTGGTTTTTCTGCTGGTGGCAGTTTTGTGCTTTATACGCTTCATACTAAACCGGATTTGTTTAATGGCTATTTTGCGTTTAGTCCTGCCGCCTGGTATGACGATATGACGGTAGTAAACAAAGTTGACTCGTTTTTAAAGGCGTCGAATAAAATGTTTAAAAAGCCAACGTATTTGTTTTTATCGGTAGGTGAGGAAGAGCATCCGCTTATGTTAGAGGCGTATAGTAATTTAGAGCAAGCATTAAAGGCCAGCCCTAACGAGCACTTAAAGTGGGAATCTGTTATTAATCCCAATGCGGAACATAACGATAATCCAAGACTAAGTGTTGCAGATGCGTTAGGTGGATATCAAAAGTTTTTAAATAAAAGGCCTTAATATGTTGCTAAACCAAACGTTGTAAACAGCCTACAAAATATATATACAGGTTTGCTTTAAGTAAGTTTATGTAAACCCCGTAAAGAACACATCATACAATATATGGTAAAAGTTAATCTTAGCAGGTGATTGTATATGAGAAATAATAAGAAAGAGTGAGGTTAGGGTACAGCGCCCTAAGTCACTAGAGCGCGAAAGGGTAATTACTTTCTACAATTGATATCTAAATCCAAATGCAATGCCGTCATCTTCTGACTGCTCCATTTGTGCTTGCTGATCTTTATCATTGCTTTCAAAGTCACTAAAATCCTTACGTGCTTCTATATACGTAATTGTGTCTTCGTCAATTAAATAATGAACACCAATAACAGCAAATTGACGTTTAAATACATCGTTCGGATCGGTATTAAAGTTTGGCTGAATTACGTAATCATCGCCTGCATCAAATACGTTGTAGGCAATAAAAGGGCGAAAATCGTTGTCAAAGCGGTACGATGCAAATGTTTCTATACCTATTGCATCTTTAATTAAGCGACCAAGATTATCGGTGTCATGATTTTTGTTTTTATTAATATTAGCTGAAACATAAAGACCTTTTTGATCTACTCGACCCCACATAATGCCTGCACCGTATATTAGGTCTTCAACATTTTGTGTGGTGCCATCACCGTAAGTTAAATCAAACTCGCCTCGGTTTACACCGGCTGTAAGCGTTAACATGTCAGTAGGGGGATAAGTAACCGAAGCACCAAAGGTGTAGTTAAATTCTACTTGTTGGGCAGCTGTATCGCCTGCATTCCAAAGTGTTTCGCATTCTTGTTCTGTAATGTCACTAACGTCACAGGTATAAAACTCGCTGTTTTTGAGCTGTGCTTGCAGTGTAAAACTTAAGTCATTGTAGCTATTGCGATATTGAATAAGTTTATCGCCTCGGCCCGTACCGTTTACTGCGCCATCGTCCTTGTTATAGGTATAAACACCCGCTGCATTACCATCCCATACAAAGCTGTTATTTGTGCTATAAACAACGTCGTACCATGCACCCCATTGCTTACCAATTGTAATTTGCCCGTATTTATCATGCGAGAGGCCGGCATAGCCTAAACGGTTATATAAAAATTCATCCTGGATTGATTCAAAGCGATTGTTATAAATAATATCGCTACTACCTACAGGGTTTACACCCCACTCAACTAGTCCTAAGGCTTTCCAGCCTTGCTTAAGTTTTCGATCAATTTTAAAATTTATACGTGATGTACCGTTCACGACTTCAGTTTGGTTTTGCGTATTTATTACTCTTACGTCTATAAAACCACCCACACTCATTGAATTGCGCTCGTCCGTGTATATGTTTACTTCAGAGAATACTGAAGGGCTAACCATTATTGCTACTAGCATTGATGTTAGTTTCAATTTCATTGTGTGTTTCCTTGTGTGCGATGTGGTCAATGATAAGTGCAGGGCACACTAGCAAACACCTTTGTTTGTCAAAAGTGAAAAAACATCATCGAAATTTTATACATAATAGGTAGACATTCACATTGAGTTAATTGTGTTTTTAAGTTGTTATGAATGTGTATTTTTATAGTAAATACACAAGTAGTTTGAAAATTTACAACCTTAAAAACATTTAATTATTGTGATGATTTTTCAAGTTAGCTATTAATTATGTTTCTAGTATAAAAACTCTAATTCTTATGTTTTTCAATTAAATAGCATAACTTTACTTAATTTTTAAAAATTTATATGAGCATGGCTATTTAGCATTAAATTTAATATTAACCATAAGGTAAATACCAAAATAAAATTAGAAATCTGTACTCTTAATCATTAAGTTTTGGTGCTTGGTAAGTTTGATTTGTGATAGAAAAATAGGCCATTTTGGTTTAAACTGCGCGCAATTTAAATACATCCTGTCTCCCTTGGAGGGTAGCGCTATTATTAGTACAGCTAACATCACCATGCAATTTGGTGCTAAACCGTTATTTGAAAATATCTCAGCAAAATTTGGCGAAGGAAACCGTTACGGTTTAATTGGTGCAAATGGTTGTGGTAAATCAACATTTATGAAAATACTCAGTGGTGAACTAGAGCCATCTTCGGGTAACGTAAGCACTGATCCAAATGAGCGTGTTGCTAAACTAAATCAAGACCAGTTTGCTTACGAAGAATACTCTGTAATTGATACTGTGATCATGGGTCACAAAGAGTTATGGGCTATTAAACAAGAACGTGATCGTATTTATTCTTTACCTGAAATGAGTGAAGAAGACGGTATGAAAGTAGCCGATCTTGAAACTGAATTTGCTGAAATGGATGGTTACTCAGCCGAGTCTAAAGCGGGTGAGCTTTTATTAGGTGTTGGTATTGCTACTGAGCAGCACTATGGTCCTATGTCTGAAATTGCACCGGGTTTTAAACTGCGAGTGTTACTTGCACAGGTTCTGTTTTCTGACCCTGATATTATGCTACTTGATGAGCCTACCAATAACTTGGACATTTACACTATCAAGTGGTTAGAAGATGTATTGAATCAGCGCGATTGTACTATGATAATCATTTCGCATGACCGTCACTTCTTAAACTCTGTGTGTACACACATGGCCGACATAGATTACGGTGAGCTACGCATTTATCCTGGTAACTACGACGAATACATGTTTGCAGCAACGCAAGCACGTGAACGCCTATTAAGTGAAAATGCAAAGAAGAAAAGTCAAATTGCCGAGCTCCAGCAGTTTGTATCACGCTTCTCGGCTAATGCTTCAAAAGCTAAGCAAGCCACATCGCGTGCTAAGCGTATCGATAAAATTCAGTTAGACGAAGTAAAAGCATCATCTCGTCAAACACCGTTTATTCGTTTTGACCAAGAAAAACAGCTGTTCCGCAACGCGCTAGAAATGACAAGTATCAGCCAAGGTTTTGAAGACAATACTTTATTCTCAGGCCTTGAAGGTTTAGTTGAAGTTGGCGAGCGTATTGCCATAATTGGTGAAAACGGCGTAGGTAAAACAACGTTACTTAACACGTTAGCAGGAAAACTTACACCAAAGGCAGGTGAATTTAAGTGGTCTGAAAACGCTAACATCGGTTACTATGCGCAAGACCACGCTGACGAATTCGAAAAAGACATGAACTTGTTTGAGTGGATGGAGCAATGGCAGCAAGAAGGCGACGACGAGCAAGTTGTTCGCAGCTTTTTAGGTCGTATGTTGTTCTCACAGAACGATATTAAAAAGTCGGTAAAAGTAATATCAGGTGGTGAGCAAGGCCGTATGTTGTTTGGCAAAATTATGATGCATAAACCAAACATACTTTTAATGGATGAGCCAACCAACCACATGGATATGGAATCGATTGAAGCACTAAACTTAGCGCTTGAAGCATACGAAGGCACTTTACTTTTTGTATCGCATGACCGCCAGTTTGTCTCTTCTGTTGCAACCCGTATATGGGAAATTAAAGACGGTAAAATAATCGACTTTAGAGGTAATTACTCTGAGTACCTAGCAAGTAAAGAAGCGTAATTACGTTGCAACTTCAGATTTACAAAAAGCCATGTTTAACATGGCTTTTTTTGTTTTTGTTGTGTATTAATTATTTATAAAAAATTAGCCTTTAATCTTCATTTAATACCATTCGAACCTCGCAAATTAAACGTGTTTGGGTATAATACCCGCCTAAAACCGGACATAAGTCCGCTATTTTAAAATACATTACTGAGGAGTATTTATGACTGTTGGCATTATTATGGGTTCTAAGTCAGATTGGCCAACCATGGAACACGCTGCACTGATGCTAGAGCAGTTTGGTATTAAGTACGAAACCAAAGTTGTATCTGCACACCGCACTCCTCAATTACTTGCTGATTATGCAAGCTCTGCTGCAGAACGTGGCATTAAAGTTATTATTGCCGGCGCAGGTGGCGCAGCCCATTTACCGGGTATGGCAGCGGCTTTTACATCTGTTCCTGTTTTAGGCGTTCCTGTGAAATCAAAGGCATTAAATGGTGTTGATTCTCTATTGTCAATTTGCCAAATGCCAAAAGGGGTAGCAGTAGGTACCTTAGCAATTGGTGAACCAGGCGCTGCAAACGCAGGCTTATTAGCCGCACAAATTTTAGGGTGCCATAACCCCGACATTTTTGAAAAAATCGAAGCGTTTCGTAAAAATCAAACAGACACAATATTAGCCAACCCAAACCCTGCAGAGTAACAATGAATATTTTAATTTTAGGTGCCGGACAACTTGCACGTATGATGAGCCTTGCAGGCGCACCGCTTAATTTGAATGTAGTTGCCTACGATGTGGGAACTAAACAAATTAAGCACCCGCTAACGGGTGAGATTTACACAACTACACTTGAACAAGCAATTAGCGACGCTGATGCAATCACGGCAGAATTTGAGCACATTCCTGATGATGTATTAACGCTATGCTGCAACAGTAATAAGTTTTATCCGGGTAAAGCTGCAATTAAAACGGGTGGCGATAGAGCACTAGAAAAAGCGTTACTTAACAAAACCGGTGTTGAATGCGCGCCTTATCAGTTAATTACAGAAAAAGTACATTTGGAGTTGGCCGCTAAAAACCTGGGTAAGCCACTTGTTATAAAAACCTGCCAAGCAGGGTACGATGGTAAAGGGCAGTGGCGTTTAAAATCTGATGAGCAAATTGACGAAATTTGGTCTGAAATGGCTGAGTTTATAGCATCGGGAACACTAGATGCGCCGCATACTATTATTGCTGAAAAAATGATCCCGTTTGACCGAGAAGTGTCGATTATTGGCGCAAGAGATAAGCACGGTAATGTTGCAATTTACCCATTAACAGAAAACGAACACACCAATGGTGTGTTAACACTGTCGGTTGCGGGTAAAAATAACCAAAATGTTGAAGCTCAAGCAAACGATGCATTTACAAAAATTGCAAACGAACTTAACTATGTAGGTGTATTGGCCATTGAGTTTTTTGATGTAATGGGCACACTATTAGTTAATGAAATTGCACCGCGTGTACATAACTCAGGTCATTGGACTCAGCAAGGTTGCCATTGTTCGCAATTTGAAAATCATATGCGTGCCGTTGCAGGTTTACCACTTGGTAATACTGAGCTTAAACATATTACAGCTATGATCAATGTACTAGGACAAGCAAGCATCCCTGCTGAGGTGCTTACATTACCCGACGTGACAAGTCATTGGTACGGTAAAACGGCTAAGCCAGGTCGTAAAATGGGTCATATAAATGTATCGGCTCATAATATGAATGACCTGTCAGATAAGTTAAGCCAATTAACTGATTATTTACCAGAGCACGATTACCCGGGAATTTTAAAAACGGCAGAAAAACTCATTCTAGGTTAGGGTGTTTTTTTGTATGGCTAAAGCTGTATGGTCTAGTAGGTTATGATTAGGTAAGCCTTCTTACTGTTTTGCACATGGATGTTATTTAGGGATTGAGCAGATCTTAGAAGTAGTTGCTGGCCGACTAGTTCAAAACTATACGAATAAAAAATGAAATAATAAAAGCCGAGTAATCTCGGCTTTTTTTTGCCTGAAAAAACAAAAACAGGTTACATTATTAAATAATCAAAATTACTTTTTTATAAGTAGGATAATTAAATGAAATTTGATCTAACGTTTGGTGCGTTGCTAACAGCTGCTTCATTGAGTCTCAATGCGTTCGCAACCGATACAATTCGTGTTGCAACGTTTAATGTAAGTATGGATGCCACAAATTACACCGCTAAAGGCGAGCCTATTAAAAGTGATGCCTTAGTCAACGCTCTTACCTCAAACACACAACAGATAAAAAATATTGCAGAAATTATTCAGCGCGTTCGCCCTGATATTATTTTACTGAACGAATTTGATTTTGTACCTAAAGAGCAAGGTATTGATTACTTTAAAACGCATTACTTAGCCGTAAGCCAAAACAAGCAAAAAGCCATAGATTATCCTTATTCTTATATAGCCCCCGTCAATACTGGACTTGCGACAGAGTTTGACCTAGATAACGATGGAAAAAAAAGTAAAGTGATGGGGGATGCCCAAGGCTTTGGCTTTTTTGAAGGGCATTATGGTATGGCCATATTATCGAAATACCCAATCGATTTTGACAAAATCAGAACGCTTCAAACCTTTAAATACAAAGATATGCCTAATGCAAAAATGCCGTTGATGCCAAAAACAGGCGAGAATTGGTATAACGCTCAAGAGTGGCAAGCGCTTAGGTTAAGTTCTAAATCGTTTTGGGATGTCCCCGTTGTAATTGATAATAAAGCAGTGCATATATTGGCGTCTCACCCTACGCCTCCAGTATTTGACGGCGAAGAAGATAGAAATGGTAAACGTAACCATGACGAAATTAGATTAATTGCCGACTATGTAGCCAATGTAGACTACCTATATGATGATAATGGCACAAAAGGAGGGCTAGAGGCTCAGTCGCGTTTTGTTATTTTAGGGGATTTAAACGCAGCACCAGAAGGTGATAAAGCGCGTTTAGAAACAACAGATCAATTGCTAAAAAATCCATTAATTAATGCACAGTTTGTACCTAAAAGTGCAGGCGCTAAACAGCAATATGAACTTGCCTATGCACAACACTTTACTGCCAATTGGCAAGCACGAGTAGACTATGTATTGCCATCAACTTACGGTTTAGATATTAAAGAAGGTGGGGTATTTTGGCCAGTTGAATCAAACGAACAATATCGCTTAATTAAAGATAGAAGTGCATCAAGCGATCATCGCCTAGTATGGCTAGATTTAGTGATTAAATAATTAAGGCTTAAGTAAACTGAGCTTTACCCTGTTAAATGGCTATTTATCTTAAAAAATTGCATTAACTTTAGTGCTTCTGCTTAAATACCCGTTAATTATAATAACGGTATAGAAGCACTATGATTTTTAATTTTTCTTCATCTAAAACGTTAGTAGCATTAGCTGTTGCCTCAAGCGTAATGCTTGCGGGCTGTAGTGCAACTGCAAACACAGCCTCAACAAATAATGCTTTGGAAAAAAACAAAGTTGAATCGGTGGTTAGTACACCTGCCGATGTTGGTTCAGAAAAAATAACTTTAAAACAAGCAATGGCCGATCCTGATTGGATAGGCAACCAA
Source organism: Pseudoalteromonas sp. PS1M3 (assembly GCF_016865405.1). Taxonomy (NCBI): domain Bacteria; kingdom Pseudomonadati; phylum Pseudomonadota; class Gammaproteobacteria; order Alteromonadales; family Pseudoalteromonadaceae; genus Pseudoalteromonas; species Pseudoalteromonas sp. PS1M3. Next base: position 1,778,963 of record NZ_AP022624.1, on the reverse strand, counting down.
CCACAAAATGCCTTTTGGGCTGCTGATTCGGCAACAATTATTTATGCTCAAAAGCAACAAGGTAGCACATTACGTGACTTATTTAGCCAGTCTGTAACGTCACAAACTGCAGAACAAATAGCATTAAATAAACTACATACACTGGGTGCTAGAAATGCGGTTTATTCAAACGACAAGGCTCTGCAAGCCTACGTCTTTAAAGGCAATGTGTTTGTAAAAAATATTAAAACTAACACACTGCGCCAAATAACCCATAGCACAGCTAACGAATCTAATCCGCAGTTTTTAAACGATGGTACTTTGGCTTATCGCCAAGGGAATATGTTTTTTAAAGTTGATTTAGTTACGGGGTTAACACAAGAAATTGCTAACTTAAAACTTGCTGATAAACCAAAAGGAATTAGCGAGCCAAGTTCGTACATTGCAAAAGAGCAGCATAAGCTTATTGAATACATTGCTCTTGAACACAAAAATAAAAAAGACCAACACGCACGTAACGCGAAAATAAACGAACTAAATAGCTCTGTAGCAAATACAAGTTACTATTTAGGCAAAGGTAATAAAGTTGATCACGTAGAACTTTCACCCAATGGAGATGCGTTACTAGTTGTCGTAAAAAAACAATCAAGTTGGCGAAGTGACACCGATATAATGCCACATTATGTGACTGACGACGCCACCATAGCACCTAAAAAAGTTCGCCGTCGTATAGCTGATGCAAAAGAAGAAACATCGCAAGTTATATACATTAATTTAAATGATAAAACACAAAACACACTAGCGTTTGATTCGCTGCCAGGTTTTGATGAAGATGTATTAGCAAGTGTAAAACAAGAAAATTATGCACGATTAGGTAAAACCTACGAATCAAAAAACTCACCACGCGCTATTAATTTGATCACAAATTGGGGATTAGGACAAAGCCCAATAGTTTGGAATAACGATGGTTCGCAAGTTGCTATTATGCTTGAAGCGTGGGACAACAAAGATCGCTGGATTGCGACCGTAGATTTTGAAAACAATAAACTGGTGTCGCAGCATCGTTTACATGACGACGCATGGATCGCTTATGCATTTAATAATTTTGGCTGGTTGAATAATGCAAACACGCTTTATTACCTTTCAGAAGAGTCTGGGTACAGCCAGCTTTATAAAAAACCATTAAACGGTAACGCCGTTGCGTTAACTCAGGGTGAGTTTGAGGTATCAAACCCAACAGTTACAAGCGATGATTCTGCTATTTATTACAAAGCTAATGTTGAACACCCTGGTCTATACGAAATTTTCCGTGTAGATCCACAAACAGCTAAAAGTGAAAAAATTACTGATCTAAATGGCATGACCGACTACACGTTGAGTCCAGATGAAGAAAAATTACTGCTTGTTCATTCAAAAATTACCATGCCTAGCGAGTTATATATTGCGGATGCTAAAGCAAATGCAACGCCAACACGTTTAACTAATACAGTATCAAGCGCTTTTTTAGCTAAAAAATTAACTGCACCGAAAATAGTTGCAGTGCCGTCTAGCCATACTGATGCGCCAATATATGCCAAGGTATACTACCCAGCTGATTACGTAGAAGGCGAAGGTGGTAAAACACGTAAAGCAGTTATTTTTAATCACGGTGCAGGTTATTTACAAAACTCACATATGGGTTGGTCTGTGTACTTTAGAGAGTTTATGTTTCATTCATTATTGGCTGATGAAGGTTACGTGGTAATGGATATGGACTACCGTGCATCTAAAGGGTATGGCCGCGACTGGCGTACAGCTATTTATCGTCAAATGGGCACACCAGAAACGCAAGATTTAGCTGATGGTGTTAAATGGATGGCTGAAAATGCTAACGTCGACACGCAAGCAGTAGGCACCTACGGTGGTTCTTATGGTGGCTTTATGACCTTTATGGCATTATTTACTGCACCAGAGTTGTTTCAATCAGGTGCAGCACTTCGCCCGGTAACTGATTGGGCACACTACAATACGGCCTATACGGGCAATATTTTAAACCATCCAGATGTAGATCCCATTGCATACGAGCGTAGCTCACCTATTTACTTTGCAGAAGGTTTAAATAAGCCATTATTGATAAATGCACCAATGGTAGACGATAACGTATTTTTTCAAGACTCAGTACGCTTAGTCCAGCGCTTAATTGAGCTTGAAAAAGAAAACTTTGAAACGGCTATCTTCCCAGTTGAACCACATGGTTTTGTGCAACCGTCAAGTTGGTTAGATGAATACCGCCGTATTTATAAACTATTTAAAGACACCCTTTAAATAAACTATGTAAAACGCCACTTTGATTAAAGTGGCGTTTTTATTTAACCTTTGGCTCTATTTTTATAATATTTAATAACAAGCTCGATGCCTAACAATGATCCACCAATAACGCCAATTAAATGAGCATCTATTGCAACGGTCGAATTAATAAGCTCGCCTATATCAGCACTTGGACCACTCAATTGCTCATATGCTATTTTTACCCACACACCGATGAATAATAAATACCCCGATTTAAGCCCTTGTGTAATATCTTTTACTGCGCCCCAAATAATAACACCGTGTAACAGCGCGCTTAAACCTGTATAGATATGTATGTCTGGGCAATAAAAATACACGCCTAAACCGCACCAAAGCGCTAAAGTGATTGTATTTAGAAAGTACCGGGTAGGGCTAGTATACTCACCATGTAATAACCAAATTAAAAAAATCCCGCTTATATTTAACCCCAAATGGGCCCAATTTGCGTGTACAAATTGGCTAGTAAAAATACGCCAAAGCTCATCTTTATTAACTAATGTTCGGTTAAATTCTAGTAAATTATTTAAATCAAATGCAGCAAAAATAGTGCTAAAAAGTATCAATAATAAAGGTGGTAAAATATAACGAGGCTGTATAGGTAAATTAAGCATTTTATTGTATTTTTTTAGTATTAATTTTTGCATATTGTGCCCGTTTAACTTTAAGATGCCAATTACCTATTGTAATTAAGTGTTTTTAGTATTTTTTATGCATTTTAGACTTAACTCATTATTTGCTATCGGCTTAGGTGTACTCTCTTTGCCGGTGCTATCAAAAGAACCCACAAAAGTAGAAGTTCGCGAACCAGAAGCTACCACATCAATTAGTTCTAAGCAGATCGTTGTAGGTGACAAATACATGGTTGCCGCGGCAAATCCATATGCATCTCAAGCGGGACAGCAAATATTAGCAAAAGGCGGCAGTGCAGTTGATGCAGCAATAGCCACTCAACTTGTTTTAACACTTGTTGAGCCTCAGTCATCGGGTATTGGTGGCGGTACATTTATGATGTACTACAACAAAGAAAATAATAAGTTAACCAGCTTTGATGGAAGAGAAACGGCCCCTAAAAATGCGAATGAAAATTTATTTTTAAATAAGCATGGCAAAGCGGTCAAATGGATTGAAGCCGTTGTAGGCGGTCGTTCTGTAGGCGTACCTGGTGTTCTACATGCCTTTGCAAATGCGCATAAGCACTATGGTTTATTACCTTGGGAACAGCTATTTAAACCGGCTATTGAACTTGCTGAACAAGGGTTTGTTGTATCGCCTCGATTACATGGTTTGTTAGCTCGCCAGCTAAATCCAGGTGTTATGAGTATGCCAGTGATAAATGAATACTTTTACCCAAATGGTAAACTCATTGAGGCCGGTACCGTAAAAAAAAACCAGCCGCTTGCTGATTTATACAAAGCCATTGCTAATGAAGGCATTGATGCGTTTTATAAAGGTGAAAACGCAAAAAAAATGGTAAGTGCGGTACAAAATTCAAAAATTGCACCCGGTAAATTATCTCAGCAAGACCTTGCACAATACAAAAGCAAAGAACGCGATGCTGTTTGTATAAAATACCGTGTTTATAACGTATGTTCTATGGCACCACCAAGTAGTGGCGGTGTGGCTGTTTTACAAATACTAGGGTTACTAGAGCATACAAATATTTCTGCCTTAAAGCCTAACAGCGAACAAGCAATTCATTACTTCAGCCAAGCGTCGCGTATTGCCTTTGCCGATAGAAATGTATACATGGGTGACCCAGATTTTACTGAGGTACCAACTCAAGCGCTATTAAACAAAAGCTACATTAAATCACGCGCAACACTCATAACCGAAAAAGATCAGCATGCAGTTGCCGGCGACCCCGTTAACTACTTAAGTTATGCACAAGATGATTCGTATGAACTCCCTTCAACATCGCATGTCTCTATTGTTGATAGCTTTGGTAATGCAGTATCAATGACCAGCTCAATAGAAATGGCATTTGGCTCTACAGTTATGGTTAATGGTTATATTTTAAATAATCAGTTAACCGATTTCTCACTTTCTCCTCGTAAAAACGGTAAGTTAGTTGCTAATCGTGTAGAGCCAGGAAAACGCCCGCGCAGTTCTATGTCACCGGTTATGGTTTTTAATGAAGATGGTAGCTTACGTTTAGTTGTAGGATCTCCTGGTGGTAGCCGCATTATTGACTACGTCGCTCAAGTAGTTGTTGGCGTTTTAGACTGGAATTTATCGGTGCAAGAAGCTATTAACCTGCCGCGCACTACTAATCGTAATGATTACACCAGCCTTGAAAAAGGCACCGTTATTGAATCACTTGCACCAGCACTCACTTCACGTGGTCATAAAGTGCGTGTGTTAGACCTAAATTCAGGTTTACATGGCGTTGAAGTGAAAAATAATAAGCTGTATGGCGCAGCCGATCCGCGCCGTGAAGGTGTTGCGTTGTCTGATTTAACTAACAATAACGCCACTTTCAAATTTTAAATTATTTATAATACAAACACGACCTATGTGCGTGTTTGTATTCTCAATGGTCTGACAAGTACTATGTTCATTGCATTTAAATTCTGAGCATTGATAATGACAGATCATAACTTAAGACTCATTAAAGCCTGGAAATATGACAACAAATACTGATCCTAATTACTTATATATTCATCACTCTGGCCCTGGCCTTATTGAAACGCCATTACTAAACAAGGGCAGTGCGTTTAGTAAAAAAGAGCGCGAAAATTTTAACCTTGCAGGTTTACTTCCTCCACGCTTTGAAACCATCGAAGAGCAAGTTGAACGTTGTTATCAGCAATACTCAAGTTTTACCGACAATTTAAATAAGCACATTTATTTACGTGCCATTCAAGATAACAACGAAACGCTTTATTACCGCTTAGTGCGCGATCATCTTGAAGAAATGATGCCAATTATTTACACCCCTACAGTGGGTGATGCCTGTGAAAAGTTTTCGGATATTTACCGCAGCGCACGTGGCTTGTTTATTTCGTACGAAGACCGTTACCAAATTGACGACATTTTACGTAATGCCACAAAAGGTAAAGTAAAAGTCATTGTTGTGACCGACGGTGAACGTATATTAGGGCTAGGCGACCAAGGTATTGGTGGCATGGGTATTCCTATTGGTAAATTGTCATTGTACACCGCGTGCGGTGGCATAAGCCCAGCATATACATTGCCAGTTATGCTTGACGTAGGGACCAACAACGAAAAGCTTTTAAATGATCCTATGTATATGGGCGCACGCCATAAACGTATAGCTCAAGACGAGTACGATGAGTTTTTAGATCTATTTATTAAAGCGGTCAAACGCCGTTGGCCAAATGTATTGCTTCAATTTGAAGACTTTGCACAACCTAATGCTATGCCGCTTCTTAAGCGCTATCGTGAAGAAATTTGTAGCTTTAACGATGACATTCAAGGCACTGCATCAGTAACAGTTGGCTCTTTATTAGCTGCGTGTCGTGTTAAAGGCTCAACTCTTAGCCAACAAAAGGTTGTATTTGTTGGTGCAGGCTCTGCGGGTTGTGGTATTGCTGAACAAATTATTAGCCAAATGGTATTTGAAGGTATCTCTGAAGAGCAAGCACGTAGCCAAGTATTTATGGTTGATCGTTTTGGTCTGTTAACTAATGGCATGGAAGGTCTACGCGACTTCCAACAAGCTTTAGCGCAACCAACAGACGCGCTAAATGATTGGACTTACAGTGGTGAATACGCGTCTTTGTTAGATGTAATGCATTGTGCAAAACCAGACATACTTATTGGTGTATCGGGTCAGCCGGGTTTGTTTACAGAGCAAGTTATTCGTGCAATGCATTCAACGTGTGAACAACCTATAATTTTCCCGTTAAGTAACCCGTCTAAACAGGTAGAAGCACACCCAGAAGACGTCATTAAATGGACTGATGGTAAAGCATTAGTTGCAACAGGTAGCCCGTTTGATCCCGTTGAATATAATGGTGAAACTTTCCCAATTCCACAGTGTAACAACAGTTATATTTTCCCTGGTATTGGTTTAGGCGTTATTGCAGCTAAGGCTACACGCATTACAGATGCCATGCTTAGCGTGTCGAGTGAAATGCTTGCTGAGTCTTCACCGCGAGCAAACAGCGGTAAAGGCAGTTTATTACCAGCATTAACAGAAATTGAAACGCTTAGTAAACGCATTGCATTTGCTATTGCTAAAAAAGCGATAGAAGAGGGTGTTGCGTTGGAAATTTCTGACGATGCTCTGTGGGCAGCCATTGATAAAAATTATTGGTTACCAAAATACCGTAACTACAAACGTTGCAGCGTTTAAGTAGTATAAGTAATTTTATGTAACCCTGCGTTACAACACATAACAAAAAACAGGCGCTAGCCTGTTTTTTTATGCTTGTTCATTTATTGTTAACCCATTAGGCTCTTTAATAGAGCTAATGCAAATCCGCGATCATACTTAATTAAGCAAATTAGTATAAAACAAAAAGGATTCTATGATGAACACACTAAAACTTTTTCTCGGCAGCGCCATAGCATTAAGCACACTTAGTTTTAATGCCGTTGCCAGCCCAACACCCGATGCACCACACATATATGTGAAAGGGCAAGCGACACTTACCACCATGCCTGATTATGTAAAAGTGAGTGTGGGTATCACTGAGGTAAATAAAGACCTAATAGCTGCAAAAAACAAAGCCGATATCACTATGGCAAAAGCCATCAAATTAGTAAAAACGTTAGGCGTTAAAGACACTGACATTAACGCAGGGCAAATTAATATACACCGCGATACTCAATACAATCGCCAAACTGGACAGCAAGAATTTATCGGTTTCAAAATTACCCGAACACTAACGGTCAAACTTACTGATATAAGTAAATACCCTACGTTATTACAAAGTTTGGTTAATAACGGCATAAACCAAATTAACAATACCCAATTTTTAGCTAGCAACTATAACGAGCTTCATAAAAAAGCTCAAAAAATGGCAATACAAGATGCTAAAAAAGCGGCTAAAGAATTAAGCGACGACTTTGATGTGTCGTTAAAAGGACTATATAACGCATCGTTGAGCCCACTTAATGTTCAAACTCAGCCCTATATGCGTGCAAAAGAAATGGTAATGGCGGATAGTGCACCCGGTAATTATGTCCCGGATGCGTATCACAGTGGAGAAATTAAGGTAACAGCATCTAGTTACGCTATTTATTATATTGAGTAGGAATTATTTTGGTGGTGCTCAAAACGTGCCACCAATTGACTACCTTGTTGCTCATTGATGCGTGTTATAGAATTTAGCATATTACAAATTTCGCGCCTGTCGTACTCGTTAGTCACATTCATGTTTATGTCATCAACAATAGCGAATAAATAATTAAATAAGCTTTCGCGTGCTTTTTCATTATCGTGCGCCACAAATAAAATATTTTTAAATGCTTCTAATACATTTGTCATTACGTAGGCGTCACCTTTTGCATAATGACGAAGCGGCGAAAAGTTATCATGCAGTAACTCATCAAAACTGGTTTCATGTAAATATAAAAGAGGTTTTTTTTCACTGTGCTTAAACGAATAATTTATATCGTTAAGAGATAGGCGCTCAATCAGTAAAATACTCAGCATATCAATTGATTTAACAGCGGTACCTGGATCGTTAATGCCAGGGCTCATAGCTTTTACTGCTATTTCAGATATTTGTGTTAAACCATAGCGGTAGTGGTCGCTAATGTACTCTTCTATATAAAAAATAAAGCAATCTAATATTTTTTCTAAGAGCTCTTCATCGTGTGTTATATCGACATTACATTTTAAAAATGGATAACCTTTTACTGTAAAATATCCTTGGTTAACAGAAATATATAAGTTTATATCGTGCTCTTTTAAAATTGCACACAATTTATCTGTTTGCACACCCTTATAATAACCCTCTGTTTTACTGCTTATAGAGTGCCATGTTGAAAAATCTGGAAACTCACTGACAGGAGCCTCTTTTTGTCTTTTAATAATCGCTTTAATTTCTTTTTTAGTCTGGCTAAACAAACCATTGAGGACATTATCAACTTGGATAGCGCGTGAAATAGAATGAATAAAAAATACAAATAACCCTAATGAAATCAAGCCAAAAATTAAAGCAAATAAAACACCTATAGACGGAATTGCAGTGCTGCCGCCTTCTAACTTATTAATATTTATAAGCATGATAATAGAGTAAATGATACTGCCTAAGTAAAAGCCGAGCACCATTTGATGAGACTTTCTCGTAATTAAACCGGGCACAACGCGAGGCGATAGACTTGCACTAGCCGAGTTTAAAACCACCATAACCATAGAAAAACTAAATACAGTCAATGAGATAATACTACCTGCTAGCGTACTTAAAATTGTTCGCGCATTTTCTGCGCTATCAACCAAAACCACTGAGATAAAAGACTTCAACTGCTCAACAGGGGCTAAATATTCAACCGACATTGTAATGATGGCAAAAAACAAAAAACCAACAGAAAGCACAGAAGGGTAAAAGCCAATGCTGTTTATCATTTCACGATAACTATCGGCCACTTTGCGAGGAACAAACATATAATCCCTATGATTGCGTATAAAATATGGCTATCACCTTATCATAGTTGAACTTTAAACTTGTGATAAAGCCGTTAATTTATATGTTATTATCTGCACAGCTTAACGCTGCGCATACTTAATGCGTTTAAAACAAAAACTAATAGGAACACACTGTGATTATTTCAACATACGCTGCATTGCTCGCTTTTTTTTATATTTATTTAAGCTTTAATGTCATAAAAGTTCGCAGAGCAGAGCAAATATCATTAGGTGACAACGGTAATTCAGTTTTACAACGTGCAATTAGAGCACATGCAAACTTTATGGAATATGTACCTTTTGCTGTTATTTTATTATTTTTAGCCGAATACCAAGGTCTAGCCAGTCATTATTGTCACCTTTTAGGCGCATCTTTGTTAATTGGTCGATTTTTTCATAACCTAGGTATAGTAGAAAAAAACTTAAAGTATCGTCAAATAGGGACTGTAGCTACTTTTCTGGTTATGATAATAAGCGCGTTTGTTTTATTACTCACTCGTAATAGCTAATTAAAGTACAGTACATGACTAAAATATTTGTAATAGGCTTACCGAGAACAGGCACAACTAGTGTGTGCCACGCACTACTAGAATTAGGTTTAGCCACCGCACACACAGCATACACAAAAGCTAGTTTTGACAATGCACAAGCTATTGCCGACACCCCCATATTTACTGATTATAAAATGCTTGATAAGCATTACCCAGAGTCTAAGTTTATATATTTGGAAAGAGAAATTGATGTTTGGTTGCCATCAATTAGGCAATTACTCACACGTATGCATACTAATTTAACACGTACAGATGGCGGTTTTAATATTCATATAAAACGGTGTTACTTTGATGTTTTTTCTAATTTATCTCTCGAAAACATTAGTGATGATAGTTACTTAGCAGACTGTTACAAGCGTCACCTAAATGCTGCACAGTATTATTTTGAAAAAAGACAAGCTGACTTTTTATCGATTGATATTGCAAAGGCGGGGAGTTATCAAAAAGTATGTGATTTTTTGAACATACAAAGTGATAAAACTGATTTTGATAAAATGAATATGGGCGGAAAAGTCACCGCATGGAACGATATTAAACACCCGTTAAAAATAGAGTCGACAGCAAAAGGGCGCATAGATAAACATTTACCTTACACCTCCCAACTGTAATTATCTAAATTAAGCCTTAAGAGCATTGCTTTACTAAAACCTATTGCGAGATTTTTATTTTCAAATACGTTAAAATTCCCGCATTATTTTTTAGGTAGTATTTATTATGTTTGAATTAAAATACCAAACGCCATTTGAATGGACCGAGGCTGTACTTGCCGACTTTAACACCTTTTTGCAAGATCATGCGGCTGCTGAAAAAAAAGCATCAGGCATGGCTATTTCAATGCTTTCGCATTACCCAGACAAGCGTAAACTTGTAAAAGCAATGACCGATTTAGCACTTGAAGAGCTTATTCATTTTAAACAAGTACTCAAGCTATTAACTGAACGCGACACAACATTGGGTGATGACCAAAAAGATCCGTACATAAAGCAAATTCGTGCTTTATTTAGGCACGGACGTGATGGCTTTTTAATGGATAGGTTATTAGTTGGCGGTGTAATTGAAGCTCGTGGACACGAACGTTTTTCATTAGTTGCGCAAGCATTACCTGAAGGTAAAGAAAAAGAGTTTTATGTAGCCATTGCTAAATCAGAAGAAAAGCACAAAAACTTATTTGTAGAGCTAGCCTACGAATACTTCGACAAAGAAGAAGTAGACGTGCGTTTAGAAGAGTTATTAGTTGCTGAGGCTGAAATTTGTAAAAGTATTCCATTTACAGCGGCACTTCATTAATCTTATTTTATTAAATTATAAAAACGCAGGCATTTGCCTGCGTTTTTTTATGCCTAGGATTTATTTAAAATGCATAAATAACTATTGGTAGGGTGTTTATTACCTTTTTATTAAGCGATTAACTAGAACGAATAAATTAACAATTAAACACAATACTTAAGTGCTAAATATACATATATGCAATTAACTTATTGAATATATGTATAAAGTTAAATATATCTGTAACATAAACTTGTTAGGTTTTTATCCTCATTTATACAGGATAAAAAAACAATGAAATCATTTATAAATATATCACTAACCTTAACAAGCTTACTACTAGCTTCAACTGCCAATGCTGCCAATTGCTTAGAAGGTTGTCCAACAGGATTAAACAACGGTAAAACAATTGAACGTAGTATTTATACTTTAAAAAATAACCGTTACACAAAATTTGCAGACTGGGTAGCATACCAAGTAACGCCCAATACAATGAGCGGACCATCAAGATCAAGGAGTTGGAAATCAGACCCTGATTTATATTCCCATTATACGCTTGAACCCAGTGACTATACCGATGCATATGCAACAATTAATACTGACCGGGGGCATCAGGTTCCATTGGCATCTTTTAGTAATACAGCTGATTGGCGTTTAACAAATTTGCTTTCTAATATTACACCACAATCTTCAGCATTAAACCAAGGGCCATGGGTTAGGCTTGAAACAGCGGTAAGAAATCATGTTGATGATGGAAATAACTTATACGTAGTTACTGGTCCAATGTACGAATATTACTTTGCAGATTTACCACGAGCAAATGAAAACCATACTATACCAAGTGGTTATTTTAAAATTGTAATGAAGCAATCTGGTAACACCATTAAAGCATCAGCATTTATTATGCAGCAAAGTGCTGGCCGCAGAGATAATTTTTGTAATACCCAAGTAAGTATTGATGAAGTTGAAAGTAGAACTGGCATTAATGTTTTACCTAATTTAACGAGTAATCAGGCACAAACAATAGAATCATCCGTATTTGGTTTAGCAAGTGAGTTAGGCTGTAATTAAAATATCTACATGATTAGCGGTATAAGTTTATGCCGTTAATCATGATTTAAAATAGATAATAGTGAAATAGAGCGTCTTATACGTTAAATAGATAAGCACTTTACCTTACTAAGTAATTAAAATACTGCATTTAACATAATATAAATTATAGGTAGTTAAATGTTATTTAATAAGAGCGCATGAATGCACTCTTATTATGTCCAATACTAGACGGTATCGGACATAAGAAAGTTTTGTTCGCTATAAAAATTTTGTAATACACAATGCAATTTTCAAATAACTCAATCAATGCTGAGTAAACGTTCTGCGGTATATTCGTTAGTGATTAAACCACTAATCATATTTGATCTTACTGCGCCTAGTATAGCCAACACTTTTTCTTCACCTGCAGCTATTGCATAAATTTGTTTGTTTTCATTTGTTACTAATGGCGTACTCGCAACGCGTTGGTTTACAGTGCAATCTAGCAATTTACCATTTTTATCGTAAACCCAGCTGATCATTTCGCCAACGGCGCCTAAGTTTTGAAGCTCTTTTAATTCATCAGCGTCAACAAAACCATCTATGTGTAATGGTGACTTTTCACCTAAACTACCAATGCCAACAAAAGTTACGTCTGCATTTTTAGCAAGCTTCAGGTTAGCAGTTATATTATGTTGTGCATGTAGTTGGTTTTTTTCTTCAATACTGCGCGGTAAAACTGGCAATGGCATCGGATAATGTTTTGCATTAGTGTGTTCAGCCATTCTAACTACAACATCGTAAGGCGAAGCCGAACCATCTAACGCCATGTTACCTAACATAGCCACTATTTTATGTTGTGGGCAATCAAGTATTGGTAGTTCATCAACAATAGCACGCAAAACTCTACCTGTTCCCATTGCTAATACTTTTGGCGTTTCTGATTTCAAATGGCGTTGTATCTCAGCGGCACCAGCTTGTGCAAGTCCGACTGTAGATGATGGTTCAGAAGGATCGCTTGGCACCACTTCACATGATGCTAAACCAAATCGGCTTTTTAATTTTTCTGCTAAATCCATACATTTGGCAATGGGGTGATCAAGTCTTACTTTTATTAGGCCTTGGCTAACTGATAAAGCAACCATTCGCTGCGCTGACTGACGAGATACATTAAGCTTTTTCGCTATTTCGTCTTGAGTTTGGCCGGCGACATAATATAACCACCCCGCTCTTGCTGCATCATCAAGTTTTCTTATTTCTGTATTCGATAATTTTGCCACTTAAACCTCTGTAATTAAGGAGTAACTTGTGTTTGATATTATTAATGGCTTCAAACTTATGCTTTAAGACAAATATATCATTTATTTATATAATGCCGAAGCCAATAATGAGCTAATAACCAATACCTTAAAGTTAATTATGACCAAATAAGGTATTGGCTCTATTGCTTTCAAACTTAGTTGCTAGCTTTAATCGTTACCCCATTTTTATCAAACCTGTGTACCTTATTTTCTTGCGCAGTTAAAAATACAGAGTCACCGTATTGGAGCGAGCAATCACCGTCAGCTTTTACGGTCACTGTGCTGCCATTTGTAAGTGTTACATGTAGAAAGCTCTCAGACCCTAAGTGCTCAATTACCCCTACTTTACCTGACCACGTGCCTGTATCTTGCGATATTATAAAGTGCTCTGGACGAACACCTAAGCTTGACGCTCCATTAGTGTCACCATTTGGTACATCAATAAAGTTCATTTTTGGTGAACCAATAAAACCTGCCACAAATTTATTTACTGGGTGTTGATAAAGTTCCAATGGAGTACCTACTTGCTCGATAATACCGCCATTAAATACGGCAATTCTGTCGGCCATTGTCATTGCTTCAACTTGGTCGTGAGTTACATAGATCATTGTAGTGGCTAAACTTTTATGCAGCTCTGAAATTTCAAGACGCATATTTACACGCAATGAAGCATCTAAATTTGATAGTGGCTCATCGAATAAAAATGCAGAGGGTTGTCTAACAATTGCGCGCCCTATTGCTACTCGTTGACGTTGACCACCTGATAGCTGTCCTGGTTTTCGATCTAGATAATCAGTTAAATTAAGAATTTTAGCGGCGTTAGCGATTTTAGTTTCTATTTCTGCAGCGCTTACTTTAGCGCGCTTAAGTGGAAAAGCAATGTTATTGCGAACGCTCATATGTGGGTACAACGCATAAGATTGGAACACCATTGCCAAACCTCTTTTAGCAGGTGGTGTATGTGTTGCATCTTGCCCGTCTATTTCAATATTTCCGCTTGTTGTGTCTTCAAGCCCTGCAATCATGCGTAGTAATGTTGATTTACCACAGCCAGATGGCCCAACGAAAACAATAAATTCACCGTCTTTAATTTCTAAATCTAACGGTTTAATAACGTTTACGTCGTCAAAGTTTTTAGTGACTTGTTTTAGTGTGATGCTGCCCATGTGTGTTCTCCTACTTTACTGCGCCAAAGCTTAAGCCGCGCACTAATTGTTTTTGACTAAACCAACCAAGAATTAAAATTGGCACAATGGCCATGGCAGATGCTGCCGATAATTTGGCGTAAAATAACCCTTCAGGGCTTGAATAACTGGCTATAAATGCAGTTAATGGTGCAGCATTTGCTGCGGTTAATATTAGAGTCCAAAATGCCTCGTTCCAGGCTAAAATTACATTTAACAATAATGTTGAAGCAATGCCAGGTAAGGCTATAGGCAGTAATACATGAAATATTTCTTCGCCAATTGTTGCACCATCCATGCGTGAAGCTTCTAATATTTCACCCGGTATTTCTCTGAAGTAGGTATAAAGCATCCAGATCATAATTGGTAAATTTATAAGGGTCATGACGATAACTAAACCTAATTTTGTATCGAGTAAACCGAAGTCGCGAAATAATAAGTAAATAGGTATTAGCACCCCTACCGGCGGTAGCATTTTGGTCGAAAGCATCCACATTAGTAAATTTTTTGTTTTTTTACTTTGCACAAAAGCCATGGACCATGCTGCCGGTACAGCAATTAATAAACCTAATAAACTTGACCCTAATGAAATAACAATCGAATTCCAAAAATGCGTAAAGTATGGTGAGCGTGATAATACATCTGAGTAATTTATTAGCGTCCACTCGAATGCAAACAAAGTGGGTGTAGCTGATATAGCCTCAGATTCTGTTTTAAAACTTGTGATCAACGTGCATAAAATAGGGAAGAAAATCATTGAACTGACTGTCCATGCCGCAATGGTATAAATAAGTGTTGAACGTGTGTTATTTTTAATACTCATTTTACCCCTCCAAGTTTTTGCCAATTAAGCGCATTAAAAATATTGCTACTATATTTGCAATGATCACGGCAACTATAACACCTGCCGAACCAACACCTACATCAAATTGCAGTAATGATTGGGTATAAATTAAATAAGTAATATTTGTTGATGAATAACCTGGTCCACCGCTTGTTGTAACCAATATTTCAGCAAATATAGAGATTAAAAAGATGGTTTCAATTAATATCACCGCAGTCACAGCGCGAGATAAATGAGGTAAAACAATATAGAAAAACTTACTAAATGGGCCTGCACCATCTAAATCAGCGGCTTCTAATTGTTCGCGGTCTAGTGACTGAATTGCTGTAAGCAAAATCAGTGCTGCAAATGGTAACCACTGCCAAGACACAATTATAATGATTGAAAATAACGGCATTTGAGCAAAAAAGTCTATTGGCTCAAAACCTAACCAAATTGCAAAGTGAGCAAACAAACCATTTACAGGGTTCATAAGCATGTTTTTCCACACTAAGGCTGAAACCGTTGGCATAACAAAAAATGGCGCAAGTACCATTATACGAACGTAATTACGTCCCCATATTGCTTGGTCTAATAAAATAGCCAAACCTATACCACCACAAATGGTAATGAGTAACACGCCAGTAACTAAGTAAAGCGTGTTAAAAAAAGATTCAAAAAACGCTGGATCAGTTAAAAAAAACTCATAGTTTAAAAAACCTACAAATTCTTTATCTCCAGGAACCAATAAATTGTAATCAATGAATGAAAAATACAATGTTATACACAGCGGAACAATCATCCAAGCGAGTAACAATGTTACGCTAGGAAGAAGCATGAACCGAGCAAGCGTACGCGAGTTAGTTGTTGCCATAACGGTGACCTTAAAAAAGCCAATTCTATTTACTCACTATTAAGTGAAAATCAGAAACCCTTAATAATATGTAAAATCATAAATAGAACTGACATAAAATACAGGGCAAGTTGAGAGCTTGCCCACCTATAATTGATACTACTTAGGGTAACGCGCTTTACGCATGGCTCTTTCAACTAAACGTTGAGATGAGCTTAACGCTTGTTTAACGGTCATTTGCCCAGTTAAAGCGGCTGAAAATTGTTGCCCTACTGCTGTTCCTATCCCTTGAAACTCCGGAATAGCAACAAACTGAATACCAACATAAGGAACAGGTTTTACGGTTGGGTTTTTAGGATCTGCGGTTTCGATTGAATCTAATGTTATTTGAGCAAAAGGCGCTGCTTCCATATACTGAGAGTTACTGTATAAAGATTTACGAGTACCCGGTGGCACTTTTGCCCAGCCTTTTTTATCGGCTACAAGTTGAGTATATTCTTTAGATGTTGCCCAGCTGATAAATTTCATTGCAGCATCTTGTTTTTTACTGCTTGAAGGAATGGCTAGTGTCCACGACCATAACCAATTACCACGTTTACCTAGCCCGTTGTCAGGTGCGAGTGCAAAACCAACTTTATCGGCTACTTCAGAATCTGTTTTGTTTGTAACAAATGCGCCAGCTACTGTTGCATCAATCCATATACCACACTTACCGGTTTGAAATAATGCTAGATTTTCGTTAAAGCCATTAGCTGACGAACCCGCAGGACCTGATTCATTCATAACATCAACATAGTACTGAAGAGTTTTTTTCCATTCAGGTGTATTAAACTGAGGCTTCCAGTTTTCGTCAAACCAACGTGCACCGAATGAGTTAGCCATTGATGTAATCAGTGCAATATTTTCTCCCCAACCGGCTTTACCACGCAAACACATACCATAAACGCCATCCTCTTTACTGGTCATCGCTTTTGCTGCTTTTCTAATAAAGTCCCAAGACGGTGCTTTAGGCATGGTTAACCCAGCTTTTGCCATTAAATCAGTACGGTACATAACCATTGAGCTTTCGCCATAAAAAGGAGCGGCGTATAGCTTATCGTTAACGGTAAGGCCGCTTCGAATAGCGGGTAGTAAATCATCTAAATCGTAATTTTTGCCAAGGTTATCTAACTCTGTTAACCAATTCTGTTTACCCCAAATTGGTACTCCATAAGTACCGATGGTCATAACATCATACTGCCCACCTTTTGTTGCCACGTCTGTTGTTACACGTTGGCGTAAAATATTTTCTTCAAGTGTTACCCACTTCAAATCTATATTAGGGTTTTGACTGGTGAATTCATTGCTTAGTTCTTTCATGGTGATCATGTCACCATTATTAACAGTAGCAATTGTAATTGTTTCTTTTGCGTAAGCGTTGCTCATTGCCATGATGCCACAGGCAAGCATTAATAATTTATTTTTCATTTTAAATACCTTATCTCTAACATTAAAAGGTGCACTTGTACTTAATAAAAGTGAATTTAAATAGCTTTAATTACGTGAATATTAAGTACTAAGTTGCTGAATATAAGTTAAAATTTAACTGAAATCTCAGATGTGAAACCGTCAAAACCAGCGCCTATTTGGCCTGCAGAGTTAACGCCTTCTTCTTGATTTACATATTCCACTTTTAATAACGTTTTATCGTTAAACCAGTAGCCCGCAGCAACTTGAATACGCTCTACTGTATTGTCTGTTTGCTCAATTAAATCAGATGTATTTTCTGCTTCTGAATAACGAGCTGCTACATATAACTGTTTAGGGATAAGGTATTGTTGTGCTTCAAAAACAAAATATTCTACTGATGTATCACCTTTGATCACACTGTTTGAATCGTACGTTGTGCCATTAGCATCGGCTACTCCATCGGTACCAAAGTATGTAATTCCTGCAACTGCATTGCCCGCAGCATCTGCAAATGTGTAATCATCTGATGATTTACCAACCATGAACACTAAACTTGTTTCGTCAGATGGTTGGTATGCTAGATTTAGTTGTATGATTGACTGCTCTAGTCCGGGCATTGCACCTACGTGCGTGTCACGTTCATTTGATGGTGAGGCAGAAAAGTTATAGTTTTCACCATCGCCAAAACGATAGTTTGTTGTAGTTACTCCGTCTAAACTAGCTACACCATTTTCAAAGTTTAACTGGTCGCCTTGATTGGCCTTGAAAAGATTTAAACCCGCTTTGAAACCACCTTCAAATTCTAATGTGCCTTGTAAACGGTAATTGTAACCACGGTCTTCTTGGAATGCTTCGCCAAAGCTTGAGGTTGTTATATGGCCAGCCACATTGTATGAGCGAAGAAAACCGCTGTCGTAAGTTTTTGTGTAACTAAGTTGCGCGCCGTTTTCAGCTGTAGCGTAATCAGTTATTCCGTTACCAATTAATGCATTACCTTGGTTATCTGCTCCATCTTGGAATCCTTTGAATTGAAACGGTGATGCACCAATGTTACCGAGCCTAAGGGTCAGATTCTCATCTTCTTTTGGTGTTTCATAAAGGCCAAATAAATCAAACTCAACACCGGCAAAGTCATTATGAAATGAAAAATCTCGGTCACCGCCACCAAAATCATTAGGTTCTTCAGCTATATCAATATCAGCTGTAATAAATTCATTAATATGAAATTTAAGCTGTAAATTTGCTCTTACACGGCCAAATCCAGATTCTTGGACTTCATCTTCAGGACGAAACGCCCCCTCTTTTGCTTGAATAGACTGGAAATTTTGCATTAATAAAAAGTCGACATCAACGCGGTCTAAGTAGTCAGAAACATCAGCTTGAGCTGACATAGAGGTAGCCATTGCAGCTGTTAATAGTGAGATTGCGAATTTTGTATTTTTATTTTTTAACATAATAAGCTCTTCGTGTTGTGTAGTGTTTAGTGTGAGTGTGTAGAAAAGCATTGTGAGCATTGGATGTGACTTTATATTAAAATCCACCAATGAGCATAAGCTCAACTGGTGAGCATAATCACAGAATGATTTTAATAGGTCAACGATTTTTTATTACAAAACATTTACAAAATTAGAATTGTTAATTTAAAAGTCTTAATATCAATGACTTGTAAATGTATTAGATGTAGTTCAAAAAACGAGTGTGCGGGTGTTTATAAAATGGATAACTTTTAAATTAATTAGAAAGTAGTAGAATTGAGTGTTGTTTTGATATTTTTTAAGCAGAATACAAAATCAACAAAAGTATGGATGTATTGTGATTTTTTAAGCAACGTTCTTGAGGTTATTAAGGTCATAGCTTAATATTAATGTACTTAAGAAGTATTAAAAGAAGTAACTTACATATGGAATTTGTTCGCCCTTTAGAGCCTATCCTCATCATTGACGATGTTAAAGAAATCCGTGATTACCTAAACCAAATATTAACCGAACTGGGTTATGAAGATATTTTAGAAAGCACGGATTTTAGCTCTGCCAAGCCAGTTATTGATAAAAAATGCCCTAGTGTAATTTTTTTAGATGTAGACTTACCCGACTCTGATGGGACTGATATTTTAGAATTTATTAATATAACCTACCCAAACGCACATGTAGTTATGTGCTCAGGTCATAACAGCTTAGAAAATGTTCAGAATACTTGGGAGCTTGGAGCTAAAGGGTTTATAGCAAAACCTTTTAATGCAAAAAAAGTTGATACCGTAATGAAACGTCTCGAACACATAGAATAATAAAAGGTTAGCATGCAAAGCTCCGTTAAAGCGATTATTGAAGACTTATCAGATGTTATTTTTGGAAAACAAAAACAGATAAAATTAGCACTAACTTGCTTGTTTAGCGAAGGACACTTACTAATTGAAGACTTGCCTGGCATGGGAAAAACCACACTTTCTCATGGTTTAGCGGCAGTACTTGGCTTATCTTACCAACGAATTCAATTTACAAGTGACTTACTACCTGCCGATATACTCGGTACAAATGTATTTAATAGTAACGATCACAGCTTTACGTTTCATAAAGGCCCTATTTTTAGTCAAGTTGTATTAGCTGACGAAATAAACCGTACAGGGCCAAAAACGCAAAGTGCATTACTTGAAGCGATGGAAGAACAACAAATCACTGTTGATGGCAAAAAGTATAGCCTTCCAGATCCATTTTTTGTTATTGCTACGCAAAATCCTTTATACCAATCGGGTACTTATCCGCTACCGGAATCTCAGTTAGATCGATTTTTAATGCGTATAAGCCTTGGTTTTCCTCAAAAAGAAGCTGAAAAACGTTTAATTTTAAATATGCAAAAACGCGACTACAGCCAACTTCCTAAACGGATAGATAAGCAGCAATTAAAACAAATCCAGGCACAAATTAGTGAAGTTACACTTAGCACTCCCGTTGTTGATTACATTATAGAGCTTGTTAATTATACAAGAAGCAGCAATGCGTTTGCGTCTTCATTATCACCTCGAGCAAGCATTGCGTTAGCTAAGGCTGCTAAATCATGGGCTTATATTGATGGACGCGATTATGTAATTCCTGAAGATATACAAGCAGTCTTTACAAGTGTGTGCCAGCACCGCTTAGGTTTGCATAATGAATCGGGTGAAGCTCAAGTGAATGACATTTTAAATGCTGTGCCGGTTCCGGTGTAGCTTTTATGCCATCTAAAAAATCAAAACGCCCGAGCATATTTGCATCTTTAAAACGTTCTGTTTTTGATAAATTTTTAAAACATAAACACCAAAAAAATTCAATTACGTTAGAGCACAACACAATCTATGTTTTGCCATCATCCCTTGGGTGGTATTTTATTATTGTGGCTATTTTAAACTTTGTAATGGGTATAAATTATCAAAATAATTTAATTTTGATCATGTCGTATCTGATGTTCGTGGTCATTGTATTAGCTGTTTTTATGGGATACAGCAACGCGAAAGGCTTAACAGTAACTTTTGATAAAGTATTACCGAGTTTTTCTCCACAACAACCCATTTTAAAATTGAATTTACATAGTAATTCAATCTGCCAATCGCTTTCTATTACCTATAACAATGATTTAAAAGCAAGTACACATCATGATGAAATTTCAAATAAATCGATTAGTAGCAGTTTACCGCTTCCGTATGAAACACGAGGTTGCTACAAATTAGAACGAATAAAAATAGCCAGTAACTATCCTTTTGGTTTGGTATCTGTATGGAGCTATTTACAAGTACAAACTAAAACTTTTGTTTACCCTGCTCACGAATACGTATTAAGCGATGCACACATTTCTTCACAAGATGAAAATACACAAAATGGAATGACAAAAAAGTCGGGAACTGAAGAATTCGACAATCTATTAATACATCAACCCGAAATGGGCTTAAGCAGAATATCGTGGAAACACTTCGCTAAAACAAAGCAATTATTAGTCAAAGACTTTGTAGATTTTAAAGCGACTGATGCTTTGTTTGATTTTAATTTAATGAGTGGAGCTACAGAGCAACGCCTTAGTCAGTTGTGTTATTTAGTGTGTGAAGCAACTGAGCACAACACCCCTTTCATGTTAAAACTGCCAAGCAAATTAATCAGTATTAATACAGGACAAGCCCATAAGCAACACTGTTTAGAATGCTTAAGTTCATTTGCAGGTGAAAAGCAATGATTGAACTTGAAAATGAAAAAGTTATTAACTTCTCTTTGTGTTTTATTTACGCCTGTTTAGTTCTATTTTTTACAGCACACCTGCCACTCCCATTTATTAGTGTATTAGCTGGCTTATGCCTATGGAATGCAGTTATTACAGCCAAAAATATCGTAAAGCCCAATGCATGGCTTGCAAACATACTAGCCGCTGGTGCTTTGGGTTTAATGATATTTACAATAGGAATGTCCGATACTGTAATATTGTTTGTGGCCATGTTGTTGTTATCAAGCTTATTTAAACTTTTACAAGCTAAAAATAAAAAGCATTATCAGGTAATTACAACCCTTACTTTTTTTTCATTGTCGTCGGTGTACTTATTTAGCCAAACTATATTTACCACTGCAGTTGTTAGCTTTTTATATGTAATAAATTTTTCAGTAATGGGTTTATTAGAATCTAAACATAATTTAAAAATAAGCGCTAAACAAAGTTCAAAGTTATTATTAATGGCGTTACCACTGGCTGTTTTTTTACTGTTGTTTTTACCAAAAATGCCTGCGTTTTGGCAGTTACCCGGGCCAAAACTTGCTAAAACTGGGCTTTCTGAGCAAGTAGATCCGTTTGATATTGCTAAATTATCTAACTCAGATGAACTAGTATTTAGAGCTACTTTTAATAATCCCCCGCCTGCAACACCTTACTATTGGCGTGCAATTATTCATGATGAATTTAATGGCAATGCATGGCTTGCGTCTGATTTTTTAAAATACAGTAACCAACAAACAAACCAAAACTTAATATCCGAAAAAAGCATACTTATTGCAAACTATTCAGTCATTGCAGAACCTGCAACGCAAAAATGGCTTTATGGCTTAACTTATTCAACCAGCAATAGTAAAAATGTAAGCGCTAATGCGCTTGGATTATTAAGGAAAAACAGTTACCAAGCAAAAAGCCTGCAATATGATGTGGCAAGTTATCAATTTTCAGTAGATTCACTTAACGAATTTGAAAGAAATAGATATACATTTTTAAGTTTAAAGCAAAATATTAAAACTAATAAGTTTGCTTTACAGTTAAAAGAACAAGCTATCAATGAGCAGGCTTTTTATGACGCATTACTAGCGTACTTTGTAGAGCAAAACTTTACCTATACATTAACGCCGACCCCAATGAGTGGCGATAATACACTAGACCAATTTTTACTTGATAATAAACGTGGCTTTTGCGGGCATTATGCCAGTGCCGCTGCTTATATTTTTAGGGTTGCGGGCATACCTGCACGTGTAGTCAGTGGTTATTTAGGTGGTGAATATAATAGCGACAATAACACGCTTACTGTTCGCCAATATGACGCCCATGCTTGGGTTGAAGTATATTTACAAAATACCGGCTGGACTATTTTTGATGCCACTGCTGTTGTTGCTCCCGAGCGGTTAAATGGATCGCTTTCCCAAAACCAAGAGCTAAACGAAGAATTTAAAAATAATTTAGATTTCGGCTTAGTTAGCTTAAGCAACTTTGCAGCAATAAACTGGTTAAGGCTTGAACTCGAGCAATTAGATTATCAATGGTCTAGTTGGGTGCTTGGTTTTGATCAAGAAAAACAAAATGATTTTTTAAAATCCATATTTGGTAATAAAAAAAGTTGGATGGTGCCTTTAGTTGTATTAATTACAGCTGGGTTAAGTTTTGCAATTTACTTTGTCTATTTAAACTGGCCAAAAGCAAAACCAGTTAAACTCCCCCCTATAGTTAAAGCCTATAATGAAGTTTTTGATTGGGGAAATAAAAACAAAATTACATCGGCCGACTCTCTTAGTCCGTCACAACAACTTGATCATATGGCAAAGCAAAGGCCTAACGCGTCTAAGGAGCTAATAGAATTTAAACATTTATTCGAAAACAGCCGTTATGCTAACAAACCGTTTACCAAAGAGCGCAAAACCAAAGCTAAAGATCTGATAAAATTAATTAAAAGTTCAAAATAGAGAAAACTATGAATGCTGTTGTTGTTGGCGTGATTTTAATGCTTGCGCTCACTTTGGTTCGTGTCAACGTTATTGTAGCTATGACACTGTCTGCTTTAGTTGCTGGGTTAACTGCTGGTTTAGGAATAAAAGAAAGTTTAGATGCATTTAATTCGGGTTTGTCAGCGGGCGCTGAAATCGCCTTAAGTTATGCAATGCTTGGCGCATTCGCAGTTGCAATATCAAAGTCTGGTTTAACCCGCATATTAGCTGATAAATTATTAGCTAAAGTAGATGCTAGAGGGCAAGGCAGCCAAACATTACTTAGTTATTTTATTTTAATGATTATATTAGCGTGCGCTATCTCATCACAAAACTTGGTGCCCGTGCACATAGCGTTCATCCCAATTTTGATCCCGCCTTTGTTGGTTGTATTTAATAAATTAAAACTCGATCGACGTGCCATCGCGTGTATTTTAACATTTGGTTTAGCTTCGTCCTACATGGTACTCCCCTATGGTTTTGGTGGGATTTACTTATATTCAATTTTACATAAAAATCTTGTAGATAACGGCCTCCAAATTGTAAATACCAGTGTACCCGTAGCAATGATTATCCCTGCGTTAGGAATGTTTATTGGCCTACTCATTGCTGTATTTTTTACTTATAAAAAACAACGTACTTATAAATCGATCACAGTTACTAACCAGAGCAACCATGAACCTATAAAAAACCCAAAAAAAGTCATGTTAGTTGGCTCTTTTGCAGTTATTATCTCGTTAATTGCACAAAATATAAGTGGCTCAATGATACTTGGCGGCTTAGTAGGCGTTATGATTTTTAGCCTATTTGGTATTGTTAAATGGGAAGAAAATGGAGACGTATTTAGTAAAGGCGTTGCCATGATGGCCATGATTGGTTTTATCATGATATCGGCGCAAGGTTTTGCATCAGTTATGCAAGCGACGGGTGATATACAAAGCTTGGTCAATAGCGGTGCAAGTTTGTTTGATGGAAATAAGCCTATAGCAGCGGCGGTAATTTTATTAGTTGGTTTACTTATCACCATGGGAATTGGAAGCTCTTTTTCAACGGTACCAATTATTGCGACCTTATTTGTTCCTTTATGCCTAGAGCTTGGTTTTTCAGTAATGGCAACAGCTGCTTTAGTCGGTACTGCGGGCGCTCTAGGCGATGCGGGCTCCCCTGCTTCAGACTCAACACTTGGGCCAACATCTGGTTTAAACGCAGATGGTCAGCACGACCATATTTGGGATTCGGTAGTCCCAACTTTTATACACTTTAATATCCCACTATTAATATTCGGCTGGATTGCAGCAATGGTACTTTGAGTACTCTAAAACCTTCAATTTAAGAGGCTTATTATGTTATAAGCCTCTGATTCCCTGTTTAACCTTTTTTCACATATAATTTCGATGTTAAGATTAACTTTAAAGTAAGTATCGTATGATGTGTTCTTTTACACCTAAAATATAAGCACCTATTCTGGTGCTTATATTTTTATATTATTTTTACTTAAACCCGTTAATCATTTTATCGCATACTACAGGTGTAGGCCTATGATTATCATCTACAGCTACAAATGTAAAACTACCGCTTATAGCCGAGTGTTTATCATCTTTGTGCATTGTTTCAAGTAGTATATCAACATCTACTTTTAAGCTAGTGTTACCAACATGTACAACTTTAGCTATTAGTTCAGCAAATGTACCTGCAGGTATTGCCTCTTTAAAATCTACTCTATCAGAAGAAATAGTTACCAAGGGTTTACGGCAAAAACGCGTTGCAGCAATAAATGCAACCTCGTCCATCCATGCTAATGCATCGCCACCAAATAATGTATTGTGATGATTGGTACGCCCTGGGAATACCGTTTTTGTAACTGATGTAGTTGAATCTTTTATACGCTGAGCAATAATTGCATCGCGGTTTACGTCTGTCATAGTCTCTACTTTTTGTTGGCTAACGTATCTTGCATTAATAAGCCTGGATCTAGGCGTTCGCCTTTCCAGTTAAAGCGCCAATCTAAATGCGGGCCTGTAACTCGGCCGGTTGCACCAATTTGAGCAACTTTATTACCTTGTTTAACTTTATCACCCACGTTTACATCTAACTTACTTAAATGAATGTAAGTAGAGGTAATACCATGGCCATGATCTAAAATAAGTGTTCCGCCAGAATAATATAAATCGGGTTCTGCAAATACAACAGTGCCACCAATTGGTGCGTACACCGGCGAACCAGTTTTGTTAGCTATATCTAAACCAAAATGCGGGCGACGTGGTTCACCATTAAAGTAACGCTGGCTGCCATACACACCCGAAATTCGCCCTTGTGCAGGTTTTAGTACTGGGTCTAAAAAGTAAGTAAGGTCTGAATTAACAGCACGGGCATTTCTGACCGCAACCGCTTCTCTGCTTATACGTTCACTTACAGATTTAGGCGGAGAAACGTATTTTTTTGCAACACCCGTTATTTTGTCAATGTTGTAATCACGCTTGGTGATAATAAGATTCTGGGTATGCTTTTTGCCATTCGTATCAATCCAGCTAAGTGTATGATTTGCTTTTGCGTCACGGCCAAAACCAAATACAAAATCACCATTTTTTGAAAGCTTTAACGGTGTGTCGTTAAAACTAACAGACTGCACATCACTAAGCTTTCCTGTTACTAAGCCGCCTTGAGTAAGGTGTCCTTTTAGCTCAACAGCTAACGAATTTACACTAAATGTTGCCAAAACTAACGCAGATAAAAGTGACTTAAGCATAACTAATTGCTCCTTTGCCAACCCCTTCATACGCGGTTATTTTAACATTTTGTTCAGGGTGCTTGGCTTTAACTTGCCCTGCAATATACCCCGCAATACATTCAACGGTTGTGTCTATCGGTAAAATATCACAGCGAGTTTCACTAATGGCCATTTCGAAATAACCTTGAGCTGATGTATAAGCAAAACAAACATCATTATCTCTTGCGCTAATATGCTTTAAGTTTTGCGGTTCTATTTGGTCTTCACTTGTTGCTAGGTATATATCTTCCCACTGCATTGCCCATTCTTTTTGTAAGCGTGGCATGGAAATACCGTCTAGGCTTATACCTATTTGAGAACGATGACCATGAATAATGCGCTGGCAATTACCATCATGTTTTTTAAGACCATGACTATAATGATAATAAAAGCTTTGGCTATGTTCTGGTTTTAACGATAACTCTATTTTTTCTATGTTTGAGGGCAACTTAGGTAAAATAGTATCAACTAAAAATGCAGTTACCGACTCCACATTAATTTCATCGGCATCAATCATACAATAGGCTTGATGCGGTGCACTCATTGCCAAGTGGTGGTTGTCGCCAAAAGTGCAATCAAGTGTTTTATGATCATCAAATTCAGTCACTGAACCATTTATGCTATTAGGAATAGCTAAACGGTGATCAATACATTCATCAATAATACCTTTAATTTGTTTTTTAACTAATCCAAAGTCTAACACCATAGACTCGTCGTTAAGTTTACCGTGCAAAGTTAAATCAACAATCCAGCTCTCGCCAACGGCGCCGCGTTTGTTACATAAGTAAGAAAAATCTATCACAGTAAGTGAGTTAACAAAAAGGATCATAAACTTCCTTTAGACTAGTTATAAGACAGCGTTAATTATAATGATTTTTGATTGTAATTGCGCGGTTTTATAAAGCAAAAACCTAACGCATTGTTTGATTGATGATTTAATACTCAATATAGTAGGTATTTAACTGCTCCGAGTTGTTTAGCGTACAAGTGTACGCTAAAGTACGGGCAATTTCTAAGCGAAGATAAAGAGTTATGGAACCTAAAAACAGCTATACAAAAGAAGAATTGATCCTATGTGGTCAAGGTGAAATGTTTGGTGAAGGCAACTGTCGTTTACCTAGCGATAACATGTTAATGATGGACCGCATTACCTCTATAAATGCTGATGGTGGAAGCCACGGTAAAGGTGAAATAATTGCTGAGCTTGATATTGACCCGACCCTTTGGTTTTTTGATTGTCACTTTAAAGGTGACCCTGTTATGCCAGGGTGTTTAGGCCTTGATGCAATGTGGCAACTAGTGGGTTTTTATCTTGGTTGGTCAGGTGGTCCTGGTCTTGGCCGCGCTTTAGGTGTAGGTGAAGTTAAATTTACAGGCCAAATACTTCCAACGTCTAAAAAAGTAACCTACCGCCTTGAAATGAAACGCGTAATTAAACGTAAACTCTTTATGGGTGTTGCAGATGGCACTGTTGAAGTAGACGGCCGCGTAATATATGAAGCCAAAGATTTAAAAGTAGGTTTATTTCAAGACACCACGTCTTTTTAATAGATTTACAATATAAATACAAAAAGGCCTCCAATTTGGAGGCCTTTTTGCTTAAATTTGGGTAATAATTAGGTTTTATACATATTTCGATTTTCAATTGCCTCTCGCCATCCACCTAACCACTCTGACTTTGGATCTATCTGTTGATAAGGGCATAGCTCTTTAGAACGACCTGCTAAACCTGCTTTGAAACCTTGAGAATGAGCTCTTTCTAAACGATCTCTTTTCTGTCTCTTCATCGGTATTATCCTCACCTTTTTTAATTATATATTTTGTAGCATAAGTGAAATCTACAATTAATGAATAGTTAATAAAAATGTAAAGTTCAAATAACAAAAACAATTAAATTGTTTGACATTAACTAAGCTGCTGATGCAAAAATGAATTAACATTTAAAGAATCAACCTGGTCATACCACTACAATATACAACTTAAGTATCTATCTAAAACCATTAATTACTAAGTTGCACAATTTGTGTATCAACCATAATTATTGACTAATAAAAATAACTGAAGTTCAAACAAAAATGTAATGCATAAAATATTTTTAAACAGATGAATTTAGTACTTGCACATTAAAAGCCGATCGGTCTAATATGTAGGTATGAACAAAAATAATACAGTATCTCCACGACGTGGCCGTCCTCCTAAAATAGCCAGAGATAACGCCGATACTAAAGCGTTACTTATACGTACGGGTTTAGAAACGTTAACAGAGTTTGGCTTTAGTGCCACAGGACTCGATACAATATTAAAAAAAGCCTCAGTACCCAAAGGCTCCTTTTACCATTACTTTAAAAGCAAAGAAGCCTATGGCATTGCGTTGGTTGACGCCTACGACAGTTACTTTATTGCAAAGCTAAACCATTACCTCGATCAACAAAATATTCCCCCACTGGAACGCATAGTAAACTTTACACAAAGTGCCATTAAAGGCATGGGTAAGTACGACTACAAACGCGGTTGCTTAGTCGGTAATTTAAACCAAGAATTAAATCACTTAAGCGACGAATTTAAAAATCGCTTATTGCAAAGCTACACAGCTTGGCAAGAACAAATTGAAAACTGTTTAAATCAAGCTAAACAGCAAGGCACTATTTCTAAAACTGTAAATACACAATTAATGAGCGAGTACTTTTGGATTGGTTGGGAAGGCGCAGTAATGCGAGCAAAACTTACCAAGTCAAGTATACCCCTTACGTTATACACTGAAATGTTTTTGCGTGCATTACTTACATAATGCATTTTTATTTACCAATTAAAAGACGATCGGTCTAAAAGGATATGATATGAATAACCCAATTAAAGCCATTGTTATTAATAAAGAAGATAGTAACTACAGCGCTTCTTTATCACAGCTTAAAGAAAGTGATTTACCTGACGAAAATACCACAATAAATGTGTTGTACAGCACATTAAACTATAAAGACGGTCTAGCCATTACAGGTAAAGGTCCGGTAGTGAGAACCTTTCCGATGGTGCCCGGTATAGATTTAGTAGGCACTGTAACAACCTCCACCAGCGATGAATTTAAAAATGGCGATCATGTTATTTTAAATGGTTTTGGAGTAGGCGAAAAACATTGGGGCGGCCTTGCACAAAAAGCAGCGCTAAATAGTGACTGGTTAATTCCCCTACCCGCTGCTATCAGTCCAAAACAAGCAATGCAAATTGGGACTGCCGGTTATACCGCTATGTTGAGCGTTATAGCACTCGAAAAACAAGGGGTTAAACCAGACGATGGTGAAATTTTAGTTACAGGTGCAAACGGAGGTGTTGGCAGTTTCGCTATTTATCTATTAAGTCAGCTCGGCTATAACGTAACCGCCGCCACAGGACGAGTAGATCAAAGCGAATACTTAAAAGAACTTGGTGCATCTCAAATAATTAACAGAGATGAGTTATCAAACCCGGGAAAACCTCTTCAAAAAGAACGTTTTGCTGCAGCTATAGATTCTGTTGGCAGCCATACGCTTGCAAATATTTGTGCGTCGCTTAAATACGGTGGTGTAGTCACTGCATGTGGTTTAGCCCAGGGCATGGATTTACCCGCATCAGTTGCGCCCTTTATTTTACGAGGTGTTTCACTTATCGGAATCGATAGTGTTATGCGACCAAAAGCAGACAGAATTGATGCATGGGAAAGACTATCTACATTAGTAAAAGCTGACTATTTAGATAAAATTTCAACAGAAATTACACTCGAGCAAGTAATTGAAAACGCCGAGCAACTCATGGAAGGTAAAATTCGTGGCCGCGTTGTAGTTAATTGCCAAGGTTAGGCTATTTACACTATTAAAGCCTCGTTATTAAATTTATAATACACTTTGTATTTTAATAACGAGGCAACACCTATGAGCAACCAAGAACTTTTCAGTAATAATCCACTGCAAGGCGTAAAATTAGAACAAGTGGTTGAAGAGCTGGTTGAGCAATACGGGTGGGAACTCCTGCACGCTTACTTGCAGCTTAATTGTTTTAAAAATAATCCGGATATTAAATCTGCTGTAAAATTTTTACGTAAAACCCAATGGGCACAAGAAAAGGTAGAAAATTTTTACCTTTATCGACTTAAAAACTTGCCTAAACCAGATGATGTTCAGTACGAGTTACCACCGCGTGATCGTGTTATACCGGCCGATCATAAACCAGGTGAACCTTGTGAACTAAGCTTTAGTGACGCAAAACGCATTCAAGCTAAAAAAGCCACTAAACAACGTGCGCGAGAACGCAAACAACGGTCTAATCCAAGTAACCCTTGGGGTAATTAAGAGTGAGTTTAAAAAGCCAATTTTTTTATTGGCTTTTTTTATGCCTTGTTGTAATTAGTTCTTAGCGTTGCAGCACTATAACTATGTAAACCGAATAAGTTAGCTTATTTAAATCTATGTTGCCGTTGTGCCTAGGAACTAGTACCCGCGCTTTTTCCAAAAATCTACTTCTGTTTGTTCCGCTTCTAATGCAACATTAAATGTTTTATCTGCAATTATTTTATTATTCATCGTTAAAGTCATTCGCCATGGGCCTA
This sequence comes from Pseudoalteromonas sp. PS1M3, assembly GCF_016865405.1. Lineage (NCBI taxonomy): Bacteria > Pseudomonadati > Pseudomonadota > Gammaproteobacteria > Alteromonadales > Pseudoalteromonadaceae > Pseudoalteromonas > Pseudoalteromonas sp. PS1M3. Next base: position 1,748,065 of record NZ_AP022624.1, on the reverse strand, counting down.
GTTTATTGTTGATGGGCTCCCATAATGTATCACCAAGATAAAAGTGCCAATCGTTATCTTTAACGTATTCAACGCCTTCAAAGGGCGGCATAACATCCCCCTCTTCGTTAGGTATGCCTGGATGGTAAATACAAAAATGTAGTTTTTCACCTTTGGCTTTTTTTATATTTACTATTAGCCCAAATTCTACGTCTATTTCAGCAATCACATCGGTAGTGAATTGCTCAATTTGTGGAAGAGCCTTGCTACTACTATCCCAAGTTGAATAAATACCATAACTCTGGAGCGTAACGCTGGGTTTTAACTTTGCCATTTATCCAACCTGTACTTACTTATATACCAAAATTTTATAATAAACCGTTGGTTTAGTCTTATATAAAAGTTTACTTACATAATTTTCATTTATATTTGCACATTGCTTGCACAATTACAGAATAATATTTTGATCTCTTTATCAGTGAGTTCAAAGTTATGAGTACATCCCTAGTAAATAGTATTTCTAAAAATGCAGTTGCACAATTTAAACTAATTGTGGGCTTTACTGCAATATCATCACTTGTTGCATGCGGTGGTTCTGAGCAAAATACTTCAATAAGCGACGTAATAACTGACAGCACAACAGTTGACGGTTCAAATGCTGATACAAATGCTTCTACACACAATATTTTATGTGAGTACGCTTACAATGAATACAACAACGCTGACTCTGTACAAACAACAAGCTCAGCTGACTGGACATGCACAGGCACAACGCGTGACATCATTGCTAATGGAATTCCTGACCACGACGTAGGCACTTTTCCTAATCCGGCTAACCCCAATACCATCGCAGAGCAATCAGTGAATGAAAGGTTTACATTAACACCGATTCAATCATCATCCGCTACAATGATGGGCGGCCCTCGCGGTATAACAGGGCTCGTTTTAAATGGCGTTAAAATTGATGCCGGCACAGGTGGTAGCTGTGATGACTCAGGTGAAAATTGCGACCTAGGTGATAATAGCGGCAACTGGAATATAGAAGCTTTAAGCCAAACAACATTTAGTTTTGGCACAGATGCTAACAATGCCCATGTGCAACCAGATGGGACGTATCATTACCATGGAATGCCCGAAGGGTTTATAACAATGCAAGGCGGTAATGAAACAACCATGACATTAATAGGCTGGGCTGCTGATGGCTTCCCTATTTATGCACGTTATGGCTACTCAGATTCAACCGATGCCACTTCTGAACTCGTTGCAATGACAGGAAGTTACCAACACGTTACCACAGTCAGTACAAACAGACCTTCTACCGATATATACCCATTAGGAACATTTGCACAAGACTGGGAATACGTTGCAGGTTCAGGCGATTTAGATGAATGCAATGGCCGTATTGGCGTAACACCGGAATTTCCAGATGGTATTTATCACTACTATGCAACTGACACTTACCCGTTTTTTCAGCGTTGTGTAAAAGGAGAGCTTTAAGTTATGCGCCTTTCAAAATTAATACATAACATTGGGGTAATTATTATCGCTTTCTGTATATCTCAAAAAACACATGCGCACTTAATAGTTGCACAACATGGCACTCTTAATGTTGTTGAAGAGCATGTGTTTGTTGTGCTGTCGCTTCCTGCGTCGTCATTATTAGGCGTTGACGAAAACAACGATGGGACACTTTCACTCACTGAATTTAATAAATATCGTAATCACATTAGTAAACAGGTTAAAAAGCACGTGTATTTGTCTGATCAGCAATATCGCTTTTCGATTGAAGGGCTGTTATTACATCCAGAAACGGCGCACAGCGGTAACAATACATTTGTTGATCAAATTACCATTACCGGCAGATTCACACCTCTAATGACAAACAATATAAAATTCAATATTAATTTATTTGCCAATAACCGTAGTAAACAAACTTATAAAATTACCGCTACCAATAAACAGCAACAGCTTATTCATCAATTTGAGCTAGAGCCATTGTCTCCGCATAGTGAGTTATTTTAAAGTATTAGGCTGATTTACCAAGCCAAATAAACCCATTACAAAAGCTGACACGTTATACACGTTTTGGGTTTTTAGGAAAGAATTGCTCAGCTTGTTGTGCACACAAATCAAACTCTCGTGTATTTTTATAGGGTAGCTTCATAAAGCCCGCAACGCCCACATCGGTAATGTTTACAGCATATTGCATTAGTTTATTTAACAAACGTTTAAATTCGGCCTCTTTTGTCGAGTCGAGTAGCCTGTAGTAGTGGTGAATTTTCATTCTGTCGGGCAAGGCTTCAAAAATAATACAACCAGTATGGTGTATTTGGTTTAGCTCAAATACACATTTAATTACCTTTTTAGGAAGCTGTAATTGCTCATCGGGATCTTTACCATCTTCAAAGTATGAATGTGGCCGGGTTATTTCGTTAGCTTTAACACTCACAACTTCATAATCTAGCTCAGGAAGACTATCAAACTTAAATGCACCGGTGCCATCTCGCTCTAATTGAATGGTTTTACGTGCATCAAATAAACAACATTTAAATAGCCCTTTTTGGTTAATTGCTTGGGCTAACATCACTGTATTGTTTATTGAATCTGTAAATGCTTTGCCTAGTGACTCATCGTGCATTATTAGTGACGACTCAATAAACAACGATTCATCTTTCCAATGAAAACTAAGCCCTCCTACGGCTGGGTATTTCGCAAGCCGGCTTATGGAGGCCAAAAATGCTTTTTCGGTGTCGCCAGTATCAAATAAAAATTCTTTGTAGTATCGGTCTAACTGGGCATCATTTACATCTAGTAACTGTTGGTTGTGGTCAGCTTGGCGTAAAAACTGTTTACGCGAGCTATAAACTACAGTATCTGGCGCTTCATCGGTACCGTACCAAAACGGGATGGCGGCTTTTTGCTGTGTTAATTTAAGATCGGGTAAATACGCTTTTGCCATTGTTGGTATATTACGTATAAAGTAATCGCCTGCAGCATCACGTACTGTTTTACTTTTACTGAGCATGCCATCTATAACGTTAGCGAGCTCTATAGGTAGCCCTAAAGAAATTGCAGGAATAGCCTGCGCACCAAATCGGCAAGACTGTGCAGACGCTAATGCATATAAAGTTGCTGCAACACCTTGCTCATCAAACCGCGGGGATGATTGCTCACCCGACATTTGCGCTTCGCCTATAAAGTACACATCTCCCATACGTGCATTGGTCGTGCTTAAATCTCCCGACATTAAATCCATAAAGTTACTGGCTACGGGCTCACCGTTACTGTGTAATTGGGCATATACTGAACTCCCCCAATCAACTAAAGATAAAGCGTCTGTTTGCGCATCCCACACCAAATTTGAAGGTTTTATATCTCCATGCACAATTGGTTGAGCACTTAAGCCATTTTTGTGGTTACTTAAATCAAGTAACACATTACGTAATTTAACGGCTAATGCCATTATTTTAGCTGCGCTAAATCGCCCCTCTTTAAGCGACACTTTTTCAAGGTCTTCTCCCATGGCGCGCGCCATCATTAATATGCCCTGCTTTTTAATGCGCTCAAACGCATAAAATTTAGGCACAAGCGGATTATTAATTTGTGAAAGCATATACGCTTCGTCTTCAAGACGGTCACGTACACTTTGAGCAAGCGTAATCCGTGAAAACTTAAACACCCAAGGCAAGCCTTTGTCGTCTTCACCTGCAAATACAAACCCAAATGCACCTGAGCCAATCATTTCTACATTTTTATAACCAAGCAAAGTAAGTTGTTTAATACAAATATTAAGCCACTGGCGATGTTTTTTAGCATCACGATGCGACAGCAAATATACGGATTGCTCTTCGTTAATGTAAAAATTTCGAATTTCTTTGGCTTTCAATACAGGCTCTCTAATTATGTGATTACTGGTAAGTTTTAACACTCTGATTATTAGTTTTATATAACGACATTACAATAGCACCAATATAGTTTTTAAACTTAAGCCCTATTTGAATAATAAAACACTCAATGTTGCATCCAAAAGGTTTACTTAGTCGTTTTAATTTAAACAGCACTGAATAGTAAACATAATAGATAGGACTTTAAGGATGAAAACATTAGCAATTTTAACTATCGGCACATTATATAGCGGTTATGTACATGCCAATATAGAAAAGCTCACTGTATATGGGCACCGTGATGGTTTAATTGGCGAATCAATCAGTGCCTCTAGCGGCATTATTGGCCAAGGTGAAATTGAGCAGCGCCCAATGCTAAGAAGCGCTGAAATGTTAGAGCTCATTCCGGGGATGGCGGTTACTCAACACAGTGGCTCAGGTAAAGCAAACCAATACTTTATTAGAGGATTTAACTTAGACCATGGGACCGACTTTGCCACAAGTATCGATGGTATGCCTATCAACATGCGTAGCCACGGACACGGCCAAGGTTACACCGATCTAAACTTTATAATTCCCGAATCTATTTCTACCATTAACTATCAAAAGGGTTCATATAGCGCAAGCCAAGGTGATTTTTCAAGTGCTGGTAGTGCACAGTTTAAACTGGTTGATAATCTTAAACATCAGCAAATAGAACTAAGTATTGGAGAAGATAACTATAAACGCGCGGTAGTACTTGGCTCAACTAACCTTACAAAAGGTAAACTTATTGCGGCTGCTGAGTGGCAAGGCTACGACGGCCCTTGGGATGACATAAACGAAGACGTGAATAAAAAAAATGCCCTACTACGCTATGTTGGTAAAGCATTTAATGGTGACCTATCAATAAGCGCAATGGCATACGACAACACATGGAACTCAGCCGATCAAATTCCACAGCGTGCTGTTTCGCATAACTTAATAACACAATTAGGCTCGCTCGACACCACTCTTGGCGGCAGCTCTAGTCGTTATAGTTTATCGGGTAATTGGCAAGGGGAGCATTTGAAAGCCAGCGCTTATGTAATAAATTACGATTTAAACCTATATTCTAATTTCAGTTATTTTTTAAATGACCCAATTAATGGCGATCAGTTTAATCAGCAAGATAACCGCAATATTTATGGCACCACTTTAAGTTATCAGTTTGAAACTAAAACATCAGGCTTAAACATGCAACACACTGTAGGGCTTGAGCTTAAACACGACGATATAGATAACGTTGGGCTTTATAACACTAAAGCCAGAGAGCAGCTAAGCACTGTAAGGCAAGATGCACTCAAGCAAACGAGTTATTCAAGCTTTTGGGAGTCTAAACTTTTATTTACCCCAAAACTAGAAGCAACAGCAGGTGTAAGGTACGACTATTTTGATACAAATGTAACCAGTATTACCGCCGTAAACTCAGGTAAAGCATGTGATGATTTAATCAGTTTTAAAGCAAGCTTAAATTATCGCTTTACTCAATTGCTAGCTGCCTATGCAAATTGGGGGCAATCTTTTCACTCTAACGATGCGCGCGGCTCCACAATAAATATCGACCCAGTAACAGGTGATCAAGCCGAACGAGTCGATCTATTAGTAAAAAGTGAAGGCGCTGAAATTGGATTACGATTTGCTGATGAAAAAAATATAATATGTCAGCTGCGCTTTGGTGGTTAAAACTCGACTCAGAACTATTGTTTGTAGGAGATGCAGGTAATACAGAGCCAAGTGATGCGTCTAAGCGGTATGGGTTAGAAATGAGTGCCTATTACTGGATTAACGAGCAATTTAATATTGATTTAGAAGCCTCGTTTACACATTCTCGCTTAGATATAAATGACAATAACAATTACATAGAAGGTGCTGTACCCGTTGTAGCAAGTACAGGTTTAAATTGGCACTTAAGTAAACAATGGCAATCATCGATCAGGGTACGCCATATTGGTAAACGCACATTAACAGACGACGGTGATAAGCGCTCAAACCCGCTAACGGTAGTTAATAGCTCTGTGAGCTATAAGCAAACCCATTGGAAAGTAGACTTTGAATTACTTAACTTGTTTAACAGTACCGACCACGATATAGATTACTATTATGCATCGCGTTTAGCCGGTGAGCCCGCTCAAGGCGTTGAAGATAATCATTTTCACCCTATTGAGCCCAGAACTGCACGCCTAACACTTAGTTTATTGTTTTAGTATTTATTAACGCAACAGCCATGCTGTATATAAATATAGTATAGCTGTAAATGGGTACTTATTTGCAAAATTTCGCCTAACCGGTTTCTTTACTTTTTGATGACCCAAACAGTACAAATACATATAATTTAAATTACAGTAACTTAATTAGTAGTTGTTTTAGGCGCATTTCGCTGCGCGGGGCTTGTTTTAAAGCTTGCAATCATATTATGAGGGTTTTTACATTCAGCCTGTATTTTAGCGGCCTCAGCCCACCATATTAATTGATTAAATGTACGAGAAAAATAGTTAAACCACGAGGTCTGATCATCATCAGTAGCAAACTCTCCAAGCTCGTTAAACACATCCTGTGCCTTTGGAACATGAATCATCGACGATACTGGTAAACACCCAAGTTCTGATAAAAAAGTGCGCATACTAATTGCAGCACGAACCCCACCCCACTGCCCAGCAGAATAAGAAACAATCGCACTGGGTTTATACGAAAACAGTGAACTACCAAAATGATTGAGAAGATCAGCTAATGCAGGGCTCATAGAGTGATTATATTCAGGGCTGATCATTATGTAGCCATCAGCAGATTTAATTTTATCAGCCAAGTTGTTAAGTTTAGTGGGGGCATTGTGCTGTGTATATGCAAAGTGAGGTTTAAATACAGCATCGTTTGGGTAATCTAACGCATCAATTATTTCAAATTCATGTTCACTAAAGTGTGACTGCAAACACAATAAACATGCTTTACTAACTCTACTTCCAAGACGTACTGGTTTAGGGGGGGAGCTCTCACGCACAGTGCCTAAAAACAATAAAAACTTCATAATATAACTCCATGTAAACATTTTGTTTTACATTAAGCCTAGTATCACCGACATGCAAACAAATTTATAACGTATTTTTTATGCCGTTATACGTCGCTCTTAATTGCCGTTTCAGCTTATCGCACTTAACTAAGCACTCAAAAATAGGTAAAAAACAGTTTTAAATTAATCTTAGGTGAACGATGAAACACATAATTAAAGCCTCTCTCTTAACGCTAGCAATAAGCGCTAGTTTAAATACACACGCAGCACAGTTTTCGTTTTCTTCTAAAGTAGACAACGATGCACATACATTAATTGTGTTTTATAGCCAAGATGGAAAAAACAATCAATTTAAAAACCTCGACAAACAATTTAATGGACAGCTGCAACGTATAATTGATGTTGAAAACTTTGAAGGTAAATACGCCAAAACAACACAGCTGATTGCCCCGCTTAATAGTAACTACAAACGTATATTAGTTGTCGGAACTGGTAAACAAAACGAGTTAAATAAAGCACGCATTGCTAAATTAGGCGGAAACGTGCACGCTCAATTAGTTAAATATAAAGCAGATACCGCCAATGTATTATTTGACGATGTAACGGGTGTTGATGCAAACCATTTACTTGCTGCAAACTTTGCGCATGGCGCGAACCTGCGTGACCATCGTTTTGAAAAATACAAACAAACACCTAGCACGCAAACAGTGACTTACTCGTTTGATGTCGATAGCACAAAAAAGACGAAAACAACGTATAAACAGCTAGAAAGTATTCAGGCCGGTGTATTTTTAGCACGCGATCTTACCTCTGAAGTAGCCACTGAAATGACGCCTGTTGATTTTGCAAATGCTGCAAAAGAGCTTGAATCGTTAGGCGTGACCATTACAGTTTTAAAGCCTGAACAACTTAAAGAGCTTGGTATGGGCGCATTAGAAGCCGTTGGCCGCGGTAGCGATCAGGGTGCTCGCTTAGTCGTTGCACATTATAAAGGCTCTAACGACGACCCCATTGCATTAGTAGGTAAAGGTATAACATTCGACTCGGGCGGTTATAGTATTAAAACAGGTGCATCTATCGCACGTATGAAATCAGACATGGCAGGCGCTGCAGCTGTACTCGGTACGGTTAAAGCAATGGCTATGGCCAAAGCCGACAAAAACGTTGTAGCTGTAATGGGTATGGCGGCAAATATGGTTTCGCAATTTGCAGTAGCACCTGGCGATGTTGTTCGAACAGCTGAAGGCTTAAGTGTTGAAATACTCAACACCGATGCCGAAGGCCGTTTAGTTTTAAGTGATGCAATGTGGTATGCACGTAAGCACTTCAACCCAAGCATAATGATTGATGTAGCTACACTTACTGGTTCAAAAATTCGTGCCGTTGGTAACGAGTATGCGGCTGTTTTCTCAAAAGACGACACACTCGTAAATCAGCTAACACTTGCTGGCGAGCAGGTAAACGAAAACCTATGGCGTTTACCATTAGGTTATAAAGATATGCTTAAATCAGACATTGCCGACATAACAAACGTAGGGTCTGGCGGACCTGGCGCAACCACTGCAGCAACGTTTTTAGAGCATTTTGCGGGTGAAACCCGTTGGGTTCATATTGATATTGCAGGTAATGCGTTAGTTAAAAAAGGAAAAGGTGAACTATCACCTGGCGGCACAGGCTATGGTGTACGCTTGTTAAGCGAATGGCTATTAGCTAACTAATTTTATTTTACGCCAAAAGCCCACGCTTTTGGCGTTTACTCCACTAATTAAATACAAAGCGACTCGCTGTTACACCAATAATAATGCCTACCACTAGTACAGCAACCGTATAAAACCCCCCTTTACTCTCACCACTATGGCTGACTTCTTGAGGTAGCTGTGCATTGGTGTCTATTTTAGACTCTGTGTGTGGCGTATCATTATGTTTATCCAAGCAAGCCTGTTTGGGATCATCAATCGTTGCATCTAGATTTATTATTTCATTATGAATGGGTGTTTCAGTGACTGAGCTCTGAATATCATAGGTGTTAATTTGGTCTGCGTCGCTGGTGTTATTTTGAAATGCAGGTTTATCACTCAAAGGGGCTTGTATTAACTCCTCAGTTACTTCGTCATATTCAAACTGCATCACCACTTGGTTTGAGCTAACCTGTTCACCTTCATTTATATTTATCTTGATGACAACTCCGTTAGCCATGGCAACAATTTCAAGAACAACTTTATCAGTTTCCACATCAAGTAATGTGTCATCTTTTTTTACGTGTTGCCCCTCAGTCACATATATTTTTGTAGCCAAAGCAGACATTGTTGGTTCGGGTAAATGAGGTATTAAAACATCACTGTTCATCGTTCTTCCTTGCTTAATAAATGTAATAAGTTTACTAATATAACCTATCAAGCCCTTTGATAGTTAACAATAATTTTTTAATACGTACAGTCCCTATTAATTTATTTATGCCTTATCAAATTTTTGTGCAATTTGTATTAAAGCGTCACCGTAAATTTTGTTAAACCAATTAACTGGCCTGATTCAGTCATAACCTTAACTTGCCACTTTCCTGCCGCGTTTTGTGGAAAATTTACTTTGTGTGTCCATGCTCTATAACCACTTTTACGCCCACCGCTGATATTAAGCGCTATTTTATCTACCTGCTTTTTATTGTGTGTCCATACATGAAATATCTTTTCGTTTAACCCTCGCGGTGCTTTTACTGCTGTCCATGTATAAAGCCCTTTTGCGTGTAACGAGCGTTCATTTAACGAGTTAATATTTCCTATCGGTTTTTTACTTTGCTCATTTACCTCATGCGCTAATGTAATGCTTGTTAGGTGCAGCGCGGCAGGTGGAACAAAGCTTTTTAATTGCCATATGCCTACACTCAAACTAAATAAAATTATTGCTAAAATAGGTAAACGCCACCACGGCGCATTAGGCATTAAATTAGTAAGACTAGGTAATGTTAATACTACGGCTATAACTAATGCAGCCGCTAAACTTTGACTAGTAGTTAAGCTAAACAAAATAGGCAATGTAACAAGTAAAACTACAAACAAAGCAAAGTTATGAAACACCGTAAATAGCGTTCTATTTTTAGCTAATTTTTTGTAATAGAAGGGATCAATAACAGATGCAACCGCACACAAAATAATAAGTGATGTAAATACTGCTTGAGGATGGTCCCACTGGGTAACAACTAAAAAAAATGGCAGCGCAAAAAACAAACTCTCTTGCTGAATCATTTGTAGAGCAAAGCGTGTTACATTAGGTGAAACACTCACACCAAATCGTTCTTCAACTTTATCACGAAGCCAATTATCTACAATTAACCACAACCAGCTTATAAGTAAAACTAAAGCAACAACTTGCGCAAACGACTCCTTTCTATCAACAAGCACGTAGCTTGCGATACCAGAGCTAAACGCTAAAACAGCCGGTAAGCCCGGTCGTTTTTGCATTGCATTAATAAATTGAGTAATCAACGATTTTATTTTGTTCATTTGTTCGCTTTGTAAGTACCAAATGCACTTTATTATTATGAAGTTAGTTATAACAGATTAGCTAAACAAAAATGAACAGAACATAGATAGCCCAATAATATTTTTAATATTGAGTAACTAAATAAGAGCGCGGGACTATTTTGGTAAATTGTTTATGAGGCTCAATTACAAATTATGCAAATAAAAACCTATTGTACACTCACAAAACCAACACAGTTTATAAGGACGGTACTAATAACAAATACTCAGGATAAATTTAAAGCGTTCTAACTAAGGCCTTTGAGAAATTAAACGGTAAATGTTGTTTTAACAAAGGCCCAACTAAAAACAAACCACGTTATTGATTTGTGGTAGAGCTTTTTTTAAATTGAGATAAACCCCAAAATAGTATGCCAGTGCCAGCACATGAAAGAAAAAAGAATAACCCCAAACCTAAAGGGGAACCCCAATTTAAAATATGATATATAAATTCCATACCCTTGCCTTCAAAAATTGAATTTAGCAAACATTAACCCAATAATTATAAAAATACTAACTAAAGCTTTTAAAGCTAAAAGAGCAACATTTGGTTCTTTGCAACTAACGCAATCAAATAGTTTAATTTAAAAAACGCAACTTTTAGGGATGCACCAGCTAAATATCAGTCACCAAACATTAAAGGCAAATTTAAAGGTCGGCTCCGTTCATTTTATTATTTCTAGTATTTTGGCAAACGCATTCGCGATACCGTATTATCAGCCAAAACATAATGGTGAAATAAAGCCGCAGCCGCATGTAAACCTATTACGTAATACCCCACTTCCCCTGCGGTTTCATGTATCTCTTTAATACTTTTAGCAAGTTCAAAGTTTTGAGCTGCCAAAGCAGGCAACTCTAAACCAAAAAACGGGATGGGTTTACCTGCTAAACTCAAAATCAGCCAACCAGCTATAGGCATAGCAAACATAAAAACATACAGCGCAATATGAACAAATGTAGCTAATTTATTTTGCCACTTTGCAGGCTCAGGTTGTATAGCAGGTGCTGCACCACCCACTAAACGCGCAACTAACCTCACACTAGCTAAAGCCAGCACCGATAAACCCAACATAAAGTGCCATATTTTAAAGGCATCACGGGTTTCAGTGCCTTTATCAAATAATTCGCGAAGTTCAATACTGCCGTACACAGTGACAATTAAAATAAACATCAACCAATGTAAAGCAACAGAAAGTGTATTGTAATGAGTATCTGTATTTTTAAAATTCATAATATGTAGTGGTACAGTGATTTTGGCCACCCATTAAGAAAGAAATGTTATGCTAATAAGCATACAAATTTGGGTGAAAAAATGACGAAATTAAAACGCGCAACGTATTCTGCGGCAATCAAATTAGAAACAGCTCAGCTTGTAGTTGACCAAAGTTATACTCAAGAAGAAGCAGCCAAAGCGATGGGGGTGGGTAAATCAACCGTCAGTAAGTGGGTTACTCAATTAAAGCAAGAGCGGAGTGGCCAGACACCATCTGCTTCACCAATGACGCCCGAACAAATTGAAATCCGCGAACTTAAAAAGCAAATCCAACGCATTAAATTAGAAAAGGATATATTAAAAAAGGCTACCGCTCTCTTGATGTCCGACTCCCTGAACAATTCTCGTTAATTGAGAAACTAAATCAACGAGAGCGTTACCCAATTAGCGTGCTGTGTAACGTATTCAATGTGCATCGTAGCAGCTATAAATATTGGGCTATACGGGATACAACGCCGACGCCAGAGCAAATAAGGCTAGAAGCTGAAGTTAAAGCCATACATGCAATGAGCGGCGGCTCAGCTGGGGCGCGGACAATCGCGGCAATAGCAACGAACAATGATTTTGAATTGAGTCGTTATCGTGCTGCTAAGCTAATGGTTAAATTAAAGCTTGAAAGCTGCCAAGTACCTCAACATTCATATAAACGCGGTGGTAATGAGCACCTTGAAATTCCAAATCTGCTTGATAGACAATTTGATGTTGTTGAGCCAGATACCGTGTGGTGCGGTGATGTGACGTATATTTGGACAGGCAATCGCTGGGCCTATTTAGCGGTCGTTGTTGATTTGTTTGCACGTAAAGTCGTTGGTTGGGCAATGTCGTTGTCGCCAGATACTAACTTAACGCTAAAAGCGCTTGAACTCGCGTATGAAAGCAGAGGTAAGCCAAGTGGACTGATGTTTCATTCAGACCAAGGTAGTCATTATACAAGTTTAAAATATCGTCAACGTTTATGGCGCTATAAAATTACACAAAGTATGAGCAGGCGCGGAAATTGTTGGGATAATGCGCCAATGGAGCGATTTTTTAGAAGCTTTAAAACGGAGTGGATGCCAAAGGTTGGATACGAAAACTTTAAAGATGCTAAATATAGTGTGAGTGATTATATCAACGGGTATTACAACAACGTTAGGCCACATCATTATAATGCCGGTTTAGCGCCAAATGAATCTGAGGTTAGATACCAAGATTCTAAAGCTGTGGCCAAATTTTATTGACCACTACAATACCTCTTAATAAACGCATTAAAGTTAAAAGCTCACTTATGCGTATAAGTACATGTTTACAGGCTAACCTTTAATCACTCACTGCTTAATGATCTAAAACATAAAATGAGTTACTAAGTCAGTTCAATGGTTTAATGATTCTGGAATTTAAGTATTAGTTACAATAACTGAGCAAGCTTAAAATAAACTTAAATAGTAGGCAAAAAAAAACAGCAACCTAAAGTTACTGTTTTAAAAAATCAACGTGTGTTTAAAAGTAATAAACCGCTAAAATTGAATGAATTTCTAGGTCTTCAGTCTTTGTATGCTAACCAGTGCTTGTACAGTTCGCTCTTTAATGTCTGAAGTCAAGATTTGACCCCTTTGGTTCCTTTGACTTGAAGTCAAGACTTGACCCCTTTGATTCCCATAGTACCTCTGCATATAACGCTAAGCTCAACTGCGTAGCAAGCTGGCGCTTTTTGTGCAGTCTTATGGACAAAATGTGACAGTTTGTGAAGTCAGATTGTAGCTTCTTGTTAAGCCTCTCCCACCAGTTCTGACAACTTTCCATATACTTTTAAGAATTCGTCGTCGTTTTCAGTTGGATTGTATGTTGATTTCAACTCTTCAAATGTCAAAGAACCAAAGTGTTTACTTGCTATCTTTTTACCACCTAGACTTACTTGTCTATTATGAGTTTTCGAAATGTATTTCACATCACACCAATCTGTGAAATTAACTCCACAGCCCGGAACCAATCTTTCTAATGCACTAGGAGCAATATAGTTTTCTAGCTCTCTCTTTCTTGATACAAGAAAGTTTTGTTCTTCTAAAAAACCATGAGTGATCAACTTTTGTGCATTAGGTGATTCATCCTCGTCTCGCTCTTTATCTGAGTCTAGATAAATAAAGAAGGGTTTATTTAAAGTCTGAAGAAGATCTAAAGATACCCAATGCTTAATACTATCGCATCCGCCAATAGGAATTGCAACGACCCCCATATCTTCCAGTGTACGATCAATTGCATTATTGGCTAGATAAGTATTAGCTATGTGTTCAAAGGCCGCGCAGTCATCAACGCCTTCTAGTAACAATAAACAACGAGCATTATCAAACATTGAGATAAACTGATTATCGATGGTAACTCCGAGATCATTTGCAATCTCCGCATGATTCCTTACTTCAGGGTTATAACCGTAATTCCCATTATTCTTGAAGACATGATGCAGGTCTGACCGCCTCGTTTGTGAAACTAAAACAGGTGAATGTGTAGTTAAAAATACTTGATACCCAGCTCCTGATATATCCATCAATTTCTCGAACAACTTCTCTTGTGCTGAAGGATGTAAAAATGTTTCAGGTTCTTCAAAAGCAAAAATAATATTTTGATGTTCTCTACTTCTTTCTTCAGCAAGGTATTCAAAATATGACATCATAGTTATTCTTCGAAAACCATCTCCTCTCGCAGATAGAGGTACTGAACCTTGTTCTCCATCACTCTCAAAACTTGTAGAAATCAACTTACTCCAATCAAAGTCAACCCTTGCTCTTACTTGTTCATCATCAGGTACAACTGAGTTAATTTTTTCAGTGATTGCAGTTAGAACTGTTTGTAATTGTTCCTTTACAGTTTCTTCAAGGGCATCCGTATCAACTTGATCTTTTATGACGCTAAATGCCATTTCTTTAAAGTATTTTTGAATGGCGCTGTCACTTTCTGATAGCGGAGAGTCGGCTAAAAAATATTCATACTGAGGAAGACATTTTTTAATCTCTTGCTCAGTCTTCTTGAGACGACTTTGTCCAGACGTGGGCAATTTTTCCTGAATATATTCAAATTCAATATTCCGTTCTTCATATATCTCTTTTAGCCGCTGCCGCTTCTCAGCATTATTATGTTCAGCCCCCGTATCAGGGTTTGTCATGAGCCCTGGTTCAGCTTCAAGATTATTATCTCTGCAGAGGCGAATTAGCTTTGCCTCTGTTAAAGAAAAGAAATCTAATTCTCCAAAAGACTTTCTTGTAATTAAATACTCTGGAGTTATCTTGAATCGCCCCGAGTTCATCGGAGACCAGTTTGTTTAAGTCAGGCCACTTTACCTGACTCGTTTAAATTATCATAGTAGTCTGTTTCATATTGAGCTGGTGAAATATACCCAATTGAAGATAATAAGCGTTGATTATTAAACCAATTGACCCACTCTAACGTTGCGTATTCAACAGCATCAACATTCTTCCACGGGCCATTTCTGCGAATAATCTCTGTTTTAAATAATCCATTTATTGTTTCAGCCAATGCATTGTCATAAGAGTCACCCACACTGCCTACAGACGCTTGAATTCCAGCTTCAGCAAGTCGCTCAGTGTATCGTATAGACAAATATTGGCTGCCTCTGTCGCTGTGGTGAATTAACCCTTCGGGGTTGCCACGATGCCAAATAGCTTGCTCTAACGCATCAAGAATAAGCTCTGTGTGCATTGTCGTTGATACACGCCAACCTACAATGTATCGTGAAAAAACATCTATCACGAAAGCGACATAAACAAACCCACTCCATGTGGCAACATAGGTGATGTCAGCTACCCAAAGTTGATTTGGCTGCTCAGCAGTAAATTGACGATTAACTAAATCAAGTGGCTTATCTTGTTGCTCGTCAGGTATCGTTGTCTTATGTGCTTTACCCCGACGAACACCTTGAATTCCCATAACTCGCATCAATCGTTCGACTGTACAGCGGGCGACTTGATGGTCGTCAAGCTGTAGCTGCTTCCATATTTTTCTTGCACCATAAACTGACATATTATCCTCCCACACTTCGCGAATGAGTATTATCAGCTCAGCATCACGCTTTTTGCGGTTAGACAGTCGCTCAGGCTCTCTTTGTATCTGTTTATGAGAATAATACGTTGATGGTGCAATCGGCAATTCCTTGCAAATTGACTCGACACCGTAATGCTCTCTACAAGCATCAATAAAATCCACTATTACTTCTGTTTGCGGTCGAGCTCCGCTTGGGCGAAAAAAGCGGCAGCTTGCCTCAGGATATCATTCGTTCGCTTGAGCTCTTTATTCTCGCGCTCTAAGACGGCAAGGCGTTCTTCAGTTGATTGCGTATTAGAAGAGGGTTTAGACGGTTGAGCTTGAGATTTCTTGACCCATGCTCTAAGTGTTTCTGGGGTACATCCCAGTTTATCTGAAATCGATACTAGCGCAGCCCAAAGAGAAGGGTATTCATGCTGTTGTGTGGTAACAAGCCTAATTGCACGTTCACGAAATTCTGATGTATAGCGATTTGATTTTTTCATAGTTCCAGTTTCTCAAGTTATTGAGTCTCTGGCAAACACGGGGCGATTCATCTTCCCTGTCTTAGTCCCATCCCACTTCTTAGCTATATGTAATAAGCCATTTTCATCCACCAAGCCTTCGTCTTCAAATGTAGTTGTTACATTTTCATCTATAATTATTTCGGTACGATGAGTTGAGAAAAATAACTCAATTTCTGAAAACTGGTGGGTTCTATTATTCAAGTTTTCAGCGAGATACTGCTTGTTGTTTAAAAAAAGATCTAACGCTTTAAGAATTGTAGATTTTCCTGAGTCATTTTTACCAACAATTACATTGAAATCTTTGGCTGGTATCTCAGTTCTATTGGAAACTCCCTTATAACCAGTAATTGCGACTTTTTCTAATTTGATCATTCTAATTCCTTGAACGTTGTTTGATTCTCGTGATTGGGCTTAACAGCTTATTGAACACCACTTTGGGGGGTTATAAAATCCCAAAGCGGCGTATATAACATTGTTCAATAATTCCACTAAACAACTTCAATGTAAACAAGTTATTACGCAAGTTATAAAACACTCGTTGTTAAAATACACCAAAACGACTTTTAATAATGTTATTAGACAAAACACCGTAAACTGTCTGTATATACAGTATCCTTTTTTATTTGAATATCGTTTATGAAACCCCTGTTTCTAACCATGATTAAATTATAATGGTGCGATTTAAAACAAAAAAGCACAGCCCAAAGAGCTGTGCTTTCAATAATTAAACTAGATCTAACAAAGTTATAAACGTATGCCGCCGTCTATCTCTACTACACGGCCAGTGAAAAAGTCGTTTTCGATTATGTACTGTGCGGTATGGGCAATTTCGTCGCTTTCACCTAAGCGCCCTACGGGTGTTACCGCAAGCATACGTTGTTTGGCTTCTGGCTTCATGGCGTCGGTCATGGCGGTGCTTATTACACCTGGTGCAATAGCGCCTACGCGTATACCAAAACGGCCAAGTTCTTTAGCCCATGTAGTGGTTAATGCCACTACACCGGCTTTTGATGCCGCGTAATTTGTTTGGCCTATGTTACCTGCCCGCGCTACGCTCGACATATTTACTATTACGCCGCCTTTGCCTGATTCAATCATGTGGCTTGCAGCTTCGCGCCCTGCTAAAAATACGCCGGTAAGATTAACGTCAATCACTGATTGAAATTGCTCTAGCGACATTTTTTTAACCACTTTTCCGTCTTTAGCTTTTATGAACATGCCGTCACGCAAAATACCAGCGTTGTTAATAAGCACACTAATGCGGCCAAAATCATTGTTAATAGTACTAAATACGCTTTCTACTTCACTTTCAACCGTCACATTAGCAGCGTAGCCTTTAATTATACCTTTTACGCCTTCAAGCTGGTTTAGTTGCTCGCATGCGTTGTTTAATAAATCTTGTGCCATGTCAATAAGTGCAATATTTGCGCCCATAGCTGCAAACTTTTGCGCCATAGCGAAACCTAAACCTTGCGCCCCACCTGTGATTACTACCGTATTATTTTTAATTTCCACGGTTTACTCCTACTTCGAAAACAATTTAAATATGGCGCTAAAGTCATCGCTGCCTGCACCTTGATGCTGAAGCATAGTGTACAAGTTTTTTGCCATTGAACCCATTGGCGTTGATGAATTACTTTGCTGAGCTGCTTCCATGGCAAGACCTAAATCTTTTGCCATCAAGTCAACCATAAAACCTGGCTTATAATTATTACTAGCCGGTGCTGTCTCCATTACATCTGGACACGGATTATATAACTCTAATGTCCAATTTCGACCTGAGCTTGCAGTCATAATATCGCTCAGCACTTTTGGATCTAACCCGTTATTAATACCCATTTGAATGGCTTCACTTGTGCCTGCCATTAATATGCTAAGCAGCATGTTGTTGCATATTTTTGCAACTTGACCTGCACCAATATCGCCAGCATGAAATATGTTTTTACCCATATCTACTAATACGGTATTTGCTTTTTCGAATGCGGTTTGTTCACCACCCACGATAAACGTAAGCGTTCCTGCCGTTGCCCCGGCTACACCACCTGAAACCGGTGCATCAACAAACCGTATACCTTGCTCGTCAAGTGCATTTCCAACAACGCGTGCCGATTCGGCATCAATTGTAGAGCAGTCAATCACTAAGGTATTTTTGCTTAAAACCTCAATTAGTCCATTGTTATCGTTATTACCTAAGTATAACGATTTAACATGCTTGCCTGCAGGTAACATGCTGATCAGAACGTCGGCATTGGTGGCACATTGCGCTGCATCAACGCCCGCTTTAGCACCCTGGCTAGCAAGCTCACTTACGACCGACTGGTTTAAATCAAAAACAGTGACTGTGTGCCCCGCTTTTACTAAATTTGCCGCCATAGGGCCGCCCATGTTTCCTAATCCGATAAAACCAATATTAAGTTTAGTCATCGTCTTTCCTTTATTTTTGTGTTGCCGTGTCTAGGCCATCAAGTGGGTGACTAGTGCCGTAACGATTATCAAAAAAGCTATTAACTACGCTACTTGGCACATCATGGAGTGTTGGGTATTGCCAATTGGGAGCGCCGTCTTTATCGATTAACAGTGCTCTAACGCCTTCTTGGAACTCACCTACTTCACCGGCTCTTACCGACATGCCTAGTTCCATTTTAAAGCAGTCTAAAAGGGTTTTACCTTCACTTGCTTTAAGCTGCTCACTGACCAATGCACAGCTGAGTGGGCACCCATGTTTTAACGATTTTTGCGCACGTTGTAACCACTTGTCGTCGGTGCTTAAGCTTAATAGGTAATCAACTTGCTCTTGCAATGAGGCAAAACTACCTAGTGTTTGAATTGTTTTTAAATTAGCGCTAACGTTCCCTATTGGCATATCGGCAGATTGCGCGTTTAACTCATTCAATAAATTAGTTAGCACCGTGTGGTTTTCGCTTGCACTCTTACTCCAGCTTGTAGCTAAAATAGTGTTTAGCATGTCGTTGTATTTACCGCTGTCAATAAAGTGATCAGCAAGTGATACAAAACATGCATCGTCGCAATTAATAGACGCTGACGTTAACCCTAAAAACAAGCCAACACTTTTGGGCATTTTATGCAAAAAATAGCTGCCGCCTACATCGGGGTATAAACCTATTGTTTGTTCTGGCATTGCAATACGTGAGGTTTCGGTAACAACACGGTGGCTTGCGCCAGCCATTAGCCCTAAACCGCCTCCCATTACAATCCCGTTTCCCCAAACAAGGATAGGTTTAACGTAGGTATGTATAAGGTAATCGAGCTTATATTCTTGGGTAAAAAACTCTTCAACTAAACTTGTTGGTTCACCTTGTGCCATTGCATGATGAAGACTTACTACATCGCCACCAGCACAAAACGCTTTTTCTCCTGCCCCTTTTAAAATAACCATTGCGATGGCATCGTCGTTTGCCCATGCCTTTAGTTGAGGAGTAAGCAATTTGATCATGTTAAAATTAAGCGCATTTAACGATTTAGGTGCGTTTAGTGTAATAAGCCCAATTAAACGGCCGTTGGCTGCGGTTGCCGTCTCAAAAAGTACTGAATCATCCGCTTTATTTAATAAGGTTAAATCACTCATTAGCCATTTACCCATTCTGCTTTGCGCTTTTCTAAAAAGGCATTTACGCCTTCTTTTTGATCATCAGTATCAAATAAACCAACAAATAGTTCGCGCTCTAATGGTAAAACGCTCGCCATGGGTTGGTGGCGCCCTTTTTGAATTAATGTTTTACATGCCGCAACCGAGCTAGGGCTTTGCTCGCTTACTTGGTTTGCAAGATTAAGCGCAGCAGCAAAACTCTCACCTTGGCCAACAACCTCCTCGACTAAACCAATGTGTAGTGCTTTATCAGCTTTTAAGCGCTCGCCGCACAAAATCATGCGTTTAGCCCAGCCTTCGCCCACTAACCATGCTAAATTTTGCGTGCCACCTGCACACGGTAATAAACCGACTTTTGCCTCAGGGAGTGCCATTTGCGCTTGTTGTTCAGCAATGCGTATATCACACGCTAATGCAACCTCTAAACCGCCGCCCATCGCATAGCCATTAATGGCAGCAACCGACACGCCTCTAAAATTAGTTAATGCTTCAAACGCTTCGCCAAATACACGCGACATGTCTGCAGCAATACCTTTGTCACCACTTGCAAATACATTAAGGTCGGCGCCTGCGCTAAAAAACTTATCGCCTTCACCCGTTAGCACTAAGGCATAAATGTTTTTATTGTTATTAAGCGCGTTAACTTTATTTTTTAAATCAATTAAGGTGTCTTTTGTCCAGGTATTCGCTGGCGGGTTAGACATTGTTAAAATAGCAACATGGCCTTCGGTTGTTAACTCAATGCTTGGTTTTGATTCAGACATACCGTGCTCCTTATAATATTTCGCTTGCTGATTCAGCTAAAATTCGACGCGCAATAATCACACGCATTATTTCGTTTGTGCCTTCAAGAATTTGATGAACGCGCACGTCACGTACATGGCGCTCTAGTGGGTATTCTTTTATGTAACCATAACCACCATGTATTTGAAGTGCTTCATTACACACTGTAAAACCAACATCGGTTGCAAAGCGTTTGGCCATAGCACAATAAGTGGTTTTTTCGCTGTCGCCAGTATCAAGTTTAAATGCCGCAAGCCTTACCATTTGGCGCGCCGCTACAAGCTCTGTGTTCATATCTGCAATTTTAAATTGCAAA
Organism: Pseudoalteromonas sp. PS1M3; assembly: GCF_016865405.1. Classification (NCBI taxonomy): domain Bacteria; kingdom Pseudomonadati; phylum Pseudomonadota; class Gammaproteobacteria; order Alteromonadales; family Pseudoalteromonadaceae; genus Pseudoalteromonas; species Pseudoalteromonas sp. PS1M3. The sequence continues at coordinate 1,727,145 of NZ_AP022624.1, read as the reverse complement.
GCCTGAAACGCAGCCAGCGGTTTACCAAATTGTGAGCGCTCTTTGAGGTATTCACGTGCTGTATTTAAGGCTGCTTGTGCGGTACCAATTGAACAGGTGGCAATATTAATGCGCCCGCCATCTAGGCCTTGCATTGCAAACTTAAAACCTTCGCCTTCTGCACCAAGTAAGTTATGTGCAGGAATACGAACGTCCTCAAAGCTTATTAGTCGTGTAGGCTGTGCGTTCCACCCCATTTTTTCTTCTGCTTTGCCGTATTCAACGCCTTTTGCATCGGCCGGTACAACAAACGCAGAAATACCCGCAGCGCCTTCGCCACCAGTGCGCGCCATGACCACTAGCACTTCGGTTTCGCCTGCGCCCGATATAAACATTTTAGAACCGTTAATAACGTATTCGTCGCCGTCGCGTACTGCTTTTGTTTTAAGTGAAGCTGCATCTGAACCAGAACCAGGCTCGGTTAAGCAGTATGATGCTAATAACTCACCCATAACTAATTGGTCTACATATTGATCTTTTATTGCGTCTGTACCAAAACTTGCAACCATCCAGGTAGCCATATTATGAATAGTTAGCATGGCAGTGGTTGCCGTACACCCTAGTGCAAGTTGTTCAAAAATAATGCTTGAGTCTAAACGTGATAAACCAAGGCCGCCCGCGTCCTCTGGTGTGTATAAACCACAAAAGCCTAACTCACCGGCTGCTTTTATCGTATCTTTAGGAAAAATATGTTCGCGATCCCATTTAGCCGCATGAGGTGCAAGCTCTGACTCGGCAAATTGGCGAGCAGTTTGTGCAAAGGCTTGTTGGTCTTCTGATAAGTTAAAGTCCATGATAGACCTCTTTAGTTGTGTGTTGTCGGTTTTCCCGTATTGGGATTGTGAGTGAAGAGCGGCGAAGGCATATTTATGTGTGTGAAAAACCTTCGCGCCCGTCTTTGTTATTATTTTTTGTGTGTGTTTATTAATTATTTTAAGTTAATGCTCATATTTGGGCCTGACGCTATATCGTCTTCAAACCAACGTGAGGTAATGGTTTTGGTTTCTGTGTAAAAACGAATACCTTGCTTACCATACGTATGAGTATCGCCATAAAAAGAGCCTTTCCACCCCGTGAATGAGAAGAACGGCAATGGCACAGGAATAGGAACATTAATACCTACTTGGCCTACTTCTATTTCGTGTTGGAATTTACGTGCAACTGCACCGCTTGAAGTAAATAGCGAGGTGCCATTACCGTAAGGGCTTTCGTTAATTAAGGCGATAGCTTCTTCTAATGTGTCTACAAACATACAAGCCAAAACAGGACCAAAAATCTCTTCTTTGTATAAGTCCATTTCTTTTGTAACGTCGGTAAATAAAGTTGGGCCAACCCAGTTACCTTGCTCGTAACCTTCTACAGTAAAGTCAGAGCCATCTATTAAACAGGTCGCGCCTTGTTTTTTACCGCTTGCAATAAGCGATAAAATTCGCTCTTTTGCTGCTTTTGACGTTTGTGGGCCGTAGGCTGCGTCTTTATCATCCCATAAACCTGGGCGTACTTTTTGAAAGCCTGCTTTTATTTCATCTACCCATTCACTTGCTTGACCGACAAATACAGCTACCGAAATACCCATACAACGCTGGCCTGCGGCACCAACAGATGCACCAACAAGGTTATTTACAACATGCGATTTACTCGCATCTGGCATAATTACCATATGGTTTTTTGCACCTACACAGGCTTGAACACGCTTAAGGTTTTGTGTGCCTTTTGAATAAATATAGGCACCTACACCACACGAGCCTACAAACGAAATAGCACGAACGGCTTTATCTTCTAATAACCGGTCTACCTGCGGTTTTGTACCATGTACAATTTGCAGAACGCCTTTAGGTGCACCCGCTTCAATAAATAGCTCAGCTAAACGCATTGGCGTTAGTGGGTCTTGCTCTGATGGTTTTAATATAAATGTGTTACCACATACTATTGCCAGTGGAAACATCCAAAGTGGGATCATTGCCGGAAAGTTAAACGGCGTAACACCTGCACATACACCCAACGGCTGCATGTAAGAATAAGTATCGATTTTGCGCGCTACGTTTTCCATTGTTTCGCCCATCATCAGCGAAGGTGCATTAGCTGCTTGTTCTACAACTTCAATACCTCGCCATACATCACCTTTAGCATCTTCAAAGGTTTTACCTAGTTCGTGGCAAATAATAGTGGCTAGTTCGTCATGGTGTTCTTTTAAAAGCGCGGCGTATTTCATCATAATGCGGGCACGCTCAGTAATTGGCACATCTTTCCATGTTTTAAATGTTTCAGAGGCTGAAGCAATTGCCGCATCCATTTCTTCATCGGTGGTACACGGAACCTGCGCTAAAACCTCTTGGTTTGCTGGGTTTATAACATCGATTAATTCTTTTGAAGCCGATTGAATAAATTCGCCATCTATTAATAGTGGAACTTGGTGCATGGTTAAATCCTATTGTATTAGTGTGTTAGTTTTAAAAATAACGCAGCTTTATTATTGTTATGTTGCTGCGTATTTTTAATGTGATTGGTACTTAGTAAGCTTCTACTGCCATTGCAACGGCTTCACCGCCACCAATACATAAAGAAGCAACGCCTTTTTTAAGGCCTCGGTTTTTAAGAGCGTGTATAAGCGTAACCAAAATACGTGCGCCACTGGCACCAATTGGGTGGCCAAGTGCACATGCCCCACCGTTAACATTTACTTTGCTTTCATCAAGCTTAAGCTCGTTTATTGCAAGCATTGTTACCATGGCAAAAGCTTCGTTAATTTCCCAAAGGTCTACATCAGTTGTTGTCCAACCGGCTTTTTCGAGCACATTGTTCATTGCACCTACTGGTGCTACCGTAAATTCGCTCGGTTTTTGAGAATGTGTGCTGTGCGCTACAATTTTACAAAGGGGTGTTAAACCGAGTGCTTTTGCTTTTGACTCAGTCATTAAAACGAGGGCTGCGCCACCATCCGAAATAGATGATGAGTTAGCAGCTGTTATAGTGCCGTCTTTTTTAAAGGCTGCACGTAAACTTGGGATTTTTTCTGGGCGTGCATTACCTGGTTGCTCATCAACCGATACCGTTACATCGCCTTTTCGTGTTTGAATTGTGTGCGGTGCTATTTCGTTTTCAAAGCTGCCGTTTGCAATTGCGGCATTAGCTTTACTTAATGAGCTGAGTGCAAAATTATCCATTTGCTCACGGCCAATGCCATATTCGTCGGCGGTATCTTGTGCAAAACAACCCATGGCTTTATTGTCGTATGCATCTTCAAGGCCATCACTCATCATGTGATCTTTGATTTCGCCATGGCCCATTCGCATTCCGCCACGCGCTTTTGGAATAAAGTAAGGGGCATTGGTCATACTTTCCATGCCACCAGCAATCGCTGTTTCTATAGAGCCTGCTTTAATTAAATCGTTAGCAAGCATGGCGGCTTTTAAACCTGAACCACATACTTTATTAATGGTGGTAGCCCCCGTGCTTAATGCTAGCCCTGCTTTTAACATAGCTTGACGAGCTGGCGCTTGACCTAAACCAGCAGGGAGTACACAGCCCATAATTACTTCGTCAATTGCATCGGTGTTTAAACCAGTTTGCGCTAATGCACTTTTAATAGCCGTTGCACCTAATTCAGTAGACTGAGCATCGCTTAGCCCGCCCATAAAGCCACCCATAGGCGTACGTTTTGCTGCTACAATTACCACTGATTCTAAAGACATAGCTAACTCCATTGTATTTAAGGGTAAATAGTTGTTAGAATATTTACTCTATTAATTGTGTTTTAAATTATTATTTAATAACCATACACAATACTAACGTTTACGCTAACGTCAACTAAAAACCGTTAAAATTATACTTTCTTATCTGTAAGGTTTCTTTGCCACCTTTGGCTCTTACAATCTAAGTTAAAATTAAGTCATTGTAATTAAATAATTTAAATTACAAATACTGCAAACCACTTCGCTTATATTTATTTCACACCAGCCAGCGCTTTACCTTTACGTAAACTTCACTTATATTGGAGTTATTCGAATGAGGTAATTACAATTATGAAACCAGATAATCAAACAAACTTTGCAAGTTCCGCCACTATGCCGACCAGTAATGAACAAACTTTTAGCATTAGCGATTTAGCTAAAGAGTTTGACATTACAACTCGCTCTATACGCTTTTATGAAGACCAAGGGCTTTTATCACCTGAGCGTAATGGGCAAACACGTATTTACTCAAAGCGCGACAAAGTGCGCTTAAAGCTCATTTTACGGGGTAAACGCTTAGGCTTTACGCTTGCCGAAACGGGCCGTTTGTTTGAACTGTACGACGCTGATAAATCAAGTGCTAAACAACTAGTCACTATGCTAGATCTGATTTCAGAGAAAAAAGCCGACCTTTCGCAGCAAATGGATGATATTAAAGTTGTCCTAATGGAACTGGTTACTGCGGAACGACGCTGTAGAGACACACTGAATAAAATAGACGAGTAGTTTATTTTTAAAATAAAAACACACTGATAACACACACTCACACAGGAATGAATCATGAGCACTATTTCACTTTATAAAGAGATGAACTTTGGTCTTGGCGAAACCGCCGATATGATCCGCGACCATGTAAATAGTTTTTCAAGCCAAGAAATTGCGCCACTAGCTGAACAAACCGACATTGACAATACATTTCCAAATCAACTTTGGCCGCAAATGGGCGAAATGGGCGTGTTAGGCATGACCGTTCCTGAAGAGTTTGGTGGTGCTGGCTTAGGCTATTTAGAGCATGTTATAGCAATGGAAGAAATTAGCCGCGCAAGTGCATCTATTGGCTTGAGCTACGGTGCGCATTCAAACCTGTGTGTTAATCAAATCAACCGTAATGGTTCACAAGCACAAAAAGAAAAATACCTACCAAAACTTATCAGCGGTGAACACATTGGTGCGCTTGCTATGAGTGAGCCTAATGCGGGCTCTGACGTGGTATCGATGAAACTTAAAGCTGAGAAAAAAGGCGATAAGTACATTTTGAACGGTAATAAAATGTGGATCACCAATGGGCCGGATGCAGACACACTGGTTATTTACGCTAAAACCGATTTAAACGCCGGTGCTAAAGGGATTACTGCATTTATAGTAGAGAAGACGTTCCCTGGTTTTTCAACCGCACAAAAGCTAGACAAACTTGGCATGCGTGGGTCAAACACCTGTGAGTTAGTATTTGAAAACTGTGAAGTGCCTGAAGAAAACATTTTAGGTAACTTAAACGAAGGCGTAAAAGTTCTTATGAGCGGCCTAGATTACGAGCGTGTTGTATTGGCAGCAGGCCCCCTTGGCATTATGCAAGCATGTATGGATATTGTTGTGCCTTACATTCATGAGCGTAAGCAGTTTGATACCCCAATTGGGCAATTTCAGCTTATTCAAGGCAAGATTGCCGATATGTACACACAAATGAACGCTGCCCGTTCATACGTTTACACGGTAGCTAAAGCCTGTGACCGCGGTGAAACTACACGTAAAGATGCTGCTGGCGCCATTTTATATGCCGCCGAATTGGCAACCAAAATGGCACTGGATGCGATTCAAATACTAGGTGGAAACGGCTACATAAACGAATACGCAACGGGTCGATTACTACGTGACGCTAAACTATACGAAATTGGCGCCGGCACGTCTGAAATTCGCCGCATGCTAATTGGTCGCGAACTTTTCACTGAAAGCCGCTAAGGATTAGATTATGACGATTTTAAAATCGAGCGTTAATCCACACGATCCTACTTTTGTGCAAAATCATAAAAACATGTCGGCGCTAGTGGATGATTTACGCGATAAAGTTGCCACAATAAGCTTAGGTGGTGGGACTGCTTTAAAAGAGCGCCACGAAGGTCGCGGTAAATTATTTGTACGCGATCGTATTAGTACGCTAATTGACGAAGGTTCACCATTTTTAGAAATTTCTCAATTCGCTGCATTTGGCGTCTATGAGCAAGCTATCCCGTGCGCAGGTGTCGTAGCTGGTATTGGCCGTGTAAAAGGCATTGAATGCATGATCATTGCAAACGATGCCACGGTTAAAGGCGGCACCTACTTTCCGCTTACTGTTAAAAAACATTTGCGAGCACAAGACATTGCAGATCGATGCCATTTACCGTGTATTTATTTGGTTGATTCTGGCGGTGCTAACCTACCTGAGCAAGATGATGTATTTCCCGATAAATTACATTTTGGCCGTATTTTTTACAATCAAGCTCGAATGTCAGGTAAAGGCATTCCTCAAATTGCAGTGGTAATGGGGTTATGTACTGCTGGTGGTGCTTATGTACCGGCTATGGCAGATGAAAGCATAATAGTAAAAGAACAAGGCACCATATTTTTAGCAGGCCCGCCGCTTGTAAAAGCGGCAACAGGTGAAGAAGTAACGGCCGAAGAGCTTGGTGGTGCTGATGTTCATTGTAAAACATCAGGGGTGGCTGACCATTTTGCTGAAAACGACGAGCATGCACTGTCTATTGCGCGCCAATGTATTGAACGCATTAATTACACACGCCCTACTGCACCGTTATTAAAAGATATAAAAGCGCCTCGGTACGATATAAGCGAACTTTACGGCATTGTAGGTACCGACCTTAAAAAGCCATTTGACGTACGAGAAGTCATTGCCCGAACAGTTGATGATTCATCGTTTGATGAATTTAAACGCTACTTTGGTGAAACGTTGGTAACTGGTTTTGCAAGCATTTACGGTAACCCTGTTGGCATAGTGGCTAATAACGGCATTTTATTCAGCGAGTCTGCTCAAAAAGGCGCACACTTTATTCAACTGTGTGCACAACGCAATATCCCATTGGTTTTTTTACAAAATATTACCGGCTTTATGGTAGGTAAAAAATACGAAGCCGAAGGTATAGCAAAACACGGAGCTAAAATGGTGATGGCGGTTTCGTGTGCCGATGTACCTAAATTTACGGTACTAATTGGCGGCTCTTATGGCGCTGGTAACTACGGTATGTGTGGCCGCGCATTTGAACCCACCATGATGTGGATGTGGCCTAATGCCCGTATTTCAGTCATGGGCGGCGAGCAAGCCGCAGGGGTAATGGCCCAAGTTAAGCAAGACGGCTTAGCGCGAAAAGGCCAAAGTATGACCGATGAGCAAATTGGCGAGTTTAAAAAGCCAATCATTGAGCAATACGAGGAGCAAGGCCACCCATATTATGCCAGCGCGCGTTTGTGGGACGACGGTATTATTGACCCAGCCGACACACGTAACGTATTAGGACTTGCCTTAAGTGCTGCTAAGAATGCACCAGCGCAAGATTCTCAATTTGGCGTATTTAGAATGTAACCGGAGCGCAGTAAATGTCAGTAACACTACAAATAACAAAATCTAATGTGGCTGTACTTGTTTTAAGCCGCCCTGAAAAAAGAAACGCATTTAATAGCGAAGTAATACACGAATTAATTCAATGCATTGAACATGCTAATACGCTCGATATAAAAGCGCTTGTGTTAAAAACAGAAGGCAAACACTTTTCAGCCGGGGCAGACTTAGCTTGGATGAAATCCATGGCTGATAACAATTACGCCGATAATCTGGCCGACTCTATGCAACTTGCAAAACTAATGCAGGTTTTAGCCACCAGCCCTCACCCAACCGTGTGTGCTGTTCAGGGCGCTGCATTTGGTGGTGCGTTAGGCTTAATTGCCTGTTGCGATATTGCACTGTGTAAAGATGATGCTCAGTTTTGCTTAAGTGAAGTGAAACTTGGGCTTATTCCTGCGGTAATTAGCCCGTATATAATTAAAGCCATAGGTGAGCGTGCTGCTCGCAGATATTTTTTAACTGCTGAGGTGTTTGATGCCCACACAGCCAAACAACTAGGATTAGTTCATCAAGTAACCGGCAATTTAGACTGTGCGCTTGATAACATGTTGCAAACACTGATTGATAACGGCCCTGTTGCAGTCAAAGCCGCTAAAGCTTTAATTAATGATGTAGCAAACAAGCCTATTAGTGAACAACTTATTGAGCTTACGGCCGAACGGATTGCAAAGATCCGTGTATCTGATGAAGGCCAAGAAGGGCTTAGTGCTTTTTTTGATAAACGCCCACCCGCTTGGCAACTGTAGGATTAATTATGAACACACACACTTTAAAAAAGATACTCATTGCCAACCGAGGTGAAATTGCGTGCCGTATTATGCGCAGTGCAAAGCAAATGGGGTTGACGACTGTAGCCGTTTATTCTGACGTCGACAAACACGCACAACATGTAAAAATGGCTGATGAAGCTTACCATATTGGGCCTGCTCCGAGTAAAGACTCGTACCTTGTAACCGATAAAATTTTACAAGTAGCAAAAAATAGTGGTGCAGATTGTATTCACCCTGGGTATGGTTTTTTATCTGAAAACAGCGAGTTCGCTAAAGCCTGTGAGGCTAACAACATTGCGTTTATTGGCCCACTTGCAAGCAGCATAGAAGCCATGGGATCTAAAACCCGCGCTAAAGAAATAATGGCTGAAGCAAATGTACCGTTAGTGCCAGGCTATTATGGTGATAATCAAGACCCTGCCTTTTTACAATCTGAGGCCGAAAAAATTGGTTATCCCGTACTGATTAAAGCGGCTTTTGGGGGCGGTGGTAAAGGTATGCGCGTTGTTGAGCAAGCTAAAGATTTTATGAGTGCTCTTGAAGGCGCACAGCGTGAAGCTATAGCAGGCTTTGGTAATGACTTAGTACTGCTAGAGCGCTATGTTAACCAGCCTCGCCATGTTGAAGTACAGGTGTTTGCAGATAATCACGGTAACTGTGTTTATTTAGGTGATAGAGATTGTTCTTTACAACGTCGTCATCAAAAAGTAATTGAAGAAGCGCCAGCTCCGGGTTTAAGTGACACATTACGAAAAGAAATGGGTGAAGCCGCAGTACGCTGTGCTTTGGCTATAAATTACCGCGGTGCAGGTACTGTTGAGTTTTTACTGTGTGGCGATGAGTTTTTCTTTATGGAAATGAACACACGCCTACAAGTAGAACACCCAGTAACCGAAATGGTAACCGGTGTAGATTTAGTTAATTGGCAAATCAATATAGCAGCCGGGGATACCTTGCCTTTAACGCAATCTGACATACAACTACAAGGCCACAGCTTTGAAGCGCGAATTTACGCAGAAGATCCAAGCAACGACTTTATTCCTTGTTCTGGCGTAATTGAATCGTTAAATACTCCGCTTAATAGTGAGTTTGTACGCATAGATACCGGCATTGCACAAGGCGATGAAATCAGCCCCTATTACGACCCAATGATTGCAAAGCTTATAGTACATGATGATAACCGCGAGCAAGCATTAGGGCGTTTACGCCAAGCTCTTGGGGAATTTCATTTAGCGGGTTTTAGTACCAACATTGGCTTTTTAAGTAACTTAGCTAATCACCCTACTTTTAACCAGGGCGCGCCAAGTACACACTTTATTGCAGAGCAAGGCGACTCTTTAGTTGCTGTTGATAGTGCGCTTTTACAATCTAGTGAGCTCATAGGTGCATTTGCGTACTTATGCTCTTTGAATAATGAGCAAGCTCAGCAAAGCAATGGTAGCCCTTGGCAGCAACTTAACGGATTTAACTTAAATTCTCCACGCATCATTAATGTGCCCTTTAAAGATTTACAGCTGAGTGCGATTAAAACATCTGAAGGGTTCAACATTACCCATAACAACACGGTATTTAATCTTCAAGGGACAGTCATTAAAGGCGTTTGTACTGTATTTATTGATGGCAATAAGCATATTGCGCATGTCTCACACTGTAATGACGCTATTACGGTTATGAATAAAGCACTACAAATTAACCTTGAACTCATTAATAAACATTACATAAGTTCACATGAAAGTGATGCATTGCCACTAGCAGCACCACTCAATGGCACCGTGGTTAAACATTTGGTTAATGTTGGCAGTACGATTAGCAAAGGCGATCCTGTTGTGATCATTGAAGCTATGAAAATGGAATACACCCTCAATGCGCCACACGATGGCATTTTACAAAGCTATTGTTTTGGTGAAGGTGAATTGGTATCTCACGGTGCCCTACTCGCCATTGTTGAAGATACCACACAGCAGGAAGGTGTCTGATGAGTGCCTTTCCTGATTCAGTTCGTATTGTTGAGGTGGGAGCGCGTGACGGCTTACAAAGCGAGGGGGTGGTAAATACTCAGGATAAAATTTCACTGATTAATGCCCTTGCACAAGCCGGTTTAAAAGATATAGAAGCAGGTGCGTTTGTATCCCCTAAATGGGTGCCACAAATGGCAGATTCGGCAGATGTGATTAACGCACTTAACTTACCGAATATTAACTTAAGCGCGCTGACACCAAACTTGAAAGGTGCGCACGCGGCCCATGACGCTGGTATTAAAGAGTTTGCAATTTTTACAGCCGCAAGCGAGTCGTTCTGTAAAAAAAACATCAACTGCTCCATTGACGAAAGTATCACACGCTTCAGTGAAGTTATGAACTTTGCAAAAGAGCATAATATCCGTGTTCGTGGTTACGTAAGTTGTGTACTTGGCTGTCCTTACGAAGGAGACATAGACGCTAAGGCTGTGCTTGATGTAACACAAAAGCTATTAGATTTAGGCTGTTACGAAGTAAGCCTTGGAGACACGATTGGCGTAGGTACTGCAAAAAAAGTAACTCAACTCATAGAATTACTTTTAATGCACATAGACAGCAACCGGCTTGCAGTACATTTTCATGATACCTACGGGCAAGCGCTCACAAATATTTACGCAGCGCTAAGCCTAGGAATATCAACGGTTGACGCAGCAGTTGCCGGCCTTGGTGGGTGCCCTTATGCTAAAGGCGCGTCAGGAAATGTTGCCACTGAAGATGTCGTTTACTTACTTGATGGCCTTGGCATAAACCATGGAATTGATTTACAAAGGCTTGTTGATGCAGGTTGGGCCATTACTGATGCGCTTAACAAAACGCCAGTAAGTAAAGTTTCTGTAGCGCTGCACAAAAAACAACAATGACACACTTACGTGTTAACTACTTTTTAGCCTATATATTACTTAAGTAAGTGTAAAACGAAGGTAAATAGTTAACAAAATTTAGCACACAATGAGGAGAGACTCATGGCCGGTTTTGATAAGGTGGTTTCAAGCTACGAAGCTGCAATGGAAGGGTTGAAAGACGGTGATACCATTATTGCCGGTGGTTTTGGTTTATGTGGAATACCTGAAGGTTTAATAAAGCAAATTAAAAAGATGAACACAAAAGAGTTAACAGTTGTATCTAACAACTGCGGTGTTGATGATTTTGGTTTAGGTATTTTATTGCAAGATAAACAAATAAAAAAAGTAATTGCCTCGTATGTTGGAGAAAACGCCCTATTTGAGCAGCAATTATTAAATGGCGAAATAGATGTTGAGCTTACGCCACAAGGAACACTTGCAGAAAAAATGCGCGCTGGTGGTGCCGGTATTCCCGCATTTTATACCGCTACAGGTTACGGTACGCCCGTTGCAGAGGGTAAAGATGTAAAAGAATTTGATGGTCGCCCTTACATTTTAGAAGAGTCTATCACTGGTGAATTTGCCATTGTGAAAGCGTGGAAGGCTGACCGGTATGGAAACCTGGTATTTAGACAAACAGCAATGAACTTTAACCCCATGGCTGCAACAGCAGGAAAAATTACTGTGGCAGAAGTGGAAGAAATCGTCGAGCCGGGTGAACTTGAACCAAGCCAAATCCACACCCCTGGTATTTATGTAAATCGCGTGATTAAAGGTAACTTTGAAAAACGCATTGAACGTGTAACAACACGAGATTGAGCAGGAGCAAAGTAATGGCATTATCACGTGAACAAGTTGCAATGCGCGTTGCGCAAGAACTACAAGATGGTTACTACGTTAATTTGGGCATAGGAATTCCGACACTCGTCGCAAACTATGTACCTGATGATATTGAAGTTATGCTACAGTCAGAAAATGGCCTATTAGGTATGGGGCAATACCCAACTAAAGCTGAGCTTGATGCTGATATGATTAACGCGGGTAAAGAAACCGTGACAGCAGCCACAGGTGCTGCCATATTTAATAGTGCAGATAGTTTTGCCATGATACGGGGTGGTCATGTAGACTTAACAGTTCTTGGTGCTTTTGAAGTTGACCAGAACGGTAACATCGCGTCATGGATGATCCCCAAAAAGCTTATTAAAGGCATGGGCGGCGCAATGGACTTAGTTGCTGGCGCAAAAAATATAATTGTTACAATGACCCATGCCAGTAAGCATGGTGAATCTAAGCTTCTTGAATCATGTAGTTTACCGCTTACCGGTGTAAATTGCGTAAAGAAAATAGTAACAGATTTAGCCGTTTTAGAAGTTAAAGACGGCGCATTTCATCTAATAGAGCGTGCACCCGGTGTATCCGTAGATGAAATTATTAGCAAAACAGCAGGTAAATTACTTGTTGACGGTGAAGTACCAGAAATGGTTTTATAAGCTTATTATATAGTTAACTTTACCCTGTACCGACCTCATTCCCAGTGCCAATGGCGCTGAGTTACCCAAAATCCCTCGTAAGAGGGATTTTTTTTGCCTACAATGCTATTTTTATGGTTAATTAATACACGCTTAATAAATTATTATCTATAATAGATGCATAAATACTGTGTTATTTAGCTAGAGCTATTGCACTAATTTGTTGTTATGATGCACCAAAATTGTGAAGCTACCCTATCAATAAAATTAAGTTATTGATAGTATTGAATAATAACATTTGGATCGATATTTGCCTGTACAGGTAATCTAAACATTTAAACACTGGAAAACATGCAAACTCCTATTCGTGGTCTTCGTTCTTTTTGCTTTGCAGCAAGAAGCCTAAGTTTTAAGCATGCAGCCAATGAGCTGTACTTAACACCGTCGGCGGTAAGCCACCAAATAAAACAACTAGAAGAACAACTTGGTATAGAGCTGTTTCATCGTAAAACACGTTCGATTAGCCTAACTACGGCTGGAAAAAACTTTTTTGATGCGATCTCCCCTATCATTACTATGTTAGAAGGTACCATTAATGAGTTTAGTCAATTACAACAAAACACAAATATCACGATTACTTTACCCGAGTTTTTTGCCAGTGAATTGCTGATGCCAAAATTAAGCGAATGGACCACTCAGCATCCTAATATTAATTTGCAAATGGACACGCTTAAAACACGTAAAGAACTTACCCGCCATAGTGATTTGTCTATTGTGCTTTCGTCAAGTAAGCCAACTGAGGGCGCAGTCACTGAGCTATTTAATTTAGAATACATTCCTGCATGTAATAAAAAATTACTTGAACAATGGAAAAACAACGATTTACAAGCACTGAACCAAGTACCACTAATTTTACACAAAGCACGCCCTTGGGCATGGCACCAGTGGGCTGAAAAAGTGGGCATAGATGATTTTTCGCCTACGCAAATTATTCAGATAGATAGTATGTTTGGTGTTGCACGTGCCGCACAGCAAGGTATGGGGATTGCACTTATTCCTCTACCTATAAGCCAAAGCTGGTTAGACGAACAATGGTTATATAAATTGTTTGAACAGCCATTAACGACTAAAGATAAATATTATTTGGTTCAACACGACTCAAATGTAGCCAACCACCCTCTAGATCTGTTTGCTAAATGGGTAGTTGATACTTTTAGAAAAACACAAGAACAATAATTTTTAGTTCACACTTAGTTAATTTATTTACTGTATAAATCACAAAAAATTCACATTAAATTAATGTAAAAGCCAACTTATTATCAATGAGTTGGCTTTTTTGTTCTTTAATTTTATGGTTTAAATTTTTTCACTTATCAGTTTTATTTTTATCGTTTGTTTGAATTTAGGAAACAACATAAAGTTTATTTAACGAAAACATTTAATGACTAATTGAGTTGTTATTTAAATAACTAAGTTTGAAACCAATTTAGTTTTTATGACTCAAATAAATGTATAAAAGAATCTTTATATTGTGTGTGAAGATGTTGTCAGTGTGAAAAACAGTTCAAGTTAGGTGGTGACTTAGTTTGGGCTGTTTTTATTCTCTCCACAGCCACATAATATTAAAATCTGCTTTTAGCAGTAAACGAATCTTTATTGTGTGTGAAGATGTTGTCAGTGTGAAAAACAGTTCAAGTTAGGTGGTGACTTAGTTTGGGCTGTTTTTATTCTCTCCAACAGCCACATAATATTAAAATCTGCTTTTGGCAGTAAATGAATCTTTATTGTGTGTGAAGATGTTGTCAGTGTGAAAAGCAGTTCAAATTAGGTGGTGACTTAGTTTGGGCTGTTTTATTTTTCAACAAAAGTGCACCACTTAGTAAATATTTATAAAGCCCTCAATTATGAGGGCTTTTTTGTACTTGTTTCTTTACTAGTCGAAACACCAATTATAGACCGATAGGTTTATATGCGGTATTAGCTATTATCTCGAGGGACAAAGTCTAATACGGTTGCGTTTATACAATATCTATCTTTTCCTCTTGGCCCCTCACCCGGAAATAAATGCCCCAGGTGAATACCTGTGCTTTTAGACCTTAATTCTATGCGTTGCATGCCCCAACTATTGTCCTCGTGTTCGGTTACACTGTTTTTAACAGGGTGCGTAAACGACAGCCAACCTGTACCAGAATTAAACCGATCTCGAGTATCAAATAAAGCCTCACCACTGAGCTTATCGACAAAGGTGCCATCGGGTGTGTTTTTAAATATTTTATATTCTTTACAATATGGGCGATCTGTTTTTGCATTAAATGCAACTTTATAAGCTTCACTATCTCCTAATTTAAATGCACCTAATGCTTTGTAAAATGTCTCACGGCTTGCGTAGCCTTGGCGACCATATACTTCTTCACCATTTTCTAAAAATAGAATTGTGGGTGTTGCCCATGTCGCTGATTTAATGGTTAACCCATCTAATTGATCTGCATATCTAAATGATAAAGGGATGGTGCCTTTGTAGTCATTTGCCACCTCTTTTTTAAACTTCTCGCAATAAGGGCAATAGTCTCGAGAGTCTATGATCACAATTTGTTTACCCGTTAATAATGCAGTGTTGTCTTTCGTTTTAACTGGTACTGGTTCGAAAACCACACCAGTAGAATGATCAGGGCAATAACCATTAGGATTTTTTTGCAAATAATTTTGGTGGTATTCTTCAGCAGCTACAAAGCCCTCAAGTGGCTTGATAACGGTGACTATATTTTCATACCCAGCATTGGTTAATAATTGTTGGTATTGCGCTTTAATCTTTAACGCTGTGTCTTTTTGCGCATCGTTGCTCGTTAATATAATAGACCGATATTGCGTACCAATGTCATTACCTTGTTTGTTTAACTGAGTAGGATCGTGACTTTCAAAGTAATTTTTAAGTAACTCTTGCGCAGAAATAATATTGCTGTTGTAAGTCACTTTAACTACTTCAGCGTAATTGTTTTCGTCAAAGCGGCGTGATTGCTTAGTAATGTTTTTGTAAGTAGCCTCAAACCCATTGCCATCTGCATAACCAGATTCTGCATCAATTACTCCATCTAGCGCTTCATAGCGTTTTTCTGCGCCCCAAAAACACCCCGATCCTAGTACAAGGCTTTCTACATGCATACTGGCTGCTACATCGCTTTGTTCGACCTTTTCCATCGATAAAGCAAACGCGCCCGCGCTAAATATAATTGCAGCGCCCGATAAATATAATAAATGCTGATAATTCATAATGTACCTCTAAACAAGTCCGTACTAATTAAGACCATTTAAATTTAATTATTATTTCAAACGTCGTGCTTATTTATTACGAGGCTAAACATATAAAGTTTACTTTTAAATCTAATTGACAATAAGATTTAAATTTAAGTGTGTTAACAATTTTGCATAAATGTTCTGTGTTGGTCTCAAGGGTATAAATAATTAATTAAATATGTGATAGGTTTGCTTAATGATGTTCGAATTAGGTTTTACTAATGCAAAATCCTCACGTTTACGCCTTATCAAACAATAGCTTATTGCTTGATGCATCTCACTTAAGCACTAGCGGAACACTCAGTATTCAAAAAAAAATTTGGTCTTTAGCAAATCACTGTAAAAAAGGTAATTCATTTATTGATATTGTACCCGGTATGAACTCACTCACTTTATATTTAAAGCAAGATATTGAGTTAGCTAAATGGCTTGAGCAATTACCAGCTATTTGGAATAACATTAAACCTAATGAGTTCGTAGCTAAACACCACAAAATCAAAACGCATTATAACGGCGAAGACTTAAACTACGTGGCAAATTTTCATAGTTTAAGCATTGATGACGTCATTAACCTTCACAGTGAGCCCCAGTACGCTGTTTTATTTTTGGGGTTTCAACCTGGTTTTGCATACTTAAATGGACTAAACAAGCAACTTTTTACACCAAGACGCTCAGAACCTCGTGTTAAAGTACCTAAAGGGTCTGTCGCTATTGGTGCTGAGCAAACAGCCATTTACCCGGCAGATTCGCCTGGTGGCTGGCATATTATTGGCCAAACTGACATACCATTATTTGATGCAACGCAAAAAAGCCCATGCTTAATACAGCCTGGTGACACGCTTGAATTTATACCTGTATCTGTGGGGAAATAAATAATGATTAAAGTTATTAAAAGTGGCCCATTACTGAGCATCCAAGATTTTGGACGTAACGGATACCGCCATTTAGGCGTTAGTCAGTCTGGCAGCTTAGACCCTTACGCACAAACCATAGCAAACTGCCTTTTAAATAATGATAAAAACGCCGCTGTTCTTGAGGTAACCGTTGGCTTGTGCGAACTTGCGTTTGAATGCAACACTGTTATTGCCTTATTTGGTGCTGATTTAAATGCAACACTTGATGAAAAACCGATTTACCCAGGTTGGACATATAATATTAAACAAAAACAGGTGCTAAAATTTTCAACCGGCAGAGCTGGATTAAGAGCCTATATTGCCGTTAAAGGAGGGATTCAAAGCCCGGTTGTTATGAACTCTAAAGCAACTGACTTAAATGCTGGTTTTGGCGGACTAAATGGCAAATCGCTCATAGCCGGTAACACTATTAAAATAACCCCTTACCAATCAGAATTTACTCAATGCGGTGCACTAATGCCGCCAAAACGTAAAATTGTTCGCGTATACCCAAGCCCTCATGCAAAGCTTTTCTCAAAACAGATCATTAATGGGTTTACTCAGTCGTCGTTTAAAGTGAGTCACAATAGTAACCGCATGGGTGTTAGGCTTCAAAGTGATAATTATTCTTTAACCCACTCACACTCATTGCCTTCTCTTGCGGTGAGCCCCGGCAGTATTCAACTTCCACCAAATGGAGAACCCATTGTTTTGTTAAACGATGCGCAAACAACGGGGGGTTACCCCTTATTAGGCACCGTAATTGAAGCAGACTTGCATCAATTTGCGCAATACAGACCACTAGATACAATTGAATTTGAATATGTGACGTTTAAGCAAGCATTACACGCCAAACAAAAGCTCGACGGTCATTTAAACCAGTTAAAAATTGCACTTAAAAGCAAACGTTAAGCAATAATTAGTTACGTTTAACTTTTACTAATAAGTCGTGGCTTATTGCACCACTGTGTTACAAAAACGAGCTGTCTGTAAAGCAAGCTCACTTGGATAACTCACTAATAGTATAGAGTTTGAGCAATAGAATTGATGCAAAAATAATCATAGTTACTCCTTGTTCACCAACAAGGTGCGGTCACTTAAACATTGGTGCATAAATTATTCTTAATTAATTGCAAAAGCTATGTGACTTGAGTAAATATTTCTGATAAAACAAGGGTTCGCAGTTCAGCAAAGTGGCTGATCTGCACACATAATAGGAATGAGGAGTTACTATGTGTTCAATCTTTGGGGTATTAGATATTAAATCTGATCCCGCTCAATTGCGAACTCAAGCAATTGAAATGTCAAAATTACTACGACACCGAGGCCCAGATTGGTCTGGTGTTTACGCGTCTGAAAAAGCAATTTTAGTTCACGAACGTCTTGCAATTGTTGGCGTATCTAGTGGTGCGCAACCTTTATACAACCCTGAAAAAACGCATATTTTAGCGGTAAACGGGGAAATATATAATCACAAAGAGTTAGCTGCAAACTTAGACACTGATTTTACTTTTCAGACACAGTCTGACTGTGAAGTAATATTAGCGCTATACAAACAAAAAGGTCCTGAGTTTTTAGATGACTTGAACGGTATTTTTGCATTTTGCTTATACGATGAAGAGAATGACGCCTACTTAATTGGTCGCGATCACATTGGTATTATACCGCTATACACTGGCCACGATGAGCACGGTAACTTTTATGTTGCATCTGAGCTAAAAGCACTTTCTCCAATTTGTAAACATATTGAAGAATTTCCTCCTGGTCATTACCTTTACAGTAAAGATGGTGAATTAAAGCCGTATTATAAACGCGATTGGCAAACATTCGACGCAGTGAAAGATAACAGTGCAGAGTCATCAGATGTGAAAGACGCACTAGAGGCAGCCGTTAAACGTCAACTTATGTGTGATGTACCTTACGGTGTATTACTATCTGGTGGATTAGACTCATCGGTAATTTCTGCTATCACACAGCGTTTTGCAGCTAAACGTATTGAAGATAACGACGAAAGTGATGCTTGGTGGCCTAAGCTTCACTCGTTTTCAGTGGGTCTTGAGGGTTCACCCGATTTAGCGGCAGCTCAAAAGGTAGCCGACATGATTGGGACAGTGCACCACCCTATCATTTTTACTATTCAAGAGGGTATTGATGCGCTTCGTGAAGTTATCTACCACATAGAAACTTATGATGTAACCACTATTCGTGCATCAACCCCTATGTATTTGATGGCTCGTCAAATTAAAGCCATGGGTATTAAGATGGTTCTTTCTGGTGAGGGTGCAGATGAATTATTTGGTGGTTACTTATACTTCCATAAAGCGCCAAATGCACAAGAGTTTCATGAAGAACTAAACCGTAAAGTATCTAAACTTCATATGTTTGACTGTCTGCGTGCTAATAAATCAATGGCCGCATGGGGTGTTGAAGCTCGCGTACCATTCTTAGACAAAGAATTTGTTGATGTTGCTATGCGCATCAATCCTGAAGCTAAAATGTGTAAAGATGGCAAAATTGAAAAGCATATTTTACGTGAAGGCTTTGGTGGTTACCTACCTGATGAAGTTTTATGGCGCCAAAAAGAACAGTTTTCTGATGGTGTTGGCTACAGCTGGATAGATACATTAAAAGAGTATGTTGAAGAGCAAGTAAGCGATCAAGACCTCGCTAACGCTAAGTTTAAATACCCTATTAATACCCCTGATTCAAAAGAAGCTTATTACTACCGTGCTATTTTTGAGTCGCACTTCCCAGGTGACGCCTCGGCTAAGTGTGTACCACACGGTAAGTCAGTCGCTTGCTCGACACCAGAAGCACTAGCTTGGGATGAATCATTCCAAAATAATGCGGACCCTTCTGGTCGTGCAGCGGGCGTACACAACGACGCTTACACAGGTAAAAAATAAGCACTAACGTATACACTGCATAAGTTTTATGCAGTGTATAAACTTCCACCACCCAGTTAGGTTCATTTTCTTCTTCAACTTACTAGACTGCTTGGTCTATAAATAATTACTTTAATTATAGTTTAAGTTCTAAGCTTATAGTTTTTATCTACCTACTATTATTTTTTTAAATAGCTATTTTTATGGCTAACATTACCCTTAAAACACGCTATTTTAACTATTTGTTACTTTTATCGTTTATGTAGCTGCGTATCATCTGTAAGATAGAAAAATAAATAGTTAGTCTTCAAATTATTTTTTATTCTCAGTATATAGACTAATGTATTTAATGGGCGGCTGGATAACCAGTTATTTATAATTACAAAAGAGGTATTGCATGAAGGAAAATCATGACAAATATAGTATTGATAATACAGATTACACCGTAGGACAGGATAACGTCCAAAAGTGGGGGTTTGATATTCATAACCCTGTTTTTGGGATTAGTGCGGGTCTTATTATTTTATTTTTAGTTGCCTTACTTGTGACCGAGCCACAAACAGCTAAAACTGCGCTCGATACTATTAAATTCGATATTATTAATAACTTTGATGCGCTATTTATGTGGGCTGCTAACTTTTTCGTCGTTTTCTGTTTAGCGCTTATTGTATCTCCATACGGAAATATACGCTTGGGAGGAAGTGAAGCTAAACCCTCTCATACTCGCCTTTCATGGCTTGCAATGTTATTTGCCGCTGGTATGGGTATCGGCCTTATGTTTTGGGGTGTAGCAGAACCTGTTGCTTATTATACTGGCTGGTACGAAACACCATTAAACGTTGCAGCAAACACACCAGAAGCTGCAAAATTAGCCATGGGCGCAACCATGTTCCACTGGGGTCTTCATCCGTGGGCAATTTATGCAGTGGTTAGTTTATCTTTGGCTTTTTTTGCTTACAATAAGGGGCTCCCGCTTTCAATCCGTTCGATTTTTTATCCGATTTTAGGTGATAAAGCGTGGGGATGGCCGGGACATATTATTGATATTTTGGCTGTTTTGGCTACTTTATTTGGGTTAGCAACTTCATTAGGTTTAGGTGCGCAGCAAGCCTCAGCGGGGATTAACCATGTATTTGGTTTAGAAGGCGGTATTGGCTCGCAAATTTTAGTTATTGTAGGGGTTACTTTATTAGCCGTTATATCCGTTGTTCGCGGCATTGATGGCGGTGTAAAGCTATTAAGTAATATAAACATGCTGATAGCGTTTGTATTACTGTTGTTTGTTTGCCTAGTTGGATTTGCTGTAGCTATGGGGAATGTTCCAAATACAGTAATGGGGTATGTAGAAAACATTATCCCTTTGAGTAACCCACACGGCCGTGAAGACGAAACATGGATGCACGGTTGGACTGTATTTTACTGGGCATGGTGGATTTCGTGGTCACCGTTTGTTGGTATGTTTATAGCTCGTGTTTCACGCGGACGCACTATTCGTGAATTCTTAATCGCTGTATTACTTATTCCAACTTTAGTAACGGTATTGTGGATGTCTATCTACGGTGGTATTGCAATTGATCAAATTATCAATGGTGTTGGCGCGCTTGGGCTTAATGGCTTAACTGAAGTCCCTTTAGCAATGTTTCATATGCTGGATGAACTGCCGCTTTCAAATATATTATCGTTTATTGCCATTGTTCTTGTACTTGTGTTTTTTATTACCTCGTCAGACTCTGGGTCGTTAGTAATCGATTCTATTACAGCCGGTGGTAAGATTGACGCTCCCGTTCCCCAGCGTATATTTTGGGCTACAGTTGAGGGCGCTATTGCTGCTGCGCTACTTTGGATTGGCGGAACACAAGCCATTGAAGCTTTACAAGCGGGTGCTGTGTCAACAGGTTTACCATTTACGTTTGTGCTTTTACTTATGTGTGTGAGCTTAGTATTAGGTTTAAGAACTGAGCCTCGCCCAGTTAAGTAATAAATTAACAACAATAAAAAACGCCGCATTTTTGCGGCGTTTTTTATTTATATGTGTTCAGCTCCATATAGTGAACAACGGTGTTTCTTCTGTGTAATGATGACGCAATTGAGCTTGTAAAAGCTCAGCGGTTGCAAGCGCATCGGTTAACGCATGATGTCCTTCATAACCAGGTAGAGAATAACGTTTACGACAGTCATTTAGCCTTAGCGATCCCAGTTTAGTGTTAAATATCTGCCCTATTAAGCCTTGTTTTGCTTTGAGCGCTCTTCGCTCAAGTTCCATGGTATCTACAACCATAAACTCAATATGCTCTTTTAATCTCAATAATAACGCACTATTAAAAAAGCCACGTTCTATTGCCGCATAGTGAACAACTATTACCTTAGAACGCAAAGCATCAAGTAAAGGGGCTATAATGTTGTCAAAGTCAGGCGCGTTATCAACATCGTTATGAGTAATACCGTGGATCACAATAGATGATTCACTTAGGTTTCGTCTTGGCTGAACCACCCAATGTTTACTCTGTTTACAGTATATTCGCGCCAATGTGAATGGCACTAACCCTACACTCACAATATCATCTGTTTTACTATTAAGCCCTGTTGTTTCAAAATCTAATGCAACAAAAGGAATGTCTTTTACAGAAGCGCTAGCATCACTAAATGTAGATAAATAAAACTCTTTTAGTAAGTTGTTTTGCGCATCATCGGCAAGCTGAGCATAACGTGTATTCCAGTTTTTAACTTCTTTGAAAAACATAGATTATTTCACACCCGAGTGTGCGGTATAACAAAATTTAAGGTAATTTTGCGCCTTATCTAGAATAGCAAAAGCATCTTTTAAATGACGCTGTTCAAATGGAGAAAGTAGATGCGGATCAAGATTATTGTCGGGTACTTCACCCTGCTCAATTTGCCATGCCTGATGACGTATTCGGGTCATCGAAATGTACTCTAACGCATCACGTAAGTCTTGCGCTTTACCTGCAGGCAAAATATTGGCTTCTATAATATCTTCTAGGCGATCAAATGAATTTTGCTTACGAGATCCAATGGCAAGTGCATGGACGCGAACAACATCACTTAATGGCGCTGTGCCACGTCGTTTTAAATTCATAGATTTTTGATGCTGCCCATTGTGTTCAAGAACAAACCCTTTAAAAAAGCCAAGTGGAGGTGTTCTATTACGAGCATTTGCTGCCATATTTGCTAGAAACAGTCTGTTATTTGCACTGTGTTTAGCAATATATGTTTTTAACTCATTAGCCCATTTTGTTTTACCCCACACACCGTCTAAATCAAAAAATATAGAACTGTTAAGTAAAGCCTGTGGTTTGGGTTCAGCAATCCACTGGGCAAATTGCTCAAACCATTGGTCCTGTGTTTTTCGCCACTTCTTGAATGACGCCATAATTTCACCGTCGCAATAGCTATAGCCACATTGAGCTAATCCATCACAAACAAAGTCACTCAAATTTTGAAAATAAGCATTATGTTTTTCGTCGTCATAGCTATTATCTAGTATAAGTGCGTTGTCTTGATCGGTAACAATAAGCTGCTCATCTCTAGCCATAGAGCCTAATGCAATAAAGCAGTAAGGTACTGGCGGCGGGCCGAATTTTTCTTCTGCGAGTATTAGCAACCGTTGTTTAAATGTACGACCAATGACAGCCATTGCAGTACCAACCATATGAGAGTTTGCGTCTTGATTTACCATGCGCACAAATACACGGGGAAGCTGATTTGCGTAGTGAGCTAAGTCTTCAACAGACTGCTGAGCCAATATACCACGCACCAACAATAAGCTACTTTGCGATTCATAACGTAGAATATCTGACAGTGATATAACACCTATTGGCCGTTTTTTTTGTACCACAGGAAGATGATGTAAGTTATCTCTGAGCATGGCTAGCACGGCTTCAAAAATATAGTCATTTTGATCAAGTAGCACTAGGTTAGTTGACATAATAACGTGTGCGGGCGTGTTGTACTCAAGCCCCTGCGCAACAACTTTAGTACGTAAATCTTTATCTGTTATTATACCAACGACTTGCCCGTCATCTTCTTGAGGGTCGTTATTAATATGCTTATTAACGTCGGTCACTAGCACTGA
Source organism: Pseudoalteromonas sp. PS1M3 (assembly GCF_016865405.1). NCBI lineage: Bacteria > Pseudomonadati > Pseudomonadota > Gammaproteobacteria > Alteromonadales > Pseudoalteromonadaceae > Pseudoalteromonas > Pseudoalteromonas sp. PS1M3. Next base: position 1,703,501 of record NZ_AP022624.1, on the reverse strand, counting down.
CGAAACCGACTCATCGGTCATGAGCTGTGCAATATTTTTTACTGTTTCAGTTGCATCGACTGTAACAACGTCTCGGTGAAGTAACGATTTCACCTTGGCAGTGGTTAAATCGTTGCCATCGGCTTGCTCAACAATTGCTTGATGCAAACGCACATTACCATCGGTTTCAAAATAATCTGCAAAGACTTCAAATTCATCACAATACTGCAAAAATATGTCAACGTTTATACAATACACTAACGTGTCTTCAAGCGCTGTAGCCGGAAAACGTACTTTGCGATTCATCAACAAGCCCATTTGCCCAAATATTCCCGCAGTGGCCAAACGGTTATAGAGCTCGCCATCACGGCGATACATTTCAACAGCGCCACTTCTTATGATGTACAAATCGGCTATGTCTTGGCCGTATTGTAAAATATCGGTATTAGCCCTGAAGTAACTGACTTCGACTTGTTTAGCAAGTTCATCTAATGCTTTTTGAGGAAGATCATCAAAAGGAGGGTGTTGTGATAAAAATTGCGCTATTTCAATTTGTTCGCTTTGCATTATAGATCCCTATTGATTTCCAATAATGCAATTGTGGGCCTAATTAACCGTTTTTTAAAGAAAAAAGATTAATTAGGCCACTAAAGGTTTATTCTGTTTGTTCAAGCTCTTGGGCCAGCTGTTTAGTTTCATCCCCTCTTGGCTTAGTGAAACGTGCAAGTCCTAAATAGATGACTGGTGTTAAGTATAAAGTAAATAAAACAGCAAGTGAAAGACCACCAAATACAACCCAACCTATTGCATTACGTGCTTCAGCACCCGCCCCGCTTGATAAAATTAATGGCAGTGCACCAAGTAACGTCGAAACGAGAGTCATGGTGATTGGGCGTAATCTAACCAGCGCAGCCTCTTCAACAGCCTCGCGAACTGATAAGCCTTGGTCTCGAAGTTGATCTGCAAATTCGACTAATAAAATGGCATTTTTCGCAATTAGACCAATGAGCATCACTAGACCAATTTGCGAATAAATATTAAGAGACGTATTTGTTAAATAAAGCGCTAAAATAGCAGAGGTAATACCAAATGGAACTGTTAGCATTACCACTATCGCACTGTTTACACTTTCAAATTGAGCTGCTAATACCAGTAATACAATTAGAAAAGCCAACACGTAAGTTAAAAGTACTTCGTTTGCTGTTTCTTCAAAGGTCAGCGCTTCACCTTTAAACGCAAGGGTAATACCTTGAGGCAACGATTGCTGAGACAAATTGCGAATTTGATCGACTATATCGGCAATCGTCATACCATCCGGTAGCTCCATATCTAATTCAATAGCACGACGCTGTGCATGACGCTCAAGCTCAGCGGCTACTCCTTCTTCACTAATATTAGCTAAGCTACTAATCGGCACTAACCTCCCTTGCGAACTTGCCACATAGAGGTTTGCTAAATCACTTGGATCTTGAATAACCTGGTTTTGCACTTGCAGCATGATGGGTATTGATTGGTCGCCAATGTTGAGATCCGCAACATCATCCCCATTGATGGCAGCGCGAAGTGTAATTGAGATATCACTGAGCGATACACCCAACTCTTCGGCTCTTCGCCTATCAATATTTACACGTAATTGTGGTTGTGACGGCTGATAAGAGACTCTTACAGGCGCAGTACCCGGGATTGCGTTTTCAATTTGCTTTGCAAAATCTTGTGCAGCAACAAAAATTTGTTGGTAATCTTGGCCTAATAAAGCGATTTCTATACCGCCACCTTGACCTCTAAGATTTAAACTATTAGAACCGGATGCACGACCAGCCGCACCTGGAATTTCACCCAATGGTCCGCGAATTTTATTAATGATTTCTTGCTGGCTAAATTGACGGTCGTCCCAATGCTTTAGCGGTACGGTAATAAAAACAATATTAGGATCCCATTGCCCAACAACTGTGTATATAGATTCTATTTCGCCACTTTCTACAAAAGGTAATAAAATATCTTCCATTTGCATTGCTTGCCTGTCCATAAAGTTCAACCCAACACCGTCTGGGCCTCTGGCAAATATACGAATTTTCCCCCTGTCCTCTGTGGGTAATAGTTCGTTATCGAGGTTTAAATACAATGCGCCAGAACCAAAGGCTATTAATATACAAGCTATGAGCACAAGCCAAGCGCGGTTCAGAACGCTTTTAATCGTTATGCTATAAAGTCTTACTAACTTATTACCTACTTTGGCAAATGGGTGGTTGCTTTGTTTTTTTAGTTTTAATTTTGAAGTCAATGCAGGGACAAGTGATAACGCAACAAAACTTGAAATAATGACTGCACCTGCAAGCACCCCGCCAAACTCTCTAAATAATCGTCCTGCCGTAGAGGGTAAAAATGCAATAGGGATAAAAACCGCAGCTAATACGGCTGTCGTTGCAACTACCGCAAAAAATACTTCTCGAGTTCCTATTACTGCTGATGCTCGCCGACCAAGCCCTAGCCCTCTTTGACGTTGTATGTTTTCACTTACAACAATTGCATCATCAACTATTAAACCTGTGGCTAAAACCAGTGCTAATAAAGTGAGTATATTAATAGAAAAACCAAGGGCCCAAATAAGTGCAAGAGACCCTATAAGCGCAACAGGTATGGCAAATGCAGGCACAAGTGTTGCGCGCCACGAACCTATAAACACCCATAACGTTATTACCACTAACAAAACTGTAAGCACTAAGGAGTTTATTACTTCGTCAACAGAGCTTCTTATAAATTGAGCATCGTCTGAGGTGAGCGTAAATTCGAGTTCAGGGAATCGTTCGCGCATGTTGTCAAGTAACTGTAAAACTTCGTCCGATATTTCAATTGTATTTGATTGCGCTTGACGAATAACCTCCATACCGATTACTGGTTTGCCATCTAAACGAACCATAGAGCGAGGATCTGCAGGGCCAAAATAGACTGATGCAATATCACCCACTCGCGTATCACCGCTAACAATAATATCAGCTACTTCATTGGGGGTAATAGAAGTCGCATCGGCTCTGACTATGACTTGTTGGTCACTTGATTTAAGGCTTCCTGCTGGTACATCAAATGGCGCTTCTCGTAAAACATCTGCCACATCAGGAATAGTAAGATTAAAACTACTTAACTTTAATGGATCTAACCGAACTCGCAAAACACGTTTTCGGTCCCCGTTTAACCTGACATCGGCAACACCCGGTATGGTTAAAAACTGGGGAGCTAAATCGGTTTCAACGCGTTCAGTAAGGGCTTCAAGTGCTAGACTATTACTTGATACAGTGAGCGAAACAACAGCTTCTGCATCATTATCGGCCTTGATAATTGCAACACGTTCAACTTCCTCTGGTAATTCTCGTTGTACACGAGCAACAGACTCACGGGTTTCGTTAGCTGCATTGTCTAAATCTACGCCAGGGCGAAACTCAACAACAATACGCGCATTGCCTTCTTCACTTTGTGCGCGAATTGATTTAACACCACTTACACGGGCTATTGCCCCTTCTAGTTTACTGGTTACTTCTGTGTCGACCGTTTCTGGAGACCCACCAGGAAATGAAGCCGAAACAGTTATACGTGGCCTATCAACATCTGGTAATTCTCTGACTTCAATTCCTGCAATTGCAGCTAAACCAGCAATTATTATTAGTAGATTCAAAACAACAATGAGCACTGGGCGGCGAATTGCCATTGAGGGTAGGTCTTGCATCATAGGGGAATTTTTCATTGTTATTCCTCTAAATTACTGGGATTAGCAAACGTTAATGTTTGGTTTTCGCGCAAGCGTTGGACGCCTTCAACAACCAATATATCGTTTTCATTTAAATTGCCTGAAACTAACAATCGCCCAGCTAAGCGTTGCTCTATTTTTACATCTATGCGCTTTGCTTTTTTATCTATACTTTTCCAAACATAAGGCCCTGTTGCTCCCCACATAAGTGCAGCCTCAGGCACAACAGCATATGATTCCCCTTGCATGGTAATATTAATTCGAAAACTCATACCAGGCATAAACTGATCATTTTCATTTTCCAGTTTGGCTTTGACACGTAAGGTACGGGTTTGTGGATTTATTCGAGAATCAAGATATGAAACTTGAGCATTAATAGCTTTTGCGCTTTGCCATGGTGTTACTTCCACAATACCTTTATTTTTTAGTATTGAGACAGCTGACTCGGGGGCGTTAAAATTAATGTACAAACTGCGAGTATCATCAATTGTTGCAATGGCAGTTTGCTCTGTAATGCGATCCCCTTTTTCTACATCAGTAAGTCCCATCACACCATCAAATGGCGCAAGCACAGTTCTGTCTTCCAGATCTGTTTTAGCATTAATAAGAGCAACCTCGGCGAGTGCATGCAAAGTTTTAGCATCATCTAAGTCACTTTTAGGAATTGCTCCCTTTTTGTGACTTTCGCTGAGTCTGTTAAGTGTTCGTTGGGTATCTGCTAAGGTTATTTCTGCTTGTTTAAGAGCTGCTTTTTGTCTGCGAGAGTCAAGCTCGACTAAAACATCTCCTTCCTTTACGAAGTTACCCGGTTTAAAGTGAACGGCTGTTACTCTATCACCCACTGCAGGAAATAATATAACGGAGTGGATTGCTTCTGCATTACCTACAGCTTTAACCTCTTCTTTTGTACGTTCCGTTGTAACTTTTTGTACCATTACATTTGCACTAGATGCTGCTGTGCTAAAAATGAATAATAACAAATAGATATTTAATAGAAGTATGCGCAATTTCAAAGAACCACCTTATAAACCATTTTGTTGACCACTATACGCAGTGTAGCAAAAGTGTGATCAAAATTAGCCTGTGTTAACGCTGAACACTCAACTATGTAAGATGAATAACAAATTTTAGCCAAAAAAAAGAGCCGTAAAGCTCTTTTTTATTAAGTACATTTTAAAGATGACTTACTTACCACGTTGAGCATCTTTTTGTGCTTTTTTAGCCTCTTTGCGTTGTTGAAGAACGGTCTGTGCTTCGTTACCTATATGCCCTTCACCACGAGCCTGTGCGAGCTCAATTTGTTTTTGGCGCTCTGCAAAACGGGCTCGCTGCTCATCAGTTACCTTATCAATACAATGATGACATGAAACACCCTCTAAATATTCAGGCTTTTGTTTTTCTTGTTCAGTTATAGGCATACGACACGCATGACATTGATCGTAAGAACCTTTCTGTAGGTCATGATCAACAGCAACGCGATTATCAAATACAAAACACTCGCCTTCCCACATGGTTTCTTCTTTTGGCACTTCTTCTAAGTATTTAAGAATACCACCTTCTAAGTGATAAACTTCATCAAAGCCCTGCTCTTTCATGTAAGCTGTTGATTTTTCACATCGAATACCACCTGTACAAAACATAGCAACTTTTTTATGTTTTTCAGGATCAAGATTTTCTTTTGCCCATTGAGGGAACTCACGAAACGTTGTTGTATTTGGATCAACGGCATTTTGAAATGTGCCAATTTCAATTTCGTAATCGTTACGCGTATCAATAAGTACAACCTCGGGGTCAGAAATTAATGCATTCCAGTCTTGAGGTTTAACATAGCTTCCCACTACTTTAAGAGGATCAATTCCCTCTACGCCCATTGTTACGATTTCTTTTTTTAGTTTTACTTTTGTGCGGTAAAACGGACATTCGTCATCATAGGATTCTTTAGTAACAATGTTTTTTAAATTTGGCTGTTCATCTAACCATGCAAGGAGGTTATCAATGCCCGCTCGTTTTGAAGAAACAGTACCATTAATTCCTTCTGCAGCTAGAAGTAATGTGCCTCGCACTTCGTTTTTTTCCATAACCTCCAGTAGAGGTTTACGTAATGCTTCAAATTCAGGTAGGCCTACAAATTTGTATAAAGCGCACACTACAAAGTGTTCGCTGGTAAGATCATCTTTATGAACAGCTGTCATTTTATTTCCTATTTTGCCTTATTAGCCAATATTGGCGTTTACCGAATCGTAAATCCGGCGCATATGGGGCGCGTATTTTACGCTTTTTTAGATTAATTGCAAAAAATAGCACCATACTTTGCTTTTTGCTGTCGGGATAAGCCATGTGTACGCTATAATGCAGCAATTAATTTAAGTTGCACATTGGAGAACATTACATTGCACTTTACTGATCTTGGGATTGATACTCGCCTTGAAACACAATTAGCACATCAAGGGATCACCCAGCCCACAGACATTCAAGCACATGCAGTGCCTACCGCACTTGCAGGGCATGACATTTTTGCTCAGTCAAAGACTGGGTCGGGCAAAACCTTGGCGTTTTTATTACCCGCAGTACAACGGGTTATGAAACAAAAAGCACTCAGTAAACGCGATCCACGTGTACTTATTGTTGCCCCTACACGCGAATTAGCTACGCAAGTATTTACACAGTTGCGTTTGTTAATAGCGGGCACGGCGATTAAAGCTGTAAAAGTATTAGGTGGTGAAAACTTTAATGACCAAATTAAAGCATTAAGGAACGACCCACAGTTTGTAGTGGCTACACCCGGTCGTTTGGCCGATCATATTAGCAAACGCTCGTTACAATTAAGTGGTTTAGAACTACTAATTTTTGATGAAGCAGACCGTATTTTAGATCTGGGCTTTACTGAGCAACTAAAGTTAATTAACGACGAAGCCAATCACCGTCTTCGCCAAACATTATTGTTTTCAGCAACCCTAGACCACGCTCAAGTAGATGCTCTTTCGCGTAATTTATTAAAAAAACCAAAACAGATCACGCTTAGTGCTGCAAATGAACAGCACAGCGATATAACACAAACACTCTACTTAGCCGACCACCTAGATCACAAAGAAGCGTTATTAGCACACTTTTTAAAGCAAGACGAAGTTGGCCAATGCATAATATTTACTGCCACCCGGGCAGATACAAGTCGTTTGAGCGAAGAACTAAACAACAAAGGATTTAAATCAGTCGCACTAGCGGGTGATTTAACACAAAGCAAACGCTTAGACATTATGGACTCGTTTAGCAGAGGAAACTTCAAGATATTAATTACCACTGATGTCGCATCCCGTGGTTTAGATTTGTTAAGCGTAACGCATGTAATTAACTTTGATTTGCCAAAACATGCTGAAGAATATGTTCACAGAATAGGTAGAACTGGACGTGCTGGTTTTAAAGGTACCGCTATTTCGTTAGTAGGCCCTAAAGATTGGGCTAGTTATTTAGCAATTAAATCTTTTTTAAACAATGAGCTTAAATTTGCAACTATTGACGGGCTTAAAGCTAAATTTAAAGGGATCAAAGAGAAAAAACCTGCTGCAACTGTTAAAGCTAAAAAAGTAACGCAGGTTAAAAAGCCACAAATTAAACGTAAAGCAAAACCTAAAAAACCAGCGGCACCCATTAAAGCCCCTATGAATATCGATGGCGATTCACCAATGCGCCGTAAAAAAAAGCCTGAGCAGGAATAATTATGAGTTACCTTGGAACAACACAAACCCTATTTGTAAAAGAAGTGAGTAATGAAGGCGCTTACTTGGACGGTCATGATTTAGGTGAAGTTTTTTTACCAAAAAACGAAATTAAAGATGAGCTTGAAGCTGGTGACAGCATTAGCGTATTTATATATTTAGATAATGCTAATTTACCAACGGCGACTGTTAAAAAGCCACATGCTCAGGTAGGTGAATACGCCCTTTTACGTGTTAAGGAAATAAATAGTATTGGTGCATTTTTAGACTGGGGATTAGAAAAAGATGTATTAGCCCCATTTAATGAACAAAAGCCACGTATGCAAGAGGGGCATTCTTATCTTGTTCGTTTGTATCTTGATAATGCGAGTCAACGCATTTGTGCTTCAACTAACTTTAATCGCTTTTTATCAAAGGATGAGCCTGAATACACACGCCTACAAGAGGTTGATTTGATTGTTGCTGGTAAAACAGATATTGGCTACAAGGTGCTTATAGAAGAGTCTCACTTTGGTGTTGTATTTTACAATATGGTATTCAAAAACTTATTTGTAGGGCAAAAGCTTAAAGGCTTTGTTCAAAAAGTACGAGAAGACGGAAAAATTGATGTTGTACTCGAAAAACCAGGCATGGGTAAAGTAAGCGAGCTTGGCGATAAAATAATGGAAAAGCTTAAAAACGAAGGCGGCATACTCGCCATTGGCGATAAATCTGATCCTGAACTTATTAAAAAAGTATTTTCAACAAGTAAAGCTAACTATAAAAAAGCAATTGGTGGATTATTTAAACAAGAGCTGATTGAGATAGAAGCGAAATCTATCCGCTTAAAATCTAAATAATTTTATAGCGCTCATGATACCTTTATATTGTGAGTGCTTACCCTAAAATATACTTATAAGGCAATGTACACTGTGTATACTCTCTTGAGTAATTAAGTACTTCCCTTTCTGATTCTAAGTTTTGCGGCGCTAATCTAAAAACCTTTATTTCACACTCCAATTTCTTTTCATCATGATGAGTTAAACAATCACTGACAGTGATATCTTGAGCATTTAATGCGTCAGAATTTCTGTAGCAAAGATGGTGAGCATAATCCTTCATTGTTTTTTTAAAATCAAACATGTCTACAGGATAAGCTGATATAACGTCTGTTACTGTTGTAACGCCATCATAAGCCTTACTAGAAAATACATGTTTGTTAACTGAAAAGCCTGCAATGATAATCAACACTGAACCAAATAATAGCTTCAAAATAAACCCCTTACATCATTTTGATATTATAAATGTAACACAAATTACACATAACGTAAGGGGTTTAGTACTTATTTGCTGTTTTTTGTAAATTATTTTATAGATTCATTAACATCTTGCAGTACTTTTACTGGATTTGCTGCTTTAGTAATCGGTCTGCCTACAACTAGATAATCACTGCCAGCTTCAATTGCTTGTTTTGGAGTCATTATTCTTTTTTGATCGCCTGCTTCACTGCCTTCAGGGCGAATACCTGGGGTAACTAATTTAAAATGCTCACCAAGTTCAGCCTTTAAAACATTCGCTTCTTGAGCAGAACAAACAACACCATCAAGGCCTGCTTCCTTAGCTAGTTTTGCAAGGTATATTACCTGCTCCTGTGGTGATTTGTTTATACCTAAGCGTTTTAATTCTGGTTCATCCATACTTGTTAACACAGTTACAGCAATAAGAATTGGTGCTCTATCTCCAAATTCTTCTAAAGCAAGTTTTGCTTTGTGCATCATTTCATAACCGCCTGACGCATGAACATTTACCATCCAAACGCCCATTTTTGCAGCAGCTGTAACTGCCTTTGCAACTGTATTAGGAATATCATGAAACTTTAAATCTAAAAATACATCAAAACCAAGTTCAATTAACTCTTTTACAAATTCAGGGCCAAAGTAAGTAAACATTTCTTTGCCTACTTTTAATCGACAAGTATCGGGCGAAAGCTGTTTTACAAATGCTAATGCTGTTTCTTGATCGTCGTAGTCTAAAGCGATAAGCACTTTTTTTGAATTTTCGAAAGACATAGTTATCCTAATCTATAGCAGTAAAGAGTTTTTATATATTCAACTTAGTTATCAAGGCGAACTTACACAAAGTGAGTAAGGAGGTTTAATTAGTATATAGATGCTAGTTAAACTTCTAGTCGAATTTGTAAGGGCATTACAATAATTAAGTATTTAGGGGTTATTAAAATCCGTCTAAACCTCTACTTGGGACAATGGTTTCCCAATGTTTACAAGAAGGGCAATTCCAATAAATTGTATAACTTGTGAAGCCACAATGCTGGCATTGAAAATCTGGCTTAGTAGCAATATATGACGTTACAAGGCTATCAATTTCATTAAGTACTTCTTTTGTATTTTTATTTTGGTCACCCATTAGCTGCAGTAAAAAACTAAACCCCCTGATCGTTGGTTGTCTTTTTAAACTGTCAGTTAAAAAATCGAAAGCTTGTTTTGTATGACCTTGCTCTAAAAGAGCTTGGCAATGTTTTATTTTTATAAGAACACCACCCTTATCTAGTAAATCGTTTACTAACTCATGAAATTGATGCGTTAAATTTAGTTGCTTATAGCTATGCGCCAGATCATCAATGAATAAGGGGGCAAACAAAGTAAACTGGCAAATAAGTTCACGCCAATAGTAGATCGCTTTAACATAATCTTCTTTAGAAAAAGCGATAACACCTAGCTCGTACAAAGGCCTAACGGCTTTGTAGTTTAGACTAATTGCTTTTCGCATAATTTGAGGAGTATTGTCACTAAGGGCAGACTCACAATAAAAATTCGCGATAGCCTTAAATTGTTGCTCTTTAGAGAATAATTCGCTGTGAGATTCAAACATATTAATGCCTTTATCCCACTCACGAGTTTGCGAATATAAGGTAATAATAGGATCGAGAGCTTCTACATGGCCGGCCTTGACCAACCAAACCAAATGCTCTTCTGCACCATCTAGCAATCCAGCCATTATATAATCTTCGGCTAATTCTAAGCGACTAGTAGCGGCCTGCTGCTCACTCAAACTTGGGTGTTTTAAAAGAAGTTCATGAATTTTGATTGCACGGTCTAATTCGCCTCGGCGACGAAACATAGTGGCAAGTGTAGAGTAATGTTCGACTGAATCGGCTGCAACTTCTAGTAAATTTATTAAGTGTTCTAAACCTTGATCTTCTTCACGGTCTAATAGAAACTTAAGCCCTTTACTGTATTCAGAAGTTATTTGACGATTAAGTTGGTGAGCATGATTTTTAGCACTGTTTTTACCCATAATCCAGCCATAACCGGCTGCAACAGGTAGTAGTAAAAACAAAAGCTCAATCATAATTAGGTGTCTTTATTAACGTCAAGCTTGTTTTTATTTTTCTCAGGCGCTAACTGTTTTTTCAAACGGTAATTTTGCCACTTTAATTGAGAGAATAGCTTAAAGCTTATAAAACAACCTATTAGAACACCTAACAAAAAGCAGATACTTATTATTACAGCTAAAGGCAGAGTATTACTGGCTATAATATAATTTACTTGTACTAACTGCGGGTTTTGTGACCCTAATACAAATGCGCTAATTAGGCACAGCGCTACCAGAATAAATTTCAATACCTTGAACAAGTAACTACTCCGTTATATTAACTAGGCAATGCTCGCATTGACGCGGTCGCGTAATTCTTTACCTGGTTTAAAATGAGGTACGTGCTTTCCATCTAACTCTACTGTATCGCCAGTTTTAGGATTACGACCTGTGCGAGGAGCGCGGAAATGCAAAGAGAAACTACCAAATCCTCTGATCTCTATTCGATCTGAAGAAGATAATGAACCGGCCATTTGTTCTAGAATTTCTTTTACAGCATTTTCAACATCTTTCACTGGAACGTGTGCGTGTTGTTCCGCAAGTGTTTCTATCAATTCTGACTTAGTCATAGCGTTTCCTTAATAAAAAGATATAGGAAGGGCAAAAGTGCCCTCCCAACTAAAAACTAATTATTTATTAGTCTTTTTGTGCATTTGCGAAAGCAGCTGCCATTGCGTTTTCAAACACTGGCTCTTCTTTCTTAAGCTTCTCTAGTACTTCTTTCTCTTCTGCTTCGAAAAGAGCTTTTACAGATAAGCTTAAAGTGCGGTTCTTACGATCAACACCAACGTATTTAACTTCAACTTCGTCGCCTACAGAAACAACAGTAGTTGCATCTTCAACGCGCTCTTGAGCGATATCAGCTACACGGATGTAACCTTCAACGCCTTCGATAAGTTCAACAGTTGCGCCTTTCGCATCAACTTCAGTCACTTTACCTTTAACAATAGCACCTTTTTTGTTTGCATCAAGGTAGTTATTGAACGGGTCAGCTTCGATTTGCTTAACACCTAGAGAGATACGTTCACGCTCTGGGTCAACTTGCAATACGATAGCAGTGATTTCGTCGCCTTTCTTGAATTCACGTACAGCTTCTTCGCCAGGTGTGTTCCAAGAAATATCTGAAAGGTGTACAAGACCGTCAATACCACCGTCAAGACCGATAAAGATACCGAAGTCAGTGATTGATTTGATCTTACCAGTAACTTGGTCGCCTTTGTTTTGTAGACGAGCAAATTCCTGCCAAGGATTAGCAATACATTGCTTAAGACCTAGAGAAATACGACGACGTTCTTCGTCGATTTCAAGAACCATAACTTCAACTGTGTCACCTAGTGAAACAACTTTTGAAGGGTGGATGTTCTTGTTAGTCCAATCCATTTCAGAAACGTGTACTAGACCTTCAACGCCTTCTTCAATTTCTACGAAGCAACCGTAATCAGTAAGGTTAGTTACACGACCAGAAAGTTTAGAACCTTCTGGGTAACGACCAGCGATAGCTGCCCATGGATCTTCACCAAGCTGTTTAAGGCCTAGAGATACACGAGTTTTATCTTTGTCGAATTTAAGAACTTTAACTGCGATTTCGTCACCAACATTAACGATTTCTGAAGGGTGCTTAACACGCTTCCACGCCATATCAGTAATGTGTAGTAGACCATCAACACCACCAAGGTCAACGAACGCACCGTAGTCAGTAAGGTTCTTAACGATACCTTTAACTTCTTGACCTTCAACAAGGTTAGCAAGAAGCTCTTCACGTTCTTGTGAGTTTTCTGATTCGATAACTGCACGACGTGAAACAACAACGTTGTTACGTTTTTGATCAAGCTTGATTACTTTAAATTCAAGCTCTTTGCCTTCAAGGTGAGTTGTGTCGCGTACTGGACGAACATCAACAAGTGAACCAGGTAGGAAAGCACGGATTGAATCAACTTCAACAGTGAAACCGCCTTTAACTTTACCGTTGATAACACCAGTAACAGTCTCTTGCTCTTCACAAGCTTTCTCAAGACGGATCCACGCTTCGTGACGCTTCGCTTTCTCACGAGAAAGGATAGTTTCACCGAAACCGTCTTCGATTGCATCTAGTGCAACATCTACTTCGTCGCCAACAGCAACTTCTAGTTCACCAGCAGCATTTTTGAACTGCTCTGCAGGGATAGCACTTTCTGATTTAAGACCAGCATCTACAAGTACAATGTTGTTCTCTATTGAGATTACTGTACCTTTAACAATAGAGCCTTGCTCTGCTTCAAAACCCTTTAAGCTTTCTTCAAATAACTGCGCAAAATTTTCTGACATACGAATATACGTCTCATATATTAATACCAATAAGCAACCATGCTGCATGGGGTTGTTAAAATAGCACTGGCATCCTGCTGGTGCATAAAATGTGTTTAACTTCGTTTAGGAAGTTTACCTTCAGAGATAGCTGCATCTAATAAAGTAATAACTTTATCAAACACTTGCTGTGCATTTAGCTCGCTAGTATCGAGTTCAATTGCATCTTCTGCAGGCACAAGCGGTGCGACGGCGCGATTCATATCACGGTCATCACGAGCTTGAATGTCCTCTAATAGACCACTTAGTGTAACATCAAGCCCACGCTCATTCAACTCAACAAAGCGTCTACGAGCACGCTCTTGTGCGCTCGCTGTCAAATAGATTTTTAATGGCGCATCTGGGAATACAACAGTACCCATATCACGGCCGTCTGCTATCAAACCATTTTCGGTTCTAAAAGCGCGTTGACGCCTTAATAGCGCTTCACGAACACGAGGAAGAGCTGCTACTTTTGATGCAGCTGCACCCACTTCTTCATTACGAATAGTCGTGGTTACATCCTCTCCCTCTAGAATAACTTTTCCAGCATTAGTTTGGCTATCTACCAAAAACTGCACGTCTAAATTTGCAGCCAGTGGTAAAAGTGCCTCTTCGTTATCTAATGCGATTTGGTGATGAAGTGCTGCAAGGGATAAAACGCGGTAAATTGCACCACTATCCAATACATCCCAACCCAACTTATCGGCTAACAAACGACAAACAGTTCCCTTACCAGAACCACTTGGGCCATCAACGGTGATCACGGGCATTAATAACGCCTGCATTTAAACCTCCTGCAATGCACACCTAAATAAACCGCGACATTATACGTCAGTTATTAAAATATATCTGCTATTAGTGTGTAACTTTTTATAAATAGTTATAAAAAGCCTATTCACTCACTGATGCTAATACATTGAAAAACGTAGGAAATGTTTTATAGGTACACTTAGGGTCATTGATTGTTATAGGCTTTCCGCCCACTGCAACCATGGCAAAACACATAGCAATCCGGTGATCATCGTAAGTATCAATAGCGACATCGTTAAATGTTAATGGCGGAGTTATTTCAATAAAATCCTCCCCCTCAACAACTTTTGCACCTACTTTACGAAGTTCTGTACTCATAGCGTAAAGACGGTCTGTTTCTTTTACACGCCAATTATAAATATTACGAATAGCTGTGGGACCTTTAGCAAATAAAGCAACGGTAGCCAACGTCATTGCAGCATCGGGAATGGCATTGGCGTCTATGTCGACCCCTTTTAACTCGCCTTTCCTCACAACTAAACGTTCATCGTACCAATCGATTTGTGCACCGACTTGTTCCATCACCTTCGCAAAGCCAATATCACCCTGAACCGATTTAGCACCCACACCTTTAATTTCAATCTCGCCACCAGCAATGGCTGCGGCTGCAACAAAATAAGAAGCCGATGATGCGTCACCTTCAACCATTATGCGTTCAGGTGATTGATACTGTTGGCCACCTTTTACTTTAAATAGTGAATAGTCTGAATGTTCAACGGTAATACCAAAACGCGCCATAACCCCTAAAGTAATATCAATATAAGGCTTAGACACCAATGTGCCTTTAATTGTAATTTGCGTATCACCACTGAATAATGGAGCTGCCATTAATAAAGCGGTTAAAAATTGACTTGAAATACTGCCATCAATTTCAACTTCGCCACCATTAATTTGCCCACCAACAATTTTAAGCGGTGGGTAGTCTTTGTGCTTTGTATAGGTAATATCACCACCAAGGGCTTGAAGCGCATCAACTAAGTGCCCTATTGGGCGCTCTTCCATACGTGGCTCACCGACTAACTCATACTCACCTTTAACAGCTGCTAAAACAGCTGTTAACGGACGATATGCTGTACCAGCATTACCTAAAAATAAAGGTTTATTAGGTTTTTTGAACTCACCACCAACACCATGAACAGTTGCAACTGTTCGGTCTTCATTAAGTGTTACTGTTACACCTAAAAGCTCTAGTGCTCCCAACATATGACGAATATCATCACTATCGAGTAAGTTCTCTACAACGGTTGTTCCGCTAGCCAGAGCAGCCAGCAGTAAAATACGATTAGATAAACTTTTTGACCCTGGTAATGTCACAGAGCCGTTAACACGCGATATCGGTTCTAAACGAAGTTGCTCCATTAGCTATTCTCCTTTGCAAAAGCTGCCATGAAATCAACAAGCGCTTGTACGCCTTCAAGTGGCATTGCGTTATAAATACTTGCGCGCATACCGCCTACTATTCTGTGCCCTTCAAGCGCTAATAAACCAGCTTCTTTAGATTGTGATACAAACTTTTCATTTAAGCTTTCGTCATTAAGCCAAAATGGGACGTTCATACGTGAGCGGCAATGCTTGGCTACTTTATTTGAATAAAAAGGAGACTCATCAATAAAATTATAAAGAAGTTCAGCCTTAGCGATGTTCTGAGCTTCCATCGCTTTTACACCACCTTGGGCTTCTAACCATTCAAACACTTCTGCAGCTAAGTACCATGCAAATGTGGGTGGTGTATTAAACATACTGCCCTGCTTCGCTTCGAGTGCATAATCTAAAATACCAGGCTTAGCTAAACCTTCACGATCAAGTAATGTTTTGCGCACAATAACGATAGCGATACCTGATGGACCGATATTTTTTTGCGCACCAGCGTAAATTAAATCAAATTTATCTACATCAATTTCGCGCGATAAAATCGTTGACGACATATCAGCAACAATTGGTGCCGTTGGATGACTTGGCACCTCAAAAATTTCTAAGCCATCTACGGTTTCGTTTGGGCAATAATGAATATATGAGGCATCTGCAGGTAAAACCCAATCAGCTACATTTTTAATTGAGAATTTTCCATCTGCATCGTTACGTACATTAACACTGGTTGTTGAAGTAAACTTGTTAGCTTCGTCTGTCGCGCTTTTAGACCACACACCATTTTCGCAGTAGATAGCTTTTTTATCTGCTTGATGAAGATTGAGGGGCACTGCACTAAACTGACCGCGACCACCACCATGCATAAATAAAACTTCAAATTCATCACTAATATTCATTAAGCGTCTTAAGCTTGCTTCACATTTTGCAGTTAATGCCAAAAATTCTTTACTACGGTGGCTAATTTCCATTACAGAAACGCCCATGTCTTGCCAATCTAAGAATTCTTTTTGTGCTTTTTGCATTACCGCTTGCGGAAGCATAGCCGGCCCTGCACAAAAATTATATTTACTCATTACCTTTGCCTCATTCCAGTAATTTATACACTCAACATGAAAATATTAAATCCACGCTGTATTAATTTTTTTCAACAACATTAAAAAAAGCGGCCAAGGCCGCTTTTTCAATCTCAATTATTCTGAAGGAGGATTATCATCCACGACTTCATCTATAACTGTATCTACTGTTTCAACGTCTTCAGTATTAATTAAGTCACTTTCTGTAACTTCAATTTCTTCTATACGTTGTAAACCAACTACTTGCTCTTCGTCAATAGTTCTGATCAAAATAACACCTTGTGTGTTACGACCAACCGTTGAAACTTCGTTCACACGAGTACGCACTAACGTTCCGCGATTTGAAATAAGCATTATTTCGTCGTTGTCATCAACTTGAACAGCACCTACTACAGCACCATTACGCTCACTCACCTTAATTGATACAACACCTTGTGTTGCACGACTCTTAGATGGGTAATCTTCAAGTTGAGTTCGTTTACCATAACCATTTTCAGTTACAGTCAATATTGCGCCATCAGTTTTTGGCACGATGAGCGATACAACACGTTGCTCGTCGGTCATTTTAATACCGCGTACACCCGTTGCCGTTCTGCCCATTGGACGAACACCCTTGAAACGAATTTCTGGGTTACCTTCTTCGTCTAATACTGGGTTTCCATTTTCATCAACAACAGCAGATTCTTCAGCTTCTTTAAAGCGAACAACCTTACCCGCATCGGTAAACAACATTATTTCGTTGGTACCATCAGTAATATCAACACCAATTAAGCTATCACCCTCATTTAGGTTAACGGCAATAATACCGCTAGCACGTTGACGGCTGTAGGCTGTTAAAGGTGTTTTCTTCACTGTACCAAATGCTGTTGCCATAAAGATGTATTTATCTTCTTCGTACTCACGTACTGGCAAAATAGCGGTAATACGTTCGTCAGCTTCTAAAGGTAATAAGTTTACAATTGGCTTACCGCGTGCTGCACGACTTGCTAGTGGTAATTGATATACTTTTAACCAATATAAACGCCCTGCTGTAGAGAAACATAAAATAGTATCATGCGTGTTTGCAACTAATAAACGCTCAATAAAATCTTCGTCTTTCATTTTTGTTGCAGATTTACCTTTACCACCACGACGCTGCGCTTCGTAATCAGACAACGCCTGATACTTAACATAGCCTTCGTGAGAAAGCGTAACAACTACGTTTTCTTCAGTTATTAGATCTTCAAGGCTGATATCATGCGCGGCTGCGTTGATTTCAGTGCGGCGCTCATCACCATATTGCGCCTTAATTTCAACTAACTCGTCACGAATTACTTCCATTAAGCGCTCTGGGCTTGCCAGTATGTGTAACAGTTCAGCAATTAAATCAAGCAGTGTTTGGTATTCACTTAAGATTTTTTCGTGCTCAAGGCCTGTTAGCTTGTGTAATCGTAAGTCAAGAATCGCTTGAGCTTGTTGCTCAGAAATAAAGTATTGGCCGTCGCGTATACCTAAATCATCAGCTAACCAATCTGGGCGAGCAACGTTAGCCTCACCTGCTTTTTCAAGCATTGCTTTAACATTACCTAATTCCCACGAACGTGCAGTTAACGCTATTTTTGCTTCTGCAGGTGTTGGAGATTTACGAATAAGTTCAATAATTGGGTCAATGTTGGCAAGTGCAATTGCTAGACCTTCTAGCATGTGTGCACGGTCGCGCGCTTTACGTAAATCAAATACTGTACGACGAGTTACTACTTCACGACGGTGAATAATAAACTCTTCAAGCATTTCTTTTAAATTAAAACACTTAGGCTGATTATTGATGAGTGCAACCATGTTCATACCAAACACTGTTTGTAACTGTGTTTGTGCATATAGGTTGTTTAGAATCACTTCACCTACGTCACCACGCTTTATCTCAATAACGATACGCATACCGTCTTTATCTGATTCATCACGTAGTGCACTAATGCCTTCAATTTTTTTATCTTTAACAAGCTCCGCTATTTTTTCAATTAAGCGCGCTTTGTTAACTTGATAAGGGATTTCATGAACAATAATTGTTTCACGACCCGTTTTTTCGTCTGTTTCGATGTCAGCGCGTGCACGCATGTACACCTTGCCACGACCCGTTTGGTACGCTTGTTCAATCCCTTTTTTACCGTTAATGATTGCGGCTGTAGGGAAATCTGGACCAGGAATGTAATCCATTAACTCAGTTATGGTTAAATCTGGATTAACAATTAATGCTAAACAACCATTGATAACTTCAGTTAAGTTATGTGGTGGGATGTTTGTCGCCATACCTACGGCAATACCAGAAGAACCATTTACAAGTAAATTAGGTACCTTGGTTGGTAAAACATCAGGAATTTGCTCTGTGCCATCGTAGTTAGGAACGAAATCAACCGTTTCTTTCTCAAGATCCGCTAATAACTCATGAGACATTTTAGCCATACGTACTTCGGTGTAACGCATAGCAGCAGCTGAATCACCATCAACAGAACCAAAGTTACCCTGGCCGTCTACAAGCATATAACGAAGTGAGAATGGCTGTGCCATACGAACTATCGTGTCATAAACTGCGCTATCGCCGTGTGGGTGGTATTTACCGATTACATCACCGACAACACGTGCCGACTTTTTGTAAGGCTTGTTCCAATCATTACTAAGCTCGTTCATTGCAAACAAAACGCGGCGGTGAACTGGCTTTAAGCCATCACGTACGTCTGGTAATGCACGTCCTACAATTACACTCATTGCGTAATCTAAGTAGGAGTTTTTTAACTCGTCTTCAATATTGACTGGCAGAATTTCATTGGCGAGATCAGTCATTTGATATCACATTCCTTCAGTAGCAGCTCTTAATAACCCAGTATTAGGTTTTAAAGAGTATTGTTATTATTACTAACAGACATGCTATCACAATTAATTTTAATTTACAGGCGCAAAACTTTGCGATTTATCAATTTAGGCCTATATAATGGCCTCAGATTGACGAGGAAGTATTTTATGACCGAACATCAAAATGTAGATCACGCAGAAATAGCAAAGTTTGAAGCCATCGCAGAGCGTTGGTGGGATTTAGAGGGTGAGTTTAAACCTCTTCACGAAATTAATCCGTTACGCCTAGATTTTATTGCAAATAAAACGCAAGGTTTATTTGATAAAGAAACGCTCGATGTTGGCTGTGGTGGGGGTATTTTAAGCCAAAGCATGGCACGTATGGGGGCAAAGGTAACAGGTATTGATATGGGACAAGAGCCCTTGACTGTCGCTAAATTACACAGCCTAGAAACGGGTGTTAATGTAGATTACATAAAAATACCCGCAGAACAGTTTGCTGAAGAACACCCTGAACGATTTGACGTTGTTACCTGTATGGAAATGCTCGAACACGTTCCAGACCCTGCTTCAATTATTCACGCCGTTGCCAAACTTGCAAAACCTGGCGCTGATGTTTTTTTCTCTACCCTCAATAAAACACCGAAAGCCTACTTGTACGCAATTGTAGGTGCTGAAAAACTATTAAAAATGGTTCCAGAGGGAACTCACGATCACAAAAAGTTTATTAAACCGGCGCAGCTAATTGCGTGGGCCGAGCAAGCGGGCTTAAAAGTACGTGCAAGCTCAGGACTTTCGTATAACCCCTTCTCTAAACAATACACACTTAATAATGATGTTAGTGTTAATTATATCCTTCATTTTGAGAAGTTGGTGTAATGAAGAGCGCAGGTTCATCATTAGAACTTTATCAATATGATGCGTTTTTGTTTGATTTAGACGGCACCTTACTCGACACAGCTGACGATTTAGGCGCTGCACTTAATAGTGTACTACGAGCAAATCAAATTGCCGAAGTAACAAGCGAAATATATCGCCCAGCGGCTTCTAATGGTGCGGCAGCTTTATTGGAAGCGGGTTTTAAAGAGTTGTGGCCCTCTCTTGCACAAGCACAGTTGATAAAACAATTGGTCGATAGCTATGCCCAAAACATTGCGAAATACACCCAATGCTTTGCCGGTATTGAACCACTACTGATCTCACTTGATCACAAAAAGATCAAATGGGGGATCATGACAAACAAGCCTGGCTTTTTAACTGAGCCGCTTGTCGCTGCGATCCCCGCTTTAAAAAATGCGGCAGTTGTTATTAGCGGTGATACACTTGAAGAAGCCAAACCCTCTCCTCTACCTTTACTTCATTGCGCAAAACTAATGGACGTAATACCAGCTCGCTGTTTATACATAGGTGATGCCGAGCGAGACATTCAAGCGGGTAAAGCAGCAGGTATGCCTACAGCTACTGCTCTGTGGGGGTACATTCCAAGCGATGCAGAAGCACTTACTTGGAAAGCTGATTTTAACTGGCGTAGTCCTATTGACGCATTTAACCATATATAGTGCCCATTTTAGATATAAACACTATATATTGTGATTGTGTTAGTTTTTACGCAAAGCTTGATGATAAAAAAAGCAGCCGACATTTATTTTCAAAATGTGTAAATTTAGTCGATCCTGAGTTGATTTTTAAAAATTTCAACTTCAATGAATGATCAAAGGTTAATGCCTACTAACACAAATACGTTATCCCAACGTTATCCACAAATAGGGGCAATCATGCCCCTTGCAAATCAACTCAGACCACACTATCTTGTGATCTCTAAATTGAACAACACCAGATATTGTGGCCAAATGTTATTCAATTAAATTTACCTCATTGGGTAAAACTTATAAAAAATGAGCACTACTTCTCTTTTTGAGACGTACAACATTGGTCAAAAATACATTATCCCCAAGGAATACAGGCAAAGCTATGAACCAACAGTTATCTGTAAGCAAACGTGACGGGCGCAAAGAGCCTCTTGATCTTGATAAGATCCATCGCGTTATAGAATGGGCCGCCGAAGGTTTAAATAACGTTTCGGTTTCACAGGTTGAATTAAAGTCACATATTCAATTTTATGATGGTATTCGTACAAAAGATATTCACGAAACGATTATCAAAGCGGCTGCCGATCAGATTTCTAAAGAATCACCTGATTACCAGTATCTTGCTGCGCGTTTAGCTGTATTCCACTTACGTAAAAAAGCATACGGTCAATTCGAGCCTCCACGTTTATTTGATCACGTAACAAAAATGGTGAGTGATAAACGTTACGATGCTCACTTACTTGCTGATTATACAGAGCAAGAATTTGACGAATTAGACGAATACCTTGACCACTCACGCGATCTTAATTTTAGTTACGCTGCAGTTAAGCAATTAGAAGGTAAATACCTAGTTCAAAACCGTGTAACGGGTGAAATTTATGAAAGCGCACAGTTTTTATATATTTTAGTGGCTGCAAGCTTATTTGCAGATTACCCACGAGAAACACGAGTTTCATACATAAAACGTTTTTACGACGCGGTATCGTTATTTAAAATTTCATTGCCTACGCCAATCATGGCTGGTGTACGTACGCCTACTCGTCAATTTAGCTCTTGCGTACTTATTGAATGTGGCGACAGCCTTGATTCAATCAATGCAACGTCGTCAGCTATTGTAAAATACGTTTCTCAGCGTGCTGGTATCGGTATTAATGCTGGTCGTATCCGTGCATTAGGAAGCCATATCCGTAATGGCGAAGCATACCACACAGGTTGTATCCCTTTTTACAAGCACTTTCAAACAGCTGTTAAGAGTTGTTCGCAAGGTGGTGTTCGCGGCGGCGCAGCAACCCTATTCTACCCGCTATGGCATTTAGAAGTAGAGAACCTTTTAGTTCTTAAAAATAACCGTGGTGTTGATGACAACCGTGTTCGTCATTTAGATTACGGCGTACAATTTAATAAGCTAATGTATTCTCGTTTGATTAAAGACGATTACATCACGTTATTTAGCCCATCAGACGTGCCAGGTCTTTACGATGCGTTTTTTGAAGATCAAGACGAATTTGATGCGTTATATGTTAAATACGAACAAGACGAGTCAATTCGTAAAAAGCGTATTAAAGCCATTGAATTGTTCTCTGTGTTTGCACAAGAGCGTGCAAGTACTGGCCGCATATACTTACAGAATGTAGATCACTGTAATACACATAGCCCGTTTATAGCGAAAGTTGCGCCAATTCGTCAGTCTAACTTGTGTTTAGAAATTGCATTACCGACTAAACCACTTAACAACGTTAACGACGAAGAAGGCGAAATTGCATTATGTACACTGTCTGCTTTCAACTTAGGTGCGCTTGAGTCTCTAGATGAACTAGAAGAGCTTGCGGAGCTAGCTGTACGTGCACTCGATAATTTACTCGACTTCCAAGACTACCCAGTACCAGCTGCCAAAAACGCAACGATGGGACGTCGTACGTTAGGAATAGGCGTAATCAACTATGCCTACTACTTAGCTAAAAATGGTAAGCGTTATTCAGACGGCAGTGCAAATGCACTAACACATAAAACATTCGAAGCTATTCAATACTACTTGATGAAAGCGTCAAACGAACTTGCAAAAGAACGTGGTGCATGTCCTAAGTTTAACGAAACAACGTATTCTCAAGGTATTATGCCTACAGATACGTATAAAACAGACTTAGATAAAATTTGTGATGAGCCACTGCATCTTGATTGGGATGCACTGCGTAAAAGCATACAAGAACACGGTATGCGTAACTCAACACTAAGCGCATTAATGCCATCAGAAACGTCATCGCAAATCTCGAACGCAACAAATGGTATCGAGCCGCCACGCGGTCACATTAGTGTTAAAGCAAGTAAAGATGGTATTTTAAAACAAGTTGTACCTGAGTACGAACGTTTGAAAGACAACTATGAGTTACTTTGGGACATTCCTTCTAATGATGGTTACTTACAGCTTGTCGGTATCATGCAAAAATTTGTTGACCAAACTATTTCTGCAAACACAAATTATGATCCAAATAAATTTGAAGGCGGTAAAGTACCTATGAAAGTCTTATTAAAAGACTTACTTAGCGCCTACAAATTGGGGGTCAAAACTCTGTATTACCATAATACCCGTGATGGCGCATCTGATGCACAAGACGACACTCCAGAAGTGGAAGATGACGATTGTGCAGGCGGCGCGTGTAAAATATAGTCGTTAATTTTATCTTAAGCGGGCATGCAGCCCGCTTTGTTCTGATAGTTTTTTGAGTGATAAACATGTCTTATACTACTTTTAGTCGTAATCATAATAACCAAATGCAAGAGCCAATGTTTTTTGGCCAGACCGTTAACGTATCGCGTTACGATCAACAAAAATATCCTATTTTTGAAAAGTTAATTGAAAAGCAACTGTCTTTCTTTTGGCGACCAGAAGAAGTAGATGTGAGTAAAGACCGTTTAGATTTTCAGGCGCTACCAGAGCATGAAAAGCACATATTTTTAAGTAACTTAAAATATCAAACACTGCTTGATAGTGTACAAGGCCGCTCTCCTAACGTTGCGCTACTACCTATCGTGTCTATCCCAGAACTTGAAACCTGGATAGAAACGTGGGCATTTAGTGAAACAATTCACAGCCGTTCATACACCCACATTATTCGTAACGTAACACAATCACCAGAGCTTATTTTTGATGACATAGTTAGCAACGATAAAATTAGCGAGCGCGCTGATGCAGTTACAACTTATTACGATGATTTAATTAACTCTGTTTCACTTTACAACCTTTACGGTGAAGGCAAGCATGAAATCAACGGTAAAACAGTTGTTGTAAACTTATTCGAGCTGAAAAAGAAACTTTACCTCGCTATGATGTCGGTAAATATTCTTGAAGCAATTCGTTTTTATGTCAGCTTTGCTTGTTCATTTGCATTTGCTGAACGTGAACTTATGGAAGGTAACGCTAAGATAATCGAGCTCAAATCCCGTCAGCCATACACACACAATAGCAAAATTTTAAAAACTAATCAAGCTAAATCAAACACAAACAACGTGTTCAACTTGTGTGGAACCACACATAAAATCACAAAAAATGCCACACAACTTAAAATAGCAGCATAAAAAAATAAATATGTGGCTTTATCCCGGAATAAATAAAAAATGAAATATACTACTTTTAATCAAAAAAATAATGACGCTTTAAAAGAACCGATGTTCTTTGGCAACCCTGTGAATGTATCACGTTATGATGTTCAAAAACACGTGGCATTCGAAAACTTAATTGAGAAACAACTGTCTTTCTTCTGGCGACCAGAAGAAGTTGATGTATCAAAAGATCGCGGGGATTGGCAAAGTCTATCTGATGCCGAAAAGCACATTTTCATCTCTAACCTTAAATATCAAATCTTACTTGATAGTATGGCCGCACGTTCAGTTAATGCGGTGTTACTCCCATTGGCTTCCTTACCTGAAGTTGAAACATGGATAGAAACATGGGCATTTAGTGAGACGATTCATTCTCGTTCATATACACATATTTTAAGAAATTTATTCACCAACCCTGGTGAAGTATTTGATGAAATAATCATTAACCCTGCAATATTGAAACGTGCTGAAAGTATTTCGCTTTACTTTGATGATTTAATTTTATATTCACAGTTATATAACTTACATGGCGAAGGTAAACATACATCTGAAGGTGTTGAATATGATGTTACTTTACACAAATTAAAGGAAAAGTTATACCTTGCGGTGTGCTCTGTTAATGCTTTAGAAGCTATTCGTTTTTACGTTAGTTTCGCCTGTTCGTTTGCGTTTTCAGAGAGATCTTTACTTGAGGGGAACAGCAAACTAATTCGCCTTATTGCAAGGGACGAAGCCCTTCATTTAACGGGTACACAGCATATGTTAAACATATGGAAAAATGGTGGTGATGATCCTGAAATGAAACAAATTTGCATTGAATTGGAAGAGCAAGGTAAACAAATTTTCTTGGACGTAGTTGAACAAGAAAAAGAATGGGCCGATTACTTATTTAAAGATGGTTCAATGATTGGTTTGAATGCCGCGATTATCAAAGAATATATCGAGTATATTAGTCATCAAAGAATGATGGCTATTGGCTTAGACAGTCCATTCGATATTAAAAGCAACCCTCTTCCTTGGATGAATTCATATTTAACGTCTGATAACGTACAAGTTGCCCCACAAGAAGCAGAAATATCAAGCTATTTGGTTGGTCAGATTGACTCTAACGTTGAAGCAGGTGAGTTTGACGATTACGAATTATAATGTCATGGAAAATAACGGTCGAGGAACGAGTTATTTCGTTTCTCGAACCTGATAAAAACATCTTAGACTCATTAGAAAGAGAGAATATTGAAACCCATTACCACTGTAGAGATGGGTTCTGTGGCGCATGTAGGTGTAAGTTAATTAAAGGAGAAGTTCATTATGAAATGTCTCCTTTAGCCTATGTAGGGGATGGTGAAATACTAACTTGCTGTTCAATTCCTGCAACCGATATAGAAATAGATCCACACGGATAGATACTGTTTTTGACTAATTATTCCAATAAAAAATAATTATTTCCCTCCTCATACTGAGGACCAATTGCTACTTTCCTGTGGTTCAATGCCACTGATAGCAATAGTTTAAATAAATTTAATTACCTTAAATATGATATCCCAACAAGCCAAATAGTCGAGTTAAAATGAATTAATAAGGGTGTGAGTTATGATCAGAGCCGAATATCTACGATTTATGCAAACACTTGGCAATGAAGCCAGTTCAGTTAATGTAAGAAAAATTGCCAATATAGTCCTTGAGAATATAGATACGCTAATCCCCCTGACTACTCGGCAAGGCCAACGTATTCAGTCTATAGTGCCGTTAGCACAAGCTAATTGGTCAACTATAAATACAAAAGCACCTGCACCTACAGAAAATGATATAGAAAAGTCATTTTCATTTAATAAAATAACTAAATTAATAACAGGCCCTTTTCGTGGCTTCGCTAAGAAAGAAGAATTTGACCTTAATAGTTTACTTGTACTTATCTATGGTCCCAACGGCACTGGTAAATCAAGCTTTTGTGAAGCATTAGAACACGCTCTACTTGGCAATGTTGCTGATGCAGAAAGCAAACGCTTTAGAAATCAAGATGATTATCTTAAAAATGCCCACACTAATAGCTATGTAAAGCCGACTATTCTAGGTACAAACAATCATGGTGAAGAAGTACCTATTCAGCCAAACGATGCGCTTTATCGATTTTGCTTCGTTGAAAAAAATCGTATCGATAGCTTTTCCCGCATCGCAGCCCATGCTCCAGCAAAACAAACAGAGCTGATTTCAACATTATTTGGCTTAGAATCATTTAATGAATTTGTAAGAAATTTTTCACCTGAAATTGATGATAAATATATAGATTTATTAGGTGTCAAAGCTAACCAACTCAGGTTAAAACAACAAAGTTTAGCGGGAAGTCAATTACTACTCAAAGAAAACAAATCAGCATTACAGCTACTTGTTGCAGAAGAAATAGAGTTCTCAAAGAATTACAATCCTGGTTTAAAATTGAGACAAGTGATTGCCGATATTAATGGTGATGCTGATAATTTGGGTAAGATCAAACAAATTGAAACAGAGCTTCTACAGCCTGTTGCTACTAAAAGTGGTTTATCAATTGTTAAACTAAATGAACTACTTCAGACCATTACGACTAGCCAAGCAGAATTAACTGTTAAACAACAAGAGTTGGTTAATGCTAGCCAACAAATATCATTTCAACAGTTATACGAAGCTGTTGTTCAGCTTCAGTTAGCTGACCCAGACCACTGCCCTGCTTGCAAGACACCTATTGAGCAAGTCACTATAAATCCTTATACAAATGCAAGTGATGAATTAAATAAACTTCAACACCTAAGTGCATTGCAACAGCGAATCCAACAGCTTAATAATATTTTTAACCAAACAATCATCAACATATCACAAATAGTTAATTCTGCTTGTGCTCGTTTCTCCCAAAACCCACTTCATGGCTTCGTTGTTGCAACACCTACGCAAGCAAACATTGCCTGGTGGAATAGCTTACATGAAAAGATGGCTGATGGATTTACACCATGGCAACATATAGATTCGCAAGTGAAACAACTAGAACAAAGCGATTTATCAATTGATCAGCTTTCTCAACAAAGAGTCGTAAAGCAGCAAGAGCTTGTTAGATTAAGAGGGTTAGCAGATCAAATTATAAGGCTACAAACTCAGCGTCAGACAATCGTGCAAGCAATCAAATCTGCGGAAAATGACATTGCAACCTTCGCTATAAAAAATGAGAAGCTTATTGCTGAGGTTAAATTAGAAAAAGCAACGCTGGTAGAAAATATGACTATTAGCTCTGCTTATTCAACTTTTGTTTCAAGACTGAATGCATATAGAAAAGGACTACCTCAAAAGTTAGTTTCAGATCTAGGTGAGTTAGTGGTTTCACTATATAACTCATTTAACCGTAATGATTCACCTCACGAGTTGCTAGCCTCAGTTCAATTACCACTTAGCCAAAATCAACGCCTTAAAGTTTCATTCACCAATGAACCAACCAAATATTTTGATGCATTGCATATATTGAGCGAAGGCCATATTCGATGTATTGGCCTTGCGATATTACTCGCAAAAAATATTAAAGAACGCTGCCCTTTACTGATTTTTGATGATCCTGTTAATGCTATTGATGATGAACATAGGGAGTCTATTCGAAGGACGTTATTTGAGGACGATTTTTTCAAAGGCTCGCAAATAATACTTGCTTGTCACGGTGAGGAATTTTTCAAAGATATTCAAAACCTCTTAACCGTAAAACAAGCAAAAGAGTCTAATACGTTTTCTTTTTTACCAAAAATTGAAGAACAACATATTAGAGTTGATTTTAACTGCTCACCTAGAAATTATATAATTACGGCTCGTAATCACCTTGAACTAATGGAAATTAGGGATGCGCTAGCTAAATCTAGACAAGCTTTAGAATCACTTACTAAAGGCAAATTATGGCAATACGTCCATAAGCATGGTGATGGTAATTTAAGTATCAAATTACGTACAGCAAAGGCTCCAATTGAACTTCGTAACCTTTCTGATCAACTCAAGTCCAAGATTTCTCAAGGTGGTTTTTCAGATGAAAATAAAGATTCCGTTCTCACTCCCCTTAATCACCTTCTATTAGCAGGTAGAAACGGTGAATCACGTGAATGGCACTACTTAAATAAAGGCACGCATGAAGAAGTAGACCGTGCAGAGTTTGATAGGAATACTGTACATCAAATTGTTTCCGCATTGGAAGAGCTAGATATTGCTATGGAAACGTAGTGGCTTAATCTCAATTAACAATTGATCTGAGTAAGTGAATAAAGGGATGGGAGGCCGTTACTTCATTAGAAGTGATGTTATGCTACAAGCTCTTCTTTTTTTCTTTCACCAATTAACTCAGGCTTATCTGTTCTGTAACGCCCAGACATCAGCTTTTTAGCATTTTTAAGTAATAATGCTTTTGTTTGTTTTGGCGTTAATCTTTTGATTTCTTTTTTCATTTTAACATACCTCTCCAATGAGGATTCTTAAGTTCATATTAGTATATTTCAGGTCGATTTTCAATCAAATTAGGACCCAATAGCCTCATTTAACCTTGTTTGCATATCATTTAGCCGCTCAATTGAAGCAAACATCTCATCATCACTTATATATTCAAAACCAAAGGATTTATAATAATCCTCTAAATCTGGAGAAGGCTCACATAGTAAGATCCCTTGGGAATTTTCAAAATATGATAAGAAGTAAGAAACGGCAACAATCATCAATGCTGTAAGCCGCCCCCTTAAAGGGTGCTCTTGCTCTTGGATTACTAAAGATTCCAATAAATATATATTTAAGACACCATTTTTAACGTTGTAAATTCCCAAAACCGCACCATCAGGAATATTTTCACCACTATCAACCCTTAGTGCCAAATGAAAACTATCTTCATGATCATAATGACTTAAGTAAGCACGCCAATTTAGCTTAGTCTCGCTGGAAAATACTAATTGCTTTAACGCTTCTTCAGATATATCTGAATTGTAGTGGCATAGTTAATTTGGCCACCCATTAAGAAAGAAATGTTATGCTAATAAGCATACAAATTTGGGTGAAAAAATGACGAAATTAAAACGCGCAACGTATTCTGCGGCAATCAAGTTAGAAACAGCTCAGCTTGTAGTTGACCAAAGTTATACTCAAGAAGAAGCAGCCAAAGCGATGGGGGTGGGTAAATCAACCGTCAGTAAGTGGGTTACTCAATTAAAGCAAGAGCGGAATGGCCAGACACCATCTGCTTCACCAATGACGCCCGAACAAATTGAAATCCGCGAACTTAAAAAGCAAATCCAACGCATTGAATTAGAAAAGGATATATTAAAAAAGGCTACCGCTCTCTTGATGTCCGACTCCCTGAACAATTCTCGTTAATCGAGAAGTTAAATCAACGAGAGCGTTATCCAATTAGTGTGCTATGTAGTGTATTCAATGTGCATCGCAGCAGCTATAAGTACTGGGTCATACGGGATACAACGCCGACGCCAGAGCAAGTAAGGCTAGAGGCTGAAGTTAAAGCAATACATGCAATGAGCGGTGGCTCAGCTGGGGCACGGACAATCGCAGCAATTGCAACGAATAACGGTTTTGAATTAAGCCGTTATCGCGCCGCTAAGCTCATGATTAAACTAAAACTAGAGAGCTGCCAAGTA
The DNA here is from genome assembly GCF_016865405.1 of Pseudoalteromonas sp. PS1M3. NCBI lineage: Bacteria > Pseudomonadati > Pseudomonadota > Gammaproteobacteria > Alteromonadales > Pseudoalteromonadaceae > Pseudoalteromonas > Pseudoalteromonas sp. PS1M3. The sequence continues at coordinate 1,673,480 of NZ_AP022624.1, read as the reverse complement.
CCACAACATCAATATAAAAGGGGTAGTAATGAGCATCTTGAAATCCCAAATTTGCTAGATAGGCAGTTTGATGTTGTTGAGCCAGATACCGTGTGGTGCGGTGATGTGACGTATATTTGGGTAGGTAATCGCTGGGCTTATTTAGCCGTTGTTATTGATTTATTTGCACGTAAAGTCGTTGGTTGGGCCATGTCGTTGTCGCCAGATACTAATTTAACGCTAAAAGCACTTGAACTCGCGTATGAAAGTAGAGGAAAACCGACAGGACTGATGTTTCATTCAGACCAAGGTAGTCATTATACAAGTTTAAAATATCGTCAACGTTTATGGCGCTATAAAATTACACAAAGTATGAGCAGGCGCGGAAATTGTTGGGATAATGCGCCAATGGAGCGATTTTTTAGAAGCTTTAAAACGGAGTGGATGCCAAAGGTTGGATACGAAAACTTTAAAGATGCTAAATATAGTGTGAGTGATTATATCAACGGATATTACAATAATGTTAGACCACATCATTATAATGCTGGTTTAGCGCCGAATGAATCTGAGGTTAGATATCAAGATTCTAAAACTGTGGCCAAAATTAGTTGACCACTACACATCACCCTTATTCCAGCTATGTTCTGAGTTATATTTCGAAAAATTATGCACTCTAATTAGCAAAACATGCCGATATTTTTTTAATTCTTGTTTTTGTTTTGACAATAAAAGCTCTAAGTACCTTTGATTGTATGCATGTGTCACATTATCTTTATAGAAATATGAGAAACGTTCATGCTGTAAATCCGACTCTGGTAGCTGAGAAATCTTGCGATCGGTATCTACTTTAGATAAGACATTAATCGCAGACTGAACAATTACAGGGTTAAATTGCTGCCCACTTAATTTAGAAATTTCTTGAATTGCTTCTTGTACAGATTTTCTACCTTTATAAATTCTATCTGTGGTCATGGCATCAAAGCCATCGGCAACCGTGAGAATTTGAGATAAGAAGGGAATCTCGCCTCCTTTTAAACCTTGGGGATAGCCAGAACCATCATAATATTCATGATGATGTCGAACTATTTCTGCTAAATCTTTATAGATAGATACTTTAGAGAGAATTTCATAACTGGTTGTTACATGGTTTTTAATAATTTTATATTCTAAATCACTCAACTTCCCCGGCTTTAATAAAATAGAGTCTGGCGTAGATATTTTACCTATGTCATGTAGCATCGATGCTCTGTAAAGTAGCTCTTTTTTAATACTCGAAACATTTAGCTCTTCAGCAAGTAACATCGCATATTTTGCAACTCTTCGGGTGTGACCAGCGGTATAGCTATCTCGTTTCTCTATTATATCGACTAAATTAAAAACGCTTTCTTCATAATTTCTTAGTTTTTTACTTACTGCACTACTGGTTTTTTTATAGCCGTAAATGATTGCAGCTATACCTAATACCCAAATTATTCCTATGCTTCGAATCATACTCCATGCGTGTAAATACGCTTCTGAAAGGTATCGACTCATATTCACCGAAACAAAAACACCTCCGAAGTAACCATCTTTTTTCTCAAGTCCTACTAGCCTGCAAATTTGACAGTCTTGATCTACAGCTCTTGGCTCTACAGCTCTTAAAAAAGAGCTTTGACCTTTCTCATCAATAAAATAAGTTGTCTCGTTTCTATCGATTAAGACACCGACTAGTTTTTTTTGCCATTCATCTAAAAAGGTATTTTGGTTACTAACATTTGAATTTTCTTGTACAAAGACTAGAGAAACTTTTGGTTTCTCTATACCAAGTTCAATAGATACGACGCCACTATTAGATTCAAGTCCTTTTAAATCTAATTGTCTTGATAAGCTCATATTGTTAATTTGGTAGTCATTTATTAATAGTTTTATGGTCGCATCAATGTGATCAATTGCAGAAAAAGCATCATCTTTAGCATTTTTAACCGCACTTTTTTTTGATGATATGATTAAGTTTGCAGTTAACGTTGTAACAATAATTGTCCAGATCACCACAACGGTAAGTGCAACTTTCTTTAACGGTTTCATTTTAATAATCATGCTGCAACATCCAGTTCCAATAGCTTTAAGTAACCAAAGATAATGAATATTTGTGGACGCAAACAATTCCGTCATATGAACTAACAACTAGTAAATATTCATCTTCATATATAACCTCTCCTGCTTCATAAAGATGAACGCACTCCACGGCTTCTATATGTTTGGCATTCCAAAAAAGATTATTTAATTTAAGAATTAAACCGAAAAAACCAAAACTGCGAAGTTTGCTGTTAATGTCTAATGTTCGTTGCTTCCAATCTAGTATCCGCTCTCCTATATCTATTCGTGGAAAATATGAATAATCAGTTTGAGGTTTAGCATTTTTATAATGACATTCTACATCCGAAAGAAAGGTCTTGATCAAATTGACAGCTTCAATATGCATTTTGACCATTACAGTTGTGATAGATTCATTCTTTTGAATGGGAACACCAGATTGAAGAATCACATCCCCCCCATCTAACACATTAGTTAATTTATGAATTGATACGCCTGAATGTTCTGGATACTTTAATAAGTACGGCAGTGGAGTTGGCCCCCTGCCTTTTGGCAACATTGATGGGTGTATGTTAATCGCATATTTAACACCTGTTTCAGGTAATATATGCAGATACTCAGCTACTATGAACATTTCTACACCCATAGAAATCAAATGTTCAAGCTCTTCACTCATAGGCTTATTTTTGAATAAGGGAATTTGATGTGTTTCGCACAATTTTGATATAGCCGAAGACGTAAAATCGGGCGAGTTAATGTAAACTCTTTCAATTTCAAAGCCGTCCTTAATTAAATATTTTAAGCACGAAGAAAACATATTATTGCCAAAGTAAACTATTCTCATAATCCGAACCTCAACTCAAAAAAAAACGGTGTGATAATTATCAATAGGACCTAAAGTGACGTTAAACTCGTAAAAACCTGAGTACTTTTTCTTCTCTGTTTTTTTCACTTAAAAGTCCTATTCCATTCATTTAAAGGCTTAAACTAACCAGTCATCATGCCGTGTAGTTTTAAACAATTATCACTTATTATCTCTACTAGACGAGTGGGTATGCACAACCTTCCAGTTACCATTTATTTTGCGAAATAAGAATGTTTGAAATCCTTTTTTGTCGAATGTTTTGCCACTTTTATTCACTTTGCCCTTTATACGTGTGTCAGCAATTGCCCACGCAAAAGATTTATCATCGCCCTCAAAGTTAACTTCTATTTCACTAAAACTCAATTTTAAGTATTCCAAAGCATCCTTTTCAGGTTCAACATGATGTTCAACTAATGAGTTCAATCCTGCATTTTGCCCGCCACCTTCTATATATCGAGCACCTTTATAATCAAGAAAGTTCTTTCTAAATGGTGCTCCGTCTCCATTTTCCCAACCATACTTAATACTCGAAATGATATCGATTATTGCCTGTTTATCTTTGTTTATATGTTTTCCTCCCCCATGAGCAAAGCTAACAAAACTTGTGATAACTAAAATAGCTGCTGCAATATATTTGATCATTTTTTATCCTTTATTATTATTTTTTTAAGCTAGTGTGACCAATGGATATGGACTATTTTCCATTTTCCATTTTTTTTCATAAGTATCATACTTTCCATACCTTCACTTTTCACGTCTTTTCCTTGAAACTCTCCGGTTAACTTTGTTTTGGATATTGAGTAAGCTGTTTCCCCCATCTCCCTGACTTCATGTTCAAGTATTTCTACTTTAAGTTGAGCCAAATATTTCATGTCAGCCAGCATATGATGATTTGCATAATCATCTGCTGAGCGCTCTACTCTACCGCCCTCATATATAATGACATCATCAGCTAAAAAGCCGCGTGCTTTGCTCTTATCGCCACCCTGTATGGCTTGGTGAAATTGCATAACGACTTTACCTGCATCACTTGTTAATACGGGCAATTCACCACGTTTACTTGTATTATTTTTTTCGCTTGCATGAGCTATTGTAACATTGCTCATGGTTAAGAAAATTAACAAAGCCGCTGTTACTATTATTTGAATTATTTTCATTTTTATTCCTATCTTTAATAATTAATCTATTGCCGTTAGCACTTGATATTGCTCGGGTGTTAATGTAGGTAATCGTTTAATAAAAGCAACCATTGCCCATATTCTTTCATCACTGTGAGTTTTACCCCAAGCTGGCATCCCTGAAGCTTTTATGCCATGTTTAATCACCCAAAAATTCTTCCTTGCAAGCTCTTCATCAGTACCGTGTTGATGAGTTTCATGCGAAATACTTAAATTAGGTGGTTGAGGATACAGCCCAATGCTCATATCACTTTCTTCTAATCCAGGTTTTAGATGACAGCTTGAGCACATATATTCATAATCTGCTCCTCCCATTAACAACAACTCAGGACTTTCCAAATCAGGTACTTTGATATGTTGAGCCGATTTCTTTATGGATGCCTCCCTAGTTTCTTCAAGAAGCCAATAAACAATATCACTGTGAGGTTCATCAGCGGCTACATTCACTATCCCTGAATACATGACAGTAGCGGCACTAGCTCCTCCCAATAGCAATAATGTCAATAGAATTTTAAGAGCTTTCATAACAATTCCTTACTTATAAAGCCACTTAATTTGAGCTTCAACTAAGTGGCTTTTAATATTTAATTAATGGTTCTGGTGGTCATCACTATTAGCTTTTTTATTTTTCTTTTTTTCCATTTTACTGTGATCCATTTCTTTCATTTTGCTGTGATCCATTTCTTTCATTTTGCTGTGATCCATTTTCTCCATTGAAGATTTTGATTGCTTCATACACTTTTTCATCATTGCAACTGCAACAGGGTCTTTCATATCCATCTTGCTATGATCCATTTTGCTACAATCAGCTTTTTCTGCTTTTTTTGCATGCATTTTCGGATCATGAGCGGATGCATTCATTGATAAAGTAATTGCTGGTACTAATATCAAAGCGATTTTGCCTACAGTTTTAATAAAGTTAGTTTTCATGGTTTTCTCCTACGTTAGTGATTAAGGTTAATTTAAGTAAATTCATCGAATGCAATATTAGTTGCATCAACATTCTTAGTTTTCAAAAGATTTATCGTTGCTGACATCATATTCGGTGGGCCGCATAGATAAAATTCAACACCATCAATTTGACAAATTTTGTTAATATTTGATGTGAGTAAATCTTGAACATACCCCTTTGCTCCTGACCAGTTCTTATGCGGCCTAGACAAAACAGGGTAGTAAAAAAAGTTTGGATATTTTCTAGAAAGCCTGTAAAGCTCATCTTTATATAACAAGTCCTCCTCAGTTCTAGCACCATAGAAAAAATAGATACCTCTAGTTTCCTTTCTTTCTTTTTGGTAGAAGCACAATTGCTCTTCAATTAATGATTTCAATGGTGCCATTCCAGAGCCTGCTCCGATGAGCATCATTGTTTTATTACTTGAAGGTTTTGCATGAAAATCTTCAAATGGGCCAGCCGCTTCTATTGTTTGCCCTAGCCCCAAATTACATATATAGCTAGAACCTACACCGGGATATATACTTTTATTTGGAGCATTTTGAATTTTGACGGTAAACTTTAACTCGTTAGTACCAGCTTCAATCTGCCCATCACCATTAGCTAGAGAATAGCTTCGACTACAAGCTTGATGCTCATACTCTAAATACTCAATATCACGCCAATGGTATTTGAAAGCGTCAGGAAGACGCGCTGGTATAGATATTCCTTTAGCTGGTGGTATATAGAAACGAAGATGAGCACCTGCTTTGAATTTTAATTTCTCACCACCAAGCACTTTAAAACGCAACTCTTTTATATAGGGACTAATAAACTCACTATGCGTTAATTCAAGAAGGTATTTTTTGGCTTTAGTAACGTCAATTAATGTTAACCTCTTAGTTTCTGTTGCATCATGTTGACAAGCCAATCTGTAACCTTGTTGCAATTGTTCCTTTGTTAAAAGTACATGCTCTGCTGAAGTGACTTTAACACTGCTATCAAGACGTACTTTACATTGGCCACAAGTCCCGCCACCGCCACAGGTTGATGACAAAGCAATATCATGATCAATTAAACCATCAAGTAAGTTGGTATTAGTAGCTAAATCGAATTCCCCGATAGGCTCCAGATCTTTATCAAATAACGCCAAAGTTCGACTTTTTCTGCCAAAACGAATTTTGTATTGACCATTAAAGAGCAGCTCAATAGTCCAAATGAAGCCAGTTAAGGAAAAGAAAAGCGTGAAAAGAGAAAATAAAATGATTTGAACATTATTGAAGCTTCCTTCAGTGCCATAATCCATAAAGTGAAGCATAAAGAAAATATCAACAAACCGTTTATCATCATTACTATGTTTAATTATTCGACCAGAACCAGCATCAATATAAACGCTAGTTTGAATATAATCAGCATAGTTAACTTGCCACACTTCATTTTGCTCACGAGGTATATCTTCATATGGAGGTGATAATTTAACTGCATTTTTAATCACACCTTTACCATTGTAGGAAGATTGGGCCAGTTTTCTAACCATAGTTTCATCAATAACGACTGGCTCAGCGGTGTACGCATCAACCAAAGAGTAGTCATTGTCAAAATGGCTATATAAACCTTTATTATGAGTTAACAAATAGTAAGGGTGCTCTAATAGTGATATTTGTTTTAACGATACGACTTGTTTTGATTGAGATAAGACAAGCTGTGGTTCAACTAACCTATTAATATCAACTTGGGCAACAACGGGAGTTTGTTTATATTGATTTCCTGAAGCCTTTTGATGATCCATCAAATTAAAATATAAGCCTGTTCCTAACCATACTAGTAGTTGTAGGCCAACCAACAAGGATAGCCACTTATGTAGCTTTTTAAGGAACAACATTATCTAGCTACTCCCATACTTTTATCTAATGTATTTTTTGCTCTGTTTTTGAAAATAACAAAGTAACTCAATACACCACCAGTAATTGCCGCAAAAATAGAAAAAAGTGTGAACCAAAAAAGTAGTTTATTACTTGGATCTTCTTCTTCGTAATCCATGACATGCAAACTAAACATCAAATCAAAGATTCGCCAAAATTCATGTCGCTTACTGACAAGCTTTCCTGTTTGAGCTGAAACATATATCGACGGACTGCCAAAATCATCAAAGTTAACCCGCCAAGCAGGTAATGCTCGACGGCTTAATTCAAACGGTGGATTTTCTGTAATCAATTCAGACTCAAGGACCGCACCATCACCACTATAATAGTGTTTTGCAGCGCTAATAGCTACGACTTTGTTTAAGGGAGAAATCTTCTCCCCATTACTAGCATTTACAACATATTTTTCGTCATGCTCTGTAAAACGATAAACGGCTTGGTCTATAAAAACTTCTACGGCAATGTTTTTTGCGTCAGGATATTGCTTAGCTAATGCAGATAATGGGTAAGTAATTTCATCCACATTAACTTTAGCTTGGTGATTAACCGCCAAACTATCACCATGAATATAGTCAATATCAAAAATAACCATATAGGCACCTGATATCGACCAAATCAAAAACTGCAAGCCTAAAAACAACATCAACCACCGATGAAGTTTCCGGCTAACCTTCAACGTTTTCATGCTCTATGCCTTGCTCGAAACATTTTTAATCGATGACGAACGCCACAAATAAAATAATGCAGGTAGAACAAGTAAAGTTAAAATCACCGCACTTAGCATTCCACCAACCATAGGTGCTGCAATACGACTCATCACTTCAGAACCAGTACCTGTGCCATATAATATTGGCAATAAGCCAACGATTATAGCTGCTGCGGTCATCATGACAGGACGTACACGTAAGCCTGCACCATGTAACACCGCTTGAAGCACATCAGCCTTCGTTGTTGAAATATCCTTTGACTGATGATCATTAATCATTTCGTGATAAGCCTGATTCAAATAAACCAACATAATCACACCTATCTCAACAGCAACCCCCGCTAGCGCGATAAAACCAACACCTACAGCGACAGAGAAGTTGTAGCCTTGGATATACATCAACCAAATACTACCCACCATAGCCAAAGGTAGAGTTCCCATGATCATTGCCACTTCAATAACATTTCTGAAGTTCAGATAAAGTAGAATAATAATAATGAACAAGGTTAACGGCACTACATAAGTCAATTTAGCTTTGGCACGTTGCATATACTCATATTGACCAGCCCACGCAATTGAGTAGCCAGCAGGAAGTTTTAGCTTATCTTCAACAACCTTTTGTGCATCAACAACGTAACTACCAACATCCACACCTTCAATGTCTACAAATGCCCAACCATTTAATCTTGCATTTTCTGACTTTATTCCCGGAGGGCCGTCTTCAACGAGCACATTCGCAACATCGCCTAATGAGATCCTTTGCCCATTTGGTGTCACTATTGGTAGCAAAGATAATGTTTCAGGCGAATCACGATAGTCTTGTGGGTAACGTAAACTCACTGGATAGCGCTCTAAGCCTTCAACAGTTTTGGTGACATTCATACCACCAATGGCCGTAGCAACAACCTGCTGAATTTCGCTAATATTTAAACCATAACGGGCTGCTTTAGCGCGTTGTATATCAACTTTAACGTAACGCCCACCAGCTACACGCTCTGAATATACTGATGCTGTTCCAGGTACATCTTTCAAAATAACTTCTAATTGTTTACCGATGTCCTGAATTACCGATAAGTCAGGTCCTGCGACTTTAATACCAACAGGTGTCTTAATACCCGTAGCTAACATATCAATACGTGTTTTTATTGGCATCACCCACGCATTAGTTACCCCAGGGAGCTTAACTAAACCATCTAGCTCTTTTTTCAAACTCTCAGTAGTAACACCTTCTCGCCACTCTGAACGAGGCTTTAATTGAATAAAAGTTTCAATCATTGTTAAAGGCGCTGGATCAGTAGCAGTTTCCGCTCTACCTACTTTACCAAACACAGTTTTAACTTCTGGAACTGTTTTAATCAGCTTATCCGTTTGTTGTAACAGTTGACGTGCTTGCCCTATCGAAATACCAGGATAAGTTGTAGGCATATACATTAAGTCACCTTCATCAAGTGGAGGGATAAATTCACTACCAATCTTGTCAAGTGGATATATACCAATAGCAAGAACTGCCAATGCTGCTACTAAAGTTGTCTTTGGAAAACGTAATACCGTTTTTAGAGCAGGCATATAGATAAAGGTTAAAAAGCGATTCACCGGGTTTTTATGCTCAGGTAAAACCTTACCCCTTATAAAATACCCCATCAGTACAGGGACTAATGTAATCGCTAATGCCGCTGATGCTGCCATTGCATACGTTTTAGTAAAGGCAAGTGGAGCAAACATTCGCCCTTCTTGAGCTTCCAAGGTAAAAACAGGAACAAAACTCACCGTAATAATTAACAAGCTAAAGAATAGAGCAGGACCAACTTCACTGGCCGACTCCACTACTATTTTCCAGCGGTTTTCATTAGTTAACGGTGTTTTTTCCATGTGCTTGTGCATATTTTCTATCATTACAATAGCACCGTCGATCATGGCACCAATCGCAATTGCAATCCCTCCTAGCGACATAATATTCGCATTAAGACCTTGCATATGCATAACGATAAATGCCGTCAATATCCCTACAGGTAAACTCACAATGGCGACTAGTGACGAGCGGACATGAAATAAGAAAATGATACAAACTAGCGCCACAACGCCAAATTCTTCTAATAGCTTATAAGCTAAGTTATCAACAGCCCTTTCAATTAATGCAGAGCGATCATAAACAGGAACAATTTCAACCCCTTCAGGTAAACCTTTCTTCAGTTGCTCTAGCTTTTCTTTAACACCATTAATGACTTGCTGAGCATTTTCTCCAAAGCGCATAACAACGATACCACCAACAGTTTCTCCTTCACCGTTAAGCTCAGCGATACCTCGACGCATTTGTGGGCCAGTCCCAATATCTGCAACATCTTTTAGTAATAGAGGTGTGCCATTTTCATTTACTCCTAAAGGTATATTCTCTAAATCTTCAACACTTTTGAGATAACCAGTTGCTCTAACCATGTACTCGGCTTCTGCCATTTCAACAACAGATGCCCCGATCTCTTGGTTACCTTGCTTAATAGCCATTTGAATATGTGAAAGAGGGATCCCAAATGCTCTTAATTTTTCAGGATTAATTCTTACTTGGTATTGCTTAACCATACCGCCAAGTGCAGTAACTTCTGATACGCCAGGGACAGTTTGCAATTCATATTTTAAAAACCAATCTTGTAAACTGCGCAATTGACTTAAGTCTTGTTGACCCGTTTTATCAACTAAGGCGTATAAATATACCCAACCTACGCCTGTAGCATCAGGTCCTAATTGCGGTCGTGCATTGCTGGGTAAGCTAGGGGCTACTTGACTTAAATATTCAAGTACTCGCGAACGCGCCCAATACAAATCTGTATCTTCATCAAAGATGACATACACGTAAGAGTCACCAAAAAAAGAATAACCTCGAACAGTCACTGCGCCAGGAACTGACAGCATGGCAGTAGTCATCGGATAGGTAACCTGGTCTTCAACAACTTGTGGGGCTTGACCAGGGTAACTTGTTTTAATAATTACTTGCACATCAGATAAATCAGGCAGTGCATCAATAGGCGTTTTATTAACAGAATATAAACCAATGCCTACGAGTAAAAAGGTAGCGAGTAATACAAAAAATCGATTACCAACGGACCAACGTATTATAGAAGCAATCATAATAATCTAACTCCTATATTAGTGGTTTGAATGATCAACAACAGGTGCTTCTAATCTAGAAGTTTCACCCTGTTCATCACCTTGCCCTAGTGGGGCAATTTCAAAAATTACAAAATGTTCACCACGCACTTCAAAAGTAAACTTAACTTCCATCCCCTCAGAAAGTCCTTCAAGGCTAACATTGTGCCCTGTAATGAAATCTAAAGTAGCCGCAGGTCGTCCCCATTTTTCAATAGCAGTTCGACTAATGTTCACCATTCCATGATCGATCATTAACGAGTTAATTGTTCCAGTAACTGTCGCTGACGAGTCATCTGCCACTTCTTCAGTTACTTGGCTTGTATCACTTTCACTCATGTCGTCAGGAACATGGATGTTGCTAATTTTATAATCACCATTATCTTCTTTTGTCACTTCAACATGTAAACTCATCCCTTCACTAAGTAATGAGAAATCGACACTGTCCGATGCGATGAAATCCATCGTCATTTCTGGCCATTCCCATTCAGGTATCGCCTCATGAGCTAAAGTTAACATTTTATGATCTGCCATCATGCTCTCGATACTAGCTTGAACCCAAACAGAAGAAGGCATTGAAGCATCCGCTTCATCAACATCGCTATTCATTCGCTTGAAGTCTGAAGACTTACTCGATTCTGAATCTAATAAGAACTGTGCAGAACTAACAACTTTTTCCCCATCACGCACCCCTTCAAGTATCTCAACACTTTCGCTATCGTATCGACCTACAGATACTGCAACCGATTTAAAACTCCCCTCACCTAAGGCGAGAACAACTCTATCTTGGTTTCCTGTTCTAATAAGTGCTTCTTTAGGGATTAATAAAGCTTGTTCGTCACCTGTTGTGTGAATCGCAATTTGAGCAAACATATTTGGTTTGAATTCGCCTTCTTCATTTTTAAAACGAAGACGTACTTTCACAGTACGAGTTTTTGCATCTAGTGTTGGGTAAATATAATCAACTTTTCCTTGCCATGTTTTTCCTGGTAAGTAATCAAGAGTCATGGTTACTGGGGTGCCTGTTTTGACTTGACCCGCTTGGCGTTCAAAGACTTCAGCTTCAACCCACACTTCCGATAAATCACCAATTGACATTAAAGTAGAGCCAGGCTTAACAAAAAATCCTTCACGTATTTTTAAATTTTCCACCACGCCATTTTGTGGAGAATAAAAAGTAATTGTTTGCTGTACTTTCTTTGTTTTCTTAAGTTTTACTATTGATGATTTTGGAAGTTGTAATGCTGACAATCGATTTTCAGCAGCACTAATTAATCGGCTATTTTTACGATCTAATGCCAATAATAATTCTTCTTGGGCATTAACTAATTCTGGGGAATAAATTTCATAAAGGGGTTGCCCCTTCTTAACAGGATCTCCAATAGCCTTAACATATAGCTTTTCAATCCATCCTTGTACTCGTGGATGGATATGAACTAACTTATCTTCATCATAAGCAACATAACCGACTGTATTTATTTCAGTGTGCAATGATTTATAACTAACTATTGCTGTTCTTACACCGAGGTTATTTACAACATCAGGAGAGATACGAATTGTTCCGGGACCTTCATCAGGTCCTTTACCACCATCGTCGTAAACAGGTACTAAATCCATACCCATTGGTGACTTCCCTGGCTTATCTCTTTTGTAGTTCGCGTCCATTGGAGCTACCCAATAAAGCGGCTTCTTTTCAGCCGTTACAACAGAGCTTGCTTCCCCACTATTTGTCGGGGCCATAAAACTATAAACCCCAAATGTTAAAAAGCCACCGATAACCATGCCAATTACTATTGGCTTAATATTGTTGTTCATTATTCTTCTCCCGAAATAACAGTGAAACCACTATTATTTGATAAATTCATATTATTGTTACTAACGACAGGATCTATGCTGCCTATAAAAAGGTAATTAAGTTCTAGTAATAATTTCTGCTCTTCGACATTAAGCGTTAACTCATCTATTTCCGCATTTAATACAGCGATTCGTGAGCGAACTACTTCGGCAAAGTCACCATCATCATTGGTGTAGGCTGTTAGCGAAGCTTCAGCTTGATCATGGATTTGAGGCAGTAGCTTGTCTTTGTATAAGTTCTGTCTATCTTTCAATCGAAGTAAGCGCCCTTTTGCACTGGAGTATGATGCGAGCAATTTCCTCATCAATAATAATTTTTCAGTTTTTATAGCTTCTGTTTTTGAAATAGCTGACTTAACTTCTTTGTCCTGTCTATTGTCTGTAAAAAGCGGCAAGTCAAAAGTAACCCCTACAGAGAACAAGTCCGCTCGACTATTTCCCATTGGATCATCATCACGGTAACCATAACTAGCATTAACTCCCCACTCAGGTTTGTATTTTTGCTTTGCCAATTTAATTCCAGTTTTTGTTGATTTAATTTTCTTTTCAACTGCGACAAGTGAAGGGTGGTTAGCAATATACTTTGCCAGTTCACTAGGGCGTAACCAGCTATCTGTAAGAACTATATTGCTATTTACTAGGTCAATTTGAGGTAATTGCTTAGTCAAAACGATATTATGAAGGTTAAAATCATCGTCTACATAAGTTTCACTTTGAGAACTTTTCTCTATAGAAAACTCTGTTAACCATTGAGACAACATACCTTCAAAGCGGTTTTGTTGTTGTCCTAAGACATCTAAACGATCTTCTAATCTTGTAAGCTCCAATTGCGCTCTTACAATATCTTGCTGCCTTGTTTTACCTAAAGTAGACGAATAACTTGCTTCAGCAACATCCGCTAACTGTTCAAAAAGTGTTCTGTTTTTTTCAATTAAAGCAATACTTTCTTGAACTCTGTATGCATCCAACCAAAGGCTACCAACAGTAACAGCTACTTTGGACTCTCGATCTTTTCGTTGATACGGGAATGATTCACTTTCAATCTTGAGTTGTTCTCGTTTAATCAACAATGTATCCCCACGAGGAAACATTTGAGATATGCCAACTTTCGCTTGTGTCATTCCCTCTTGTCCAAAATCAAAGCCATCTGTAGGTAAATTGGCTAACCCTATAGATACTTTCGGATCTGGTAACGTGCCTACGGCTGTACTCATCGCTTCAATAGCATTTTGCTTATGAACATTTCCCGTTAACCATGGATCATTCTTCTGCGCAGACTTGATAGCTTTCTCAAAAGTTAAGGCTGAACTAGAAGTAATAGTAGGAATATCAGCAGAATTTGCAGTTAGCACTGTAAGAGCTAACATACCCGCACAGTATTTCACGCTTAAACTTCTGATATTTTTAAATTTATTCATTAAAACTGCTCCTCATAAGATTGAACGCTAGCATAGACCTCATAAGCGCCCCCTTTCTTAAGTAATAACACTTTATAAGGTTGAAATTTATCACCTACTTCCATACCGGGAGTTCCCGCTGGCATTGCAGGAACAGATAATCCAATAACATCGTCAGAGTGTTTTTCTTTTAAAAATTTATGAATAAATTTGGCAGGAACATGCCCTTCAAATGCATAACCATCTTTTGATATAGCGGTATGACAAGAACGGTATCGAGGCTCTATTCCTTTCTCTTCTTTAACCGCTGTAAAATTTTGATAATTATGGACTTTTGATTCGAACCCTTGCTCATTTATATGGCTAACCCATTTTTTGCAGCAACCACATGTAGGACTCTTATAAACCTCTAAAAGAATAGGATGAGGTTTAGCATTTTGTGTTTTAGATGAAGTCACTGAAACTTCTTCTTTTGAACAACTTGCAATAGCAATGACTAAAGTAAAGGCTGCAACAGCCTTTAACGTGAATTTTTTGGAAAACATAACCCCCCCAAAGGGATATCAATTAATATTTGAATTGATTAGGTTATTCTTGATTTTGCTTAAAAATACTTAAACGCAGAGATCAAAAAGCCTAATACAGATAATTTTCATATAAGTGAGCCAAATTTTAGGCACAATTATTCTGTATTTAGCTTAGTATTGGAGGTCTATATAGAGATGATGATGATTGACTTTGAGCCAAGTTTGAATATGAGAATATTTTTGATGATAAATCAATAAAGAGACTGTCACCTGTGTCTTTCATTAGTGTAGCGATACTTGAGCAACCCCCAGTAAAACAACTACAACTTTTCACACAACAGTCATCTTCTGCTTCATCTGAATCATCAGATGAATGACTCATCATTGAATGGTCACTATGGTCCATCATTGACATATTTTGCATTTGCTCCTGCCCACTATTTCCCTTCATACTCATCATATGATAAGACATAACAGTAGACGCAACCGCTTGACCAACAAAGGTCAAACAGACTAGCAGTACCATTAATGTTTTAGAGAAATTAGAATTCACAGCTAACCAACAAAATATTTCAATTAATTACATACTCGCATAACAAGCTCTATTTTTCAACAAATTAATTTTAAAAAAGTGAATGACTTGGTAGCCACTTACAAGAAAACATTAATTCTATTAAAGTCTTTAATATCCGATCATAAGACTACGATTATCATAGATATTTGATGCTTCTAAAATATTTCCCTCTCAAAAGTTTACAGATAGTTTTCATTACGTGAACTAATTCATAACCATCAATGCCTGCCAAGTGTAGTCAGCGACTTAAAATATACTTTGAGGTTTATAGCAATCCAATAAATTGAAGCTTAACGTCTAAACATAATAATCTCTGAAAATAATTTCTCTGTGCTCATGTATGTTTTTAATATTACAATTCAAAACTTAGCTTCTGAGTTAACCTGTAGCAATTCACCACTCATCGTCATCAAGAAATAAATTACTTTATTGTTGTCTTTATTAAATGCACTGACTTTGTAGCGATTATCCTGAGCTGCATATAGCTTAAATTCTTCCGTAGTTAGAGCCTTCCAACTTTCATCTAACTTACCAACCTTGTAGCCCAAATCCTTAAAGGTGAGTTTCTGCGTTACTTTGATGGCTACTTGTATCGCGTCTTTTGCACTGATCATTTTGTGATCACCATGCGCAAATGCTATTCCTGTATTTAACATTAAACCGACAAATAGCATTACGATTAAATTTTTCATTTATGACTCCACTAAACTTTCTAAATAAACACTGATAATAAAAGATGATTATTTGAGTCCATGCTCAACATATTCACCATTAACTATTAATTGGACCTTTACAGGAGCATCTGAGGTGTTCTTCCAATACCAACCGTGTGAGCCTTCAAATGGTGCGGTAAAGCTCCCCTTCATTTCATCTGATGTTGCTATGGCATAACTTTCAAAATACCCAGTGGTGTCCCCTTTTGGCTCACCATGTAAATCGAAATACAAAACAGAGCCATCGGTTATCCATTCATAAGTCAACTTTTGATATTGCTCCATCGTAAATTTGTATTCAACGCCTCTTCCCGCAGGAACAACAACCTCAATTGTTTCAGTGGTAGCCTTACTCGTGGTAGTTGATGGCTCAGTTGAAGTCGTTGCTTGTGCATTATTAAATACGGTTAAACCAAGCTTATTACCCATGCCCGTTGGGTCAATATTATATTCTGCTGGCAATATCACTGTGATTAATGTGATAACAGCAAAAACAAAACTAAATATTGTGTATTTAAGTAATTTACTATTGGTCAATGTTACTTCCTGCGTATTTACTGCTTGAGTGTTAGTTTGTTGCATGTTTTTCTCTTCTCTTAATTCTTTATTTTCGTTAATTAACTGACTGTAAAATTTCGTTTAGCTGATAAAGTAGCCTGTTAATTGAAAGCCAATCAACATAAACCCAGCACTCATCAATAAGCAGTTGGTATTGGTCGCAAAGCGATTAAAACTATTGTGCTTTCGCCAGTAGTTTATCAATAATAAAATAAATGCTAATGCACTGAACTGCCCCAATTCAACACCAACATTAAAAGCAATTAAATTGGCAATTAATCCGTCTGACGGTAATTGAAATTCTTGAAGTTTAGTAGCTAAACCAAAACCATGAAATAAGCCAAAAATCAGTACCGCAGTTTTGGGATTAGGCGTAAAACCTATTGTTTTCTTAAAGCCGCCTAAGTTATCAAAACCTTTGTAGACAACAGAAAGTCCAATAATGGCATCGATTAAATAAGCATTTACCTGAATGTCATTAATAACGCCAAAAAGTAATGTTAGGCTGTGCCCTAAGGTAAACATACTGACATAGAGCAAGACATCACGACTCTTATATAAAAAGAACAACACACCGACGAGGAACAATAGGTGGTCATACCCAGTAACCATATGTTTTGCACCTATATATAAAAATGGAATGATCTGCACTCCAGTATTGCTTTGTAAAAAAGCACGCGTTGTTTCATCTACGCCATGAGCAAATGCTCCCACGGGCAACAATATGGAAATTAGAGCGATAAGGCTGATTAAGCCGTATCGCTGGGAATAATTAAACATTAACAGTTTCCTTTGTGTGGGGTGTTTTAGTAAAGATTTCTTTGTGGCTATGTAATAAACGATATAAAGCAGGAAGCACAAATAGCGTTAAAATTGTTGATGATATAATCCCACCAATGACCACTGTAGCAAGTGGGCGTTGCACTTCTGAGCCAATTCCTGTGTTAAGCGCCATTGGTACAAAGCCTAGCGATGCAACCAGCGCTGTAGTTAATACGGGTCGAAGTCTAGTCAGCGCACCATCAATAATGGCGGTATCTAATGCAACACCTTCTCGTCGAAGTTCTCTGATAAAGGACACCATAACTAAACCATTTAATATTGCTATGCCTGACAATGCGATAAAGCCAACGGCTGCCGAAATTGAAAAGGGAATATCCCGTATTAATAAAGCGAAAATACCGCCAGTCAACGCTAAAGGAACCCCCGTAAAGATGATCATTGAATCTTTGAAAGAGCCAAGTGCTAAGAATAATAAGCCAATGATCATGATCAGTGTAATAGGCACGACAATTGATAGCCTTTTAGAAGCAGATTGAAGCTTCTGATAAGTGCCACCATATTCAATCCAGTACCCTGAAGGCACTTCAACTGAACTCTCTATTGAAGCTTGAATATCTTTAACGAAAGAACCTAAATCTCTTCCCCTAACATTGGCGGTAACAACAACTCTACGTTTACCATTTTCCCTATTAACCTGGTTTGCCCCTTCTACTAATTCAAGTTCAGCAACTTCTTGCAAAGGTACATACTGGTCAGCTTGTATTTGTATGGGTAAGTGAGCCAACGAATCAACATCACTTCTAAGGTTTTCAGGAAGACGAACAACAATGTCTGCTCTTCGATCACCTTCATAAAATTTACCAGCGCTTGTTCCACCTAAGGCCGTAGCAAGCTGATCTTGTAGGGTTTTAATGCTAACGCCATATTTTGCTAATTGCTCGTGATTAGGATTGATCGTAAGCATCGGCAAACCTGTTGTTTGTTCAACTTGAACATCAGCAATTCCTTCAACGTTAGCAATGGCCGTGTTAATGCTTTTACCTAATGCCGTTAGTGTTTCAAAGTCATCACCAAATACTTTAATGGCAAGTTCAGCTCTTACACCTGCAAGTAGCTCATTAAAACGCATTTGTATTGGTTGAAGGAACTCATATCTGTTACCGGGAATGGGTTCTACTACTGCTGCTAACTCTTCTACAAATTGGGCTTTAGCTTTTGTAGGTTCAGGCCATTCACTACGTGGTTTTAATATAATAAAATTATCAGCAACACTTGGAGGAACAGCATCAGTGGCAACATCTGCTGTACCAATTTTTGCAAATACACGTTCTACTTCAGGCATCTGCGTAATTTTTTCTTCTAAAACTTTTTGAAGTGCAACGGCTTGTGTTAGTGATGTACCTGGAATACGTAAGGCATGCATAGCAATATCACCTTCATCTAAGTTAGGTACAAACTCACTCCCTAATTTATTTACGGAAAATCCTGCATAACCAACAAGTGCAACAGCTAACATCACGACAAACCAACGAATTTTAAGCGCAAAAGTTAACGTAGGACGATACACCGCAAGTGATGATTTCATGATAATATTTTCTTTTTCTTTCACTGGGCCTTTAAATAAAATAGCGATTGCAGCAGGTACAAAAGTGATAGATAGAAGCATTGCACAACACAAAGCAATCACGACAGTAATGGCCATAGGATGGAACATTTTCCCTTCAACACCTGTAAGTGCAAAAATAGGTAAATACACCGCTGTAATTATGAAGACACCGAATAGTGCTGGACGAATAACTTCCCTAGTCGCATAAAATACCAGTGATAAACGTTCATTTAACTCCATTGAACGCCCATTTGAAGAGGCAGCACTCAGTCGTCTCATGCAATTCTCAACGATAATAATTGCACCATCAACGAGCAAGCCAAAATCAAGTGCTCCTAAACTCATTAGGTTTGCACTCACTCTTGTTTGTACCATGCCAGTGATAGTCATTAACATGGCAAAAGGAATAACAGCAGCCGTAAGTAATGCTGCTCGCATATTACCGAGTAGAAGGAAAAGCACTACAATAACGAGCAATGCGCCTTCTAACAGATTTGTTTTTACCGTATCGAGGGTTTTTTCAACTAACTTAGTTCGATCATAAACAGCAGTAACAGTGATACCTGTCGGTAAACTTCGTTTTATTTCTTCAAGTCTTAACCCAACTGCTTTAGCGACTTTTTGGCTATTTTCCCCGATGAGCATAAAGACCGTGCTCATCACCACTTCTCTACCGTTTTGTGTCGCTGCACCTGTTCTTAACTCTTTCCCTTCTTTTACATTGGCAACGTCAGATATACGGATCACGCTACCGTCAGTCGTTTTAACAGGGATTGTAGATAGATCACTTATCGTTTTTGCTTGCCCTGGAATACGAAGCAGCCACTGAGCACCATTTTTTTCTATAAAACCAGCACCTTTATTATCATTATTATTTTCAATTGCTTGGATAACATCTTGTTGAGTAACACCAAAAGCTAATAATTTTTTAGGCTCAAAAGCGATCAATATTTCACGCTTAAAACCACCAATAGGGTTAACTTCAACTACGCCTTGCACTTGCATTAACTGAGGGCGAATAATCCAGTCATGTACAGTTCTTAGGTCCGTAGCCGTGATTCGTTCACCTTTATCATTAAGTGCCTCAGGCTCAGCATCAACAGTAAACATGAATATCTCACCTAACCCGGTTGCAATTGGGCCAAGTTCAGGCTCTAAACCAGTCGGCAAATCAGATTTAGCTGAAACTAATCGTTCATTTACAAGCTGTCTTGCAAAATAAATATCCGTGTCATCGCTAAAGATTGCTGTCACTTGTGACAGCCCATAACGTGAGACTGATCTTGTACTCACTAAGTTAGGTATGCCAGCTAACGCAGTCTCCAACGGATAAGTAACCCGTTGCTCAACTTCAAGTGGCGTATAGCCTGGAGCTTCCGTATTGATCATGACTTGCACATTAGTTATGTCAGGTACAGCATCAATAGGTAACTTGGTAAAATTCCAAATACCCAAACCTGCTAACGCAAGCACGGCTAGCATAATGATTGAGTTTCTACGGATAGAAAATCTAAGTAAATATTCGAGCATAATCAATCCTTAATGGTCGTGTGAAGCGCCAGACTTTTCAACATCAGCTTTGAGGATGTAACTATTTTCAGTCACGTATTCAGTGCCTAAGGAAATACCACTTAGCACTTCAATTTCTTCACCTACAGCTCGACCTAACTCAAGCATTCTTACCTCATATTCATCTCCGACTTTGGCATATACAACAGTAAAATCGCGGAAGCTTTGTAATCCACTGCGCTTTACTGCCATAGGTACATCGTATGAACCAATTTCAATCGCGGCACTAACAAATGCTCCTTCTGACAACGCAGAATCAGCATTATTAACGACTACACGAAATAGCTTCGCCTGATCATCTCTGACTTTTAGAATACGGCTCTCAACCGTACTCACCTGCTTTTCTTCAACACCATTAATCGTTATCGTGGTTTTTGCACCAAGACGCACGGTTGGTAAGTCTTTTGGAAAAACAGCTAACTGGGCAATTAATGTTTCATCATTGGTAATTTGTAGCAGGGAGCGGCCTTTAGATTGTTCGCCTGAGGTAACGTTAACGGTACTAACAATTCCATTTTGAGCAGAAAAGACTTTGTACGACTGAAGACTTTCATTACTTTCAACCGTGAGTAGTAATTGACCTTTCTTAACTGACTCTCCTAGCTTTACATGAACTTTTTTAACTAACCCGTCAAAGCGAGCATAAACATTACTCGTTGCATCAGCAGGTAGAACTAATTTGCCATAGACTTGAACTGTTTCATGAAGCGTTGATGGACCAACAAATTCAGTCGAGATTTCCATTGCTTTTGCTACATCTTCAGCAATTTTTGTCCGACCTTCAAAGTTGTCATACTGCCAGTTGAAGGTTTTACCCTGATATTTTGCAGTGAGTGAAACCATAAATGAGTGCGGTTCATAGATAACCATGTCACCTCGAAGATATTCGCCTTCTTGGTAAAAATTTATATCGTCTATGCCATCACCCAATCGAGTCAACTTTACATTAAGGTCAACCTTTGACGGATCAATTGCTTTTCCGTCTGTTGATGCCCATACACGAAATTCAGGAGGGACGCCTGTTTCAAAGATTGAGAGTTCAATGGCAAAATCACCATCACGCAACATTCGTCCACGGTTGGGACCTTTTTCAGGCTCTGCTTCTTCTACCTTCGGCTCTGAAACCGCAAAGCTTGGGAAGCTTGTACTTATGCTAACAAGCCAGACGGTGCTTATTAAGGCTAATATTTGAAATGTTGGTCTCATGGTTATTTCTCTTTCTTATCTTTATTAATGGTTAAAATGGACGTTCCAGTTAAACGTTCAATTTCAATATTGTTTAAATGCGCATTTTGATATGCAGCTATCAAATCAGATTGAGCATTTAGTAGGGCTTGCTGAGTGTTCATCCATTCGGTATAGCTATATTTACCAACGTTATATGCTTTTTCTGCCTCGTTAAAAGCTTGCTCCAAAACAGGAATAATATTGTCGGATACCGCATGAATGACATGTTGGCTATGCTTCAATTGCTCGATAAGAACGTATAACTGTGTATTGAGTTTATGAACTAACGCTAGCGACTCTGTTTCTAGTTGATTTTGAGAGGCTCGTAGGGCTTTAATTTTTCCTTCATTTTGATTCGCATCACCAAAAGGGACGGAAATTCCAGCAACTAAGCCAAAATCATCGGTTGTTTCATATCGACGTAAGCCTGTTGAGAACTGCCATAAAGGTTTGGTTTCAATGCGTGCAAGCTCTATTTCAGACTGAGCAATTCGTTGTTTTGTTGCAAAAAGGCTCACTGAAGGTGTTTGTCTAAGTTTTGTAAATAAAGAATCATAATCGGATACATTTGGTAAAGATAACAATGAACCCATTACCTTACTTTTCTTATGCCAATCATTTTGATTTTCTCCTTTAACTTTCTCACCCCATTGTGCAAATAATTGGTACTTACTTGCATCAACTTCGTGAGTTAAATCCTCAACAACCAATTCTCGCTTAGCTACCTCAGCCTGAGAGTTTAATTTATCTACTAGAGATGACTTCCCCGCTTTTACACGTTTATCTATTGCTTCAAATGAATTATTCGCTTGCTTAAGACTAAATTGAGCTAACTTCAATCGCTCTTTATTTACTAGAACTTGTATAAAGTAACGTGCCGTTTGTGCAGCTAAATCCAAAGCTTTAACTTCACGCTCTAAAGCGACTGTAGAGCCATATTGCTTAGCTGTTTTCACTTTACTCTGAACCAATTCATCATCTAATAGCCAAGTAATAGAAAGTGTTGATTGGGCACTCTTAAAGCCGCTGTGCTCACCTGTACCTAAAGCATCTTCAATGGTAAAACCAATTTGTGGTCTAGATTGAACCCCTGCCTGTTGAGCATAGCCAGAATACATCTTGGCTTGAATGGCAAATGATTTTAGCTCAGGATGCATATCTATTGTCTGTGCAATAGCTGAACGCAAATCAACCGTTTGCAAAGGTACTTCTTGGGCATATGCAATAGTTGGTATGAATGGTATCAGCAACAATAAAACATTCCGACGAATCCTTACGAAAAACCGACCGCCAGTCGGTTTTTCGTAAGAGCGTGCATTAAAATAAAGATTCATTATCAGTACCTTAGAGTAAGATTTTAATTAGCAGTTAATGAGTAAAAAGCGTTTCAATAACGTGATGTAGGCTATCTACAGACGTTGTTGAAATTAAAGCTAAGAGGAATGTTGCAATCACAACACCTCCCAGAGGAAATGGCCTGAACTGTTTATCATTGAGCAAATGAAGCACTCTTTGTTCAATAGAGTGACGACAGAAATGAACAAATAATTCACTATTATATTGTGGATGAATAGAGTAGCTCGCAGCCAATTTAGTAAACTTTACTAAGGTACTTGCAACGTTATGTGATTGTTGTTGATTTTCGACATAAAAAGAATCTGCGGCTTGCTCCATAGATAGCGACATCATGGAAATCAATATCTGTTTAACATTGTTAGCAAAATAAGCAGAGAAAAATGAGAAAAGCCATTTCTTTAATGGATCAAAATAATGAACATGAGCTAACTCATGCTGAATAATTATTTTGATGTCATCAGCAGTTGTTTGTTCAACAAGGCTCGTAGATATAAAACATGATGGCCTAAATACACCACCAGTGAATGCTGTCGGTATAGATGATTCAATGAAATAGACTTGCTTACTCTTTTCAATCCCTAATACACGTAACAAATTAATTTGATGATGATTACGATAAAGAAGAGTTATTTTTCGTATAAAAATGTACAGAGTAAAACTGGTAAAAATAAGTAAACTAGCACTATGCCAGCTCATAAAATAGAAAATATCAGGATGGTGCCAATGAGCAAGGTCTGTCAACCAAACAAATATTGAACCGTTTTGAAATAGTGGACTAAAAAAGAGTGTGGCACATAAAGATATCAGCCACGGAGCAAGCACGAATAGCCATAATAATGATTTACGAGTTGATACCGCATAGTGTTGCAACTTATTTTTGACTAACCAAAAAGTAATTGAGACAAATATGTTAGCCACGATAAAGGCTAAAACCCCCACCGTGAGCAAATTAAATACTAATGCCCATTGGCCATAAATCATTTTTCAGAATTCTTCTGTATTTTTTGACGTTGTTGTTCAATCATTGCTTCCAATTTATCTAGCTGCTTTTCATCTAGATCTGATGAAATAGAAGAGAAAGCAGCAACAACACTATTTTCATCTTCAGTAACAAAATCATGAGTAATACTTTTAATCAACTGACCTATCAGCTCTTGCCTTGCAACTTTTGGAAAGTATTGATAAGCGTGGCCGTTTTTTACCCTACTTAACAAATCTTTTTTAAACAAGCGTTCTAGCGTACTTTGAATGGTATTTAGAGATCCGCCTCGGTCTTTTTCAAAATAGCTATGCACCTGCTTGGCATCAGCAGGTTGATTTTTCCATAGATATTCTAAAACTTGTTTTTCTAATTCACCGAGTAACATAAATTTCAATCGCCATTTTTTAAGTAATAGGATAGTGCCACACAAAAAACCGAGAGGCAATCGGTTTTTCGATTTGTTTCATTAAGAGTTCTATTTTAAGTAGCTTTTAAGAATGGAAATAACATCTTCTACCTCCTCTAATCGTTCCTCTTTTGTCATATCCTCTGCACCTAAATGTTCCCTCAAATGACCTTCTAATACTTCCTTCATCAGCCCATTAACCGCACCTTTAATCGCAGCTACCTGTTGTAAAACAGCCATACAATTAGGCTCTCCTTCTAAAGCAGTTTCTAAAGCGAGTGATTGACCTTTTATTCGTCTAACACGACTGAGGAGCTTTTTTTTCCCTGCGATTGTATGTGACATAAATTTCCTTTACTTGATAAGTAGTATACTAGGGTATAGTATATTTCAAAGTGTAAATAGATGCTATTCATAAACAGCATGAAGCAATATTTTAGGATATTTAATGAAAAACGATAGTCGTATTCAGTGGGAACATTCTCATAATTTTGGTATTGACAGTAAGCTCCATGAAAACAAAGTAAAGCTCGTTTTTTGGTTAACAACCGTCATTATGGTACTTGAAATTACCGCTGGAACTTGGTCAGGCTCTATGTGCGTATTCCGGTGATGGTGAACACCGATTCCGGTTTTATCGTGAACACTTAAATTCCACGCATTGGGTTCATGACATTTTTAACCTAAGTGTTCACGATGGTCAATTTTAGATTGAATTTTTCTCATAGACTCCCCCTTTAATTTTATCCGATGAGCATTGTGCATTAGTCGATCTAAAATGGCATCGGCTAAGGTATTATCGCCGATGGATTGATGCCATTCTTCGGTGGGTAATTGACTGATGATGGCGGTTGATGAACTGCCGTGCCTATCATCCATGATCTCCATTAAGTCATTTCGTTGTGCCGCTTTAAGTGGCTCAAGCCCCCAATCATCTAAAACGAGTAAGTCGATCTTAGCGAGTGACTGTAACATTCGACTGTAAGTGCCATCTGCTTTGGCTTGTGTCAGCGCAAGCATCAACCTTGAGAGTCGGTAATATTTAACGCTGTAGCCTTTCATGCATCCTGTATGCGCAAGCGCACAAGTGATATAGGTTTTACCGCTACCGCAAGGGCCTGTGATCAGTAAGTTTTGTGATTTATTCAGCCAATCACATTGCAGTAGCGATGCCATCATCGATTGATTGAGACCTCGCGGGTGATGATAATCTATGTCTCTGGCGTTAGCGGCTAATTTAAGTTTTGCCGCTTTAAGTAAGCGTTGTTGTTTTCGGCTCTCTCGGTCTTGGGCTTCACTGTCTGCTAGCAGTTGTAGTCGCTCATCGAAGGACAACCCTTCATAAGTACTTGGTTGTTCCATTTGGCTCACTAAGGCGTTGGCCATACCACTGAGTTTGAGTTGACGAAGCTGAGTTATCGTTTGTTCTAACATAGAATTTCCTTACCTTAATGGAAGCTTTTAGGACCACGGATATTTTCATGGGATTGTGGCAATAACGTCGACGGCTCTTCTTGCGTTCGCGGCAATTTATCTTGGTTGCTACTGAGTATGTCTTTGATATGTTTTAACCGATATAAACTGTATTGATTGGCTATCGCACAGGCGTTATTGAGCCGATCGGCGGGATAGCTTCTTGATAGGTTGAGTAAGCCTAAGCACACACGATACGCTTGTTCTTCATGTTGTTTCTGTGCCAATTGTGCTTTCACCCAGAGCAAAACGTCATCTCCAATATCTTTCGCCCAATTCATTAAACGCCCTGGTGACCATTTATGATGCTTCTCATGCTTTACAGGCATGTGCTCGGATGTGGTGGTCATGCCCGGATGATATTTTCTCGGGTGACTGGTGATGCGTTTATGCTTGAAATAAGCCTCAATCAAGTTGTCTTTGGCATGAAGTTCAAGCTTTTCACCCACCAAGTGATGGGGTACCGAGTAAAGATGGTTATCATACTGAACGTGATAATCAATATTCACTTTGACGTGTTTAATATCCGTGAATTGATAAGCTAGTTTGGGCATAGGCGCGAGGGCGGGTTTGTCGATTGACTCGAACCATGATTGTCGTGTCCCACTCAGTTGCTTAAAGGGCTTATTATTGACCTCAAGCAGTAAGGCTTTGATGCAATGGTTTAGCTCAGCTAATGAGAAAAAGGTTTGGTGTCGTAACTTGGCGAGTATCCAGCGTTCAATGATTTGCACGCCCACTTCGGCCTTGGCTTTATCTTGTGGTTTTCTGGGACGAGCAGGCACAATCACGGTGCCATAATGCGCGGCCAATTGCTGATAACTCGGGTTAACATCAGGGTCGTAGCGACACGCTTTACTGACACCACTGCGTAAATTATCGGGGATAACCATGTCAGGTATACCGCCGATAAATTCAAATGCTCGCACGTGACTGCCGATCCAGTCGGGTAGACTTTGGCTCCAGGTTGCTTCACAAAATGTATAATTTGATGCGCCCATCACCGCCACGAATATCTGGGCGAACTTCACTTCACCCGTCGCATTACAAACAATGGGCATCGTTTGACCCGCATAATCGACAAAGAGTTTTTCTCCTGCTTTATGCACTTGTCGCATCGAACGTTTTTGCTTTTTAAGCCAGGTCATATAGCGATCGCAGAACTGAGAATAGCTGTAACAACGATTCGGATATTGCTGAGTATATTCTTCCCAGAGTAAGTTCTTGGTGACGCCTTTGCCCGTTAATTCTTTTCGAATGGCTGGCCAATCTGGCACTTCAAATCGCTGGGATGGCCGAGTGTCGGCGCGAGGATAGAACTGACTAGCAAGCACAGAATCATCAAGCTCGTCGGGCAGTGGCCAACTTAACGATAAAGCTCTGGCTTTAGTGAGTAGTTTTTGAATACCACCGACACTGATCTTAGTGCTGGCACTTATTTTTCTGACACTGAGTTGGGCAGCAAAATGTAGCCTCAACACTTCTCGAATTTTACGCATTGTGATCCTCTTAGTCGCCATATCCCTTCCTCAGTAATACAAAAAGGAAATAGCTTAACAAAGTAATTAATAATCAATGCGTTGAAATTGTACTGGTTTGGTGTGAACACCGATTCCGGAAAATCAGTCAAAAGTGTTCACGATAAAACCGGAATGAGCGTTCACGCTAAAACCAGAACGGGTGTTCACGATGGGCCGGAATCACTGTTCACGATGCTCCGGAATATGCACTATGGCCCTGCTTGCTGATGGATGGCATATGGGAACTCACTCTGCGGCATTTCTCATTGCTATTTTTGCATACTCTTACGCTAAAAAGCATGCGAACAATAAGGACTTTAGCTTTGGAACAGGCAAGGTAAACTCTTTAGGTGGCTTTGCCAGTGCTATTGCCTTAGCAATTGTTGCATTGATGATGATAATAGAATCTGTTCAACGATTAATAGAACCACAATCAATTCATTTTAATGAAGCAATTGTTGTTGCGATTATAGGTTTAGTCGTCAATGTCGCCTCTGTTTTTATCCTACATGATGATCATCATCACCATGGAGAACCCCACCACCATCATGATCACGACCATAATATGAAAGCAGCCTACTTTCACGTACTGGCCGACACGCTAACCTCTTTATTAGCCATTGTTGCTTTATTAGTAGGAAAATATATTGGCTTATTATGGATGGACCCATTAATGGGGATTGTTGGGGCAATAGTCATTTTCCGTTGGTCTTATGGCTTAGTTAAGGAATCCAGTGAAGTTCTTTTAGATAAGTCTGTGAAAAAGCCAACTCTCGATAAGATTTCAGATGCATTAAGCAAAAAGAACACTGTGATCAACGATATTCATGTATGGAAAATAGCGACAGGTCACCAGGCTGCAATTCTTAAAGTGACATCAGGTGAACCTCTAAAGTCAGAAGAATATGAAATTATTTTAAAAAGTTTCTTACCTCAGCTCTCACATATCTCTATTGAAATACGTAGTTAACGTTTTTTCAAATGTGACTTTGATTAATTAGCTTTCTCTTTACTTTGGTTTTTTGGCAGCTTCAATGATAATAAAGTTGCCATAGCCACAAATATACTTGATATCCATAAACAGGCTTCTAGGCCATAATTTTGATATACCCAACCTGAAAGCACTGTACCAATTAATCTCCCCATAGCATTAGCCATATAGTAAAAACCAACATCAAGCGATACACCGTCACTACCTGCATAACTGACGATGAGATAGCTATGTAAAGAAGAGTTAATAGCGAAAACAGCCCCAAAAATCAGTAGTCCTATAATGATTGAAGCTTGAATATGAAAATTAAAATGCAAGGCCAAAGCAATCACAGCAGGTATTAATGTTAAGTAGCTTGCCCATAAAAATGCTGACCTACCCGTTGGCACATTACCTTGCTTTTCCCTCGTGCCTTTTCCGGTAATAATAGGCGCAACAGACTGAACTATGCCATAGCCAATGACCCAACTTGCCATAAAACCTCCAACCCACCAATGATCCCAATTAAAGGTCACAGCTAAAAAAACGGGTAACGCTACGACAAACCAAACATCTCTTGCACCAAATAAAAACATTCGAGCAGCAGAAAGAATGTTTATTGACGAACTCTTAGAGAAAATATCATTAAATTTAGGTTTATTTGTCGCCTTGCCCAAATCATCTTTTAAGGCGATTAAACTAAATACCCACACTATGGCTAATAGTGAAGCCATTAAGATGATTGCACCTTTAAATTCAAGCAAGGTTAGTAACAAACCTCCAAGAAAGAACCCTACACCTTTTAGCGCATTTTTAGACCCTGTAAGTATAGCAACCCACTGATAAAGCTTACCTTCAGCGCCTACTGGAACAAGTAACTTTATCGAGCTTTTCGCACTCATTTTATTTAAATCTTTAGCGATACCTGATAAAGCTTGTGCCGCCATTACATAGATAACTGTTAGCATTTCAGCAGGAACAACAAGCATACCAAGCGCAATTATTTGTATGGCTAAGCCAATGTTCATGGTTTTGTTCAAACCAAGTCGTGCACCTAGCCAACCACCAACAAGATTCGTAATAACACCAAATATTTCATAAAATAAAAACAGCATGGCAATATTTAAAGGGCTATATCCTAACTGATGAAAATATAGCACTACGAGCATGCGTAGTGCACCATCGGTTAAAGTAAACGCCCAGTAATTACCTGTTATCACCAAATATTGTTTAATTTGCGGTGATAACGCTTTGAGTGATAAAAGCCCCATGATTAACCTTTGTCCGCCAAACCAACCATACGTGCTAGCTCAGCCGTTCTATTGGCATAGCCCCATTCATTGTCATACCAAACATAAAGTTTTACTTGTGTACCATTTACTACCATCGTTGATAATGCATCAATGATGCTAGAACGTGGATCAGTTTTATAATCAATAGACACTAGTGGTCGTTCTTCATATCCCATGATGTTTTTCAATTCACCTTGTGCTGCTTGTTTAAGTACTTTATTTACTTCTTCAACAGTTGTAGCTCGTTCAACTTCAAAAACACAATCTGTAATTGATGCATTAGTTAAAGGAACTCGTATTGCATGACCATTTAACTTCCCTTTTAGTTCAGGAAAAATATGCGTAATTGCCGTAGCCGAGCCAGTTGTTGTCGGAATTAAGCTCATGCCACATGCTCGTGCTCTACGTAAATCCTTATGGGGGGCATCTAATATGGTTTGCGTATTAGTAATGTCATGGATAGTGGTCATTGAACCATGCTTAATACCTATTTTTTCATGAATAACTTTGACCACTGGCGCTAGGCAATTAGTGGTACATGAAGCTGCTGTTACGATAGGATGAATAGCTTTGTCGTATAAATTTTCATTTACTCCCATAACGATATTCAATACACCATCTTCTTTTACAGGAGCTGTAACCACAACACGCTTTACACCTTGATCTAAATAGGCTTGTAACAGCGCTTTCGTTTTTATTTTTCCTGATGCCTCAATTACTACATCACACTTAGACCAGTCAGTGTCTTGAGTCGCTTTGTTTTGCGTGCAAGGAATAGCCTTGTTATTGATAATTATTGAATCGCCTTCATGATTCGCCTCATGATGCCAACGACCATGTACTGAATCAAACGTCATTAAATGTCCAAGTGTTTCAGCATTTCCCGCAGGATCATTGATTTGAATAATCTCTATATCATCCCAATCAAATGCTGCACGCATTGATAAACGTCCCATACGGCCAAAACCGTTAATACCGATTTTAATTGTCATAAATCTGTCCTGAATGTTGTTAAAAATTATAAATAAGTATTGAAATAATCAAGCTGTACTGGGTGTTTTAGCGCTTTAGGCCGTATTTCCTGTACTGCTTCAATTACCTTTTCACCTGACCACCCAAAAGCTAAAAGTATAAGTCCAATCACTAATCCTGTTCTGCCAGAGCCACCTTTGCAGTGAACAGCAATGGTGCCCTTGTTATTTATCACCTCTAAAATGTTAGCCTTTTGAGCATCCCACTGAGATTCAAAGGCTTGGCTTGGGGCAGCATCATCTAAAATGGGTAATTGAACCCACTCAATTCCTTGCTTTTCACATTCAGTTGGTAAAGAGAGTGCATTGTTTTTTTCCATTTCTTCGTCAAACATCAACGTAATAAGCATGTTAGTACCTGCTTGTTTAAGTGTTGATATAGACTCAACTAAAATAGAATCTTTCGTGCCTGGGCACGGGGTAAATATAAGTTGGCTACCGTTTTCAAGTGCCAAAATATCAAAAGGATGTGACATTATTTTTCCTATCGTTAATTATCTGTGCAATGTATTGATTTACAGTTATTTGCATAAGGTTTACTTTCTATTTGAATGGTGACGTGAGAAACATTAAATTCATGTTGGATAGTAGATGTTATCTCTTCGAGTAAATTTCCATCATTTAAACAGTTAACTTTTGCTATTGCTGTAACCATAATTCAATCTCTTGACGGTGGGGAATAGAGCCACTATGCACATTAACTTCATCAATAATTACAGCAGGAGTACTCATTACGCCATACCCCATAATTACTTCAGGATCAGTTTCTTTGATTACGTGTACATCTACATTTAATTCAGTAGCTATTTTTGCAATAACTTCAATGGTTTTTGTACATTTTGCACAACCAGTACCTAATACTTTTATTTCTTTCATGATTTTTCCTTAAATAAAGGGGGTCAGATAATTAAAAATCCAACCAATTAACGTAAATGCAACGAGTAGAAGTGCAAAAAGTACTACTAGTAATCGCCACTGCATTACTTGTTTTAATAAAATAAATTCAGGAAAACTTGCTGCCACAGTACTCATACAAAAGGCGAGTGTTGTTCCAATAGGAAGTCCTTGTTTAATTAAACTTTCCATCACAGGAATTACACCTGTGGCATTGGAATATAAAGGTATACCTAATAATACGGCAGATGGAACTGACCACCATTGACCATTACCTAAATGCTCTTCAATCCAGCCATCAGGAACAAAACCATGTAACGCAGAGCCTAGCCCAACACCAATGATCACCCATTTCCATACTCGGCCAAAAATCTCTAACATTTCCTCTTTGGCAAAGGTATGTCGCTCTTTTAAAGACAAGCTTTCAACCTGTTTGGATTGAACTGTAGAGGAAGCCTTTTGACCACGCTCTAAAGCTTTCGCAGCAAAGGATTGCAACCAGCGCTCAGCCCTAATAGCATCAAGGAAAATACCGCCTAAAATCCCAACAGACATACCAACAACCACATACAGTAACGTGAATTTCCATCCTAATAAGCTTAGTAACAGCAAGACCGCAACTTCATTGATTAGCGGAGAGGTAATGAGAAATGACATAGTGATGCCAACAGGAATACCTGCTGACGTAAAACCTAAAAATACAGGAATACTTGAACAGGAACAAAAAGGGGTTATTGCGCCAAAACTAGAGCCTAATATGTAACCGACACCTTTATGTTTATCGGCTAAATAATCACGAACACGCTCTACATTTATTGATGCTCTTATCAATGCAATGACGTAAATCATCACTAGTAATAAAAAGAAAATTTTGGTGGTGTCTTCAATAAAAAAATGAAGTGCATCGCCTAATTTTGTTGCTTTCGACAATCCAAAAACATCAACGACTAACCATGTGGCTAAGTCAGTAAATACCTCAAACATGGCTTTCCCCAAACCAGCCTTGTGTACGGTTAATAATATAAACTAATGACAACATAACAGGCACTTCAACCAATACCCCAACAACGGTCGCCAAAGCTGCTCCAGAATGTAAACCAAAAAGGGATATAGCCACCGCAACCGCTAATTCAAAGAAGTTAGATGTACCTATCAAACATGCTGGAGCCGCTATGTTATGTGGTAGTCTCATCCATTTTGCTGCTAAGTACGCGATAATGAAAATACCGTATGTTTGGATCATTAGAGGAATGGCAATTAAGCCAATGGTTTCAGGTTCAGAAATGATGGTATTTGCTTGAAATCCAAATAATAACACCACTGTTGCTAACAGGCCGATAACCGACCAAGGCTTTAATGTTGATAACAATTCATTTAATGATTGTTCACCATTACCATTATTCAGGATTTTACGAGTCACTACTCCTGCAATTAAAGGCAGCAAAACATAAAGCACTACAGAAATCATCAACGTTTCCCAAGGAACTTGAATATCACTTACACCAAGTAAAAATGCCGAGATAGGTGCGAAAGCAAAGATCATGATCACATCATTTACTGATACTTGAACCAATGTATAGTTCGGATCACCTTTCGTTAACTGTGACCATACAAATACCATTGCAGTACAAGGGGCTACGCCCAATAAAATCATGCCAGCGATGTATTCTTGTGCAGATGCAGGATCAACTAAATCAGCAAAAAGGAAAGTAAAGAAAAACCAACCTAAACCAGCCATGGTGAAAGGTTTAACCAACCAGTTTATGACAATAGTTAACACAAGCCCTTTAGGGTTTTTACCCACATCTTTTATCGCTGAAAAATCAATTTGAACCATCATGGGATAAATCATCACCCAGATGAAAACAGCGACTACAATGTTAACGTGTGCAATCTCAAAGTTGGCAATCACTTGAAAAGCATCAGGTTGCCATAAGCCTAATACCACACCAAGCACAATGCTTAAGCCAACCCAAACCGATAAATAACGCTCAAAAATACCCATTATTCAATCCTTTACTCATTCTTTATAGAAAATTTATTTACAGAAATTTGCTCGATTAGGTCTATTTTGCATATTAGCTAAACGCTGAAGTTCGTTACTAACCAGAGGAACATTATTCTCTGTTGTTTGTGCAATCACAGATTTAGCCCATAACGGTAAGTCAGGATTGATACGATAAAACACCCACTGACCGTGCTTTCTATCAGTTATCACTTTAGCTTTTTTCAAAACAGCTAAATTACGTGATACTTTGGGCTGGCTATCTTCTTCCATCGCTTCCATTAACTCACAAACGCAAAGCTCACCATGATAATGCGTCAACATTAACGTTTTCAGTCGGATATCATCAGTTAGGCTTTTATAAAAGGAGATGGGGTCAAATTCGTCACTTTTGACATCAATTGAGGTTTTTGTATCACCACAACTGATCTTAGCGTCCTTTTCTTCAACCAAAATAAACATAGATAGACGGTTGTTAAGCTCGTTTAATGTTGTAGAAAAAGGGTTACTACCAGAACGCTCTTTTGGATCGGGAAAATCCCAAGCTAACTGCTTAACGGCATTAGGGTAGCTGCGACATTCATTATTAGCTTTATCGCATAGTGTAATGACGTAATCAAATTATCTAGCGTCAATTAACTTGGCCGGTTCCGCGTCAATTATCTTGGCCGGTTGATACCGAATTTTATTTACTCTTATTGAGCGCTGTTTTGCGTCGGTAGCTGTCACCTTCACAATGAATAATCGTGGCATGATGAACCAAACGATCGATTGCCGCGACTGTCATCGTTGAATCTTCAAATAGTTCATCCCATTGCTCAAATGATTTGTTTGATGTGATGATCATGCTGTGTCGCTCATAGCGATGGGCTATCAATTCAAACAGCACGCTCGTTTCCTGTTCAGTTTTTCGAACGTAACCAACGTCATCAACGATTAATAAGCTGTATTTATCGAGCTTTACAAGTTCGTCTTGCAAGCGTAAATGTCGCTTTGCTTGCTGGAGTTGTTGAACAATCGCTGACGCGGCAACGAACTTAACTTTATGGCCCTGCTCGATAAGGCCATAACCGATGCTACTGGCGATATGCGTTTTACCAAGACCACTGGCGCCAAATAACAATATATTGCCACCGTGCTTCAACCAATCCGGCTGATTTATTAAATCAGCAACAAGGGGCTTACTAACCCCATCAACAAGGGTAAAGTCGAAGCTGCTAAGGTGTTTACCCATTGGCAATTTTGCATCTTTTAAAAGCCGCTGAAGGCGTTTGTCATCGCGTGTCGCAAGTTCAACATGGCACAGCTCAGACAAGTATTGCTGCGGGCTCCATTGTTCTTCCATCGCTTTTTTTCCCAGGGTATTCCACTGTTGAAGCATGGTGCTAAGCTTTAATTGTTTCAGCATTAAAGGTAACGAGGCCGTGAAGTTATCCATGTAGACCTCCCGGTATCATGCTGCTATAAGCGCTCAAGCTGTGTTGCTTTATTTTTATTGTGGGTATGTTTGATGCAATCACTAAAAATTGCGCTTCACATTCTCGGATGGCCGGTAATTGTCGCTGAGTAATTGACACTGCTACAAATCGTCCTAATTGACGTTCACACCCACTTTGTTTTGCTAAATGGAGCAGTTTTACCATGTAATAGCTCGCTTCATCCGCTAAAAGATGAGTATTAACGTATTCCCAAATAGCTTTGTAATTGTCGCTTGGGAGTAAGTCGTCACGTAGTTGTGAGTAGCGAAATGCCAATGGTTTTTTAACCAATGCGTCAATAACATGCAAGTAACTAATATTGCGTGCACGGCACCCTTTAGAAGCATAGACACGCGCTAACGTTTGAACTAAATCGCTGCCATAGCGCAGCTCTAAGCGGTTGTCATATAAACGAACAAGTAATCGGCTACCAATAAGGCGTGACGGGACGCTATAGGTAACACGTTTCAATGAAATAGTACTCGTACGTGACACCGTTAGATAATGCTCGGTGTAATTGACGCTCATCGTCCGTGGTAAAGCGTGTAATTGTCGCTGCTCTACTGCGTACTTATCACTTACACGGCGATTACGGCGAGCAACAATGTCTGCAACAAACGATTCATAGACTTCTCTTGTCTGAAAGTCATAACTACCACGGATTTTTAATGCTTGCTCCAGTTGCGATTTAAGATGCCCATGAGGGCTCTCAATAGCCCCATTTTCATGCGCAATACCGCGGTTATTACGGGTCGCTTTAAAGCCATAATGGATAACTAGCTCATTAAAGCGCTCTGTAAAATCATTATCATTAGTATGATTACGATAGGCGGCACTGAGACTGTCTGTACGCACTTCTTTAGGCACACCGCCGGCTGCTTTAAATGCGTTTTGCACACCATCAGAAAAAGCAGCAAAGCTTTCACCGCCGTAAATCACTTGGGCGTAAGCCCAGCCACTGGCGGGCATACGATAATGAAACAACATATGCTTAAGGGGTTCACTAGCAATGGTAACGGGTGACTTCACATGTGTGAAATCACATATACCTAATAGGCCATACTCGTGTGTTTGCAGGAATACGACCTCTTTGCTTGAGCCATACAGTGCCCGCCATTTATGAATTCGACGCTCTAATGTACGCCGTGAGCTCGGGTTAAATTTGTCGGTGTGAAACTCGCAAAGATGATCAAAAATTCCCACTGGAGTTAACGTAGCATCACCTTGAAGTAGAGGGACAACAATACTGTCCCAGATAGATTCAAGTGGATCTATACGTGTTCGCCATTGGCGTTTATTAGACAATGGCTGCTCATCCAGTTTATCAATGCGCCTTGCTGAACGTTCAGAAATACCTGCTTTCGCAGCCGCGATAACTTGGCTATTACGCTTTCTATGTTTCATATAAATAGTGACCTGCTGATCAGTGATTCGTGTTCCCGGCACAGTGAACTCCTCCGTTCTGCTGTACCGAACCTTATCAGATCAACCGGCCAAGATAATTGTCGCTAGACCGGCCACCGTAATTGTCGCTTAATAATCAAATACTTGACCTTCAAAGACATTCACACTTTTAGACACTAAATCGTTAGTATCTAAGCCAAACTTTTCTAAAGCATCAATCGCACGAACATCAACGGCATCAGGTTTAGTACCTGCACTAAAAACATTAAATATGTCTCCCGCTTTATGCCGCAATAACGCTTCAGCCATTTGAGATCTAGCCGAGTTTGCAGTGCAAAGGAAAAGGATTTTTTTATTTTTTAGGCTTTTCATATGAAACCTTAGTTATTTGCATGTGAATTATTATATATATGAAAAATCACATATACAAGCATTGGCATATAAAAAGATTTAAATCTGAAGCATGATTTAAATTTTATAAACGAACTTTTCGTACAAATAGATTCTTAGTGATTTCGAGGGGATGAGCACAAAACCCCTTTTAGATAAATCAGTAGATATTTCAACTTTAGAGGAAATATCTACTGCAATTAGTGCTCAATAAACTGTTATTAATGATATCAATGTTTGGAACATAGCCAATTAGAACAAACGCTATTCTTTCAGTTTCATCAAAAGAGCCATTAGTTAAAGAGGAATATCAAAAAATCCTAATGAATTCTTCACCTCAACTTTCTCATGGGTCTATTGAAATACATAATAGGTAAATTGATTTCATTTTCGAGAATATTTTAAATAATTCTCGTTTTAATATTACGATTACTTAGGTAATCGTAATATTAAAACGTTCTTTAGAAGCATCTCATTCATATAGAATTCTCCAAGTAATCCATATCACAAAATGGTCGAATACTTGCGGAGAAATATGATTGATGAAGAATGATTGGGAGTTTTCGTGCGTCTTTATGGTTTAGCAGTGTTTCTTTAATGCCATTACTAAATTCACAATAATTGATCATAGACATAGCGGGTGATTCAACATGAATACATTCGAATATCAGCCTTTGCTGCTCAAAATAAAATATAAAAACCTGCTTCTCTGGAATATCTCTAATTGATATTTTAAGTGTTGGTAAATTACTGTTGATTTCTTCTGTTAAACTTGGGGATAAAGGAAAACCATATACCGCGTACCTTTTTCCTTCAATGTGAAATACATAAGGAACTTCATCATCACAAAATGAATCAAAATTGGTAAAAAAGTTAACTGTATTTAAAAACCAGCTTTTATGCTCGTCTATAAATGGACTTTCAGCTATGGCAATTTCCGAATCTTCATTATCCTGTTCAAGATTTTTGACTAATGATTCATCAAAATTATTTTCTCTAAAATTTTTCGGATAAAAAGTAGTCGCAATTAGTCGATATGCAATTTGATTAATTTTGAAATCACAATAAAGAATTGCTTCGTTATTGTTCAACGTTTTAAAATAAGGTTTCCAGTCAAGACTAAACTCACTTGGCGCTTCAATAATGTATTTCGATTCATTTCCTAAACCGAATAGCTCATAAAGAATAGAAATTAATCGAACCTTGCTTACATTAATGACTACCATTCCTTCAAGGCGTTTTGCCATAAACTCAATGCTTTTATGTAGATCATCAATAAGCAATTGATCCTCACATTCACAGATCAGAAGGTACTTTAACCAGTGATGTTGAATTGTCCCAAAAATTTTCGCACCACACATCTCTTTAAAGAGTAGTTCAGTTAAAGAATCATAATTAGGAGTACAATATATTGCCCTGGCTAATAAATCCTTTCCATGATCTTGAGGTAGATTGAGTGAGTTAGCGAGAAATTTCGATTGAAGTCTCAATTTGTGACTTAAGGTAAGAGCTGAAATCATCTAGTTATCCATAAATTAAAACAAACAACAGCCTACTAACGCCAGTTTGTTAATTATGAAAACCAAATTTTTACGGATGCTCCGCTTCATCGTTCATACTTAAATATAAATTAAATATGTGTAGGCATAGGCTGTCCGTTCAGCCTTTTTTGCTAATATAAATGAGTAAAATGTTGTTGTAAACAGGGCGCAATTATACATATCTGTATAATTTAAAAGGATTTTATTCTACTTTTCTTTTAAAATCAGTTAGTTCAATACCGAAAATTTCAACAACAGTATTTTCATTTATTTTTATATTTTCAACCCTTATTAAAAGCGAGACAAAGTATTATTCATATCAGTGTTGAGAAATTTTAGAAGGCAGTCTTCTGCTTTTGAGAGTAAAACTGCTAATATCAGGTTTAGATTTTCAAGGAGGTCAGACTTCAATAGAGAAATTAACTGTCTATAGTTCTCACAGCCACAAAAGTATAGAACTACATTTATTGGGCTTGCCCAAGCGGAATAGATAAATTTTCGAAAGCCTTTTTGCTTGCCTTTTAACATTGTTAAGCAAGTCTTCATTTTTAAGCGACATGTATTCACCAATACAAAAATACGCAACAAAAAGCCCACGCTCTTTTTGTCGAGTAAATTTTATTGGTACACATTCGCTACGCGAATTTACTATCTATTCAAAGTATATCCGTTTCTTCATATTAGTGTGAGCTGGACTCTTTGATGCGGCCTAACATCACATGCTCTAGCACACAAAGCCTTGCCTATTATTACAATAAATTTCACTTTTGATAATATGAAAAGCAGTTTATAGTACGTTTACTACCTAATACCTTTTCAATTCTGCACTATAAATACAAACTAATTTAAAGGCAGTATAAATGACTAAAAACAATCCGCCATTAACCATTGGCCGACTCGCAAAAGCTGCTAATGTTAATATTGAGACAATAAGGCATTATCAGCGCAAAGGTTTGATAATCGAGCCTGAAAAGCCTCTAGGCGGTTTTCGTCATTACCCAGATACAAGTGTAGATCGAATTCGATTTATAAAACGTGCTCAGCAACTTGGCTTTTCATTAGAGGAAATAAAACAGTTGCTAATCTTGGGTGATCAACATTGTCGTGATGTTCAAAGCTTAGCAAAAGAAAAACGGAATGAAATCCAACAGAAAATCGCTGGCTTACTCACTATTCAAACAGCATTGGACGACTTAATATCATCTTGTCATACTGATGATACTAGTCACTGTGGCTTCATCGATGGATTATCTCAAAAAGGCTTTTTAGAAAAATAACACTTCTACCTTTCTCATAAAATTATTTATTAAGCTCTTGACTCTGTGCCATACCCCAGAGTGTAAACTATCTTATATTAACCTTATATGAGATTTAATTATGTCGAGTTCTTCAACTCCAAATCGTTCTTTACTATTAGCAATTGTCGCTGGTTTAGGCGCGTCTGCATGCTGTATTGGACCTCTGTTATTGCTATCACTTGGCTTGGGTGGTGCTTGGGTAGGTAACCTCACTGCAATGGAACCTTATAGCGGGTACTTTACCGCGATTACCCTTATTGTTTTAGGCGTAGTTTTTTATAAATTATATATAGTTCCTCAAAAATGTGAGGAAGGTTCAGTTTGCGAAAACCCTAAAGTATTGAAGAATCAGCGCATTATATTTTGGCTTGTAAGCATAATTCTTATCGTGATGATGAGCTTTCCCTATTACGCAGATTACATTATTACTTAATAGAAAAGTGATTAACAAAAACTGACTGATGAGAATACGATTTAACAAATCCAGTTAATTTTAAACAGATATTAAAAAGAGGCACAACAATGAAAAAACTAGTTAACGTTTCAATACTATTAAGCTCAATATTTATGTTTGGCAACACGCTAGCCATGCAACATTCTGAAGTAACCAGTAATGTTGCTACTCAAGAGGTAACTACTAAAGTTTTCTCGATTGAGAAAATGACCTGCAAGATGTGTCATATAACTGTGCGTAAGGCGATGGAGAAAGTAGATGGCGTTGTAAAAGCTACAGTTGATTATGATGCAAAAACAGCAACAGTTTTATTTGATCCGAACAAGACCAGCATTGAAACGATTGCATTAGCGTCTACAAATATTGGCTACCCAGCAAAAGTAAGAACTACCAAGTAAGATTTGGCATAAGACTGCTTGTTAATACATTTAGCCAAAACAAAGGCACTGAATTTCAATAGCAGTAAAAAAATTAAGGAATTATTATGTCTTCGGATCAATGCTCAACAAGTTGTTGCTCTAAGAGTGAAAGCGACCAGCTACATGTTGCAATTATTGGTAGCGGCTCTGGTGCCTTTGCTTGTGCGATAAAAGCCGCAGAAAATGGTGCTAGAGTCACAATTATTGAAGGATCAGATGTTATTGGCGGCTGCTGTGTCAACGTAGGATGCGTTCCATCAAAAATTTTAATTCGTGCTGCACAATTAGCGCACCAACAACGAAGAAACCCTTTTGATGGGCTTGAGAATAATAATCCTCAAATAAGCCGTGCTCTGCTAGCCCATCAACAAAAGTCTCGTGTTGAAGAGCTACGCGAAGCTAAATATGAAAGTATTCTAAAGAAAAACTCGGCATTATCTTTGATTAAAGGCTATGCAAGTTTTAAAAACGAAAATACATTGACCATCCAAAAATCAGATGGCTCTAATGAAGAACTACTTGCCGATCGGATATTGATAGCCACTGGCTCAACTCCGTCAATTCCGCCAATTAAGGGATTGGAAGATACCCCTTACTGGACATCAACAGAAGCACTATTTGAACAAGAGTTACCCGAAAGCTTAATAGTCATCGGTTCTTCAGTTGTTGCGCTAGAAATAGCTCAAGCCTATGCTCGTTTAGGGACCTGTGTAACTGTATTAGCACGACATACATTATTGTATTCAGAAGATCCGCTATTAGGTGAAAAGCTTAAAGAGTGCTTTGAAAATGAAGGTATCAAAATCCTAGATAATACGCAGGCTAATAATGTAAGCCATGATGGAAGTCTATTCTCATTAGGTACTAATGAGGGAACATTAACAGCCAGAAAATTACTAATATCCACAGGTCGCTTTGCTAATACAGGTAAACTTGGCTTGGACAGTATTGGTGTTGAAACAGAAATGAATGGAGCGATCAAAGTCAATAAACGCATGGAGACATCAATAGCGAATATCTATGCAGCAGGTGATTGCTCTAACATGCCTCAATTTGTTTATGTAGCAGCGGCAGCAGGAAGTAGAGCAGGAATAAATATGACAGGTGGTGATGCTATACTTGATTTATCTACCATGCCTGCTGTGATTTTCACTGACCCACAAGTTGCAACTGTAGGTTTATCAGAAGAGCAAGCTATATCTAAAGGGCTTGATGTTATTAGTCGAGTTTTGGATATGGAAAACGTGCCAAGGGCATTAGCTAACTTTGAAACTGATGGCTTTATTAAGTTAGTTGCTGAGAGTAAAAGTGAGCGTATTATTGGGGCACAGATATTAGCGCATGAAGGTGGAGAGTTAATACAAAGTGCTGCATTAGCTATTAGCAATCGAATGACCGTTACAGATTTGGCAAACCAATTGTTTCCATACCTAACTATGGTTGAAGGGTTAAAGCTGTGTGCTCAAACCTTTAATAAAGATGTATCTGAGCTTTCATGCTGTGCTGGTTAATCAAAACAATATGGAAGAAGTTCGCCCTCTACTATTACCTAATATACACAAATAATGAGCTTAAAGCTGAAGTGCCCATTAAAAGCTTGTTCTTCCCTGATCACAAGTGTTGTTATCTCATACAGAAAATGGCGATTTCCCAAACTAGGTACTTTAATTGGACACTAGGGGAAATGCGTAATGTTGATTATGAACCCATTGACTATCAATACAGATATAGCGAATGTTAATTTCGCTAGTAGTGTTCTGCCGTTTTTAAATACCGTAACGAAATCAAATCTTAACGTACTTACTAGTGATTCGGTCAATATCTCTCGTTTTGGTATTGAACGCTTGCATAAAGATAATGGAGCAAAAACCACAAAAGATATCGAACAAACCTCTAACGAGGCTGTAAGTGTCACTTAAACTATTGGTCAAAATAAGTCAGCAAATAATTTAAATCACGCACAAGCTAAAGAGCTGAATAATAAAATAGCTTCTTTACTATAGCAGTTATTCAAACCATCTATTTTTCCTGCAAGACAATGACCCATCTCTTACCACGTAACATTATAAAATTATTCCGCATCAGCTACGTA
Source organism: Pseudoalteromonas sp. PS1M3 (assembly GCF_016865405.1). Taxonomy (NCBI): domain Bacteria; kingdom Pseudomonadati; phylum Pseudomonadota; class Gammaproteobacteria; order Alteromonadales; family Pseudoalteromonadaceae; genus Pseudoalteromonas; species Pseudoalteromonas sp. PS1M3. The sequence goes on along the minus strand of NZ_AP022624.1, from coordinate 1,630,875 downwards.
CCTAATACGGAATAATCTAAGTTAGGCTATCTTAGTTAACGAGACAACTCCTCAATTTTTTTCCTTGAAAACCAGCGATATAAAACAGGTAATACAAACAGTGTTAACAGCGTGGCCGTTACCAAGCCACCTACAATAACACTGGCAAGTGGGCGCTGGATTTCAGCACCTACACCATTTGACATTAGCATTGGGATTAATCCTAATGCAGATGTAATTGCTGTCATAAGTACAGGTCTTAATCTTGACGTTGCTCCTTCAAAAACTGCCTTGGAAGCCTCTAAACCATCTTTTATTCGTTGGTTGATGCTTTCTACCATTACAACACCATTTAATACCGCTACACCGAATAACGTAATAAAACCAACGGAGCTAGGCACTGACAAATACTGATCTGTTAGATACAAAGAAAATACACCACCAATAACGGCAAGTGGCACATTCACTAAAATCAGCATAGCTTGACCAACAGAGCCAAAAGCAAAGTAAAGTAACAATGCAATTAGCGCTAAAGATAGAGGTACTACGATAGCTAGTCTGTTTTGAGCACGCTGCTGGCTTTCGAATTGGCCACCTATTGCTACCGAGTAGCCTGAAGGTAGGTCAACTTTCTCAGCAATAACTTTTCTGATGTCGGCTACTACACTGCCCATATCTCTATTCTGAACGTTTGCTTGAATAACGACACGCCTTTGAACATCATCGCGCCTTACTTGAGGAGGACCTGATTCAAATGAAACAGTTGCAACATCACCTAAGCGTACCCAGGCGCCTGTTGGTGACTGAATTCGAATATCTGAAATAGCTTCCTTATTTTGTCGGTACTCTTCTTCAATACGCACGTAAATATCATAACGTTCATTGCCTTTGATGATTTGTCCAGCTTCAACCCCTCCAATACCATCTCGCACAACTTCCATTATATCAACTACTGAAAGTCCAAAGCGCGATAGCTCTTGCCTATTAGGTTTTACGACAAGTTGCGCTTCACCTGCAATTTGCTCAAGAGCAACATCTCTTGCACCATCAACACTCTTTATAGCCGCTTCGATCTCTTGTCCTTTAGCTGCTAAAACGTCTAACTCAGGGCCAAATAACTTTATCGCCAACTGAGCTTTTACGCCAGATAGTAACTCATCAACACGAGTCGCAATAGGTTGAGAAAAGTTTAGTAGTAAGCCAGGAAACTCCTCTAAAGATCTCTCCATTTTCCCTTGAAGTTCATATCGATTAGATGCACTGGTCCACTCAGAAACAGGCTTCAACCCTATGTAAATTTCTATGTTATTCACAGGCTCTGGATCTCCACCTATTTCGGCTCGACCAATTCGGCTTAATGCATAGGTTACTTCAGGAAAAGCCATTAGTTTTTCTTCTAGAATTGGTGCCACAGTGAGCGCGGTATCTAAACTGGAAGAAGGTGCCAGCGTTGCTCTTAAGTTTATCGTCCCTTCTTCTAACTCAGGTACAAATTCAGTACCAATTAATGGAACTAATGCAAAGGCAGAGAAAACTAATATAAGTGCGGCTGAAATGACTAACTTGGTGCGTTTTAGTGCGAATGTAAGCCCTTTTCTGTAGAGTTTATCTAATGGTTTAAGAACAAAGCTTTCCCTCTCTTTCACACCAGATTTAAATAGATAAGTTGCCAGTGCTGGCACGATAAACAACGCAACCACAATCGCAGATACAACGGCTAAGATGATGCTTATTGCCATAGGTTGGAATAACTTTGCTTCAACCCCTTCAAAGCTGAACAATGGCGCAAATACGACTAAAATAATCGAGGCAGCAAAAAATACCGGACGAGCCACTTCTTTACCTGCATTTTGCAGACGTAATTTAATGCCGTGCTCATCGTGTTCTACATCGTGCGGATCTGCGTCAGAAGTTGGAACACGTTCCTTTACCGATTTCGAATGTGTCGCGTCAGGTCTATTTAAATGTTTAAACATATTTTCAACCATAACCACTGAGCCATCTACAAGCATACCAATAGCGACCGCTATGCCACCCAGTGACATAAGGTTTGCAGAAATGCCCCACCAAGCCATGATCATTAACGCGATACCAATTGAAATTGGAATAGATATTAATACCAAGAAGGTTGCACGTAAATTCATTAAAAATAGTGCTAATACAATACAGATGAAAATAAATGCTAGTAATAGTGCATCAACCACTGTATTTACCGCTTTTTCAATCAAATCAGCCTGATCATAAAAAGGCTCAAAGCGAACACCTTTTGGCAATGCTTGATTAATTAATGGAATTCTTGCATTGATACCATCAATGGTGGCTTTAGTATTTGAACCCATGCGTTTTAAGACAATGCCAGAGACAACTTCGCCTAAATTTTCGACTTTACCGTCTTCGGTTTTGCGCGTCATGGTGACAGCACCTTGACGAATTTCACTGCCCATTTCAACTTTAGCAATATCTGAAACCGTAACAACCGTACCATCTACTGTTTTAACGGGAACTTGTTTGATATTACTGATGCCAGCCTCACCACTCTCAAACCAGCCTGTGCCTCTAATCACAAGCTGCTCTTGCCCACGGTTCATGTACCATCCGCCAACATTCGCATTGTTGTTATCTAGGGCACCAACAACGTCTTCTTGCGTTAGTTCATATGCTAAGAGCTTAGATGGATCGACATTGACTTGGTATTGCCTAACATTACCACCAAAAGATAATACATCAGTGACTCCATCGACAGGCATAACGAGTAACTTAACAATCCAATCGTTAAGGCTTCGAAGCGCCATAGCATCATAACCTGCACCTTTATCTGAAATAAGAAGATACTGAAATACTTGGCCCAGCCCAGAGGTGTTTGGTCCCATTTCGGGTGTGCCGACACCTTCTGGTATCAGTTCTTTTGCGGCTTGAAGACGCTCAAATACGAGTTGTCTTGCAAAGTAAATGTCGGTGCCTTCTTTGAAAACAACCGTAACGCCAGACAAGCCTGTTTTAGAAATTGAGCGCACTTGTTCTACATCAGGTAGGGCATACATTACCGCTTCAATGGGGTACGTAATGAGTTGTTCAACTTCTTCAGCAGCCAGTCCTGGCGCTTCAGTATTTACAGCAACTTGAACATTAGTAACATCAGGAAAGGCATCCAAATTTAATTTTGGGATCACCATAACTGCACCAACCATAGTGGCAAACAGCGCAATCAAAATCAGGAGTCTATTATTAACAGACCAATCTATTATTTTATTAAACATAGTCTTGCTCCCTAGTGGTTGTGCGGATCAAATCCGCCTTTAGCGATTTCAGACGCAACAAAAAATGCGCCTTTAGTTACAATTCGCGTTCCACTATCAAGGCCAATGATTTCTCTAAAACCACCTAAGGCTCGGCCTAGTTCTATTTCTACAGCTTTAAATTCTCCAGGGTGGTCTTCGACAAATACTGTCCAATCACCATCTGCGCTGCGGATCAATGCTTCTTCTGGCACAGCCATCACTTTCTGCTTTGTGGCAAACTGAAAGTAAACTTTTACAAACATGCCTGAATGAAGATTATCATCCGAATTATCTACTCCTAACCTAATAATTCGAGTACGAGTAATAGGGTCAATTGTATGGGCTTCTTGGATAACTTTGGCATTGTAACTCTGGCCTTCTAATTTAAGTACCGCAGGAGAGTCAATTGATAAATTCAGCTTTTTATTTGGAGAAACTTTTGCTTCAACCCATAGTTGTTTTTCATCTGCTAACAACATTACTGAATCCCCAGCATCAACACGTTGCCCTTGGATAAAGTCGTCTTGAAGCACGACACCTTCACGGTGCGCCGTTAATGCATATTGTCCAAATGCTTTAATGTCTTTGTTAGAAATACCATTTATTGCTTTTTCAGTTAACCCTAAAGCAATGAGCTTGCCATAGCTCGCATTGTATGTTGTTTCAGCTTGTAATAATCGACTTTCACTCACCGTCTTATTACCCAGCTTTTTTACACGTTGCCATTCGGTTGAAGCGATTAAATAGTCAGCTTGTGCTTGTGCCATTGCTTCACTAAATAATGTAACTAACTTCTGACCTATTTCTACATACTCGCCAAGCGCTGCATGGCGACTGATAATGACTGACTCTGTACGTGGTGATACCACATAACTTTTATAGCCATTAGCTTTTATTTCGCCAGGTGCATATACGGAGCTAAATTGATATTCAGGCTTAACACTTTCCACTTTAATGTTAGCAAGCGACATCTTCTTTGGATCAATAGTGATACCTTCTTCATGTTCTTCTTCTCCCTCTCTATTACCACCTTCATGGCCGTGCTCGTCATGGTCACCTTTATCTTCTTCATGTCCCTTTTCGTGTTCATGCTCATCTTGATGTTCTTTTTCTTCTTGTTTCGAAACGTTTGTGACAGAACCAGTTCCATCTGACGACTGTGCAAAAGCGTCATGATTTGTAGTAAACCCAACTAACAGGCTGCTAATTACTACGGCTAATAATTTTTTACTAAATATTGTATTCATTTTTTTAACCTATATTTTTGATAAATTTAAGATTTCGTTTTTCGCTACTGAAAAAATAAAGCGTTCAAATCTCAAATTTTGATAACTGACCCATACTTAAAACGAAGGATATTTCTGCAAGCTTGAATTGATTTTCCAAACGTATTCCTGCATGAAGCCCTTCCGCGCGTTGATTTAATGCAAGTAGGTAGTCAGACGTATTAATGTCACCAGCTTCCCAGCGCTTATTTAATAAATTCGCACTGCTATCTAATCTGCCTTGTGTGAGTTTTCGCCATTGCTCATAGTATTTTTTACTGATATTAAGCGATTCATATTTAGCTTTTGCTTCAAAAGACTGCTTTCGATATACCGATCGAAAGTTAGCTTCTGCTGCAATGGCTTCTGAATAAGCGGCTTTAACCGTATCTGAATAGTTATTCCTGATGTTTAAAGGAATTGATAAAGTCACACCAACCAAGTCTTCATCTCCATTTTTCCCTGCGCTAACGCCAATGGTTGGATTAGCTTTAGATTCCATAGTGGTTAGTTGAGCTTTAGATTGTTTTATCTTCCATTGCGCTCTAGCGAGTTTAACTTTTGGATGTTCCTCAACCCACTGAGAGTTAAATGAATAGTTTGTTGCTCCAAAAGTAAATGAAAACAAATTGGTAGTATTAGGCGTCCAATCAGGCAATAACTCCTGAACATTTACCTCTGCATTTTTCAAAGCAATTTGCGACTCAGATATTTCACTGAAAATTTGGGACAAGTTTAAATAGACCAATTCAGCGTCAAGTGGCTCTAAAAGTCCGGCTTTTCGCTTATCTTCAACAATGCCAAAGAGCGTTTGCAATTGCTCTTCTCTTTCTGAAAGTAACTGAGCAGCTTCTTTTGCTGCTTGCCAATTAACTAATGCAGTTAAAGCGTTAGCCTTTTTAGAATCGAGTAAAGATAACAATTGTTGCTGGTTTACATAGACATCAATTTCACCAATGCTTTTATTTGCTGATTGCTTATCCCAGAAATCAATTGTTTGGCTGATACCAATGGAGTAATTATCAAAATCACCTTCTTTTTCATAACTAGCTTCTAGCTCTGGGTTATAAACGGCTTGAGTTAAACCTTTGGCTCTATGACTACTTGCATTAAGTAACTCTTTAGCCGCAACAACTTCGGGATCTTTATTTATTTGACTATCTAGCCATGAAATACTTTTCTGTTTGGCATAAGTGGCAACTGAAAAACTCACAGCCATACATAAAGACAGGACTAAACCTACATTTTTTAAATATATATACATAAAAATTCTTAATTTTAAAATTAATAAACACGAAACCTTTATCCATTATTAAAGGATAAATAGGTCATTAAAAATTAATCTAATTAAGAAATAGGCGGACGAAGTATCGCTTCAAGAAAGGTACTTGTTTGATCAATTTGATAAGGCGTTTTATTGATAATGTTTAGTTTGCCCGTGGTATTTGAATTACTGACTAAAATCCAAGATAAGTGGCTGCCACTGCAATGACCGCAGTGATGACAATCTTTTTCATTATGCTGCTCATCACCTACATTATCATTTGAGACATTTCGGTCATCGGCATGATCATGTTGAGTTTGAAGGTGCTCTATATCTATTTGGTGATTCTCAGATGTTGAGGATGCTACAGCAGTTAACGATTGTAAAACAATCGAAATAACCAAGAGCATTTTTAGTACAACATTTAGATTCAAAATATACACCTATAAAAACTTGAGTAATCAATATAACAGAGCAAAGCTTTATCGACCAGCCATTTACCTAATTTTCATTCTCATCACGACAAGTTTCTTGAGGAAACTCAAACTCTATCGTCGTATGCGATAAATGATAGGAAGATAATTTAGCTGCAACGTCATGTTTAAGCCTAATTAAGTCCTCAACTTCAAAGTCATCTTTTAGCTCAAGATGCGCTGTTAAAACATGACTTTCACCATCCAGTGACCAAAAGTGCATATGGTGGATACCGTTAACTTCGGGAAATTCAATTAGTGCTTGTTTAATACGATCTTGAGTATCTTTATCGGGTGCGGCTTGTAGAAACAAGACGAGTGTTGATTTCAGGTTTCTAAAGACATTAAACAAGATGAATAACGTAAAACCAATCGACAAAAGTGGATCTAATATTGGTAACTCTATGAACATCAAAACTATTGAGACAATAAGTACAGCAACCCAGCCAAGAACATCTTCAAGAAGGTGCCATGTCAGCACTTTTTCATTAAGTGTTTCACCCGCTTTTAATTTGAAAACCGCATAACCATTTACTGCAACACCGAGTATGGCCAGCCCTAACATCCCCTCGACCACTGGCATTTCTGGATTGGACAGCCTTGGTATGGCTTCAAATAAAACCCAAATTGAGCCAATAACCAAAACAATACCATTTACCAGTGCGCCAAAGAGTGTAAGTCTACGATAGCCATAACTAAACTTATCTGACGCTTCTTTCTCTGAAAAACGACTTAATATCCAAGCAAAGCCTATAGATAGACTATCCCCTAAGTCATGCACTGCATCAGCCATAATAGCTGTACTGTTGGTAAGCCACCCACCAATAAATTCGATGATCGTGAATGTAACATTCAGAAAAAACGCCCATCCAATGCGGTCGTCTTTTCCATGATGGTGACTGTGGCTATGATTGTGCATTTTGCACCTCTAGTACTTTTTGTTTTCTTAGCTTTGATACATTCATATTTATCAAATGACGGATCACATGTTGATATAACCATCGTTTTACTCCAGATAAATTTGTGCCTTTTTCTCTATAGAATTCATCAGGGGAATCATAAAGCCCAAAGTCATCATGAATTCCTTCTTTTTGAATATAGGTATCTGTTCCTCGCCAATCCGTATCAGGTGAAGAGAAGCACTTTGTTGCGACTCCATAACCACAAAAATCATCTTTTTCTTGGTTAAACTTCTGCTGTAGTGAGGTTAAGTATTGGCTATCTAATATAAAGCCCTCTAAGTTAATCCAACGCCCATCGAAATAAACTTCAACCCAGCTATGGATAATATATTTAGGTGCTAGCCAAAATACATAGCTGGGTATGGCACCTTTTTGCAATTGCTGATCGATGGTGAAACCGTGAAATCGACATTGAATGCCTAACCCTCTCAACAAGGCCATCAGCAAGTTGCCTTTGGTATTACATTGGCCGTAACCATCAGCTAAAACACTGCTTGCTGAAATATCATCGCTTTCATTGTAGCCAAATATCATTTCATCTTTAACGAATTGGTAGGCTGCACCAATTTTGTTGAAGTCATCAAGTTCTTGCCATTTACGCTCAGTAATTAATGATTGAATTGCAGAGTGTTCAAAATTAACTATCTTAGTATTTTCTATATATTTCTTATTCATAGCATTTCCCTTACTTGGAGCAACAAGAGGTCGATTGTTTATCTTCACTTGGTGTATCGCATGGTTTTTCAGCAGCGGCTAACTCTTGTTTAGCATCACTTAATATTCGGTAAGCACCTCGAAGAATCAAAATCGAAATGATGCTACCAATAACGATGTCAGGCCAACGTTGTTCAAGCATCATCACTAGTACTCCAGCGGTAACGACACCAAGATTTGCAATCACATCATTAGCTGAAAATATCCAACTGGCCCTCATATGCACCTCACCATTGCTGTGCTTACGAATAAGGATAAGACAAATCACATTTGCGACTAACGCAACCATGCCTACGCCAATCATAAACCAAGATTGAGGCTCACTTTCACCATATAGCCTTCTAGTAATATCCAACAGGATTAACATACCTAATCCCAGTTGGAAATACCCACTCACTAAGGCAGCATTAGCCTTATGTTGGATTGACTTTCCCACCGCGTATAGCGCAATTGCATAGACTATTGCATCCGCTAGCATATCTAACGAATCTGCAATTAATGCCGTTGATTCTGACAACCAACCAAAGCCTATTTCAAAAACAAACATCGTGGCATTGATAGCTAAAAGCCAATAAAGCACCGTTTTTTGCTGGTTATCTTTTAGTTCAACTTCACATCCACAACCGCTCATTTTTTATCTCCGATTAACTTGTATGCTTTAACTATAAAACCTATAGTAACTATATAGTCAAGTTTATTGGGAAATATTATGAAAATAGGTGAGTTATCGAAATCCTCTGGCTGTTCGGTACAGACCATTCGATATTATGAGAGGGAAGGATTGCTTTCAGATCCTGAGCGCTCTGAAGGTAATTTCAGATTGTATTCTGATAAGGCACTTAAAGAGCTGGAATTCGTAAAGCACTGCCGAAGCCTTGATATATCACTCAATGATACTAAACGCCTATTAGAGTTAAAAAATAAGCCAGAAGAAAGCTGCTCTAGCGTTAATGCATTAATTGATCAGCAACTCGCATTAGTGAATAAGCGTATGAAAGAATTAAGAGCGCTTAAAGCAGAGTTACAACAGATGGCAAGTGCTTGTGGCTCAAACAATACTATTGAAGCATGTGGGATCATTAAGTCACTAGATAGTTAATCTTTTTAAGGCTATGCAAGCAGAATATAAATCGTTAATACCTACTACTGTTAACACCACTTTGTTAAGATTTACCAACAGTAATTGCACGCTCCGACATAAAATCATCTGATGCAGCATAAACTGTTCCAAAATATGAATCCCAGCTTTTCCCTTCAAAAGCAGTAATCAAGTCAACTAGTTGATGAAACTCACCTCCAGATTCTGAAAGGTGTTGAGCATCCCACAGTTTATCAAGCCGCTTTAACGCAGACGTTAACTCTTCCTGATTACTTATTTTGTTTGCTGACAAAATATCTTTTACATCAATTCGTGAACAACTATCATGCTTTTCTTCATTAGGCTCAATAACAGTTAAACTATCACCGCACATATCAGCAAAGCACTTCTGGCAGAGATCAATACTGATTTGATTGCCATCACCGTGAATACTTCCATAGCCACATTTATGATCAATACTTATAAACTCATGAAATTCGTAGTCATCTTGAGTTGCTTGTTCGCCACAACCATCACAAGTAAGTTTAGAGATCACTTTAACAACTTCATCTTCAAAATTTTTCATGATTACTCTAAATTTTTTGTTGGCTCTTTAATAGCGTTAACTCTTCAGGGTTCTTGTTTATAGACAATAAAACAAGGCTATGCTCGCTTAATAAAATGCATCGTTTTAACGGATGATGATCATCATCTAACCGCCTCAATATTGAGTTTAGCTCGCGTTTAAGCTTAGCTGGCCTAAGCACCTTACAGCTTAAGTTGGCAATTTCTAGGCTGGAACTACCCAGGCTTTTGAATTCAATCAAATCACCGACTTCAAAATAGTCACTGAATTTATCTTTTGGCAGTGAAAATAATACACTGCTATCTGAATCATCTTCAAATGCAGTTGGGCACCTATTTACTTTGACTTCAAAATTTTCATTGAGATGATCGACTGAGGTTATTATTGCTCTATGCTTATTGTTCATTTGACCAATTCTCAATGTAATTTTTTTGCATCTTCACGCTCTAATTTCTCTCTTGCTTCAATTACTTCAGCAGGTGAAAGCAACAAATGTCTCATGACTACAAATTCAGATAATCTCAACTCAAAACTTTCGGGTTTATCATCAGTGACATAATAATTCTCACTTTTTGTAATAAATTCAAAATTATTTTGTGATTGAATTAGTGATGTTATTACCCTTTGCCCTTTCTCAAATAGATACGTTTGATCTGAATGAACAATACCGAATAACATTTCCCCAAGAAAAATTTTCTCATCATTATGGAAATCAAAAACACTCAATACTGTTGCTTCTTTTAAGAATGTTTTTATCATAACGCATTCACCAGCCAATCCACGTGAGCAAAAGGTCGCAAGATCATTAAGTAATAGGAGTTATTGAAAACAATTCGAAATTTACATGCATCTTTACGAGATAAAAGTGAATCATTAATCCATTGGTTTTTCGATGAATAGCACTTTTCACCGTCCTCGATTTTGTTCAGAAAAATGCACTCAAGAGTTAATCTTTCATTTCCTAAATTTAAAATAAACACCTGCTTTTCTTCAGTATCTTTTATCCGAATATTAATATTGGAGGCGTGTCCAATGTCAGTGATTGACAAATGCGGTGATAATGGGAAACCATATACCAGATAATTTTGATTATTTATTTTAAAATAAGAAGGATTGCGGTCAGGAGTATCTGATTCAAAATTTGATAAGCAGTCACAGCTATCACCTACCCATTTTATATGTTCATCTATTTTTATTCTTTCTTCGTTTGTTTTAGCAGTTGAGTCATCTGATTGTGTAAGATTCGTATGAAGTGAATGCTTTACGTTATCAACAGAGAACTCATCAAATGAAACTTTTGTTGCTAGAAAACGGAATGGTATTTCATTGATTAACAGATCAGTGCTTAAAACAGCTTGATGATCTTGCAATGATTCGAAAATTGGTTGCCACTTTAATTCGAGATGTTCGGTATCTATTATAAATTTTGACTCATTTTCGAGACCAAATAATTTATATAAATTTGAAATCAAATCAATATTAGAAATATTTATTACTGCCTTCGATTCTAGTCGAATCGCCATTTGTTCTATTTCTAAATGAAGATCTTCAATTAATTCTTTATCTTCCACTTCACATATCAATAGATATTTTAGCTTTTGAAATTCAGATAAAGCCCCAAAACTTGATGCATAATTAAATTCAGCTATTGAGTCGCATAAATCTTCAAAGTCTATATGTTGGTAGACACTTGTTGCTAATAAATCATAACCAAATGATTCAGGTAAATTTAGAGATTTTGCAAGAAGTTTAGCTTGGAGTTTTAACTTTAAGGTTAATGTGTCTGATGTGATCATTTAGTTATCCATAAATTAAAACAAACAACAGCCTACTAACGCCAGTTTGTTAATTATGAAAACCAAATTTTTACGGATGCTCTGCTTCATCGTTCATATTTAAATATCAGCTAAATATGTGTAGGCATAGGCTGTCCGTTCAGCCTTTTTTGCTAATATATATGAGAGTAAAACGATTGTAAATAGAACAGAATTATACATATCTGTATAATTTAAAAGGATTTTATTTTATTTTACTTTTAAAATCAGTTGGTTCAATACCGAAAATTTCAACAACGCTATTTTCGTTTATTTTTATTTTTTCAACCCTTTCATTAAAACGAGACAAAATATTATTCATATCAGTATTGAGAAATTTCAGAAGGAAGTCTTCTGCTTTAGGGTGTAAAGCCGCTAATATCAAATTTTTATTTTCAAAGGAGTCAGACTTCAGCAATGAAATTAACTGTCCATAACTATCACAGCCATAAACAACATAGGACAACATTTCTTGGGCTTGCCCAAGCGGAATAGATAATTTTTTCGAAAGCCTTTTTGCTTGCCTTTTAACATTGTTAAGCAAGTCTTCATTATTAAGCGACATGTTTTCACCAATACAAAAATACGCAACAAAAAGCCCACGCTCTTTTTGTCGAGTAAATTTTATTGGTACACATTCGCTACGCGAATTAACTAACTACTCAAAGTAAATCCATTTCGTCCGCTAATGTGGGAACTGGCCTCTTTGATACGGCCTTACTTCATATGATAACACATACAAAGTCATGCCTATTATTACACTAAATTTCACTTTTAGTAATATGAAAAACAGTTTGTAGTGCATTGTTCATGTCTTTCAAGTTATTTACTTATGAAGGGTCAATAGCAGCCAGTGAATATTAATATCAACTGGCTTCTGTACAAAAACAGGTAAATTTGGTTTTAAAATAGAAGTTTATTGAGCCTGTCTCAAGGGGTTTATTAATTCAAAAAAGGCCAGAGCAATAGGACCTAACTACTATAATAAATCCTTCAGGCTGTTGTACTGACGAGGGTTTAGCAATATAACTCCCGTTGATTTAGAAACCAAACGAACCATTTCATCATCCCCCTGAATTTCAAGCTCTTCGCTAGCATATTCCGGTAAATCAAATAACAAAACTCTTAAGGATTTCTTCTGTTCAGTAGTCAATACCCCTTGCGCTACAACCGTATTAGCATGATCAGATTCAAAACCATGTGATTTTATCGTATCGGTCAACGATACAACTTCTGTCCTTAGCGATTTACCATCAATTTCTTTTTGCACTTTCTCTAATAGATTATTTCGTTGTTCTAATTGGCTGATATACGCCTTCACTCCTATCGGCAATTCTGAAAGCTCATCCTCATCATCTTTGCGATCAACTTTAATCAAAGATTTGTAAAAGCCTATTAGAACTTTATATTTTTTACTGCTGTCGCTACCATTGCCAAATGCTCCTTTTCCTGGCGTTTTGAAATTTTCAACACAATAGTCACCAATTTCTTCATAAGTAAGCTTCTTATTATTGAGGAGCAAGGCTCGACAGGCTTTAGATACATTTGTTAAACCTTTCTTTAACCTTTTATCTTTAGCCTCTTCGATCATTTTTTCTGCTTCACTGTCTGCAAATAAAAAGTCCATTATTTCTTCTCCTCTATTTTTAATAAATCAGCTTTGTAGTGGTACAGTGATTTTGGCCACCCATTAAGAAAGAAATGTTATGCTAATAAGCATACAAATTTGGGTGAAAAAATGACGAAATTAAAACGCGCAACGTATTCTGCGGCAATCAAATTAGAAACAGCTCAGCTTGTAGTTGACCAAAGTTATACTCAAGAAGAAGCAGCCAAAGCGATGGGGGTGGGTAAATCAACCGTCAGTAAGTGGGTTACTCAATTAAAGCAAGAGCGGAGTGGCCAGACACCATCTGCTTCACCAATGACGCCCGAACAAATTGAAATCCGCGAACTTAAAAAGCAAATCCAACGCATTAAATTAGAAAAGGATATATTAAAAAAGGCTACCGCTCTCTTGATGTCCGACTCCCTGAACAATTCTCGTTAATTGAGAAACTAAATCAACGAGAGCGTTACCCAATTAGCGTGCTGTGTAACGTATTCAATGTGCATCGTAGCAGCTATAAATATTGGGCTATACGGGATACAACGCCGACGCCAGAGCAAATAAGGCTAGAAGCTGAAGTTAAAGCCATACATGCAATGAGCGGCGGCTCAGCTGGGGCGCGGACAATCGCGGCAATAGCAACGAACAATGATTTTGAATTGAGTCGTTATCGTGCTGCTAAGCTAATGGTTAAATTAAAGCTTGAAAGCTGCCAAGTACCTCAACATTCATATAAACGCGGTGGTAATGAGCACCTTGAAATTCCAAATCTGCTTGATAGACAATTTGATGTTGTTGAGCCAGATACCGTGTGGTGCGGTGATGTGACGTATATTTGGACAGGCAATCGCTGGGCCTATTTAGCGGTCGTTGTTGATTTGTTTGCACGTAAAGTCGTTGGTTGGGCAATGTCGTTGTCGCCAGATACTAACTTAACGCTAAAAGCGCTTGAACTCGCGTATGAAAGCAGAGGTAAGCCAAGTGGACTGATGTTTCATTCAGACCAAGGTAGTCATTATACAAGTTTAAAATATCGTCAACGTTTATGGCGCTATAAAATTACACAAAGTATGAGCAGGCGCGGAAATTGTTGGGATAATGCGCCAATGGAGCGATTTTTTAGAAGCTTTAAAACGGAGTGGATGCCAAAGGTTGGATACGAAAACTTTAAAGATGCTAAATATAGTGTGAGTGATTATATCAACGGGTATTACAACAACGTTAGGCCACATCATTATAATGCCGGTTTAGCGCCAAATGAATCTGAGGTTAGATACCAAGATTCTAAAGCTGTGGCCAAATTTTATTGACCACTACAAAGTTACAGTATGATTTAGGTAACCTACAACTAACGTTAACTGGCACACATTACTTCGATCAAAATGATATCACTGCGTTTGAAAGCCAAACGGATGGTTATACGTTATTTGATGCTCAAGCTAACTACCAATTAGGGTTAGGTGCTGTTGATGCTCAATTTTATATAAATGTTGATAACCTGACTGATGAGCTTGGGTTTGTTCATACCTCATTTATAAAAGATAAAGCCCCTCTTCCAGGTAGAAATATTCGCTTGGGTGTTCGCGGCTACTTTTAATCATTAAAAGCTATGCTTTGAGATTAAAGTGTTTAATTAATAACTCCCTTTTGAAACCGCATTTTTAAATGCGGTTTTTTTTAATGACTTGCTTTGTAATTGGCGTTTGGCGTTTGGCGTTTGGCGTTTGGCGTTTGGCGTTTGGCGTTTGGCGTTTGGCGTTTGGCGTTTGGCGTTAATCATTTTAAAAGTGACTATGCGTATTGCCTGACAATAATTAAAGGTAATTTTTATAGGCACAAAAAAACCGCGCTAATAATAAGCGCGGTTTTTTAACTAACTTAATAACGACTATTAAGAAAGGATTTCGTGTAGCTCAACATCAAATACAAGCGTTGAGAAAGGTGCAATTGCAGCACCTGCACCACGTTCACCATAAGCTAGCTCATGAGGAACGTAAATACGCCATTTAGTGCCTACTGGCATCATTTGTAAAGCTTCAGTCCAACCTTTGATCACGCCACCTACTGGGAATTCAGCTGGTTGACCGCGCTCGTAAGAGCTATCAAATACTGTACCGTTAATTAATGTACCGTGGTAATCAACACGTACTGTAGACTCAGCAGTTGGCTTTTCGCCTTCACCTGTTGCTAATACTTCATATTGAAGACCAGACTCAGTAACAGTGATTTCAGGACGTTTTGCGTTTTCTTCTAAGAATGCAATACCTTCAGCAGAAAGTACTTTTGACTCTTCTTCACGACGAGCTTGAATCTCTTCGTTAACTTTTTCAAATGCAGCTTGGATCTCTGGGATCTCAACTTGAAAAGCGCTACCTGCGTACGCATCTTTCATGCCTTCAAACACTGAATTTAGGTTTAAGCCTTCAAAAGGATTAGACTTAAGTTGCTCACCCATTTGTAAGCCAATACCGTAACTTGCTTTTTCAGCATCTGTAGTAAAATTATCTGACATAATGTGTTTTTCACGTTTTGTTAGTTAAAAGACATGAGTATGCTATCACAAAATAACGCACGTTTGGTGCTAGTTTTTATTGAGTTTTACCTTTAACAGACCAACAATAAAGCAACTAAGTATCAAACTGAATAAAAATCCGGCAAGCAATGAAAAAGTTAATAAACTATCGGTGCCGCCAATAATAATTGGTACAGCGACTAATCCAACTACACCAATAAAAACTGAGGCAACTAGGGGCCATTTTGTATCGTACTTAGTAATTAAGTGGGCCACTAAAATATTAAAACCTACACCATATGCAAACGCTGTAATTAATGGGTGTTCTGGTTGTGCATCGGCTGCCATTTTAATTAGTACGCTCATGCCGCTTTGGTAACAGTAACCAAACACGATCCATAAAAGAATGTGTTTTAAAAGCTGTGCACTCATAGGAATAGTTGCTTTGTCTGTCATTTATCAAACCCCAGATAGCAAAAAACCGCCATAAGGCGGTTTTTTAAATAATGGTGGAGAGATAGGGATTTGAACCCTAGATAGGCTACAAACCTATGCCGGTTTTCAAGACCGGTGCATTCGACCACTCTGCCATCTCTCCGTACGGCGCGAATAATATGGGTTATCGAGATATTTGTAAAGCTTTAAATGTAAAAAAATAAAATTTAATCTAGTAGCGTAAAAAAACTATCACTTATTCATTTTAAGATTTTAAAAATAGCGGTTACTAATAATACTGTTTAGGCCTACGCGCAATCCAAGAACACACTAAGCAAACCAACAAGCTCAATGAGAAAAAAGTAACCCCTTGAAAAATTAAATCAAAACGGTTTAAGTCGTCACTTGGCACAATGACAAACATAAAAGTAGGCAGAATACTCAACATAAGTACATAACAACACACTTTAAATGCACGTCCAAAATCAAATCGTTTAGATTGTTGCATCCACCAAGTAAGTAGTACCAATACACTGACGGCTGAACCGGCAATAAAAGGGGCAGCATTTGTACTCATTGCTACATATAACGTAACAAACGCACCTAAAAGCCCCCAAATTGACCAAGCGAGCCAGTTTTCTTTTTCACGTAAAAATAAATTTCCCATAATTTAAGTCTTCTTTATCGTTATTATTTTGAGACTCTCCATACATTATCAAAAAACAACCGATTAAAAAACAATCTGCAGAAGAATTATCAAGTTATTTAGCATCCATGCCCTTCTTGCAGTTTCTCACTGACAATAATAATCAGTGGTTAAAATTTACACTCAATTATAAGTGACCCTATATGTATGTAAAAGTTCACACTTATTTATAAATCCGTAAAATAAGTTTCCGGTTTATGTCTTGGAGATTTTTTACAATCGACGGCAGGTGTACCTATATACAAGTAACCCACAATTTCATCTAACTCGTTTAAATTAAGCGCTAGCTTAACCGCATTACTTTGTGCAAAATAACCCGTGCGCCAAATACCCCCTAACCCTTGTGCAAATGCGGCTTGTTGCATTGCAAGTACGCTACACCCTGCGCTTTGCACTTGCTCGATACGAGGAACTTTAGGATGTTGTTGATATTTAGCAATGGCAATGATGATCATTGGAGCACGAAGCGGTAATTCTTTAGCTCGGTTTATAACTTTATCTTCTTGTTGCTCTGCCACAGCACTCTCGTGGTAAATCGACCCTAACTTTTCACGCGCTTGCCCTTCAACAACAATAAATTGCCATGGCGCTATGCAACCATGATCGGGGACACGAAGTGCAGCTTGTTTAATAATATTAAGCTGCTCAATTGATGGGCCAGGCTCTGTTAGTTTTGAGTCGGATTGGCGAGTTAATAAAAGCTCAATAGCGTCCATAATTATTTCTCGATATTTAAAACGCTAGGGTAACATTTTAAGTCTGTGTTGATAAATATTGAAATAAAAACGCCAGCAAAAAATAATTTTTGCTGGCGTATATAAACTTACGTTAAATTTACTCTTTAAAGACACTTCTTCTGAGCCAATAATCAACGCTTACAAAACGCCCACCTCCGGTGAAAAATAAACTCAGGAGCATTGCGAAATAAATGGCAGCAAATTCTATCCCATTATTTAAAATTGAAGGTTTACCTTTTTCGTACAGGTAATCTACAAACCCATGCTCATCGACTATTGATCGTATTTTGCCAATTCGCTCTTGTACTTCAACTGAGTTTTCAAGACTTTCTTTGGCGCCGGGTATAGACAACCAATCAAGTACCTGAGCTGCACTCGTGTCAGGGTTAGTCGGAGCAATTGCAAACCAGCCGTTGTGCCAATGCACTGATGTTGCAGCAACAACCATAGTAAACATTAGAGGAATACTTACGAGGCGAGTCAATAGGCCTAATAATAAAAACCAACCTCCCAAAAATTCGCTCCAACCAGCTAAAAATGCAAGTAAGTCGGGAAACGGTAGACCTAAGCCCCATTCACTATTTCCAAACCATTGCACAATATCAGGCGAGGCTAATAAATTATTGAAAAAGCCAGTAGCATCGCCGCTGATGGCGAGCTTATTATAACCCGCAATAATCATCACAGGGGCTAAAATTAATCTAAAAAGTAAAGGAGGTAACCCATCTAAAAATGATAGTTTACCTATTGCAGCTACATAGAAGCGGGTCAGTGTGTTCATGCGTATCCTGTGTTTAATGTTTATTTAGTTATAGACTATAAACAACCAAGACCGCATGAATTACTAAACTATTTCAACTTGTCGAAAGGTTAAATACTTCTCGCTATTTGAAGGGCTTCAAAAATAGCGCGCTTAGCATCAATTGCAGCAGCGAGTTTAGCGCCACCAATAACGTGTACTTTAGCGTTTTCAGCATGAGGCTTTACAACTTCATCATTTGAAACTTGACCAATACACGCAATAACAGTGTCGACCGGTAAAACCTGAGTTTCACCACCAACTGTAATAGTTAAACCCTTGCTATCAAAGCTTTGATACTGACAATCCGCAATTTGCTTTACACCATGCTGCTTAGCTACTTGACGATGGATCCAACCTGTTGTTTTTCCAAGTTCACTACCAAATCGGCCAGAGCTTCTTTTTAACATGTACAACTGACGCTCGTCTTTGTGTGGCTTCGGTTCACATTCAATTCCCCACTGCGTTTTAAACTCATCAATGGTTTGTGATTTATGTTCACTTAAAAATGCCACCATATCAAAACCAATGCCGCCAGCACCTAAAATGGCAATAGAGTTGCCTAACTCGACTTCGCCACGAATTACTTCATCGTATGCAAATACGCGTTTGTTATCACCACATTTAATTGACGCCTCACGTGGGCGAACACCCGTTGCAAATACAATATCGTCGTACTGTGTCAGCATTGACTCGTTGTATGACGTTTCGAGTTTAACCGCTACATCTAAACGTTCTAGCTCATTAATAAAGTATGCCAGTGTATGATTAAAGTCTTCTTTGCCAGGTATTTGCATGGCTAAATTAAATTGGCCACCCATTTGCGCTTTTTGGTCAATCAAAGTGACCTTATGACCTTTTTGAGCCAAATAACAACTTGCGGATAAGCCAGCAGGGCCTGCGCCCACAACAAGTACATTTTTTGAGTTTGTCGCTTTATCGAGCGGGTAATCAAGCTCAAAAGCCGCTTGAGGATTAACCAAGCAGGTTGCACGTTTATTTTTAAATACATGATCTAAACAGCCTTGGTTACAGCCAATACAAATGTTAATTTGTTTTGTTTGATCATTTTGATATTTATTAAAAAACTCAGGATCAGCTAATAAAGGTCTAGCCATTGATATGAGGTCGGCTTCACCTGCATTTAAAATATCATTTGCAATGTCAGGTGTATTAATACGGTTTACTGCAATGACTGGAACGCTAACAACACTTTTTAAGCGCTTAGACGCTTCTTTAAAGGCTCCTGGTGGAACCATACTAGCAATCGTAGGAACGCGCGCTTCATGCCAGCCAATACCCGTATTAAAAATATCAACCCCGGCTTTTTCAAGCTCAGTGGCTTGAATAACCACTTCATCAGGAGTGGACCCATCAGGGATTAGATCCATAACCGACAGTCTAAATATAATTAAAAATTTATCAGATACTTTAGCCCTAACCGCTTTGACTATTTCAAGCGCTAGGCGCATCCTGTTTTCAAGGCTTCCACCAAATTCGTCTTCGCGTTTGTTGGTGTGTGGCGCCATGAATTCATTAATCAAATAACCTTCAGATCCCATTACCTCAACGCCATCATACCCAGCTTTTTCAGCCATATAAGCAGAGTGCGCAAAGTCTTTAATCGTTTTTTTAATTGAGCTCAGTGACATTTCTTTAGGCTTGTAGGGATTAATTGGAGCCTGAATAGCACTAGGTGCCTGATTGAAAGGATGATAAGCATACCGACCCGCATGCAGTAACTGTAAACAAATTTTCCCACCATGTTTATGAACAGCGTCTGTGTATGCGCGATGCTTAAAAACATCATAATAACTGTTAAAAGAAGACGATATTGGCGTTAACTTGCCTCGCAGGTTCGGGCTATAGCCACCGGTAATGAGCATGGCTGTGCCGCCTTTTGCACGGGCTTCATAAAATGCACGTAAACGTTTTCTGTTATGCCATCCCTCTTCGAGGCCCGTATGCATTGAGCCCATAACTAATCTGTTTCGTAATTGTGTGTGTTTTAATTGTAGTTGTTGTTCTAACATCTCATGCCCCATTAACTGGTCTAACCTGTGTAGATTCACTAATTCTGCTTTAATGATAACGAATAAGCAATATTTGCATGTATTTAATTAATACTTAAGACACGCTTAAAATACGTACTCATCTCAAAATTACTATTTAATGCGAGCGTGTATAGAATAATAAATCCATTGTTTTCGGTAGCTTGAACGTATTTATAAACACTTCGTTACGATTTAGCAGTTAAATTTATATTTATTCTAGGATAAGATGAAACAAATGTATTAGCTGTACCAAATTAAGGAGCTATTTTGATAGCAAAAATTTTCAAAGGTATTTGGGCTGGAATAAACTTTTCTCGTCGATTAATAATCAACTTTTTGTTTGTGCTACTTGTTATTGTATTTATTGCAGGTATATCAAGCGATGATGATAAAATTATTGTAGAGGAAGGCTCTGTTCTTAGGTTGAACCTAAATGGCCCATTGGTTGAAGAAAAGTTATATGTAGATCCTATTGAGGCGGCTTTAAATGACGCAACATCAGGTAACGACGAGCCAAGTGAGATTTTACTCGATGATGTTGTTGAAGTCATAAACGAAGCAGCAAAAGATAGTCGTATCAGTGTACTACTTCTTGATTTACAAGAAATGCCTAAAGCGCATTTAAATAAACTTAAACAAATTACCAACGCTATTGAAGGCTTCAAACAGGCTGGCAAAAAAGTAATCGCTACAGGTTACTACTACACGCAAGCGCAGTATTACATTGCTGCACATGCTGACGAAATAGCGATGCATCCGTATGGAAGCGTAGCTATTGAAGGTTACGGCATGTACCCAATGTATTTTAAAGACGCACTAGAAAAGCTAGAAGTAACACAGCATATTTTTAGAGTAGGTACATTTAAATCAGCTGTTGAACCCTTTATCCGTAACGATATGTCTGATGCGGCTAAAGAAGCAAACCGTGTATGGTTAGGTGCACTTTGGAATGAATATAAGCAAGATGTTTCTGCTGTACGTCCATTCGATGAGTCAAACTTTGATGAAACTATGGATGTTTACCTAGAAAAAATGCAAGCGGCTAACGGTGATGCTGGTAAATATGCACTCGATAATCAATGGGTTGATTCGCTTAAAACAACTCAGCAAATACGCCAACAATTGATAGATTTAGTGGGTGCGCAAGAAGATGGTAAAACATTTAAACACGTATCGTTTCGTCAATACCTGAGCCTGGTTAAGCCTCCTGTCGTTTTTGATAACCCAATTACTGAGAAAGTAGCGGTTGTTGTAGCGAGAGGAACAATTGTAGATGGTGAGCGCAGAGCGGGCGAAATTGGTGGTGACTCTACCGCTGCCCTTCTCCGTAAAGCAAGACTTGATGATAAAGTAAAAGCAGTGGTACTTCGTATTGATTCAGGTGGCGGTAGTATGTTCGCATCTGAAGTTATTCGCGCAGAGGTATTAGCTCTAAAAGCAGCCGGTAAACCTGTTATCGCATCAATGAGCTCTGTTGCGGCATCTGGCGGTTACTGGATTGCATCTGCTGCAAACGAAATATGGGCTGCACCAAGTACGATTACAGGGTCGATTGGCGTATTTGGTACATTTATGACATTTGAAAATACACTATCAAAAATTGGGGTGTATTCTGATGGTGTTGCAACCACCGAAATGGCAGGTTTTTCTGTCACTCGCCCACTTAACGAAAAAATGGCTCAAGTTATTCAAATGAGTGTTGAAGAGGCTTACGGTCGATTTTTAAATGTTGTAGCTCAGGCTCGAGGCATGACGCCTGAGGAAGTTGATGCAATTGCGCAAGGTCGAGTTTGGATTGCTTCTCAAGCACTTGAACTAGGATTAATTGATAAGCTAGGTGATAAGCAAGATGCAATTGATGCTGCAGCCGCCCTTGCTAAGTTAGAAAACTACGATGTTAAAACAATCACACAAGATTTGAGCCCGCAAGAAAAAATGCTACAAGACATTTTTGGAAGTGCATCAGTGAAATCGATGTTGGGTCTTCAAACACAAGCACCATCTGTTTTAGCAACACAAGCTAATTTAAACAGCGTCATTCAACAACTGAGTAGTGAAGTTGAAAGCCTCAAGGATTATAACGATCCACAGGGTGTGTACGCTCGTTGTTTAGAGTGTAAAGTTGCACAATAAAGGTGCGTGATCCACACTCGTTGCTTTATTTACACTAGCGACAGGTTATACTAAGCCCAGTTTTTTTACTGGGCTTTTTTTATGAAACGTAAACGCATTTATATCGCTTATACCGGCGGTACCATAGGAATGAAAAAATCAAGTCGGGGTTACATTCCCGCTGAAGGTTTCTTAACCGAAACGGTTATGAACAATGCCGAATTTAATCGTGATGAAATGCCCTTATTTGATATTCACGAATACTGTCCACTTATTGATTCATCTGACATGTCCCCTGCGCACTGGCAGCTTATTGCAGATGATATAAAAAGCAAATATCAGCAATACGACGGCTTTGTTGTACTGCATGGTACAGACACCATGGCCTATACTGCATCCGCACTTTCATTCATGTTTGATAATTTAACTAAACCCGTTATTGTTACCGGATCGCAAATTCCACTTTCTCAACTACGATCTGATGGACAGGTTAATTTGTTAAATGCGATGTACTTAGCTGCTAATTACCCAATTGCAGAAGTGAGTCTGTTTTTTAATAACCAGTTATTTAGAGGTAATAGAGCTACTAAAGCACATGCAGATGGTTTTGATGCCTTTGCTTCACCAAATTTAGAGCCTCTTGCATTATCAGGCATTAATATTCAACTTATTAAAGGCCAACTAAGTCCTTATGTTGAAAACGAACTTCAAGTAACCACAATAACGCCACAGCCAATTGGCGTACTTTATTTATACCCAGGAATAAGTACCGAGGTTGTGAAGAGCCTTGTAAACGATAACATTAAGGCTTTAGTGTTATTAAGCTTTGGCGTGGGTAATGCACCTCAAGACGATAAGTTTTTATCTGTTTTAAGTGAAGCAAGTAATAAAGGAATGATTATTGTTAATTTAACACAATGCCTAAAAGGCCAAGTCAATATGGGCGGTTACGCAACCGGCAACGCCTTATTAAATATTGGCGTTATTAGTGGGTATGATATGACTTTAGAAGCCTGCCTAACCAAACTTCATTGCCTATTCAGCCAGAATCTAGAAATCGAGACTATTCGCCACTTAATGCAAGATAATATGCGTGGTGAATTAACAAGATAAAGAGTTACACATCTGGAGAATCAAAAAAGGCACGCTTATAGCGTGCCTTTTTGTCTAATAAAGAATTAACGAACTTTAGCGTCAATCTCAACTAGGTCAGTCAAATGGCAGGTTTCACCACTATGGGTTTTAATGCCATGCTCACCAAAATAATCACGCTGGGCTTGAACTAGGTGCCCATTACTTGGTGTTGTTAACGTTGCTAAGTAAGTTTGTGTAGAGCTTAATACAGGAAACGCCAAACCAGACATAACAGCTTGTCCTGTTATCTTACGTAGTGCATTCGCCTCTTTATCGAGTGAATCTATAAATTCGACTCCTTGCGCCACGCTATCTAGATAGTCAGCTCGAATAATACAACCTGCACGCCAAGTTTGTAATGTTTTCGACAAATCAACTTTCCACTGGTGTGTGCGAGATGCGCCTTTAATTAGTGCTAAACCTTGGCGATACGCAAGTAAACTAGCAAGTGTAAATGCATCTTTAAGCTCTTCGAGATCAATATCAACGATATTGGTTGATTTTGAAGCGTACGTCATTTCTTGTGCAGCGGTTGTATCGCAGGCATTGGTTAGGTGTCTGGCTTGAACAGCAGCGACAAGTGATGGTACTGCAATTCCTAACTCTAGCGCGTTTTGTGCAGTCCACAAACCTGTACCTTTAGCGCCAACTTTATTATCAATAAGGTCGACTAGTGGCTCATTTTTATCATTTTCAAGGGTTAATATGTGGCTAGAGATAGAAAGTAAGTAACTATTTAACTGCCCTTGTGACCACTCATCAAATATTGCAGCTACTTCTTTTGGAGAACGGTTAGTTCCTGAGCGTAGTAATTGATACATTTCTGCAATGAGTTGCATAAGTGCATATTCAATGCCGTTGTGAACCATTTTAACAAAGTGTCCACTTGCCGATTGGCCAACACGTGCAAAACAAGAGCTACCATTGTAACTTGCAGCTACTTTTTCAAACCATGGTTCAATACGTTCCCAGCCACCTTCTGACCCACTTGCCATCATTGCTGGGCCATGGCGGGCACCTTCTGCACCACCTGAAATACCCATGGTGGCAAACTCAAATTTATTTTGGTATTTAAGTTTACGCGTAATACCATCTTTATAATTACTGTTACCACAATCAACTATAATATCATCACACTCTACGCCTGCGTTTACCAGTTCATTACAAACGGTATCTACTAACTCACCCGCAGGAACAAGTAATAAAATAGAACGAGGTGCTTCTAAACGCCTTACCATGTCTCCTAAATCAGAAACAATGTGAAGTTTGTCAGCCATGCCTTGAGATTTAGCACAACTTATTAACTCTTCACCCGCATGTGGGTTTTTGTCATAAGCAACAAGCGTTATCCCCTTTTCTATCAAATTTAGGGCAAGATTTTTCCCCATAACGCCTAACCCGACTAATGCAACTTGCATTTAGTGTCCTCCTCGGTAACAACTATTTGGTTAGAAAATTCAATGTATTCATTCAATAATACCGCATGCTTTATACGTATACAGTAATAAAATACTAACAATGAGCCAATACAAAGTAATATTTCACTACAGGTATAAAAGCCTCGCAATTATATCAAATATCATCGAGCAAAGGGTGACTAAAAGCAAAGCAAATTAAAATTATGATCATTGACGCATTTTGACACCGGTGTCATAATGATGACACAATAGTTTTGTATAAAATAGTGGCAATTCTTTTAGCTTTGCCTACAACTAAAGATATAGCTTTATAAAGCTATATCTATCGTAAACAAAATAACCGTCAACCTGCTTTCGCCAAGCACACAGGAGAAATTGATGCTAAGACGCACAAAAATAGTCGCTACCCTTGGGCCCGCTACCGATAGAGATAACAACTTAGAAAAAATTATTCGCGCAGGCGCAAACGTAGTACGTTTAAACTTCTCACACGGTGTGGCTCAAGATCATAAAGACCGTGCACAAGCAGTTCGTGATATTGCAAAACGATTGAACAAACATATTGCTATCCTTGCCGACCTTCAGGGTCCTAAAATCCGTGTATCAACGTTTAAAGAAGGCAAAGTAACCCTAGAAGTGGGCGCTAAGTTTATTCTTGATGCAAAAATGGAAAAAGGGCAAGGCGATGTAAACGCTGTAGGTATCGATTATAAAGAGCTTCCACAAGACGTATCTCCTAACGATTTACTTCTTTTAAATGATGGTTTAATTCAACTTACAGTTGATAAAGTAGTTGATCATCTAGTTCACTGTACCGTTACAGTGGGAGGTGTTTTATCAAATAATAAAGGGATTAACCGTTTGGGCGGTGGATTAACTGCCCCTGCGTTTACTGATAAAGACAAAGAAGATTTAATCACAGCAGCAGAAATCGATGTAGATTATATTGCGGTATCTTTCCCACGTAGTGGTGATGATATGCGCTACGTTCGTTCTTTAGCAGAAGCAGCGGGCTCTAAAGCGCAACTTCTTGCAAAAATTGAACGTGCTGAAGCTGTAGAAACGCAAGAAGCGATTGACGACATTGTACTTGCTTCAGATGCTGTTATGGTTGCGCGTGGTGACTTAGGTGTAGAAATTGGCGATGCTGCGTTAATGGGCAAGCAAAAGCTTATTATTCGTCGTGCTCGTTCATTGAACCGTACTGTTGTTACAGCAACGCAAATGATGGAATCGATGATCGATAACCCAATGCCAACACGTGCTGAAGTAATGGATGTTGCAAACGCAGTGCTTGATGGTACCGACGCTGTAATGCTTTCTGCAGAAACCGCAGCGGGTGATTACCCTGAAGAAACTGTAGCGACTATGGCGCGAGTTTGTTTAGGTGCTGAGTCACAAAAAGAAACACACGTATCTAAGCACCGTTTAGATAGCCGTTTTTCTAATAATGCAGAATCAATTGCAT
The DNA here is from genome assembly GCF_016865405.1 of Pseudoalteromonas sp. PS1M3. Classification (NCBI taxonomy): domain Bacteria; kingdom Pseudomonadati; phylum Pseudomonadota; class Gammaproteobacteria; order Alteromonadales; family Pseudoalteromonadaceae; genus Pseudoalteromonas; species Pseudoalteromonas sp. PS1M3. Next base: position 1,604,478 of record NZ_AP022624.1, on the reverse strand, counting down.
TATCTGCTATGTATGCAGCAAACCATTTAGACTCTGTTAAAGCTATTGTAACGCTTACTGAATCAGGTAGCACAGCAAAACTAATGTCACGTATTAGTTCGGGTTTACCAATCTACTCACTATCTCGTCATGCTAGTACGCTTGGTCAAACCGCACTTTATCGTGGTGTTTACCCTGTGTTTTTTGATTCAACACAAACAGAAAAAGATGCAATGGTTAAAGCAGCTTTAGATACGCTTGTTGCCCAAGGATCATTAGCGTCAGGTGATACTGTGATTTTAACGCATGGTGATTCAATGGAAACGGTTGGCGCAACAAATACAATGAAAATTGTTACTGTTGAGTAATTAACGCTTTAAAAAAAATGCGAGCTTAGCTCGCATTTTTTATTTCTAACTATAATTTTAGCTCGCTAATGCTGCTTTTACTTTATCTCGGTAACTTCGGCTTACTTTTAACTCTTGTCCATTTTCTAAAACAAGTAAATACTCGCCACTAACCTGTGTTACTAATTTACTGATTTGTTTTGTATTTACAATTGCGCTGCGATGAACCCTAACAAATAAATGAGGGTCGAGCTCTTGCTCAAGTTCTTTCATTGTTTTACGTAATATATGTGTTTGTCCATCTTGGCAATGTAAACACATATAATCACCTGCTGCATCAACCCATTGAATGGTTGCTGCTGGAACACGAATAATTTCGCCCTGCTCTTTTACTGCCAACGACTCTGGGTAACGTTTATCAGCTAAAGTATCACCGGTTGCCAGCTTTTTGAGAATTTCTTCACAGTTATTTCCGGTAATGCCAGCTACAAAACTCGCAAGTTTTTTCTTATGGGCGTTGTCTTGTTGCGTTTTTAAATAGGTATGCACTTTTTCTACCGCCTGTTTTAGTCTGTTATCATCAACGGGTTTTAAAATGTAATCCAATGCATGAATTTCAAATGCTTTTACTGCAAATTGATCAAATGCGGTAACAAACACGATTGCAGGTAGTACTTTAGTGCTTTCACTTAACGCGCGAGCAACTTCAAAACCATTCATGCCTGGCATTTGAATATCTAAAAATACTAAATCTATTTTTTCGTTTTTACACGTCTGTATTGCATCTGCACCTGAACTGCATAATTTAATAACTTCAATATCATCAAATTCTGAAAGTCTTACATCTAAACCTTTGCGCGCTAATGGTTCATCATCAACAATAAGCGTTCTGATTTTCATCATTTCTTCACAGCCTTCTCAAACGGCACTCGCAGATTAACTTTTAATCCACTTGGCGTATTATGTGATAATACAAACGAATAATTATTTTCGTAGAGCGTTTTTAATCTATCTTTGGTATTTGCAATGCCAACACCTTGTGCGTTAACAAGCTTGCCATTTTCTAATTCTGTGCCAGGCCCGTTATCTCCCACTTCAAGGAGTAATTCGTTAGCAAACACTTGGGCTTTGATATCAATTACTCCACCTTCAGATAAGTGGGCAATCGCATTTTTAATTGGGCTTCGTGGGCCATTGTAGTGGCTTTTAATGCTTTTTGACGTTCACTTTGCAATAGCTGATAATATTTAACGCCAAAGTATAAACCACTCCAACACAAAATAATGTAAACAGAATCCAATCCTTGTTGTAGGTAATAAAACCACTCTTCTGGCCTATAACCATGGCGGTATATTTCCCATAGATTAAATTTTTGTACAACAGCCCATAATGTACCCGTTACATAAGATGCACCAAACACCACTAACATCAGCACTATAGGTGAGGCATTCCAAACTGTACGGTAAATATAGCGAAGAGGTACTGTCATAAGACAGCCAGCATAAGCATTTAATAATATAACGAATACGTAAATATCACGCATTTCAAATACTTTAGAACCAATGTAATTGACAAGCGCATACCCTATCCAGCCTGCAATCTGCAAAAGCCAAAAAAAGCGCTGACGGTTATCAATTAAAGATTGCCAATTCAAAATTTACACTGTCTCCAAAATAGTAACTACTTTAAAATCTATTCTTAGCTTGTATTTATTAATAACTAATTAATTTTATAAATAAACTAATTCATATCATCGCCTATTATATAGATTTACGAGGCTGTTTAGCACTACCGCCTATCTTAGTTTTTAATACAATCAACGCAAACTCTACTCACACGCAATAAAAAAGCGAAAGGTGTTACCCTTTCGCTTTCGTTCATACGTTGATAGTTAGTATTTAAGCTAGCTTATCTGACGCAACTTTATAAGTAGGATCTTCTATTACATTTACTTCAACTAAATCACGCGCTTTGTGCAGTAACTGAGTACAGTCTTTACTTAAATGACGCAAATGAAGCTGTTTACCTGCTTTAGTATATTTATCAGCTAATGCGTCAATAGCCTCTATTGCACTGTGATCTGATACACGGCTATGTTTAAACTCTACAATAACGTTCTCTGGGTCATTTTTAACATCAAATAATTCAGAAAAGTTTTTAACTGAACCAAAAAATAATGGCCCATGTAACTCATATACTTTTGAGCCTTCTTCATCAATGTAGTTTGTTGTGTAAATATGCTTAGCATGTTGCCATGCAAAAACAAGTGCAGACACGATGACACCTACACACACTGCAATCGCTAAATCGGTAATCACCGTTACACCTGAAACCAACACGATTACAAAGGCATCTGACAATGGAACGCGCTTCATCATTTTAAAACTTGCCCATTCAAATGTACCAAGCACAACCATAAACATAACCCCAACAAGTGCGGCAAGTGGGATCATTTCAATTAAACTTGAGGCAAAAATGATAAATGCGAGCAACATTAATGCTGCACTGATACCTGATAAACGTGAACGACCGCCAGAATTAATATTAATCATTGATTGGCCAATCATTGCACAACCACCCATTGCACCAAAAAAACCACACGTTATATTTGCAGCGCCTTGGCCAATACACTCTTTGTTACTGTGACCACGCGTTTCAGTAATTTCATCAATTAAGCTAAGCGTTAATAATGATTCTATTAGGCCGATAGCAGCAAGTATCAGTGCGTAAGGGAAGATAATTTGCAGTGTATCTAAATTAAATGGCACCATAGGAATATGAAACTCTGGCAACCCACCTGCGATTGTTGCCGCTTCATCACCTGTCATCCCTTTTAAAAAATCTAATACGGTATGTGCTTCAAGGTCTAAACCAATAACTAAGCCAGTCACAGTTACAATCGCAACCAAAGACGAAGGAATAGCCGTTGTTAACTTAGGAAGGAAATGAATAATTCCCATAGTTAGCGCAACCAGCCCTAGCATAATAAACAATGGTTCACCCGTCATCCATTGCTGACCGCCCATACCGTCAGGTACTTTAAACTGACCTAACTGGGCTAAAAATATAACAATAGCTAAGCCGTTTACAAACCCTAGCATTACAGGATGCGGTACCATACGAATAAACTTACCGAGCTTGAATATTCCCGCGAGTATTTGCAAAATACCCATCAAAAGCACGGTTGCAAAGAGATACTCAACACCATGATCAAGTACTAAACTTACCATAACAACCGCTAATGCACCGGTAGCACCTGAAATCATACCAGGGCGGCCGCCAAATATAGCCGTAATTAAACCTACGATAAACGCGGCATATAGACCAACTAAAGGTTCTACATTTGCTACAAAGGCAAACGCAACAGCTTCTGGCACTAAGGCTAACGCCACAGTTAAACCAGATAGAATATCGTTTTTAGCAGAGCTTGGCGCCCTACTGAGTAAGTTAAACATTGAGATCCTCAGGTGTATTTTGGGTATAAAAAAAGCGCTAAATTCTAGCAAATTAGCGCTCATTTAACAATTACATTGTCTTTTAAACTAAATAGCTCTAAAAAGTTATCCGTTTACAAAGGAAGAGAAGTGCTTCGTTTTACACATGTCATTGTTACATTTGAATGCACTTCCTGTACATATTCCAAACTTAATAAATTATCTCTGACAAAATGTTCGTAACCCTCTATACCTTGTGAAATTATGCGTAACATAAAATCCATGGTACCAGCCATTGTATAACACTCAGTTACTTCATCATAACTCATGATCAGTTTTTCAAACTCAGCCAGATTTTTTTTACCATGGTTAGATAAACGCACATGTGCGTATACCAGCATATCAAAGCCTAGTTTCTTTTCATCTAACAATGCCACTTTGCTTTTTATATAGCCGTCTTGCTCAAGTTTAGCAATTCGACGCCAACAAGGTGATTGAGATAAGCCGACTTTATCTGCTATTTCAGCAGTTGATAGACTTGCGTCTTGTTGCAAAAGTGCCAAAATTTGGCGATCTACGTGATTTAGAGACATTTTATTTCTTATTTATCAAATAAACTGGTTAAATTATACAACCATTTTTAAAAACAATCTGCTTATTTTTAGTTTTTCTATGTATAAATTATTCATAATTAATACATTTAATTCACTATCCGTACTGCCCACTCACAAAAGGGTTCGTTTTAATTTCATGCTCTACTGTTGTTTCACTGCCATGCCCCGACAAAATCGCGGTCTGCGCCGGCAAGGTTAATATATTAGCCTTAATAGATTCTATAAGTTGTTGACTATTGCCTTGTGGAAAGTCGGTTCGACCCACAGAGCCTTTAAATATAACGTCACCAACAATTGCGCATTTATTATCTTGTTCATAAAATACAATATGTCCTGGCGTATGACCTGGGCAATGCATTACATCGAATTTTAATTTACCTAGGCTCAAAGTGTCACCATGCGATAGCCACTCATCTGGGTAAAAAGGATCAATGGGTGGAAAACCGAACATTTGAGCTTGCATTGGTAAATTATCAAACCAAAAACGTTCATCCTTGTGCGGGCCAATAATTTTAATATCAAACTGCCTACGAAGCACATCAGCTGCACCAACATGGTCTAAGTGCCCATGAGTTAACCAAACAGCTTTTAGGGTTAAACTATTACTCGTTAAGGCTGCTATTATCTTATCGCTGTCACCACCGGGGTCAACAACGATTGCTTCTTGAGTACTTTCGCAAGCTATTATTCTGCAATTTTGTGCAAAAGGTGTCACTGGTATTGTTATAATTTTCATCGCTATATTTCTTTATCTTTTTGTTCTGGTATTGCTATTTCTTCTTCAAACGACATAAGTATTGGATACTTTAAATAAGCTTGGTCATAAAACGGGCTATGCTCATACAACCAGTTTAAGCGAGCATTAGCATCATTAGCGAATGACTTATCATTTTTTAGCTTTTTATCAAATGCTAATGCAAATTTTGGATTATCTTTTAGCATTTGACGGGCAAACGGGATTAGCGCGTAGTTTTCCATGTATTCTGTTCGTTGAAAAACAGTATTAAACTCACCCCATGCAAAAAATGAATCCGGTGCCTCCGGGTGCAGTAAATGAACAGCTAATTCCCCTGCCTTTTGTTGAGTTGTCACTTCAAACCAACCGTCTAAATTTACATTAATAGCAGGCTTATAATCAAAAGTAGCCGTTACTCTAAATCGTCCTTCAAACGGTGACTTAGCAAAAGAGTAATCATCTATTTTGGCCTGTTTTAATGGTTGTGTATTTTCACCAACTAATTTGTTCACAGACACACCATGAAGCGATAACTTCTCAATTAAATCCGTGTAAACAGGTGGTATAAAAAATGCCTTAGGCACTTCAACACGCTTTTGTACGTCTTTTTGCCAATATACAGGGAGGTTTGTATATGATTCTTTCTCGCCAATATATTGAACTTCTGTTTGACCTGATAACGTACTCATTTTTGAGGTATAACGAATACCTTTGAATTCAATTTCAACAGGAGTTTTACTATACCCTCGTTGAACAATAAGCTCTTTTGGCACAAATGCCTGTTCTTTTTTTACTGCATTAGCTAGTTCATGGCTGTGATTTGATAAGGCATCAATTGCACCATCAATAAATACATAAGTTCCTAATACACGTTGCTTATAGGGTTTCAGGGAATGGTTTTCGACTAAAATTGTAGGTAAAGACTTTAAGTCGCCCCAACCATTTGAAAACCGTGGTGTAGCAACCCAACCTGCAAGCCCTTCTTTAAAGTTTCGCTTGTTCATAACAAATACAAGTGGTCCAGGTATATGGCCTTGCGATGCTAACTTTTCATCTATTACAGGTTTGAAGTATTGGTCTAGCGCAGCTGATATAGCAGGTGATTCGCTCGCAAAAACCGGGTTATACCCATAGGTGACATCGTATTGATAATCTGCACCGTCAGTAACGTGCACATCAACATACAGATTTGGGTTATAGTCATTAATAACCTTCAAAACACTTTTAACTTCGGGTGTATCAAGTTTTGTAAAGTCACGGTTTAAATTTAAATTATTTGCATTAGTTCTAAAACCCATTTTACTTGGGCCGCGTTGATTAATACGGTTGAAGTGGCCGCTTCTTTCATGTCCGTCAACGTTTAAAATTGGGATAAACAAAATATTTACTTTCTTTAAAATATCCCTGCGTTTGCCTGTCGCTATATCGCGTAACAACATAAACATGGCGTCTTTACCGTCAATCTCGCCAGCATGAATTCCCGCTTGAACAAGCACTGTAGGCTTGGTGCTATTAGCAAGCTGATCTGCATCAAAAAAACCTTGCTCACTCGCTACAACCATTTTAATAGCGCGCTTACTATTACTATAACCAATTATTTGCGATTTGAATTGAGTTGGGTTTGCAGCAACTAAACGCTCTACAAAAGCCATTGTGTTTTTGTAGTCAGGAGATATATAACCATCTGAAAGTTCAAAATCCGATGTCAGAGGACCTGCCTGTTGTATCAGCGATAAGCTTTGTCCTTGCCAAGGTAGCAAAGGTGGTAAATGGCTGTCGTAAGTCATACTTGCAGATAAAAAGAGTAAGCTGGCTAACATATTATTCTCAAAAAAACGCTTTAATGGCCAAATTATAACAACTTAACTGATCGTTACGAAAAAACTGCGGTAGTTCAACAAAAAACACAGCCTAAGGTAAGTTAATAATGGATCAAAAATGCTTTATTAGTATTTCAGCACAATTAGCATCCAATTCAATACAGCTGGGTCTTTAAATTAATAACAGCTTATCTTACTCGGGAACTTAGAATAGATTTTATGTGGTGGGGTTTTCATAGCAAATTTTAGGCACAAAAAAAGGAGCCAATGGGCTCCTTTTCAGTTCTTATAAAAAAGCTTAAGCGGCTAGGCCTTCTTTAGCTTTTTCTACAAGCGCTGCGAATGCAACTTGGTCGTAAACAGCGATATCTGCAAGGATCTTACGATCGATTTCTACAGAAGTCTTTTTAAGACCATTGATAAAACGGCTGTAAGACAGACCATTTTGACGTGAAGCAGCATTGATACGTGCAATCCATAATTGACGGAAAGTACGTTTCTTCGCACGACGGTCACGGTAAGCGTATTGACCCGCTTTAGTAACAGCCTGGAAAGCTACGCGGTAAACACGTGAACGTGCTCCGTAGTAACCTTTTGCTTGTTTTAAAACTTTTTTGTGACGTGCACGTGCGACAACGCCGCGTTTAACTCTTGCCATTTCTAAAAACCCCTATTAAGCGAACGGTAACATACGTGAAACTAGACCATGGTCATTTTTATGAACCATCATCTTAGGACGTAGGTGTAACTTACGCTTAGAAGTTTTCTTAGTCAGAATATGACGAAGATGCGCTTGTTTACGCTTGAAACCGCCAGAAGCAGTCTTTTTGAAACGCTTAGCAGCGCCACTGTGACTTTTTAGCTTATAAGCCATTGCAATAACTCCAATTGTATTGCCTTTAAATTAGTAAGCAGGCGTGAGGTATATTTCTATAGCTCCACTTTTAGGCCTAACTTACTGCCATGTTCCGGTGAAAGCCCAGCAAAATTGCTGCAACTTTACTTTAAAACCGGTTAACTCAGGTGAATATTTGCATATTGCTTGCAGACCTGAGCTAAATTCGGTGCGCATTATTACTTAAAAATTACTTTTTAGCAATAGGTGCCATCATCATAACCATTTGACGGCCTTCAACGCGATTTGGGAAAGACTCAACGACTGCTAAATCTTCTAAATCGCCTTTAACGCGGTTTAATAGTTCAATGCCAATTTCTTGGTGAGCCATTTCACGGCCACGGAAGCGGATGGTAATTTTAGCTTTATCGCCAGCTTCTAAGAACTTACGTAAGTTGCGAAGCTTAACCTGATAATCACCTTCATCCGTACCAGGACGGAATTTGATTTCTTTAATCTGGATTTGCTTTTGCTTCTTCTTCTGCTCTTTCAGTTCTTTGCTTTTTTCAAAGATGAACTTACCGTAGTCCATAACCTTACAAACAGGCGGCTCAGCGTTTGGGCTAATCTCTACAAGATCAACACCCGCTGCATCAGCCATAGCTTGTGCGTCTTTTAATGACTGAATGCCAGCTTGTTCGCCGTCGATGTCGATTAAACGAACTTCTTGAGCTGTAATTTCTTCGTTAATACGATTTTTTTGAGCTGTTTGTTGCCCTTTCTTGCCGCCTCTAATGGTACGTTCCTCCAAGAATATCAATAATATAAGCGTGTAGATGACTTTTAGTTACAGCCCTACACGCTCGATTTTTACTGTCGATTTTTAATCTCTTCGCTTATTTTAGCAACAAAGTCATCGACATTAAATTTACCCAGGTCTTCACCTGTTCGCGTACGAACCGCTACTTCTTGTTGTTCAACTTCTTTGTCGCCAACAACCAGTAAGTAAGGTATACGCTTTAATGTATGCTCACGGATTTTAAAGCCAATCTTCTCATTTCTCAAGTCAGCAGCGGCTCTAATTCCAAGTTTATTTAATTTTTGTACAATTTCGTGCACGTAATCTGCTTGTTTATCGGTAATATTCATAATTACCACTTGCTTTGGAGCAAGCCACGTTGGGAATAAACCAGCGTATTCTTCAGTTAAAATACCGATAAAGCGCTCAATTGAGCCTAAAATAGCACGGTGTATCATAACTGGAGTGCGTCGTTCGTTGTTTTCAGCTACATAAGTAGCGCCTAAACGACCCGGAAGTGCAAAATCTAGTTGCACTGTACCACATTGCCACGCTCTGTCTAAACAATCGTACAAAGTAAATTCAATTTTAGGTCCGTAAAAGGCACCTTCACCTGGTAGGTAATCAAATTCAATGTCGTTTGCCTTAAGTGCATCAGCTAATGCAACCTCTGCTTTGTCCCAAATTTCATCGTCACCGATACGTTTTTCAGGACGCGTAGAAAGCTTAACTACAATTTTGTCAAAACCGAATGTCTCATAGGTATCATAAACCATCTTAATACACGCTGAAACCTCGTCCATTACTTGCTCTTCTGTACAGAACACGTGAGCATCATCTTGTGTAAAGCCACGTACACGCATTAAGCCGTGTAAAGCGCCTGATGGTTCGTTACGGTGACAACAACCAAACTCGGCCATACGCAGTGGTAAATCACGGTACGATTTTAAACCTTGGTTAAAAATTTGCACGTGACCCGGGCAGTTCATTGGTTTTATAGCGTATTCACGTTTTTCAGACTCTGTGGTAAACATGGCGTCTGAGTATTTTTCCCAATGACCAGATTTTTCCCACAAAGAACGGTCCATCATCATTGGACCTTTAACTTCTTCGTAGCTGTACTCACGCAGTTTTTCACGGACAAATTCTTCAAGCTCGCGATAAATGCTCCAACCATCGTTATGCCAAAATACCATACCTGGCGCTTCTTCTTGCCAGTGCCATAAGTCTAGAGCCTTACCAATACGGCGATGATCACGCTTTTCAGCTTCTTCTAAGCGTTTAAGGTACGCTTTAAGTTGCTTTTTATCACCCCACGCTGTGCCGTAAATACGCTGTAGCATTTTGTTTTCTGAATCACCACGCCAGTACGCACCTGCTACTTTCATTATTTTGAAGTTTTGGCAGAATTTCATGTTAGGTACATGAGGACCACGACACATGTCTACGTATTCTTCGTGGTGGTATAATCCTGGGCGATCATCTTTTGCAATGTTCTCGTCCAAAATTTCAATTTTGTATGTTTCGCCACGCGCTTCAAACGTATCGCGAGCCTCTTGCCAGCTTACTGTTTTTTTCACTACGTCATAGTTTGTTTTTGCAAGTTGCAGCATACGCTTTTCAATGGCATCTAAGTCATCTTGTGACAAAGAATGATCTAAATCGATATCGTAGTAAAAGCCGTTATCAATAGTAGGGCCAATGGCCATTTTTGCTTCGGGGAAAAGTTGCTTAACCGCATGACCTATTAAGTGAGCACACGAGTGACGAATAATCTCAAGTCCGTCTTCATCTTTTGCTGTGATGATCTCAAGGCGTGCATCATCATTAATTAGCTCACACGCATCAACACGGTCGCCATTAACACGACCAGCAATGGTTGCTTTAGCTAGGCCTGGACCAATATCGTTTGCAACATCAAGGGTACTTACAGGGTTTTCAAAACTACGCTGACTGCCGTCAGGAAGGGTAATAACTGGCATTATAAATCCTTACATACAGTGGTGACACCTACAATGTATCACGTGTATTTTAAATAAAATTAAATGAGAATGACTCGACAACGCTCTTACGAATAAGCATTGACTATTTTTCGCCTAACAGGCTGATGTAGATGCTGAGTCTGCTCAACTACAAAAATATATTGTCGCGTGAGCGAGAAACAATTACAAGTTTAAAGGCGCTGTAATCAATGTTATTTTGCGTAAGTTTGTAAATATAAATAAAAACGATGACAATTTTGAGAAATGCATAGTAAGAATTCACCTTATTGCTTATTCTCGCAATTTATTCGATGTTGCGTATAATACGCAATAATTAAGTTTTATTAGAGAACAGCAATGAGAACATGTGGTGTAGAAATTACCGGTAGTGACGTACTACTTTGTATTTTAAGTAAAGATAACGACGTTTTTGATATTCGCGATGTGCGTCAAACACGTTTTACCTTAGGTAATGGTAACGACACTGAAATAATGCGCAAATTTCAATTTGATTTTGCAAAGCTAATGCAAGATTACCAAATTGACTCTGTTGCCATTCGCGAACGCCAACCAAAAGGTAAATTTGCCGGCAGTGCGAAAGGTTTTAAAATGGAAACCGCTATTCAGCTCATTGAAAACCTTGATGTTCGCGTATTCTCAACTACAGAGATTAAAGAGCAAGTTAAGCGTAACCCTATCCCAATAGCATTTGAGGAAACAGGCCTTAAAAAGTACCAAGAAAATGCATTTGTGAACGCCTACGTATACATAATGAAAAAAACGTATCGTAGTGACGAAATGTAATTTAAAACGTTTAAAGTTTTTTAAATTATGAACGCGCCAATATGGCGCGTTTTTTATTGCTACTATTTTACTGGCTATATCTTTACTTATAATACATTAGTCTAACCACCCTTCTTTTTGTCGACAATGTGTGTTTGTTTAGTTCCTAGTTTATGTAATACACACACATCGACACGGAGAAAAACATGCACACACAACATAAAACAGTTAAAGAAGTAGAAGTAATAAATTCACTACCGTTGTCCAAAAGCTATTTTAAAGGCTCACAAAATACAGCTTTAACCAATAAAACCATTGGTGCCTACTTCGACTTCATTGTCGACAAAAACCCTAACTCGCTTGCGGTAGTGGTCAATCATCAAAACATTCGTTTAACCTACAAAGAATTTCAAAAAGAGGTTAATCAACTCGCTATGGGGCTATTAGCAATCGGTGTTAAGCCAGGCGATCGGGTCGGAATATGGTCACCTAATAATATACAGTGGTGCTTAACTCAATTCGCTACCGCAAAAATTGGTGCCATTATGGTTTGCATTAACCCAGCCTATCGGCCAAATGAACTTCAATATGCATTAAATAGCGTTGAATGTTCAACACTCATTACCGCTTCACAATTTAAAGCCAGCAACTATATAGAAATGCTAAATAGTCTAGCGCCAGAACTTAAACATTGTGACAGTGGCAAGCTTTCAGCTAAAGCTCTGCCCAATCTTAAGAATGTAATTCGTATTGGTAATGAAGTAAGCGCTGGCATGTTTTCGTTTTCCGATATTATGCGTATGGCAACGCCAGCTCATGAGCTTGAACTTAATGCTATTGCTGCAAATTTAAATGCCGAACAGGATATAAATATACAATTTACTTCAGGCACAACAGGTAACCCAAAAGGCGCTACACTCACTCACAAAAACATATTAAATAATGCGCTTTTTGTTGGCGATTCTATGCATTTTACTGAGCACGACAAGCTTTGTATTCCAGTCCCTTTATATCACTGCTTTGGTATGGTTTTAGGTAGTCTTTTATGCGTTACAAAAGGCGCCGCAGCCATTTATCCGAGTGATTCGTTTGACGCCAAAACAACGCTTGATGTAATTGAACAAGAAGGCTGTACAGCATTGCACGGTGTTCCCACTATGTTTATTAGTCAACTTGAGCTCAGTACCTTTAGTGAATATGACTTGAGTACACTCAGAACCGGCGTTATGGCAGGCTCTACTTGCCCAGAACAAGTCATGCGCAAAGTTCAAACACAAATGAATATGCACCAAGTTTTAATTGCCTATGGGCAAACTGAATGCAGCCCAATCAATAATATAACCGAAACTGATTCATCAATAGAGCGCCAAGTAACAACCGTTGGCCGCGCCCTTGCACATACTGAGGTAAAAATTATTGATGAACTGGGTAACATTCAAAAAATAGGTTTACCCGGTGAAGTATGCTCAAAAGGCGTAGGAATAATGCGCTGCTATTGGAATGACGAAGAAAGAACAAAAGCCACAATAGATAGTGACGGCTGGCTTCATTCAGGCGATTTAGGTGTTATGGATAGCGAAGGGTTTGTGAGTATTGTTGGACGAATTAAAGACATGATTATCCGTGGTGGTGAAAACGTTTACCCTCGAGAAATTGAAGAGGTGCTTTATACCTATCCAGGCATACAAGACGCCGCTGTATTTGGTATCAGCGATGAAAAATACGGTGAAGAAGTGTGTGCGTGGATCCAACCAAAGGAAGATACAAGACTCGATGAGCAAGCGATTCGTGCATTTTTACATGACAAACTCGCCTACTTTAAAATGCCTAGGTATATTCGCTTTGTAGAAAGTTACCCTATGACAGTGACAGGCAAACTACAAAAGTTCAAAATGCGAGAACAAATGCAAGAAGTATTATCTAGTAAATTATTTTCATAATGTAAACTTGCCCAGCATGACACAATATAAATGTTGGGCCATTTTTATATGTAATCTTTAATTACTTTATTTTTACCTGTATTTTTTGCTTTGTACATCGCTTTATCGGCTACAGATAGCAATGCTTTAATGTCTGGACAAAGGGCGGAAAAATCAGCTACGACAACGCCAGCAGAAACAGTTACACGTTTAAATGTTGAGTATTCGTGACTTATCGTATTTGTAGCAAAAAGATTGGGTAAATCATCAAGCCAGTCTAAATTATTTTGATCTAAAATTTTAACTAAGATAAATTCTTCACCACCAAATCTAACAACGATATCTGCCTGGAGTTCTTTTAATCGGCTCGCAACATCAATGAGTATGTTATCGCCATCTAAATGCCCGTAATTATCGTTGTATTTTTTAAAGTCATCGATATCAACCATAGCAAGCGCTAGCGACTGAGATGGCTTTATTTGATTCATTAAGCGTTTACATTCTGAGTCAAAACTGTGTCTATTATATAACCCCGTTAGTTGATCAATGTTTGCTTTTTGTGTTTCAACAAGTTCAGCTTCATATTGTTTACGTAAAAGTATATCCAGTTGATATTGAATACACGCCATCACAATCACAATGCTAATGTAAAAGTAAAGGCTCCATATTATTGGCGTGGATGAAAACAAATGAACACTTAGAAGGCTTAACCCCGTAATTGTCCATAAAATAAGTTTATGGCCTAAATGAAGCATGGGTATTGCAGAAAAGGAAGCCACTACAAGCATTGGCCCTCCCTCGTTTAAATAACCATATAATCCGACAAAGGACCAAAATAAATACCCAAATAAAATACAAAATAAAACGCCATAAGCAAAACAACGATAATGTAAGTATTTTGCCTTTAATTTATTGTTTACATAAACCAATACAAACGACAAACAAACCATCGATAGTCTTAAAACATTAATGACAGAGTATAAAGATTGCTCATCATTCAACCACGAAAGAACAACTAAAAGTGATAAAAAAAAAGCAGCCAAATACAACGCAATGTTGGCAAAATGAACGGTGCTTTTGTTGAGTTGATACTGAAAATCTTTTTCTTTGTCGGGTGAAAAATAAAATGTTGAGGGTATTAATTGCATTTTAAATTCCTTTTATACTTTCGTTGGCTTGAAATAATGTGCTTAAAAGCCGCTATTTTTTTGTATTTATGTGATGGTTGCTTTTTAAGCCATTTAAATTGGTCTAGTAAAGTTAGCCTTTAAATATTATCGCTATGTTTGATTAATTACAATATTAGTAAACACTTAAAGATGACTGTCTAAAAAACGTTGGTTATTACAACGTTTTTGGACAAAATATTTATTAGTAATTACTCAGGGCGGTATTGCTGCTGAACGGCTGTTAAGAATAAACGCAGTATTTGATCGTTACACACTCGGTAATGCTTGTTGTCTACTTTACGAGAAAACGCACTTAATTCGTGTTTGCTTAAATCAAAATCAACCAATGCAAGCGTGGCTATTACATCTTCTGCCTTCATGTTTAAAGCAATGCGTAACTTCATAAAGATAATATTATTATTAAGCTTACTCTCTGGTATTGGCTGCGCACCCTCGCGTTTACCTCGTTTGGTATTAATAAACCCGTTTAGGAAGGTTGCAAACTCAGTGTCTGAAATTTTAACAAACTCTTGCTCGCCCTCTTTTGTTAACCACGCAATGACTTGCTCTGTTGTTACTGTAGCCTCTGCCGCAGCAAAAATGTCAACCACGGCAGTATCGGTTAAATTAAAGGTATAGCGAAGACGGCGTAAAATATCGTTATTTGTCAAAGTAATTTCCTGAGTAAGGTGTTGTATAGCTGAGCAATAGCGCCCACTATTAAGTGAGCGCGTAGTTTAGCAGCTTTACAAACCTGCCCCTATTGTTTTAGTAAGGTTAATTACCCAACACCTTTGCCGGATCGACTCGCGTGGCCTGCCATGCGGGATAAATAGTCGCAAAAATAGCGAGTACGAATGTTGCAATGACTGTAATGCCGATGTCTTCGAGTACAAGCTTACTAGGTAAAAACTCTATAAAATAAACCCCTTCAAGCGGATTAGCACCCATTAGCTGGCTCAGCCAAGCAAATAATTCACTTATGTTTAATGCTAATACAACACCAATGAACGAGCCAAGTAAGACCCCCACAAACGCTTGCGTTAATCCCTGCATTACAAAGGTTGCTAAAATAGTGCTGTCTTTAGCGCCCATTGTTTTTAAAATTGCGATATTGCCTTCTTTTTCACGCACTTCCATGACAAGAGAAGACACAATATTAAAACTCGCAACAGCAATAATTAAAAACACAACAATATAAACAATGGTACGAACCATTTGTATATCTTGATATAAGCTACCTTGTGTTCTAAACCAACTAGAAATATAGACATAATCGCTAATTGTTTGCCCTACATTAAGCGCTATTTGATGCGCTGAAAACACATCATCAACACTTAACCTTAAACCTGTAACTTGGGTTTCGTCGTAGCCAAGTGTTTGCTGCGCTTTGCTTAAATGTATAAAAGCAGCCGTGCTGTCAATTGGGCCGCCCATTTCAATAACACCTGCAAGGCTCAGGGTAACGCGTTTAGGTGCTAATAACTGACCACCTGCTTGCCCAACCTGAGGAATTAGCAAAGTAATAGTGTCGCCCACTTTTGCGTCAAGTTGCTTTACTATTTGTTGGCCTAAAATAACCTCTTCAGAGGATAATTGGCTCACTAATTTACCTGTTCCAAACTGGTTAACTGCAGAAACATTGCCCTCATAAGAAGGGCTAACACCGCGTATTTCGACCGCTTTTAATTGGCTTTTATACTGCGCCATACCATTAACCGCGATAAATGGGGCTGCTCCCGTTACATGCGGCTGACTTTCTATATTAGCTACTTTTAGCTGCCAATTAGCAATAGGTCTGCTTGGTGCAACATATTCAACCTGAGGTACTACGCTTAGTAAACGATGGACTAATTGTTGTTCAAAGCCGTTAATTACTGAAAGGGCAACAATTAAAACAGCGACCCCCAATAAAATACCTATAGTAGACGCTTTAGCTATAAAACTAACAAACCCGTTTTTTTCGTCTTTATGACCTGAGTATGCTCTAAAACGTTTACTTAAAAATGCACTAAGCAACATATTGTGACTCTTTTACCGATAGTTTACCGTCATCTAAGTAAGCTATTTTACCTAGTTTATCTGCAAGCTCTAAATCATGAGTTACCACTACAAAGCTCGTGTTTAAACTCTGGTTTAGCTCATTTATTAAATCATAAATTTTAATCGCATTTTGCTTGTCTAAATTACCTGTTGGCTCATCAGCAAGAACCAACGCAGGTTTAGTAACCAAAGCACGGGCAATAGCAACTCGTTGACGTTCTCCTCCTGAAAGTGCAGAAGGTTTATGATCACTTCGATGTGCAAGGCCCACTTTTTCAAGCATGTCGAGCGCCTGTACTTTTGCTTCTTTTGCCGTTAAGCCTTTTATTAGCAAAGGCATTGCTACATTTTCTACAGCACTAAACTCCATCAATAAATGGTGAAACTGATAAATGAAACCTAAATTTTGGTTTCTAAAAGCTGCTTGTTCAGTACGAGATAACTTAGCAACTTCTTGGTTTTTAATTTTAGCAACACCTGCAGTGGCAGTATCAAGCGTACCGAGTATATGCAAAAGCGTACTTTTACCAGAACCAGAACTACCTACAATAGCAAGCATTTGACCTTGCTGTAGCGCTAAATCTACGCCCTTTAGCACTTCAACTTGGTTGTTGCCATCTTGGTATACTTTGCTTAAATTTTCACAACTAATTACTAAATTATTCATAACGCAACACCTCTGCTGGTTTTACTTTTGCGGCTTTGCGCGCAGGATATAAGGTAGCTAAAAAGCTCATAGCAATACTGGCAAACGCAATTATTACTAAACTAAGCACATCAAATTTCACAGGTAGTTCAATGCCAGCAAGTAGACTCAGGCCAACTAATTCAAGAAGCTCATTTATGTATAAACTCAGTAGCACCCCAAAAAAAGCGCCAATTAATGTTCCAATAACGCCATTGTAAAGACCTTGAACCATAAATACTTTTTGCACCTGCGATGGTGTAAGCCCAAGTGTTTGAAGTATCGCAACTTCCCCTTGTTTTTCACTCACCATCATTGTTAAGGCAGATACAATATTAAACACAGCCACCAGCACAATAAGTGCAAGTAACATGGACATGATCCGCTTTTCCATTGCTACTGCGGCAAATAAAGTGCCCTGGCTGCTTCGCCAATCTGAATAGTTGTAACCTTTTAATATAAGTTGGCTTGCGTCCGTAAATTCGTCCAATTCAAAGGGTTCAAAAAGTGACACACTTAAATTTGGGGCAACATTTTTATTTAACTTTAAAACACGCTGAAGCGATGGCCCACTTGTGAAAGCGAGTGCCATGTCTATTTCAGAGCCCGTTTCGTATATTGCTGCAACTTTAAATAAACGCTGGCTAGGCACACGCCCCAAAGGAGTATAAGTAGATGCATTTGGCATGATCACACGAAGTTTATCACCTAAACCAACACCTAACTTCCGACTCAAATAGCGGCTTATAGCAATGTTATAATTACTATTAAGTACTGTTTGCCAATTGCCTTGTACTATTTTCTCAGTAACTTTGTATAACGCACCGTTATTGTCATATAAACCTTGCAGTAATACACCGTGAAGATCTTTATTGGTTTGCAAAATAGCTTCGCCTTGGCGATACAAATTAACATGTTTCACATATGAAGATTTAGTGAGATCTGCCTTTAAACTCGTTATTTGCTCTGGGGTGTGCTGATCAGATTTAACCTCAATGTGCGGAATAAGGCCAAGCATATTAGTTTTTAAGCTATGCTCAAAACCATTCATTACACTGCTTACGGTAAATAAAGCCATTAAACCGATAGCAATGCCGGCAATAGAAAAAAAAGAAATAAACGATATAAACGCATTCCCTTTTGAGGAGCGGCTGTATCTAAGTCCTATAAATAAGCTAACCGGTTGAAACATATAATTTAAAATATTTATGCTAAAAGTGTGGGGCTATAGTAGCACGAACTAAGATGAATTGAATATGACCATAAATGTAAGAAATAATTTATAAATCTGATACTTGGCTGATTTTTCAGCAATTCACTTATAGCAATTTATTCTTTAAGGCCAGCAACTAAATAGTCGAGTAATACACGTACATTGGTAGCTACAAACTGACGTGGTGGATAAACCCCCCACACACCTTCTTGCTTGGGTTGGTAAGACGTTAAAATAGGCACTAACTCACCACTATTAAGCTCATTATCTATGTAGTAATCAGGAAGTTGCACAATACCTAAGCCTTTTTTAGCACCATCAACAAGTGCCCAACCACTGTTGCAATGTAATCTGCCAGCAATTTTAATGTGTTTTTCACGCTCATTTTCGTTTACACGCCAATAACTACTATTCCCTACTAAACACTGGTGGTTATGTAGCTCACCTAAGGTATGTGGCTCACCAAAGCGCCTTAAATAAGAAGGCGATGCACACATAATAAAGCGCCGTTCACTTAATCTTCGCGCTTTTAAGCTCGAATCTTTTAAATGGCCTAACCTTATTGCTAAATCAAACCCGCCTTCAAGTAAATCTTCTTGTTCGTTACTTAGGTTTGCAATAACTTCAACATCGGGGTGATCGTGCATAAAATTGTGCACAATAGGCATAATAAAAGTTTCGCCGAACATTACCGGGGCTGTTAGTTTAATTTTTCCTTTAGGCGTAGTTTGATGTGATGCAAGGCCCTGCGTAGCATCGTCCATTGCATGCTGTAAGTGCTTTATTTGATGTAAAAAAACCTCACCTTCTTTGGTGAGAACAACTTTTCGTGTGGTGCGCGTTAAAAGCTGGGTATTTAAACGTTGCTCAAGGGCGGTTACATGACGGCTAATATGCGCAACCGAAAGGCCCAATATCCTAGCTGCAGCAGTAAAGCTTCCTTCCTCACCGACTGCTATAAATTCGTCAATCCCATCCCAACGCGCCATTATTACCATACTGTAAAAGTGTTTTAATAAATAAGAGATTATCATTATATGAGAAACAAATACAATAGCCCCATCACCCAAACAAAATGGGTCTACAATTGATATTAAATAACACTACTAAGGATAAACACATGTCTGATTTTATTAAATCAAAAGCGGCGATTGCTTGGGGCCCTAACCAACCTTTAAGCGTTGAAGAAGTTGATGTAATGATGCCTAAAAAAGGCGAAGTAATGGTCAAAATTACTGCTACAGGTGTTTGTCATACCGATGCATTTACGTTATCAGGTGAAGATCCAGAAGGTATATTCCCAGCTATTTTAGGCCACGAAGGCGCAGGCGTTGTTTATGCCGTTGGCGAAGGTGTAACAAGTGTTGAAGTGGGGGATCATGTAATTCCACTTTACACCGCTGAATGTGGCGAGTGTAAAATGTGTACATCAGGCAAAACTAACTTGTGTTCAGCAGTACGCGAAACACAGGGTAAAGGTTTAATGCCAGACGGCACAACGCGCTTTTTTAAAGACGGCCAACCAATTTACCACTATATGGGTACGTCTACATTTTCTGAGTACACAGTACTTCCAGAAATTTCACTCGCCAAAGTAAACAAAGAAGCCTCTTTAGAAGAAATTTGTTTATTAGGGTGTGGTGTTACAACCGGTATGGGTGCTGTAACTAACACTGCTAAAGTAAAAGAAGGCGATACAGTCGCTATATTTGGCCTTGGTGGCATTGGTTTATCGGCCATTATTGGTGCAAAAATGGCCGGCGCGAGTCGTATTATCGGTGTAGACATTAACACCAGTAAATTTGACCTTGCCACTAAACTTGGCGCAACCGATTTAATAAACCCTAAAGATTTCGACAAGCCAATTCAAGAAGTAATTGTTGAAATGACTGACGGCGGCGTTGATTACTCATTTGAATGTATTGGTAACGTTGATGTAATGCGCTCTGCCCTTGAATGTTGCCATAAAGGCTGGGGGGAATCGGTAATTATTGGTGTAGCCGGTGCTGGCCAAGAAATTTCAACTCGTCCTTTCCAGCTTGTTACCGGTCGTGTATGGCGTGGTAGCGCATTTGGTGGCGTTAAAGGTCGCTCGCAACTTCCTGAAATAGTCGAGCGCTATATGGCAGGCGAATTTGCACTAAACGACTTTATTACTCATACAATGAGCCTTGAAGAAATTAACGACGCATTTGATTTAATGCACGAAGGCAAGAGTATTCGTACTGTAATTCATTACTAATAAGCACTTAGTAAACGACTTGATAAAAAGCCGTAATACTTGAACGTTTACGGCTTTTAAGGAATATTATGTTAGAGAATATCTCAAGTACAAAAGTAGCCGGTGGTTGGCACAAACAATATACCCACACTGCAACAAGTACCCATTGCACAATGCGTTTTGCGGTATTTTTACCACCTGGTGCAAGTGAAACGAACAAAGTACCTGTGCTTTATTGGCTATCGGGATTAACCTGTACTGACGAAAACTTTATGCAAAAAGCGGGCGCATTTAAAAAAGCTGCCGAGCTGGGTATTGCAATAGTGGCACCCGATACAAGCCCGCGTGGCGATAACGTACCCAATGAAGATAGTTATGACTTCGCTCAAGGTGCTGGTTTTTATGTTAATGCTACGCAAGCGCCCTTCAACACACATTTTAATATGTACGACTATGTAGTTGATGAGCTACCAGCACTTATTGAACAGCATTTTCCGGTAACAAGTACTAAAGCCATTAGTGGTCATTCTATGGGTGGGCACGGTGCTTTAATGGTTGCACTTAAAAACCCACAAGCCTATGTAAGCGCATCTGCGTTTAGCCCAATCGTTAACCCAATAAATTGCCCATGGGGCACAAAAGCGTTTACTGGTTATTTAGGTAACAATAAATCACTTTGGGCACAATACGATACCTGCGAGCTTATGAAACTAGCAAAGCAGGACGACTACCTACCTATGCTAGTATCGCAAGGTGATGCCGATGGCTTTTTAGAGGAGCAACTTAAACCACACAACCTAGTGGCTATCGCTCACGATAAGAGTTACCCGTTAACGCTTGAAATGCAAGAAGGTTACGATCATAGTTACTTCTTTATAAGTAGTTTTATTGACCAACACTTATTATTTCATAGTCAGTTTTTAACTGCGTAGCCTCGTTAGTGTGTAGTTCTAGCTTATTTAGTTCTACACACTCTTTTAAACTTTTACTCACCTTCCTACACACTTGGCGTTGTTGCTTATTTTCCACACTGACAAAGTCGACTAATGCAGAATCAATTTTTAAACCTAATTTTGTAAAAGAAAACCCTTCTCTATCTTTTGGAATGGCTTTAAATGGATCTTTGTAAGGGTCTGAACGAGCTTTACTATTCATATTTTGATTTAATTTTTCGTTATTTTGAGCATGCCCATCTATTAAAACTCCGGCAACCGTGCAACCACTTAAGTACACAGTTATTAATAATGTTAGTAATAGCTTCATAATCCCCTCCTCTAAAAACATGTATATATACTATACGTTTATAAAATTAAGACTGTAAAAAGTTGTAAAACCAATTTAAATACACCTGTAAACACATTAAGTAAAAGTGATAAACCAATGTGTACATTTTACTAAATATGCTCTAAATCAACCTAAAATAAAAAACAATACATTGATTTTAAATGCTTTTATATTTGGCGCAGCAATTGCTTTTGTAAGTTAAGTTTTTTAATAGAGAATCGCTATGGAATTTGATTTACAGTGGAATGAAATCTTAGATAACTTAATTCATTTAGGTATTGCCTACGCCCTAGCCCTGCCAATGGCCTACGATAGAGAGCGAAGTAAAGACGGCGCTGGACTAAGAACATTTCCGTTAGTAGCAGTTGCATCGTGTGGGTATGCACTTATAGCCATGTCGGTACTAGACTCATCTGAAGCACAATCTAAAATGTTACAAGGAATAATAACAGGTATTGGTTTTATTGGTGGTGGCGCAATTTTGAAAAATAACCAGTCAACATCAGGTACTGCGACAGCAGCGAGCATATGGAATATGGGATTAATTGGTATTGCTGTAGCAAATAACCGATATGAAGTAGCCATTTTGCTAGCTATTATTAACTTTATAACGCTCAGGTATGTAAAAAAATTGAAGTAATATAGCTTAAAAGTAAAAACCCCATCGTTATATATGGGGTTTTAAATAAAAATATTTTTTGGTCTTTACAAAAAAGCATTACCACTTTGTTTTAGCGTTACTGTTTGTGCTTGCGCACTTTTAATTAATAACCCGCAACGTAAATCATCTTTAGAAATGACAATTTTATCAATAGCGCTTGTGTTGTAATTTACCACTTTATTTTCACAGCGCAGTTGAACCTTGCTAAGTGGCATTGTTGACTCAAGCACAACCTCACTTTTAGACAGTAAAGGCATAACAGCTTGATCTGTCTCAATAGCTATTTGTTGGTTTATATCGCCTGAATTTTTATAAATATCATTAACTTGAGCTAGCAACTGCTGCTTGTTTTCATCTGTAAAAACAAAGGCTTTAATATTTCCTAGGGCATCAATTGCATCATAAGCGCGCACGTAGTCCTGTTTAGATATAAACCATTGCAAAGCATTTTTTACCACTCGCACTTTAATCTGATCTGGTAAATTATTTCTAAATAAAAATGTATTATTAATGTGTTTATCAAAGCCAGTCCAATCTTGGGTAAAGTAGCTATGCTGACTTTTTAGCCATGAAAGTAATACTATTTCAACGGTATTTTTAGCATGGTCGCGTTCTAGCTCTATTATTTTACTTTGCGCTTCATCTAATTTTTTTTCATTAATTAAATTACTTGCCGTTTCATAATCATTAAAAAAGCCATGCGTTGCTTTGTCGTTAGTGTACCCCAAGTGCAAGTTTTGAGAAGTCACTGTAATAAGCTTGGCACTAGGCACAGCTTTACCATCGACCTGAGCACTCTTGTAATTTAGTTTTGACACATACTCAACAACTTCTCTTTTGTATTTGTCTTGCCCAATAGATGCAACAATTTCAATATCACTAACCTGACCACTTTCATTCACAACATAACTACTTAAATTTAAGCCTTCAAAGCGTGACACACGAGAAGATGTATTTGTTTGTTTATTGTAGTTGTCCTTAACAACTTCAGCTGGCACAAAATCTGCCATTACTGGCACACAAGTTAACGCAGGTATTATAGAAAGAGCTATAGAGAGTTTTTTCATTTGATTATCCATCCTAGAACGCAAAGTATCTATTATAGAAACAAACATTATAAAAAGATGCAAGCTTATATTTATAACTAACCAAAATTTAACTATAGGCTAATAAACATAAAAAAGGCGCTTTATTAAGCGCCTTGGGTTTCAAGTATGTGTGCTTAAAACATATCTTGATAGGAGTGGGTTGTATTAAACGAAATTGCTTTATCAAAACCAGGAAGCTCTATTCCGTCTTCGCCAATTACAATATTGTTATCGTCAATGGCGCCATCACCAAAACGATATACTAATTCGTACTTACCAAGGTCAGCTTGCGCTTTATAGGTGTTTTGCGCAGCAACAACGGATGTGTTTTTATCAGCGTAATCACTCATCGCTTTTTCACCATGACGCTTAGCAAGCATTTGAAGTGTTACTTTAGCGCTTAGTACAGCAGCAGTGGCGTTATTACCGCCAAAACCTTTTGAGTTTATAAAGGCTATGTCCATGTCGCCACAATCGTAGTGGCTGTTACGTATATCTAAGTGTTCAGCATAAACATCGTCGGCAACTTTATCTATGGTAGTAATACCCGGCATAATATTATGGCTAAATACACCCAGCGCAATAGCAAGCTGATCGCCACTGGCGGGAGCAATTGTATGCCCTACATAAGCTTTTGGCGCCGTCACTTTCCAGCTATCAATGGCAAACGTTTGTGCCACTTTATGATAAATAAGTGACTCTGTTACTCTATTTTGCGGCGTGCTAGAACCGTGCGCTAAAATAAAGCTGCGCTTTTGTAACGCCTCTTTACCTAATAAACTTGTTGCAAGCGCTGCAGATTTGGCCATTGTAATGTAGTTACCAGGGCCCGGTGAGGTGATTGATTTTTTTATACCATCGGCATTTACAAATACATCCGGTACTGAGCCCATAATATCTGCACCAAGCTCTAGTGCTAATGCATCATCCATTAAAATAGTTACTTGTGCGCCTTCACCTAATGTAAAACCACAGTTTTCACCGAATGGGCGGCTGCTTTTACGATAATTTGGCTCTTGTTCACTGCTTAAATTATCTAAACGGCGCAGGCCTTCAACATTAGCAAGGGCGCTCATATTACCAAAGCCTTCTACTACTTCAGGCGTAATAGCGCATTCAACACTTGCTACCACCGCAACACGGGTGCGCCCTGCTTGAATATCGTTTACTGCAGCGCGTAAGTTATATAAAAATGTGGCACATGCACCCGAGGTAGAAAACGTAGTACCTACATTACCTGTAACGTAGGCGTTTATAAAATCAGTCGACATCGTGTTTAAGCCAAGTGCTAATTGCTTTGTACTAACACGATCGCCCTGCTGACGTGCTTTAACTAAACCACCTAACCCTTTGTCGTCCATTTGGCCAATAACCGAGGCTGAATAAGTACCAATTTTATCTGGCTCTACGCTATTCATTATGCGTTGCCAATCAAGACCAGTTGACTTAATAGCATCGTTTGCTGCAAATATAGTGGCTTGCAAACCACGTGGCTGGTAACGGCTGTTATACATTATTGATGGATCAAACCCGGTAGGAAACTGACCTGCCGATTTAATTGGGTTATCACGGGTAGAATCTAATTTTACATCTAGCTCTGCCGCTATAGTCACTTTTACTTTTTTGCCTTCAAGCTCTTGAACTTTCCAACTGGCAGGCACTGGGGTTGGTAAATCGCGTGAGCGCGTTTCAAACACAATTGCGTTTTCATCAGAGGACTTTAACGTCATCTTTTGCTGCCAAGGCGTGGCATCTGCGTCAAAGTGCTCTTTTTCAATTTTACGAATAAGTGTGCCAGCAATAATTTGCTCACCAAAGCGTGCTTCTATGTCGCTTTGCTCAACATTATTACCGTTTGTGTCTTGTAATTGACCATCAACAACGCGTACTAAGTTCATTAATGTGGCGAGGCCTAAAAATGTTTCACTACGAGCTTGTGCGGTTAATGCGTCTAACACGATACGGCGGTAACCTTGATGAAAAGAAGTACGGCCCGCGGCGTTAATACCACCCATGCCTACTATTACGGGTAATGCTGTCATAATTAACCTTTAAAACGTGTTACAGGAGAAGCCAACAGTTTAATTGGATTAACCACAGCACTTTGTGCTTTAATAGCCAAATATTCAGCATTAAAGGCCAAAAAATACTGGTCGGAGCATTCACATGCATAAAAAATCAGTAAACCCAGCGTTAAATATTGCCATAGCAGTGTACCCGCATTTACTTATTACCAGTTTAACACTGCCTATTGAAATGCTAAGAGCCGGTGAGGCTTATGCAAAAGGCCATTTAAGCCACACGGACTTTAGACCGCTTAGTATAAATTTGATTGCTAAAAATAATGAGCCAATACAAAACCGTACTGGGCTTGCCATAGTTCCCGACTGCACCACACATAACGCGCCCTACAACGACTTAATTATTGTGCCTGGGATTTGGCGAAACCCTCGTCCGGTCGTACGTACTAATAAAGAAGTGGTTGAATGGCTACAAGAAAGCTTTGAAACCGGCAGTCATATAATTGGTGTAGGCACGGGTAATTGCCTAGTTGCAGAAGCGGGCTTACTGGATGGGCACCCCGCAACAACCCACTGGCATTACGCCAAACAATTTAGCAACGACTACCCGTTAGTGCGCTTAAAGCCCGACTTTTTTATCACCCAGTCAGAGCGCATGTATACGGTGGCAAGTTTAAATGCCCTTGCCGATGTGATCGTTCATATTATTAGCCAATACTATGGCAAAGCAGCTGCGCAACATGTAGAGCGTAACTTTTCGCACGAAGTACGTAAACCATACGAAGATCAGCGCTATCTTGAAGGCGCGGTTGACCGCCATCCAGATGAACTTATAGCGCAAATTCAGTTTTGGCTTAAAACTAATTTAGCCAGCGAGTTAAACTTACAAGAAGTAGCCGCCCAATTTAGTTTGAGTTATCGCACATTTACCCGCCGCTTTAAGCTTGCGACTAATCAAAGCCCTATAGAATATTGGCAACAATTACGGGTAGAAGGCGCTAAAGAGCTATTAGCTTCATCTAATTTAACGATTCAAGAAGTAGCACTTGAGGTCGGCTATAACGACCAAGGTCATTTAACCCGCGTGTTTAAAAAAGTGCTTAGCCAAACGCCAAGCGAGTACAGAAAAGTAGTACGAAGAAAACTATTTGGCTAATACAAATAATAACGCCACTAAATTAGTGGCGTTAAATCAGTGGCTTTCTGTGTCGTTAAAGTCTTTTCGGTAGTAACGTTTTTGATAATTTTTTACTTTAGTGTGTACGCCTTTGCTTAGGCTTTTAAATTTTGCCTCCAGTACATCTACACCGTATAAAATACCAACCACCAGCACCGAAATTTTAATGGCAGCACCTAAATTGTCGGTGGCTATCATTACCCCAATTGAGGCAAGCACCCAAATGGTTGCAGCAGAGGTCACCCCTACTACAGCGCCGTCTTTTGCAAGCATAACGCCAGCGCCTAAAAAGCCAATACCTGTAATTATTTGCCCCACTACACGAGAATGATCAATCACATCACCTTGTAAGTTAAACGCAGTTGATAAAAACAAATACGTGCCCAGCGTGATTAAAGCTGAGGTACGAATACCCACAGGTTTACCGCGCAATTGCCGTTCTAACCCAATTATGGCACCGCAAAAAGCGGCGGTACCAATGGCCGCCCACGAATAAGGGGCTACATCAATTAAATCTAAAAAAGTCACTCTTTTTTATAAACCTATTAATTATTTGCAATGGCCACTGCGGTTCTTAAACGTTGGCTACCAAATGCTGACATTTTACTAAAATCACTGCGCGCTATAGGTACGTACTGGCAATCTATAGCGAGTTGTTTGTCGCTTCCTGGCTCGCAAAACGGGTCATGAACATACACGCAGTGCTCATCAAGGTGGGTAACGCACACCCAATGAGGTGATTTTTTACCATCAAACCGGTATGTGCTAATTAGTAACAGCACACTAAAGCCTTGACTTAACCACTGTTCAATATGCTCAAGCTCTACATCTTTATAGCTAAGTGGTATATTTGCCTGCGCTATACCCTCTACAAATTGTTGGTGTACTGTTGAAAGCACCACTTTTTTGTTTTCACTGCGTACACCATCTAAAAACAACGGCTCTGTGGTATTTACCATTACCTCGCTTTTAAAGCCGCGTTTATTAGCCGCCAGCGCTAAACCAAATGGATGGCAACCACCGTGGCCCGATGTCATAAAAATGGTGGTGCTTTCGCGCCAAAGAGCCAGCTCATGTGATTGGCTAAGCTTAGTTGTTGGCTTAAGTGCCCCCATTGCCATTAATAACGCCGCAGGCCCACAGGTAAACTCGGTAGTTTGTTGGTACCACGGCGTTAACCGCGCTACTTTTAGCTCACTCGTTTGGCGAATATTTTTTTGCATTCGCAGTGCATCACTGTGATCGTCATAATAATCACTATATTGACCAAACACTCTGTAACCCAAGCTTTTGTAGAGCCCTATCGCACTTTCGTTATTTACCGCCACTTCTAATCGTAAGTAAAGTCGCCCACGCTCGCTGGTTTGTTTTTCAAGCGCAGCTAATAGCATTTTGGCAATGCCTTTACCTTGCATTGTGGGTAGTACAGCAAGCGAATATAAACGTGCTAAACGTGTGCCTTTATGGCACCACACCAGCCCATAGCCGCATACTTGCTCGCCATTATTGGCAACGAGCAAAATACCGTGCTTAGCATTTAACCAGCGCTTTAAGCTACGCGGGCTCAATTTATCGTTATTAAAGCAAGTATTTTCAACGTCAATCAATGCGTTTAAATCACTGCTAAGTGCCTGTCGAATAACAAGGTTACGCATGTTATTACCCACGGCCTCGCGCTTCTAAACGTTGTTTAAATTCGTCCATAATGATCATGTATAGCTCGTCGCCCAAATAGCCATCTTCTACTTTGTGATCAATACTTGGATTGTCATTTACTTCAAGCACATATGCTTTGCCTTGATGTTCTTTAACATCTACGCCATATAAGCCTTTGCCCACAGTTTTACATGCTTTTAAAGCAGCATCTAACACGGCTTTTGGTAACTCAAAGGTAGGTAACGTTTCAAAGCCACCAGAGAAAAACCGTTTAGCATCATGATTATAAATTTGCCAATGATTACGCGCCATTAAGTAGCGACACGCATAAATAGCGCGGCCATTTAATACACCCACTCGCCAATCGTATTCTGTGTACATGTATTCTTGTGCAAGTACCAATGCGCTATATTCAAACAGCTCGGTTAATTTAGCTTCAAGCTCACTGCGATTTGCAACTTTAAACACCCCTTTAGAAAACGACCCTTCAGGCATTTTTAAAACCAGCGGATAGGTAAAAGCCTCTTCTAATTGCTCAAGCGTTTGCGCTGCTTGATCAGCCACTACCACCGTTTTTAAGCTCGGCACTTTTTGATAATTAAACGCATCGTGTAAATACACTTTATTACAACAACGTAAAATAGATTCAGCATCGTCAATAACTACTAAACCTAGGCTTTGTGCTTTGCTTGCAAGGCGATACGTTGGGTGGTCAATTGCTGTAGTTTGGCGAATAAATAACGCATCAAACTGGGCAATGTTGTCTATTTCTTCAAAGCTTAATGCTTGAGCATTAATACCATGTTTAGCCGCTGCTTTTATAAAGCGGGCTATGGCATCTTTATCGCTCGGTGGTACTTTTTCGTTATGATCAACAAGGATTGCCATATCCCATCTAAAACGGCGCTGCACAGTACCAATGCGCCATTGGGTTTGAGTAAACGTATTTAGTTTCGCTACAAAATTGCTGTATTGCTCGTCGTTTAAAGTGCTAAGCGAACCTTGCTGTAACAAGCCTTGTTCATCTACATATAAAATAGGCGCTGGGTATTGCTTAAATACCGATTTAGCCGCTTTGCTTTGTAGCTCGTTTAAAGCATTACCAAAGTAAATTTCGCCATCAATTTGCCCAACGTTTAACATAGGAGCTTGTCCGCCTCGAAGCGCGTTTATTGTTTTAACACTGGGTAACACCTGGTGTTTGCGGGCCTCAGCAAGCAATGAGCAATAGTAACCCTTACTCAAGTATTGGCTTGAGTCGCATAAATTAATAATGCGGGTTTTAGGTTCATTATGTTTTGGGTAATCACGTAAGTAACTATTAAACGTAATCACATTTTCGAAAGATTGAGCAAGTGTTTGCTCGTTGTTATCAACCACTATTAAGGTTTTAAACACGACTTTTCCTAGTTATACCAATCGGTAGTAAGCCAATTATAAATGCGTGCGATCTTTAAATTATCGCACTATAAATAGAAACACCCATCGTACTAAGTGTGCATTGCGCGTATCACTTAATCCGATGGGTGCTTTAACAAATACCTACTGTAAGTGTTAGCGCCTAAATTGCTTAGGCGACATCAGCTTTATATGCCCTTTTTGAAAACCACACAAACGAGATATTTTTAGCGTAAAGATAAAAAATATTGATTAACTATATTTTCCTATTAATGCAGATTAAAATACGCAAAATTACTATTTTATGAGCGTTATAAATGTCACACCCAGCCTGCCCACAGTGCCAATCTGAATATGTTTACGAAGACCAGCAACTGCTTATTTGCCCTGAATGCGCCTATGAATGGAACCCAAATAACACAGGCGATGAAGACGCAATTTTAGTTAAAGATGCCAACGGCACCCTGCTTAATGATGGCGATAAAGTGACCATAGCCAAAGATCTAAAAATAAAAGGCAGCTCACAAGTTATTAAAATTGGCACAAAAGCGATTGTTAGGCGTGTGCTTGATAAAAAAGATCACGAGCTAGATTGTAAAGTAGATGGTATTGGCGAAATGATGGTAACAGCGAAGTTTGTGAAAAAAGCTAACTCGTCGGTCGGATAAATGGCGAAGCCATCCTGCATGTCTCACCAAAACGATCGAAATAATTGATTTTATTCAGTTATTGGTGAGCATTCGTAAACAACCGCTAAACCCAGGTCTATATGAGCAACAATATAGCCATATTCCTTCTTTGACAATTTGCCAGTTTTATACAGCTCTTTTGCCGACTTATGGTTCCATGATTCACCACATTTTGACTCTGGAATTTGAAGCTCTAGGGTCAGTAGGTATTCCTTTTCTTTATCTATGGAATACCCTTTTTTAACAGAGCTTTTCGCGCAGAGGCTAAGTGCATATTCAACCGCAAACTTGTCAACGCTTGGTATACCAACAAACTCCACATCACACCCTAAAACACGTTCGCCAGAAGCCTTCGTGTAATAAAGCTTTCCTGTAGTGCAAGCTGACAGTAAAAAGAGCATCGCGGATATTGATAAAACTCTATGAATCAAAATACTTCCTTGTTTACCTAATACCCGCTAAAGCGGAATAAAATTGTCAGTAATAATATGAAGCGAAGTGGAACTGAGCCAACCGCTTTAGTTTCATCTGAACGGCTTGTTAGCCTTCTAAAGTACTTGATCGCCATGCCCATTGTGAACTTTCATTTAGACCAAAACCTTGTTCAATGTGAAGGTTATTTGCGTAGCGTAAAGTACAGGTTTCCAAAAATATATCGCCGACGTCAAGGTCTTCTGAGAGGTAAATATAATCATCGGAGTTAAATTCATCACAAACAAAGCCAATGATAATTTGAATGTTCATCGCTGCTAGTCGAGAAGCTCTTGACAATAAAGTCAAAACCAGTCTTTTAGTTCTTGGGTCATCAAACTCCCAGGTAAATTCGGGATTATCAATAATGGGAAAAACAGCATGCGCTATATGATTTCTTATGTTCCTTACCAAAGAAAAACCAATGGATTTATGATTGTCTTTTTCAAGATCTATATCAAAATTAACTTTGAATATATCTTTGTATATTTTCGATACTTCAGTTAACCCATCTACTTTGTGGGAATAATACTCTGGCAATTCTCTTGAAACAAAAACCTCGTCTAACAGCCATGCTGATTGCGTTGAGTAACTTCGTTTTCTTTCTATATTTTTACTAGTTTTTTTTAGTTTAAAAAACTGTTGTTCATAAACTTGACTTGATAACCGGTAAGCCTCTTCAAGTGCATTCGAAATAAATAGAAATCTAGTAATCTGGGTTGCTAGAGAAGAATCATGGTTTGCATTTGAATTAAGTTCGTCAGCTACAGGTTCGCAGTAAAAATGTGCTTCCTCATATCTAAAGGTATTCATGTCAACTGATTCAAGTTGACTAGCTAAACGAAGCCATTTGGCAATGCTTTGAGTTTTGGCAACACCACACTCAACGATTTCTTTTTTAACTGACTTAAATACTGCTTTTTCATTGCTAAGTAGCTCACAAAATTTACCAAGCTCATGCAGGTGAAGAGTCAACTCTCTGAAGGAGCCACAAATCTGACAAACTGGTTTCTGTGTTTTCACAACTCTATTCCTTGAAGGCTAACACCTTATTGCTCCCATTTTGATAATTAATAACACACCAAAACGACTTTTAATAATGTTATGAGACAGAATTACCTTTGTCGGATGGCGCTTCGCTTCTCCAACCTATATATAAAACTAATGCTTTATAAAATTTCTACCACATCATATTCATGGTTTTTTCCTGCAATACTTAGGCTTACTTCATCATCAAGTTGTTTGCCTAAAAGTTGTTTACCTAGCGGTGCTTCTGGTGTAACAACTTGAATGGTCAGCCCTTTTACTTCAACCGTTAAACCGCCTGCGGCTGGGCCTAAATAAAACCATTTTTGTAAGGCGTTTTCATCTTCTAAACAAACGAGAGAACTTATAATCACTTTATTGTGAGTGGGCTCTTTAAAAATGGCTTCAAACTGTTTAATACTTTTGTAGCAATCGTTTACACGCTCGGCTTGGCCTTGTGCTAAATAAGCGGCTTCGAGTCCTAGGGTATCGTACTGCGTTTCTGCAACGCTTTCTTCGTGAGTTGCGGCGTCGTGCGCGGCTTTTGCTGCTTGTTTTGCACTGTTTAATTGTGCTTCGAGTGCAAATTTAAGGTGTTCTATTACGTGGGATTTATTCATGAAAGGCGCTAAAAACCAATGCTGTAAACTATGTGGTTGATTTTAACGTTATAATGCGCTTAAAACCATTATTTTAAGCGCCTGTATTTTAATGCTGATTTTAAAAGTATTTATTGCTAGGGCATATCGAGCAACGCTTGCGTTTCTGCATCTTGTTTTTCTTCGTAATTTTTAGCACTTAACCCTAAAAGCTCAGGTAAAGTAGCCGCAATACAAATAGATGAGAACGTACCTACTACAATGCCGGTAAATAGCGCGATGGCAAAGCCTTGTAATAGCGCACCAGCGAGGAGCCAAACACTTGCAACTGTAGCAAGCGTGGTGCCCGATGTAATAAGCGTACGCGTTAAGGTACTTTTTATGGCGTTGTTAATAATACTTGCCGGGCTAAGCGCATTATTAGATTTAACACGTAAAAGCTCGCGTACTCTATCGCCTACTATTATCGAGTCGTTAAGTGAGTAACCTATAATGGCGAGTAAACTGGCAAGTACCGTCAAATTAAACTCAATACTTAATAGCGAAAATAGCCCCAGTACCAGTAATAAATCATGCACTAGCGCAACCACAGAGCCTACGGCTAAACGCCATTCAAACCGCACCGCTAAATACAGCATTACTGCAACCATAGCTGAAAATAGCGCTAAACAACCTTGCTCAAACAGTTCATCACCCACTTGTGAGCCAATATACGCTGATGATAAAACCTCGGCGTTAATATCTGCGTTTTGTGTAATAGCAGATTGCCAATCGTTACTATTTGCTGTTGAATCGCTAGGCGCTTCGCGTAATTGATAATGGCTATTGCCTTGCGCGGTTAGTTCAAACTCGCCATTGTGATTTTTAGTAATAAACGATTGAAGCTCTTTTAGCTCAACACCTTGGCTGGTGGTAAATTCCGTTAGGTAGCCACCGGTAAAGTCTAGGCCAAAATTAAGCCCTTTTTGACTGAGCGTAAATACCGATAGCAGTACAAGTATGGCGCTTAAAAGCATGCCTGAAAAACGCAGACGAGTGCCCGCCTCGCCCTTTAAAAAAGTGTTAAGCATGTGCATTTACTCCTGCTTTTTTAGCCAATTTTAAATATAACGTTTGGCTTAGTATTTTTGATACGTACACGCCAGTAAATACCGAGGTTATTAAGCCAAGTGCCAATGTTATGGCAAAGCCTTTAACTGGGCCGTAACCTATTCCATATAAAATAAGCGCGGTGATCATGGTGGTTATATTGGCATCAAATATGGTGTTAGCGGCCTGCTTGTAACCTTCTTGAATAGCTTGATAAGCAGAGCGGCCTTTTCTACGCTCTTCCTTTATTCGCTCAAATATAATAACGTTGGTGTCTACCGCCATACCAATGGTGAGTACCAGCCCGGCAATACCCGGAAGTGTTAACACAACCCCTGGTAATAACGACATTAGCCCCACAAGCGACGTTAAGTTTAATAACAGCGCTACGTTTGCAATAAGTCCTAAGCGGCGATACCACGTTGCCATAAAGGCAAGTGTAATACCCATTCCCAGCATCAATGCGGCCAAGCCGTTAGTTATATTTTCTTGACCTAGGCTTGGGCCAATTGTTTGCTCGTGCACAATAGTAACCGGTGCAGTTAGCGAGCCTGCGCGTAATAATAGTGCTAGGTCGGCCGCTGCTTGTTGGCTTTTCATATTAGTAATACTAAAACGTGAACTTAAATGCTGCGCAATATTCGCCACATTTATAACTTCGCTTTTTTTAACGGTTTCACCTTTAGCGTTTTGAGAGTACTCAGAGTAAACCGTGGCCATAGGCTTACCAATATTCGCTTTTGAAAACGACGACATCGCATCGCCGCCTTGTCCATCAAGGCTAAGTTGCACAAGTGGCTTACCCCAATCATCTCGCCCTATATTGGCGTTATTAATATGCTCACCGGTAAAAATCGGCACAGGATCAAGGTTTATGGTGCCACCAGACTGCATATCAAATGTTTGCCCACCAATTTCTTTTAACTGATAAAACCCAAGTGATGCAGTTGCACCTATGATGCGCTTTGCCTCTGTTGGATCTTGCACACCTGGCAGTTCTATGCGTATACGCTGTGTTCCTTGGCGCTGTGTTACGGCTTCAGTAATACCTAATTCTTCAATGCGCGAGCGAAGCGTAGTAAGCGTTTGGCTCATTACTTCTTTATTAAAGTTGCTGCGCCCTTGCACTGAGTAGCTAAACTTGGCGTTTCTAACATTGCCGTTATTGGTTGTTGTAACCGCTAAATTAGCAAAGCGACTTTGTAGCTCATCAATCACTGGGTTAAGTTTTTGCACCGCATTAGGCAGCGCGTTAATTTCAAAGCCGTGCCCTGTTTGCAGCACTTTAAGGCCGTGCGCTTTTTGCTTAATAATAATTGATTTTGCTTGTTGATACGCACTCACTAATTGCTCATCAACGGCTTTATCTAAATCTACGTCGAGTACAAATAACACACCGCCGTTTAAATCTAGTCCCAATTTTATTGGCGATAAACCAAATTCTTGCAGCCAAATTGGGCTTGTTGCATGCTCTACAATTTTAACTTGCGTGTTTGGGTACTGCGCCTTTATGGCTGCCTGCGCTTGTGCGCTTTTAGTTGGCTCGTTTAATAAAATATTTATAGTGTATTGCTTATCAAGGCCTTGCTCGACTTTTAAGCCTTGGTTATTTAAAAAAGTAACTAAGGCTTGAGTGCTTGGCACGGCTTGCGTTTCGCTATGTGGCGCGCTATATACATGCAACCACGATTTATTAGGGTATAAGTTGGGTAATGCGCTAATGGCTAATAAAACCAGCACAATAAGCATGGCTATATAGCTTAATTTAAATTTAGCCATAAATGGCTTTTGATCTTTTTTTACACTTAACATGGTTTTTCCTTATTACCAGTAAATTACTGGCAACGTGCTTTTTAAAAGCACAATTAATCTCAAGGCTTAAACGAAAAACGTTGAAACCTAATAAAAATTAAATAAGGAAAATTAAGCGTGGTAGGTAGTTACTGCTTTGTAGAGTAAATTAGCATCTTTCCAGCCGCTTAAACGGGACTTTTTACTATTGTGCACAAACGTATACCAAGGCTGAATAACGTTTACTGCTTGAGGGCGTAAAAATATTTGCCTAACAAGGTGCTGCGCAAAAAACTCAAAAACAACATCGTATTCTGGCTCACTTTGAACTGTGTGCAAAAAAAGTGACGTATTACTTGCTGTAAGCCTTGGCTGATGTGAGTCAAAATCGGTATGTTGTGTTTTTTTATGCGCAGGTGCGTCTGAAGACTTTTTAGTAGGCTTTGTTTTAGTTATATCAATAGCATCTGTAAATAAAATGTGTGAACTGACAGCTGGATTTAAATTTTGTGATACCTGCACAGCATTACTCTGCAAACTAAACAGTGCAGCTAGTAGCAAAAAAGCAGTTATAAAAACACGAAATTTAAACATACTTAAATCAAACTAAAATAAGAGATGCCTAGTATATTAGGGCAACTATTTAAAATACAATGCTTAACAATTAAGTATTTAATCGAGAAAAATAATGCGCTCCAGACAAAACGTTGAAAAACGTGCAGACGCCATGAATTTAAAACAAAGCGTTAAAACGTTGTGGCCTTACATTACAAAGTTTAAAGGGCGCGTATTTATTGCGCTTTTAGCGCTTATTGGTGCTAAAGGCGCCACGCTTTTAATGCCTTGGGCGTTAAAAGAAATTATCGACTCGGTTGATAAATCAATAAACCCAGTGTTGGTCATTCCCGCTCTATTATTAATAATGTACGGCGGTTTGCGTTTCGCTAGTGTGTTTTTAGGTGAAGTAAGAGACGCTGTTTTTTCGCGGGTAACCGAACATGCTATGCGCAATATTGGCCTAAAAGTGTTTAAGCATTTGCACTCGCTTGAACTTGCATTTCACTTAGACAGGCAAACTGGTGGTATAAGCCGTGACATAGAACGTGGTACCAGTGGACTCAGCTTTTTAATGCGCTTTTTAATGTTTAACATTGTGCCTACCCTTTTTGAAATTCTCACCGTTGCTATTATTTTTGGGTCGCTATTTTCTATTTGGTTTGCGTTAATTACACTTCTTGCTGTTGGTGTATATATATTATTTACAGTCACGGTGACACAGTGGCGTAATCGTTTTATTCGTGAATCAAACGCAGCTGATAACCTCAGTAACACACGCGCAATAGACAGCTTACTTAATTATGAAACTGTAAAATATTTTAATAATGAGCAGTTTGAAGCCAAAACATATGACTCATTTTTAGCTAATTGGGAAACCGCGCGTTTAAAAAATAGGATGTCTTTGCTTGCGCTTAATTCAGGGCAAGCATTAATTATTGCCAGTGCCATCACCGCGTTAATGTGGTTAGGTTCAAGCGAGGTAGTAACAGGGTCACTAAGCATTGGTGAATTAGTGATGATAAACGCGTATATGATCCAATTATTTTTACCGCTTAACTTTTTAGGATTTGTTTACCGTGAAATCCGCCGTGCTCTTACCGATTTAGAAAACATGCTGGGCTTACTCAATAAAAAACCACAAGTCACTAACGCTCCAAATGCAAATACCCTTAATGTCCCAAATGGGGAAATTGCCTTTAATAATGTGAGTTTTAGCTACAACGCTAGCCGCCCTATTTTAAATAATATTAGCTTTAAAGTGAAAGCGGGTAGCAAGGTAGCTATTGTGGGCGCAAGTGGTGCTGGCAAAAGTTCACTAGCGCGCCTGCTCTATCGTTTTTATGATGTAACATCGGGCAGCATTACTATTGATAACCAAGCTATTAGCTCGGTCACGCTTGATAGCCTTCGTAAAGCTATTGCTATTGTTCCTCAAGATACCGTTTTATTTAACACAACAATTCGTGAAAACATTGCCTATGGCCGCCCTTCTGCAAGCGATAGTGATATTGATAAAGCCATTGAAATGGCGCATTTAAAAGATTTCATTAATACGTTAGCTGATGGCGATAAAACGCGAGTGGGTGAACGAGGTCTAAAAGTATCTGGCGGCGAAAAACAGCGTATTGCAATAGCACGCGCTATTTTAAAACAATCCCCAATTTTAATATTTGACGAGGCAACGTCGGCTCTCGACTCTCAGGCTGAGCAAGCAATATTAAAGGCAATGCATGAAGTAGCCAGCGAGCACACCAGTATTGTAATTGCGCATAGGTTATCAACCATTACTGATGCCCATACTATTATTGTGCTTAAGTCGGGCCAAATTGTTGAACAAGGGCAACATAACGAATTGCTGACCTTGGGTGGTGAATACGCACATATGTGGGCATTACAACAACAAGATTAACCTGTTTATTAATTTATGTTGGTAGCTTGTTGCTTACGTTGCTTATTGGTTTTATCGGATCAGGCTGTGATTCACCTCAAAAGAATTGTGTGCCTGTCTTTTACACATAACAATAAAAATGATATTTTTATAACAAAAATTAACAAATTCATTATCCAGGGGGATAAACGATGAAAAAGAGTTTAATTGCAGCGGCTTTAGCTGCCACTTTTATAACAGGCTGTTCAGAGCCACAAACTACAAGCAGTGAAGTTCAAACTGCAAGCACAGAAAATACAGTTGTTAGCAATAAAGCTGAATTAGGTAGCTTTGGTGTTGATTTATCAGCGCGTAACGAAGCCGTTAAACCTGGTGATGACTTTTTCATGTACGCCAGTGGCACGTGGTACGACAACTACAATATGCCAGCAGACAAAACGCGTTATGGTGCGTTTTCGGCTTTAGCAGAACGTAGTGAAGACCGTGTTAAAAAAATTATTGAAGACATTGCAGCACGTAAAGAACTAAACGCTGAAGAGCAATTGGTTGCTGATTTTTATAATTCGTACATGGATACCGACACACTTAATGAACTTGGTGTTAAACCTATTCAACCGCTGTTAAATCAAATTAGTAATATGGAATCAACCGACGACTTAGCTTATGTATTTGGGCAATCGTGGTTATCGGGCCTTCGTACTCCTATTGGTGGTGGTATGTGGTTTAACCGTTTAGACCCAAATAAATACGAAATGTCGTTAGGCGCTGGTGGTTTAGGTTTACCAGACCGTTCTTACTATCTAGAAGATGCTGAGCGTTTTGTTAAAACCCGTGAAGCGTATGTAGCCCACATTGCCGACATGCTAAAGTTTGCCAATGTTGATAACACAACAGAACGCGCAAAAGCCATACTAGAGCTTGAAACTAAAATAGCACAAGGCCATTGGCCGCGTGAAAAACGACGTAATCGCGACCTGTCGTTAAATCAAATTAAGCGTGAAGATTTAGCCTCTACATACCCTGGTTTTAACTGGGATGTATATTTTGAGCAAACAGGATACAAAGTACCTCAACTTAATGTATCTCAGCCTGAACCGGTTAAAGCCATGATTGAGCTTATCAATAATGAGGATTTAGCGGTTTGGAAAGACTACTTAACCTACCATGCAATTAGCGGTAATGCAGGTTTACTTTCTGAAGATATTTTTAATACACGTTTTGCATTTTATGGCAAAGAACTAAACGGCCAGCAAGAACCACGCCCTCGCTGGAAACGTGCAATTAACGAAATGTCGGGCACAAGCTCGCTAGGCTTTGCTATTGGTAAAATTTACGTTGACCAATACTTTCCTGAATCATCTAAACAACAAATGTCTGAACTGGTTGAAAACCTGCGTTCAGCATTAGGTGAGCGAATTGATAATCTTGATTGGATGGGCGCTGAAACTAAGGTAAACGCACGTGCTAAGTTAGCAGCATTTGTTCCAAAAATTGGTTACCCAGATGTATGGCAGTCTTACGATGGTTTAACTATTAGCCAAAACGATTTAGTAGGTAACGTTAAAAACATGCGTGAATTTTTCCGCGCTGAAAGCGTAGAAAAAGAACTACAAAAAACTGACCGTAACCGTTGGGGCATGACACCACAACGTGTAAATGCATACTACAATAGCTCGTTTAACGAAATTGTGTTTCCAGCCGCTATATTGCAACCTCCGTTTTTTGATCCAAATGCCGATCCAGCGGTTAACTACGGCGGCATTGGTGCTGTAATTGGCCACGAAATGGGTCATGGATTTGATGATCAGGGTTCAAAATCTGATGCTAACGGTATTCAACGTAACTGGTGGACAGACGAAGACCGTGCTGCATTTGATGCAAAAGCAGACCAACTTGCCGCACAGTACAGTAAATACGAACCTATTGAAGGTAACTTTGTAAATGGGCGTAATAGCCTAGGCGAAAATATTGGTGATGTGGGTGGTTTAGCCATGGCTTACCACGCATACAAACTAAGCCTAAATGGTAAAGAGGCGCCTGTTATTGACGGTGTAACCGGCGATCAACGTTTCTTTTTAGCTTGGGCACAAGTATGGAAAGAAAAACGTACTGAGCAAAGTATGTTAAATCAACTACGCGGTGGTACGCATGCACCAGGTCGCTTTAGAGCACAAGCACCACGTAACCACGATGCTTGGTACAAAGCATTTGACGTTAAACCTGGTGATGCCTTGTATTTGCCAGAAGAAGAACGCGTTCGTATTTGGTAATTACACTAATACGTATGTAAACAAATACTAAACAGCCCGCAACAGCGGGCTGTTTTATTTTATGCAAATGGCTATTTTAACTTTTTTACTATTAATGTTCCCCATTCCGTACTAGCCCTTAATGCCATTTACCTTTAGAATACGGTCTATTATTTTTCAGTTATTTATAAAATTAAGGCGAAACGCAGATGGGAAGAGCTTACCAAAACAAAAAAGATTCAATGGCTAAAACTGCGGGTGCTAAAACTAAAGTTTACTCTAAGTACGGTAAAGAAATTTATATTTGTGCTAAAAATGGCGGTGTAGATACAGATGGTAATCTATCATTACGCCGTTTAATTGAACGTGCAAAAAAAGACCAAGTACCAGCACACGTAATTGAACGCGCAATTGAAAAAGCAAAAGGCGGCGGCGGCGAAGACTACGCAGCAACACGTTACGAAGGTTACGGCCCTGGTAACTGTATGATTATTGTTGATTGTTTAACCGATAACAACAAACGTACATTTGCAGACGTACGCGTTTGTTTTACAAAAGCAAACGCTAAAATTGGCGCACAAAACTCGGTGTCACATTTATTTG
Source organism: Pseudoalteromonas sp. PS1M3 (assembly GCF_016865405.1). NCBI lineage: Bacteria > Pseudomonadati > Pseudomonadota > Gammaproteobacteria > Alteromonadales > Pseudoalteromonadaceae > Pseudoalteromonas > Pseudoalteromonas sp. PS1M3. The sequence goes on along the minus strand of NZ_AP022624.1, from coordinate 1,563,651 downwards.
ATCACTTAGCTATTTTTGTTTTTGATGGCGACGATGATGAAGCTGTTCTTGAAGCGCTTATGATGGCTGACGTTGATGTAACCGATGTAGAAGTTGATAACGGTAAAGTAACCGTATTCGCACCTCATACTGAATACAACAACACACGTACTGCATTAGAAGAAATGGGCATTTCTGAATTTGACGAAGACTTAATTGCGTTTGTACCACAAGTAGAAGCGCCAATTGAAGGTGAAGATGTTGAAGTAATGGAGCGCTTTTTAGCTATGCTAGAAGATTGTGACGACGTACAAAACGTTTATCATAACGCGCAATTCTAAACCTCATCTACATGTTAATTAAAGCCAACAGCCATGTTGGCTTTTTTATTTACAGGGCTTTATAAGTTAATGAATACCCTTTCAGAGCTAAAGACTGGTAAGTTAGCCGGTGCAAAGCACTTACAGCTGGTTGAGCAATTATCTGAGTTTCCAACAGACATTTTTAAGCTTGCCGATACACTTGAAGTACTTGATCTTTCAAATAATAATTTAAGTGATTTACCAGACGAGTTTTCGTGTTTGCATCGCCTTAAGCGTGTGTTTTTGTCGTTTAATCAATTTAAACATATACCCACAGTATTGGTTAAATGCCCTGCTTTAATTATGGTTGCGTTTAAAGGCAACAAAATATCGGAGTTTGCACCAAACAGCCTGCCAAAAAATATTGAGTGGCTTATTCTCACCGATAATAACTTACACGAATTACCTGATGACTTTGGTAATTACACCCAACTTAAAAAGCTTGCACTTGCGGGTAATAACCTGAAAAATTTACCAGCAAGCATGGCTAACTGTACTAATTTAGAGCTTGTTAGGCTCTCTGCAAACAACCTAATAAAACTCTATGACTGGCTACTAGAATTACCAAAACTTGCTTGGCTTGCTTTTGCAGGTAACAACTTTAATAAAGCCCAGTGCTTAACTAAAAGTACGTTGAAAAATACCCCACTTGAAAATTTTCAGCTTAAAAAAGTAATAGGCCAAGGCGCATCGGGTGTTATTCATCTTGCAAAAACAGAACATAATAATGTTGCAGTGAAACTTTTTAAAGGCGCGATCACCAGCGATGGTTACCCACTTGATGAGGTGAATTGCTGCCTACAAGCTGCTAATCATGCAAACTTAATAAAGGTATTAAGCTACATAGAGCAAAGTGAACAACTTGGCTTGGTAATGGAGTTAATAGATAGCAATTATACTAATTTAGGCTTACCACCAAGTTTAGAAACATGTACACGCGATACGTTTAATGACGGTTGCAACTACTCTATTGAAGCTGTTTATAAAATAGCAAAACAAATGGCAAATACGCTTACTCACCTCCATACGAATAAGGTAAGCCACGGCGATATTTACGCCCATAACACCATGATAAATGAACACTATGACGTTTTATTTGGCGATTTCGGAGCAGCTACAAATTTAGTTATGCTTAGCGAATATCAGCAACAGCAAATACAATTAATAGAAGTCCGCGCTTTTGGTTGTTTAATAGAGGATTTACTAAGTACTGTTAGCGCAGCAGATAAACAAAACGACCTCTTTGATAAAATGTCCGATATAGCAGCACGTGCTACCAACAGCGTTATTGCATCGCGCCCTAGTTTTAAAGCGCTAAACGTTTTATTAAACGAATTGGTATAAATTAAGCAAAAAAAAGCCTGCATAATGCAGGCTTGATTGGATAAAGCTAAACTTTTACAGGGTCAATTATAAGTACTGACCTAATGCTTTAACTTGATCTAACATGCGGTTTGAGAAGCCCCACTCGTTATCGTACCAAGCCATTACTTTAACTAGTTTGCCTTCAGCTTTTGTTTGCGTTGCATCAAAAATTGATGACGCAGGGTTGTGATTAAAATCAATAGAAACAAGCGGAAGCTCGTTGTATTCTAAGATATCTTTCATTGAACCTGTTGCTGCGGCTTTCATTACTTCGTTAATTTCTTCAGCAGTTGTTTCGCGCTTAGTAATAAACGTAAAATCAACTAAAGAAACATTAATAGTAGGTACACGTACCGACATACCGTCTAATTTACCCGCAAGCTCTGGAAGTACTAAACCAACAGCTGCAGCAGCACCTGTTTTAGTTGGGATCATAGATTGTGTTGCACTACGCGCACGGTATAGATCTGGGTGGTAAACGTCGGATAAGTTTTGATCGTTTGTGTAAGCATGAATTGTAGTCATGCTACCTTGCTCAATACCTACTGTGTCGTTAATTGCTTTTGCAATAGGTGCTAAACAGTTAGTCGTACAAGATGCATTAGAGATAATGTTGCTATCAGCGTTAATTACATCGCTGTTAACGCCGTGAACTACTGTTGCATCTAAATCTTTACCAGGAGCAGATACAATAACTTTTTTAGCGCCAGCTGTAATGTGCTTAGCAGCGTCTTCACGCTTAGTGAAAAAACCAGTACATTCTAAAACGATATCTACGTTTAGCTCTTTCCACGGTAGGTTTGCAGGGTCACGCTCTTGAGTAAGTGTAATTACGTCATCACCAATTAACATGGTGTTATCGGCAAGTGTTACTTTTTTAGAAAATTGACCATGAACTGAGTCAAACTGTGTTAAATGTGCATTTACATTAGCCGGTGCTAAATCGTTAATTGCTACAATTTTAATTTCACTGTTTTGTGCTAACTCATAAAGCGCACGTAATACATTGCGACCGATACGACCATAACCGTTAATTGCTACATTAATCATTTGAGACTCCTATTTAAGTTCACTTGCTTGGCGAGCAAGCGCTTCAATGGCTTGCCAGTCTTTATTTTCAATTAGTTGTTTGTCTAGCATCCATGTACCACCAACACAAATAACATTGTTAAGTGCTAAATAGTTAGGTGCAGTTGCTAGGCTAATTCCACCTGTTGGGCAAAAAGTAATATGTGGTAATGGTCCGCCTATAGACTTAAGCATTGCCGTTCCGCCTGCAGCTTCAGCAGGGAAGAATTTTAAATACTTAAAACCATGACTTGCTAACTGCATTACTTCGCTCGCAGTTGCAGCACCAGGTAAAAATGGAATGTCTGACTCTTTTGCAAGTGCTAATAACTCAGTACTCACACCTGGGCTAACCATAAAATCAGCACCTGCAGCCACTGATGCTTCAAAGCTTGCTTTATCAACTACAGTTCCCGTACCAACAAAAGCTTCTGGCACTTCAGCTTTCATCAACTTTACAGCTTCTGCTGCAATTGGCGTACGCAGTGTAATTTCAAGTGCTTTTAAGCCACCGTTGTATAACGCTCTAGCAAGTGGTGCAGCATCTTCTAATTTTTCGATTACAACCACTGGCACAACGGGTGCCGATGCTAAGATTTTTTCAATACTCATTACTTGTTCCTCATTACCCAGTTCGGCTAATTATTATTCAAGTCCAAAAGCACTCGCGCCTAAATCGGCACTGCTTACGATATTTCTAAATCCAGTAAATAACTCACGTCCCGTACCAAATGTTAAGCTTGGCTGGCTAATTTCAAGCTCACGTTTTGCAAGCTCGTCGTCGCTAACATGTACTTTTAAAATTCCGTTAGGGGCATCTAAAGTAACTAAGTCGCCCTCTTGAATTTTTGCAATTATGCCACCTTCAACGGCTTCTGGTGCTAGGTGAATTGCAGCTGGTACTTTACCTGATGCACCCGACATACGACCGTCAGTTACAATAGCAACTTTAAAACCTTGGTCTTGAAGGGTTGCCATTACTGGCGTTAATTTATGAAGCTCTGGCATACCTTTCGCTTTAGGGCCCTGCTCTTTAAGCACAGCTATAAAGTCTTGATTTAACTCGCCGCGGGTATACGCGTCTTGTAATGCTCCTTGCGAGTTGAAAACTTTAGCAGGTGCAGTAACAACTTGATGCTCCTCAGCTACAGCAGACACTTTAATAACCGCTTTACCTAAATTACCAGTAAGCAGTTGTAAGCCACCTTGTTTGCTAAATGGATTACTTACAGGACGAAGCACTTCTTCATCAAGTGAATTAGCAGGACAATCAACCCATTTCACTTTGCTTGGACCATTTGAATCGCTCATGATCAGGCTTTCGTCTTTATCTAAACGCGGCTCTGTCATGTATGGCGCAAGACCATCGCCAAGCATTGTTTTAACGTCTGTGTGTAAGTAGCCTGCGCTTGCTAGTTCGCGCATTAAGAAGCCCATGCCGCCGGCTGCTTGAAAATGATTTACATCCGCAGAGCCGTTAGGGTAAATACGCGTAAGTAGTGGTACAACTTCTGATAAATCAGACATGTCTTTCCACGTCACTTGAATACCAGCAGCCTTTGCAATTGCAACAATATGAATAGCGTGGTTGGTAGAGCCACCTGTTGATAGCAAGCCAACTAAACCATTAATAATGGTTTTTTCGCTAATTACCTCTGCTAAACACGGGCTTTCTTTATCATCTGTAAGCTGCTTAAGCATGGTTTCTACAGCATTACCCGTTAATCCATCACGAAGCTCTGTATACGGGTTAATAAACGAGCTACCCGGAAGGTGTAAGCCCATTATTTCCATTAACATTTGGTTAGAGTTTGCAGTACCGTAAAACGTACAAGTACCCGCGCTGTGGTAAGATGCACTTTCAGCTTCTAATAAATCTTCGCGGCTAACTAGGCCTTGTGCAAACTTTTGGCGAATACGTGCTTTTTCTTTATTTGGGATACCCGACTGCATTGGACCCGCAGGTAAAAAGAACACAGGTAAATGGCCAAATGATAATGCGCCAATTAATAAACCTGGGACAATTTTGTCACATACGCCTAAACAAAAAACGCCATCAAACACATCATGTGAAAGTGAAACAGCGGTAGACATTGCAATCACATCACGAGAAAAAAGCGATAATTCCATGCCGTCACGCCCTTGCGTAACACCATCACACATTGCAGGAACGCCACCCGCTACCTGAGCGGTTGCGTCAAACTTAGTTGCAATGCTTTTGATTACGTCTGGGTAATCTTTGTAAGGTACATGCGCAGATAGCATGTCGTTGTATGAATTGATAATAGCTAAGTTTGGCACTTCATCTGCTTTTAAGCGCGCTTTATCGTCGCTGCTACAAGCTGCCATTACATGGGCAATGTTGCCACAGCCTAATCCCGCACGAACTCTTGTTTGTTTTTTTGCATGCGAAATACGATCTAAATAATCTTGACGGGTTTGTTTACTGCGTTCAATAACGCGTTGGGTAACTTCTTGAATTCGAGGATGTAACATAATTAACTCATCTCTATTAGTTAGAGGATAAAGGCTCAGTAGCAATTACAGACTCCACGTAAATAACTGTACTGAGCATCTTTGATTGACCCGTTCAAAGGTACGATATCAGGGAGCCTCTCACAACAAACCTGACACCGGTGTCACTGTATTAACTCATAGCTATGACACCGGTGTCAACCCTGACCGCTAAAATTAATTTAACTTTTTATCATGACCAATTAATGAACACTTAAATTCTTGTGTACATACAGACTTTTATCAAGCTACGGGCAAAAAAAAGCCTGAATAAGCGTCACTCTTATTCAGGCTACTGTGAAAAAGTATTTTATTGGTTTACGCGAGCTGTTGATTCACGCGTTATTAAACGCGATTCAAGCGTAATTTGAAAAGGCTGTTCTTGAGGCTCTGTAATGTGATTAATTAATTGAGTAACAGCAAGCTTTGTCATCTCTTCAACTGGTTGGGCTATGGTTGTTAACCCTGGCCATATGTGGCGTGCAATAGGTGCATTATCAAAACCAGCTATAGATATGTCGTCAGGTACACGCAATTGCCTTTGTGTTGCAAGTTTTAGCACCGCTGCTGCCATGTAATCGTTCGATGCAAATACAGCCGTAGGCCGTGGCGACAAGTCTAAAATACTGCGGGCGCTGTCTACACCCGAGTGGTAACTAAAGTTACCCTCTTCAACTAATCGCTCGTCAAACTCAATTTTGTGATCGGCTAATGCACGCCTGTAGCCTTTAAAGCGCTGCTGTGTTGCACTGTGATCGGGGTGACCTTTAATAAATGCAATTGACTTGTGACCAAGGCTGATTAAATGTTCTGTAATTTCAAATGCGCCCTGCTCGTCGTTACTACGAACAGAAATAGACTCATCTTGTAAAATTGCGGACGCTACTCTCGCAAACGGGATTTTTTTAGCTGTTAAAAACTCAACCAGCTCAGGAAAATCACCAAAAGGTGGCGTAAGTACAATACCATCTAAACGGGATGTTTGAAGTAACTGCTCAACGTTGCTAATTAAAGCCTCACCTCTGCATTCACATGGGTGAATTAGCAAGTTGTAATTGTTTTCTTGGCAAGCGGCTAGAGCCCCTGTTTGAACACGGGTTATGTAGCTTTTACTTGGGTTGTCGTATAAACAACCAATAATAAAACTTCGATTTTGTGCTAACCCACGCGCTATAGGGTTTGGCGTGTAATCCAACTCTTTAAACACAGCGAGTACTTTTTCGCGAGTGGCTGCACTCACGTTGGGCTCGTTATTTAGAACCCGCGATACTGTCTTTTTAGATACGCCAGCATGACTTGCTACGCTGTTGATTGTTACTTTCTTCATCACTCTATTTTCCACATGCAATCAACAAAAAACTAATTGGCGTTGTGCAAACACGCCGCTGCGCCAATTAAAGGTATGTTGTCTTGTGTCACTAATGTAACAGGTATTTGCCCTGTGTATTGCGACATAATCCCTTTTTGCGAAAAGCGTTCAACAAAACGGCTTTCAAGTAATCGAGCTTGCATACGCGGTAATATTCCACCACCTATAAATAGGCCACCCAATGCGCCATAAGCTAGTGATAAATCGCCTGCTACGCTGCCAATCCAATCACAAAATTGATTCAGGGTTGCATCGCACACATCACATTCGCCACTATTTGCTAAGCTGCTAATTTGTGCAGCATCAAGATTTTTAGGCGATTGCCCTTTAACTGCAGCCATTGCTTTGTATAGATGGGTAATACCAGGGCCTGAAAAAACGGTTTCGACAGACACGTGTTGATGCTCTTTTTTTAGTTCTTGAATTAACAAGGCGTCAAGCTCTGTTACCGCTGCAAGCGATATGTGCCCACCTTCCGAACTTAAAACAGAAGTAGAGTGAGATGTTCTGACTAAACAAGCCGCACCAAAGCCAGTTCCGGGCCCCATTACACCAATATTTGCATTGTCATCAGCTTGACCTGCTTTTATAACAACATTTTTGGATGGGCTTAAGTAAGGTGCAGCGTAAGCAAAAGCAGCAAAATCATTAATAACATCAAGCTCATTTAACTCAAAATGAGCCTTAAAATCGTTAACACTAAAGTGCCATCCTAAATTTGTTAAATGCACTTGCCCTGCTTTTATAGGGCCAGCAACCGCCAAACATGCGCGTTTTGGTACAATATGTGGTACGGTTGATAAGTAATGCTCGAGTGCTTTTTCAAGTGAGCCAAAATTAGCACTAGGAAACGTATTATTATGCTCAATTGCAAATTGGTTTGTTGTATCATCAAACGATGTAATTAAAGCAAAACGAGCATTAGTGCCACCAACATCGGCAACTAAAATAGGATCAAATTTGGTAGAAGAGTTTAGGCTCATGGTGTTATCTCTTTTGTTTAAGCAATCAGTGCTTTTTGTTCTACAATAGTAAACCATTGGTGTAATTGCTTTAGGCTATCACCCTAAAGCGGCTATCAGAGAAAAAATGCTGCCTGTAGCAATTACAAGCAGCCAATTCGTTTTGACAACAAAATGATAAAACATAAATATTATGACACCGGTGTCACAGTCAAATCAATAAATAATTTACATTAAACACAAAAAGCTTGAAATATTTAATTAATAAACGAAAATGGCACTATTGTGTATTACATTAACTAAGTTGTGATAATGAAAGGTAAAGCTACATCATTTGATATTGCCCACTATGCAGGGGTATCTCAATCAACTGTATCTCGCGCTTTACGAAATAGCCCGCTTGTTAACGAAGAAACACGTAAACGTGTTCATGACATTGCAAAAAAACTTAATTACAAGGTCGACAAAAACGCAAGCAACTTGCGCACGCAACAAAGCAGCACACTCGCACTTTTATTATTTGAAGACCCCACCTCAGACGAATCACAAATTAACCCGTTCTTTTTATCTATGCTCGGCAGTATTACACGTGCGTGTGCAAAAGAAGGCTACGATTTATTAGTATCGTTTCAATCAGCCAGTGCAGATTGGCAAGCCGATTACGAAGATAGCCACAGAGCCGATGGCATTATTTTGCTTGGTTATGGCGATTACATTGATTTTCAGCCTAAATTTAAAACACTGCTTGAGCAAAACACTAGATTTGTATGTTGGGGGGCAACGGTAGATAACAGACCTGATTTAACCGTGTGCTGTGACAATTACGGTGGTGGTAAACAAGCTGCGGCTCATTTTATAGCTCACAACAGACAAGATTGTGCATTTATTGGCGATGCTTCTGACCACAGTCCGGAATTTTTTGCTCGTTTTCAAGGGTTTAAGGACGAGTTAGAAGCTAACAACATCGCAATAAATGAACGTAAAATGGCTAACGCTATTTCAACGGAAGAATCTGGCTATCATGCAACTCGCTCGCTCATTGCCAATAATATTAAATTTAATGCCTTGTTTGCAGCAAGCGACTTAATTGCAATTGGTGCTATCAGAGCACTCAAAGAAGCAAACATTAATGTCCCTAAAGATGTCGCTGTAGTCGGGTTTGATAACATAGCTATAGCCAGTTTTGTAAACCCACCGTTGACAACCATAGAGCAGAATACAACTCTTGCAGGGCAAATGCTTGTTGAAAATTTACTCAAACTAATCAGAGAAGAAGATGTGCAAAGCACCCTTTTACCCCCTGTGTTAATTGCTCGCGGATCGAGTTAAATATTAAGAAAAGTCATGAAATTTAAACAAATGTAACACCTCCCTGATTTACATTTGTTTACAAATTGCAAGCCAAATCAACACAATAATTTAACCATCAAAAACAATATCTTACATTTACCCCAGCACTTTCACGTACATTAATTATCATTCTTAATCATTATACCTGTTGAAATGCAATGTTTTTTGAATTGGACCGATTTACATAACAAGCATCATGATGTAAATTTATTGTGACTTATCTATCTTTTTATATATAAGTTGTTAAACATTATAAAAAAAATATCACAGGGATTTTAATATGTTCAAAACCAAAGCTCTATCAAATGCAGTAAGGTACTCTTTATTGTTAGGCTCTGTAGCACTTGCCCCCAATGTATTGGCGCAGGAAGAGTTAAACGCAGACGTAGAATTAGAAGAAGAAGGTCCTGAGAGAATTGTTGTTACCGGCTCTCGTATACGAAAAGCAGAATTCTCTAATGCGTCCCCAATTCAAATTATCAATGGCGATTTATCACGCGAAATGGGGTTGTTTGACGCAGGCTCTATGCTGCAATCCACAAGCCAAGCTGCAGGTACACAAATAGATAATACATTTGGTGGTTTTGTATTAGATAACGGTCCGGGCGCTGCAACAATCGGGTTTCGTGGTTTAGGTGCAGAGCGTACTCTTGTACTAATTAATGGCCGAAGAATGGCTCCTGCTGGCGTTGGTGGTGCACCAACTTCTCCAGATCTTAACTTAATACCAGGTGTTATGGTTGAACGAGTTGAAAACTTGTTTGACGGTGCATCAACTGTTTATGGTTCTGATGCGGTAGCCGGTGTAGCTAACGTAATATTGAAAAAAGATGTTGAAGGATTCATTTTCGACGCATCGTACCGTCAGCCTAAAGGTGAAGGCGGAGAAGAAACTGTACTATCTGGTATGTGGGGTAAAACCATGGACAATGGTTTTATAACAGTCGGTGTTGAGTACTCTGAGCAAAAATCTCAATCTCTATCTGGTAACCCTTTTGTTAAAGGCTGTGAAGAGCGTATTTGGGAAGCAGAAGATGGAAGCATTGTTACGCGCAATAGTGGCTATGGTCCAGTTGCAAGTGGTGAAGACTCTTGTGACATATTTCCTTTAACGAATCGCATTAGTGTTCCTTCGTTTTTTGGAAGTGTTTACTACACACCTAATTTTACGAATACAGGGATACCTAATTTTAGTGAATCAACTGTTCCTGCAAGCCTTGAAGGATTTTTTCCATCTTGGGTAGCGGGTGATTTTGATGGCGATGGCATTAATGATGGTGTATTTGTTGATGGTGATGGTGATGGTTTCCGTGATGTTGACTTCCAAAACCCACTATATGCATTCCAACAATCTGATTATTACAAAAGCGGTGATTACAGAAGTAAAAATGAACGCATCTCGTTAATGCTAAACGGTGAATATAACTTTCAAGATGATAACGATACTACATTCTATTACGAAGGTTTATACGCAAGTCGTAAATCACCAATTTTTAGCCCAGGCGCACAAATTTTTGAGTATGTACCAGAAACAAACCCATACAACCCTTGTGGAACAAATGGCATTGATTGTTTTGGCGTTTTAGGTGTAGGTCCTGGAGGCCCTGAAACAGTTCGCCCTATTATAAATATTCGTGGAGATCGTGACCGTACTGATGTTGAAGTTTCTCAATATCGCTTAGTCTCAGGTGTAACGGGTAACTTAGGGATGTTTGAGAATGTCGGTTTAAACAACTGGTACTATGATGCATCCGTATCTTACAGCGCATCTAAAGGTGATGATCACCGTGTGGGTATTGATGAAGAACGATTACTTTACTCTCTAGAAACATCTGTACTCAATGATGACGGCACTGTTACTTGTGGTACAGGTTCTGATGGCTGTGTTCCTGTAAATTTATTTGCTGATAGTATATATCAAGAAGGTGGCGGAACGCTTTCACCTGAAGAAGCGGCTTACTTGTTCATTGACCGTGATATAGAGACTAAGGTAAACCAATTCGTATTCAATGCGTTCATGGGTGGTGATTTCTTTGCATTACCATGGAACGATGAAACTGTAGCTGGTATTGTTGGTGTTGAATATCGACGTGACGAAATTGAATCAAACCCGAATGCTGCAGCAGCTCAAGGCTTGCTTTGGGGTTACTTCTCTGACCAAGGAGCAGATGGTGCACGAAATCTAAAAGAGGTATTTACTGAAGTTGAATTCCCTTTGCTTAAAGGTCTTAAAGGTGCAGAAGAATTAACGTTTACGGCCTCTGGTCGTGTTTCTGAAGAGTCTTTTTACGATGCTGAATCTACGTACAGTATCAAAACCATTTATCGACCTGTAGATTGGTTCACACTTCGTGCTACGAAAGGTACTTCATACAGAGCACCAAATTTACGTGAACGTTTCTTAAATGGTACCTCTGGTTTTAATACAGTTACAGATCCATGTGTTGTACCTGAAGATGCACGTGATATTGATCCATTAAATCCAGGCGCTGCAGCGACATATAATGCAGCTGAAGAAACTCGTGATGCTGCGGTATTGAACGCTTGTCAAGCATCTGGGGTTGATCCTACTTCGCTTGGCTTAGGTCAAGACGGAACAACGGTTTACACTGCAGGATATAGTGCTGAAATAGAAACTGGTGGTACTACAGAGCTTCAACCTGAAACCTCTGTAGCAAAAACATACGGCTTTATCTTTGAACAACCATTCAGTGAAGCGTTTGATTTAACTCTATCATTGACGCGCTTTGATATTGAGGTTACCAACAGTATTGCAGAACCAAGTGCAGGATACAGCATTGCACAATGTTACTCTGCAGACGGTAATGAAGCATTCTGTGACAGAATAAACCGTAATGCTAATGGTCAAATTAGCTTGGTTGATGCTAGCTTTATTAATATTGGCTTAATCTCATCTAAAGGTTTTGACTACAACGTTTATTTCGAAACTGATACTGTTATAGCCGAGCAAAATTTAGGTATTACTCTAGACCTTCAAGCAACACGTATGACTGAACAAGTATATGATGTGCTTGGTACAATTGACGATAATATGGGTGAACCAGATTCACCAGAATGGCGTGGTACAGCTCGCTTACAACTTAAGTACTCTGATTTTAGATTTAACTGGGAAACTCGTTTCATCGGTAAAGGTCGTGAAGATGAAGATGATTTAGGTGAGTTTGAAGAAGGTACTGCAGGATGTCGTGGTTTAACTGACGCTAATGGTGAAGCACTTAAGTGTCGCCCTGTTGGTTTCACTGATGACTACTTTGTGCACAACGTTGGTCTTACATGGTCTAACGATGCATACAAGGTTAACTTAGGTGTCCGTAACGTATTTAATGAAGCGCCACCAAAAGTAGATCCGAGTGGGTCTTTCTCAAATACTAACATCCCACTGGGTGTTGGTTACGATACCTCTGGTCGAAGCCCTTACATCAGCTTTACAGCATCATTCTAATTTAGAATGGCTAAGTAAATTTCAATACAAATGGCCTAAAATTTTAGGCCATTTTTTTTGAAGGAATAAAAATGAAACTAAAAAAAAGAATGTTAGTAGGATTGAGCTTACTAAGCCTATCTTCTTTCGCCAATAGCGAAACTGAAGATACGACGCAAGTGAGCAGTATCGATGCTTTCTCAATGTCGGCTGCTATTCGGAGCGTTGTAGCATCACCAGATGGTAATAAGCTTGCTATTTTAAGAGCGACTACCAAAGATGGTGATTATATTATTGAGATACGAGATCCTAATAATCTAGAAGCAGAACCTGTAAGATTAGGTGCTGATAAGATGTTGATATCTTCCATCGTATGGTTAAACGATGAAAAAATTGGCGTTATGTTTAGGCAAATACTTGAAGATGGTAGTCGCAAATACTGGGTAAACAAATTTGCAATAACAGATGCAGATGGTAAAGGTGACTGGTTATTACCGTTTAAGAAAAAGCGAAATGTTCAATTTAATATAATCAATATACTTCCAGACAAAAAAGATGAAGTACTCGTAGAGGTTGATATTAATAATAACTACATTCCAGATGTAGTCCGATTTAATATTAATACTGGACGAAGTGTTACTGTAATGCGTGGTAATGAAAAAGTATCAGGCTCGTTTTTATCTGATTACGATGGTGAAATAAGAATAGCCCAAGGTTGGAATAAATCTGATAACGCAATTGATTATTATGCACGCGATAAAGGCAGTGATGACTGGAAAGTAATTAAGCAAGTTAGTCCTAAAAAGCGTGAAAGCTTTGAGATATTAGGATTTGCGAAAGGTAACCCTAACGAAGTTTATGTAAACGCTAACTTGGGCGAAAATACGACTGGTATTTATATATACAATATTAAAACAGGTCAGTACACTGACCGACAATTTGGTCTTAAATCTGTAGATACCGATGGTGTCGTACTTGATACCGACGGCACTTTACAAGGCTTTCGCTATACAACCAAGCAACCTAAGTTTTATTTCACAGATCCTAACCTTCAAGCACTTAACGAATCTGTTTCCTCCCTATTTAAGGGTAAATTTGTACAAATTGTTAGTAGCTCTGAAAACGATAACGTATTAGTGGTTAGAGTATCTGCTGACGACAATCCTGGCAGCTATTACATTGTTACTAATAAGCAAAAACTAACTAAAATTGGTGATCGACTCCCGTTTATTGATAAGAGTAAGCTAGGAACCGTTAAGTATATCTCTTATAAAGCTAGAGATGGTCGTAAAATAAAAGCATATGTAACCATCCCGGCTACTAAAGGCCCTTACCCTGCGGTAGTGCTTCCTCATGGTGGCCCTTGGGTGCGAGATTCCATTGTGTTTGATGATTGGGCACAGCTACTTGCTTATCATGGGTATGTAGTTATTCAACCAAACTATCGTGGCTCTACTGGTTACGGTTTAGAGCATTGGATGGCTGGTGATAATAACTGGGGCTTGAAAAAACAAGATGATTTAGACGATGCTGCGCAGTACTTGATCAAAAAAGGCTTAGCGACAAAAGATAAACTTGCTTTATTTGGCTGGAGCTATGGTGGTTACGCTGCATTTGCTGCATCTATGCGTGAAAACAACATATACAAATGTGTTGTTGCCGGTGCTGGGGTAAGTGATTTAAGTCGTATAAATGCAACCCTTAACGAAAATCGCTTTTTAAGTATTTTACAACGCCCTACTATTTCAGGTGTATCCCCTGTAGAACAAGTAGAAAAGGTAAATGTTCCTATATTGGTTATACATGGTGATATAGACAGTCGTGTTCCAGTAAAACACAGTAGAGACTTCGTATCAGAGCTTGAGAAGTATAAAAAAGACTTTAAATATGTTGAGCTAGAAGATGCCGATCACTTTTCCGATACGCTTTTCTACGATCATAAAAAAGAGTTTTATACAGAGTTGTTATCATGGTTTGATAATAAATGTGGTCTCAAATAATATAAATAAAAAAGTGGCATTCATTTTATTTGAAGAGCACTTTTTGTGTATTAAGTGAGGATATAGAAAAAGGGCTTCTAAATTTATTTAGAAGCCCTTTTTCCAGTTACAGTATTTTATATACCGTTCCTCAATAATACTTAATCATTTTTTGGGGCTAAACTTGTCGCTAACGGCGTTAAAAATGTCTCATTTAGAACAACTAAGAGCTAATTTTTTAGCCAAGCTATCAACGCGTTTTTCTAGCCCTCAAATAAATCACTTAATTATGCTAATTGGTATGATGTATTATTTCTTTAGCGATTCTTCAACAACTGGGTAATGATCCCATACTTGTTTATCACTTAGTGAGCGCACTAGCTTAACGTATTCAGCATGAGTCCATGCCAGTGGGGTTGCTGAATTAGTACCTTCGCCTAGTTCATAACCCGCTTTGTTGACACCTACACCATCCCATACTTGCTCAGGCAGCATCATGCCTTCATTCGCAAATTGTTCTAAACCTTTTACGTAACTATTTCTAATATCAGCCTGCTTAGCATCATTCAATGTTTTGGTAGCGTTGGCTGCCGCTATTTCGTAATGGCCACGTTCACCGGTGAAAAATGGCCATACACGACCACGTTGGCCTGGTGTGTTAGCGCCACCTTCTGCGTAATTTGTGCCTATTACTTCATCTTCGCCGTAACCGTCGTTACCGTAACGGCGGTAGCCTGCAAATGTGCCGGTCCCATCTTCAAAACTAAAGCTATATTTAACTTGTAGGTTATCTTCAAGCGTTTCGTCATCGTACTCAGGCAGTGTTTTAACAATACTTTCGTCGTTAGCACCGCGAACGCCATAGCGTACTAGCTCTAAAAAACCACCATCTAAAATTTGCTTTTTATTAAACCCTTCACGGCCATTATTGGCGTTAATTTTAGTGTTTGAATTGGCGTCAGTGTCCTGACCAATGCGAATAAAATATTCACCATCGGTACTTTCGCCTTTTAAATTACCCTCTGTAGTAAACATTTGCGATTCTATTTCGCTGTTATACTTTTTAGCCGTTTCTAAATAACGCTTAGCGTTTTTATCATCACCGCTAAGTGTTGCTATGTCACTTGCTGTTATTAGGCCTGCAACAATTGCGGCAGTAGTAGAAGGAGAATACCCTTCTTGCTCTTCCCAGCGCTCCTGCTGTGTTGCCGGTGGAGTGATCTGCGTGTCGTTCCATAAAATTTTAGCAAGGCCTCCATCAACTAAAAAGTCAGCTGCAGGTTTTAACATTTTGCCGTACCAAGTTTTTAGCTCTTTATCGCTTAACACATCCGCTTGGTGAAGTTTCCAAGCAAGCATAATAGGCATGGCTGTTTGGTCAAGCTGTACACCTACCCACTCAAGTTCACCATCAACATGTGTTTTTTGTAAAAACCAGCCAGTATCACCATTGTTACCCGGTGTACTGCTGTTAACTTGTACTTTTTCAAGGTATTCGAACGCTGTTTTAGCTGTAGCGGTATCGCCTAGCGCCATAAAAGCCATAGCTACTTGATAAAAATCGCGTACCCATACCGCTTTATAACCCGTAGAGCCCTCTTTAGCAGATACGGTTTCGCCCCATGGGTTTGACAGTGACGCAATAAGCGCACCCGCGTGTGTTTTATCTTCTTGCGCTTTTAAAACCATAGCACTGGTGTATAAAAGCTTGCCGTTATCGGCAGTTTGTTCAGTCATTGTATTTAGTGGTTTAAGGCTTTGTAGGTAATCTTGCCAACCTAGCGCATCGCCTTTACCGTTGTAATGATCGAGTACGGCTTGGTAGCCCTTAGCCAAACTTTGTTCGCCTTGCTGAATACTTTGCTGCTGCGTTTTGCCAAAGCTTAACGCTAAATCAAATGTGGTGTTGTTACTAATATCACCGAGTTCTGCAAGCATGTTTACATTACCTGAAACTTCACCGGTATTTGTATACTGATTATTAATTGCTTGCGTTGTTTTAAGTGCATTAATACCATCACTTTCACCTGTAAATCCTACTGTTTTAGCTTTAAAAGGTGAACTTGATTGTAATGTTAAATAGTTATCGCCTTCCCATGCGACAAGTCCTTGATCTGTTGTTTTAGCAAAGTCACCTAACCCGTTATTGTTAATGTACGGGTTAACGTTAACGTAAGCTTTTAGACCCTCTAATTGAGTATTAAACACACTTCGTACAAATAATGTTTGTGTATCTGGGTCGGTAAATATGTGCTTTTCTAAGCTAAAGCGGCCTTGCTTATCGGTACTTGTTACCTTATAAGCAAGCGAAAGCGGTCTGCCTTGCTCATCTTTGTATAAGTAATCAATGCTTACGTCTAAGTCATCCGCTTCGGTAACGGTAAAATCATTACCTGTTACTATAAATTGCATGTCTTTTATTTGCGCTTGGTGAATAAGCCCAAACATGGTTTCGGTGATCATTCCTTGAGCAATAGAAAACCATACTTTAGACACATTGCCTGTTGCGGCTGTATCGCTGTACTGCCCGTTTTTATATTCTTCAAACGATGTGCCAATACCTGTTTTGCCTGCATACGCCCAAAATGGCTCTACCCCTGGGGCGCCTGGTGCCGATGTGACTTTTGCTGAAGTACTTTCATTAGTTGTGCTTGTGTTTTGTGCGCCACAAGCTGTTAATCCTAAGGCTAAAAGTGAGGCGGTTATAAGGTTGTATTTTTTCATTGTGTGTCCTTAATTAGAATTTTTAACGCGCATTACGGCTACAGCGGCAACCACAAATGAGGCTGCACCAATTAATAGGGCGTAAATAGGCTGGTTAGAAAATACATGGCGTAAAATAAGCCCTAAAATGCTAGCGGCGAGTAACTGCGGTATTACAATAAAGAAGTTAAAAATGCCCATATAAACGCCCATTTTATTACTTGGTAAGGCGTTACTTAACATGGCATAAGGCAGCGATAAAATAGACGCCCACGCAAACCCTACGCCTATCATAGGTATAAGTAACACTTTAGGGTCTTGTATAAACATAAAGCTTGCAAGGCCTAATGCGCCTAGCAATAAATTAAAACAATGTGCGCCTTTTAAACCCATTTTTTTTACTAAAAACGGAATACACATAGCTGCAATTGCGGCAAAGCCATTGTAGGCTGCAAATAAAATACCCACCCAGTCTGCGCCATCGTTAAATGCTTTAGAAGTTGCATCGCTACTACCATAATGAAAGCTTGTTACTGCAGCGGTGGTATAAATCCACATAGCAAATAAAGTAAACCAGCTAAAAAACTGTACCCATGCAAGCTGCTTCATTGCCTCTGGCATTGTAAAAACATCTTGTACGACTTGGTAAAAACCACCTTGGGTTTTATTCGCACTTTTAAGCGCGGCTGCAATCCACTGCACAATACCAAATGCCAATAATCCACCAGCAAGTAGGTAAAGCTCTTTTTCAAGCGATAAACCCATAACTAATGCAAGAGTTGCTAAACCTAACACCACAAAAATAATGGCACCTTTATTAAAGTTAATATCAGCAATAATTGCAGTCGTAGATTTTGCTGTTTGCTGTTCAAATTCAGCAAGTTGTTCTGGGCTATATTCCTTCGTGCGTGCCACAGTCCATAAAACAGCAACTAATAAAACTACTCCACCCCAGTAAAATGAATATTTAACCGACTCGGGAATTTGCCCAGCCGCTGCGGTATTACTGACATCAAACCAGTTGGTCATCATCCATGGTAGCGCCGAGGCTAACACCGCTCCAATACCAATAAAAAAGCTTTGTAAACCGTAACCTGTCGCGCGTTGTTTTTCTGGCAGGTTATCGCCAACAAGCGCTCTAAACGGTTCCATTGTCACGTTGATTGAGGCATCCATGATCCATAACATACCCGCAGCAATCCAAAGTGTTGGCGAGTGCGGCATAATAAACAACGAAAGTGTTGTTAACACAGCGCCCACAAAGAAAAACGGACGACGACGGCCAAAGCGCCCCCACGTTTTATCGCTCCAGTAACCTATAATAGGCTGAACAATTAAGCCTGTAAGCGGAGCTGCAACCCATAAAATAGGAATATCATCAACTTGTGCGCCTAATGTTTGAAATATTCGGCTTACATTGCCGTTTTGCAGAGCAAAACCAAACTGTATGCCTAAAAAGCCAAAGCACATGTTCCATATTTGCCAAAAACTTAAATTTGGCTTATCGGTATTATTATTTTGATTATTCATTATTAGCCTTATTTGTTAATACTGCGCTGCTAAATGCATCAAGTGTCAGGTTAAATGTGGCGCCTTGTGAGTGTGTTTTAAGTTCCACTTGGTGTTGCTCGAGTAAATCAACAATTAGTGAGCTTTCTCCCAGTTTTGTTACTTGCTCCTGAGATAAATCAACTGAGATACTCTGTGTTTGATCACTGAAGTTACTTAGTACCAAAATTGTTTGCTGCCCTAGCGTTCGGCTAAACCCAACAATACGATCGCTACCTGTAAGGTTAAGCTTTTGCATATCGCCGCCTACAACAGCAGGTAAGCTATTTAAAGCCATAATTGCTTTATAGTACTCACGCAAAGCAGCTTGTTCGTTAGTGAGTTTTGCGCCATCAAACTTACCGTTATTCATCCATGCTTGATGAGCGGGTACGCCTATGTAATCAAAAATACTTGTGCGAGTAGGCGATCCAAAGCCGGCATTTTCAGATCCATCCTCACCAACATCTTGGCCAAAGTATATTAGGCTTGGTGCACGACTAATTAAGTTAGAAACCACCATGGCGGGTTTACCCCAAACTGCATTTCCTGCAAAGTCTGGGCTAGCGATACGTTGCTCGTCGTGATTTTCTAAAAAGTGCAACATGTGTTGCTCTATGTCTGCAACAGTTTTATGCGCATCAAAAATAGTGTTTGCTGGTTGCTTGCTTTGCATAATGGCCTTTAACGTATCGTAAAAGCCCACTTTGTCGTAAAGAAAATCCATTTTTCCTTGATGAATATAGGCGCGATACATTTTTGGGTTGTAAACTTCAGCCAGTAAAAAGGCATCTGGCTTTTGCATTTTTATTGATGAATTCAAAAAACTCCAAAATTCGACAGGTACCATCTCAGCCATATCATACCTAAAGCCATCAACCCCTTTGTCGAGCCAAAACAATGCAATATCTCTAAATTTATACCAGCTATTAGGGAGTTCTTTATCCTGCCAAAACGCATAATGAACACGGTAATCTTTCGTTTCTATGTTTTTTGGTAGTGTTGGAAAGTCGTAACTGCCGTCTGGTTTAACACCGTAATTCACTTTTACGGTTTCGTACCAATCGTTTATGTCAGGTTTTGGCGCTCGTGCACCATTACCAGTCCATTTTGCTGGGTTTTCATCAAAAAAGCGGTCCGCAAGTGGATGAGCATTGCCACCTAGGACTTGGTAATTTACATCTGTAGGTACTTGAAAAGACTTTCCTGGTACATAGTAAAAATTATTATTTTTATCGTACTCTTTGCTGGTGTCATCTTGCTCACCAAAGTCTTTAACACCTTTAGGCTTACCTAGCGATTCATAATTACGTGCCACATGGTTAGGCACTATATCAATAATGACTTTCATGCCATGGCTATGTGTACGTTCAATAAGCTGGGTAAACTCTCCCATGCGGTTTGTTACATTAACAGCTAAATCGGGGTTAACATCGTAGTAATCTTTAATTGCGTACGGTGAGCCTGCGCGACCTTTTATTACATCAGGGTCATCTTTTGAAATGCTGTAGTCGGTATAATCGCCCACTAACGCGTGGTGTAACACACCGGTGTACCAAACGTGCGTGGTACCTAGCTCTTTAATGCCTTTTAGGGCTGCGTCGTTAAAGTCGGCAAATTTACCTACACCGTTTTGCTCTTTCGTGCCCCATGGCACATTAGCTGTCTCGGTATTACCAAACAAACGGGTAAAAACTTGATACACAACTGGCTTGGTAAGCTCATTTTGCGTATGTGCAGGTGTTTGCTGTTGTTCAGGTTTATTATTTTCTGAACACCCTGTAGCAATAAGTGCACTACACAGCACTGCGGGTATATAAACTGATTTTTTCATTGTGTGTCTTTTTTGTCAGTATTGTTATTAACTTTATACTAAAGATTACTGCAGCAACCATACAGTTGCTGCATACGTATTCAGGTCACTATTGTGGCTTATTGATAACTAATACAGTTGCGCTCATAGCTGGTAATTGAACAGTTTTGCCAAGCTTTTGTGTTTTTTGAGTAAATAAATTAAATGCTGTTATGCTGCTAGGCATTACCTCTTGCATATACTCAATATTTTTTTGTAGTGCCTCTGTGTTTTTATTCATAAATACCAACACAGTTTGCTCATCGCCAATACGTGCATAACTATAAACCCCTTGTTGAGGCGTAAAGTGTACAAGTTTACCTTTATCTAGTGCTGAGCTGTTTTTTCTAAAGTTAAGCAGCGTACTGATGGTGTTATGCATCTCTTTTTGCTGTTTTGTTAAGCCCTCTTTGGTAAAGGCGTTACGTGTTTGCCCATCAAACCCTCCAGGAAAGTCAATTCTAATATCGCCATGGTCTTTACTTGGGGTGTTATCTAATAGTACTTCCGTACCGTAATACATTTGCGGTATGCCACGTGTGGTTAAAAACAAGGTCATCGCCATTTTTGTTTTGGCTACATCTTGACCTAGCTCAGTGTAAACACGGCTCATATCATGGTTATCGGCAAACACCATAATGTTATTTGTATCAGGGTATAAAAAGTCATTAGCTAACGATTCATATACTTTAATCCAACCCGTGTTCCAGCTTTCATCTTCATTTAGCGCTTGAATTACCGACTCTTGCAACGAAAAGTCCATCACGCTTGGTAAGCTTGATGTATACCCATCTTGATTATGCTTGCCACGTTGCCAGTAAGAAGCAATAGCAGGGTTAGACGTCCACTCTTCTCCAACAATATTAAAGTCTGGATACTCTTGCATTATGGCTTTTGTCCAATCACTTAAAAATGCTTTATCTGAATATGAGTAGGTATCAACGCGTATGCCGCTTAAATCGGCGTATTCTATCCACCAAATCGCATTTTGAATTAAGTATTCACTTAACAGTGGTTGGCGCTGATTTAAATCAGGCATGGTTTCTACAAACCAGCCATCGTTAAACTGGCGCTTATCGTATTCACTGGCGTGTGGGTCTTGTATGGTTTGGCGCGCATGGCTGGTGGCATTCTTGCCTTTATTAAACTCACCATTAAAGTTAATCCAATCTTTAGTTGGCTTATCGTTAACCCAAGTATGCTCAGAGCCAAAATGGTTAAGAACCATATCCATTACAAGGCCTATACCCTGCTCTTTTGCTTTTACAGATAACGTTTTGTATAACTGGTTTGAGCCCATTCGTGGGTCAACCTTATAAAAGTCTGTAATTGCATATCCATGATAAGAATAATTAGGCATGTTGTTTTCAAGCACAGGCGTTAGCCAAAGCTGTGTTACGCCTAAGTCATTTAAATAGGGAAGCGCGTTTATAACGCCTTGAATATCACCACCGTGGCGCCCACCTTTTATACTCGGGCTTGCTGCTTCTAACATGCTAGGGACGGTATCGTTTTCTTTATCACCATTAGCAAATCGATCGGGGTTAATTAAATAAAGCGTATCAGCTGATGTAAACCCTTTACGCTGAGCGCTGTTTTTATCTCGTTCAAGAAGTGGAAACTCAAAGTTATTGCTCGTTTCGCTGCTATTAAACTTAAGCGTTCCGGCTTTAGCGGCGTCGGTAATGGTAATATTTAAAAATACATAATTTGGATTATCGGTACGGGTTACTTTATTTAACTTAACGCCGTTGTATTTAGCTAATTTAATTTGCTCGTTTGCAATGTTTTGCTCATGAACCATGATGGTAATCGTGTTTTTGTTCATGCCAACCCACCAATTAGCTGGCTCAACGTCAAGTGCGTAGCTAATGGTTGGTAAAGTACAGGCACTTACAAGTAAAAGCTTTTTTAAAAGTTGCATCATCAGGCCTTTTTAATTTTTGCTAAAAAATCTTTATGAGTGGGTAATTGATCTACCGTTGAGGTAATAAGCGTTTTTAGTGTTGAGAATAAATCGTTTAGTTGTTCACTACTGAGTGAGTCAACGATGTTGTTATAATCCTCGGGAATAAGACCTTGTCCAATACACACCTGCTGCCAAGCCACTTCTGCAAATAGCTCGTCGTTTTCGCGCACTACCTTGCCTGTTTGCCTAAATAAATCTATTTTATGAGCTAGCGATTGAGGTATATCCATTTGCTTACATTGGCGCCAAAATGGCGAGTCTTCTCGTTCGGTTAATTTGTAATGCAAAATAATGAAGTCGCGAATATGTTCTATTTCAGTAACACTTTGCTTATTAAATTCAGTAACAAGCGCATCACTAATGCCATTATGAGGAAATAACTTAATTAAACGTATAACCGCACTTTGAATTAAATGAATACTGGTAGACTCAAGCGGCTCTAAGAACCCACTTGAAAGCCCCACTGCTACCACATTTTTATGCCATTGCTTTAAGCGTCGCCCAGTTTTAAATTTTATTAAGCGAGGATCTGTTGTAGGTTCACCCGGTAAGTTATTAAGTAAAAGTGCAGTCGCGCCCTCGTCAGATAAATATCGACTGCAGTAAACAAGCCCGTTTCCTGTTCTATTTTGCAACGGTATTTGCCACTGCCAGCCTGCGTTATGTGCAATAGAACGCGTATAAGGCCTTAATTCGTCACTTCCTGTTGATTGCACTGCTACGGCGCTATCGCATGGTAAATAATGCGACCAATCAACAAACCCTGTATTAAGCGTTTGCTCAATTAAAAGTGCACGTTGCCCCGTACAATCTATAAATAAATCCCCCTCTATTTGGCTATTATTATCAAGCGTTAGACTGTTAATTTGGCCTGTATTTGGGCACTGAGTAACACGCTCTATTTTTGCATCGATGTGTTTTACACCGCGTGATAATGCCAGTTTTTTAAGGTACTCAGCATATAAGGTCGCATCAAAATGAAAAGCGTAACTTATCCCAGGTAGCTGTGTATTAGGAATAGCGCTTAGTGGTGCAAACTTGTGCTTTTTAGCTGCTTGGTAATTAAGTGAAAAATCCCATAAAGAATCCTCACTACCACTAATTTGCCCTTTTACCCAAAAGTTATAAAAGTCACAAAACGGAAAGTCTTTACCAAACGAGCCAAACGCATGCATGTAACTATGTGATGGTGTTTTCCAGTTTTCGAACTCAATGCCAAGCTTTATAGAGGCATTAGTAGCATTTATAAAGTCTTGTTCATTAATACCTAACGCATTGTTGAGCTGAATAATAGGCGGAATGGTCGCTTCACCAACGCCAATAGTACCAATACTGCTGGATTCTATAAGGGTGATGTTAATTACTTTACCTAACACTTTATTAAGTAGCGCTGCGGCTATCCAACCAGCGGTCCCACCACCCGCAATAACAACGTTTTTTATTGGTTTCATAGTATTGCCCACTTCTACAAGCCAAAGCTTTGTTAAGTTTGATAAAATTTAGATAAAGTAGCTATAAAAAAGCCCTTGTAAAATAAATTACAAGGGCTTCTACACACAACGTTTATTATAGCTTGTAACTAAAGCCCAATAAGAACGTACGACCATAATCTTGGTAGTCACGTACTTGCAGCGCGTTATCGCCACTTAAAGTGGTAAACGGTTCTTCAGTAATATTTTGTACTTGGAAGGTTACATTTAAGCCATCTAAGCTATCAACACCTGCTTCGCCAAAATCAAAGCCCAATTGTGCATCCCAAATTGTTTCACCTTTAATGTCAACTTGAGTTGCAGCAAGACCTAATCCATTTACATTACCTTTAAAGTCACTACGTTTACGCATGCTGGTACGTGCTTGGAAACCATTACGCTCGTAGTAAACAGTCAAGCTATCTATTTGGTCAGATAAGCCAACAAGTTCATATTCATTCCCATTTTGATCTTCAACGTCTTGCTCAATGCCTGTATGGCTTGCAATTAAACCAAAGCCATCAAGTGAAGAATGAAATACGTTAAACGGTAGCGCAAGAGAAAGCTCGTAACCCCATAGGTCACCGCCGCCGCCATTTACTTTACCATTACCAGTACCTGAAGAAGTTGCTGGTATTTCACCCGTTGCAGGATTAGCTACGCCAGACATATCGACTGCGTAAGTACCATCAAATATCCACTGGTTGATATCTTTATAGAAAACCGCTGCAGAGAAGTAACCTTCTGCATTAAAGTAATTTTCGTAGCTGATATCAAAGCCTGTCGCTTCTTTTGGCTCTAGTTTAGGGTTACCACCTGAAATACTCCAAAAGTTACCATTATCATCTGGTTGTTGCCCGTATGATGCATTGATTGACGCATTCATATCGTTTAATAATGCGCGCGAAATAGTTTTAGCCGCACCAAAACGTAACGTTTGTTCTTCGTCGATTGCAAACGACAAGTTAATGCTTGGTAAAACGTGGCTGTAGTCGTGACTTACGTCTGTTGGTGTAACAACTACAAGACCGTCTACTGTGTTAGCAGCTGAACCTTGTGAAGACTGTTCAGTTTTAACATAGCGAACGCCCACATTACCTGTTACCGGAATTGATCCAATTTCTGCGTTAATATCAGCTTGAACAAAGAAGGCTGTTACTTTTTCTTGGACTGTCCACGACTGTGTTTTATGTTTTTGGTCTGTAAGGCTCTCTTGAAGTAAATCATAGTAACCATCGTTTATTAGGGCACGAGTATCGTAGGCAATCATATCGCCCATACCAATGAAGTCTAAGCTAGCTGAACCTAAACGGTACTGCTCTGGAACCGAAACCATACCTGGGTTAGATAGAGAAAAATCTTTAAGTGTTAAAAAATAACCTTCAGATAACTTTGATTTTTCACGGTCACGATAAGACATACCAAATTTAACAGCATTAACGTATTCGTTGTCTAGAATTTTAGTTGCAGCAAGTTTTAACGTGGTTAGTTCATCATTCACTTCTGGCGCATTGATGAAACCATCTTGTGCTGTATTTTGAAATGGTGTGTCAGTTAAACCATATTTGTCATTAAGGGCTTTACTTCCACCCCACGATAACGGGCCACC
This sequence comes from Pseudoalteromonas sp. PS1M3, assembly GCF_016865405.1. NCBI lineage: Bacteria > Pseudomonadati > Pseudomonadota > Gammaproteobacteria > Alteromonadales > Pseudoalteromonadaceae > Pseudoalteromonas > Pseudoalteromonas sp. PS1M3. The sequence goes on along the minus strand of NZ_AP022624.1, from coordinate 1,538,111 downwards.
TAATTGAATTAGGTTATAGTCACTGTAATCTAGCTCATGAGAAAATTGTGCACCTGTATTACCACCATCAAGCATATAACCAATGTTGTCAGCAACACCATTAGCATCACCTCGACCTGTGCCTGAATAACTTTCAATGCTCCATAGCTGACGTTCAACCTCAGAGCGGCTAATATCAAACTCTGTGCTCCAACTGTCGTTAATATCGTATTTTGCATTAAAACCAAACTGCGTTAATTCGGCTTTTCGTTCTTGATGATCGTTACGAACAACAACACGCTGACCTTCAGTCACAGCACTTGTGATAAATCCAGTTTCAGCATCAACTGTTGTTGAATCTGAGCTAATTGAACCTTGACCCCATGCAAATGGAATTTCGATACCGCGCAAAATTTGTTCATCTGAAAAGTCGATATAAAGCGCATCAAACGTCATATTTAATTTATCAGTTGGTGCAGCTTCTAATACAAGCATTGCTGAATCACGCTCAAGCGTTGAAGAACGTACGTATGGTTTAGCACCACCTAATATAGAATATGATTGACCATCTTCAGTAGTAAACTCTGGGTAACCCCATGAGTTCCAACGCTTTTCTTGGTTTGGTGAACTCATTGTGTTTAGAGCAAACGCAACACCAATGGTGTCATCTGCAAATTGGTCAATGTATGAGACCGTACCGCGGTAACCTTGATCATCACCGTCTGGATTAAGCTTACCAAAACCAGTTTGCTCAAGTTGACCATTAAACATGATTACACGTTCACCTTTACTTAAAGGTTTAACGGTTTGCATGTCGATAACACCGGCGATGCCTTCAGCTTCGATACTCGCACTTGGTGTTTTATAAACGGTAACGCCGCTCATTATTTCAGATGGGTAAAGGTCGAACTCAACGCCACGGTTATCACCAATTGATACTTGCTCACGACCATTAAATGTAGTGGCACTTTCATTTTCGCTAAAGCCACGAACACTCACTCGGCTTGCACGACCGTCTAGGCGCTGTGCTGTTAAGCCAGGTAAACGAGCGATAGACTCAGCAATCGACGAATCAGGTAACTTACCTATATCTTCTGCAGAGATAGACTCAACGACTTCTGGTGAAAAACGTTTAGTGTTGATTGATTCTACAATACTGCCACGAAAACCTTTAACTTCGATAACTTCTACGTCATCATTTTTTAATTGTTTTTCTTCCGCTGCAGTTGCTGCAAAACTAGTGATGCCAGCAGCAGCTAACGCCAGAGTTAATATACTTGGTTTGAACATAGACATGATGTTTTCCCGTTACCCATATTGTGATACTCGCTCAATTGTTTAGTGATAGTAAACCGAGGCGAGCTTATTTTGTTGTCAGGATGGATATTAACGCTTGGTTTATTTTATTAACAAGTTTATGCATACGTATTCAAGCCTTATAAAACCAACATAAATTAACATAAACTTCACACAAAACTTAGTAACATACTGTTTTAAATGATATTAATTGGTGCAACAAATTTTATCCGAATATTACAATTATGCAAAATAGCCTAATGATTTAAACCTGCTTTAACAGCTTGTAATTATTAAGAAATAAATTAGATCTATACACCATTGGCTAAATTTAACTAATAAATATTAATGTGAAATTGGTAAGACCATTTCATGCAATCACTATTATAGTGCAATCCAGTAAAAATATGCACTTGCGAGGTGCTATGCCGTGTTACTTTTTAATTACATGCAATTGGTAAACAGATTCAATTTAATGGCAACGCTTCCTTAAAACTAAATAGACGCTTTTTGAAGTCACTCAAACATGCTTATTTTTGTGCATACGTATGCAGTCTTTTTACAGTATCTCGGCCTTCACGTATGCTTTTTGCAAATAACGTGATTTACCATAATCACATATAAGAATTTAAAAAACTGTTTGGAATGACGGAGAAAAGCATGGCCCAAAAGCAGTGGTATAAAGGTGCGGTTATTTATCAAGTTTACCCGCGTAGCTTTCAAGATAGCAACAACGACGGTATTGGTGATTTAAGAGGAATAATTAATCGTATTGATTATATTAAGAGCTTAGGTGTTGATGCTATTTGGATTTCGCCATTTTTTAAATCTCCTATGAAAGATTTTGGTTACGATATTAGTGACTACCGTGATATTGACCCTTTATTTGGCAATTTAAACGACTTCGACGAGCTTATTGGACAAGCACACGACCGCGATATTAAAATTATTATCGACCAGGTGTTAAGCCACACGTCAGATCAACATCAATGGTTTTTAGACAGCCGTGAAAATCAAAGTAACGACAAAGCCGACTGGTATGTGTGGGCTGACTCTAAAGAAGACGGCACTGCACCAAATAACTGGTTATCAATTTTTGGCGGCGGTGCATGGCAATGGGAACCACGCAGAGGGCAATACTACCTTCATAACTTTTTAACTGAACAACCCGATTTAAATTTTCATAACCCAGATGTTAGAAAAGCAGTGCTAGATAACGTTGAGTTTTGGCTTAAAAAAGGCGTTGATGGTTTTAGACTCGATGCCATTAACTTTTGCTATCATGATGCGCAGCTTCGTGATAATCCTGCAAAACCAAAAGAAAAACGCCAAGGCCGTGGTTTCAGTGAAGACAACCCTTACGCATTTCAATACCACTATTACAATAATACCCAACCTGAAAATATTGAGTTTATGCAAGATATTCGTGCGTTACTTAATAAATACCCAGGCACTGTATCACTGGGTGAAATTTCGTCAGAGGACTCTTTAGCCACTATGGCAGAGTACACACAAGGCGGTGATAAGCTGCATATGGGTTATAGCTTTGAGCTTTTGACTAACGATTATTCAAGTGAGTATATAAGAACAACCGTGCAAACCCTTGAAAAAGGAATGACAGAAGGCTGGCCTTGTTGGGCGTTTAGCAATCACGACGTTGAACGTGTAGCAAGCCGTTGGAGTCAAAATGGCGAAGTTAATTCACAGCAATGTAAAATGCTCACCGCCCTACTCGCATCCTTGCGCGGTAGCGTATGTATGTACCAGGGTGAAGAATTAGGCCTAGGGGAAGCAAACGTAGCCTTTGAAGATTTGCAAGACCCGTATGGAATAACCTTTTGGCCAAACTTTAAAGGCCGTGATGGCTGTAGAACGCCGATGCCATGGGATAATGCCGATTTACACCATGCAGGCTTTAGTGACACTAAGCCATGGCTGCCTGTAGACGAGCAGCATAAGCAGCAATCAGTAAAACAGCAAACACATGATCATAATTCTATTTTAAATGCTTATCGTGAATTTATGGCGTGGCGAAAAACAAAAACCGTGCTACTTGAAGGCGATATTGAATTTATTAACACACATGAGCCTGTACTTGCTTTTTACAGAACATTCGAAAATGAAAAAATGTTGTGTGTTTTTAATTTAAGTGGCACTGAAGCATCGCTATCGCTGCCAACTGAAGTATTAACAGAGTTTAGTGAGCTTAGCCACCACAAAGGCCATGTAACGAACGATGAATTACTATTAGCGCCTTTTGCATGCTATTACGCAAAGTGCTAATTGATACTAACCGCTAATTAGTTACAAAAAAGCCCATGTAATAACATGGGCTTTTTTTAGGTAAGTTTAATGGTTATGGGTTTTACTATTGAGGTAATCGGTAAATGCAAACAACACTCCAGACATCACAAAGGTAACGTGGATTATTACTTTCCATAGTAGCTCGTCGTTTGAATGCGCCTCTGAATTTATAAACACTTTTAATAGTTCTACAGCCGATATTGCAACGATTGCGCTGATAAGCTTCATTTTCAGCCCTGAAAACCCCACTTTACCCATCCAAGATGGCTTATCTTCATGATTATCTATACCTAGTTTAGACACAAAGTTTTCGTATCCACTAAATATAATAATTAACAATAAGCCTGCAAGTAACGCTGTATCAACCAGCGTCAATATGCCTACTAGTAAATCTTGGCTTGATGCGGTAAAAGTAGCGATCCCCATTAAATAAAGTTGTTTAAAAAACTTTATTAATAACAAAATAACTGCAAACAAAAGGCCAACAAAAAAAGGCGCTAACAACCAACGTCCTTTAAAAATAAACGACTCCAGTGCATGCTCTATTTTATTGGTTGATTGGATGTTTTTTTTGGGTGTAACGGGAGTGTTAGGTGTCATTTATTAATCTACGAATTAAAAAAGGCGACATTAACGTATTAATTAAGGTTATACAAATAATTATAAAATACGGCTCATAAATAAACTTATCTTTACGATAAATATATTTCGTTATCTTTTATTTAAAATTCGATTAAATTCAGCATACCAACAGAAGCGTTCTGCTTGGACATGTTTGTTTAATAGCAACAATCACCGCTATAAAACCATTTTTAGGAATAAACGAATGAAAAAAGCATTACTTGCATCACTTACAGCGTCACTATTTGCAGTATATGCAACATACTCAGCAGCAGACGATACACCTGTAGCATCAGCACAAATGGTAAAAGAGTACACTGAGATGTGCGTTAACTGGGCTAAAGACGACGATGTAATGAATGAAGACCTTTACGCGTATGTTTTAAATTGCGTAAATGATGAGCTTGAATCAGAAGGCTATCAAAAAGTAACTTCTGTAAAAATCTAACCCTGACTCAAAGATATGCTTTAAGCCTGCTTTTAAGGCTAGCTATGCTTAGCTAATTGAACAGCCAAAAAGCCGTTGCGAGCACAATTACCAAGCATAAAAAAACCGGAATAGACACATGCTGTGCATTCCGGTTTTTTGTAACTATAAGGTGTTAAAAACGAGCTTTAGTTACTCTTCATCTTTTTTTGCTTTTGCTTTAGGTTTTGCTTTAGCAGGGGCTTTTTTAGCAGCTGCTTTCTTTTTAGGTGCAGCTTTTTTCTTGGCTTCTTCTACCCACTTACCTGCTTCATAATGAGCAGTCCAACCAGTTGCTTTGCCGTCTATCTCAGTCATAACATACTGCGCTTTGTTTTTACGACTGTAGCGCACAACAGCAAGATTACCATCTGGGTCTTGACCTGGTGCGTCCGCTAAATAGTAGAATTTAGGGGATATACGATCTCTAAATCGTTTTAACTCTTCAACCTTAGGTGCTCGAGTTTCACGCGATTTAGGGAATGTATTTGCAGCTAAAAATATACCTGCAGCACCATCTCGTAATACAAAATAGGCTTCTGATTTTTCACATTCTAATTCAGGAATATGAACTGGATCTTCTTTAGGCGGAGCGGCTTCACCATTTTTTAGTAACTTACGTGTATTTTTACACTCTTCGTTATTACAGCCAAAGTATTTACCAAAACGTCCAGATTTAAGTTCCATGTCTGAGCCGCATTTATCACACTCAATAATTGGACCGTCATAGCCTTTAATCTTAAACGTGCCTTGCTCAACAATATGCCCTTTACACGCTGGATTGTTACCACATACATGTAACTTGCGGGTTTCATCGATTAAATACGAATCCATCGCTGTTTCACAAACAGGACAGCGCTTCATTTGCATTAATTTTTCTGTTTCTTCGTCTTCAACATCAGCGGCAACCGCTTCATCGCCCGACACTAAATTCATAGTTGTAGTACAACGTTCTTTAGGTGGTAAGTTATAACCAGTACACCCTAAAAACACCCCGGTTGAAGCAGTTCGAATACCCATTTTACGGCTACAGGTAGGACACTCTATATCAGTTTCAACCATTTCATTAAGACGCATGCCACCTTGTTCTGGTTCGTCTTTTGCAATGGTTAATTGTGTTGAAAAATCAGCGTAAAACTTATCAAGTACTTGCGTCCATACACGCTCACCTTCTGCTATATCATCTAAACGGCCTTCCATTTTTGCTGTGAAATCAAAGTTCATTAAATCGGTAAAGTTTTCAACCAGACGATCGGTTACAATTTCACCCATTTTTTCAGCAAAGAAACGACGGTTTTCTACCCGCACATAGCCACGGTCTTGAATTGTAGAAATGATAGAAGCATAAGTAGATGGACGACCTATTCCTCGTTTTTCTAACTCTTTTACTAAACTTGCCTCACTAAAACGCGCTGGTGGCTTAGTGAAGTGCTGTTTAGGATCAAGTTCAACAAGTGTGAGTGTTTCGCCCACTGCAACAGCTGGGAGTGATTGATCTTCTTCGTTCTTCTTACGAACAGCTGGTTGCACTTTGGTCCAACCATCAAAACGAAGCACACGCCCTTTTGCCTTAAGCTGAAAATCGTTAGCCGCAACAGTTAAGGTTGTTAAATCGTACTCTGCAGGTACCATTTGGCACGCTACAAATTGACGCCATATTAATTCGTAGAGCTTTTTAGCATCGGCATCTACACCTTCAAGGTGTCCAGACAGTACAGTAACGCTAGAAGGACGAATCGCTTCGTGTGCCTCCTGTGCATTACCTTTAGAGCTGTAGTTAATTGGTTCTTTTGGCAGATATTTTGAGCCAAACTGCTCTGTAACGTATTCACGACACATCTCAACAGCATCTTTCGATAAGTTTGTTGAATCAGTACGCATATAAGTAATATAACCACCTTCGTACAATCGCTGCGCTAGCATCATGGTCTTTTTAACACCATAACCTAAACGTGTACTGGCAGCTTGCTGCATTGTTGATGTGATTAAAGGTGCACTTGGGCGACTTTTACTCGGTTTTTCTTCAACATTAACAACTTTATATTCTGCACTCTCAAGGCTTTTTACCGCCTCTTTGATCTGTGCTTCATTTACAGGTTTAAATGGCTTGTCTGCTTGTTTAGTGACTTCTAAACGTAAGTCAGACTCGCTATTTTTAACATCTGCATGAATATCCCAGAACTCTTCTGGAATAAACGCTTTTATTTCACGCTCACGCTCTACGAGTAATCGTACTGCAACTGACTGTACTCGCCCTGCAGATAAACCACGCGCTACTTTTGCCCACAGAAGCGGCGATACCATAAAGCCCACAACACGGTCTAAAAAGCGACGAGTTTGCTGAGCAAATACCATGTCAGTATTTAGCTCACCCGGTGTTTCAAACGCTTGCTGAATGGCATTTTTAGTAATTTCGTTAAAAACAACGCGTTTGTATTTTTCTGGTTCACCACCAATGATTTCTTGAAGGTGCCAAGCAATTGCTTCCCCTTCTCTATCCAAATCCGTTGCGAGGTATATTTGGTCTGCTTTTTCGGCCAGCTTTTGTAATTCTTGAACAACCTTTTCTTTACCCGGTAGGATTTCGTAATGAGGCTGCCAGCCTTTTTCAGGATCAATCCCCATACGTGCAACCAGGTTTGTGTAATCTCGTTGCTGTTTATAAGCTGCTTTCTCATCCGGTGGCATTTTACGCACTTCTGCTGGCGTTTTAGTTGCCGGCACTTTTGCTTTGCTCGAACCTGAGGTAGGTAAGTCTCGTACATGTCCAATACTGGACTTTACGATAAAGTCATTACCTAAGTATTTATTAATTGTTTTAGCCTTAGCAGGTGACTCTACAATTACTAGCGATTTGCCCATAGTTGCCTATTTCTAACCAAATATTGAAAATGTGTTTACCGCATTAGCGGTGCGAATATTTATAGGTATATCTACAAACACTAGTTGTTACAAGCTTTTAATACAAACTTTTCAGTATTTACTGAATAAACGAACAATTTTTGTTGCTAATTTAGACAAACTGGTGTTTTTAGAATAATTGCTGTGGAATATATAGAACACAAAGAAAAATGCCAACCTAAAGGTTGGCATTTTTTACGATAACTTAAACATCATCGAAAATTGTGATGCCTGTCGAGACCGTTTTACTGGCCCCTAGTTGGTTTTCAAATTCAAAAGTAATACTTAAAACCCCACTTGTTTGGTCGTTACCATCAGTCTCTCGTGAAATTAATACATCTGAGTACATCGGTTTATCTGTGTTGGTATTAGGTATTGTTTCACTGTGACTAATAATTGACAGATCGCCATTGCTCGTTGTTAAAGACACTACCGTGTTTGCAGGTAATGGATTACCAAATTCATCTGTGTAGTGAATACGAACAGCCATTGATGTTAAACCAATGTCCACGGTAAGTGTTTCAGGGTCTGTTTCGTCAGGGTCATTAGGATCGAAATCTGGGTTAGCGATTTCAACATTGTTGACAGAAAGGTCTATTGCAGCAACATCACAACGCTCAGTTACATCGGACTCTTCTAACTCTACAAAAGTTCTGTTACCAGATACTGAACTTGAACAATCCGCAGGAACAAATACTTCAAATGGTGCTGGTAATGCATCCGTTTTAACCACAGAGAAACGTACGTATGGTTCATCGCCTGACATAACTAGCTCTATGTTTTTACGAACCTCAACCAACTCACGTGAACACTCGCCTGCAGCATTTGCAGCTTCGCTACATAATAACCCATTGTATAGGCCGTCAGCGGCATCGTAGATACCGTCGTTGTCTAAGTCACGCCACGTTTCGTTATGACCACCACGTGAGTTTAACTCTGAACACGCATCTGATACAGGGTCGTAATCATCGCCGCGTGCATCACTACAATCCGCTTTATCAAAGCTGTTATTTTCGTTGTGGTCAATAAAGGCTTCAGGTAAATCGTAGCTAGCGTAGTACTCGCCAATATCAAATAAACCATTCGTACGCTTTATATCATCAGTTGATTGCTCATCAACAAAATTCTCTTGACCTTTAGTAACTGCAAGCACACTTACGCGCCCGCCCATTACTACACCATTTTCGTCATTTTTAGCGCGGGTAATACCATTAATACACGGTGCAGCTGCGCCAAAGTAAGGGTCACAGTTAATTTCGCCCGTTTTAGGATTGATACCCTCAGTTGTAGACGCATTACCGTCGATATCGCCTATTCTGTTGCCCCATTTGTAATCTTCAAATGGGCGGTCACCTTGAGAGCGCCATGTAACAACACAGGTTGCATCGGTTGTTTTACATGTTTCTTCGTTGCTTGAAGAACCAACTACACCCGCCTCTGAAAGCACTGTGGCTTCAACACCGTCACCGTTGTAATTATTAAACTGGTCACCAAAAAATACAGTTAAATCGGTTATGATACCGTTGTAGTAAAGCGAGTTAGTGTTAAATGTTGTTGGGCTTAAATCAAAGCTGTTTTGATCAGTTACACCCGAGGCAAGTGTAAGCTGAGCAGAAACAGAACTAATTTGCTCAGAAAGTGGGATCAGGTTTAATGTACCCTCTGGGCATATTTCATTGCTAGGATCAGTTTGGCACAATTGGAAGTCATCAACCCAACACGTTAAATCATCACCCTCTGGAAGTGCTTTAACATCGTCTTTAGACACATAACACGCTTTCACAACTAAAGGCCCAGGCACAATACCTGACGTTACTGTCGTTTGTACCAAACCTTCGTTATCTGTGTTGCCACTGGTAAGCGTTAAATTTGCAGCGCCTACCGAATCTGTTAGTTTAAAGTCTATTCGTTGCTGAGAAGACGCTATATTGTCAGCATCTAAAAGTTTAAAAGTAACGATTGATTGAGTTGGAAGGCCACCTTCGCCTGGTGGAAGCGCAATAAATGTTTCGCTTACATCCACAAATTGAATAGACTGTACTGCAGAACTTTCCACGGGTATAACCGTTGATTCAGTAAAGTTTTGTCCGCCTGTTTCAACAGTGATAGTTACATCATCGTCAATGTTACACCCTGTTGCTCTGTAAGTTGCTGTAGCAATACCATTTGACGATTTTACGCTGTCATCAATGACCGACTCACCCGCAATCGCACAGGTAGAGCTAAATTCAACGTCAGTAGCCGTTAAGTATAAATTACCATCTTCGTCTGTAAGCGTTACTTCAATTACAGTACTACCACCTGCTTTAAGTGGTATTACACTACCGTCATCATTGGTGTTCAAGCCGTTATCAACGCTAAGCGTTAAATTTGCAATACCCACTGCAAAGTTTAAAGATGCACTTTCATCGAGAGCCGTTGCTGTAACGGTTCCTGCGCCACCAGTATTGCCCGGTTGCAGCTTCAATAATGCAATACCAAAGTTATCAGTTAAAGCAGTGCCCGATGAAGGTAAAATTGTACCTAAATTAGTTTCAATATTTACGAGTGCGTTTTTACTGCCTTCGCCACTTTGTTCGTTGGTGACTTCTACAAATAGCTCACCCAATTCAGAAGATGAAATACTGTTGGTCACAGTACAACCAGATGCTGCAGATAAAGGGTCTAATTTAACATTGCTTCGGTTATCATCCCAATCAGCATTACAGCCTGTTAGTAGTTTAATAGATACCGAAAATTGCGCTTCATCTTGCGCTGCACCATCACCCGATGAGTAAAAGACAGCCGTGTTGCTAACGCTCGTACCACTTGCTGGAGCGTAACTTGCTACAACTTGGCCAGCACCCGTTGCAACACCACTGCCCAATGTGACGCGAGCTTCGCCTGAATCATCAGTAATTGCCGTGCCAAGCTCTGGCGTTATAACGCCCGTAAAATTGGTATTAAAAGAAATGAGTTTATCCGCAACAGCAACACCATCTGATTTAAGTGTAGCAACAACAACACCAACGTTATCCGCAGTTACAGGGTTAGCACTGTTAAATTTATCACCATTTTGGTCAACAATTTGGACTTCTAAAGTTGTTGAGCCACTCACACCCGTGTCGTCACCTTGGCCACCTGTTGATTGAAATGCAAACGTGGCTGTATACGTTTCATCATCGCCATTGTAGGTGGCAGTAACTTCACCAGCGCCTGCCTCAGAGCCTGCACTTAACTCGATTGTTGCTATGCCATCGTTTTGTGTCAGGGCTGAATCAGGGTTTAAAACCCCTATATCGTCAGCCAACGTAAAGGTAATGCGTTTACCAGCAACAACAGCGCCATCATTGTCTTTTAGGGTTGCACGTAAATCTAATGCCGCAGTATTCGTCACGCTATTTGATTTAGTTGCGTCTGCTTGAGAGTACCCTTGTAGCGTTAACGTGTAAGTTGTTGTATCTGTGTCCGTATCAGTGTCACCAACTGTACCGCTTTTTTCAATTGATCCACCGCCACCACAGGCTGTGAGTAATAAACTGAGCAATAAAATGCCGAGTAGTCGCATTAAAGGCATGAACCTCTCCCTAGCGTTGTTATTATTAACAATATGTTGTTTACCTCATATTAACCTATAACTTAGTCTAAAATCACAGTTTTTTATTACTTTTTTGTACAAAAATATTTCGTGTAAATACTAATTTTTTCTGTAGTAAATAATTTCTTACTGGTAGTCTATGGCAAATTTATAAAAAGTAGATTCGGTGTATGTCAAAAATCGGTACGTTAAGTTTAACTACTCGCATCATGATTGGTATGGTGCTCGGTGTTACAGTTGGTTTTATATTTCAAGCAATCTTAGCTGGTCAAGACGATTATCTAATCCCTCTTGGGTTATTCTCTTTGCCAATTAAAGCATTTTTTGTTGACGGTATTTTTCATGTGGGTGGGCAAATTTTTATTGCTAGCCTAAAAATGCTCGTTGTCCCTCTTGTTTTTGTGTCGTTGGTATGTGGAACCTGCAGCTTAAGCGACCCAAAAAAATTAGGCCGTTTAGGTGGTAAATCAATTGGGCTGTATTTAATTACAACAGCGATAGCCATAACCGTGGCTATGACTCTTGCCTTATTATTTAACCCTGGTGAAGGCATTGGCTTGCCATCTCAAGCAAGTTACGATGCAAAAGAAGCCCCAACCCTTGCGCGCGTTATTATTGATATGTTTCCAACTAATCCTTTTGAAGCGATGGCAAAAGGTAACATGTTGCAAGTGATTGTGTTTGCATTGTTATTTGGTATTGCTATGGCTTTAAGTGGCTCAGCAGGTAAACGTGTTGCAGCAGTTTTTGAAGATTTGAACACCGTTATCTTAAAGTTAGTAACGTTACTCATGAACATTGCCCCTTACGGTGTGTTCTTTTTAATGGCCAAACTATTTACTACCATTGAACTTAATTTGATTGTAAGTTTAGCTAAATACTTTGGTGTTGTTGTATTAGCGCTATTGTTTCATGCCTTTGTAAACTACACCTTATTATTAAAACTCCTTACCGGCTTAAACCCTGCTACTTTCTTAGCAAAAATGAAACACACGTGTTTATTTGCCTTTAGTACATCAAGCTCTAGTGCAACCATGCCAATAACACTTGAAACAGCAACTAAAAAGTTAGGTGCCAGTAATTCTGTAGCTTCGTTTACTATTCCGTTAGGTGCAACCATTAATATGGACGGCACTGCAATCATGCAGGGTGTGGCTACGGTATTTATTGCACAAGTTTTTGCCGTTGATTTAACGGTGTCTGATTACTTAATGGTAATTTTAACAGCCACACTTGCGTCCGTCGGTACGGCAGGTGTACCTGGGGTTGGTTTAATAATGCTTGCGATGGTGCTTAATCAAGTGGGCTTGCCGGTAGAGGGCATTGCCATAATTATTGGTGTAGATAGACTGTTAGATATGACTCGCACCGCTGTCAATGTTACAGGCGATTGTATGGTTACCTGTGCAGTTGCTAAAAGCGAAGGTGAGTTAGATGAAACTATATTTAACGACCCTAATGCCGCAAAGGATTTAGAAGATTACCATAAGTCAATTGACTAATTGCCATGCATTTTATGGTGTGAAAAACCCTGATAATTATCAGGGTTTTTTATGCTTAACATTCTTGTACGAACATCTACGGGTTTAGCGATTTAAACTTAGATATTAAGTTTACCCCTATTTTATTTACGCCACTACTTAGCCCAAGCGCAAATTTATCGCTTAGTCCTTTTTTTACTTTGTACTTAACCTTATAAATTTGACGTTCGTATTGCTGTTCAAGTAATGCATCATCACTTGTTTTAATAACGTCAACTAGGCCTTTGTCTATTGCTTGTGTTGCAAACCAATGCTCACCCGTTGCAACTTGGTCTATATCTAAACTCGGACGCTGTGAACTAACAAAGGTTTTAAATAAATCATGCGTTTGTTCTATTTCATCACGAAACTTTTCACGTGCTTTGTCTGTGTTCTCACCAAAAAGAGTTAAAGTTCGTTTAAACTCACCTGCAGTAATTTGTTCAAACTCAACATCATTTTTTTTCAAAATTTTATTAAAATTTGGAATTTGCGCTATTACGCCAATAGACCCAACTATAGCAAAAGGCGCTGCTAGTATTTCATCAGCAACACAAGCCATCATGTAACCACCACTTGCTGCTACTTTATCAATAGACACACTCAGCGGTATTCCTGCCGATTTAATGCGTTGCAATTGCGATGCAGCAAGCCCATAACCATGTACTACCCCGCCGCCACTTTCCAAGCGAATGAGGACTTTATCTTTTTTAGGATCTGCAATTGAAATGATTGCCGTAATTTCTTCTCTTAAACTTTCAACTTCATTTGCATCCATGCTGCCAATAAAATCAACAACATAAAGGCGAGGTTTTAAGCCTTCTTTATCTGACTTTTTGTCGAGCGCTTTTCGCTCTTTATCGTGCGCTTTAAGTTCTTTTTTACTTAATGTATTTTGTAAAAAATCCTCTTTAAGCTCACTCAACTGAGCCGACACATCATCAATTTGTATTTCACCCTTTTTTGCTTTTGGCTTCACAGCAGCGCCAACAAGCATCATTAAAATAACTCCTATCGCAATAACAAAGGTAACTGTTTTGGCGAAAAACAAACCGTACTCGTATAAAAATTCCAACTGGTTTCTCCGATTTTAAATTTACGCTAATTTATCATGCTTTTAAGCAAAAAAAAGCCACTTTAAAGTGGCTTTGTACTAGATATATTTTAGAGTGTATATTTAATCAGTAACAACATCACTGTTTGTTACTAATAACATACGACCGCGCGTTGCTAAATAAACAGCAACTTGCATTTGCATTTCAGCATTTGCAGCAGCACTCCCCTCTACAGTAGAAGACTGAGCAGCATCTTGAGCAGGTGTTAAAATAGAACCATGATGACCCTTAGAAAATTTAACTAAGTAGCTAGCCGGTGCTTCTGTCATTGCTTGCGTTGTACTTACCGTTTCTAATCCCATAAAGTTAGCAAGTGGAATTGTACCAGAAATAGGATTGTTAGCTGCCATTGGTGGAATAACTTGATCTGGCTTGTTTTCACCGCCGTCGCCCACTACAACATTCGTATAAACAGGTGTACCTAACGCTTGTACCGCCGCTGCGTAATTAGTTGGATCGCCACTGTCTAATGCTGTTTGAGAAGCAAACGCAAACTGCGTAAACACGCCTTGGATATTAGTAAGCTTAGCTGTTTCGCCTGCCGTTGTTATAGAAGTAATATACTCGTTATAACCACACGTTAAATATGCTTCCATATCTGGCAACTCAGCACCACAGTTAGAAACAGCATCACCTTGCAAGAAGGCATTAAATTCATCAGCTTCAGTCGTACCAGCTTGAGAAAGTACAGAGCCTTGAATAAACGGACCAAATGCTGCTGATTCTAATAAGAAGCTAGCTATACCACCGCCGCCACTTGCCAGAGCCACTGTATTTACATTAAATAATGGGTCAACAGTAGGCGCTAATGGATTATTAGCCTGTGCAATAAATGCAGGAGCAACAATAGAACCCAATGAATGCCCTATGTATGTTACATCTTGGCTGTTAATAGTTGCATCTTGTAAAAAGTTTAAGCCTAAACGTAAACCTAATAAATCAGCTGCTGATTGGCGTAAGCTATCACGTGCAACTAATAAAGAGCTTAAATTCATGTAGCTAAGTACTGAACCGGTCGTTGCATTAAAGTCATCGTTGCCGTCACCGTCTACATCAACACCACGTTCACCATGACGAGGGTGGTCTATTGCAACCGTTGCAAAACCTTGAATTGAAAGTTGAGCCGTTAGTGCAAGCATACTCTCTTTATTAGTTGTAATACCGTGCTGCATCATAACAACAGGCCAACCGCCTTCAGGCATCTCAATTGCTGGCAACTGTAACTGTGCACGTACACCGTTAATGATTGGTAAAATTGGTTTTGTCACCTGTACTGGTACGTTAGCCATACTTTGTACTTTAGGGATTGAGTTATATTTTGTTAAATGACGTGTGCTATCGATACCTAGGTCACGTAACTGTCCACCACTAAGCGCTGAACATAACCCATCATTTTCACTAATAGGATCAGTTGGGAATGCATCACCTGCAACCGCTTTGTAACCTTGAAGTGCTACAGCGTTATCACACATACCTTGCCAGTATGTATCGTTTAAATCGCTAATATCTGTGCCAGTTGGCGTACCAAGATACATAGGTAACATAATGCTACCTTTTTGGTATTGAACGCCTGAAAACGCAGCAGATACTGTTACACCCTGAGATGCAAACACTTGTTGCACATTGACCATAGGTTGTTCAGGTACTTGCAATGCTGGAGTAGGCAAAGCATCGTTTTGTAAACTTGCAGCCAATAAGTTTTTAATTGTGCCAAGTACTGGACCCGCTGACTGAATCGTCATAGCGCCAGAAAAAATAATATCTTCCTTTGAAATATCACCAGAGCTCACAACTACGTTCTCGTAACTATTAACTGCACCTTGTAATGCAAGTTGAGAATCAGTAATTAATGGCGCTTCTTGCTTAACTAAGCCATAAGTAGATGACGGCGCAATAGAACGCCCCATAGAATCTTTAAGGCCTGTGGTTAATACATTGATGTACGAACTACCTGCTTTAAAAGGCTTTAGAGGAATAATAGCGACGGCATTTCCTGAAGCTTGAGTAACAAAGTCAACACCGAATGTTAATTCGCCAACAAGCTTACAAGCTGCACCAGCTGGAGCAACAGAACACTCTGCATCTGTCAGACTTGCGCCCATTATTACTTCAAAAATTCTTACGCTACCAGGTGTTCCAGCTGACGCTTCGTCAAGTGAAACATTTGGTGGAAATGTCAAATCAACTTTATAAGGAACTTGAGACGACCAGCCGTCCAGTGCGCCTAATGCTAACTGAGGATCAGCATATGCAGCACGCGGGATAGATACATTGTCGTCATCTAATTCACCTGGAATATTTAAAGTACCATCTTGGGTACCGCTCATTAATAAATCATTGGGAACAGAAATTACACCGTTAGCAGGGTCAAAGCTAACCGTGGCCATAGGTACAACTGTAGCGGTTTCATTCTTAACATCTTCTAACGTTTCTCCGCCGCCACAACCTGCTAAAGCAGCAGTGACCGAGAGTGAAAGTAGCATTTTCTTCATATTGGTGACTCCGAACATATTTTATTTTTATAGTGTGTTTAATCAGTGTATCAAGTTAAAACAATGTAATCAGATTATTAATGAGACATTAGACCAGTTAAACTTAACGTAAAGTTTCTTTTTTCGCCACCTAATTTTTCAATAAATTCGATTACTTGTCGAATTGCTATGTTAAAATCAGAAAAAATCTATCAATTGGTACTTTTATGCACACTTATCAAGCAGCTGAAAATGCATTAAACGATAAAGTTATTTTAATCACTGGCGCAGGCGATGGTATTGGCCGGGTAGCAGCTATTACTTATGCAAAGCATGGTGCGACTGTTATTTTATTAGGTAAAACAACAAATAAACTTGAATGCGTATACGATGAAATTGTGAATGCAGGTTACCCAAAACCTGCGATTGTGCCAATGGATTTAAAAGGCGCAACAAAACAAAATTATCGTGATCTTGCTGCAACTATTGAGAATCAGTTTGGTCGTTTAGACGGACTTTTAAATAATGCTGGCATATTAGGCTCTCTAGGGCCACTAGAACATTTTTGTTCATCTACGTTTGAGAACATCATGAAAGTTAACGTGACAGCTCAAGCAATGATCACCAAAGCATTATTCCCCGTGATGCGTAAATCAGACAATGCTTCTATTGTTTTCACTTCATCTGGTGTTGGTCGTAAAGGCCGTGAGTTTTGGGGACCCTATGCCATCTCTAAGTTTGCAGTTGAAGGTATGATGCAAACGTGGGCTTGTGAAGTAGGTAAAACCAACATTCGCGTAAACTGTATTAATCCAGGTGCTACACGCACATCTATGCGCGCATCGGCATACCCTGGTGAAGATAGGGATAAGTTGGCAACACCTGAAAGCATTATGCCGACCTATTTATATTTAATGAGTGATGATTCAATTGCAGTCAATGGCGAGTCATTAGACGCACAAATAAAAAAGTAACAGCTGTTTACTTTTATTAACCTCAATAAAAAAGCCGCAAATAATGCGGCTTTTATACAAAACGTCAAAATATCACTTACGCTTAGTCGACTTAACACGTTGGTTGTGCTTTTTAACCGCTTTACGAATTTGATTAATTTTAGCGCGTTTATCTTTGCGTTTTTCAGGCATAACTGAAAGTTTAGTTTGCGTTTCACGACCTAACTTAACCGTTTTACGCAAGTAGTTAACGGTTTCTAAGTCGTATTCAACCCAACCACCTTGTGGCACACGCTTATCTAGCTCTAGCTTACCGTAACGAATACGGATAAGACGCGACACTTCAACGTCTTGAGATTGCCATAAACGACGAACTTCGCGGTTGCGCCCTTCGTTTAATGTCACATTAAACCAGCGGTTAATCCCTTCACCACCTAGCGGTTTTATATTTGTGAATTTTGCTGGACCATCTTCAAGCTCAACACCACGCATCAGGTTTTTAAGTGTCTCGTTTGTTACTTCACCAAACACACGCGAAGAATATTCACGCTCTACTTCATAACTTGGGTGCATTAAACGATTGGCTAATTCACCATCGTTGGTAAACAACATTAAGCCTGACGTATTCACATCCAGTCGCCCTACAGCTATCCAACGATCGCCATCAATACGAGGAAGTCTGTCAAATACAGTACGACGACCTTCAGGGTCTTTACGTGTACTCAACTCTCCCTCGGGTTTGTTGTACATAATTACACGGCAAATTCTGTCAGCTTTTTCTTCAATTTTTACGGTATGACCGTCAACACGAATTAAATCGGTTTCTTCAACGCGGTCACCGAGTTTAGCTACTTTGCCATTAACACTAACACGGTTAGCGTCAATGTATTTTTCCATTTCACGACGCGAGCCTACACCAGCTCTGGCTAAGACTTTTTGTAACTTTTCACCTTGTATATTCATTCGGATGGTTCTCTCACAGAAGGATCACTTAATAACTGGTTTATTTTACTTTCTTGTTGCGCAGGTAACGCAGGTAAGTTTTCTAAACCCGTTAATGAAAAATAATCTAAAAATTGTTTAGTAGTGGCGTATAAAGCGGGCTTACCCGGTACTTCTTTGTGCCCTACCACTTTCACCCACTCTCTTTCGAGTAAGGTTTTAATTATATTCGAACCCGTTGTTACACCTCTTACTTGCTCTATTTCACCACGCGTAATGGGTTGACGATAAGCAATAAGTGATAATGTTTCCAATAAAGCACGTGAGTATTTAGGAGCTCGTTCTTGCCATAGGTTACTCAACCAAGGGCTCAAACTACTACACGCCTGAAATCGATAACCACTACCAACTTCAACAAGGCGAATACCACGGGTTTGAAAGTGTGTTTGTATTGTTTCTATAGCATCGTTTACACGTGACATAGAAATTGCAATATCCACTAAAACAGTGTCTTTAATATGGCGTTTACTTATGGGTTTGTCTGCAACAAAAATCGCAGCCTCAATGATTTCAACCAACTGCTCATCACTAATTCGCCGCCCAGCCATATACACTCTTAATAAATAAAAATACACAGCCATCTATTATGACAGAACAACCACTAACTAGGAAAATATATCTGGCAATTATCTAAAATTAGCCATAAAAAAAGCCAGTTAAAATAACTGGCTTTGATTTTTATGTTCTGAATTTTAATTAGCTGTGTTTAATTGACTCTAACGCTTCGTCTTCAGCTACAGATTTACCATATTTATTTATGTAGCTCATAAACTCATTTTTACTAATTCGCTTGTCTTCGTTTTTGTCCATATAACCAAAGTGATTTGAAATATCGTCGTCATTGCCTTCAACAACTGATATGAAACCATTACTATCGTTATCTAAACTGGCAAAACTACTTTCAATTTTGTCAAATTTTGCAATTTCAGCTTTAAAGGCTGATTCACTTACATCACTATCGGTTGCAACCTTGCCAGTGTTTAACTGCATGTAAGCATTAAATTCTTTACGACTAATTTCTTCATCCATATTGGTGTCGATATTTGAAAAGTGACCCCAAATATTATCGTCGTCAGCTTCAACTTTTGAAATAAAACCATCACTGTCGTTGTCTAGGCTTGCAAAGTCGCTGTCTATTTTATCAAGACCTTGATTAGATGCGCAGGCTGCTAAACTTAATGTTGCTAGAATAGTTGTTGCTAATGTTAACTTTTTCATAAGACGTGTCCTTCGTTGTTAATAAATGTCACAACAACTAATACAAGTCTGGTGCCAAAATAAAATAAATATAAATTTCAACACCTTATAATGCACCCGTATATTTTTCACTCTATTTTCAATACATTAGCCTTGAAACCTTTTCAACCAACCTTGTAAATTTTGCAAAAAAAAGCCCAGCTATAAAAGCTGGGCTCTCATTAATTTTGTTGTGCTAATTAAATTGCAGCGTTTTGATAACGCTTAACAAAGTCAGTAACTTTCTGACCGTTACATTTAAGCGAGTTTAAGTTACCTATTTTTTGGCGTACTGGCGCTAAACCTTGCTTTAATGCAGTCATACATAATTGAGTTTCTTGTTGAGCGTCTTTAGCAAACACTTCTACTTTGTTTTCAGTTATGTTGTTTGTTGAATCTTTCTTTGCAATATCACGAATATCTTGGCCGTTACACATGATGCTTTGTGAGAAGCGTGATAAGTATACATTGTGCTTAGCTGCTAATTTACGTGCCGCAGAAAAACCTTCGTTTGCGCTTAATACACACAGCTTAGACTCAATTGAGCTGTCTTGGCTAAAGTAAGTGTTACTTTGAGCTGAAACAGAAGAAGATGCTAATAATGTTGCCGCTAAAAATAATTGTGCTTTCATGAGAGATCCTATGTGAACGAGTTTGCCAATGAATTTGCGCGCATTATATAGCCAATTTTAAGCAGATCAATTGAATTTTTTATTTATTTTATAAATTAATACAACATTAACAATGTTTAAACTTTCACCACCATTTGATCAACATTTGCGCAGCTATTTTGTCATTTCAGACATGTTATGTAAGCTAAATTACTGATACAATTTGCTATCAAAATGAGAACAAATTTAAAGGTAAATCGAATGAAAGTGATTTCTTTCAATATCAATGGTCTGCGTGCTCGTCTTCACCAATTACAAGCTGTTATTGATAAACATCAACCAGACGTAATTGGCTTGCAAGAGATTAAAGTTCATGATGAAGCGTTTCCATTAGACGATGTTCAAAAAATGGGGTACCACGTCTACTTTCACGGTCAAAAAGCACATTACGGCGTAGCTATGTTATGCAAAAAAGAGCCAAAATCGGTCTTAAAAGGGTTTGCTACCGACACAGAAGAGTCGCAAAAGCGCATGATCAGTGTCACTATTGAACAAGATAACGGCCGCGACATTACCGTTATGAATGGTTATTTCCCGCAAGGCGATAACATCAATCACGAAACTAAATTCCCCTATAAACGTCAATTTTATAAAGATTTGATGACACATCTAGATACAAACCTCACTCCCGATCAGGATGTAGTTGTTATGGGCGACATAAATATATCACCTACAGATTTAGACATAGGTATTGGTGAGGTCAACGCTAAACGCTGGCTAAAAACAGGTAAGTGCTCTTTCCAGCCAGAGGAGCGTCAATGGCTATCAACACTTTTAGATTGGGGATTTAAAGATACCTTCAGAGAACTCTATCCTGATGTTAACGATCAATACTCATGGTTTGATTACCGCTCTAAAGGCTTTTTAGATAATCGCGGTCTGCGAATTGATGTTGTACTTGCAACTCAATCACTTGCTGAGCGTTGTATTGATTCAGGAATTGACTATGAGCTGCGCGCAATTGAAAAACCATCAGATCATGCGCCAATTTGGTCAACGTTCAAGTAGCTATAATGTTAAACACTGAAATACAAGGGCTGATGTGGGTCCTTGTACTTGCTATTGCGATTTTTAGTTTCGACAAAAACACCTATAAATCGCTTTATAAAACGTCTGCTAGGCAAACAGGTGTATTAGCCTGTGCGCTTGTATTTGCACTACTGTGGCGTATTAAAGCCGGTATTTTAACTGGCCTTGACCTGCACATACTTGGTATTACTGCAGCCACCTTAATATTGGGCTGGCGGCTAGCCATTTTGAGTAGCCTACTGGCAAGTGCTTTATTGTTTTCATTTGGGCAGGTTAGTTTTAACCTTTTACCTGTACAAATACTTATTGGCGCTTTTATTCCCATATTACTGAGTTATTTAAGTTTTGTTGTGTGCTATCACTATTTACCGAAGCATTTTTTTGTTTATATATTTGTTTGTGCCTTCATAACAGCTGGGTTTATAGCGTGCATAAAAATATCTTTAGGTGCCCTCTTTTATTTCTCTTTAGGTCAGTATAATTGGCAAGAACTTGCCGACAATTACGTTTATTTAAGTGCTATAATTTGGTTTCCAGAAGCCATGTTGAACGGAATGGCCATCACCATTTTAATTACATACCGTCCCCACTGGGTTAAAACTTTTTACGACAAGGATTACCTAGACTCATGAGTCTTGAATATCAATGCCCTTTATGTAGCAAATCGCTAACAAAAACTCAAAATACACTGCGCTGTGAAAGCAACCACAGTTTTGATTTTGCCAAAGAAGGCTACGTTAACTTACTGCCTGTTCAAAACAAAAACTCTAAACAACCTGGTGACTCGCTTGAAATGGTGCAAGCAAGACGCACATTTTTAGAGCAGGGTTATTATGCTTTCTTACAACAAGCACTGAGCGATATAATAAGCACTATAAAAGGTAATAATATTATTGATTTAGGGTGCGGTGAAGGGTTTTACACCCACGCTATTGCTAATAATACTCAGGCGCAAGTTTATGGTGTAGATATTTCAAAGTCAGCTATAAAATACGCCGCTAAACGTTACCCCAACTGCAGCTTTAGCGTTGCTTCAATCAGTCAAGCCCCTTTTAAAGAAGGGTTTGCTGATATTCTTATAAGTGTATTTGCACCTTTATTTACTAAAGAGCTTGAAAGACTCGCTAAACCTAATGCTACGCTTGTCGTGGCCAGCCCTGGGCCATGGCATTTAAAAGAGTTAAAAGCTTATATTTACCAATCAGTAAGCGAGCATACGAAAGTAGATGCGCCTGAAGGTTTTACAGAAACTCACCTAGATTTGATCACTCAACAGGTAACACTGAGTATTAACGATGTTAGAAACCTGATAATGATGACACCGTTTGCGTGGAAATTTAGGCCTGAACACTGGGAAACACTAGAAGAGAAAGGTGAACACCATGTCACCTTGTCGTTTTATATAACGCAATTTCAAAAAGCGTGATTGTTGAAAGCGTTTATTAAAACTGCTCTTTAGTGAACGCTTTATCCATTTTTTCAAACATATCTTTAAGTAAAGTTGCAAGCTCCAAATACCGGGGCTTTTTTTCGCTTAACTCAGCCTGATAACCATTAGCAACCATTTTTGTATACAGCTCTTTGTACCAACTTAGCATGGCTGGGTCTAATGGGGTTTGTGCTCGTTTACCCAACCACAATAAACCTTGTAGAGGTAAAGATAAGAAAAACAATGCACTGGCAATCGCTTGTGGTAAAAAATCAGGGCCAAGGTAGTTGAGTTGAAAAAATAATGTCAACATAGCAAGAATCGGCATAACAGTAATGGCAAGTTCTGTTGCTCTAATTACCCTAAACTCACTAAACAATGGAGCTAACTCTTTTCGCATTGGCCATTGTTTTGCGTACTGTCTACCAATTTGAACTTGTGACATCACACTTTTTTGCATCATGACTCCTCACAATTACTAAATTCAATATATAAATTAGCTCGTATTTTACAAAGTGTAACACAAATACGGCGGGTTTCACTTAATCAGTAAAAGTGCTTAATTATGCTGTTAAATTGTGCAAAATACTAAACTAAATACATCAAATAGTTTAAAATATAAAACTTATTCATGGGTCTAACGACCTTGTTTATAATATCTTTAGCCTTTTAATTAAGACCTGAGTGTAACAGTAAATAATTAATGTTCACTTACTAAACTTTATTTATGGAAATTATATCTATGCCAACACCCGCTCCTAAGTCACAACATGTTTTAGTATTAAACTGTGGTAGCTCAAGTTTAAAGTTTGCCATTATTGATGCAAACACCGGCCATGAAATTATATCGGGCTTAGCAGAGCGACTAGGTGCAGCAACTCCGTCGGTAAAGTATAAATACAAAGGTGATAAAACACTTATTGATTTAGCACCAGAGCAAGCTCACGCTGAGGCTATTAATACGCTAGTAACGTTAATAAAAGATCATAAGCTAGATGAACAGCTAATTGCTGTTGGTCATCGTGTTGTTCACGGTGGCGAGCACTTTACCAAATCAGTATTAATTAATGATCAAGTTATTGAAAGCATAACCCAGGCTGCAACACTTGCACCGCTTCATGGTCATGCCAACTTGCTGGGTATATCTTCAGCGCAAGACTCGTTTAAAGGCTTACCTCAAATTGCCGTATTCGATACGGCTTTTCACCAAACTATGGATAAGGTCGCATACCTTTATGCGCTACCTTACAATTTATATACCGAGTTTGGTGTTAGACGTTATGGCTTTCATGGTACGAGCCATTTTTATGTTGCCGGGCAAACAGCAAAACTACTTAACCAACCTATTGAAAAAAGTAATTTTATTAGTGCTCATTTGGGGAATGGCTGTTCTGTATGTGCGATTAAAAATGGTCAGAGTGTCGATACAAGTATGGGCCTTACGCCACTTGAAGGGTTAGTAATGGGTACTCGCAGTGGCGATATTGATCCAGGTTTATTTAACTTTTTAACGACACAACTTGATTATAGTGCGCAACAAATAGATGACTTACTCAATCAAAAAAGTGGTTTGTTAGGCATTAGTGAACTTTCTAACGATTGTCGTACTATTGAAGAAGCTGCTACAGCGGGAAATCAACAAGCAACATTAGCACTCGATATGTTTTGCTATCGTTTATCTAAGCAAATTGCATCGTACATGGTGCCTTTACAGCGTCTTGATGCGCTTATTTTCACCGGCGGTATTGGAGAAAATTCAGATATCATTCGTAAAAAAGTGATCACTCAACTTGGATTTTTAGGTATGGAATGTGACACGCAAGCAAACCTAGATGCACGTTTTGGTCAACAAGGTGTAATTAGCACTGAGCAATCTCGTATCAAAACTGTCGTCATGCCAACGAATGAAGAATGGGTTATCGCCCTCGACTCTGCAAATATTGTTAAGGAGCTATAATATGGCACACCGTATTATGTTGATACCGATTTCTACGGGAGTTGGTTTAACATCTGTTTCCGTCGGGCTTGTGCGTGCGCTTGAGCAAAAGGCGGTAAAAGTTAATTTCTTTAAACCTATTGCTCAACCGCGCTCTGGCGAAACCGGTCCAGAAAAATCGACACAAATAATAAAGCAAGGCTCCCCTATTGACCCACCAACACCGTTTGCATTGGATTACGCAGAGCAAATGATTGGTGATGCAAAGGGCGACGACTTATTAGAAGAAATTGTTGAGCGCTTTGAAAGTAAAATTAACGACGATGAAGTTGCCATTATTGAAGGCATGGTTCCGACTCGTAAACAACCTTATGCAGGGCGCGTTAACCGTGAAATAGCGCAAACACTCGGTGCCGATATTGTATTTGTATTAACGCCTGGTAACGATAATATTACCCAGCTGGAAGATCGTCTTGAGATTGCTGCTGGTAATTACGGTGGTATTGACCACCCGCGTGTATTAGGCTGTATTTTTAATAAAGTAAATGCCCCTCTAGATGAAGAAGGCAGAGCACGCGCCGATTTAGTCGACTCCTACAAACCTGATGAAGTAGATAACGAACTAAACCGCTTAGCATCACTGCCAATTTTTAGAAAAAACCCATTTATGTTACTTGGTGCAATACCATGGGATTTTGATTTAGTCGCACCACGTGTGAAAGACTTAAGTGCGTATTTAAAAGCCACAATTATTAACGAAGGTGACATGCTGCATCGACGCCTGCGTCGTATCACATTTTGTGCACGTACAGTGTCTAATATTTTAAACCACTTTACACCTGGTGCATTATTAGTTACTCCTGGCGATCGTTCTGATATTTTAGTAGCTGCGTGTTTATCGGCAATGAATGGTACTAAAATTGGGGCAATATTACTCACCGGTGGTTTTATGCCAGAACAGCGTATTATGGCGCTGTGCGAACAAGCAATGCAAACGGGACTACCAATTTTAGCAACAGAGGCCGATACATGGCGAACATCGTTGTTACTTCATAACTTTAATATGGAAGTGCCAAGCGATGATGACCAGCGTATAGAAAAAGTGAAAAGCCACAATGCTGAATATATTGACTCAGATTGGCTGAACTCACTGGCAAAAAATGTGGGGAAAACACGTAAACTCTCGCCACCAGCTTTCAGATACTTACTTACAGATAAAGCTCGTAAAGCAGGCAAAACGGTTGTTTTACCTGAAGGCAACGAACCTAGAACTATTAAAGCAGCTGCTATCTGTGGGCAACGCGGTATAGCAAAAACCATTTTATTAGGTGATCGCGAAGAAATAATGCGTATTGCTGAGCAACAAGGTATAGAGCTCAACGAAAATGTAAGTATTGTAGAACCAAGCAGCATCATTAATGATTATGTCGAGCCTATGGTCGAAATCCGAAAAAGCAAAGGTCTCACCGCTGTTGTAGCGCAAGAACAATTACTTGATAACGTAGTACTGGGTACTATGATGCTTGAACAAGGCAAAGTTGACGGACTTGTTTCAGGAGCAGTTAACACAACCGCCAATACAATTAGACCGCCATTACAACTCATCAAAACGGCCCCGGGCTCATCGCTTGTATCGTCGGTATTTTTTATGTTGCTGCCTGATCAGGTACTCGTTTACGGAGACTGTGCAATTAACCCAGATCCAAATGCTGAGCAACTTGCTGATATTGCGATTCAGTCAGCTGACTCAGCTGCAGCTTTTGGTATAGAGCCTCGTGTTGCCATGATCAGCTACAGTACAGGTACTTCTGGTACAGGAGCCGACGTTGAAAAAGTGCGAGAGGCAACCAAAATAGCTCAACAAAAACGTCCCGATTTGATTATTGATGGTCCCCTTCAGTACGATGCAGCAATTATGGAAAACGTTGCGCTTAAAAAAGCACCAAATAGCCCCGTAGCGGGTAAAGCAACGGTGTTTATTTTCCCTGATTTAAATACCGGTAATACAACCTATAAAGCCGTGCAAAGAAGCGCAGACCTCATCAGTATTGGTCCAATGCTTCAAGGTATGCGTAAACCAGTCAACGATTTAAGCCGTGGTGCATTAGTTGATGACATTGTATACACAATCGCACTTACCGCTATTCAAGCAGCGCAAGTCGAAGCACTTAATTAAAGGCTTTAATTAACATGTGCTTTTTATAGCCTAGCTAATTTCTAATTATAAATTAGTTAGTTAGGCTATTTATACCTCTCAACCCCCATAGTTATCCACAGAAATTGTGGGTAAGTATAAGTAGCTCATATTTTGCAGCTTAGTTACGGTGAGTTACCGCTTTAATTTATCTTTAATAATCTATACTATTAATAAATCGTCTTTGCTGTACCGCAGGTTTTTAATGTCAAAACAAACATTACAATTACACAGCACTATTTTGTCTATACATAGTTTAGATATTGATGCTGATATCCCTGCTGCTTTGTTAAAACTTCCGTTGTTTTTTATCTCAAAGACCCATGACGAACTATCAATTGTATGCCCCAGTAGTTTTGAATTACACAGCCTGGATACAGAATCTGATTGGCAAGCATTAGAAGTTATTGGCCCTTTAGGGTTTTCGTTAACAGGAATTATGGCTAATATTTCTGGCGTGTTAGCTAAAGCACAAATATCTATCTTTTCTATTTCAACTTACGATACTGACTACATACTTGTAAAAAATCAAACAGCGGCCCAGGCAATCACAGCACTAAAAAAAGATGGCTATAATGTGGTGACAAACTAATTTATGAAAGCACAACCAATAGAGCTTATTGCACAAAATAAAATCCCCCGTGATGCTATTAATATCACCAGTCCTTTTACGGGAAAGGTAGTAGAATTAAGTAATCACCCAGAGCCTTTGTTCAGTTTTGGTACACTTGGCCCCGGTGTTATGGTGCAAGCAACCAGTCATAAAATTTTAGCCCCCTTTGATGGGGTTTTACTGCAGGTTAAAAACGCAGGAACTGAATTTATTTTGCAGGCTAAAAATGGTTTAAAAATACTCATTAATTTAACCTTACCTGCCTCTGCAGCAATTACGCATACCCATATAGCACAGTTAAATGGCAGCCAAGTACTCAAAGGTCAACGACTTGCTTATTTTGACCTAAGAGAATTAGACTCCCCTATGCTAGGAAGTTTAATATTACTTAATGGTCACAACCTGGGCACATTTCATTATTCACACCTGCATGTAAAAGCAGCTGAAGACACCTTATTAACTATTATTAAAAAGAAGTAACTTATGATCACTCTTTACGGAATTAGTAACTGCGACACAATTAAAAAAGCTAAAAAATACCTTACAGATAATAATATTGAGTTTACCTTTCACGATTACCGCAAAGAGGGTGTTAATGAACAAATGGTCGCTGAATTTGCTGATAAATTAGATTGGGAACAATTAGTCAATAAACGTGGAACTACATACAGAGCTCTAAGTGACGAGCAAAAACAAAATTTGACTAAGCAAAATGCTATTCAATTATTAGTTCAGCAGCCCGCTATGATAAAGCGACCAGTATTAGCTAACGGTACTGACTTTTATTTAGGCTTTAAGGTCGCGCAATACGATGAGATTTTTAAATAATGAATGAAGTAATTGCACTTGCACAAGCCTTGATACAGCGTGAATCTGTCACCCCAGAAGATGCCGGCTGTCAACAAATGATGAACGAACGTCTTGAAGCGATCGGCTTTAATATAGAGTCACTATTTTTTACTGATACATTAAATACTTGGGCGCGTAAAGGCGACCAGTCGCCGCATTTTTGTTTCGCAGGACACACAGATGTAGTGCCTACGGGTCCGGCAAAAAACTGGCAGCACCCACCTTTTTCAGGGCTGGTAGAAAATGGTTTATTGCATGGTCGAGGAGCTGCCGACATGAAAGGCTCGCTTGCTGCCATGATTGTAGCTACTGAGCGTTTTGTAACTAAATACCCGAACCACAAAGGATCAATTTCTTTTTTGATCACTTCTGATGAAGAAGGACCATTTATAAATGGAACCACCCGAGTTATTGATACACTAGAATCTCGCGGTGAAAAAATTGATATGTGTTTGGTTGGCGAACCTTCATCTCGGGATGTCTTAGGTGATGTAGTTAAGAATGGCCGACGCGGCTCGCTTACCGGATTCGTAAAAGTTAAAGGTATTCAAGGACATGTTGCCTACCCTCACCTGGCTCAAAACCCTATTCATCTAGCCACTGAAGCATTAACAGAGCTTAGCCAAACCCAGTGGGATAAAGGTAATGATTTTTTTCCGGCAACCAGCTTTCAAATATCAAATATTAACGGCGGCACAGGTGCAGGTAATGTGATCCCTGGTGAGCTAGATGTGCAATTTAATTTTAGATTTAGCACCGAAGTTACACATCAACAATTACAACAGCGTGTAATCGACATTTTACAAAAACACAACTTGAACTACGAATTAAACTGGATTGTAAATGGTCTCCCATTTATTACAGAACATGGCCCACTTGTTGACGCAACCGTTAATGCTATTGAGTCTGTGACAGGATTAGCAACCAATTTAGAAACCACGGGGGGAACCTCTGATGGTCGCTTCATTGCTCAAACCGGTGCTAAAGTCATTGAGCTTGGGCCTCGTAATGCCACCATTCACAAAGTGGATGAGTGCGTAAGTACAGATGACTTAATTAAACTCACCGACATTTACGAGCAAATACTTGAGCAATTGTTAACCTAATGACTGATTTACAAGTACCCACGATAGCGTGTGTCACAGGGCAAAGTGATACACATTTAACTAAAATACAAAGCCATCGTTTGCATAGCGCTATCACTACTGATTTTATAGCGCTACAAAATGCAGCTAAACAAGCTGGGTTTGACTTAACTATTGCATCAAGCTTTAGGGATTTTGAACGTCAGGCGCTAATTTGGAATAACAAATTTTCAGGACAAAGGCCTGTTTATAATTCACAACAAAAGGTTGTTGATTTAACGAACTTAAATGACATTGATAAGTGTATTGCAATTATGCGTTATTCAGCTTTACCTGGGGCAAGTAGGCACCATTTTGGTACCGATTTGGATGTATATGACAAAGCCAGTGTTAGTGACGATTATCAACTGCAGTTATCTCCTCATGAATATGAGAAAAACGGTCCCTTTTCACCATTGAGTGAATGGCTCAGTATTCACCTTGAGAAATTTGGTTTTTATCGGCCTTATCGCGAAGATTTAAACGGGGTAGCTCCTGAACTTTGGCATATTAGTCACATTAAGCAATCACAATTGCTTAGTATTCAACTCACTGAAAGTGCTTTACGAAAATGCATTGAAAACAGTGAACTACTTGGTAAAAGTGCCGTATTGGCGCACTTACCTTCACTTTATAAGCGCTTTGTGACCAACGTTAGTCCACCGTAAAAGAAGGACTACTCCTTCTTTTTATTTAAAATAAATATGAGTACCGCTGTTAAAATAACTGAGCTGGCGATAACAAATTCAACTGTTAACTGTTCTTGTAAAAAAATAACGCCTGCAAACGCTGCAACTACCGGCACACACAATTGCACAACCGCAGCCTGCGTGCTTTTAAGTAATGGCATTGCAACGTACCAAATACTATAGCCAATGCCAGAGGCTAAAGCGCCAGAAGCGCTCGCGAGTAAAATGCCTTGTATGGTAAGTGCGTTAAAGTAGCTCATACTAACAAGTAATAAGATGGGGAGCGCTACTAAACTTCTAATAAAATTAAACCCTGTCGTTCGCAATGGCGATACACATACTTTGCCACGTATACTGTAAATACCCCAAGCAACACCGCTTATGGCCATCAATCCCGCTCCTATTAGCGAGGGCACCGCCGCTGAGGGCAGCATCAAATAAGCAAACCCCGTAACAGCAATCAAAAAAGCAGCCCACTGCACGGCGCTTAATTGTTCTTTTTTATATATACCCCAACCAATCATCGTAAGTTGCACGGCTGAAAATAAAATCAGAGCGCCTGTTCCGGTATCTAACTCAACGTAGGCCACCGAAAAACTAAGTGCATAAACAAGTAAACTAATGCTACTTCGCCAACTCCCTGTATCACTTAAAATAGCATCATTAAATGACCCATTACGTTTTAGATTATAAGTATAAACGCTCATAATAATACCTAAACATGCAGCACCGCTTAATAAACGAATGATGGTAAAGTTATAGGGATCTATATACCCCTCAGCTAATGCCATTCGGCAAAATAAAGAATTGGCGGCAAATGCTATTAAAGCAATAAATGTATATATAGCTGCTTTCAAAATAATCCTTTTTAACCTAAATCTGGTTGTTAAATAATCTGTTTTTATGGGTGAGTAGTTAAATAACTTAAACTGCTATAAAAGTAAGTTATTTATACAGCATAAGGCAAAGTGTGCAAAAACTTTCAACTTAATAAGACCTTAACTTTTCGCTGTCTATTTCACACATTACTAAATTCACGCCTTATTCACATAGAACATGCATATTTACCTTAACGATGATATGGCTCTACGTTTTTTTACAATGTTTCACACTCTTGTTTAAAGTGAGTGTGTTAACCTGCTTAAGTAGATTAAAAGGAGTGCTGTGTGCGCAGAAGTATAATTTTAAGCGTTTGTTTTATTTTAAGTGGTTGTAGCTCTATAGGGTTTAACGACCTGTTTAACGATTACGCCACACAAATGACGCCAGTGCGAAATGCTATTGAAAATAATAACCCACAACAAGCTAAATCGTTAATTGCAGACAATAGCACTATACACAGTAGTTACTTGCTTAACCAACTTGAGCAAGCGCGTATCAACGACCTTACTAATTCAGCTGATAACGCTCAAAGCAAATTCGAAAACGTATATGCTCAAATGCAAACGAAACGCCAAGCTGCAAAGATTCAACTAAGTGCCGGGCTTGAACAAAGTAATGCATTATTTACGAATGACTCGGCAATTACCTATGTACCACCTGCTTACGAGATGAGCATGCTTCATAGTTATAAAGCGCTTAACTACGTGTATAAAAATGATGTTGAAGGCGCATTAGTAGAAGTTCGGCGAGCTAATAAAGTACAAGCCGATGCGCTTAGCGAGAATGAAGCAGAAATAGATTCAGAAAAAAATGAAGCGCAGCAGCATTATCCAAGTATGAATAATGTGACAAGAGATGTTAAAAACGGCTTTCAAAACGCATACACTTTTTACTTATCGGCTTTGCTTTACCAAAGTGCAAAACAGTTTGACGACGCCTACATAGACTACAAAAAAGCGTTAGCTATTCAACCAAATAATAAATATTTACAGCAAGATGTAATTCGCCTAGCTAAAAAACAAGGGTTTCATCAAGAATTTGACGAATACACACAACGTTTTGGCGAACTTAGCACTTTAAAGCCTAACCATGGTGAGGTAATCGTATTACTTGAGCAAGGTTTCGTGCCCAAACAAACTGAATTTAAATTAAGACTACCGATTGATACAAGTAGAGGTGATGTTCGTTTTTATAGCCTTGCTATGCCCGTATATAAAGACAGTGCTTACATTAGCCCTATACAAAATGTGAATATTGCTGGACAAAAAGTAGCATTAGCGCCATTAGTTTATTTAGAAGCCCTAGCCGCTAAAACTCTTGAACAAGAAATACCAGGCAAAATTACACGCCAAGTATTACGGCTCATAACTAAAGAAAAAGTTCGCGCTGAGCTTGCGCGCAGCGCAGGAGATGTAGGCAACATTTTAGCCAATATATATAATTTAGCGTCAGAGCAAGCCGACACCCGAAGCTGGCTTACATTACCAAATCAAATTGCTGTAGCGCGTCAAAGTCTGACAGCAGGTGAACATATATTAAATATAGGCAATCAACCGCCTATTAGTTTTACCGTTAGTAAGCAAGGGTTAACTTTAATTTACCTAACCTCTATTAATAACTATTTTAACTACCATGTAGTTCAACTCTAGGAGACACCATGAAATACATAGTGCCAATGTGTGCCGTTTTATTGCTAAGTGCTTGTGCAACACAGCCTGACACATCAGGTATAGCGGTTGAACAAAATAAAGGAAATTTTAATGATCAACTTAGAGTGGATAACCCTGATTTAGGTGAAAAACTCGCCATTACCGACGTTAAAACGCGTCAAACAAATCAGTTAACGGATGTGGTGGTTACCCTATCTAGCCAATATAAAAAGTCACAATATTTACAGTATCAATTTAAATGGTTTGATAAAGATGGTTTTTTGATTAAAGGAAATCATTCACCGTGGCAGCCATTAACTTTATTTGGTTTTGCTAATACACAATTACCAGGTTTAGCGCCTAGCTCTGATGCTGTTACATTTTCACTAGCAGTTAGAAAAGTATCAACTGAATCTCAAGAATTTAAAGATTAAAGGAAACTATTATGAACACGACATTTAAAACAGCATCCACCTACGCATTAGTCGGGCTCAGCACATTGATCTTAAGCGGCTGTGCTAACAAAGCCGTAGTTAGCTATGGTGACGCTCAAGCAGTTGAAACAACAGATATAAATTTTGGTTCTACCGATTTACAAAAAGTCGCGAGCCAAATGACCGACTCACTACTAAGCTCGCCAGTAGTGGGAACCATGACTCAAAATAACCGTCCTGTTGTGTTTGTGGAACGTATTAAAAACAAAACCAGTGAGCATATTGATACAGAATCAATCACTGATTCTATCTCTACGCAAATGCTACGCAGCGGTAAGTTTCGCTTTGTAGACATGACACGTGTAGAAGCTGTACGTGAACAGCTAACCTTTCAAAACGAAGATGCATTAGTGAACCCAGCAACAGCGGTTGCATTTGGACAACAAATTGGTGCTCAGTACATGTTGTATGGCAACTTATCAAGTATTGTTAAAACAAATGCAGATAAATCAGACGTATATTATAAATTCACAATGCGTTTAATGGATATGAAAAGCGGACTTATTGAATGGGCGGACGAAACTGAAATTCGCAAAACCAAAGAAAAATCAACCTTTGGCTGGTAAGCCGATAGGAGTAAGTTATGAAAGCAATTGCTGTAATTATGTGCGCTTTACTTACATTAAGTGCACCCACTTTTGCCAAATACGAGCGAAATAAAGCCGTAGCAGTTCAAAAAGTGTTGTTTGGTGACATTAAATCAGTACGAAACATCAGCGAGCAAGAACTAATACAAGACAAAAAGAACGGCTGGAAAACGTTTGGTGGCGCACTTATTGGTGGTGTTATTGGTAATCAATTTGGTGGTGGCAGCGGTCGTGCTATAGCCACAATTTTAGGCTCAGTTATCGGTGGTAGTGTTGCTAACAATAGTCAGCAAGGTAGCTATTACAAACAAACTCAGTTAGTTGAATTACTAATTCAGGTAGAAAATGGCGACCAATTTATGGTAGTTCAAGACCTAGACCAAGGTATGCGATTTCACAAAGGCGATAATGTGAGGTTAGTTTATTTAGGCGATAATACCGTAAGAGTAGATAAAGCATATTAATAACACGCCTTTAAAAACAAAAACGAGCCAACAGGCTCGTTTTTTTATAAAGTTTTATAATTGGCGATAATCTTTAAAGAAACGCTGCATTTTTTGCATGGCGTCAGTTAAGTCATCTTTATTAGGTAAAAATACTAACCTAAAGTGGTCAGGCTCTGGCCAATTAAACGCACGCCCATGCACTAATAATATTTTTTCGGCCTTGAGCAAATCAAACATCATTTGCTCATCGTTTTTTACATTAAAGTGTGCAGTATCAACCTTGGCAAACGCATATAAAGCGCCTTTTGGCTTTTTACAGCTAATGCCTTCAATCGCATTTAAACCGCGCCATGCAATATCACGTTGTTCGTATAATCGCCCGCCCGGATTAATTAAGTTATCAATTGATTGCACACCACCTAATGCCTGCTGAATTGCATATTGGGCAGGTACATTAGCGCATAAACGCATTGACGAGAGTATATCTAACCCTTTACTTAAGTCGTCCATGGCTGATGTTTTACCACTTAAAACCATCCACCCCATTCTTAGCCCAGCAGCACGGTAAGTTTTAGCTAAACCATTAAAAGTAATCATTGGCACATCATCACACAATGAAGCAATTGAAGTGTGGCTAACTCCATCGTATAAAATCTTTTCGTAAATTTCGTCGCTTAACAACAGTAACTTGTGCTCTCGCGCAATATCTATTAATTGCTTAAGCAGGTCATCACTGTATACCGCACCAGTAGGATTGTTCGGATTAATTAACACCAAGGCTTTGGTTTTAGAGGTGATTTTACTTTTTATGTCATCTATATCAGGAAACCAATCTTGCTCTTCATCACATAAATAATGAACGGGATTACCGCCCGCTAACTTAACTGACGCAGTCCACAACGGATAATCTGGCGCGGGGATAAGCACTTCATCATCGTTGTTAAGCAAAGCTTGAGTGATCATTTGGATTAGTTCACTTACCCCATTACCAATATAAATGTTATCAACGTCTAAGTTGTTTAACCCACGTTGTTGATAATGCTGGTACACAGCTACTCTGGCTGAGTAAAGTCCTTTAGAGTCACAATAACCTTGGGCAGAATACAGGTTACGGATAATATCGCGATGCATATCTTCAGGCATATCAAAACCAAATGCAGCTGGATTACCGATGTTTAATTTTAAGACTTTTTGACCATCGTCTTCCATTTTTTTAGCTTGAGCTAAAACAGGCCCACGAATGTCATAACATACGCCTTCTAATTTATGACTCTTTTTTATATCTGACATTTTACCTCTACTCGCTGGCGCCTGATGACCTTTGTAATTTGAGTTTTATAAGCAGGGTCTATTTTATCTAAACAATAAAAACCCGGTTGCCTACTAGACTAACCGAGTAAATATATAACACCAGTAAATTTAACAGCTTAAAACTGAAATTAATTCACGTTAACTATTGTGCATCTAACCATTGTTTAAATTTTGTTTGAGAGCCTTCTACCTGTGGCATTAAGTTGGCACAAGCATCCATCGCTTTAGCTAAGTCATCATTAACTAAGCTTAACTCTATGGTGCGCGAAACATCAGCTAAACTAGACGCACCAAACTGCGCGGCATTTGATTTTAAACTATGAGAATGACGAATCGCTGCCTCTTTATCTTTACCAATGGTTGCCATAACTTCAGAGCCCAGACGTTCAAACTCGGCACAACAAAAATCAAGCGTATCAGCAAACTGCTCGCCCAATAAAGATTTCATATTCTCTAACGCTGATGTATCTATGGTAATGTCTGTCATTATTTAATTCCTTCAACTATCCATGTTCATTGTATTTGATATAACTACTGTATATTGATAAATGAAAAAAAACCAACTTAATTGCTTTCATAAATGTATAATTTACAAGTTAATAATAGAGAGAAAATTTTTAAAATGGCACGCATTCTTTGTACTCGTTGTAATTTTGCGCTTAATACCTGTGTATGCAGCGCTATTGAAACAATAACTAACAAAGTTAAAGTTATTATTCTACAACACCCCAGCGAAGAAAAAATAGCAAAAAACACGGCTAAATTACTCGACTTAAGTCTAACTGATTGCGAAATCATCAAAGGTGAAAACAGTGCTGACTTTAGTATGTTAAATAGTTTGCCAAAAGAATCAACAGTACTGCTTTACCCAAACGAAAACGCCACCTGCCTAGATGAACCAAGCTCCACAAAACATAAGCACATCACTCATTTAATTGTGATCGATGGCACATGGAAAAAAGCCTATAAAATTTTGCAACTCACCCCTGCACTCAATCAATTTAGAACAGTGAGTTTTAATAAACTACCTAAAAATCGTTATACAATACGTAAAGCACCCCGTGCCGATAGCCTCTCTACACTTGAAGCCGTTGCTCATAGCTTAAGCTTAATAGAACATTTAAACCCAGAGCCTTTGTTTACTTTATTAGAAGAATTAATTAATAAACAAACCCAACATATGCCTGAGCACGTAAAAGCACGTTACTTAAATTAAATTTAGCTTTTGATAAACAGATGCGACATTACCCAAATAGATTAAAACGAGGATTTACTCGTCAAGGCCCCGACTATCGCTTTGATGACCAAGTTGATTTTAGCGATATAAGAACCACGTTTGGGTTTAGATCAATGGTCGTTGGTAAATGGGTAACCAAAGAAGAGCGCTATATTAGCGCTAATTTAATTTACGATGCGCTGGCCGACCTGGCGCAAATACTGCACTTACCACCTAAAGCAATTGGTCTGCGCGGAAAGTTAAATTTTGCATTTGGGCACGGTGGTCAAAAAGGTGTGCAAGCGCATTACAATGCAGGCAGTCAAACATTAGCACTTGCTAAAAATGCGGGCGGTGGTGCGCTCGCGCATGAGTGGTTTCATGCATTCGATCACCACATTAGTGAACATTTATTTAAAGTAAAACCACGCTATGGATTTGCTTCAAAGCTTTGGCTTTCAAATACACCAAATTTAATGCACCCACTCAATGACGCATTAAATAGTTTTTTCAAAGAAGTATTTTTAGATGCAAGTGGCGAAAATGCCAATGAATTTGTGCAAGCATGTATTAAACACGACCAAGCCCATAATATGAATTATATGAGTATGCCTGAAGAAATTGCAGCTCGCTGTTTTGAAGCCTGTATATATGCACACCCAAACATAAAAAACAGTTTTTTGGTGGCCGGTTTGCAATCCAGTAATTTAATATACCCACCAGCACAACATACCACCAAGGCAAATAAAGCGCTTAACCACTATTTTCAACTATTGGGTTATGCGCTTCATAATTTACCCGATAAGGTTTAGCTGTTTTCATCACTTATGCGACTTGCAACTGCGCTACTCTGGTCTTTGTATTTAGCATCTTTACGAATGTTATACGGGTTTTCACAAGGCCCTGAGAGCATTTCGAAACTCATAGCGCCAATTTTCATCATTGGGCGCAGCGCTAAGGGTAATTTTCCTGAGTTGTAAAACTCTAATACAATATTACCGCTCCAGCCGGGATCAATTCGGTGTGCTGTTACATGCACCATCAAACCTAAACGCGCAAGCGATGAACGCCCATCCAACCACCCTACAATATCGGCAGGTAGCGTTACTTTTTCATAAGTGATTGCAAGCGCGAGTTCACCTGGGTGTAAAAAAAACGCTTCACCGTCTGCAAGCTCAATTTCCTCACTCATGATTGATTCCATGGCTTTATTGAGTTGATCCTTTGGACCACTTAAATCAACGTAGGCTGCATTATGGGCATTGAACGTTCTAAATTTATTACCAAGACGTAAATCTGCTGTCACACCCGATATCATCTCACTACTCGGAGCAGGCTCTATAACTATTCGGCCATCTTTTAGGTGTTCTTTAATATGTGTATCTGAAAGTCTCATGCTTTTAATCTTCTGTAATCACAATTTCTATGCTGTTGTGATGCTGTTGATAATATAGCGTGCTGGCTATAAGCCTAGCTGCTGCGCTGTATGTTTTGCTTATTGCCGCATCGTTATCGCTAGCAATAAGTTTTCCTTGCTCAGAGTACTCTCTAATATCAATGGCAAGGGGAATATGGCTAAGTACCGGAACGCCATGCTTGTGGGCTAGTTTTTGTGCACCCTCTTTGCCAAATACATGGTTTGCCTCACCGCAGTGGCTGCAAACGTAATGGCTCATATTTTCTATCAAACCAAGTACTGGCACATTTACTTTATTAAACATTGCAATGCCTTTTTGGGCATCAGCGAGTGCTAAATCTTGAGGCGTAGTTACAATAACAGTCCCACTGGCAGGTACTTTTTGACTCATGGTAAGTTGTATATCACCTGTACCTGGGGGCATATCTACAATTAAATAATCGAGCTCGCCCCAATCAGTCTCGTTCAGTAATTGACTAAGTGCACCCGATGCCATTGGGCCTCGCCATACTGTTGCGTCATCACTGGGTACTAAAAAGCCGATAGATTGGGCTTTAATGCCATTGGCATCAAACGGTAGTAATTGTTTGTTATCTTTTGTTTTTGGCTCAGCACCAACAAGGCCCAACAACATTGGTATTGAAGGACCATAAATATCAGCGTCTAAAATACCAACTTTTGCTCCCTCAGCTTTTAATGCACCCGCTAAATTAACAGCTGTAGTCGATTTACCTACCCCACCTTTACCTGAAGCAATAAGTACAATGTGTTTAATTCCTTTAAACTTTGCAGGCTCTTGAATATCAACCTTAGCCTTTATTGAGATTTCAATATTTAAAACATCACGGACATGCTGCTCTACAAGGGGGATTTCTGATTGCGCAGCAAAAGGTAAAGTAAGACTAATTTGTAATGATTTATCGTCGTTTTCAGAAGTTGACTCAATAAAGCTTTCGTCAATTCCTACGGCAAAGGCCGCACTACGATAAGCCGCTAAAGCAGCAATAATCGGTTGTTTTTGCACCGATTTAGAAGAGAAAAGTTTCGACAGTCCAAACATAGCAATTAAATAGCGTTTCTTTGATGAAAAGTGCCTCGGAATTATGTAACATTCAGGTCATTAACACCAGTCAATTAATAAAAATCCATAAGCAGTGTGCGCGCATAGCCACCTGTTTATAGATAAATTAATGATAACAGCCGTTTAAATAGTAAAAACGGTATTTTATCCTCAATTCGGAATGATTATGGCACAGCGAAAGATCCTGATTACCAGCGCATTACCTTATGCAAATGGCCCAACCCACTTAGGTCATTTATTGGAATATATTCAAACTGATATTTGGTCACGTTTTCAAAAACTTCAAGGCCATGAAACGTATTATGTTTGCGCAGACGATGCCCACGGCACACCAATCATGCTTAATGCACAGAAGCAAGGGATCACACCTGAAGAAATGGTAAAAAATGTGAGCATTGAACGCCAACGCGACTTTGCTGATTTCAACATTAAGTTTGACAATTACCACAGCACGCATAGCCAAGAAAACAAAGAATTTAGTGAATTAATATACAACCGCTTAAACGACGCGGGCCATATAAAAAAGCACACTATTTCGCAATTGTTTGACCCAGAAAAAGGCATATTTTTACCTGATCGATTTGTAACCGGTACTTGCCCAACGTGTAAGTCTGAAGATCAAAATGGCGATAGCTGTGATTCGTGTGGCGCAACTTACAGCCCAACCGAATTAATAAACCCGCGCTCTGTTATGTCAGGTGCCGAGCCTATTTTGAAAGATTCTGAGCATTACTTTTTTGACCTACCAGCATTTGAAGGCATGCTTAAAGAATGGCTACACTCAGGTACTATTCAACAAGAAATGGCTAACAAGCTAGACGAATGGTTTACTGACGGCTTACAACAGTGGGATATCAGCCGTGATGCGCCTTACTTTGGTTTCGAAATTCCAAATGCCCCAGGTAAATACTTTTACGTATGGCTAGATGCGCCAATTGGTTACATGGCCAGCTTTAAAAACCTGTGTGATAAAAAAGGGATTGATTTTGACGCATTTTGGGCTGAAGGATCAGAAGCAGAACTTTACCACTTTATTGGTAAAGACATTATTT
This sequence comes from Pseudoalteromonas sp. PS1M3, assembly GCF_016865405.1. Classification (NCBI taxonomy): domain Bacteria; kingdom Pseudomonadati; phylum Pseudomonadota; class Gammaproteobacteria; order Alteromonadales; family Pseudoalteromonadaceae; genus Pseudoalteromonas; species Pseudoalteromonas sp. PS1M3. The sequence goes on along the minus strand of NZ_AP022624.1, from coordinate 1,498,001 downwards.
ACTTCCACAGCTTATTTTGGCCAGCCATGCTAGAAGGCGCTAAATTTAGAAAACCAACTAACGTATTTGCACACGGGTTCGTTACTGTAAATGGCGAAAAAATGTCTAAGTCAAAGGGCACGTTTATTAAAGCGCGTACCTACCTAGACAACCTAAATCCAGAATACTTACGTTACTATTACGCTGCAAAATTAAACAGCGGTATTATCGATCTTGATTTAAACCTAGAAGACTTTGCACAACGTGTTAATTCAGATCTGGTTGGTAAAGTCGTTAATATAGCGAGCCGTTGCGCAGGCTTTATTACCAAAAAGTTTGATGGAAAATTAAGCGCAACCATTATGCAACCAGAGCTTCTCGAAGAGTTCCAAGCTGCTGCGCCAAGTATTACCACCCATTTTGAGAACCGTGAATACAGTCGCGCAATTCGTGAAATTATGGCCCTTGCCGACAAAGCAAACCAATTTATTGATGGCGCAGCACCATGGGTATTAATTAAAGACGAAACTAAGCAACAAGAAGCTCACGATGTGTGTTCGCTTGGCCTTAACTTGTTCCGTGTTTTAATTACCTATTTAAAACCAGTACTACCGGCTATGGCCCAAAACGTAGAAGCGTTTTTAAACGATGATCTTGCTTGGGATGCAGTACAGACGCCACTAGTAAGCCACTCAATCAATAAATTTAAACCGTTAATGCAACGCGTAGAAATGGACAAAGTAAACAAAATGGTTGAAGAATCTAAAGAAAGCCTAGAGCCTAAAGTAACAATTGATCCAAATAGCCCTCTTGCAAAAGAACCTATTAGCGAAGAAATTGAGTTTGACGATTTTGCAAAGGTAGACCTTCGTGTTGCTAAAATTGCAAAAGCAGAGCATGTAAAAGGCGCCGACAAACTACTGAAGCTAACCCTTGATTTAGGCGGCGAAACGCGTCAAGTATTCGCAGGCATTAAATCAGCATACGCTCCTGAAGATATTGAAGGTAAGCTAACAGTAATGGTTGCAAACCTTAAACCGCGTAAAATGCGTTTTGGTATGTCTGAGGGTATGGTACTTGCTGCAGGCCCTGGCGGAAAAGAAATTTATATTCTTAATCCTGACGACGGATCAGAACCTGGAATGCGTGTAATGTAAATTTACACATATGAATAAAAAAACCGCTGACTCTGAAGTGACCCCAATAAGTTGGACTCATTTCTAAGCGGCAACCAAGGCCTGATTTCGATATTGTATCGGACTCAGGCCTTTTAGTTTTAGCTTAATGCGTTCGTTGTTGTAATAATCGATGTATTCTTTGATGTTTTCAATGAGTTCATTTGCGTCCTTGAACGTCTCATTGTGATACATCTCAGTTTTTAATATGCCGAAGAAGTTTTCTGCAACGGCATTGTCTAAGCAGTTTCCTTTTCGAGACATACTTTGAATTAGCCCATGCTTTTTCAGGTGTTGTTGATATCGTTTATTTTGATATTGCCAACCTTGGTCTGAGTGGATGAGTGGTCTCTCATGCTTCAACAGCTTTGCTGTTGCGGCTTTAAGCATGTCAGTCACTAGTGGTAGCGTGACAGATGTCCTTACCTCATAGCTGACCACTTCTTGGTTAAATAGGTCTATTACCGGTGACAGGTATACCTTTTCTCCATTGACTTTAAATTCAGTGACATCGGTCACCCATTTTTGATTGGGCTTCTTTGCCGTAAATTCACGTTTGAGAATATTTTCAGCGATTCTACCGACTTCACCTTTGTAAGAGGTGTAGCGTTTAGGTCTGACTTTTGATTTCAAGCCAAGTTCGCCCATCAAGCGTTGCACGCGCTTATGATTAACCATCAAACCCATTGCTCTTAGCGTGCAAGTTACCCTACGGTAGCCGTATCGTCCTTTGTGCTTGTGATAGATATCACGTATTCTTTCGCATAAGTCAGTGTTGGAACAGGGCTGAAACAGTGTATTACGATGGTAATAATACACACTCTTGGGAAGCCCTGTGACCTTTAATAAGTGTTGTAAGCTGTATTTTGCCTTGAGCTCTTCGACAACTATCGTTTTGTCTTTGCTTTTTTCTTTCTGGCCTGAGCCAAGGCTTCTAACTTTTTTAAGACTGCGTTCTCTGCACGTAGATAATCCAATTCTTCCCTGAGCTCTTTTTCAGACATGTCTGCTGATGGTTTAGGAGATGAAGAATGATTCGTCACGCGAGGCCTACCTTTTTTCTGTGGTTTTAGTCGGGTTATACCCTCGTGAGCATAAAGCTTTTGCCATTGAAATAAAATACCTGGGGATGATAAGTCGAAATAGGCGCTAGTATAACCCAAAGACCAATCATTAATTTCCATCGTCTCGAGCACATGAATTTTGAACCCGCCTGAATAAGGTAACTGTTTATGGATAAAACTCTTTGACCCATTAAGCAGGTAGACCTGAAACCAATAACGAATAAGCCGAGCGCTAATATTGTACTTTCTACTTAATGCTTCAGAGTTTTCCTGCTCAGCAAGTTGTGCGAGCTTTAACTTAAATATTCTTTTGTGCTTGGACATAAAAAGACCCCCAGTAATTGGATTGTCCAACTATTGGGGGTCACTTCACTCTCAGCGGTTTTTTTATATGTTATTTTATCCTATTTGCGACTTTTATCGATTTTTTGTACCATCGACCAATAAATAATAAAAAAGTAATACAATGCCTAGCACAGTTCCTCAAGAAAAGACTGTAACTCGCAACAAAATTTTAAAGCACAAAATAGTGGCTATTATTCGATTAAAAAAACAATCAGATGTTGCACCACTTGTCGATTGCTTAGTTGAGGCTGGTATAAAAGTGCTTGAAATCACCTCTAATACACCAGGGTTTGAGCAAGAAATTAAAAATGCACGTATTCGTCATCAACATATTTTGGTGGGTGCAGGCACCATCACAAATACTAAACTAGCTCAACGAGCCATTAATGCGGGTGCACAGTTTATAGTAACCCCTAATACTGATAAGCGTATTGTGTCAGTTGCCCATCAGTGTAATTTACCTGTTTTAATGGGGGCTTTAACGCCAACAGATATCGCTAACGCGATTGAGTATAATGCGGATATTATTAAGGTATTCCCAGCAGGTAGCATGGGGATTGACTATTTTAAGGCATTAAAAGGCCCATTTGATAGCGCCAATTTAATGCCCGTTGGCGGGATAAATTTAAATAACATTACTCAGTGGTTTGACGCAGGGGCTTGCGGTGTAGCCATTAGTAGTGATTTTTCAAAAGTGATTACTAGCCACGCTGACAAGCAAGCTCTTACCCAGTTAGTTCATGACCATTTAACTGACATACCCACTGATTAAAGGTCTTTAATTTGCTGTAATCACTAGGTATTGTTCAAACTTAAATTACATCAAATACTTAATACTCTGTTCAAACAAATCTAAATGCACTTAGTTTAAAGAGAGCAAAACACGCTCTTTTCTTGGTATGTAGTAATTATCGTAATCAAGCGAAACAATAACCTTATTTGCTTTTCCGAGTAGTTCACCACGAGGGATTAAACCAATTACGCGAGAGTCTGCGCTATTGTCACGGTTATCCCCCATTGCCAAATAGTAATCATCTGGAATGGTGATCATTTCAAAGCCAGCTAATTGGGATGGTACATTTGCTATCCTAATGGTGTGCTTCTTACCGTTTAATATCTCTACTTTATCAACCGAATCGATATTATTTTGCACATGTTCGTAGTTAAGCTTTTTGCCATTAATAATTAATTCGTTATTTACTAAAGAAACGGTATCACCAGGCACACCAATAACACGTTTAATTAACCGGTTATCTGCCGCTTGTGAGTCGAATACAATAATGTCCCCTGTCTGTGGTTCGTTAATTTTAAGCAAAGAAATATGCGTAAAAGGCACTCGTAAGTCGTACGCCATTTTGTCTGTTAAAATTCTATCTCCTTGCTCAATTGTAGGTTTCATTGAGCTCGTAGGCACTTCATACCAGTCGGCTACTGCACTTCTAAACACACTCATTAAGGCAATAAATACAATGAGTGAACGATTATTTTTCCAAAATTTATAAAGCACTTTCATAACTGCTCCCTTTAATTGATCAAGTAATGGTATGACCTAACAGCGCTTTAGCAGTTCAAAAAAGGATGTAACAAAAGATGTTTGACCAAAAAACGTTTTTGATCGATTAAATTTTCAGCAGCGTAGCATCTTAGGAATTTAGCAAATATTAACTTAAAGGAAACTAACATGTTTAAGAAGATAACCACCGCAATTTTAATTACCGCCGCAAGCATAGGGTTTTCATTTTCTGCGCAAGCCAACCATCATGGCATGAAGAAAGATGTGGTTGATGTTGCGGTTGAAAATGGCTCGTTCACAACACTTGTTGCAGCCGTAAAAGCAGCCGGTTTAGTTGATACTCTAAAAGGCAAAGGACCATTCACTATTTTTGCACCATCTGATGCCGCTTTCTCAAAGTTACCTGAGGGTACCGTTGAAATGCTGTTAAAGCCAGAAAACAAAGAGAAGTTAACGGCAGTGCTAACCTACCATGTTGTCGCTGGAAAAATAATGGCAAAAGAGGTGGCTAAGTTAGATAGCGCCAAAACACTCCAGGGGCAGTCGGTAATGATTAAAACAAGCATGGGTGTGATGGTAAACGACGCTAACGTGATGATGCCAGATGTTAAAGCAAGTAATGGCGTAATCCATGTAATTGACACTGTTCTTCTTCCAAAAAAATAAGCAGTAAAAATTATGTACAAAAAAAGAAGCATAAACGTAAGCTTATGCTTCTTTTTAACGAATACTTAGACCTTATTACTGATTAAGCTTTTCTTTCGCTTCTTTTACTTTTTCAAAGTCTAAACCTAACTCATCGGTAGCTTCTTTGATTAAGTGTGGTTGTGTCATAACAACAGCCATTAATTGCTGAAGCTTTTCAGGCGGTATGCCAAGCTCCTGTACAAGCGCCATAGCCATCATTGGGTTTTGTGTAAACGCCTCGAATAACGCTTTTACTTTTTCATCACTTACATTATGTTCTTTTAAAATTGCAATTATTGGATTCATTTTTAACCTTGGTTTTATAATAACGTGTGTATGACTGAATTATATGGGCATAACGTGTAAAATAAAGCGTTATTCTACAAGCAATACGACTTTACCCGCGTTTTCGTTGCGCTCTAATATTGCATGTGCCTCTTGAGCCTGTGTCCATGGCAACGTTTTGTACACATTAAAGTCATAGTTTTTAGATGCTATGTCGTTGTAAAAGCGTTCTACTAAGTCATCTCTTAGTTGGCGTTTAAAATCAATACTGCGGTTACGAAGGGTTGACGCATGAAACGAAATCCTTTTACGTAACAGGGCTGCAAAATCAACCTCAGCAAAACGCCCATCTAAAAAGGCAAGCATAATTATTTGGCAATCCATGGCAGCAACTTGTGCATTTTTGTTTAAATAACTGCCTGCAACGGGATCAACAATTACATTAGCGGTTAAATTACGGCTTTGCATGTAATCTACAAAGTCTGTGTTTTTGTAGTTAATTGTATGATCTGCTCCCAGCGACTTAGCGTGTTGGCATTTTTCATCAGAACCTGCGGTTATAACAACTGTTGCTCCTGCACTTTTTGCCATTTGAATAGCGGCACCACCTACGCCACTGGCCCCTGCATGTATCAATGCCGTTTGCCCATGTTGTAGCTTGCCAAGCTCAAATAATGCACCAAAAGCAGTTAAATACACCTCGCTTATGGCAGCACCTTCAACCATAGTTACATCATCAGGTAGTTCCATTAATTGTTTAGTATCTACCGCAACATATTCGCTATAAGCGCCACCTGCACACAGTGTAAAAATACGTTTATCGAGCCAGCTTTTATCAACTTCGTTACCCAGCTCTACCACAGTGCCTGCACACTCTAAACCTAAAATTGGGCTGTCACCTTTTGGGGCTGGGTACTTACCTTGGCGTTGCATGCAATCAGCACGATTCACGCCAATTGCAGCCACTTTAACAAGCACTTCATAATTTTTTAGCTGCGGTTTACGGGTATCACTAAAGGCAAGGTTTCCGCTTTCATGGGAAATATATTTCATTACCACTCCTTTGCTTTAACTAAAGTTGTACTTTAGACATGGGGGTAATTATTTCTATTTAAACCGCCAGCTTTGCTTGTACGGGTAAACATCAGGTAAAAAACCATTTTTTATTTGCTGCTGGCACTGTTGCCAATAGGTTGTTGTAAATAAGTCACTGTGGTGGTTGTTAAAACACTCAAATGCATGAGCATTTGCGCTAAAAAAAACCTTAAATTGACTGGGAAATATATCGTTTTCATCAATATCAAAATAAGAATGACTACTTAACTCCTCTAATGCATTTTGTGTTTGAGGTACATCTCTAAAATTACACTGAGTTAGTGGGCAAATCTCATCAAAGTCATAAAACACAACACGCCCCCAGCGAGTAACGCCAAAGTTTTTCATTAGCATGTCACCTGGAAATATATTCGCCCCAGCTAAATCTTTAATTGCTTTTCCATAATCAAGCATCACATGGTCCAATGCGTGTTTATCGCAGTGGTTAATATATAAATTAAGAGGTGTCATTTTTCGTTCAACATACACATGTTTTAAAATAAGTGCCTTGCCCGATATAACTAAACTGCTATCAATGTGTGTTTTCATCTGCGTTAATAGTTCTTCACTAAAGCGGCTCAAATCAAACGCTAAATACCTAAACTCGTGCGTATCTACCAATCGCCCTACTCGGTCGGCTTGCTTCACAAAGTTATATTTTTCTTTTACGTGTGCTTTAGTTGCGGTTTTTGGTGCACTAAATTTATCTTTTATTACTTTATATACATAATCTGAGCCTTCAATAGTAAATACCAGCATAACCATGCCAGGTGTACCAGGTGCGTTTATATATTTAAAACTTGCGGGGCTGTTTTTAGTGGTATCAACCTTGTAGCGGTAAAACTCGGTTTTAGCGTGTTTAATAAAGCCAATAGCGTTAAATAATTCAAAACGCTTTTTATGCGGCATAAGTACACTGAGGTAATCAACATAACGCGCGGGTTGGTCTGTATCTACCATAAAATATGTACGGGCAAAGCCAAATAACAAGCTTAATTGATCGGCGCCCATCATAACCGCATCTATTCTTAAGCCTTTTTCGGTGTTTAAAATAGCAATAGCAAACGGCATGTTATCGCCATTTTTAGCGATACAACGGCCAATCAAATAACAGGCTTTATTTCTAAAAAATAACGAGTTTGCGTATTCAATAAACCCGTCGTTTAAATTTATCAGTTCATAGACCTGCTTACATTGATGTTTAGCACCTTGCATTAGGGTTTGCTGTAAACGCTTTAAATCGGCATTTAATTGGCAGAACGGAACTCTAAACATTTGCGTAGTAATAAGCTGTGAAATTGCGGTTTCAAACCCATTTTGAAGCGATATTCTACTTACTAAACTTTCAAATGAGCGTGGTTCACTTCGGTATTTGGCTTTTAATACAAATAAATGCACTGTACGAATTTTTTTATCGTCCCAAATAGCACCAAATGTTGAATTAAAAAAAGTATGCGCAATGGGTTTATTCTCATGGTGCTCAACCATATCCCCATAAATACTTTTAGCTAGTTGCCATGTGTGTGGGCAGTCTAGTTCTTGATAAGCAATTATTTTAACCGCTTCACTCACATTTTTTACTTGGCGCTCATAAACTTGTAACCGATCGCGCATTGCACGCTGTACATCATGATATTGGCGCTGCTCAAACCGACTTTGTGCACCAAGTGTTATATTTAAAAACTCAGCAAACATCGCATCAAACCCTGCAAGTACAGCACGTGCAAGCTTAGTTGCAATCACCTTTTGAAGAGCATTATTTGAATCATCGATTAACGTATTTGGCATGTTAACAACACTTATATTTTTACCCGTTATGGCGGTTATTTTTTATTAATTGTTTACACCTTAACAAGCAGGCTTTAATTTAGATAATTAATACAGCAAATAAATAAGATTGATCTAATGAATATACGTAACGTCGATCTCAACCTTCTCGTCTATTTAAACGTGCTTATAGACGAAAAAAGTGTGTCTAAAGCCGCCAATAAATTAGCGCTAACACAACCGGCAATGAGTAATGCATTAAAGCGATTACGCGATTTATTTGAAGATCCGCTTCTTGTTCGCGCTGCAGGGTCAATGACCCCAACAGCTAAAGCACTCCTACTTAAACCCGAAATAGAATCATTATTAAAAATGGCTGAAGCAATTACTCAACCCAGTGAGCAATTCAACCCCGCTACGGCTGAAATAACCTTTAGAATAATGGCAAACGACTATTTAGAGTCAACGTTAATTGCGCCATTTATAACAGCGCAATTAAATAAAAATCCAGGTATTAATTTTGACGTTTTAAGCCCAAGCGATGTTAACTTACAAGACATGGAAAAAGGCACCATAGACCTTGCTATTAATCGCTTTAACGGATTACCGCGATCGTTTCACCAAGCCACAGTATGGCGCGATAACTACTGCTGTTTAACACACCCCAAGAATACTTTTTTACAAAACGCCACACTCGATAATTACCTCAAAAAAGAACATATTTGGGTAAACCGGGCTGGTTGGGGCCCTGAAGCCGCAGTAACTAATAAGTCAGGTAAACAAAAATTAGGCTGGGTAGATGAAGCACTCTGGCAGTTAGAGCAAACACGTAAAATTAGGGTATTTACCCGCCACTACATGATTGCCAGTTTACTTTGTCAATCAGAGCAACTGGTGGCGACATTACCACGTAGGCAAGCTAAGCTATTAACAACACATACTAACTTAGTAATAAGTCCACCCCCGTTTCAAATAGTGCCTATTGAGGTAAAAATGATATGGAGCCCACTGCTTCACCATGCGCCAGCGCATCAATGGTTACGCCGCGAAATGCTTGAGTTCGCTAAAACAGTAGCAGATAGGTAAATTTTAAAATATCCATTACGTTTTTCAAAAAATACTGAAAAATCTAAAAGCACACATTCAATTTGCTAGTAAATACATACTAAAAATGACGGGCTAGGTGAGAGGTAAGAAAAACACAACGTTTAAAAACTAATTTTTCAATAAATAAAACATCGAGACACTCACTTTAATAAAGTGAGTGTCTCGATGTTTTGCTTTGGAGTCGTATAAGTCTTAGCAAGGGGAGTAACCTTACTCATTAATAATTTGCAAAGCCGATACCATGTTTTTTATTTTAAATTAATTCAATAACTTAACAAAAAAACCCTATACTCCTTCTTCTGAAATTTGTACCACTTTTGTGCATTTATTTATTTTTTGCACCAAATTAAATAAAAAAAGAAGCCGATAAATTTAGCGTAAATTAAATGAATAAAACTTAATATTGATCTAATCAATATCAGTTATTGAAAACAACAATTTCATTAATAATACAGTTAGCGCTAGAGTGAAGTTAAGCCAACAAACTAAGAGTATTTATTATGACAACAGCTTCTTTCACACGCCAAGACGGGTTATTCATCGACGCTAACTTACATCAGTTCATTGAAGAGCAGTTATGTTCTAAAGCAACATTACAAACAACAGATGTTTACCAAACACTGGCGACATTAGTTGATGAGTTTGGGTGTACTTGTCGTAAAACTAAGCACCAACCAAACGATGTACTTGAAGTACAAACACTATTGAACGCTTACCAACTGCAAAACCATCCGCACTGTCATGTGGATGCGCAAACAACTGAAGCGGTACTTGATGAATATTGCTGCCAGGTTCCTGCAATCATTGTTGTTGCTTTAATGGATACGCTTAGTGGTACACAATGCGATGAACCAAATGCACACGACATCTACCATCGTGCCGCACAGTTAACTAATCGCCCATGCGTACATACAGTTAAAACTGCCTCAGCAGCTTAATAATGAATGTGTTTAAAAGTGCTCGATAACTTTATCTGCAAAGTCTGTGCAGCTTAAGGTTGTCGAGTTATGAGTTTTTGAAGTATCAATGCCTTGCTGGGTTAAATCAAAAGTAACATACCCACTTGCTAATGTGTTTTCTAGAGCATTTTCAATAGTTAATGCCGCCTCATCCCATTTCATAAATTTAAGCATGAGTACTGCGCTCAAAATACTGCTGCTTGGATTCGCTTTGTTTTGCCCTGCAATTCGCTCAAATGTACCATGAGTAGGTTCAAAAAAAGCCACATCATTATTCAAGTTTGCAGCAGGCATAATGCCCACACCACCCACTTGAGCGCTGAGCATATCGGCTAAAAAGTCCCCATTTTGATTCGTAGTTGCCACTACATCAAACTGCTCAGGGTTCATTAAACATTGTTGCAGCATGTTATCGGCAATGACTTCTTTAATTATTAGAGGCGCCTGCCCAGCACGCTCAATTTTAAGCCAGCGGCCATTTTCGTGTTCAATAGCATTAAATTCCTTTTTGGCGAGTGCAAAGCCCCAACGTTTAAATGCACCATCAGTAAACTTAAGCACATTGCCTTTATGAACAAAAGTGACAGAATCTCGATTGTTATTAAGGGCAAAATTAAGAGCGAAACGTGTTAATCGCTCAGAGCCTTCTTTGGATATATTTTTTATACCTATGCCGCAATCTTGTGAAAACCTAAGGCGTGTTACCCCCATTTCTTCACATAAAAAGTCGAGCATTTTTTCACTTTCAATGCTGCCTGCTTGCCACTCAATACCTGAATATACATCTTCGCTGCTATCACGAAGAACCGTAATGTTGGTTAAAAAAGGATTTTTTAAAGGAGAAGGCAAAGCACTAAACCCTTTGATAGTGCGCATATTTACAAATAAATCCATTTCTTGGCGTAAAGCAACATTTAAAGAGCGGAACCCTCCACCCAAAGGCGTAGTTAATGGCCCTTTTATTGCTATTTTACAGGCTCTTACTGCTTGTATTGTTTCTTGTGGAAACCAATCACCATCGTAAAGCTTGGCTGCTTGCTCACCATTAAACACTTGCATCCAATGTATTTTTCGCTTGTTTTTGTAACAGTGTTTGATAGCGCAATCTACAATATTTCTCATAACGGGCATAACATCTTGCCCAACTCCATCTCCATTAATATAGGCAATAACAGGCTCTGAAGGAATAACCCACTTCCCTTGCTCATCTACCGTTATATGTTGCCCTTGCTCTGGCATTTTTATATGTTGGTATTGCATCATTAAAGCCTATAAATCAATGTATATGCTCGATTAAACCATGTTAATTAAGGCGTGTCTTTAATTGCCTTTTTATAGTTGGTATCAGTTTAAAAAATAACAAATACGATGTGCTTATGTAGTTAAAAGGATGGTCTTATAGCGTGTACGGTTCGTATTAGTTTTTAAATATAGAGGGGTTTTAATGAAATTATTGTGGACGTTGCTATTTTTATACTCTTTAAACATCTGCGCTCTTGAGGTTGACATACACGAGCTAGACTCGCTGTCTAAAAGTGGCCAGCAAGTTGTCTCTACCTGGATTGATCAGAGTGTAAAAAAAACTGAAAATACGCTTGGGCCTTTAAAGCAAACTACCTTGCCTATTTATTTGAAGCCGCAATATTTTGCATTTGAGCCAGTACCATGGGCAACGGTAAAGCGAAGCAATCCCGATGGGGTTGAACTTCATATTGATAGATATGCAAGTTTAAATGCATTTACTAAAGACTGGACCCTATATCACGAGCTATCGCATTTATATTTGCCGCTTTTCCCCTACTCTGCTTTTTGGTTAAGTGAAGGGTTTGCTAGTTATATGCAAAACGTAATTATGCGAGACAGCGGTGTAATAACCCAAGCGCAATTTGTTCAACGATTAAATGCTGGGTTTAGTAGAGGTAGACTACAAAGCAAAACAAAGTCGCAGCCTTTAAGTGAGCTTTCTGCTGATATGTGGAATCAAGGTGCACAGCAACGTGTGTATTGGACAGGCGCTGTATTTTTTGTTGAAGCCGATTTAGCACTCCACCAGCAAGGCCAAACCCTTGCTGAAATAATAAAGGCCTATCAACTATGCTGTAGAACAGCGCGTTCAAGTGCTAAAGCATTTATTAAAGACCTTGATAAACTCTCACGTAGTAGTATTTTTACTTCTTTATATGCAGAGTATAAAAACCGCACTGACTTTCCAAACGTGACTAAAAAATTAATAAACACACTTTGAGCTGTATTGATTTTAAAGTTAGGCTTCTAATACCAAGATGCTAAAAATCATTTGAAGTTAAATAGTTACAAAAGTATTGATAAGCCTGTTCATTATAATTTAAAGAACGCTTATTCATAAATCCATGACAATAATCTGTTGGTTTGCAAATTACGTTTTGTTTTTTATTAAGCTCATTAATAACAGCAGTCACATCAAAGTGCACCTCATGGTAAGGAAAAATAAACTCACAGAGTACACTTGCGTCTAAATCTAAGTAGTTTCGTATTTGTGATGGATAAAAACCAACCACTTTTTTAAGATGTGGATTGCTTGTTAATAACTGGGCTCGCCATGCGGCACTAGCCCCTGCACTAAAGGCAATGCAAATTGTTGGCTCTGTGAGTCTATCAAATTGTTTATGCAGCATTGCCGTATACACGTTGTGGCCACATGCTTTTATAAAGTTTTTATAGTTAAGTTCTTCACTTTCAATAGCTTGTTCTTGCCCACTGTAAGGTTCAACAAGGGTGTACTGAGTGTTTAATGTTTTACAAAAGTCATGTAAAGCCGGTGTTTTTCCGTAAATATCACTCACTATTATGTAATGCATACGATTCCCTTTTGGTGTAATTCAAAGTATTTAACCCAGTTGATAAAGTCTACACTACAAAAACTATACAAATAACTTGCGAGCATAATTTATTTAGGTTACATTCCCTCTCTGGTTTTAAGAAACCACTGCGGTTAACCTATTTACCCTGATCCAGTAAGCCCCGCACAACGTATATTTGAAAGCTAAGTTATTGTACGGCGAGTACCCCTTAAATAATACCGAGATGAATTTTACAATCATCGTAAAAGTGTCATAAAGATCGTCAACACTGTAATGAAGCTAAACACAACATCGTTAATTTATTGACTGCAATCTGCTATAAAAAATAGCGCAGAATAAATTACAAGAATAAAGTGAGTTTTATTATGTCTTATAAATATAACGGATCTATGATCCAAATAGCACATCCTGTGCAATCAATTTCTGTTAATAAACATCGTGTTATCTTTAGTGATACACAAGGTTTAAAAAACGCATTGTTTCAAAAAGCTAGCGATGCGCGTCAATTTGTTAAGTGGCTAAAAGTTAGCTAAGCAAAGCTATATCGCAATCCCATGCGCGATAACACGTAATATTATGCCAGCCTTGTTGCTGGCATTTTACTTTTTAATACTTAAGTGTTAAAACAATAATCCAATTACATTCGTTGGTTACTGCAATGTTACGTGTACTTTTCACTCTTTTATTTTGTTGCTCTCTAACTTCAGTTTGTCATGCTCAAACAATTAACTGGTTAACCAACGACTTTGCACCTTACTATATATTAAATGGTAAGTATCAGGGCCAAGGCCGCGACGAAACAATCATAAAATTACTCGAAGACCAACTACCTCATATCAAATTCAATCGTGTTGTGGTGCCTGCAAGTAAGCTAATTCAAACCCTTTCTGATAAAACGAATGACGCGTGCGTACTTTCTCTTTATAAAAACGAAAACAGAAAGCAACAAATGGTATTTACACAAGAAAGCTCTACTGTTGGTTTATCTCCCTCTGTTGCACTACATAAAAAGCTAGCAAATGCGCTATCGCTTAAAAACGACGCTGAGGTGTCTTTGTATGATTTACTACAAGAGAAAAAGCTAACATTAGGCGTGTCTTTGAGTCGCTCTTATGGGGAAGCTATCGATAGTATAATTAATTCAACGCCCGATGTTGACATTGTTATTCGCCCTACCCGAGATAGCTTAGCTAGTCTTACCTATATGCTTAACTTAAAACGCATTGATATTTTACTTGGCTACCCAAGTGAACATTTTTATTTAGCTAAATCTATGAACTTTCAAGATAACTTAACCCAAAGACCATTAACTGAAGCACCTGCGTTAAGCTATGGTTTTATAGGTTGCACTAAAACCGAGCAAGGGATTAAAAATATTGCTTTGCTAAACAAACACCTTAAAGTAATCAAACAAACTGATGCATACATAAATGCCTTATCAAAGTGGTTGCCCGAGCATTTAAAGCCATTGCTAAAAACAAGAATGAACTAAGCAAAAAAAACGCCACGTAATGTGGCGCTTTCAAAGTTAGTTGTATAATTACAACCCTGCTTATTTACGAATACCTTCAATAAATAACCCAATATCAACATGCGTCGACGCAGGTCCTAAATTATAGTTAATACCATAGTCACTTAATTTAAGGCTTGTTTCGCCTTCAAATCCAACACGGTAACCACCCCACGGGTCTTGACCCTCACCTATTTTATCTATTTCAAAGGTAATACTTTTTGTCACACCATGTAATGTAAAATCACCAGTTACTTTGCCTGAATCATCGTTGTTAAAAGTAATTTTAGTACTTTTAAATGTAGCCGTTGGGTATTTATCAACATTTAAAAAATCTTTACCACGTAAGTGCTTATCTCGCTCTGCATGGTTAGAGTCAAGACTGGTTGTATCTATATTTACCATTATTTGTGAAGCATTAGGTTTTTCTGCATCATAATTGAATTCACCGTCAAACGTATTAAAACGTCCATGTAGCCAGCTGTAACCCAAATGTTTTATTTTAAAGTTCACAAAAGCATGTGCCCCTTTTGTATCAATAACATATTCAGCAGCATTTACAGCCGATGCTGATAAAACGAGAGCCGCCGATACAGCCGTATTTAGTAATAGTTTGTTCATATTAATCTTCCTTCAATGGGGTAATCATTCTTGTTAAAGTTTTATCTTTATCTATAAAATGGTGCTTTAGTGCACCCAATGCATGTAAAACAACAAAACCAATTAATATACATGCACCGTAGTAATGAACTTTTCCTGCTATATCAGCTTGATCATCAAAAACAAAGTCGAGAGCAGACACATTAAACAGGGTAAAAACTTCAATGGGCCTTCCATCTGCAGTTGAGATCAAATAACCAGCTACCACAATCACAGCTAATAAAATGTACATAGCTATGTGGGCAGTATGTGCTAGTTGATTCACTTTAGTATTTGTACCTAGCGGTTTTGGCTGTTTAGAAAAAACACGCCATAAAATTCTAAAAATCAAAATAGCTGCAAGCGTAATTCCAATGCTTTTATGTAAATCAAGAGAACCTTTGTACCAACTGTCATAGTAGGTAAGTTCAACCATGTATAAACCCAAACCAAATAAGCCAATAACGGTAAACGCCATCAACCAATGCAATATAATGGCAACGACCCCATATGAGAGTGGTGTGTTTTTAAACATAATTAATATCCTGTGTTTTGATAACGACAAGATATAGAAAAGAAGTGCACAGTAAAATAGCATGTGCAAACAGCTTGTGTGCGTATATGCACATAAATGGTTTACATAGGGGAGTTTAGTGGTTAAAGAGAGTGTTTCAGTTTTACTCGAAGCGGCTATTCAGTGAGGCTTACGTATATTAAGCTCTCTTCATTAACTTGCAGGCAAGTAATAAGCCCTTCCTTGATAAGCTCAAGTATAGCTATAAAGCTTACGACAACCCCGCTGCGCCCTTCTGATGCTTTAAACAGTTCGTTAAACACAATTGTACTCTTTGCTTTGGAAAGCTGTTGTAATATTTGGCTCATGCGCTCGCGGGTTGATAACACTTCTGCTGTTATTTGATGATGCTCAAAGGTTTTAGCTCTCGCCATAACTTCACTTAAGGCAAGCATTAAATCTTTGAGTTCTAATTCGGGTAGGTTTTTGCTTGTATCGTCGTTAATGGTCATTACCGCATGGGCAACGAAAATATCACGACCAACACGAGGAATATCATCCAAATTTTCAGCTGCTTTTTTAAACTGCTCGTATTCTTGTAGGCGTTTAATTAGTTCAGCACGAGGGTCTTCCTCTTCTTCGAGCTCTTCGTGAACAGGAAGAAGCAGCCGTGATTTTATTTGCGCTAACAATGCCGCCATGACTAAATACTCACCAGCTAGCTCTAATTGAAATTCGCTCATCATTTCAACATAGCTAACATATTGTTCTGTAATACTAAATATTGAAAGCTCAAGTACGTCAAGCTTATGTTTTTTTATTAAATAAAGAAGTAAATCAAGCGGCCCCTCAAAGGTTTCTAAAATAACTTCAAGTGCGTCGGGTGGAATATATAAGTCTTCAGGTTTATCAACAACGGCCTTTCCATGCAAAAAAGCCAGTGGCAGATTTTGCTGCACTGGCTCATCAATTACTGGTGGAAGTTTAGTCGTTGAAGCCACGTTTAATTACTCAAACGGGCTCACATCACCACAGCCAACACGCAGTATTTTTACATCGTCCTCGGACAAATCAATAACGGTTGTTGCCTGCTCTGGTAAGTATCCACCGTGAATAATTAGATCTACATGCTTATCAAGCCTATCTAAAATCTCGTCTGGGTCCGACTCTGTAAATTCTTGTCCGGGTAAGATAAGCGAACATGACATTAGCGGCTCGCCCAACTCGGCTAACAGTGCACATGCTATTGGGTGCTCAATAACACGTATGCCAATCGTTTTTTTCTTATCGTTTAATAAACGCTTAGGTACTTCCTTTGTGCCTTTAAAAATAAAGGTATAAGGTCCCGGCGTATTATTTTTAATCAGTCGGAATAATTGATTATCAACGCGTGCATAAGTAGATAACTCTGATAAATCACGACATACAAGTGTAAAATTGTCGTTTTTATCAATGCCACGAATACGCTCTATACGTTCTTTGGCTTGCTTATTACCAATATTACAGCCAATTGCATAGCCAGAGTCGGTAGGGTAAACAACAACACCACCTTGTTTTATTGTATCAACAGCTTGAGTTATTAACCTTGCTTGTGGGTTATCTGGATGAATATGAAATAATTGACTCATGTTAATGCCCCTTCTTGTCCTTCCCAAACTTGCCAAACACCTTGGCAATCTTTAGGTAAGTATAAATTTTTACCAAGCTCTAAATAGCTTGTCGGAAAATGAAAATCTGAGCCTTGTGAACATAATAATTCGTACTCTCGGCTGAGTTCACCTAAAAATTGACGTTCACTAGGTGCTTGCTGAGGTTGCGCTACTTCCATTGCATCTCCCCCTGCATTTTTAAATTCAACTAACAGTCTACGCAACCACTTATTAGACATTCTGTAACTACTTGGATGGGCAAGCACTGCAACCCCTCCTGCTGCATGTATTGCTTTAATAGCGGTTTGCATATCACACCAACAGCTTGGTACGTACCCCGTTTTACCTCGCCCTAAATACTTTTTAAATATTCCAGGGAAATTTTTAGCGACTCCACGCTGCATTAATGCACGTGCAAAATGGGCACGTGTAATTTGTCCATTTACAGCAAGTTCTTTAGCTTGGTCGTAAATGCCTTCAAAGCCATTTTTTTCAAGGCGAAAGCCTATTTGTGTTGCCCGTTCCTCTCGCTTTTGCTGCTGTGCAGTTAATAAGGCATCGAGCTCTTCGTTATCAATATTTATGTTTAACCCGACAATGTGGATCTCAAAGCTTTCCCACTTTGTCGATATTTCTGTGCCTGTAATTAATGACAGCGGAAGATTCTCTGACTGAATAAATGATTGAGCCGGTTTAATAGCTGCCACAGTGTCATGATCGGTAATAGCAAACACATCAATATTTTTATCTACTGCACGGTTTAATAATTCTTCAACCGTTAAATGTCCGTCTGAATGTGTTGTGTGGCTATGTAAATCATATTTTATCAAAAGAAAACTGCTTAAAATTAAGGTTTGAAGGTATTTATGCAAGTATAACAAGTTTTTTCATTAAATTGTTTTAAATAAACACTTGACACAAAAGCACTAGATACGTTTTACTGTAGCCACTTTAAGACACATAAAGAATTAAAAACAATGAACAATTCAAACCTAAACACAATTTGGTGGTGGCACTCGTAATTATCGGGTGATGAATTGTCGTGTCTGACAAAATTTCAAAACCCGCAAACATGCGGGTTTTTTTATAACTAAATTTTAATAAATACATAATAAATTTGAGGCAGAAAACATGAATAACGGTATTACTCTTACACATCATTGGTGGTGGCGCCTGGTATAGCGGGACGGTAATGATCTGTTTGTAATTTAGATATCGTTATTCAAACCCCGCATTGCACAGCATTGCGGGGTTTAATTTTTTTGAGGGAATGAGGTTTGATTTTTAGTCATATAACAACTACGCCGGGTGAAGTAACGAGTATTACGCAAACCCGCGACTACATCAGTAGTCCACTTGCGCTGTACGCGGCACTTGATAAACCTAACTCACTGCTACTTGAATCGGCTGAAATTGATTCTAAAGACAGTGTAAAAAGTTTAATTTTAGTCGATTGCGCATTGCGCATTGTTTGCCAAGGCAAAACAGTCACGATTACAGCCCAGTCAAATAATGGCCACCAGCTGTTAAGTTACTTACAAGCTCATGTTAAAAACTGCAATGTAGAATTAAACGATACAACCCTAACCCTAAATTACTTGAGTACAAGTAACGACATTGATGAAGCCAGTAAACTAGTGGCCGATAATGCATTTAGTGCCCTACGAACTTGTATTAACTCAATCAAAAGCACCACCGACAATCCATTTTCTCTATTTTTAGGCGGTGTATTTGCCTACGACATGGTTGCAAACTTTGAACAGTTAAGTGACGTTCCCGATGGCGAGAACAGCTGTCCTGATTATGTATTTTATTTAGCTGAAACATTAGTTGTAATAGACCACCAAAAACAGACCACCGAACTTATCGGTAACGTATTTAACGGCCCAGACGTACACGCAAACTGCTTTGAAGTAGGCAAACAGCTAGAGCAGTTAAATAGCCTTTGCGATAACGCAGCCCAATACAGCGCCCCATTAAACAAAGGCGAATGTGAGGTAAATGTAGACATAAGCGACAGCACCTACTGTCAGCAGGTTGTAAAACTTAAAAAGAACATTGTAGACGGTGATATTTTTCAGGTTGTTCCTTCTCGTACTTTCTCGCTGCCTTGCCCTAACGCTTTACATGCGTACAGCCAATTAAAACAACAAAACCCAAGCCCTTATATGTTTTATATGCGCGATGAAGACTTTGCTTTATTTGGCGCATCACCCGAATCGGCCCTTAAATACGATATTAATAATCAACAGGTAGAAGTATACCCAATTGCAGGAACGCGCCCTCGTGGTAAGTTTGCTAATGGGCAAATAAACCCCGATTTAGATAGCCGTATTGAGCTTGAACTTAGAAACGATCAAAAAGAACGTGCAGAACACTTAATGCTTGTTGACTTAGCCCGTAACGATGTAGCACGAATTAGTGTTGCAGGTACACGTCATGCCAAAGAGCTATTAAAAGTAGACCGTTATTCGCAAGTTATGCATTTAGTTTCACGTGTTGTTGGTACATTAAAACCCGAACTTGATGCACTTCACGCTTACCAAGCATGCATGAACATGGGTACCTTAGTAGGCGCGCCTAAAGTTCGCGCTGCAGAATTAGTTCGCCAAACAGAAGGAAAACGACGTGGCAGTTACGGTGGCGCAGTAGGTTATTTAACCGGTGACGGCGCAATGGACAGTTGTATTGTTATTCGCTCTGCCTTTGTTAAAAACAACATGGCTTATGTGCAAGCCGGTGCCGGGGTTGTATTTGACTCAGACCCACAATCTGAAGCTAACGAGACACGTGCTAAAGCTCAAGCGGTTATAACCGCCATAAAATCAACTTTCGAGGCGGTATAACATGGGTGCATCACAGCCAATCAAAATTTACTTTTTAGATAACTTTGACTCGTTTAGTTACAACTTGGTAGACGAACTAACTATGCTCGGTGGTGAGCTTGTTGTGTATAGAAATAACATAAGCGCCGATACTATTTTTAATAAAATGCGCCAAGAGCAAGGCCAAGTATTACTTGTACTTTCTCCAGGCCCAGGCACACCAAGCGATGCTGGTTGCCTCATGGATCTTATTGCGCTGTGTAAGGGCCACTTTCCTATGCTGGGTATTTGTTTAGGTCAACAAGCGTTAACACAAAGTTATGGCGGAGTAATCGGACATGCGGGTGAAACCGTACATGGTAAGTCATCAATTATTGATCTAAGCACACACCCTGTGTTTGAAAATATGGGCGATACAATGCCGGTGGCACGTTACCACTCATTAATGGCTACGCAAGTACCTGATAGCATAGAGGTAATAGCACAATACCAAGATATTCCTATGGCTATTTATCACCATGATGACGGTGCTCTGGGTTATCAGTTTCACCCTGAATCAATACTAACGCCCAACGGGGCTATGTTGCTGCAACAAAGTGTTGCTTACCTAACAAATAATAATTAAGAGGACGTTATGAGTACACATTTAACCAACGTACTTAATGTTCAACACGCAATTGAGCAACTTACGATTAAGCAATCACTCAGTTATAGCCAATCAAAAGCGCTATTTAATGAAATTATGCAAGGTAACATGAGCGATATTGAGCTAACTGCTTTGCTTATTAGTCTTAAAATGAAAGGTGAAGTGAGTGATGAAATAGCGGGAGCTGCGGCATCTATGCGTGAAAACGCAGTGGCTTTTAATACTACTTGCTCACAACTTGCAGATAGTTGTGGCACCGGTGGCGATGGGTCAAATACTATTAATATCAGCACCACTGCCGCTATTGTCGCAGCTGCAGCGGGTATTAACATGGTAAAACATGGCAACCGCAGTGTGTCGAGTAACTCAGGCTCTGCCGACTTACTCAAAGCGCTTGGTATTAATATAGATATGAGCCCTGAACAAGCAGCAAAATGCCTTGAGCAAACACACTTTACATTTTTGTTTGCACCTCATTATCACAGCGGTGTGCGCCATGCGATGGGTGTGCGTACTGCACTTAAAACACGAACTATTTTTAATATTCTAGGCCCCCTTGCTAACCCTGCGGCGCCTGATGTGCAATTATTGGGGGTCTACGACGAGTCCCTATGTATGCCTATGGCGCAAACGCTTAAAACATTAGGCACACAACGCGCAATGATCGTACACGGTTCTGGCACTGACGAAATTGCCCTTCATGGGCCAACGCATGTTGTTGAATTAAACAACGGTGAAATAAACCAGTACACGCTCAACCCAAGCGACTTCGGCCTTGCAAACTATTCACTTGAACAACTAGCAGGTGAAGGCCCACAATATAACGCTGATGCAAGCGTTGCTATTTTACAAGGCAAAGGCACTGATGCGCACAACGCCGCTATTGTGGTAAATGTTGCTGCTCTTTTATATCTAACAGGTAAAGCTGATTTACTTAAAGATGGCGCACAGCAAGTACACTCACTTTTAAGTTCAGGCAAAGCCATGGACACATTAAATGCAATTATTGAGGTAAGTCATGGCTAATGTATTAGACAAAATTGTTGCTGATAAAAAGCTAGAATTAATTGAACGAAAAGCCGCTCGTCCGCTTGAAAGTTTTAAAGATCAAGCGGTGCCAACCAGCCGTGATTTTTATAAAGCATTGGCGGCACCCGGTACGCAATTTATTTTAGAATGTAAAAAAGCGTCCCCTTCTAAGGGGTTAATAAGAGAACCTTTTGATTTAACTGAAATCACTGCAGCTTACAAAAAATATGCAAGCTGCATGAGCGTACTCACCGATACTAAATACTTTCAAGGTAGCTTTGACTACCTAGAGTTTGTACGTAGCCAAGTTGATCAGCCACTTATTTGTAAAGACTTTTTCATAGATGAGTATCAGGTTTATATGGCTCGTATTTATGGTGGCGATGCTATCTTACTTATGCTTTCGGTACTTAATGATGAAGAATACACAGCACTGCATAAGGTCGCTGATTCACTCAATATGGCGGTGCTAACCGAGGTAAGTAACGAAGAAGAAGTACACCGAGCACTTGACCTAAATGCTAAAATTATTGGTATTAATAACCGTGATTTACGTGACTTGAGTACCGATTTAGCTACTACTGAAAAACTACGTAAATTAATACCTGAAGATAGAGTTGTTATTTCGGAGTCAGGTATCTATACCCATCAAGACGTTAAACGCTTAGCACCGCTGTGCGATGGCTTTTTAATTGGTAGCTCGCTGATGGCCGAAGTTGATTTAGAACAAGCATGTCGCCGGGTTATTTTTGGGGAAAGTAAAGTATGTGGACTTACTCGCAGCCAAGATGCGCAAGCTGCGTATAATGCGGGCGCTATATATGGCGGTTTAATTTTTCATTCTAAGTCTCCACGTTGTGTTGATTTAGATTGCGCCCAAGCCATAACGCAATCAGCCCCCCTCAAGTTTGTGGGTGTTTTTGTTGATGAGCCAACAGAGAAAGTTGCTCACGCCGCAAGTGTGTTAAAATTAGCGGCAGTTCAATTACATGGCCAAGAAAGTGACGATTACATTAAAGCGTTGCGTACACAGTTACCTAGCAATTGCGAAATTTGGAAAGCACAAGCAATTAAAGATGAGCTACCTACTCCTGTAAATGGAGTTGACCGCCACTTGTACGACACTCACAGTGATAAACAAGCTGGTGGAACAGGAAAAGTATTTGATTGGTCGCTTCTTCGCGATGCAACAACACCGTTTATGCTAGCTGGTGGCTTAAATCCAGACAATATTAAAGATGCGCTTTATCAAGGTGCCTTAGGCCTTGACTTAAATTCTGGGGTTGAAGATGCTCCGGGCAAAAAGTGCCCAAACAAATTACATCATGCTTTTACAAGTATCAGAAATTATTGAGGTTAAAATGCAAAATCCAGCTTATTTTGGCGAGTTTGGCGGTATGTTTGTACCCGAGTTGCTTGTCCCTGCACTTAAGCAGTTAGAAAACGAATTTAACAAAGCGCAAAAAGATCCTGAGTTTCAGGCAGAACTTAGCAAATTATTAAACGAGTATGCGGGTCGCCCTACGCCTCTTACTTTAACGCGTAATTTAGTTAAAAACCCAAAGGTTAAACTTTACTTAAAGCGTGAAGATCTACTTCATGGTGGTGCACACAAAACAAACCAGGTGCTTGGCCAAGCGTTATTAACAAAACGTATGGGTAAAAAAGAAGTAATTGCTGAAACCGGCGCAGGTCAGCATGGTGTTGCTACTGCTTTAGCATGCGCACTTTTAGGTTTAAAATGCCGTATATACATGGGCGCGAAAGACGTTGAACGCCAACAACCTAATGTATTTAGAATGAAATTAATGGGCGCAGAAGTCATTCCTGTTACAGCGGGTTCTGGCACATTAAAAGATGCCGTAAACGAAGCGCTACGTGACTGGTCAGCTAACTACCAAGAAGCGCACTACTTACTAGGAACTGCGGCGGGCCCTCACCCATTCCCAACAATTGTTCGCGAATACCAAAAAGTAATTGGTGAAGAAGCCAAGCAACAAGTGCTTGAAGCTGAAGGACGCTTACCAGACGCCGTTATAGCCTGCGTGGGTGGTGGGTCAAATGCTATAGGTATGTTTACCGATTTTATTGACGAGCCTAGCGTAAAACTAATTGGTGTAGAGCCAGCGGGTAAAGGCTTAGACACCCATGAACACGGCGCCACTATTTGTAAGGGTACTAAAGGTATACTACACGGTACATACACTTACATTATGCAAAACGATGATGGCCAAATTGAAGAGTCATACTCTGTATCAGCGGGTCTAGATTACCCAGCGGTAGGCCCACAGCATGCATTTTTACATGAAACTGGCCGTGCACAATATGTAGGTATCAGTGACACTGAGGCACTTGACGCATTTCAGTCATTAGCTAAAAACGAAGGTATTATTCCCGCTCTGGAGTCAAGCCATGCTTTAGCCTACGCGCTAAAATATGCAGAAGAGCAGACGCAAGACAGTGTAATCGTAATTAATTTAAGTGGCCGTGGCGATAAAGATTTAGCACATGTACACAAAGTATTATCTGAAGGAGGCCAGCTATGAGCCAAGTTAAGACGGACCGTTATGGCGACATGTTTAGTGCACTTAATGAGAAAAATCAAGGTGCGTTTGTTCCCTTTGTGACTATTGGCGATCCAGGTAAAGAGCAGAGTATTGCTATCATTAAAAGCTTAATTGATGGTGGTGCTGACGGACTAGAGCTGGGTATCCCCTTTTCAGATCCAATAGCCGATGGCCCTGTTATCCAAGCCGCTAATATTCGTGCGCTTGATGTGAATATTAACACCCAAGATTGCTTTGACATCATTAAAGAAATTCGTGAATACAATGCAGATATTCCAATTGGTTTATTGTTATATTCAAACTTAGTGTTTAAACGTGGCTTAGAAGCGTTTTACAAAGATGCAAAAGCCGTAGGGGTGGACTCTATTTTGGTAGCAGATGTTCCTTTGCATGAGTCTAAAATGTTTAGAAAGGCTGCAATGGATAATGGGGTTGACCCAATATTTATTGCAACACCTAATGCAGATGACGACACTCTTCGCCAGTGTGCTTCATATGGACGCGGTTATACTTATTTGCTTTCACGTGCAGGCGTAACAGGTACTGATACCAAAGCACAAATGCCCGCTGGTAATATTGTAAATAAATTAAAAGAGTATCATGCAGCCCCTGCTCTACTAGGCTTTGGTATTTCAACGCCAGACGATGTGAAATCAGCATTAAATGCAGGTGCAGCCGGGGCAATTTCAGGCTCTGCGGTGGTAAAGATTATTGAAGCCAATCTTGATGATTTGGATGCAATGACAACAAAACTAAAAACGTTTGTTAGCAACATGAAAGCCGCTACAGAGCTTTAAGTAAACTCAGGTTTAAACACATTAAAAGGGCATTTAAATGCCCTTTTTCATTATTAAAATTTAGTGTGCTTTATGCTTCCCTTCTAGCACTTCTTCAATAAATTTAGCGTTAAAAGCATCTAAATCTTCTGGACTGCGGCTGGTCACTAAACCTCTGTCTACACACACTTCTTCATTTACCCAATTTGCGCCTGCATTCATTAAATCGCTTTTAATACTTGGGAAAGAAGTGATTGTGCGGTCACGTAACTTGTTAATTTCTGCCAACAACCATGGTGCATGACAAATTGCAGCAACTGGTTTGTTTTTTTCTGCACCAAAAAAGCCGTCTATAAAGGCTTTTGCGTGTTTGTCTTGACGAAGGCTGTCTGGATTAAATAACCCACCGGGTAACATTAATGCATCGTAATCAGCAGAGTTTGTATTGGTGACGAGTTTATCTACTGATACTTTTTCGCCCCATTTATCTTCATTCCACCCAGTTATTTTACCTTCTTTGATAGAGACGATCTCTATTTCTGCACCCGCGTTTAATAATGCATCGCGAGGAGAAAACAACTCACTTTGTTCAAAACCGTCAGTGGCTAAAATGGCAATTTTTTTACCTTTTAGGGGCGTACGCGATTGTAATGTATTCATTTGGCTCTCCTTATAAATTAATTAAGTGTTTAACTCACTAAACAATAAGCAGGACGGATGCCAAATTTAAATCATTGAAAATTATATTAAATTTTAATTTATGATATAACCCCATGTAAATTATTTATAATTAATGAATAATCTACATGACGTTAAAAGAGCGTTGTTCTAGATAGTACAAATAAAAAGGTAAGTAGAAGTGAAGTATTAAAGGCGATCTTTAAGTGCTTTAGCTGGTTTAAAAACGGCCTTGTTAGCCCCTTCTATTTCGATTGCCTCACCCGTTTGTGGATTGCGCCCAGTGCGTGCCGGATAATAGCTAAGTGCAAACGTACCAAATCCATTAATTTGCACCTGATCACCTTCAGATAACGATTTAGTAATCACTTTTTGAATACTTGTAAGAGCGGCTTGTGAATCTTTTTTAGTAAGTTCGCTTTGTTTTGCCATTTCGGCAATAAGTTGAGTTTTGTTCATATAAGGCTCCTAAATACACGTAAACAATGAATACGTTTAACGTGGGAATATAATGATGAATAAATAAAGCCACGCAGGCTAAGGCTTACAGGGCTTTAAGTCAACCTTGTAGTTACCAAGTGTTATGTGGTAAAAACGCTGTAATTTATTTTTGTATAATTTAGGTAGTATATGCACGCATTAATTGAATACATTCCACTTATACTGTTTTTTGCAGTGTTTAAGCTTGTAGATATTTACTGGGCAACGGCTTTATTAATTGCAACATCGCTTATTCAAGTCATATTTAGCTATTACAAACATGGGAAAGTACCGACCCGCCAGTGGATCTTTTTTTCTATTGCTGCCGTGTTTGGCACCTTAACGCTTGTGTTTCATGATGAGCAATTTGTAAAATGGAAAGCCACTATTATATACGCGGGTTTCAGCATTATGCTGCTTGTGAGTCGTTACATACTCAATAAAAACTTAGTAAAAAAGGCACTAACCGCTATTTTAGAAAACGCAAATGACACAGATAAAAAAATAACCGTGCCAGAGCCATTATGGGATAAATTAAACTTAATGTGGGTAGCTATTACCGCCGGTATTGCAGCACTTAACATATACATAGCGTATAACTTTTCACTCGACTTTTGGGTAAACTTTAAAGTCTTTGGCTTGATGGCTATTACATTTGTAAGCATTTTTGCCACAATTATTGCCCTTTATAAATACCTCCCTGATGATGACGAAGCAGTAAACTAGTTTTCGTCATAAAAATGTCGTCTTAGCTTGTTAGTTTATAAAAAAACAGCCTGAGACGACCTTGAACGCTAATCAATACCGCTGGTTTGAATTTACCCTCATATTTATTTTTTTACCGCTAGTAGGCTTTAGCTTACGCAGCCATTTAGCAAATTGGCTTTTCCCTGCGCTTATAATATTAATGAGCGTATGTTGCATGCTTTTGTTAAGCGACCCACACTTTAAACGTTTCAGGCTTACCAGCCTTGGGCAGTTTTCTGCTGTAAAAAATCGTCTGTTTAGTTTCTTTTTATTAGGCGCCGTTTTCTCTGGTATGTTTTACGGGATCATCCATCAAGAAAATTGGTTTGCCCTCCCCCGTCATTCTTTTAATGATTGGCTGCTTTTGTTACTGCTATACCCCGTATTGTCGGTTATCCCTCAAGAGCTAATATTCAGAACCTATTTTTTTCATCGTTATAAACACATTATGCCTAAAAAAAGCATGCGAATTATTGTAAGTGCCACTGTGTTTGCACTGGCTCATATAATTTATGCAAATTTGATTGCGGTATCTTTAGCTTTTTTAGGCGGGTTGTTATTTTCGTATACTTACGCTCAAAGCCGCTCAACCTTTGTATGTGTTATTGAGCATAGCTTGTGGGGAATTTGGATGTTTACTCTAGGTATTGGGAGTTATTTAGACTCAGGTGCTTTAACCTAAATGTTAGGCAAAAAAAGCCGCGACAATCGCGGCTAATTTTCATACTACACATTTTAAAAACCAAATAACTTTAAACCAAAGAACTTGGTAGCAACCGTGTTTATAAATATCACGGCTAAAATGAATGGAATAAACGTTGAAAGAGAAAAATTAACGTATTTCTCCATCATGCTGCCTTCGTAGCTAGGTGAACCTTGGCTTAGTTCCTGTGTTAAACGCGCTTTTTTCCATCGATACATTACAAACAAACACACCATTAAGCCATTAAGAGGTAAAATAGTGTCGTAGAATACATCAACTACAATATCAAAAAAGCTCTTACTGGCACCGCCATAGCTGGTAAACGACGTTAAACTGTCAACCATACCAAACGACATAGTACATATAATTGTAAGCACGCCTGTGCTAAGCGTTAGTATACCTAAGGCTTTTTTACGACTAATACCTTTACGATCACTCAATGTTGCCGTTGGTACTTCTACAATTGAAACCAAAGACGTTATTGCTGCAAAAAATACAAGTAAAAAGAATGAAAAGGCGACAACTGAAGCCCCTACGTAGCCAATATCGTTTTGTAATGCTAATAAAATTTTAGGTAAATAAACAAAAATCATTGATACAGACGAGTCTGATAACGACTCCGGGTTAGTATTTGGGTCAAAACTAAATATAGCGGGTAAAACCATAAGGCCGGCAACAAACGCGACTAGTGAGTCTGTAATAGCCACCATTTTTGCACTACTAACTATGTCGTCTTTCTTAGAAATATACGACGCATAGGTCATTAAAATACCCATACCTAGCGATAAAGAGAAGAACGCTTGACTCAATGCACCATTGAGTACGCTAGCACTCATTTTTGAAAAGTCAGGAATAACGTAATACTCAACGCCTGCCAATGCGTTATCTAGCGTTAAAACATACGCTACCAAAGCTAACAGCATTACCAACAATGCTGGCATTAATACTTTAGCCGCTTTTTCTATGCCCTGTTTTACACCGCCGAGTAAAATAAGGTTAACAATAACAACCACCACTGCCATATAAGCAAATACTGTGTAGCTGTTAATAAATGTCCCAAAATGGCTTGGATCGGCTAACGCATCTAAGTTACCCATGCCTGCCTGTATCAAGTAGCCAAAAATCCACACTGTAATTACCATATAAAAAACGGCAATCATAAATGGAGTTAAAACGGCTAAAAATCCTGCAAATTTCCATTTTTTATCGTTATTTGCTAAAAGTTTGTATGAACCGAGCGGATCTTTTTGAGCATTTCGGCCCATGGCCATTTCTGCCATCATCACGGGTAAACAAATAAACACGACAAATAGAGCATAAATTAATAAAAATGCGCCGCCACCATTTTTAGTAGCAGAAACGGGAAAACCCACTAAATTACCAATACCAACGGCAGAACCAGCTGCAGCCAGTATAAATCCGAGACGGGAGCTAAATCGCTCTCTATTATCGCTCATGTATAAAACCTTTTTATTATTTTGAGTATCTGAGCGACTCTACCAGTGTTATACAGCGGTTTTCAAGCAATTAGCGTTAAAAATAAAATCCAACTGTAAACCTAAGTGTATACGCTTTTAGTTAGCCAAATTTGAGCTCTGTGGTACTATTTGCATAATTAAATTTAACAACTTAAGTGAGAATCTATTATGTTGTACATGATTTACTCAACAGACGTTGAAAACAGCCTTGAATTACGAAAAGCTGCACGTCCAGCGCACTTAGAACGCTTAAAAGAGCTTGATGCACAAAACAGGCTACTTACCGCCGGCCCTTTCCCTGCGGTTGATAATGAAGACCCTCAAGATGCCGGTTTTACTGGCTCAGTTATTATTGCAGAGTTTGATTCGCTAGAAGCTGCGCGTGAATGGGCAACTAATGATCCTTACGTTTCAGGTGGCGTATACGTAAATACAATTGTTAAACCATTCAAAAAAGTGTTTCCAGTATAAATAACAGCGTGTTGTTACAAGCCAACCTGTAATTCAGGATTTGTTCACACGTTTTTAATTAAAATTATTAATGTAATTACGGATTTAACGTTTTTACTTGAATTTTAGTAACTTAGTTAATTAAACTAAGGTTATCTGGTCTAGGAGTTTCTGTTATGCGCGTATTGTTAAGCCTTATTTTTATTGCTTGTGTTAGCTTTGCTAGCAATAGCCAAGCTTCGGCTACGCCCACTAAAAAGGTAAATCAACCGGTGGATAAAAAGAAAGCGGTAATACTTGCAAAACAAAGCATTGGCGGTAAAACGCTAAAGATAACTGAAAAACCAGAGTTTTATACCGTACGAATACTCAAATCTGACGGCCACGTCGTTGATTTACATATTAATAAAAAAACCGGCGAAGTGAAAAAGGATTAAAAAATGCGAATTTTAGTTATTGAAGACGATCTACATTTAGCAGACAACCTACGAAATGCATTAGAGAAAGAACGCTACAGCGTGGATTTATGTCACGATGGTGAAGCTGGTTTATTCCATATTACTGAATACCCTTTGGATATGGCTGTGGTTGATTTGGGTTTACCTAAAATTGACGGAATTGAGTTAATTAACAAAGCACGTGCCCAAGGCGTGACAATTCCAATTTTAATTTTAACAGCCCGTGATCGCTGGCAAGATAAAGTTGAAGGGCTAGATGCCGGTGCAGACGACTATTTAACAAAGCCATTTCATGTTGAAGAATTAGCAGCGCGTTGTAACGCACTTATTCGCCGCAGTGCAGGTAAAGCTAACCCTGAAATGACAGCAGGACCTATAAAAATACACACCCGTTCGCAACAAGTTTGGGTCGATGACAAAGAGTTAAGTCTAACGGCTTATGAGTATAAAGTACTTGAATACTTAATGGTAAACCCACAAAAGGTTATTTCTAAGTCAGAGCTTACCGAGCATATTTACGATCAGGATTTCGACCTTGATTCGAATGTAATTGAAGTGTTTGTTTTACGCCTACGTAAAAAGTTAGACCCAGAAGGCACCCTCAACCCAGTTGAAACGTTACGTGGCCGTGGTTACAGGCTAAAAAGTCAGTGGTAGGACCGCAAGTATCACTAAAAATAAGGCAAGGATTTATCCTTGTCTTTGTTTTATTGGTGGCACTGCCTATTTTGTTTTACTCAATTGGCAAAGCCTATTATGCCTCTTTGGTCGATGCCACAGAAAAAACGCTAGAAGCTCAACTCTATTCTCTCATATCTGAGGTAGACTTTACTGAACATGGCATAATTATGCCAAGCACTATATTAGCGCCTGAGCTTAACAGATTAAACTCTGACACTTACGCAATGATTTACCGAGATGAAGAGCCAATTTGGCATTCGGAGTCAGCGGT
Source organism: Pseudoalteromonas sp. PS1M3 (assembly GCF_016865405.1). Taxonomy (NCBI): domain Bacteria; kingdom Pseudomonadati; phylum Pseudomonadota; class Gammaproteobacteria; order Alteromonadales; family Pseudoalteromonadaceae; genus Pseudoalteromonas; species Pseudoalteromonas sp. PS1M3. The sequence continues at coordinate 1,467,084 of NZ_AP022624.1, read as the reverse complement.
GAATGTCGACTTTGTACCTCAACAAATAGAAACCAAAGCCGGTGCCGCTGACTTTAGGCGCGTAGAATACAAAAATACGGTTTATTGGCAGCTTAGTTTAACCGTAATATTAAATAATATTGATCAGTCCGAGCAGGCTCGGTTCATTTTAGTAAAACGTAACGACGCTCTACTTCGCTTAATGGATGGGTTTAAACAAACACTTGTTGAGTGGATGTTTGTTATGGGTATTGCCATAACAATTTTAATGGCTATCGGTTTTATTTGGAGCGCTCGCCCACTTCAGCGCTTAGATAAAGAAATAAAAGCCATTGAATCTGGTGATATACAAGAAATTAAAGGCCTTTATCCTATTGAACTACAAACCATAAAAGCCGACTTAAACTTGTTACTTGAATCTCAGCAACGACAAAAAGAACGCTACAGAGCATCGCTCAGCGATTTAGCGCACGCACTTAAAACCCCACTAGCTGTTCTTAAATCAAGCCCGCTTGCAAATGATGCTGACGCACAAGAACAGTTAGACCGTATAAATGTGATGATCGAACACCAATTAAAGCGTGCAGCTACTGGCGCATCAGATACGTGGAAAAAACAAACGCCTATAAAACCAGTTATCGACTCAATACTAAGTGCAATGGCTAAAGTTTATCGCGACAAAGATATTATTTTTGATTGTATAGTTTCTGATAAAGACTACTTTTTAGGTGACCAAACCGATTTAATGGAGTTACTAGGCAACTTAATTGATAACGCCTGTAAAGCGTGTCGTTCTCAAGTAACGGTACAAGTGGTGCAAAGTAAAACATTATGTATAGGTATAAGTGATGATGGCCCGGGTGTGCCAGAAGATAAGCGCGAATCATTACTTAAACGCGGTACACGCTTAGATACATACCAAAGTGGGCATGGTGTTGGCATGGCCATTGTCTCGGACTTGGTTACATCTTACCACGGCACACTGACAATCACTGAAGCCGACAAGCTAGGCGGCGCACAATTTATATTAGAGTTTAATTACCATGATAAAAAATAATACGTATGCAAACTTGTTTTCGTTTTTTCTCCTTATAATAAGTGGCAGTGCATATTCTAATGCTGTGTGCCAATTGGTTGATAAGCCAACTATGAATGAATCTAAGCGTTACATCCAATGCCTTGACACCCAGCTCGATAAAGCCAAACAAGAGCAAGGGACTTGGGTACAAAAACGCAAGTACGAACTAGTCCAATCTGAAGAAGCAACGGGTAATACCCAAGTGCTGCAGTTATTTATGCGCAGTATAAAAAATAATGAGAAGTACATTGAAAGTGCCTGTCAGTGGCGCTACATATTAAAACTTCCTAATGCAAAAGCAGCCGCTATCAGCTACAAGCACTGTGAAATTCAGTTAGTAAATCAGTTTACAGAATCCTTAAAACAACCTTTTTAAAGCACGTGTAAATAACACGACTAGCTCGCATACTCACTTGACAATAGTGCACACACAAAACAAACTACCTACTAGTAGATTGTTAAACTTAAAAAGGTAAATAATGGCCAAGCCTATAATAATTATTGGTGGCGGACTTGCAGGGCTTTATGCTGCAACAAAATTGCATGAACGTAATATTGCGTTTTTATTATTAGAAGCCAAACCATTTTTAGGTGGGCGTGTTTATTGTGAAAATTCAATAAAAAATGAAAATGTTGGGTTTGATCTTGGTCCGACGTGGATCTTTCCTCATCAGCCAAAAATTCAATCATTGGTCAAATCGCTCAATTTATCGACATTTGAGCAATACAATCATGGTGATGTGTTATACCAAGCGCCTAATCAAGCAGTTCAACAAATAGCTGGCGCTGGCGAAATGCAATTGTTTAGGCTAAAACATGGCATGAACACCTTAATCAAGGCACTCTATAAACAGCTACCTGCAAAGCATATATTGTTAAATCATTGCGTAACAGAACTCAAAAAAAGTAATGATAACTGGCAGTTAACAGTTAATAACAATGGTAAAATACAGCAGTTTGAAACAAACACAGTGCTCACTGCCCTGCCTCCACGAATGATCACCCAACATCTAACACCTAATTTTTGGGCAAGTGAGAGGCTTATAAATCGTTTGACTACAACGCCCACTTGGATGGCAGGACAGGCTAAATTTGTGGCCACATTCGATTACGCCTTTTGGCGAGAACGCAATCTATCTGGACAATGCTTTAGCCGAGTCGGACCCATGGTTGAAATACATGATGCAAGTGCAGAACACAATAAGCATGCTGCCTTATTTGGCTTTATCGGCGTGCCATACGCCACTCGCAGTAAAGTTTCCAAAGCACAATTAATAAAAGCTTGTATTAACCAGCTAGTCTATTTTTACGGCGAAGCCGCTAGAAACCCCACACATTGTTTTATAAAAGATTGGGCTGAGGATGAATTTGTTGCCAATAACGACGATAAAACACAACCCTCACAACACCCTGATTTCCATTTAGGTGAACTAACAAGTGAGCTAAGAGATTTAAATATTCACTTAGTAGGAAGTGAATTCGCGAAAAAAGAAGCAGGTTATTTAGAGGGAGCACTTAACGCTGTTGATGACGCATTAAGTGCTATATAGCAATTCAAATGGGTTATATTGGCTATAAATGCTGAAGGTTAACGCATCGCGCTATCTTCACCACTGCCTAATAATGTAGCAACCCATTTACCTTCTATGCTTGTTTCAAGGCCTATTTTAACAATCATTGTTAATGGAACAGATAAAAGCATACCTACTGTACCAAGTAGCCACCCCCAAAATATTAAAGATAAAAATACAACAAGGGTTGATAGGCCAAGCCCTTTACCTAAAAATTTAGGCTCTACAATGTTGCCCATCACCGTGTTTATTGTTAAGTAACCCGCCGCTACCATACCGGCAATTAGAGGACCTTGAGTTATTAAGGCAAGTAACACGGCAGGCACAGCCGCAATAATTGACCCAATATTCGGAATGTAATTAAACATAAATGCTAAAACACCCCATAATATAAAGTAGTCAACATTTAGAACCCACAAGTAAACAGACACAATAATACCGGTAGCTAAACTAACGAGTGTTTTTATAGCCAAGTAAGAATTAATTGATTCTAAAAATCGGTCAATTTGCTTCATTTTACTATCAGGATCTTCAAGAGCCATATGTATTTTATTGCTTAGCAGTGGGCCTTCAAACAGCATAAAAATAACCGTTAAGATTATTAAAAACATGTTTGCCATTACGCCACCAAGCCCTGTCAGCATGTTAGTTGCTACATCAACCATTTTACCTGGATCGAACATCGAAATAAGTTGTTCTTTATTAATTAAAATATTGTACTGGGAGGCGAGGTCTACAAGCCAAATAAACTCTTCTTTGAGTTGGGCTTTATATTCAGGAAGCTGCTGTGAAAAATCATTAATGGACTGGCCAACTAAGCCACCTAAGCTGACTCCAAGCCCAACAATAATTAGCACCACAAGCATCACTGCAATGCCTTTAGGAATTTTATAACGTGCAAAAAATTTAATTAGTGGATTACAAATAATGGCAATAAATGCCGCTAATATGAAAGGAATAACAATGACACTTGCTGATTTGATCCCTGCCAATACCACTACTAAAGCAGCAAAAACAATTAAGCTTTTATTTACACCCGTTAAACCTGCCACTTTATTTATCCTTTTATTTGTAATAAGGCCACAGTGTAAGGCAAAACCTAATGAAATGAAATAATTACAAAGTGATCATAACCCTTGTTACTTCGTATTAAGGATAGAAACTACATGCTAGTGAGTATAAATTAAAAACACTTGCTACAATTATAATTTGAGGATTCAATATGCATATATTTGTTACAGGTGCTACTGGGCTAATTGGCCAACATTTATGCCCTTTTTTAGAGCACCACAACACGGTTACCGTGCTAAGCCGTAATACCACAAAAGCAAATGTATTATTGGGTCATAAAATTAAAGCAGTCACTGACATAAGCGCTGTTGATTTTAATACCGTTGATGTTGTTATTAATTTAGCCGGTGAGCCAATCGTTAATAAGCGTTGGAGCGATAAACAAAAGCAAACTATACGTGACAGCCGCATTAATCTAACAGAAAAAATTAGCCACGCTATTGCAGCAAGTACTAACCCTCCACACACGTTTATATCAGGCAGTGCTATTGGCTACTATGGACGCCAAAGCAACAAGCGCATAGATGAAAACTTTACAGATCCCCACAATGAGTTTAGCCATCAGCTGTGTAAAGACTGGGAAGACGCAGCATTAAAAGCAGAGTCTGAAAAAACACGAGTCTGCCTATTACGAACCGGTATTGTATTAGCTAAAAAAGGTGGCGCATTAAGCAAGATGCTTCCCGCATTTAAATTGTGTTTAGGCGGGCCAATTGGTGACGGCGAGCAAGGTATGTCGTGGATACATATAGACGATATGACACAGCTTATTTTATATATTATGAAACACCCTGAAATTTCGGGGCCAATTAACGCCGTAGCACCAAACCCAGTTAGTAACTCAGAGTTTAGTAAACGCTTGGGTAATGCATTATCGCGTCCCGCTTTTATGCCCATGCCTGCATTTGTATTGAAAGTATTAATGGGTGAAATGTCTGACTTACTCACTACCGGGCAATTTGTAGTGCCAACCAAAGCACAAAAGCATAACTATCGTTTTCATTACGAGAACCTTAAATCGGCCTTGGACAGCTTGGTTTAGCTGGCGTTAATTATCTTCTGCGTATACTCTATTCAGTTACAATATGGGTAACTAGTACTATTTACCCATATTGACCTTTCATGATTAATACATAATACTTAAGTTAGTCAGACACAATTTCCTAATAAAAGCGAAAATGAATGCTACACCTGCCTACTGTGATTGGTCTCTCTTTTATACTTAACCTACTAATAGGGTTGTTTTTTTTATCTGTTCATAATTACAAAAAACAATCTGCTTTTTTAATTTTTGGTTTAGCGTGCATTGCATTTTCATTTGCTGAACTACTCGCATGTTTAAAACTAATACTTAATTTTCCTTTTATTACGAGTTATTTAGCGAATGTTTTTATAATACTCAGCCCATTTTTAATTATTCTGGGACTACATAAATACAAATACAGCAAACCTTTAAACTTACGCCCTATTTACTATTTGCTACTTTTTACCGCTGTAATTTTATTATCTGTGTATCCTTACTCCGCGGCACAAATGGTAACGAGCTTTATTATTGCAGGGTTATACTTATTTTCTGCTTACATCATTAGCACTATGAGCTTTGTTGCAACCTTACAAAAAAAGGCATTAATTACCTGCTTTTTAATCCATAGTTTGCTTATGTTTGTTCAAACAGTGCTGCTTGCTTTACCTATTTTAAGCCTAAGCGATACAACCTATTTAGAACCATTAGAGCTCATTTTAAGCAGTCATTTAATTTTAGCCACTTGCAGTGCATTATTACTCCCTTACTTATTAGCATCTAATACAGAACATACGCTTGCCAGCATTGCTAATACCGACGTTTTAAGTCAACTATTTAACCGCCGTGGTTTTTTTATAAAAGGAAAAAACGCGTTAAGTTTACCACTTTACCAAAACAAAAATATTTCACTTATTTTGCTCGATATTGATTTTTTCAAACGCGTTAACGATACCTATGGCCATGAGGCAGGCGATCAAGCCATAAAGTGGATCGCCCAGCATATAAAATCACAGTTTTTAAATGAAGAAATATCAGCCAGAATCGGCGGCGAAGAATTTGCCATTTTGTTGCCCAACTGCTCATTAAGTGATGCCAGAAATAATGCCGAAGAACTACGCGAAAGCATAAGCTGTTATCCATTTTATTACGAGGGGCACGATATAAATTTATCGGTGAGTGCAGGCGTCAGTAGCACAATAAACGGCGAGCAGACTATAAAAGAGTTACTAGCGAACGCCGATAAACGACTCTACCTTGCTAAAGAAACTGGCCGTGACAAAGTGGTGACCTACGATGAAAAAAGCTTACTTTTGCAAGCTTAATTTGAAAAAGTGTGATTACCAAGGGATTGTGTCGGTCTAATTACCGAGCGACTTTGTCGTAAATAGCATATCAGCCAGTTGTTAAACTGGCTATGATTTATGCCTATTCTTACAACGCTTGCGACCTTGCAACTCTCAGTGCAGTGGTATTCAAATTGTTTCTTAACCACATGCTACGCACACCGCCTGCGCTAATATCAATACCGAGGGCTTCAGTCAGCTTGATGGCCACTTTCTGTTGACCAAGGTGGGGATGCTCAACGGAGAATTTTACGACTGCATCTTCGATGGCTTTATCTACACAGTTTTTATGTCTTATATCGGGAGTTTCTTGGCGTTTTAAGGCATCAGGACCGCCTTGCTTAACCAGTCTTAAGTGTCGGTGAATAGTGTCTCGTGAGACGCCACTTTGTCGTGAAGCTGCACTGATACTTCCAAGCTTTTCGATTAATGCCAACACCTCTAGTTTCTTTTGTACTGCTAAGTCTTCTGATTCAAGCTTACTTGGCTCATTTACTTCAGATACCTTGAGTTGCCGCCCTGCGAAGTGTGCGGTGAAGCCTTTCTTGCTGGTGTTTCGGATCTCAATTTTCTGATTAGCTATGGAATGTTTTAGCGGTGAATCAATCAAATAGAACTTGTTACCGTAGCTGAAGGTGTGGTCATTGCGGATCTTACGATGGTCTTTAATGACGCAGATATCATCAAGGTTGGTGTGTTTCGATAATGGTGTAAATTCAGGCGCTTGCTTTGATTTCACTTGAATTCTAGACTGCCAGAATTGTGGGATGAATACATGTTTCAGGTATGCATTAGCACTGGCTATATCTTTAATATTGTTAAGCCTTAGCTCAGGTACAAGACGGTCTTGAAATGTATCAAAGGCACGTTCAACACGGCCTTTACCTTGAGGCGAATTGGCGAAGATAATCTCAATACCCAATTCTTCACATGCACGCTGCATTTGTGAGAAGTTGCAACGCTTAGGGCCGCCGAAGATACCCGCTCTATCCACGTACAGCGTTTTAAACACGCCCTTAGTTTCGATGCAATCTCGCATGACTTTCATACAACCAGCGGTGGTTTCAGATGGGAAGAACTCTGCATGTACTTCACTGGTGGCATCATCAATCATCGCAATCAAACAATGCTTCTTATCGCCAAACCAACGATGGGGACTACCATCCATCTGCATCATTAAGCCCGGCGCTGCCATACGCTCTCTGCGTTTTCGAACATTGCTACGTCTTCGTTTGGCTCGTTTAACGTGATGAATATCATGTGCCCAACCGCGAAGGGTTTCACGCTTAATAACAATGTTCTCATTCGTAGCTAATTGTTCAGCCAAGTGCAACAGATTCAAATCGTAATATTTTTCCTGAATCAATTTTTGAACCGCTTTTTTATTGATACCGGCGTTTTGTTGGGTGGGGCTTTGCCACTGTTACCATGCACAACAAACTGAATACCGACTTTCTGATATCTCTTCACATAGCGTTCTATTGAACGTCTAGACTTACTGAGTAACTTAGCAGCATTGGTAATTGTTATTCTGCCTTCAACCACTTTGGCAATTATATCAACGGTTAGTTGAGCTTTAGAATCCATCACAATCATCCTCAACATGCCTTCTAGTATTCAAAAACAAGAACACTAACAAACATGTAAAAAAGAGACCGACAGTTTCCCTTGGTAATTAGCAATTACGACAGAATTGCTTGGTAATTAAGATACGACAAAGTCGCTTGGTGTTAACAGCTTAATTTGAAAAAGTCTTAACTTGATCTGCCAGATTCGATTTATAGAGTTGAATTAAATCTGACAGTGAATAGCCGATTTGTGCTGTGAGTTCAATCACTCGATGCAACACACTGATTAAATCGCTCCGCAGGTGTTTCGTATTCTAGTGTTTTCCGCGGTCTCTCATTAAGTTGTCTGGCAACTTGGTTTAATCTTATCTGAGAATGCTCATTTAAGTTAGTTCCTTTTGGAAAATATTGTCTTAATAACCTATTTGTATTTTCATTGGAGCCGCGTTGCCAAGGTGATTGTGGATCGCAGAAATATACTTGAATATCTGTAGCTAGAGTAAAGTCTTTATGATTAGTAAGCTCACATCCTCTGTCCCAAGTTAATGATTTATAAAGCTCTGCTGGCAACTTATTAGCTTGTTTAATCAACGCTTCGATTACTGGCTTTGTTTTATTACTAGGTACTTTCACTAACATTACATACCTAGAGTGCCGCTCAACTAGAGTCGCGATAAAACTGTTTCCTGAGCCTTGGATCAAGTCTCCCTCCTAGTGGCCTGGAACAGCTCTGTCTTCAACATTTGATGGCCTTTCACTAATTGGTACAGCGTCAACTATCTTTCCTAACCCTTTACCTTTAAGAGTGGCGTGTTTTGATTTCCTGACTACCCGCTGCGTCCTTAAGTGTTTCTGTAGCTCTTTTTTTAAGGCGCCGCGGGTTTGTATATATAGGGTTTTATATATTGTTTCGTGCGACACATTCAAATCCTCATTATTGGGGTATCTCCGCCTAAGCCAACCAGAGATTTGCTGAGGTGACCATGCAGATTCCATCTTTTGAGCAATGATTAAACATAATTCTTTGTTGCCATACAGCTTACAAGGCTTAGGGCGTTTGGCATTTTCCCAGGCAACTTTGTCAGCTTTACTCGCTCGATATTTTTTAATCCCGCCGTGGCGGTGTACTTCACGGCAAATAGTGGAAGGTGAGCGATTAAGATATCTCGCTATTTCTCGAAGTGACTTACCTGCTGCTAACCCTCGTGAAATGTCTTCTCGCTCTGCAAGAGTTAGTGTCGTTGGTGAGCGTTTGGGCTCAAGCGGCCTAACACCACCTGTTTTATGGATAATACCTAATATAGATGAATGGTATCGATCAAATAATCTTGCTATATCATGCGCACTATCACCGCGCTGATATCGATCCCAAATTAACCTTCTTTGTTCTGCATTATAATAAATACGCTTTCTCTGTTTCATGTAAACGCTCCTTTAACTAATAATAAGGATAGCGTTGCATTCACCAGTTGAACTCACAGCTCATAGCTGCCTTTCAGATAAAGTCTAAACCTATTTGCTTATACTGTCAGATCAGATATGAGCTACTACACTTAATTATGTTAACACCAAGCGACTTTGTCGTATCTTAATTACCAAGCAATTCTGTCGTAATTGCTAATTACCAAGGGAAACTGTCGGTCTCTTTTTTACATGTTTGTTAGTGTTCTTGTTTTTGAATACTAGAAGGCATGTTGAGGATGATTGTGATGGATTCTAAAGCTCAACTAACCGTTGATATAATTGCCAAAGTGGTTGAAGGCAGAATAACAATTACCAATGCTGCTAAGTTACTCAGTAAGTCTAGACGTTCAATAGAACGCTATGTGAAGAGATATCAGAAAGTCGGTATTCAGTTTGTTGTGCATGGTAACAGTGGCAAAGCCCCATCCAACAAAACGCCGGTATCAATAAAAAAAGCGGTTCAAAAATTGATTCAGGAAAAATATTACGATTTGAATCTGTTGCACTTGGCTGAACAATTAGCTACGAATGAGAACATTGTTATTAAGCGTGAAACCCTTCGCGGTTGGGCACATGATATTCATCACGTTAAACGAGCCAAACGAAGACGTAGCAATGTTCGAAAACGCAGAGAGCGTATGGCAGCGCCGGGCTTAATGATGCAGATGGATGGTAGTCCCCATCGTTGGTTTGGCGATAAGAAGCATTGTTTGATTGCGATGATTGATGATGCCACCAGTGAAGTACATGCAGAGTTCTTCCCATCTGAAACCACCGCTGGTTGTATGAAAGTCATGCGAGATTGCATCGAAACTAAGGGCGTGTTTAAAACGCTGTACGTGGATAGAGCGGGTATCTTCGGCGGCCCTAAGCGTTGCAACTTCTCACAAATGCAGCGTGCATGTGAAGAATTGGGTATTGAGATTATCTTCGCCAATTCGCCTCAAGGTAAAGGCCGTGTTGAACGTGCCTTTGATACATTTCAAGACCGTCTTGTACCTGAGCTAAGGCTTAACAATATTAAAGATATAGCCAGTGCTAATGCATACCTGAAACATGTATTCATCCCACAATTCTGGCAGTCTAGAATTCAAGTGAAATCAAAGCAAGCGCCTGAATTTACACCATTATCGAAACACACCAACCTTGATGATATCTGCGTCATTAAAGACCATCGTAAGATCCGCAATGACCACACCTTCAGCTACGGTAACAAGTTCTATTTGATTGATTCACCGCTAAAACATTCCATAGCTAATCAGAAAATTGAGATCCGAAACACCAGCAAGAAAGGCTTCACCGCACACTTCGCAGGGCGGCAACTCAAGGTATCTGAAGTAAATGAGCCAAGTAAGCTTGAATCAGAAGACTTAGCAGTACAAAAGAAACTAGAGGTGTTGGCATTAATCGAAAAGCTTGGAAGTATCAGTGCAGCTTCACGACAAAGTGGCGTCTCACGAGACACTATTCACCGACACTTAAGACTGGTTAAGCAAGGCGGTCCTGATGCCTTAAAACGCCAAGAAACTCCCGATATAAGACATAAAAACTGTGTAGATAAAGCCATCGAAGATGCAGTCGTAAAATTCTCCGTTGAGCATCCCCACCTTGGTCAACAGAAAGTGGCCATCAAGCTGACTGAAGCCCTCGGTATTGATATTAGCGCAGGCGGTGTGCGTAGCATGTGGTTAAGAAACAATTTGAATACCACTGCACTGAGAGTTGCAAGGTCGCAAGCGTTGTAAGAATAGGCATAAATCATAGCCAGTTTAACAACTGGCTGATATGCTATTTACGACAAAGTCGCTCGGTAATTAGACCGACACAATCCCTTGGTAATCACACTACTACACTTAATTACTAAATTAAACTATCTGTGTATTTGATTCATAAAAAAAGCCCTTCAAATGAAGGGCTTTACTACACACAACAATCTATCTATTTAATTTAGCGTACCCTTACTTGCACTTAAGCGTTGCTTCATCTGCTTTGTTTGGTACAAATTTTATATCTGATACCGACACAGAGGCTTTACCTGAGCTGTGCAAACTAAATGGGCTTGTCAAACTCGCAAAATTTACGCCTTTATCAGCAAAACATTTAAGGTCAATCGAAACTGACTGCCATTTACTAAGTAAACTACTATCTACAACGTTAGCTAGGTTAATACTTTCACCACATTCACCTGAACACATTGCAAGTGAAAGTTCATTACCAAGCGCTTGGTTAAGCTTTATGTCAAAACTAATTACGCCATTTGCTTCAACATAAGTAATAGTATCTTCAGCAAAGCTCGTTACTATTTCTGCGCTCGCTTTTTCACTCCCGTTGAAATTAAACTGACGAGCATCTTCTTGTACAACCTTATCTTCAGTTCGGTATTTTATAGCGCCAAACTCATGGGTACTGCTCGACACATCTAACAATTCATCACCTGATTTGAGCAATAAGCGCCATGGCGCAACCGGTGCTCCCACTAAAATATCCATACTCGTTAGTGATGAATTATCTAATTGCGAATTTTCATCTAAATTATCCGCAAGTATATTTTTATCGCCATAGGTTAAACCAAAGCCATACGGTAATAACGGCGAGTAATCTTCATCTCCCTTATTAACCGTTGTTTGAACTGCCGTTTTAGGCCATGAAAAAGAAAGTTTGCCTTTAAAATCGTGGTTAACACTACCGTCGGCTGCTTTTAATAGCACATCGGCAACACCACCGCCTTCAGTACCAGGTAACCATGCTGCTACAAATGCATCAGACGCATTAAGTTCACTGTTTACCCACATTGGACGACCAGAAATAAATACAGAAACAACGTTTATTCCTTGCGCTTTTAATGATTTTAACAGCGCTAACGATTTTTTATTGCCGCGCTCAAATTCAAGGTTATCTCTGTCACCATGACCCTCCGCGTAAGGTTCTTCACCAAATACAACAACGGCTACATCGGGTTTTTGCTCAAAAGAGCCATCATCACTGAGTGTAACTTTACCGCCTGCGGCAGTAACTTGCTCTTCTAAGCCTTTATAAATTGACGTGGCTCCTGGGAAGTCAGCATTTTTATTGTTAGTGCCCTGCCAAGTAATACTCCACCCACCAGACTGTTTACCGATATTATCGGCACCGTCACCGGTAATAAGTACATGTTGATTTGGCGAAAGCGGCAATAAGTCATTTTTATTTTTAAGAAGTACGAGTGACTCACGTACTGCTTGTCGTGCTACTTCACGGTGATCTTGTGCACCAATTAATTCTGTTTTACCTGAATATAAACGGTTTGCTGGACTTGGCTTATCGAATAAACCCGCGCGTAGTTTTACACGCAATACACGTGCAACAGCATCGTCAATACGCGCCATGCTAATTTCGCCAGATTTAACTTGCGCTATGGTATTTTCATATAGTGGTTTCCAAGCGCCCGTTGGCACCATAAATATATCTAGCCCTGCATTAATAGCTTGTGGGCAGCTTTCGTTGGTACAACCTTTTATTTGTCCATGTCCATTCCAGTCACCAACAACAAACCCGTCAAAACCCATACGTGTTTTTAATACATCGGTCAGTAAATATTTATTACCATGATTTTTAACACCGTTCCAACTGTTAAACGACGCCATTACAGACTGACTACCCGCCGATAACCCACCTACATAACCTTGTGCATGAATATCAAATAACGATTGCTCACTGTCGATATTGTTACCTTGATCGTCACCATCAACAGTGCCGCCATCACCTAAAAAGTGTTTAACAGTACTAATTACACGTTTATCACTTAAAAAGTCTTCATCGGCCTTACCTTGTAAGCCATTCACAATAGCCGCTGAATACTCACGCACTATTGCAGGGTCTTCAGAATATCCCTCATAGGTTCTACCCCAGCGATCGTCACGTACAACTGCAACGGTTGGCGCAAACACCCAATCAATACCTGTAGCCATAACTTCTACAGCGGTAACAGCTGCAATTTGTTCAATTAGTTCAGGATTATTAGCCGCACCTAAACCAATATTATGTGGAAATAACGTAGCACCAATCACATTATTATGACCATGCACTGCATCTGTTCCCCACATAGTAGGGATTTTGCTACCGTCTATTGAATCATCAACAGACGCTTGATACATTTTTTCAGCAAGGGCAACCCAATCTTGTGGTGTGGCATGTTTATCCCCATTAGGAAACGCCCCACCACCGTTTAAGTAAGAACCAAAACCGTATTTACGCATATCTTCAACGGTAATATCACGTATTTCAGGCTGAATCATTTGCGCTACTTTTTGCTCAAGCGTCATTGAGTTTAAATAACTCGCTATTTGCGCTTCTATCTCTGCATCTTTTTTAACCGCAATGTTGAGCTTGGGCCATATTTGTTCAGCACTAGCGTGCGCTTTTGTAGTATCAGCTTGATTAGTATTGTCGTTTGAACAAGCAGTTAATGTAGTCACTGAGGCAACCAATGTTGCTAATGCAATTTTATTGAGCGTAAAACGTGTGTTCATTATAAAGTCTCCTTAGCTTGAACAGGTTTGCTGCCACTTAAGCCGTAAAATACGATGAATAGATAACATAAAATTGGTAAAGCATACGATAGTTGAACCCCAACACTATCAGCAAGTGCACCTTGTAAAAGCGGCACAATTGCACCGCCTACAATTGCCAAACACAAAATGCCCGAACCTTGCGCTGTGTGCTTGCCTAAGCCATTTAGTGCAAGGCTAAAAATAGTAGGAAACATAATGGAGTTAAATAATCCAACTAATAATATTGACCACATTGCTAACTGACCAGATGTGCTCATGGCAATAACCACTAAAATAATAGCCATGGTTGCATTAAAACCAAGCACTTTACCGGCGGGAAGTTTTTGCATTACAGCCGCGCCAATAAAACGCCCAACCATTGCACCGCCAAAGTAATAGGTAATGTAATGAGCCGCGACATGTTCTTTTAATCCAGCAATATTTTCTTGCGCTAAAAAGCTAACTAAAAAACTACCAATCGCAACTTCCGCGCCCACATACATAAATATGCCTACCGCACCCAAAACAAGGTGGCGATACTGCCATGCACTCCCTTCAATAGTGTCTGATTTCTCGGCCGCTTCTTTTTGCTCGCTCATAATGTCTGGAAGCTTAAGCCATGCAAACACACCGGCTAATACAATTAGCATTGCAGCAAGCAGCAAGTAAGGAAGTTGAACTGATTCGGCATTTTGCGCCGGTGTTAAAAAAGCATCCGACGCTGAGCCTAGTATTAATAATGCACCAAATGACGGTGCAACCGTGGTACCAAGCGCATTAAATGCCTGTGTTAATGTCAAACGAGAAGACGCTGTTTTTGCAGGACCTAATAAACTTACGTATGGGTTTGCAGATACCTGTAATAAAGTAATTCCGCTTGCTAAAACAAATAGCGCAAACAAAAATACAGGATAGTTATGCATTTGTGCCGCCGGATAGAATAATACACACCCAACTGCAGCAATTAGTAACCCGACAACAATGCCGTTTTTATAACCCAGCTTTTTCACAATAAGCCCGCTAGGTATAGACATTAAAAAGTAAGCACCAAAAAAACAAAACTGCACAAGCATAGCCTGCACGTATGTTAAATCGAATACCGCTTTTAAATGCGGGATTAGAATATCATTTAGGCAGGTAATAAAACCCCACATAAAAAATAGCGTTGTTAACGATGTAAGTGCAAATCCATAATTATTATCGCCTGTGTTTTGCGATTGTGTGTGTGTCGTTGTTGGTGCTGAACTAGCCATGTGCTCTCCGCAATTTATTATTATCGTTAACCTTCTCTGTATTGTTAATAAATTGGCGGCTAAGCCATGCTATTAAAGAGTTGACCTGAAGGTTAATTAACATTAATCTTAAAAATGTAAGCGCTTTCACAGCTAATTAAATACGAACACGTAACATAATTCAACAATTTTTATTTTTTTATCAAGTCGAGAGTAAGCTACGAGGCAGTAAATATCGGCGCTAAAAGTGCAATTTAGGTTTTAAAAGGTTTGTAACTAATGACTAAAATATCTTTACCAACTCGTTCACCTCTATTAACAAAAGAGTTTATTTATGGTGTAGCAACAGCGTCTTTCCAAATAGAAGGTGGATCAACTCACCGTCTGCCGTGTATCTGGGATACCTTTTGTGATACTCCAGGTAAAATAGCTGATAACTCAAATGGGCATGTTGCATGCGATCATTACAATAATTGGAAACAAGACATAGATTTAATCGAATCATTAGGAGTAGATGCTTACAGACTTTCTATTTCTTGGCCTCGTGTTATTACTAAAAGTGGTGAGCTTAACCCTGAAGGCGTAAAGTTTTACACCGACATCTTAGATGAACTGAAAAAGCGCAATATTAAAGCGTTTGTCACGTTATACCACTGGGATTTACCTCAACACCTTGAAGACGAAGGGGGTTGGTTAAATCGAGAAACAGCTTATGCGTTTGCTCACTATGTTGATTTAATTACCTTGGCATTCGGTGACCGAGTCCATTCATACGCAACCTTAAACGAGCCCTTTTGCAGTGCTTTTTTAGGTTACGAAGTTGGCATTCATGCGCCAGGTAAAGTGGGTAAACAATACGGGCGCAAAGCCGCCCACCATTTGTTATTAGCACATGGGCTTGCCATGACCGTATTAAAGCAAAACTCACCGACGACTTTAAACGGTATCGTGCTTAATTTTACTCCCTGTTATAGCATCTCTGAAGACGCTGATGACATTGCTGCAACAGCGTTTGCAGATGACTACCTAAACCAGTGGTACATGAAACCCATCATGGATGGTACATACCCAGCAATTATTGAACAATTACCGTCAGCACATCTGCCAGATATTCACGATGGTGACATGGCCATTATTTCACAATCAATTGATTATTTAGGTATTAACTTTTACACCCGTCAATTTTATAAAGCGCACCCTACTGAAATATATGAGCCAATAGAGCCTACTGGCCCGCTAACCGATATGGGCTGGGAAATTTACCCTAAATCGTTTACAGAGTTATTAGTCACACTTAACAATACCTATACCCTACCGCCTATTTTTATTACTGAAAATGGCGCAGCGATGCCCGACAGCTATAATAATGGTGAAATCAATGATGTAGATCGACTAGACTACTACAACAGTCACCTAAATGCCGTTCACAATGCAACAGAACAAGGCGTTAGAATAGACGGCTATTTTGCCTGGAGCCTAATGGATAACTTTGAATGGGCAGAAGGTTACTTAAAAAGATTTGGCATAGTTTATGTAGATTACAGCACACAGCAACGTACTATAAAAAATAGTGGCCTAGCCTATAAAGCATTAATCTCAAATAGATAAAAAAACGTATTTATTAACGCAACTAAAAAAACATAAAGCGAGATAAAGCAACCATGGTTAGTGTAAAAGAAAAAATAGCCTACGGATTAGGCGACACCGCCAGTAATATTATTTTCCAAACGGTAATGATGTTCCTAATGCTTTACTATACCGACGTGGTGGGCTTATCTCCCGCTGTTGTTGGTACTATGTTTTTAGCTGTTCGCATTTTTGACGCCGTAACCGACCCCCTAATGGGCAACCTAGCTGATAAAACACATACTCGATGGGGGCATTTTCGCCCTTACCTACTATGGCTTGCGCTCCCTTTTGCCATTATTAGTATTTTAGCGTTTACTACACCAGACTTAGAAGGCACTGACAAAATAATCTATGCCTTTAGCACCTATACCTTACTGATGGTTGCTTACACTGCTATTAATATACCTTATTGCGCACTCGGTGGTGTGTTAACCGCAGACGCAAAAGAACGCGTTACTATTCAATCGTACCGTTTTGTATTTGGGATGCTTGGTGGTGTTATTGTTGCTGGATGCACCATGCCAATGGTTGAGTACTTTGGCCAGGGCGATAACGCTAAAGGTTACCAGCTAACCATGACCGCCATGAGTATTTTAGGTCTTGTGCTGTTTTTACTCTGCTTTTTAGGCACTAAAGAACGTATTCAACAACCCAAAGAACAAAACATCCCTTTTGCTAAAAGTATTCAAGCGCTCATAAAAAACGATCAATGGCGTACCTTGTGTATTGCTGCATTTTTCTTGCTGACTGGCCAAGTACTTAGGCTAACCCTGGCGGTATATTACGTCAAATACTACCTCGGTCGGGAAGATTTAATTACCCTATTTATGACCCTAGGTGTAGTTGCTAGTATGATAGGTTGCGCCGTTGCACAGCCTCTAGCTGCGCGTTTTTGCAAAATAAAGGCCTACATCAGCTTACAACTTATCGCTGCAACTATTTGTGGATTTAGCTATTTTATTGGCAGTGAACAACTGGTTCTCGCGTTTGCTGCTTTTATTCTATGGAAATTCTTTTTAGATATGGCGACCCCACTCCTATGGGCAAAAATGGCTGACACCATAGATTATGGTCACGAAGTAACGGGATTACGGATTACGGGCTTAGTTTACTCAGGTGTTATATTTTTTATTAAGATGGGTGTTGCTGTTGGAGGTGCTATCGCAGGTTGGCTATTATCATTTTACAGTTATCAGGCTGATGTGACGCAAACAATGAGTACTCAGCAGGGAATTTTACTGTCGTTTACTGTACTACCCGCCCTAGGATCCCTTTTTGTAGCATACACAATGAAAAAATATACATTAACTAACCAGGTTGTTGAAAATATTCAATCAAAGCTAACCACAGTCAACAACACTAAGGTATGATTTAGCTGATTAAGTTAAGGGTGAAAGCGAGTCAATAAGTAACATGGCAACAATTTATCAAGTATCAGAGCTTGCAGGTGTATCGTTAGCTACCGTTTCTCGGGTAATGAACAAAAACACAAAAGTAAGTGATAAAACAACTAAAAAAGTGCTCGATGCAATGCAAACATTGGGTTACAAACCTAATTCAATAGCCCAATCCTTAGCATCAAACTGCACTAACAGTGTAGGTATTTTAGTATCTGAATTACATGGTCCTTTCTTCGCCCAAATGATGGCGGGGATTGAGTCTGAGCTTAGAGCTGCCGGTAAACACGTTATTATTACAACCGGCCACAGTGAAGAAGATAAAGAAAAAGAAGGCATCGACTTTTTAATTAGCAGGCGCTGCGACGCCATAATTTTGCATGTTGAAGCAGTGACCGACGAATACCTGATATCGCTCAGTAGAGGCACAACGCCTGTTTATTTAATGAGCCGCTACGTCGAAGAACTCAAAGAGCACTGCATTAGCTTAGATAACAAACTAGGCGGTTATTTAGCAACTAAATCGGTGTTAGAACAAGGCCATACCGAAATTGCTTATATTGCAGGCCCTCAGTTTAAGGCCGATGCTGCAAACCGTTTAGCTGGCCATAAACAAGCCCTTGAAGAAGCCAATATAACGTTTGATCCATCGCTTTATTTTGAAGGTGATTTTAACGAAACCGGAGGAAGTTCAGCGCTTGAGCACCTCATTAATAGTAAGCTAAATTTTACCGCTCTTGTGTGCGCAAACGACGAGATGGCCTCCGGTGCAATGAAATATGCCCGAGAGCACGGCTATCACCTACCCAACGATTTATCGATAGTCGGATTTGATAACGTAATATTTGCAAACTACCTCTACCCGACACTAACAACGATTGATAACCCGGTAGGTAAAATGGGTGAAATGGCCGCAAAACTCGTTCTAAAAGATGTATACCAAACAAAAAATATTAAAATAAATCGTTTTTTTGAACCCACACTTATGCAGCGTGACTCTTCAGCGCCACTAAAATAAAAAAAGCGGCTAATGCCGCTTTATTGTATTCCACTGCAACGTTTACCGTTACTTTGCAATCCAGGGAGTGACTTTTAATACATTACTAATTTCACCGAACGATTGGCTATCCTCTTCCCAATTATCGTCAATATCAAAATAACAAATCGATTCCTCGCAGGTTACGTTTTCATCATTAATGCTTATTGGGTTTTTGAAGGTAACCGCCACACCTTTTTGCTCAGGTAATAAAAACCACATTAATTTACTAACAAAAAAACCAGACAAATCAGTTAGCAATTCATCCAACTCATCATTAATGGTATATAACGCATGTTTTGAAAAGGCTAAATCGTCAAACTCGTTAGCTTCTATTTGTAGCTTTAACTGACAATCATGTTCAGGGTTTTGTGGCTCTATAACAATAACGGCTTTATCTGAATCAAGTTGCTTATCAAAAGGCAACAACAGCTGTGCGCTATCTGTGAAGTTAAGCGGATACTCGTTATTCTCTGTTAAAATGGTTCCGTTTTTTATTGCGCATGCCTCATTAGTAGCAATGTCGCTTATGTAAAAGTTGACACGGGCATATTGAAAATCCCCTTTATTAACTACTTTTAAACGGTCATAAAAACCATCGTACGACATTACAAACTCTCTGGCGTTGGCGTAAAATGCACTTAAGCTCAACAAAAAAAGTAAACTCGCGTAAAAGTGACCTGTCATATATTTATTCATCAAAATAAGCTCTGTTTTGTCTAATCATCGTATTTAACTCCTCAATGTATGCCTCGCCTCGTTCAGAGTAAGACATCAAACCATGAGTTAGTTTGGTTGCTAATACTGGCTTTTTTTCACGGCGCAGGTTTTCACGTATGCCTCGTAACTCTTTGTAAGCGCCGTGGGTATTTATATTTCTGAAATAAGAGCTTACTGCAGCACGCACCGATTGAAATGCAGCGACTTCGTGTGCTGCGCCAGTGTTACGACGCTTTGGCACCATGCCGCAACCTTTTGAGTAACACCACTGACCAAAAAAATTCAGACCAATTCGCGCAAACCGAGAGGTCCCCCAAGCTGACTCATTTGCAGCTTGCATTAATGCCATTTCTTTAGGAATAATATCAACACGGCGCAAAGCCTGAGTTAGCACAAGTGTGTTAACCGTTTCAGGTAAGCCATATTGTTTAAGGATTTTTACAATATCTTTGTTTTGTTTCTCTTCAAGCGATAGGTTGTTTTCAAGCATCATACGGGCTATTTCTAGCTTGGCACGTTGTTGTAATATTTTTTTATTTTCAGCCTCAACATGAGGGCGAATAAAATCAAAAAATGCGCGTTTTTTCTCTTTTACATCGGTAAATTCAGAAAATTTAGGCAACGTGACATTGTGTAACGGCTTTTCTTTTTTCTTCACTTTTTTAGCTTGTTCACTGGTGATTTGATCTACGCTATCGGTTTCATCACTTTGTACAAACGGGTACGCAAGCGCCCATATAAAAAGGATGGCTAACAAAAACTGAAAGATAATCTTAAGCATGTATTGTCTCATTCAAACAACTATTTATGTATGGTAACTACACACACATACGAACCTTCATTATACCTAAGCCACTATATAAACGCGAATTACAAAAATATGTTCATTCGCAATTTATAAGTGCATGGGTATACTAAGCACTAAACAGGTTAAATAGTGGTTTAGCAGTATGGACAAAGTTTGGCAAAGTAGAATAATAGAGCAATATAAACACAGACCTAACGACAACCGTTCACCTTGGCAGGTTGACCGCTCAAGAATCATTCATGCCGCTGCGTTTAGGCGCTTACAAGCTAAAACACAAATTATGGGGATTGGCCTAAACGACTTTTATCGTACCCGCCTTACTCATTCTTTAGAGGTGTCACAAATTGGCACTGGTATTTTAAGGCACTTAAAGACACAACATAGTGATTTTAGTCATTTTCCATCAACCGGTTTACTCGAAACACTCTGTTTGGCTCACGATATTGGCCACCCACCATTTGGCCACGGAGGTGAAATTGCCCTTAACTATATGATGCGAGACCATGGTGGCTTTGAAGGAAACGCTCAAACTTTACGAATAGTTGCTAAGCTAGAGCCCTACAGTAATGGTTATGGTATGAACCTTACACGCCGTACATTACTCGGGTTTATTAAATACCCAGCATTTATAAACGAGTTGTGGCACACCATACCCGATACGCGTAACTCACGTGCTTTTATCAAAGCCGATGATTGGCGCCCTGCCAAAGGGTTATACCAAGACGACGCACACATATTTAACTGGATTGTTGAACCATTAAGCCAAAACGACAGAACGTTATTAAATACTCACGCAACAATAGATAAACACCGCGCTAAAACACTTTATAAATCCCTCGACAGCGCCATAATGGAACATGCCGACGATATAGCATACGCCGTACACGATTTAGAAGACGCCATTGCAACCCGTGTTTTGACATTAGATGATTGGCAAACGCATGCACTCCCGCACTTGCAAGCGCTTAATTTTGAGTGGCTGAATACCTTGCTTGAAACGTTAACATCTCGACTATTTTCAAAAAATGATTTTGAACGAAAAGACGCCATAGGTGAGCTGGTAAACACCTTCATTATTCACATTCATCTAGACATACAAAACGAAGCATTTGAATGCCCTATTTTAAAATACACTGCTAAGCTGCACCCAGAGTATGAAAACGTACTACAGATACTCAAGCACTTTGTATTTCAACGCTTAATTCGCGACCCTGAAATGCAACAGATTGAGTTTAAAGGGCAAAACCTACTCATTGAATTGTTTACAGCGTTTGCAAGCGATCCGCTTCGTTTGTTACCCGAAACAACGCAAGCGCAATATATTGAGGCTCAAAAACATAATCAAGGCATGCGCATTATTTGTGACTACTTAAGTGGTATGAGTGATGAATACGCATATAAAACCTATCAGCGATTATTTTTGCCTGCGCAGTAGTTAATAAATAGGTTTTTGACTCCAAAATAAAGTTAATAAAAAAGCCGAGTAAATTTACTCGGCTTTTGTATTTTAAAACAAGGTAACGTTAACGCATTTTATAGCTCTTTAACACCCATGTTATATAGCGTAAAACCAAACATATCTGCGTATAAATCTATAACTTTGCTGGTTGGTGTGCCCGCCCCATGACCCGCATTTGTTTCAATACGAATAAGTGTAGGGTTATTTCCAGCCTGCTTAGCTTGTAATTCAGCAGCAAATTTAAATGAATGAGATGGCACCACACGATCATCGTGATCACCAGTTGTTACCATAGTGGCAGGATATTCAACGCCCGCTTTAACGTTATGCAATGGCGAGTAAGCTTTTATATATTCAAACATTTCTTTACTTTGCTCACTAGTACCGTAGTCGTATGCCCAACCAGCGCCCGCTGTAAATGTATGGTAACGCAGCATATCAAGTACGCCTACCGCTGGTAATGCAACTTGAAATAAGTCAGGTCGCTGCGTCATCACCGCACCGACTAATAAACCACCATTTGAACCACCGCGCAGTGCTAAACGCTTTTTAGAGGTGTACTTTTTATCTTGTAAGTACTCTGCCGCGGCAATAAAGTCGTCAAACACGTTTTGTTTTTGCATTTTTGTACCAGCGTTATGCCAGTCTTTACCGTATTCACCACCACCACGAATATTAGCAACGGCATACACCCCACCTTGTTCAAGCCAAAGCGCGTTAACGGGGCTAAAACTTGGCGTTAAACTTACATTAAAACCACCGTAACCGTATAAAATAGTCGGGTTTGAACCGTCTAATTTTATACCCGTTTTGTAAGTGATGATCATCGGCACTCTAGTACCATCTTTTGAGGTATAGAAAACTTGCTCAGAGGTGTAATCATTACTGTTGAAATCGATTGCCGATTCACGATAGACCTTTGACTCGCCAGTGCTTACATCAAACGAAAAAGTAGTCCCTGGGGTTTTATAGTTAGTAAACGAGTAATAAAGCGTTGATTGATCTTTTTTACCACGAAAACCACGTGCACTCCCTACGCCGGGTAAGTTAATTTCACGTATTAACTCACCTTGCTTATTATATTGTTTAACATGCGAAATGGCATCAACCATGTAATTAGCAAAAAAAGTATCTCCGCCTTTACTTAGGCTAAGAACGTTATCGGTTTCTGGAATAAAATCGACCCAATTTTCAGGCGCTGGGTTATTTGCATTTACCGTGACCACTTTTTTATTGGGTGCGTTTAAGTTTGTAACTAAGTAAAGCTTATCGCCGTCGTTATCAATTACAGAAGTATCTGAATCTGAGTTACCAACAACAGTAACAAAATCACTATTTTCTTTACTTAAGTCTTTTATAAACAGTTTGTTTCCAGACGTTGAAACACTGGCAGAAATTAGCAAGTATTTGCCATCATCTGTCACATCGGCGCCAACGTAACGATGCTTTTGTGCCTCGCTGTCGCCAAATACAACACGATCGTCATCCTGCGATGTGCCTAAAGCATGATAATACACTTTATGTTGATCTGTTTTAGCCGATAGTTCACTGCCTTTTGGTTTATCGTAGCTTGAGTAATAAAATCCTTCGTTGCCTAACCAATCAATACCACTAAATTTCACATCAACTAAAGCTTGCTCTACTTGCTCTTTAGTGTGTGTATCAATAACAATAATTTCACGCCAATCACTGCCCCCTTCAGAAACTTGATACGCTAATAAACTACCATCTTTAGAAAACGATAAACCCGACATAGACGTTGTACCGTCGTCGCTAAATTTATTAGGATCTAAAAATACCTCTGGCGCTTCATCGCCTTTGCTGCGGTATAAAACATATTGATTTTGTAAGCCATCGTTTTTATAAAAGTAGGTGTAACCGCCCTCTTCAAATGGCGCACCTATTTTTTCGTAATTCATCAGCTTTTCAAGGCGCTCTTTGAGCTTGTTTCTGTAAGGGATTTGTTCTAAGTATGAAAAAGTAGCCGTATTTTGCGCTTTTACCCAATCAGCAGTCTCTGCACTCATATCGTCTTCTAACCAACGATAAGGATCGGCAACGTTTTCTCCAAAATAGGTATCAACTACATCCCCTTTTTTGGTTTCGGGATACACGACTGAGTTAACTTGATTCATAGATGATTTTACTTCTTTTTGATCTGATGTATTGGTTGGCTCTGAACAACCACTAAGTGCCAATAATACAGCACATGCAAGAGTACGTTTGAGTAACATAATTTGTGTTCTTTTTATTGAATAAGTAGTAGGAATAACTTATGAGTTTTTTAAGCTTATGTCTATTAAGATGCGTTAAGTGCCATTTATCGCTGTAAACAAGTGTAAACTTACGCTTTAATAGTAAAAACATACAATAAAAATAAAGCGTGATTTATGGAAAAACAAGAACCCACTTTCAACAGTTTTAAAGCTTTTTACCCTTATTATTTAAAGGAGCATCGCAACGAAACCTGCAGGCGTTTGCATTTTATAGGAAGCTTATTAGTACTTATGGTTATTATTAGTGCATTATTAAGTCAAAAATTTGCGCTATTGTGGCTGCTACCCATTATTGGTTATGGCTTTGCGTGGGTTGGGCATTTCTTTTTTGAAAAAAACCGACCAGCTACGTTTAAACACCCATTTTATAGTTTGTGGGGAGACTGGGTTATGTTTAAAGATATACTAACCGGAAAAATAAAATTTTAATAAATTAATAAAGTTGCTCGCACCAAAAAGCCACCTTAATTAGGTGGCTTTTTGGTGCGAGTAACGCGGGTGTTTAACGCTATACCACTTTAGTTAACCATCCATGTTTATCTTCTGATTTACCCCATTGAATGTCGTTCAATGCTTGGCGCAAACGTGCCGTTGTTGGCCCAGGCTCTCCTGTGCCTACTTTATATTCTTTATCGTTATTAATAAACGTTCCCACTGCCGTTAATACCGCAGCAGTACCTGAAAGCGCAGCTTCTGTGCCTGGTTTTGCAGCACGCTCTAAAAGTTCAGTCACTGTAAAATTACGTTCGCTTACAGTCATGCCTAAATCTTTAGCAATCGTTAAAATACTATTACGCGTTACGCCATGTAAAAAGGTGGAGTCGAGCGCTTTGGTTATAATTTCGTTACCATCAATCAAAATAAAGTTTGCAGCACCGGTTTCTTGTACATCACCACCTGGGCAAAATAATATTTGATCTGCTTGATACTGTTTACGTGCAGCGCTAATTGGGCCAAGAGCACTGGCGTAGTTACCGCCGCTTTTAACCATGCCCATATGAGGTGCACAGCGCATACCATCTTCTTCAAGTAACACACGTAATGCCGTAGCACCACCAGCAAAATAATCACCTACTGGTGAAAGTAAAGTGTACAACAATGAGCTCATTGAAGGAGCTGCCGCCTTACCAATTGCCGCTTCTGTGCCTATATGTGTTGGGCGAATATACATAGAGCCAGGCGGTAATGGGGTTTCATCGGCATATTGGCGAACAATATCAATAATCATCGTTTTAAGCATATCGCCATCAAAACTTGGCAAGCTTAAAAGTGCAGAGCTTTGCTGCATACGTGCTATGTTTGCATCCATTCTAAAAATATAAACAGACCCATCTTCATGACGAAATGCTTTTAAGCCCTCAAAACAGGTGCTTGAATAATGAAGAACGTGTGCACCAGCATGAAACTCAAGCTTATCGCATGGAACAACTGAGGTTTCGCTCCACTGATTATCTGAAAAACGAGCTTGAATCATCTGTGGCATAAACACAGTACCAAATGCGGCCATTTTTTATCTCTCTTGTGTGGTCTATTTTTCTCCATTGTATGACAATCACGCATCAATTAACCATAGCTAAAGTAACGGATTTTTAATTAACAATAAGAAAAAACCAATCGCACTGTATGTTTATTAAGCACAACAGCAAAAAACCGGCATATGCGCTTACACATGCCGGTTTATGTTTTAGCTTTTTAAGGCGCTTAATGCACCCTATCACTATTTAAATGAGTATCTAATAATTCGCTTTAACACCGAGCCGTATTGTTTAAAAAATCCGCCAGTGTGGTAATCAATCCCGTGCTTTTGCATAACTGCCTGTACCTGAGGTGCCACCTCTTGATATCGCGACGACGGCATATCAGGAAATAAGTGGTGCTCAATCTGGCAACTCAAATGGCCCGTTAAAATATGAAACCAGTTTGCCCCTTTAATATTAGACGAGCCTAATACTTGACGATAATACCACTGGCCTTGGGTTTCGTTTACGCAGTCTTGTTCTTTAAATGTTTCGGTTTCTTCGGTAAAGTGGCCACAAAATATAATTGTCGATGTCCATAAGTTACGAAGCAAATTTGCTACTAAATTACCCGCTAACACCCATAAAAACAGTGGCCCTGCAAGTAATGGGAAGATCACATAATCTTTAATTAACTGGCGAGCGCCTTTACTAAAAAAACGCTGCTTTAAAGTAGCATGCGATACACCCCCTTCACGATTTTCTTTCTTTTTACCTATAAAAACACGCTCTGCTGCCAGCTCATGGTATGACACACCCCACTGAAACAAGACACTTAAATTTATGTAAGTAAAAAACTGCCACACATTTTTAAAACGCCACTTAAAATCATCACTCAAACGTAACAACCCGTAGCCAAAATCACGGTCTTTTCCAATAATGTTAGTGTATGTGTGGTGCTCAAAATTGTGAACCCGATGCCAGCTTTGGCCATCGCAGGCTATGTCCCATTCGTATTGCTGAGAATTAAGCTGTTTGTCGTTCATCCAATCGTATTGACCATGCATAACATTGTGGCCAATTTCCATATTATCGAGAATTTTAGCCAAAGCCAGTAACAAAACACCGGCAACCCAAAGTAAAGGCTGAATAAATCCAAGCATTAATAGTATTCGCCCACTCCACTCACATAGTCTTTGCTTTCGAACGACAGAGCGAATGTAGTCAGCATCTTTTTGCCCTACTTTAGCAAGCGTATTCATTTTTATAGTATCTAAATCGCTTGCAAGCTGATCAAAGTTTATGTTTTTCATAATTGTAACTCCAAATCACTCACCGGTTGGCTTATACAAAGTTGGATTAATTGCTCACCGTTGTCTGACATTTCACCTGTTTTTAAATTACGTACTATTCCCGACTTTTTAATACATTGGCACTGATGGCAAATACCAATTCCGCAGCCACGCTTTACCGGTAATTTTTTAACTTCAAACTGGCTAAGAAGTACATCATTTCCTTCAACTATATGAGCTTGGCTGTTTACCTTTACAGTAAACTGATCTTCATTGTTTACTTTGGGTAACGCTAAACCAAATGCTTCTTGGTAATAATTAAGATCATGTTTTTGAGCAAACGCTTGTACCGTTTGCATAAACCCTAGCGGCCCACAGCAATATATATCTGGATTGTCCCAATGTTTAATATTGCTAGTAATGTCGCTCGACTGCTCACGAGTTAACAATAAAAATGAAAAATGACTAAATTGTGTGGCTAATTCACGCAACTCATCAACACATTGATGTTCGCCCGATTTTGCGTAATACACTAAATTTATTGCTTTGGTTGTTTGCGCTAAATAATCGTCAAGCATTGCTAGCATCGGCGTTATACCAGACCCACCAGCTATTAATGTGGCAGGAGTATGTGTATTTTTAAATACAAACTCACCCGTTGCAGCAGATATGTTGCACCATGTTCCCGCTTTTGCTTTGTTATTTAATAAACCGGTAAATCGTCCTTGTTCGCTTGTTTTAATTAACAAACGTATAAATCCCGTTTCGTTGAAATATTTAACGCTTGAAGCAACTGTAAAAACGCGCGTTAATAATCGTCCATTCATTTCAATGGTCAAACTAACATGCTGCCCTGCGGTATGTGCGGGCCATTGTTTGCTTGGTTTTAGCTGCAAACTCAAAAATTCACCATTCAATGAGTCTGAACTCATCAATTGCGCTCTAAATTGCCCTGCACGCCAAGCAGGTTTAAACATTTGCATTATTGGCTCTATGTAGCCTGCAAACGTTTGATGGTGTAAAAACCACGTTGAAAATTGGTTTAATGCCTGCGTAAACATTGTAATAAAATCTCTATATTGGTTTATTGCTCAATGGTTTGCACGAACTGGGTGTTAGCACAAATCAGAACCTTAACTATTTGAGCCTACAAGTGTACGCTCAAACTTCAGCGCACAAGTGTACGCTGAAAATTCAAGTTTTCAACCCTAATAGAGTGTTTATTCCATTATTTTTGTTAAAAAATACGAACAAAAAACAAACTAAACTAAATTTATAAACGTATTTCAAAACTAAATAAAATATAAAAAATACTTTACTGAGTGAGCTAACTATTTCTAATACTGTGTGAGTGATATATGTAACTAGCTAAAATTAAAGAATTTTCACTTATCGCAACGCTTAGCAAATTTTTACAGCTCGTGCTAACGTAAACCTAATTTGATTAATTTTGGAAAATAACATGCTCAATATAAAATCAAAAAAATATACACATTCTTTTAAGGGTGCCGTGCTAACAGCAGCTTTATTGACGCTGCCTACAATGTCAGTAAATGCAGTTGATTTTAAAAAGCTGCCGAGTTTGCCGCTTAATGTGAAAGCAGTAGACGTTGCAGAAGGTGTAAGTATTCCTTGGGCAATCGAAGCACTATCAAATGGTGATTTATTAATTACGGAGCGAAGTGGAATACTATTTTTATTACGTAAAAACACCTCAACGCTTATTCAAGTAAAAGGATTGCCCGATATAGATGCTAACGGCCAAGGCGGTTTGCTTGATTTAGCACTGCATACCGATAATAAAAATAGTCAATGGCTTTACCTTACTTACTCAAGCGCTGAAGGCAAAGGCAGTGGTAGTAACACTGCATTAATGCGCGCAAAATTAAGTGATGACCATACTCAGCTATTAGAGCCACAAGTTTTATACAAAGGTGAGCATAACAGTACGAAAGGTCAGCACTACGGCAGTCGTATTGTGTTTGATAAACAAGGTTATGTTTATTTTTCGATCGGGGATCGTGGCTCGCGCGACCAAAACCCGCAAGATCTTAGCCGTGATGGGGGCAAAATTTATCGTCTTCATTTAGATGGTCGTATTCCAACAGATAATCCCTTTGTAAAACAAACAGACGCTAAACACGCTGTTTGGTCATACGGACATCGAAACCCGCAAGGTATGTGGTTTGACGCTGAAAATAATCGTCTTTGGGCACATGAGCATGGCCCCCGAGGTGGCGACGAACTTAATTTAATAAAATCAGGATTAAACTACGGATGGCCATTAGTTAGCTATGGCGTAAATTATAGCGGCACTTCGTTTACAGACCTGCAAACAAAAGACGGCATGCAATCGCCAACATCACAATGGACGCCATCTATAGCACCATCAGATATGCTATTCGTCACCAGCGACAAATACCCTAAATTAAAAGGTAAAGTACTGTTATCGTCTATGAAGTTTTCGTTTTTAAGCGCACTAACGCTTGAAAACGATATATTAAAAAGCCAAGAAAAAATATTAGAAGGCATTGGCCGCGTAAGAAGCTTAGCTCAAGGTGAAGATGGTTACATTTACTTAGGCCTAGATGGCCAAGGTATTAAACGCCTAGAGCCTGAGCTATAAAACCGTTTAGTAAGCGCAGCATAGTAAATAATTCACTTACCTTGTTTTAATTTAACAAGGTAAGCGCCTTACTGCCAAAAGAACCTTTTAGCTGTTTGTAGCGTATGGTAGTACTATCACTTTTATAAAATTAAGCGAGTCCCATGTTTTCGATATTCAAATCAGACCCTACAAAAAAGTTACGTAAAGAGTACGACGCCAAATTAGAGCAAGGCATGCAAGCTCAGCGTAAAGGCGACATTAAAAGTTACGCCATGTTAAGCGAAGAAGCCGAAAAAATCTGGAGTGAGATAGAAGCGCTTGAGGCAAAAAAAGCCAAGTGAATTCGTATTAAACGTGTTTGCCCGTTTCAAAAGCAGGTAGACGTGTTTAGTAAATAATTCATTACCTCTTTGTTTTACAGCTACCTCCCGCAAAAAATCTACCTTTTTAATAGCCTTACACAAACAATTGTATTTAAAGTAGTTACTTATATTACCGTTGCCATTTTTTAGAGGTGGTAAAATGGTTTAAAAAAGCTTTTGCTTTTCATTTTAAATTTTTAATTACTGCATTTAATAAAGCGATGGCGTTTATCCTCCTAAGTCAGAAAGTGAGGGAACTTTCCCCTTTTCTGCCTGTTGTTAATTAACAGCCCGACTTAAAGTTTAATACTCGCAATGTGTTACAGGATTTGTTATTAATATTAAAAATAAATAAGAGGACATACATTGCTCATAAAAAGAGGAAAGTGTCCTCTGATAAAGTTGTTAGCTGTACATATGAAAACTGATAAAACTTCTCAATTATTGTGGTTCATTTTCCTGATTCTAGGTATCTGGTTTTCAATCGAAACAGTGAATAGAACTTTCTATGGTTTTGAGCTTGTGTTTTGTACTGCTGTGATTGGTTTGGCTGCAGGGTTTATCATCCATAAAAAGCGTAATACGTCTGAATTATGGAATAGTTTTGTTGATAGAAGAAGCTTTTTTAGAAGCCAAAGAAGAACAACATATATGTTCTTTTGTCTGGCTGTTGTAGGTTTCTCAAGCTCATATATATTAGTTGGCGAGACAGTAAGTATAAATGTTGAAATAACTGACAAAAGAGTCAGCAAAGGAAAATCGACTAGTTATATCTTGGCTATCGCTCCAGAGGATCTTGGCCCATTAGATTTAAAAGTTGGCGAAGATTTTTGGATCTCTCAATCCGCAGGAAACATACTCACGATTGAAGTTCAAGAAAATATTTTTGGTTTTTATGTGGTTACGGATTACAGTACAGCTAACAAAGCAAATTAAAAAGTGCAGACAAAAAACAGTTGGCTTTGTTCGTTCCTCACAAATTTTAGCCAACTATTTTTAGCCGTTTATTTGCGGAGTTAGGTTTTAAGGAAGATTCATTTAAATGGGAAGTTGGGATAAAGCTATTTTAAAAAGTATTGGGTGGGGATTGTTTTTAATTACCGCATATTACTTTTATGAGGTTGGTTTCCCAAATCATTCAGCCAGTGATTATGCCGCTCTATTTATATTTTTTATTGGCTCATATTTAGTATTATCATTTGGTGGCTGGCTTCTAATCGGTATGCCCATTCATTGGTATTTATGTAAAACATCTAAAACAGGTTTCATCTATTACCCGTTGTTAGCTTTGACTTTATCAATAATCTTACTACTCCTTACCAGCATCGAGGCTGCAATAGTATTGGGCGGAGCAGCTATTTTTCAAGCTAGCATTTTTAGGCATTATGTATTTAAAACCTGACAAGTAACTAAAGCGGGACAAATAAAGCTTGGCTTTTGTCGCTGCGCTCAAAATTTTAGCCAAGCTAATTATTTGCCCCTTAGTTGGGCGTTGGTATGACTCCCATTGTCAAGTTAAACGCACTGATCCTTGCCTAACTTTTTAAGCCATAATTATTTTAGCTCGAATTAGAGCGAGTTAATACATAGGATGAAGCAAGTAATGTCGTCGGTTATCTTGCTGATATTCGTTGGTTATTACTATTTCTAGTAACAGAGCAGACCTTACTTATTTCGTCGTGGCACCTGTCTTCAGTCTATGTTCGTGGTTCAATGCAGCGTTAGCTGCATTGCCATCCTAACGCCGTCGGTGGTTGTGCCACACCCGATGCTTGATCCCATGCATTAACTCTAATTCTTTTATCATGCGGGTACTCTTGCCAATCTAAGTTTTTTATTCACTGGCGTAAGCACCACTTCTCTTGCAATAGCCCATATGTACGCAATCATTTCTCGGGCAATGGCGGTAACAACCAGATTGTAGTGTTTCCCTTTGGCTATCATTTTTTTATAGCGTTTGCAGAGCCTAATCTGTGCTTTCCACGCAATATCAATAATGTCCTTTGGTAAACCTTCTTGTCGTTTTTGCATATCTGTGGATATATTTGCTGCATAGCGATAAGTATGTGCACCTTCCACAAGAAGGCGCCTTGCTCGGCCGTTCCCGCATTTTGTGATGGCGCCAATATGGCGTTTGCCACCACTCGAGTGTTCACTGGGTACAAGACCGAGATAACTCATTAATTTGCGGGGATGGTCGAAACGCGATAAATCGCCAAGCTCAGCAACAACGCCAGTGGCGACCAACAAACGGACACCACGCATAGCTTGTATTGCTTTTACTACAGGATAATAACGCCACTGGTGAACGTGGTGTGTTAGTTCATTATCTAGCCGCTCAAGTCGGCTTATTCGTTCGGTAATTGTGTGTAAAAATTCTTGTAAGACGATGTGCTGAGCGGGGTGTGGCAACACAAGCTCAGTGAGCCAACGTAAATGTTTTTGTGACCAATTCGCAGTGCCTTTGTAATTAATATTATTGCGAAGCAGCAGCGCCTTTAATTGATATTTGGCATCTTTTAAATCCTTCATGGCTACTTCGCGTGCACGAGATAAATCACGTACAGCTTCATCTTCAGGCTCAGGAACATAGATAGGTGTTAAATCTTCAGACTTAAGTAATTTAGCAAGCTTAAGGGCATCACGTTTATCGGTTTTAATTTTCTCACCAGGTTTTTTAGGAATAAGAGAAGGTGCAACCACATAACAGCAATGGCCAAGGCTGGTAATTAATCGGTAAATCCAATAACTGAATCGCCCCGAGTTCATCGGAGACCAGTTTGTTTAAGTCAGGCCACTTTACCTGACTCGTTTAAATTATCATAGTAGTCTGTTTCATATTGAGCTGGTGAAATATACCCAATTGAAGATAATAAGCGTTGATTATTAAACCAATTGACCCACTCTAACGTTGCGTATTCAACAGCATCAACATTCTTCCACGGGCCATTTCTGCGAATAATCTCTGTTTTAAATAATCCATTTATTGTTTCAGCCAATGCATTGTCATAAGAGTCACCCACACTGCCTACAGACGCTTGAATTCCAGCTTCAGCAAGTCGCTCAGTGTATCGTATAGACAAATATTGGCTGCCTCTGTCGCTGTGGTGAATTAACCCTTCGGGGTTGCCACGATGCCAAATAGCTTGCTCTAACGCATCAAGAATAAGCTCTGTGTGCATTGTCGTTGATACACGCCAACCTACAATGTATCGTGAAAAAACATCTATCACGAAAGCGACATAAACAAACCCACTCCATGTGGCAACATAGGTGATGTCAGCTACCCAAAGTTGATTTGGCTGCTCAGCAGTAAATTGACGATTAACTAAATCAAGTGGCTTATCTTGTTGCTCGTCAGGTATCGTTGTCTTATGTGCTTTACCCCGACGAACACCTTGAATTCCCATAACTCGCATCAATCGTTCGACTGTACAGCGGGCGACTTGATGGTCGTCAAGCTGTAGCTGCTTCCATATTTTTCTTGCACCATAAACTGACATATTATCCTCCCACACTTCGCGAATGAGTATTATCAGCTCAGCATCACGCTTTTTGCGGTTAGACAGTCGCTCAGGCTCTCTTTGTATCTGTTTATGAGAATAATACGTTGATGGTGCAATCGGCAATTCCTTGCAAATTGACTCGACACCGTAATGCTCTCTGCAAGCATCAATAAAATCCACTATTACTTCTGTTTGCGGTCGAGCTCCGCTTGGGCGAAAAAAGCGGCAGCTTGCCTCAGGATATCATTCGTTCGCTTGAGCTCTTTATTCTCGCGCTCTAAGACGGCAAGGCGTTCTTCAGTTGATTGCGTATTAGAAGAGGGTTTAGACGGTTGAGCTTGAGATTTCTTGACCCATGCTCTAAGTGTTTCTGGGGTACATCCCAGTTTATCTGAAATCGATACTAGCGCAGCCCAAAGAGAAGGGTATTCATGCTGTTGTGTGGTAACAAGCCTAATTGCACGTTCACGAAATTCTGATGTATAGCGATTTGATTTTTTCATAGTTCCAGTTTCTCAAGTTATTGAGTCTCTGGCAAACACGGGGCGATTCAAACCACATGGGCCAGCTTCATAAACAAAATGAAGTGTTGCGCCAGGGTATTTCGATTCGAACTGGCGAACAAGCTTTTGAACGGCCATTTTGGAAGACGAAACTCGGCCAAGATGAACAGGTTGCGCACCTCTATGTTCTTCAATATAGGCAACTTCATTGAATTCTTTATGTGTATCAAGACCGATAAAAAGTATGCTATGTTTATTCATGTTAGCCTCTGCTGTTTAGTTAATTGACAAACTAATTATGGCTCTGGCTTTGAATTAAGCTAACCCACGAAAAGCGGAGGCTAACACCGTGTGGGAGTCATTATGTCTATATGCCTAAGATTATGAATCGATTATTATTATTAGTTTTACTATTACCAATCTTTATTGTTGGTTGCGAAATTGAAAATGACAACCGTATAGGTTTAGGAATGAAAGTGGATTTCCTTGTAACTTCAGAATGCATGAAGTCTACGATTGAACATACTCAAAATACTCAAAACTTAATTACAAATGACTCAAGTTTTTCTTTTGAACTCGATGAATATGAAGTCAATTTAACTATGTATGTACAAACTGATATTAAAACTAGTTTTGAAATTGATATAGATGGCCAGCATTTAGATGAAGATATCGGTGTGTTTTATCGTAAAACTGACGCTCTTGCGAAAGCTTTTAAAAATAGCATAATTAAACACTGCTCTAATAAAAGCGGCATATAATGAGGCGTTGCAGCTCTAGAATTACTCATTTAAAAAAAACAGCCTGTTTTATGGGTTCCAAATAGCATTACCTAATGCTTTAAAAACATTTAGAGTTAATTACAGGAACCCTTTTTTAATTGAATTTGGCTGTTGGAGCTACTCTACAGTCTTGTTATAAGCCCTAAATAGAATCGAGTTTATGTCTCTGTTAGTTTGTAAAAAATGTAATTCAACAATTGCCCCAAAGGTTAAAACACCTAACGCTAGGGAACGAAATTATGTTTGTCCTGTTTGTGGTACTTCAATTAATACATTTAAGATTATTAATTATGTAATTGGCCTTACTGTTTTGTTCACTCTTTGGGTTATTTCATTTTTCTCTCATCATATAATTGAGGGGAACTTTAGGTTGAATCAAGAGAATCAATTATCATTAATAGCCGTTATTGTACTAGTAACCTTTATTGGCTATGTTACTTACAGACGCTCCAAGGAAGCTGAAAAATCTAAAAAGTGGGTGTTATTTGGTAGTATTGCAGGGTTATTACTTTTAAATGAAATTCATACAGCAGCTTTAAGAGTTTGGGGCCTGTAAGGAGTTTAAAATAAACATTGCTCTTCCCCCCGCTTAATAGTCCTCTTGAGTATTTTCCTCATACACATTTGCAGGGTTTATTTGCATTAGTAGCCCTGGGTTGTCTATCGGTTTAAACCCATATTGTGCATAAAGGCCATGCGCATCAGAAGTGGCTAATAAAAAGCGCCTGATCCCTTGTAGCTCAGGGTGTTCTACTATTGTTTTAATAAGTAACTTGCTCAGGCCACACCCTTGTAGGTGCGGGGTAATAAATACATCTGCCAAGTAGGCAAAAGTAGCGTTGTCGGTAACTACCCGTGCAAAACCAACTTGCTCGTTATTAGGGCTATACACGCCAAAGCACATTGAGTTATCAATCGCTTTTTGCATCACACTTTTAGGTATGCCTTTTGCCCAGTAACTATTAGCAATAAAATTATAAATAACGTTAAAGTTAAGCTTAGACTTGTCTGTACTAATTGAGTAGTTGTGAGGTTGTTGAGTCATTTTTAACTATCCAGTGAAGTATTTAATAGTTTTTTACATACTTTAACTGTGTATCGTGTAGTTTTGAAAGCAGCAGTAACGAGCAAATAGCACCAAATAACGCTAATGCCATATCTGACTGTGTATCCCACACATACCCTTGCGTCCCTAAAAATGCCTCAGCGTTTTCACCGGTCAGTACTGCTACCCACCACTCTATTAATTCGTAAAATGCACTAAACGCCAAACTGACAGATATAACAAATAAAGTTAACCAACCTCGGCCATTCACAACCTGCTTTCGTAGCAGTATTTCGCGCGCTAGCAAAGCGGGTACAAATCCCTGAAAAAAGTGCCCTACTTTGTCATAGTTATTGCGTTCGCTGCCAAATAAATTATCAAATAAAGGTACTTCTGCGTAGGTATAATGACCACCTATCATCAGCACAATACAATGCACTAAAATAAAAAAGTACAATAAAGAGGTTAATTTAAAGTATTTATACGTGCTTGCTATAAGTGCTAAACCAATCATTGCGGGAATAACTTCAAGTAACCAAGTAAATTGATCTTTAGGGTTAATGCCAGACCAAATTAATACACCAAAAAAAAGGCTTAGCCATGCAAATTTCACGAGTATCCTTACCTTATTTATTTAATTTTAATACAGTCTACCTTTTCAATATTAATAAAACCACCGCCTGTTATTTAGCTTAATTAATAGTAAAAGTGCAATTATCTGTAGTTAGTTTTAGCAGTTAATCGATTAAATAAATTAGGAAAAAATCGTTTTATCGTTGGTGCCCAACCACTTAACCCTTGCCCAACAATAACTTCGCCTTTTTTGTTAGCAATCGCTTTAATCATTTTTTTAGCCGCACAGGATACTGCCATGCCGTTTTCAATTGATTCTTCGGGTTTATTTTGTGCGACGCCCTGCTCGTTTAACGAGTTATGTGCAATCGCGGTTTTAATCGAACCTGGGCAAATCGTTAAACAATGAATATTATGCTCTGCTACTTCTGCTCGTAGGCAATCCATAAAGCCCACTACCGCATATTTTGAGCCTGAATAACCCGTTCTAAACTTTGAGCCAACTTTTCCTGCCACACTGCTAATAGCCACGATTGAACCGCTTTTTCTTGCAACCATTGAAGGTAATATCGCTTTTGTCAGTGCTATTAAACCAAAATAGTTAACCTCCATAAGCTGGCGGTATACGTTAAAGTCGTTTTCTAAAAATAAACTGCGCTGCGACACCCCGCCGTTATTAATTAAAATATCGATAGAAGGTAAAGTGTGCAGTAAATCAGTAACCTGAGTCAAAACAGCCTCAGGCGCTGACAAATCAAGCGGTATAATTAAATGCCCATCACCTTCAAGCGTTGCTTTTACTTCAGTGAGCTTTTCAACATTGCGAGCAGATAAAATGACGCGTGCGCCTAGCTTTGCAAATTGAACCGCAAGCTCCTTGCCAATGCCTGACGATGCGCCTGTAACCCACACTGTTTTATTATTAAAATTCATAGGCACCTCTTTGCTCAATGAAGCTTTTGATTTGAGTAAGTGAATTTACGCCTTTGTTGGCCCTGCAATATTGTTCACTTCAATTTCGAGCTGTTTGTAAAAGCCCATTAAAAATAGTAATTCTACAGTTACATACAATGGGCCAATAATTAAGCCAATTAAATCATCAACAAACGCGGGCTTTTTGCCTTCATAATAATGTCCAATAAACTGCAACACCCAACCAAACACAAATACGCCCACGCCAATACTTAACCAAGGCCAAAATGTCATAGCTGCTATAGGCTCAGCAGCAAACAGCAATGCAGTAAACAATATAGCCATAATTAAACCCAGCGATAGACTTAAGATGACGTAATAAATTACCGAAGCTAAAACAAATATCTGGGCACCATTAATAACAACGCCACCAAGTGGTATTTCAATGCGGGCAAGTAAACATAAAACGGCAAATACAATAAGTGGGATACCAAAAAAATGAGTGAGCACATTGCGCTTAGAGCGGTGATATAAACCATATTTGCCCAGTTGTTGTTGAAGTGTTTGCATTGTGTATTCCTCAATAAATATTTAGCTAAACACTAAACATAACAAATAAACGCGTAACAACAATGTCACCTACCCGACATTTTAAAATTTAAGCTAACGCCGAAATAATACTTCCCTTTTCTCGTTCTGGTTGAGTATCCATTCGTTCACGTCCATTTTTATACTCCTGTTCGAGCATTTTTTGTAGTTCGTCCATTTTTTTGTTAATTGAATCACTGTCAGCGCCTTGCTTTTGTAACTGCTCTGATAACTCTTCTATTAATGCTTTTATCTCTGCTATTTTGTCTTTATCGATACCTAAACGTTGGTAAACCAATGCCTCTTGGGCATTTTGTAAAAAGTTATTAGCAACCTTTGGCTCATCCGACTCTTTCGGTTGTTGGGTGGTTTGTTGGGTGGGGACATCTGTTGCCGCACTCTTATTTATTAATGCCGCATTAGTGTCACTTACATAGCTACTATATTGATTTATATAAGAAGTTATCATCATTAGTTTAAATCCATTGCTGCAAAGTATTATCAGTAGCAATTTTGGTTCCAAAAAATGGTGAAAATAAACTAAGTTAAAGCTAGGAGCCAAAAGTCTGGTTAAACAGTTTTGGATTTGTTTTTATTTGGCCAAAAATTTAAATTTTAACTGAAGGTTTATTGTGCAGCGCTTGAGTTAACTAGCAAGCGCCTGCAGTTTACTTACATCCAACACTGTAATGCACTGATACCCCAAACTAATGGCATTTTTTTTAACCAGTTTTTGTAGTATTTGATTTATGGTTTGCCGGGTTAAATAGGTCATATCCGCTAATTGTTGCTGAGACAATGCCAATGGCGCTGAAAAATTAGTTTGCTCACTCAGCATTAATAATCTGTTACATACCTTTTGCTCCGCACTGTGCAATGCATGATCTTCCATTGAAGAAAACATAAGCCGTAATTTTTGTGCCAATAATAAGCCAAACTCCTGCCAATATTCAGGGTGTTTACTTAAAAGTTGCTCTAATGAACGTTGTGGTACATAAAATAACTGAGCGTCAGTTTGTGCGTAAACGTCATGGGTTCTTAAGCCTTTATCAAATAACGTTACTTCACCAAACCATAACGACGCATCGATGAAACTCAAAACAGCCTCTTTACCATTACTATTTACGCCACTAATTCGCATAACCCCACTTAAAACAACGTATATTCCATCATGCGCATCGCCACGTAAAAATAGCGCTTGTTGGGCTTTCAAAGTGAGTATTTTACCGTGAGCTAATAAAAACATTTTTAGCTTGGGGCTACGATTTTTAAACCATTGTCCTTGCTCTATTACTGCTTGCTGATGCGCTTTCATGGTACCTCTTTAACAATCGTACTCACTTTTTGGAACCCAACGATATTTGCTAATTTCAAATAATTCATTAAATTTGATTGCTCCGTTTTTAACTGTATTTCAACTTAACATTATTTGTTAATTTACTTGCACAATAACTCGAATTTATGACAATCCACTCAGATATATCAAGGGTCTAATCATTACATGTTGCGAGATTCAATTACTAGCACCACTTTTAAAGCATATTAATTTGGCTTAATTTTAACGCAGTTTAACCAACCCCTTCACTCACAGTATAAATTACATTTTTCGAACAAATATATTTCATTTTATTAAAACATTAGTTGATCCTTCTATGAAATTGGTCTAGCATTTCTGGAAGCGCTTCCACACAGGCGATTTTTAATTTTTCTTTCTGGAAGCGCTTCCACACATTTGACAATGTTAACATTTACACAATAACAGCCTCATACAAGCTGTTAATAATAATGATAAAAGTACGAGGGAAACCGAATGGCTAACCATATTGTAAGAAAAACAAAGATAGCAACCAGCCTATCTTTGATTTTAAGCGCATCTGTATCTTTACCGTTGCTTGCACAAGAAGAAGCAAATCAAGACGTTGAAGTAATTCAGGTCACCGGCTTTAAAAGTAGCATTAAAGAATCAACTCGATTAAAACGTGATGCCGCAGGTGTGGTAGACGCCATTTCTGCTGAAGATATTGGTAAATTTCCCGATACCAATTTAGCCGAATCGCTACAGCGTATTACCGGTGTGTCGATTGATCGCTCAAACGGTGAAGGTTCTAAAGTGACCGTTCGTGGTTTTGGCCCCGATTACAATATGGTAACCCTAAATGGTCGCACAATGCCTGCTGCATCTCTTCCTGCAGGTGGCGGCACTCCCAATTCTCGTGCATTTGATTTTGCTAATTTGGCATCTGATAGCGTTAAATCAGTTGAAGTTTATAAAACAGGTAAAGCAAGTATTGCCTCTGGTGGTATTGGTGCAACTATTAACATTAACACTGCCCGCCCACTCGACAACCCTGGATTTATTTCAAGTATTGGTGTTAAAGCACTTCACGATACAACTAATCGCGTAGGCGATGACATTACACCTGAGCTTTCGGGTATTATTAGCTGGACCGACAGCGACGCTAAATTTGGCGCATCGTTAACAGCAAGCATGCAACAGCGCGATAGCTCATCAACAGGTGCATTTGTAAATCAGTGGAATACATCGGCTTTTGACGGCACTATTCCTCAAGCAGCTGACGATATTGTTTTAACTAACGCACCAGAGATTGGCCAGCTTTATTCAATGCCATCAGATTTACGTTATACCATAGCCGACAGAGAGCGTACGCGTACAAATGCGCAATTAACATTTCAGTACAGCCCAATTGATGATTTAACAGCCACACTTGATTACACCTACTCTAAACAAGATTTATTTGAAGCACGCGCTGAGCAGTCTCTTTGGATGGACAATTACAAAAGTGCGCTAACCTTTGATGACAACACCGTTAAAACACCTGTCTATTACCGTGAAGAGCGCCGCGATCTACAAACGCGTGATTTAGGTTTAGCATTTCAAGAGTTAAATCAAGTAAATAAAAACGATTCAATCGGCTTAAATGTAGAGTATTACTTTAACTCTGAGTTGAGCTTTATGTTTGATGCGCACAATTCAAAAGCCACAAGTAAACCTGACGCACCATACGGCAGCTGGGTTAATGCTGGCCTTGGTGCAAATGTTATTAATGCACAAGAAGTAGACTTTAGCCGCGAACTTCCTTCTATGAGTATAGATTTTAACGACTGTCGACGCGCTAACTTAAACTGTAACAATACGCTCGACCCTGCAGATGTAGGTACCTCGATATTAGACTCTAATTTTGCAAGCCAAGAATCTGAAGTGAACGAATTTAGGCTTCATGGTAAATATGAGCTGGAAAACGGTGTAATTGACTTTGGCGTAGAATCTCGCTCTATGGAAAGCCATTCACTTCAGTCACTTACTCGTAACACGATGGGAAATTGGGGAGTTGAAAACCCTGGTGAATTACCTGACGGTTATTTAAATCCTACCAACTTTTTAGCTGAGTTTGACGATTACGATACGTCTGGTTCATTTAATCAAGGCTATACGGGCAGCGCTTCACAAATAGGTTATTGGGCAGGCGAGCAATATGGATTTAACTTCGCAGCCGATGGCGCTTTTGCTACAAACCGCACCATAGAAGAAGATATTACTGCGGCCTTTGTTCAGTTCACTTATACTGGTTATTTTAATGACATGCCTTACAACATCGTTGTTGGCGCACGTCACGAGTCAACTGATATTACTTCAACTGCTAATATCGACCTGCCAAATGCCATTGCTTGGGAAGGCAACAACGATTTTAACGTACGCTTTGGCTCAGATAAGCAAGATTTCACACTAAAATCTAGTTATGATCATTTTTTACCCAGCTTAGACTTTGACATAGAAGTAATCGAAAACGTAAAAGCGCGCTTTTCTTACAGTACAACAATTGCCCGTCCAACGTATGATAACTTAAGTTCTGCCGCTACTGTCGGTGTACCGGGAGCGCCAACCTTATTGCCTGGTTCGTCACCAGCAACAGCGTCAACAGGTAATCCTGGTTTAGTGCCGCTTGAGTCAGATAACATTGATGTATCGGCAGAATGGTATTTTGCAGAAACAAGCTATGTATCGGTAGGTTACTACACAAAAGATATCGAAAACTTTATTGGTTTAACGCCAATGACACAAAATTACTATGGTTTACGTGATGCAACTGCGGGCCCTCGCGCGCAAGCTGCCATTGCAGAGCTTGAAGCCCGTGGGCTTGCTGTTACAGATTCAAACTTATTCCAAATGGTTGCTGCTACCGAAAATGGGGTAGATTTTGATTCTATGACTTACGAAGAATTTGAAGCGGCGTACGATGTTATTGCTAACAGCGATGACCCACTACTCGATTTTACTGCACAAGTACCAACCAATAATAAAAGCGCCACCATAGATGGTTTTGAAATTGCATTTCAACACTTTTTTGGTGAAAGCGGTTTTGGCGTTCAAGCAAACTACACTACCGTTAATGGCGATATAGACTTTGATGTAAATGCTAGCCCTTCTACAACGCAGTTTGCACTGGTAGGGCTAAGCGATACAGCCAACTTTATTGCCATGTACGAAAACGATGACTTTCAAGCCCGTGTTGCCTATAACTGGCGGGATAAGTTTTTAAATAGTGCTGCGCGTTACGTTAACGAACCTGGTTTTACTGAAGAGTATTATCAAATCGACTTTAACGTTGCTTACAACTACAGCGAACAGCTTTCGTTTTTTGTTGAAGGTATAAATATTACTGAGCAAAACAGCCGCGAACATGGCCGTACATCAGTGCAATTATGGAACTTACAACAACTAGGCGCACGCTACAATATTGGTATGCGTTACAACTTCTAAAGGTAATACCAAGCAAAGCCGTTAGTTTTTACTAGCGGCTTTTTTGTATTTAAAACGATATAGTTTACGTGTTATCAAGTTTAGGGTTTTAACTCATGACCAAACCAATAAAAAAAATAGTCATTTTAGGTGGTGGTACAGCCGGCTGGCTAAGTGCGGGTTTATTAGCTGCTGAGCATCCACATTTGAGTGTCACGTTAATTGAGTCAGCAAACGTACCAATACTAGGTGTAGGCGAAGGCACGTGGCCTTCAATGCGTAATACGTTACAGCGTATTGGCATTAAAGAAATTGATTTTATAATCCAGTGCGATGCCACCTTTAAGCAAGGTTCTAAATTTATAAATTGGCGCAACCTAAATAAGGGAGAAAACTACTACCACCCTTTTATGGACCCTCAAGGCTACGAGCAAACCAATTTACACGCAAATTGGCAACGTATTGCACCTAACCAAAAGTTTGCTGACGTTGTTAATATGCAAAGTTTTGTATGCCAAGCAGCACTTGCACCAAAACAATTACAAACACCCGAATACGCAGCAGTCACCAACTATGGCTATCATTTAGATGCAGGTAAATTTGCCGAGTTTTTAAAAAAACACTGTCTTAAAAACTTAAATGTTACATATATTACTGACGATGTAACCCACGTTATTAACGACGAGCATGGCTATATTGCCTCATTAAAAACAAATAAAAATGGCGATATAACAGGTGATTTATTTTTAGATTGCTCAGGCTCTCGTGCGCGTTTAATTGGTGAGCATTTTAATAGTGAGTTTATAGCGCAAGATCATATTTTATTTAACAACAGCGCTGTTGCAGCGCAAGTACCTAATGCACACATCAATCAGCCAATTGCCTCTGCAACGCTCTCTACTGCGCAAAGTAACGGCTGGATTTGGGATATAGCCCTACCCACACGCCGTGGCACAGGTTATGTATTTAGTAGTAAATACCAAAGCGATGAAAGCGCAACTGATACTTTAAAAAGCTACATAGCTAAAAGTACTAGCGAGCAACAAGCTGAGCAGCTTAACTACCGTGTATTAAAATTCAGCCCAGGGTACAGACAAAAGTTTTGGATTAAAAACTGTGTTGCCGTGGGTATGTCGGCTGGATTTTTAGAGCCACTTGAAGCCTCTGCACTTGCCATGGTTGAACTTTCAATTAGTATGCTGAGCGAGCAACTACCACAAAACCGCACGCATATGAGCCAACTTGCAAATCGCTTTAACGACCGTTTTAGCACGCGCTGGCAACGTGTTGTCGAATTTTTAAAACTCCATTATGTTTTAAGCGAACGCGACGATACCCCTTACTGGCAAAATATTCGGGATTTAACAACTGCACCAGAGCGGCTAAAAAACTTACTTAAACTTTGGCAATTTCAGCCCCCTAGCCGCTTTGACTTTATTGAAAACGAAGAAGTATTTTCATCAAGTAGTTATCAGTATATTTTATACGGCATGGGCTTTAATACACAAACACCTCAAGCACACAATGCGTTTACCAGCGCTCAAGCTGGCGATTATTTTTATCAGCAAAACCGTGAAAAAATAGCGCAATACTTAAAAGGCTTACCGAGTAACCGCGCGCTTTTAAATGATCTTTTATCTAATAATAGGCAGCCACATAATGACTAAAACAAATGCTGTTAAAAATGTAGTAATAGCGGGAGGCGGCACTGCAGGCTGGATGGCTGCGGCTGCACTTGCAAAATTAATTGGCAAAAATATACACGTTACCCTTGTTGAATCTGACGATATTGGCACTGTAGGCGTTGGCGAGGCAACAATTCCGCCTATTCGTACGTTTCATAAATTGCTAGGTATAAACGAGCAAGCTTTTATGAAAGCCACTCAAGCAAGCTTTAAATTAGGTATTAGCTTTGAAAACTGGGGCGATGAAAACACGCGTTATATTCACTCATTTGGCGCGACGGGCAAAGAATGTTGGGCGGGTGAGTTTCATCACTTTTGGCTACAAGGCAAAACTTTAGGAATACACAACCCATTTGGCGATTACTGTTACGAGCTGCAAGCGGCTAAAGCCGGTAAATTTGCGTTTAACCAACAAAATCCTATTAACTACGCCTACCATATGGATGCTACCCGCTACGCGCAGTTTTTACGTGAATTTTCAGAGCCATTAGGTGTAAAACGTGTTGAAGGTAAAATACAAAAAGTAGTAAAAAGCGCTAATACAGGCCA
This sequence comes from Pseudoalteromonas sp. PS1M3, assembly GCF_016865405.1. Classification (NCBI taxonomy): domain Bacteria; kingdom Pseudomonadati; phylum Pseudomonadota; class Gammaproteobacteria; order Alteromonadales; family Pseudoalteromonadaceae; genus Pseudoalteromonas; species Pseudoalteromonas sp. PS1M3. Next base: position 1,422,279 of record NZ_AP022624.1, on the reverse strand, counting down.
CATAGAATCATTACTTTTAAATAGTGGCGAGCAAATAAACGGCGACTTTTTTATAGATTGCACCGGCTTTAGAGGCTTATTAATTGAGCAAGCATTGCATACGGGCTACGAAGATTGGTCGCACTTATTACCATGCAATAGCGCCATTGCAGTACAAACAAAATCAACAAGCGATACCGTATTGCCACTTACCCGCTCTATTGCCCATAAAAGCGGTTGGCAATGGCGTATACCGCTGCAAAATCGTGTAGGCAATGGGTTAGTGTATTGCAGCCAATATATGGATGACGAACAAGCTACAGCGTTATTGCTAAATAGCATTGAAGGTGAAGCGCTTACTGAACCCCGTGTTATTAAATTTAAAACTGGGCGGCGCTTAAAAGGCTGGAACAAAAACTGCCTTGCGCTTGGTCTTGCAAGCGGTTTTGTTGAACCACTTGAGTCCACCAGCATTCATTTAATTATGTCGGGTATTATTCGTTTTATGCGTTTATTTCCGTTTAATGGCATTACTAATCACGCCATTGACGAATACAACAAACAACTTAAAAGCGAAATTGAAAATATTCGCGACTTTATTGTGCTGCACTACAAAGTAACTAATCGCGATGACAGCGAATTTTGGCAACACTGTAGCGCCATGGAAGTGCCAAAAACACTTCAGCATAAAATTGATTTGTTTAAACAAACTGGCCGTGTATTTTTAGACGATGGTGATATTTTTAGAGTCGACTCCTGGGTGCAAGTTATGCTTGGTCAAGGTATTGTGCCTGAACAGCACCATTTAATAGCCAGCATGATGAGCGATGAAGAACTCGCCCGTTTTTTACACGGTATTAAACAGCAAATAGAACAGCGCGTTAGCCAATTACCGCCGCATCATGAATTTTTAAAACACTATTGCCCTGCATAAATCTCCTCTTTAAAAAAGCCCTTATTAGGGCGCGTTGTTCTTTGGTGGTTGAATTTGCAGCAGTATGTTTGGTTTTTAGGCAAGGCAGAGCCTATGAAGTGTGGTTATTCCCCATAAATAGGCGATAACTCAGCATAAATGCCAAACATGCGCTGCCCGTAGGGTTCTGCCTAGGGGCAATTTACTCTTTGTTTCTCGGTTTTTACTTAGCCCACTAGGTTACAAACCTCTCGCCGCGATTAAATTGCCCCTAGATTGAACAAATTTCAATCCACAAAGATCAACACGCCCTTAGGGCTTTGAGACAACACACAATAAACTTAACTTATAAACACGCTATTACTCACACTTAACCGTGGCGCTATTAGCGCTTTGTGGTTCAAAGCTAATATCTGCAACTGAAACTCTAAACTCTCCTGCCGTTTTAATAATAAATGGGCTGGTTACTCTGGCAAAATCAACGCCCTTTTTAGCAAAACAGGTTAAATCTACACTCATTGTTTGCCATGTATTTAAGGCTGAATTTTTAAGCTCATTAGTAATATTAAGCTCGCCACCACAGCCTTGCTCGCATTTCATACCTAGTTGCACTTGCTCTGTTGGCATTGTATTTATTTTATAGCTAAAGCTAAGCGCTGAATTAGCCTCAATATAAGCTACTTTGTCTTCAGTAAAGTTACTGTTAATTTCGATATAGCTTGTGCTAGAGCCTGTAAAATTAAACGCCATCGCATCTTCTTGAATGGCCTTATCTTCAGTACGATAAGTAATGCCGCCAAGCTTTACACTGTTGCTGGCCACTTGATGCTGCTGGTTATTAGAGTTTAAAAACAAACGCCACGGTGTTTTAACGCTGCCATTAAATATAGACAGCGGCGCAAGGTTGCTTACATCAACACCTGAGTCTTCATTTAGATTATTGCCAAGCGTACTTTCATCTTTGTACGTTAAACCAAAGCCATAGGGTAATAATGGTGAGTAATCAGCATCGCCCTTGTTTACAGCCGTTTGTAGTGGCGATTTAGGCCAAGAGAACGATAACTTACCTTTAAAGTCATGTTGTACTTGCCCATTTATATCCGCTAATAAAACATCAGCAACACCTTGGCCTTCAGTGCCAGGAAGCCATGCAGCTACAAACGCATCAGATGCATTTAGCTCGCTATTAACCCACATGGGTCTGCCCGATATAAACACAGATACAACCGGTATATTTTGCTGTTTTAACGCTTTTAAAATTTTAAGTGAGCGTTTATTACCTCGCTCAAATTCAAGGTTATCTTTATCGCCATGCCCTTCTGCGTATGGCTCTTCGCCAAATACAACAATGGCTACATCGGGTTTAGTATCAAACGTGCCATTTGGACTTAAAATAGCGTTACCGCCTGCTGTATCTATTTGCGCTTTTAATCCGGCATATATAGAGGTAGCTCCAGGAAAGTCTTCATTTTTATTGTTAGTGCCTTGCCACGTAATGCTCCAACCGCCCGATTGTTTACCAATATTATTGGCCGTATCGCCTGCTATAAGTATATTGCTTGATGGGTTAATCGGTAATATATGGTTATTGTTTTTAAGCAGTACTAAAGACTCTTGCACCGCTTGGCGGGCAATATCACGATGTGCTGGCGCACCAATTAGCGCTACTTTACCTGAGAATTTACGCTTGGCAGGGCTTGGTTTTTCAAATAAACCTGCGCGTAATTTAACACGCAAAATACGCGCAACGGCATCATCTATTCTAGCCATAGGAATAGTACCCGCTTTTACTTGCGCTATTGTATTGTTATAAAGTGGTTTCCAAGCATCGGTAGGCACCATAAAAATATCAAGCCCCGCATTGACCGCTTGTGGGCAGCTTTCGTTAGTACAGCCGGCAACTTGCCCGTGGCCATTCCAATCCCCCACTACGAAGCCATCAAAACCCATTTTGGTTTTGAGTACATCGGTAAGTAAGTATTTATTGCCATGATTTTTTTTACCATGCCAGCTATTAAACGACGCCATAACAGACTGGCTACCTGCCGTTAAGCCACCTACATAACCTTGCGCATGTATGTTGTACAAATCTTTTTCGGTATCTATATTATTACCTTGATCGTCGCCATCCACTGTACCGCCATCACCTAAAAAGTGCTTAACAGTACTAATTACGCGTTTATCACTTAAAAAGTCGCCGTCGGCTCTACCTTGTAAGCCATTTACAATAGCGGCTGAATACTTGCGAACAATTGCAGGGTCCTCTGAATAGCCTTCGTAGGTTCTGCCCCAGCGATCATCGCGCACTACAGCTACGGTAGGTGCAAACACCCAATCAATTCCTGTAGCCATTACTTCTACCGCTGTTGCCGCTGCAATTTGCTCTATAAGCGCAGGGTTGTTAGCAGCACCCAAACCAATGTTATGTGGAAATAACGTCGCACCAATGACGTTATTATGTCCATGTACGGCATCAGTGCCCCACATGGTAGGGATTTTACTGCCATCAAGCGTATCATCAACCGATGCTTGATACATATTCTCTGCAAGCGCTATCCAATCAGCAGGTGTAGCATGCTTATTAGCATCGGGAAAAGAGCCTCCACCATTTAAATAAGATCCAAACCCATATTTGCGCATATCTTCAACGGTTATATCGCGAATTTCTGGTTGGATCATTTGCGCTACTTTTTGCTCAAGCGTCATCGACTTTAAATAACCGGCAATTGTATTTTCGATCTCGGTGCTTTTTTGTACTTTGTTTTTAAGTGTTGGCCAAAGTGTTATATCGCCCTGCTCATGCTCCAAAGCGTTAGTATGATTGTTACTAACTTGCGTTTGCTGTTTATTACAGGCTGTTAAAACGCATATTCCTCCCACTAAAAGGGAAAGAATTTTTAATGCTTTTGTGTTTAAGCTTTTTTTCATTGTTATGGCCCTGTGTTGTCTGGGTGTGTTTTTATAATGTAATTTGCTTATTTAAATATAACTATTGACCTGTTAAACAATAGCCACTAACCTAAATATGGAAGCGCTTCCTGAAAGTTATTAAATACTATACCCGTCGATTAATCAAATTAATTATGGAAGCGCTTCCAACTTTAACTTTATAAAAGCAAATTTACTAAAAATAAAGCAGGGGTTTTCGCTTAATGAAACAATTATCTTTACCTAGTGGCTCACCACTTTTAGCCAAACACTTTACTTATGGTGTGGCCACAGCGTCTTTTCAAATTGAGGGTGGCGCAGCAGATCGTCTCCCCTGCATTTGGGATACCTTTTGTAGTAAAGAGGGTAAAATTGCTGATAATTCAAATGGTGATGTTGCCTGTGAGCACTACACTCGTTGGCAAGACGATATAGACTTAATTGAGTCGCTAGGTGTAGACGCCTACAGGCTTTCTATTTCTTGGCCCCGTGTGATGACCAAAGCTGGCCATTTAAACCCTAAAGGCGTTAAGTTTTACACCGATATTTTAGATGAGCTAAAACGTCGTAATATCAAAGCTTTTGTTACTTTGTACCACTGGGATTTACCACAACATATTGAAGACGAAGGCGGCTGGCTTAACCGAAACACGGCTTACGAATTTGCACATTACACAGATTTAATTACCCAAGCCTTTGGTGAGCGAGTACATTCTTACGCAACACTAAACGAGCCATTTTGTAGCTCTTATTTAGGCTACGAAATTGGCGTACATGCACCCGGTATTGTAGGTCGAGAACACGGGCGAAAAGCTGCCCATCATTTACTACTTGGCCACGGATTAGCGATGCAAGTGCTTGCTAAAAATAGCCCTAATTCACTCAACGGTATTGTGCTTAACTTTACGCCTTGCTACTCAGTTACCCAATGCGAAGAAGATTTAAACGCCACTGCATTTGCTGATGACTACATAAATCAATGGTATATGCAGCCAGTAATGCAAGGTCAATACCCTGATATTATTAACCAATTACCTAAAGCCCAGCGCCCTGATATTTTACCAGGCGATATGGAAATTATTGCACAGCCACTTGATTATTTAGGTGTGAATTTTTATACCCGTATGCATTACCAAGCAAGCGAAACAGACTTTTATCATGAGCTGCCACACAAAGCCCCAATGACCGATATTGGCTGGGAAATTTACCCTAAAGCGCTTACAGAGTTACTTGTATCGTTAAACGAAAAATACACCCTACCACCTATTTATATTACCGAAAATGGCGCAGCCATGGTTGACGAATTTAAAGACGGTGAAGTGAAAGACACCGATCGTATTGACTATTACCACGAACATTTAAACGCTTTACATAATGCAACAGCACAAGGTGTTAAGGTAGATGGGTACTTTGCGTGGAGCCTGATGGATAATTTTGAATGGGCAGAAGGATATTTAAAACGCTTTGGTATAGTACACGTAGACTACAACACACAAAAACGAACTGTTAAAGCCAGTGGTAAAGCGTACACTAAACTCATAACAAGCCGATAAATTAGCGGCTTATAACAATAAGAACACACACTGTGAACAAACTCCCTTTATACGAAAAAGTCGGTTATGCCATGGGTGACGCGGGTGCTAATTTAGTATGGCGCGGCGCATTGGCCTATTTAGCGGTATTTTATACCGACACCTTTGGCATATCGGCTGCAGCGGCCGCCATGCTGTTTTTAGTGGTTAGATTATCTGATGGTGTAACCGATATAATTATGGGCATGATTGCCGATAGAACGCAGTCACGCTTTGGAAAATTTAGGCCGTGGATACTCTACTCCGCGCCCTTTTTAGGTTTATTTATGGTGCTGTGCTTTACCACACCTAACTTTAACGAAACCAATAAACTTATTTATGCCTACGTTACTTATATTGGTTTAACACTTGCTTATACAGTCAGTAACGTACCCTACTCTGCACTTATGGGCGTAATGACCCCCGATGACACCGAGCGCACAAAGCTATCAGGATTCAGATTTGCAGGCGCGTTTACAGGCGGGTTATTAGTGATGGGTTTTTTACCCGATTTAGTCGCTTACTTTGGAGGCGGTGATAACGCTAAGGGCTATCAGCTCACTATGTATTTGTTCGCAAGTTTACTTATTGCGCTTATGGTTATTACCTTTGTAAGCACTAAAGAGCGTGTAATAGCCCCAGCTTCAGAGCAAGGGTGTTTAAAATCAGAACTGTTTGATTTAACTAAAAACCTACCATTTATAATATTACCTTTGTTATCAACAACACTGTTTTTTTATTATCGCGATTTATACAGCGGATTATTTTTTGCTTTAGTTATGGCGGCAATGACTGTTGTTATAAAAAAACTACTTAATAAAAACAAACAAAACCTAACCGGTTCGCAGCGCGATATGGTCGATTTACTAACAAATAAACCATGGCTCGTTTTATTAGGTATTGGCTTTTTAACCATGATGTTTAACGGCATAAAATATGGTGTTATTGCCTATTACTTTAAGTACCACGTTGCTGATGAACTCATGGCAGGGCAATATTTTATTGCCTTATTAATAGTATCTATATTTGGTGCACTTGCTACAGGCAAGCTGGCTGAAATTATGGGCAAACGCAATTTATTTATTGCATCATTGTTGCTAAGCGGCTTATTAACCACTGCATTTTATTGGGTGCCTAGCAATAATATTGTCGCTGTATTTTCGTTTGGCTGCGCGGCTGAGTTTTTTGCCGCTATGATGCCTACTTTGTTTTTTAGCATGCTGGGAGATTCTGCCGACTACTCCGAGTGGAAAAATAAACGCCGCGCAACCGGGCTTATTTATTCTGCAGGCACCTTTGTACAAAAAACGGGAGGTGGTTTTGCTGGGGCACTCGTATTAGTGGTACTTGCAAGCTATGGGTATAACGGTATGGATGAGCTTACAATTAACCAAACCCTTCCCGCTATGCAGTTGCTAATGAGCTGGATCCCTGCTGCTTTTGCATTTTTAGGCGCCGCGTTGATGCTTATTTATCCGCTTACACCTGCAATAACCCAAAAAATAACAGAAGATTTAGCAATTAGGCGCAGTAATGTGTAAATTAACATTTAATCACAATTTATGTTTTATAAATTTTATTTAAAACAAATGCGTACAAGCTAGGATATAAATGGCGACTATTTATCAAGTATCAGAAATGGCAGGAGTGTCTTTATCAACTGTTTCTAGGGTGCTTAACGACAACGACTACGTAAGTAAAAAAACTAAAAAAAAGGTATTAGAGGCGATGAAAGAGCTCGGCTATCAGCCAAGCTCTATTGCACGCTCTTTAGCATCAAGCCGTACAAACAGTGTAGGTATTTTAGTGTCTGAGTTAGACGGCCCATTTTTTGGACAAATGATGTCGGCCATTGAAGAGCAATTACGTATAGCTGGTAAACACGTAATTATTACGCCTGGCCACAGTGATGAAAAAAAAGAAAAAAACGGTTTTGAATTTTTAATTAGCCGTAATTGCGACGCAATTATTGCTCACGTAGAAGCGGTATCTAACGAGTATTTAATTGAGCTCAGTAAAGGTAAAACCCCTATTTATTTAATGAGTCGCTACGTTAAAGAAATAGAGCAAAACTGCATTAGTCTCGATAATGTTATGGGTGGCTACCTTGCAACAAAAGCTATGATCAATAAAGGGCATAAACGTATTGCTTATATTGCCGGTCCACAATTTAAAGAAGATGCCTCAGATCGTTTAAAAGGCCACAAAAAGGCGCTTGCAGAATACAACCTCACCTTTGACGAAAGCTTGTATTATGTGGGCGACTTTAAAGAAACCGGTGGCAGCGATGGCCTGCGTCATTTTATTCAAAATAAAGCACAAATTACGGCTCTTGTGTGCGCCAATGACGAAATGGCATCGGGTGCAATGAAATACGCTCGCGAGCATGGCTTTAATATACCTAAAGATTTAGCAATAATTGGGTTTGATAACGTTATTTTTACCAATTACCTTTACCCTACGCTTACCACAATAGATAACCCAGTACCCGAAATGGGCCGTGCAGCAGCAAATTTAGTGCTTAAAGATATTTATAAAAAAAGCGGCATAACGGTTACTCAGGTGTTTGAGCCTAAGCTAATTTTAAGAGACTCAACCCCGGATATAAATTAATTTAGTTGCAAATTATCCAACTCGTTTCGTACCCACTGCGAATCGAGGTATTGCTCTAAATGCTGCTGTGCAAATTTTAAAAAGTTTCGTGCAGCATGCGATATATGCCTGTCGGTTCGCATAACAAAATACCAATGGCTAGCTAAATGAGTATCGGTAACAGTTAATACCTTAAAGCTTGCATCGTCTTTTGCGAGTACATGGCGAGATAAAACAGCTATTCCCATACCCGAAGATACCGCAACTCTAATTGCTTCATTGCTAGCCATTTGCACTGAATCACTCAGTACTAAACCACGGCTTTGTAGCTCGCTTTCAAATAACATGCGCGTTGCCGAGCCATTTTCACGTAATAAAAACCGGTATTGCATTAAGTCGCTGAGCTTTACTGACTTTACTTGTGCAAGCGGATGATTAACCGGCACAATAAACTCAAGCGGATTATGTAAAAAACGTGCAGCTTGCGCATGTTCAAGCGATGGAGGATGGCTGAATACGTAAATATCGTCTTCACCACGCTCAAATCGGTTTAGCACTTCTGCACGGTTACCAATTTCAAGTGGAAGCTCTACATGCGGGTGTAAATTACTATAAGGTCCCAATAATTTAGGCAAAATATACTGTGCGGTATTCACCATGGCTATTTTACACCTACCTCGCTCACCACCATTTAGTTCTGTTAAAAAGTCTTGGTAATCTTCAAAGTGTCCAAATACTTGCTGACAGGTTTTATAAAGCTCAAGTCCAGCTTCGGTCACGTGCATTTTTTGATGCTGCATAACCATTAACGGCTCAGCTACGGCTTCTTGTAAGCGTTTAATTTGCAGCGATACAGTAGGCTGAGTTAAGTGCAATCGCCTCGCGGTTTCACTAATTGAGCCTGTTTTTACTACGCTCATAAACACTTCGAGCAATCTAAATGAAATATGTCGTAAATCCACAATCACCACCCATAGATAATTATTTATACCTAACTAGTATTTATTTTATTATTTACTATACAAAGTTTTAAATACAATAGCGCCACTTAATTTCATATTTAAAAGGAAATGTTGTGCCTGATATAGTTGTTATGTTTTTTATTTTAGGATTAGTAGCGGGAATATTACGCTCTGATTTAACCATTCCTAAAGCAACCTACGAAACACTAAGCTTATTACTCATGCTAACTATTGGTTTAAAAGGCGGCATGGTACTTCACGGCAATTTAAGCTGGCAACTGCTACCAGAAATGGGCACAGTGATGCTCTTAGGTGCACTTATCCCGCTAATGCTATACCCCATTTTAAAATACGTTATTAAATTATCGGTGGCTAACAGCGCAAGTATTGCAGCGCATTATGGCTCGGTAAGTGCCGGTACGTTCGCGGTTGCGTTAGCGTATGCCGAATCTGCAAATTTAGCCGTTGGCGCTGAAGTAACGCTCTATTTAGTTATGCTAGAGCTTCCTGCTATTATTGTTGGCTTATTACTTTATCGCAAGCTCGATAAAGACCCAGACCAAACAAGTACTTTCTCATTAAAAGCGCTCTGGCACGAAACCCTCACCAACAAAAGTGTTATTTTATTAGTGGGTGGTGTAATTATTGGCATGATGTACGGCACATCGCAAGGCAGCCAGGTTACCAGCTTATTAACAAGCAGTTTTAAAGTAGTCCTTGCCTTATTTTTACTAGAAATGGGATTAGTAGCTGCACAAACACTGCGCCCTTTCCCATGGCAACATTGGAAATTAGCGACCTTTGCTATTATTACCCCGTTATGTTTGGGCACAGTAGGTGTGGGCGTAGGTACTTTATTAGGATTAGAACTTGGTTCAGTGGTTATACTCGGTAGCTTAGTAGCCAGTGCCTCTTACATTGCAGCGCCTGCAGCAATCAAAGCCGCTATTCCTAAAGCCGATATAGGCCTTGCCATGCTTAGCTCGCTGGGTGTTACTTTTCCGTTCAATGTAATCGTAGGTATTGGCCTTTATCATCAGCTTGCTGTAGCTATTCAATAACTAAAAATTTGTATTATTTATTTGCCACTGACCATTACCGGCTAATCAGTTTTGTATGTGGGTTGATATAAAACATTCTTTTCCAACCTTGGCTTTCACTTGTTGCAAGCCAAGGTAGTGGAAATAAAGACACAATTGAATAATGAACATGAGGTGGCTTACCCGCTGCATTTCCTGTGTTACCCAATAAACCAATATTTTCATTTAACTTCACAATGTCGCCTTCACTTACACTGTAACTATTTAAATGCGCTACATAGTGCACCCGCCATTTAGGCCCGAGTATAGCAACTACCTTTCCGCCTCTTTTAAGCTCACCGCTAAACACAACAATCCCATTAACCGGTGCAACAACATGCGTATTTTTTTTACCAAATATATCAATGCCTTTATGAACACCCGACTTCCCCCATGGCTCATACCAAAAAGTAGCATGATTCCAGTCTTTGAGTGTTGCCCCTAATACGGGATTAGTGATTTTTTCAGGCAAAACGAACAGGGCTAATACTATGGTTAATATAATAACGACTAAGCTAAGTAGTAATATTTTTATGGGCTTCAAAATAGGATTATGCTTTGAGTTAAACAATTAAATGTATTATTAACCCGCAATGATGAATAGATAATGAGCACTTTAAAAAACAGTAAACACAAAAAAGCCGATGCAAGATCACTCTCACATCGCCTTTTTCACTATGGTAATACTTACTATAAAGAAAGCTCTTCTTTAGCACGTGTTAAATTGTGCGACACCATTGTACTGTTAGACATTGATTTAGCTTCGTATAAATCAGCAAGACCAGCCGTTTCGTTGTTCGCTTTTAAACGCGCTACACCGCGGTTGCTTAACGCGAATGAGGTAAGCTGGCGTACTTTAAATCGTGGTGCGTCTGCATCTTTTAAAAGTGCAATTGCTTTAGTACAGATAGCTTCAGCCTGTGCGTAGTTTTTTGACTTAACATTCAGTGCGCAGCTGTTAAACGATTGTTCAAGCGGCTGAGGCGCAGTTTGCGCTTCAATAACCATTAATTTGTAGTCACTTGAATCAGCCATTACAGCTGCAGAGCAAGTTAATAATGAGCCAAGAGCGATGGTTTTTAAAAGTGTACGTTTCATGGTTTGCCTTTCCTAATTAAGTGAGTCGTGCTTGTTGCCGACAACTGAACTTTAGAGTAAAAGCTCAAACCTCACAAACGATAAAAACAAACTCAATAAGTGAATAAAATTAACCTATAGACTTTAGTCTAACGCCATTATAAATATACCTACTTTTTAGGTACTTACATTTAATAAACTATGGGTAATGCGATTACTCTTAGCAATAAGAACGTAATCGTACAAACTACAATAATGCTGATACAAAAAAACCCCAGCAGGTTAAACCTAGCTGGGGCTTTTTTTAAAATATGCTTGCTAAAGCAGCTTATAAAGAAAGCTCTTCTTTAGCGCGATTTAAGTTGTGCGATACCATAGTGCTGTTAGACATTTGGTTAGCTTCGTACAAATCGGCTAAAGCTGCTGTTTCGTTATTCGATTTCAAACGCGCAACACCACGGTTACTTAGTGCGTATGAAGTAAGCTGGCGTACTTTAAAACGTGGTGCGTCAGCATCCTTTAAAAGCGCAATTGCTTTAGTACAAACTTCTTCAGCTTGTGCATAGTTTTTTGACTTAACATTAAGTGCACAGCTGTTAAAAGATTGCTCAAGTGGCTGTGGCGCTGTTGCAGTTTCGATAACCATTAATTTGTAGTCACTTTGATCAGCCATTGCAGCAGCTGAACAAGTAAGTAAAGAGCTAAGAGCGATAGTTTTGATAAAAGTTTTCATGGTCATAATCCTGTTTGGTTAAGTCGTGCTTGTTGCCGACAACTGAACTTTAGAGAATTCCCATCAAACCGACAAACGATAAAAACAAACCTAATAAGTGAAGAAATCTAACCTATAGACTTTAGTCTAATGCCAAACTACTAACTTATGAAAATTGGTATTTATCAAAACAACCAAAAATTTAAACTTATTGAGTGCGTTCAAGTAACTTAACTATTTGGGTTACAACCATTTTTGGCTCATCATTTTGCGGATAGTGATAGCTCTTATTTGTTATTACTATTTCACCTTGAGGAAATGCATTAGCCCACTTTGAATGTAAGACACCCCACATTTCACGCGCTTGGTCGGTAAAAAATAATACAGATGGCTTTTTATACTTTTTAACGGAGGCGATCACAGTCACGGGTATATCAACAATTTGAGGGTAATCAGGTAGTGGGCGTTTTGCCCAAAAATCTAAATACTGATTCGACATACCATTTTTCATATCATCCAGCTTTATTGCAGCAATTTCTTTTTCTGCGCGTGGTAAATCAATCGCACGCATAATATCTACATCATGCTCTGATGCAGGCTCAATTAACATCAACGCTTTAATACTGTTAGGGTATGTTGCAGCAAATACACGCGCAATATAAGCACCATAAGAGTGGGCAATATATACAACAGGCTCTTCTACTTTTAGCACTTTTAGCAATCGCAAAGCCTCTGCTGCATATTCTTCTGAGCTATAGTTTTTCTTTATTTGTGCAGAGCCACCATTACCAATACGAGAATACCGTATAACTTTCGCGTGCTTGGTAAGTGATTCAAAAACCGGGTCCCAATCACTTAAACCAGCAGAACCACCCGCTTCAAGTAAAATGGTATGTTTACCATCACCTGCTAATTCGTATTCAACGTCAAAACCATTTACTTGAACCTTAGCCGTACTGGCTATTACACCGTGTGGAATGAAAAGCGAATAAAAAATGATTGCGGTAAAGAGTATTCTCATCATATTTTTTTCTTAAGTTAATTTAAAAAACACCATATGCGATATTAAATATGACTTCCAGCGGTAATAGTTAAAATTTCTAAAGTTTAAATTAAGGTACCTATAAACTCCCTCGCCCATATGCCATAATCTAAATAATTCATTATTTTAGTAACTTGGCGCATATTTTGGCGTTTTTAAGTTAACTACTCAGGGTTTACTATGGCATATCAAGAGCAAAATCAAGCAACAATCTATTGGCACGATTATGAAACTTGGGGGGCGAGCCCTCAAAAGGATAAGCCGAGCCAATTTGCAGGTATTCGTACCGATCTTGATTTAAACATTATTGGCGAGCCGCTTATTGAATATTGTAAGCCGCAAGCGGATTACTTACCCCACCCTGAGGCATGTTTAATCACCGGTATTACGCCACAAGTGGCGATGAAAAAAGGCTTGGTTGAGGCTGAGTTTATAGCAAAAATTCATGCCGAATTTAGTGCGCCAAACACCTGTGTGGCTGGTTATAACAGTATTCGGTTTGATGACGAAGTAAGCCGTTATAGCTTTTATCGTAACTTTTACGACCCGTACGAGCGTGAATATAAAAACAATAATAGCCGCTGGGATATTATTGATTTAGTACGTGCGTGTTATGCGCTACGCCCCGAGGGCATTGAATGGCCGTTAAAAGAAGATGGCAGCCCAAGCTTTAAGCTTGAGCATTTAACAGTAGCCAACGGTATTGAACACGCTGCTGCGCACGATGCGCTAAGCGATGTAACTGCCACTATTGCACTGGCTAAGCTAATAAAAGAAAAACAGCCTAAGCTGTATAACTTCTTTTTTGGGCTGCGTAATAAAAAAGCGCTCGGTGATTTAGTTGATGTATTTAACATGACGCCGCTGGTACATACTTCATCGCGTATTCCTGCAACGCAAGGTTGTACAACGTGGGTTGCGCCTATGAGCTTTCATCCGGTAAATAAAAATGCCGTTATATGTTTTGATTTAACCCAAAGCCCGCAAGTGTTGCTTGATTTAAATGTAGAAGAATTACGTAAACGTTTATACACCAAACGCGTAGATTTAGACGAGGGCGATTTACCTGTTGGCTTAAAACTGGTGCATCTAAACAAGTGCCCTATTTTAGCGCCTGCAAAAACATTATTGCCTGAAAATGCAGCCCGTTTAGGCATTGACCGCGAGCAGTGCCTGGCTAATTTAGCTATTTTAAAAGCTAATACCGAGCTTCGCGATAAAGTCACTGAGGTGTTTAACGAGCAAGGCGATTACAGCGCGACCACTAACGTTGATTACTTACTTTACGATGGTTTTACCAGCCATGCCGATAAAGCTAAATTTGCGATTATTCGCGATGCTAAGCCAGACGAGCTAGCGGGTTTAAATTTAGATTTTGAAGATAAAAAGTTCAATACATTACTGTTTAGATACCGTGCACGAAACTGGCCTGAAACACTCAACCAGCAAGAACTTGATCAATGGCGCCAGTATTGTCAAAACAAGTTAATGCACGGGGAAGATCAACCCTCAATTAGCGCACAAGATTTTATGATCACCCTTGAAAACTTGGCCCATGAGCACGACGACAGCGAAAAAAACCTGACCATTTTAAAAGCGCTGTATAACTACGCGCAGAGCATGTAATTTGCTTTAAGCGTATTGGTCAGCGCATATAAAAACGCGACGCTTTAATTACTAAAGCGTCGCGTTTTTATTTAAATTATTATGGGCTTCGCCCATCACGCAAGCAAGCTTCGCGTCTACAAGTAAAACCCATATCTACACCATCGCGGTAGACGTAGAGCTTGCTCACGTGAAAAGCGTAGCTTTTAAGATAAAAACATTTGCACAATGAGGAATAAATGAGGAGTAAATGAGGAGTAAATGAGGAGTAAATGAAAAAATATAAGCCATTAATCACTTTTAATTAATCTAGCCCTCTAAAAGCGCAGCGCCTCTTATCTTCTTTGTAAATAAATCACTTTACGGGCTTTGCCCGTCACGCAAGCAAGCTTCGCGTCTACAAGTGAAACCCATATTACACCATCGCGGTAGACGTAGAGCTTGCTCACGTGAAAAGCGTAGCTTTTAATTGCTTCAATAAAACACTACTACAAAGGGGGCTAGTGATAAAGGTAGGAAAGCATTATTAGTGTTTTAATCTCTTCTCATTTGGTCCCGGAGTTTTTCAAGTTAGTTGTCGCCTCAAGTTAAATTTTATGCCGCCCGCATTTCTTCTTTTTTCTCAGGGTTTAAATTTACTTCATTTATCATTGACCAGTCTCGTGACTTCCCTGACCAACGGCTTGGGTTATTCAATTTAGCTGCGTCGTTTACCTGCTGACGCTTAGCTAATATTTCTTTATCTAAACCTGAATGACGTTGGTTTGGCGTCACAAATTTTATACCACTGTGTAGGTGCTCATTATTGTACCAATCAACGAACCCACTTACCCATTCTCTTGCTGCGCTTATATCTTCAAATGGCTTTTCTGGGTATTCTGGGCGATACTTTAACGTTTTAAATAACGACTCAGAGTATGGATTGTCATTACTTACTGACGGTCGACTAAATGATGGCACAATCCCTAACTCCTGTAATGTTGCCAGTAATGTCGCGCCTTTCATTGGGCTGCCATTATCTGAGTGTAACGTAACTTGCTCGCGCTTTATTTGCTCCCGACTGCAAATATCCTTCATTAAATCTGCGGCTAATTCACTTAACTGTGAGTCGTAAACTTGCCAGCCAACAACCTTTCGACTAAAAATGTCCATCACTAAATATAAGTATAAAAATTGCCCTTTTACGCTCGTTGGTAAATAGGTGATATCCCAAGTGTAGACTTCATTTGCACGCACTGCTTTCAATACTCTTGGCTTTTTTATCGGCTTAGCTGGCTTTACTTTTTCTCTATGCGTTAATAAGTTATGTGCCTTCATGACACGATAAAACGAACTTTCAGACGCTATCCATATGCCCTTATCAAGCAGCTTAGGGACTATTTTACTGGCCGGTAAATGCCCATATTCGGCTGAATTAGCCGTATTAATAATGCGCTGCCGCTCTAACTCTGTGAGACGGTTAGGCGGCTGTTTTTTCGTACTCGTCCGTTTGTCAGTCATATCGTCTGCTTCAATCCACCGCTGAACGGTTCTTAGTGTCAGTCCAAGTAACTCACATGCCTTTTCTTTCCTTGCCCCTGAAGCCTGTGCGTTTGTGATAAGCGTTATTAATTCATGTCGCTCAGTCGCTGTTGTTAATCGTCCTCGTTGAAACCCCAAAGTGCATCCGCTTTTTTTTTGAGTACAAGTAGAGCGGCAGTTTCAGCTAAGGCCTTATCTTTGCGATTCAGTTCTTTTTGCAGTTGCTTTATTTCTTGCTTAAGCTGTTTACTGTCTGACTTTACTGTTTTATTTGAAGGTGGTGTTACTAAGTCTTTCTTCCATTGCTGAATATGATGCGGATAAAGCCCTATATTACGGCAGTATTCATTTATGGCGGCTTCATCTAAACTTCCACACTCAATTACTGCGTTGAGTCTTTCTTCTAAACTCCAGTCTTGTGGTCGTTTTTCTGCTGTCATTTGGCTACCCGTCTGGTGTATTTCAAGTTGATGCTTTTTTGCCAGTGCTATCCAACGTTGTAACGTTGAATAACCGACACCTAAGTCATCTGCAATATCTTCTAAGCGAACATCATCACATTGAGATAATGCTTTTTCAACAGCTTGAACTTTAAACTCTTGTGTAAATTGACGTTTCATTTTATTTGCCTCTGCTAAATGTTAGAGGCGACAACTATCCTGACACAGGGGGACGTCTACAAAAACAATCTTTTTAACTCTGTGTAGCGCGAAGCGCCTCGGTGTGCTCTGTGGTGATATTTATTACTAAAAAGCAAGAAGCTGCCGCTTTTAACGTGAGCAAGCTCTACGTCTACAATAAAGGCATGCCGTGCTTTATTTGTGTTCTAGGTCGAATTCGGTGGTGTGGCCGTCGCCGTGGATGAGTTGATAGCGGGATAAGTCGCCGTTATCTAACGTTATTAGGCTTATAGCTGAGTCGCTTACTAAATACTTTTGGCCTTCACCTAGGGTTTGGTGTTTGTCTACTTCCATGTGCCAGCGTTTGGTGAAAAAGTTAAGCGGGCTTTTGGGGCCGTATAAAATAGAGTCTAGTTTGTCTAGTACGTTTATTAACTTACGCGGGAATTCGTTTTTTATCCCGCTTGCGGTGAGCTGCCATATTCTGTTTGGGTGATCGCCAAAGCGCTTTTGCACCGAAAAACAAAACGAGTAATGTACATCGCCTGATAAAATAAGGGTTTCGTTTGGGGTGTCGGTGCGTCTAAAAGTGTCGAGTAGTTTTTTAGCCGAGCCTTCGTGGGCCATCCAGTTTTCTACATCCACCATCAGTGGCTGGCCGCATATATTAAAAGCCGCTTGAATGGCTTCTATTGATTTAACACCAAATACCGGCGCGGGCGATACTATAATGACTTTATCGTGGCTTAGTAGGCTTTCTTCAAGCTCTGTAAGGCGCTCCCAATCAAGCAGGCCTGATGGCTCGTTAAAATTACTTTCGTTACGCCAGCGGTGTGTGCGGGTGTCGAGCACCACAACTTTGGGTGTTGTAGTTAACTCGTAATGCCAATGGTTAAATTCGTTTAGGGGTTTATCAAACGCTTTAAATTGCCATTGGTTGTTAGCGCTTAAGCTTTGTTTAAATGGCGGTATTAGCGCGCCTGTTTTTGTTAGCGCATCGTTACCCATACCTTGGAACAACCAGTAACTTATTAGCCCATTATTAATTATGCGTTTACTGCTTGGGTTTTGGTTTATGGCTTGCTCCCATCCTGCGGTGAGGTTCCAATCGTCGGTTACGTCGTGATCGTCAAACATCATTAACGTCGACACATTAGCAAATAATTTTTCTACTTCATTCAGTCCTTTAGCATAGCCAAGTAACGCCGATTTTTCGGCATTAAAAATACGCTGATGCTCTTGGTTTTTGCCGGTGTATTGTGCGTTTTGTAAATCAACACATTGCCAGGCAGCGGCGCTTAAATTAAGTAAATAAAGCGCTATAAATTCTTCAAAGTGAATAAGGTGGTTAAATGCTTTTACGCTTGAAAAATGCGGCTCGTCTTTTTTAAGCCAGTAACCCACACCCAGCTTTGAGCGCTTTTGCCACGGTGTTTTGGGTAAAAAATGGTGCCTGTTGTATAACTGTTCATCAATTTTGTTAGGCAGTGGCAACGCCATAGGTTGCTCTTTATAAATACCTAGTTTTTCAATAAGCTGATGAATAACCAATAACATAGGCCCTGCTACATCGTCGGCGTAAACTTGGTCGCCGCTTAACAGCAATAATTGTGCGCCAGGTGTATTTTGGCTGCGCTGAGTGTTTTGCCATTGGCTTGCGGTGACTAGGCTATCTTTTGCGGGGTGATGCGCGTTTCGGCACGAGCCATGCAGTATGCTATTTAGTTTATTGGGTATAACAAATGCTGGAGTTACTTGGTTGCTGTAAGCCCAAGCTGATAGGTCAACCTCATTGCCATTTATTATTAATTGATACGCTATTAAAGTGTCGAGCGCAAAAGGTGTACTTGCCGGTTTTACAACTACAAAGTGTAAATAAAGGCGTTCGCCTAGTGTAATGGTTTGCTGCTCGCTAACACTTTGCGTATTGAGTATATTAATTTGGCACTGTGCGGGGGTTGACGTTGCAAATACTATGCACACGCCTGTTTGCTCAGCGCGGCGCACCATTGGCCCCATAAGTAACATAGGAAGTTGCGCCGCGTGAGTCGTCATATTATTAGCCTTTAGCTGCTAACTTAAATAGCGAGTAAAAGTTATCGGTGGTGGCTTTAGCTAGTTCGTTAAAGCTAATACCTTTTAACTCACTAATGTAATACGCTACATCTTGCACGTAAGCAGGCTGATTAGTTTGCCCACGGTGCGGTACGGGTGCTAAATACGGCGAATCTGTTTCTATTAGTAGTCGGTCGAGTGGGATTTGCTTTACCACGTCTTTAAGCTCTACTGCATTTTTAAACGTTACAATGCCTGAAATAGAAATATAAAAGCCCATATCTATGGCTTTTTTAGCCATGTCCCAGTCTTCTGTAAAACAATGCAGTACGCCGCCACAGTTTTCGGCGTTGTGCTCGCGCATTAGGTTTATGGTGTCGGCACGGGCGTCGCGTGTATGAATAATTAGCGGCTTATGTAGTTCGTTTGCCACGTCAATATGGCCTACAAAACTTGCTTGCTGCACTGCATGCGTGTCTTTTGCGTAGTAGTAATCTAGGCCTGTTTCGCCTATGGCAACTACTTTATTGTGTGACGCTAAATCAATTAATTGCTGTTTGTTAAGTGCGTCTTTTTGATCGAGCGGATGCACGCCACACGAGGCCGATACATCGTCGTAGTGTTTAATTTTATCAAGCATACTTGGGAATTGGTCAAGCGTTACGCTTACACATAAAAAGTGTTCAACCTGTTTGGCGCGTGCTTGGTCTAGCACTTGGTCTAGGTTTAAATCGAGTTTATCAAAATCAAGACGGTCTAAATGGCAATGCGAATCTACAATCAAAATTGGGCCTGTTTTTTACTACATGGTGTAAGTTGGATTACCGGAGTTTAACATAGTCCCCAGTAGTTTTTCGATCTTGGCGTTTAGGTTTGTTTTGTCGTCTAAAAAGCTAATTCCAATCCCTGGCGGGTTTGAGCTTTGCGCGCCCTGCGGGGTGATCCACGCAACCTTGCCAGTGACTATGTCGTCTTCTAGTGCGTCGGGAAGGGTTACACGTAACGCCAGCGAGTGCCCTACTTCGTAACGCATGTTAGTACGCACAAATAAGCCGCCTTTTTTTAAGTAAGGCATGTAACAGCGATATAATTCGTCTAGGTCGTCTATATCTACTAATAGCTCTTGCATGGTTAATCCTTTTATTTATTACGTAAAATGTACGCTAATCGCGATACGGCGAGCGGTAAATTAAGGCCGAGAATTTTGGTGTTATTTTGCAAAAATTCGCTGAGTGCTTGCTGCGCTTCTTGATACGCTTCAAAGCTCATACCTTGTAATAATTGCTGTTTTAATTGCTCGCTTAAAAATAAGGTAAATATACGAACCAGCTCCGGTTGTTTATTTATTATATCGACTAACGCTTTGAAATTATGGCTTTGTTTAAACTCAGTTGCAAACTTATAGAGGGTATCTATATTTTGTAACTGGTTTTGCTCTTGCCACTGTTTTACTTGTAATGGCTGGCTATAAAAAAGCGGTAGCCAAGGGTAATTTTGTATTTGTAACGACTCAAGCCATTGCTGCGCTAGTTGTGTACTTGTTACTTTTACGTCGGTTTTAGCGCATCGGCTTAAAATAGTGGCTGGCAATTGCGCAGGTTGGCTTGTGGTTAATATTAAAAACCGGCTATTGCTTGGCTCTTCTAGCGTTTTTAACAAGGCGTTAGCCGCTGCCATGGTCATTTTTTCGCAGTTTTCTATTACCACTACTTTGTTGCCATTTTGCGCCGCTGAGTGGTTCATAAAATCGCTAATGGCGCGTATGTCGTCTACGCCAATACTTTGGCCGTCTACCTGCGTTATGCGCTTGTCGGGGTGCGTACCCGCAAGATTAAGCGAGCAACTTTTACATTGCCCACATGGCGCTAAAATACTGTTTGGTGCGGCTGTTTGCTGGGTAATATTTTGGCATAACAAGGCATTGGCTAATTCGTCACTTAAGGCAAACTTACCTACACCCACAGGGCCACAAAACAATTGGGCATGATGAAAACGCTGACCACGAAAGCTTTGTGCTAAGTGTTGCTGTGTTTCATATAGCCAAGGTAGAGACATGTTATTTTAGCTCTTCAAAAAAAGTACGTAATACGTTTGTGATATCGCGATGTACTTTATCAATTTCTTGATTGGCATCTACGGTTTTAATAGAGTTGTCGTCGCTTGCAAGCTCTAGGTAGCGCATGCGTGTACGCTGAAAAAACTCAATAGCTTCTTGCTCTATTCGGTCAAGTTCACCTCGCCCTTTAGCACGTTCAAGGCCAATTACTGGGTCTATGTCGAGATAAATGGTTAAGTCGGGCTTTAGGCCTTTTAATACCATAGACGATAACGACGCTAGTGTATTTGAGCTAATACCGCGCCCGCCGCCTTGATACGCCTGCGACGATAAGTCGTGACGGTCAGCTAATATCCATTTACCTTGCTCTAGCGCAGGGTTTATTACGTTATGCATTAGCTGCGAACGTGCGGCGTACATAATAAGCAGCTCGGTTTCGAAGGCTATTTCTTCTTCGTGCTCGGCTTTTACTAATGTGCGTAACGACTCGGCCAATGGCGTGCCGCCAGGTTCGCGTACGTTAATGTAATCTATTTGTTTTTTGTTTAAAAAGTCTTGGCAAAGTGAAATAGCGGTTGATTTACCCGCGCCTTCTAAGCCTTCTACTACTATAAATTTTGGTTTCATAAACACGTTAATTCTTTTTATTTAAAATATAGGTTTTTACTGCCGCGTTATGTTGTTTTAACGTGGTAGAAAATTGGTGGCTGCCATCGCCTTTTGCTACAAAGTAAACATAGTCGCTTTGTGGCGGGTTTACCGCAGCTAAAATAGCTTCTTTTGATGGCATAGCTATTGGCGTTGGCGGTAATCCATCAATACGGTAGGTATTGTATGGCGTATGATTGCGTAAATCTTTGTATTTAATATCGCCGTCAAAGTTTTCACCCAGGCCATATATTACGGTTGGATCGGTTTGAAGGCGCATTTTTGTGTTTAACCGATTAACAAAAACCGAGGCAATTAACGGGCGCTCGCTGGCTACTGCGGTTTCTTTTTCAATAATTGAGGCCATTATTAGTGCCTCGTACGCGGTGCTGTAAGGTAAATTGTTAGCGCGTTTTTGCCATGCATCGCTTAGTGTTTGTTGCATAGTTTGTGCGGCGCGTTTTAATACACTGCTTGCGGTATCGTTATGCTGGTAGTGGTAAGTATCTGGAAATAACCAGCCTTCTAACAATGTATCTTCATTTATAATTTGCTTACCTAACTCGTCTAACTTTAGATCGTTATTTAAATTAGGCGCATTTTTAATATTTGCTAATACATCGCGCAGCGCTTGGCCTTCAATAATGGTAAAGCTAAAGCTGATTTGTTGACCTTGGTTTATTTTTTTTATGTTGTTAATAACACTGGTATTTGAAAGCTCGTAAAGCCCGGCTTTTAAATCAGTTAGTGTGGGGTCGAGCTTTGCAATAACTTGGTAACGCCAACAGCTTTCAACCCAGTTTTTTGCTTGCCATTGCTGGCATAATTTATTAAAACCGGTGCCCTTTTTTACCTCAAATTGCGTGCTTTGGCTTATATTTAGCGGGCTTTGAAGGGTTGCCTGCAATTGCTGATAGCCAATAGCTGTGCTAATGATCGCTAAAAAAGCGACTGATAAAATAACTTTTAACACTAAGCCTCCTTGGCTAATAAATTAGTTAGCAATGCGTTGCTGTGGGCAACATTAAAGCACTGTTGCTCTATGCGTTTAACAGGTACTGCATGCATTAAGCTGTTGCATACAAATACAGCATCGGCCTTGGTTAAATCGTTTACTGTAATGTGTTTAAACTCAACCGTTAATTTATCACATAACGCTTGCAGATAAACGCCCTTTATACCGCATTCATTGAGCTTTGGTGTAAATACTTTACCGTGTTTAATGGCAAATATATTAGCTGCTGAGGCTTCAATTACCTGGTTGTTGTAGTCAAGCACAAGTACGTCGTCGCAATTTTGCGTTTGCATGGCTTTTTTAATGAGTACTTGCTCTAACCTATTTAGGGTTTTTAGCCCCGCAAGTAAAGGCTGCGCCGCTAATTTAATAGGGCTTATTTCAAGGCTAACCCCCTGCTCTGCAAGTGCATTGTAGTTTGCAGGGTATTCAAGCACGCTTACTATAATTGTTAAATTACATTCGCTTGGTAAGTTATATCCACGCCCGCCTTCACCGCGTGTTACGAGTATTTTTAACACGCCCGTTTGCTTTTGTTTTACTTGATTGTGTATATGTTGCTCTAAATGGCTAAAGTCGAGTTCAGGAAAGGCTAATCGCTCGGCACATTCAGCTAGGCGAGCTTTGTGGTGGTGCCAATATTCAACTTGCCCATTTACAATTTTTGCTGTTGTAAAAAAACCATCGCCATAGTTTAAGCCTCTGTCGGTTATGCTAACGGCGTTTGAGTGGCTGGAATTTATGATTGTTTGCGTATTATTTATTATTTTTTGCATATAAAAAAAGCCCAGTTAAACAACTGAGCTCTTATAAAGTGGTTCGTTGTTAAAGAAGATTATACCTTTTTAAATAGCAACGAGCCATTAGTACCACCAAAGCCAAATGAGTTACACAGTGAGTAATCTAGTTTTGCATCGCGTGCTGTATGCGCAATGTAATCTAGGTCACAGCCTTCATCTGGGTTATCAAGGTTGATAGTAGGCGACACTTTTTGATCTTTTAGCGACAATATCGACACGATTGATTCAACTGAGCCCGCTGCACCCAGTAAGTGACCCATCATCGATTTAGACGAGCCAACCATTACGTCTTTTGCAGCATCACCAAAAATAGATTTAACGGCGGCTGTTTCGGCTTTGTCGCCTGCGTTGGTCGATGTACCGTGTGCGTTTATGTAACCAACTTGCTCTGCATTTACTTGCGCATCTTTTAATGCGTTTTCCATGGCAAGGGCTGCGCCTGCGCCGTCTTCTGGAGGAGATGTCATGTGGAATGCATCGCCACTCATACCAAAACCAACTAGCTCGGCATAAATGTTTGCGCCACGTGCTTTTGCGTGTTCGTATTCTTCAACAACTACAACACCCGCACCGTCAGAAAGTACAAAACCGTCACGGTCTTTATCCCACGGGCGCGACGCTGCTTGTGGGTCGTCGTTACGTGTTGATAATGCGCGTGCTGCGTTAAAGCCCCCCATACCTATAGGCGTACACGCTTTTTCGGCACCGCCAGCAACCATTGCGTCGGCATCGCCGTAGGCAATCATACGCGCTGCATGGCCAATGTTATGTAAACCTGTCGTACACGCAGTTACAATTGAAATATTAGGGCCACGTAGTCCGTACATTATTGATAAATGACCCGAGATCATATTAATAATGGTAGAAGGCACATAAAATGGAGATAGCTTACGTGGACCACTGTTAAGTAACTTGACGTGGTTTTCTTCAATTAGCGTTAGGCCGCCAATACCAGAACCAACAGCAACACCAATGCGCGTTGCGTTTTCTTCTGTGATTTCTAGGCCAGAATCTTTAAAGGCTTGAACACCCGCTGCTAAACCATATTGGATAAATAAATCCATTTTTTTTGCATCTTTTGGTGGCATATAAGCCGATGCATCAAAGTCGTTGATTAAACCAGCGAACTTTGTTCCAAATTTTGATGTGTCAAAGTGTGTTATTGTTTGTATTCCACTTTTAGCATCTAATAAGCCTTGCCAGGTTGATTGAACATCATTGCCTAGCGGCGTCAACATTCCTAAGCCAGTTACGACGACACGACGTTTAGCCACGGTTTGCCTCCAATAAGGGATATTTATAATTTTATTAAAATTTTAACCATTTTAATTTTTAAATGGTTTTTTAATCCAATTAGATTCACAAGGGGATCATCATACCCAAGCAACCTCAAAGTGCGAGTCTCAAACTTGTTTGACAACACATAACGCAAACAAAATTAATGTTAGTTAAATTTGGGGAGTTAAGGTTTGATTTTTGAATCATGAACTTTGAGGTGATTTGGATACATAGATTAAAGGCAGCGAATGCTGCCTTTAATATACAATTGATTACTCAGCGTGAGCTGTTACGTAATCGATTGCGCTTTGAACTGTAGTGATCTTTTCAGCTTCTTCGTCTGGGATCTCAGTGTCAAACTCTTCTTCAAGAGCCATTACTAGTTCTACAGTATCAAGAGAATCTGCACCTAGGTCATCTACGAAAGAAGATTCGTTTTTAACTTCTTCTTCTTTAACACCTAGTTGTTCAATGATAATTTTTTTTACGCGTTCTTGGATATCGCTCATTCTTCTTTCCTTTATTAAAACGCCAATGCGTTATTTTCAGATTGCGGGGTAGTTTACGCCGCATAATTCTCTGATTCAATGATTTGACCGTAAATAATTGTCTGGTCAAACCTCTGAGTGTGTGTTTTCCCTGTTATCGCTTATTTTAATAGCAATTTCAAGTTTGTTTAAAGCAAGTTCACAAATAATTCAATGTTTTTTAGTGAATTATGCCAACTTAATTTTACTCTTGTAATGGCTATATGGTTATTAAACCATATACATCGCGCCATTTACATGCAAAGTTTCGCCTGATACATACGCAGCAGCGTCAGATGCTAAATAACACACTGCAGCTGCAATTTCGTCAGGTTGACCTAAACGACCCGCTGGCACATTGGCTAAAGTGGCTGCTTTTTGGTCATCGGTTAGCTCGTTGGTCATATCTGTTTGGATAAAACCCGGTGCAATTACGTTCACTGTAATCCCGCGTGAGGCAACTTCACGTGCTAGTGATTTAGAAAAACCAATAACACCCGCTTTAGCCGCAGCGTAGTTAGCTTGCCCTGCATTACCCATAGTGCCTACTACCGAACCAATATTAATAATACGGCCGTTCTTTTTCTTCATCATTGGGCGTAATACTGCCTTAGACAAACGGAAAATAGAGCTTAGGTTGGTGTCGATAATATCGTCCCACTCGGCTTCTTTCATTCGCATCAGTAAATTGTCGCGCGTGATACCTGCGTTATTTACTAGTACGTCAATATCGCCTAAGTCGGCTTTTATTGCAGCCAAAGTAGCCTCAATTGAAGCAGGATCGGTGACGTTTAATGCATAACCTTTACCGTTATCACCTAAATAGTCACTAATGTTAGCCGCACCCGACTCGCTTGTTGCTGTACCAGCGACTTTTGCGCCTTGTGCAACCAGCATAGTTGCAATTGCTTTACCAATACCACGGCTTGCGCCTGTAATTAGGACAACTTTGCCCTCTAAAGAAAATAAGTTAGACATTTTTTTACTCTTATTTAGCTGTGTCAATTGAAGCGGCGTCGTTTACTGAGCCACATACCATTGCTTTATCAATTCGTTTTGCCAGGCCTGTTAATACTTTACCCGGACCAAATTCGTAGCTTTGCGTTACACCTTGCGCTACTAATGCTTGCACGGTTTCTGTCCAGCGTACTGGACTGTATAATTGACGCACAAGTGCATCTTTAATCGCGTCAGCTGAACTTTCTGCTTTTACATCTACATTATTGATTACATCACACTTAGGTGTATTAAATGTTAAAGCGGCTAAATCATTCGCCAGTTTTTCTGCTGCCGGCTTCATCAGTTCGCAGTGCGAAGGCACACTAACCGATAACGGTAATGCGCGTTTTGCGCCCACTTCTTTACAGGCTACTGATGCTCTATCTACTGCCGCTTTATGCCCGGCTATTACAACTTGACCTGGTGAGTTGTAGTTAACTGGCGATACAACTTCGCCTTGCGCTGATGCTGCACACGCCGCTTTAATTTCGTCGTCGCCTAAACCAATAATAGCCGCCATCGATCCCACACCTGCAGGTACGGCTTCTTGCATGTACAAGCCACGGTTTTCTACTAATTTTACAGCTTCGCTTAAACTAATTACGTTACTGCATACCAGTGCTGAATATTCACCTAAGCTGTGCCCGGCCATGACAACATCGGCGTCTGGGTTTTTAGCTAACCAGTCGCGATAAATCGCAACGCTTGCGGTTAATAATGCAGGTTGAGTTCGGTGGGTTTCGTTTAGTTTTTCTTCTGGACCGTTAAGAACTAACGCTGCTAAGTCGTATCCCAATGCGGTTGATGCTTCTGCAAACGTTGATTTTACAATGTCGGAGGTTTCTAAAAGCGCTTGTAACATACCTACGCTTTGCGAACCTTGACCTGGGAATAGAAGTGCAATTTTTTGTGCCATACTTTGCTCTTTTTAATTAAACAAATAAATAATGAAATACACGGCACATCAATTTACTGATTGGCCACCGTGTCTTTAGAATGTGTTTTTTCGAAAATAGCGGCTATTTTAGTGGGAAGTTGGCGTTCAACTTCTTTTACCGCTTCATCGATTGCTGCTTGAAATGCCTTAGCTGAGGCGTTTCCATGGCTTTTAACGACAATACCGCGCAATCCTACCAGAGAAGCACCGTTATACTGGTCGGGGTTCACCCTTTTATAGAGTTTTTTTATGATTGGGCTAAGGATAAACGCCATACATTTATATATAAGGTGTTTTTCGAGGGCTTTTGAGAACTTATTCATGATAAGTTTGGCTATGCCTTCACAGGTTTTAAGGGCAACGTTGCCAACAAACCCTTCGCATACGATAACGTCGGCCTTACCTGTAAAAATATCGCTACCTTCACTGTAACCAATATAATTTATATGTGGGCTTTGCTGCATTAATTGCGCAGCGTGTTTTATGTCGTCGTGGCCTTTTATGTCTTCGGCACCAATGTTTAACAAACTTACGCGTGGGTTATCACAACCAAGCGCTTGGCCTGCAACCACTGAGCCCATTAGGCCAAATTGATAGAGTATTTCGCTATCGCAGTGTACGTTTGCGCCTAAGTCGAGTAAATACACTGGGTTTTTACGCTCTGTTGGTACAGATGAAATAAGTGCGGGACGTTTTACACCAGGCAACATTTTTAATACGTAATGCGCCATAAAAAATAACGCGCCAGTATTACCTGAACTTACGCATGCTTGAGCCTCGCCTGATTTAACTAAATCAAGGGCAATGCGCATTGAGGAATCTTTTTTTGAACGAACAGCAACAGCAGGTTCGCAGGCATTAGTGACTATTTCACTGCAATGACGAATTATGAGTCTTGGGTGAGATAAAGAATCGAGGGATTCGAGTTCTTTAGATATAACTTGCTCGTTACCACACAGTATAAGTGTAAGGTTGGCGTGAGCGTTTACTGCACTAACAGCAGCAGGAATAGATGAACGGGGGCCGTAATCGCCCCCCATCATATCTAACGCTATGGTTAGATTATTCAGCATCAAAGCAATCTCTTAGTTAGAAATTACTTGAACGCCTTTGTAGTAACCGTCAGCAGTTACATGGTGACGACGATGAGTCTCACCTGAAGTTTGGTCAACTGTTAAAGTTGGACCGTTGATCGCATCGTGTGAACGGCGCATGCCGCGTCTTGCACGAGACTTTTTGCTTTTTTGTACAGCCATTAGTCTTCTCCTAAGAATCTTTCTTAAGTTGTTTCAAAATATCAAATGGATTTGGTTTATCATCTTCCGCTTTTAATACACCAAAGCTGGCAGGCTTTGACGAGTAATTGCACGAAGCTTCGTTGTGTGTAGGCACTAATGGCACCGCTAAAATTAATTCGTCTTCGATTAACTCAAACACGTTAATTTCACCGTTTTCATCAAGCGCTACTTCATCGTAGTCTTCTGGAAGATCATCCGACTCAGCATCCAAACCAATTGGCGAATACATAAAGTCTTGATCCAAATCCAACCCTAAATCATCATTACAACGTTGACAAGTTACAGTAACGTGTGTGGACAAATTGCCGCTAATCACAACTAAACCTTGCTCATCGTTTTTGCACTGAATTTTTACCGCTATTTCACCTACTTCTTCCTGTACAACACCTCGTAAACGAGTCAGTTTTTCAAGCGGTACAATACCATCGTATGATAAACGGTGTTGCGCTGCTTTCCCAGGATGAAGAGTGAAGGGAATTTTTACCTTTTGCATAGGGGCTGCATCATATAGATAGTTAGTTTGTTAGTCAAAGTAAAAAACCATTTTTACTAGGTTTTTCACGTGTTTTACTTACGGATCTGATTTATCCTAACTCAATCTGATTTATCTTAGGAAAACCATTCATGAAGCACTCGCTTATTTTAGCCTCAAGCTCGCCTTTTAGGCAGTCTTTATTACAAAAATTTAATTTACCGTTTAAAGCCTTTTCACCCGATGTTGACGAATCAGCACTTGAAAACGAAACACCCAATGAGTTAGTTAAGCGTTTAAGTGAACTTAAAGCTACTGAAGCTACTAAACATTTTAACGAAGGTTTAGTTATTGGCTCTGATCAAGTGGCTGTGTTTAATGACCAAATTTTAGGTAAGCCGCACACTAAAGAAAACGCCGTAAAGCAATTGAGCCTGTTTAGTGGCCAAACAGTTACTTTTTTAACCGGATTATGTGTTTTTGATATTCAAAGTGGGCAAAGTAGAAGCCTTGTTGAACCATTTAATGTGACTTTTAAAACACTCACTACAGCACAAATTAGCGCTTACTGCGATGCAGAACAGCCTTATAATTGTGCTGGTAGCTTTAAAAGTGAAGGACTCGGCATTTGTTTATTTGAAAAACTAAGCGGTGACGATCCCAATAGTTTAATTGGATTGCCACTCATTAAACTCAGCCAATTATTAGCTGAGTTTAATGTTGATGTGTTGAGCCTACAAACCAAATAACGCTTGCTTTAAGTGTTAGCCTATTAAAACCTGTTGCAACTGTTGGTAGCTATCGACTGTTGCAATTGGGTTATACTCACTTAATTGCAGTGCATTGTGTACACCCATAGTAACGCCTATTCGGTCCATGTTTGCTGCCCTACCCATTGCCATATCAATTTGTGTATCACCTATCATTACAGCTTCATTGGCACTTACGCCAAGCTCCGCTAATAATTGATAAAGCATATCAGGTGAGGGTTTAGACTGTGCGTCGTCACTTGTGCGGGTTGCACTAAAAAAATGCCTCAGCTGGCTTTGATCTAATAAGCGTTCTAAACCGTCTCTTCCTTTACCTGTTGCAATAGCAAGTACTACCCCATTTTGTTTAAGGGCATTGAGGACGTTTGCTACATCATCAAATACAGGTGTAGGTGTTGGGTCAACTTTATAATGTGCCTTGTATGCATTAATTAGTGCGGTTTGCTTTGTTGGGTGACTGGGGAATAGCACCTCCATTGCCTTTTCAAGCGACAGCCCAATAATATTTTTTATTGCGGTGTCGCTTGGCGGTGCAATATTTAAAGATTGTGCACTGCATTTAATACAGTTAACTATTTTGCCAATTGAGTCCATGATGGTGCCGTCCCAATCAAAAATAACTAATTTGTATTGATTATTGGCCATGCATTAAGACTCTTTAGCTGCGCGTAACTTTAATAAGCAATTGCTAAGGGCTTTATCAAGGGGTGCTTCTACGCGCATAGTGGTTTCGTTTTTAGGGTGATAAAAACTTAAATCGTGCGCGTGTAAAAATAAGCGATTTAAACCTACTTTGCGCATTCCTGCGTCAAACGCTTGGTCACCGTATTTATCGTCGCATGCAATTGGGTGCCCTTTGCACTGGGTGTGAACACGAATTTGGTGTGTTCGCCCTGTTACTGGCGACGCTTGTACAAGTGAACATTCGTTAAAACGCTCTAGTACTTTAAAACGAGTATGCGACGGCTTGCCTTCAACATTATCTACACGTACAACGCGCTCGCCCGATTTAAGCGTGTTTTTGCGCAGGCCTTCGGTTACGTTTTTAGTTTTACCATCCCACTGGCCGTCAACTAACGCCCAATAGTTTTTTTCCATGGTTTTTTCACGAAGTTGTTCGTGTAACGATGTTAAAACTGAGCGGCGTTTTGAAATTAGTAGACACCCCGATGTATCGCGGTCAAGCCTGTGTACTAGCTCAAGGTTGCGCTCTTCAGGGCGAAGTACGCGCAGCGCTTCTATTAAGCCATAACTTAAACCACTGCCGCCATGAACAGCCATGCCTGATGGTTTATTTATAACAATGAGGTATTTGTCTTCAAATAAAATATCGTCTTCAAGGCGCGTTACTTTATCTAGTTTTGAAGGCACAAACTCTTCGCGCTCTGCCACTTTTATAGGTGGGATACGAATAACGTCGTCTAACTGTAATTTATATACTGGCTTAATACGTTTTTTATTTACACGCACCTCGCCTTTACGAAGAATTTTGTAGATTGCGCTTTTAGGCACCCCTTTTAAATGGGTAATAAGAAAGTTATCAATTCGCTGACCTAAATGGTCTTCGTTGATTGTGACAAAAGATACTTGTAAGCCGGTTTTTTCTGACATTGCCTAATCACTGATTTAAGTAAAATAATTTAGTTGCTAACACTGTTATAATAGTGGGATAATCAGCAGCGCAAATATTTAGTATTTGCAAATAACAACGGTGCTTTTTAACTTAACACATTAAAACATTCGTGATGCACATTCTGGGTAGCCGATCATACAGATCCGAGTTAAGTTTTCCAAAGCTTTTATACATACCTAGTAAACACGTGCGGTCAACTAGCAGCAATGCGCGTAATATATTGCAGGTTAAGTTTGAACATGAAGTGGTTTTTAATGCGATTGAAAAAGCAATGAACAGATAATTTGTCTGATAGTGACGGCGTAAAAAACGCCGTTCAGCAACTGCTCAATTATTGTAGTACCGTAAAGCAGCTTATTTAGAACTAAAAAAATCTAATAAATAAGTATTCATTAACATCGGCAGCGAATTTTGCTCTTAAACCAGGATTTAGCGATACATCACACTGTATTGCTCACCCACTTAATGAGCCCTACGCGCCTAATATGAATGACATTTAATAAGATTGATATGACAGGCCGACTTCTGGGTAAAACTTGTAGACGTAGCTGAAAAGCCGACAGTTTTAACACCATTAAGAATTTAATAGCGTTTAGTACGCTATTGTTTGCCAGCATTTAAAAAATACTGCTTACGAAAATACAGAGCCGTTCCGTTAAAGACCCAGTCGTGAGGCTGCACATTCTAAAAATAGGAACAACTGAACAGGCGAGAAAACATCGTCATGTCAGCGACATAATTTAATAGAGTAACAATATGAAACGTATGCTAATCAATGCAACGCAGCAAGAAGAAATGCGCGTAGCACTGGTTGATGGCCAGCGCCTATATGATTTAGATATAGAAAGCCCAGGTCACGAACAGAAAAAAGCCAATATTTATAAAGGCAAAATCACACGCATTGAACCATCTTTAGAAGCAGCATTTGTTGATTACGGTGCTGATCGCCATGGTTTCCTTCCTTTAAAAGAAATTGCCCGCACTTACTTCCCTGCTGGTTACACCTTTAATGGTCGTCCGAATATTCGTGACGTGATCAAAGAAGGCCAAGAAGTAATAATTCAGGTTGATAAAGAAGAACGTGGCCAAAAAGGCGCAGCGTTAACAACTTTTATTAGTGTTGCTGGTAGTTACTTGGTACTTATGCCTAACAACCCTCGTGCTGGCGGTATTTCTCGCCGTATTGAAGGTGATGAGCGTACCGAACTTAAAGAAGCACTCAGCCGTTTAGAATTACCTAAAGGTATGGGCTTAATTGTGCGTACTGCGGGTGTTGGTAAATCATTTGAAGAATTAAATTACGATTTAAAAGCGTTATTAGTTCACTGGGAAGCTATTAGACAAGCTGCCGACAGTGCTAAAGCGCCGTTTTTAATTCACCAAGAAAGCAACGTAATTTTCCGTGCGATTCGTGATTATTTACGTCGTGATATTGGCGAAATTTTAATTGATAAGCCACGTGTTTTTGAAGAAGCTAAAGCGCACATTGAGCGTTTTCGTCCTGACTTTATGAGCCGAGTTAAGCTTTACCAAGGCGACACACCGTTATTTACGCATTACCAAATTGAAAGCCAAATTGAGTCTGCGTTCCAACGTGAAGTGCGTTTACCATCAGGCGGTTCAATTGTTATTGACCCTACTGAAGCACTTACGTCTATCGATATCAACTCGTCTAAAGCTACAAAAGGCGGCGATATTGAAGAAACAGCACTTAATACTAACCTTGAAGCAGCTGACGAAATTGCACGCCAATTACGTTTACGCGACTTAGGTGGTTTGATTGTTATAGATTTCATCGATATGACACCGCCACGTCACCAGCGTGAAGTAGAAAACCGCTTAAAAGACGCTGCGCGCCCAGATCGTGCTCGTGTACAAATTGGTAAAATTTCTCGCTTTGGTTTACTTGAAATGTCGCGTCAGCGCCTACGCCCTTCGTTAGGTGAAGCAAGCCAAGGTGTGTGTCCTCGTTGTAGTGGCCAAGGTACAGTTCGTTCTAACGAGTCGATTGCTCTGTCTATCCTTCGTTTGATTGAAGAAGAAGCAATTAAAGACAACACTTCTCAAGTAAATGCACAAGTACCTGTTGCTGTTGCCGCCTACTTGTTAAACGAACAACGCCGTAGTGTTCACCGTATTGAAAAGCATCACAAATGTGATGTAGTGATTATTCCTAATCAACACATGGAAACACCACACTACGAAGTAATGCGCTTACGCAAAGACGAAACACTTGAAACGGTAAGTTACGAGCAAGTTGTTGCGCCTGAACCAGAAGCGTTTGAAATGTCAAAATCGCCTGCAGCACCTGTTCGTGAAGAGCCTATGCTAAAAGGTGTTGTTATGCCTTCAAGCCCCGCTCCACAAGCAGCGCCGGCTCCAGCAGCTAAGCCTGCAGCGGTAGCCGCTAAAGAAGAAGCGGGTTTATTTACTGCACTTGCGAACTGGTTTAAATCTATTTTTGCTAGCGAAACACCTGAGCAGAAAAAAGAAGCCGCTGAAAAGCAGCAAGAAGAAGCACGTAATAATAAACGTCGTGGAAACGATAATCGTCGTCGTAATAACAATCAACGTCGTCGCAATAACCCACGCTCTAAACAGCGCACAGACCGCAATACTGATGAAGTAGAAACAAAAACTAATTCACCGGTAGCAAACGAGAACCAAGAGAAGAACGAAAACCGCAACAAGCGTCGTCGTAATTCTAACTCTCGTAAGCGCCCTGAGCACAAAGCTGATAAAGATCAAACTAAAGCGGCAGATGCGCCTGCAAAAGCAAATGATGATACCAATGTAGCGGAAGCACCTAAAGAGCAAAAGCCTAAGGTTCGTCGTCAACGTCGTAACGTTCGTAAGAAAGTACGTATTCAGGACGAAAACACTGAGCAACTACAAGCAACTGAACAAACTCCTGTTGAAACAGCTACAGTAGAAGAAAAGCCGCAGGTTCAAGCAAAGCCTGAAGTTCAAGAAAAGCCAGTAGCCGCTGAAAAGCCTACACCGGTAAAAGAAGAAAAAGTTGAGACTGTTGAGTCGAAAGATAAAACTGTAGAAACTGAAGAAGAACAAACACGTACACGTTCACGTCGTTCTCCTCGCCATCTTCGTGCATCGGGTCAGCGTCGTCGTCGCCCAGAAGGCGAAAATGCTGAAAGTAAATCTGATGAAGCGCCTGCTTTTGTGCCAGTTGCTGACCAAGCTGCTGCAGAGTACGAAGCAGAACTTAAGGCAAAATCGGAAGAAACGGCTGTTGACGCTTCTGAACAGGTTGAACAAGCCGTTGCTGTTGAAGATTTAGCTAAAGTTGAAGTGGCTCAAGAGCAAGTAAAAACTGAAGAGCCAGTTAAAACTGAAGAGCCAGTTAAAACTGAAGAGCCAGTTAAAACTGAAGAGCCAGTTAAAGCTGAAGAACCAGTGAAAGCTGAAGAACCAGTTAAAGCTGAAGAACCAGTGCAAGCTGAAGAACCAGTGCAAGCTGAAGAACCAGTGCAAGCTGAAGAGCCAGTGCAAACTGAAGAACCAGTGCAAACTGAAGAACCAGTGCAAGCTGAAGAACCAGTGCAAGCTGAAGAACCAGTGAAAGTTAAAACTGAAGAGCCAGCTTTAGAAGCTGAAGTGGTACCGGTTGAGACTACAGAGACGCCTGTAGAAGCTAAAGAAGCACCAGTAGTTGAAAAAGCGGCTGAGGCAACTTTAAATTCTAAAACAGTGATCACTAAAGGACACGCAAGTGCGCCAATGGCACAACCTGCTCCAGCAGCAGATAGTGAAGTAAAACATGTACCAGTGGCTATGGCTCACGATAAACGTGAACTTATCCCTGATAGTGGTTTACGCCCGGGTTCAATTAAACCTGCTGGTCGTGCAAGTTCTGCAATGACAAAAACGTTAAGCGCTGATTAGTAAATAACGCTTAATTTAAAAGCCCCGCTATTTTAAATAGCGGGGCTTTTTTGTTTTAAGTGAAGGAGAAGCTAAAAAGAAGTGACTATCAAATTACTAACGTCTTCTCTGTGAAGCGCGAAGCGCCTCGGTGCTCTCGGTGGTCCTATTTTATTTATAAAAAATAAGAAACTTCGCTTATAACTTGAGAAAGCTCTTAGTCTACAAATAAATATCAAACTTTCCCCCTAGGCGGCTGCTTGCTGGCTTTAAATGCTAGATTTATATCCTTAAAAACAAATATGCACAAAGAGATTAAGAGACGCTGCGCTTTTAGAGAAGTGAAAATGCGGCTTAAATTTTTTTGTCTGCTCATTTTCTCCTCATTCACTTCTCTTTGTGCAATTAAGATCTTTAAAATTTGAAGCTGCGCTTCTAACGTGATCAAGTTCAACGTCTAAAAAATCAACTTACACTTTACCCTGTAGGCGTGAAGCTTGCTCACGCAAAATTGTTTAAAAAAAGTGATATTGTCACCACCGAGAAGTGAAGGAGAAGCCAAGGAGTAGTGATTTAAGGGTTATTGTCTTCTCTGTGAAGCGCGCAGCGCCTCTGTGTTCTCCGTGGTCGTATTTTATTTATAAGTAACAAGAAGCTACGCTTTTAATAATTAAAGCGCCAGCTAGCAAGGCGCCTACAAGTAAAATAAACACCCTGCATTGCTAAGTGATTATGTCATCAAGGAGAAGTAACTACCAAATTACTATTGTCTTCTCTGTGAAGCGCGAAGCGCCTCGGTGCTCTCGGTGGTCGTATTTTATTTATAAGTAATAAGAAGCTTCGCTTCTAACGTGATCAAGTTCAACGTCTAAAAAATCAACTTACACTTTACCCTGTAGGCGTGAAGCTTGCTCACGCAAAATTGTTTAAAAAAGTGATATTGTCACCACCGAGAAGTGAAGGAGAAGCCAAGGAGTAGTGATTTAAGGGTTATTGTCTTCTCTGTGAAGCGCGCAGCGGCTCAGTGTTCTCGGTGGTAATATTATATTTATAAGAAACTGCACTTAAGAAAAATGAAAAAAGGCTGAATTTTACTTGTCTGCTCATTTGCCCCTCATTCACTACTCTTTAACAATTAAGATCTTTAATCTATTTGTAGATACGAAATTAGCAGCTAGCTTTAAATTAACTATTGGCGTAACAGGCAATAAAAAAGCGCGATATAAATATCACGCTTTAAATCTCTTTATTGTGGGAGTGCTTGGCTTATTCGCCTTCACTTTCCATAAAGCGTTGCAGTTGATCTTTAAGGTTTGGTGGAATACCTTTAATCACTAACGTATCTGTTGCTTCGTTGTAGGTTACACGCTCACCTAAATGCTTGCGCTCAAAGCTTACACTCACACCGCCGCCTAAGCCTGAAAATTTAACCATACTGGTCACGGTTTTTTTATCGACTGGGAACGTTTCTTCTAAATCGTAACTTTGGTCCTTGCAAAAGCTGTCAAACGGACTGTCATCGCCTTTTGAAATAGCCGCTGATAGTTCGGTTACGCTTGCTTCTTCACCGGTCGTTACACAATCGTTACAGTAATCAAAAACCTGCTTACGTAAATCGTCTTTTTCTGATTTATCAAACTGCTGCTCAGATAGGTAATCTTCTACTGCATTTAGCATAACTTGGCTTTGTTGTTTAGGATCAACACCTTCTTCACAGCCTAAAAAGTCTAAGAAAAAATCAGCAACTTTTCGCCCTGCTCTGCCTTTAATAAACGAAATATAACGATTATCCTCAGGTTGTGTATCCCAAGCCGTTAAATCTATACGTGCTGCTAATTGCATACGAGAAATATCAAGATGACGCGATGCTGCTAAATCAAGCTCAGAGGTCATTGAGTAATGCTCTTTGATATTAATCATAGCAATTAACATGTAGTCCGTAGCCACGTACTGATAATGACAAAATACCAAATAGCCTGTTTCGTTAAATGCGTATTTATCTAGCTCTTCTTTTAATACGGTAGATGCTTGCTCAGTTAAATGCCAAAAGCCCAGCTCGTTATTGCGGTAACTTTGCATAGATGACGCAACAATACTGTTTTTCTCACCACTGAAGGCACAGTAACCTTTACCTGGCTTACCCGTGAATGCATGGTGTAATTGTTCGATAAAAACAGCGACTTTATCATTAATGATCATTTCGTCGTTGCGAAGGTGAATTTGCGTATCGTCATCTTTTTTGTCTACATAATGAACGACTAATTTTTTAACGTCTGTTGTCATCTTTGTTTTTCACGCCTCAAGTGTTAAAATACGGGAATATAACTATTTTATTGAACCAACTGATGCCAATCTTATCAAAATACTCTAATGAAGAAGTAGAACAAATCGTCGACCAGCTTATTGATGTGCTAACTCAACACAAAGCACCGGTTGATTTAAGTCTTATGTGTTTAGGAAATTCTATCACGCATATCCTAAAAGAGCATGTACCAACAGGGAAAAGACAAGCTGTAACTGAGAACTTTGCAAAAGCACTTTCACAGTCGGTTAAATAAACGCATGAATTTATCGCAGCACAATCAGTTTTCATCAAAAGCAAGTCAGTTGCTAAGTTGGGGGCATTGGTTTACCTTCGCCAACATAGGTTTAGCGCTTCTAATTAGCTTAAGCTATTTATTTGCTGACTCGCCACCAACAAGCTTCATGGGCATTACATACATGCTAGTAACATGGCTTAGCCATACTAGCTTTATTGCCTTCTTGGCGTTTGTGCTGACGGTGTTTCCTTTAAGTTTAGTGTTTCCTTACCCACGCCATATTCGTGGCATGGCCGCTATTATTGCAACCTGTGGCGCGTCTTTATTAACTTTAGACGCCTATGTGTATGTTAACTTAGGTTATCATTTAAACCCATCAGCCCTGCCTGAAATTATTTCCTTACTTTCGAACCGCTTAACCACTTCTCCAGCGCTTACCACATTTCTTGCGGGCGGTATTGTGCTATTGATTTTAGGTTTTCAATTAGTGGTAAGCAATTATACTTGGCACCATTTGGCACGCTTAAAGCAGTTTAAGTTTGCTCGCTATGCAATTTCATTCTTAGTGGTCTGTTTTGCTCTTAGCCACAGCATTCATATTTGGGCAGACGCTAACTTAAAATTTGATATTACCAAGCAAGACAATGTGTTACCGCTTTCGTACCCAACCACGGCTAAAAGCTTACTGGCTAAAAACGATTTACTAGATATAGAAACTTATAACCAAGCTCATAGCGTAAAAATTAATAACCAAAATATTAATTACCAGCCACCGGCTCCACTGGCAAAGTGTGATGACTTTACTCAGGCTAATGTAGATATATTTGTATTTGAAACTGATGCACAACTAGTAGAGTTTGCAAGTAACCACAAAGGGCTTCATAAAACTGAACTGTTTTTACAGCCTACTAACCATGACGATACGCTGTTTGGTTTAGTATATGGTTTACCTTCATTTTACAAAGCCGCTATTTTACAAGAACAAATACCGCCTGCATGGCAAAGTCAGCGCCGTAGTATTAAAGTTATGGGTATTGATAGCCTTAGCTTTATTAATGATCAAGCTCATACCAATAATGCCATTAGAGTTATTAATGGTGCTGCCGAGCAAGCGCCACGTAACAACTCGCATATTTTTGCCTTTAGTTTAGCAAGCGAAAACGCTGAAGTAGTCACTACATCAACCTTATATACCTCTGATAAAAACATTGCAGAAGTAAATGGGCTTATCCAACCTAGCGATTTAATTACAACAAGCGTTGGCAAATACTTAAACTGCAGTGTCATTGCTAAGCAAACAATGCTCGGTGTAAATTTGTACAAGAAAAAAGATGACATGGGTGTTAACTACAGCCAAGGTGTTGTAATTGCATATAAAAAAGATCGAATAACTTTAATAGACTCAGATGGTAACTTTAAAAACATTTCTGCCGCTGAGGGGTTTTCTATTGAACAACGCTTAGATATCCCATTTTTAGTACAAAGCATTAAAAAGCTAAAAACCTTCTCTGAATAGTCATGATGTTAACCTAGCTTGCGATAATGCCAAGCTAGGTTATAGTTTTATAACACGTTAAATGCTTAGCAAAAAAATACGTTCATGGATGGCTATTATGACTAAACCTACTTACCTTTTTATTGTGCTTGGTACTCTTTTATTGAGTACACACAGCAACGCAACCACCTACTACAAATGCGTGACCGAAAAAGGCACAACCTTTTCTCAGTTCCCTTGCGATAACCAAGCGACAGCTTATAAGGTGACTACAGCTAATGTCACAGAGTCAGGTCCTGATGTTGATTATTCAAAACAATTAAATGCACTTGAACGAGAACAGCTTTTAAAAGACTTAGAGGCAGAGCTACGCAGTAACAACCATAAGCTTGCTATTCTCGACAGAAACAAACAACGTAATGAATACAAGCAAAAGGAACGCCTAAATCATATTCTGGCTGACGACGATAAAAAGCGAATTGCAAAAGACATTACCAAAAAACTGAAGCTAATAAATAAAGAATATAAAAAAGAAATATCTACAGTCACCAAACGAATTAAAAAACTTGAGAAAAAAATCGAACGTTACAAAAAAAGTAATTAGCAAATATATTACTTAACTTACAATTTGTACTTTTAGTTTATCGATTAATTTAGCCCTAATTAATTTAGCTTGGTTTTAAACTTAAAATAACATACCCTTAACAAAATAGAGTATAAACTCTAGTGTCAATTAAGGAGTGCTAATGCAGCCACGTAGTATTGCTGAATTAATTTTAACTGGCTTTAAAAAGCACTATCAGCTTTTTCAAAAAATAACCGCTCAAGCGCCCCTTGCCTTTGCCAAACAAGACTGGCAAGCAATTAATGATATTAGCCGTTTACGTATTAGTTATTACGATGAGCGTGTTAACGAAACAATACATACCTTAAAGCAAGACCATCCCTCGTACGAACTTGACGAAACCCTTTGGCTTGAAGTTAAAAAGCTATACCAAGAGTTCTTGTGCTTTCACCCTCAGGCTGAACTTGCTGAAACATTTTATAATTCGGTGTTTTGCAGGCTTTACCATAGACGCTATTTTCATAACGATTTTATATTTGTACAAGCCACCCTAAAAGATGCGCCATCGGTTCCTGTTGAGTCAGAATACCGAAGTTACTTTCCGGTTGTTGATGGTCTTAAACCCACAATTAAACGCATTATTAACCACTTTGACTTTAAAGCACCTTTTGTTGATTTAGAACGCGATATTCGTCTGCTAGTAAAAGCATTTTATAAGCAAGCCCCCGACACTCATCATCAACCCTGGAAAATGCGCTTTGATATTTTACATACCGCGTTTTATCGCAATAAAGCGGCTTACATAGTGGGACGGGTTGTGTCTGAAAGTGGTGTTCAGCCGTTTATAATTGCTGTTCTTCATCACGAAGATAAAGGCTTATATCTAGATGCCCTACTCACTAAATCATCACAGATGCGTGTTATTTTTGGTTTTGCCCGCGCTTACTTTATGGTTGAAACGCACGCGCCTTCTGCGCTGGTACGCTTTTTAAATGAGCTTATGCCCAATAAAACTATGGCTGAACTCTATAACGCTATAGGCTTTCATAAGCAGGGAAAAACCGAGTTTTATCGAGAATTTTTAAATCATTTAACGCACTCAAATGACGAATTTACCATTGCACCAGGTACTCCAGGTATGGTGATGATGGTGTTTACCCTGCCTTCTTTTGGTTATGTATTTAAAGTCATTAAAGACAAATTTGGTGAGAGTAAACCATTTGGCCGCGATACAGTTTTGAAAAGGTATCAACTCGTAAAAAGCCATGACCGAGTTGGCAGAATGGCCGATACAATAGAATATTCAAACGTCGTATTTCCTTTGGCGCGCTTTGATAGTAATTTACTTGAGCAGCTGCACAAAACAATTGGCTCGTCGATGGTCATTGAAGGTGATTGGCTGATCATAAAACATTTGTATATTGAGCGCCGTATGACGCCACTGAACTTATTTTTAGAAAATGCTGACGACGAAAGCGCTGCAGATGCAATAGAGGAATACGGCCAAGCCTTAAAAGAAATGATAGCGGTTAATATTTTTCCTGGTGATATGCTATTGAAAAACTTTGGCGTAAGTAAACATAAACGCATTATTTTTTATGATTACGACGAAGTACAATATTTAACAGACATGAACTTTAGAGCTTTACCTAAAGCGAAAAGTTACGATGATTACTTAATGGATGAGCAAACTTACTCTGTTGCCCCGCAAGACGTTTTTCCGGAGCAACTTTGCACATTTGTAACACCCAATCCAACATACAAACAGTTTTTAATAAGCACACACCCTGAACTGATTGATGTTAATTTTTGGAAGCAGGCCCAACAAAATATAAAAAATGGCCTAATAAATCATATTTACCCGTACCCGACAGCACAGCGTTTTATCCATCACTGGTAAACGCAAGGACACACACATGAATATAAGCAAAATAGATTTAAATTTACTTGTATACCTCGATACACTACTTCGAGAGTGCAACGTTACACGCGCAGCAAATCAACTTAGCATTACTCAACCGGCCATGAGTAACGGCCTAAAGCGTCTTCGTAACCTTTTTAACGATCCTATTTTAGTTCGTACCAGCGATGGTATGGTACCAACAGAGCGTGCCATAGAGTTACAGCCAGTCATTCGTGGCATACTTATGACACTTGAAGAAACACTTGCACCAAATAGAGAGTTTGAAGCCAGCCAAAGTAAACGTGTATTTAGGATAATGGCCAGTGACTATGCAGCAAGCACACTTGCACCAAAACTACTGAGCAAACTGCACGAAGAAGCCCCAGATACAACCTTAGATATACTTACGCCAAGTGACGTGACCTTTCATGATGTTGAAAATGGTAAAGTAGATATGGCAATCAACCGCTTTGAAAATCTGCCACAATCGTTTCACCACAAACGTATATGGAAAGACAGCTTTTGCTGCCTTGTAAAAGCAGACAA
The DNA here is from genome assembly GCF_016865405.1 of Pseudoalteromonas sp. PS1M3. Taxonomy (NCBI): domain Bacteria; kingdom Pseudomonadati; phylum Pseudomonadota; class Gammaproteobacteria; order Alteromonadales; family Pseudoalteromonadaceae; genus Pseudoalteromonas; species Pseudoalteromonas sp. PS1M3. The sequence continues at coordinate 1,380,259 of NZ_AP022624.1, read as the reverse complement.
CCCAATTATTGAAAACTTCAGCCTTGATAGCTATCTTAAAGCGCGCCATATATGGGTGAGTAAAACGGGGTTTGGTGTGGGCGTTGGTATGGACCCTAAAGATGTGCAAAAGCTAGGTTGGGTTGATGAAGCACTTGCTCACTTTGGGAAACACCGAAATATTGCCACATTTACACGTAATTACCATGTAGCCATTCACTTGGCAAAAGAGCAAAATTTAGTGGCCACTTTGCCATCAAAGGCCGCAAATATTTATTTAGACGATGCCGGCCTTAAAATTTTAGAGCCACCATTTCCTATTCCTCCTTTTGAGTTAGATATGATCTGGAGCCCACTGCTACACAGGGATGCAAGCCATATTTGGCTTCGCCAAAAAGTCGCTGAAGTCGCTGAAGAGCTAAAATAAACTTATTACACGGTTATTTGTAAGATTTGCTAGGCGTAATATTGTTTTTTCGCCTAGCTATTTTTAATAATAAAAATATACACATAAATATCAGTAACTTAAATTACCTTTTTAAAATGGAATGGCCCTTGCTTTAGTTATGATAAGTTTCATTCATAACATTAAAGAGGTCATTATGAACACCCTTCAAGGAACAGACGCTAATCATATTTCAGACATCATTCAAGTAATGAACAGCGGTATCGATTTTTACCAAAAAGCACAAGAAAATATAAAAGACCCTGCCATTGGAGCATTATTCCAGCGCATGATTGACGCACGCAGAGTCAGCGTTGAACGCCTGCAACCCTATGCTATTAACGAGCAAGGTGAGCGAGAGGAAGGCTCTTCATTTGCTGTAGAAGCGCGCAGAGCATACACCGCACTTCTTACTACATTTGGCTCAAACAACGACAACACGTATGTAAGCGAGCTGGAAGAAGTTGAAGACAAAACACTAGCAGAAATTAAAGAAGCGATGGATAAGCCACAACCTGCAGATTGTGAAGCCGCGCTTGCTGCAACACTTCTTACAATGCAAAGCTGTCATGCTGAAATGAGCCGTATGCAAAAAAGCTAAATAACCTGAATTGTATTTTAGCTATTCAGTAAATTATTCCCCATACAAACCCAGCGATAGGCTGGGTTTTTTATTGCTTTAAAATCATTTAACCTGTTTGAGTAACATGTCAGAACATAGTTTATACAAATATTTAATGTTATTAGAATATTTATTTAACTGTATTATTTTTCAGCTGTGCTAGTTTTGTTAATAGGATCCTAAAAACCTCGCTGTGGCGCCGCAGCTTTAATTAAAATAGTAAGGTCCAATATGAAAAATAAAACAGCTAAACTGCAAAATAACGCCGACGTAGACATGACCCCAATGCTTGATATTGTGTTCATACTGCTCATATTTTTTATTGTTACTACCTCATTTGTTAAACCCGTCGCTATTGAATTAAATCGCCCATTAGACAAACCAAGTATTGAAAAACAAAGTAAAAATGCGGTTTTCAGTATTGATGCAAATAACGGCGTTTACTTTTCAGGGAGGTTAATTGACTTGGAGCACGTGTCGAACAACTTAGCCATGTTTGCAGCTAAATATAAAATAAGCTCTGTGCTTATAAAAGCAGATGAAAACAGCAAGCACAACACACTGATGACTGTGATGAACAGCATTAAAGAGTACGACAACTACGCTATTAGCTTGGTTTCTGACTAAAACCTGTTAGCTAATTAGCCTTAAATATAAACCCAAAAAAAGGGCCTTGCGGCCCTTTGAGTTAAATAACGAAAGGGAGAGTTATTTATTAAAAACGGTACTCTGCGCCTACATAGTAGTACGCGCCGTTAAAGCCAAAAGGTGCTGAACGACGAGAGTATTCAAACACACCGTTACTACTTACAACGGTATTGCCGTTAGCATCTACAATTGTGCCTGTACGAGAGTTGCCAATTTCATTTTTGTCTGGGTATACATCAAACAAATTATTAGCGCCTACATTCACAGATAGGTTTTCGTTAATGAAGTAATTAACTTTTACGTCTGTTAATATTTCGGCACCGTAAGTTTGACGACCACCGTCTTCAACTGTGTATTCACCAAAGCGATTAAGCGACAGATTAACGGTCCAATCTTCGTTTTGGTAAAGCGCACTTAGGTTAATACGATCTTCTGGTTGCCACTCTTCAATAATCGAAATTTCTTGATCTGAAAACACACTTTCTACCGGCACAGTTTCAAGACCTGAGCCAGAAGGTGTGAATAACGAAACAACTTCAGTCTCTGTAAAGTTTGCAGCAAGGGTAAAATCAAGTGTGCCGCCAAATCCTTCAGTGTTATATGTTGCAACAAAATCTATACCACTGGTTTCAGTGTCTGCGCCGTTTAAGAAAAACTGACCGGCACCTGCACCAGAGCTAACAAGCGCTGCGTCTAAACTAGTAGATAGCCCTTTACCTAAACGGTTACTAATAACAATTCGGTCATCAATATCGATTGAGTAGTAATCTACTGTTACGTTAATGCTGTCTGTTACGTTATAAACAATACCTAAACTACGGTTTTGAGACTTTTCTTCTTTAAGTTTTGGAATACCTAAACTTTGCGCCAGTGTTGAATCGTTTCTAAACGTGCCCACTTCTTCGGCTACCAATGTACCATTTGGCCCTACAACAAACTGTGTGCTGATGTTGTTAAAGTAAAGCTGTTGCATAGATGGCGCTCTAAAACCTGAGCTTAATGCGCCACGTAATGAAATATCGTCTGTAATTGCCCAGTTACCTGCTAACTTAAAGTTAACCGTATCACCAAAGCCTTTGTAGTTATCGTAACGAAGTGCGCCAGATAAAATAACGTCTTCAATAACATATGCTTCAGCGTCTAAGTAAAACGAAATTACATCGCGTGACTCATCTACTGAAGATGCAGGTGACGAACCACCAAAGCCTTGCGTGCCACCAGAAGCATTTTCGCTGCCAACACCGCCGCTTAAACCGCTGTAAATACTTACGCCATTATTTGTATCGTAATCACGATATGCATACTCATTACCGGCTAAAATACGATACTCATCAGTACGCATCTCTGCACCCATCGCAAGTGAGTAGTCATCAAAGTTTTTAGTGAAATCTAAATTAATTGTTTGTAGCGATAGTTCCATACCGTATGCGTATGCTTCGCGCGGGATAGTAGTACGAATATCAGCAGCGCTTAAACCTTGTTCGTAACGCAAAAAGTTAGCGTATGACGCATTAATTGTATCGCTTGTTGTGTAGTCGATGCTGTTTTCACCGTAGGTGTACGATAAATCAAGGCTTGAATCGTTATCAAACTCTGTTTTGTAACCAAAGTTGTAAGAAATATCATCAATGGTAGTGTTGATTTTTGGTAAGAAACCAAGTGGGATTGTTGCGTCGCCATCTTGCAATACTGGGTTACCACCCGCATTAGCATTATGACGGAAAAATGCGGCTGATTCGTTATCACGTGTTGAATACGTAATAAAACCATATAATTCGCCATCGCCTAACTCGTAGCCAGTATTTACCGTTAAGCCAAACTGTTGTGAATCAGCGTCACCGATTCTAAATGTGTTACGATCAGCTGTTAATTCACGCGGATCGCCGGCTAACAAAGTACCATCGCTAAGTTCTTCACAGCCGTAAAACTGACATGAACCATGCAAACCTGCACGATTAGTTGGCGCACGGTCACGGTAGTTAATCGTTGTGTTTAAGTAACCATTGTCACCCAGTGCAAACCCTTTGTTGAAGTCAACGTTAACTGTTTCGCCGTCGCCTTCAGAGTATTCACCATAGTTAATGGCTGCTTTGCCACCTTCACTACCATCTTTTAATACAATGTTGATAACACCAGCAATTGCATCAGACCCATATTGAGCAGCCGCACCGTCGCGAAGTACTTCAATACGCTTAATAGCAGATGCCGGTATAGCATTCATATCAGTACCGGCAGTACCACGACCAACCGAGGTATTAATATGGATAATACTAGCTTGATGGCGACGTTTACCGTTGATCAACACCAATGTTTGATCGGGACCTAAACCACGTAATGTTGCAGGTCTTAATGCATCGGTACCGTCGCTAATAGATGAACTTGAAAAGTTAAATGAAGGCGCAATAGCTTGTAGCATACGACCCACTTCAGTTTGTCCTGTATTTTCAAGTGCTTCAGCACTTAAAATATCGACCGGAACGGGTAAATCTTCAACCGAACGCCCTGCTACACGGCTACCGACAATTGCAATTTTTTCGATTTTGTCTTGAGCAACGTCTTCTGCTGCATTTACACCTTGAGAATTTACCGCCAGTAATGCCGGTAATACTGCTGCACTGACTGCTGAAAGCTTCATCATGTTGTTATCATTCCTGTTGATTTGTTTGAGTTTTATACTCAGTAATCCATTTTGATCAACAACCGCATCGAGCTCAGTCCCCACCAATAATGCCTCCAGCGCATCTAGTTGGGTATAGAATCCATAGACAGAATTTGCTTCATACTCTTTAGCTAACTCGTATGAAAACACCACAGTTTGCTTGGTTTGTTTAGCAAATTCTATTAAGGCTTTGTCTGCTCGCTGCGCTTTTATATCAAATTGCACCATTTGCCCGGTAGTTTGACTTGCGGCTTGCACGCTTAGGCTAAACATAGCTGGTGCAAACACACATAAACCACTCAATAAATGCAATTGGTTACTGCGCACTGTATATAAACAGCTGGCAAACAAAAATCCTCTATGGTTTTGTTTCTTTTTTTTAATCTTTTTTTTACGTGCAGGATTTAAAGATGCAACTTTATCTAACATATGTCTGATTTGCATAGCTGCTTCTTATGATTTTGTATTTTGCGTAAGCGTAACTGAGTGTTTACCTTGGCGTTCATGATTAATAGCAAAGTTAGTGTGTAAACTTTCTAGCAACCCAGCCACATCACCTGCTTTAAAAACACCCGCTACTTTAATAGACGCAAGTTCTTCAGACGATAATTTAAAACGTGTAGAAGTATAACGGCTCACTTCGTTTAAGGCATCGCTAAGCGGCTCACCATTAAAAACAAGCATGCCATTTTGCCATGCTAAGTCACGTTCAACATCATCAATAGAAAGCTGGGTAATTGGTTTGGTGATGCTTTTTTCTATAACGGCTTTTTCGCCAGATGTAACTATATTGGCGTTAATTTGGCGAATTTTATCTGCGTTTTTGTCAGCTGACTGGTATGCTTTAAAGTCACTGGCATCCACCGCCACACTCGGATCGGTGATCATTACTTTGCCTTCGGTTACCACCAGTTCTAAATCTGAAGATGTATTACGCTGAACATTAAACACAGTACCCAATGCTGTAAAACTCTTATTGCCAGCCATTACACTAAATGGACGAGATGCATCTTTAGCAACGTTAAAACGCCCTTCTCCTCTGTTGAGCAATAGCTGTCTGCGGCCTTTGCTATAGGCAACTTCTAATAAACTATTGGTGTTTAACTGCACAATAGTGCCGTCGGGTAATGCGTAAGTTGCTTGCTCGCCAACTTTAGTTTTATAAATTTTAGTGTAATTAACTTTTGCTAATTGTTGGCTGTAACCATTTTCTAAGTTGATTAATAGATAACTACACACCATAAGTGCTGCAAATAAACTTGCTGCAATAGACGTTGAAACCAGCCATTTTTTCTTGGGTTGCTTACTATTACGATGAGGGAATAAATTACTGAGCTCGTTTAAAACAGATATTTCATCCCATAAGTGGGCTAGCTCGTAAAGCGCATCTTGGTGGGCGTTGCTCTGCATCATCCACAATGTAAACTGCTCTTTTTCATCTTTTGATAAGCCGCGGTCAATGGCGCTAATCCAGTTACAAGCTGTTTCTAATATTAAATCTTTTGAAGTAAATTGATGAACATTGTTCATTTTGCAACCCTCTTTTCTGTTAACGGATGAAGAGAATTGTCGTGCTTAGTTTTTGCCACTTGGCTTTGATCGTGTTCGCGCATATAAAGCATGGTTTTTAATAACCCTTTAGCAATGTGTTTTTCAACAGTACTCTGACTAAGCTGCATCTCGCTTGCGATCTCTTTTTGGCTCATGCCATATACTTTCTTTAGTATAAAACATTTACGGGTTGATGGGCTTAACTGCTCAGTTGCTTTACAAAACAGTAAAAAACGTTCTTTTGACGTGTATTCATCTTCGAGCTGCATTGACTTTAGCAACACAGGTAATTCACTGTCGTCGTCTAGCGAATCATTAAATTTGTTGTCCCACTTAGCAACATGGTTTAATGCTAAATGTTTAGCGGTTTTTAACATGTAACTACGGGTATATTGAATATCTTGTTTTAAATCAGCCTCGTAGCTTTTAATAAATGTTTCTTGCACAATGTCGTCTACATCATCGGGCTGTACTATTCTTGAAACAAAGCGTTTAAGTTGGCTTGAAATATCAACAAATGTTGACGCAAATTTATTCTTTTTGGTCATCTTTAGTAAACACCTGTTGTTATTATTGTTAGCGTAAGATTACGAGTTTTGAATATAAAAAACTAGTTAAATGTAAATTTTTAGTTGTATAAATGTCATATTTTTTTATTAGGAGAATTAATGGGTAAAATTTTAGACTATATCCGACTGAGTTTTTTTGCTTGCGGGCTACTTTTAGGCGTACAAATACCCGCGTTTGTGAGTGATTTTGGCCAAGCACTAAACGCACAATTAGTGGAGGCAAATAATGCAATAGCGCCTTTTCAAAAAGACGCTAAAAAATACTTTAATAACGACCTTGCTAAGTTAATAAAGCACTATGAAAATTTAGGCGATGAAATTGTGGGAAAAGGTGCCAATCATATTCAAACTCTCAGCCAGCGTCAGCAAACTTTGGCGAAGGCTGTTGATGAGTTCTCAAACTCGCCTTATCTGTTTACACTACGTAGCGAGCTTCACACTATAAAACAGCAAGTATGGCAACGTTTTGAAGGGCAAATAATTTTAAAAACAGACTCAATTACCGCAGCAATTATCACCGCAATAATCATTGCGTTTATTGCAGAGCTTACAGGCTTTTTGTTTATGGTTTTAATTAAACGCGTTTATCTGCGATTAATCAGTGCGTGCAAATAACGATTTCATAAAGTCAAAAAACACATCTGTTTTTCGGGTTGTTAAGCTATTTTGTGGCCGTAAAAACCATACAGGGGCATCGCTTTGTGCAAGTACGTTAGGCATCACTTCTACTAATGTGCCATTTTTTAGCTCATCGTTTATTGCAAGCCTAGACTTTATAGCAATGCCGTGGCCCGCAATAGCAGCCTGGGTCATGTTATCTGAATTTGAAATGGTAAAGCGCGTTTGTGCATTAAACGTGTGAATTTTTTGTTGGGCATCATAAAGCTTTAATTGGCGTTGCCATGGCAGACAGACCCAAAAGTGTTTTTCTAACTCAGTGATGGTTGTTGGCATTGAATGCTTTTTTATATAACTAGGCGCAGCACATAATACACGACTGTTATTGACTATTTTACGAGAAAGCAATCCTGAATCATTTAATTGCCCTACACGAATAGCTACATCTTGCGCATCATCAACTACGTTTACAAACTGATCGGTTATTAAAAAGTCTAGTTTTAGATCTGGAAAAGCATGCTCAAATTCATTAAGCCGAGGCATTACGTATTTAGAGAAAACCCAAGGTGGCATGGTTACTCTTAATAACCCACTTACCGATGAACTACGTGCGCCAATACTGTGCTCTGCATCACGTAATGCTTCAATTATGGCACCTATGCGGGTGTAAAATACTTCTCCCGCGGGTGATAAACGCACTCTTCTGCTATCTCTAAACACAAGCACTGTAGCGAGCTCTCGCTCTAATTTACTTAAGCGATGACTGACTGTTGCAGGTGATAAACGCTGTTCACGAGCGGCTGCCAGCACCCCTTTATTTTCAACCACGGCAATAAACGTTTCTAGGTCACTTAAACTGTACATAAAAACCCACAATGTCTTTTCAATGTTTAATATTTTCGAATGAAGCTTTCAGTTTTGCAATGTTTATTTAAATATTTAAAACCATATACTTTTGACCAAGTTTAATAATTGATGAGACTAAGCCATGAGTTTAAAGGCACAAATAGATGCATTTAATGTTCAAAAAGAAGCTAATTTACCCGCAGACGTTTTAGCATTAATGAATACAACAAACGAAGAATTAATCGCTCAGCACATACGAAATAACGCCTTACAGGTTGGCGATAAAGTAGAAAACTTTATTTTGGCAAACCACCTAGGCAAAAATATAGAATTGGCCGATTTATTAAATAAAGGCCCTGTCGTTGTTAGTTTTTACCGTGGCGCATGGTGCCCTTATTGTAATTTAGAATTAAAAGCACTGAACGATTTTTTACCTCAATTTAAAACTAAGAGCGCTCAATTGGTGGCAATTTCCCCTCAACTACCAGATCAAACCTTAACGACGGCCCAAAAAAATGAGCTAGAGTTTGATGTGCTCTCAGATATTGGTAATAAGGTTGCACAGCAATTTGGCTTATTATTTACACTCGATAAACGTATTCAAGAATTATACACCGGGTTTGGTATTGATTTTGAACACACTTACGGCGATAAAACATACCAACTTCCCCTACCTGCCACTTACGTGATTAACCAAGAAGGTGTAATCACTTATGCATTTTTAAACGAAGACTACACACTTCGCGCTGAGCCATGTGATGTAATGACCGCACTTGATGGAGAAAATAAATAATGCCTTTATTAAAATCATTAAAGCTAATAAGTCTTACACTTGCCCTTGGCGCAAGCTTACTGAGTAGCTCAGTGAACGCTGAAGAAAGTAAAGAAAAACCAAAAGTACTTATTTTTGATGTAAACGAGACCCTGCTTGACCTAACAAGTATGCGCGCCTCGATTGGTAAAGCGTTGGGTGGCAGAGAAGATTTACTGCCTCTTTGGTTTTCAACCATGTTACATAACTCGTTAGTAGATACAGTGACCGGTGATTATAACGATTTTGGCCAAATTGGTGTGGCTTCGCTTGCTATGGTGGCAAATAATAACAATATTAAAATTACCAACGAGCAAGCTAAAACGGCCATTGTTACACCGCTTTTATCATTACCTCCACATAGCGATGTGAAAGACGGACTGGCAAAACTAAAAGCGCAGGGCTATAAGTTAGTAAGCTTAACTAATTCGTCAAATAAAGGCGTTAAAACTCAATTTGAAAACGCAGGTTTATTGTCATATTTTGACGCGCGTTACAGCATTGAAGATATAAAAATATATAAACCTGATTTACGTGCCTACGAATGGGTACTTAAAAAGTTAAACGTCGCGCCGAACGAGGCTATGATGATTGCTGCACATGGTTGGGATGTAGCGGGCGCTAAACAAGCGGGCTTACAAACAACTTTTATTGCGCGCCCAGGTAAAGCGTTATACCCGCTTGCGAAAAAAACCTGATCACGTTGTGAAAGATTTACATGAATTAGCCGCTCTAATTAAATAACGAGCGCAAATTATAAAATCAATACCCAAGCGGCCATTCTCAGGAAGAGTTTGACCGCTTTTTTATTGCTAAAAACCGCGTGTAAACAATGTATTTAGCCCTTTTAACTGCTAGCAATTTACCCCTCACAACGCTACTATTTAAAATAACACGTTGTGGAGATAATTATGAATAGTCAAAGATTAAGCGAGTTTGAAGAGTATTTTCAAATAAACGAGAGCATTAGGGTTAATTTGTTTGCTGTATCTAATGAGCAAGTACCTAAATCTCAGCTAGCACTTGACGATGATATCCCGCCTCTTTTTAGATTAGCTAATGAAGTGAGTGAGCTTGAACAAAGCTCGTTACGTCCACTTCGAAACTTAGGCGATGTAGCCCAAGAGCTTGCTGCATTTTTGCAGGCACAATCGCGAAAAATAGATTTAATTATGAGCCATATTTTGGCCTCAGAACAAGCGCAAGAAAATGCTATACACTGCGATAGCTATGGCGGCGGTGGTATTAAGTTTACGTCGTCAGATGTGTATTCTATTGGCCAATCGTTTAGGACAAAACTTTTTTTACATCATGAGGCATCGGCTGTTTACTGCTACACAGAAGTGGTTGCCATAGAAAAACAAGATAACGACCACTACCAATACACAGTGCTTTTTACATCTATAAGAAACACTGATCAAGAATTAATAGTAAGAGCAAGTTTACATGCGCAAACGCGCCAACTAAAAAAACGCCAAGAACTAGAGCAACCATTAGACGATTCAAGCTCTGAATAATTGGTTTTACAATACAGTTTATATGGCAAAGCAAACCTATTTTTCAAGTGACTTGGAAGTAGCACAACTGCTAAACTAGCAGTATCTCTATTTGTATAAAAATGCCATGAACTTTAGACTTTTACCTGAATGGGCTGAGCAAGACGCTGTAATGCTAACTTGGCCACATAAACATACCGATTGGGCCGATAATCTAGCCCGTGTTGAGCCTGTCTATGTTGAGCTTGCAAAGCATATAACACACTACCAATTTTTAGTTGTTGTTGCTCACGACGAAGCCTTAAAAACTCATATCACTGCACTACTTAACCAAGCCAATATTAATTTAGAGCGTGTTCATTTTGTTGTAACGCCCACTAATGACACCTGGGCGCGCGATCATGGCCCACTAACATGTGCAAATATTAATGATGAGACCAAATTAAAGGTCTATGATTTTACATTTAATGGTTGGGGCAACAAATTTGAAAGCGCACTCGACAACCAAATTAATAAAGCGGTTGTTGAACAGCTAAGCCATGCAAACAATGACTACCAAGCCCTAGATATGGTGCTTGAAGGTGGCGGTATTGAGATAAACGAGCACGGCGTATTGCTAACAACAAGCGAATGTTTGCTTAACAAAAACCGTAACCCTGACTTATCGAGCCAAGACATAGAAGCCTTATTAAAAACGCATTTAGGTGCCACCAATTTTTTATGGGTCGATCACGGTTATTTAGCTGGCGACGATACTGACAGCCACATTGATACCCTAGTGCGATTTGCACCAAACAATACGCTTGTATACGTACAATGTGATGATGAAAATGACGAGCATTTCACCGCACTAAAAGCAATGGAAAACCAATTACAAAGCTTTAAAACAGCAGGTAACAACCCATATACTTTAGTTGAACTACCGTGGCCTAAGGCAGCGTATGACGATGAAAATTCACGCTTACCTGCAACCTATGCCAATTACTTAATTATTAACAATGCAGTGCTTGTGCCTACATACAACGATGTAAACGACGACCGTGCATTAGCACAGGTTCAAATAGCGTATCCGCAGCACACTATTATTGGCGTGAATTGCCAGCCTATAATTGAGCAATTTGGTAGCCTTCACTGTATTACAATGCAATTACCGCGTGGATTTTTAGCTGGAGCAGCACAATGACAAGCCCTGCAAAATTAACCGTTGCTTTAGTGCAACAAAGCAACAACCATAACGCCGATGAAAACATGGCTAAATCAATAAAAGCCATTCGTGAAGCTGCTCAAAAAGGGGCTCAGCTTGTTGTTTTACAAGAGCTTCATCGTAGCCTTTATTTTTGCCAAACCGAAGACGTTGATGTCTTTGACCTGGCAGAAACCATACCTGGGCCAAGCAGTAACACCTTAGGTGAACTCGCAAAAGAGCTCAATATTGTGATTGTGGCGTCACTGTTTGAGAAGCGTGCAACAGGCTTGTACCATAATACTGCAGTGGTGCTTGAAAAAGACGGTAGTATTGCAGGTAAATATCGAAAAATGCACATACCTGATGACCCTGGTTTTTACGAAAAGTTTTACTTTACCCCAGGCGACTTGGGCTTTGAGCCTATTCAAACATCGGTAGGTAAATTAGGTGTGTTGGTATGCTGGGATCAGTGGTTTCCAGAAGCCGCGCGTTTAATGGCTATGGCTGGTGCTGAGCTATTAATTTACCCAACCGCTATTGGCTGGGATCCCAATGACGACCAAAATGAGCAAACACGTCAAAAAGATGCATGGGTTATTAGTCAACGTGCCCATGCGGTCGCAAATGGAGTACCGGTGATTAGCTGTAATCGTGTTGGCCACGAGAGTGACCCAAGCGGACATAGCAGCGGCATTCAATTTTGGGGTAACTCTTTTATTGCGGGTCCTCAGGGTGAGTTTTTAGCGCAAGCTAACAACATCGATGAACAAATATTAGTGGTAGAAGTTGATCAAAAACGCTCAGAAAACGTAAGACGTATCTGGCCGTTTTTGCGTGATCGCCGAATTGATCACTACAGCGACCTTACAAAAATATACCGCGACTAACTAAAAGAATGGCTCTTACCTGTTAAGGGCCAATCAAATGGAGTAATAAATGGCGTTTGAGCAATGGGCAGCCTTGCCTTGGGTAAAATCTCAAAAAGATAAAATTCAGTGGGGGCAGCTAAGCGGAAGTGGTTTAAGTATTGCCATTGCCGAAGGTGTTAAACAACAAGAGAACTTAGTATTAATTGTTACACCCGACACCCCCAGCGCGCTGCGCCTTGAAACAGAGCTAGAATATTTATTACCTAATAATCCGGTAATGGTATTTCCTGATTGGGAAACCTTGCCTTACGATCATTTTTCTCCTCATCAAGATATTATTTCTGCGCGTTTAGCTACATTAAATACCCTAAAAAAAGAACAGCAAAGCGTATTAATTGTGCCTGTGTCTACGCTTATGCTGCGAACCGCTCCGGCCTCGTTTATTTATGGTTCGACAATAAACTTTAAAGTAGGCGATAAACTCGACACACATAATTTTAGGCAAAACTTAGAGCAAGCCGGTTACCTAAACGTGCAACAAGTTATGGAACATGGTGAGTACGCAATTCGTGGCTCAATCGTCGATTTATACCCTATGGGTAGTCCGCATCCATTTAGGCTCGACTTTTTTGATGACGAATTAGACACAATTCGTCTATTTGATGTGGAAACGCAGCGCTCTGATGAAAAAGTAGATAAAATTGAACTGCTACCAGCGCATGAATTTCCAACAAATGAGTCAGATATTGAGCGTTTCAGGATTGGTTACCGTGAAAAATTTGGTGCAAGTTCAGAGCAAGACTCTGTTTACATGCAAGTTAGTAAAGGAAACTGGCCAGCTGGTATTGAATACTACATGCCGTTATTTTTTGAAAGCCTAGCCACTATTTTTGACTACCTGCCTGATAATACAACCGTTATGCAGTTAGGCGATTTGGAACACGCTGCGGATAATTTTTGGCACGATGTTAATGTTCGTTACGAAAACCGTAAAGTGGACCCTCTGCGCCCACTACTTGAACCAAATGCCTTATATCAGCCAATTGAAGAGCTGTTTTCTAATTTAGGGCAATTTGCGCGTATTCGTTTATCGCTTGCCAAACTGGGCACGAAAGCGGGTAATAAAAATTTATCCGTATGTGAATTACCTGCAATTAGAATAGATCATAAACAACACGAGCCCTATGCGGCGTTTATAGATTACGTTACAGCACAAAAGAAGAAAAAAAGTCGCATATTATTGAGCGTTGAGTCGGATGGTCGACGTGAATCTTTACTCAATATTTTAAAACCCAGCGGTTTAAAGTTTAAAGAGTTTGATACCTTTGAACAATTTACCCAAAGCGATAGTGATGTAGGCTTAATTGTAAGTCCGCTTGAGCAAAGCGTTGTGCTTGGCTCTAAACCTTCATTATCAATTATTACCGAACAAGAGCTGCTAGGTATTAAAGTCTCGCAGCGCAGACGCCGTAAACATAAGTACGAAGCAAGCCAAGACGCCCTAATTCGTAACTTAGCCGAGCTTAAAGAAGGTCAGCCTGTTGTGCATCTTGACCACGGTGTTGGCCGCTATCAAGGTTTACAAACTATTGATGCAGCAGGTGTAATTACAGAATTTGTGACCATAATATACGCTGGTGAATCTAAATTGTATGTGCCTGTGTCGGCACTACATATGCTTAGCCGTTACTCAGGCGGCGAAGAAAGCAGTGCACCACTGCATAAGCTCGGCTCTGATGCGTGGGAAAAGGCAAAAAAACGTGCTGCAGAAAAAGTTCGTGATGTAGCCGCAGAGTTACTTGATATATACGCACAGCGCCAAGCTAAACCAGGCAATAAATTTACCCTAGACGGACAAGCCTATCGCCAGTTTAGTGAAAGCTTTCCGTTTGAAGAAACCGACGACCAGCGGAATGCAATTGAAGCTGTCTTAGGCGACATGCAATCAAAACAAGCGATGGATCGTTTAGTGTGCGGTGATGTAGGCTTTGGTAAAACCGAGGTCGCTATGCGTGCAGCTTTTGTTGCTGTTAACGATGGTAAACAAGTTGCCATTTTAGTGCCCACTACCCTGCTTGCGCAGCAACACTATGAGAATTTTAAAGACCGTTTTGCTGACTTTCCTATCGAAGTGGGTGTGCTTTCTCGTTTTAATTCAACCAAAGAGCAAAAAGACACGCTAGAAAATATGGCGAATGGCAAGCTAGACATTGTTATTGGTACCCACAAACTTATTCAGCAAGACATTAAATTTAACGATTTAGGGCTACTCATCGTAGATGAAGAGCATCGATTTGGGGTACGCCAAAAAGAAAAAATTAAAGCGCTACGTGCAGATGTCGATATTTTAACGCTTACCGCAACGCCTATTCCTCGAACGCTCAATATGGCAATGAGTGGCATGCGCGACTTATCTATTATTGCTACACCACCGGCCAAACGCTTGGCGGTTAAAACATTTGTTCGCCAACGTGATGTGGAGCTTATTCGCGAAGCTATTTTGCGTGAAATTAAACGTGGTGGCCAAGTGTACTTTTTGCACAATAACGTTGAAACAATTGAACGCGTGGCGCAAGAATTAAGTGAATGGGTACCTGAAGCAAATGTAATTACCGCTCATGGGCAAATGCGCGAGCAAGAGCTTGAGCAAATAATGACCCAGTTTTATCACCAAAAATACAATGTAATTGTGTGTACAACCATTATCGAAACCGGTATTGACGTACCCACAGCAAATACCATTATTATGGATAGAGCCGACAAACTAGGCTTAGCACAATTACACCAATTGCGTGGTCGTGTAGGCCGAAGCCACCATCAGGCATATGCCTATTTGCTCACAGGCGACCCTAAAGCATTATCAAAAGATGCCAGCAAACGTCTACAAGCAATTGAATCATTGGAAGATTTAGGTGCTGGTTTTGCACTTGCTACACACGATTTAGAAATTCGTGGTGCAGGTGAATTATTGGGCGACGATCAATCTGGGCAAATGCAAACTATTGGCTTTAGCTTGTATATGGAAATGCTTGAGCAAGCAGTAAATGCACTGCGTGAAGGTAAAGAACCCACTCTTGAAAACCTCTTACAAAAACAAACCGAAGTTGACTTAAAACTGCCTGCATTACTGCCTGATGATTATATACATGACGTAAATGCACGATTAGGTATGTACAAGCGTGTAGCTAGTTGTGCTAACCTAGGCGACATTGATGAGTTACATGTAGAACTAATAGACCGATTTGGTTTATTACCTGATGCAGCTAAAAACTTATTTAGTTTGCAACAACTTAAAATGCAAGCCAGTAATTTAGGGATAACAAAAATAGAGGCAAACCCTAAAGGCGGCTACTTTGAATTTAGCCAAAATACCAAGGTTAATCCTAGCTTCATTATTGGGCTGATACAAAGTGCACCGCATATTTATAAAATGGAAGGCGCAAATAAATTGCGCTTCGCGATTAGTGAGGCAAATGCCCGCGAACGCTTAAAAATGGTCACTGCTATGATTGCAGATTTCGAAAAAAAGGTTAGCCATTAATGTTGCTAAAAAAATCGCTGGTAGTTTTATGTTGCTTATTTAGCAGCACTGCAGTTGCAGAGCGTTGGTTTGAAGCTGAGGTGCTGATATTTAAACAGCGCCCAGCCCCCTATTTACAAGAAGACTTTAGTTTAAAACACGAGGCTATTGAAGATAAAAACACGCTTGATTTATTAACGCCACTTTATACCGAACAAGCCATGCAAGCCTGTATTGATGGCGATACACGTTTTCAAAAGCGTTCATTTACGGATTCGCTCGTTAATGACAACCCACGCTCGGGTGTTTGCGATGCAAGCACCGACTATGTTCAAAGTTACGATACATTGCCTGTTACACCTGTGGCACCGGCACTTGATACCATGGAGCAACCCTACTTACTTGCCCCAGAGCAGTTACAATTTAAAACGCAGTTTGAGCAACTAGACCGTAAAGGCTTAACGCCTATTTTACATACTGGTTGGCGTTTTGAAGCAAAAAGTAAATCACGTGCGCCAAGCATGCACTTATTTGCCGGTGAGCTAATCAAAACACGCGTTTTTGATGTGCCGCGCTATTCAAATCCAGACTTTGTTAGTTTACTAGAGCCCCAGCCTAGCTTATTTAACGACCCCGATGAATCAACTAGTAAATGGGAATTAGAAGGGTTATTTAAAATTCACTTGCGTCACTATTTATTTATCACTGCAGATTTTGATATTAGCCAAAAACTACAAAGTGGTGATGTAGAGTCATCACGGTTTTCACAATTTAAACGTGTAATAAGTGGTGAAATTCATTACTTTGACCACCCTCGCATGGGCATGATTGTCCAAATTAGAAAATTTAAACATTAATACTTAATAGGATACAACAATGAAAAAACTCCTAATTATTGCAGCTACACTAAGCCTGGCTGCATGCTCTAAAGTAACAGTAGAAAACTACGAAAAAATTAAGATTGGTATGGATAAAGCTGAAGTAGAGGCTGTATTAGGTAGCGCTGACAACTGCGTAGAAAAAACACTTCATACTAACTGTGTTTGGGGCGACGAGTCTAAAAATATAGAGATTACACTCGTTTCAGACAAAGTGACTTTATACAGCAAGCACGGCTTAACTCAATAAAGTCGTGTATAAAAAAGGGGGGATAGACTGTGGTCTATCCCCCCTTTTTTATTTTTTAGAATAAATGAGCTCAATGTTGACTATTTTACTGCGATTTAAGGTAATTTTATAACGCTGATAAAGTGTTTTATCACCTTCTGTGTGCACCAATACCATATTTAATTGATAACGTCGCTCAACGGCTTGTTTTGATATTTTATTGCTATCTAAATGGTAAAGCTTACCTTCACCACGTTTTAAATAACGGGCAAATGGCGCTAGGTTAAATTGCAGTGTTTGCTGCAACGTATCGTATCCAGGTAAAAACTCTTTGGCCGACACGCGCGTTTCACTCGCAAAGTGCAGCCATTGCGCAGCCTGTTTGTTTTGCTGGCGACGTTTTGAAAAAATGGTTTGAACTTCTTTCGGTATTTTTTTAAAACGCGTGTACTCAAGCCAAATAAACTGGCTGGCTATTTTGTCTTTGGTAATACTATTTTTAAAGGTAAATCGCCATTTTGGCCGCCCTTGAACTATTGCGCGCCAAATTACACGGGTGATATCTTCTTTAAAAATTTCACGCAAACCATAAATTACACCCAGTATCAAAATAAGAGTCGCTGTTACCTCTGTAAAACTGGAACGTGCATTAAGAATTACCAGCATCACAAACGCCATAATAACCGCCGTTACCGTCCCCTTTACTAAGCGCTTTAAGTAACTATTTAAAAAGCGAGTATTGCGCTGAAGTATTACTCCATGCTCAATTAAACGTTGCAATAAACGCATTTTATTTGTGATTCGATTGGCGTCTTGAAGGGTGGTTTCAGAGTTATAGTTTTTATCTGCTCTGTACACGTTTTCGCTTTTACAAAATTGCAAAAGGTCGTTCCGCTCTTTAGCAAAATCGCTACTGCGCGGGCCTTCATCTAGTAATTTTAAAAATGATTGCTCAACGTGCCAACTCAGATAGTTATCTGCGTTTGTATAAAACGGCAGTAACTTTTCATCATCGGGTGTATAACGGCGTAACTTTTTTAATAGGCCTTCACTTTGCTCAAATAATTCATTTGCACGATTATAAAACTCTTCTGCCTCGCTTAACTTAAGCGCATCCTTAATATCAGCATCGAGCGCTAAACGCACTTGGTAACAAAATAAGTTTAGATTTTGCCTGTAGTCTTGCTGTTCGCCTTTGTTTTTACTTACAAAACGGCTTCGTACTAATGGCAAATGAATATTGTTAGCGTTGTAAGCTAAGTGAGATTTAAACTGATTGTTGAAGTAAGATTCTTCGCTCAGTGTTTTAGGGTTTATTCCCATTTCGTTAGGAATAGAAAAGTACAGATCAATACGCTGCTCTGAACGCGCATTTAACTCGGGCTCAATGACAAAAGATAAATTTTCGTCTTGTTTTAACAATCAACTCTCCTTTTTCTATTCGTTTTAGTTTACTTGCCTCCAGTAATTTGTTCAATAAAAAAGGCCCCGTAAACACGGAGCCTTACTCGTTTAAATATGTAACTTAAACCCTGTTTAAAATATTTGTTTGCAGTTAAAACTTATAGTTAATACTTGCGAATACTCGTGAACCAATTACGTCGTAAATCTCAGGTACGGTGCCCATGTCATTTCCGCCTAGTACTTCTTCTGGCTCTTTATCAAAAATATTATTCATACCACCTGTCACTTTTAGTGACTCATTTAGGTTGTACGTCATTGAAATATCATGGTAAATAATATTGTCTGTGCTGAACGACTCGCCGTAGTAGTCGCCACTCATGCCACGAATAAAGCGTGCGTTATAAAGCACGCTAAACGCATCAGACAAATCGTAGTTTACAGATAAGTTAGATTTGATTTTAGAGTAGCCACCAATGTTACCGTCAATAGTCCCCGTGTAATCAATATCATCTTGCTCAAATTCAACCAAGTAGGTTGTATCTAAGTTAATACGGTAGTTATCGGCGGTGTAACCAATGTTCCAATCAATACCTGACGTTTTTTGAGAGCCAACATTGGTTAATGCAGAGCTTAAGTTTGATAAATCACCCGCTGGGGTAATATTTACCGAATCACACGACTGCGTGTCGCCCGCAAAACAGTTGTTCATTTCGTTTTGTACATCTAAACGCGTGATGGCGTTTGTGATGTCAAACTTCCAGTAGTCAAGTGTTGTAGATAAACCGTCAACTACTTCCCATACCATACCAAATGTAAACGAACGGCTTTCTTCTGCTTGTAAGTCTGCATCACTGGTGTAATTTACCAAAATTTGTGCGTCTTGCTCGTTGCCCCATGGATCGGCTAGGTAATCGTAAGAGCCCGAGTTGCCACCAAATAGCTCAGCAACGTTTGGCGCTCTAAAGCCGGTGGCTAGTACAGAACGAACCATAAATGAATCTGTTACATCCCATGTAGCACCCAGTTTCCACGTTGTTTCACCACCAAAGGTAGAGTAATTGTCGTAACGTGCAGCCCCTTCAAGTGTCACGACTTCTAATACCGGCATCGATGTTTCAAAGTAGATAGACTGTACCGAATAGTCACCTTCAGTAGGGTCTTGCTGTGCTGCTGTACTTTGGCCCAATTGTGTAATTAAATCGGGTGTGTAAAAACCACTTTCAAAACGGTTCTCTATACCTATTGCGTAACCAATATCGTTATCGGTTAGTGCGCTGTAACCTGCAGATAAGATAAACTGCTCATTTCCACCTTCATTGCTTTCAGTGTAAATAGAATCGTTAGCAGTTAAAAAGTCGCGGCTAAGTGCATCACCACTAAACCAAATTGCTTGGTTTGCGTAAATACTTTGCTCTACTTGGCTTGCATTAATAGAGTTTTGTACTTTATCTTTAGAATCGTTTCTGCCGTATGTAGCACTTACATCCCAGCTTGCATCGTTATCTAAGACACCTTGTAATGCCACTGATGCACGGTATGTGTCTGTTGTTTGCTCGTATATTCGCGGGCCAGCATCAACCATTCTTCTGCGATACTCTAGCGAATCGGCAAGCTCACCGTCGACAATAAACGCATTTGTGTATTCGTTATCAAGGTTTGCTGTCAGTAAATCTACACTGGCTGGTTGAGGTGCCAATTGCTGTGATGAATCACGGCGTGTATACATAAGGTCAACATTGAATGTGGTATCAGCGTCTAGCTCTTTATCAAAGCTTGTAAATAAACTGTACAGATCGTTTGGTGTTTGTGCATAACTCGATGTAGTAAAGTCGTACGACGTTGTTCTATCTGCAAACTCACCATTACCTTTGTATGTTTTACCGCCTAGCGTACCTTGTGGAATAAACGAAGACTGCCCTGCAGGCACAAAGCTACGATCTGATTGAATCACCTCGCCACGGCTTGAAAACTGTGCACCAACAACTAAGTTACCATCGGCAACCTGCATGCCGTGTAATAAGCTAGTACCGTAGTTGTTACCATCACCCTTAGTTGTGCGACTTCCTTCAACATTAAGCTCAGTACCTTCAAAATCTTTTTTAGTGATAATGTTAACAACACCAGCAATTGCATCAGATCCATACACCGCTGATGCACCATCCTTTAAGATTTCAATTGATTTGATCATTGCAACAGGAATGGTATTTAAATCAACTGAAGAGTCTGCACCGGTACCAGAAGAAACCATACGACGACCATTTAATAACACTAGGGTACGTTGTGACCCCATGCCACGTAAGTTAACAGTTGCAGAACCACCTGAACCATTATTACTTGAAGCACCAAGGCTTATACCCGCAGCAGATGGCTGAGTTGAGAGAATATCGGCAACAGAAGTGAAACCACTTTTTGCAATAAAGTCATCGCCAATAACGGTAATTGGACTGGCTGTTTCCATATCAGTACGGTTGATACGTGAACCCGTGACCTGAATTTTTTCGATTGAATTTGCAGCTTCGTCTGCTGCTAGTACATGTACACTTGAAAACATTGGGATGGCTGCTATTACAGCTAGACCAAGAGTCGATTTAGTCATGAAAGAATCCTACTTGTTGGAATTTACCAAGATTGGTAATGCTCATTTGTTATAAGAAGAATGAGTCGGCAGGCAACTTAAGCGCACTTAACTGAACGAAAACTTAACGCTTGAGTGGTTTTTGACAAAGACAAAAAAGACCAACCTAAAAAAGGTACAAAGGTTACTACTTGTTTCATTGTTAATATAAAAATACAATTTAAAATTAATAAGTTAAAATAATTTTTATACAATTAAAGTACAGATGAAATCAAACACCTCTACTTTGTAATCAAATGTAATTACACCTGTTGTTTAGCAATAATTCAGGTATTAACAACTTAATCACACCCCATTATTAAAAAGGTAAAAGCACCTGAACGTTGCTAACTCATAAGAAAAGCTTTTGGTTCATAGTGAATAATAAGTTCGCTTATTTTGCGTGGGTATAACTGCTCAAAATTTGGTCTACACTATATGAATAATGTGAGATGTTGATATTAACTATGGTTATAAATCAAATTAGTTGGCTGGAACAAATCCGGCATTTGCGAAAGCTTAACTTTGTGACTACGCACTTTTGACAGGACTAATTAAAAAATTAGTTTTAGATGTATTTTTTGAAATTTTAGCACTAATGACTAAAGGGTTAGTGAATTAAATTAATTACGTTTTGCTGCGCATTGGTATTACCGGTCCAAGTTTGAGCCTATCAAAAAGAAAAGTTTATAAGCTTAGGTAAACAACAAATTTGGGATAAAACGTGATCGGTTAACTGGTTAATTCGTAATATTATTAAAGCTCGTTAGTAAGTAACATAAAAGTAATAGTTAAGGGTATCTTCGGTTGAAGTGATTGTATTTATAACAGTTAATTCAAGAGTCCAAAGCATATTGTTCTCTGAGCAAATGCCAACCATGGTTTCGCTTTGCCACAAATCTCCTTGCTGTACAAACTGCTGCGGGATAAATCCCATGTACATAGTTATGCCTTTTAATTTTGCTTGGCTGATTTTTGTATTGTTGGGTAATTTGCTGAAAATTGTAAAAGGTGTTTCAGGTGATAGAGATTGATCACTGAGCCACACTTTCACTTTATTTGGGAAGGTACATTCTTGGTTAGGTTCGCAGTTTGAATTTTCAAGTATGCTTGCGTCTTTTTGATTATCAAAATCACAGGCGGTCAACAATAAAATTAGCAAAAACACATAACATAATTGGGTTGCTTTCATAAAAATTCGCTCCGAATAAAAGCAGATACTAATAATCAAGCTCATAATTGACAAGCATGGCCCACTAAATAATCAAATTTAGGCACTCAGCTAATCAAAAAATAGACAACAAAGCCACAAAGTTTGATTGATGTCATAATATTACGTAATTGACCTATCTTTTTTAGGCCAAAAAATTTATTATTTCCCTCGCAAAAATTAGGGTTTCTCGAGTTTGTTTTCTGAAGCATTCATGCTTTGAACGTTTTAGGTAACATGCTTGTGAAGTAATAGTAGGCCCCACTTTTTAAGTGGGTAATTCATTTCTAAACGCATTTATTGCAGCGGAAGCCAGAAAATGAGCCAAACAGTAGCATCACAAACTGAGTATAACTATAAAGTTGTACGCCAATTCGCTATTATGACAGTGATTTGGGGCATCGTTGGCATGAGTATTGGGGTTCTGATTGCTGCCCAATTAGCTTGGCCAGCACTTAACTTTGATACACCATGGTTAACTTACTCTCGACTACGTCCGTTACACACGAACGCAGTAATTTTCGCATTTGGTACAAGTGCACTTTTTGCGACGTCTTATTACGTCGTGCAACGTACTTGTCAAACGCGCCTTTTCTCAGACAAACTTGCCGCAATTTCATTTTGGGGCTGGCAGCTAGTTATCGTATTAGCAGTAATTACTTTACCATTAGGTATTACAAGCTCTAAAGAATACGCTGAACTAGAATGGCCAATCGATATTCTAATCGCTGTTGTTTGGATCATTTATGCAGTTGTATTTTTTGGTACTTTAATTAAACGTAAAGTATCGCATATCTATGTTGCTAACTGGTTCTATGCTGGCTTTATCATCACTGTTGCAGTATTGCACATTGTGAACAGCATGGCAGTGCCTGTATCGTTAACTAAATCATACTCTATCTACGCAGGTGCAGTAGATGCGATGGTTCAATGGTGGTACGGCCATAACGCTGTAGGTTTCTTATTAACCGCTGGTTTCTTAGGTATGATGTACTACTTTGTACCTAAACAAGCAGGTCGCCCTGTATACTCTTACCGTTTATCGGTCGTTCACTTTTGGGCGCTTGTATCTCTATACATTTGGGCTGGTCCTCATCACCTTCACTACACTGCACTTCCAGATTGGACGCAAAGTTTAGGTATGGTTATGTCTATTATCTTATTCGTTCCATCTTGGGGCGGTATGATTAACGGTATAATGACCTTATCGGGTGCGTGGCATAAACTGCGTACTGACCCAGTACTTCGTTTCTTAGTTGTATCATTATCTTTCTACGGTATGTCTACGTTTGAAGGCCCAATGATGGCAATTAAATCTGTGAACGCGTTATCCCATTACACAGATTGGACTGTAGGCCACGTTCACTCAGGTGCACTTGGTTGGGTAGCTATGATTTCTATTGGTGCTATTTATCACCTTATCCCTGCACTATTTGCACAAGGTCGTATGTACAGCATTAAGCTTGTTAACACACACTTCTGGTTACACACTGTTGGTGTTGTTTTATACATTGTTGCAATGTGGATTTCAGGTGTAATGCAAGGTCTTATGTGGCGTGCAGTAAATGCTGACGGTACATTAATGTATAGCTTTGTTCAGTCTTTAGAAGCATCACATCCTTTCTACATAATGCGTTTTGTTGGCGGTGTATTCATCGTAACAGGTATGTTAGTTATGGCTTATAACGTTTTCCGTACAATTTCAGCTGAAAAAGAATCACTGAAGTTAGACGCGCAAGCACAATTAGCATAACGGAGTGAGATGATGAGCAATAAAAATTCACAAAACAAACATGAAATAGTAGAAAAAAACGTTGGTCTTATGGCCATACTGACTGTTTTTGCTATCAGCTTTGGTGCATTAGTTGAAATTACTCCACTTATGTTCCAAGACGACACAACAAAACCAGTAGATGGCTTACGTCCTCTAAATGCGTTAGAAATGGAAGGCCGCGATATTTACGTGCGTGAAGGTTGTTATAACTGTCATTCACAAATGATCCGTCCTTTTCGTGACGAAGTTGAACGTTACGGCCACTACTCTGTAGCAGGCGAGTCAGTATGGGATCACCCTTTCCAATGGGGTTCTAAACGTACTGGACCTGACCTTGCACGTGTTGGTAAACGTTACTCGGACGATTGGCATTATGCTCACTTAGTGAACCCGCGTGATGTGGTTCCTGAGTCTAATATGCCAGGTTTCCCTTGGTTAGCAGAGAACACTGTTGATACCAGCTTAACTCTGAAAAAACTACAAATTTTCCGTGATACATTCGCTATTAACCCAGAAAACCCAAAACATCCGGGGTTAGGTTACGGTAGCGATGAAGAACTAATAGCTGACGTTGCCAAAGTTGATGCAATGAATGACGGTAAAGGTGCAACAGAAATGCAAGCCCTTATCGCTTATTTGCAACAGCTTGGCACGCACTTGAAGTAATTATTATGGATTACGGAACATACAGAGGCATTTTAACTCTGGTAATTTTAGTATTGTTTATTGTGATTGTTGTATGGGCATACAGCAAGCGTACCAAAAATCGTTTTGACGACGCTGCTAATGCCATTTTTGAAGATGAAAAAAAACATAACAACACACTCTCTAACGAGGAAAAGGAGTCTGAAAAATGACTAGCTTTTGGAGTATTTGGGTTATTGTTTTAACCCTAGCATGCTTACTTATTATCTTTGGCCTATTAGTGTGGAATTTAAAAAACTACGCTGGTGTTGAAGAAGGTGAAGATTGTGGGCATGAGTATGACGGTATTACCGAACTGAACAATCCGCTACCTAAGTGGTGGACTTACATGTTCTTCGCAACGTTTATTTGGTCTGTTTATTACCTAGCAGCATACCCAGGTTTAGGTAACTGGGAAGGGTTAGGTAAATGGACAAGCTCTAATCAGGGTATTACCTCTTTAGCGGAATCGAAAGAAGCCGTTAAGTTAGCAGCTGAAGAAGGCCGTTTTGTAAAACTTGATAAAGAGTATGAAGCAGCAGAAGAGCGTTTTGGTCCTATTTTTAACCGACTTGCAAAAGTACCTGTTTTAGATTTAGTTCAATCTAAAATTGATGGTGATGCAGCGCAGCAGCTAGCTCTTGAAAATGGCACAGAGCATGAGCAAACAGATGGTCAATTAGCACTAGAAATTGGTCAGCGTTTATTCTCTCAAAACTGTGCACAATGTCACGGGTCTGACGCGCGTGGTGGTATTGGCTTCCCTAACCTAACTGATAAAGATTGGTTATACGGTGGCACACCAGACAAAATTAGAGAAACTCTT
This sequence comes from Pseudoalteromonas sp. PS1M3, assembly GCF_016865405.1. Lineage (NCBI taxonomy): Bacteria > Pseudomonadati > Pseudomonadota > Gammaproteobacteria > Alteromonadales > Pseudoalteromonadaceae > Pseudoalteromonas > Pseudoalteromonas sp. PS1M3. The sequence continues at coordinate 1,354,821 of NZ_AP022624.1, read as the reverse complement.
CTGATTGGTCGTGTTGCAGCTATGCCTCCTTGGGGTGCAGCATTAGGTGAGCAAGGTATAAAAGAAATGACAGCACACGTGCTAAGCCTTTCTGGTCGTACAGTTAACCAAAAAGATGCAGCCGCTGGTGCAGCTAAATTTGCAATGTGTGCAGCATGTCACGGTGCAGACGGTAAAGGGTCGGTTGCTCACAACCTACCGTTTGGCGCGCCTAACCTGACGGATAACATTTGGTTATACGGTGGTTCTCAACGTGCCGTTGAAGAAACTCTGCTTAACGGCCGTGCCGGTGTAATGCCAGCGTGGAAAGACATTTTAGGTGAAGATAAAATCCACCTTTTAACTGCGTACGTTTACAACTTATCGCAAGATAAATAAGTACGCTGTTAATAGAATGTTTATAAATTAATTTATTAAATTCAATAGATTAATCCAGATCAAAAAAGCCTCCACTTGGAGGCTTTTTTTTAGTCTTTTACGTACAATTACTATAAAATAACCTCTTCGAAACTAATATTAGAGTCACTATGCAACCTACTCCGTGGTATAAAAACTTTTGGCCTTGGTTTTTAATTTTTTTCCCGCTAGCAGCTATTGTTGGCTGTATTACTTTACTAATAACGGCAATTGGCAATGGCCCAGATATGGTCGTTGATGATTACTATAAAAAAGGTAAAGCAATTAATTTAGAGCTCAGTAAGTTTGAGAAAGCAAAAGCACTTTACTTACATGGTGAATTAGCCGTAACTAACGACCGAGTGAGTTTTAAATTTACCAAAGGCGATAGCAGTAATGTATCTGCTTTAAAAGTGTCGTTTTACCACCGTACAATCAAAGCACACGACTTTGAAGCGACACTTACAGCGAATGCAAACAAAGAATTCACCGCACTTCTTGAAAATTACACTGAAGGTGCCTATTCCATTTTTGTTGAACCTATCGATAAAACATGGAAACTAAAAGAAAACATTACCCTACCTACGGTTGAAACCGTTTTAGTTACGCCTAACTATAAGTAGTTATTATTATGTCTAATTCTTGCTTTCATTGCCTTGAAAGTGTGCCAAAGGGATTTAGCGCCACAGTAACAATAGACGATACCCCTCAGCCAATGTGTTGCATTGGCTGCCAGGCCGTAGCGCAAAATATTGTTGAGCAAGGAATGACTGATTACTACAAATACCGCACAGTCAGTGCGGGTAAAGTAGAGCAACTTGTTCCTGAGCAATTGGCATTTATTAAAAGTTACGACAACGAAGATATTCAAGATGAATTTATAGCCACAAGCAACAATATTTCAGAGGTATTACTGAGTGTTGAAGGCATTACTTGCGCCGCATGTGCGTGGCTTATAGAAAAGCAATTATTGAGTTTAAACACTGTTAAACGGGTAGATGTAAATACCTCAACTAACCGTGCAATGATCCAATGGGACAAAACAGCGACTCCACTGAGTGATGTTATTACCGCCTTAGCTAAAATAGGCTACAAAGCATATCCATTTCAGGCCGATACCGAAGCACAACAAAAACAACAAACTGCAAAAGCGTATATTCGCCGCTTGGGTGTGGCAGGCCTAATGACCATGCAAGTAATGATGTTTGCATTTGCCATGTATTTTGGCATGTTTTCAGGTATGGATAGTAATTTTGAACAGTACTTTAGATGGATAAGCCTTGTATTAGCTTCTCCTGTTATTTTGTATAGTGCGCTGCCCTTCTTAACCAACGCAATTAACGGCTTAAAAGCTAAACAGCTAAATATGGATTTACCTGTGTCTTTAGCAATTTTTGGCGCCTACGGAGCCAGTTGTTATGCAACCGTTATGCAAGTTGGTGAGGTATATTTTGAATCTATTTGCATGTTTACCTTTTTATTATTATTAGGTAAATATTTAGAATTTAGAGCGCGTTTAAAAGCGAGTGAATACACAGCAAACCTTCAAAAGCTATTACCTCTAACAGCTCGCACGCTTACAGATAGTGGTGAAGAACTCATTATTGCGGCTAAAAAGCTTAAACTTAATGATGTTGTGCTTATTAAAGCAGGTGAAACCATTCCCGCCGACGGCGAACTCATTAAAGGTAAAACTACGGTTGATGAATCAATGATGACCGGCGAACACCAACCGGTCAACAAGTTCATAGGTCATAATGTGTATGCCGGCTGTGTAAACCACGATGGTGTTATTGAAATTAAAATAAATAAAATAGGCCAAAACACCCTTTTAAATCAAATTATTCGTCTGCAACACAATGCGCTTACAAAGCGGCCTAAGCTGGTCGAAATAACTGATAAAGTAGCACAAGGGTTTGTAGCTTGCTTATTGGTATTTGCCTCGTTGACCGCCATTGGTTGGTATCAAATTGATCCCGAGCACGCTTTTTGGATTACTATTTCAGTATTAGTTGCAACCTGCCCTTGCGCTTTAAGCCTAGCAATACCGACAGCCCTAACTTGTGCAATTGCCAGCCTAACCAAAAAGGGGATTTTAATAAAACAAGCCCATGTACTTGAAACCCTTTCAAAACTAACCTTATTTGCGTTTGATAAAACAGGCACACTCACACAAGGTAAATTTAGCCTTGATGAAGTAGATATTATCGACAACAGCTACTCAAAAGATGATGTAATGGCTATTGCAGCAATGTTGGAGCGCTTTTCTGAGCACCCGATTGCAAGTGCATTTGACGGCTACACTCCAGCAAAGCATAGTCTTCATAACATTGAAGTGCACGCAGGTTTAGGGATTAGTGCACAAGATGAAACCACCCACTACGCTATGGGCAAAAGTGGTTGGTTTGACAGTAAAAAAACAAACGCACAAGCCAGTTTGTATATAAACAAACACGTTGTGGCACGTTTTTATTTTGTAGATAAAGTAAAGCACGATGCTCAAAGTTTAATTAAATCGTTACATGGGCAGCAATTAACTTGCCACATGCTTACTGGCGATGCGTCAGATGCGGGCAAAAAAGTAGCTAAGCAATTAAACTTAGACAGTGTGCAATCTGGTTGCTCACCACAAGATAAACAAACAGCCGTAGAGGCATTTTCATCTCAAAATGAGGTGGTCGCTATGGTGGGTGATGGCATAAACGATAGCCCTGTATTTGCAAGCGCCCATTTGTCTATTGCAATGGAAACTGGCGCTGATATATCAAAAAACAGCGCCGATGTTGTACTTCTAAATAGCGATTTAGCGTCTATTGATCACTTACTCAATATAGCTAAACAGACTCGGCGTATTATTAAACAAAACCTAACATTGTCTTTATTATATAATGGTTCAATATTACCGCTTGCAGCACTTGGGTTAGTTGCTCCATGGATGGCCGTCATTGGTATGTCTGCCAGCTCAATTATTGTGATTTGTAATTCACTAAGGCTATTAAAGTTATGAGCATAATTTATATTTTGATCCCCATTGCCATATTGTTTGTGCTTATTGCCATTGGTGTATTTTTTTGGGCGGTAAGAAGCGAGCAGTTTTCTGATTTGAACAAACAAGGCCACAGTATTTTGTTTGAAGATGACAAAGAGCAGCATAACAAAAGTAATGATTGACCCTTTATACATTAGCGCATTTTTAATGGGTTTGATTGGCAGCGGCCACTGCATAGCAATGTGTGGAGGAATTGCCAGCTCTTTACAATTAGCCAGCGACAAACGTAAAACACTTACCTATTCATTTGCTTATAATATAGGGCGAGCAATAAGTTACATGCTTGCAGGCTCACTCGTTGCGGGTATAAGCAGCCAATTTGCTAAACAAAACACATCATTTTCTATAACGCTTTCATTTATTGCAGCAATTTTTATGCTGTTGGTAGGCGTTTACATAATGCGCTTAGGACCTACACTTCAATGGCTTGAAAAAGTGGGTAAAACACTTATTTGGCAGCATATTGTTAAGCTTAACAAATATTTAATGCCGGTTGACTCAACAGTAAAAGCCATAGGCTATGGGGCTTTATGGGGCTGGCTTCCGTGCGGTTTGGTTTATTCAGCGCTAACCTGGGCAATGACGAGCCCCACAGCATTTGATGGCGCAATGGTTATGCTATGTTTTGCACTAGGTACATTTCCTGCCATGATCACAGTAGGGATCACTGCGCAAAAACTCAATAGCATTATAAATCATCCTTGGACCCGAATAGTATTAGGCAGTGTTATAGTTTGGTATGGTATCTACTTATTGATTATTGCAACCGACAAGTTAGTACATTAATGTTAATATGTATTAACCTTTTCAGGTTTATTTGCCCCTGTATATAAAAACTAAAACGGATAAAATTATGGATTTCACTCAAAGTCGCGCTAAAGGTAATTGTGCTATTAGCTGTAATAACTGCAGCATAAGCCAGTTGTGTTTGCCGTTTTCGTTAAATGGCCAAGAAATGGATAAGCTTGACGAAATTATTGAGCGAAAAAAACCATTACACAAAGGTGACTATTTATTTGAATCGGGTGCACCATTAAAAGCGATTTATGCTGTACGCTCCGGCTCATTTAAATCATACACCTTGTCTGAGCAAGGTGATGAACAAATTACTGGCTTTCATTTAGCAGGCGATTTAGTTGGTTTTGATGCCATTAGTAAAATGGCACATCAGAGCTTTTCTCAAGCCCTAGAAACCTCAATGATTTGCGAAATTCCCTTCGACACTCTTGACGAGCTTGCAGGTAAATTACCTAAACTACGCCAGCAAATAATGCGTTTAATGAGCAGTGAAATTACCTACGATCAAGAAATGCTTTTACTGCTTAACAAAAAATCGGCAGAAGAACGCCTAGCTAGTTTTATTTATAACTTGTCTGAGCGATTTGGTGAGCGTGGTTTTTCGCGTAAAGAGTTTAGGTTTACTATGACCCGTGGTGAAATAGGTAATTACTTAGGCCTTACAGTAGAAACCATTAGCCGTTTATTAAGTCGCTTTCAAAAAGCCGATTTAATTAAAGTAGAAGGCAAGTTTATAACTATTTTAGATAATGATGCACTTGCTAAAGCAGCAGCCATTGTTAAATAAATATACATTGATATAGAACAACAATTTATGTGCTAAGCCTTTAACTGTTTTGTATTTGAGTTACACTAAAAGTACACCAGTTAGATAAATGGAGTAGCACATGAACACAATTAAACGCATTCTCGCGGTTATTGACCCCACCAAAGACGATCAACATGGTTTAGCGCGCTCAGTCGAACTGGCAAAAAAATCTGGCGCAACAATTACAGCATTCATGACGGTCTATGACTTCTCTTATGAAATGACAACGATGCTTTCAGGCGATGAGCGTGAAGCGATGCGCGAAGCCGTTTTAAAAGACCGCGAACTCTGGCTCAACGATTTAGTTTCACCTTACAATAACTTAAATATTGAAACATTAGTTGTTTGGCATAACCGCCCTTACGAAGCCATTATTGAAACAGTTATCGATCAAAATTACGATTTAGTCATTAAAAGTACCCACCAACATGGCGCACTAAAATCGGTAATATTTACCCCTACAGATTGGCATTTGGTGCGTAAATGCCCTACTCCAGTATTATTTGTAAAAGAAATGGCATGGCCTGAAAATGGCAATATTTTAGCTGCTGTTAACGCAGTGAGCGAAAATGATCAGCATATAGCGTTAAACAAACGAATAATTAAAGACGCGCAATTTTTATGTGAGCTTGCTAATGCAAAACTTAACTTAGTCAATGCATATCCTGCCACCCCTATTAATATAGCTATTGAAATACCAGAGTTTAATCCAAGTCTTTACAACGAATCAGTTAAAAAACACCATATAGAATCAACTAATGCACTGGCTACTGAATTTACATTAACTACTGAGCAATGCTTTATTGAAGAAGGCTTACCAGAAGATGTAATTCCTGATATTGCAAATCGTTTGAATAGTGAATTAGTGGTTATTGGAACTGTTGGCCGTACTGGGTTAAGTGCTGCGCTAGTTGGCAATACTGCAGAGCATGTAATAGATAGCCTAGACTGCGATGTATTAGCACTAAAACCAGACGGCTACGTTAGCCCACTGGCAAAAGATTAATAAATTTTGCTGTAGCTCCCGATATGCTAATAACATATAATACGCCCCTTTATTTCTAGCAAGTAATTTGCTGCATTGTTTACTAAGGGGGCGTAGTGTCTAACTCAGCTCAAGCCAAAGCTCAATATAACTTTAATAAGTTACAAAAGCGTTTACGCCGTTTAACTGGCCAAGCGGTTATGGACTTTAACATGATTGAAGAAGGTGACCGTATAATGGTTTGCCTCTCTGGTGGTAAAGATAGCTATACAATGCTTGAAATGCTGCAGCACCTTAAACGTGTTGCCCCCATTAAATTTGATCTTGTAGTTGTTAATTTAGACCAAAAGCAGCCCGGCTTCCCTGAACATGTATTGCCAGAGTACCTAGATAAACTCGATGTAGAGTACAAAATTGTAGAAGAAGATACCTACAGTATTGTAACCGACATAATTCCTGAAGGTAAAACCACCTGCTCGCTGTGTTCTCGCTTACGCCGTGGTATTTTATACCGCACAGCTAAAGAGCTTGGTGCAACTAAAATTGCTCTTGGTCATCACCGTGACGACATGATTGAAACACTGTTTTTAAACATGTTTTATGGTGGAAAACTAAAAAGTATGCCTGCTAAATTAATGAGCGACAACGGCGAGCATATGGTTATCCGCCCGCTTGCCTACTGTAAAGAAGCAGACATTAGCAAATACGCGTTTACTCAAGGCTATCCTATCATTCCGTGTAACTTGTGTGGTTCTCAAGAAAACTTGCAGCGTAAACATACAAAAAACATGTTAGCGCAATGGAATAAAGATCATCCGGGTCGCATTGAGAGTATTTTTACAGCCATGCAAAATGTTGTGCCATCTCATTTAGCCGATGCTGAATTATTTGATTTTGAAAACCTAAAAACGGGTGAAGTGATTGATGGCGGCGATATTGCACTCGACAAGCCAGATATTCCTAAAGTGCCTGTCAACAGCGATACAGACGAAGAAAACGCTGGCGTTGTAACAATTAACTTAAGCTAACTAAGTTGTATTTTTGGGTTTGCATTAAAGCAAACCCAAAACTAGTTTAACCGTCGGCTAACCCTTTCAAAAATTCCAAGCTTAATTTTTCTTGCTCATTAGGTTGGTATGGCAGCTGTTGTAAACTGTCAAAAGGAAAGTCATTTATATCAAAGTGGCTAATTTCACTATTACCAAAACTGTTTCGCTCGCCAGGACTTGGCGACATCCTTTCAATTACAAATCCACTCAAACGCATATCAGCCATGCCTTGCGGCAAAATTGACCAGTGCGCTTTTAAATCAATAGTTTGGCTTCCTTCACTTAAACGTTGTTTACTCACCAAGTGCGCAAGTGGTGTGTCGCCAGTAAAAAGGTTCGCCCTAATCCGGTACAAGCCCTTTTTTACTACTTTTAAATTGGCGGGTATAAGCATGTTTTCGCTTTGTGGGTATGCCGACTCAAAACCAATAAGTGTCGCACTCGGTGGCATATATTGAATTTGCGCCACTACAGGGATTTGTTTTCCATCAACATTTGCTTCAACAAATATTTGTAAATTTCGCGGATAGTCTTCCTCAGCTTTAAAAATAACATTGGCTTCGCCATCTCGTGCATTACTTTTATAGGTTGTTACAGTCTCTTTTGTATCTGTATTGGCAAGCTCTACATTCACATTTTTAAGGCCACCTGCGCTGACTTTTAATGTTATTTCTTCTGGATACACAAACCTATATTTACTAAGGCTGACTGTAACCGCATTTCCTTTGTCGTCTATTGGACTTTCAACAGGGTAAAATTGATTAGGTTTTAAACGGTCTTCATCAAATTCAGACAATGGTTGTGAATATGGCGGATATTTAAGCGCACGCTCGTATTGAGTAGCTACCTGCTCTGCTGCTTTTGCTAAGTTGCTATTATAATCTGTTGTTACTTTTTGTTTTGGTGGTGATTTAGCGGGTAAGTTTGCAGTGGTTGCTTGTATGTTTAATTTACTTTCAGCGGGCAAAGGCTGTTTTATCTTAACAACAGCGACTTCAACTTTAGCCTCTTCTTGAGAGGGCCAAACTAATAAAGCCAGTAAAGCCATTACCGAAACGACTACTAGGATTTTTTTTATCATTAATAGCTCAATCCTTATAAAAAGTGCAGCTTAATTAAGCTGCACATTTAACGTTTATGGGATCACATTATAAATTAATGCAGAAGCACTCGTTGTGTTTGAATTTTTAATATAACGGTAGTTCTTTTTCCAAAACCACGACCCTGTTGTTTGATCAAATGTATTAAAGCCAACATTTTGTCCGTCGACATTAATGTTATTCATAGCAATGGTTACATTACCTTTACGCTGAGCATTATGAATTTCATTATGGCTGTAGCTGTCACTCATCATCATAGGGTAATGGTTAGGCATAAAACTATTTACCGCATCACTTTGTGATTTTAATCGACCATCAGTATCAATACTGCTGCTACAGCTACCAAATGAACGTGCTGAGCTTGCACCGCATGATGAGTGCGACGCAACAACCGAATCATCATTACCTTTTAAAAATGCGCCTGTGATCCCTAAGTATTCATTACCGTCGGCAATAAAACGTAAACGAGGTGTACGCGCATCTGGAAATGGAGAAATTTTACGCGCATTATTTACTTTTAAATCGTGTAACACGCCAACCGCTTCGGTAACATCGCTTCCTAGCCACCATCTAAGTGCAGCATCTATAGCAAAATTCCACGATGCACCTGTAAGTGCGCTTACAGCAACATCAGCAAGTTCACTACCGCCACCAGCACCGGCTAAATCAAATGTAGCAACAATATTAAGTGGCGAAAGCCCTGCGTTTTCTAACCAGTTTGCTTGGTTATCAATAATATGGCGAGCAATTAAATCCCCAGTAGAGTGTGTCACTAATACACAGCCATCAGCACATAAGTTTGAGCGAGATAACTGCTTTAATTTAGGCCAAACCCAATCTGTTGCTATTTTACCTTCAACACGCTCGTAGGCAGGCCAATCAATTCGTTCATCTGCTCTGTTATTCCAATACGACTGCCAATATGTTTCGCCATCATTTACAACGTCGCTACCTGATTTATTGGTTATTTGAGACACCTGCAAACCATGAATTAATATTATTTTGTGATCTTTACTTGCAGCTGAAAAACTCATTAGCATAGCAAGGCATGCGCCCACTATATGCTGAGGTTTTATCCACTTGTGTGTGTGTGTGTTGTTCATAAAATTCCTTAATGTGTGTGTTAAATATTATTTGTTAAGGTATTCATTATTAGTGTCTTTTTTTACTTATCTGCAATATTAAGCATTAGAGAAAATAACCTGACTCTACTATCAGCGAGTTATAACTCTATTTTACCTGCCTTAGGTAATGTACTTAGTTAAGCAAATTAGTATGACTGATCAGTCCAGACAATGACCAGTATTAGGAACAAAGAACAAAAATGCAACAATTTATTATCATTTATATAAGATCAAAACAAAATTTGCTTTTAATCAATAATTTAAAAATTGTCTTTTTTGGAATTATATGGTGGGTTTGTAAAAGTATAGCTGAGGAGTGCAATCTATTTTGCCAAGCCTAAACGTGGTTTAGCCTTGGCAAAAATTTTTAACTGCCTTTATTGACCTTTAAGCTCGCTTGTAAATTGCCCTATAGCATTTACAACTTCTTGAGCACCATTTTGTATTTCACTCATAACATTGCCCGACTCTTTAGATAAAGCTAAGCCTTGCTCTGCTTTTTCTTTCCCTTTTTCGATTACATCAACCGTGTTTTGGGTTTGCGATTGGTTACGCTGTACAACTTCAACAATTTCCTCTGTTGCTTTAGATGTACGTGATGCGAGTAAACGAACCTCGTCTGCTACAACGGCAAACCCCCGACCTTGCTCACCAGCACGGGCGGCCTCAATAGCTGCATTGAGTGCAAGTAAATTAGTTTGCTCAGCAATACTGCTAATGCTTTGCACAATGCTCGCTATTTGTTGAGATTGTTGATCCAATGCAGAGATTTCGCTGGCCGCTTGTTCCATATTAATTGCAAGCTCTGTCATTACTGCCACAGTGTCTTTAACTACTTCAGCGCCTTGCTCTGCTTTTTTATCTGTTTGAGTTGAGGTGCTGTAGGCAATTTCTGCTGCTTGCGAAATTGCAATTTCTCGATTTACTTGCTCTGTAATGACAGTCGCAAACTTCATTACTTTATAAAGCTTTCCGGCATCGTTAGAAATAGGATTGTAAGAGGCCTCTAACCATACAATATTGCCGTGCTTATCTACTCGCTTAAATCGAGACGCAATAAACTGTCCTTGCCTGAGCTTTGACCAAAAAGCCTGATACTCTTGTGATTCAGCCTCTTCTCGCTCACAAAAAATACGGTGATGTTGGCCTAATATTTCTTTTTCTTTATAGCTCATAGCGTCTAAAAATTGCTGATTAGCTTTTAAAGCATGCCCCTCTAAATCAAATTCAATAACCGCCATAGAACGATAAATTGCTTTAATTGTGTCACTTTGCTCACGAGATGCAGTAATTGTTTTGGTTAATACGGTACAAAAAATAGAAAAATACAAAAGCTGATCTTGCTCTCCTTTTACAGGATGAACAATTAAGCGCAACCATTCAACTTGGCCATCTTGGCGAATAAATTGTAATGCACCGCCCCAATGGCCCTCTTTTTTAATTGCTTTTTGTAGGCTTTTATATTCTTCAGAGTGTTGAGAGTGCTCAGAAATAATATCTACAATTGGTGTATTAATAATATGATTTTCTCGATAACCCAACATTTTTAATAGCTGTTCATTAGCGTGGGAAATTCGCCCATCATAAAGGATATTAATCACCAGCATTTCACGATTAAGGCCTTCCCATACTTGTTGCAGGGGATAAAGCTCCGCTTTTAATGATGCTATTTCGTTTTGTTTACTATTAGAAAAAAACATTAATATCCTTACTAATACTCGAGGTATGAAATTTATAAATGCAGAGGCTAATTTATCTACGTGATAAATGAAATTTGCCCTAGCGTTAAATAATTTGCTTAAAGTTCAACCAAAACCAAGACTTTTACATGGTAAAGTAAATACTTAACACACATTTGGGACCATTTATTACTTTAATATAGCCTCCATATAAGTCAAACTTTACGATGGGCTATTTTACTAAAATCACTGTTTAAGCCCCATTTACGCTTTTAAATGCAGTAATAGTGCAGGTAATAACGTTTCTATGCACTGGGCGTTTTCTTCATATTGGTGACTTATACGTACCCAACCGTCTGTTCCCATTATTTGTAGCGAGGTTATTTCTACGCTATCGATGTTTTCGTGTTGAGTGCACCACAGCCCTTTTACTCTAAATATGCCAGAACTTGTAGTAATGCGATTTATTGTAAATGAGGTTTTCATAAGGTTATTTCACTTGTAACCGCTCATATAAACCAGATGAGCGCGATACAGTTTTATTCATTGCTAACTGCAGTACCTTTTTATCGGCAACTAACTCAAAAGTATGTTTAGCACGGGTAATTCCGGTATAAACAAGCTGGCGATTAACCCCAACACTTGCCTGCTGTAATGGCGGTAAAACCATTGCGGTATAGCTAAATTCTGACCCTTGAGACTTATGTATTGTCATTGCAAACACCTTGTCGTGGGCGGGTAAACGGGCCGGTGAAAATGCACGTGTGCAGCCCTGCTCGTCAATAAATATAGCCTTAAGCTGCCCAGCTTCATCATTCATTAAAATACCAATATCGCCATTAAAGAGCTTTAATTGGTAATCGTTTTGGCTAACCATTATGGGCATACCACTATAGTGGCGCTGGTTTGGGTTTACGTTTATTAACCCTTGTTGCTGCAGGGTGCGTTCGATACGTTGGTTCAAACTATTAACGCCGTAGTCTCCCTCTTTTACTGCGGCCAGTAATTGATAACCTGCAAACGCAGCATGCACTTTGGCTACACTCTCACCTTGGGCAATTAAATTTAAATAATGTGCATAATGTTTGGCTGCTCGCTTTACTAGGTTTTCTATTGGTTTACCTATAAAGTCGTAATCCAAAATAACATCACTAAAACGCCCTTCAACACTTTCCTGCTCTACATAATTTAATAAGCCACTATTATTTGTATTAACTGCCAATGCCAGTTGCCCTATGCCACTTTTAGCGTCAAAGCGGTAACTGCGTTGTAAAAAGGCAATGCAATCGGCTAGTTTAAATAGGCTATTTCCCTGCGATATTAATGTAGGCTGATCATTAAAACAAAGCGCATTTAATTCATCACACCGCTGCTTTGAGTAGTTAGGTGTGCGCCCAAGTGCTAGCCCTTGGCACAAATCGCTCATAACGCTGCCTGTATCAACCGAGGCAAGTTGGTCTTTATCACCAAGCAGTATTAATCGAGCATGAGCAGGCAAAGCTTCAATTAATTTCGCCATTAGCGATAAATCCACCATGCTTGCTTCATCAATAATTAACACATCTAAGTGCAGAGGGTTGCTTTGACTGTGTCTAAATTTATTAGTAAAAGGTTTTACCCCCAATAAGCGATGAATAGTTTGCGCAGTATCAGGGATCAGCGCTTTTATATCGTCGGGTATACTACTTAGCTGATTTTTAGCCCCTAAAATAGACTCACTTAGCCTTGCCGCAGCTTTACCCGTCGGTGCCACCAGCTTTATGCTTAATGGCGCTGCTTTGTAAAGCGATTGCAATATAGCCAGCAACTTAGTTACTGTGGTTGTTTTACCTGTTCCTGGCCCACCGGTTATTACACTAAACCCTTTAGTTGCTGCAATGGCGCACGCCACTTTTTGCCAGTCAACGTCGGCCACGGGTGGCTCTGGGAAATAATGTTGTAATAAAGTAGTAAGAGTTTGACTATCAATATTAAGCGCTCGCTCACTCATCGCTAATAGCCGCTCTGCAAGTATGTGTTCGTAAGCTGCCATACGCGAAAAATAAAGGCGTTGGTCAAATAACTGAAGTGGTTTGGCATCCCCAACGCTTTGATGATTTTGTAAGTAGGTTAACGCGGTTTGTTGGTTAAACCCTTGTACAAATGGGCTATACGTAGTGGGAATATTCCCTTCAACTTTATTAAAGTCGCTTTGACGTAAATTAAACGGATTGGCCCAATCTATGGTGTTTAAAGTTAAGCAACTGTGCTGGCTTTGTTGGGCTATACATAACAATAAAACAATATAAAACAGCTCATTATGTGTTCTTTCATCCGTATTTGAGAGTAACTGCGCAAGTTTTACATCAACGACGCGTATTCTATTTTCACCCAGTAAATAATCCAGTAACGGCACTTCAGTAACCACGCTATTAGATTCTGCCTGTTGCTCATACGCTAAAGGCGTTTGTTCAACGTCGTCTTCTAGCGCGTCAAATAAACCCGGCTGTTGATTTAACTCACTCATAGCATGACTCCTTGGCTAAATAAGCCATCTAAGATAGTTACTTGCTCTAGTGTCAATTGATTAAAGAAAACACCTTGCCCTGCTGGCATGCCACGTAAAAAGGTGTAATACACGCCCCCTAAGTGACGCTCAATTGAGTAGTCACTAATGCGTTGCTTTAATAGCCTATGCAGCGCTACGGTATATATTAAATACTGTAAATGGTATTGATGGCTGCTCATGGCTTGCTCTAGCTGCTCGGGTTCATAATCTTTAGGCGTATTACCTAAGTAATTAGATTTATAATCTAAAATATAATATTTCCCTTGGTAGCAAAATATTAAATCTACAAAGCCTTTTAAAAGCCCTTTAACATGAGAAAAATCCAGCTTACTTTGCACAAAGCCAAAGTGTTTAATGAGCACTTCGTTAAGCTTGGGGGCACTTAAACTAGTCAGCGGTAAATTAAATTCCATTTCGACTAAGCAGTCACTGGGCGCTAGCTTACTTAAACTTAAATCAGTTTGAGCATTCAATGGGCAATTTAGTACATCGAGCACCCACTGCTGGGCAATTGGCTGCCATGTGTCGCTAATGTGATATTTTTCAAAGGCCCGTTTAATTACCTGTGACAAATTTTGCTCGCTGTTTGTGGGGTGAACAACGGGACTTGTAAAATCAATTTGTTCAAAAATTTCGTGTAAACAGCTTCCTGGCTTTGCCCCTTTAGGAAAACTAAAAGGTGAAGGAAGTTCGTCTTGTTGAACGGCAAACTCATCTTTCTCGTGATCTTCATCGCTTCGCCCTGGGGCTAATTCATCGCTGTGCTTTTTAAAACTCAATGCACTAAAGCTGGTTGCACGCCAATCTCGTTCTATGTGCGCCTTACTATTGTTTACACTCAGAATTTGCTGAGCAGCCTCGGTATTAACAAACTGTAAGGTTCCCTGTTGGCGTAATTCTTCAGAGGTAAATTGTTGATAACACATAAATGTGTGCTTGTCGCAAAACTCACTTAAATGTGTTCGCCATATTTGGCTGCTTGAAATTTCGAGCTCTGAGAACAGCACATGCCCAAGCGCACTACTTTGAATTGCTAACCGACTACTTTGCCCTTGCCCTATGTTATAAACACCCAGCGCACAAAAATGCACTGCGCGCGTAAGCGCTACATACAATAAACGTAAATCTTCGGCTAAGCGCTCTTTTTCAGCCTGCTGGAGTGCGTCTTCATCCTTACTTAAATCATAAATAAGTTTGCCATTTTTATGATAAAGCGCTTCTTTAGTTTCACGATAACCACTGGCAAACGGCATAAATACCAATGGATATTCGAGCCCTTTTGAAGCATGCATTGTCACAATCTTAACTAAGTTGGCATCACTTTCTAAACGTACTTGAACAGTTTCGCCATCTTGTTGACTCACCTTTTGCGCAAACCAGCGCAGTAGGCGTAATGTGCCTTCAAGCTCAATTTGTTTTTGCTGTAATATTTCACCAAGGTGTCTAAAGTCGGTAAGCCACCGCTCCACGTTGTAGCCTAAACCTTGCCATTTAGCACTTAACTGATTATGGCTTAGTAATCGCTCAAGCATGGCCATTGCCCCTTGCTTATGCCAAATGTGGCTAAGCTGAGCAAAAAAGTTTAAGTGCTCTTGCCAAGCGTTTTCGTTATCCGCAAGTGCGTATACATCGTTATAGCTTAAACAAAATAACGGTCCTGCGAGCACACCACGAAGTAATGACTCGTCATATTGACCATGTAGTGCAGTTAAAAAATTAAGTAAATGATGGCTTAACTCTTGGCTAAACACGCTGTCGCGGGATAGATACACACTGGCAATTTTAGCCTCGCTCAAAGCCTTTTTCATTATTTGCGCTTCAACGCGGTCACGCACCAAAATACATATGTCTGCCGCACTTATTGGCGTTTTACCTATGCACGCTGTGCCTTGTTTAGCGTGTTCTAATAAAGTGACTATCTTATTCGCAAAGTAAGTGGCTAGGTGTGCTTGCCCTAATCCTTTACTGGTGGGTTTATTTTTTTCATCGGCGGCTTCATCTACAAACACGTTAAATTCAAAGGCGTTGGCCGGTTTACCATCAATTAAAAACGATTCATCTGCTTTTTTACCCTTAGCGCTCACTTTATTAAACGGAATCACATCGTTATAAATAAAACTGTTGTCGTGTTTGCTAAATAAACTATTTACGCTGTTTACTATATCGCTGCTTGAGCGAAAATTAGTGCCCAGTGTAAATTGTTGAGGCTCGTCTACCGCCTTTTTTGCGCCTATATACGTAAATATATCTGCGCCTCTAAAACCGTAAATAGCTTGTTTAGGATCGCCTATCATGGCAAGTGTAGTATTGGCTTGGCCATAAATTTGACTAAAAATACCATACTGAATCGGATCGGTGTCTTGAAACTCATCTATCATAGCAACCGGAAATAACTGCGCAATTTTTTGCGCAAGCACATCACCTTGCTCATTATTAAGTGCAGTGTATAAATTAGTGAGTAAGTCGTCGGGGGTGATCACACTTTGCTCTTGCTTACGCTTAACAATGGCTGATTTTACCCAGCGTGCAGCTTCTTGTACCAACGCTATTTTTAAACCTTGGTTCATGGTGTTGTTAAGCGCTGATAAGGTATCAAACTGACTTAATAATGGATGCGTAAACAAAGGCTGATTTTTTTTATAGTTAGTGGTGTCACTTAAGTTCTCGGTACTCCATATTTCAAACGAATACTTATTGGTACCAAACTCAAAAAACATGTCACCGCTTGCACAAAATGCATCAAGCGCTGCAAGGTTTGCTTTGCGAGCGGGTGTTTTAGCACCACTTAGGCCTGAGCCTTTAATAGCATCAGTAAATGCGTGTTCTTGGCAATCTTTTTTAAACTGTGGGATGAGAGCTAGGTATTCATCACGAGCTTGCCATACATCATCTAAGTTTATTTGCGGTGTTATGTGCGCATTGGCTTTATTTAAAATGCTGGCTACTTGAGAAAATAAAGACTCGGGTGCTGAAAATACATCTAAAATAGCATCGGTTCTGTCTTCACTCAGTGGATAAACAAACGAACGCCAGAAGTCTTTTATTGTTTCGAGCAGTATGTCGCGCTCGTCTAAAATAAACTCTAAATTAAATGCCACACCCGACTCAAACGCATGTTGTTTTAACATTCGCTGACAAAAGCCATGAATCGTAAATATAGCGGCTTCATCCATCGATTTTGCGGCAGCGTCCAGTAAATCAAAGGCGCTGTGTTTGTCATCTACTGCGGCAATTACGCCTTCAATTAACTCATCGTTTGGGTTTTGCCCAAGTAATGCATCTCTGGCTGCAATAATACGGTTACGCACACGATCTTTGATTTCTTGAGTAGCAGCGTCGGTAAACGTTACTACCAAAATCTGTTCTACGCTTAAAGGAGCATTAAGCTCACCCGGTATTTGCATGCCAAGTAAATAGCGTAAATATAACCCGGTAATGGTATACGTTTTACCCGTTCCGGCACTGGCTTCTATTAAACTTTGCCCTTTGAGTGGCATAGTAAGTGGATTAAGCGCTTGCATGGTCGCTCTCCTTAGCATGCTCATATAACGGCGTAAGTAGCTTTTCGCTCCAGCTAATAAACTCGTCTTGGCAGTCGTTAAGTGATTGCACCGTTAATCTAATGTAGGGGTTTTCACCTTCACCTCGGCCTATGTATTGCGGACTAAATTTATTCATCGCTTTTGCCATATCGCCACCCGTTTTTATGTATTCGTACCCACTTACCGGATAAAACGCCACAGGCTCTTTGCGCAGTGCTTTGTATAATTCAAACCAATCTGCCAAAATTAAATCAGCGTCAGCTTTGCCCATAGGCGCAAAACTAATTTGTTTATCAAGCCCAAGTAATAAAGTTTCGAGGTTATGCCCCAAACTTTGTGACACAAGGTGATAAATAAAGCCCCTAATCATGTCTTTGGCTTTAATACTGGCGCTGCGGTAAAACACCTGCTTTTGCATAAAAATATGGTTAAGCCAGCCCTGAATTTGTGTTCCTTGAATATTAAACGACACCTCTATAGGCTCACTTTTACCCGCTTTTATTTGCTCTTTCACCTGCCCTGCAAGCGCGTCAACGCGGTGTTGCATGCTTTGTAAAACTAAACTTCCCACATTCGCTTGCGGTAACTCGCCGCGTTGCAAAATTTGCTCAGTACTCATTGGCGTATCGTTAATTGTGGCTTCTAATATTTCGTCTAAATAAAAGTAACGGCGCAGCGCATCAATACTAAATGGCTCTTCATCTTTTGCTACTTCGTTAAATTGCGGCAAACGTAAACCCAAGGTTTGATTGTAAAAACTCTCTTGTGCGCTGCAAACACTGCGAATAAATACATCAAGCTCTAACTGTTCAGGTGGTTTTACATCAAGTGCGGTAACTGGCTCTGGTAATATGGGCTCATTTGGCAACCAAATTGGGTTATAACTGTGATCATTAAGCACGGTACTATTTTTATTATCTTGGTAGTAGTGGCTATTAAACGGTTGCAAGTGTTGCTGGCTAATCAAACATGCCGGTAATGCTTTAGATGAGTCGTCACCCAGCGTAAAACTACGCCCTATGTATTCTAATAACTCGCTCACCAGGGTTGATGGCATACGAGGTTGGTTATCAAAGCAGGAACGGCCAATATAGCTCATGTAAAGATTTTCACGGGCGCTAAGTAGCGCCTCTAAAAATAGGTAACGGTCATCTAATTTTCGTGATCGGTCACCTTTTTGTTTTTTAGAGTGTGGTACTAAATCAAACCCAATAGGCTGCACATTACGTGGGTAGTCAGCGTCGTTTAAACCTAGCATGCACACTACTTTAAATGGCACGGCGCGCATGGGCATAAGCGTACAAAAATTTACTTGCCCCACTAAAAATCGCTGACCGACGCCTTTTTCTTGTATACCCTGTTTTATTAAATAGCTAACTATGCGCTGCGACACCGCTTGATTGTAGTCACCGTTATCGTGGTGCTTTTGAATATCTTCTAGCACTTTTTGCAGCACTAATAAATCCCAACTGTCGTCGCTTTCACTCTCGTAAACAGCGCCAAGTAGCTCGCTTAAAATTTGTGCCTTATTAGTGAGGGTGTCATCGGGGGTAAGCTTAGCTTTAAAGTTTTGAAGCACATCGATAAAGTCTACCAGCTTATTAAGCGTATCAAGCGCCATTCCTTCTACTTCGTCGGCGCTGTAAATACCATTAAATGGGCATTGCTCGTCGCGCATGGCAATACCCAGTAATAAACGGTTTAAACCATGCTGCCATGTATTTAGTTCAATGGCGGGTAAATCAAAACTGTGCTTATGTTCGGCGTTGATGCCCCATTTAACACCTACGCGTTCAAGCCAGTACTGTATTTGTTCGTACTCGTGCGCTTCAAGGCCAAACTTTTCAGCTATTTGAGTTACTTGGAGTAAATCTAAAATATCTGATACGCCAAACCGCGAGAACGGTAAGTTAGCTAAGCTGGCAAACGAGCTTAGTACTGGTTTCTCTTGCTCTATGGCTAAATCAGCTAACGCGTAGGGAATATAGCGGCTGCCTTGCGCACCACCAAATACAGCTTCTATATAGGGGCTGTATGTGCCTACATCGGGCATCATTACAATAATGTCTTTTGGGGTAAGCGCAGGGTTTTGGTTAAACAAATTAAGTAAGTAGTCGTGTAATCGCTCAACTTCTCTAAGCGGTGTATGGCAGTCACTAAGGGTAATACTGGTATCGTTTGCACTTACTGGTAATTTACCTTCATCGTTTATAAACCATTCTTTGTTATCGGTAAGCGACTCCCCTTTAAACGCAAGCTGATAAATTTCGCTTTGTACTTGCCCAAGTAAGGTAGTGTCAAAAGCATCTATAAAGCCATCAATCCAACGGGCATCAAGTTGCACTAGCTGTTCAAAATAATCGCGACCTAACTTCCCCCACGACGATAAAAGTGGGTTACCTATAAAGTAATAGTCTTCATCTGGGTTAGATTGTTTTTTTTGCTGCGCTTCTACTAGCGGCATTTTGGCGTATTTAGCGTTTATTTTAGCCGCTGTTTTTTCGTCAATTATGTCACCCCAGTAATGCTCACTCGGGTTAAAAAAGAATAAAAACACCTCTGTTTTTTTGCTCAATGCTTCAAACACATCAAGCTGAGAATTGGCAATGGCTGATATACCAAATAAACTAATGCGTTTGGGTAATAAGCTGTTGTCCATATTTTCCAACGCAGCAAGTAATTGCCCCTGCATATTTGCGCGGTGAAATTGGCTTTGGCCTAGCGCTTTGCTTAATTTTACAATTCGGCGCCATAAATCAGGCTGCCATGGTGCAATGGTGACATCTACGTCATCAAGTTCATCATTGCCACTATCCCAAGTTGCTATCCAATGCGGTCGATACATTAGGTATTGATCGTACACATCGGCTATTTTTTCACATAGAGCAAAGGTTTTTTGGCCATCAATATCGCCCTCTAAGTAGGTTTTTAGGGGTAAATAAAGCGGTTCGTCAATACAAGTGGGTAAAATTGAAAATAATTTCCATGCAAGGTTAGGTTTGTTAAAGGCCGACTCTTTAGGCACATTAGGTAATAGCTGCTGATAAAGTTGCCAAATAAAACTCGATGGCAACGGAAAATCAACCTGAGCAGCCACACCTAAATGCTCACTCAAGCCAATTTTTAGCCACTGCGACATACCCGGAGATTGCACCAGCACCACTTCTTTATCGAACGGGCTTTGCAATGGGCTTACCTTTAACAGTTGATGAAACTGTGCCTGCAGGGCTTCCATACGGTTTGATTGAATAATATTGAGCATACGACACTGTCCTTACTTGAAGTAAAACCAGTGTAAGATATTTTCAATTATAGGGGTAGCAATAAGGGGAAAATGACGTTAATAAAACAGCAAGTTAGAAGGTAGTTAAACAAAAAATAAACGCACAGAACTTACTTTAATCACTTTTTAATCACTTTTTAATCACTGTGCGTTTGTTATTTATATCACGCTCTTATTTATAAGGGCTAATACTTGAAAGGCCAAAGTTACTTTGCATAATGACCTTGCCGTCAATTCCTTTGAGTTTTAATGAGATAGCTGGGTCAGCTTGTTTCCAATCAATGCTTAAATCACCATAGTTTACATTGTGCGTGTAATTGCCCACGCGATGCTTATTTGGGCTGACGTCTTTCCATTTTTCAGTCAAACCTGAGCTGGTCATTTCAATAAGCGGGTAATCTAGGTTTTGATTGTATTTAGATATTTCCCCCCAATGTGTATCGCCACTAATGATCACCACGCCATTTACTTTATGTTTTTTAATTAACGTAAATAAACGATTTCGATCTTCTGGAAAGTTTGCCCATGACTCCCAGCCTGTAAAATCAGGTAATAACTGCAAGCTTGATGCAATAAGCTTAATAGCAGCAGGTTTTTTAAGCTCGCGCTCGAGCCACTGCCATTGCGCTTCACCTAGCATTGATGCGCCTTTAACTTCTGTTGGGCTATAAGGGCCTTGGTTGTTTAATTTACGCTTGGTGTAATATTCAAGCTCGCTTACATGATTAAGTGTGTCACGGTTCCAACGTAAATCGGGCATAATCACTTGCACCGTTTGCTCGCCTTCACCATACATATACGAGGTATAAATACCGTCTGAGCGTGTTCTACGCTCTGTGTTTTTAGGCTCGCCCCAAAAGTCGAGCATAATTTGTCGGGATTCTTCTTTGTGAGGGTATTCTTTTCCGGCATCGTTTTGACCAAAGTCGTGATCGTCCCACATTGCAATAATAGGTGTGTTTTCTTTTAGGGTTTTAAAGCCGGGTTTTGCACCTAGTTTTTGATATTTATTAGTAAGCACTGACATGTCATTGGTGTCGCCGTAAATATTGTCGCCTAAAAATATAAACAGATCGCCCTGCTCTTTGTTTATGGTGTCGAATATTGGGATGTCTTTGTCTTGATGCCCGCACGAGCCAAACAATATTTTTGATGGTGCAGCCATCGCGCTTGCACTAACAACCAACGCAAGCGTTGAATATAAAATAGGGTTTAATAACATTTTCATTTTAAAATCTCTTTAATAGCGGGTGCCATATTGGGGTTTATTATATGTGGTTGCTGACCAAGTGCCGAAAGCACTGTAGCGGCAATTTGCGCTTGCTTAACATTTTTAATTTTTATTAGGCCATTTCCTTTAATGGCAGGGCCAATTGCGCCAAGCCAAATATGCTCCGAACCAACAATTCCCTCTGGAAATGCCCTTTTACCTTGCGCTGAATTGGCTAAGGCCTGTTTAGAGCTATGGTGTTGCCAATCACTTGCATGACTCCCTCGGCCATGGTCAGTAGTAATAATAAGCGTTGTTTTGTTTTTATAACCAGGGGTACTTTGAATGGTTTGCCATAAGTCTTTTAAAAATGCATCGCTTTGTTTCGCTGATTTTAAGTAAGCATCGTAATGACCATCGTGGGCAAAATCATCTGTTTCACCTAAGCTTATTACCAGCAATTTTGGTTGTTTAGCCAACATGTAGGCTTTAGCAAAACGATAGGTAAAACTGTCTAATCGTACATTGACCCACGGGCTGGGAATTTCTTTTTGCATTGCATTTAAAAGTGGCGCATTTGCAAATAAATCCTCTGCAACGGGCATAAACCCTGCATTTACATAGACGTTACTGCGCTTGGTATTTACAATGTATGGAAACACATCCCAGCTACCAAATAACGCGGTGCTGTTTTTGAATTCAGCTTGCGCGTCTAAACGCTCTAAAATGGTTTTATTTGGGTTATATACTTTATCGTTACTGTTAATGTTTTCATCTACTTCGCCACTTAAGATTTCGTTATAACCGGGATACGAAAAATACCACGGATTACTAACCGACATTGTCGATCCCTTTGTTCTGTCGCCAATAATCACGCCTTGTTTAGCCACTACTTGCGTTAAAAAAGGCATTAATAATTGCTGACGCTTTTGTGGGTTTTCATCCCAAAACTCATTACTTAAATCGCTCGGCTGTTTAACAAAGTCTTTATTACTAATAAGATTTTTATCAGCACCACTAAATACTTCTTGCCAGCGCACGCCATCAAGGGTCACAAGCACAACGTTTGCGTCACTCGCACACACAGAGCTGGTAAATAAAATAAAGCTCGCCAATAATACTTTTAATATTTTATGCATGAATTTTTCACCTCACGTTAAATAAAAAGCCCATCAAAGTGACGGGCTTATATTTACGTAATTGATTGCTTAAAACGTAGCTGTAAAGGTAACTGCCGCAGTGCGAGGCGAGCCTATAAAGTAAGTTGAACCATTACCTGTGCCGCCGGCTAAGTAGCTTTCATCTGTTACGTTATAAACAACAAAAGCAATATCGATAGCTTTAAATGGCCCTGCATCAACTTGTGCTACGTAACCCGCATTTAAATCAAGCACAGTGTAGCTATCTACGTCGCCACGCTCACCGGTATATTTAGCCGACAAACCAAAGCGAAAATCGCCACTGTAATAATCGGTAGAAAGCACAAATAAGTCATCCACTGAGTCTATAACCTTATCGCCCGCTTCAAAACCTGGCGCATCACCTTTGTACTCTGAGTTATTATTTGTATACGAGCTGTAAAAACTCCACTCAGGGCTAAGCATGTAGCTTGCTGAAAGCTCTAGCCCTTGTGATTCAATACCGCCTACATTTAAGTAAGAACCGTTAGTACCAATGGTATAGTCAATGCCGCCAGTATCACTGCCAGGTGCAATAAAGGTAATACGGTTATCAAACTCAATTGAATAAGCTGTAGCGGTGAGTTTAAGAGCATCATTTTGGTAACGAACACCTAAGTCAATATTTTCAGCTGTTTCTGGTTCAATGGCTGACAAATCAGAGCTGTCGCGCTCAAGCACACCATCTTTTATAGCTGCAAAATTTTCGCTATAACTAGTAAATAGCTCTGTTGAGTTATTCAACTGGTACACAATACCACCACTAAACAGTATATCTGAGTCACTGTTTACTTTTGCAGTTGTTGCATTTTGGTAATAGTCGAACTTTTCAATATCAACGAGGTATTTTTTGACACCTACGTTAAGCGTTAAATCGCCAAATGCCATTGAATCTTGTGCGTACCATTTTAGCGTATCGGCTTCAAAGGTATTTTTATATTGAGTCCAGTAAGGCATGCTGTCGTAGTGGTGATAAATACGTGCATCTATCACTTTGTGCCAATCGCGCGATTCGTCGCGGTCACTTTGTTCATACCAAAAGCCCGCTTCTATGTCGTGCATACCAAATGTAGCGGCATAATGGGCTGTTACGCCTAAGCGATCTTTATTGTAATGAGTATGACGATACGACATAACCGGTGTTGCTCCTGCATCGTAACATGCAGGGTTTAACCCCGGGCCAGACTCCCATGGCCAGCTTAAGCTAGCTGTACAATCTGCGTTGGGTGCAAGCGGATTACCTTCACTGTCGGTAAAACCGTAAGACCCTGCATTTGAGCCACCTTCGGTTGTTGGGTTACCATTTTCATCAACTGGGGTTGTTAGGTAAGGTGGGATCCAATCGCCACGTCCTGAATTTTTATGATAATAAGGGCTAACAGTAAGTAATGACGTTGGCGAAATAGCGTATTCAAACTTTAAATATGCTAACGTATTTTCGCGAAGTGTACCCCAACCTTCTGCAAACATTTGGTCAAAATGCGGCACACCCGTCCAATTCCACGTTAGTTGATCCCAATCAGGTGTTTGCTCAAATTGGGCTAGACTCACGCTGTTGTAATTTGTTTCGCTTACGTCGTCGTATGATATACGACCGGTAATGGTTAAATCCGTTAATGTAGTAACAAATTTAGCTTCAGCGTGTTGGTTATCTTTACCACCATTGCTACCCGAACCAATCCAACGGCTAGTATCAGTTTGTGAGTAACTAACGTAAGCTTGGGTGTTATCAAATAATGTACCCGTTTCGTGTTTTAAGTAGTATCTTGTAGCATCGTGACTGCCCGACGTGTAAGCAAAAGTAGTGCTTTTTTCAAGGCTTGGTGTTAACACCAAGCGACTTTGTCGTATCTTAATTACCAAGCAATTCTGTCGTAATTGCTAATTACCAAGGGAAACTGTCGGTCTCTTTTTTACATGTTTGTTAGTGTTCTTGTTTTTGAATACTAGAAGGCATGTTGAGGATGATTGTGATGGATTCTAAAGCTCAACTAACCGTTGATATAATTGCCAAAGTGGTTGAAGGCAGAATAACAATTACCAATGCTGCTAAGTTACTCAGTAAGTCTAGACGTTCAATAGAACGCTATGTGAAGAGATATCAGAAAGTCGGTATTCAGTTTGTTGTGCATGGTAACAGTGGCAAAGCCCCATCCAACAAAACGCCGGTATCAATAAAAAAAGCGGTTCAAAAATTGATTCAGGAAAAATATTACGATTTGAATCTGTTGCACTTGGCTGAACAATTAGCTACGAATGAGAACATTGTTATTAAGCGTGAAACCCTTCGCGGTTGGGCACATGATATTCATCACGTTAAACGAGCCAAACGAAGACGTAGCAATGTTCGAAAACGCAGAGAGCGTATGGCAGCGCCGGGCTTAATGATGCAGATGGATGGTAGTCCCCATCGTTGGTTTGGCGATAAGAAGCATTGTTTGATTGCGATGATTGATGATGCCACCAGTGAAGTACATGCAGAGTTCTTCCCATCTGAAACCACCGCTGGTTGTATGAAAGTCATGCGAGATTGCATCGAAACTAAGGGCGTGTTTAAAACGCTGTACGTGGATAGAGCGGGTATCTTCGGCGGCCCTAAGCGTTGCAACTTCTCACAAATGCAGCGTGCATGTGAAGAATTGGGTATTGAGATTATCTTCGCCAATTCGCCTCAAGGTAAAGGCCGTGTTGAACGTGCCTTTGATACATTTCAAGACCGTCTTGTACCTGAGCTAAGGCTTAACAATATTAAAGATATAGCCAGTGCTAATGCATACCTGAAACATGTATTCATCCCACAATTCTGGCAGTCTAGAATTCAAGTGAAATCAAAGCAAGCGCCTGAATTTACACCATTATCGAAACACACCAACCTTGATGATATCTGCGTCATTAAAGACCATCGTAAGATCCGCAATGACCACACCTTCAGCTACGGTAACAAGTTCTATTTGATTGATTCACCGCTAAAACATTCCATAGCTAATCAGAAAATTGAGATCCGAAACACCAGCAAGAAAGGCTTCACCGCACACTTCGCAGGGCGGCAACTCAAGGTATCTGAAGTAAATGAGCCAAGTAAGCTTGAATCAGAAGACTTAGCAGTACAAAAGAAACTAGAGGTGTTGGCATTAATCGAAAAGCTTGGAAGTATCAGTGCAGCTTCACGACAAAGTGGCGTCTCACGAGACACTATTCACCGACACTTAAGACTGGTTAAGCAAGGCGGTCCTGATGCCTTAAAACGCCAAGAAACTCCCGATATAAGACATAAAAACTGTGTAGATAAAGCCATCGAAGATGCAGTCGTAAAATTCTCCGTTGAGCATCCCCACCTTGGTCAACAGAAAGTGGCCATCAAGCTGACTGAAGCCCTCGGTATTGATATTAGCGCAGGCGGTGTGCGTAGCATGTGGTTAAGAAACAATTTGAATACCACTGCACTGAGAGTTGCAAGGTCGCAAGCGTTGTAAGAATAGGCATAAATCATAGCCAGTTTAACAACTGGCTGATATGCTATTTACGACAAAGTCGCTCGGTAATTAGACCGACACAATCCCTTGGTAATCACATTTTTTCAAGGCTTGGTGCTTTACTGACAAAGTTAAATGTACCGCCAAGTGCTTCAAGTGAAGCCGATTTAATATCAGACGTGCCTTGACCTACTTCAACGGTTGCAAGGTTTTCAGAGTCTAAGTAGCGGTTTGCTTTTGCACCGCCGCCATAGTTAGAGCCACCATTAGGAATGCCATCAACTGTCATACCTAACTGTTGCTGATTCCCGTCAATACTAAAACCACGCATCGTAATTGTGGTAGACCAATCGTCACCGCCAAATGCATCACCTTCGTTTATGCTAATACCTGGCAAATTATCAATGACTGACAACACACTTGAAACCGTGCTTTGCTGCTCTAACATGGCAGGTTCAATCACATTATTAGCGTAACTAGTTGGCTTTGCCACAACCGTTACTTCTTCAATAGTCGTGTCGTTAGCATAAGCAGAAGTTGATACCGCCATGGCAATGGCCATGCTCAAAATCGATTTACTTTTTAAAGCGTACATTGTTGTCCCGTTTGATTTTATTAATGGTTTATTATGAAAACGGGCACAGTATGATTTTTAAATATGACAATAAAGCTTTGTTTTATTGACATAAAGATTAAACAAATATGAGAAAAGAATGGCGAAAATATGTAAAAAAAAAGACACTTAATAAGGCTATTAAGTGTCTTTTTTTATTTAGTTGCTAAACGTTATTTAAGCTCAGCAAGCATCTCGTCGCTATAAGGGACTAACTCTTCGCCGTTTGTTACTTTGCTAATGTAATCAGGGTTTGCAATTAGCGGGCGGCCAATCGCAATTAAATCAAACTTACCTTCATTAATTGCCTCTTTAGCTGACTCAAAGCTGTAGCTACCTACGCCTACCAGTGTTCCTTTGTATCCCGCACGTAAAAACGCTGAAGTTGTTTTGCCTTCAAGCGATTCGAATGTTGTGCTGTCATCAAAAATACCACCGTGCAGGTAAGCAAGGTTTCGTTTTTCAAGTTCAGGTAGTAAGTAGTCAAATACCGCTTTGTCGCGGTTATCTTCGCTCATATTAAAGTAGGCACCAGGTGTTACACGCAGTGCTGTACGCTCGTTACCTACTGCAGCAATAACTGCATCGGTAACCTCAAGTGCAAAGCGAGCCATGTTTTGCGGTGTTTGGCCGTACTCGTCTTCACGTACATTGGCTTCATAATGTAAAAATTGATCAATTAAGTAGCCGTTTGCGCCATGAATTTCCACACCGTCAAAACCTGCTTCCATCGCGTTTTCTGCCGCTTTAGCGTAGTCAGCCACTAAGCCTTTAATATCATCTTTAGTGGCAGCTTTTGGCGTAATATAAGTTAGCTCGCGCATACGCGGTACTGAACCTTCAACCCCTATCGCCGATGGTGCGAGTACATCACCACCAAAAAAGTGAGGGTGAGCAACACGGCCAACATGCCATAATTGCGCAAACATTTTACCGCCATTGGCATGCACGGCGTCAGTGACATTTTTCCAACCTTGAACTTGTTCACTAGTGAAGATACCCGGTGTATTTGGGTAACCTTGTGCATCGGCACGAATAATAATTCCTTCACTAATAATTAATCCTACATCAGCACGGCGTGCATAATAATCAACCATTGCTTGTGTAGGTACTAAATTGTCATCTGCCATACAACGAGTTAGTGGTGCCATTAATACGCGGTTTTGCAGTTCAATGCTGTTATTTAATTTAAAAGGTGAAAGTAAGTCTGTCGACATAATGTTTATCCTTTGTTGAATGTACATTCAAGATAAGGTCACTTGAATGAATATTCAAGTATAATTTTGAAACTTTGTTCAAGATTGCGTAAACTGCTTTACCTAAACGCTGCTTAAAGTAGGATTATTGCTGAAAGTTCGCTTTACCTACTCTGCCAACGAGAAGAGTCATTATGAGAACTGCAGAATTTGATACAGAGTTTGTACTGCGCCAAGCAATGGCGATGTTTATGCTTCATGGCTATGCAAAAACCAGTATGCAAAAACTGACTCAAGCAACCCATTTACATCCAGGCTCGTTATACGCGGCATTTGGAAGTAAAAAAGGCATTTTTTTAGCCGCTACTGAGCAATACCAAACCGATCGCAATACACAGTTTACGGCGCTGTTTGAGCACAGCAGTTGTATTTTAGATACGCTGAAACAATACCTTAATATCATTGTGCAAGAATGCGTTGACGGTGAAGCAACCAAAGTGTGCCTGCTCACAAAAAGCATTAGCGAGGTAGAGGGTAACGATCCACAAATTTGCCACGTATTGCGTACTAATTTAACTGCATATGAGCACGCTTTTGCGCAGCAGTTACAAAAAGCAATTGATAATAAAGAAATTACCAATGGCCGAAGTGCCATAGAGCTGGCACGATTTTGTGTTATGGGTATATATGGATTACGCACCTACGCATTAACAAACCAAGACCCCGACGCACTAAACCAACTAGCCAATGAGCTACTAGCAGCTATCAGCTAAACTAAATTTTAAAGCGCAGCAGCTCGCTGCTCTTTGTATACTCCACAGTGAGAGAGAGCCAAATATGACCACCGATAATTTATCAAAGCAAGACGACGTAATTTTAGGCCTTGGCGCAAAAAAACGACTCGCATACATGTACGAAACCGTGCAGCAATTTAAGCAAGTGTGGATTTTAAACGATGACGACGGCTGCGTAATGCTCACAAACGAAGACGACGATTGCGTGCCAGTATGGCCAACACGAGAATTCGCACAAGCCTGGGCAACAGGCGAATGGCAAGGCTGTACACCTAAAGCAATTCCAACTAACGATTGGTTTAGCCGTTGGACACCCGGTCTTGAAGAAGACGACTTACTGGTTGCCGTGTTCCCTACCGAAGAAGACGACGGCACAATTTTATTTCCTGATGAATTTGAAAGACAACTAAAAGCACCAAAGAAAAAATACTAAGTAACTAGCATAACTTTATTTAGTTTATAAACGCGGCTTTACAATAGCCGCGTTTTTTATACCTGCTTTCTAAAATTTAAATATGCCTGAGTGATTGCCTTAGCATCTTCAACTTGCGGATAGTGCCCAAGCTCAGCAAAGCCTTGTGTGCGGGCATTAGGTATTATTTTTTCATACTGTTCGAGCATGTGTTTCCCTGATATTGGGTCTTGCTCACCTGCAATAAATATAACCGGTATATCGCTATTAATAATTGCAGTAACCCAGCGCTGCTCGTTTTGCTTTCGCTGTGTAATGTAATTAATTAGCTTTGGCATAACACGTAAACCATTATTGTGATTTAAAAGCGCCCAAAGCGTATCTATAACTACAGGTGCGGGAGGCGTGTTTGCACCAAATATGGAGGTTAAATTTTTGGCAAACTTTTGCTTACTCATTAGCTTAGGGACTATCCAGCCCAGCTTTGAAAGTAACAACTTTTGTATAAATAACGGTTTATGTGCTTGAGGAAACAACCCGCCATTCAAAAAGCACACACTGTGTATATGTACTTCACTTTGATTAGCCACTTGCCTCGCTAATAGCTCTTGGGCAACGGTATCGCCATAGTCGTGGGCAAGTATGTGTAAATTACTTATATTTAAACGCTGTAAAAAATGTGTGTATAAATCAGCTTGCTCTGAAATTTTATAATCCGCTTTAAATGGCTTATCCGAAAGCCCAAATCCCAGCATATCAAGTGTGACTAAAAAGTAGTGTTTACTGAGTTCATCCCACATACCTTCCCAATCCCAGCTTGCACTTGGAAAACCGTGAATTAAAACAAGCGCGGGTTTATTTGTATTCCCTGCCGTTTTAGTAAAAATTTGATGCCCGTTTATATTTATAAATTGACCGCTTAATTGCCATTGTGAAAGTGAGTACATGTTATGAACCAAAACTTTTGTATTTAATTGTTGTAACACAATTACCTATAAACTTCGAAAAATCACCAGCAAGCTTTAACGCATAGATTAAAAGAAAGCCTTTTTCATTACAAAAATATCTATAAATACGGTATTAACTGGGAACCCACGCTAAATAAAAGTATTAAGCAACGTACTATTTAACAAAGAGTTTAGTTAATTATTAGCTTGTAACTTAACTATTAAATGCTATATTCAAAGCTCTTAGGTAATAATACAGTCTCAAAAAATACCATACAAAAGGATTGCTAAATGGCTTTGCAAAGTAGAGCTAATAAAGGGGTGCTATTAAGTACTTTACTTCAGGTTGTAATCCTCACTACAGGTATTGTTTTAACTTACTTTCAACAAACTCAGCATCAACAAACCTTAGACTCAAAAGTAACAGCTGCGCTAAATAGCAAGTTAACCAGTTTATCCGTAGGGATAAATAACAGAATGGAGTTATATCAATACGGGTTATTTGGCCTCAAAGGGTTTATACAGGGTATTGGAATAGAAAATTTAAACTACACCGCAATTAAGAGTTATTCAAACGCAAGAGATTACGCCGAAGAGTTTCCTGGTGCTAACGGCGTTGGGTACATAAAAAAAGTAACACATAACGAACTTGCCGAGTTTATAAATAAAGCACAAAGCGAACGCCCCGATAGACTATTTAATTTTAAAACACTTACTGAAAATAAAAATGATCATTTTGTGATCCAATATATTTTTCCTGAAAGTGGTAATAAACAAGCAATAGGGTTAGATATTGGCTCAGAAACTATTCGTAAACGTGCAGCATTAAGCGCAGTTTTTGCAGATAATGCGCAATTATCTGCACCTATTACGTTAGTCCAAGCAGATCAGAAAGCTCACCATGGTTTTTTGATTTTATTACCTATTTATAAGAGTAAGATCACTCCTACATCTAACGATGAACGCCTTGAAGCACTGCATGGCTGGGCATACTCCCCTTTGCTTATAGACAATATTTTAAACTCATTATTTGATATTGATGAAAACTACTTAACCATTAGCGATCTCAACGATGCAACTGATGTGGCCTTTTTTACATACGGCAATCCAGCAAATAACACTGAATTTAAAGTATCCACTGTGACTAAAGTGATTGGTCGTGAGTGGCAAATAACTTTGCATGGCTCTTACGCGTTTGTAGAAAACCTGCATTTGCCCTATCAGTATCAAGCACTCGTGAATGGTATTTTTTTAACACTCATTGCTATGTTAATTGTGCTTGCAATACAGTTACAATTTTTTCGAAAAGCCCAAAAAGAAAATTTAAGACGTGAAGCCGAACAAGCACATAAAAATATTCTTGAACAAGCCAATTTAAAACTAGAAACCGATGTAAAACTGCGAACTCAGCAAATAGCTGATATTAGTATGTTACAGCGTAGTATTTTAGACAGTGCTAGCTACTCTATTATAGCTACCGACATAAACGGTTTAATCACCGAGTTTAACCCTGCCGCAGAGAAGTTACTGGGCTACAAGGCATTTGATGTAGTGGGTAAAAAAACCTGTGGCATATTTCATTTAGAAACAGAACTGATAAGCAAAGCAAAACAACTGAGTATTGAGCTCAATAAAATAGTGAGTCCTGGATTTGAAACATTAATTGTAAAGGCAACCCCCACAGAACCCGATGTTAATCAATGGACCTATGTAGATTCTAAAGGTAGGCATATTCAAGTCAGCTTAAGTGTTACGTCGCTGTTGAATAACAGAGCCCAAGTTGTAGGTTTTTTAGGCATTGCGTTTGATTTAACGCAGCAAATAAAACACGAGCACGCGCTTGCTCATGCAAAGGAACTCGCAGAACAAAGCTCTAAGACTAAATCTGAATTTTTAGCGAACATGAGCCATGAAATACGTACACCCATGAATGGTATTTTAGGTACTCTGCAGTTACTACAAGAGCAACCGATGAATGATAAATCAACAGACTACTTAAAAAAAGCACTCTACTCTACTCGCTCATTAACCACTATTATTAACGATATACTGGATTTTTCTAAAATCGAAGCCGGTAAACTTTCTCTTGAGCAGAAGGTGTTTGAGCTGGACGAATTAATTCATCATTTAGAGTCTGATTTATTAGTACCTGCCCATGAAAAGAATATTTATCTAAAATTTAAATCAACGATTCATCATAAATACTGGCGTGGTGATGCTGTAAGAATAAGGCAGGTGTTTTTAAACATAATATACAACGCAATTAAGTTTACACACAAAGGAGGTGTAACGGTTGAGTTTAAACTAACTGACGATGAACAAGTTTGCGCTATTGTTTCAGACACAGGTATTGGTATTCCAAAAAATGTTGTAAACAGGCTCTTTGAGCGATTTGAACAAGCAGAGTCTTCAACCACGCGTGAATATGGTGGAACAGGGCTTGGATTGCCAATTACGAAGTCGCTAATAAACCTTATGGACGGTGACATAAAAGTAACAAGCGAAGAAGGTGTTGGTAGCCAGTTTTATGTATACCTACCGTTAGAACAAGCTGACAAAATACCAAGCACTGATAATACTGAAAATTTAGATTTTCCCGATCTAAGTAATAAAGTTATTTTGATTGCTGAAGATAATAAAATTAACCAAATAATTGTGAGCTCTTTTCTTGAGCCTACAGGTGCTAAATTAGTCATTGCTAATAATGGCTATGAAGCAATAGATTTATACAAAAAGGTATCACCTCATATAATTTTAATGGACATACAAATGCCAAAAATGGATGGCTTTGAAGCGTGTAAAGCCATAAAAAGGATAGATGCATCACAAACAGTTATTGCACTTACAGCCAATGTACTCTCTGAACAAAAACAACTTTATGAACAGTTTTTTGATGGGTACGTATCAAAACCTATTGAAAAACAAAAACTAATAAACGCATTACATATTAAAAATAGCTAAAGCCGAAATACCTTAAAAACTGACATATTGGGTATTAAATGGTTATATAAATACTTATAAAGTATTTTTTACAAAAGCACATAAGCAAATTAAAGGGGGAGTATGCTTAGATTATTTAGTTTATATTTATGTATATTGTTGACCCTATTGTCTTTTAGTACATTAGCTCAATCGCTCAATGATGAACAAATTAAAAAAATTGGGCCAGCTATTTGGCAACAAGTTAATATAAAGTCACCTGTTTCGGGTGAACAAATAATCAGTGCATATCAAAATAAGCAAAGCCCTCTTGTTTCTTTATCTGAAATGCGTGGACCCGCTGTTGCTAAAATACCACTGTCGACTCTGAATGAAGAACGCTGGTTTGTATTACCCCAAGCAAACTACCTAGATGGTGGTTTTGCTTATTGGCAAGATACACAGGGAATTCGTTTAATTGCTGATTTTTCTCAGGGTAGTTTGTCGCAGTCAGCAATTATAATGCATGGACAAGCGTTTCAATTAAACCTAGAAACAAATTCTCAAGGCGTACTGTGGCTTTATTTAAATGCACGTCATTACGCCAAACCAGTGAGTGTAACCTTTTTAGATGAGCCTACATTTATATACCAGCAGTTTTTTATAAATTCACTCAGTATAATGTCCATCACCATTATGCTCACCCTTGCCTGCATGGCATTCATTCTTTATTTAAAAACAGGTCAAAACGTTGCGTTATATTGTTCAGGTTATATTGGCTTACACGGAATTGGTTGGGCGTTTGCGGCTGGGGTTTTTGGCGTGTTTTACAGCTTTAAAAGCATAAACTCACATTATTTTGGTATGTATATTTTTTCGTTTGCGATATCTTCAGCCAGCGCCTTTGCCTATTACTTATTTAATTTTCATACGGTTGAAAAAACACGAATAAGCCAATTTTTAAAGTATTTTTCTTATGTCGCTTTTATTAGTGGCTTTATAAACCTAGTACTACCCTTTCATTGGGTATTTTATTTAGCGCACACTTTAGCAGCAATATGGGTGGTACTAACGTTAGTGCTCGGCTTTAAAATGTTGAGCTTAAACGATTTTAGAGCAAAGTACTTTTTAACCGGTAATATTGTTTACAGCCTATCACTTGTTGTCTTTATTTTATCTCACCTTAATTTATTCGTAACGGCTTCAGCTGAACTTTGGGTGCTTGTTGCCCTCGCTATTGATTGTATTTGTATATTACTTTCATTATCCGAATGGCTGAAAATAAAGCAAAACGATTATATTAATGCCCTTGAGCAATCCCGTATTGATCCACTTACAAAAGTAGGCAATCGTTTACTACTACAAGAAAAGCTAAATTCCATAGGCCATTATTATTTAATAGGATTTATTGACTGCGATGGTATGAAATCAATAAACGATCAACTAGGGCATGCCAGTGGCGACAAACTACTTATCAATGTCACTGAATTAATTAAAAAAGAACTGGCTAACCTAGGAGATGTGTATAGAACTGGAGGCGATGAGTTTATATGTTTGTGTTGTGCTTCGTCGTTAAACGAGCTAGAAAAATTGGCAGACAACACATCTAAAGCACTTAATAAAGCGCATATTCAACTAAAGCAAACGTGGCCGCAATCTGGTTTAAGCTTTGGCATTGCCATCAGCAGTGAGTGCACAGATTATAAAGCATGTTTTACTTTAGCTGATGAAAGAATGTATGCGGCAAAATATGCTCGTAAAAATAATACGCCTACTAACCACAATACCACCCAGCAAATTTAAAGCACAAAAAAGGACGCCCAAAGGCGTCCTGATATTGAATAATGGTGGGGATTTAAAAATCTTTATTAATCTAGCCAGCTTTCAATAGCAACCAGCTCATTAATACTTCCATTATGAGGATTATATATCCATTCCTGATCAAATACTTCTCTGAGGCGTTTACTTAGGTAACAGTTACCCACCACTAAAGAAAAAAACTTATTTCCGTTCAGCTTTAAAGCGGATATAGCCTCTATTTGCGACGTTGGTAGTCCACCCATAATAAAATCAGAAACGATAAGTAAATCAGCTTTGTTATAGGTGTTTTCTGTCATTAAATTAACTGCATGCCTAATAGCTGGTCCTACATCCGTTCCACCATAAAACGACATTGACAAAAAGTCCGTCAACTTTTCTAAACTAAACCCTTTGGATAAATCCAAGGTATTAATCGAAGTAGAAAAGTTAATAATATAGCAATCTCTATTTTTAGCTTGCGCTTTTAGTGACATAACTAAGGCAACGGCTTTTGCAACAGTTTCAGGCGTTCCTCGCATTGAACCACTGGTATCAATGCAAATAACTAAAGGGCCTTTTTGCTCATCTTCATCAATGGTTTGTTCTTTTTCTACTTCATGTTCCTCATCAATAAATTGCTGCCCCGACATTTCAAAGCACATCAAAGAAGATTCAACATACTTAAGGTCAAATAGGATTGATGTGTCCTCGTCACTTAATAGTGCTAATTCAGAAGGGAGAGCATGTTCAATATCTTTAGATAATTTAATACCTACTATTTCTTCTTTAGAATTAATATCAATTATGGGAGATTTTTGTATATAAGAATGAGTAACTGTTTCTATTTTTTCACTTTTTTTAACCTGGTTAATACGACCTAACAAGTCTAATAGCTTTTTAATTCCTTCATCACTATGAATTCGTTCCATTAAGCTTTTAACTTTAGCTAAATTATTTAGCCTTAAAGAACCACTTGAAAGATCAAGTAAAATGCCTGGTTCAATACCTATGTTACTCAGTAAGGTAAGCATTTCATCAATAAGCTTTAATTTTTTAACTAAGCTTTTTAAAAACTTTTCTCTTAATGAAAGTATTTGCTCTAGCTCCCATTGTTCATATAGTGAACACAGTAATTTTTGCCACTCCTTTGCCAATAAATTAGCAGAAGTGGCTAAATCACTAGCAGCTTTAACGTTCTTACTTTTTGACGCAACAGCCTCATTTTTGAGGTGAACTAAATCTGTATCCCAAAAGTCTTGGTTGTAATTAACGTCGCTTTTTAGACACAAAGCTTTGTATTTATTTAACGCAAGTTCATATTTTCTAATAGTTAAGCTATCAAAGTTTAAACTATTAAAAACATCCAACTCATTTTGAGCATCGTAATAAGGGTACTCTAATAAGCAATGCCGGTTCGTTTTATCGGCCCAATTTTTTAAGCGTTCTTCTACTTGTAATGCTAAGTTGGGCGCTTGCTCAAATACACCTTGGTAATCGTTACATATTTCAGCCAGCATAGTGGTTGCATGTTCATCAACTTTACGCACTACATAACCCTTTTAAACGGTCACAATCTTTAATTCTTAACTTCAAATTACTTATTTGCTGATTAATGCCATTTAGCGCTATATTGCATGATTGTTCAGACACAAATGGTGAGTACAAGCTAGACACATACTCTGCTTGCTTAGCCTCACATAATTCTAAAGTTGTCCTCAAGCTCTGTGTAAGCTTGTTAACTTCAGCTTTTAAAGCATTAATTAAGCGATTATTTACATTTTGTTTCTTTTGCCCTTTTTTATATAGAATCTTTGGTGTTACATGGGCTGTAGAGTCATATCGTCCCTCTAATCCAGTAATTTTAACTTCGCAACTACCTTGACCATCAAACGTACATGTATAAGTTTCAAGCTCATTACCATTCGCATCAAAAGGATTAAAGGTGTCTTTACTCTTCATTTTATTAATAGGGATATAAAAAGTTCGTGTTGTTGTTTTTGTATCTGATGCATAGTATCCCCCTCTATATGAAAATACTTGTTTCACTTGATAGTGCTCTTTACCATTAATATCATGTGTTTCGTACACATCTTTTTCATGAAAAATCTCATTAGTAATCTCTTTATCAAGCGCATCTTTTTTTCTATCAAGCTCAGCTAAGCTTAACTCTGGTGAAAAACCAGATTCTTCTATTGCACTGTTTACTATACTCTCAACATCTTCGCGATTATTATCGGTGGTCCAAAGGCAATAACGTAATAATAAAGCATCGCTGTGGTTAGTATGTTTGCGGTTATTAAAAAATGCCGAGGCTTTTAGCAATTGTGCGGCTTTTTGCCATCGTCTGTCTGATACATAAACACCAAGCTCTACAAATTGATCCGACAGTTCTTTTCTTATTAAATGAATTATTGTTAACGTATCTTGTGAAAGTTCAACCGTATCAATTTTTTTAAGCCAGCTAGCCCATTCATTATTCTTAACGACTACCTCATCAGTGACTTTAATTTCAGCATGGGTTGGCTTACTACTAATTAAGCTTTCAAAGTTTTCTTTTATTTCAATAGGGCCAACCATTAACCTAATAATAAAACGATCATATAAAGCATCTAGGCCTTGGTTTTCTTCAGGTGTTTCATTTGATGCTGCAATTAGGGCTTTTAAAGGTGCTTTTTCAAGCTCTTGCCCATTTTTGTAAATCCCTTCATTTATAAGTGTTAATAAACTATTTAATATTGCAGGGCTCGACTTCCAAATTTCATCTAAAAACGCAAACTCTGCTTTGGGTAAATAATTTTCGGTTTTACGTGTATATTGATCTTCTTTTAACGCTTTTATCGATACCGGCCCAAACACCTCTTCTGGTGTACTAAAACGGTTCATTAAATATTCAAAATAAGGCGGGTTATCAAATGCTTTAGCAATACGTCGCGATATCAAACTTTTAGCAGTGCCTGGTGGGCCATATAAAAATGTATTTTGCCCAGTGAGTGCGCCAAGTAATGCAACCGGGATTATCTCCTCACGCTCATGCATACCGACTGAAATTTGATCAATTAATTTTTTTATTCTTGTTTGTAAACTCATTACTTATTCCTTTAAATTACTACTAATGCTTTGTCTGTTGCTTGTGCAAGCGCTTTAAAAAAGCGCAAACACTTTTCAAGCTCATCTTTTTTAATTATTTGTGGTTGAGTTGTATCAAGCTGTGCGCGGTGTACGGCTTCCCCCCGTTTAGAAATCCATTTATTTAACTGCTCTCTGGCATCTTTTGGTAGTACATTAGGCCATGACCATTTCTCAGTAATATCTACTCCAAAAAACTCTTCAAAAAGCTTTTTGGTTTTATTTGAATTTGGATTATGAAAAAACTTTAAACGCTCATGCAATTGTTTTTCTGCAAAGTGACCAAATTGAGAGCCTTTAATTAAGCTAAATTTGGCATCAAAAATTTCAGTTACCACATCTTCAACATAGGTTTCCCATGCGGTTAGCGTCATTATTAAGCTCGCTTTTTTTAAAACATCATATGAGCATAATTCTGGATGGTTATTTAACGTTTCAAAGCATGCTAATAGTTGTTCTGCTTCAGA
The DNA here is from genome assembly GCF_016865405.1 of Pseudoalteromonas sp. PS1M3. NCBI lineage: Bacteria > Pseudomonadati > Pseudomonadota > Gammaproteobacteria > Alteromonadales > Pseudoalteromonadaceae > Pseudoalteromonas > Pseudoalteromonas sp. PS1M3. The sequence goes on along the minus strand of NZ_AP022624.1, from coordinate 1,316,325 downwards.
TAGGGCTCTGTTAAAATTTTGTAATGAGAGGGTCATTTTCTTCCTTAAATATTTAACTAACAATTAGGTGTTTGTTAGTACTGCTTTATTTTTTGTAATGCTATACAAAAATTTATAAAAATATATTTTCACAAGCTTGCGAAAACTTAATTCGTTCTGTTTTAGTCTTTTTTGTAATCACTAAAATTAATGATATTACTGGTATCAACTATTTCGTTTGATGACTCATCATCATGTTGTTGAACAGTAATCAGCGATTGGCAATAAGTGAGTAGGCGCTCTATGGGTATAAACTTCTCTTTGCGGCCAGTTGTTTTATTAGTAATACGTTTAGGTTGGGTGTTTAAGTAAATAGCTAACTCAATGGCAAGGGCTTTAGGTAAATTATAAAGTCCCTCTTCTTGTAGGGTTTGGGTAACCCAAAGTGCGGCATCACTAATATGCCCGTTTATGCTTAAATCGGTATTTTTAACCCAGTGTGGAGTAAACTCTGTTTTAGATAGTTCACTCAACAGCACCGAAATATCGCTGCGTGGTATTAACTGATACACCTCAAGCGTTTGTGCCATAATTAACTGCCATTCGTACTGCAAACGCTGAGTTAACTCTTCTTGCGATAGCTTTAAATTAACCGGTATAAAAAACGTAAAACGGCTATTCGCTTCACAAACAATGATTGTTTTTTCACGGGATTTATAGCTGTTATCAATTATCTGTAATTGCCAGTTAAAGTAATTTTTATCACTAATAAGGGTATTTACCCCCGCTTGTTTACCTGGTTCATTAGGCAAACGAGGTAAATCAGCTTTTAGGTATTTATTAAGTGCGTTTGAGGCGCTTAGCTGGAGTTTCATAGATTTAACCTCATAACCCCATTGACGACATTAGTTCATGCTCACTCACCACTTCAGGCGTTACTACCGCATCTCTTAGCATGGTTTTCTTTGCGAGTAGCTTGTCTAAGTTCACATCAAACGAATCATACTCAGGATGTAAAAGGCAGGGTAAGTGAATAAACACAGGCTTTTTTTGACCTATGCGATAAACTCGGTCTGTAGCTTGTGCCTCTTTTGCTGGGTTCCAATGGCGCTCTAAATGGACTACGTGATTCGCACCAATAACTGTTAAGCCAACGCCTGCTGCTACCGGCGACATAATGATAATATTAAAGCCTTCTTTTGCTTCAAAGTCGGTGATCATCCCTTTACGAGAGAGCTGATCCTTTTTAGTTGCCATCGCTTTACTATCACCATTAATAACATGGATGTTTAGCTCATAAATTTTATCTAGGCATATTTTAAGAACAGCTTGAAGTTTTTTGGTTGTTGCAAAAATTATTACCTTCTCTTTTTTGTTTTTTATATCTGACAATATATCTAACAACATGCGCAACTTTTCAGACTCTTGTAAATTACGCTGAGCATCTTTTGCATTACTCGGCGGCTGTTTAAAAACCTCATCAAGCCTTGGATGTAAGCTAACAGCCCTTAATTGCTGTAACACAGTTAAAGCATGGCCGCCGCCCTGCTCTTTCGCTTTTTCAGCTCTATAATCTTCAACAATTTGGTTGTAGCCAAGTAATTGTCCGCCGGTCATATTACGAGCGAGTTCAGGTGCAAATGCCATATTGTCGGCTAAATCTTTATGAATGCCTGTTTTTATTGTTTTAGTCGGCATTCCGGTTAGTTCGTCTTCCTTGGTTCGACGTAACATAAACTGGCCTGCAGCATTACGTAAGTCGTTGCCAACGTCTAACCGTACCTCTGCTTTTTCTTCTTCATTAGCACTGCTTATTGGCTTGATCCAGCGTTCTCTAAAATAGCCCCAATCGCCTAATAACCCTGGTTGTGCTGTATCCATTAAGCACCAAAACTCACTTAAGCTATTTTCAACAGGGGTGCCTGTTGCCAATAACTTAAAATCAGCTTTTAAGCCTTTAGCTGCCCGAGTGGCTTGGGTATTCGGGTTTTTAATATTCTGAGCTTCATCAAATACCACCACCCCCCAATCAATTACGCATAGTGAAAACTGATAGTCTCGAAGTGTTTGGTAGGTAGTAATAACAACACGTCTATCCATGTCTAAGCGCTTTGTAGCTGCATCAGCTCCAACATGTAAAGCGTAACGAATAGATTCGTGATCTGCATGAGAGTCATCGATAACTGTGGCCAGCTGCATAGACTCTCTTTCAGCTCCTTTAACTCTAAACTCTTTTAAATCTCTTGCTGACTGTAATACCTTAATGTCCCTAAATGGCGACTCATTAAAAGTAGCATCAACCTCTTGTTCCCAGTTTTCTAATAAGCTAAGCGGTGCAACTATTAATATAGGCTTTTCTGATTTATTATTTTGCCTTTGTATTGTCAGGTACTCAGCCATCATTACCAGCGTCATATAGGTTTTACCTAGCCCCATATCATCCGCTAACAAAGCCCCCTGTACTCGATACATATCTTCATAATTATCCAACTGCGCTGATTTGAGTAACGACAGCATCCAACTAATGCCGGACTCTTGGTGAGGAAAAGGTGTTCTTGCTAAATTAGTTCTGTCAAAGGTAATACTTTTATTAAGCTGCGAAACTTTATTAACGATATCTTTATTATGCTCTTCGGTGTCTTTAAGCAATAAAGAAACTTGTTCTTTTTTAACCGGCAAATCATCAGTATCAGATATATCCGTTTCATTGGATGGATTTGCCAAATTTTCTCTTACCTCTGCGAGTGTTTCAGTTACGCGCTGCTCATCGCGTATATCAATTGACTCATCATCAACAAAGACACTATCAGCATTTTGCCCTTTAGCTTGCTGGTAGCTTTGCTCAAACGATACAACGTCTTCCTCGCATTCAAGCAACTTTACCAATCGCTCTGGTGGTTCACTATCTGTGTTAGTCGAAAACCAGCCATTACTTCCGTCACTGTCTTGACCAAAAGGAATGTGTACCATTTTGCCAATACCAGCAACTCTGAGAGAAAACCCAAGATCGAGGTTTAAAATAGATGCATCTAAAAAAGCTGAAGGGGTTTTAATAAATTCTGCCACTTTGTGTGCAGGAATGGTTCTATTTTGCAGTACTTCTTTAACAGCCTGTTTTTTATCGTCAGTAAGTAAAACAATGCGGTCTTTTATTCGCATTACTTGCCCGTCGCCCTGGAGCTGAGCTAAACGATTTTGTAAGTCGTCGGATGAAGAGCCATCACCAAAGCTTGGGCTAAGCTCTAAGCTACCATCAGCCCTTTGGTTTGCAGTTACTGTGATGTGTTCTGGTTGTACTAAATCAAACTTATCAAAATGTTTTAAATCTAGCTTTAATCCATCTTTAACGGCTTGCTGTAACTTAGCAACTGCCAACACATTATTTAGCTCAGTGCGGTCATCGGGCGTAAGCGACGAATGTATTTCTACGGCTAAAACAGCATTAAGCTGCTCTGGCGTCATTAAATATTGTGTTTGCTCACTAAAAAAAAGTATCGGTCCTTTTCTTTTTACTGGATATTTTTGCTGCTCAAATTTTGCAAATAATTGCAGCGTAAAGCTACTTTTAGTGGTTCTACCTTGAATATCAACATCAAAGTCGTTATTAAAAAAAGGCGGTAGGCCTAAAACTTCTGCATCTTCGGGGTCTAATAAACATGCTTGTTCGCTGTCTAGTCTAAAGCCATTGGGTATAAGCTGTGCAATATCTCGCTCTTGTAGCATTTTAAGTACAACATGCTGAATAAGCTGGCTACCTCCGCCCTCACCTTTGTTAAGGCAGTGGAATGAAGCTTCGTCAGTGGCAAAATTAACGCCATACGAGTCATACACTAAAGAGTATCGTTCATCTGCTAAATGACTATTTTTATTCTTAGGCAAAAGCCCTTTTATCAAACTAACAAGTGACATATTTTTATTTGATCCCTTTTAAATATTCCTAGTACGCAATTTACTTATTAAGCAAGTTCCCAACAGAGCCTGTCGTCTCTAGTTACTCTATTTTCAGATAACATTGAATAAAGTTTAGAATTCACAGTTGAGCGGTCAGCCTTCATATTAAACTCACTGTTTAAAACCTTAACGAGCTCTTTGGCGGTAATTGGTTGGTACACTTCTAGAGCGTTTAATAAATTGATTTCCAAAAGACTCTTTTCTTCTACTATTTTTCTTACCACAGGTAATCCATAACGATTAACATATCTTCTGTATTCGTCTTTATAAAATAGTTTTTCTAAATCGAGTTCAATGCCATTTTGAGTTAAAAAATCAATCGCATTTTTTTGCCAAGAAGTCGGCGAGTGTTGAATAGGCATTAACTCGCCTTTTGGATAGTTCTTTTTATATTCTTGTGGAAAGCTATTTGTTAAAGCAAAATGGTTTAACTCACTCAAAGAGTAATCATTCAACTTATTACTCGGTAGGCCCATATAAATCCATAGCTTAAAGTTATGCGACCCTTCAATGATATGAAAATCACCGCAATCTAAATAAATAATGGAAGTTTGAGTCATTCCTCTAAGGTTTATATAACTGGTTGTTAAACTCTTTCCTAACACTCGCTTAACTGTATGCTCTGCTTGGTTTCCAAGCATTAGCCGAGCATTGCGCACAAAGCCATGTTCATAAAGCCCTTCTAAAAAGCGCTTACGAGCTGGGAACATTCTATTTAGCGCTTCATCACCGGTGTAATTTGCGTACTCTTCAATAGCGCCTAAAAATAACCGTAAGTCTTCTTTGGCAAGCCAGCTTGTTACTGCTTTTACTCTATTCTCACCAATGGGCTTCCACCACAGGCGGTAATTTGTAGCAGTATTCGCAATACGCGGGTCGCCCGCTAAGTTCAGTACAAAGTTTTGCCATATTTCACTTGGTGCACCAGCAGAGCGATCAATAATAATTTCAAGCGCTATGTGCCCTATTCGTTTACCTTCTTCAAAAGGCATTGTGGCAACATCTTGTTTTAGTAGCTCATGCAGAACATCATGTTGCTCACCAACGGGGATTTCTCTTAGCGTATCTAAGTAATATTGCGCATGACAAATATCTAAAAATCGCCCTTGCGGCAGCTCGTTTAAGCGTAGTTTTTTTAATTGTTCGTTTAAGTCTAAATGATTTTGTTTGGCAAGGTTAACCAAAGCCTTAGGAGCGGTTAAATCTAGCAGCCATTTAGCTTGGTTAAGCACCGATAATATTGTGTCACTTGAGTTTTTGCGATCTTTTAAACGTTGCTCTATTTGCTGGTTAAGCCACTGCGTTAATCGGTTAAAAATATTGCCATCAACCAGTGCATCAAAATATCGATAAACCAGTGAAATTAAATTCATTAACGACGACATACCCAGTTTGGGATGTTTAGCTTGAATGTAATCTATTGTTTGTTCGTTTAAGGAGTTTTTTCTTACGTCTTCTTTATCAATCCATAACTGAGTTAAAACACGCACGCCTTTTCGCTTAATTAAAATTTGTTTAAGCTTTTCTTTTTGATCGTACATAACGTAGCGATTAACCTGTTGCTCAAGGACTTTAAACTCTTCGCCTTGCCCTGCACCATCAGCAATTTTTTTTGTTTGTAATGTCAGGCTACTCCACTGTTGTGACATACGCTCCCAGTTAAACTGAGCAAGCTCTGGAATAGGAGGTAAATGCAGCATAATTAAGGCATCTCCAAACGGCTTCTTACTGTTTCGTATTCAGCACTGGTGGGTCTACGAATTGTAAAGCGTATATCAATGCGTCTGTTTGATCTAAAATCACTCTCTGTTAGCTCTTCAACAACCATGCGCCTTGTTGCCGCATAGCCACTCACCGAAAAAAGTGGGTTGCCTTCTTTGTTAGTAATACTAGCTAAATCATGTTGGCTTGGCAGTAATTTAACCCAGAGCTCCCATAACGAAATCGCCCTAAAGGTCGATAAGCCCCAATTACCCTTACCCATCATGCCATAAAAGTTTTTACTGTCGGTGTGCCCTTCAATAAAAATAGTATCAAGAAATTGCTCACGGTTATCTTTATTTATAACCTCAGCTAGCACCTCTCCTATTTCAAGTGCAGTGCCTTCAAACTGAGCACTTATATTAAATGCAGCGCTATCAAACCCTAAAATATCGTTAGGTATACTTAATACCGTTTCATTTTCGCTAACCGTGACTTGTATGCCTCGCTTACGCAGTAAATCAGCAGCTTCGTGTAATATCGTTTTACGAACACCCTCAGCCATGTGCAGCATTTCTAGCTCTTGAGTAAATGCTTGTTGTTTATTTTCTAGCTCTTCTTTGGCTTCCATAAGCTCAACCATTAACACAACAGACGCTAAAACAAATAAAATAAGCAAACCCGACAAAATATCCGAAAACGACATCCAATACGGGTTTTCTTCATCAACATTTACTTGGTTGCTTCTAAATACTCGCATTAGCTACGCTCCAATTCATCCACTAAATCAGAAATAGAGCTCACTGTTCTAAGCATTTGATCGCTAAATTTACGAGTTGTGGTATTCCAGGTTTCCATACGCTCTTTAACTTGGGTATTTACCTCTGATGAATAACTACGTAGCCACTCATTCGTTTGCTTTTCAATATCCGATACTTGCTTAGCTAAGGTATTACTCAGCCCCTCAAACGACGCCTCAACACCACGTATAAAGTCACTCTGGTGTGTTTTCATTTCGCTAAAGCCACTTTGAGCTAATTTAGCTGTATTACCAAATTGTTCTGTTGTAGCAACAAGCGAGGTTTCCAGCCCTCTTAGCACTTTAGCTTGTTCAATTACGTGATTTGCTAATCCATCATTTTGCGCAGAAATACCTTTAATAGTGTCGGTCATATCAGCTAAGCGCGTATCAAACAACTCTGTTGCTTTTAATAGATTACCCGATAACACCCCAATCTGGTTGGCGCTATTGCTCAGGTTTTGGCTACTTGTAGCAGATGACTCCGCAACCGTTTTAAGCTCTCCTATAACGTCTTTATGTTGTGCAATAACCGAGTCCATATGTGTTTGCGTACGTTTTACAGCATCAGTCATCGAGGTAAGCATTTGGTCTTGTTGTGCTAGCCACTTACCTAACTGCGTTTGTAATTGCTCACGATATTCTGAGTCACGCTTAGAGGCTTCAAGCTGTTGGCTATTAATTAATGAACCAAACGTTTCTTCAAGTGCCTTTTGGCGTTGTTCAGTGCTTTGCATAAAGCTTTGTAAGCTGGTTTCAAGGCCACTGGTGAACGCCTGTTGCTGCGCTGTTGTTTTTTCGTTTTGGCTCGAAAGCTCATTAACAAATCCACGGTTCGATTCGCCCATTACAGTTTGTACCTCGGCCATAGAGTCAGAAAGCTTATTAAGCGTTTGCGATTGCTCAGTTAACCAGCCACCTAATACCGACTGTAAATTATCTACATGGTTTGCTTCACGCGTCGCTTGCGATTCCTGCTGCGACTCAATCGCTGCAAACAGTTTTTGCTCCATAAGCTGTTGACGTTCTTCGCTTTTGTTCAGCATCGCTTCTAGTTGCTGGTTAAATTGCGATGACACACCCGCTTGTTGCTCAGCCAGTAACTCAGCTTGTTTACTGCTTTGTTCAAGCACTGCGCTCATTTGCCCGCTCAAGCTGCTTACTGCCTCATGCATTTGCTCTGTCGACTTTTGTATAAGCTCGCCTTGGCCTCTGCCTGCCGCTTGCATGCTTTCGGTAAAATTACCAATTAAATGCTCCAACACGCCGCTGGTTTGTTGGCTGGCATTACTGACTAAAGATTGCATAGCCGGTGCCATTACATTGTTAAGTGCATTGGTAAAGGCCTCTTGCATGTCTTTATTCATGCCTGTAATGGTTTCTTGTAGGCGATCGCCAATTCGCTCATGCAATTCTTGCAGTGCTTCACTGCTGTCACTGGTGTTTTTAGAAATATCAACAAGTGACTTTTCAGCAGGCAAACGAGGAAATAAAAAATCGATAGTTTGCTGAACTTTTACTACTTTTTTAACTATTCTTCGCTCTGTGTTCTTCTCAAACACATTAAGCAATAAACTAAGCCCTACCCCCCAAACAGAGGTCACAAATGCCATTGCCGAGCCATTAATCATGCTCGTAATACCATCTTTTAGGGCTTCTATTTCCTTCGTCTCCATGTGCAACCCTTTTAAGCCCATTGTTAAGCCTAAAAAAGTACCTAATACACCAATTGCGGTTAAAAAAGAGGGAGCTGCGGCGAGTAATCTATTTGAAGTGATACCAGAGGCCAGTGTTCTTGGATTAAAAAAGTGCTCAGCATCTAAGGTGTTATAAACCCCTTTTTCACGGTGGTCGAGCACTAAGCTTTCATCAAACTCACGCCAAAGGTTTTTAACTACCTCGTTGTTTGAGGCCTTTGCTTTATCCTTGATAGTAGCAATATTATCGTAAAGCGAACTTGTAGTTTGGCCTGCTACAATTTCCTCAACGCCTTTTATTGTTTTTTTACTATTACTACTTAATTTGAAAACGCGAGAAATCGCGAATCCAAAAAGTAATAGCATGGCAATAATAAACCAACGCCCTAACAATGCATCTGGCCATAATAAATCAGCATTTAATAGTAAATCTTCAAACATTACTTTCTCCTAATCCCTTAGAATGCGGGTATTTCTTACTTTATAATTAGCAAATTTATATTTCTACTAAAGGCTTTATTTGAATAAAAGCTATTTTAGATAGAAGCTTTTATTTCTTCAATCAGCAAATTTTTCTGTGATTTTGCTACATCTAACTTTTTTTCTAAACTTGCTATACTTTCAGAAATATCGAAGAACCTCTCGACTAATACTGATTGTTCAGTTTCATCAATAATCGGTATCTTAATATTTAGTATCCTTTCAACCGTTAAGCTTACATTCGCAGCACCCTTCATATATGGAATTAATATTTCATCTTTATGCGTTAAAAGGTAAACATATGTGTATTTAACGAATAAAGATGTTGTATTTTCTCTGGGTTGAAACACGCCTAGTATTGATGCGGCTTGGAAAACCCCATCATAATAATGAATGTTGTTTATACTTGCGTGCCCATGCCCTGTTGAAGAAACTAATGGTATACAAATAGCTTGCCCATGAAAGCCTGCATTTGCGCACTTTTTAAACTTCGAAGATGTAGTAATGAAATCAACCTCCCCACACATAGTTGACTCAGCAGCAGCTAATTTTCCTTTACAACCAGTAAAATACTCATTTAATTTGTTAAGCCTTATCCCTTCGGGGTATTGATATTTCCTAAGATAAATTTTGGGGCATAAATCAAAGTTATTTTCATGAATTTCTTTAATTGGAACAAAACGATGCTTACCTAGTTCTGGACTATAGTCACTTTCATTTCTATTTTTAAACAGTTGTACTAATTTAGGAAGCTCACTACCAACTATAGGTAATTTATTGGCTCCATCAGAAAACCCATCGTTCTCTAATTGATAAAACCAAGTATTTTCCGTTTTACTTCCTTTTGTTAATATAATAATTGCAGTCGCTACACTTGCATATGGTTTAAATATCCAATGAGGTAAAGCTATTACAGCCTCTAATTGATTGTTTTTTAGTAACCCCTCCCTCAATTTTTTATGAGCATTACTTTCACCCTCTAGCACTCCCAGAGGTACAATTGTAGCAGTTCTCCCCCCCACTTTTAGCATGCGCTCAATTAAAGCAACAAACAGCAACTCGGTTTTTTTTGTTTTTACTTTACGTAATAACTCGGGGCATACGTCTTCTTCGTCTAGGCTACCTTTAAATGGCGGGTTGGCGAATATTAAGTCGTACCCTTCTTTTGCCTTTTGTGGGTAGTGCTCTTTAAAGTTTTGGCTTAGGGTATCTTGATAATGAATGCCCGGTTGTTTAATACCGTGCATTACTAGGTTCATGGCGGCTACGCGTAGCATGGTGGCGTCAAAATCAAAGCCGTTGAACATGTGAGCATCTATGTGGCTGCGCTGCTCTGGGGTAATTAAGTCGCCTGAGTAGAGCAGGTTTTCGAGCGGTTTACCGCTATCATCACATTGTACGTTGCCATCTACATCAAGCACGGGCTCGCGCTCTATGCCCTCGGCTGATGTGTATTTTTGTAATAGGTATTCGTAACTTACCGACAAAAAACCACCGGTGCCGGTTGATGGGTCACATATTTGGCTGGTTACATCGGGGTCCATCATTTCGACCATGGCGCGTATAATGTGGCGCGGCGTTCTAAATTGGCCGTTTATGCCTGCGGTGGTGAGCTTGCTAAGCAAGTATTCGTATAAATCGCCTTTGGTGTCTGAGTTTTCAAGCGGCAGGTCGTTTACCATTTCAACCGCTTTTACCAATAGGCTTTGCTTTTGAATCATTAATTGCGCGTCTTTCATAAACTCGTTAAATATCGCGCCTTCTGGCGAAACATCGCCTGAGGTTTTTGAAAAGTACGGAAACAGTTCATCTTTAACCAGTTTGTATAGCTCTTCTGCGCCTAAATGGCGCAGGTTTTGCCAACGAATATGTTGTTCGGCGTCACTAAAGCGGCGGTTAAACGGCTGCTTAGTGCGCGCACTTCGTTTTTCGTCGGCTTGCTCGTTCATGTCGAGCATACGGGCATACATTAAAAAAGTAATTTGCTCTACTACGGTAAGCGGGTTAGTGATACCGCCTGTCCAAAATTCTTCCCATAGTTTGTCGATTTTACTTTTTAAAGGTCCGGTTATCATTAATGTGTATCCTAGTTAGTGCTGTTTAAGCGCGGTGTAAATTACGCGCTTATAAAATTAAAGGTGTATTTGCTTTTCAACGCTTTGGGCTTTGCTGCCTAATTTTACGTCAAACTGCTTAATAAATTGCTCTATTACATCAGCTTGTTGCTGGCTAAATACGCCATCGAGCCCCATGTCGTGTATTTGTGTAAAAGGTGCATCGTAAAGCTGGGCTATTTCAATAGCGCCGTGGCGAATTAAGTGGTTTTTTAACATACCAATAAAGCGTTGTTGCTTGGCATTTACATGGGTGTGTATTTGCTGCACAAAGGTAGTAAAGCTCTGCTCTATGGCGTTTTTATCCATACCGACTATGGTACGCAATATTTTGTCGAGCGTCGCGGTTGATTCGGGAAAAAACTCTTTTAATGTATTTAAATCAACACTTGGGTTTTGCGTATGCACTAACGAGCTTAATTGCGCTAAGTCGGCTTCGGTTACTTGTTCGCCGTTGCGAATTTTTTTAAGTACGCTGTCGGTTTCAAATAACGGGGTGAGTGTTTTTTCTACCTCTTGGCGGTATATTTGATAATCAATAGAGACTATTTTTGTAAGCCTGTCGGCTTCGTGTATTTGATTTTCGTCTTCAATTATATCAAGCACAAAGTCACCTTTTGGCGGCGTTACGCTTTTATTACGCAGGTGAATAATACTGCGTAAATTAATGCGGCTTTGCTCAAGCGCTGCATGGGTTAAATACTGCCAGTACTGCTGTGTTTGTATTTCTTCTATTGCAGGTGCTTTGCTACGCACTTCGTTTAGGTGCATTTGAAGCGATTCAACCTTGTTCATTATACTTTGTTTAGCTAAATCAATTTGGTTTGCATCGGTAAATATTAGTGTTTGGATAGTGGTTAGCTCTAAATCAAACTTATACGCTTCACTTTGCCCCATTATGTTACGCCATTGCATAAGTGGCGCGACTTTTTCAAGCAGATCGCTTACTGTTTGCGGTGCAAATTGATTAAGACGTTTTAAATCCTTATAGGTTTCGACCACTAGCCAGTTATCGCGCACCGATATTGATTCCATTGGCAGTAGGCAAATATCGTCGTGAATTAATTTAATGGTTTGGTCAAACACATCCATGTTTGCTTTTTTGAGGGCGGTTTGTGCAAGGGTTACCCGCGCTTCAAATAGTTTTTGCAGTAACGATTTTGCTTGTTTTACGTCGTCTTCTTCTGGGTTTTCGTCAAAGTATTCAAAGTTTGCCCAGTGATCGAATATTAAAAAGTGAGTTTTGTGCTGCCCTGGCCCGTATAGGTTTTCGCATAAGCGTGTGCCACGGCCAATCATTTGCCAAAACTTTACTTTTGATTTTATGGGTTTTGCAAATACAAGGTTTACGCATTCAGGCACGTCTATGCCGGTGTCGAGCATATCGACCGATACGGCTATACGCATGCTGTTTTCGTCGCTTGATTTAAAATCGTCTATTAGCTCTTCGGCCCGTTCGTACTTTGAGTGAATAACGCGGCAAAAATTAGCACCATGCTGCGGGTAAAGCTCGCTAAACAGCTGGGCCATTAATTCGGCATGAGCTATGTTACGGGCGAATATGATTGTTTTACCGGGCAGTTGGCCGTCTTTATCGCGCAGACCTTTCTCCATTAAGTTACGCAGTATGAGCCTGTTGGTGTCTTTATTTTTAATGGCTTCGTCTATTTGTTTTGCGTCAAAGTCAAGCTCGTTAGGGTCAATGCCTTGCTCTTCTAATTGGGCTATTTGCTCATCGGTTAGGTTGTCTTTTTTAATGCCTTCGCGCAAAAACTGTGTGGTGTAACTTACAATTTTGTAAGGGACTAAGTTGCCTTGTTCTATCGCGTCTTCAAGTGGGTAGTTGGCTGTGGGTAGTTTGTAATCGCAACCAAACAAATCACACGTTGAGCGCGATACCATTTCTACCGGAGTGGCGGTTAAGCCTACCTCGAGTGCATCAAAGTACTTAAAAATATCACCATATATATTGTAAATTGAACGGTGGGATTCATCAGCTACTATTAGGTCAAAATAGCCTACGTCGTACTTGTTCATTATGCGTAGCATACCTGGGTACGTTGCTATAAATACCCGCGCGCTGGCTGCTGTGTTTTTAGCGCTTTTACCAACAATATGTACTGGCTCTTTGGTGAATTCGGTAAAGGCGTTACCCGCTTGTTTACGTAGTTCTTTTCGGTCACATAAAAATAGTACGCGCTTAGCCCAACCTGCATCGAGCAGCCGTTTGGCAAGGGCAATAGATACGCGTGTTTTACCTGTGCCGGTTGCTTGAACTATAAGCGCTTTGCGGTGTTTATCACTAAAACGCTCACACACCCGGGTTATGGTTTCCATTTGATACAAGCGCCCTGCTACATTTGTATCAATCGGCGTAGTATTTAGATCTTTTTTAAGCGTGCGCTGTTTGATTAAGTACTGCAGAGAATCTTTTGAATAGTAACCGTATAAGCCGCGGCTATTGTAGCCTTGGGCATCATCGAGAATTTTTATATCCCAGCCGTTAGAGTAAAAAATAACGGGGCGTTGGCCATATTGCTTTTCGAGCGCATTGGCATAAAGCGTTGCTTGTTGGCGACCTTTTTCGATATTTTCGCGAGTGCGTTTTGCCTCTATTACCGCAAGTGGTTTACCGTCGTCATCCCATAAAACGTAGTCAACATAGCCTACGCCTGTTGTTGTAGGTTGGTCTGTTACTTTTACTTCTTTGCCTACGTCTTCTGTTGATTCGTCATCAAGTGCTACATTCCACCCTGCATTACGTAAATCTAAATCGATAATGCGTTTACGGGTTTCATCTTCGTTAAAGTTAAAACTAGAGTTAACAATTTGCTCATTGCGGGTTTTAACCTGAGCCAGCTTTTCAGCATCAATAGTTTGTTTTAGTTTTGCTGCTTGCTGCTGTGCTTGTTTTTGTGCAAGCTCTGCGGCTTCTAGTTCGTCAAGTGCGCGTTTTAAACGGGCCTGATTTTCGGCTAGCTGCTTGGTGAGTTGCTTGTTCTTTTTTACAAACTCGGCATCACTTTGGTTAGTAGGCTGTGTTTGCTCAGGCGCTTTAAACTCTGGGCACTCTTGTTGCGTGCCATTGGCATACGCCATAAATAAGTACGAGGCTACAAAGTAGCTTTCTTTTAATATCCAAATAGCTTGTTGTTGATCAACTTTGCCTTCGTGGGCTGCTTGATTACCACTTTTACGAATGGCGTGAAGTTTATCGGTAATTAAACGCGGTACGGCACTGGTAAAGTCGTCGGCGGTAAGTTTATCAAAAATGTTAGAAGTGGGTAAAACAGGTAAACTAAGTTCTTTATATAAGTAGCCTACTACTTTTTCGGCAAAGCAACGCAGCTTAACCAGTGAGCTTTGTGGATCGGTAATCGCATAGTCTTCTGCAAAAGCGGCTAACTGGTGTAGCTCTGGCCACTTAGATTGAATATGTTCAAAGTTCATTGATTGCTTCATTCCTGATTACTTCCTTATCAACTAATTTACCATGCGTTATTATTTTTATGCGTTTGCAAGCTTGCGAATATTAAGCCGTTATATTTATTTTTATATTGTGTGTTACTGCGCTTAACCAGTAGCTTGTTTCAAAGCTTTGGTTATTAGAATCAATCGCTATTTTTTTAGCAAGCTCGTTTGGTAACACCTTATTTATTTTACTATTTATGCGGCTACGCGTTTGTTGCACAAAGGTTTTTTCCATTACTTTTAAATTACTGTGTAAACCGTCTCTAAAATCTTCGGGCTCTATGCCAAACGTATCACGAAATATACGTAAATCACTGCTATTTTGCTGTAAATGTATGAGGTACTCTTTGCTGTATCGCAAAGACTCTTCAAAATCACGACCCACCACTAGCTTTTTATGTTCACTTTGGCTGTATTGGTTTAACCATAAATAGAAGGCAGTTTCTTTTGCGGTAAGTTTAATTTCGATACCTGCAAAGGTGAGCGTTTTTGCTTTTGCGTTTACTTCAAGGGTTAAATCTTTTTTATGCGCTGAGTTTAAGCTTGCTACTGTTTGGCTAAACGATGCACTTTGCATATTTGCAATGAGGGTTTCGTCGATAGATTGGCGCATTCGTACAAAGGGTATTTCGGCAAGGGTTACATTTGCATTAATACAGTTTACTTGCGTGCCATTTTTACCATCAATAATGTGGTCGTAAGGTGTTGGGTAGTAAAAGTCTCTAACAAATTCAAATTCGTTATTCACAAATACATGACTGAGCGAATCTTGCTCACGGCCTAATAATGACATGGCATAGCCTAAATAAAACGCCATTGTTTTACGTCCACCTGCAATGGATGCATGAATACTAATATCGTTTTTATTGGTAAGTTCAAACACTTTACGCGTAATAAAGTCGGCCATGTAGGTTTGTTCTATTTCAGATTTAGCATCATTAATAGGTTGGCCTTTGTCATCTTCTATTAGCCAAATATTTTCATCGGGGAGTTTAATATCAGGAAGTTTATAATCTGCTATTAATTTAGCTAAATTACCTTGCTTAAATAATCCATCGGTGAGCATAGCCTTGGTGCTTTTTGTTGTAATAACAAAAATTTCTTCAGGCATAGGCTTACCCTGCTGATAAAGCGCAAAAAGAGTTTCGGTTAATACCTGCGGGCTTGCACCGGTAACTATTAGTAGTACATTCTTCATCAACGATCCTTTTGTATGAGGAATCTGCATAATACATAAATTACATAGTTAATGAAACTTGTTTGAGCTCAGTGGATTAGAGGCCTTATTTCTTGCCTTTAAGCTACGGTGTATAAACAACAGTAGCTTTAATTTAATAACTCTTTAATCAACACAGAACCCAGCTGGCGTGTATTAAACGGATTCCCGTTGCCATTTAAAATTGAAATCCCTAACTCTTTAGCAATATCACGCAAGTAAGGCTTACTGGGTGTTACAAGCTCGTCATTTAAAAACACTTCAATAGTGCCGTTTTCAAGCTCCACCAATTTGTAGTTATTCCATATAACTTCTTTTACATTTAATAATATACGTGGCTTAACTGGTGCGTTTATTAACTTACTCATTGTAATACAGCTTTTTCCCGTTACTGCATCACTCATTAGTTTTTTAGCTTCTTCAACGGGCGCATCTAATAAAGTTTCAACTTGCATCTCATCTGTATTGATTCTTAAAATAATTATACGATCAACCAAGTTTAGCGTATTAGTATTAAAGCTTATATGGCCACCTGTATGCATTCTACCTGTTGTTTTGACTGATATACGCTCGCCACTGCTTGATACAACATCGTACCCCGCCTGGTTAACCTCTGTTGCCATGCGTCCATTTGTTATAAGTGCGGCGTACAGCTCCCCAATTCTACCTGTTAAATGTCTAAGCTCTGTTGCAGGTACATCCCAACTTAACTCCCTTTCTAACCAGCTCATTACTTCACCCAGCGACTGAATGATTTGCATTTGTGTTAAAGCCATTTTATATCCTTATTTTTCTTCTAACCAACTTTTAAAAGGTGCTTATGTCCTGATACCGACAATGAACCTTGAGATGCCTTTGCTATATGCTCACTCCACCAGTTCATCAACTCTCTACGTTTTTCTATATATTCAGCTCTATTATAAGCAGAACGAACCTGGTTTTTATCTACATGTGCCAGTGCGGCTTCTATTATATCTGGATTAAACTCATGCTCATTTAATGTTGTTCTTCCAAGCGAACGTAAGCCATGGCTTACTAAACGGCCCTCAAACCCCATGCGTTTTAGAGCCATATTAGCTGTCTCATTGTTGATATGGGTTCTCGGGTTTCTGTCTGACGGAAAAACAAAGTCTCTATGCCCTGAAATTGGTTTTATTGATTCTAATAACTCTATAGCTTGATTTGATAGAGGAATGGCATGCTCTCTGCGCTTTTTCATTCGTTCAGCTGGGATAATCCATAGTTTATTCTCAAAATCAATTTCATCCCAACGGGTACCGGCCGCTTCACCTGGGCGGGTAAGAGTATGTAACTGCCATTCAATCAAAAAGCGGGTTACTCGTTTAATTGACGCCGTTGCAAGCGTTTGCATCAATTCAGGCAGCTCTTCTGGTTTCAACGAAGGCATATTTTGTTTTTGCGGCTTTTTAAATGTTTCTTTTATTCCAGCAAGCGGATTAGCTTGAATATAACCACTATTAACTGCGTAGGTCATAACTTGGTTTAATCGTTGGCTTAAACGCTTAACTGTTTCTAGAGTACCTTTAGCCTCTATAGGCCTTAATATTTTTATTACTTGTGGTGCGTTAATTTTGCCAATAGGATATTTACCAATAACCGGCAGTATATGGTTATTTAATGATCGCCAAATATCTTCGCCATGAGCTTGCGTAAAATCAGGCTTTTTAACCTCAAACCACTCTAAAGCTACTTTATTTAGTGTTAACTCTTCTTGAGCCCGTTTAAAAGCTAAGGTTTCATCTCTATGCTCTTTTGGATCAGTCCCTAAAGCAACTAGTTCTCTGGCTTGTTGCGCTAACTTTCTGGCATTTACAATAGATACATCTGGGTACTTGCCTAATCCCATGTTGACACGCTTTTTTGTGATTGGATGGTAGTAATTAAAGTTCCAGAGCTTAGAACCACTCTTTCTAACTTTTACTTGTAAGCCGTTACCATCGGATAAAATTATATCTTTATCCTCTGCTTTTACTTTTTTAACGCTGTATCGGTAAGCTGCTTGGCTGATCTTGCCATAGAAAATGAATCCCACTCAAATTTAGTATTCTTTTATTATGGCAGCTTATTCAAGGAATACCATTTTAGATACTAAAGCTTTGAGCTTGGATGAAACAGCCTGGGACAGGGTAACACTCTAAGTCATTGATTTTGATTAGTTACAGACACAAAAAAGGACGTCCTGAGACGTCCTAATATTGAATGATGGTGGAGGAAGAGGGATTCGAACCCTCGTTAGGGATTAACCTAAACACACTTTCCAGGCGTGCGCCTTCAGCCACTCAGCCATTCCTCCACGGTGTTGCATAGCAACAGCGCGTTATAGTATGAAATAGGTTACGCAGGTGCAAGGCCTTTTTAAATATGTACTGTTGAATGGCTATTAATCGTGCAGTTATTTACTTTTTCAATAAAAAACGGCTAAACCATAAGGCTTAGCCGTTTTTTATATCAGTCTAGTTACTTTACATTTGCTAAAAACTATTTAGCCATACTCGCCGTAAAGTCTAGCATGCGGTTTAGTGACTTAAGTGCACCTTCACGCAAGTCCATATCTACAAATACCTCTTTACCTTGAGGGTCTATTAAAGCCTCCTCAATCGCTTTTAAGCCATTCATTGCCATCCACGGGCAATGTGCACAACTTTTACAAGAAGCGCCTTCACCAGCCGTAGGGGCGGCAAAGAACTCTTTCTCTGGGCATAGCTGCTGCATTTTATAAAAAATACCGCGATCAGTCGCAACAATAAACTTTTTATTAGGCATTGTTTGCGCTGCTTTAATCAGCTGGCTTGTAGATCCAACGGCGTCAGCAAGTGCAACTATTTCTGCAGGTGACTCTGGGTGAACTAAAACGCCAGCATCTGGGTGCAGTGCCTTAAACTCTTTCAATGCTTTAGTTTTAAACTCGTCGTGAACAATACATGCGCCATTCCACATGATCATATCAGCGCCGGTATTTTTTTGAATGTAGCTGCCTAGGTGTTTGTCTGGGCCCCAAATAATTTTTTCGCCTTGCTCGTCTAAGTGCTCAACAATTTCAAGCGCGCACGATGAGGTTACAATCCAATCTGCACGGGCTTTAACCGCTGTAGAGGTGTTTGCATACACCACCACTTTACGATCAGGGTGCTGATCGCAAAATGCTGAGAACTCATCAATCGGACAACCGATGTCTAGCGAGCATGTTGCTTCAAGTGTTGGCATAACAACCGTTTTGTTTGGCGTTAAAATTTTAGCAGTTTCACCCATAAAACGAACGCCTGCAACGATGATCATATCAGCGTCGTGTCTTGCACCAAAGCGCGCCATTTCTAAAGAGTCGGCAACGCAACCGCCAGTTTCTTCGGCAAGGGCTTGGATTTCAGGATCAGTATAATAATGCGCTACGAGTACCGCGTTTTTATCTTTAAGTAATTGCTTAATACGTGCTTTGTATTCGCCTTGCTCGTCGTTTGTTAACGGTGCTGGCTTTGGAGGGAAAATATAGCCTTCAGGCATAATAGTTTGCGCTAAACTCATGTTCTCGACCACTTATTTACAGTGTATAAATTACGGCGAATTATACGAGAATAAAAACATAAATAACAGCAAACTGCTTAAGCTTGTTTATAAAAAAAAGAATGGCATTTTAAAAAGAATGTAGCAGATGGTGGGTCATGATGGATTCGAACCATCGACCAATTGATTAAAAGTCAACTGCTCTACCAACTGAGCTAATGACCCGCTCTAATATTGTACGTACTAAAAAGATAGTGTTTGCGTAGATCCGCCGATGTTCCAGTTTTTACTTACAAAGCAAAAATGGTGGGTCATGATGGATTCGAACCATCGACCAATTGATTAAAAGTCAACTGCTCTACCAACTGAGCTAATGACCCGCTCTTGGTGTTAACTAATAAATATATATTTCCATGAAAATGGTGGGTCATGATGGATTCGAACCATCGACCAATTGATTAAAAGTCAACTGCTCTACCAACTGAGCTAATGACCCGCTCAAATATAAACTTAAAAGCTTACTTGCGTGAATCCGCCGATTAGAGTTTTATAGAATGGTGGGTCATGATGGATTCGAACCATCGACCAATTGATTAAAAGTCAACTGCTCTACCAACTGAGCTAATGACCCATTCTATAATTTTTAGATTATTGATTGCAATTAATGCTTTAGTAAATAACCACTTAAAAATAAGTGGTGGGTCATGATGGATTCGAACCATCGACCAATTGATTAAAAGTCAACTGCTCTACCAACTGAGCTAATGACCCGCTCATAAACTTATTCAATAATATAAATGCGTAAATCCGCCGATCCAGACACTTTAAAAGTGGTGGGTCATGATGGATTCGAACCATCGACCAATTGATTAAAAGTCAACTGCTCTACCAACTGAGCTAATGACCCGCTCTGGTATAACTGCTGTATTAAAGTTGTTGTAGACCATTATAAAAATGGTGGGTCATGATGGATTCGAACCATCGACCAATTGATTAAAAGTCAACTGCTCTACCAACTGAGCTAATGACCCGCTCTAATTTTACAACCTTGAATACTACGTAAATCCGCCGATAAAAGACCATTTTAAAATGGTGGGTCATGATGGATTCGAACCATCGACCAATTGATTAAAAGTCAACTGCTCTACCAACTGAGCTAATGACCCGCTCTTTTTGCAACATTTTGAGTGGGGTAACCATTCGTTTGCTGCGGGCGCTTATAATACTTATTTATAAAATGAGTGCAACCGAAATTGTCTCTTTTTTTAAGTTTTTATGCCTAGTTGACCAATTTTAGACCGCTTATGACAAAAAGCAGTCTAATCAAGCTGATTCAATTAATTAGACAGGCGATCTGTGGCTAATTTTGCAGCCGTTGTACTTGGGTACTGCGTAACAAGTTCGTTAAGTATTTTTAACGATTCGTCTGTCAGTCCTTGCTCTTTTAAAAGCGTGCCTAATTTTAACATGGCGTCTGGGCGTTTATTTGAATTTGGATATTCGTTTACAACCACTCTAAAGTGATCAACCGCTTTAACTCCATCGTTTTTAATTGTTAATAATTGACCTAACCAATAGTGTGCGTTTGACGCATACACAGATTCTGGATATGTTTTTAAGAACGTTTGAAACTCTGGAATAGCCTGGTCGTAGCGTTTATCTTTCATTATAAGTGCAACAGCACGCTCGTAAGCCTCATTCTCAGATAAATCACTGCTATATGCTTGTGAGTCATTAGGTTGTGCATAGTCGGTTGCAGGCACTGCTGCAGGCTGTGAATACGCCTGACTAACACGGTTTTCAATCTCTTGATAAAGCTCACGCTGACGCTGAAGTACTTTTTCTAGTTTATAGCTTTGCTCTTCCGTCACACCACGAATTTGACTTACTTCATCTTGAAGTAAATTAAGTTGCTGTTGTAACTCGGCTTGCAAGAAATTACGCGATTGCATCATACTTTCTAACGACGCTAAGCGCTTCTCAATACTTGACTGTGAACTCGCAGCTTCTGAAACAGGAGCGGGAGCAGCCCATAACTGGGTGCTCCCGCTCAATATCATTGCTGCCAAAATAATTTTCGGCTTCATAATATCTCTTATCTTAGTAAACTAATACCGCACGGCGGTTTTTAGCGAAAGCTGATTCAGTGCGAGACTTAACCATTGGTTTTTCTTCACCGTAGCTCACTACTGACATTTGGCTAGCTGATACACCTAAGCTTAGCAGGTATTTTTCAACTGACTGACCACGGTTTTCACCTAGTGCAATATTGTACTCTGGCGTGCCACGCTCATCTGCATGGCCTTCAATTAATACTTTAACCGATGGATTTTTTACTAAAAAGTCAGCATGTGCGCGAAGTAAATCAGCATATTTGCTTTCAATTGTCGCTTTATCAAAATCAAAGTAGATTACTTGCTCTTGACGAAGTGCTTCGTATTTTTGACGAAGTTGTTCTTCAGCACGTTCTTCAGGCGAAATTGTTGCTACTTCAACTGTATCGTTGCTAGTTGTTTGCTCAACAGCAGGTTGATTAGATTGGTTTGCAGCACCTTCATCGATATCTGAAGACGAGCTACAAGCTGCTAATGTCATTACTGGCACAGCAATTAGCAGGCCTTTAAGTATTTTATTAAGTTGCATTGAGTAGATTCCTATTTTGAGTAAACCAGTAACATTACTGTAAATATGGCGACCAAGCTGGTGCCTTTACTTGTCCGTCTAGCACAGGTAATCGTGCTTTGAAGCGGCCGTCCATCGATACTAACGCCAGTACCTGTTTGTTATTATGGAGCGTGCTGTATATTATCATCGAGCCGTTTGGCGCTATACTCGGTGATTCATCTAAGCGAGTTCGCGTTAATACTTGAAACGCGCCAGAAGCTAGCTCTTTTTTAGCAAGATGGTACTTACCGTTCGTACGATTAACCATCACTAATTCTTTACTGTCAGGCGTAACTGACCCTGCAAGATTCATATCGCCATCAAACGTTAGGCGCTTTGATCTGCCAGTTTTTAAATTTAACTTATAAATCTGAGCATTACCACCCCTTTCCGAGGTAAACACTATATCTTGACCATTTGGGTACCAAGATGGTTCAGTATCTATGCTACGGTGGTTTGTTAGGCGTGTTTCTTTACGCGTTGCCAGGTTTAGTAAATAAATTTCTGTTGCGCCTGTTTTATCTTTTGAAAGGACTAATAGAAGCTCTTTACCATCAGGTGAAAACTGCGGCGCACCATTAATCCCACGATAGCTGGCTACCACTTCTCGCTTACCTGTATATAAGTCTTGGATATATATTTGGCTTTGACGATTTTCAAACGTTACATAAGCAAGCTTGGTACCATCTGGTGACCACGCGGGTGACATTAACGGCTCTTTAGAGCGCAAAAGTACTTGTTCGTTGAATCCATCGTAATCGGCAACAACGAGTTGATACGGCTTATCGTCTTCGTCACGCACAATCACATAGGCAATTTTAGTTAAAAATGCACCTTTTTCGCCTGTTAGTTTTTCATAAATCACATCACTAATGCGGTGTGAATAGCGGCGAAAGCCACTTTCTGAAATAACGCTTTCTCTGGCTTCTAAAATGTGGTCTTGGCTTTTTACTAATTGCCCATTAGACATCATTTGGGTGTTACCACCCGTGATTTGACCACGAATTACATCCACTAATTCATAACGGACTAAGTATCGGCCATCGGTTTGCTGTTCAACTTGACCAACTAAAACGGCCTCAACCCCTTGATTAACCCATGAGGCATAATCAATTGCTTGGTCCTCGCTTGGTTGTTGTGGCATTTGCGCAACATCAACCGGCTTAAACTTACCACTTCGGACTAAATCAGCTGCAATCACATCACTTAGTTTTTGTGGGATCGGACCTATTCCGGTGTATTTAAATGGCACAATAGCAATAGGCCTTGCGCCATCAACACCTTCGGTGATTACAATTTCAAGTGCAGCATTTGCAATGCCTTGAAACCCTAGTAGCAATACTACACAGGCTACTCTTAGTTTATTGAACATATCATTCCTTTAAAATTCTGGCTTGATTGTTAAGTTAATATTTTTTAGCTGGTCAAACACGTCTCTGTCTTTAGACACAGGTAATGTGTCGGCCATACGAACCGCTCTGAGCGCGGCCTCACACACTAGCTTATCACCACCTAAAGACTTAACTTGCGTAACTAAACCATTAAAGCCAAGACGGATATTCACTCGACATTGTTGGTTTTTCATTTTTTCATCAATTAACAAGTTTTGTTGGATGCGCGCCATAATCAAAGCACGGTATTTGTCAACTTCACTCGCAACTTGTTGCTGGCGTATTTTACTACGTGCAGCCTGCTCTTTAGCAAGTTGTTCTTGTAATATTTGTTCTTGTAATGCTTGTTGACGCTTACGTTCAGCTTCGGCTGCACGCTCTTTAGCTTCTTGCTCACGCTTAATACGTTCAGCTTCTGCTTTTTTTAGCGCTTCTTCTTCAAGCTTACGTTTATCTGCCGCGGCTTTTGCTGCCTTTTCAGCCTCTTGTTTTTGCTTTTCTGCTTGCTTAGCTTTGGCACGCTCTTTTTGCTCTATCTCACGCGCCTTTTTTGCTTGAGCTTCAGCTTGCGCTTTTTCTTTCTCTTTGGCTTTGCGTTCACGCTCAAGTTTTTTAATGTTTCGAGCCTCAGATTCACGTTGTTTGCGAGCATCTGCAGCCCTGCGTTCTAAATCACGTATCCGCTTATCTTCAGCACGCTTTTTATCTTTTTCTTTTTTTTGTAGCTCAGCAATTTTTTGCTCAACCATTTTTTGGTCAACCGTTACCGCAGAAACAGCATTGTCGGGTTCAGGTATAGCCGTGTTTAACGTCACTTCCATTACTTTAGGGGTTGGTGCATGAATGTTAGCTGACGCGTACAACAATCCGCCCAAACCTAAATGCAATACCACCGATTTTACTAATGCACTACTCATCCAGTTAATTCCCCTCAAAGGATTCGGTCATCAATCCCACTGACGGCACACCTGCGTTTTTCAAAAAATCCATTAGCAATAACACTTCTTGATAAGAAACTTTACCAGAACCTTTAATCATTACAGGTACATCTGGATTTTTCATTAACTGCAATTTAATCACAGCGGCTACATCGAGTGCTTCCATTGGTTCCTCTGGATCAGTACCTACACTGACGTAATATTTACCCTCAGCATCAATAGACGCAATGATTGGTGGTGTATCTTTTGTATCAACTAAATCAGATTCTTCCATTTTTGGTAAATCTACTTTTACACCGTGAGTAATTAGTGGTGCAGTCGCCATGAAAATAATAAGCAGCACCAACATTACATCGATATAAGGTACTACATTAATTTCTGCTACTGGGCGGCGCTTTTTACGATGATACATTCGCTTGTGCCTCTATTTGTGTAGCTGCTTGACGGTGTAAAATATTAGCAAACTCTTCCATAAAGTTGATGTAGTGAGATTCAAGCTTTTCAACACTGTTTGAAAAACGGTTATAAGCAATTACAGCCGGAATTGCAGCAAATAAGCCCATTGCCGTAGCAATTAATGCCTCTGCTATGCCCGGAGCAACCATTTGTAATGTGGCTTGTTTTACTTCACCCAATGCAATAAAGGCATTCATAATACCCCACACAGTGCCAAATAAACCGATGTAAGGACTTATAGAACCAACCGTTGCTAAGAACGATAGACTTTTTTCAATTTTTTCGATTTCACGTGACAGTGCTACACGCATTGAACGATGCGTACCTTCCATGACTATGCTTGCGCCTTGAAATGTATTTTTTTTATGTCGCGCAAATTCTTTAAAGCCTGCCGTAAATAACGCCTCAATACCATGAGACTGAGCACTGCGAGATGAAATTTCGTTATAAAGCTTACTTAAATCAATGCCTGACCAAAACTTTTGCTCAAACTTTTTAGCATTCGAAAGCGCATCAGAGATTGCTTTTTTACGTTGAAAAATAATAGCCCACGACATAACCGACATGGCAACTAGCCCTAACATTACTAATTGTACAAGCAAACTGGCTTCTAAAATTAGATCCAAAAAATTAAGCCCTGATCCCACATTAAACTCCTAAATAGTATCAAAATACGTCAATTGTAATGATTTGTGCAATTATGACCGCAACTAAGGTCATTTAGTTGCAACTAGTGTATCGAGTCCATTTCAAACTAACAACGATATTGCTATGAATAGCCAACAAAAAACGTTAAAAATCGGCTATGTTGTTTATTTTTTACGCCTGGTTATATAAATTTTTATTCAAATAAAATAAAAACTCAGGTTCAGCTGCGTAATTATATAAATAAACATCATAAAACACGCCATTTATTCAAAATTAATGCATAAACACGCAAAACCACGTTAACGTTACCTACCAGAATACTAAAACTAATACCGAACAATTATACAAAAATATACTTAAGTACTATTTTTCATTAACTTATAAAATATATGGTTATTTAACGAACAATTTACAAACTACAAAAAAACTAAATGCATTAGTTTTTTTAATCTGAAAAAACAAATTTTCTAGTTTGAACAATTTTTAGATATTCCGTATTATTCTTCCATACCGAGCTAGCGCATTAAATGAAACTGTTTCATTATGTCCTGTTCTTAGTAATATGATTTTAAGTCTTATTACATTGTTTTACTCTATTTGGATAAAACCTAACAGTGTAAAACATGGTTCCCCCAGATTACTTCCTTTAACTTGTTGTTAGCCCGCATTATTTGCGGGCTTTTTTTTATCTGAAATTTGGCCTACACCAAAATATACGGATTCATTTAATATTGTTTATTGAGGCAGAAATTTAGAACTAAACCTAGCCAGCCATAGTCAGCACTGACTAAGTTGAATTTTATGAAAGGCACAATAGCGACATACGCCTTAACGCCCTGTGAATTGTTGGTTAACCAGAATTCAGGCTAGTTAATGGTAAAGCAAATGACTTTTAGTAGATAAAATACGTTATAAACGGAGGTGCCCTTGCTAACGGTTATTTTTAGCAAGGGTTTAGGAAAGGTGTTTAAAATTAGTCTTTTTTAGGTAACAAGCCAAAATGATGGTACGCATTGTCAGACACAATACGTCCGCGCGGTGTGCGCTGAATAAACCCTTGTTGAATTAAAAACGGTTCAATAACATCTTCTATTGTTTCACGCTCTTCACCAATGGCAGCGGCTAAATTATCGAGCCCTACGGGACCACCCATAAATTTCTCAATGATGGCTAGTAAGTATTTACGATCCATATAATCAAAACCGCTTTTATCTACATCAATCATGTCGAGTGCTTGCTGGGCAACGTCTGCATTTACAGTGCCGTCAGATTTAACCTGAGTATAATCTCGCACACGGCGCAATAAACGATTAGCAATACGCGGCGTACCCCGTGACCGTTTAGCTATTTCACTAGCCCCATCGTCACACATTTCTAAATCAAGATAATGAGCTGAGCGGCCCACTATATGCGATAAATCCTCTACTGAATAAAATTCCAAACGCTGCACTATGCCAAAACGGTCACGTAGTGGCGATGTGAGTGAACCTGCACGCGTTGTAGCGCCTATTAACGTAAATGGCGGCAAATCCAGTTTGATAGAACGTGCAGCAGGGCCTTCGCCTATCATTATGTCAAGCTGATAGTCTTCCATTGCAGGGTAAAGTATTTCTTCAACCTGTGGGCTTAACCTGTGGATCTCGTCGATAAACAGTACATCACCTTCTTCAAGGTTTGTAAGAAGTGCCGCTAAATCGCCTGCTTTTTCAAGTACAGGTCCTGAGGTGGTTTTAATATTTACGTTTAATTCGTTTGCTACAATATTCGCCAGCGTGGTTTTTCCTAAACCTGGCGGACCAAATATTAATAAATGATCAAGCGCTTCATCGCGGCTGCGTGCAGCTTCAATAAATATTTCCATTTGCTGCTTAACATGCGGTTGACCTCGGTAATCAGCCAACAGTTTTGGCCTAATTGCTCGGTCAATCGAGTCTTCATTTGTTTTTTCAGTCGCGTCAATTAAGCGATCCGCTTCAATCATGGGTTACTCACAACATCGATTTTAAAGATTCTTTTATAAGAACCTCAGTAGACATATCCGGTTTACTCACCGATTTTACTGCTTTTTGTGCCTGTGGCAATTTATACCCTAATGCAACAAGTGCAGAAACTGCATCATCCGCTGCATTATTAGCCACTAATGCATCGCTGTGAGGCTCTATCACTGCGCTATCGCTAAATGGTGTAAATAAATCATTACCCCAATCTTTTAGACGGTCTTTCATCTCAAGCACTAAACGTTCAGCTGTTTTTTTACCCACACCCGGTAATTTAACCAGCGATGTAGCATCTTCATTATTTACACAGCTAACAAACTGTTGCGCCGACATTCCCGATAAAATAGCAAGCCCGAGTTTTGGCCCTACCCCATTAGCTTTTAAAAGCTCTCTAAATAATGCGCGCTCTGTTTTATTATTAAAACCAAACAGTAACTGCGCATCTTCACGCACTACAAAATGAGTATAAACAATCGTGTTTTCACCCACTTTTGGTAAGTCGTAAAAACAGGTCATTGGCATTTGTACTTCATAACCCACGCCGCTTACTTCAAGTAAAATTTCGGGGGGTTGTTTTTCAACTAAAATACCATTTAAGCGGCCTATCATTGTTATTTCCTTAAGCGTCCTCTAACGGTTTTGCTTGCGCTGCCC
This sequence comes from Pseudoalteromonas sp. PS1M3, assembly GCF_016865405.1. Lineage (NCBI taxonomy): Bacteria > Pseudomonadati > Pseudomonadota > Gammaproteobacteria > Alteromonadales > Pseudoalteromonadaceae > Pseudoalteromonas > Pseudoalteromonas sp. PS1M3. The sequence continues at coordinate 1,288,650 of NZ_AP022624.1, read as the reverse complement.
GCTAGTTTAATTAAATTTTGTTCTGAATGAGCATGACAAATTGCTATTGCTAATGCATCTGCTGCATCGGCTTGAGGCGTACCTGGTAATTTTAGAATATTTTTTACCATATGCTGGACTTGGCTTTTGTCTGCACCACCGTTGCCTACTACAGCTTGTTTAATTTGCCTTGCCGAATACTCAAACACTGGCAAATCAGCCATTGCAGCACCCACAATGGCAGCACCACGCGCTTGGCCAAGTTTTAATGCAGAATCGGGATTATGAGCCATAAATACTTTTTCTATAGCAAACGTTTCCGGCGAAAACTGCTCAACAAGTTGAGTGATGCCCTGGTAAATCATTTTAAGGCGTACCGGAAAGGGATGATCGGCTAATTTTATACAACCACTGCCTAAATAAGTAAATTTAGCACCTTGGTGAGCAACTACACCGTAACCAGTCAAACGCGATCCTGGGTCGATCCCTAAAATAATGGCCAAATCACATTCTCGTTGTTTTTATTGTAAATTAAGCTAATAATGCCAGAGCACTGTATAAAATACCAGTACCAAGCAAAAACAAAAATGCTCGCTTAAATAGCGAGCATTTTAAACGCAATAATAGTTAGTTTACCCTAAAGCGCGAACTAACCCTTGGGTGTTTTGTTTAAGGGTACGGGCAATCATTAAATAACCCAACCCGGCTACAAATAAACCACCAGCAAGCGGGCCTATAATCCATATATGTGGATGAAGCTTGCCCGTAAGTTCAAACATTTGTTGCTGCACAATCAAAAGCGCTAAGTCGCTAAAAAATGCAGCAACTAAACCGGCTAACCCACCCAATAATAAAAACTCGTACAAGGTCGCATTTTTAATTAAACGGCTTTTAGCACCTAATGTTCTAAGAATTACAATTTCTTGCATGCGTTCACCTAAGCTCGCTTGCACTTGCGAAATGAGTACTAATGCACCGCACAAAACAACAATGGCAAGTACAAAACCAATGGCAAGTGAGACTTGCGATATTGTGGTTTGTATTTGCTTTACAAAGTTGTCTACATCGATTGCAGTAATGGTTGGATAGGTGCGCAACAGTTGGCTAAAGTCACGCTTTTGCTCAGGTTCTATCCTAACCGACGAAATATAAGTCGCCGGAAAGTCTTTAAGTACATCTGGGCTGAGTATAATAAAGAAGTTGGGTTTGAGCGTTGCCCAGTTAACTGTACGAACGCTGGTAATTTTAGCATCGAACGACTGCGCGCCAATTAAAAAGGTAAGTGTGTCGCCAATTTCAACATCAAGGCGCTCTAACATCGACTCTTCAACTGATGCCTCGGCCACTGCGTTTTCACCAAACCATTCGCCTTGAATTATCTCGTTTTGAGCCGGTACATCTTTAAGCCACGTTAAGTTTAGCTCACGGCCAATACCAGAACGCGCTTCTTCGTCTTTTTTCTCATTGTCTTGAAGAGAAACTTCCCGTGCAACCAACTCACCATTTACCGCGTTAACACGCCCTCGAATCGTTGGGTAGAAGTCAGACACTAAAATGTCTTTCTCAGCAAGGTAGTTATTGATTGGTTCAAGGTCGTTTTGCGTAATATTAACTAAAAATGCATTGGGCGCATCGCTTGGTAATTGCGACTGCCAATCAGCAATCATGTCATTTTTAAGCACAACTAAAAACAGAAGCAGTTTAATGGCAAGCGAAAAACTAATAAGTTGAACTGCATTTACATTGGCACGCTTTTGAATCGACGCAATAGCCAATGACCAACTATTACCTGGTTTTAAACCCAGTTTTCGGCCACCGCCAAATATAAGTTTAGATATTAAAAACAACACGCCAATTAAAGTTAGTGTGGTTATAAATAATATTAGCGTTATTTTTATATTGTTACTAAATAACCACATTAACAAAAACACGGTCAATGCACTCATACCCAAGTGCACGCGGCTCACCGCTAGTTTGTCACCTAAATTACGACGCAGTACCCTAAGCGGCGGAATATCGAACAAATCAAATAACGGTTTAATAGAAAACATAACGGCGCAAATTACACCCGTACTAATTGCTACAAGCCAAGGCTTAAATCCACCCATGGGCAATTCGCTTCCCATACTTTTTGAAAGGTATCCGGTGGCTATTTCTTGCAAGCCGTAACCAATCAATAAACCTATACTCACAGCCATTGCACATACAAGCAATAAGTGAAGCATGTAAATTTTACGGATCATTGAGCGACTGCCGCCCAATGTTTTCATCATCGCAACAGGGTCATATTGGCGCTCGCAGTATCGTTTGGCTGATACAGCAATCGCTACTGCAGCCAAAATAATACCTAGTAAACCCGCTAACAATAAAAAACTCTCTGCTCGGTTTAAACTGTTTGAAATTGGTGATTGACGATCTTTAACACCGTACCATTGTTGGTTTTCTTTCATTTGTGGCTTTAACCAGTCATAAAAGCTGTTTATGTCGTCTTCACTACCGGCATAGAGCTGACGATAAAAAACACGGCTCCCAGGCTGAACAACCTCTGTTTTTGACACATCTGCAATATTTATTAATACACGACGGCTACTTGAAAATACATTAAATGGCGCATCAGGCTCCTCAACAATCACTTTTTCAACATTAAATAACGCAGCACCTAGCTCAACTTGCGAGCCAATATCAATGTTTAGCGGGTAAAAAACAGACTCACTGAGCCATACATTACCTGGGTTTGGGCCGCCGTTTGCAATAACCGTTTCACCCAGTAATGTGTTTTTTACTTTTAGCTGCCCTTTTAACGGGTATGCGTCTGACGCTGCTTTCACCGAGCTAAATTGCATTTCATCATTAGCAAACAACATGGTGTCGAAGTACACCATTTGCGCAGTTTGTAAGTTTTGACTTTTAGCTCGTTCAATAAATGCGGTGTCAATGGCATGGCTGCTTGCCAATACTCGGTCGGCAGCAATAAACGCACTGCTTTTTTGTGCAATGCTTTGTGCTATTCGATCTGTCACCATAGACAAGGTAAGTACAGTTAATACCGCTAAAGCAATAGCTGCACTAGTTACCGTTAGCTCACCTCTTCGAAATTCTCGCGCAAATAATTTAAGCGCTAATTTAGCCCACATTTGCAACGTCCTCTGCTTCACTTTTTACAAGTAAGCCCGCTTCTATCTGAATAATATGCTCACATTTTTGAGCGAGTCCTTCATCGTGCGTCACCAAAATTAGCGTTGTACCATGTTGAGAATTTAAGTCGAACAGCAGCGACTCAATCATTTTGCCGTTCTTACTGTCTAAGTTAGCTGAAGGCTCATCGGCAAATAAAATTTTGGGTGTGCCAATAAAAGCGCGGGCAATAGCAACACGCTGTTGCTCACCACCCGAAAGCTGAGATGGGTAATGATCTGTTCGGTGGCTTAGGCCTACTTTTTCAAGCAAAGCAAGTGCCTGCTCCTTAGCATCACTTTTTCCCGCTAATTCTGCAGGCAACATTACGTTCTCAAGAGCGGTTAAGCTTTGCACCAACATGAAAGACTGAAATACAAAACCAATTTTAGCGGCACGAAGTGCTGCACGTGCTTCTTCGTCTAAATCATGAAGCGGCTCACCGTCTAAAAATATTTCGCCATTAGTCGCTGTATCCAAGCCCGCTAATAAACTCAACAAAGTAGACTTACCTGATCCCGACGTGCCAACAATAGCAACAGACTCACCGTGCTTGACATTAAAGCTGATGTCGCTGAGGATGGGCAACTCACCTTCAAAGGTAGTTACTATTTTAGACAAACCATTAACTTGAATTATATTTAATTGAGAAAGCGCTGACATATGACTCATTCAATCCTTCGTTTAGTATTCATTTTATTTTTAGTTATCAAACCGCTGAGTGCAGCAGCCGACAACACGATTTTAATACTTGGTGACAGTTTAAGCGCAGCCTATGGCCTACAACAAGAGCAAGGCTGGGTAAAATTGTTACAAGATAAGTACAATGACGAGCAAGCCGACATTGCACTTGTAAACGCCAGCATTAGTGGCGAAACGTCTGGCGGCGCACTACGCCGTTTAGATGCATTACTTACCCAATACCAACCAACACACGTGCTTATAGAGCTTGGTGCAAATGACGGTCTTCGCGGATTTCCGGTAAAAAAAATGCAAGCTAATTTGACCGCGCTGATACAAAAAAGCCAAGCAGCTAATGCAATGACCGCGCTAATGGAAATTTACATTCCACCTAACTACGGCCCTCGCTACAGCAAAATGTTTACTGATAGCTTTAGCCAAATTAGCGAAAAAACTAATACGCACTTATTAAACTTTTTTATGCTCAATATCGCTGATAAACCAGAGCTAATGCAAAACGATGGATTACACCCTAACAAAAAAGCACAGCCGTTGATACGTGATGAGATGTACGACTCGATCAAAACTTGGTTAAATAAAGACTAAAAAAATAACCTAGCTTAAGTGGGCTTTTTAGCTCACTTGCCTAATAAACACCCAAACAAACAATCGCTTATTGATTTTTAAAAAAATACACGTACTATTGCACTCAAAGTCGGTATGTAGCGCAGCCTGGTAGCGCACTGTCATGGGGTGGCAGGGGTCGAGAGTTCGAATCTCTCCATACCGACCATTTAATTTCTCTTAACTTCAATCAGTTATAAATTAAAGCATCCTCTTTATCGCACTATAAAATTAGCTTTTCTAAATATTTATCGCACATTTATCGCACCAATTTCCCTAATTATTATTTTACTATTCTATGCATAATATTGGTATTTATGGGGGGAGATATATAGGAAGACACCTAATGACACCTTCCACTAAACTTTATTAGCTTTATTTAACCTTCGACACCGAACAATAATTAACCGCCTAGATAGTTACTGCCAATAGCGCTTCACGGTGCTGAGCCCTAGCCCCGTTTTTTCTGCAACCTGCTTTTGAGTTGGCTTAACCTCGTTTAGTATAGTCAGCTCAGATATAGTCGATAAAATTAGCTCATTTGTTCTCACTCTCTTTTTTTCAGCCGTACTGTTAGCTGACAGCTTTTGCCTCCTTTGCACCTCATCTACTGAAAGTCTTATCTTTTCTTTAGGTTTTAAATAATCAGGCACGTAACCCAAAATCGAATCAATATACTCTGCTAGAGTTTCTTTCTTATAGTTATAATTAACAACTTTGGCTGTTTGAACAAGATTAGTTAGTTCTTCAGTAGGTAGATTAATAAAGTCCTGATTGACCTTTAAAAGACGTTCAAAAGCTGAATTTTTATCAATGTGCTGGAATGCAACAAAGAGAATAAATGCAGTTTTATCTCGCTTCCCCAAAGGAACATATCCTAAATTATTAAAGTGAGATTTAATGATGTTTACACACTTTAGCCACCACTCTTTTATGTTATGTCCGTATTTTCGATATGGCTTAGGTTTGTCATTTGGGCATGAAGTCTTTTGCTGGCTGGGTTCAATAGGAGATGAGATTCTTGCATATCTTTTTTGCAACTTATTTAGCTTTGCAGCAAGACCAAAATCTTCAACAAGCTCATTGAAGATATATTTAGCTCCCCCGTCAAAGAATCTAGCATACAAGCCTGTCTTATGATTCATTGAACCTGGAATTCGCATATGTCCAGCAATTTTACCTGTAGCGCCTTCATCAACGTGCCATATATTATTTGATCGAAGCTTTTCTTTTAGCTTATGTGCTATCGAACGCCACAGCTCAACATTAATTGGCTTGGCTGCAATAGGTTCATATATCCAATAAAAGTGAACACCACCCGACCCAGAACAAACGTAACCTGTGGGAGGAGGAAACTGATTTGCCTCTAGCTGTTGAAAAATATCATCAACCACTCTCTTTTCTAATTTTTTTACTCTATCTCGGATATCAAATTTTTCTATCTCCTCCTTTACATCTATCTCAAGCCAATTAGCTCTTAAAAGTGCTAAATTACGTGTTCTAGGCCAGCTAAAGAACTCATTTGGAGTATGATAATTATTTACAGCTTCACGCTTTACACCCAATGCTTCTACATAGGCATATGTGTCACGCTTATACTGTTTAATTGTGGTTTTAAATTTAGATTTAGTATTACCGAGTAAGTGTATTTTATAATTTGACACATGATTAGGAGTTAAAAGACTCCGAACATAAGTAGGATTTTTTAATTCAATCAGATCATAATAATGAACAGGTTCAGTAATACTATATTTTGGCCACGCATAAGATGGCCTTCCTTTTAAGGCAAGCATATAATTAGAAGATGCAAAGTGCGGTTGGGGTGTGGCCGGTCAAGCTGCCCCATTCGCCTTTATTACATCTTCACTCCTTCAAATCGAGCTAGCCATTGCTCAACTGTTTCGCGTTTAAATAAGCGAACTCGTCCCAATTTAATTGAAGGTGGTGCTAAACGCTGTACTTGATATAGGTTGGCATCTTTTCCAGACTCAATAGCCTTACGCTGGGCGCTAAGACGATTATTAATTGTGCCTGTAGATAAGTGTAAAAGCTCTGATAGCTCTTTAATTGATAAGATTTCTGATGATGGCATGTTCGCTCTCCAATACGTAAATGAAAGCGAAGGGCGTTATGGATGCGCAAGACATCACCACATTAAAGTGGTTTCATAATTTTCCTCGTTACGTATTGAAGGCAGCCTGAAGGCGCCTGTTTTTAATGTCACCTAAGTGACTCCCTTCGCAGGTAACACATTTTCAAATGTGCTTACGTGAATATAGATGATTCAGAGTGAATTCGTCAATAGTTTGAGAGCGTTTTAATGATTCTACGGATGTTCTTATCAATTGACTTGATTAATAACTAAAACCTAAATTTTAAAGTTTATTTTTATTTGCTAAAAGAAACCTATTCCTAGGGCAATATATGCTACGGCTACCTAGTGTTCATAAATTTTAACCCTTAAACCTTTCGTAAACTTTATTTATAATCGTAGATGTTATGTCAAATTCAATTATTGGTGTTGGTGATAACATCGGTGAGCCATGAGCTAAAGAGTTTCTGATTCCAGCAGTAGACTCCAGTACTACTTCAAGGTAATCATATTCATATACAGCATTTTCATAATCAATTTCATCCTCGTTCCATTCATAAGAATCTAGATTTTTTGAATCTATAACTTCAGAAATTTTTCTGCTATAAACCTCTTCTGCTCGTTGTTTTTTACCACGCTGCCATGCACTGAAGTCCTCATTTTTAATTAGCTCATTTTCAACAATATAAGTCATACAGAGCTTTAATCCTCTTGAGAACTTAGGTCCTTTTTTTGGTAGCTGCTTGTTCTTCGATTTACGGAAATCATCAAGCTTTTTTTCACCGATACACTCTCTCAGTGCATGTTCTAAAGTGACATAGAGTTGATGACTAACTATTGGAAAGAATCTATATACGAAATACGCATGAAGGTATAAATTTTTTATTGTATCAAATTGAACTCTTATTTTTTCATCAACATGTTGGCCTAACTGATAGCTTTTAATATTTTCATAGAACTGTTCTATAGATTGAACGCCCATCATTTTTGTACGTACATCTGGCTGTAAAATGTTTTCTGGTGTTCTGAACTCTTCTGATGGCAAATTTTCTTTATCCATTATTAATTAACTCTACTCAATACTGCTAATTTTTTTCCTATCCACGTCAATTTTTTTATTTTCTTTGCCCACCTACCACTTTTTTGTAGTGATTTTATAGATAAGATAAATATCCCAAAGACGAACCCTATAGGTAACAAAGAGATTACAATTCTCATATAATCAGCTTGCTTCATTGTAATTACAGAACCTATGTATTCTTCTAAAATAACTAGCTTCAACATAAGGTAAATAACAAGTAACATACATCCACCTAGAGCAAATTTAACAAACGATAAAAAGCTATTATTAGGCTGAATTAATTCATTATTCTCCAGAGCTTTTAAATGATAGCGCTCTTCTTCAGTTAAAGTTTTTATTGAACTATCAGCAAAAGCTATCAAAGCTTTTGCTTGTCCTGGAGACATAGACTTTATTTTAGATATTAATATTTCAGATGAATTATCAGTTGAAGCGTTCACTAATAAATTTTGCCATAACTGACTTAGCTCTTTATTATCTGGATCGACTTTTGAAACACTATCAGCCCAATCTGAAAATAAACCTAGTTGCTCATAAGAAATTTGTTCATTGCCTGATGAGTTAATTTTCTCGTTTACAGAATTAATATGCCTTAATAAGTTATCATCTTCTTTTTGCCTTTTTTTGCTCTCAACCTTAGCTTTAACTACTTCTTTTAGTTCTTCAGCTAAATAATCAGTAGTAGGCTTTAAAAATGAAGTAATTGTAGGAAAGAGAGTAATCTCTTTCGTATCCTTGCTTTCTGACATCATTAGTCCTTTAAAATTTTTATCAATTTACTTACTTCTTTACAGCACTTGATTTAGTAATAAGCCGTACTTCTAAACCACTATTTTTAGTTGTTCTTGTTTCGTACCGACTGGAATGAACTTCAAAGAAGTCAGATAGTTTTTTCAAGCCATAATTACGAGTATCAAAGTCAGACTTAATTCGCTTTAGATACTTTCCTACTTCACCTAACTTAGCCCAACCAGAATCATCTCGATAGTTTTGCCATGCTTGATGCATTAAACGCCATAGTTCACGTTCAAGTTCCTGTGAAAAAGTTAGAGTTTGTTCATCATCTTCATTTGATGGCTCTAAATTCTCAATTGCTATAAAGTCGTCACAAGCATTTTTAAAAGATACTGGTGTCGTTGTTTTACCCACACCTATAACTTGTATTTCTGACTCTCTAAGGCGTGTTGCTAAACTTGTAAAATCACTATCACTTGACACTAATGCAAAAGCATCGAACCTGCCTGCGTATAATAAATCCATCGCATCGATAATCATTGTTGAATCAGTCGAATTTTTACCTGTTGTATAAGCAAACTGTTGCCTTGGCTGAATAGCCATTTCATTAAGAGGCGTTTTCCAATTCTTAAGATGTTCACTAGAAAAATCACCATAAGCTCGCTTTACAACAATTTGTCCAAAGCCTGAAAGCTCCTCGATGATTAAGTGTAACTTTGAGTGTTGTGTATTATCTGAATCAATTAACACGGCTAACTTTTTATTTTCCATAGACTAATTATATTTCCTTATTAATTCAGCCAGTGTAATTATTATTTATATAATTTAAAAGTAATTAACCATCTTATTCAAAATAATATGGGGAGGTGTGGAAACAGCTCTTAAAGTTTAGGCTTAATAAAGCCGCTTTTAGTAGGTTTTAATTTACGAAAAGATACAAGTAAATATTTTAAATTCAAAAAGTTTATAATCCCTTCAGTTAATTGCAGTCGTTTGATGAATCACGTTAGCTTCCCAATTACACAGCAACATAATCCACTCAAAAATTGAGCAAATTTTTACCGAGTTAACCCTTACTTGACTACACGATATAGATACTGAGCGGCTTTTAAATGCAGTGAAACTTTCTAAGGTTATATCCCAAATTTCACTCTGATCATTTTTGTATTGATAATAAACGTAGTCTAAAGATAAAAGCTCACTAATAATTTGAGCTTCATTTAATATTGATAACTCACCCAATAAACTTAAAAACTGTTCATGGCTTTTATGCTCACCTTCCAATCTACTCCCTAAAATAGAAAGGACAGGCAAAAATGGTTGTATTTCAGAATTCATAAAATGCTACGCAGCATGTAGCTGCGCATCCCAATGCTAAATGTAAAAACCCAACTCCAGATTGCTATTAAAGAGGCGAGATGTCAAAGCTCAATAATAGAATTCACCACGATCATACGCATCCTTGGCTTCTTGCTCGGTGTACTCATCACCAAAGAAGTTAACGTTACCTGTGCCGTCATTATGTTCATCAATGAACTCATCTTGTTCAGTCTTTTTGTTTTCTGTGTCCTCGAATAACACGTCAAGCGCAACAAGCGCGGTTACTTTAAGTGCTTTAAGTAGCATTAGCTTATCTCCAAATTTAAAACTAAGAAATCCTTAGTATCCATAATCAATTAAAGCTAAGAAACTCTTAGTTTTCAAGTGAAGATTATAAAAATAATGAAAACAAATGATGGTTCACCTTTTCCGAAGAGGCTAAAGGAAGCAAGATTGCGAAAAAGCCTTTCTCAAAAACAGCTTGGTATACTTGCAGGTGTTGACCCCTCTTCGGCTTCACCGAGAATGAATCAATATGAAAAAGGTGTGCATACACCTGACTTTCAGATGGTCAGAGCATTAGCTAAGGTACTCGAAGTACCTACCGCCTTTTTGTTTTGTGAAGAGGATTACATTGCATGCACAATATTAAAGTTGAAAAAGTAATTAATCAGTCAATTCCTTTGTACACTTTGCTGATTTAGGTTTACATTCACACTTCGAGCCTGAGTTTTTTATATCTAAAACACCTATGGGGTCCACTGGAATTTTTGCTAATTCAACGGTAAACCCCTTGTTTTGAATATTTCTAGCATGATGCCTAAGATTAACTTTGGAAAAAAATGGTAGGTGTAAATCACCACCTTTCCGTTGAATCACTGCTAATACAATAATATGCTTTCTGGGCTCGGTTATATCAAAATCAAAACTAATATAGGTATTTTCCAAGTGCTCTTGTATTTGAGGTATCACCTCAGGGCTATTTAATAGCATTTCAACCCCATTCGTAGCTTGGGCAAATAAATGACTAAAAACATTGCTACCACCGTAATGCTTTACATGAATTAACCTATTACATTGCGTCATTAAGTCACAGAATTCATAGTTCTGTTTAATTTCTTTGTTTCTCACCCAATGTTGATCCAAAACAGCTATCTCTTCTTCATCAGCAATACGAGTGAGATAACAGCACTCCCTTAGATCTTTGTAATGTTTATTTTCAAGACCATCCCATCGGGGTAAGCTATCAAAGTAATTTGTCACCTCCTCTGCAAAACTTTTCTTGATGTGATACCAACGACCATCATTTAAAATGTACTTTTGCCCCTCTAAGCTAAATTCGCCATTCAACGCATCGTACATTCTAAATTTATCGAGTGTATTTCCAGCCCCATTTATTAAAAAAATATACTTAGATTTTAATGTTGATATAGTTAACTGCTCTATATTTTTAAATTTTGCCTCCTGTAAGAACACTTTCAAGTCCATTTCAGGATGCAGCGCGGTATGACCATTACGTTTGAAACAAGCAGGATAGGCAAAACCAGAAAAATCTTCATAGTCGATAACTTGTGGTGGAGCAAGCCAAAACCCTTCAATATCGTTATCTATAAATTTCTGCACTAAAATATTTTCCAAAGACTCCAACACAGCTGGGTCAGTCTCTAGTCCAATGAAATCAGCCCATGGATATAATTTTTTATACTCATCACTCAAATAAGCATCAATCAACCTTTGAGCTATCGAAGGAAACTTTTCAAATTCAACATCAGTATAAAGAGAAACAGAGTCATTACCCGAAACCATCTCAAGTAAATCATCATCACCGCTAACTATAGCAGTTATGGATTTCAGAATTTCATGATCAAACTCAAAATCAAAATCTTGTATACCAGAGTTTGTTAAAACTTGTGAACGTGTATTTCTTGCAACTCTTTCTAATACAGATTTATCAACTGACTTTAGTTGTTTTGGATCACCTAAATTCATTGATACTTTTAAACCGAAGCCTCGCTCAATTGAAGACTTATTAATTAAAGCTCTTCCATAGCCAAAAGTAAAAATCACATACCTATTTTCTACTTTTAAAAAATAAACGCCTTTAACAGAACGTTGTTCAAATTCATTTTTATTAAGATTAAAAGCAGAAAAAAGTGAAGACCAATCTGCCTCATTTTTATGAAATGCTAAGCACAAAACGTTATCATGCAAATTATCAGGGGTTAATGTGTATTTGTTAAATTGCTTTGTACTATCAAGTAATTCTTCTATTGATAAATTCTCTTTACTTAGAAAAGCTATTACATTCCTTTTCATTGTTTATCCCTTCAATCCTTTAAAAGTTTTCAAACACCCAAGCAATATAAAGAATAATTAATTTCAAAAATCATGTTTTTATCGCCTTGTTTATTTAGCTTTTCACATAACTCTATCCAGTATTTTAAAACCACTGACAGTAACTATAAGCCATAATTATTTCCTTATATTTAACTACAGCATATTTTAAAGTGAATAGTTCTGCAAATAACATAAAACCAAGCCCTTTTTAACTGAGGCATCATGAGCAAATACCTCCTCTTTTAAAAGGGGCTACGCCCCCCGCTATGTCGAAGCGATAAATCGCTCGCTTCATAGCGGGGGGCTTGGTTTTTCATACCTTATATGCAGGTTTTTATTTGCAGATTGCACAGAATCGATTTTAACGCTAATCTAATACTGAAATAGCCTATTAGGCATTTACAAAAAATGGCGCTGTTCAGCTGCCGACAACACGTAGTGAGGACCCTCACTCATATCAATTTAATAGTCATGTCTCACGCCACATTTAAGGCGTTATGTCGGCGCTTTCTGCTGCCGTTTTTCACGTAAAGAGGAAATACATTAAGGCGAGATCGGTCCGAGCCTTTCGCATGTGCGAAAAACAGGGGCGAATAGGCTTCAGTGTCGCTGAGTAACTAAGTTGCCAGTTAATCTTACAACCTTGGAGATAGACATGACTTTTGATCTGAATAAAGAAATCGAACAATTAAATGAGCTAAAAAAGCTACGTACTAAAAAACGACATAAACCTTCAAAGCTTGACAAATACCAGCACCAGCTTAGGAAGTTTTATGAAAATGGTACTACAAAATCTGACCTTCAACTTTGGCTTGCTAAACGAGGGGTGAAAGTGCATTGGACAACTGTAAAACGGTGGATTGATAAAAATGCCTAAATTTGCCAAAGCTGAAACCCAAGCCAAAAACGTTATTAAAGGATTAACTAAAACTAAGCATATAAAGTCTTTAGGCACTGCCAGAAGCTATATGCAGTCACTTAAAACGGTTGCCAGCTGGGCAAAAGATATCGGGATTAACGGCATTCAAGCTATGAGTGTAGAACAAGCACGCCTGTATCTCGATTACAGGGCTGAGATTGTTGGCCAGAAAGCCTTGGATATGGAACGCCAAGCAATACAAGCAATGATGCAGTTCAATGGTAAATTACAACCTAAACAGACTCTTTACCGAGTAAAGTCGTTATTAGAAGAAATAAAACGCTCGCGTGCATACACACCTGAACAAGCTAACGCCATATCTCAGCGACAAACTTTTAAACACGAACTAGCAACACAACTTGCTTACGCCGCAGGTTTAAGAGCCCATGAACTATTAACACTTTCTAAAGCCAGTGAAAGACCACCAAATAACCGCCCTGCTTTAGATTCAAAATGGCAAGGCCGAAGTGGTGAGCTATACACTGTAGCAGGTAAAGGCGGCTTGATACGGCATGTGTTAATACCAAACTACCTTGTTGAGCAATTAGAAGCTAAAAAGCTCAAGCAACCTATCACAGTCACCGATAGAGAGATTAACTATTTGCAGCATTATGATGTTGGTAGTGGAAAAAAATGGTCTGATTCTTTTTCTAAAGCCTCTAACCGCACCCTACTCTTTTCAACTGGAGCACATGGCCTCAGGCATAGCTACGCTCAAGAAAGAATGGTTGAGCTTCATGCACTAGGTTTTAAATATAAAACGGCCTTAGAGACCGTTTCACAGGAGATGGGGCATTTTAGACCTGAAATAACTGAAGTTTATTTAAGGTGAAGCTACTTTAAGTCACCTAACTTTTTACATTAACTAAAATATATTTAAGAGCTCTGTATCAAATCTAAGGCCAGAAAAGTTATTTGAGTCATAACATTGTTTAAATTTTTCATTAGCAAACAATGTCCTTGAGCCCTGCAATTTTGACTTAAAGACCGGTTTTGATTGAACATCTTCAGAGTTAAACGCGAGGCTTTCAAGTCCATCTTCTATTCCTTCGCTATACTTCAGAATACATAGCTGCTTATCCTCTAGGCCGAAAGTTAAACAATTGAAAAGGTAGAAGTCGCAACCTTCAACTTTTATAGGAAGAAACTCTCCAAAACCATTAAGCAATTCATACATTGCTCTTTTAGCATCCGCTGACATTAAAAGGTAAGTACCCCAAAAAGAGATATCCGGATACCTTTCAGCTTGTTTGTATTCTTTACTAAATGAACATGAAGGAGCCCCCCAAGTATTTAACAAACTTTCGTTTGTTCTCGGCTGGCTTCTGACCAAAGATAAATCTTCATCTCCGATTATTTCAGCAAATTCAAAAATATCTAAATCAATAACTTCATAACTATTAATTATTGATTTTAATCTATAAACGTTCATGCACCAGTCCAATTAGTATCTTTGCTTTGTAAAATTTTTTGAGGGTGTGTTCCAGATTTTATCTCACGTTTAACGGTTTGCAATCGTGACAAAAAAGCACTTTCTGGAAGGTTGTCATTTGAGAACCTTTCGAATATCCATGTTTCATAATTATGAGTATGTATTGGTCTATGCGCAGGTGAATCAGGTGTGGCCCAATCATCTGGTGTATTTTTAGCAAAATTTCTTAGCCATACACCATTTAAAGGTGCGTATTCTCATGACTTTGATCACCGATTCTCATCAGCTTTGATCGCTTGATTTATCATTTTGTAGAGCCATTTTTAAATTAACTTAACTGATCATCATCAGTCAATTCATTTAACTGTTTTCGTATCGATTCTCCTTTTAAATTCAACTTAATTGCACCATGAATCAGCCTATCTAAAATAGCATCAGCGTGCGTTGATTCGCCGATCATTTGGTGCCAGTTTTCCTGTGGTAACTGACTAATGATGATGTGTGATTTATAACCATATCTAGCATCGATTAATTCAAGTAAGTCGCTTCGTTGCTGAGCACTGAGTGGCTCTAGCCCCCAATCGTCTAAAATAAGTAAGTCGTATTTAATGAGTTTACCCAATAATTTTCGATAACTGCCATCGGCCTGTGCTAGAAATAGACTTTCAAGTAATTCTTTTAATCGAATATAGAAGACACTTTTTCCTTGTAAACAGTGCTCGTGACCCAATGCACACGCGAGGTAGGTTTTGCCACAGCCTGTGGCGCCTGTAATTAATATATTCTGATGTAAACTCAGCCAGGTGCTTTGGCTGAGGCCGCGTATTTGTGCTTTATCTAGATTACGCTTCGGCGAGTAAATGAGTTGATTTAACTGACCCGGTACGCGGAATTTTGCTTGTCGCACCAGTCGCTCTATTTTTCTTTGGTTACGCGTATCAATTTCATGCGTTAGCAATAAACTGACGCGCTCTATAAAGCTTTGTTCTTGATATAGGTTTGGCTGTTCAAGCTGCTGCTTGAGTGCTTGCTTTATACCCGATAACTTGAGCAATTGAAGTTGCTGATTAATTGTTTCTATCATGTTTACATTCCTTAATGGTAGTAATCTGTGCCACGTATGTTGCTGTGTGTAATTGGCTTTTCTGGCTCTGTTTGGAGTGTGGGTAATGGTTGTTGGTCTAACCCTTTTTGCAGCATTTGCTTAATAGATCTGTGTGTGGTCGTATTCATGCAAATTGCTCGGTAACATGCTCGCTCGAGGCGTTCTTTTGAATACGTTTTAGCTAAACTTAATACCCCTAAACAGGTGCGATAAGCTTGCTCTGGATGACGTTTGCTATTAAGCAATAATTCAACGACTTGATGAGTATAATCACCGATACTCAATGCCCATGAGCGTAAATTTATCGGTGACTGCTCATGCTGTTTTTGATGCGCCTTTGGCATATGATGTGTCTGTGTCGTATGTCCGCCTAAACGGTTTGAGCGAGGATGCTGTGCTATTAAAGTGCCGTCATAATAAAGCTGCACGAGTTGATTGGATATGTGTGCGCGTAATTGTTTTTTAACCCACAGATAAGGCACGCTGTAGTAATGTTTTTCTATTTCAACATGGTAATCAATATGCACACGTACTGTTTTGATTTGTGTATATTGATAGGGCTTTTCAGGCAATGGCTTTAATGCGTTTTTATCCACCATATCAAATAGCTGTTTGCGTGATTGTTGATATTGCTTCATCACCTTATTGTTCATCATATCCAGTAGCTTTGCTATTTCATGATTGAGTTGCGCTAAGCTGTGGAAGGTTTGGTTACGTAAGCGTGCCATGATCCAACGCTCAACAATTTGTACGCCGACTTCAGCCTTCGATTTATCTTTGGGTTTATAAGGTCTAGCCGGAATGACAGCAACGTTAAAGTACTCGGCTAACTGGTGGTACGTCGGATTTAAATCAGGCTCGTAGCGACAGGTTTTACTGACAGCACTTCTGAGATTATCGGGAATAACAACGTCAGGAACGCCGCCTAAAAATTCAAAGCAACGCGCATGACTCATTACCCAATCTTCAAGTTGCTGACTATACGTTGCTTCAGCATAGGTATAATTTGATGCACCTAGTACAGCAACGAATATCTGAGCAGTGCGCTTTTCTTGTGTCGTCGGACAAGTAATGGTAATTGTGGGGCCACAATAATCCACAAACAGCTTTTCACCCCCTTTATGCTGCTGACGCATTGAGAGTCGCTGGGTACCTAACCATTGTTTATAAGCTCGGCAGAAGTGACTGTAGCTGTAATAAGGCTCACCCACTTTTTCAAGTAACTCATCAAATACGAGCTGTAATGTTAGGTGTTTATGTTGTTTTAAGTCTTTATTGATATTTAACCAGTCAGGCGTTGGGTGTCTTTTTTTACGCGTTGAGAAGCGCTTGAGTTTGGTGTTGAAAAATGTATTTTGCTGTTTATCCTCTGGTATTGGCCATTGATTTAAGCCTAACTCATTGGCCTTTTTAAGGTAATTAGCCACAGTACCAGGTGAAATATTTAAACTTCTGGCAATCTCTCGATGGGATAATTGTGCTGAGTACTTCAGCCGTAAAATGGAATGTAATTTACTCATAGATATAGGTCTTGTTGTCATTGTTGTTATCCTCATCAAACGATTCAGATAACGGTTTAACACACCTACAAAAATGATAAAACGTGAACTCGGTTACGAGTGGTATTAAGCTTTGATCGGCAAAATCATTAAGAGCATAAATGTGATCATTTACAAGTGATTTTAGTGATCAAAGCTTAATGAGAATAAGCGATCAAAGTTAATGCAATTGGGTGATCAAAGCTGGAGAGAATATGCAAAAGGATCATTTATGCCAATACCATGCGCATGCAAGTTCATTCGAGCAATCGCCATTTCAACTTTTTGATGGCAGCCTTTACCTGGAATAATATGGTGGGCTTCATGTATCACTGTTGGTTTGGGCTCACCAGTTGCTGTCAAGTTTCTTGCTAATTTACCCGTTGGGTGGTGGCTTTCTTTGCTTAGCTCTTTAACTGATTTTAACTTATTGCTTGTTCTATATTCGACAAGTTCTTCTTGTAACATGATATGGGCTGCAATCTTTCGCCTCTCAAGCCTTAGATGTTCCCAATCCCTTTTACTTTTTAGAGTTCGAAGTTTTTTATCCGAAGCTGATTCATCATCAGTAGCAATTTTTGCTTTCTCAATATGAAACTCTCTTGCTTTTACTTCATAATTGTAGATAGCTAATTCTAGAGGTGATGGGTTATTTGGGCGCTCAGGCTTTGGTATATTAAGCGGATTATGATATTGCACAAACTGTCCTTATATATTTTCAAAAATCCATTTCATTTAGCTATTAATTTACAGTATTACCTAAATTGTGTAAATGGCACCAAACTCATTCTAAGCTAATTTTTAGAATACAATCAGACACAAAAAACAAATAGAGTAAGCGATAGAGAGAATGGTTGAGCTTAATGCGTTAGGTTTTAAATATAAAACAGCCTTAGAGGCCGTTTCACAGGAAATGGGGCATTTTAGACCTGAAATAACTGAAGTTTATTTACGTTAAATATAAAAGCTACCGTGAAGATAGCTTTAATCTCAATTCTGACCTATTTCTTTGATGATTTACTAGGTTTTAATCCAGGGGTGTTCCCTGGAGTATTTTTATTATCACGTCTACGTTTATCAGGTTTGCCAGTTGAATCAGCAATTGGTTTTGGTCCAGGTTTAAGAGCCATAATCGTTATCCTTTAATTTAAGAGGAAGTCCCTCAATTATGAGTATAGCTTTAAGAAATTTGGAGATTGTTATTGATAAATAATTGCTTCTACATTAAATCGAAAAGGTGCCGTTTTGAATGAGACCTGAAAGTAACGTGTTAGGGATGCGCTGACTTAATAAATTTCAAAACTTAATTTGACGCACTTAAAAAATAAATTTCAATTAAAGTACCAATTTTCACCATACCCCCTACTCTTTTCAACTGGCGCACATGCCCTCAGACATAGCTACGTTCAAGAAAGAATGGTTAAACTTAATGCATGGGCTTTAAATATAAAGCGGCCTTAGAGACCGTTTCACAGGAGATGGGGCATTTTAGGACGATGTTACTGAAGTATACCTACGATAATTCCTAAGGCGAGATATATAGTAGCGGCCTTTCCTCATCATGTAAGCATGCTTCCAACTCTCTCTTAGTAAAGACGCACTTCGTGCCTGTTAACCCATTCATATAAAAAGCCCTTAAGATAAAATTTGTGAAGGAGGAAGGGCAAATTGCAGACTCAACAGGGATACGACAATTTTTATATTGACCAAGAGTTAAATGACTTGAAGGGTGCTCTACTATTACACTGTCATTTGGAGCATAATCGAACCTTATGGGAATTGGGAGAACAGATTTAAGTAAGATATCTGCATAAATTTTACTTTCGTCCAAGTATAATTCAGGCTCATTTTGAAAGGACTCAAAATCTGGAGATGGAAAGTAACATAATCTATGTTTTATTAACGTGTTTCCTTCAAAACAATAAAAAAACTGCAATAACGCACCATCTAGCAGTTTAATATTAAACTGCCGCTCTTTATCTAACTCTCCATATATTTCTTTATACTCTATATTCTTCAATGCTACGGAAGTATCTGAATAATTATCATAACTTATAAGCTGTTGCCCTGAATTATCAGATTGACGTGGAAAATTTTGATCTACAGACAACCCTATTTCAATAAGCTTTGATGTAATTATTCCTATATCTTTAAGAACATCTTTAGCCCTCATTTTAAGAGCCTCGTAGCTTTTCTAATAAAGCTAATCTGATATCTTCAGGTATGTCTTCAGGATTAACCTCATCACTTAAAAGTGAAGCAAGGCTTTGTGCACTGTTTCGAGCTTTACTTACTTTGTTTTTCTCAGCCGAAGTCATGTCACGATTTACGACTTTCATCTCTTGGCGTATTTCTTCTGTTGGATATTTAAAATTAAGCATGAAGTCATTTTCTACAACTTTTGAGTATTCATCACAAAGGCCATCAAAGGTAGTATAACAACCGGTAATTCTTAACCAAGCTTTCGTCCTAGTCATTGCAGTGAAAAGAATATTTCTTTTTTTAGATAACTCAAATTCTGTATTACAATATTCTGCTCCAATAACGTAAACCATTGCAGCTTCGTTTCCCTTTGCTCGATAAATAGATGTGAACGTTACTTGATCATCATAAATAAACTCATCAGGTGAACCTGTAATACCTGCAATAGAAGAGTTTATCCCTTGTTGGAATAAAACATTTCTGATGTAGCCTACTTCACTCTTCATTCGCATTACATTTGGATGAATTACTACAATGTCGCTTGGTAATATTTCCTCTTCTCGTATATTCCTGATAATTTCATTAGCAACCCAATCATACTCATCAGACCTCGAATCAAATTTTCTAAATTTAATTAGTTCATCACCACTGTTATGATTGCTGAGTAAGCATGGGCTAGACTTCTCAGTTCTAGCTAAGCTAACACTTTCACCCTCTTTTAACTCTCCAGAAATAACCTTATAACCTATTTCCTCCCAAAGACCATAATGCTCAAACATCTGAATCATTGGCCTTCTGTAAATCCCAAAACCTAGAGCATGAGCAGCGCTAAGAACTGGCCCAGGGTTCCTATAACAAGTATCTAGAATCAAATCTTGGGATGATTCTTTAAATGAAACTATAGGATTAGAGTTTTCATCCAGACCCCAGATATCCTCAGGCGAAGGCATAGAGCTGTCACCTAAGTTCTGAAGTTCATCATACGCATAAATTAAACGTTTTGGGTGATCAAGTAATGAGTAACATAACCGAAGAAAATCTGGTGAAAAGTCTTGAGCTTCATCTATTAAAATCAAATCAAACAACTTTTTGTCTTGTTCAATTTCCTCATTTAATTTTTGACATACAAAGTCAAAAGCTTCACCACCCGAACCACACTGATTTCTAGCTGCATTGAAGTCCAAGTATTCTGCATTATGAAGTTTACACGCTTCGTAATACATACCATGGTTTTTAGGGCTACCCCAAGCATGTATAATTTGGACTTGTTTCTCTAAATCTGGCTTTTCTCCGTTTGCATCTTCATAAAAAACACTAATAAGTCTTTCTAATTGCTTCTTTAGCGAGCGAGAGTTAAATGTTACTGCAATTTTCCAGCTAGGGTTTTGAGCATGCAAATGAGCGATTTTTCTGGCTAAAACGACCGTTTTCCCTGAGCCTGCTAGCCCTCTTATACGTTGAACACCAGAAACAGTCTCTAAAACAGCGTTGGTTTGACTATCATCTAGAGTAGCAAGCTTATTTTCTAATGCTTTTAAAACTGAACCTTTAGAGTCATCACGTTCAACATAACCACGTTGTCGTCTCTTTTTTAAGGAAGTTAAGGATTGTAAACGCGAGAGGACTATATTAAGTAATTCTGGGTTATTCCATTTTTCCAAAGAAATATTCTGAAAAACATCTTGCTCTGTTCTGGATAACAAAAGTGCTGTTTCTAATTCATTTCCATACTTGTTTGAAGGTATTGATGGTGCAAATACTATAGAATTAACTGGTACAGCCAGTTTTCTTCTGATCGCTAATTCCGGTAACTCTTGAAGTTTTGCAACCACCTTTAAATGAACTTCATCCACAATAGACCTGAAGTCTGAATGTATATCTTTTCCCTCTATAAAGTGAAAAATTATCACTCCGTGCTCTTCACAACATAAAACGCTATCCAGTGTTATAGTTTGCTCTGAAGTTGAAAGAATTGGAAAGCCTCTGTAAAGGTATCCTGTAAGGTAATTGCTTTTTTTCAATATGGCTTCAAGAATCCCAGCTACAACTTGACCTTCTTTCCGAGCACCCAAAAATTTTATCATCATAGTCACTTTATTTTAATAGTATGAATTAACACGTATAAAGTATGCACCAGAAAAAGTGTACATATTTAACACTTTACCATATATAAAAGCTTGTCATACAGTGAAATGCCATTGCCAGCAAATATTTTAGGTAACTTTTGAAGAGTAAGAAGTTGCGTTTGTGAGTTTATGTTCCCACATTACTAAAGCCCTTCTTCTCTTTTCCATATATTCCTGCATATTATAAACGCCCTGCACCCCTTGTAGTTGATGGTTAAGTATTTTTTCAATTACTATCGGGTCTGTACCGATATCATCATCACCCAACCTTGTAGAAACGGTTCTACGTAAATCATGAGGTACAAACTTTGGTACACCCAATTGCTCTTGTTTACGACTGATAGAGCGTGATAGTGAATGCCTATCAATAGGCTGCTCACCTGGACCTGATTTATTGGTTGTTGTGCTCGGGAATACATATTTAGAGTTGAGATAGCCAAATGCTGCGCGTAACTCATCAAGCAAAATAACCATATTTTGAGTAATCGGTACTTTATGAGTTCTTTCGCCATTTTTATTTTGCTTAACGCGCTCGGCTGGGATTGTCCATATCATTTTATCAAAATCAAACTCTTGCCACTGTGCGCCTGTGACTTCTATTGGCCTACAACCAGTTAAAGTAATACACTTCAATGCGTAAATAACTTGCTGGCTGATACCTAGCTTTGGTAGGCGCTCAAAAACTTGAATAACTTCTTCAAATTCGAGCGCTCTGGTTCGCGACTTTTCTAAGCCACCCACGCTTTTCTTTTTCACTGTGCTAATGGGATTACCTTGGATTAAATCTCGCTCAACACCAAAATTAAACATTTGCTTTAGAATGGATAGTGTTTTATTCGCCTGCGTTTTAGCACCTCTATCAGTTATTGGATCAAGCACCTTTTCAAAAATTTCACGGCGGGTTATTTCTTTAAGTTTGTAATTACCAATAAAGGGCAAAATGTCTTTATCAAACATTCTAATAACAGGGTCTACATCTTTACGGTTAGCTTTAATATCTCTTTCAATAAACTCATTCGCAAGCACAGCAATTGTCGGTGAGGCGCTTTCTTGCTTTTCAATAAGCGCTGCTTTCTTATTTTGTAAAAAAACATCAATACCACGCGACACATCACCAATATATTGCTTAGCAAGCTGCCTGGCCTCACTCACTGTTATTACCGATGAGCTGCCTAAGGCTAATCTTCTTTCTCTTGAACCTCGGCCTCCAAGGCGGTAATACAGATAATATACTTGTGAGCGTTTACCCTCCTTATTTGGTCTTCCAACATTGAGATAAAAACCGGAGATCTCAGTGTCATTAATTTTGGTAATTTCCAAAGGAATATTTTTGAGTATTGATTCAGTTAATTTTACTTTAATTGACGCCATTTTTCGCACACCTAGAGTTAACCCAAAATTTTTGTCGCACATTTATCGCACGAGTTGATTTTAGTTCACTAAACTTCACGTTCATTCACTAGGTATAATTTAAAAGCACAATCCTTTCAATAGCAATAAGTTACAATAACTTTGAATACTTCACGATAGGACACGTTAAGCCACTTTTGTACACTAAAGAACACAGGTAATTTTTATGGGGTGGCAGGGGTCGAGAGTTCGAATCTCTCCATACCGACCAATTCATAACTCCCTCCTGTTTCTATAATTAACCTTCAAAAAAGTATTAACCTGAAAAATAAATTTACTTAGAGATTACTTAAATCAGCGGTTAAATGACTACAAATTGCGCCTAAAAAACAGTGCCTATCAATTGGTCCTTACTTAGTATGCAGCAATATCTTAAAACCATCCTTTCGTGTCGACATTTCACCAGGTGCTGATTATTAACTTAATAAAACAACAAAGTAACAAAACCCTTTTTAGTTTTTAAAAGCACATGAAGGCGCTAAATATACTTTAAGTATATTGTTATTCGCTTAAGCATAATCTGGATGAAATATAACAAGCACGGCTAACGATACACGTTTAATTCGCAGAAAATCCCAACAAAACTTTTCATTATAGTAAAGAAAACAAATAAGTCTGCACACTTATTGAGCATTTTATTTAATTAACATATGATAGGGTTTTATTTTTACGGTGTTGAACATGGACTTTTCAGCTGAAGAATTAAACTTTATCTCTGACTTATTTAAGCCAGAAGTTCAGGAAGTAAAACCAAATCATAAGCTTACTTTACAAAGTAGTGTACCCGCAGGCATTGCGCACCTATTAAGTAATGCAAGCTTAACGCTATTAGCAAAAGTTGCGCACTATCAATTGTGGTTTCCGCTTGATTTAGAAATAGATCCCTCTGGGGTTATTAACCCAACACTCAGTGCGCCTGAAGTTATTGATACTAAAGGCACACAGCGCAGTTGGCGTTGGAGCCAGCTCAATATAAAAAGCGAAGGTTTTTATATTGAGTCTATATCTAGCACAGGGATATTTTTAAAACCTCTAAAAGATAACAGCCGACTGGGTAATATGAAAAACGTGCAGTTTACATTACCAAACGAAGAGTGTATTTCAATTGATATAGAGCCTATTAGGCAAAATAAATCAGGAATGGCTGCAAAAATTACGCGTATTAATACTGGAAAAGAGCAGTTAAGAACTTACCTATTTGAAGAGCATAAACGCCAATACTCGGCATTATATGAAAATGGTCAATTAGTAAACGAAATACGTTAATATGCGAGTTATGCAGTAAAGTCTTCATTTATTTAGCCTAAATCGGTTTTTTACCTTTTATATTTCTTAGCCTTGCTTGATGTTTTAACTCATTTTAAATTTTGCAAAAAAAAGCGCTAAACAGCGCTTATTGATTTATATGTAACTAGTGTTTGGGCTTTACACCGTTACGAACCATATCTTGCCCATTAGTATATACATCTTCGGTGATACCGCGGGCCAATAATAACTGCTGTTTATCATCAAATACGGCAATAAAACGGGTACCGTCTGAGTTTTTAGTGGCCATACCAACGCCAGATACCCCTTTTAACCCATAGCCGCCACTTTCAACTTCCAGTAAAAAAGCCTCTAAGTCAGCTAAGTTATCGATTACATCACTTTCATTATTCATTTTAAAACTCTTTTAATTTCTCTGCTTTATGCAAAGTGGTTATACGTAATGCTGGTTATTTTATCGAGCTGGTACTTAAAATCCAAATAATTACGCCTTAAACTTAAAACGACTCGACCACCAGCGATAAATTACTCACAGCACAACCAAATGGTTTGGTGTTTATTCGGTCATAGCGTGTATCAGCATTTGTATTCAGGCTAATTAAAAATTTATCTTGCTGAGCAACCGCACTTTGCTCTTGAGCAAGGCACATAGCTTGTGTCAAAGAGCGTAATTTAGCATCCGTCAATATGCTACCAAAACGCTGAACTGGCAATGGCGGAATTTTTATTGAGGGCAATGTTTTCCCCAATGTGCGCTCGCTCAAAGTAAATGAGTTATTGCTCACATCAATTACACTGCCAGAAGGCCAATAAGAATAGCGGTATTTTTGAGGTTTTGAATTTGTCTTTTGCTCAGGGGGATGCACAGCAATGTTTGTTGCCCCGGGAGTTAAATGGACCACACCATTTTCACCTACGACCGTCATTAAATTACCTTCTGGCGATTTTATGACAACCAAGGCGGTATTCTCGTCTACACCAAAACCATACTGTGATGTAGCTTTACCGTTGCTTAAAGTGTCAATCATCATGGCCAATTTAAAAGTTTGGTTTTGCTCACTAAAGTGCGTACTTAACACACCATAATTAAACGTTGCTAAGCCCTTTTTAGTGGTCAGGGTTTCCCCTTTTAGTATATTTGTACTTGTTACGTTTTTATTTGTAATTAAGCTATTACCTTGTATGGCGCTCCCCTCACCTATTCCCACAATAACCGGGCTTGTTATAAGTGAATTTGTCCATGGGTAAGGCTCGTTTTCATCATTAAATAAAACGCTATGCAATAACGCAGTATCGCCACTATGAAACATAACGCCGGTACTGTTTTTTATTAATGTGGTTAATGCAACTACTCCACTTTTACACAAGCCGTATTCGGTTTGAGTTTGCGAAGGATAAATTGACTCTCGGTTATACACTTGCATAGCGCTGTTTCTTTGTGAAGGCAGTTGATCGCACCGACCCGTGGTTATTGCCTTTGCAAGTGCAGGCGTTAATGCAAGCCACTTGGTACTTATTTGTGATTCTGCTAAAAGAGATGTTGCCGCTTCAGCATACGCGTAGGGATCACGACGCGCTGCAGTAATAACAAGCATGGTCGGTTTAGCGCTATTTACTTTTAGGCTACCAGTAATAAATTGTAAAATATCATTATTTTCATAGCGTGAAGTATTAATTGCTTTGCTATTTATTTTTTTATCATTCTTACTTTCTGACACTTCGAGCATATCAAGCACATAATTGTATTCGTGCACCGATAAGCTTTCTAATTGCAAATTATCTACGTCACGCCACTGCCACAGTAAATTTTGCTTTGACAAATGCTTAGGTTCATTCTTTTGTAATTGCTTTAGCACATCTAGTGTCGCATCTTTATTAGAAAGGCTACTGGTTGGCCAGTTTTTTGCTATGAGCTTTATTTTATTAATAGTAGGTGAGTATAATTTTTGGGTTAAATTTTCAACCTTTTCACTCCTAGTACACGAACTCTCAGCGCACATGCGTGGCTCTGATCCTAATAAAACTAATGTTTGGCTTTGTTGTTGCGCGGCTAAATTAACCGAAAATACAGTACTTACTAGTGTAAAAATCGCTGTTAATAGCATGTATTTATTAAATAAAATTTGATTGCTCATAGTAATAGTCTTAAAAGTGGCAAAATGCGCTGCAAGCTTATCAGTTTAGTGGCTTGGGCTAAATACCTCGCTTACATAACTAACGGTGTATTTAATTCAATTTTCTTTATTACAGCTTTGGATTAGTTTTTTAAGAAGTAACTCAATTATATCGATACATCGCATTAAGTTGCGGGCTATTTTAGTCAGCGTTAAGCTAGCGCTTTATTTCATTAAATATTGATATACCAAGGCTTTATAATGACTGACAACACATACCCAATTGGCACACCCGGTACTAAATGGAACGACGACGATAAAGCTCAATGGCTTGCGAGCCAAGTTATAAAGCGGAGCTACCAAGATGAAGTGTTAACGTTAATTAACGAGCTTAAAGGCACATTAACGGTTGAGCAATATGGTGAGCTTAATTACAACGATGGCTGTTATCCATTATATGCCCTGCAAACACCTAATTTTGATGATACCAAACCAACGGTTTTAATTACCGGTGGCGTGCATGGCTACGAAACCAGTGGTGTACATGGAGCGCTTAGATTTGCAAAAACCTCTGCTTTAAATCATTCAAAACACTTTAATATAATTATTACTCCCTGTATTAGCCCTTGGGGGTATGAAACAATTAACCGCTGGAACCCAAGCGCAATAGATCCTAACCGCTCCTTTTACGAAAATAGCCCAGCACACGAGTCGGCTGCGGTAATGGCCTATGTAAAATCATTAAATATTGATCTACTAGCACATATTGATTTACACGAGACAACAGACTCCGATAACAGTGAATTCAGGCCAGCGCTTGCAGCACGTGAAGGCACAACTAATACAAACTGGAATATTCCTGATGGGTTTTACTTAGTTGCTGACAGTACAAAGCCAGAGCCAGAATTTCAAAAAGTGATTATTGAGGGCGTTGCAAAGGTTACGCATATTGCACCAAGCGATGAAAACAATGCATTAATAGGCGTACCGCAGGAACAATTTGGCGTTATAAATTACGCAGCACGCAAATTAGGTTTATGTATGGGCTTTACTGATGCTCCTTTTGTAACAACAACAGAGGTTTACCCAGATAGCCCTTCAGCCAATAGTGAACAATGTATATTAGCGCAAGTTGCTGTTATTGATAGTGCTTTAAATTATTTACGAAATGAAGGCTAAATTACTAGTTGCTACGTTTATTATAAGTGTGTTTTATTAAACGTAGTAACAAGTCTGTAATATAAATAGAGAGAAAGCCTTGCAAGTAGATAAAAATGAGCATTATGATTTTTCATTAAAAAATGACTATGGCAACGTTAATTTTTATGTAGATAACAACATAATTGTTGCTGAATTTTCAGGTAGCATCGATACCGATATTCTAAGTGTGTATGGTGAAAAGCTCATTAATACTACTGCACAATTTAACGGCAACCCCTGGGGCTATATTAGCGACTCACGAAAGGTATTAGCAGCGACGCCTGAAGCCGAGTTATTGCTCACTAAAATTGGCAAAAAAATGCAAGCTGCAAATTGCTTTATCAGCGCGTATGTAATGACATCGGCCATCGCAATCAGTCAAATGTCGCGGGTTTTAAATAGCGTTGGCAGAGACGGCACTAAATGTATATTTAGTGAGGTTGAAAGTGCCAAGCAATACGTTATTAAGCACCTTAAAAACAGCCAAGCGGATTAATTATTTAATCAACTTGGCGTTTAACTACTTAGTTTTTATAAAACTGACTGTCCTTGGTGATGGTAATACTCGCATCTTCCTGCGCGGTAACTACAAATCTTAATTTACTTACTTTTTGTTTAATATCGTAACCATCAGCGGTAACCGTAACCGGTATTTTTTTCATTAAACCAGGTTGTACGAGTGTTGCCTTTGGACTTTTAAGCGTTGCCCCAGGTAACCCCTCAATAGCGATTGTGTAGTGCATTGATTGCTGTGTTTTGTTAATAATGGTTAGTGTGTATGGGTTTTCAACTAGGCCCTCATAATTTACTCTGTAGAGTGCGTTTCTATCACGAAGCACTGAAGCCTCTATGGGTGTACGCTGCATCATCCATGCAAACATCGATAGGATAAGTAAGGCAGTTAACGCACCATAGCCAACAAGCTTTAATCTAAATGGGTTGGTTTTTTTACCTTCCATCTGTTTTTCACTCGCGTATTTAATTAAGCCTTTGTCGTAGCCAAACTTATTCATTGTGTCATCGCAGGCATCAATACATAAACCACAGTTTATGCACTCATATTGCAAGCCATTTCTTATATCAATACCCGCAGGGCATACCTCCACACATAAATTACAGTCTACACAATCGCCTAGGTTTAATGACTTTGGATCAGCTTTACGCTTACGTGGGCCACGGTTTTCTCCTCGTTCAGCATCATAAGTAACAACTAAGGTATCTTTATCAAACATCACTGACTGAAAACGAGAATACGGGCATGCAATGGTGCACATTTTTTCTCTTAAAAAACCAGCATTACCGTACGTACACCCAGCAAAAAAAAGCACCCAAAATGTGGTAATGCCAGACCAATCAAACGAAAGCATGTTTAAGTATAAATTTTTAGCCGGAATAAAATACGCCATAAATGAGGTCGCTGTTAAAACCGAAATAACTATCCACACGCTGTGTTTAGCTATTTTTTTACGCCACGTGCTAAATGTCCATTTTGACTTATCTAATTTAATGCGCTGATTGCGTGTACCTTCTATTCGTTGCTCAACCCATGTAAACATCAACATCCATATTGTTTGTGGGCACGTGTAACCGCACCAAACTCGGCCAAGCCAATTAGTAACAAAAAATAACGCAAAGGCTCCCACCATAAAAAGCATGGCTAAAATCATAAAGTCTTGAGGAAGAAGTGTTAATCCAAAAATAGTAAAGGTTTGTGTTGCGACATCTAACAGTACAGCCTGCTGACCGTTATATTGAATCCATGGAATGGCAATAAACGTTAACATTAGCAACCAGCCTAAATTACGGCGTATACGTTGAAAAAAGCCTTTTTGCTCGCGAATATAAATTGGCCCTGAGTTATAGGGCTTAATGATCATGTCTTGCTCTTTAATATCAAACTTCATGTTACTTACTTAATTAGAACGGATGTTGTTTAAGTATTTGCAACTTTCAGACCAAACTGAAACTTTATTTAATCTATTGATATTAAATAACTTTATAATTCACGCGCTTTTTATAATCGTGATATATAACGAAAGCCGTTATATATCGCGATTATTTACTAATTCCTAGCTTTCTCATTTTTGAGCGAAGTGTACTTTCAGGTAATCCTAACTTAAGTGCAGCACCTTTACTTCCAGAAATTTGCCCGTTACAAAGTGTTAAAACACGGCTTATATGCAGCCTTTGCGCCTCATCGAGGGTAAGAGACTCGTCAACATTTTGCGTAGTGTCACCATTGAGTGGTTGATTGAGCTGTAAAACAGATTGTTTGGACAAAATGGCTTCTCGCTCCAGTACATTTTGCAGCTCTCTTATGTTACCAGGCCAATCGTAGGCTTGAAGCTTAGTAACTGCTTTTTTACTTAGCCCTTTTAACTGCTTCCCTAAGCGTTTATTTAATTGCTGTATGAGGTTGCTGCATAAGTAAGGAATATCTTCTTTTCGCTCTCTGAGGGCTGGCACTTTAATAGGAAATACATTAAGTCGATAATATAAATCTATTCTAAAACTGCCCTTTTGCACCATTTGCCACAAATCGCGGTTTGTAGCCGCTATAACTCGAATGTTTACACTCAAAGTTTGGCTACCACCAACCCGTTCAAATTCTTGCTCTTGTAGCACTCTTAGTAGCTTACTTTGTGATTCTAGAGGTAATTCGGCTATTTCATCTAAAAAAAGTGTGCCTTTATCGGCCAGTTCAAATCGGCCTTTACGACGTTCGTTAGCCCCCGTAAAAGCGCCTTTCTCATGCCCAAACAGCTCAGACTCCAATAAACTTGGTGTAAAAGCTGCACAATTTACTTTAATAAAGGCATGCTTGCTGCGTTTGCTTAACCTATATAAATTGCGTGCTACTAGCTCTTTACCTGTGCCATTTTCTCCCAGAATAAGCACGGTAGTGTCGGTTTCACTCACTAATTTGATTTGCTCTAACATGGTTTGGAACACATGGCTTTGCCCTACAAGCCCAGAGTCTTGCCAGTCCTGATTTAACTCTGCTATTAAATAGCTATTCTCGTCTTTTAACTGCTCACTCAGCTGCTTTATTTTTTTAAGTGCGTTTTGTAAATCATTTTGGGTTTGTTGCTGCTGCGATATATCACGAAAAATAGCAACGGCACCAATAAGTTGATTTTTTCGATACACTGGGGTGGATGTATATTCAACAGCAAACGAGCTACCGTCTTTGCGCCAAAACACTTCATTGTTAACTTCACGGCGTTTACCATCAAACATGGTACAGTAAATTTGACACTCATCTGCAGGGTAAGGCGTGCCATCGGCACGAGTATGGTGATGATATTGATGTATTTTTTTTCCTAGTAGCTCCTCTGCCTTCCACCCTGTCATGCGCTCTGCTGCTGGGTTTACAAATACAGCGTTTCCAGACAAGTCGAATCCGTAAATTCCCTCACCCACGGCATTAAGTAATAACTTTGGATCGTTTAAAAATTGCTTTATCATAACTACGCCTCGCGAAATATCACGAGTATTATGACAACTTTAACACATTACTGCACCAGTAACTTTGTATCGATATTAGCTCAGCATTTATGCGAAATGACTAAAAAGCGCACGCACATCAATTTTTGCCCCCAAACGAGCAGCTATTAAATACAAACCGGCTAGTTTTCGGTGTATAAACAACGCATCGACGGGTGGAGTGTGCCACTGCTGTGATTGAGCACTAAGTGCAAGCCCAGCATCCTTAATTTTAAGTGCTAACTGGCTATGTTTAAAATCAAATTCACCATCATGCCTGAGCGGTTCGCACGCCATTAAAAACAAGTCGATTACGTTATTTTTATAATTATCCATAATGTCATCTTTAAAATAACCAATTTGCGATGCTGCTTTTAATACGCCCTCTCGGCTGTTATCGCTACCTGCTTTAAATAGTGCCAAATACGCTGAACTCAACTCGGTTGATATTTCTCGCGTTGCACCAAAATCAAATAAAACGATTTTTTGTGTCTCTGTTTGATAATGAAAATTAGCAAAGTTAGGATCCGTTTGAATGAGTTTAAATTCAAACATTTCTTTAAAAAATAAATTAATAAGCTGCTCAGCAACAAAACTTCGCTGGCTTTGTGGCTGCTCTGTGATGCTCTCTATGGGTTCAGCATTAACATATTCCATTGTAAGCACTTGCTGCGTACTGTGCGAAGTGTAAACATCAGGCACTTTAAAGTGAGCATTGCCGTTGAGTGCATTTTTGTAACGTATTAAATAATCTGCTTCTCGCAGGTAATCTGCTTCTGCAAGTAATTGTGCCTTAGCCTCATTCACAAGGGGTTTAATGTCGAGATCTTTAGGTAATAGGCGCGATAGGGTTAACAGCGTAATCACGTTATCTACGTCGCTCTCAACACTCTTTGCAATACCCGGGTACTGAACTTTAACTGCGAGCTTATCGCCATTTTCTTGATACGCTAAATGCACTTGCCCAATAGAAGCCGCTGCAAAAGGTCTGAGTTCAATATGAGAAAAACGAGAAAGCCAGTCGTCCCCCCATTGTTCTTTTAAAACTTCAACCAGCTGCTTATGCGGCATTGGATTTGCGTCAGAGCGCAACAAAGCGAGTAACTGGGCAAGCTCAGGACTGAGCAAATCACCAGCATCCATAGATAGAAGCTGGCCTAATTTCATTGCTGCTCCGCGTAAGTGGGAGAGCTGCACAGCAAGTTTTTCAATATTTTTAGGTTGCAGAAGTAAGCGTTTGTTATCCCACCCTTTACCTGTTAGTGCACTTTTAGCGCCATCAACCAGCATATTACCCGCAACGCCTGTTGCTAATGAGCCTAATTTTGCAAAACGAGAAAGTCTCGATGTGGGCACGTTACGCGGTGCTGCCATAATATAATGAACCTAATTAGCTTATAGTTAGGTTATTTAATACGATTAATTAAGGCAGGCCGATCTGATTAGCCTGGTTATTTATAATCTAGGAACCAGTTTAATTGCACCTTGCGATACTTTCATGTCGAGTGGTAATTTGCTCAATAGCATCATTTTAGGATCGTTCATGTTTAACGTATATACAGGGTTGTTAGCCAAAAAGGTATTGATTACACCCATTGCTTGATCGTCAAGCGCGCCAATGTTGCCTCTAAAGCCACCAGCATCAACGCTTGAGCCCAGTAGTTTAATATTACGCAAAAACACTGCTTTTTTCTCGCTATCGTAAAATGGGCTGCCCTCTATTTGAAGCTTTAAACGAATTGGGTATTTAAGTGCAAAAGCGTTGATCTCTGCGCTAGAGTCAGCGCCAAGTAAAACAACATCACGATTATCTGGCCCTATATCAACACTTAAATCATTAACGTTAAGCTGAACAGGTAATCCCATTAGCTTTACTTTTTCGCTTAACTTTGGCAACTCTTTAGCTAATACGCTTTCTACTTCAGCATTTGTAAATGAATATACCGATACACCTTGCGTGCTATTACAGGCAGTTAAAAAAAGCGTAGTAATAAGTAATAAAAATCTCATGGTAAATCCTTTGTTTGGTTGATATAAAAAGCCGCTATTTAAGCGGCCTTTTAAAGTTTTAATCAACATTTAAAGTAATGTTAATGATTAAGCTGCAAGTGTCGTCTTTAATCGAGCTAGTGTGTCAGGTTCAACTGAACCGTTACTGAGCGCGAGCAACTGTTTTAAATAATAATTTAAATCAGCATGATCGCCACGGTGTTTATCATCAAGCATAGCAACTTGCTCTGCCATTCTAAGTGATGCATTTGGCGAACTCACATTTGCTAAAATTTCCATACGCGTTACAAGTTGCTCTTCGTTAAGCGTTGTTTTTAGCGGTGCTTGATACTGAGCAGGTACTTCTTCATTATTTTGAAGCGCATTAAGTAAGGCATCTAAGTTAGCCTGCTCTGATTTAGTGATAAGCAATGACACTTTTTCATCTATGGCTTTAAGCAAAGTAGTCACTTTTGGCGCAAGCGTTCTGAATTGTGCATAACCCTTTACCTTCGTTTCTAGGTCATGAAGTTGCGCACGTTGTTCAACCGCCTCTAGTACCGCTTCTAATTCAGCAAGCTCTGCAGCGGCTTGCTTGTCTGACTCATTCTGTTCAAGCTTTTGTTGCTCAAATTCAGTGCTGCGCTTACTAAATGCTTCATCGTTATATTGACGAAACTTTTGCCACAACGCATTTTCAGCTTTCAAGCCCGCAAAGCCAATTGTTTGCCATTGCTGCTGCATTTGCTTTAACGTCTGGCAAGCACTTGCTAAGTCGTCACTTTGTGATAGTTGCTGTGCTTGTTCTACTAAATCATTTTTAAGCGCAGCATTACCTTTATGAAACGCATTTAATAAACCAAGCACCTGTTGTTGCTCATTTTTATAGCGTTCATTTAAAACTCGATATGTTTTAGGGTCAACTTTTCCTACACTGCGCCATGCTTTATTTAGCCTATTGTATTGGCTTTCAAACTGTTTCCAATCAAAGCCTTCTTCGCTAGTAGGCTCTGTGCTAAGCACGTGCATATCAGTAATGATGCTTTCACGTTGCAACTTAGCTGCATCGCGGTTTTTTTCTTGCTCGGCAAAGTAACTACGACAAGGTGCAAACAACAATTCAATATGTTCGTCAAACTGAACACCTTGTTGTTTTTCTTCATCTGTATCTAAACGGCCAAGCTCATTCCAACGTGTGCGAAACATTTTTACTTGTTCTGCACGTTGTTGCGGGTCGGTACATTCTTGCTCGGTTAACGCGGCTACTTCTTCAAGTAACGCAACACGCTTTGGTGCAGCGGCGTATTTTTGCCAATCTTTTGCGTCAGCAAGCTGCTGCTCTAGCTCTGCTTTAATATTTTCAAGTGGTTGCTGGTAGCGTGCTGTTAATGTATTAAATAGCTCTTCAAAACCTTTAAATACACCAAATGCCACATTGAACCGGCCTTCTTCAATTAAGCGCTTAACATCACGAGCTTTTCGCTTTGCTTGGCTTTGATTTTTTTCAAGCGGTTTAACTAACTCATTCATTGGTACTAAAAACTGCTTTTTATGCGCGTTTAACTCAGTTTTAAACTTGCCTTGCAGTGCGCTGTCTAACATAGCTATATGCCCACGCGTTTCTTTAAACGCTTGATTAAACGCTGAAATAATATCGTCATATTGCTCAATGCTTTGCGCTGGTTCAATTTTTTGTAAGGCGTTCAATGCCTCTTTATATTGAGCAATTACCGTTGTTAGTTCGGGTAATTTAGCCACTTGTGAAAATAAAGTCTCAAGCCTTGTTATTACCGCTTTAGACTGTGCGCTATTTTCAAGCTCAGTCTCTGTGATCGCTTGTTTTGCTTGGGCTACTTTAGCGTCAAGCCAATCTTGTTGAATTTGCTCTGGGGTTTCTAAACCTAATTGAAGCGCATTTTCAATTTCATCACTTAATGCTTCAAGCGTTGCTAAAGCCAATAATTGACGCTGTTTTAATGCTAAACGTTGCTGTTCTTTGTCGTGCTCAGCTTTAAGTTGCGCTATATGAGTATCAAGCTTGCTGGTAATAGCTATGTACTTTTCATCTAGCGATTTTATACGCTCTGCTGATAGCCATTTAAGCTCTAATGCTTGCCATTGAGCCATTAATTCAGCAGCTTGTGGGTTTACCAACGCAAAGTCTGTTTTTTCACGTAACGCATTAAGTTTTGCTAAAATAACGCGCGTTGAATTTTCAACTTCTTGTGGCATTTCTTTGGCCAGACGCTCATTTTCAATATGCGTATCAAGGGTGCTTTTCGCTTCCCCTCTAGCATGTTTAGCAAGTGGTTTGGTAAGCTGGTGGTTAATAACTAACTCCACTAGCTGCTTTTGTAATTCTTCACTGCCTTCTTTAAAAGCTTTTTCTACTAATTTTGGGTTTGCTAAACGCTTAAGTAGTTTAACGCGAACTTTTAGTTCTTTCTCTGCAAACGCTAGTTTTTCTAATGTTTTTACAGGCGCAAAGCGTTCTATATATTCACTTTTAATTTGCGGTGTTAGTGTGCTTTCACTGTTTAAAACCGCGTTAGATATTTGCTGCTCAGCTATATCCTTCAACGCTTGGTCTTGCTTATAGGCTTTCCACCAAAGTGGTAAATCATTTACCTTTTGAAGCGCTTTTCGGCGTATTTCTGCAGAGCTGTCTTCTAATGCAAGTGTATTTAAAATACTTGCATCGCGCTGCGTATCTAGCTTTTCAATTGCATCAAGACGTACCTGTTGCTTAGGGTGTTTCCATTTTGGCGTAAAAAGGTGCTTAAAGATCATGTTCACTAAACCTAGCTATTTCGTTGTCTGATTTGAATTCTTTTTGTAGTTGCGCTTTTGTCTTTTGGATCATTTCACCATTAGCACCAATCGTAAATTGCTCGTTCGATTGAGCCACCTTTGCTTGATACAACATAACCAACTGCACTGTTTGTTGCTTTTGCTCATCTGATAACACAGTGCCATCTGGCCATTTGCCAGTGGATGCACCATATTGCAGGCGTTCAAATAATTCTGGAGTAATATTTTCTACGAGTTTATCGATATTCATGTCATCTTTTCTTTTTAAGAGTCACTAAAATAATACGGTTAATAAGATACCAAATGCACCCTACGCCAATGGCGATGGTGTAAGCATACCACTCAAGGGTTTCTTTTTGCGGTTGTAAAAAATATAAACAGAAAAAACCACCCAAAAATAAAATAAGTGCTAGGAAAGAGTGATTTATAAACATCTGCTTTTTTTTAATTTGCTGTTCGCGCTGAAGTTGTTGAACCTGCTCGTCATTTAGCTCTGAAATGTTACTTTCGCAATGCGGACATTGCTTGTATTTATCTGAAATTGATTTTGCACATTTTGGGCAACGAATAATCGCCATACATCTCTCCATACTACGCATAAAAAAAGCGCCTTGCGGCGCCTTTATTGTACTTGTTTTATTTGTTGTTGTCTTTTTTGAATTTAAAGCAATAACAGATAATGTAACTTTCTTTTTATTGGTTTAAACCCGTTTATCCAATCAAACTTGCAAGTACACTGTGTATTAAATTACTCAGGATCCTTAGATTGTTTTTCAAGGCGTTTTTCCCAGAAAGTAGCGTTTTTTATACCTAACTTAATTGGGTCAAAGGTAATTTTACCGCCTTTTTTCTTTTGCTCTTCGTAATCGCTTAAACATAACAGTGCCGGTTTTGCGACAAAGAAAATAGCTAAAATGCCTAAGATGTTGATCCACGCCATTAAGCCTACACCTATGTCACCAATGCTCCAAATATACCCAGAGCTATTAACCATTCCGTACGCCACCATAAACATGATCACAAACTTCACAATAACCAGTGGAATACTTCCTTTAAAGTAACGATTTAAGTAAGCAATGTTTGTTTCCGCAATGAAGTAGTAAGCTAAAATAGTAGTGAACGCAAAGAAGAATAACGCAATACCTACAAATGCCTCACCAAAACCGCCAAATACGCTAAACAAAGCCATTTGCGTAAATGCTGCAGAGCCTACTTCAGTTGCTGCGTCAACATTTTGTACAATAAATTGACCAGCTGGTAGCTCGCCAACAATGTTGTATTGTTGTGTTAACAAAATCATCAGTGCAGTTGCTGTACATACGAAGATGGTATCTACGTACACTGAAAAAGCCTGAACTAAACCTTGTTGCGCTGGGTGGTCTACTTCTGCCGCAGACGCTGCATGAGGACCTGTACCTTGACCCGCTTCATTTGAATATATTCCGCGTTTTACACCCCAGCCAATTGCAGCTCCAAATCCGGCTTGAGCTGTAAAGGCGTCGCTTATTATCATAGCAAAAATATCAGGCACTCTATCGATATGTAAAAACACAACGATTAAGGCAAGTACTATGTAGCCCAAAGCCATAAATGGCACAACAATTTGAGTAAAGTTGGCAATACGTTTTATACCACCAAAAATGATAAAGGCTAAAACGATAAGAATAATAGCCAGCGCAACTAGCTTAAAGCTGCCTACATCGCCAAAGCTGGTCGAAACCATAGTACCGTCGCCAAATACTTGAGTAAATGCGTTACCTACCGCATTTGCTTGTACACCTGGTAGGAAAACACCACACGCAACAACGGCAGAAATAGCAAACAAGATAGCTAACCATTTTTGCTTTAAACAACGGTCAAAGTAATACGCTGGACCACCACGATATTGACCGTTTTCTTCTTCTTTATAAATTTGACCAAGAGTTGATTCAGCGAAGGCTGTACTTGCACCTAAAAATGCAACAACCCACATCCAGAAAATAGCCCCTGGGCCACCAAAACCGATAGCAGCAGCAACACCAGCAATGTTACCAACACCGACTCGCCCCGATAGAGACACTGCAAGTGCTTGAAAAGAAGAAATACCTTTTTCAGATGTGTTAGGACTAAAAAGTAATTTACACATTTCTTTAAAATGTCTGACTTGGGCAAATCGAGTTAATACAGAATAAAACAAGCCCGCGCCAAGGCATAAGTAAATAAGGGCATTACTCCAAACAACATCATTAACAGCGCTTACAAAAGCTTCCATGGATATCCTCTATAGTTATATTTTTTATTATGAATTACGAGACTCTGTTTTAGCTACTCAGAATGCGCGACACAAAACGATTAAAAATCGGGCTTAAATACGCCTACCTTTAATTCGATTGTTATTGATATTAACTTAAGTGAGCTAACTTTGTTAACACTTAATTTTCATATTTACAGATAAAACGTGCGCTTCGACGTATTATTTGAGGGTTATTTAACCAGCAATTAGTTTGTTTGAATATAATGGAGGTTTATAGAAAGTAATTTAAATAGACTGCTGGTTGAGGGGTTTATAAAACGATTTTATATATTAACTAATTTTAAATTTGTGTATAAAAAAGGCATCAATAATTGATGCCTTTTATCAGTACTCTATCTTAGCGTATCAACCACATTAACAATGGCTGCTAACGTGTCTTGACCAAACTGATACGAGCGACGATCTGACCAGCCATAGTCAGGATCTGGTAAATCGTTATTGTCTTTAAATGGCATTTCAATCGTGTATGTAAGCGCTTTAAACTCTTCAGCCGTTGCCGACGATGCAACGGTTAATAGAGCTTGGCCTGGCTCATCTTTCGGGTAACCGTGTTCGTCTTGAAACTCCGGTGTTATTGTTAATAACGCCGCTTTAAAGCTGTCTTCTAAATTTTTAAGTCGCTCATCGTAACTTGGAATACCTTCGCTGCCAGCAACAAAGTTATAAGGAATGGCTTCATCACCATGAATATCAAGGTGCATATCTAAGCCTGTTTCGCGCATTTTATTGAGGACTAAATACACTTCAGGGCTATTTTCCATACTAGGTGTTTGCCATTCGCGATTTAAGTTAACACCTTTAGCATTAGTACGTAAATGACCACGTACACTGCCATCTGGGTTCATATTTGGCACGATGTAAAATACAGCCTTTGATAACAATGCGGCAGCATGTGGGTCTTCATCATCAAGTAACTTATGGAGTAATCCCTCTACAAACCACTCTGCCATAGTTTCACCTGGATGCTGGCGTGCTGTTACCCAAATTACTTTTTTATCTTCGCTTGGCTCGCCAATTTTTAATACGCTCATATCGCGCCCATCAAGTGTTTCACCCAATGTTTGAAGTTGGCAAGCACCTTGCGTTTGCGCCCACGACAATAAATCTAAATGGCGGTCATAGCTATATGGTGCGAAGTAAGCAAAATAAACACTGCCGCACTCTGGCTCTATTTCAAAACTTAGCGTGCCATTTTCATAGTTTGATGGAACACGAAACCATGTTTGGCGATCGTAAGATGCGACTGCTTGATAGCCTTCCCACCCATCTGGGTATGCTGATTTTTCAAGCTGATTAATATTAAGCTTATGTAATTGGTAAGGCGTTGTTTCTAATCGAAAGTGAAACCACTGATAAAATTCAGAGTTGTGGTCGTTATTAATCTCTAATTGAATATTAAGCGGATCGGTTACATCAATTACCTTGATATTACCACTGTCGAAATTACTACTGATTTTCATGAAAAAACCTTTAATTTGAATAAGCTCATCTGCATTTTAACTCGCAGAACTAACACCACGAATAATACTACTCGCAGTAAATACAGTGTATTTTATAACTCTAACACGCACTGTATTGGAATAAGCAAAGCGTAGCACAAGGCATACACTTTAAAAATGATTGCACATTAAAAAAGCCAGCTAAACGCTGGCTTTTAAATACTACATATACATTAGCGTGGTAAGCTTGGGAATGACACTTCAGCCATATCTCGCATACAACGTACTACTTGGCAGCTATAGCCAAATTCATTATCGTACCATACGTATAATACAATACGATTATCGTCAACAATTGTCGCTTGTGAGTCAACAACACCTGCATAACGGCTGCCTACTAAATCGGTAGACACTATTTCTGTTGATGCAGTGTAATCAATTTGGTCACGTAAATCTGAGTGAAGCGCTGTATCGCGTAAAAATGCATTTAGTTCTTCAACTGATGTATTAGTTGCTAAGTTTAAGTTTAAAATAGCAAGCGATACGTTAGGTGTAGGAACACGAATAGCGTTACCTGTTAACTTACCTTCAAGCTCTGGCAATGCTTTAGATACAGCTTTAGCTGCGCCTGTTTCAGTTATTACCATGTTAAGCGCTGCGGCACGACCACGACGTTCGGCTTTGTGATAGTTATCAATTAGGTTTTGATCGTTTGTGTATGAGTGAACGGTTTCAACGTGACCATTATTAATACCAAACTTATCGTTTAACGCTTTTAATGTTGGTGTGATTGCATTTGTTGTACAACTTGCTGCACAGACAATTTTATCTTCAGATAAAATATCTTGGTTATTTACACCATATACGATGTTTTTAATATTGCCTTTAGCCGGTGCTGTTAATAATACTTTAGCTGCACCTTTACACTCTAAATGCTGACCAAGGCCTGCTTCATCTTTCCAAATACCTGTGTTATCAACAATTAACGCATTATCGATACCGTATTGGGTGTAATCAATTTCACTAGGTGAATTTGCATAAATAACCTGAATGTAACTGCCGTTCGCTTTAATCGCGTTGCGCTCTTTATCAATGGTGATTGAACCATTAAATGGACCATGAATTGAATCGCGACGTAATAAACTAGCGCGCTTTTCAAGGTCACCTTCTTTACCACCACGCACAACGATTGCACGTAGACGTAAATCGGCGTAAGGACCCGATTTTTCAATTAATAAGCGAGCAAGCAAACGACCAATACGACCAAAACCATAAAGAACTACATCGCGAGGTTCTTTCACTGTTGAATCGGCTATTTCTGCTAATTCATCTTTAACGAACTCTTCAACTGAACGGCCATTAGCAACGTCGCTGTATAAATAGCTGTATGCTAACTTACCAATATCAATGCGAGCAGAGTTTAATTCCATTTTACTGATTGCTTCTAAAAACGGGAAGCTTTCACGTAAACGTAATTTTGTGCCTTCAAATTGTGCAACAGTTTTGTGAGATTTAATAATTTCAATAGTGCTGGCATTTACGAGAGGACGACCATATACGGCAATTTCAATACCACGATTACGGTAAAGTTTACCAATGATAGGTTGCATGCTTTCAGCGTAATCTTGGCGCTCTTGCCAACTATTTGTGTATTCTAACTCGTGAGATGAGGTCATTTTATTTACCTAAGTTTATCATTTTGAACGGATAGCCTTTAAAAGTGCACTATATTTTGAGAGTAATGCACTTCAGGCAAGGCTATTCTAATTTAATCTGAAGTTATTCTCTACTGTTAGGCGTTAAATGATTGCGCTAGAATGGCTGCGTAGATATTTATTTGGGGTTTAGGAATGCTAAAAAGAGCAAGTTTACTACTTGGATTACTAACATTAGCGGGTTGTGAAGAACCTGTGACGCTAGCAAAAGTTTGTAAGGAAACACCCGGCTTTTGTTCTGATTTAAACAAAGACAGCCATTGTAAAGACGAGCGTGCTGAAGTTATCTTAAAGCGTTACAGTGAATACAAAGAGCCAACGGATGAAAATAAATATCAATTATTAAAAGAATTTGAAACATACAACCAATGTATAACACTGGCGGCTAAAATTGAGCACATAAAGCTCAAAGCTAAGAAGACGTCTCGCATAGATGGACAACTCACTAGCATTAAAGAAATGACGCGCCTTTATCAAGACACTATTGATACAAATCACCCCGGTTTACTTTATTACCATTGGTCCAGAAACAATAATCAAGGTGCATTAAATAAGCTATTGGCTATAGAAGACGATCCGAGTGTTACACAAAGTGCTGAAATGCAGTTTTTTTTAGCGTCGTATTACATTAAGTTTGATGACGAAAAAACGATTGATTTGCTCTATAAAACGCTAGAGTTAAATCAAAAAGGGCGCATACCCAATCCTGAGGTGTACACATCACTTATCAGCCTGTTTTATAAACATGATAAATTTAAACATGCATATATATTTTCAAAAGTAGCGCAAATGTCGGGAATCGAAAATATAGATCTATTTGAAATAGAGCAGGAACTCTTAAGTACTGGTAAAAACTTATCTGGACTTGATTCACTTGCCGAGCAAACCTATCAACAAGTATTAGAGGGTGAATTTGTATCACCTAGAGAATTTTAGATAATAAACCCCGCTTAAGCAGAGTTAAGCGAGGAATAAATAAAAAGGCAGCTTTCGCTGCCTTTTTTTATTTTGCTTTGCTGGTGCCCACTTCAACACGAGTCTTTAATTTTTGACCCGGTCTAAAGGTGACAACACGACGCGCCGAAATAGGAATGTCTTCGCCTGTTTTCGGATTACGCCCTGGTCTTTCTTTTTTGTCTCGAAGATCAAAGTTACCAAATCCAGAAAGCTTAACCTGCTCTCCTTTTTCTAGCGCTGAGCGGATTTCTTCAAAAAACGCTTCAACTAAATCTTTGGCATCTTTTTTATTGATCCCGAGCTTTTCAAATAGGTGTTCAGCTATGTCGGCTTTAGTAAGCGCCATATCTAGTCCCTCAACGATGCATTAAACTTTTCGGCCAATTCGGCCACCACGTTATCAACTACTAGATTGATATCTTTCTCTTCGAGTGTTCTATCAACCGCTTGCAGTGTTAGAGCAATCGCCAAACTCTTATAATTTGGCTCAATACCTTTGCCCTTATACACATCGAATAAGTTTAGGTCAACCAATTGATTTCCGCCAACTTTTTCTATAGCGTTTAAAATATCACCAGATTTAACGCTGTCGGCCACTAAAATCGCGATGTCGCGACGGTTTGAAGGAAATTTAGACACGCTTTCTGCTTGTGGTAAATTTCTTTTTTCAATTGCTGACATTTCAATTTCAAATACAAAAGTTGCGTTATTGATATCTAACGACTTTTGCGCTTGAGGATGTAATGCACCAAAAAAACCAACCTTTTTACCATCAACATAAATAACAGCTGACTGGCCCGGATGAAGTCCATCTGACTGCTCTGCTTTAATTTCAAAGCGACTTACATCGTTAGTGATCGCAAGTAATGCCTCAACATCCCCTTTTAAGTCATAAAAGTCGACATTGCGCTTTTCTTCAACCCAATGTTCGCCATGAACCAAACCAGTAATAACGCCACCAATAACAGGCACTTGGTATACACCATTTTCTGCATTTTCATCGCTTATAAATTTAAGACCATGCTCAAATAAACGAATACGTGGTTGTTGACGATTTTGGTTGTATGCAACAGACGCCAATAGACCCGGCATTAAGCTAACACGCATTGCTGACATTTCAATTGAAATAGGATGCGGTAGAACAAGTGCGTCACTTTGAGGATGCAAAATAGCTTGTGCCTTAGGGTCAACAAAGCTGTATGTAATCGCTTCTTGGTAACCACGTGTTACTAACGTATTGCGGAATTTGCTTAGTGCAATGCTCGCTTCGTTATGAGTGGTCATCTTAAGTTTTGCAGTTGGTGCCACATTTGGAATACTGTTGTAACCGTAAACGCGTGCAACTTCTTCTATCAAATCTTCTTCAATGCGAATATCAAAACGGTAACTAGGTATGTCTGCACTCCAGCTCTCATTTTCTACTTTAACATCAAGACCTAAGCGAGTCAGAATATCAGTTACTTTAGCATCATCAATGTGATGACCTATTACGCGGTCTAAACGTGAACGACGCAATCGAACTTCAGTCACCTTAGGTAACTTATCAGCCGCCACGGCTTCTACTACAGGGCCTGCTTGACCGCCCACAATTTCAAGAAGTAGCGCTGTAGCACGCTGCATTGCATCGTGTTGTAGAGCAAAGTCTACACCACGTTCATAACGATGTGATGCATCAGTATGTAGGCCGTAACTACGTGCTTGACCTGCAATTGCTACCGGATTAAAGAACGCACTTTCGAGCAGTATGTCTGTTGTTTTTTCAGTAACACCTGATTGCTCACCACCAAAAATACCAGCAATGGCAAGTGCTTTATCATTATCTGCTATAACGAGTGTAGACTCGTTTAATTTAGCTGTATTACCATCAAGCAGTACTAGTTCTTCATCTGCATTTGCACTACGTACTTTAATGCCACCTTCAATTGCACTTAAATCAAATGCATGCATAGGGTGGCCAAGTTCGAGTAATACATAGTTAGTTACATCAACAACCGGATCGATTGAACGAACGCCACTACGACGTAATTTTTCAACCATCCATAACGGTGTTTCTGCATCAAGATTTATACCTTTTATTACACGACCTAAGTAACGAGGACATGCATCTTCGTTCACTAGCTCAATTGATACTTTGTCGTCAATTGTTGGAGCAACAGCAGGGATTTCTAATACGTTTACATCAATGCTGTTTAAAACGCCTACTTCACGGGCAAGACCTTTAATACCAAGGCAATCACCACGGTTTGGTGTTAAATCAACATCAATAATGTTGTCGTCAAGGCTTAAATAGTCACGTAAATCCGCGCCAATGGGTGCATCACTCGGTAACTCCATGATGCCCTCACCTTCTTCGCTAATGCCTAGCTCATCAAATGCACATAACATACCGTGTGAAGGCTGACCGCGAAGTTTTGCTTTTTTAATTTTGAAATCGCCAGGTAATACTGCACCAACGGTTGCAACCGCGACTTTAATTCCTTCACGACAGTTTGGCGCACCACAAACGATATCAAGCAGCTCATCGCCACCTACGTTAATTTTAGTAACGCGAAGTTTATCCGCATCAGGATGTTGACCACATTCAACAACTTCGCCTACTAACACACCATTAAATTTGGCTGCAGCTGGCTCAACGCCGTCAACTTCAAGGCCAGCCATAGAAAGCTGTTCCGACAGAGCTTGCGTATCAATAGCAGGATTAACCCACTCTCTTAACCACTTTTCACTAAATTTCATTTTATTGCTTCACTCTTAACGGAACTGGTTTAGGAATTTTAAGTCATTTTCAAAAAATGCACGTAAGTCGTTTACGCCGTAGCGCAGCATAGTTAAGCGCTCTACACCCATGCCGAATGCAAAACCAGTGTATTTTTCTGGATCAATA
This sequence comes from Pseudoalteromonas sp. PS1M3, assembly GCF_016865405.1. Lineage (NCBI taxonomy): Bacteria > Pseudomonadati > Pseudomonadota > Gammaproteobacteria > Alteromonadales > Pseudoalteromonadaceae > Pseudoalteromonas > Pseudoalteromonas sp. PS1M3. Next base: position 1,243,741 of record NZ_AP022624.1, on the reverse strand, counting down.
CCTACAGACTTAAGAACGTTTGGATGTACCATGCCACAGCCTAGTACCTCTAACCATTTGCCGTCTTTGCCCATCACATCTACTTCAGCTGAAGGTTCTGTAAATGGGAAAAATGATGGACGGAAACGAATTTCCATATCTTCTTCAAAAAAGTTACGCAAAAAGTCATGTAATATACCTTTAAGCTCAGTAAAACTTACATCGGTATCAACCATTAACCCTTCTACCTGATGGAACATAGGTGTATGTGTCTGATCGTAATCGTTACGATACACACGCCCAGGTGAGATGATTCGTAGAGGTGGCTGTTCCGTTTCCATAGTACGAATTTGCACGCCACTTGTTTGTGTACGCAATACTAATTTAGGATTGAAATAAAAGGTATCATGATCAGCACGCGCAGGGTGATGTTCAGGGATATTTAAAGCATCAAAGTTATGAAAATCATCTTCAATCTCAGGACCTGATTTCACCTCGAAACCTAATTCACCAAAAAAGCTTTCAATACGCTCAATTGTCCGTGTTACTGGGTGTAATCCACCTGTAGGCATCACACGCCCAGGTAAAGTAACGTCAATTGTTTCAGCGGCTAGCTTTTCTTCTAGTGCCTTGCTTGCTAAAAGCTCACGTTTGTCGTTAATTGCAGCTTGTACATCTTGCTTAGCCTGATTAATTACCTGGCCTGCTTCTTTGCGTTCTTCAGGAGCAATTTTACCCAGTGTTTTAAGTAAGCTAGTGATTTCGCCTTTTTTACCAAGGTAGTTAACCCTGATCTCTTCTAGTTGCGCGATTTCACTGGCACTGGCTACCGCCTCAAGTGCTTGCGCTAATATATTTTCTAAGTTCATTCGATACCTGATCTTTCACAGAAGGTGATTACAATTTAATTGACTAATGATAACTGAAAGCGGGGTCTAGATTCTAGACCTACTAGAGCTTTAACGTTGATTTTATAAAGGGAATTGTTAATTTTCGCTGTGCGGCCATAGATGCATGATCTAATTTGTCTAATACATCGAGTAAAGCACGCATATCTCGACTTAGACGCGTTAGTAAAAAGCGTGCACATTCATCGCTTAACTCAAGCCCACGCATGTGTGCCCGCTTAACAAGCGCCTGCGCTTTATCATCATCACTCATTGAACGTATTTGAAAGGTGGTTCCCCAAGTCAAACGAGATTCTAAATCAGGAAGTGAGATATTTAACATATTTGGTAACAGGTCTGCTGTTACAACTAGCATTTTACCGGGTTCGTTAAAGCGATTAAAAAAATTAAATAGTGCCTTTTCCCAGGCATCGTTCCCTGCAACTAAGTGGACATCGTCTATACACAATACATCAAGCGCTTCCAGTCCATCGAGGACCATAGGGCCAAAATTGATAACCTCTCGCATAGAAAGTAACATGTTAGAAAGGCCACGTTCTTGCGCTTTTATGCACGTCGCGTATAACAAGTGAGACTTACCCGAATCACCCAATCCACACAAGTAAGTATATTGAAATGAATTTGCCAACTCAGAAAAGCTCGCTTTTAGATGGTTAACTTCTAATGAGTCCTCACCACCAAAGTACGATGCAAACGTCTCGTCATCTGGCAAAGTAACAGGCAACGCCATTTGCATTGGTTCATGACTTAGCACTATGGTTTTATCCATTGATATTCAAGGCTGTTTTTGTCAACAACATGATAAAAAGCGCGTGGATCAACGTAATCTTTAAAAGCAGAATCAAGACCTAGCGCTTTTTTTAAATCTGTAACATCGCCTGTATGATTCAATTTGTATTCAACAAACTCAGTCGTTTTTCGAGCAATCGTAACCTGTGTAACAACACTTAAACTCTGTAAACGTCTCTTAGCTAGTTCGACATCTACAAAATTTTCGGCCCCTTTTAAAGTTAAAATAGCTGAAGCTTGCTCGTAGTATGCATTGGGATCAATTGCATATTCACTTGCTAACCCTCTAGCTAGTGTATCTATCATTTGACTAACAATTTGTTGTTTATCACCAACTAAACGATTTTCATCAAACAAATCATCATTTGTAAATCGCCAATCTAAAACCCAGTTATTACTGTTATTGTCTTTGTACATTTTGGCAGTAATACTTCTTTCAGCACTATACCGCTGAGACGCCTCTTCTATAGGTCCTGAGAAATTACCCCACACCTCGGGTATTCCTACTAAACGTCTGTCTTGTAAATCCAGTAATGGCACAACAACAGGTAAGCCACGTCTTCGAGCATTATCGTAAATTAATTGTTCAAGCTGCGGATAGCTCTCTTGTGTTACTAACTCTCTTCGCCAATTATCTTCAATACCTAGCCAAATAGCGACTAAAGGACGCTGTGAACCCCATAGAGGTAGACTTAATTCTTTTATAAGCGCATTAATTTTACGTGCTTCAAATTTAACAATTAATTTTAACTGACCTTCAGCACGCTCATCGTATTCAAATTTAAGCATGTAATCGGAGATATCTTTAGTGCGCTGTTGAGCTAATCGATTTTGATCCGCCGTTTCATCACCACTTACTTTTACCAAAACATTAAGTAAAGCTTTACGGCTTGCCGCTAATCTACTATCTCTTGATTTATCATCAACTTTTAGAATATCTTGATATAGATCAGTGACTTCAACTGCTGAAACAGAAAAACAAATTAAAATGGATATTATGCTTATTAATAATCTATACACTGTATGTTAGTTCTTGGTTTTAAACTGATTTGATCCTAAATCAAAGCAAGTAACAAAGCAAAATTATATTTGTTACTGTGATATATTGATACTTATAGATTTAGCCTCTCATACAATGTTGATTTAATTAAAACTCTAGATTTATAAACAAATTCACTCAGCCAAAAAGAGAGCAACTAAAGCCAAACCTTCTAAAAAGACATATTCTCTTCAAAGTAATGCCAAAACAACTGTATTAAGTTCTAAAAATATATTAGCTTTTATTCGCTACTGCTAAGGGAAACAGGAAGCTGTTGAATCGTGTCAGCGTTTGAAGGGCTTGCTTTCGCGCAGTTTTGCATGATTTATAGGAATACAAATGCCGGGAGCACAGGCTGTGAAAGAACGACCGCTACTGAGTTCGGCATGGGGTCTTGGCTTTTTGCTAAATCACTTTTCTACAGACGTAAAAAAGCCCGACTATTGCTAGTCGGGCTTTGTACAATTTGAAGCCTGTTAATGTCGTGGTGCCCACAGCGGTAGAGAGTCACAGTGAAATGTTACCTATCATAGGTCAGTGTATTTAATAGCCAAAACACTGTTCACAAAGAGGCGCTTTGCTTAAGAGACGCGACGCTTTAGAGAAGAGAATGCTGAAGATTACTTTTCTGCAGACGTAAAAAAGCCGCTTCATTTCTAAAGCGGCTTTCTACAATTTGAAGCCTGGTAATGTCCTACTTTCACATAGCAAATGCTACACTATCATCGGCGCTGTTTCGTTTCACTACTGAGTTCGGCATGGAATCAGGTGGGTCCAAAACGCTATTGTCACCAAGCAAATTTGGGCGTTAATCCGTATCTCTACGCACTAACTGAATTTGGAAAATATCTGATAATATTTTTTAAGTCTTTCTGTCAGTAATATCTACTTTAGTTATTAACTTCTGTCTTAACTGTCACACAAAACGCGTTTGGCGTTGTATGGTTAAGCCTCACGGGTAATTAGTACAAGTTAGCTTAATGGCTCACACCACTTCCACATCTTGCCTATCAACGTTGTAGTCTTCAACGGCCCTTCAGAGACTTTAAAAGTCTAGTGAGAACTCATCTCGAGGCCTGCTTCGCGCTTAGATGCTTTCAGCGCTTATCAGTTCCGAACGTAGCTACCGGGCAATGCCATTGGCATGACAACCCGAACACCAGCGGTTCGTTCACTCCGGTCCTCTCGTACTAGGAGCAACCCCTCTCAATTCTCAAACGCCCACGGCAGATAGGGACCGAACTGTCTCACGACGTTCTAAACCCAGCTCGCGTACCACTTTAAATGGCGAACAGCCATACCCTTGGGACCGACTTCAGCCCCAGGATGTGATGAGCCGACATCGAGGTGCCAAACACCGCCGTCGATATGAACTCTTGGGCGGTATCAGCCTGTTATCCCCGGAGTACCTTTTATCCGTTGAGCGATGGCCCTTCCATTCAGAACCACCGGATCACTATGACCTACTTTCGTACCTGCTCGACGTGTCTGTCTCGCAGTTAAGCTGGCTTCTACCATTACACTAACCGTACGATGTCCGACCGTACTTAGCCAACCTTCGTGCTCCTCCGTTACTCTTTGGGAGGAGACCGCCCCAGTCAAACTACCCACCAGGCACTGTCCGTAACCCCGATTCAGGGGCCAACGTTAGAACATCAAAACTACAAGGGTGGTATTTCAAGGACGACTCCAACAAGACTAGCGTCTCATCTTCAAAGTCTCCCACCTATCCTACACATGTAGGTTCAATGTTCAGTGCCAAGCTGTAGTAAAGGTTCACGGGGTCTTTCCGTCTAGCCGCGGGTACACAGCATCTTCACTGCGATTTCAATTTCACTGAGTCTCGGGTGGAGACAGCGTGGCCATGGTTACACCATTCGTGCAGGTCGGAACTTACCCGACAAGGAATTTCGCTACCTTAGGACCGTTATAGTTACGGCCGCCGTTTACCGGGGCTTCGATCAAGAGCTTCTCCGAAGATAACCCCATCAATTAACCTTCCGGCACCGGGCAGGTGTCACACCGTATACGTCATCTTGCGATTTTGCACAGTGCTGTGTTTTTAATAAACAGTCCCAGCCACCTGGTCACTGCGGCTCCCGTCCGCTTAGAGAGCAAGTCTCATCACAGATAGGAGCGTACCTTCTCCCGAAGTTACGGTACGATTTTGCCTAGTTCCTTCACCCGAGTTCTCTCAAGCGCCTTAGTATTCTCTACCTGACCACCTGTGTCGGTTTGGGGTACGATTCGGTATAATCTGAAGCTTAGAGGCTTTTCCTGGAAGTATGGCATCAGCAACTTCACTACCGTAGTAGCTCGTCTCGTGTCTCAGGTTTAATGTTCGTCCGGATTTACCTAAACAAACGCCCTACTCACTTTCACATGGACAACCATCGCCATGCTTGCTTAGCCTTCTCCGTCCCCCCATCGCAATTATACCAAGTACGGAAATATTAATCCGTTTCCCATCGACTACGCCTTTCGGCCTCGCCTTAGGGGTCGACTTACCCTACCCTGATTAACATGGGATAGGAACCCTTGGTCTTCCGGCGTGCGGGTTTTTCACCCGCATTATCGTTACTCATGTCAGCATTCGCACTTCTGATACGTCCAGCATACCTCCCGGTACACCTTCAACCGCTTACAGAACGCTCCCCTACCACTCATACAAAGTATGAATCCGCAGCTTCGGTGCATAGTTTAGCCCCGTTACATCTTCCGCGCAGACCGACTCGACCAGTGAGCTATTACGCTTTCTTTAAAGGATGGCTGCTTCTAAGCCAACCTCCTGGCTGTCTGGGCCTTTCCACATCGTTTCCCACTTAACTATGACTTTGGGACCTTAGCTGGCGGTCTGGGTTGTTTCCCTCTTCACGACGGACGTTAGCACCCGCCGTGTGTCTCCCGGATATTACTTTACGGTATTCGGAGTTTGCAAAGGGTTGGTAAGTCGGGATGACCCCCTAGCCTTAACAGTGCTCTACCCCCGTAAGTATTCGTCCGAGGCTCTACCTAAATAGATTTCGGGGAGAACCAGCTATCTCCCGGTTTGATTAGCCTTTCACTCCTAGCCACAGGTCATCCCCTAACTTTTCAACGTTAGTGGGTTCGGTCCTCCAGTTGATGTTACTCAACCTTCAACCTGCCCATGGCTAGATCACCGGGTTTCGGGTCTATACCTTGCAACTATTCGCCCAGTTAAGACTCGGTTTCCCTACGGCTACCCTAATCGGTTAACCTCGCTACAAAATATAAGTCGCTGACCCATTATACAAAAGGTACGCAGTCACAGAACAAGTCTGCTCCTACTGCTTGTACGTACACGGTTTCAGGTTCTATTTCACTCCCCTCACAGGGGTTCTTTTCGCCTTTCCCTCACGGTACTGGTTCACTATCGGTCAGTTGGGAGTATTTAGCCTTAGATGATGGTCCACCTATATTCAGTCAAAGTTTCACGTGCTCCGACCTACTCGATTTCACTTAAAATGTCTTTTCATGTACGGGACTATCACCCTGTATCGTGGCACTTTCCAGAGCCTTCCATTAACACATAATAAGCTTAAGGGCTGTTCCGATTTCGCTCGCCGCTACTTTCGGAATCTCGGTTGATTTCTTTTCCTACGGGTACTTAGATGTTTCAGTTCTCCGCGTTCGCCTCGTTAACCTATGTATTCAGTTAACGATACCTGCAAGCAGGTGGGTTTCCCCATTCGGAAATCCTAGTCTCAAGTGCTTTTTACTAGCTTGACTAGGCTTATCGCAAGTTAATACGTCCTTCATCGCCTCCAACTGCCAAGGCATCCACCGTGTACGCTTAGTCACTTAACCATACAACCCAAACGGGTCTTTGTTTTGTGACAGTTTAACTTCGCCAGAAGTTAATATTGAATACTAAAGTAGATACCAATCAATCGACTCATAAGAGTGATTAAATGGCACTGAATGATACTGCTATCATTCTTTTTTACTTTTGAAAACTCTGTACAAATAACAATGTTATTCATACGAATTTTATTATCAGCTTTTCCAAATTTTTAAAGAGCATATTAATTAACTAAGCCAGTGGCTTAACTAACTAACAATCATCTGTGTGGACACTACGAACAAATAAGTTCTAAATCGTATAAGGAGGTGATCCAGCCCCAGGTTCCCCTAGGGCTACCTTGTTACGACTTCACCCCAGTCATGAATCACTCCGTGGTAAACGTCCTCCCGAGGGTTAGACTATCTACTTCTGGAGCAACCCACTCCCATGGTGTGACGGGCGGTGTGTACAAGGCCCGGGAACGTATTCACCGCGTCATTCTGATACGCGATTACTAGCGATTCCGACTTCATGGAGTCGAGTTGCAGACTCCAATCCGGACTACGACGCACTTTAAGTGATTCGCTTACCTTCGCAGGTTCGCAGCACTCTGTATGCGCCATTGTAGCACGTGTGTAGCCCTACACGTAAGGGCCATGATGACTTGACGTCGTCCCCACCTTCCTCCGGTTTATCACCGGCAGTCTCCTTAGAGTTCTCAGCATTACCTGCTAGCAACTAAGGATAGGGGTTGCGCTCGTTGCGGGACTTAACCCAACATCTCACAACACGAGCTGACGACAGCCATGCAGCACCTGTATCAGAGTTCCCGAAGGCACCAATCTATCTCTAGAAAGTTCTCTGTATGTCAAGTGTAGGTAAGGTTCTTCGCGTTGCATCGAATTAAACCACATGCTCCACCGCTTGTGCGGGCCCCCGTCAATTCATTTGAGTTTTAACCTTGCGGCCGTACTCCCCAGGCGGTCTACTTAATGCGTTAGCTTTGAAAAACAGAACCGAGGTTCCGAGCTTCTAGTAGACATCGTTTACGGCGTGGACTACCGGGGTATCTAATCCCGTTTGCTCCCCACGCTTTCGTACATGAGCGTCAGTGTTGACCCAGGTGGCTGCCTTCGCCATCGGTATTCCTTCAGATCTCTACGCATTTCACCGCTACACCTGAAATTCTACCACCCTCTATCACACTCTAGTTTGCCAGTTCGAAATGCAGTTCCCAGGTTGAGCCCGGGGCTTTCACATCTCGCTTAACAAACCGCCTGCGTACGCTTTACGCCCAGTAATTCCGATTAACGCTCGCACCCTCCGTATTACCGCGGCTGCTGGCACGGAGTTAGCCGGTGCTTCTTCTGTCAGTAACGTCACAGATGTGAGGTATTAACTCACACCCTTTCCTCCTGACTGAAAGTGCTTTACAACCCGAAGGCCTTCTTCACACACGCGGCATGGCTGCATCAGGCTTTCGCCCATTGTGCAATATTCCCCACTGCTGCCTCCCGTAGGAGTCTGGACCGTGTCTCAGTTCCAGTGTGGCTGATCATCCTCTCAAACCAGCTAGGGATCGTTGCCTTGGTGAGCCATTACCTCACCAACTAGCTAATCCCACTTGGGCCAATCTAAAGGCGAGAGCCGAAGCCCCCTTTGGTCCGTAGACATTATGCGGTATTAGCAGTCGTTTCCAACTGTTGTCCCCCACCTCAAGGCATGTTCCCAAGCATTACTCACCCGTCCGCCGCTCGTCAGCAAAGTAGCAAGCTACTTTCTGTTACCGCTCGACTTGCATGTGTTAGGCCTGCCGCCAGCGTTCAATCTGAGCCATGATCAAACTCTTCAATTAAAAAGTTTTGTGTCTTTCGACAGCTCAATGAATTCTGAATTTATTTAATATCTTTCGATATTGAATTGACTGTGCTGAATAACTACCTAAGTAATTATTCTGTTGGTCACTCAGTTTCAATTGAGACTCTAATTTGTTTGCCTCACTACCTAAGCAGCTTGGCTGTTAGAACTCAATCTGTACGAGTGCCCACACAGATGATTGCTTTATATTGTTAAAGAACGTTTGAGTTGCCTTAGCGACTCAAGGGAAGCGAACCTTACGCTTTCCTGTGTTTTTGTCAACACTTAATTTTAAATTTTATAAAAATCTAAACTCAAGTTTTACTCGACTCACTAAGTGGTTTGCTTGCCTCGCTAAGCGTTGCCTGCTCTGCCGTCTCAGTGGGGTCGCATTATAGGGAGCCGCGAATTTAACGCAAGCCTTTTTTAGCTAAAAAAGTGATTTAAATTACACCCCAAGCAAGCGCACACCCTAAACACAAGTTACCCACAAACACCTGTTGATAACTCTGTTTTTATGGTCGTTTATTCTAAACACTTGGCCATTCCTATGGTAAGTTGCGGTCACTTTTTTAACGCATGTCTTTAGGTAGTATTTATGGCAGATATAATAAATAGTATAAGTGGTCTCTTGTGGGGGCACGTTCTCGTATACTTATTAATAGCAGCGGGTTTATTTTTCACCTTTAAGTTAGGTTTTATTCAATTTGTACAATTTCCACATATGTTCAAGGTCATGTTTGGATCTCGAAAATGTGCGAATAACGAAATCTCTTCTTTTCAAGCTTTTTGTACTTCATTAGCAGCTCGAGTCGGTACTGGGAATATGGCAGGTGTCGCTGTTGCATTGTATCTGGGTGGCCCGGGAGCTATTTTTTGGATGTGGTTAATTGCATTAATTGGTATGGCGACAAGCTTTGCCGAAAGTACACTTGCACAAGCTTATAAAACAAAAGATGCTGAAGGTAATTTTAGAGGTGGTCCAGCTTACTATATGCAAACCGGCCTAGGTAAGCGTTGGATGGGGGTTTTATTCTCATTGTGTTTAATTTTAGCTTTTGGTCTTGTATTTAATGCTGTGCAGTCAAACTCAATTGCTGCCGCTTTTGAAGTAGCATTTGATATCCCAAAATATATTGTAGGCATTTGTTTAGTTATTGGCTCTGGGATCATCATATTTGGGGGCCTTAAAACAATATCTCGATTTGCTGAAATGGTTGTGCCTTTTATGGCTTTGGCCTATTTATGTGTTGCGCTTTATGTTTGTGCTATTAACTTTTCTGCACTTCCTCATGTATTCATGTTAGTAATTAACAGTGCTTTTGGAATAGAGCAAGCCGGTGCTGGCGCTATAGGTTATGGTGTAATACAAGCGATGATCCAAGGGATTAAACGTGGTTTGTTCTCTAACGAAGCGGGTATGGGTAGCGCTGCTAATGCTGCAGCAACAGCAACACCTTACCCTCCTCACCCTGCTTCACAGGGTTATGTGCAAATGCTTGGGGTTTTTATTGACACAATTGTAATTTGTACTGCGACTGCATCACTTATCCTTCTATCTCAGCAATTAATTCCTGAATCAGGAGTATTGGGTATAGAATTGACTCAAGCAGCATTATCAGAACATGTTGGTAGTTGGGGCACTTATTTTATCGCTATTGCAATTTTATTCTTTGCCTTTACCTCTATTGTTGCTAATTACTCGTATGCAGAAACTAATCTTATGTTTTTAGAACATAACTCCCAAAAAGGGATGTTTATATTCCGCTTGATTGTTTTAGGAATGGTTATGTTTGGGGCCGTAGGTGAGCTCGGATTAATTTGGACATTAGCCGATATATCTATGGGCTTAATGGCTATTGTTAATGTAATCGCGTTATTTATGCTTTCTGGTGTCGTTGTATGGCTTTCAAAAGACTATAACGAACAACGTAAAAAAGGCCTAATCCCCTCGTTTGATAAAAGTAAACATCCAAAACTAGATAAAGAGGTAGACCCTCTAGCTTGGAAATAAAAAATAAAATAGCGAGCTCCGGCTCGCTTTTTTAGTTCTAAAATTTATTTACCCAACATTAAAAACTAAGATTAATTTTTACCACTACTTTATATTTACTACGTATAGGAACAAAAAAAGATATCTAAAAAAGGAAAGCCGATGGATGACATGACAAAAAAATACAGTATCGATACTACTGATTATCAAGTTGGACAAGATAATATTCAAAAATGGGGGTTTGATATACATAATCCTGTATTTGGAATAAGCGCTTTTTTAGTTGTTTTATTTGTATTGCTTAGCTTGGTTTTTGACCCTACCGTTACCCGCGACGCACTAACCTCCACTAAAGACACTATCATAAATCAATTCGATAGTTACTTTATGTTACTTGCTAACGCCTTTGTAATCTTTTGTATTATCTTGGCATTCTCTCCCTTAGGTAAAATTCGTTTAGGCGGTGTAAAAGCTCGTCCAGAGCATGGTTACATATCGTGGCTTGCCATGTTATTTGCTGCAGGAATGGGCATTGGATTACTATTTTGGGGTGTTGCAGAGCCAACAGCTTATTATACAGGTTGGTATCATATGCCTATGGGGGTTGAACCCAATTCACCACAAGCACATTCATTAGCTTTAGGTGCAACTATGTATCACTGGGGTTTGCACGGATGGGCAATTTACGCAGTAGTTGGCTTAAGCTTGGCTTTTTTTGCATTTAATAAAGGCCTGCCTTTGTCTATACGTTCTGTTTTCTATCCCTTATTTGGTGATCGCGCATGGGGGTGGATGGGGCATATCATAGATATACTCGCGGTACTGTCGACTTTATTTGGTTTAGCAACATCACTGGGGCTTGGCGCGCAACAAGCGACCAGTGGTATAAATTACCTTTTAGGCACCGATTATGGCACTGCTTTTCAAATATCTGTTATTGGCTTAGTAACGTGTATTGCTATTTTCTCTGTTATTAGAGGTATTGAGGGCGGTGTAAAAGTACTAAGCAACGTTAATTTAATTTGTGCGTTTATTTTACTGTTAGTTGTTATCGTACTTACATTCTCTGATTCAATTCCTGCTGTTTGGTTTACCCTGGGAGCATACGTAGAACATTTTGTACCATTGAGTAATCCTTTTAATAGGCCCGATGAAGATTGGATGCACGCATGGACTGTATTTTATTGGGCATGGTGGATATCTTGGTCACCGTTTGTTGGCATGTTTATAGCGCGAGTTTCTAAAGGACGAACTGTAAGAGAGTTCTTACTTGTTGTTATAGGCCTGCCAACTCTGCTCAGCCTTGTGTGGATGAGTGTATTTGGCAATATGGCAATTACACAAGTTATAGACAAAGTCGGACCACTTGGACAAAATGGCTTGACTGATATTTCAGTTACTTTATTTCAAGTATATGAACAGCTACCGTTTTCTAGCTTTATTTCTATTATTTCTATTGCTTTAGTTTTAGTCTTTTTTATCACTTCATCTGATTCAGGATCACTGGTGATAGACGGCATAACTGCTGGCGGTAAAATTGATGCACCAGTGCCACAGCGTATATTTTGGGCTACTGTCGAAGGTATGATAGCAGCAGTGTTACTTTGGATTGGCGGCTCGCAAGCCTTACAAGCACTTCAATCGGGTGTAGTAACTACTGCACTCCCATTTTCAATCATACTTATTTTAATGTGTGTTGCGCTTATACAAGGCTTGCTAAGCGAATACCCTACTTATAAGGTTCAAAGCAAACTGCACTAACAATTCATCCGGTATAAGTGGCTCTTAAGAGTCGCTTATACAACTCATTTAAAACTTATTATAGCCACGTCACATTTTCCTCAATCTAGCTCTAGTTACTACTTTTTTATTTTAAAAGAGCAAACCTTACTCTCTTCGTGTTGAAAATATCTGATTGACTAAAAGATAGATAAAGGAGTAATTAAATTACTAATGTTCTGATTTGTTTATTTTGTTATGGACAAGTGCGTTACTCATACAGATTCACATAATTAAGTACTATTTCGGATTGGTATTAACTGAGCTGAGTGAAATAGAGTAATGACGATAAAAATTGGGCCTTGCAAAGGCTAAGTGACAAAATCTTTAAATAGTAAAGTTAAGGAGATATTAAAAATAGATTAGATAAATGAGATTTGAATATATATTAAAAAATTTGTGGTGTGAGTTTTTGTGATTTCGGATTTGGGATTTATATAGAGATGGTGCCCGAGGCCGGACTTGAACCGGCACGACTTGTTAGTCGAGGGATTTTAAATCCCTTGTGTCTACCAATTCCACCACTCGGGCATCGAGTTTGCTAATTAAAGCGTGTGGAGTAAATTATGTGGAGGCGGAACCCGGAGTCGAACCGGGGTAAACGGATTTGCAATCCGGTGCATGGCCACTCTGCCATTCCGCCTTAACGCTTCCATATAATTTGGAGCGGCACACGAGGCTCGAACTCGTGACCTCGACCTTGGCAAGGTCGCGCTCTACCAACTGAGCTAGTGCCGCATAAAACATTATCAGTAATTTGTCCGTTTGTTCGCGACCGTGTCGCGGTAAAACGTTCTGGTAACTAAACTAATGCCAAAAATACTAATTTATCAACTTCAAATTACCTTGGTATGATAATTTAAAGTGGTGCCCGAGGCCGGACTTGAACCGGCACGACTTGTTAGTCGAGGGATTTTAAATCCCTTGTGTCTACCAATTCCACCACTCGGGCATCGAGTTTGCTATTTAAAGCAAGTGGATAAAACTAATATGGAGCGGCACACGAGGCTCGAACTCGTGACCTCGACCTTGGCAAGGTCGCGCTCTACCAACTGAGCTAGTGCCGCATCATATTAATTCTACTATTACATTTTAAAAGTTATATGTTGGTGCATATAACTAAACCACAAAGTGGTGCCCGAGGCCGGACTTGAACCGGCACACTCTAAGAGCGAGGGATTTTAAATCCCTTGTGTCTACCAATTCCACCACTCGGGCATCGAGTTTGCTATTTAAAGCGTGTGGAGTGTTGATTGGAGGCGGAACCCGGAGTCGAACCGGGGTAAACGGATTTGCAATCCGGTGCATGGCCACTCTGCCATTCCGCCCCAGCACTGGGGTTATAACCTTAGATAACTTGGAGCGGCACACGAGGCTCGAACTCGTGACCTCGACCTTGGCAAGGTCGCGCTCTACCAACTGAGCTAGTGCCGCATTTCGTTATCTTGGGGGCTATGCCCTCTCAACACGGACGCATTCTACAGAGATTATTAAACGCGTCAATACAAAAAATGCTAGTTTTGAACTGTTTGCTTGTTTTTTATCTAAAACGGTGCGTTATTATACATTTACAGTTAATTTTTGGTCAATTCACTCCATGCAGCCTTCAAATATTGCAGCATAGAACTCAGGGTCAAAAAGGTTGCTATATAGAGTAGCCCAAAACTTAAATAATTCATCCAGGTGTCATATTGCCAAATCAAACCAATGATGGCTAACATTTGCGCGGCAGTTTTAATTTTTCCCATATTAGATACAGCTACATTGCCACGCTTGCCCTGCTCAGCCATCCATTCCCTTAATGCTGATATAACTATTTCTCGACTAATAATAATAAGCGCAGGAATGGTCATATACATTGACTGATATTGATCAGAGAGAGCAACAAGTGCAGCACACACCATTACCTTGTCTGCAACAGGATCTAAAAAGGCTCCAAATGGCGTTGATTGTTCTAATTTTCTTGCAAGGTAGCCATCAAGTATATCGGTAATTGATGCAAGCCAAAAAATAAAAGCGGCAGCAAAAAAAGCCCAGCTATAAGGCAAATAAAATATCACCAAAAAAATGGGGATAAGAAAAAGTCTAAATGTTGTGAGTGTGTTTGGAATATTCCACATAACTACTTGGATATGTCTTTTCTTTTATATTCGCATGAAGGGCTAGCCCTTGTCATGTAAATGGTTAAATATCTTCTCAGCCATATCAGGGCTGATCCCGGGAACTTTCTTTAATTGTTCTATATTAGCAGCTTTTACCCCCTGCATGCCCCCTAAATATTTTAATAATGTTTGGCGACGTTTAGAACCTACTCCATTAATTTCTTCCAACAATGATTGTGTTCGCTGTTTTTGGCGCTTATTACGATGCCCAGCTATTGCAAAACGGTGAGATTCATCTCGTATATGTTGTATTAGGTGAAGTGCAGGCGCATCAGAATCCATCGGAATTGTTTTACGCCCCCCATCTATGAGTAATGTTTCTAGGCCAGGTTTACGGCTCGTTCCTTTTGCAACTCCGACTAGCAGAGGCATTTTAGAATGAGACCAATTAGAAAAATATTGCTCTGCACGCCCTAACTGTCCTTTACCGCCATCTATAAATATTACATCTGGGATTTTGTCTTCATCCACTAATTTGTTGTAACGCTTATTTAAAGCAAACTCCATGGCTGCATAATCATCACCACCGGTTATACCGGTTACATTATAGCGCCTGTATTCTTTTGTATTTGGGCCTTGCGAATCGAAAACAACGCAACTTGCTACCGTGTTTTCTCCCATAGTATGGCTTATATCAAAACATTCCATTCGCGCTATATCATCTAGGCGTAATGTTGCTTTTAATTGGGCATAGCGCTTATTAATAGAGTCTTGTGTACTTTGTTTGACAGCAATACTGTTTAACGCATTTTTATTTGCTAGTTGAAGGTATTGCGCACGCTCTCCACGTGTAACCACTTTAAGCGCCACTTTACGATCGCTTATTTGCGTCAGTGCTTCGCTTAACGCACTGCTCTCTTCTATTTCAAACGGGAGTATAATTTCTTTAGCAATGCGTCCTGTTGCACCTGGTGCTAAATAATATTGACCTAAGAATGAAGTTAAAATTTCTTGCCCGCTTGAATCTTTTGGTACTTTTGGAAAGTACGTTTTACTGCCGAGCACTTTATGATCGCGAATCATTAATAAATGTATGCCGTTTAATCCATTTAAATGCGCGAAGCCCACCACATCCATTTCTGCAAAATTACCTGAAATAGACTGCTGCTCCTGCATTTTACGCAGTAGCATTATTTGATCACGTACTTTTGCGGCAAGCTCAAAGTTGAGCTCCGCACTGGCCGCTTCCATTTTTTTTATTAGTTCGGCAATGACTTCATCCGATTTACCCGTCAAAAATTTGCGAACATAGTCAACTTGTTCACTGTAGTCTTGCTCGGTAACTTTGTTAACGCATGGCGCAGAGCAACGCTTGAGCTGATACTGCAAACAAGGGCGACTTCGGGCACGATAATAAGCATCTTCGCATTGACGAACGGGAAATATTTTTTGCATTAAACGCAAACTTTCCGAGACCGCGCCTGCACTCGGAAATGGACCAAAATACTCACCTTTTATTTTGCGGCTACCTCTATGGAACGCTAACCGCGGATGCTTATGGTTTGTTAATAAAATATAGGGATAGGACTTATCATCTCGCAGTAGAATATTATAACGAGGCTGATATTTTTTTATGAGGTTATTTTCGAGCAGTAGCGCTTCGGTTTCTGTGTTGGTCAGTGTGACTTCAATATCATTAATGTTACTGACTAAAACACGGGTTTTGCTGTCGGTAATGTTGGATCTAAAGTAACTGCTTACGCGTTTTTTTAATTGTTTAGCTTTACCAACATAAATAACTTGGTTGTCACTATCAAGCATGCGGTAAACACCGGGCTCGCTTGATAGCGTTTTTAAAAAATGTACGTGATCAAATTCAGACATATAAAAGGGTTAGTACGACACGTCTATGTCAATCATCTTATGACGAATAGCTAAATGTGTAAGTTCAACATCGCCACCTACATTCAATTTTTCAAACATTCGGTAACGATAGCTATTAACTGTTTTAGAACTGAGGTTTAAGCGCTCTGCAATATCTTGTGCTTTTTCACCTTTGGTGATCATAAGCATTATTTGAAGTTCGCGCTCTGATAAGCTCTGAAACGGATTTTCGTCTGTACGACCAGTAACCTGTGCCAGTGCTATTTGTTGTGCAATTTCAGGCGCAATGTAGCGTTGACCTGCATGGACTGAACGAATGGCACGAACCATTTCATCAGAGCCAGCTCCTTTAGTAAGAAAGCCGTGTGCACCAATTTGCATTACTTTAGACGGAAATGGGTCTTCGCAATTAACAGTAAGAACGATAATTTTTACATCTGGGCAATAGCGACAAATCTTTTTAGTTGCCTCTAATCCACCCATGCCAGGCATATTCATATCCATAAGTACAATATTAGGTGTGTGCTGTCGGCAAAACTGAACAGCGGCTTCACCGTCTTTTGCTTCACCTACAACTTTAAACCCACGCACATCATCTAATATGCGTCTGATCCCAGTTCGTACTAGTTCATGATCATCAACTAAAAGTACATTAATCAATGCAATACCCTCATTAACTCAACTACACACGTCTAAATAATTTAATTTGTCACATTAACACAGTTAAAGCGAAACAATAACTAATATTATCGCTCTCACTCAGGCACGTTAACTAAAGTTAAAAGTACTGAAATCAATGTGCCCAGCGATTTAAGAGGCTGACTTTTCACTAAAACGGTCAACCCATAATGCAATAATACCATCACCGGTAACATTACATGCCGTACCAAAGCTGTCTTGTGCTAAGTACAGTGCAATCATTAATGCCACAGCCCCTTCATTAAAGCCAAGCATGCTTGTTAAAAGCCCAAGCGCAGACATTACCGCACCACCCGGTGCACCTGGCGCTGCAATCATCACAACACCGAGCATAAATATAAATGGCAACATGCCCATTAACGATGGCACTTCCATACCTGGCGATAAAAACATAACGGCCATGGCACACGTAACAATAGTAATCGTTGAACCCGACAAATGAATGGTGGCACATAAAGGTACAGTAAAGTTTGCTACGTCTTCTTTAACATTATTTGCTTTACTTGATTGCAACGACACAGGAATAGTTGCTGCACTCGACATAGTACCTAATGCAGTAAAATAAGCCGGTAGCATATTTTTAACTAATTCAAGTGGATTACGCTTCAATAAAATGCCTGTTACAATATATAGAACACTTAACCATAGCCAATGCATTACAAGGGCTGCAATGAGCACCACGCCAAATGTTTGCAGCGTATCAACCACTGTGCCTGCTACAGTCATTTCAGCAAATACACCGGCAATATAAAACGGTAATGCCGGAATAATCACTTTTGACAATAACGCATCTATTACATCACGACCCTGATCCGATACTTTTTTTAATGTGTCTAATTCAAGCTGGCTCATACCAATACCAAATATGAAAGCCGTAGCAAGCGCAGTCATCACCCCCATTAATGGTGGGATTTCTATATCAATAAAACTGCCTATTTCCGTGGCTACTTCAGCTTCGAATGTAATACCCCCACTTAAAAATGGGATAACAGCACTGACTAATAAAAAAGCAAGCGTGCCGGCAATGACGGTAGAGCTATATGCAAATCCAACCGTTTTACCAAGTAAGTGGCCAGAACCTTTAGGAAGCCCTGCAATACCAGAAGCAATAAAAAACAAAATAATAAGAGGAATAGTGAAGGAAATAATTTGACCAATTAACTCTTTAACCGTAAATAAGAGTTCAACACCTGTCAAAGGCACATAAAAGCCTACCAATATACCAGCCACAATGCCGGCAATTAACTTTAAAATTAACTTCATTTTTATTACTCAATTATTGTTAGATAAACGTTTTTATCATGTTTTGGTTAGCTTGTGTCATAAAACCGCTGAACTAAAGTTTGTTTGCATAAATAATCATCAATAAAAAGTGCATTTGACCTCGGTAAAGTATCATATTCAAAAATCACTCAATTTATTAGCCGTTAGGCCGCATGAGTGTCTGCGCCTATTTAAATATTTAAGCTTCTCTTTATTTTATTTATAGGTAAAAAGCCGACATAACAAACAAAAGCGTCTTATCATTAAATTAAATGTGCGCACCTAATAACAAAAGGCACAGCTAATATAGATTTTTATTTCACTTAGTTATAAGCTCAATGGATATATCTTATAGCCAAACTTTACTTTTATTTTTTTAAACTCTCAGTAAAGTGTCAACATATAGTTAGTAGCAAAGGCTATTAGCACGTTGATCAGATTGTATCCAAAGGAACATTATGTCTACTATTTTTGAAGATAACTCACTTAGTATCGGTAATACACCACTGGTAAAACTTAAACGTGTTACAGGTGGGAATGTATTCGCTAAAGTGGAAGCGCGTAACCCAAGCTTTAGTATAAAATGCCGCATTGGTGCATCGATGATTTGGGAGGCTGAAAAAGCAGGTCAGCTAACTGAGGGTAAAGAACTTATCGAGCCTACATCTGGTAATACAGGTATTGCATTGGCCTTCGTTGCCGCAGCACGTGGTTATAAACTAACGCTTACTATGCCTAACACTATGAGCTTAGAGCGTCGTAAACTTCTAAAAGCGTTGGGTGCCAACCTTGTGCTTACAGACGGTGCTAAAGGTATGAATGGTGCAATCCAAAAAGCAAAAGAGATTCAAGCCACCGATCCTGAAAAGTATATCTTGCTACAGCAGTTTGAGAATCCAGCAAACCCAAAAATACACTTTGAGACTACAGGTCCAGAAATTTTTGATGCTCTTGACGGTAAAGTGGATTACTTTGTAGCAGGCGTAGGTACTGGCGGGACTATAACAGGTGTTAGTCGTTACCTTAAAACAGAAAAAGGTCTAAACGTTAAGTCTATTGCTGTTGAGCCAACTAATTCGCCAGTGATCAGCCAAACACTTGCCGG
This sequence comes from Pseudoalteromonas sp. PS1M3, assembly GCF_016865405.1. NCBI lineage: Bacteria > Pseudomonadati > Pseudomonadota > Gammaproteobacteria > Alteromonadales > Pseudoalteromonadaceae > Pseudoalteromonas > Pseudoalteromonas sp. PS1M3. Next base: position 1,224,539 of record NZ_AP022624.1, on the reverse strand, counting down.
TGAAGAAGTTAAGCCAGGGCCACATAAAATCCAAGGTATTGGCGCAGGATTTATCCCTGGAAACCTAGACATGAGCCTAATAGATGCTGCAGAGCAAGTATCTAACGAAGATGCAATTGCTATGGCACATGAGCTAATGAAAAAAGAAGGTATACTAGTGGGTATTTCATCTGGCGCTGCTGTAGTGGCAGCAAAACGCATTGCTGAAAAACCAGAAAATGCCGACAAAAATATAGTTGTAATTTTACCAAGTGCCACTGAACGTTACTTATCAAGCCCGCTATTTGATGAGGAATTTAGTGACCAAGAGCTTGTTCAATAATCATAGCTAACCATTTTTTGAAAGGATGCCTAGGCATCCTTTTTTATTATTTACTCTGCAATATCTTTTTATTTACCTTCCATGTCTTTACATATTAGCTAATTCACCACACACTTAAATAAAACTAACTAACAAAAATTAACATGAAAAAAATAACCTATTTAGTCAGCCTTATTCTGTGTTTGTTTTTAGTTGCCTGTGGCGATGATGTAAAAAAACTTGGCGATTCACCGGGTGACACTGCAACAGCCTACTTTGATGCCTTGTACAATCAGCAAGACCTTCAAAAAGCAACAACCATGGCAACACCCAACCTTACGCGAATCATGAAGTCGTACGGTACAGCTAAACAATTTACTCGTAACTTAGTTAACATGCAGTACGATGAGGTTATTATTGAAGTTGATATGACCAATATGAGTGTACGCGAACAGTATGGTGACAATGCTAAAATAAATCTTATTTTCACCGGTTATTTAAATGGTAACAAAATAGATGATATGCGTAGCGTAAAAATGCTACGTAAAAAAGGTAAATGGTATATCGACAAAATAGTTGCCGACCCATACGCACGTTAATCATTATATTAAAAAAGGCCTTACACATGTAAGGCCTTTTTTTTATTTCCTCTTCACATAATTAGCTACAACTCGCCTTGCTGAAAGTTATCAACCGCTATTGCTTGCTTACGTAGCTTATTGGCATGGTGCATAGCATCGGCATCGGTTTGCGTTACTAAATCATTGTCTAATGCAAAGTTAATCGCACCTTCAATATCGAGCGTTGCAGGAATATTGCCTTTGCGCTGCCATTGTTTTAAATCTTTGAATTGAGCCTGCATATCGTGCATGGCTAAAAATGCATTTTCCATTACCCCTGTACCTGCGTTTTCATCTACATAACACAAATGAGTTAAGCGATTTCTAAACACACCTGGTTGTGTCATATGCTCGCAAATACGTTGTGCAATTTCATCGCTTGGTTTTTCGTAATGATTACCAATTGGAAATACAATACGCTTAAGCACAAAATTAATAATTGGGTTTGAGAAATTTTTGAAAAAACCATCAAACGCTTGGCCAATTTCAAATAACGATGTTTCTATCGCATATTTAACAAAAGGTAAGTCTGCTTGTTGACGACCTTCGTCTTCGTAGCGTTTTAAAACCGTAGAAGCTAAATACAACTGGCTCAATACATCACCTAATCGGGCAGATATCATCTCTTTGCGTTTGAGCTCACCACCTAACATTAACATGGCTACGTCAGTACAAATAGCTAAGCCTCTGCTCATTCTGCTTAGGTGCTTGTAATAAACTGCTGTTTCGCCGCCAACAGGCGCTTTTGCAAAGTAACTACGTGTTAAACCATGTATAAATGCCATGCTGGCATTACTTACAGCAAATAATATATGGTTCATTAATAAACCATCAAATTGATTCAGAGCAGCATCGTCGTCTTCAAGTGCAGCGGCCTCCATTTCTTTTAGAACAAAGGGATGACAACGAGTCGCTCCTTGGCCAAATATCATTAAATTTCGAGTTAAAATATTTGCGCCTTCTACCGTAATAGACACCGGTATTCCCATATAACCATGTGCCAAATAGTTATTTGGCCCCACCTGAATGCCTTTGCCTGAATGAATATCCATCGCATCATTCATGACTGTACGACCCATTTCCGTCATATGGTATTTGGCAATAGCGGTGACAACCGAAGGGCTAAGTTTTAAATCGATTGCGCCAGCCGTCATTAACCGACATGACTCTAGTGTGTAAGTTAAGCCACCAATGCGAGCAAGCGCTTCTTGCACACCTTCAAATTGCCCAATAGATACACCAAATTGTTGGCGAACTACGGCATATGCTGAAGTCATTTTAGCCGCTAGGTGACCGGTTGCAGCACTTAAAGCCGGCAGCGAAATACCACGCCCTGCACTTAAACACTCCACCAGCATGCGCCAGCCACGCCCCGCACACTCTTGTCCACCAATAATCCAGTCAAGCGGAATAAACACGTCTTCACCATAAGTTGTACCGTTCATAAATGCCATATTAAGTGGGTAATGGCGCTCACCTGTTTTAACTCCAGGGTGATCGGTTGGAATAAGTGCGCACGTGATACCAAGCTCTTTTTCGTCTCCTAATAAACCATCGGGGTCATACATTTTAAAAGCAAGGCCTAACACGGTGGCAACGGGTGCAAGGGTAATGTAACGTTTTGACCAGTTTAAACGAAGGCCAATTACTTCTTCACCATTGTGCTCTCCTTTACATACAACGCCAGAGTCTGGAATGCTACCGGCATCAGAGCCTGCTTCTGGGCCTGTAAGTGCAAAGCATGGAACATCTTCACCATTGGCAAGCGTTGGTAACCAGCGATCTTGCTGCTCTTTAGTACCGTAATGCAGCAATAGCTCACCCGGCCCTAAACTATTTGGCACCATTACGGTAACCGCCGCAGTTAAACTCTTAGTCGAAATTTTTGAAACAATGGTTGAATTAGCAATCGCCGAAAACTCTCGCCCACCAAACTTTTCAGGAATGATTAATGCAAAAAAACCTTCTTTTTTTAAGTAATCCCACACTTCTATTGGCAAATCTTTATCTTTTTGCACTATTTGGTAATCATCTAGCATCGCCATTAGGGTCTCAACCTGATTAGCCATAAATGCGTTTTCTTTTTCGCTCAATTCTGGCTTTGGAAAATTGTGTAATTTTTTCCAATCAGGGTTACCACTAAATAGTTCTCCATCCCACCAAACATCGCCTGCTTCCATAGCCTCTCGCTCTGTTTGCGAAAGCGGTGGAAGTACTTTTTTAAACATTTTAAACGTGGGTCTACTGATCAGGTTTAAGCGGATATCTTTAACAGCAAAAATAACCACCATAACAACCAGTAAAATGATAAATACCGACATGCCTACATTCCTTTAACATTAGAAATTAATAACCTAAGTATGACCCATCTTAGTTTAAATACAATCATTGCAAATACGCTGTCTACTAAGCCTGTAAATTAGGTAATAAAGAATAAACTAGTCTGTAATTATTAATTTTGATATGGGTAAAGCAACTAACAAATAAAACGTATAAGCCTTATCAATACAAAAGCCCGCTGCATGAGCGGGCTTATATTTTAATTAAGCTGAAAACTTAAATTGTGTTATTAATTAAAACTGAAAACGCATGTTTGCAAAGTAAGCATCATTATCAGAGTCATCGGCATTGTTCTCGTAACCTACTTTAAGGCCAATATTTTTGTTAATGAAGTGCTGAGCACCAAAGCTGTAGGTATCTTGTTTATCGTAGCTTGCAAATACAGAGGTCGCTTTTGAAAAATAGTAATTCGTTTCTGCCACCCATTGGTTTTCAGCATCATCAATGCTTTCGTATTTACCTTCAAATGTTAAGTAATTACCTTGCTGTAAATCAATAAAGTATTTAGCAGCAACGGCGCGGTAATCAAAATCATCATCCGCAGTAACAGTTACACCTACGTAATCGGTACTGTTAAGCATATGGTTATACGCTAAATCGAATAAAGCGAAGTCTTCGCCATCTTTATTTTCAACTAACGTCACTTTTGCAAGCAGGTCTGGGTTAAAAAAGTAACCGCCTGAAATTGTATATGCTTCGTTGTGATTACCAACATCAAGGTTTGTGTATGACGCACCAATAACAAATTCATTAATAAAGTACTCACCACCAACTAACGTTGTATCGCTAAAGTCGTCATCAGCGTATGCGCCGTAAATGTTGCTTTGTTTATTAATGTATTCAAATTGGTCGTATGGGCCTAATGTTTTTTTAGGTGATAGATAATAAATAGAATCTACAGCAACGGTATCGTTATTGTCGCTGTCTTTGTAACTTAAGTTACTGATTGAGTTATAGCTGTCTGCAGCAGCCGCAGTGCTAGATAATAAAATGCTTGAAATAATAACTGCTAATTTTTTCATTGTAAGACTTCCCTTTGTACATTGCGTTTTATGCTTTAGCTAAATTACTAAAGTGGGCACATGCTAACGCTGGGAAACTGAATGAAAACTTAATTAAACTATTGTATTTGTTAAGTTAATTGTAAGTAGGTGTAAGAAACTGTAAAATTAAAGTAGTTGTTACATCTTGTCAACAACTACTTAAAGTAGTTGTACGATTATAGAGCGTGTTGGCTAATTACTCTATAAACTTCATTAATGTTATCGCCTGCTTTAAACTCTTTTGTAAGTGGCGTTGGGTCAGAGCCAATCCAAATTTTAAGTTCAGCATCCAAATCAAAGTGCCCTGCACTCTCTTTACTAAACTTGGTAATTTTAGAGTAAGCAATACTCACCATTTCCATTTTAGAACCAGTTACACCTTGCTTATCAATTAAAATTAAGCGCTTGTTTGTAAAAATGAACATATCGCGAATAACTTTATAGGCTTTTTCGACGTGCTCACCCTCAATTAATGTATTAGCGAGTACTTTTTCTAAATCAGAATCATCAACTTCGCTTGCGTTACCCATTAATCCGCTTAATAAACCCATTATGCTTTCTCCTGTTTAAAAATTTGATTTTCTAATGTATGGCCATTAACCAATTGCCTGTATTGCCAATTATGTTGGTGGCAAAACTGTAATAGTGCAATATCAAGTGCCTGCTCAGATTGTGTGTATTCAATAACATACTCTTTGTGTTGGCTCATATAAACAGAGCTTACACCATTGAGTAACTGTAACTGTTGCTCAACGTTTTCATACATCTCGTTTAGCATTAATGTGTAAAAGTGTTTGTCGGTTTGATTTACTTTTGTTTGATGCTCACTCAATACGCCTTTATCTAAATGCAGCACTTGGGAACATAACCGCTCAAGCTCAGTTAAATCGTGCGAACTTAAAATAAAGGTTGCTTCAGAGCTCAACGTTGACACCAACTCACGTACTTCTCTGGCATGAATAGGGTCAAGTCCTGCGGTTGCCTCATCTAGCATAACAATTTGCGGCGAACCAATTAGAGCCTGCGCTATGGTTACACGTTTGCGCATACCATGCGATAAATCACCTGCACGGTTTTTAGCAATTTCACGCAGCCCAACTAAATCAAGCACGCGCAATGCTTCTGTTTGGCTTTGCTTGGTACTCATACCTTGTAATTTGGCGTAAAAAGCAAGTTGTTTATCTATATTAAAACGCGGATCGAGCTGCGCATCTTGTGGTAAAGCACTGACCTTATTAAATAAGGCGGCACTGCCGGGTTTATGGCCGAGTATTTCAAGCTCACCATTGCTGGGCGTTATATAGCCGCATAACAAACTAAATAATGTTGTTTTACCCGCACCATTTGGGCCAACAAGAGCAACAGGAGCACCTTGCTCAATTTCAAAGTTCACATTATTAAGCGCAAGTTTAGACCCATACGACTTACTTAAATTACGCCCTGTAATTAATGGATTCATAGTGAGCTCCTTGCAAAAATACGTTGAGCCACTGCCAGTAACACAGCAGTTTGTACAAGTGGTATTCCCACGGCACTTAATAATGGCAGGTTTTGACCGGCGAGTTGCTCTATTTGTACACCCGGGAATAAATAATCAAGCACGCTTAATGCAGGTATTTGCCACTGTATTAAACCCACTACAATTCCACCCGCTGTAAAATATAAAATAGCGAGTACAATTGATAACCGCGATGAACGTGCAAAAGTATTAATTAAAGTCATTAACGCCACAAACGGTGCAAATGTAACGATAAGAATTAAAAATATCGACAGTGCGCGGCCAACGCCCCCTACCAACAAACTCGGATCGCGATACCCTAATACCGCTAACGTGGCCACTAGAGTAATTGCTACCAAACACGTTAATACCGCTAATTGCCCTAAAAATCGGCCAAACAATATTTCAAATCGGGTTGAACGCAATGATAAAAACCTAAGTGTACCGCGCTCTCTGTCACCCACTGTTTGGTCACTACAAATAAATAAACTAAAAACAGGGAAGCTATACAATGCAATAAGCCAATACATAGCAAACTCGGCTTCAGGCCAATCAAGAAGTTTACTCAAGCCAATTGAGCCTGAAATATCGCGGGCTATTTGCTCAAAGTTTGGGGAGCTAATAATGCTCACAGCTTGTCCTATCGGGTAGCGTAAAATAATTAACCAAACAAGTGCAAATGCCGCAAGAGCTATAAGCCCACGTTTAGTTAAAAACATACGTACAAGCTCAAATCCCGCAATTTGCGTTAATCGCCCTACGTTTATTGGTAATGGTGTTGCCATTGACTATCCTTAATGACGTTGCTCATGCTTTAGTTTAAAGCCTAATATAACAACCCTAAGTGTAAACACCTTGAATTACCAGCAAAAAAAAGCCCACTAAGAGTGAGCTTTGTAACAAACCATTAAAATGTAACAAGCGCATAGTTATAAATGCAGCTTGTATACCTCTAACGCTTGGCTTAAATCAGCTATTAAGTCGTCGATATCTTCAAGGCCAATATGCAATCTAATAACCGGTCCTAAATCCCACCCGGTGGTTGAGCGCAACCCTTTCATGGTTAAATTAGCGGTAACTAAACTTTCAAAGCCACCCCACGAAAAACCCATCTTAAAATGCTGAAGGCTATCTAAAAATGCATCTATCGCTTTTTGATTCCCTGTTTTCATAACAATTGAAAACAAGCCATTACTGCCGTCAAAGTCACGCTTAAAAAACGCATGGCCTGGGCAGGTTTCAAAGGCTGGATGGCGAATATGATCAACTAACTCATGCTGTTCAAGCCATTTTGCTACCTTTATCGCCGCCTTTTCATGCTGATTTAAACGCACGCTCATCGTGCGTAAACCGCGCAGTGCCAAATATGCATCATCAGCACTTGTACACTGCCCTAGTAAGTAAGAATGTTCGCGAAGCGTTGGCCAATATTTTTTATTTGCCACTGCAACTCCCATCATTACATCTGAATGACCAACAATGTACTTTGTTGCCGCTTGAATACTAATATCGACGCCATGCTCAAGCGGTCGGTAATGAAGGCCGTTTCCATAAGTATTATCCAGCATGGTCATAACGTTATGTTCTTTGGCTACGTTTACCATGGCTGGTACGTCTTGAATTTCCATAGTTATAGAACCAGGAGATTCTAAAAATAACACCTTGGTGTTTGGCTTAATATAATCTTTTATGCCTGCACCAACTGTTGGCGGGTAATAAGTAGTGGTAATTCCTAGCCCTGCTAAAATTTTATCGCAAAAATCGCGAGTAGGCTCATACGCGTTATCAACCATTAAAATATGGTCACCACTTTTTAAAAACGACAATAGCGCTTGGCTAATTGCAGCAGCCCCACACGGATAAAGTGCGCACCCTTCACCGCCTTCTAACTCGGTAATGGCCTCTTGCAATGCAAAATGTGTGGTTGTGCCACGACGCCCATAAAAAAGGGTTTTATCGCCGCGTTTTTTTGCCGCTTCTTTAAGTTCTGCAACCGAATCAAATACCACCGTTGATGCGCGCTGCACAACGGGGTTTACTACACCATGGGTGTAAGCTTTTTTGCGCCCAGACGACACAAGCTGAGTATTTTTATTACTGTCACTCGACATGGTTATTCCTTATGGATTAGTACGCCAATGTTCAATTAAATAGCGAGAAATAGAATCAGTACGAGGAAGTTTTAAATGCTCTCCTTCGTCATGCCAATTACCAAAGTTTGCCAAATCTTCACGGCTAAACCACTTAGCATCGTCAAGTTCGTCCTTATCTACGTTAATTTGCTCAGACGTTGCCTTTGCAAAAAAGCCAAGCATAATAGATGAAGGGAATGGCCATGGCTGAGAGGCCACATAGGTTACGTCATCAACGTCAATCCCTGCCTCTTCTTTTACCTCACGGGCAACAGCTTGCTCTAAAGTTTCACCTGGGTCTACAAAGCCGGCTAATGACGAATACATTCCCTTAGGCCAAACTGCTTGGCGGCCAAGCAAACATCGCTCAATGCCATCGGCAAACGTTTTAGTTACAACCATGATTACGGCAGGATCGGTACGAGGAAACGTGGGGTGTTTACAGCGCTCGTTTTCACATAAACGAGAATGCCCCGCTTCAACTAAATGGTTTTTACTGCCACAACGCCCACAAAAACGATGAGTTGCATGCCAATAACAAAGCCCGCGGGCAAGTGCAGCAATAGACCCCTCTTTTATATCAACAAGTGGGCCCTGTTTACGAATATCCATAAACTCTGCGCCACTTATTATGGGGGTAAGTGTTGTGTCATCAATAGTAGATACATCGAGGGCAAACACCCCCTGTTTTGTGGTGTTTAAGCCTAAAAATAGCGCATTGGTTAAGTTTAGCTGTGCAATTTTTTCGTACGGTAAAAACTTTATTTGAGGCGTATTTTTAATAAATAATGTTTCGTTGTTTTTTACCAAAAGCCACAAGCTTTGCGACGACAATTGACCTTTGAGCCATTTTGGGTCTTTTCGCACATTGGAGCATCTATCAAGTGGCATATCACTGTAGTTGAGCATGTAAATCCTTAATTACTCGTCATCGCTTAAAATTAACATAACCGACGAGCAAACCCAATTTATTACAGCAACAATAAAGCCTATATTAAACTATATAGGCTCTGTATTAAAAACTCTCATGTTGCAGGCACTTAGCCTCTCTTTTTAAAGCTTTAAAGTAATAAACTATCATCAATCAAATGAAACTGCTCTGCACTTTGTTTAAGTACTTCGGCGGTTAACTTATCTGCCCCGTATACATCACACGGCACATTATATTGATTTTTTAAATGCCCAAGTAACAGTGCAAAATCACCGTCGCCAGAGAGTAAAATCACCTTATCGATGTTCTTTCCATGCTCTAGCATATCTATCGTTATGCCTACGTCCCAGTCGCCTTTGGCACTGCCATCTCGACGCTGAATAAACGGCTTTAGCTTTACATCAAAGCCAATGGCGCGCAAAATATTTTGAAACTGATTTTGCTTTTCATCTCCACGATAAATAGCGTAAGCAAACGCACAATCTATTTCGTACTGCTCCTGGATAACTCGCCAAAAAGCATTGTAATCAAAGTTTTTGCTATAGCTTTCTCTACACGTGTAATAAATATTTTGTACGTCAACAAATATACCTACACGCGGTTTAATGTTTTGCTGCGAGTTAAATGAAGTCATGTAATGCCCTAGTTAGAATAATAGCCATAGCGAAATAATTTAAACTCAGTGTACCTTGCTATTTGCTTTTAAGTAACCTAAATTAGTTACATAACGCTATGTAACCATTTTTGGTTACATTTTAAAAAGTAACTAATTTGGATTGTTATGATTGGTGTGATCAGCGGCGATATTATTAAATCGCAAACTATTCCTAAACAGCAATACGATGCCATGCTTTATGAGCTAGAGCAAAGTTTACGTTGTGTATCGGGCGAGAGTACACTTTGGAATATTTATCGAGGCGACTCTTTTCAATTACAAATTAATGACCCTGAGTATTTGTTTAAGCATGCCGTTTTAATTTATTTATATTTGAAGGCATCAGGGTACGAAGTCAGACAAAGTATGGCTATTGGGGAAATAGATAACCCGCGCAATGATATAAAAACAGCTACAGGTTCAGCATTTACTCTTTCGGGTCATGGCCTTGATAAAATAGCCAATCAACGGTTTTTATTTAATACGCCCCCTCAAAGCATTCATGAAAGTTTAAACCTTACTTTAGCCTTTGCTGATGTACTACTAACTAAAATAACACAAAAACAAGCTAATGCTTTGTACGCCTATTTAACCAGTACCGATAATAGCCATGCAGCTTTAGCAAAAGATCTTAAAACCAGCAGAGAAAACGTAACTAAGCTACTTAATTTAGCCCATTACCAACTTATCGAACGGTTTTTAGAGCATGCGAGCAACATCATAAAAAATATAAATCAAGGGAGAAGCTAATGGCTTTTTCGCTTTTACTCGTAGCCCTAATTATTGGCCATTTATTGGCTGATTTTTACTGGCAACCTATGAGCTGGGTTAACGACAGAAACTCCCGCCACTTCAAGGCAACTAAACTGTATTTTCATGTATTGGTCCATGGGGTCACTAGCGCAATAATTATTAGCGCTTGGGAATACACTTATGGCTGGCAACAAATTAGCAGTGTTGTAATAGCAACCGCCGTTATTATGCTTAGTCATTACGCAATTGATATAGCCAAATCTTACTCAAGTAAAGGTGTCGTGCCCTTTTTATTGGATCAACTTGCCCACATAGCCGTAATAATCTACTTAAGCGTATGGCTGAGCGATAATACACACTTTTTAGACACCCTATATTCACTTGTCACTAACCCAAATGTGCTGTGGGTTGTGTGCGGTTATTTAATTATTTTAAGCCCAAGTGCAGTATTTATTAGAATGATGCTAGAGCGTTTAACGGGTAACTTTAGCAGTAAAGGCAGCTTAGTACTTGCAGGGCAAAGTATTGGCATGTTGGAGCGCGTATTAATGCTGAGCTTTATTTTACTCGATCAATTTGCGGGGGTTGGATTTTTATTAGCGGCTAAGTCGGTCTTTAGGTTTGGCGATTTAAGCGCCAGTAAAGATAAAAAGCTCACCGAATACGTAATGTTAGGCACACTACTTAGCGTAAGTGTAACTTTGTTTGTAGGTTTAATAGTAAGGTATTTAATACATTAAAAAACGCGCTACCATTTAAAGTAAGCGCGTTTTTATTAAAACTAACTAAACCTAATTAGTCATTATTATTTGGACGGCGACGGCGCTGACCGTTTCCGCCTACCGACTGGCGCTTTGCCCAGGGATTTTGTGCGTTATCATCTTTTTTAGCAGCAGGCTTTTTAGAGCCACCGCGACGAGGGCCAGTACCGTTGCCGCCATTATTTGGCTTTTTACTATTTGGCTTACTGCTATCAGATTTAGGCTTGTTAAAAGGTTGCTTTTTCTTTGGCTTTTTAGCAGGTAATGGGCGTGCGTCTAATGCGCGTTCTGCTACTGGGTTTACTGGTTCAAAGCCCTCTTCTTCAGCACGAGGAATAAGCTCACCAATAAAGCGTTCAATACCGTATAAATCCACTGCATCATCAACTGTAACAAACGAAATTGCATGCCCTGATGCACCCGCACGTCCTGTTCGGCCAATACGGTGAACATAATCTTCATACACATTTGGTAAGTCGTAGTTAACAACATGCGGAAGCTCAACAATATCAAGGCCACGTGCCACAATATCGGTCGCTACAAGTACACGTACTTCGCCACTTTTAAAACCATCTAACGCTTTTACACGGGCCCCCTGTGATTTATTACCATGAATAGCTGCGCCTACGATATCGTCGCGCTCAAGTTGTTTAACCAATCGGTTTGCACCGTGTTTAGTGCGGCTAAATACTAAAACTTGCTGCCAATCGTTACTACGAATTAAATGACTTAGTAAAGCTGTTTTACGGCCTTTATCTACCGCGTAAACGCTTTGCGTTACACTTTTAGCTGTGGTGTTTTTTGCAGCGACTGAAATTTCAACCGGATCGTTTATTAATCCTTTAGCTAACGCTCGAATATCATCTGAAAACGTAGCCGAAAACATGAGGTTTTGGCGCTTAGCAGGCATTTTAGCAATAAGGCGTTTAATGTCGTGAATAAACCCCATGTCGAGCATGCGGTCGGCTTCATCTAAAACGAGCACTTCTACGCTATCAAACTTAACGGCATTTTGATTATGTAAATCAATTAAACGCCCAGGCGTTGCCACTAAAATATCGACGCCTTTACGAAGGCGCTGCATTTGCGGGTTAATTTTAACCCCACCATACACAACAAACGAACTCACGTTTGAATGCTTAGCGTACTCTTCAACGTTTTCACTTACCTGAAGTGCAAGCTCACGCGTAGGTGCTAAAATAAGCGCACGAACATGGTTACTTTTTGCCTTTGGGCCTGTTGATAAACGTTCGATAAGTGGCAGCGTAAAACCCGCTGTTTTACCTGTACCGGTTTGTGCTGCCGCCATTACATCGCGACGTTCAATAATTGCAGGAATTGCTTGAGCCTGAATTGGCGTTGGCGTTTCATAGCCCTTTTCTAAAACCGCATTAACTAAAGACTGTGATAAACCTAGACCGTCAAAACTCATATAAACTCTCTTTTAAATAAGGCCAAAACGGCCAGTTGCGCGCATTATACCTGTCGTGGGCTAGAATGCATGCCATTATTTACTTTGCGCTCAATTGAAGCCCTATATTGCTAAGCCTAAAACGCAAAAAACGGCTAAAAGCCGTTTTTTGTTAATGCTTAAAAACCTAAAAGTAGGCTTAATTAAGCTTAGGTATTACTTAACGCCTAGCTCGCGTAAACGTTCTTGCAAATAGCTATCTGCGGTGTAACGCTCTGAAAGCACAACGTCTGGGCGCGGGTGTAAAAACAACGGTAGTGAAATACGCGACTTAGTAGACGCTTTACCAGTTGGATTAATAACACGGTGAATAGTAGACGGGAAATAACCGCCAGATGCTTCTTGCAGCATATCGCCAATGTTAATAATTAAGCTACCAAAATCACATGGTACATCTAACCAACCGCCGTCTGTCTTTTGAACTTGTAAGCCTGGCTCGTTTGATGCTGGTAATACGGTTAATAAGTTAATATCGCCATGTGCAGCAGCACGAATAGCACCAGGCTCTTCATCACCCGTCATTGGTGGGTAATGTAAAATACGTAGCAATGTTTGATCAGAGTCTGCAATCATATCTTTAAGATCGATCGAAAACTTAGCACGCACATCAGCAGGCGCCTCAGCTTGAACCCAGCTTAAAAGTGTTGCAGCAAATTCATTTGCTAAGCGGTAGTACTCACGTACGTCGGCTTCAAGCTCAGCAGGTACACGCCCATTTGGGTAAACATGAAAGTACTCTTTAATGTCTTTGATGGTAAAGCCTTTAGCTACTTCAGACACTGAAGGCGGAAAGTAACCGTCTTGTGTTTCTTTAGAGTATAAAAAGTCGTGCTTTTGCTCTGAGTTAAAAAAGTCTTGCCAGTTCTTGTAAATAGACTCAACTAAAGACTGTGGAATTGGGTGATTTTTTAAAACACCAAATCCAGTATTTCTTAACGATTCAACAAATTGTGCAGCCGCATCGGGAGCTTTATAATCAACAGTAGGTAATTGCATTGTACGTTCCAGTGAATAGGTTGTTTGAAGTGAGGTACTCCAAATACTTTTAAGTATATAAAGTAGCAAGGACTTCATTATAGCGCCATGCGAGGATAGACAAACAGTCCCAAAAATATAAGGACATATGTCCGCAAAGTAGCCCCATCAAAGGGTGCGTTGATCAAGATCAATAAATAAAAGCAGTTGAATTTGCACACATTAATGCATATGTCTGGTCTAGTATTACAACGTATTTTATTTGTTCAAAAAAGGCGCCCCATGCGACAAAGAGTATCTTTTAAAAGTGGTAATTTAGAACTTGCCGGACAACTTGAGCTCCCCGATGGCGACGTAAAATTTTATGCTCTATTTGCCCACTGCTTTACCTGCGGTAAAGACATTGCGGCAGCAACGCGTATTAGCCGTGCCTTAACACAACAAGGAATTGCTGTACTGCGTTTCGATTTTACCGGCCTAGGCAACAGCGATGGCGACTTTGCAAACAGTAACTTTTCATCAAACATTCAAGACTTAGTATCTGCTGCTGATCATTTACGAGCGCACTTTAAAGCACCGCAATTACTCATTGGTCACAGTTTAGGGGGTGCCGCAGTGCTTGCTGCTGCACAATATATTCCTGAGGTGACAGCTATTACAACCATTGGCGCACCGTCAGATGCACAACATGTAGCACATAATTTTGAAGCCCATTTAGATGAAATAAACGCAGCTGGCGAAGCAAAAGTGAGTTTAGCTGGGCGTGAATTTACCATTAAAAAGCAATTTATCGACGATATAGCTAAATACGATAAAAGCCACATAAGTAAACTTAAACGCGCTTTATTAGTCATGCACTCACCGGTTGATACAACCGTAAACATTACTGAAGCTGAAAAAATTTACGCATCCGCTAAGCACCCAAAAAGCTTTATAAGTCTAGATAACGCCGATCATTTACTGACAAATAAAAACGATGCCGATTACGCAGCAACAATTATTGCACATTGGGCAAACCGCTACGTAAATTACGCATAAGGAAAACTTACCATTACGCGCTGCTAAAACGGCGCGTTAACCTGCTAATTTATAAACTTAGCAACTTCTTTACTCATTCTATCAACCAACCAGTCAGGACCACCATCATACATATCGTTATGGCGCGATTTTTCTATACGTAATTGAGTAACCGGAAACTCACTCAGCTCTTTTTCGCTTAAGAGCACACCGGCATCTGCCGGGTAATCACTACCTCTAAGGGTAAGTACACGAATATCTTTATTACGAGGCAGTAACATGCGGCGATGATCAAGCGTAATTAAGTCACTGACTTCATCAGGATACATTGCAGCATACAAGGCTGAAATATCTCCACCATTAGAATGACCAAATAAAGTGAGCTTTGAAAAATCATACTCTGTGTATTTGGCTGCTAATTCATTAACTAAAAATTTAAGGGTGACCACACCGCGGTGCCAGTTCTCCATGCGAGTTGCCATATAAGGTGGATGCACATTTAACATAGGATCTGTTTTTAATTCATGGCCCACTGCAATGGCTAAATAGCCTTGTTTGTTAAATTCATCACTGGCAAAAGTATAGCTATTGTGAGCCATACCATACCCTGCATTAATAAAGGCAACTGGGCATTTATTTTGTTTGCTGCATTTAACGTTATTTGTTGGCAACGAAATGCTAATTGGGATCTCACGATCACGGCTAATGTCTGTAATATATGTTTCGCTGGCATAGGAGCTTACACTTGTGAAAAGAAGTGTGAGGTAAAAAAGTGTTTTATGCATATTACTTAACGTATTGTTTATTATAATTAATGCGGGTTAGTTTAGGCGTTTTATACTATTAATGACAGCCTTAAAAGTAATAGTAGTCTGTGTGGTTATACCAAATTTATTTACATTTAAATTGCAGATTAAAAAATGTTGAAAAAGACTAACAGCCGCAAACACAAAATTGTGCGATAATAGAGGCAATTGTTCCAATATACTCAGTAAAAGATCCGATACATGAAATCATACAGCACCATTGAACAGCGCATTGAAATTCTAGAAGAAAAGTTAGCCTTAATTAATGATGAAATTAGCACATTAAAAACACCCGCTAAAAACAACAATGAACGGATTATATTTAAGTTTATTGAAACCGGCAGTACAGGTAAAACAAAGGACTTTGTTCGTGAATTAGGAATTAAATCACCGCGTGATGGACTGTTTTCATCGGGTGATGTTACTGCTTTAATTAAAAATGGCGCTGACGATATTTCACCTGCGTTACTAGCGATTGCTAGGCAACTAGCCAGTGCACGCAATAAAAATGGTCCTAGCCGGTAATTAAGCAACGCGTGTAATGTTAAGAAGCTTAGGCATCACCTTTGCTTCTTTATTTTAGTTAACCTTTATAATTAACCCTTTTATCTTCTCAATTATCAATGGCTGTAGTCGCCTCTCTCTGGCAAATCTTTTCTTAGCGCAAGCACTGCAATATAAATAAGCCCAAATAATGGAAATAATGCTAAGCAACCGCCTACAAAGGCTAAAACACCAGGGCTGGTGCTTTTTCGCTTACCTATTTTGTAGCTAATTACAGCAAAGACAGGGATACACAGCACAATAAGAAAAGCTAAAAATTCACCAAAGAAGGTTGCATTGATCGACATAATAATTCCTTTTTCATCAGTTTGGTTAAATTACAATCTGCGCTAAATTTAACCACAAAAAAACCCTTAAGCAAACAACTTAAGGGTTTTAAATTCAATGCTGTAAACTCAGCTTAAATTACTCTTCGCTGGCGGCTGCTTTCTCTACCACACTGATTGCCAGTTCAGTCAACGAATCACTATTCGCTTTACTTGGCGCGTCGGTTAATAGACAAGACGCTTGTGTAGTTTTAGGGAAAGCAATAACGTCACGAATGTTATCTGTTCCGCATAAAAGCATAACTAAACGGTCTAAACCAAATGCTAAACCTGCATGTGGCGGTGTACCGTATTTAAGGGCATCAAGTAAAAAGCCAAATTTATCTTGTTGCTCTTGTGCCTCAATACCTAAAATTCTAAATGCGGCTTCTTGCATATCTGCATTGTGAATACGTACCGAACCACCACCTACTTCGTAGCCGTTTAATACCATATCGTAGGCATCTGAAATAGCCGCTGCTGGGTTTGCTTCAAGCTCACTTGCACTAATATCTTTTGGTGCTGTGAACGGATGATGCACAGCGTGTAATGTACCTTCGTCATCTTCTTCAAACATTGGGAAGTCAACAACCCAAAGTGGTGCCCAGCTATCTAAATTAGTGATTTCTAAATCTACACCGATTTTAAGGCGTAGGGCACCCATAGCTTCATTTACTGTGTTGCGCTTATCAGCACCAAATAAAATGATATCGCCCGTTTGTGCATTAGTACGCTCGAGTAACTGTGTGATCACATCTTCGCTTAAGAATTTAGCGATTGGCGATTGCACGCCTTCAACGCCTGCATCACGGTCGTTTACTTTCATCCATGCTAAGCCTTTAGCACCATAAATACCAATAAACTTAGTGTAATCATCAAGTTGCTTACGCGAAAGCTTAGCGCCACCCGGTACTGTTAATACAGCAACACGGCCTTTTTCATCGTTTGCAGGGCCTGAGAATACTTTAAACTCAACATCTTTCACTAAATCAGCAACGTCTACTAATTTCATTGGGTTACGTAAGTCTGGCTTATCAGAACCATATAAGCTCATCGCCTCAGAATAAGGCATAATTGGGAAGTCGCCTAAGTCAACGTTTAGTAACGATTGCCACATTTCACGGATCATTTTTTCAGTCATACCACGTACTTGATCCGAACTCATAAACGAGGTTTCTAAATCTATTTGCGTAAATTCAGGCTGGCGATCGGCACGTAAATCCTCATCACGGAAACATTTAACAATTTGGTAGTAACGGTCAAAACCTGACATCATCAACAATTGTTTGAATAATTGTGGCGATTGCGGTAATGCGTAAAAGCTGCCTTTATGAACACGGCTTGGCACTAAGTAATCGCGCGCGCCTTCTGGCGTTGCTTTTGTAAGTACCGGTGTTTCAATGTCTAAAAAGCCATTTTCATCTAAAAAGCGACGAACAAAGCTGCTTGCTTTAGCGCGTAGTTTAATACGGTCGCTCATTTCAAGGCGGCGAAGGTCTAAATAGCGGTACTTTAAGCGGCGCTCTTCAGAGTTTGTTTGGTTAAAATCAAGCGGCAATGGCTCTGAACGGTTAATAATTGTAAGCTCGGTGCCTAAAATTTCTACTTCGCCAGTTGCCATGTCTTTATTTACTTGGCTTTCTGGGCGAGCACGTACAACCCCTTTTAACTGAACACAAAATTCTTGACGAAGCTTGTTCGCTGTATCCATTAGTCCTTCAACTTCTGGATCGAATACAACTTGTACTAAACCTTCTCTATCGCGTAAATCGACAAAGATAAGTCCACCAAGGTCACGTCGTTTGTTGATCCAGCCACATAGTTCAACTTCTTGATCTACGTGAGTTTTATTTAGCTGTCCGCAGTATATAGAGCGCATAGTTTTCCTGTCAGATAAAAGGCTTCAACGGTAAAAATTATTTGTTTTTATAGGCGCATAATTTAAAAAAGAGCCACCACACTTCAAATAAAGCCGTAAGCAATCTAAGAATATTCAAATTAAGCCCTGCATTATACCCAAGTAGGTTGAAGATGCTAGGCGTGTTTAGTGTGTTGGTGTTAATTTAAAGCAGGCACTGTTGGTATTTGCTACACTGGCGGCACGATGTAATTTATCAGCTATTTTTTATGTTATATATTGGATGCCCTCAGTGGTCTAGCACTGCATGGAAGGGCAATTTATTTTCAAGCCAATGTAAAAACGCCGACATGCTAAGCCAATACGCGCAGCATTTTAATTCGGTAGAAGGTAACACCAGTTTTTACGCCGACCCATCACCTAGTACTGCTTTGCGCTGGGCACAAAGCGTACCTGACGATTTTAAATTTACCTTTAAATTTCATCGTCGTTTTAGCCACGAGCTACAGCTGACCAATGTGCAAAAAGAACTTACCGATTGGCTAACTCTATTTGCCCCTTTGCTTGAAAAAACAGGGCAAATAATGCTGCAATTACCCAAAGCATTTGGCCCAAATGATTTATCCAAATTGGTACACTTTATTAGCTTACTGCCTAAAGAGCTTACCTATGGTGTAGAAGTACGCCATACTGAGTTTTTTAAAAAAGGTGAAGCCGAAATAGCGCTTAATCAGTTATTAATGGCAAACAACATAAATCGTATTTCAATGGATACGCGAGCGCTTTTTGCAGTAAAGCCAACCACCGAAGCGTTAATAGATGCGCAGCAAAAAAAGCCTCACTTGCCGGTGCATGCAATTGCCACGGGGTCAGAGCCTATAGCACGGTTTGTGATTGCAGATTTACAAAACGACTACCAAACCTTTTACAAGCCGTGGCTTAGTAAAGTAAAACAATGGCTTGATGAGGGTAAATCCCCTTACGTGTTTTTTCATACTGCTGATAATCGTGAGTCGCCATTACTTGCACGCCAATTTTGTAAAGATCTTGGGTATAACCATAGTGTACTCAATCCGTTTAGCGGCGAGAAAGAAGCGCAGCAACATGCCCTTTTTTAAAAATAAAACAAGAATATAGAGACATAAAAATGAGTGAATACGCCCGTTACTTTACAGGCTACCCTACAAATATTGTTGAGCAAGTATTAAGCCTAATTAGTAACAACAAGGTTTGTGACTACTTACTTAAAAAGTACCCGCAAGCGCACACCATAACCACCGATAAACTACTTTATAGCTACGCCACTGATTTAAAAAAACAGTATTTAAAAAACGCTCCACCATTTGGCCGTGCGGCGTTTAAAAAACAAGGCGATATGGTTACCAACGCATTGGGTACGCACACCTATCGTATGCAAGGCAAAACCCGTAAACACGATTTAGCCATAAACAGCGATTTATTGCGCGCCCCCGAGCCTTTATTAAAAGCGTTGGTTGTGCACGAACTCGCCCATTTTAAGGAAAAAGATCACAATAAAGGCTTTTATAAACTGTGCTGCCATATGGAGCCGCAATACCACCAGCTAGAGTTAGATTTAAGGATATTTTGTGTGGTGGTAGCGATGGGAGAGAACCCGTATACATGAGCGGTTAGCCGTTAGCCTAAAATATAAATACAACTTAATCTATTATCAAAGTATTCATAAATAAAAACGCGATATTAAATCGCGTTTTTTGAATAACTTTTCAGCTTATAGCTATAAACTGTCAACTTTGGAGGTTACAGCCCTAGTTCAGCCATAAAGTCGTCATCTGCATCGTCTTGCACGGGCTCTTTTTTTGCCTGCGCTTTCTCAGCTTTTTGCTTAGCTTCGTTTTCGATAATGTCGTCTGGGTCAATGGCTTCAATAATGTCAAAATCGTGTAGTTTAATAAACTCAGTTTTATCCATTGCCAGTTCTAGGTAAAAAATATTTTGATTGCGGGTAGTAAACGTTACGCGGCGTGCTTGCGGGCGATCCATTGTGGTATCAACCGAAATTTGCACTTGTTTATTAATTGCCATCATTTTTGGCTGATTTTGCGTAATAGAGGTATGAAGTTGTTCGCGAACCTTAGAAGTAAAGTCACCTACTATCTGGTTCATTAACTCGCCCATTACGTTTGAAACATCGTCTGACAAGTGACTGTGTGCAATTTCTTCTTCTGGCATACCCATGTTGCGCATGTAGTCGCCGTATATTTCCATTGCCGCTTGCGATGTGAAGTTGGTGACAACAAGCCCTGTAAATCCGCCATCAAATAATACAAAGCAACCAATATCTGGTCGCATGCAGGTGCGTGTTATTTTTTGCACCATGGCTGAGTAACTTATTTCGTTACCACTTGCTGATGAAAGTACCCCTGTCACTGAGTGACAAAGTGTTGCTAGTATATCGTCGGTGCTAATAACTTTACTTTTACTCATTTAACGTTCTCTTTTGTACTTATTATTCATAATTCTAGCCAACCTACTGAATTTATCACTGACTATCCAGTATAAAATGTTAAAATAACCCTATTATTTTTAAAGAGACTGCCTTCGTGACCATAAAAGACAGTATTTACGCCTCTGAGCAACAAGTAAAAGATTTTAGCTTTGACCAAAATGTGGTTGAAGTATTCCCCGATATGATTCAGCGCTCTGTGCCTGGCTATGCCACCATAGTAAGCACGATGGGTAAATTAGCGGGCCAATACGCACAAAGTAATTCAAACCTTTACGACTTAGGCTGCTCGCTTGGTGCAGTAACGCTGAGTATGCGTCGCAATATTCGTACCGATAATTGCCATATTATTGCAGTAGACAACTCACAAGCCATGGTTGAGCGTTGCAAACTGCATTTACAAGGTTTTAAATCTGAGGTACCTGTAACAGTTACTTTAGGGGATATTAACGTGCTTGATATCAAAAACGCATCGGTTGTGGCAATGAACTTTACACTGCAGTTTATACCCCATGCGCAGCGCCAAGCTGTTATTGAAAAAATATACGCTAATTTAAAGCCTGGCGGTGTGTTACTACTAAGCGAAAAAATTAAAGCCGAAAACGAGCAATGCGATAATTTATTGATTGATTTGCATCACGACTTTAAACGTCATAATGGCTACTCTGAGCTTGAAATAAGTCAAAAACGTACCGCAATAGAAAACGTAATGCGCCCCGATACACTCAGCACGCACCTTAACAGGCTAGATGATATTGGCTTTAGCCAAACACAAGTGTGGTACCAATGTTTTAATTTTTGCTCAATGGTAGCAATTAAATAATAAAGAGTAATTTATGTCTCAATGGTTTAATCAATTTTACGCAGCTATTGCACAAAGCCCACTTAGCCACTGGTTAGAAACCCTACCCGCTCAATTAAAACATTGGCAGCTAGAGGCAAGCCATGGTGATTTACCAAAATGGCAAAAAGTACTTAAAAATTTGCCTGTGGTAAAAACAACTCACGTTGATATAGCCACTAAAGTAGAAATTGGCGCAAAAGGGGAGATGAGCGAAGGCGAGCAAAAGCAAACTACACATTTATTAAAACGCATGATGCCTTGGCGTAAAGGCCCATTTAATGTGCATGGTATTGAAATAAACACCGAATGGCGCAGCGATTGGAAATGGGACAGGCTCCTTCCACATATTGAGCCATTAAAAGGCCGTACCGTGTTAGATATTGGTTGTGGCTCGGGATATCACTTGTGGCGCATGCGCGGAGAAGGCGCCGAGTTTGTAGTGGGTATTGACCCGTCTGACTTATTTTTATGTCAGTTTCAGGCTATTAAACACTATAACCCAGACGAAAACGTACATTTGTTACCCCTAGGTGTAGAAGCCCTACCAGAGCTTAAAGCTTTTGATACGGTGTTTTCGATGGGGGTGCTATATCACCGTCGCTCGCCTATCGACTTTTTAGCGCAATTAAAAGCGCAGCTTCGCCCGGGTGGCGAATTGGTGCTAGAAACGCTAGTAATTGAAGGCGACGAAAACACGGTACTTGTACCAACTGATCGCTACGCTAAAATGCGCAATGTATGGTTTATTCCAAGTACTGCTGCATTAAAACTGTGGATGGAGCGCGTTGGCTTTAAAGATGTGCAAATTAAAGATTGCGCAATTACCACGCTTAAAGAGCAACGTAAAACTGATTGGATGGAAAATGAATCGTTAGTTGACTTTTTAGACCCAAACGATACAAGTAAAACCATTGAAGGTTACCCTGCCCCACTCAGAGCAATACTTACAGCTAAAGCCTAATTGCGATATTGAGTTTTATTTTATTATTAAAAAGCGCCGTTGGGCGCTTTTTTGTTTACTAATACAGCAACTAGCGGACAAGTGTCCTTGTTAATTATTTCAAAGCTATATTTGCGCTAGCCGCGCAGATGCAATTGTTGTAAAATATGCGCGTTTCTAAGCAACCCAAAACAACTATTTTGAGGAAAACCTGTGAGCGAACAAAAACAGTCTCTAAGCTACAAAGACGCGGGCGTAGATATCGACGCTGGTAATGCACTTGTTGAGCGTATTAAAGGCGTAGTTAAAAAAACTCGTCGTCCGGAAGTGATGGGCGGAATTGGTGGTTTTGGCGCACTTTGCGAAATTCCTGAAGGTTACAAGCAACCTGTATTAGTTGCTGGTACTGATGGTGTTGGTACTAAACTTCGTTTAGCTATCGACTTAAAAAAGCACGACACTGTTGGTATTGATTTAGTTGCAATGTGTGTAAACGATTTAATAGTACAAGGCGCTGAACCCCTGTTTTTTCTAGATTACTATGCAACGGGTAAACTAGACATAGACACAGCAGCTGACGTAGTAACCGGTATTGGTAAAGGGTGTGAAATTTCTGGTTGTGCCCTAATTGGTGGCGAAACAGCAGAAATGCCAGGTATGTATGATGGTGAAGACTACGACATGGCAGGCTTTTGTACCGGTGTAGTAGAAAAATCTAAAATTATTGATGGCACTAAAGTAGCAGCAGGCGATCAACTTATTGCACTTGCATCTAGCGGCCCTCACTCAAACGGTTTTTCTTTAATTCGCAAAGTACTTGAAGTATCAAACGCCGACACTAATCAAGTAATTGACGGTAAAACATTAGGCGAGCATTTATTAGAGCCTACACGTATTTACGTAAAAACTTTACTTGAGTTATTTAAACACGTTGACGTACATGCCCTTTCGCACATTACGGGTGGTGGCTTTTGGGAAAATATCCCTCGCGTATTACCTGCATCTGCTAAGGCAGTGGTTAAAGGTGATAGCTGGCAATGGCCAAGCGTTTTTAACTGGTTACAAGAAAACGGTAATATTACCACGCATGAAATGTACCGCACATTTAACTGTGGCGTAGGCATGGTGTTGGTTGTTCCTGCCGATAAACTTGAGCAAAGCTTAACTTTGCTTAAAGATTTAGGTGAAAACGCTTGGCACCTTGGCGAAATCCAAGATGCGGCTCCAGGCGAAGAGCAAGTAGACATTGTAGGTGGTGCTAAGTAATGGCACCCACTCGTCTAGTAGTTTTAATTTCAGGCAGTGGCTCTAATTTACAAGCCATTATAGATGCCTGTGAACGTGGCGAGATAAACGGACATATTGCGGCTGTTATTAGTAATAAAGCAGACGCGTATGGCCTAGAGCGTGCTAAAAATGCAGGCATTACAACGCAAGTTCTTAGTCATAAAGATTTTGACTCGCGCGAGGCCTACGACGCGCAGTTAATGAACGTTATTGACTCTTTTGAACCAAATCTAGTTGTATTAGCTGGGTTTATGCGTATTCTTACACCTAGCTTAGTGCAAAAATATATTGGAAAAATGTTGAACATTCATCCATCTTTGTTGCCTAAGTACCAGGGGCTGAATACCCACCAAAGAGCAATTGATGCAAAAGACGATGTTCATGGCGTAAGTGTTCACTTTGTAACTGAAGAATTAGACGGTGGTCCGGTCATTCTTCAAGCGCAAATACCTGTACTCAAGGATGATACAGCAGACAAATTAGCAAAACGCGTGCACGAACAAGAGCATATAATTTATCCTTTGGTGGTCAAATGGTTCAGTGAACAAAGACTTACTATGGAAGCAGATTATGCGGTTCTTGACAAAAAACAACTTCCTGCACACGGCGCGCACTACCCACAATAAAAAAATAAGCGCCCTAATGCTATTTGCGGGCGCTTTACTTCCAACAAGCCTTATTGCAGGCGAATTGACTCAATACGAAGCCAAGTATGATATTTTGCGTAAAGGCAGCAATCACGGCACGGCAGTTCGTTCTCTTAAAAAGCTTGATGATGAAAATTATGAATTAACCTACCACAGTGACATTGAGTGGATGATTTTTTCTGACTCGCGTAAAGAAACCTCTAAATTTACGTTTAAAGACGGTAAGGTCTCTCCTGATCATTATTCAATGCTACGTAAAGGAACAGGTCCCGATAAAAACTATAAAATTGATTTTGACAAAGAGAATGAAATTGTTACCAGCAGTAACAGTGAGTACCCGCTAAAATGCGAGTGGACTGATGATTTTCAAGATGCCATTTCGTATCAAGTTCAGGTTCGTGAAGGGTTAAAGAAAGGCGAAACCAACTTCTCGTTTCCGCTTGTTGATAAAAAAGGTAACCGTCGGGATTATAACTTTGAAGTGGTAGGCACAGAGATGATTTCTTTGCCTATAGGTAACATAGAGGCAATTAAAGTAAAACGTTTATACGATACCGACAAGCGACAAGCCCTCGCTTGGTTTGCACCTGAAATGGATTACATGCTTGTGCGCATGTGGAAAGGTGAAAAAGGGACTGAGCAGTTTGAAGTTCAAATGAACTCCTTTACTGTGACTGCACCAACCGCAACAGCTGAGCACACTAAAAACCTTCAAGCTAACTAGCTAACGATTTATTTGCAAAATGGGTGAACTATATAAGCTCACCCATTTTAAATAACGAAAACTCGCCTGGCTCCATTTTTTGCCAACGCTCGTCATTAGTGAGCGGCCTTGTTGCAATGACAGTTACCACATCGTTTGGGGTTGTCTCTTTTTGAAAATCAACAACCATATCTGCATCTATTAATGTAGCTTTACCAAAAGGCGCACGGCGCGTTATGTAATGTAAGTTATTAGTGCAGTACGCTAAAACAAATACACCATCGGTCAAGAGCATATTAAATACGCCCTTTTCACGCAGCGTGTGAGAAAGCTTGGCAGCGTATCTAAAAACAGACGCCATATTAGATGGTCGTTTAGGGTATTTTTCACGAATTTTATCAAGCAACCAACAAAAAGCGAGTTCACTGTCAGTGTTACCCACTGGACGATAATATTCGGGTTTTAAATCGTGATAGTTTGAAAGCTGCCCATTGTGTGCATAGGTTATTTCTCGCCCCCACAGCTCACGCGTAAACGGGTGGGTATTTTCAAGGCATACTCGCCCGCGATTACCTTGACGTATATGGCTAATAACCGACACACTTTTTATAGGATAGGCTTTAACAAGCTTAGCAATTTCTGATTGGTAGCTTGGTTCTGGGTCTTTAAAAGTTCGACACCCTTTTCCCTCATAAAACGTAATGCCCCATCCATCTTTGTGTGGCCCCGTATTACCACCACGCTCTAATAGACCTGCAAAACTGAAACATATATCAGTAGGCACATTGGCAGACATACCAAGTAATTCACACATTTATAAAAAAGCCCTTAAAAAGTACGGATAAATAGCAGTACATTTTACAAAAAAAATTTTCTAAATTAGTTGCATATTTACTTAAAAAAATCATTATGGCTACCTGAATTATAAATTTTTAACGCTCTGAATTAATAAAAAACATAATGTGTATGGAAAAAAGCACTATCCGTCCCCTTAAAAGGTATTTTGTAAAGCAAAACTTCTGACTTTTTACTATAATTTTACACGCTAATTTACTTGAAACTTGAGCTGACTAGCGCTACTCTAAATGAGGTGGTCTGACCTCTATTAAGGAATTAAAATGACACTCATATTTACACTCGGTTTAATCGTGCTGCTGTGCACTGCGATTTACCACAGAGCGAGTTGGAACACAGCACTTGGTGTTTCTGCTGCAACATTATTAATCGGTACCTTCGCAGGTGCTTTTGGTTTAATTAGCTGGTTGATCTTTTTGATCATCGCAGTGCCTCTTTCAGTTACTGGTATTCGCCAGCAATACATCATCAAACCTATCTTTACGGTATTCAAAAAAGTAACACCGAGCATGTCTGACACTGAAAAGTCAGCTATCGATGCGGGTACAACTTGGTGGGAAGCTGATTTATTTTGCGGTAACCCTGATTGGAAAAAGCTACACCAATACCCTGTGCCTAAACTTACTATTGAAGAGCAAGCCTTTATAGATGGCCCTGTTGAAGTAGTATGTAGCATGCTAGATGATTGGGAAGCAACACACGAGCTAACTGATTTACCGCAAGATGTATGGCAATACCTTAAAGACAATAAATTCTTTGCCATGATCATTAAAAAAGAATACGGCGGTTTAGAGTTTTCTGCGTTTGCTCAGTCTTGTGTACTTCAAAAACTAACGAGTAAATCAACATTACTTTCGTCAATTGTTGGTGTTCCAAACTCGTTAGGTCCAGGTGAATTATTACAACACTATGGTACAAAAGAGCAAAAAGACCATTACTTACCGCGCTTAGCTAGCGGCCAAGAAATTCCATGTTTTGCATTAACATCACCAGAAGCTGGCTCTGACGCAAGTTCAATCCCTGATTACGGTGTTGTATGTAAAGGACAATGGAACGGTGAAGAAGTTGTAGGTATAAGCCTAACGTGGAACAAGCGCTATATCACGCTTGCGCCTGTGGCAACGGTGCTTGGTCTTGCATTTAAATTACAAGATCCAGATGGCTTATTAAGTGATGTAAAAGAGCCAGGTATTACCTGTGCATTGATCCCAACAGATACTCCTGGAGTAGAAATTGGTCGTCGTCACTTCCCGCTTAACGTACCATTCCAAAATGGTCCTACTCGCGGTAAAGACATTTTTGTACCTCTTGATTACATTATTGGTGGGCCAGATATGGCTGGCCAAGGCTGGCGCATGCTAGTTGAGTGTTTATCGGTAGGCCGTGCAATTACATTACCGTCTAACTCTGCCGGCGGCATTAAAATGATTGCAACCGCTACGGGTGCATACAGCCGTATTCGTCGTCAATTCCGTTTACCTATTGGTAAAATGGAAGGTGTTGAAGAATCAATGGCTAAACTTGCCGGTTACGCATACAGCTCAGATGCTGCAGTAAGTATGTCGACTGGTGCGGTTGATTTAGGTGAAAAACCATCTGTTGTATCAGCGATTATTAAATATCACTTAACCGAACAAATGCGCGATGCAACAATCCATGCAATGGACGTTCTTGGCGGTAAAGGGATCATGCTTGGTCCAAATAACTATTTAGGTCGTGGCTACCAAGGTGCACCTATTGCCATAACCGTTGAAGGTGCAAACATCCTGACCCGTAATATGATCATATACGGCCAGGGTGCGATTCGCTGTCATCCGTTTGTACTAACCGAGCTAGGTGCGTGCGAAATTGAAGACCGCGAAGAAGCGCTTAACGTATTTGATAAAGCGCTAATGGGTCACATAGGCTTTACTATGTCAAACCTAGTGCGTACTAAATGGCTAGCCCTTACAGGTGCTCGCTTTACAAGTGTGCCTTACCATGACGAAACAGCTGAGTTTTACCGTATAGCGTCGCGCTTTAGTGCTTCTTTAGCACTTATGTCAGATATTAGCATGGCTGTATTTGGCGGCTCTCTTAAACGTAAAGAGCGTATTTCTGCACGTTTAGGTGACTTACTTAGCTACCTTTACTTAGTATCTGCAACGCTTAAGCGTTACAACGACGAAGGCCGTAAAAAAGAAGATTTTGCGCTTGTTCAATGGAGCTGTCAGGATCACCTTTACCACTGTCAACGTGCTCTTGCTGACTTAATTAACAATATGCCTTCTGCACCACTTCGTGGCGTATTAAAAGTGTTATTGTTCCCGTTTGGCCGTCCGGTACGTAAACCGACAGATAAGTTAGAGCATAAACTAGCTCAAATCTTACAAGTTCCTAGCGAAACACGTAACCGTTTAGCAAGTTATGTATACTTAACAAATGAGCCTCTTAACCTTGTAGGTCGTCAGGAGCAAACGCTTAAAGACGTACTAGAAGTAGAGCCGCTATTTGAAAGAGTATGTAAAGAGAAAGGTGTTAAACTACCGTTCTTCCAACTTGATAAAGTAGCGCAAATGGGTCTTGAAGCAGGTATTTTAAGCCAAGCTGAGGCCGATAAGCTAGCTGCTGTAGAGCAAGCTCGTTTAGACGTAATCAACGTAGACGATTTTGACCCTGCTGATTTGCTTGCAGGTAAAGCAGCGCGTGATAGCGTTATTACAAAAGTGGATGCCGCTTAACTAGTTTAGTAAAGCAAGCAACCCAACGTTAGAAATAATCCAAACCAGCGCATAATGCGCTGGTTTTTTTTGTGCAAAATAAACCTGCAATAAACACCACACAAACCCCAGGCTTAGCAAAGTGCTGTTTAATCTATCAAACGTAATGCTATAGGCTATAAAGGCTCCTAAAAACAAAAGCATACTGGGCATAAACTGGCTAATATAAAACGCTCGCGCCTTTTGATTCATTTTAAAAAACAACCGATGTTGTCCATGAACTTTAGTACAATCAAATTGTAATGAGCTGCTAAAAAGTACAATAAAAGCAACCGCCACACCGGCTATTATATTCACAAGATCTGGCCGCTTTTCTAATAACTCAGCAGATGCCATAAATACACACAAAAGCAACGATATACGCCATACTAATGTCCAACTATGGTTTATGAAGTAACAAAACCAAAAGCTAAATAAAGACCGAACACTCGTCATTCCATTTATATTAATGACAGGTATAGATGCGCTTAAAAGAAAGATAATTGCAAAACCCAAATGATAAATTAGCGGCGATAACTCAAAAGGAGTAAACAAAAATAAAGTACTTAAAGTAAATCCATAAACGAGCGCGCTAGGTTTGTATAAACAAACAATGCCTAAACCTAACTGTATAAACATAAAAACAAAAAAATGCGGTACTTTTATCCACTGAGCCCAAGTTAAATCAAGCGCTATCAACAGACTCGTTATAAGCCAGCCATTACTAATAAGTAATAATTTAATATCTGCTATGTTCAGCCAGCTAGGACAAGCTATTGTGTGTTGAAATAGCCGTTGCTTGCTATTTTTAATTGCCGACTTAATCGCGCTTAACATCACACTTTGCAATAACAAATAAAACAAGGCTATTTGGGCACCATATGCAGGTGCATCTGTACTATCTATAATTTCCCTAGGCCCAAAAAGAGCAACAACACCAAGCCTAAAATAGATGAACCCAACACCACTAAAAATATCAAACCAAAGCTTTTTAACTGCAGTAGCAGCTGCTTAAGCTCAAACGTGTATGCTAGGTACCGATAACTCATAAATGCACGATACTGCTCAAGCTTACCTTTCACGCTCGCGAAACTCATAGCGAAACACACTTAAAGCCATGCTCAATAAATACAGCCGGCTCATGGCAAGTAATAATAATTTGCCCATTAGGCTTATCATTTAAATACACATCGAGTAATTGTAAAAGGTGCTCAATGCTTGTTTGATCAAGCGCAGCACTTGGCTCATCAAGTAGTAAATACGGTGACTTTCGCATTAGCGCTAATATTAGCTGACACTTTTTTTGGTTACCCGAGGACAAAGCATCAAAACACGTATTTAAAAATGCTGTAAAGCTAAACCCTTTAACCAGCTCATGTGGCCACGGGCAGTCGACAGCACTAACAGACAAGTCAATAATTTGATGGGCTGTTAAAAAATCAGGTAACGTAATACGGTCACTGGCTATGGCCACTGTTTTTGTGGGCTCATTCAACTCCCTCCCCGCAAACAAAAGTGAGCCACTTTGCGGTTTATCAAGCCCCGCTAGCATCATAAGTAAGGTGGTTTTACCGTGGCCATTAGGTGCTTCTATGCAGAGTTTTTGATCTGAAAAAACCTGGTTATAATTTTTAAAAACTACATTGTTGGAAAATTGCTTATTTAAACCAATAACTTCAATCATAAAATATCCTTATAAACTAAGGTTTTATTATAAGCCTACAAAGTAAAGAGGCAAACTTATTGATTTGATTACTGCGTTAGCTAAAAGTACTTACTCATTTTTATAAATAAACTAATACCAACTCGCTTAATTAAATGAGCTATTTTGAGGCTGGGAAAACGTGTTAATAGCTAGGTAAAAAATTCACTATTTAATTGTTCTAAATGAGAATTTTTTAACGCAGGTACCGACACGTTTAGCCCCGCTAAATGATTAAGTATTATTGCGGATTGGTATAAAACAACTTAATTAGCTCTGAGGCAATTTTTGGCGGTAAAAAAATTAAATAGAGGATTTTATCTGATAACGAAAAATAGCATCAACAGTGGCGTTATAAGCCTATTTAAGGCAAATACATGTTTATATTTAAAAGTATTATTTAAGATACAAAAAATAAATAAAAGTGATTATTTATTAATTTTTATTTAATAGTTTGATAAGTATCGGTGATTATAAAATTTATAAATGATTTGATGATAAGAAAATTAATCTTTAAAACCTTGTTATTGAGTGAATAACAAGTGGCGGAGTGGACGGGACTCGAACCCGCGACCCCCGGCGTGACAGGCCGGTATTCTAACCAACTGAACTACCACTCCGCAGTGGTATGTGCATGGGGTAATGCACTTACTAATTTTGTTACGATATCAAATGGCGGAGTGGACGGGACTCGAACCCGCGACCCCCGGCGTGACAGGCCGGTATTCTAACCAACTGAACTACCACTCCGCAGAGATATCTTTTTTACTTGTTATTACTTAATTTGTTGGCGGAGTGGACGGGACTCGAACCCGCGACCCCCGGCGTGACAGGCCGGTATTCTAACCAACTGAACTACCACTCCAGCATACAAATTTTGTAATATAACGTTGTTTAAATAGTTGGCGGAGTGGACGGGACTCGAACCCGCGACCCCCGGCGTGACAGGCCGGTATTCTAACCAACTGAACTACCACTCCAGCGCGTATTTAAACTGTTATTTTTTCTTATTGGCGGAGTGGACGGGACTCGAACCCGCGACCCCCGGCGTGACAGGCCGGTATTCTAACCAACTGAACTACCACTCCATAATAAGAATATGTTTTACAACCATATGTTGTGCAAGTGTTGGCGGAGTGGACGGGACTCGAACCCGCGACCCCCGGCGTGACAGGCCGGTATTCTAA
The DNA here is from genome assembly GCF_016865405.1 of Pseudoalteromonas sp. PS1M3. Taxonomy (NCBI): domain Bacteria; kingdom Pseudomonadati; phylum Pseudomonadota; class Gammaproteobacteria; order Alteromonadales; family Pseudoalteromonadaceae; genus Pseudoalteromonas; species Pseudoalteromonas sp. PS1M3. The sequence continues at coordinate 1,193,121 of NZ_AP022624.1, read as the reverse complement.
CCAACTGAACTACCACTCCAGCGCATACTTACAAATTGTCGAAAATTGGCGGAGTGGACGGGACTCGAACCCGCGACCCCCGGCGTGACAGGCCGGTATTCTAACCAACTGAACTACCACTCCGCATTTTCGTTGCTGTTTAGGTCTCCCTGACAGCGGCGTGAATAATACGAACCAGCCCCTATTTCGTCAAGGGCTTTTTTGTTTTTTTACAGGTTTTTTAGTCATCTGACATCGAAAGGTTTAAAATTTCACCTAATTTGTCATTTTTTGAACCATTTTTGTCTACTTGATTTTTTTCTGTGTCGTCCGCATCTTGATTCGCGTGTTTCTTTTTATTTAAAAAAGGTAACGATAGTTTAATTTTAATCGGTTTTTTTTGCACAAATATTCGAATAGCTAACCAGCCAAGCAGTATAATTAAAATATTACCGCCAATTATTAAGCCCACAATGGTGGATGTGGCCATTTTTTCTTCTTCCGGCTCAATGGGGGTGGCTTGCTCGGCTTCAACTATTGTTGCAGGGTCAACTTCTGGTACCGCTTCTATTGGCCGGGCTATTTCAAATTTATAGGTTGGTAAAGTGGCCATAAATTCACGGCCGTTGTTATTAGTACCAAATACAGAGAGTTCTACACTGTAGCGCCCCCAGTCATAGTTTTTAATTATTAACTCTCTTGTCTCACCTGGCGCAGCGTTTATAGTAAACATTTGCTCTTCGTTGTTAGGGTAATAAATCTTACCCTGAAAAATAACGGTCTCTGGTTTAACTATTTTGTTGTCTGTTGTGATCGTTAATACGTGTTCATCAATATTTTCATCTGCAAGCGCGATATTAAAGCCAAAGGGGGGTTCGTGAACAATAATGGTGTCTTGCACGATTCTGCGTTGCAGTAAAGGAGTAGAAATGTAAAGTTCTGGGGTCCACTCACCTTCAGGGAACACAAGTTTAAACTCACCGGTAAATACACCGTCTTTTGGACGTTCATCAAATCCACGCCCGTCGTCTTTAAATTCGGCGACTTCTTGTGTACCTGCGCCAAAGTTTGCAAAGCTATCGTTATTCGTACTTACAAAGTCAACATTAAGACTAACCACATCTCTAAATAGATTAGCGTTAATCGGTTCACCGTCATTTAAAATTTGGCCAGTTACTTTTATCGTTTCGCCTCTAAAAAGCATGGGAGGTAATGGCTCTGCCTGTAGTGATATTTCACCCAGTACAACAATTCTGCTATCTGGTAAAATACTCCCTATAACTTGCCAAGGACCTGGCATTGGTTTTTTTATGGTGACAAGGTCATAGCTAAGTTCGTCAAACCATTCAATATTAGTATCCCTAACTGCGTTGGTAGCAAAATACTTACTACCATCAGGCCTAACTAAAATAACGGCAGGTGTCCCTGGTTTTCTGAAAAAGAGTAATGTGATTTCGTCTATTTGGCTGTCAATCCGAAAGCGGTTGTCGAGTAAGGGGATTTCATTTTGTAGGCCATCCCGTTTTAAAACTTCAACTTGCTCTGCGCTATATGCGTTACCTGATAACAAACTGAGTGCACATAACACGGTTACAAAATACATTATTCTCATTATAAGGCCTTATTCAGCGCGCCATAGGCATTGGCCGCCTTCTTTATTTACAAGATCCAATCTGGCTTCGTGTGCGCTTTGCTCTTCATCTGTAGCGCGTAATACTACCAATGGCGCTCTTTCACTGTTTAAACGTCTTATGCCGCCTTGCTGTTGCTCACTACCATCATCTTTATTTTGATTTAAGTTTAGCTTTGTTTGTCCGCCTGTCATGGCAAGATAAACATCAGCTAAAATTTCAGAATCCAGTAACGCCCCGTGCAAGGTACGTTTAGCGTTATCTATGTCGTAACGTCGGCATAACGCATCAAGGTTATTCTTTTGTCCTGGATGCAAGTCACGCGCCATTTTAAGCGTGTCGAGAACTTGACAGTAATCATGCGTATTTGGAAAACCTTGATTAAGCAATGCAAATTCATTATCCATGTGGCCCACATCGAACGGGGCATTATGAATTACAAGTTCAGCACCTTTTATATAATCAAAAAACTCTTGTGCAATATCGCGGTAAAGCGGTTTGTCGCGTAAAAACTCATTGGTAATACCGTGAACATCAATCGCTTCTTCTTCTATGCTACGTTGCGGATTAATATAAACATGAAAGTTATTACCCGTTAAACGACGATTTACTAACTCTACACAACCAATCTCTATAATTCTGTGCCCTTGTTTAGGGTCGATGCCGGTTGTTTCTGTATCTAAAACTATTTGTCTGCGTGCCATATCGAATTAAGCCTGACTCTGGTATCTTTCTATAATCACTTTATTGTACATAAGATCAAGGTAAAACAGTGCAAAAAACCGTAGAGATTTACACCGATGGCTCATGTTTAGGTAATCCAGGCCCCGGTGGTTATGGTATTTTTATGATTTATGACGCCCATGAAAAAAAATTAAGCCAAGGCTATAAGCTCACTACAAACAATCGCATGGAAATGCTTGCGGCTATAGTGGCACTTGAATCACTTAACCGTGCTTGTGTTGTAAACCTTACTACCGATAGTCAATACGTAAAACAAGGTATCGAGTCATGGATTTCAAACTGGAAAAAACGCGGCTGGATAACGTCAGCTAAAAAGCCAGTTAAAAATGTGGACTTATGGAAACGCCTAGATGCAGCTTGCAGCAAACACACAGTAAATTGGAAGTGGGTTAAAGGTCATAGCGGCCATAAGTACAACGAAATTGTCGACGATTTAGCTCGTGATGCAGCTGGCAGCACAGATTTACTCGAAGATGTGGGCTACCAGCCTTAATTTACTTGATACTAATGGTTGTCATTTTTTTGGTCGCACGTTTTGTAATGCTGCTTTGAAGTTTGCCTAAGCCCCGCTCCTTTAACAGGCACAAATTGTGGCCGTGCGTGCCACTTAGGCTTTATAGGTGTAAGGGGCGCAACGCGTTTTCGAGCCACCAGCATATAAACACTACCCATAGGTTTTAAATACTGCTTGGCAAATGCTCGCCAAAATTCAAACCGTGATAACCTGTTTCCCCTAGCAAGTGATGAGTAAATAAACCGCTCGTCACTTACAATTTCAAAACCCAATAAATTCAGCCAATCCTTTACCCTTGCTGGGGTAAAAAATCGTCCTGTCCACGGTAATTTTTGCCCGCTAAACGGCAACATTTGAGCCAACCCACACAAGCTCAGCGGATTAAACCCGGTAATTAAAACGTAGCCGCCAGGTATGAGTGTTCGATGAGCTTCGCGTAAAATGTGATGTGGGTCAGAGTGGTACTCTAAACAATGGCTTAAAATACACGCGTCAACACTATGTTCGTAAAAAGGTAATTCATCTATATCTGCCACTACCCCTGTATATGGTCCGGGCTCAGCGACACACACCTGGTGCTTAATAGTACTTAAACTTGTATTTAACTCACCGCTTAAGTTACCTAACTTAAGCATATGGTAACCAAACATGCGTGGTAGCCAATATTGCATTTTACGTTCAATATCAGCTTGCAAATAATCCCCGTGAGGGAACTGCTGCCACGACAGTGGTTTGGGTCCTTCTTGAAAACTAAGGGCTGGTTTCATTTTATGAGCTCGTTATACTATGCGTTAAGTGTCACTTTATAGAGCAATTTAACATGGTGCAAGTCAAAGCAATTAAAGCCTTTTCAGATAATTACATTTGGTGTTTAACCACTGAAGGCAACGCTAAAGCATGGGTCGTTGACCCTGGGCAGGCTGAGCCTGTGCTAGCTCATCTCGCAGCAGAAAACTTAACACTGGGTGGCATTTTAATTACCCATCATCATTATGATCATACCGATGGTGTTGCGCAGCTAGTAAAAGATGACCCAACAATAAAAGTTTATGGACCTAAAAATAGCCCCTTTAAAGGAGTGACGCATCCATTGGTTGAGAGCGATAGTATTGATGTTTTAGGCATCAACTTTAAAGTGCTCACAACTCCAGGGCATACACTTGATCACATTTGTTTTGTAAATGACAACATGGCATTTACTGGTGATACATTATTCAGTGGTGGCTGTGGACGTTTATTTGAAGGTACTAGTGAACAAATGTGGCATTCTCTAAACAAATTAAAAACGCTACCAGCAGGGTGTAAAGTGTTTTGCACCCACGAATATACACAAGCTAATTTAACTTTTGCTAAAGCCGTTGAGCCTCGTAATCCATCGTTACTTGCACACAGTGAGCTGGTAGATGAGTTAAGGAAAGAAGATAAAATTTCACTGCCAACCACTATAAGCCAAGAGCTTAAAATAAACCCGTTTATGCGCAGCGACATTCCAACCATCATAGAGGAAGTACCTAAAGAATTTATCTCGGTTACAAAAAACAATGAACCTTGGCATAACTTTGCTGCTCTGAGAAAGTTCAAAGATAATTTTTAGCGCATATAAGTTTATTATTTTAAATCATTAACTTGAAATACATGAACACTTTCTACTAACTGCTGTAATTGTCATAAAGTGGTAATGTTAGTTTATTAAAGGTAACATTTGCCGAGTTTTTTACCCGATGTATTGGTATTTATGAATAAATCTCCTCTTATAATAACCTTGGCGCTTGCGCTAAGTGGTTGTCAAACATTGACTACCTTAGAATCAGACCCTCAGGTCGCAAATCAAGCTAATAATAAGCTTGAAGGTGCAAGCCCAAATGATATTAACAATGCATTAATGGTAAACGCGCAATATCAACAACTAGATAGCGATGAACAAGATGCGCCGGTATTTGACGATGTATGGGAGCGTATTCGTTACCAATTGTCGATTAATGTTCCTCAAAACCGCCCGGTTGTGACCGAGCGAAATTATTATGCGAAGCATCAACGTTATTTAGACCGTATTTCAAAGCGTGCAGAGCCGTACCTTCACTTTATTGTTGAAGAAGTAGAGAAACGCGAGATGCCAATCGAAATTGCGCTCCTTCCTATTGTAGAAAGCGCTTTTGACCCCTTTGGCTACTCTCACAGAACCGCATCGGGTATTTGGCAATTTATGCCACAAACGGGTGAGCGCTTTGATTTAAAACAAAACTGGTGGTACGACGGCCGCCGAGATATTGTGCAATCAACCCGTGCAGCGCTAGATTACTTATCTTATCTTCACAAAACACTTGAAGGTGATTGGCTCAATGCCATAGCCGCCTATAACTCCGGTGAAGGGCGCCTGATGCGCGCAATTAAAAAAAATCGTAAAAAGCATTTGCCCACCGATTTTTGGTCATTAGATTTACCAAGAGAAACCACGGCTTACGTACCAAAGCTATTGGCACTAGCTGACTTATTAAAACGTTCGGATGAATTTAATGTAACGTGGAAACCCATTATCAACGCCCAAGTAGTAGAAGTAGTTGATGTAGGCTCACAAATAGACCTAGCACTTGCCGCCGAAATGGCCGACATGACATTAACAGAGCTTTACAGATTAAACCCTGGGTTTAACCGTTGGGCTACAGATCCAAATGGCCCCCACTCTTTGCTATTACCTATTGATAAAGCGCAGCAATTTTCTGAAAAGCTTGCCAATACTGATATTAAAAATAGGCTTCGCTGGCAACGATACGTGGTAAAAAGCGGCGACAGCTTATCTGTAATTGCTAAAAAGTTTACCACTAGCACCAGCGCAATTAGATCTTTGAACAAGCTTGATTCAAATACGATACGCATTGGACAAGAGCTACTAGTCCCGTTAACCGATGGTGCAATAAATAGCGAGCACTTACCAAAGCAAATGCGTATGGCTGCAAATAAAACATCACGCACTAAGCTTTCGCATACCGTAAAAAGTGGCGATACCTTATGGGATATCAGCCGCGAATACGATGTGACTATGGATGAATTGGCAAAGTGGAATAAACTTAAAAAAAGCGCTGTGCTACGCTTAAACCAAAAGCTCACAGTGTATAAATCACAAAATAAAACCACCAGCGTACCAAAAAGCACTAATCGCACGATTACGTACAAAGTACGAAGAGGCGATTCACTTGCGCGTATTGCGTCTAAGTTTAATTTAACGGTAAGCGAAATTATCAAATGGAATAATTTAGCAGGTCAAAAGTACTTGCAACCGGGGCAAAAATTAAAGCTTAAAGTGGATGTAAGAAGTAGTTAATTTCAGCTAACAAAAAAGGAGCGCATGCGCTCCTTTTTTGTTGGTATATAAAAATTAATCTGGGAGCTTTTCAAGCCATGCTTTTAACCAAGGCTCTGTCACTGGCCAAGGCTCAAAATCTTCACACGCGTCAATTTCTAAACGGTTACCGACAGGTTTTGCTTGTAAATCACGTAATAGTTCATCAAAACTTCTACCTGCACCGCAAAAAGTATCACCATAGCTTCTGTCGCCCATAGCCACCACTCCAAATGGCTTATCTGTAAGCATAGGAAAACTGCTATTAAGCGCATAATATAAGCCAGCTAGGTTACTTGGCACGTCACCCTGGCCTGTCGTTGAGGTAACAATTAATATGTTTGATGCGTTTTTAATATCGTCAAGCGAAGCCTCTGTGATGACCGCTGCGCTATGACCCGCCTGCTCAATAGTTGCAGCTATATCATCACTTAAACATTCAGCACCACCATTTACAGTGCCCACAAAAATACTAATATGTGCCATTAATAATCCTTCTCTTCGTTTGGCCAACCAAGTTGCTCACAAATCTGTAGCATATCATGACCTAGTGGCGCTTTTATCGTAATTGCTTTGTTGGTATAAGGGTGCACAAAACTCAGCTCAGTTGCAAACAGCATTAAGCGTCGTAATTCAAAATGATCCCTAAAAAATTGGTTATGTTGATTGTCGCCATGATTAACATCACCAATTATTGGTAATGATAAATGTTTTAAATGCCGGCGAATCTGATGCTTGCGCCCTGTTTTAGGAAAACACTCAACTAATGAGTACCTAACCGTTGGGTATTTGCCTATTGGAATAGGTAATGCAGCTTGATACAAACAATTAAACTGAGTTTGCGCCTCTTGAGGTGCTTTATTTTGATTTGCAAATTTATCGGCAATTTTATCAAGCTCTTCTTTTAAAGGCTTATCTAAAAAAACCGAATCAGGGGCAAATCCCCGAACCAAAGCTAAATATCGCTTAGCAATAGTACCTTCAATGAATAACTGATTCATATCGCGCGCGGCCTCAGAGCTTAAAGCAAATAGCAGCACACCCGACGTAGGTCTATCTAGCCTGTGAACTGGAAAAACGTGCTGCCCTAACTGATCGCGCAACATTTGCATCGCAAATTGAGTTTCATGTTTATCTAAAAAGGAACGATGTACCAATAGCCCTGACGGTTTATTAATGGCTACAAAGTTTTCGTCTTGATACAAAATGTCGAGTTCGCCGTATTCAGTAGGCGCTAGGCGCTCACTCATGCGGTTCTCCTAATAGTGCATCTAGCTGTGTCAGCACCTCTATAATTTCATTTCCACCTGATTTATTAATCAAGGTCATTTGCGCCATGGGGGCAATTGCAAAGTTTCGCGGTAATTGTTGATTATAAGTGATCAAATGCTGCATTTTTTCAATAAAGACAAACTGTAGCCACTGCTCAAACGCCATCGAATCGTGACAAAAGGGAACACTAGAATTTAGTGCCTCTGTTGAAATTGGCTCACATTGCCAAAGTTGATGCTTTTGTAATAGCGCTTTTAATTGCACTAAATAAGCTTGGGTCTGTTGGAACATAACCACCCTCTTTATAAGTTATGCAGCAATTATACCCTGTTCCCACAAAGCTCGCTATGGCGTATAATTAGCGCAATTTTGCAGTTAAAAACGACCGGGAAAACAATGAGTGATCAAATAGCAACCTTAGGCCAACTTTTAGATGGTGCTGGCACGCAATGGCGGGCTTTTGATATTGGCAGGCACATTACTAAACTCGATAAACAACAGTTTTTAGCTATTGAACAAGCCCAAGTACCTTACCCTTATCCGCTTGCTGGTCATGCGTGGCTAGCAATTCAGTTCTGGGATGCCAAAGCGAGCAAAGAACCCTATGTGTGGTTTTTAAAATTTCCGCTAGATGAGCAAAGTAAATTAGTTAGTGCAAGTCGTGATCACTTTGCCGATATGATTATTCAAGCTCTTGGCACTGAAATTACAGGTGAAAAAGCAGATGGCAAGCTTGATAACAATCCTTATGTGTTTACGCCTAATGCAAATAAACTGGCTGCATTTAACGCGCAAGTTAAAGTGTTACTAAAGCAACCTGCTTCACAATATTACGAATACGCTCAGCTATATTTTAGTGCAAAGTTAGGCTTTGATAATTGGCAAAGTGTTGCACTACAAGGCATTGCTGATTTTGCGCTGCGCCTAGATAACGATCAAAACTTAAGTAACTTACAAAAAGCCTGGGCACATTTACCCATTGAAGTATTACAGCCACTAAGCGCAATGCTTGAACATGTTACAATACCACCAACACTGAGTGAGCTTTTACTTACGCAGGGTCAAACAGCTATTAATAATAGTGATACTATAGCTTTAACCGCTGCACTTCGCTCAATGTCTAAAGGTCAGGCACAAGGTTTATGCGCGCAACTTGTTGATGCAACATTGAATTCAGCTCTTAAAAGCGACTCTGACGTACTTTTAACAATTGCTGGGCGTTGTTTTGTTCAGTTAGAAGACCCTGAACGATTGCATATATTTATGGATAATTGTGCTCAACATCAAAAAATAGAGGCGCTTTTTCCAAGTATTTTTGCTGACTTAGTTGCAATACCGACCATTCGACCTCACCTATTAGGTTTATTACGAAAAGAAGATCGAAGCGAAGCCCTCGCTCGTGCAATTGGAAGGTTATTCTCTTAAATGGCAAGTTTATGGACGTTTATATTAATTGGTAGTGTTATTTATTTGTTTTGGCTAAATAGAAAAGTCGCCGAAGCGGCTAATGTTCATGCTAAACGTCAATGTGAGCAATTAAATGTGCAACTTATGAGTGTTGCGTGCACTAAGCGCCGTTTTGGTTTTCTAAAAAGTGGTAAACCAGGAATAAAAAGTGAGTTTTCATTTGAGTTTTCAAGTGACGGTGAAAATGCGTATCAGGGAATGCTTATTATGGAAAATGAGTTTTTAAAAAGTGTTGTCGTTCCACCACACAAAATCTAAGTGTTCTTTTGCTTTTAATGTATAAAATTATTGCAATTGTGTAGTACAAAAAACTAAGGCGTAACTAAAGTTACGCCCCAATTGGACTGCTTCCTGCTAGATATCCACTATCTATAATCCGTTTTTTCATCCCCTGAACGAGTAAACAACCTTGTTTACCCTCACATTGCCTCATGCAATATCCATCGCCACCTTGGCAAACCCGCGTAAACTAACGCTTGGCTAAATCTATAGCATCATCCATGTTAATCCTTTGAAGTAGCGCCCTGCCACTTTGTGCTTCCTGCGTTGTCCCTTCGCTTTCCAAGCATTCACGTGCAACCTAGTACGTGGCTGCGTCCTGCAGCTTTAATCCTTTATATCCTTGAAGTAGCTCCTGCCACTTAGTGCGTCTTGCACTTCCTATTCATCCTTGCTGTCCTTGTTAACTTGTCCTTTTTGCATCCTGCTAGCATCTGCTATTTTGCCTATTCCTTATCCATGGCAGTAGCTTATTCATTAAGCTATGTCTTCTTGACAAGTTAAAGTTTAGAGTAAACGAGAGGAGGAAGTAGTATGTGAGACAAAATAATTCTTTGTCATAAAAATTTAAAAATCAATAAATTAATATTAAACATGCACTTAAATAAAAAAAGGCGACCAATTGGCCACCTTTAACTGATTACTCTCACGTTAATGTAAGATATATCGCACGGACACATGTCCGTTTGGGCGCATTAACTTACACACTATAAGTTACGTTTTTAACCCAATGCATTTTTAAATAGTAACTCACCAGCAACTTGGTTAAACGTAAGCTGTTTAAAAGTCAGAAACCCTTCAGATTTAAAAAGTTCTGTATGCTCACTACGCGTTACAAATACTGCCAATCCAGAAGACTCACTATTTGCCTTTACCAGCTCATCAAGCCCTCTGAGTAAATACCGACCAAACCCTTGACCATGAAAATGAGGATCTACTGCAATAAAAGCTAAAAAGTAATAACGGCCTTTTTCTTTTAGTGTATCTCTAATAGTTTGTTCTTTTTCTATTAACTGGTTAGTTTGTAAGTAACCCGCACTCAGCATTAATTTTAAGCGCCAATGCCAATAACGCTGAGCTTGAAGTTGACTTAAAGAATCAAACATACAGGCCACTGCTTTTAATTTGCCACTGCGATAAAGTCCTATTAGTGGTTGCTTTTCTTGCCAAAAACTACTGAGTTCTTCACGTATTAATGCACGTAACTTTTTCTCGTAAACGGCTTTATTTTTTCCATCATAACCAAGCATTGTTTTTAGTACAGGGTCATCATGGTATGCCTGATAAATTAAACTTGCTGCAGTGCTTATATCTTCTGCTTCAATGTATTGTACGCTGAACGTTTCTTCTTGTGCGGTTATACTCATTGTATGTCCTTTATTGTTTTAGCCGTAAATATAATCAGAGCTCAAATACTAAAGCTATACGCGAATAACTTCATTTACGAGTATATTTAATCTAAGAACTGGATATTACGTCGTATTGCCCGCTTAAAGAGAGAAATAATATCAAAGTGTTATTTATTTTTACTATCCTTTATAAAACGCTTAACAGCGGTTTAGGCAATTTATTATTCAGAACTTAACTTTACTATATACCTAAAGTAATTAACCGACAATTCAGCTTGAGTTTAGCTAGCACAATGTATTGTTGGGCCTTAAGGTAATTTATTGTTTATTTAAAGGAGTCGTAACATGGATACTACTAAACACGATATTCATACATTATTTGCACAACTTGGTTTACCAAATTCAGAATCTCAAATAGACCAATTTATTGCTTCACATGAGTTAAAAGACACAACACTGCTTCAAGATGCAGCATTTTGGGATGAAGCACAGCAACACTTTTTAGCGGAATCGCTTGCTGAAGATGGCGCCTGGAGTGAAGTGATTGATGAGTTAGATGTTCGTCTTCGCCAAGGCAAATAGCATTATTTAGCTAGATAGCTATGTTAAAGCCTTCAAAATTACTAATCCATGACGATTTTTAATGGGATCAAGGCCAATTTACTGATCGATTTTTGACTTGTCTCAGGCATATTTACGCAAGTTAGCGTTGAGGTAAGTTATTAGAAATAAGTTTTTAACCTAAGTATTAGGTTATTTAATGTAGCATACCCATTTTATTGCTACCATAGCACCCGCGCAGCATGTGTATGCTGCGCTTTATTTAATTTAAGAGTTATAAATATAATGAATTCAGTTGTATTTGATGCAATTCAAGTCCTTTTAGATGAAGGCAAAACACCCACAGTCGCATTAACTAAAAGTCGCTTAGCGCAACCGGTTCCAATGCCAATGATTATTGCAGCTGTGAGCCAATACAAAAATAACCCGGATTCTATAAATAACTTTATTAAAACTTCCCAGCAGCCAGAAAACGCTGAGCTAAAAGCAAGCCAACTAGACAGAATTGAGCAAAAACTTGATCAATTACTTTCACTGCTAGAACAAAAATAATTTGAGACCATAAATGTTTGTTGTTGATTTAACATTTGATTGCTACCAAGACACCACCCTAGAACAAGCCGAACAAGCCATAAACCGCTTAGTAAATGCGCTTCGCTTTAATGGCCAAATAATGGGGGAAGAGTTCCCCACCGTTTTAAAAGACGGCTTTTTCATAACCCGTGTTATGTGCCCAACTGAAGACGCTATGCACCCGCTAAATAATAGCCCTTTTGTTAAACACAGCATTGAAAAACTACATAACGCAGGTTTATTGGCCCCAAAAGTAAAAGTGATTGGCCAAGATATTCACTCTAATGGAGCGGATTGCTGCACTGAGCCGTCAAGTTACATTTTATATACTACTTATGTGCATACCTGTAGCCCTCTTTATTGTGGCGACGACTTTTTACCTGTGCCACTATTTCGCATCCCTGCTATCGCCAATGGCGATTACAAAACGCTAATTAAGTGGCAAGAAGATTGGCAAGCATGCGATCAAATACAAATTAATGGCGCAACACGCTGTGAGTTTCCTGCCCTTGAGGAAATATCCAGTACTAAAAGTGACTTATATCGCCGCGGAAAAGACATCACCAAGCGTATTAGTTTTTTAACTAAAAAGCCGGTTTACTATTACTTATATCGAGTTGGTGGTGTGGATAAAGCCTCTGAGCTTGAGCGTAAATGTCCAAGCTGTAATGGCGATTGGAAACTAGATGAACCTTGGTTTGGGCTATTTGATTTTAGGTGTGAACCGTGTGGTTTAGTCTCTAATGTGTCGTGGGACTTTCAATAGCTCCTCTAACGACTTTTTAAAATCAGCTCAGCGATATTGCTAAGCTGATTTATTAATGACGTTTTATACTTTAAGCGCTTTTAAAAACGACTCTATATTTGGTGCAAGTACGTGGTGCGTTTTTTTACCAACGTGCTCAAGGCAAACTTCTCCAGTATGAATTAACACACTGACCAGTAAATCTTCTTTATCTGTTAAACCAATAAACACAGTTTCGGGTTGTTTTAGCTTTCGTTTCATTAAAACATGACCAGTAATATTTTTTTGAAGCATATCGAAGTCGTCGCTATTCCATGCTTGCAACAGTTCAATTTGATGTCCGTCAATAATTGCCAATACGCTACCACCGTACATGTGCCCATAAAGTTCGCTTAACGCTGTTGGAAACTCAAGCTCTAATGCCTTAGCTAAATTGTTTAATGAGCCAGCTGGCTGCTGACGTACGCCTTGCCATTGAATATTTCCTTGCTCGTCAACCTCGCCTAGCTCACACGGACTCGGCCATTGTTCATCGTGTGCTATAAGTGGGTACTTAGCAGTGTTTTTGAGGGTATTTTCGCTAAATTGATGGTGAAGTTGTTCTAAAAGCAATGCTACAGACATACTGTGAAACTCAATTAAATTAGATATAATGCGCACATTGTAACTATTTAAGAGCAAACATGACAGATTACAGCAACTCTCCAGACCTTAAAGGCAGTGTATTAGGACAATCTACTGAATATGTAGACGACTATACGCCAAGCTTGCTTTTCCCAATTGCCCGCAAGCTAAATCGTGATGCTTTAAATATTGATGAAGCCGAACTGCCATTTAAAGGCCAAGATATTTGGACAGGTTACGAACTTTCGTGGTTAAACGCCAAAGGTAAACCGCAAGTGGCTGTCGCCTTATTTACTTTTGCATGCCAAAGCAGCCACATTATTGAGTCTAAATCGTTTAAGCTTTATTTAAACAGCTTTAATCAAACTCGTTTTGAGAGCATAAACACAGTTAAGCAACATTTAATCGATGACTTATCAGGCGCAGTTAATAGTCCGGTACAAGTAACCCTATACAAAGCGGACGATTTTAACTGTTTACCCTGTACTGCACTGCCTGGGGAATGCATTGATGATTTAGATATTGAAATAGATAACTATGATATTGATGCCTATTCACTTAAAGCACATAGCGATGAAATAGTAACCGAAACACTCAATAGCCATTTGCTAAAATCTAATTGCTTAATAACGTCTCAACCAGATTGGGCGAGCATTATTATAAGATACACAGGCGAGAAGATATGCCGTGAATCGCTGCTACGTTATTTAATATCGTTTAGAACACATAACGAGTTTCATGAGCAATGTGTAGAGCGCATTTATAGTGACTTAACCACACAACTCAACATTAAAGAGCTTGAAGTGTATGCACGTTATACACGCCGAGGCGGATTAGACATAAACCCATACCGTTCTACGCATTATAACGAAACACCGTTTGCCGTTAAGATTAATCGTCAGTAAATACGTTAAACACTCAAACATAAACATTAAAAAGGAGCCTCAGCTCCTTTTTTAATATTTAAATAACGCGCTTTGTTGGGATAGGCATACCACATACATCAACGTAATTATACGATTGGACAAACCAGGGTTCCGTTCGGCTTTTACGTGCATCTATCAGTTGCTTGAACGATGCTGAATTTGTCTTCATTACCTTGAATACTGTTGCATCGCTATTAACATCAGCCAGCACTTCAATATTCGTTATTGGATTAAACGCCAGTCCCTCAGTGGGTAAACGCTGCAAACGATTAAAGTGTTCCATACCCTCGAGTACTCTTCCAAACACGGTAATGTTTTTATCAAGGTAACGTGGGCCTTGCCCAATAGTGACAAAAAACTCAGTACTTGCGCTGTTTATATCATTAGCGCGTGCCATTGCAAATACACCATTGCAATGCACTTGCCATGTTTGAGTCTGTGTTTGGTTTTGCGCAACAGCAAAACCATTTAAAAACCCCGTAACAGGCGCGTATCCATCGCCTTTTAACTCGGTAATTTTTAATGGTTGCGATGTTGGTAAATAAAACTCTGCAGGTACCGTTTTATTAGCTGTTTGTATTTTTTTATTCCCTGAACTGTCGCCGCCTTGTGCTACAAACCCTTCTACAAAACGATAAACACGGGTGTTTTTATAAAAGCCTTCTTGCGCCAACGTTTTAATATGTTGCGTGTGGTTTGGGGCTAGTTGTGGATTTAATGCTATGTAAGCCGAACCAGTAGGTAAGGTTATTTTTAAAATATTTTGAGAATCAACTACTTGCCACTCATCTGCAGTTGCATTTTTTATTACATCATTGGCACTAAGTGGTGTTTGTATATTTATAACGGATTTATTGTTAGCTGTTGTAGCGCAGCCGCTCAACAAAAGAGCCATTACATAAATTGAAAAACGTGTTTTCATATTCAACCTTTTATTTTTATTATTTAAAAGTAGCTTTAAGCAATCTAACTTACCTAGGGTCTGTTTGACATTAATGCGAGGTTATCGCCAATTTATAGGTGATAACCATAATACATAGGCTCTTCCTTGCCCAAATACCAAACAGGCTGCTGCAAATTCAACCTGACAGTTCCTCAGGCTCTAGAAGCTTATAGTTCAGTCCCAATCAAATTTATAGAGCACATCAACATTTTGGTATAAACCACTGGTTACCTCTATATAGAGTTGCGACAACAACTGGTAACGAATGGCCACTTCACTAAGTGACTCAAATACCCCAACGCTGTATTTAACTTGCAAGCTAGGCGCAACATAGCCTGAAATTTCTACCTTAGTGCTGTCACCACTTCCTGACGAACTTAAGCTAACATCAGAAAGACCAAACGTTTCACCTACCTTTGACACAACCCCTTCACTTCTACTAACCCCTTGAGAAAGTAATAACTGGGCAAGCATAGCGTTGCTTGATGCTCCCTCCCCCTCTCCTAGCGGCTGTCCATTGAGTAAGTATGCTAAGGTTTGCGCCTGATCCATTGCAGGCTCAGAGAACAGCTTTAGAGTGGGTTCTTTAACATTTCCCGTAAGCGTAACACCAGCTATAACACCATTTGCTGTATTAGCTGGGTTTCTGATTGCTTTAATATTCAAATAGGGATGTTCAATGGAGCCACTAAAGCCCACTTGGCCAGTTCTTATAATTAAATCTTGGCCAAATGCTAAATAAGTGCCATTTATTAAATTGAGCTCACCCGTTGCAATAATTGGAACACCTTGACTCATTTTAATCGCTAAATCACCAGCCACTTTAGACTCTAATCCGAACGACTCTACTTTAACGTCATTTTTAACGATCACATTTAAGTCTATGTCGTAGTCAAATGGTACCTTTTCGTTGGTTTCAGTTTTTTGATCAACAATAATTTCATCGTCACTAACCTGCACAGCGCCTTCTGGAAGCTCTTCAATCGTAATACGACCATAAGGTACAACTACTTCACCCGCTAATTTAAGTGCATTATTAGCTAACCCTATTTTTAAATCTGGCGATATTTTAAAAGTAACGCCTTGTTGTGCGCGTACAAAAAACTGCTCGCCTTGCACATTTACATTTACTTCAGGTTGTTCACCTTGCCAATCAACATCACCGTTTAGCTTTACATTGCCACCTTGATTGTCGTTTAAATTGCCCTCTATTGTGGCGGTCGTTTTATCAAATAATATGTTTATATTTGATTTTTGTAGCGCAATAGGAAGCTGTTCACCCTCAAGGTTTATATCGTTTACGTTAAGCTCACCATTTAATAGTGGATCTTTTAACGTACCCGCAAGTGCGACCTTACCGCTAATATCACCTTTTAATTGCTCAAGAGTTTCAATAAAGGGTTGTAAGTCCGAAAGTAATATTTTATCAATATTAATAGTGCCATTAAGCGCCTGCGTATTTTGTATGTCGTCAATATTAATGTATGTATCAATTTTACCTAGTACGCTTGACTCTATATTTGCTTCAAGCTGCCCTTTTTGAGAGTCTGAAAAAGCACTAATACTGAGTGTTTCTATAGGTAATTTAAAGCGATCTTCTTCTGAGGTTAAAACAGTGGTCAAGTCACTTGCATTTAAACTTGCGCGTAATGTTTTAAGAGCGCCTGCATTCCAATTGAGCGCCACATTACCCTTTACATCACCACGGGTACGAATGTTATCGGGTAAAAAGTGTTTAAGCTCTTCAAGTGCTAAATTGTTTAACTTAGCATTTAACTGACCTAGCGCTTTAGTTTGGGCAAGCGTGTCTATACAAAGCTCGCTTTGCTTAGAAGCCCAGCAGTGCGCACTTACATTAAAATTACCGTTTTGCGAGTTAAACATAACAGCAATATTTTTAGTGTTGCTAAAGCTTAACTTTTTGTCGCTTAGCGTTACATTACTAAACTCACCATTCCAGGTAGCGTTATTAATTTTGCCATTTACTTCAAGCTCTGCACTGCCCTGCTCGGCATCTACAGATGCTGTAAGTTGGTGATCTGTTTTATCGCCGCTAATATCAACTTTTACACTATTAATTTGCTCACCAGCCACAAGCGCCGAGCCAACACTTAACGATACTTCAGTTTGCCAATCAGCGGCTGTATCTAACTGCCCTTTTACCGTCAGTTTATTTATATTGATTTCATTAAAAATGAAGCTATCAAGCATTAACGCTAAATCGACAGAAGGCGTTAACCTCTGCCCTCTTACTTTTAAATCAGCGTTGCCATCAGCAATAAATGGCATATTTGCCTCTTTATTACTTTTAAGTGTTATTTTACCGTCAACTTTCCACGTATCATCAACTTGCCCACTGATTACTAATTTATTAGTGCCGCTACTTAAATAAAGGCTATCAATATTGGCTTTTAATGCATCATCAAGCTGAAAGTTTGACGCAAACTCAAGGGGTACCTCGTTTAATAATCCGCTTAGCTTAGTATCATCCATTTGTAGTTGCCACGAGCTTTCTGCAGCATTAAATGACCCTTTAAATTGCCCTGAAATATCGCTGGTTACAGCATCCGTAAAATACTGCGATTTTAGGTTTGAAAGCGAGCCGTTAAAACTCGCTTTAATGCCCTGTTGCCAATCAACATTAGCTTTTATAATCGAACTACTTTCATTGGCTTTAATAGTTAATGTTTTAAGCGTGGCTTGAGTTAAACCACCTGTCAGCTGAGTATTAAGATTAACAGCCGGATAAGCACCTAATTGGCTGTTTGCCTGTAAGTTGAGTTGGTAGTCATCAGCATTACCAGTTGCTTTAAGGCTTACATTTTTAACTTTAAGCTCATTACTTTGCGCATCAATAAGCCATTGGTTAATTTTACCGCTTAGCTCAAATGGGTAATTTTTTTGCTTTAAATTAGCATTCGCTGTTAACGTGAGCGGATATTGGCCACTCGTTTCTAAATCTATAGATAAGCCAGCTAAATCACCGTTTAACTCTAAGTTTGCTTGGTGCTCGTCACTTTTTAAAGTCACTAAGCCTTTTACAGGCAAGTTACCTAAAAGCTCTGCATCTAATTGGGTATTAAGCTGCCACTGCTCATAGGTAGCTGAAAGCGACTGCAAATTAATCACGGCATCTTCTACATTTAATAGCAGCGAAATGTTTTCGATATTATGCTGCGCATCGCCCTGCTCAATTGTTACCTTTTCGATATCAAAGGCTTCAATGGCTAAATCAATGGGTGATGTAAATTCAATATCAGGAAGTGCTGGTAATTGCGTAAGTGCAGCTTTGTTGCTTTGAGCAGTTTGCGCCTTGGCAAGTTGTTCTTGCTCTTTTAAAGCAACAAGTATACTCGGAATATTTAAGCTTTTTACAGTGAGTTTTGAACCTTCAGCCTTGGCTGATAGTTGAAAGTTATTAACGCTCACATCTGCACTAGGGTGGTTTAATGTAAACTCATTAACCGCTATATTTTTTATTGAAACATTAAAAGGTAAAGTAATTTTTTCAAGGGGCTCAAGGGGTGCTTCATCTTGCGCTTCAACTGTTTTTGGCAAGGTTAATTTAATAGATTTAGCGCTTAAATTATCAACACAGATACCATCACACTGCCACCAAAATAAATCGATTTTTAATTGCTGGGCATTAAAATCTAGACCATTATTTTTAAAACGAACATTAAACGCATCGTTATAAATAAAGCGGCCATCTTTAATTTCTATGTGTAATCCATCAACAACTTTATTTGCCGTATAGGCAATAAATTGATTACCGGGTGCAGTAAATAATAAACAAAATACGCTAATAATTAGCGAAACTAAAATTGCACTTACTATGGCTGTTATTTTTTTTATTATTAACATTAAATTTCTGGCCCTATGGTAATACTCAAGCGGGTACTTTTGCTATCTTTAGTTAAGCCCCAAGCGTGATCAATTCGTACAGGGCCCACAGGCGTTAAATATCGAAAACCAAAACCAGCACCCACTTCAAATTCATCTGAAAAATCATTCGTAGCAGTACCACCATCAACAAATAATGCTGCACGCCAATTTTGAGCAAACTGATAGTTGTACTCCATAGTGCCAGCAAGCAAATATTTACCCCCTATTAGTTCACCATCATCATTTTCTGGCGAAATTGACTGATAAGCAAAACCACGAACGCTTTGATCACCGCCGGCATAAAACCGCAGTGAATACGGTACAT
The DNA here is from genome assembly GCF_016865405.1 of Pseudoalteromonas sp. PS1M3. Classification (NCBI taxonomy): domain Bacteria; kingdom Pseudomonadati; phylum Pseudomonadota; class Gammaproteobacteria; order Alteromonadales; family Pseudoalteromonadaceae; genus Pseudoalteromonas; species Pseudoalteromonas sp. PS1M3. The sequence continues at coordinate 1,173,967 of NZ_AP022624.1, read as the reverse complement.
TATTTATGTCATCAACTAGCATTGCGCCAATGTTTGCCTTAAGAAAAACTAAATGCTTATTAAGGTATGTACGAAGCCATGCATGCTGTAATTGAACCCTCAACAAATTCGTGCTGGAAAGCGCATCATCTAGGCCAAACTCTGCTGATATAAGCCATTGCTCGCCCCAATAAGGAGTCGTTCCGCCTTTTAAACTTTTGCGAGCATAACTAATTCCGGGCATTAACATTTCAGTCGACTCTTCTGGATCATCGCCAAGACGATACGTCTCTTGGTCTCTGCGTAAAAACGCTGTTCTTACCCAATTTTCCTCAGTAAGCCACTGCCTTTGTAATTGTGCGGTTAATATCTCGCTGTAGACATCATCTGCAAGTTCGTCTTCCAGTTTATAACCCACTGAAAAACGCCATAAATCATCATTAGGGTCGTCTACAGGAACGCTGTATGCCATAGAGAGATCTTGTTGCTTTTCAGCAATATTCATATTTGTATCAAGGTAATGGCCATCCTCTGTGATCCAAGGTTTACTCCACTTAAAACGGAACCTAGGCTCACTTTCAGAAACACCGCCGCCAATTTCAAAGCTATTTGCAGGTTTAGGAACAACCTCAACTTTGATGGGAACTTGGGCGTTTTTGCGCGCTGTAATATCAGCATAAACACGCACACTAGCAAAATAAGGTGTGCTCGAAAGCTCAAGGTTATAGTCGGCTATGTAAGTTGACTTATAAGGTTGTCCCTGAGTAAATGGTGACAAAGAACGAATATATTTTTCAGCTGGCGTATCACTGGTAATTTCAATACTGCCATATTGATAACGCACACCGGTGTTAATCACAAACGTGACAACGGCACTATTTTTTTTAATTGAAACTTCCAATTTGCGGGCAGGCCATTTAGCATCAAAGTAGCCAAGCTCCAAAAGCATAGATTCTATTTTTTTATACGCTGACTCATAGTCACCATGGTTTAGAACATCACCCTGTTTTAAATTGGTATTTTTAATAAGGGTTTGTAATTGTTTATCGTTCTTCCCTTCACCATTTAATGTAATGTTAATGGCGTCTATCCGTGTTGCAGGACCACGCTCAATTTTTACAACGAGTTCACTATCGTCTTTATCAAATTCAACCTCAACTGTTGGGCTGTAGTAACCCAGTGCTTTTATGCTGTTTTGTACCTGGCTTTTAGCATAACGTTGAAGGGTTCTTGTTGGTTTTTCACCTTTAAGCTGCTTTAGGTATAGCGCTACGTTTTTTTCTAAATCACCATTTATGCCTTTAATTTTGTAGTCTTCGATGACTCTTTCTGCCGCATAGGAATTTGCAGTCATAAAAACAATGGCAATGCACATGCAACGTAAAAACTTAATAAACAAGCAAATATCCTTACTCTTATATACTACTTAAAACGAGCTAATGTGGCGCATATTAACATAGCCATAATGACCAACACATTAACTTAATGACAAACTCAGTTTAAATATGAAATGTGAAGAAGATAAAATTAGTACGCGTTAAGACAATATTTTAGTTACAATAGTGCCAACGAACACAAAAATATTTTTAGATGAGTTTTTAATGCAATTTCCAGATGACGAAAACGGCCAGCTGTTAGCCGAAATAGCCGCTGCAGGCGTCGATTTAAGCAAAATGCAGCAAATCGACTTTTTCATTTTATTTGAGCAACAAGCCGATGCTGATAAGTTTGCTAAAGATATTGTTTCTGATGCATTAGTACAAACCGCTGACGTCGAAAAATGCAAAGACACTGGCGTTTGGGAAGTAATCACTCATGTACAAATGGTACCAGAGCATACATTACTAGGCCAAGCTGAACAGTACCTAGAAAGTATAGCGAATGGCTATAACGGTTACGGTGACGGCTGGGGATTAATGGACGAAGACGCCGCTTAATATATTAAAAATCAGTTAAGTTTAACGACTTAACTGATTTGCCTTTCTAAAACTCCCCTTATAATCAAATAGCTTATCTGCTACTTTCCAACCATATTTTTTACTTTTTCGCGCAATCACAAAGTCAGGGGGCACCAAGTCAAACTGCGCTTTAATTACCTGTTCTGCTGCTTCAAAGTCTGTTGGTTTTTGCCCATGCGCAAGCCGTTTGCCAAATTGTTTATTAAAGATAAACTGACCGCCTTTACTGGCAAGGTTATAAACTTCATCACAACTAGTGCCGTCTTCGTCAAAATAAGTAACTTTGATTAGCTCGTCTTTAAGTTGAGTTACTGTTAGCCCACTACAACGAAGCACTAATGCATCTTTTAAGTTTAGCGCATTACGCAACTTATCGTCAGGATCAGCCATTATAGCGCCGCAGTCGTGGCATTTTCGAGCAGCAATATCGTTTTGCGCACCACATTCCTCACACTCTTTAAATCTAAAACGATAATCGCACTGCTCTTTGCTACCTTCATCGTCTTCTAATAACCCTTGGCAACGTCTACCAAAATGCTCAACAACTTTGCCAGCAGAGTCCGTTTTACCCCAAAATATATTAGCAAACCCACAACCTGGACAAAGTACTTGTACAGGTTCATTATCGCTGTCGCCTTTTTTATCCCCTACTTCAGGGTGAAATAAATTAAAACCATTTCCGGCATAATCAATCACTAAGCAATCGGTTTTAGATTCTGATAATCGTAAGCCCCGACCTACAATTTGTTGGTATAAGCTTACAGACTCTGTAGGACGCAAGATGGCAATAAAATCTACATGTGGCGCATCAAAGCCGGTTGTTAATACAGAAACATTAACCAAATACTTTAACGTTTTACTTTTAAACGCAGAAATGATTTTATCGCGTTCAATATTAGGCGTATCGCCTGTAATTAGCGCGCTTTGGGCTGTTGGTAAGTAGCTTAATATTTCTTGGGCATGCATAACTGTTGCCGCAAAAACCATTACACCTTTGCGCTGCTCGCTATATGCAATCACTTGTTTAAGAATAGCCTGAGTTGCTCGCTCGCTCTTTTTTAAAAGTGCGTTCATATCATCGGCAGTGTATTGGCCAAACGCATTCGTCTCTAGAGACGAAAAATCGTAGTGGTTAATCGCAGCATCAACTTCATTTGGTGGGGTTAAATAGTTATTTTTAATCATGTACCTAAGCGGCAATTCAAATATACAACGTTTAAATGGGCTTTCTGTCGTCCCTTTAACAAAACCATGATAATGGTGATGGTATATCCACCCCATGCCTAAACGATAAGGCGTAGCCGTTAAGCCTAATACTTTTAAATGCGGGTTGTACGCTTGTAATGCACTTATAACTTTGCCGTATTGGCTTTTTTTATCACCATTTACTCTGTGGCATTCATCAATGATAAGTAAAGAATAATGCTCATTGAGTTTATCCAAATTACGCGAAAGTGACTGCACACTGGCAAAAGTGACTTGAAGCGTTAAAGATTTTTCTTTTAAACCTGCTGAAAATATACTCGCCTCTAAACCAAAGCTTTTATATTTTTGTGAATTTTGCTCTACGAGTTCTTTAACATGAGCAAGTACCAATATTTTTTGTTTAGCTATACGAGCAAGCTCAGCAATGACAAGGCTTTTACCTGCACCTGTTGGCAACACAATAACTGCGGGATCATTGGTTTTTCTAAAGTGTAAAACAGTACGCTCTACTGCTTCTTGCTGATAAGGTCTTAATTTATAGCTCATAGGAAAACAATTGGATTTGAATAAGAATACTTTATCTAATAACGGATGACGTTTTTTAGCTTTATTAAAATTATTGGTAGGAAACAAAAAGAGAAGCTGCGCCTCTCTTTTATATTGTTAAGCTAGGTGTTTTTGTAAATCAACATTTTCAAACGCTTTTGGGCGGCGGCCACGGCCAGTCCACTCAATGATTTCACCATCAACTTCAATGCGATATTTAGCTTTAACCTTGGTGCGCTTATCTGCGGATGTGTCTTGTAAATCTTCTAACGTAAGTCCTTTTTCTTTTAAAAGATCCAAAACTTCCTGTTTTGCTTTTTGCTGTTGGGTATATTTTGAAATTGCATCAGTAACTAATTGTTGTGCTTTTTCAAGTTCAGTTAAGGATGCAGTCTTTATAAAAGCTCGAACTTCTTTCATTTATGTCTCTTTAATTTAAAATTATCTAAGTTGTAACGATCACATAATAAGGCATAAATTGTATCCTCTCTATGTAAAAATCATTTAAACAATGATGGTTCACACTCTTGATAAAGTAAACTTTAGAATTTGAACCCTTGGAGTCTGAAACTACAAACCGCATTTAAATGAAAAAACCCTGCTTAAATTCGCAGGGTTTTAAATAGTATAAACTTAACTAAGTTTTGGCTTAGAAGCTTTGAGAAAATCTCATGAACCAGCTACGGCCAAACAGTCTGTAGTTACTTTCATCAGTGTTACCATTGAAAGCAGGCTCAATGTATGGAGGTAACTCATCAGTAAGGTTGGTGATACCAACTGAAATTGTAGTTTTAGACTCAAAGTTATATGTGGCTGTTAGGTCATGGTACATGTAAGAATCTACACCATACTGAACTAGTGGACTATTTTCGTCATCCGGGTTAACAGCCGTAGTACCCCAGTAAAGAAGGTCTTCATACTCGGTCCCGCCAATGTAGTTCATGCTGTAAGCTAAATTTAAGTTATCCAAAGTGTAAGAAACATTTAAATTAACTTTATCTGTAGCGTACGTTGTATCATTTTCAAAGCGACCATTTAAGTCTCTCATTTTGAAAGCGAAATCAGCTGAGTCATAAACTTGGTTTTCACGCTCTAAGAAGTGTGTCCAGCTTAAGACCGAACTCCAAGAACCGTTTAAAGCTTCAAATGAATAGCTAGCTTCGAAGTCAATACCTTTAGCTGTCATACGGCTTAAGTTAGTCGCCTGAGCGCTAAGAAGAGATATCTCGCCGTTTGTACGTTCAACATTAGAACATAAAGACTCGATTCCACCTAAGTAACAACCTCTTAAAGAATCAGATGCACCTACTGAATCAATAACTTCTTCAAGCTCAATTGACCAGTAATCTACAGTGATACCAAGGCCTTCAATGAACTCAGGAGACCATGCTAAACCTAATGTAAAAGTATCACCCTCTTCAGGCTGTAATTCTTCATTACCGCCCACTTTCGCTAACTGCTGAGAGTCAAGGTTGTTACTACCGCCAGCAGGAACACCATCGGCAGTACAGTAACCTTGCTGCGTAGATGTTAATGATGCCCAGTTAGATGTGCTACATGGATCTGTAGCTGATGGGAATGAATCATTTTGTGGTCCGTATAGAGAAGAGATGCCTGGTGCTCTAAATACTGTCCCGTACGTTGCACGAAGTAAAAGATCATCATTAGCTTTCCACTCAAGACCTAGCTGGTAAGTTGTTGATGAATCAAAAGCACTAAAGTCATCGTAACGCACGCCAATTGGCATTTCTACACGCTCAGCGAAAGGTAAGTCTTCTAGTAATGGGATACGGAATTCAGCAAATAAACTATGTACATAGAAGTCACCAATTGTACCTTTACTCTTATTACCTGTTACTTCACCCATAAACTTACCAGAATCGACTTGGCTCTCTAACTCTTCTTTACGGTATTCGTAACCAAAACCACCTGAAACTACACCTGCTGGTAATTCAAAGAAGTCGCCGCCCAAAAACCCAGTTAGAGTTTGTATGGTGTAATTTGATGAATCAACTAACGGTGAAGTAACGTAGTCAAGCATTTCTTGAGTTACAGAACCTGGGCCGCCAAATACGTTCATAGAAACACAGTCAGCAATTGGAGAAGCTTCGGTTCCACAAACGATATTACCAGCATCATCTTGGAAAGATGGACCCATTGCTTTAGCTAAATTTGGCCCATAAAGTTGACCAAAATCAGTACTGATTGTTTGGCTATAACCGTAGTTGTAATTTACGTCATAATACCAACCATCACCAAAGTCACCTTCAAGCCCTAAAACTTGTTGGAATCTAACGATGTCTTGCTCAAAACTACGTCCACCTTCAAGCATGCGTCGGCGTGAACGAGTTACGTCATTGTCAAATGGGTTATAATAGTTGTCTTTCGAAACACCATTAAAAGCGATCATTACAGGATTGCCATCTGCATCTAATACAGTATTACCATCTGCGTCTAATTGCTCATATGTACCACTGTAAGCTGGATCAAAGCGAGTATCGTATGGAACTGCAGCTAACTCTTGACGTGATGTACGCTTGTTAATTCGCGTTTCAGTGTACATACGAGTATCGTCATTAATCTCAAAACCACCTTCAATAAAGAAGTTCAATTTTTTATATGGCGTTTGAAGATAGTTTACTGGTGCATAGTTATAAGTGTCGTTATTTGCTCCACCACCCACATAAGGACGCATATCAGCTGCAGAAGCGATACCACCATCACACGTATCATTAGTAAAACTACCAGCTGTATTAGCTAGATAAAAGTTACCACAAGGGATAGAGCCAGAGCCAACTTCAATTACGTTAGCATTTTCATTTGGCAAACCAATTAATCCGTTCTCACGGAAAGATTTTTCAGCATCATCGCCCCATACCTGCCATGGGAAATTGAAGAAATCAACTTTATCTACATCGCCTTGATATACTTCAGATTGATCAACATAATCTATACCAACAACAATATTACCAGCATCAAAATTCTTACCAGCAACTAAACTAAAACCAACTTGTTTATTTTCTGATACATCAAAAGAACCAGAAGTTTGAGCTTTAAACTCAACGCCTTCAAAATCATCACGAGTGATGATGTTAACAACACCAGCTACTGCATCGGCACCGTAAGTAGCAGACGCACCATCTTTAAGAACTTCAATTCTGTCGATCATTGAAGCTGGGATACCTTGGAAATCAGAAGAAACTGGGCGTCGACCGTTTACAAGTACCAAAGTTCGAGACGAACCTAATCCGCGAAGTTCTACGAAAGTCCCACCGTTACCACCGTTGTTTGTAGTTGTCATTGCCGGTGAACCAGACATCACAGCGCTAGATTGTAGGAATTGCCCAACGTCTTGTATACCTTGATTCTCAAGTTGAACAGAATCAATCACTGTTACCGGTGACGCTGTTTCTAAATCTGTACGTTTAATACGTGAACCAGTTACTTGGATACGCTCAACTTTTGCTGCAGATTCTTCTTCTGCAGCAGAAGAACTTGCTGAAAACGCAGCTGTAGATGCTGCACCAAAAGCGATCGCTAAGCGAACTGCTTTTGAGATTTTGCTATTTAACATTTGATTCTCCCAGGAATACATTTATTAATTATAATTTTTTCAATCTAGCGGCACGTAACTTGTTACAAGACGCCATGATTGTGTTACCAATGATAATACTAGTGAAACAACAAGGTCAACAAGGAATTAACGTTGCATTAATATTTAATTATTACATATGAAAAGAAATTGCTATTACAGGGATAAATACACCACTAAAAACTTGTTTTTATTAAAAAAAAATAAAAGTTAAATATTTCGTTTTTATTAATTATTCAATATGAAATGCAAAAATTTCGATTTAAATGTTTATTAATTTTAACTTTTACGTGATAACTGGCCACTTATTAACCTAAAAGTTGATAAGTGAAAGCTGTCCATTGATAGGTTTTTCTTCTGAACTTGATATTATGGAGTCAATAATTGAATTAGAAATTGGCGTTAATTGGCGCTGCAAATATAGCTGATAATTAAGTACATTTTTTCCATTAAAAATTTCAGCCCCTGACATCGCATAAACATACTCTATAATTTGCCCGCGCCTTACTTCAAAGTCAGGATGTTCTGCCTTGTGTTTTTTTACCGCTTGTACATGTGGTGGAATATTTTTTTCGTAATCGTTTAAATTTCTACCAAGGCGTTTTTTGTAAACAAGTTTTTGATCAAACTCACCGGCAAAAAGTCGCTTAGTATAATCTTTTACTATTTCGTCAAGTTGGGCAATTTCAAACTGTGAATCAAACAAAGCCTCAAATAGCTCTTTTTGAAACTCTTGGGCAAATTCAGTCCAATCACTTCTCACGGTTTCCATACCTTTAAAGACGATTTTAGATTCATCACCTTTTACTATTTTACCAACGTAACGTTTTTTAGAGCCCGTTTTTTTATCGCGAATTGTAGGCATAAAAAAGGGACTGTAATGGGTTTCAAATTCAATTTCTAAATAGCTTTTTAAATTAAAATGCTTCGCTATATGCCGCTCCCACTGATGATTAATATGAGTCATCAATTCATTACCAATTTTATTGCAGCATTGGGCAGTTAAGCTCTCATCCACTTTTACAAAAATTGAGTCTGTATCACCATAAATAACACTGTACCCAAGCTCCTCCATCCATTTACGCGTCGTTTGCATAATTTCATGGCCGCGCAGCGTAATAGAACTTGATAAACGAGGATCATAAAATCGACACCCCTTAGATCCAAGTACACCATATAAGCTGTTCATAATAATTTTAATTGCTTGCGATAACATTGGTTGGTTGGTGTCTTTGGCGTTTTGACGGGTTTTAGTTAAGTATTCAATTAGCTTTGGTAAATGATGCTCACTACGAGAAAACACCGCATTATTAAAGCCATGTATTGCATCATTAGGGGCATTTAACCCTTTTATTAATCCTAGAGGGTCAATACAAAAAGTGCGCATAATAGAGGGGTATAAACTTTTAAAATCTAAAACCAGAATATTTTTATAAAGCCCAGGCAATGAGTCCATCACGTAGCCACCAGGGCTGTCAAAAGACAAACCATGGTCGCCTAAATTAGGGGCTACATAACCACTGCGGTGCAGCAAGGGTAAATACAAATTAGTAAAAGCAGCTACAGAGCCGCCCATTCGTTCAAGCTCTAGACCTGTTAGCTGTGTGCGAACAATAGCAAATTCATATAAGTTTAATTTAGTAAAAATACGATTAACTAAGATACAGTCTTGGCGGTTGTAAGCCGCTAGAGTCAGTTTATCCTCATTAAATTGGCGAATAATTTCGCCTAACCGGTTGTCTGATTGAATTAGCTTGGCTTCACCTAATACTTTTTCGGCAATGTTCCCTAAAGAGTAATTATCGAAGTGGTAAGTCGCATTTTTTAAAGTGTCAATTCCATCAACAACACATCTCCCTGGCAACGTAAGGCGTGTATAGTGCCCCGTATTGATATTAATTGGTTGGTTATCTCTGCCCAATTTAAGGGAAATTCCAAGCGCTTCAGCACGGGCATTAAGTACTGTAAAATCAAACTCTATTACATTCCACCCAATAATAATATCGGGATCATTACTACTTAAATAAGTATGTAATTTTGTAAGTAACTCAAGCTCATCCAAACACCAGTCAATGTTGATTTGTTCACTATGATTGTGTGGTTCACCAATCATTAAAACGCAGTCAAGTCCATTACCAACAAGACCAATTGAAAACAGCACGCCTTCCCCATCACATTCAATATCTAATGACAGCGACTTAAGCTTGGGCGTGTAATCTGTATTTGCTTTCAACTTTGCGTTTTGTATAAGTAAAAAGCCATTTTTTTGACTAACATCTCCAGTAACCCAAACACCACCTCTAATAAAGCGCTCCATTAAAAAGCGATCGCTGTGGCGAATATCACCCTCGTAAACAGTTATGGTGTTTTCAAATAATGTTCGTGCCTTATAAATACTGCTGGTATTATTAAAATAGCAGGCAACACAGGCTTTGCCGTTAAAGTGACTCATTTCAATTGTTTTAAAATTAACACTTATACGTGCTTTATCTAATAACTGCTGGGCATGTTGCTGTTGATCTTGTGAGATAAAAAACACAGCTTGCTGATTTTCAATAACAACTTTAATTGGGCCGTGATCGGATGCAAGCCAATAGCATAGTGTGATCCCCTCACTATGTTTAGACGAATATTGTTGCCTTGATAAAATAAAGCCCTGATAGATTGCTTGTGTCAATGCACGATCCCACTTAATATACACACTGTAATTATATACATACTTTAGGCAAATCATTCCATGCTTTCTGACTCTCTAAAAAAAACTATTAGGCAAGTGCATCAGCATGTGGCTAAAAACCTGAATGATTATAGGCCGCGCAGCAGTCAAAATTACCTTGTTGCAGAAATTGCAAAAACATTGGCTGGTGAGTATCACAAAAAACAACGAATTTGCGTCATAGAAGCTGGCACAGGTACCGGTAAATCACTTGCTTATTGTTTGGGGGCCTTGCCTTTAGCATTGGCACAAAAAAAGAAGCTAGTAATTTCTACGGCTACCGTGGCATTGCAAGAGCAATTAATTGCAAAAGAACTGCCTTTTTTTAAAACACATTCTGGGCTCGACTTTAAGTTTGATTTAGTTAAAGGGCGCCACCGCTATATTTGCGCCCATAAACTACATAATGCTGTTAATGGTGATAGCCAAACTCAAATGGACTTTATGCCAACGCTTACCTCTCCACTAAGTGATATGGAAAGCAAGTGCTTGCAAGGGCTATACGATGCTTACGTAAATAAAAAATGGCAAGGCGATAGAGATAGCTGGGCAGATACAATTCCCGACAGAGTTTGGAATTTAATTGCTTGTGACAAGCATGCTTGTCAGCGCCAAATGAAAGCGCATTTGACTTGCCCATTTCAATTAGCTCGCCAACAACTCATGCAAATGGATGTGCTGGTTATTAATCACTCTTTGCTACTGGCTGATTTAGACTTAGGCGGTGGTAAAATTTTACCCGAGCCAGACAACACTATTTATGTAATTGATGAAGCACACCATTTAGCCCATATAACACGCGATTTTTCGTCTGCTGCAGCAACCATTAAAGGCACAATAGAATGGCTCGATAAGCTCACTAAATTCAGTGGAAAAATGGCAAAAGTGCTAGTAGGACAAAGAGCCATAGGTCAAAACTTTAAGCTTTGCGATAGTATAAACGATGCAAATAAAGACCTAAAAGTAGTGAGAGATATTCTTGATAATGCTGACTTTGAATATTCAAAAGACGACACATACCGTTTCGAACATGGTGAAATACCCAAATCGCTACACAGCAAAGCAAAAGATATAAGCGAAGCCACACAAGATGCACTGCGTTGTTTAAATAAAATGCACGACACCCTTACACAAGATGTGAGCGACGGCGACATAAAACCTTATATTGCCGATCCTATTCTTGCTGAAAGCGGTCACTACATTAATCGTTTAGAACAACTAAATAAATTATGGTTTAGTTATGCCAACAAAGGAGAAGGCATACCCCACGCACGTTGGATAAAGCGCCTTGAATATAAAAGTCATCATGACCACCTTTTAAGCGACTGCCCCATTGAAGTAGGCTACTACCTAAAAGACAAACTTTGGAACGAGTGCGCCGGCGCTGTTTTATGTTCTGCCACATTAAGTGCACTTGGTTCGTTTGACCATTTTGCTTATGAAAGTGGTTTAGCAAAAGAGGAAGGCGTTAAATTTATAAAGGTTCCCTCGCCCTTTGATTACCCAAAACAGGCAACATTACGCATCCCTGTGTCTAAAGTTGAACCTACCGATAAAGACTTTAGCGATCACTTAGCAACCACTTTGCCAGAGTATTTAAGCACTAAAAAGGCAAACTTAGTCTTGTTTGCCTCGTACTGGCAAATGGACCATGTAGCAAAGTTTCTTAGAACAAAAGGTTTTAACTTATTAGTACAAGGTGAGATGTCGAGAGAAGCACTGCTAAAAAAACACAGCCAAAATATTGATAGTGGTAAAGGTAGTATTTTATTTGGTACGCAAAGCCTTTCAGAAGGTCTTGATTTACCTGGTAAATATTTAGAGAACCTCATTATCACAAAAATCCCTTTTGCTGTGCCTACCTCTCCAATAGAAGAAGCGCAAGCAGAATTTGTGCAAAGCAAAGGCGGTAATCCGTTTTTAACAATTACAGTCCCAGATGCTGCTAAGAAATTGGTACAAAGCTGTGGTAGACTGCTGCGAAAAGAGAGTGACGAAGGCTGTATTACTATTCTTGATAGGCGTTTAGTAACCAAGCGCTACGGTAAAGCCATGCTCGACACCCTACCACCATTTAAAAGACAAATAGACTATTAATGTTTGAACTCGCACTCGACCCGACAACTTGGGCAATTTTATGTGCTGTTGCATTGGCAGCAGGCTTTATAGATGCAATAGCCGGTGGCGGTGGCATGTTAACCGTGCCCGCATTACTTACGGCCGGTTTACCACCGCACCTAACATTAGGTACTAATAAACTCGCTGCGAGCTTTGGTTCGTTAACAGCAAGTTTTACCTATTACAAAAAAAACCTTTTTAGCCCCAAATTTTGGTTGGCATCAATTATTGCAACCGCAATAGGCGCGCTACTTGGTACGGTTATTGTTGATTATTTAAGCATCGACTTTTTAAATAAGCTGCTACCAATTATTATTATTATTGTTGCCTGCTATAGCTTATTTGGAAATTTGAGCACCACACAAGGTGATGAGTTACCAAAACTCAACAATGCAATGAAAGTAAAGCAGTGGGTCCAAGGCCTAGCACTCGGTTTTTTTGATGGATTAGCAGGCCCAGGCACCGGCACATTTTGGACCGCGTCTAACGGCATGCTTTATAAAATGAACTTGCTTCTTAATTGCGGTTTAGCCCGCTCTATGAACTTTGTGTCTAACTTTATTTCTCTTATAACCTTTGTAGCTTTAGGCCATGTAAACTTTTTGCTTGGCATAACAATGGGCCTTTTTATTATGTTAGGAGCCTGGTTTGGTGCGCACTCTGCAATTAGGTTTGGTAGTAAATTTATACGCCCTGTTTTTAATACCATGGTTATACTTTTAGCATTAAAACTCATTTACGAGGCTTACTTTTAGCATGCAAGTAAATGCATTAGAAAAACTACAACAGCAAGTTACTTCGCTTAAGCAACAAGCTGAGCAATTTGACAGAGCTAAATTGTTTGCTAAAAACCGTTATATGCAAGCACAGCCTAGCCTATTTGACCGCGCTGTTTTTCAAACTAAAAGCATGAACCTGGTTGATTACGTAAACGAAATAGAAGAAGAAGTAGCAAGCTTACCACCAAGCGATCACCGCCATGCTTATACCTATGCGTTAGAACGTATTGCGTCGCAAGTTCAGGCCGTATTTAATGTCATTAAATCAACACCAATTTGGGAAAAAGAAAATAAAAGCCGCTATAAACCTCGCCCAAAACAAGCTGTTTATAAGCAAGCTGTAAAAAAAGTGATGCAGTCTTCTCATGAACTTTACGACGAGTTAAAACAAAACCATGAGTTTGAACGCCGCTTAATGCTGATGATAGAAGAGCGTAAAATGCAAATGGAAAATGCATCCCCAGCAAAAGCTCAAAAGCTTAACCTTGAAATATTAAGTACTCACGCACGTCTAGGTCGATGCAGAAAAGCCATTTCAGCCACTGAAGATAAAATACAACAAGTAGAAAAACAGCAACTCCGTTAGGGCTTTGTCCATGCAGCTATACTACCACCCTCTTTATTCAAATTTGCCTTTGCCCGAAAAGCACCGCTTTCCAATTCAAAAATATCAACGGCTTAAAACCGAAATAGAACATTTAGGCTTTTTACCAACCGCATTCAAGCAGCCCGCCAAGGCACGCCCCTCGCAATTAGCCTTATGTCATAGCGAGCAATATATTAATAATTTTTTAACTGGGAACTTATCTGATAAAGCGATAAAAAAGATGGGCTTTCCTTATTCGGCTCAATTAGTTGAACGAACATTGCTGTCTGTCGGTGGGAGTATTCAAGCAGCAGAAGAGGCTTTAAAAAGCGGACTAACCTGCAATTTAAGCGGTGGTTATCACCATGCCTATAGCGATTACGGCAGTGGTTTTTGTATATTTAACGATTTAGCCATAGCGGCCACACACTTATTAAATACTCATAAAGTCAAAACTGTGCTGATTTTTGATTGCGACGTGCACCAAGGCGACGGCACAGCGCAGATTATTAATCAGCAAAGCCATAAAAATATCATTACTTGCTCAATTCATTGCGAGCAAAACTTTCCGCGTTTAAAACAGCAATCTGATTACGACTTTTCTTTACCTGCTAAATCTGGCGACGATGAGTATATCGACACATTACAACACGCACTTGCGCTGTGCGTAAGTATCCATCAGCCAGATATTATTCTGTACAACGCGGGCGCAGACATTTACACAAAAGATGAGCTAGGTTTATTAAATGTATCTATTACAGGTGTTTATGAACGAGACCTTTTTGTTCTTGATTTTTGTAAGCAACATAACATTCCCCTTATGTGTGGTTTAGGCGGCGGTTACCAACGTAATTTAGACAGCTTAATCAATGTGCATAAACAACTATTTAAAGCGGCTATCGATTTATAACAATCCTTAGTATAGACTTACTTAAATGGAACATAACAAAGCGGTAGGAACATGCGATTACACGACGATATACATAACTATTACGAAAAAATTGTTGTTGAAGAAATCATAAAACGAAAACTAGACGAAAAATATGACGACGACGTTATGGCCGACTTTTGCTGTACCGTGTTAAACCAACTGCCACCTCGTTACATTCGTTACGACGTAGATATGGCGTTTTATTTACCACAAGCTGAACGCATACACATGGAAGAACGTGTTCAAACCGCTATTGATGTGGCTATTAGTCAAATATCTAAAAAGAAAAATTTAAATGACCAACCCTCTTGAGGAAGCGCCAACGCATATTAAGCTCGCTGTTGATTTAATTATGATACTGGAACAACACAACGTAGAGCCTGAAGAAGTCTTAAAAGCGCTCGATATAGTAAAAAGTGACTTTGAAAAGAAGCTAGTTAACAACTAGCTTTATTCAACTGTGTCTACTTCATACACAGTGACCGCTCCGTCACGTTTAGTGCAATCAATTTTAATTTCGCCAAATGTTCTTCTAGCTGATGTTGACCTTCGGCAAGTCATGTTTTGAGCTTTAACACCAAACTGCTTAATGTAGAGCGCAACAATTGCATCTATTTGCTGCTTCTCTTCTAATGTTGCAGCGGCATAGAAAGTATCATATTGATATGACCAATTTTCAACGCCAGCTTCTGCAGCTACACCTAACCACCCCATGCCAAGTTTGGTTGATTGATCCAAATATTGACCTTTTAAAAACATAAACGCTAGGGTGTATTGTGCGCTTTTATACCCAAGTGTTGCAGGCTCTTTTAAATCATTAAAAGCTTGCTCGTACAGCCCATTTTTATAGGCTTTAATACCGTTGTATTCTTTTTTCTTCATTGTATTATCGCTGTATAAAGTAACTGGGGTCGACCCACACCCACTCAATAAACTCACAGCCAAAATTACTGTAGCCAGTAAACACCTAACCATAACTAATCCTTTATTATTTTTAATATGCGAGTACCGAATCTGGCTTACACTCTTCGTAAAGCCTGTTATTCTATAACTCTATTCGTATAATTAAAATATTATCATGGGCTTAGCAAGTTTACTTCGATTATTTTTCCTAGCTGCAATTTGGGGCGCGTCATTTTTATTTATGCGCATGGCCGCCACTAGTTTAGGGCCCGCAGTCTTAATAGAATTTAGAGTAGGCTTTGCGGCACTCACACTATTTATAGTTGCGCTGTATTTAAAACGTCGCTTGGCGTTTACTAAACACAAAAAGCACTTTTTTATAATTGGCGCTCTTAACTCCGCCCTGCCTTTTTTACTTTTTGCTTATGCCGCGCAAACTATCAGCGCATCTACGTTATCTATTTTAAATTCTACAACGCCTATTTGGGGCGCAGTTGTGGGTATTATCTGGAGTAAAACCAAGCCAACTAAGAGTATGGTTTTAGGCTTGCTGTTGGGTTTAGTAGGTGTGGCAATTTTAGTTGGGCAAAACCATCTTATACTAAATACTCAGTCACTTATTGCTATTGTAGCAGCGCTAAGCGCTTCATTTTGTTATGCCATTGCATCCCATTACACAAAAAATGCGCCAAAGCTTGCACCGTTTGATAACGCACACGGCTCAATGTGGGCAGCAAGTTTTATGGTACTGCCCCTTATACTTTTTATGCCAATGCGTGAAGTACCAACCACCAACGTTATGCTTGGCGTTTTAGCCCTTGGCGTAGTGTGTACAGCGCTTGCTTATATTTTATTTTTTAAACTTATTGAAGATATAGGCCCAACCTCAGCTTTAACGGTCACGTTTTTAATTCCGCTATTTGGCATTTTTTGGGGACATTTAATTTTAGACGAACAAATTGGGCCAAACACGTTACTAGGCGCTTTATTTGTTATTGTGGGCACTATGCTGGTTACTGGATTTTTACCACGAAAAAAGCACTTAGCTAAAACAAGCTAAGTGCTTATATCAAGCACTTTTACCAAAAAAGCTTACTTTTGTGCTTTTTTGCTTAAGTTTTCAATTAAGTCTTGGGCGCTAAAACTGTTGTCGCTTGGCTTTATACCTTTGCCCATTTTAATATCAATTAAGGTGTGCACTTCTTTGCGTTTATCATTGTTGCTCACTTGTACGCCTACGCTGCTTGTCGGACGTACGCGTGTTTCGCAGGTTAATAAACCGCAGCTTCGCTCATATTGCTGGCTTTGTGATGCACTAATAGATGACGCGGGAGCTTGCGATTTAAACTCAACAAAGGTTTCTTTGTTGGTTACAACAAACCAGTCGTAGCCTTGTGCTTGTGTAAGCTCAGCCGCGCGTAATAATGCATAGTCACCGGCATCGGCTACGTTGTTTGACACACTTTTAAACTCTACTCGGTATTGATCGTCGCTAATTTTTTGCTCGCTATAACCTTGCGATCCATTATTTGCGGCGCGATAATCAGGTTTAGATGCACAGCCCGCCATAAGTAAAATACTGATAATTAAAATAGATGTTTTCATAGTTCACCTCGTTTTATACACATTATTATTTGTTTAACTGCCACTTTGCGCTAATTGCTTGCTGCTCTTGTGCTCTATCGAGTGGTGCGCCGCTGATCATGCTATCTATAACAGCATCTAAGTCACTGTTATTAGACGCCGTTTGATATTGCGCGCCATTGTTACTTTGCTGCGTAGCTGTTTGCGCTTTAATTTGCCAACCGCTTTGCGTTTTACAAGCAATGCTTGTTTGCGTTGTATTATTTGAGCTTAGTGCATACTGCCTACAAAGCTCACCTTGCTGATTTTTAAAACTTAGCTGTGCGCTAAATACTGAGCCATCACTTTGCTCAAACACACCACTACTTAGCTGCGTATTAAGGGCTGAAGCTGTATTGCTGGCTACTAAGTTTTGCGCCTCACTGGGTTGTAAATAGCTCGTCATTGCAATACCAAATACCACAGCTACGCTTGCTGCTATTGCTATACTTTTATTAGCCGATTGCTTAACCTTTTGCCAAAGCGTTAACGTTACTACATTACTGTTTAACGTGTTTTTTGTCGTTGCTGTATCAAGCTTTGCAACCGTTTTAGCTAATGAGTCACTAAGTGGTGCGTCGTCAATACTTGTTGCGTGCTCTTTTACTAACATGTCTACTTCGCTAAATTCTGCAAGTCGCATTACTAGCTCATCATCGGTTTCAAGGGCTTTGCGCACTTGTTCCATTTCGTGCTCGCTTAGTTCTGAGTCTAAAAAGGCGCTAAGTGTTTCGTCGTTAATGTTCATACTTGCTCCTTTTTAAAGTCGGGTTTTATTAAATTATAAAGTGTACTGCGTGCGCGCGATAATTTACTCATTACACTGCCTATAGGTATATCTAGCGTATGTGCTACCTCTTTATAAGCCATGCCCTGCACTGCCACCAGCGATACTATGGCGCGTTGCTCTTCTGGTAATTGCCCAAGTGCTGTATTTACATTTTTAAGCATTTGTTTGTTTTCGAGTGTTTGGTGTTCATTGCTTGTAATTGGCTCTGGTAAAATATCGGCCTGAGCCGTATTTTGCCTTACCTTGCGTGAGCGGTATTCGTCTATCCACACATTACGGCAAATTTTAAATGCCCATTTAGCAGGCTCAACGTCATCCGGAATGCCTTTTACTAATAGTTTTTCAATTGTTATTTGCACTACATCGTCTGCATCTGCTTTACTACCCGTTAGCGAATAGGCAAAACGCCTAAGCATGGGCAATAAGATTTTTATAGTTTCGTTCATTAATTTTTACCCCTTTTATAAAGAAGACGATTCAAAAAAGCATTTATTCCCAAATAATCAAAATAATTTAAATAATGAAATATTTTTATGTGTTAAACGTTAACTAACCAGCATGATAAATTTAATAGAAGTAACCCACTATGAATATTATAAACACACGCGTTAAACACATAATAGCCGCTTCGCTTTGTATATTTAGCGCAACGAGTTCAGCCAACATAGTAAGAGTCGATCAGGTGCTTGGGCAGCTAAACCCAATAGAGCAGCGTATTGAACAAACTATAGAGCGAGCACAGCGCCTGCCGCTTCCGGTGCCTGTTCCGCAAATATCGATTGATGAACTAAAAGCGCAAATAAGTGAGCCAATTAGCAGCTTACCTAATGTGCTTAACATTAATATAAATAGTCAAAACACCGCATTTGTTGAAGTAGAGCTAGAAAACGGCTTTAGAGCAATAGAGCGCCAATGGTTATTAATGGCAAATAGCCAACAACTTAATACCCTACAGCAGCAAAATGTTACTATTGTATCGGTAAAAAATTACAACGCACTTAACATGAGCTTAGTGCGCTTTAACGTGCCCCAAGGTGTTAATTCTAAAAGTGAGTTATTAAAAGCGCTTAACTTAGATGAGTCTGCAATACTTGACCGAAACCACATATACCAAGCGCAAACTGGAGAGCCTACCGCAAAAGTAACACCAAATAACTCTATTGCCCCTTACTGCACACAAAGCGTAAAAATTGGCATGATCGACAGCGCCATTAATACCAAACACAGTGCTTTTGAAGGCGCAAATATCACTACGCAAAGCTTTTTACCACAAGGGTTAAGCTCGCCAAATTTACACGGCACCGCCATTGCAGGGCTAATTACAGGTAAAGGCGCAAAACTTAGCCCGCTTTTAGGCAGTGCCAAGCTTTACAGTGCCGAGGTGTTTTATAGGCAATCTGAATATGCACAAGGGGCTACATTATTTGCCATAGTAGAAGCACTTAACTGGTTAGTAAGTAATAAAATACCCGTAATTAATATGAGCCTAACAGGGCCAAATAACGCAGTTTTAGAAGCAAGTATTACTGCAGCAATAAAACAAAACGTGTTGATTGTAGCTGCTGCAGGTAACCAAGGGCCGGCGTCGCAGCCGTTATACCCAGGTGCGTATAAAAGCGTGATAGCGGTAAATGCTATTGATTCACAAAACCAAATTTATAGATGGTCAAATAAAGGCGATTACATAGACTTTGCAGCTCTTGGTGTAAATGTTGTTACAAGCCAAGGCAGTGGAAAATTTGGGAGGGAGTCGGGTACGTCAATGGCGGCGCCGCATGTAAGCGCGGCATTAAGTTGTTTATTGTTAAAGCATGGTAATAATAAAACCAAAGCTCTTAACGAGCTTACATCGCTTGCCGTCGATTTAGGCGAGCATGGCAAAGACACCACCTTTGGTTATGGTGCCATTTACCCACCTAAAAATGCACTTTAACTGACGCCGATAAAACCGATTGCGTATAGGTATTGCTACTAAGCTTTGATTGATAATCGCCATATTCAGCCTCGGCTATTAATGTTACGTGCTCAAATAAAGCTAGGTTATAAAACGCATTAACGACATTTCGGTGCTCATCTCGCGACGGTATTTGCTCAAAAAAATCATCCGTTGTTTGCTCATCGTAATCTTTATTTTGATAACGCCAGCCTGCGCCCACTTTATTCGCTACATTAAAGGCCGTAAATTTGTGCGTAACTTTAGTAGTAAAACCGTAGCCGTTAAAGTCGTATTGGTTGTCGTCGGCGTTTTCTTTATCGGCACTTAGCGCTGCCATTAGCATGGTTTGGCCATTATTTATAAAATGATAAAGCGCTACATCGCCGCCTACGCCGTCGGCATTACGTGCTTTTGCAGTAGCAAAACGTTTAGCTTTGGTTTTTACACTCATACGCAAATACGTATGCGGGTTTAAAAAATGGCCATAGTAGGCGCTGGCTTGGTTAAAATGTAAAAATGGTTCGCCATCTACATTTGCTTTTGCACCATCGTAACGAACCCCTAGCTCATGGCTATTAAAGCTATAACTGCCATCTAAACCGTATTGATGCAGGTCTAAATCGTATTGATCAAACTCATCGTAGTCTTGTTGTTCAAACTTATAGCTTGAGGTTAATTTAGTGCTTTTGGTTACTTGCCATTTTGCATTAACACCGGCTGCGGTTTTTATGCCGCTGTCGCTTTGCGACGAAATATCGTCAAGCTCCTGAACAGACAGCGCCGAGTTACTTAATACTCCAACTTCTGCATCTGCATTTAGCTCAAAGCTACTTTTAAAGGGCTTATTTTGCTCAGCTGTTTTAATGTGGTTAGTTTGTGCAAGCACCGCTTTGGCACTAAAAACACACAATGTGGCGGTTATAACTGCTTTCATATTTATTCTCCAACAGGCCGAATAGGTTTCCCCATTCGGCATTTGTGCAAGCACTTGGCGTATTAAAGGCCTAGGTCTAAATCGTTAGTAATGTTGGTTACTACTTCACTTGCGGTGCTGAGTGCTACATCGTTACTAACTTGATCAGTAACCGCTGCACTCACCTGCCCGCTAACACTTTGTTGTACTGTGCTTTGTAAACTACTAACCGTACTGTCTTGCACACTGGCAATTAAAGATTGCTGAACATTGCTTACTACTTCATTACTGGTATTAATTGCATCACCCATTTGCAGTGCAGAACTCACTGAGTTTGCAGCCGTATTAGTAATTGCTAATTGGTTTGTAAGCTCACCCGCATTAAGCGCATTAGTTGCATCAGCTTGTGTAACTGAATCGGTAGCGCTGCCCACATTTGAAAGTAAAGAGGCATCGGCTGCTGCGTCGGTAGTGTCTGGCTGAGCGCCTTGCTCAGAGGTAACAGAAAGTAATGACGACTGGCTCACAGCGGTTGTTAAATTACTCGCCGATGAGGTTAACTGCGCTGTTGCATCAAGCGCTGTATTGATTGTGGTAATGCTTGTGGTATTTAAAGACGAGGCCGATGCATTTAATGCATTATTTAAAGATGAGCTGGCAGATGCAACTAATGAATTTGCAGGCTCTGCGGCCTCGCTGCTTTCTTGCGCTGGAGTTTGCGTGTCACTAGCCGTTGAATCTGTGTTTTGCGAGTCATCAGCCGTTACTTGTGTATCGTTAGATACGTTTGACTCGTTGCTACCACTGGCTGTTAAACCATTTTGTGAAAGCGTAATAGATGAAGATGATTGTTGCTGCGCCGACGTTGACTGAGATAGTTCAATATCAGCGGCATGCACTGCACCTGTAAAAGTACACACACCGCTTAACATCATTACGCTTACAATTTTATTTAATTTAGTCATTGTTTTGTCCTCTAGTTTGTCGGATTGACATAAAGAAGACGATTTACAAAAACACTTTATTCCAAAAATAAATAATAAATTATAATAACGTTACTTAATTACTTAAGTTTCATACCCTTAAATATAAATTACTCGTTTACTGCGTTAGCGTTTCACTGTTTTGGATCAGCAATAACAGCTCGGCAGTGGCGGTAGCATCGGCCAATGCGCGGTGATGGCTGGTTAAATTTAAATTAAAATGCGCGCTAAGGTTACCAAGCGAATACGACTTTAAGCCTTTAA
This sequence comes from Pseudoalteromonas sp. PS1M3, assembly GCF_016865405.1. Classification (NCBI taxonomy): domain Bacteria; kingdom Pseudomonadati; phylum Pseudomonadota; class Gammaproteobacteria; order Alteromonadales; family Pseudoalteromonadaceae; genus Pseudoalteromonas; species Pseudoalteromonas sp. PS1M3. Next base: position 1,152,144 of record NZ_AP022624.1, on the reverse strand, counting down.
ACGCTCTGCGCGATTCAACCACGGTGCACATTTTTGGCATTTTAAAAAAGTGCCCTGCAACCTCGCATTCTTTTTTTATAAAACCGTAATCAAAGTTTACGTTATGGGCTACAAAAATACTGCCTGCAAGTTTATCTAGTAGTGGCTGTGCTATATCGGCAAATACAGGCGCGTTGTAAACCATGCCATCGCTTATGCCGGTCAATTTAGTAATAAAGCTTGGGATATGGCGCTGCGGATTAATAAGAGTCGTCCAGGTATCAATCACTTTACCGTGCTGCACTTTAACTACGCCAATTTCGGTAATGCGGTTACCACCTTTTAAGCTGCCCGTGGTTTCTATATCAACCACGCTGTAAACACGATTAGGGTCTACAAACCATTTAACTGCGGCAATATGTACCGTAAAGCCTACATTTTTTAAATTATCAATAGTGGTAAGTTGGTTGCGCCTAAGCTTATCGCCTGGGGCTTTAACCTCTTCAAAATGTACTTGGCCATTATTAATAACCATTAAATCGGGGTAACCGTCTTTTAGCTGTAAATAGTGTTTACTCATAGCCGTTAAATGCGCAATTAACGCTTCAAGCGGACTGTTTAAAACAAGTGCTTCTAGTGGCTCTAATAAATTGCTGCGCCATCTAAATAAACCATTGGGCTGCTCAAAATACTGTGTGGCATGCTTACATACCAAATTAAGCAGCGCCTGATTAGTGCTACAGTTTTTTAAACGTGCGTTAATTTGCGTGCTTTGTGCATCATAAAAATTACCAAGCTGTAAAACTTGCGGGTAAATATCAAATTCATTACACGGCGGGTAAGGCGATTCAATAAATAACTCGTGCCAAAATACTAAGCCAAACAAGCTTTGCCATAAGGTGTTTTCGGTATTAAAAACCGTTAACCCTTTTGCACTGTAATGCTCATTTACGCCTTGCTCTACATCGCCTCGGTAAATTTCGTCAATTTCAAGCACACACTGGGTGTCGGCCAGCATAGTACTTAAGCGCGAACGCGTTTGTTTATTAAACTTACGCATTAAAAAGTCATCAGCAAAATACAGTAAATCGTCGGTGAGCGGGTTTTCTATAATTTGCTCTAGCTGCGCTTTTACCCACGCTTTATTACCTAGGCGGTATTGCTCTCTTATTTGAATTTCTTGTGCTTCGGCGTAATCGGTGCAGCCTTCAAGTAGGCTAAAAGCAAGTTCGCTATAGGTATTTTTAAGTTGTTTATACAGCCTAACCAGCAGTTTGTTTTTAATGTCGTGCGCTTGTGCGCCATGCGCCGGTTGCGCTAAAACTAAATGCGCAAGCTCGGTGTAAGGGGTTTTGTCATCAAAGGTTTCATCTTTTGTATTACCGGCTGTTTTGCCGATGTTTTTAAACGCTAAACGGTAACGATTTAAAACGTAATTAGATTGCGCCTCAGCGAGTGTATTAAAGCGCGATAAGCTCTCGCTGTGCCCTTCGCGGGTAGCGGTTAACCCTAAATCGCGCATAACAAAGCGGTTTTGATGGTTTACATCGCCACTACTTAAGCGCCCTGCAAATAAAAACTCAAAATACTCGTAATAATCTTCACGGTTATTTATCACATATTGGCTATATAAAGGGGCTAAATCATCTGCGTGAACACTAAAAAACTGACACGCAATAGTGACCAACTCCCCTTTAGCTGCGCTTTTCTTAAAGCTTACTTGCTCACTGTAATTACTGAGTAACTCCATCAGCATGGGCTTGGTTAAATGCGCTATAAGCTGCTTGTAATGCTGTGCGTTTGGCTCATATAAAATACCCGCTGTTTTTAGCGTACAAATAGCCTGATGCGGCGAGATTATTTCTTCATAATTGAGCGATTGCGCCTGCACTAAATAAGGTTTGCGCGAATACACACGCGCCAACATGCATTGGCTTTGCTCATCAAGCTGGTTAATTTTACTAATAAATTGGCTGTGCTTGGGCTCAAGTAAATGCATACATTTACTTGTTACAAACTCAATAAGCTCTCTAAAATGCGCTAAATAGTATTTTGCTGGTAATTCTTTTTTCATAACATCGCCACAACTGTATATAAAAACAGTATCTAGCATTTGTGCTTATTATTCAATCTTAAACTTGTAACTAAAACACGCTATAGTGAGTGTATAAAAGTAAATTTATTAAAAATAAAGGACTTACCATGAGCGCGCACCCATACGATGTTTTATCACTCAATAACGGCGCAAATATTATTTTTACGCCTTGCCCTGGTACAAAAACGCAAAACCTAGCGGATTCAATAGCTACATTAAAAGCCGCTGGCACTCACATGCTACTTTCGCTTATGCCGCAAAAGGAGCTTGAAAAAAACAACGTACAAACAATTAATAGTGAGTGCAAAAAGCACGATATAACCTGGTTTCATTTACCTATAAATGACGACGAAGCACCCAGACAGCCTTTTACATCAAGCTGGAACACCCACAAAACAGACATACTACAAGCCATACAGCAAAAACAAACCATTGCCATACATTGCAAAGGCGGCACTGGCCGCACAGGGTTGGTTGCTGCGCTTATTTTAAATTCAGCAGGTTACACAAAGGATGAAGTGTACAGCTTAGTACAAGGTATTCGCCCTAAAGCACTGACTATAGAGCTGCAAAAAGAGTACTTTGAGAATTTTAGCGGGTAATGAAAAACTAACGTAAAACAGCAAAGCTACTAATAGTTAAACGCCCATTAATTGGATCGCAGGCATAACCGTTAGCTGCATTTATATTCCCGGAATGCAATAAGTTGCTTGGATATATAACAACCCGGTTTAACTTTGCCTCTACACTGAAAATTTGCTCAAACAAAGCTGTACTGCCATTTATATAATGTGGGTTTTTGTGAAGCCTTTGCGCCATGGCTTGTTGCTTTATAGCTTGCCTAAATGGCATAAGTCGCTCTTTTGTTATGCGTTCATACCCCAGGGCTTTATGTTTGTAAAATGAAGTACCCCCATGTGTTTCATCACATAAAAAATGCACCATAGCAAGTTGGTTCATATTAGGTGTGTCAAAATGGGGAAGCATCTGTATTGGCCTGAGTTTATCAGGCTCTGTGCATGCAATTGAAAAGGCAGAAAGTATTACATCAAACTCGCTTTTATCTGCCATATTAAAGTGTGAATTAATAATTGGCGACAGTGCTTTTAGCTGCTCTATATAACTAAGCGGTGCTGCTTTTCTTACTCCTGGGTAAAAGTCACTTTCTTGTGCGCAAAATGTTTCTCTGGCGTTTTGAGAAAACACAGCAAAATTAATTAGCGCATCTACATTATTAACAAAATCATCAATAACAATTATTGGGGTTTGCTCTTCCCCAACAGTGTGTATGTGTAACACCATATTTTTGTTAAGTGTAAAATCAATCATCGGCTAAATTAAGCACCGCATTTTTACGCTCTATTAATGGGTATATCTGACCAAGTGAGGTTATTACTGTATAAATGGCAGGTAATAAAGCACTTTGATGTAAAAGCGTAATTTGATCACTATTAAGTTGTGAGAGCTTTTCTTGATTAATAGTGTATAGGCCGTTTAACTTTGTTTTTTTGTTATTTTCAAACGTTACTTCAAGCGATAATGGCTGTAGTAGTTCATACTTTAACAACGCATCAATTAACTTTTTATTGTCTATTTCGCCTTGTAGTAAATGCCCTAAACACTGCTTTATTTGTTTAAAATAGCCACTTTCTTCTGCGCTTTGGGTATAAATTGGTTCTAAATTATTTTCGCTTTGCGCAGAGTTATCAACTACTGCAGGGCTGTTTAAATTAATACACACAGGGTATTGCGTCTGCTGCGAATGCGTATCACCAACAAAAAATGGCTGACGCTGTAACTGAAGCGGTAAATATACGCCCTGCCACTGTGATTGCTGATAAAACAAGTTCTCATGTTGCTCAAAGCCTAATAAAGCATTGAGTGTAAACTCGCCTGTTTCTGAGTTTTTTGCAAAAACTATAGGCTGCTGAACGGCAATTTGGCTAAGCTCCACCATAACTACGGGGATCATATTAAGATTTTTAGCGTGTGATTGTGCTTTTTGTGTATCTATTTTTATATGCTGATGAGCACTTTGCTCTAATGCGACTAAATTTTCCATGCGTGTCTCTTTATTGTTTTTATGTGTAATTTTTTAAGCTAGATAACACTAAAACCATGGTGCTTAATTTTATTAAGCAGCTCTCGGTTACTAGGTAAGTTAGTGACTGCTTGATTTATCATACTCTTATTTTTATCAAACTGACTTTTAGCGAAAACAGTGTCTTTAAGCATATAGGCAGTTGTGCTGTAATCACTTTTAAAGCCCATGCCGTATAAAACATATTGATAACTGGCCGCTGGAAACACCTCATTATTACTTGTAAAGTCGTGATCAGCAGGAGCGCGGTATTGCCACAACTTCATTAGATCTTGTAAGCTTTGAGGAATCGTTTTTGGGTCTCTGTTATCACGCCAAAATGCGTTATCGTCACGGTTTGATAAAATATAATGCAGTTTTAAAAAGTCGATTATTTTTTCCCACCTATAGGTAAATGTCTCGTTAAAGCGTTTGGCGGTAATATCCATAATATCGCGGGTCTGGGGGAGTTGTTCGCTTATCATTTGCGCTGACATTTCTACTAATACCAATGCAGAGGCTTCAAGCGGCTCTAAAAAACCAGCTGAAAGCCCAACCGCAACACAGTTGTTCTGCCAAAAGTGTGAGCGGTGGCCGCTTTTAATAGGGATTTTTCTAATTGTTAACGACTCTATTTTATCGCCAACATACGCTTTGAGATTTTCTCGTGCTTGAGCTTCGCTACTATATTTACTCGAATACACATAACCTACACCACGGCGGTGCTGTAATCCTATATCCCATATCCAACCTGCTTCTTGCGCTGTTGAGATTGTGTGGGATGCAATACACTCATCTTCATTATCATAAGGGACTTGCACTGCTAAGGCGGTATCAATAAATAGCACGTCATCGCACGGCTTAAAAGGAACCTCATAATGCTCGCCTAATAACAATGAAGAAAAGCCGGTGCAATCAACAAATAAATCACCGCTAATTTCACCTTGTTGCTTTGTGGTAACGCTTGCAATATCGCCATTTTTAGCACTATTAACCTGTGTTACATCAGCCAAAATATGTTTAACACCAAGTTCCTGCGTGCAATGTTTTTGTAAAAAAATGGCAAATTTTGCAGAGTCTAAGTGGTAGGCATAGTTGGCTATAGCTGCGTATTCTGGTGTGCGAATAGTTTTAGGGGCAAGTCCTTGCTCACAAATAGCTTCTTGGTAACACACTGCGTTTGAAAAAGACGTTGACTCAGCGGCGTTATTTAACCAGTGGCCAGCCATATCTGTTTTTGAAAAGCCCTGTGGCAAAACTAATGGGTGATAATAAAAATCATCCTCGGAGCCATCCACCCACTTGGCAAATTTTGCTCCTTGCTTAAAGCTTGCTTCACACTCGCGTATAAAATCAGTTTCGCTAATACCAAGTGCTATTAATGTACTGCGCATGGTAGGCCAAGTACCTTCCCCAACACCTATAATTGGTACATTTGGAGACTCAACGAGAACAACATTAAGGCCATCCGGGGTATTACTTTTGTGGTGCGCCGCTAATCGTCCGGCTGTTAGCCAGCCCGCTATACCACCACCAACGACAACCACTGTTTTTATTTTTTTATTTTGCTGGTTCATACTTGTTACCTATAAAGGCATAGTTAAAAAGTGGCTATTACTAAATGTAAAAGCCACTTTATTAATTAAAGTTAAAAACTACCGCGAATACCTAACGCAAAACGTCGTCCGCTATCTTCAACCAACAATAATTGATTAGAAAAACGACCACGCTTGTGCACGTATTCTTCGGTTAAGTTAATACCTTCAAAAAATACCGATACATTTTCGGTAATGTCATAGCTGCCGCTAGCATCAAGTTGTGCGTAATCTTCCACAATTGTCACACCATCACCATTTAGCTGTGTAAGTGACTGTACAAAGCTATCGCGCCAGTTATAGGCTAAACGCGCTTGAAATGGTCCATTCTCATAAAAGCCAACCACATTATAAGAGTCGCTTAAGCCTGTTAATGCAAAAACTTGAGTTATATCTGCAGAGTCTAACTCTGCATCGCTGTCTACAAATGTTGCATTAACCATAAATCCAAAGCCACTATCAAAACTATGTTGTAAGGCGACTTCCCAGCCATCAACAATCGCCGATTCGCTATTATTGGGCAATGTATTAGTGAATACAGCCGTCGAGTCGGCAGCATCAGGGTTGTCTACATCGTTACCTGTAGAGGGGTCAGTTAACAATCCGCCGCCAGACAATTCAAAAGTTAAGTCTTCGGTCGTATTAATAATGAAGTTAGCAACATTTTTTCTAAAGTAACCCGCAGATAAATAACTGGCATCAGCGTAATACCACTCCAACGATAAATCTAAGTTATCAGAGGTAAATGGCTCAAGCGCTGGGTTACCAGAGCTTGATGTTAAATTGCCGCCTTGACGAGTTGTTTCAATAACTGTTACAGGCGACATACTATCGAGCGTTGGCCGTGTAATTGTTTGTGATACCGCAGCACGTGCTATTAGCTCATCGTTTATTTCAAGCTTTACACTAAAGTTAGGTAAAATCGCTTCGTAATCTGAACTTGCTGAGATATTTTCTACAGCGCCAAAGTTAGCGAGCATTTCTGTTTTATCTAGAATGGTTAACGCACTAACCGGCTCATCGGTCCCCTTTACGTTTACATCAGTGCTTTCGTATCTAAAGCCCGCTGTTGCGTATAAAGGCATGCCTGCAAGCTCAGCTTCAAAATCAAACTCAGTATAAAACGAGAACGTATCTTCAGTTATCTCAAACGACTTATTACGTTTAACTGCATCAAAACTAATAGGTTGACCATTCGCTGCAGCTATTTGCTCAAGGTACGCAAAGTTTGCCTCACCATCATGTGCAAGCCATGACGTTGGCATACGACCGCTGCCGCTCACATCAGATAAAAAGTCATCTCCTGCGTCAAATACAAATTGCGCTAAACCATCCATACTTGGGTCATCTGGGTAACCACAAAAAGTACAGTGAATACCAACACCTTCGTTATCCCAACGATCAAGGTTTTTAGTTTCAGTTGAATACATAGCACCAAACTTGACCGAAACTAGGCCTGAGCTACCATCGTTATGCCAAATGCTATCCCAACGAAACTGATCCACGGTATCTTCTACAGCCCAACCACGGCGTAGCATTACATGTGCTCGGCTATTGGCTGTATCTAAATAGTTTGATACGCCATCAGGTGTAACTGCAGGGTTATAAGCAACACCGTCCAGCTCTTGCTGGCCGCTATAAATGTTAGGGTTAGCAGAGGCAAACTCACTCGCATAAGGTAAAATACCGCCATCCACTTCAAATCGAACTCGATTAGCATAGCCAATCAACGATAACTGATCCCCGCCACCATTATTAGCCTCACGCTCAGCTTTTGAGTGGCTTAAATCAAACTTCATATTTAAGTTATCGTTTACATGCCAATCAAAGTTTAAACCTAATGCGCTAGAGTTGGTTAAACGATCAAACTTTTTAGCGTGCATATCGGTGGCAAGGCCTACCTCTTGATATAAATCAACCACAGTGCCATTTTCATCAACAGTTGGCCCTGCAGCGCCGCCAAAGCCTTCTAAGTTTGGCGCTGTAAACCAATGCCCGTATGACGTGGTGTCTGCTTCTACATCGAAATCAGAATAAAGCCCATCAGCTGTTATGACTAAATCATCTGAAGGTGCGTACTGTATTACTAAGTTTGCATTGGTACGTGTACGTGTTTCTGTTGTTACTTTATGATCGTAATTACGCGGCGAAAAAATATTACCGGTGTATGCTTGCCCGCTTTGAGTTTGCGGGTTTGGGACGCCCACGTTTTCTAACCAGCCGTCTACCTGCGCCTGGTTTAAGCGTGTTTCGCGCTCTTGGCGAGAAACAGCGAACAAAACACCCAATGTGTCATCATTAAATGTATTACTAATTAATCCAGAAATTTCAGGTGTGGTTTCTTCGCTATTTTCATCGTAAATACCCTTAACGCTACCTGCCACTTTAAAACCGCTAATCGCAAATGGTCGCGCAGTATTTACATTTACTGTTGAGCCAATACCACCAGATTGCATAGTGGCTGTTGAGGTTTTAAATACATCTAAGCTTTTAACTAGCTCTGATGCAATAGTATCAAAGCTAAACGCACGGCTTTGATTTTCAGAGGCCATTTGGCGACCATTTACAAGCACAGTATTAAACTGCGGGCCAAAACCACGCACCGTAATAAGCTGCCCTTCACCGCCTGAACGGTCTATTGAAACCCCCGTAATTCGCTGTAAAGACTCAGCTAAATTTGTGTCAGGGAATTTACCAATATCTTCTGCTGAAATGGAGTCGACCACGCCGCCCGCTTCTCTTTTGGCATCCATAGCTCGGCCAAGCGAGCCTCTGATCCCGCGTACTTCAATTATTTCTGGTTCTTGTGCTGCTGTCTCTGCCACTGCAGGGAGCGTTGCCATTGTGCTTAGTACAGCTAGTACAGCACTGGACACGCCATTTTTTTTATATTTAGCCATGTTGTCAGTTCTCTCGAAACTTGGGTCTATTAAAATAGATATTTGCCCATCTTCGCTAACATGCGGTTGCAACCCTGTGCCATCGAGTAAAATCTGTAATGCGTTTATTATTGAATACTCGCCAGCAATAGTATTTGTTTGTAACTGCTGAATTTTATCCAGCGGAAAAAGCAAAGTAATATCGGCTTGCTCGGCAAAATTTATTAGCGATAAATCGGCCCTTTGTCTAGGAATATTAAACACTGCTTTATCGTTTACAGGGCTCGCTTTTACCTCGGTGGTGAATAAGCTAAAAACCAGCACATAAATTGGTAAACAAAGCGGCAAATGCACATATTCCTTGTGTATAGTTTTTGGCCATACACTGAATAAAGACGAGTGACTTTTTATTTTCCTCCATAAATATTTTTTATTTTTTTTAAATAAATTATTTTTTTGACTTGCCATGCTAATTTGTTTTTGCCTTGATTATTTTTATTGTTAGCGTTTTTACTTGTATTTTTAAACGATTAAAAATACAGTCCAAATTGCCATTTTTTACTTATTAATTAAAAAGTTAAAGTTTTTAAAATGAATAATCAGTACCTGGTGAGGTATTTGTAATGAAAAAACTGTAGTACACTTCGCCTTTACATTACAAGCTTTATGCCCCGTGCGGTTAATGAACATTAAATTTATAAAATATAATGCTGATTTATTTTTTAAATTTAATGGCGGATTTTTTCTTACCATTCGTCTTAGTTTGAAGTGGCAAAACAATAACAATAATTGCCGTAAACACACACACGAGACACACACTAAATGACGAAAGACACACTTTTTTATAAGGTCTATTTGGCCTCGCGCAAAAGTCTCTCAAATGTAGTTGCACGCATAGTGCCGCCACATGAAATTGAAGATATAGTGCAAGAAACTTATGTGCGAATTTGTCAGATTAAAAACACTGAAAACATAAGCTCACCAAAATCTTTTATTTATAAAACGGCGCGAAATTTAGCGCTCGATTATCAAAAGCAAGCCAATATACGCCTAGTCGATGGGATCGACAACATGGAAGCGTTAGAGCAACTCTTAGCGGAGCATCAGCAAGACGAAATGTATGAAAAAGCACTAACCGATAGTGAGTTTTCTAATTTTTGTGAAGCCATACGGCTTTTACCCGTGCAATGCCGCAAAGTGTTTGTATTAAAAAAAGTGTATGGTTATTCGCAGCGAGAAATTGCTGCTCAATTAAACATTAGTGAAAGTACCGTGGAAAAACATATAGCAACAGGCATGAAACGTTGTACGCAATTTATGCGTCAATCTAAAAAAAGTGTTTATGAGCAACCAAATACTTCTTCCCAGCTAAATGCAGGAGGTAGGAATGACTAATATTCATCACATAAACGAGCGAAACACTAGCGACGATTTGCGCCTTGATGAAGCCAGTGAGTGGCTGGCTAAACTTGAACGTGGATTGACTAAATCTGAAGAGCAAGCGCTAAAGCAATGGTTAGCACAATCTTATAAAAATGTAGAAGTGTTACTTGAGGTAGCAAAGCTGTGGGATAAAATGGACGATCTCAGTCGTTTGTCAGATCTATTTCCACAAACACCAGTAAAACAAAAACGTCTCCCTATGTGGTTGAGTGCAACAGCTGCTTCTATTTTATTAGCGGTTGCACTTAGCCTTTTTCAAGAAGCATTTAACTTTTCATTTTTTTACCCAGTTAATCAGTCAGCAGTGGTTGCTAAACAACTTAATTTTCAAACCGACGTAGGTGAAAGTAAGGACATACTGCTTTCTGATAAAAGCAAAATCACCTTAAACACAAATAGCTTCGTTCAAGTGAGGTATACCCAACACTCTCGCGTAATAAATTTACTGCGTGGTGAAATTCATATAGACGTAGCTCACGATAAAATGCGTCCTTTAAGTGTTATCGCTGGTGATAAAGTTATTCAGGCTGTTGGTACTGCATTTAATGTAGAAGTAGGTCAAAAGCAAATAGAACTCATTGTGACAGATGGCAAAGTCCTTGTTGCAGAGCAAAAAGCCGAATCGTTACCCAACCTTTCCCTGGGGACTAATAAACAAGGACAGTATTTATCAAATAGTTCAACTTCGGTGTCAAAGGGAGAAAAACTTGATTTAAGCTTTAAAGGTAAAATTGCTAAAGCGGTCGAAAAAGTTGATCCTATGGATGTAGCCGCAAGATTATCGTGGCGCAAAGGTAGCTTAATATTTAGAGGTGAATCACTTGCTGAAGCCATGGCTGAAATCGGCCGCTATACAAATATAGATTTTGAGCTTTCAGAAGATGACCGTCTCAAACAAGTACAAGTAGCTGGCATGTTTAAAACGGGCGATATTAAAGGGTTATTAGAAGTATTAAACAATAATTTTAATATTGATTATGAGAGAGTTAGCCCTGATAAAATTCGTCTAAAATACGCTGCACCACACGTCTCAATTTAGTAAAGTACACAATAATAAAACTAGGACACACAATTATGACATCACCTATCTCGCCGAGCAGTAATAGCTCGGCGCACACATTGGGCACATGCTCTCTTTTTTATGTAATTTTTATATCGGCCGTGGCTGCTATTGGTGGCTTTTTATTTGGTTTTGACTCGGGCGTTATTAACGGCACGGTGTCGGCGCTCGGCAATGCGTTTAATTCAAGCAGTGTGGCTACGGGCTTCAATGTGGCATCGGTATTATTAGGGTGCGCCGTGGGGGCACTTGCTGCGGGGCCGCTGGCTGATAGGTTTGGTCGCCGCGCAATTATGATCATCACCGCGATTATTTTTGCCATTAGTGCGTTTGGCTCGGGCATTAGCGAAAGCTCGGGCGAGTTTATTTTTTACCGCTTATTTGGTGGTTTAGGTATTGGTGCTGCATCGGTATTGGCGCCAGCTTATATTGCAGAGGTTGCACCACCAGCCCTTCGTGGTCGTTTAGCTACATTACAACAACTCGCTATTGTATTGGGTTTATTTGCTGCGTTTTTAAGTAATTATTTAATTGCTGATGCGGCAGGTAGTGCGCAAAACATTTTAATGCTTGATATAGCCGCTTGGCGCTGGATGTTTTGGGTTGAGCTTGTGCCTGCAATACTGTTTTTAGTGGGTGTGTTGTTTATTCCTGAGTCGCCTCGTTATTTAGTGGCGCAAGGTAAAGTAGACGATGCAAAAACGGTATTTAGTAAAATTTCGAACGACAGTGCTGATGCGCAAATAAGCGATGTTAAAAGCTCTTTGCATAGCGATAAAAAGCCGAGTATTCGTGATTTATTTATTGATGGCAGTAAAAAAGTACACCCAATTGTTTGGGCGGGTGTTGCGCTGAGTGTATTTCAGCAATTTGTAGGTATTAACGTGGTATTTTATTACGGCTCTGAGCTTTGGCAAGCTGCTGGGTTTGACGAGTCGCAATCGCTATTTATAAATGTATTAGCGGGTACTACTAATATTGTATCGACCTTTATTGCTATTGCCCTTGTTGACAAAATTGGTCGGAAACCACTTTTACTTGTGGGCAGTGTGGGTATGTTTATTAGCTTAAGTGCGCTTACTTATATATTTGGCAGCGCAGGCCTTGATGAAGCAGGCAAGCTTGCACTTAGCGATAACATGGGTACGTTTGCGCTTATAATGGCTAACTTATTTGTGGTATTTTTTGGTTTAAGTTGGGGCCCGGTTGTGTGGGTGTTATTAGGCGAGATGTTTAATAACCGTATTCGCGGCGCAGCGCTTGCTGTTGCTGCAAGCGCACAGTGGATTGCTAACTTTGCCATTACCATGACCTTCCCTATTATGCTGGCTAATATTGGCCTTGCAGGTGCGTACGGCTTTTATGCGTTATCGGCACTTATTAGTATATTTTTTGTTGTTAAATACATTAAAGAGACCCGAGGTAAAACACTTGAGTCTATGTAATTAGCCCAATAAAAAGCGGTGAACCCTCTCACCGCTTTGTGTTTTTTAGTTAAATGATTGATTCAACAGTTGTATGCAAGGATTAAGAAGTTACTGCGCTAAATATTGGATTCACTACCCACCCTTAATATTCTTTTTTACTATAAGTAATCGATTTAAATTCCTTTTTTGAATATAGAAAATTAGCTATTGTCCGCCTTTTCCAACTACGTATGTCTGTCAAAATGAAAAATAAGTTAGTATCTGGTTTGGCCCTAACCTTTACCCTAGGTTCTTTTAACGTACTTGCTACCAATGGGTATTTTACTCATGGTTATGGCATGACCCACAAAGGCATGGCAGGTGCGGGTGTTGCGCTATCGGAAGAGTTGATGTCGGGTGCAAATAATCCTGCTAGCTTTAATGTAAATGACACTGAAATTTCAGTTGGGTTAGAGTTATTTTCACCTGATAGAAAATACACAGCTTCATCTGTAGATACGTTTTATCCTAATGCGCTTTATCTTGAAGCAAAAACCCAAAAAAGTGATAACACGTTATTTGCCATTCCTGAATTTGCCATTGGCCACCAGCTCAATGACAAAATAAATATTGGCTTATTAGTTTACGGCAATGGCGGCATGAACACCGACTACAACGCCGAGTCAGAACCCGAAGGCACATTTTATGCTGGCACGACTGGCGTTGATTTAAAGCAGATGTTTATTAGCCCAACTATTAACTACCAGTTAAATGAGCAAACAAAAGTGGGGGTTCACCTATTTATGTTGTGCAACAGTTTAAAGCGACAGGCCTTGGAAACTTTGCGCCTTTTTCGCAATCGCCCCAAGCGCTTACAAATAATGACACCGACACCAGCACAGGTTTAGGTGTACAAGTAGGTATAACTCAAACCGTAGGCACATCGTTTAGCTGGGGTGCCAGTTACCGCTCATCGGTGTCTATGGAAGAGTTTGATAGCTATAAAGGTTTATTCGCAGAAAACGGTGGCTTTGATTTACCAAGCTCGATTCAAATTGGTGCCGCTTATAAGTTAACGCCTACAAACCAAGTTGTATTTGATTGGCAAAAAATAAACTACAGTGAAGTTAAAAGCATTGCCAATCCAATGAGTAACTTAATGTCTGCACCTTTAGGTGCAAGCGCAGGTGCAGGGTTTGGCTGGGAAGATATGGATATATATAAATTAGGCTATCAGTGGCAGCGCACTGCAAAACAAAAAATTCGCTTTGGTGTTTCATACACGCAACAGCCTATTCCATCGTCTGAGGTGTTATTTAATATTTTAGCGCCGGGTGTACAAGAGTGGCATTTTACAACGGGTTTTAGTCATGAAGTTAGCGAAAAAGTACAATTAAACGCTATGGCTTTTTACTCGCCAGCTAAAAAAGTATCGGGTGCAAACTTTTTAGCGCCTAACCAACAATTATCAATTGAAATGCAGCAGTCTGGTGTTGGTGTATCTATTGTTTGGGGGATTTAAAATGGTAACCGAATTTACGCCCATTTCAGCCGCTTTAGGCGGTGCTTTAATAGGCATAGCCTGCGCACTATTACTGGTTTTATTTGGCAAAGTAGCCGGTATTTCAGGATTAGTTAAATCGCTGTTCACCCCATTAAAATCCGATAATGTATGGAAAGTATGCTTTATTGCAGGCTTACTAATTGCAGGCGTTGCTACCTCATTTATTGCACCTGAATTATTAGAGGGCGATTTAAATATACCCTCTTGGTTAATTATTGTAGCGGGACTTTTAGTGGGTGTAGGTACTTCACTTGCTAATGGTTGTACAAGCGGGCATGGCGTGTGTGGTATGTCGCGTTTTTCTACTCGCTCTTGGGTTTCAACATGTGTGTTTATGCTTGTTGCCGTTATCACTGCTAACTTAATTGGATAAAACATGAAAGCAATTACATCGGTGTTTTTAGGCTTTATTTTCGGCATTGGTCTTATTATTAGTGGAATGACTAACCCTGATAAAGTACTCAATTTTTTAACCTTTGGCGAGAACTGGGATGGCAGTTTAATTATTGTAATGGCTGTAGCCATGGGAATAATGATGTTGGCGTGGTTTTGGGTTTCTAAAAAAGACAGCCCTTTATTTGGTGAAACATTTAGCCTGAGTAATCTAAAAAATGTAGATCGTAGATTAATTACGGGCTCTGTTTTGTTTGGTTTAGGGTGGGGATTGAGTGGTATTTGCCCAGGCCCAGGCTTGGTTCAGTTAGTGTCACTCAAAATGGAGTTTTGGCTGTTTTTTGCCTCCGTGTTGAGTGGAATGTGGTTGGCTAAAAAAATATAAGCGACTATTGCCGAGCTTGTCTCGGCAATACACTTTTTTTATTCTAAACATAGGTACATAACTTGCTGTAATAAATATAAATATATTTATTAGGTTTAAGTTATGCTCAAAAATACGCTTGATGTTATTAATAACACCCCTTGGTTGAGTACAGTAGCTTACCTTTCAATCATAACTATACTCTTGTTTTTTATTCGTTTTTTTATAATGTATTGGTTACAAAAGTGGACATCAAAAACCACTTTTACCTTCGATACCCTACTTCTTGATTCAATATCTAAACCACTCACACTTTGCACATTTATTGTGCTAATCACCATTTTGGAGCACGATACATTCGTTATTGACCCCGAGTTAGCGAACCGAATTCCGTTCAACAGCATCAATATTGTATTAGCTTTACTTGCACTTATTTTCTTTTTAAATCACTTTATTATTGGCACGGTTAATCACTACGCTAAACAATCTGCCGTTATATTCAATTCTCAAAGTATTATTAAGGGGGTTATTCGCGTTACATTGTTTTCAGTAGGGTTGTTGGTTTTATTAGGCACATTGGGTATTTCAATTACACCTATTATTGCATCTCTTGGTATTACGTCATTGGCGGTGGCACTTGCTCTGCAACCCACCCTTGAAAACTTTTTTTCGGGCGTACAGCTCGTTATAGATAAACCCATACGCGTAGGTGATTTTATTGAGCTTGAGTCAAAGGAGCAAGGCTTTGTAGAAAAAATTGGTTGGCGCTCTACGTGGGTTAAAATGCTGCCAAATAATATGATTATTATTCCTAATAGTCAGCTTTCTAAATCGCGTATTATTAATTACTTTTACCCCGAAAAAGAGCTGAGTGTACCTGTTGATGTAAGCGTTCACTACAGCTCAGACTTAGAGTTTGTAGAACAAGTAACGCTTGAAGTTGCGCGCCAAATACTGATTGACCATGAGTGGGGCGTTGATGATTACAATACCTTTGTGGTGTATCACACCTTTGATAACTCAAGTATTAATTTTACCGTAATGCTGCGCGCAAAAGAGTACTTTAATCGGTTTTGGGTTAAATCTGCTTTTATTAAAGCGCTCCATAAACGCTATAACCAAGAAGGCATTGTGATCCCCTTCCCTATTACAGCCATTAATACATCGCAAGAAGCCGCTATTTTTAATAGCGATAAAAAATAAGCGCGAGATAAATTCGCGCTTAATTTGCTTTAAAATTTATAGGTTACTTGGCCTACTATTTCACGTGGGCTGCCCGGGAAGTGGCCGTTGCGCTCACTAAAGCCACTTACTGCATATTCTTTATCAAATATATTATTAATATTTACACTTAATAACACATCGTCAAAGCGGGTGGTCCAGCTCATATCAAATACAGTAAAAGGTTTAACTTTTTGGCCATCTTGGCTTATTTGCTCGCTTACGTAATTAGCGCCAAATGCAATAGACGAATCTATGTTATCAAGCGCAAAACGCGACCATAAACCAGCCTGATGGCGCGGCGCATTAGCAAAACGAGAGCCATCACCGTAGGTGCTTGAAATAGTATCGCCCGTTACCCCCTCAACAACTAGCGTATCGTTATAGGCGTAGTTTGCAGTTAGCGTCCAGTATTCGGTTAAATCGCCCACCAGCGTTGTTTCAAATCCGCGGCTTTCTACCTCACCAATATTTAAAAGTGCTGCAATGCCATCACCCGCGCCAGTGTCGTCAGGGTTGCTCATTACTACGTTTTCTTTATTAATTTGGTAAATAGCAAAGGTGCTCATAATTTTGCCATTAAGCCATTGGTTTTTCATACCAATTTCGGTTTGTTTACCGGTTTCTGGGGTTAAGTTGCCCTCGCCTTCTACATCTTCTTGGTCACCCGATGATGCTGGGTTAAAGCTTTCTGAGTAATTAATGTATACCGATGTGTTTTCAACGGGTTGGTATGTAACAGCCACGCGCGGGGTTACATCGTTATCTGAGTAACTGTAACCGGTTTCTTTGTTTAGCTCTTTAAAATAATCGTAACGCAGGCCGGCAATCACGGTCCATTGCTCGTTAATGCTTACAACATCTTGTACGTATAGGCCAAAACGGTCGGTTTCAACACCATCGCGGTTCATGTCGGTAAGGTTATAAGTACTTGGGTCGGTTTTGCCGTAATTTAAGTCAAATATGTTTAAGTTAGCCACGCCGTCCGCTTCATAACGGGCGCGTAAGTAATCGTACTCGGTATCGACTATGTGGTAGTCGCCACCAAACAATACTTGGTGTGCTAATTGGCCTTGCTCAAAGCTATAAACAAAGTCGGTGGTTAAGCTTGTTTCTTCGTTGGCGCGGTATTGCCTACGGTATTCGCGTTTAATGGTTTCGTCATCAATGTTTGCTTCACCATCGCCGTTTGCATCTACCCAGTTTTGCGACTCATGGTAGGCTTGGTCGCGTTCGTTATCCATGTAACGCAGCGTGCTACTTACAGAAAAATCATCATTAAAGTAATGCTTTAGCTCGGCTTGCAGCACTAACGCTTCCATGTCTTGATAGTCAAATGCTTCGTTTGCGTTGTAACTTGGGTCAACTAAAAAATTACCGTTGTCATCTACCGGTACACCACGTAAACGGTTACCGCCTAAGTCTTGTTTGATGTAGTCAACACTTGTGGTTAGTGTGGTTGAATCTGTTAAATCAAATAATAAACCACCGGTAAACTCGGTATTTTTTGAATCTGCATTATTACGAAAGCTGTCTTGCTCCTCGTAATAACCACCTATACGATACGCCATGGTGTCGGTTAAACCGCCGGTCATATCAAGTGAGGCACCACTCGTGTTGTAATTGCCAAGCGTTAGTTTTAGCTCTTTACTTTGCGTATAACTTGGCTTTTTAGTCACATAGTTGATCATACCGCCTGGCTCACCACCACCATATAACGCAGAGGCTGGGCCTTTTAATACTTCTACACGCGCTACATTAAATAATTGCGGTACACCAAAGCCCGAGTACGGATCGCCACGTACGCCATCGTAAAATACATTGGCATCGTCTCTAAAACCACGAAAAGTAACGCCTGAATAACTGTACTCACTTACCCCGGCTATTGAGCGGTATAAATCGGTAATATCGCGCGCGGCTTGGTCAATAATAAGTTGCTCGGTTAATACCTGCGCAGATTGCGGTAATTTAATAAGATCTAAATCCATTTTAGTGCCAATTTTACTTTCGGTTTCTAGGTAAAACTGCTGAGCGCGGCCTGTTACTTCTATTGTTTCAATTTCGTTATTTTGCTCGGCAAATACCACATTAGAAAAAGCAGAAAAAGATGCAGCAATACTGAGCGCCAAATATTTTTGGTTAAACATGTTGATCCTGAAAAAAGGTGTATAAAACGCCTTAAATGATAACGACTATCATTATCATGCGCAATGTAAATAATTTCATATTCACCTTTATTTTTCGAATGAAGAGTTTTGAGCAACACACTAAATTTGCAACTCAGCTTTGAATAAATTAAGAGCATTACTGGAATACAGTATTGATATAATATAACATATCTAAAAATACACTTTAGTAAGATTATTAAATGATAAATAAACTGCCCGTCACAGTGTTATCAGGTTTTTTGGGGGCTGGTAAAACCACTGTACTTAGCCATATTCTTAATAACAGACAAGGTAAAAAAGTCGCCGTTATAGTAAACGATATGAGCGATATAAATATCGATGCCGCAACAATTAAAAGTGGTGTATCGCTTAATCACAGTAACGAAAAACTGGTCGAGATGAGTAACGGTTGTATTTGCTGCACCCTACGAGAAGACTTACTTATTGAAGTGGGCAAACTTGCCAATGATGGGCGTTTTGATTACCTCGTCATTGAATCTACAGGCATATCTGAGCCCCTCCCCGTTGCCGAAACATTCACCTTTGCCGACGAAAACGGGGGTTCACTTGGTGATATTGCCACCCTTGATACAATGGTAACAGTGGTTGACGCGGTTAACTTTTTAAACGACTACGAACAAGCAAACGACTTACAAGATACTGGCGAATCGTTAGGAGAAGACGACGAGCGAAGCGTTGCCGACTTACTTGTTGACCAAGTTGAATTTGCTGATGTTATTTTAATTAGTAAAACTGATTTAATTACAAACAATGAATTAAATAGACTCACTGCCATTTTAAACACGCTTAATACCCAAGCTAACATTATTCCTATTTCAAACGGCCATATTAATATTAACCAAGTGCTAAACACGGGTTTATTTAATTTTGAACGCGCCCAACAAGCACCGGGTTGGCTTAAAGAAATGCGTGGTGAACATATTCCCGAAACCGAAGAGTATGGTATTGGCAGTTTTAATTACACTGCGCGCCGCCCATTTGCTCCTGAAAAGTTTTATAACTTTTTGCACAACACCGAGCAATTTGGCAAGCTTATTCGTTCTAAAGGATATTTTTGGTTAGCAACACGTCCTTTATTTTGCGCGCAGTGGAGCCAAGCTGGCGGTATAGCGCATTACGGGTTTGCAGCCATGTTTTATAAAGCAATACCTAAAAAAGACTGGCCCACAGAGCCCGAACTACTTGCTGATATAAACAGAAAGTGGTTAGAGCCCTTTGGTGACATGCGCCAAGAGCTTGTGTTTATTGGTCAGTCGTTAAATAAACACGCCATGATTAAAGCGCTTGATGACTGCCTACTCCCAGAAGATGCTGTTCTAAAAGGTAAAGATTTTTGGAAAACCTTTAACGACCCGTTTCCTATTTGGGAGGAAGAGTAATGAATGCCCTAGCCCCAATAACAGCGCAAGTAAAACCGGCGGAACCGCTATACCGAAGAGCAGCTATAGAGAGTGATGCCAATGCATTGCCACAAATTTATAACCAAGACACTAACATTGTTATTTGGCAAAGAGACCTTAAGCAAACATTAACAAATGCAGTTAATACACTCATTACCGCCAACGCTTTAAAGCCACTTGAACTTGCGGTATCACCCGATGATGCGTTTGATCAATTAATAAAAGCGCTTAAGCCAGAAGATAATAACCGCGATGAAATTAAAGCTTTGTGTGAAGACATCACACTGTTGGTTGAAATGTTTTGCTGCCTATTTGATTTAAAACACGCCGGTTTGAGGTTAAAAATATTAGATAAACCCATGTGCCCGCGCTTTCATGTAGACAAAATTCCGTGCCGGCTAGTTACTACCTATCAAGGTGTTGCTACGCAGTGGTTAAATCACAGCGATGTAAACCGCTCAAAGCTCGGTACTGGTAATTTAGGTAAGCCTGATGAGGAGTCTGGCTTAATTAAAAGCCTAAATAATATTAACCAGCTAACAGAAGGCGATGTTGCACTGCTTAAAGGCGAATACTGGGATGAAAACGAAGGCGCAGGTTTAGTGCATCGCTCGCCACCGTTGGCTGGAACTAATAGCGCCCCTAGGTTACTGCTTACTCTCGATTTTATATAAAATTAAAGCGCCATTCATAAAGGCCATATTTTGTCTGGCCTTTATCAATTATACTTAACCTATCTTTGTAAGGTTATTAGCAATAACACTATATAACCCCTGAGAGTTAACCGGTTTTGAAATAAAGTCATCCATACCTACATCTAAACAACGCTGCTTATCTTCTTCATATGCATTGGCTGTAATAGCGATAATTGGAACCCGTTTATCTTCCCCTATTTCATTTTCGCGAATGCGTACAGTACATTCATAACCGTCCATATTAGGCATTTGACAGTCCATTAAAATTAAATCAAACACATTATTTTTTAATGCTTTCAGCGCTTCTAAGCCGTCGTTTGCCATTGTAATAGTAACAGCTGTTGGCTCTAACATTTTTGCAATTACTTGGCGATTTATCGGATTGTCTTCTACTAGCAGAATATGCTTATTGATCAAATCTGGTAAAGATTGCTCTTGAACACGCTTTGCTAAATCGACAATTTGCGCTTTAGGTGCATGTATCGAAAACTTAATCGTACTGCCTAAACCTGGCACGCTATTGAGGGTTATTTCACCCTCCATTTTTTTAATCAAACCTTGGCAAATAGCCAGCCCAAGCCCTGTACCGCCATACTTACGAGCTACGCTAGCATCTGCTTGGGTAAACTCACTAAAAAGTAATAGTTGCTGCTCTTTTTCAATCCCAATTCCGCTATCAGACACACTTACCGTCAGTTGCTCATCTTTGTAATCAAACGATAAACGCACGAATCCAGCCTGAGTAAACTTTTGTGCATTTGACAACAAGTTAATAATTATTTGATTTAAACGTAAGTCATCTACATTTAAGCAATCGGGTAAGTCTGGGCTGCGCTGAATAATAAACTCAACATTGTTAGAATGAATAATAGGTGAGAATAACGAGTGGATATTTTCTATAAACGGAGCAAGCAAAGTAGCACGGGGGCTTATTTGCATAGCGTTAGCTTCAATTTTAGAAAAATCTAAAATATCATTTAATATTTGTAGTAAATTTTTTGAGCTTTTTTGTTGTGTTTCAAGAAGGTCACGCTGCTCATCGGTAAGGGTGGTATCACGAAGTAATACCTCACCCATACCTAAGATGCCGTTCATAGGCGTGCGCAGTTCATGACTCATATTGGCCAAAAACTGTGACTTAGCTTTATTAGCTTCATTAGCAGATTTAACTGCTTTTGTTAGCTCATCTGTTTGCTCTGCCACTTTAACTTCCAATTGCTGGTTAAATTGGCTTAGCTGTTTATTTAGATCCTGATTTTTAATATTAGACGCTTGTAAGCTCTCTATTGAGTCCCTTAACGCACTTCCCAGCAACTTAAACTGCTCTTGTAGCTGCAGTACTTCGTACCAACTAGACTCTGTATTAAAATGTTGTTTTTCTGATTTATCAAAACCATGCATTAAATTAGTTAAACCAATAATTGGCTGAACTAATAAGTTAGACAAATGATGTATAAACAACACCACTAAAAATATCAACACTGCACTAAATAATATTGTTGGTAACCAAGCACTTGCTACTACCTTTGTTAAGTGCTTACGATTGTAAAACGTGATGACCTGCCATTTACTAACAGTATCAACATACTGATTGGTATGAAATACTTCATTATTAACAGAACGGAACAGTTGATTATCGCCCAAGTTACTTATCGTAAAATCTAAAGTTTTAAAGTCAGCCAAAATGTCAAATTGTGCTAATGAGCTAAAAACAATCCTTTGCTCAGCATCGAGTATAATTAGCTCACCAGTTTGGTTAAACAAATTCGGTATATATTGCTCTAAACGTTCAAGCTTTAACGACCCTTCCACTACACCATAAAACTCATCATTTCTGTAAATAGGCGCAGAAAGTGCAACTATAGGTTCATTACCAAGGCCACGCCCCTGAAACACACCACTGCTATAACCTTGAGGATACTGTTTAGCTTGAGAGAAATAAGGGCGGTCGTTTACAAAGCGCTTTTCTTCACTAAGTCCTTCTAATAATGTGCTGGGAATACTTTTAGCTACATAGCCATTTGGCATTGCATATAAGCTTGTAGTAAAACCTGGGTATAAATCCATTAACTGCGTTAACTGTTGTTGTATAGTAATTCCACCACCTATGGCATCACTGCTCATTACCACCGCGTTTTTATGAAACTGTAAATAGTCATTCAACTGTGTGCTAATTGATTTCGCTTTTTCTTCAAGCTGAGCATTTACCTCATACTCTATGCGTGAGTGATGATCGTTCACTAAAAAAACACTTGTAACAAGGACAACCAAAACAATAATGACGCTGACAACATAGCTAAGAATACGGGCTAGTGGGCGTCCTTGATAAGCACGACTAGCAAAGGGTACAAATATGCTCATCAAATCAACGAGTGCTAAACTTATTAATGCGTTTACCAGGTATTTAAACACTGCAACAATAAGCGTTAGCGATGCTAAATCCATTACAAACTGGCCTATACCCCAAATGATAGGCAGCCCAACTAAAAACCAAAATACGGCACCTAGGGGTAAAATAGGTTTAGAGCGTCTTAAACAAAAAATATAAAGCCATAAAAGCTCCAACAAATAAACCATGCTGGGCCAACAGTGCCCCCACCTATAGAGTAAAAAGCTTGAGACAATTGCGAGCGTAAGGCAGGAATAACGCAGTCCAGTGAATACTAAGCTGCATAAAACAAAAAATTGTCCAAATAAAAATTCAGAACTATCGAAAAAATACAGGGGTAAAAGGTTAACCAACCCGCCTATTAAGCCTAATAAAATAGCTAGTGCCCACTTACTTCTTTGAGACATTACAACAACCCTTGGGCATCTGATTTAACATGTGTAGCGTTAACGTTAACGTATTATTTCATTATTGCGCAATATCTAAGTGTTGTCTATATGGCAGAAATATAGGGAATATCAGAAAATAAACTTGTGTGTATTTGGTTAAAGTTTTTTAAATTGATTAGCTGTAGTCACCCAAATGAGGAATTTGGGTGGCAGTCTTACCAGCCACATCTCGGCACACACGTCACAAACTGTGGCTGCTCCCTTCCGGGCCTGACCAGGTTCGCCTGCTAGTGTTGCGAGAGGACCAATAAGACTACCATTGAGGGCCTTGGTTGGCGCGGAAGAGATTATCTCTACTTTTACTGTGTTATTCAAGGGATAATCAAAAAAAGAAGGTGCGATTGCATACTTCATATACAATCGCGGCTTTGAAATTTAATTTGTGACTGTTATTTGCTCTCTAATTGCGCTTTTATATTACGAAGTGCTGCTTTTACTTTTTTCATGTTGTCTGGACCCATGCGTAAAAGCTGTTTTTGAGCAGCAGGAAGTTGCTCCCACTCAGAAAACGCATACTGATAAGTTACTGAGTCACGTAAAAGTGGTAAGGCGCCTTCAGGCTCCGGAGTATCAAGTAGTAAATCGATAGCGTCGTTCAATGTTTGTTTAAACTCGTCATCGCCATAACCAATTTCAGTGTATGCATCGTTAATAAGTGGCTGGTACTCTTCAAACATACGGACCACTTGCGCTGCACTCATGCTAGTAAAAATTTTTACATACGGTGTGTAACGCTCATAACTATTTGGATCAATTGTTAAAATATCCCCTTCGGTAACACTGAAGCTTTCTTGTGGTTTAATGACCGGATTATGTTTTTTAGCTACTTTGCCTTGAGCTAAGTTGTCGATAAAAACAACACCTCGACGAATAACATCATCAGTGACCAATAGGCTCATCACGGAGTCACTTAGGTACTCGTCAATTTTGGCAACAACCATAGTATCACTATCGTTTAAGGCAGGTAGCGTAGCTACTTCTGGTTCGGGTTCAACTATGCGCTGCGCTGGCACTTCGAGCTCTGCGGGCTGTTCAACTGCTGTTGGCTCTTCTGGCTCAATTATATCTGGTTCATTTAATGGCTTAAGTTCCATTATTGGCCGCTCTTTAACGGGCTCTGTTGCTTCTATGCGCGCAACCGGTTCGTCACTTGGTTTAAGTAATATAAATGCAACTACACAGGCAACAACAATTAGCGTAATAATGGCAAGAAGTAAGTTACTGTTTGTTGAGCGTTTTTGAACATCTGGTGAGTCTGACATACGAACTCCATAAAAAATAAAAATGCGATATCACTTAGAGTGGGCTAAGTGGATTAAATTCATTCTGTTCGAGTTTTTTATTAAATCAATAGCTATCTTAAGTTAGACATGCTGAATTCAGCATTAAATTATGCGGTTATAACTCTATGAACAGTTAACCTTTGATTCTTCTAGCTTAAAGACTTACAGTTAATAAATAAAGTAAAGACGTTGAACAGTTTAACCACCAATATGAAAATTAAGCAAATAGATCCCAAAAAACCTAAAACAGCCTTATTACTCACTGGTGGTGGTGCTCGAGCGGCGTATCAAGTAGGTGTTTTAAAAGCGCTAGCTCACAGCATGCCACGTACGGCACCTCTTCCTTTTAGAATAATAAATGGTACGTCTGCAGGCGCAATAAACTCTGCAGCCTTGGCTTGTTATGCCTCTTGCGCGCACTTAGCAGTGCGAAAATTAGAATCTGTTTGGAAAAACTTTTCGACCTCAATGGTGTATAAAAGTGATTTTTTAAGTGTATTTGGCCATATTGCGCGTAATATTTTAACTAGCTTTCAATCAGAGCATATTAACCACCCACCAGCAAGCTTGCTTAATAACCGCCCTTTACGTGGTTTACTTAACGAAATTTTAGACTTGCATCGCATAGAGCGTAATTTACACCGAAACTATTTAGAGGCGCTTTCGATTACAGCCTCAAGCTATACCACGGGTGACTCAGTCGCTTTTTTTCAGTCAAATACACAAACAGCTTGGCAAAGAGCTAAACGGGAAGGCCGCCCAACACGTATTAATGTTGAGCATTTAATGGCATCAAGTGCTATTCCAATGGTGTTCCCAAGCGTGAATATTCATAACCACTACTTTGGCGATGGTTCTATACATCAACTATCACCACTGAGCCCTTCAATACATTTAGGTGCTGAAAAAATATTTATCATTGGTGTAGATGAACCTAAAGAGCCGCATCCACCGGGATATTCTGCGCATTACCCTGGGCTTTCTGCTGTAGCCGGACACTTGCTTGATAGTGTATTTACAGACACCATGCAGTCAGACTTAGAACGCTTGGGTAGAATAAACCGCACTTTGGGGCTTTTACCTGCGCGAGATAAACACCAAGAGCTAAAGCAAATAGATAGCTTTGTTATTAACCCCTCACAAAACTTTAATGTTATTGCAGCGCAGTATTACAACGATATGCCATGGGCGATAAAAGTATTATTGCGGACTATTGGTGTTAAAAAGCACTCTCAATCAAGTTTAACGAGTTACTTATTATTTGAAAAACGCTATACCCAGCACTTAATGGAAATAGGGTATCAAGACGGCATGGCTAAGCTACCTGAAATAAGAACTTTTTTAGGGCTCGATTAACTTATTATTCAATGCCGTCTAATAAAAAATGTTCTACGCGTTCCACACGCCTTGGTTTACCTTGCAAAACGAGTATATCGTTGGCAAGCAAAATGATTTGATCTGAAGGGGCGTCTATTTCTCGATCTTCGCGTCGTAATGCCTTAATAGATACCTTGCGCTTTACTAAATTAAGCTCATTTATACTTTTATTAACCGCATGTGCTTTATCGGGCAGAGCAACCACATGCAAATACTCTAATTTATCTGAATTACTTTCATCGTTGTTTATATGCTCACCTGTAAAAAAACTTTGCAAAAATTGATAACGATTTCTTCGCTCATCACTCACTCGCCTAATAATTCGGCTCATGGGTACACCCGACATAGACAAAACATGCGAAACGATCATTAAACTTGCTTCAAGCGTTTCTGGTACAACTTCAGTGACACCAAGCTCTCGTAGTTTTTCAAGCTGGCTATCGTCTCGGGTACGTATAAGTATTTTTACCTCTGGAGCTATTTGCTTTATTGCATCTATCACTATTTGTGTTTGTTCAAACTCGGTAAATGTAATAATCACCAACCGCGCTCGCTCTACGCCCGCACACTTTAAAATATCTTTTTGTTTAACGTGGCCAAATATTACAGGTTCACCTGCGGCCTTACCTTCTTGAACAAGTATGGGGTTACTTTCAACAGCAACATATTCAATAGCTTCTGGCTTTAAAAAGCGCGCTATAGTTTGCCCGACCCTCGAAAAACCACAAATTACAACATGGTTTGTGTAAAGTGCACTTACTTGTGGCTCGCCTTCCCACGCAATGCTTGGGCTATTTAATAACCCTAAACGCCTTAATATATAGGGTGTTTTTTCAATTAAAAATGGCGTTAACGCCATCGATAACACACCAAGGGCAATTAAAAATGAAATGTGTTCGCTGGTTAATAATTGATGCTGCCTACCCAAAGCAATTAATACAAAACCAAATTCACCCATTTGCCACAGCATAATGCCACACGCTAAAGAGTCCTGCTTTCGCTCACTCATGAGTTGTGCACTGATGGCAACCACGGCTATTTTTAAAACCAATAATCCAAATAATGCGCCAACAATAATAAGACCATTGCTAAACACATAGAGTAAATCGAGCTGCATGCCTACGGTAACAAAAAATAGCCCCATTAAGATATCGCGAAATGGCCGTATATCGGCTTCAAGCTGGTGCCTGTAATGACTTTCACCAAGCATCATCCCGGCCAAAAATGCACCTAGCGCCATTGATAAGCCAAACATATAGGTTAGTAAACCCGCAAACAAAGCAACTAGTAGCGTAGTAAGTACAAATAACTCATCAGTGCGCACTAAGGCTATTTCGCTGAATACTTTAGGCAGTAACCATTTACCAATAGCCCACAGTAATACGCAAACAAAAGCCCCTTTAGTTAGAGAAAATGCTAACGCCCACCCAATTGTTTGTGAATCGCTTGTGGCAAATAAAGGAAGAATAATAAGTAAAGGGACTACGGCAATGTCTTGAAACAACAATACACCGATTGCTAATTGCCCTCTGCGCTGATTAAGCTCACCACTTTCTTTGAGCAATTTAACAACTACCGCCGTTGAAGACAGCGCCATAATCGAACCAATAGTAAAGCTGGTAAGCAAACTAAAGTTTAAACAGTACAAAATTATAATAAGCACTAAGCTTGTTACAATCACCTGCAGTGACCCTAAGCCAAATACAATATTACGCATGGCCATTAACCGAGATATTGAAAACTCAAGCCCTAAACTAAAAAGCAAAAATACAATACCAAGCTCTGCAACAAAGTCTATTTCGTGCGTATGTTCAAGCCATCCAACGCCATGGCTGCCAGCTAAAACACCTGTTGCCAGGTACGCCAAAATTGGCGGCAAGCCGATGCGCTTAAAAAACCACACAAAAATAACGGCAACGACAAGTAAGCCAAAAAATTGAGCATTAGTACTTTGCAAATTTGGCCTCCGGCTTCAATTAAACTAGGGGATGTAGCTTAACTATAGCAAGCAATTGTTTTTAAGCTAATTTTAAAATATGGCACAAAAATAGCTTAATACTTGCAAAGCAACACTCTCGGGGGAGAATTTAATGGAAAATGTCCATATTTTGACGCAACGTGTCTCTGGTCGCGGCGACTTTTTGCCGTTTTCGGCTGAACACACACCAAATAGCGAAACAACGGCAACACACGAGTTAGTCGCTGAGCTTCAAACTAGTTTAGTTATTGAAGATGTATTGGCCATATACGCAAAATTTACAAAAAAGCTTTTAAATTTTACGGGATTGCAGTTTCAATCAACGCTTGGCACTGCACAAACGTCTGAAAGCGATACTAATAGCACGCCCTATATTTTTGACTTAACGATTGGAAGAGAGCACTTAGGGCAACTTATATACTTTAGTAAATACCCTTTAGGCAAAGCAATTGAAAGCAAGTTACGCTCGCTTCACTCTGCGCTGGTTTACCCGCTACGTAATGCGATGATGTATAGCCGCGTACTTAAATTGGCTACAAAAGACTCATTAACGGGTTTGAATAACCGTAGTCAATTTAATGACATCTTATCTCAAAAGCTCGAAAATTGTCGCCGCTATCAGCGCCCTTTCAGCTTAATGTTACTTGATCTAGATAATTTTAAGCAGGTAAATGACAAGTTTGGCCACAAAATTGGCGACGATACCCTTAAAGAATTTGCAACGGTATTAAATTCAAGTATACGCGCTACTGATACTGTATTTAGGTTTGGTGGCGATGAATTCGCAATACTAATAGAAGACCCTGAATTCAAAACTAATCAGGTTGTATCTGAACGTATAATGCAATTTGTAAAGCAATCTAGCTTAATGTCAAAGCATGAAGTTACAGTTAGCATTGGCTATACCTTAGCAATGAGTAATGACTGCGATATAGAAATCTTTTCTCGCGCAGATAAAGGCTTGTACAAAGCAAAAGCGTCTGGCAGAAACTGCGCTAAAGCATATTGATTATAAGGCTTTTTAAAAGGCTTAGCTTCCCCCGCTAAGCCTTTTTTATGAAAACCGTTGCCCTATTGCTCAATAGACTTTGCAGGTAAAAATTTATAAATTGTCAGTGCTACACAAAAACCTAAAAAGTAACCGCTCACTAAATTTATTAAGGCTGTGGCGGTATCAAGAGGCGTAAATAACACTAAAACGAGCGGTAAACTCACCCCTAATATAAAAAATATGCCGCCTTTACCTAACCAATACGCCATTAATATAACCGCTGATATAGCACCACCTAAAATAGCATACGCTAAAGTGACAATGTTCAAATCAAGCAATACATTAGCAGCTATCGCTATTAGGGCTGTAAATAGTATGCCTAGTGGCGCTTTATTGACTAGCGATAATCCAACATGTGGCTGTTTACTCATTTATTTACACTCCCAATAAATACCATTTTCATCATAATGTTTTTCACTTATAAAATAGCCAACCACTTGTACTAGTTCGTCATTATAAAAAATAAGCGGCACTTGACTTCGAAGCCAAGGCGCTACTTTTGCGTCCTTAAACCAGTGCTTTACGCTGTTACTTCCGGGCTTTTTAAGAGGCTTTATACGAGCGCTGTTATAATTAAATCTTACTGAAACCTGCTCATTGGCATGCGGTGTTCTTATTCCTGCACCTCTTTGCTTTGTTAATACGCGGCCATCGTGGAGAGTGAGTTCATGAGTGATTAATTCATCATCATTCACAATGTTTTTTTGAGTTACAAAGTATAAATACCCTTGGTGGCGCCTAACCTGTCCATCAACTAAGTCAATTTGAATTTTAGCATCGGCCTGAGCGTTTATTGCCTGATTAATAATTTGTGACAACTGCTTTTGAGATGGCATTACTTGGGTAAATAAGCTAAGCCACGCACGAACCACATTTGTTATGCGCACGTCGCTATAATGAATTATTTGGCTAATACACAATGCTTGCTGGCCATTTAAACTTTGGCTTAAATCAATTTGAGTGTACTCATCAAGTAGCGTTTGTTGTTGCTGCAATAACTCAATGCTGCGCCCAGCACACTGTTCAAAACCTTTAAACCGCATAGCCAGTTCAGGCACTACACGTGCACGCAAAAAGTTACGATCAAAACGCTCATCGGTATTTGAGTCATCAGTTATATGCGTAATATTAAACGCTGTGGCAAAGTGCTCTATATCACTGCGCACAATGTTTAAAAGCGGCCTGTAGCATATTCGTCCGCTTTGTAGTTCACGCATTGCTTGCATTGCACCTAACCCTTTTAAGCCCGAGCCACGCTTTAAACGCAGTAAAAACGTTTCTATTTGGTCGTTTAAATGCTGGCCTAATAAAATAACACTTTGCGGTGCGCTTAGTTCATCAAGTGCTTTATAACGTGCCTCACGTGCCTGCGCTTCAAGGCTTGTTCGTGTTTGCCGGCTTATTGTTACCTGCGCGGTATTAAACGGTGTATCTAGCTCAATGCATAGGTTTTGGCAAAAAGCCTGCCAGTCATTAGCGTATTCGCTTAAGCCATGATTAACGTATATTGCACTTACCTTTAGCTTTGGCATTTCTTGCTTTAGCACGTGCATTACATGTAACAATACAACTGAGTCGACCCCACCCGAAAGCGCAACAGTAAAATTAAACTGTTGTTGCTTAAAAAAGTGCTCTAGAGCGTGTTTAACGTGTTGATAAATGGCTGATGATTGCATGCAATACGCTATAAAATTTGTGTTAGAAGTATTTTAAAACAAAAAAGCCGCATAAGCGGCTTTTTTTAACATTTAATGTAATAGCTACTTTATTAGCAGTAACCAAACGACATTAAACGTTTGTAACGTTGATCAAGCATGTCTTCAAGCGAAAGTGCTTGTAAGTCTGCTAAATCACGTTTTAAACGGGTTTTTAAGTTACGCGCCATCGCATCGTAATTACGATGTGCACCACCTAAAGGCTCATCAACTAAGTTGTTGATTAAATCTAACTCTTTAACGCGCTCAGCGGTCACGCCCATAGCTTCTGCAGCAAGTGGTGCTTTATCGGCGCTTTTCCATAAAATTGAAGCACAGCCTTCTGGCGAAATTACTGAGTACGTGCTGTATTGCAACATATTAACTCTGTCACCAACACCAATCGCTAATGCACCACCTGAGCCGCCCTCACCAATAACCGTACAAATAGTTGGCACTTTAAGCGCCGCCATTACTTTAAGGTTACGTGCAATTGCTTCAGACTGACCACGCTCTTCAGCGCCAACACCAGGGTATGCACCTGGCGTGTCGATAAAGGTCATTATTGGCATTTTAAAACGCTCAGCCATTTCCATTAAACGAAGTGCTTTACGGTAGCCTTCTGGTTTTGGCATACCAAAGTTGCGTTTAATTTTTTCAGCTGTATCGCGGCCTTTTTGTTGGCCAATAACCATAACGGGTTCGCCATCTAAACGGGCAACACCGCCTAAAATAGCCGGGTCGTTAGCAAAAGTACGATCGCCTGCAAACTCGTCAAACTCCGTGAAAATGCGCTCGATATAATCTCGAGTATAAGGACGCAACGGATGACGCGCTAACTGCGATACTTGCCAAGCGCCTAAATTTGAGAATATTTCCTCTTTTTGCTTAGCACTTTTTTCTTTTAATTTGCTGACTTCCTCTTCTAGCTCAAGGTCTAATTCGCCAGCGCGGCTTATGCTTTGTAATTCTTCAATTTTTGCTTCTAATTCTGCAATCGGAAGCTCAAAATCAAGATAATTGAGGCTCATGCTCTAAACTACCTAATCAGTTAAATTCTAGTTCTACATCTTG
Organism: Pseudoalteromonas sp. PS1M3; assembly: GCF_016865405.1. NCBI lineage: Bacteria > Pseudomonadati > Pseudomonadota > Gammaproteobacteria > Alteromonadales > Pseudoalteromonadaceae > Pseudoalteromonas > Pseudoalteromonas sp. PS1M3. Next base: position 1,120,486 of record NZ_AP022624.1, on the reverse strand, counting down.
TGCCGCCATGAGTGATAACTTGTGAATCAAGTCGTCGCTCGGCGTGACACACCATTCGATCCCTAGGGTTAATTGCGCCAACGCATCTGGGCGTTGGTAATAAACCTTGATCGGACACGTTCCCATTTTATAAGGTTCGAGTACTTTTTGTAATTTATCGAAGAAACCTGCCTCGATTTGCACCATGTTCAGCGTCATTTTAATCGCTTTAATACGTTTTTCACGCGCTTGAGCAATGGTGTTTATTTCTCTGGCGGTCATTGTAATGCCACCGGAGAAGTTATCAAAGCTGACCTGTCCAGATATTACCAAGATATTGTTAACTTGAAGCATTTCTTGGTACATTTCAAACTGTTCTGGAAACAAGCGTACATCAATACGGGCGCTCTTGTCATCTAAAGTTATTAAGCCCCAACGGTTGCCTTTTTTATTGATTAAGGTCCGCGCTGAAATAACTAGACCAGCGGCTGTAGAGAGTACATCACGATTAGTTGGTTGTAAATCCACCAGCTTTCCGCTGGTGTAATACCTAAGCTCCTTGCGATACTGATTTATCGGATGCCCAGTTAAATAAAGGCCTAGGGTATCTTTTTCACCTTCAAGCCATTCATTGTCGGTCAGGCCCGTGGCCTTAATAAAGGCTTGCTCTACTTCGTCTGGCTCAGTAGCCAATAAACCAAATAAATCGCTTTGTCCAAGTTGCTCTGCCTTGTTGTGCTGATCGGCCGCGCGCATAGCGTCTTTTAAACTTGCCAGTAATGTTGCACGCCCAGCTTGGGTTTTCTCTGGCCCAAGCTTATCAAGTGCACCGGCATAAATTAATTTTTCGGTGACACGTTTATTTAGACGTTTTAAGTCAACGCGAGCACAAAAATCAAATAAATCCTTAAACGGGCCGCCCTTTGCGCGCGCTTCTAATATAGCGTCTACTGGCGCTTCACCTACACCCTTAATTGCGCCAATACCGTAAACAATTTCGCCTTGCAGGTTTACCGTAAACTTAAACTCACCGGCGTTTACATCGGGCGGTAATAAGGTAAGTTTCATGTTTTCACATTCATCTACCAAAATCACTATTTTGTCGGTGTTATCCATATCGGCCGACATTACCGCAGCCATAAACTCAGCTGGGTGGTGCGTTTTCATCCACAGCGTTTGGTACGAAACCAGTGCATACGCTGCTGAGTGAGATTTATTAAAACCATAACCTGCGAATTTTTCTACCAAGTCGAAGATTTTTATCGCCAGTTCGCCATCAATACCATTATTACGCGCGCCATCTTCAAACGTTGAACGCTGCTTTGCCATTTCTTCAGGTTTTTTCTTACCCATTGCACGGCGTAACATATCTGCACCACCCAGCGTATAGCCTGCGAGTACCTGCGCTATTTGCATTACTTGTTCTTGATACAAAATAATGCCATAAGTGGGATCGAGTATTGGTTTTAAGCTTTCGTGTTGGTACTGCGCATCTGGGTATGAAATTTCCTCTCTACCCAGTTTTCGGTCGATAAAGTTATCTACCATGCCTGATTGCAATGGACCTGGGCGGAACAAGGCTACTAATGCAATCATATCTTCAAAGCAATCGGGCTTAAGGCGGCGTACTAAATCTTTCATGCCGCGCGATTCTAGCTGAAACACCGCGGTTGTTTCGGCGCGCAGTAATAGCTCTATGCTTTTTTTATCATCCAGTGGAATAGTGTTTATATCAACAGGGGCTTTGCCTTCGCGCTGCATACGCACGTTGGTCATATCCACTGCCCACTGCAAAATGGTCAAGGTACGTAAACCCAAGAAATCGAACTTAACAAGGCCCGCGGTTTCTACGTCGTTTTTATCAAACTGTGTTACCGGAAATTTACCTTCATCGTCACAATAAAGTGCAGCAAAGTCGGTAATGGTGGTCGGCGATATTACAACACCACCGGCATGTTTACCGGCATTACGCGTACACCCTTCGAGGATGCGACACATATCGATTAAATCTTTTACCTCTGAGTCACCATCGTATGCTTCTTGCAAACGCGGCTCTACTTCAAAGGCTTTGGCAAGGGTCATTCCCGGATCGCCTGGGATCAGTTTCGAAATACGATCAACAAAACCATAAGGATGACCAAGTACACGACCTACATCGCGTATTACCGCTTTTGCGGCCATAGTACCAAAGGTAATAATTTGTGATACCGCATCACGCCCATACAATGCCGATACGTGATCAATTACTTCGTCGCGTCTGTCCATACAAAAATCGACGTCGAAATCGGGCATTGATACACGTTCAGGGTTTAGGAATCGCTCAAAAAGCAAGTCAAATTCCAGCGGATCGAGGTCAGTAATTTTAAGTGCGTACGCCACTAATGAACCCGCACCCGATCCTCGCCCTGGACCTACCGGTATATTGTTATCTTTACTCCACTGAATAAACTCCATTACGATTAAGAAGTAACCCGGAAAACCCATTTGGTTGATTACGCCAAGCTCTACGGCTAAACGTTCATCGTATTCAATACGTTTTACTTTTCTATCTTCTTCGTCAGGGAACAAAAACTGGAGTCGTTCTTCAAGGCCATCTTCTGACACTTTAACCAAAAACTCATCAATATTAAGAGAGCCTGTTGGATAATCTGGTAAAAAGTATTCGCCTAACTTTACAGTCACATTACAGCGCTTAGCTATTTCTACCGTATTTTGCAGTGCTTCAGGTATATCGCTAAATAGCTCAGCCATTTGCTCAGGCGTTTTTAGGTATTGTTCTTCTGAGAAACGTTTTGGACGGCGTTTGTCATCAAGTGTGTAGCCATCAAATATAGCTACTCGAATTTCGTGCGCTTCAAAATTTTCAGGTTTTAGAAATACCACTTCGTTGGTTGCAACAACGGGCAGCTGCTCTTTAGCTGCAAGCGCTACTGCCATGTGCAGATAATCTTCTTCGAGCGGGCGGTTAGTTCGTACAAGCTCTAAATAGTAATGATCGCTAAAGTGCTGCTTGTAAAAGCTAATTACGCTTTCTATAACGCCCGGATTATTTTTTAATAATGCTTTACCTAAATCACCGTCTTTTGCGCCCGAGAGAATAATTAATCCTTCTTTATGATTAGCTAACCATTCTCTATCAATTACTGGACGATGAAATACATGACCACGCTGATACGCCTCAGAAATTAATAGCGTTATATTTTTATAACCTACATTATCTTTAGCTAAAATTGTAATGCGACATGGCTCATCCGGAAATTCAGGGCTGCGCAGCCAAAAGTCAGCACCCACAATCGGCTTTATACCCGCATTATGGGTAGCGCCATAAAAGCGTACTAATCCACAAAAGTTCATTTGATCGGTAATAGCAATCGCGGGCATTTCTAGCTCTTGCGCCTTAGCGACTATTGGCTTGGTTTTAGCTAAGCCATCAACCATCGAAAAGTCTGAGTGGACCCTTAAATGTACAAAATCAGGTGCTGCCATTATTTTGCCTCGCCTTTCGCTTGCATAAGTACACGCTGCACGGGTTTAAAACTTTTACGATGTTCATCTATTGCACCGTACTGCTCAAGTGCTGCAAAGTGCGCTTTAGTTGGGTAACCTTTATGCCCTGCAAACCCGTATTGCGGGTGGCGTTTATCAAGTTCAAGCATTTCATCATCACGCGCGACTTTGGCTAAAATAGAGGCTGCTGATATTTCGGCAACCAGGCTATCGCCTTTAACAACCGCTTGAGCAGGCATAGTAAGTTTTGGTAAACGGTTCCCATCTATAAATACAAACTCAGGCTGTGTGCTTAGTCCTTCCACTGCGCGGCTCATAGCAAGCATGGTAGCGTGTAAAATGTTTAAGTCATCAATTTCTGATGGACTACAACGGCCATAGGCATAGCATAATGCGTTTTCTTTTATCTCTGTGGCTAATGCTTGGCGCTTTTTATCTGTTAATTTTTTAGAGTCGGCTAGACCCGCTATTGGTTTAGTTGGGTCAAGTATTACCGCAGCGGTAACAACGTCGCCAACCAGCGGGCCTCGCCCTACTTCATCAACACCGGCAATTAAGGTTACGTTAGGTCGTTCAATTTGCATGTATTAACTCCGCCACAGCCTTGGCTGCTTGCTCGCTGGCATTTAATCTAATGTTTTCATGAATTGCTAAAAAACGTGCTTTTAATTGTCTATTGTCTGTTTCTAGCAATGGGGTAAGTGCTTGAGTTAAGTTTTTAACATTACAGTCGCTTTGTAAAAATTCAGGCACTAATTCTTCATCGGCCAATAAATTTGGCAACGAAAAATATTTAATGTTAAAGGTAAACAGGGTTTTAAAAATCCAGTAGCTTAATGGTTTTATTTTATACCCAACAACCATTGGCTTTTTATACAGCATGCCTTCGAGTGTGGCTGTGCCAGACGCAAGTAAAATGGCATCTGCCGCTTGCATTGCTAATTTAGATTGCCCATCTAGCAAGCTAACATTAAGGCTAGGCGCTGTAGCATTTAAAATATCAGTAAACTGCGCTTTGCGCTTTTCGTTTACCAGTGGAACCACAATTTTAAGGTCTGGGTTTTGAGCTTGAAGTTGCTGCGCTGTTTTTATATAGGTTTCACTCAGTAAGCCCACTTCGGAGCCTCGGCTACCTGGCAATAATGCCAGTACTTTGTCATCAAGACTTAAGCCTAGTTTTGCACGTGCTTGGCTATCGTCGTGCTCAAGCGCTATATCGTCTGCTAATGTGTGCCCTACAAACGTACACGGTACTTGATGCTTGTCGTAAAATTCTTTTTCAAACGGCAATAGTGCAAGTACTAAGTTAGTAGCTGCGCTAATAGTATGAATACGTTTTTCTCGCCATGCCCAAACTGAAGGGCTTACGTATTGAACTGTTTTAATGCCTGCATCTTTTAAAGGTTTTTCAACGCGAAGATTAAAATCAGGGGCGTCTATTCCAATAAATACATCGGGTGGGTTATCTATAAAATGTTGAACCAATTGTTTACGAATTTTCAGTAAACGCGGTAAACGCCCGAGTACTTCAACCAAGCCCATTACAGACAGCTCATCCATATCGTATAGAGTTTTACAACCTTGAGCTTGCATTTTTGGTCCTGCAATCCCCTCAAAAGTGGCATCTGGAAAATGTACTTTCAATGCTTTTATTAGGCCTTCGCCTAAAATATCGCCCGACAGTTCGCCTGCCACTATACCTATTCGTAGTTGTTTTTTTTCTTTCGTCATTTGCTTTTTAGTTCATATTTTAATCGGGCGTCATGAGTTTAGTTTACCGCGTTTTGGTATGTGTTTAAACGCTTTAAATAACTCGTTTTTTAACTGTAAATATAATCTCTATTGTTGTTTATTTTTAATACTGATGTAGCATATAAATTATATATTAAGTTTTACTAATATATATTGACAAGTATTGTGCAATTGTGAATAATATTGCAAACTTTCAGTAATTACTGAAAGTTCATTCAATCATTAACTCTGCCAATAACTCATTGCCCAGTTAATCCGTCACATTCAAGGAGCATAAAATGATAGATGAAACCTTTGTGGATCTATCGCGACTACAGTTTGCTGTTACCGCACTCTTTCACTTCATATTTGTACCGTTAACAATAGGTATGACTTGGATCTTAGTTATTATGGAATCAGTTTATGTTATGACTGGTCGCGAAATTTATCGTGATATGACTAAGTTTTGGGGTAAGTTATTTGGTATTAACTTTGCCATTGGTGTTGCCACAGGCCTCACTATGGAGTTTGAATTTGGCACTAACTGGTCTTATTACTCACATTATGTGGGTGATGTATTTGGTGCCCCTCTGGCTATTGAAGGGTTAATGGCATTCTTTTTAGAATCAACTTTTGTGGGTATGTTCTTCTTAGGATGGGATAGACTTTCTAAACGTCAACATTTAGGCGCTACCTTTTTAATGGCACTGGGTACAAACTTATCAGCATTATGGATATTAATTGCTAATGGTTGGATGCAAAACCCAGTAGGTGCTGAATTTAACTACCAAACTATGCGAATGGAAATGACCAGCTTTGCAGAGCTGGTATTTAATCCTGTTGCACAGGTTAAGTTTATTCACACGGTATCTGCAGGCTATGTCGCCGCGTCTATGTTTGTTTTAGGTATAAGTAGTTGGTACATACTAAAAGGTCGCGATTTAGCATTTGCTAAACGTTCATTTTCAGTGGCTTCAGGGTTTGGTTTAGCCTCAATTTTATGTGTTATTTTACTTGGTGATGAATCAGGCTATGAAGTAGGCGAAATTCAAAAAGTAAAATTAGCAACTATTGAAGCCGAGTGGCACACAGAAGAAGCGCCCGCTGCGTTTACTGCATTTGGTTTTCCTGACTCTGAAGAGCAAGTAACCCATGCAGCTGTAAAAATACCCTATGCACTGGGCATTATTGCTACACGCTCACTTGACGAAAAAGTTACGGGTATTTCTGATTTAGAGAAAAAACATGAAATACGTATTCGTAACGGCATGATTGCCTATGGTTATCTCAATAAACTAAGAAACGGCGAAGATACGCCTGAAAACATTGCTAAATTTGACGCAGTGAAAGATGACTTAGGCTACGGTTTGTTGCTTAAACGATATACATCTGATGTTGTTGATGCCACAGAAGAACAAATTCAAAAAGCAGTGAAAGATTCATTCCCAAAAGTAGGCCCTATGTTTTGGTCGTTTAGAATTATGGTTGCCTGTGGTGTCGCTATGCTTGCTGTGTTTGTATTAGCATTTTACTACAATGCACACCGTATTATTGAGCAAAAACGCTGGTTACTTTGGGCTACAGTATTAAGTATTCCATTGCCATGGATTGCGATTGAATTTGGCTGGATCGTTGCAGAATATGGACGCCAACCTTGGGCTATTTCTGAAATACTACCGACTTTTTTAGCAACGTCATCATTAACGGTCAATGACATTTTAATTAGCTTAACGGGTTTCATCATTTTTTACACTGTCCTTGCGATTGTTGAAGGCTGGTTAATGATCCACTTTATTAAAAAAGGCCCTAGCTCATTACATACTGGTAAATACCATTTTGAGCTGCCAAACAACACACAAGCAAAAGGAGAATAATCATGATTTTTGATTATGAAACATTAAAAATGTTGTGGTGGTTGATCATTGGTGTCCTTTTAATCGGCTTTGCAATTACCGATGGTATGGATATGGGGGTTGCTATGCTCCTTCGCCTAGTTGGTAAAACAGATTTAGAACGACGCACTGTAATTAATACAATTGGCGCACATTGGGATGGTAACCAAGTTTGGTTTATCACCGCTGGCGGAGCATTATTTGCGGCTTGGCCAATGGTGTATGCAGCCGCTTTTTCGGGGTTTTACTTTGCCATGATGCTGGTGCTATTTGCACTCTTTTTTAGACCTCTTGGTTTTGATTACCGCTCAAAAATTGATTCTAAGCGCTGGCGTAATAACTGGGATTGGGGATTATTTGCAGGTAGCGCAATTCCGGCTTTAGTATTTGGTGTAGCATTTGGTAACTTGTTTTTAGGTGTACCATTCAATATTGATAATTTATTACGTGTAAGTTACCAAGGTTCGTTTTTTGGCTTATTAAACCCATTTGCACTCCTCGCTGGTTTAATTAGTATAGCTATGCTTATTGCACATGCAGGTATGTGGTTACAACTTCGCACAGCAGATGCGGTTGCTGAACGCTCTGGCCAATACGGACGTTATGCATTGATTGCATTTATTGTTTTATTTGCCGCTGCTGGATTTTGGGTGGCTAATTTAAGTGGCTACCAAATTGTGTCTATGGGCGATACTCAAGGCCATGCTGATCCGCTCGCTAAAGTAGTTACCACAGCAAAAGGCGCTTGGCTAAATAATTACACTGAGCGTGCATGGACAGTAACCTTTCCTGTTCTAGCGTTTGCTATGGCATTAAGTGCATTAGTATTTTCAAAGCTCAATAAACCTGCGTTAGGGCTTATTTCGACTGCACTTATGTTAGTAGGTGTCATTATGACGGCGGGCGTTTCATTATTCCCATTTATTATGCCATCAATTAACAACCCAAACATTAGCTTAACAATTTGGGATGCCGTTTCTAGCCATAAAACGCTTAACATTATGCTTGTAGCCGTGGCCATTTTTGTACCATTAATTTTAGCCTACACCACGTGGTGTTATGTAAAAATGTGGCGCAGAGTAACCGTAGAAGAAATTGAAAATAACACTCACGGCAGCTACTAAGGAGACTGAACTATGTGGTATTTTGCTTGGATTTTAGGTGTACTTTTAGCCTGTACCTTAGGGGTAATAAATGTAATGTGGTACGAATTTCATCAAAATAAAAACAGCATTGCTGATGATGAACAACCGATGCATGATTTATTGAACGAGGCTAACTCGACCAACAATGACGACTAACCCCCGACCAAATCGCGCGCAGCAACAAACACTGCGCGCTTTTTTAAAAACACAAAGTAAACCCGCCTCATTATGGTTAAAGCTCAGTATTGCACTGGGTACTTTTAACGCTATTTTAATGATTGCCGGAGCATATTTACTCGCTCAGGCTATTCATAACGTAATGTTTGAAGGTAGTAGCTTAAGTGAAGTCACTCACTTGCTGTGGCCATTAGCAGGTATTGTTTTGCTTCGCGCTATTTTTTTAGCGCTAAGTGAAAGGCTAAGTGCTTTTGCTGCCCTTAAAATAAAGTCGGCTATGCGCCAAACACTGTTAACTAAATTAAGCTTGCTGGGCCCTAGTTATATTGAGCAACACGGTCAAGGTGCAACTTTAAATACATTACACAATGGTGTAGAAGAACTTCACGACTATTACGCTAAATACCTGCCTGGTGTTGCTTACAGTGCTCTTATTCCACTAGCAATCTTGGTTGTTATTTTTCCGACCGATTATAAAGCGGGATTAATATTTTTATTAACGGCTCCGCTTATTCCTTTTTTTATGATTTTAGTTGGATCAAAAGCAGAAGCGTTAAATCAAAAGCGTTGGCAACAACTTGCTGTTCTTGGCAATTACTTTTTTGACAGAGTACAGGGGTTAACCCAGTTAAAACTATTTAATGCCACGCAAACCGAATTAAAACAAATAGCTAAAATTTCTGATGACTTTAGACATACTACGCTAGGCGTGTTAAAAATTGCGTTTTTATCGTCTTTTGCCTTAGAATTTTTAGCCACAATCAGTGTGGCTTTAGTGGCTGTAATTATTGGTTTTAGGCTTTTTTTTGGCACACTTGATTTTTCTACTGGCTTTGTTGTGCTGCTTTTAGCTCCCGAGTTTTATTTACCGCTTCGTCAATTAGGAAGCCATTATCATGCTCGCTTGCAAGGTATTAGCGCCGCTGCTGACATGGTGACTATTTTAAATGCCCCCTTACCCTATCAAGATACTGAACTAGTTAACAATACAACCGAATACACCACGTCTGATACTATTGATTCAATAAACATTAAAAATTTAACCTACATTTACCCTGACAGTAACGAAGGCATACACAATGTCACCTTAAGCCTACCAAAAAAAGGCTTGGTGGCAGTTGTGGGTAACAGTGGCTCAGGGAAAAGTACTTTATTTGATTGCCTGCTGGGTTTTCACCCCCAAGTAATACCTTGTATTTATATTAACGGATTGCCATTAGCAGCAAACGATATTACCCAACTACAGAATCAAGTTGCGTGGATACCACAAAACCCAACACTATTTTTCGATAGCATTGGCGCTAATATAAAATTAGCCAAACCAGACGCATCACAGCAAGAGCTAGAGCAAGCAGCGCAACAAGCAGGCGCCCTTGAGTTTATAAATACCCTACCCTCTGGGTTTGATACGTTAATAGGAGAGCAAGGTGAAGGACTCTCTGGAGGGCAAAAGCAACGTATTGCACTTGCTCGGGCATTTTTAAAAAACGCCCCTATATTAATGCTTGATGAGCCAACAGCGCACCTTGATAGCCAAACAGAGCAACACATTGAACACGCCATTAATATGTACGCTAAAAACAATTTAGTACTGGTAATCGCACACAGATTAAACACTGTAAAACACGCCGACAATATTATTGTAATGGACCAGGGTAAGGTCACTGAGCAAGGTAGCTTTGAAAAACTAAGCACTCAACATGGCGTGTTTTATAATTTGCTAAATGCCGCTAAGCAAGGAGGTTCCGATGAGTAACTTTATTAGATTGATAAAGCTCTGCCGCCCTCATTATAAAGCCATGCTACTGGGTACGCTGTTAGCAACAATTACGGTGCTTGCGAACGTTGGCCTACTGGCTATTTCAGGCTGGTTTTTAGCATCTATGGCAGCTGCAGGTATTGCTGGCGTGCAAATGAACTATTTTACACCCGCTGGCACAATACGTTTTTTAGCTATCGTAAGAACGGCTTCTCGTTATGCTGAGCGCTTAGTTACTCATAATGCGACTTTTTTATTGTTGAGTGAAATTCGCGTAAATATGTTTGCAACACTCAGTAAGCTCAACAATGTTGATTTAGCCATGAGCCGCAGCGCTGATTTACTGAATCGACTACAGAACGATGTTGACGCACTCGATAAATTTTATTTGAACGTGCTAATGCCCATGATGGTTGCTTTGTTAAGCGTGCCAATCATTTTGCTTTTCATGTCTGCTTATAATGCAAATGTAGCACTCATTTGCTTTATGGGAATTTTATTAATTGGCGTTGTCATACCTGCGCTTTTAAGTGCTTCACTTACAAAAAATAGTCACAAAGAAACACACCTTAGTGCACAGTTACGGGCCGAATTATCAGATACCTTAACAGGCCTCAGAGAGCTTAGTATTTATCAAGCCCGTACTGAGCAGTTAAATAAATGCGATAGATTAAACGAGCAGTACAATGAACAATTATTTGTTCGTCATAAGGCGTTAGCAAATGCAGATGGACTGACTCTACTAGTAGTACAAATGGCCATGTTAGCTAGCATAGTGACGATAGCCCCATTGGTTTATACTAATTCCATGGTTAACGTAGAACTTGCCATGTTAACGCTTTTTGTATTAGCAAGCTTTGAAAGCGTATTACTACTGCCCAATGCATTTATAGAGCTGCCTAATGTACTAAAAGCCGCAGAGCGGTTATTTACCCTCCAAGATAAAGCATCTGATCAGAGCAATAATTGTAGCGCTTTAATTGATACTCAGTTTGATAAAAATAATATTGCGCTAACGCTTAATAACATTAGCTATAAATACGATGAGCATAACGCATTAAATAATGTCAGTTTTATGCTTAAATCGCGGCAAAAAGTAGCCATTGTAGGTCGAAGCGGGAGCGGTAAAACCACCTTAGTTAATTTGCTAACCGGTTTATGGCCACTTCAGCAAGGTAGTATTAAATTGGGTGACCATAATAACGCGCAAGACCTTCACTCACTTAGCAGTGACAGCCGAGCAAACGTTATAAATATATTAGCGCAGCAACATCATATTTTTGATGGTACATTAAGTGAAAACTTGCGTTATGCAAAGCCAAGCGCTACAAAAGAAGAAATGCTTGAAGCCATTAACCTTGCACAGCTAGAGCCTTGGTTTAATGAGCTACAAGAGGGCTTAAAAACACGTTTAGGCACAGGCGGCAGAAGCGTATCCCAAGGACAATCAAGGCGTATAGCGATTGCGCAGGCTTTATTACAAAACCCCGCTATTTTAGTACTTGATGAACCCACTGAAGGGCTAGATAACCAATCTAAGCAAACCGTAATGAACGCCATTATGCACGTAATGAGTGACGCAAGCGTACTTACAATTACCCACGACCCTGCTCTTCTAGCGCAAATGGATAACATTATTTGGCTAGAAAATGGCAAACTTGTAGCGCAAGGTAGCCACAAAGAGCTTAGCGAAAAACATCAGGAGTATGTGTCGCTAACCACCCGTTTTTAACACGCTGATTGAGACATCAATAACGCCGACTTTAGGGTCGGCTATTTTTTTAAACATACCTAACGATAAATCAATAACCCGCCCTCTAACGTACGGGCCCCTATCGTTTATTCTTACGATTACCGATTTATTGTTAGCTAAATTAGTGACCTTTACCTTAGTACCAAAATCAAACTCTAAATGTGCAGCAGTGGCAGCGTTTTGATTAAAGGTTTCACCATTTGCCGTTGTGCGGCCATGGTATTTATTAGCGTAATAAGAGGCTTTCCCTAACTGAGTACGCTCTCCATTAGCTGTGGTAACGACAGGTTGACTACTACACGCAGCCAAGATAGACAAAAAACTGAGGGGTAAAATTAACTTCGTAAGAGACATAGCTGTGCTTTAAATATAGTAAATTTTCGCAAAGGTTAACCTTGCCTCGCTGAGTGCATACTGAATTAAAATATTTTAAAGGCAATAAAAAACCACCGTCGATTTCTCTAAGGTGGTTTATTTAAAAACAAAAAGTGCTTATCTTACGATCCCGCGCTCAGAGCTTTTAACAAAATCTATCATAGTTTGTACTGCAGGGTATTTAGCCGCATCTTCACTTAGTGATTCAATTGCTTCATCTACACCTAAACTCTTACGATAAAACGCTTTATACGCTCGGCGAACAGCCATTATTTCATCGCTTTCAAAGCCTCGGCGTTTCATACCTTCTTTATTGATTGCAGCAGGACCTGCTGGCATACCAATTGTGGTCACAAATGGTGGAACATCTTTGTTAACGCCAGAGTACATGCCAATAAACGCATGTGCCCCTATTTTACAAAACTGATGAACCCCAGAATTACCACCTAAAATAACCCAATCAGCAACATGAACATGGCCTGCAACACTGGCATTATTGGCAAAAATTACGTTATCGCCTATCACTGCGTCATGTGCCACGTGGGTATAAGCCATAAATAAGTTATTGCTACCAATTTTTGTTACGCCTTGGTCTTGAATAGTACCACGGTGAATGGTTGCACACTCACGGATAACATTATTGTCACCAATGATTAATGTAGTGGGTTCGTTGTTGTATTTTTTGTCTTGGCAAGCTTCACCGACAGACGCAAATTGAAAAATATGATTTCCAGAACCAATGGTAGACGGTCCTTTAACAACAACGTGAGATTCAATAATACAGTTATCACCGATAACAACATCATTGCCTATATAACTATATGGACCAACTGAGACATTGTTGCCTAGTTTAGCGCCAGGTTCGATTATTGCTGTAGAATGGATCACTATTAAAACTCTCTTCTCGCACACATAATTTCGGCACTACATACTACTTTGCCGTCAACTTTAGCTTCAGCAGCAAACTTCCATATATTGCGGCGCTCTTTTAAAAACTCTACATGCAAATGCAATGTATCACCAGGCACAACCGGTTGCTTAAAACGAGCGTTGTCTACTGCTGCAAATAAGTAAAGCTCGTCTTCGCTGCGATTTTCAACTGTTTTAAAACCAAGAAGACCTGTAGCTTGTGCCATAGCTTCTAATATTAGCACACCAGGAAAAATAGGCTGGTTTGGAAAATGGCCAGTAAAAATAGGCTCGTTTATAGATACATTTTTAATGGCATGCAATGTCTTACCCGGAGTAAAATCAATAACACGATCTATTAAAAGCATCGGGTAACGGTGTGGTAATAAAGCTAAGATTTCTTGAATATCAAGGCTATTTAATTCGTTTGCCAAAATAGCATCCTTTTATGTGTTCAACGTTTATGACTTAGCCAGTGCTTCAAGCGCTTTCAAACGAGACTTCATGTCTGATAGATTACGCAAGTGAGCAATTGATTTACGCCATTCTTTGTTAGTTGTATGGGGCATACCTGATGAATAAATACCGGGTTCGGTGATTGATTTTGTCACCATGCTCATACCCGTAATTATAACACCATCACATACTGACATGTGACCATTAATTGCAGTCATACCACCAATTTGGCAGTTTTTACCTATGGTAACACTACCTGCAAGAACAGAGCAGCCAGCAATTGCTGTGCCCGAGTTAACTTCAACGTTGTGTGCTATTTGACATTGATTATCAATAATCACATTGCTATGAATAATCGTATTATCAAGTGCACCACGGTCAATTGTAGTGCTGGCGCCTATTTCTACTTTATCGCCTATGATCACAGAGCCTAGCTGAGGAATTTTAAGCCACTGCCCACGCTCATTTGCATAACCGAACCCATCGCTACCAACAACACTATTTGCCTGGAACAAACAATCCGATCCAATTTCAACGTCATGGTAAATAGTCACACTAGGCCAAAGCTTTGTCCCAGCACCTATTTTAACACGTTCTCCGATAAAACTGTTCGGACCAATTTGCGCGTTATCACCAACAACTGCACCAGCCTCTATAACAGCATTAGCGCCTATAGCAGCACTTTTACTTATATTTGCACTAGGGTGAATTGTTGCACTTGGATGAATACCCAAAGAGGCAGAACGTGGTGTTGTATCCATAAATTGCGCAAGCTTTGCGTAACTGACATACGGATTTGAAACAATCACTTTATTACCATTAAAATGCGCTGCATCTGCTTGGTTAACGATAACAGCACTGGCTTGAGTGGCTTCAAGTTGAACACGATATTTTGAGTTCGCTAAAAATGCAATATGCCCAGTACGGGCATTTGCAAGTGTCGCTATTTTTGTTATTTCTAAAGCGCCATCACCCTGAAGTTCGGCGCCTAGAAGTTCCGCAATTTGCGAAAGCGTATAATTTTGCATAGAGTGATTATTTCTTGCTAACAGCTGTTACTACTTTAGATGAAAGGTCTGTTACTTCTTTAGGGTTGAAGTAAATTGTAGTGTCTTTTACTTTAACTTCATCAAAGTCACCGTCTTTAGCAATCTCTTCAATTGTTTTAATAATTAAGCCCTGAACTTTTGCAAGCTCTTGGTTTTGGCGAGCTTTGATTTCTTGCTCTAAAGGACGACCTACTTCAGCAAGGTTTTTTTGCATACCTTGAATTTTATCACGTAGTGCATCTTTTTGAGCTTGGCTCATCGTTGTGCTCTCACGCTTAAACTTCTCAGCTTCAAAGCGAATATCACCTTGTAACTTTTCAAGCTCTTGGCGACGCTCAGCAAATTCGCTTTGTAGTGACTGCTCAATTTTAGCCATTTGAGGAATTTGCTTGTAGATTTCTTGCATATCTACAACACCTACTTTGTGCGCAAGAGCGCTAGCAGAAGTACCCATCATTAACGTTGCTAAAACAGCCACTGCCGTTGATTTAAATAATTTAGTCATAAAAAACTCCTTTAGAAAGTGTTACTAATATTAAAACTGATGGTCTTCGTATCGTCATCTTCTTCTTTTTGCAATGGATACGCAAAACTAATCAGCATTGGACCCATTGGAGAGATCCACTGTAATGATAAACCGGTCGATACTCTAAAACGCATAGGATCTGAATAATCATCCAGCTTATTGCGTTGGTCTACGAGTAAGTTTTGATAACGGTCTACGCTAAACTCGGTGTCCCATACGTTCGCAGCATCAACAAAAAAGCTGGTACGCACTGAACTTGTGTTTTCTTCATCCAAAAACGGTGTAGGAACGATTAACTCCATACCTGCCACCGCTTTGGCGTTACCACCAATTCGACCTTGTGGTATTAACTGGTCAAACTCCGACGCACTATTGATAGGACCTGAGGTAGAACCATCTGGGTTTAGTGTCCCAGGAATCGTCGTTGCAATACGTGACACAGCTTGTGGCAATATTGTATTACGGTCAAAGCCACGTAGTTCCATTTCCGTAATACGGAAGAACTCTTGGAATGGAAGCGTTTGATCGTATCCATTTGTTGACCCATAACCATTACCATAACCAAGCGCCGCACGAGCCGAGAAAACCCAGCGATGGTCGTTAGATATTGGCCAATAAAAGCGTGAATCGTAATTAAGCTTGAAGAAAGTTAAATCTGAGTTCGGTGTAGTTCCCGTTAAATTTAACGTTTGGCGTGAACCCGCTGTCGGGAATAAACCACGGTTAACCGTTATACGTGACCAACCAACACTTAATTCATATTTGGTAAAGTCAAAGCCTGCATCAGGGTGTTCAGGGTCAAAAAATGTCTCACGTAATACACGCGTTTGCTCGTACTCGGCAATATCTGACAGCTCTTCTTTTATCCAACGAACACCAAAATTAACCCGGTTGATTGCATCAATTGGAAAACCAATATTTGTACCTAAACCATAACTTTTTGATTTGTAATCTACAAGACTAAACTTACTTGCGTCGTAGTTTCGGTAAAAAATACTGCTGCCTTGTGAAACACCATCTGGTGTAAAATAAGGGTCGGTATACGATAAACTGACACTTTCAGAGCCAGTAGAAGTATTTAAATTTAAACCAATTTGGTTACCTGTACCTAAGAAGTTAGATTCAGTCACACCAATATTAAACTGTAGACCTAGGTATGAACCATAAGCAAGGCCCGCATTAAAGCTACCGGCTGATTGTTCTTTTACTGTGAAATCTACGTCAACTTGATCGTCTACACCTGGCACGGGGACTACATTAAAATCAACAGTTTCCATGTACGGTAAACGTTGAATTTGTAGCTTTGAACGCTCGAGGTTTTGGTTTGATAACCATGCACCTTCTAGCTGCGTCATTTCACGGCGCAATACTTCGTCAGCGGTGTTTTGGTTACCACCAACAATTATACGACGAACATAAACACGCTTACCTGGGTTAACAGATAAAGTTAACTGAACTTCTTGCTTTTCGTCATCAATTTCTGGAATTGTGCGCACTTCAGCATTTGCATAACCAAAACGTGCTAAATAACTTTTAATAAACTCTTCTGAAGATGTTACAACAGAACCATTGTAAAGCTCACCAGCTCTGAGTGGGATAACACTTTTAATTAAATCTTCACGACCGAGTAAGTCACCAATAAAATCAAAGCCTTTAACCTTGTATTTAACGCCTTCGGTGAGGTTGGCCGTAACATATACAGACTCACGCTCTGGACTTACCGATACCTGCGTCGAATCAATATTAAAACGTAAGTAACCACGGTCTAAATAAAAGCTGCGGATTTTTTCTAAATCACCTTCAATGGTTTGTTTTTGGTAGCGGTCGCTACCCATAAATTGCCACCAAGGTAAATCTTGCTGAGACTCAGCAAGTTTTAATAATTCTTCGTTAGAAAAAAGCTCGTTACCCACTAAGTTAATTTGGCGGATAGACGCGGCATCACCTTCATCAAACTCCAGTTTAAGTTTTACGCGGTTACGTGGCAATTTAGTAACGCTGATATCAACCGTTGCATTGTATTTACCAATACTATGGAAAAACTCTACTAAGCCTTTTTCAATATTATCAATTACGGTTTTATCTAATGGTTCGCCTTGGCGAATATCTTGTTGATCAAGCGACTCGTTAAGTTGCTCATCTTTGATATCTTTATTGCCTTCAAACTCAATAAAGCTAATTGTTGGGCGCTCTGTTACTTTAAAAATAACGTTGTTGCCATCACGTAATGCTTTGATGTTGTCGAAGTGACCAGAACGATAAAGTGACTTTATTGTTTTTGAAATAGTGTAGTCATCTACATTATCGCCTACGTTAATAGGAATATGAGTCAATGCAGCACCAAGTGCTACGCGTTGTAAGCCTTCAACTTTCAAGTCTTCAACAATAAAGGAAGTTTGGCCTAGGGCGGCAAAGCTTGCACCCAATAAACTTGAAACTGCCAAATGTTTTTTTATAGCCATTTTATTATCTTTATCCTTTACAACTGTATTACCGCTTAACACCTAAAATACGGGTGCGTTACAATCGTGTTCTAATTAGTAAATGTTGCGCTGTAATTACAAACGCGATACATCATTGAACAAAGCGAAACATGTTAGAAAAATGAGTAGCAACGCTCCCACTTTAAAACCAAATTCTTGTGTCTTTTCAGAGACCGGCTTTTTACGAAAAAGTTCAATTATGTAATACATTAAGTGTCCACCATCAAGCACTGGCAGAGGTAATAAATTAAATACGCCCAAGTTAACGCTTATCAGGGCTAAAAAGCTTAAAAAAGCAACTAAACCATAGCTTACGCTAGTCCCTGCTCCCACTGCAATACCAACAGGACCACTTAAGTTTTTAACCGAAACCTGACCCGTAATTAAATTACCAATCATGTCAAAACTCAGCGTAATCAACCGCCAGGTTTCTTTTGTACCACGAACAATACTATCTAGCGGTCCGAAACTTCGGGATTGTACATACCCCTCTGGCCATTGCTGAACAACAGGTGCTACACCTAAAAAACCTTGTTCTATACCATTGTTGCCAACACGCCCTTGTGGGGTCACTGTTATGCTTTTTATACTATCTTGTCTTTTTACACTAAATTGTAAAGATTTGTTAGCCGATTGCGTAATTACATTAACTAATTGCGGCCAATTGCTTATAGTTTCACCGTTTACAGCCAAAATAGTATCGTTAACTTGCAAATTTGCTTGTTCCGCTGCCGAATTTTTAGTCACCGCTGCAACCGTTAATGTGGCTTGTGGCCTAAAGGGGACAATACCCAAAGAGGTTAGTGGAGGAACATCTTGTTGGTCGAGCTTCCAACCATCAATATTGAGAGTTTTGACTCGTGTTTGTAAGTTTTCATCGCGAACTGTAATCTCTACGCGCTCTTCACCTAATCGCGACATAAAAGCAAACGTCGCGTCTTGCCACGTGGTTATATTATCATCACCAATTTTAATAATGTGTTGGCTTGGCATCAGCCCGGCTTGCTCTGCTCGGCTCCCTTCAGTAATGCTGCCTACGACTGGTTTTACCGATTGCACACCCACCATGTACATCACCGCTAACGCAAAAATAGCAAACAAAAAATTTGCCATAGGCCCAGCTGCAACAATGGCAATACGTGCTTGTACTGACTTTGAGTTAAACGATAAATGTCGCTCATTTGGTGGAACATCGTCCACACGCTCATCAAGCATTTTGACATATCCACCTAGTGGAATAGCTGCTATGACATATTCTGTATTGTATTTATCGTGCCATTTAATTAAGGGCTTACCAAAACCAATAGAAAAGCGTAACACCTTAACACCCGCCTTTCGTGCTACCCAAAAATGGCCATACTCATGCACAGTAACTAAAATGCCTAATGCCAAAATAAATGAGCCAAGATTCCAAATAAAATCAAACATACTAATGAGCCACTTTATTTATGAACTGAGTTGCGCTGAGACGTGCAAGCTCATCGCATTGCAATATTTCATCTAAACTCTGTACGTTGGTGTATTGAGCCGACTCTAAGGTTTGTGCATTAATTTTATAAATATCTGTAAAACCAATTTTACCTTTTAAAAATGCAGCAACAGCTATCTCATTTGCAGCATTAACGGTCGTTGTTGCCCCCTGCCCCACCGAACATGCATCAATAGCAAGTTGCAAATTAGGGTACCGGGTAAAATCAGGTTTGGTGAACGAAAAATCACAAATATCAGAAAAATTAAGCGATTTAACACCTGCGTCAATTCGTTTTGGGAACGCTAATGCATGGGCAATAGGCGTACGCATATCAGGATTACCCATTTGCGCTAAAATTGAGCCATCATGATACTGAACCATTGAGTGAATAATGCTTTGAGGGTGAATAACAACGTCAATATCATCGCTATTACAGTTAAATAACCACTTAGCTTCAATAAACTCAAGGCCTTTGTTCATCATAGTTGCGGAGTCTACTGAGATTTTTTGACCCATAGACCAATTAGGATGAGCTACCGCTTCACTGACGGTCACATCTTTTAAGGTACTTATATCACGCGTTAAAAATGGACCGCCTGAACCGGTAAGTAAGATTTTACTGACACCATTATCTTGCAGGTTTTTATCGCTTTGAGCATTTTGTAGTGAGTGAGGTAGACACTGAAAAATAGCGTTATGTTCACTGTCGATTGGCAGTAACGTTGCTTTGTGCTTTTTAACTTTATCAATGAACAATTGGCCCGACATAACCAGCGATTCTTTATTCGCAAGCAACACTTTTTTACCTGCTTCAACCGCACTGAGTGTAGGTAACAAGCCTGCGGCTCCAACAATGGCAGACATAACTATATCTACATCAGGGTGCGCACATAAATCACTCATTGCCTGTTGTGAATGCATAATCAGAGTTTGGCACGCTGTACCCTTTAAGTGCAATGACAGTTTCTCTGCTGCACTTTGTGTTGCCATGACAGCATAAAGGGGTGAATGCTTAATACAAAGCTCAGCCATTTTTTTTGCATTTTGACCCGCTGTTAAAGCAAACACATCAAACAAATCACTGTTTTTTGCTACAACATCAAGTGTACTTAAACCAATTGACCCCGTAGCACCTAAAATAACTAGCTGCTGCTTATGACTCATAAACTTAAAGTCCATGCATAACACATTACAAACATAGGCGCGGCTGCTGTTAAGCTGTCAATGCGATCTAAAATACCGCCATGCCCAGGTAAGCATTTGCCACTGTCTTTAAGGCCTGCTTCACGTTTAAACATACTTTCAAGTAAATCGCCAATTGCCGAAAATAGCGCTATAAATGCCGTCATAATGGCGTAAATCGGCCATACGGCTAAATCCACGTCGGTAAAATGACAAAACGCCATAACAAATAATACTGATGCAACAATACCACCGGCAAGGCCTTCAATTGTTTTATTTGGACTTACTTTTGGCATAAGCTTGTGTTTACCAAAACTTTTACCTGTAAAATACGCACCAATATCAGCGCTCCATACAATACCTAATACAACCAAAATCAGCATAGAGCCAAAGTGAGTAGATTCAAGGTATTGCGCACTACGAAGCGTATTGAGCGCAAGCCATAACGGCACTAAAGTCAGAAGCCCTGCAATGCCACGCATTACTAGCCCTTCATTCCACGCTTTTGCCATGGCTGGATAACGCCATACTAAGTAACTAGCAACAATCCACCATGCAAACGCCAAAGTAAATAAATAATTAGCATCGCCCACTAGCTGACCATTTTGCCAAAGCGACTCTATCGGCCAGTGTAAATTGAGCACAGCGAGTAAAGCTGCAACAAGCACAACAAAGGCGCCTCGTTTTATTTTGTCACATAGCCCCATAAAAGCTGACCACTCCCAAGCGCCCATTAAAACGATGGCGGCGGCAAAGTAACTAAATAACGTCAATGGTGTATAAAAAACCAAGGCGAGCGCTGCGGGTGCTAACACTAGCGAGGTTAAAATGCGTTGTTTTAACAAAATTGTGACCCTTAATCTATTTAGGTTTGAGCGAGTAATTGTTTTATTTGTTCGCCCGTACAACCAAATCGTCGCTCTCTGGCAACGTAACATGCAATGGCCTCAGCAAATGCTGCTTCATTAAAATCAGGCCAAAGTGTTTCGGTAAAGTAAAGTTCTGCGTAAGCTGCTTGCCATAGTAAAAAGTTACTAATGCGAACATCGCCCCCCGTTCGAATAAGTAAATCGGGTTCAGGTTGATCGGCCATGCTCATATGCTGCGCAATACGCTCTTCAGTAATATCTTGTGCGTCTATGTCACCGCTTGCAACTTGCATTGCGAGTTGTTTAGCCGCGTTTGCCATATCCCAACGGCCACCATAATTGGCAGCCACATTTAAACACAACCCTGTGTTATTTTCTGTCAGTTGCTGCGCACTATGTACTTTGTTTTGCAACCCTTCAGAAAACCGAGATAGGTCTCCAATGATGGTTAGTTTTACATTGTTTTTGTGAAGCTTTTTAACCTCTTTTGTTAATACAAACAAAAAAAGCTCCATTAACGTATTTACTTCGTCTTCAGGGCGGCGCCAGTTTTCACTGCTAAATGCAAATAAGGTTAACGATTGTACGCCTAATTTAGTACAAAACTGAACAGATTGACGAACAGCGTCCACGCCTTTTTTGTGCCCATACACACGAGGCCTATTTCTAGCTTGCGCCCAACGCCCGTTCCCGTCCATGATGATAGCAACATGCTTAGGTAAACATTGTTGTGAAATTGTATCAGCGTTTAAAGCCATAAATATCGAGTATTCCATAAAAAAACGCCGCCTAGTATAACCCAGACGGCGTTTCAAAACTAATATATTTGTATACACTAGCTCAGCTTATTTAGCTGTTTAGATTTCCATCAACTCAGCTTCTTTCGCTGTTAATTGAGTATCCATTTCTTTGATAAATTTATCTGTTAACTTTTGGATTGCATCTTCGCCTTGGCGCGCTTCGTCCTCAGAGATATCTTTATCTTTTAATAGTGCTTTAATATCACCATTAGCATCACGGCGAATATTACGAACAGCAACACGGCCGCCTTCAACTTCGCCACGTACAATTTTAATTAAATCTTTACGGCGCTCTTCTGTAAGTGGAGGAAGTGGCACACGAATAACTGTACCAGCCGACATAGGGTTTAAACCTAAGTCAGACGCCATAATCGCTTTTTCAACGGCTTGTGCTAATGACTTATCAAAAACACCAATGGCAAGCGTACGTGAATCTTCAATAGTTACATTTGCAACTTGATTTAACGGTGTAGGAGCACCGTAGTAAGACACCATAATGCCATCTAAAATTGCAGGGTGAGCACGGCCAGTACGAATTTTAGAAAGTTGGCTACCTAGTGCTGTTACACTCTTTTGCATGCGCGCTTGCGCATCTTTTTGAATATCGTTAATCACGGTTCAATCCTAATTATTTGATTACTTCATCTGAGGCTTGTGAAGAGATAAGTGTTCCTTCTTCTTCACCCATAATTACGCGTTTTAACGCGCCTGATTTATTCATGTTAAATACGCTTAATGGCATATTGTGATCGCGGGCTAAAGTAAATGCCGCTAAATCCATAACTTTTAATTCTTTATCAATAATTTCATTGTAGCTTAAGTGACGGTAAAGTGTCGCTTCTGGGTTTTTCACAGGATCGTCACTGAATACGCCATCAACCTTTGTTGCTTTAATTACTGTATCAGCTTCAATCTCAATACCACGTAGACACGCAGCAGAATCTGTAGTGAAAAACGGGTTACCCGTACCCGCTGCAAAAATAACAACGCGGCCAGTTTTTAATAAGCTTATTGCTTCAGCCCAGTTGTATGCATCACATACACCATTAAGTGGAATAGCAGACATTAATCGACAGTTTACAAAAGCACGATGCAGCGCATCACGCATTGCAAGGCCATTCATTACCGTTGCAAGCATACCCATGTGATCGCCTACTACACGGTTCATACCCGCTTCAGCTAATGACCCACCGCGTAAAAAATTACCGCCGCCAATAACTAAACCCACTTCTACGTCGAGCTCTACTAACTCTTTAATTTCTTGTGCCATACGGTCTAAAACTTTAGGGTCGATGCCGAAGCCTTCGTCTCCCATTAAAGCTTCACCACTTAATTTGAGAAGAACACGTCTAAAAATAGGTTTGCGATTGATAGTCATAGTTTTGGGGCCAACTTTTATTGAATTATGGATAAAAAATAACCGCGCTTATGTTAAACATAAAAGCGCGGTTATTTTAAAGAATTTCTAAGCGTGAAGCAAAAGCAAATAGTACTTTAATTGCATCTAATTTCCTTGTCCTTCACAGTTAGTCAATCTTACTCACCTTTAGCAGCAGCAATTTGAGCAGCAACTTCAGCAGCAAAATCTTCTTCTTTTTTCTCGATACCTTCACCAACTTCTACACGTACGAAGCCAGTAACTGTTGCGTTTTTCTCTTTAAGAACATCGCCAACAGATTTTTTAGGTTCCATGATGAATGCTTGACCAGTAAGAGAAACCTCACCAGTAAACTTCTTCATGCGACCAACAACCATTTTTTCAGCGATTTCAGCAGGCTTGCCTTCGTTCATCGCGATATCGATTTGAACTTGCTTCTCTTTTTCTACAACATCTGCAGGAACATCAGCAGGTGTTAAGTACTCAGGGCTTGAAGCAGCAACGTGCATTGCAACGTGCTTAAGTGTTTCTTCATCAGCAACACCAGCAACAACAACACCAATACGCTCACCGTGACGGTACTCAACTAGGTTTTCACCAGCGATGTACTGTAGACGACGTACGTTGATGTTTTCACCAATTTTAGTTACTAGCTCAACACGGTCTTCTTCAAACTTAGCTTGTAAGTCTTCGATAGAAATTGTTTCAGCGATTGCAGCGTCAGCAACTTTGTTAGCAAATGCTAAGAAGCTTACATCTTTTGCAACGAAGTCTGTTTGACAGTTAACTTCAACAAGTACCGCAACACCTGCATTTTGCTTGATGATGATAGTACCTTCAGCAGCAATGTTACCTGCTTTTTTAGCAGCCTTTGCAGCACCGCTCTTACGCATGTTTTCAATCGCTAACTCGATGTCACCATCAGTCTCAGTTAACGCTTTTTTACAATCCATCATGCCAGCGCCTGTACGCTCGCGTAATTCTTTAACTAGGGCAGTAGTTACAGCCATTAGTAAATCCTCAAATCTGAAATCTGGTTTAGATAAGCGGGTTACCCGCTCTACAAGAATAGCAAGTCTTCATCCTATTAAGATGAAGACTTGATGACAGCTAATTACTCAGCTTCAACGAAATCGTCATTCTCAGCTTGAGCAACGATGTTATTCTCGCGACCTTCAGTGATAGCAGCTGCAACAGCGCTAGTGTAAAGGGTTACAGCACGGATAGCATCATCGTTACCAGGAACGATGAAATCAACGCCGTCTGGATTAGAGTTAGTATCTACGATTGCAACAACAGGAATACCTAGGTTGTTAGCTTCACGGATAGCAATGTGCTCGTGGTCAGCATCGATAACAAAGATCGCGTCTGGAAGACCGCCCATGTTTTTGATACCACCAAGGCTCTTTTCAAGCTTTTCCATTTCGCGGTTAAGCATTAACGTTTCTTTCTTAGTTAATTTCTCGAAAGTACCGTCTTGGCTTTGGATTTCAAGGTCTTTAAGACGCTTGATTGATTGACGTACTGTTTTCCAGTTAGTCAACATGCCACCTAACCAGCGGTGGTTAACGTAAAACTGATCGCTTGCGATAGCAGCTTCTTTAACTGCGTCGCTTGCTGCGCGCTTAGTACCAACGAAAAGAACTTTACCTTTGTTTGCAGCAGCGCCACTTAAAAACTTAAGTGCGTTGTTGAACATTGGTACAGTTTGCTCAAGGTTGATGATATGTACACGGTTACGAGTGCCGAAGATGAAAGGCTTCATCTTAGGGTTCCAGTAACGTGCTTGGTGACCAAAGTGAACACCAGCTTGAAGCATGTCGCGCATTGAAACGTTTGCCATTTTATAGATCCTCTATAGTTGTTTAGGGTTAGGCCTCCACATATCCCATAGCACCAACACCGAAGTATTTAAACTTCTAATGCACCCAAGTGTATGTGACGATACGTGTGTGTGTTAAAATCAAATTGTGTTTGCCTTAAATACAAAAAATCATTTAAGAATTTATTTGTAAAAAGACGGCGCGCTTTATACCATATTAAAATTAAATACTCAACATCGCGTGCAAAAATTATGCAGCGATAAAATGTTAGAAACGCAACTTTGGAGCCTCAATGAGCGCTATTATCAAGACCCCTGAAGAAATAGAGAAAATGCGTGTAGCTGGGCGTTTAGCAGCAGACGTACTTGAAATGATCGGCCCACATGTCGTGCCGGGGATCACCACTGATGAGCTAAATACTATTTGTCATGATTATATTGTTAACGAGCAAAAAGCAGTTCCTGCTCCTTTAAACTATCATGGTTTTCCAAAATCAATTTGCACCTCTGTTAACCATGTAATTTGTCATGGTATTCCTAACGACAAACCGTTAAAAGAAGGTGACAGCGTAAATATCGACATCACTGTTATCAAAGATGGCTACCACGGCGATACATCTAAAATGTTTCACGTAGGTAAACCAAACATTCAAGGTAAGCGTTTGGCTGAAGTAACACAAGAAAGCTTATATCTTGCCATTAAAATGGTAAAGCCGGGTGTACGTTTAGGTGATATTGGCGAAGCAATTCAAAAATACGCCGAGAGCTTCAACTACTCAATAGTACGTGAATATTGCGGCCATGGTATTGGTAGCGAATTTCACGAAGAACCACAGGTTATGCATTACGGTAAAGCCGGTACCGGTGAAACATTAAAAGCGGGTATGTGTTTAACTATTGAGCCTATGGTTAATGCGGGCAAGCGCCAATGTAAACTGCTTAAAGATGAGTGGACGGTTGTAACACGCGACCGCAGTTTGTCTGCACAGTGGGAACACACGTTATTAGTGACTGAAAATGGTGTTGAAATTTTAACGCTACGATCAGATGATACTATCGACAGGATTATCGAACACTAATAAACCTACGCAGTTGATAGTACGTTTATCAATGTGGAAGGTTCAATGAGGAGCCAGCCCACGTGGCATTACCCAACAAAGTAAAAAAGTTGCTTAGCGATGCTGAGCAACTAAGTGACTATCGCGATTGTTCCAGCTATTTTTACAAATGGTTGCATAACGAATTTTCAAAACAACCAGTTGGTAATTTAATTAATGCCCGGGCTGAGTTTATCGACCGCCTGTTGATCAAATTATTTCATGTTTATGATCTATCTCATGAGCCTGATTTAGCGCTGATTGCCGTAGGCGGTTACGGACGGGGTGAGCTTCACCCTTATTCAGATATCGACTTCTTACTGCTTGTAACAGAGCAACCAAATGAAGCGGTATGTGAAAAAATAGGTCAATTTGTCACTATGCTGTGGGATCTTAACTTAGAGATTGGCCACAGCGTTCGTACAATTGATCAAGCAATAGAGCAAAAACGCGAAGACGTCACTTTTGCCACCAGCTTGCTCGAAAGCCGACTAATTTTTGGTAATCATATTGAGTTTGAAAAGCTTAAAAACTTTATACTCGAGACGCCAGTATGGGGCTCTAACGACTTTTTTGAGGCCAAAGTACAAGAGCAAAATCTGCGTCACCGTAAATGTCACGGAACAGCTTACAACTTAGAGCCAAACATAAAAGAAAACCCAGGTGGTCTCCGCGATTTACAAACTATTATTTGGGTAGCCAAAAAGCATTTTAGAGCCGAAACCCTCCAAGAGCTCATAAACCATGGCTACTTAACCCATGAAGAGTTTCAAGAGCTTTCAGAGTGTTTAGAGAACCTATGGAACATTCGCTTTGCCCTGCACTTAGCTGCAGGACGATCAGAAAACCGTTTACTATTTGATCACCAACCCCTTGCTGCAGAAATACTTGGCTTTGGTAGCGATGGTAAAGCGTCGGTTGAACGTATGATGAAGCGCTTATTTCGTATAATGAGCCGTGTACGCGAACTTAACCAAATGCTGCTTTCGTATTTTGAGCAAAGTATTTCGCCACTAAGCAACGAAGCCGTTGTTGAAGTACTCGACAGAAATTTTGAGCGTGTTGGCCATCAAATTCGTGTTAAAGACCCATCTGTATTTTTTAGGCGCGATCAACTTTTTGTTCTGTTTGAGCACATTGCTGAAAATCCTGAAATTACCCATATTTACCCAAGCACTATACGCACTATTCGCCAAGTACGCCGTCGTTTGTTGGGTGACCTGCAAGATTACGCGGCCTGTCGTGAGGCCTTCTTACGTTTGGTAAAACACCCTAACGGTATGGGCCGCGCATTCACATTAATGCATAAGCACGGCATGCTGGCAGCATATTTACCGCAATGGCGTAATATTTTTGGGCAAATGCAGTTTGATTTATTTCATGCCTACACGGTAGACGAGCACACCCACAAATTAATCAATAATATTTACCAATACTTTGATAAAACGGGCGTGAGTGAGTTTCCAATTTGTAGTGAAATAGTCACTCGAATGGATAAACCCGAGCTTTTATATTTAGCCGGTATTTTTCATGATATTGCGAAAGGCCGTGGTGGCGATCACTCAGAGCTAGGGTCGGTCGATGCTATTGCATTTGCTAAGTTACATGGGTTCTCATCATCCGATGGCAAGCTTATCGCATGGCTTGTTGGTAATCACTTACTTATGTCGGTAACTGCACAAAGAAAAGACATAAACGACCCTACAGTAATCAAAGACTTTGCAACACGTGTAAAAACAGAGCGCCAACTCGATTACCTTTATTGTTTAACTGTGGCAGATATTCGTGCCACTAACGACAACCTATGGAACGATTGGAAAAACACCTTATTGCGCGAACTTTATTTGCACACACAACGTGCATTGCGTTTGGGCCTTGAAAACCCAATGGACCAACGCGACCAAATTCGTGATAAAAAGCACCAAGCAAAACAACGCCTGCTTAATTTAGGGTACCTTGAAGAAAAAATTGACTTAATTTGGAGCCGCTTTAAAGCAAACTACTTTACTGCATTTAGCGAGCAGCAAATATCGTGGCAAACCGAGCATTTAGTAAATAGCACCGATTTAAGTCAACCGAGTGTAATTGTGTCGAATGCGCCTATGCACGGCGGCACGCAAGTGTTTGTTTACAGCCCATACTCGGGTGCCCTATTCGCCCGTTTAGTAAACATAATTGGTACTAAAAAGGCACAGATCCAACACGCACAAGTACTGACCACCAAAGACGGTTATGTACTGTTTAGCTTTGTTATTCTTGAAGTTAGCGGCGACCCTATCGCAAGTAGCCGCGCGCAATCGATTAAACGCGGCCTTGAGCAAGCACTTAACGATCCGCGTAAAAAAATTCGCTTTAAAAAGAGTCGCTCACAACGTTTTAAAGACTTTAATATCAAACCCAAAATTGTGCTGCGCCCACATGCTAGAAAAGATCGCAGCTTAATTGAAATACAAGCGGTTGATATACCCGGTCTACTAACCAAAATAGCCGAAGTTTTCCAAGCACATTTACTCCATATTCATGCAGCCCGCATAACAACGGTAGGTGAACGTGCAGAGGATTTCTTTGTCGTATCAAATAACGAATACCAAGCCCTGACTGATGAAGAACAAGCAAAAATTCATCAGGCACTACGTAAAAAATTCAACGCCGAAACAGAATAAGAGGACACACATGTCAGATTTAAAAACAATGATCGAAAACGCATGGGATAACCGCGACAGCATTAGCCCAAGCACTGTATCTAGCGATGTAAAACAAGCTATTATTGACGCTCTAGAACTACTTGATAGCGGTGCTGCCCGTGTTGCTGAAAAAATATCAGGCGAATGGGTTGTACACCAATGGCTTAAAAAAGCAGTGTTACTATCTTTTCGTATTCGCGACAACCAACCAATGAACGACGGCGTTAATCAGTTTTACGACAAAGTACCGCTTAAATTTAGCGACTACACGCCAGAGCAATTTCAACAAGGCGGCATGCGCGTAGTGCCTAACGCAGTAGCACGTAAAGGCAGCTTTGTAGGTAAAAACGTCGTACTTATGCCTTCGTACGTAAACATTGGCGCATACGTTGACGAGGGCACCATGGTTGATACATGGGCCACTGTTGGCTCATGTGCACAAATTGGTAAGAACGTACACTTATCTGGCGGCGTTGGCATAGGCGGCGTTTTAGAGCCACTACAAGCTAACCCAACCATCATTGAAGACAATTGTTTTATTGGCGCACGTTCTGAAATTGTTGAAGGTGTAGTAGTAGAAGAAGGCGCTGTTATTTCAATGGGCGTTTATATCAGCCAAAGCACTCGTATTTACGACCGTGAAACCGGCGAAATTCACTACGGCCGCGTACCTGCAGGCGCAGTAGTTGTACCAGGTGCACTACCATCAAAAGATGGCACACACAGCCTTTACGCTGCAATCATTGTGAAAAAAGTAGATCAACAAACACGCGAAAAAGTAGGCATCAACGCCCTACTTCGCTCGATTGATGATTAAATAGAAAACAATGGCATTAGTATAAATTATTGATGAAAAAATAAGGCTCTGAACCTTTGTAGATTTAGAGCCTTACATTCTTTTAAAGTGTTCGTTTATATACGTTAATTCCCTAAAGCTACATCTACCATTTTGAATAGTGATCTTCTGCTAAGCCCCACTGCCCGTTAAGTGTTATCACTTCATTAGGAAGCGTTATTTGACCGAAATAACGACCGATTTTTTGTGTGAAATTCGTGGCCACAATGAGTAAATTAGTTTTATCAAAACGTTGGCTTACAGGTTCAAAAGTAAGATTAATCAGGCCGTCGTTTGAGTGGAGTTCCCACTTGTCACAATCAATTTCGTTACCATAACGATTAAACTTAAAATCAACCATATCAATTTTGTATAGCTTTCCGTCAAGCCAAATAGCATTTTCAGTAAATCCTGTTTCAATTACACCTGCTGAAAGGTTTACTCCCAAGTAGCGCCCATCAGGTAATTTGCAGGCAAGGCTTGCCCAATTCCAAAATGTTTCACGACGCATATAGCCTGCACTCCAATCTACACAGGCCAATGCGTTCATATGGCTAAAATCGTAGCGGGTATTTTTTAATAGAAGCGTGCCAGAGCAATTTAGCGCGGCCGATTTTTGGGTGAAATGGAAACCAGTATAACCAGCTCGAGCACATACACTCAAAGGAAGGTAATTATCTGACTCGTTAATTATTGCATCAAGGATCAGCGTGGTACTTATTTTAACTGTTACCTTTCGTTCACCGGGTCTATCTGTGGTATTAACGTAAACGCTGTTATCACCCTTTTTAAAATAACTATTGCCAGAATTTGGCAGCGGCTCAATTAATGTGTTTTTAGAAAATAAATTTACAAAGCTGTGCTCGTCTAACTGCTCTGTTTTTAAATTGTAAACATAAACAAAACAGTTGCTGGCAATTTTTAAATCAACGATTGCAAGCCCAATAACTAATTCATCGCAAGTAATGCTTATAAACTGAAACTGGTTAAACTTAAATCTTTTTGCAAGTTTACCGCATGGCTTATCCATTGCGTTTCTTAAATCAAAATCTAAGTAATTAATATGCTCAATCCCCTGTGGGAATAAACCAAAGTTAGCCTGACCATCAGGGTTAATCAGCTGCAGTTTTTTTGGCATGTAACTTATCCTTTCATTTACAGCCTATATTATTCTCGGGCATAAAATAATCAACCTAAGAAGATAATTACATGGTAAATATTCGTTTTGTTATCCATATGCTTTTCTCGTAACAATTTTGATAATAAAAGGCGGTAGTTTACCAACACAAATAAAAAAGCACTTATAAAAATAAGTGCTTTTAGGTTTGCTCAATTAATTTTTAATTACAGCGCGTTAAATACATCGTCTGTTTTAGCTGCACAAATAAAATCGTTTTTGTGCAAGCCTTTAATTGAATGGCTCCACCACGTTACAGTTACTTTGCCCCACTCGGTTAATAAACCAGGATGGTGGCCTTCGTCTTCTGCCATGTCGCCTACTTTGTTAGTAAACGCGATAGCTTGTTTAAAGTTTTTAAATTTATAAACACGCTCTAGCTGCATAATGCCGTCGCGTACTTCTGGTACCCAGTCTGGTATTTTTGTAATAAGCTGTGCAAGCTCTTCGTCAGACACTTTTGGTGCATCTACGTGGCAAGCTTCGCATTTTTGTTCACTTAATGAAGACATTTTAAATCCTTACTTTAGCGTTTCTTTTAAATTAAAGTTAACTGGCTAATTTTTCTTTTGGTGGAAATTTTGGGTCATGCAAGCCAAGCTCTTTAGCTTGCTCAACCAAAGTCATAATATCCATTTGCGATATATCAAACAGATCATGAATCGAATTAATGGTGTAGTACTGCGGTTGCATAATATCAATGCGATAAGGCGTACGCAGTACATCAATTACGCTCATAGGCGTTATTTCTGGTGTATCTGAATACACATACTGCGTTTCACCCGGGCTTGATAAAATTCCGCCACCGTAAATACGCAGGCCGTTTTCGGTTTGCATTAAACCAAACTCAACGGTAAACCAGTACATGCGTGCTAGGTAAACACGATCTTTTTTCTGCGCTGCGTACCCTAATTGCCCGTATTTGTGTGTGAACTCGGCAAAATCAGGGTTTGTTAGCATGGCGCAGTGGCCAAATATTTCATGAAAAATATCTGGCTCTTGAAGATAGTCAAACTCTTCACGGCTTCGAATAAACGTGGCAACCGGAAACTGTTTATTTGCTAACAATCTAAAAAACTCATCAAAATCGATAAGTGCAGGCACAGGCTCTACTTGCCAACCGGTGGTGGCAAGAAGTACCTCGTTAAGCTCGCTTAGTTGCGGTATACGGTCGTGTGGAAGATTTATTTTTTTAAGTCCTTCCATATACTCATCGCAGGCCTTGCCCTCTATGCACGCAAGTTGGCGTGCTACAAGCTCAGACCAAATTTTATTTTCTTCATCACTCCAATGTATAACACCATTTTCGTCTGGTGTTTTGGATGTGTATTTACTTGCTTTAGCCATAAGTACCTTCTGGGTTGTGAGCCCTAAATCGGTGTCAGTGTGATACTCAAACCTATTGAATATCGAGTGACCCCATACTATGTAAAAGTGAAGAAAAGTTTAATAGACAAGCTAACATCTGTACTTGGCGCGATCACCTCATTCGTAAAGTTAAAATTACACATGTGGCACATTAAAATTACAGCCACACATATAAAGGCTTTACAAGAAGTTTTATGTGTAAACAAATAAATACAGCTAAAAGATTTGAGTAAACGCCTGGTCTAAATCACTAATAATGTCGTTAACATCTTCAAGCCCAACAGAGAGCCTGATCAACCCGTCACTGATACCAGCGGCGGCTCTCTCTTCTGGTGAATAAGGAGAATGGGTCATAGATGCAGGATGCTGAATCAGTGTTTCGGCATCGCCTAGGCTTACAGCAAGTGTACAAAGCTTCATGCTATCAATAAATTGCGCACCTTGTTGTAAAGTACCTTTTATTTCAAACGCAATCACGCCACCTGCAGCTTTCATTTGATTACCAATAAATTTATTTCCTGGATGTGATTTAAGGCCGGGGTAATAAACAATATTAACTTGATGATGCGCCTCTAGGTATTCAGCCACTGTTTGTGCACTCTGACAGTGACGCTCCATGCGTATGGCTAAGGTTTTTAATCCGCGATTTATAAGCCATGCGTCGTGTGGGCTTATGGTTGCACCAATGTCTTTTAGTACGGTCATTTTTATCAAGGTAATATGCTCAAGCGATCCACACACAAGTCCTGCCACCACATCGCCATGGCCATTTATGTATTTGGTTGCACTGTGCATAATGATATCAATGCCATATTGTTTTGGTGATTGCAGCAATGGCGTTAAAAAAGTGTTGTCTACCACGCTAATTAAGCTGTGCTGTTTAGCGATAGCGCCAATAAGTGCTAAATCAATCACAGCCATTGTTGGGTTTATCGGTGTTTCTACAAATATCATTTTGGAATTAGGTTTAATGGCAGCCCGAAGCTCGTCCTCGCAGGTCATATCAACAAACGTAACTTCAATTCCCCAACGCGGTAACATGTGTGCAAAAAACGCGAACGTACAACCATATAATGCACTTGATGCTACAAGATGGTCGCCCTGTGATAAAAAGCTCAATACCGATGCCGATACAGCGCCCATGCCTGTAGCCGTTGCCGCAGCGGCTTCGCAGCCCTCTAGCTGTGCTATCTTTTGTTCAAGTTCGGTGGTCGTTGGGTTACCTAAACGGGTGTAAATATAACCGGGTTCTTCACCTGCAAAACGTGCAGCACCTTGTGCTGCATTTTCAAAATGAAAGGTGGAGGTTTGATATAAAGGCGACGTAAGTGCGCCATGCGGGTCGTTTGCTTTTTGCGGGCCATGGATACATTGTGTATGAAGATGATGCTTGGTCATTATCTTTGTGCTCATTTTTATTATGTGTTGTTAGTGACATAGATAAAAACGTACCACAGTTTAAATCACAAGCATGCCGGATGCTCAGATGGCTATTTGTGCAAAGTTTACCCACTTACCTGTACACAAATATTTCCATGTTATTGTATGGGCTCTGTTTTCCCTCGTTTTAAAATTTTACCTGCAATGCTCTGAACGGTCCCTTTCAACAGGCTGCGCTTGTGTTCTAGTTTAGGTAATGGGCGACTTAACTCCATTGCTTTATAGCCAATTCGCGCTGTAAAAATCCCTGCACTCACACCTTGCGCGGCTCGCCCAGATAGCTTACCAAGCAATTCTGCACTGAGCGCAGTGGCTGCTAAATCAGAGATAAGCTCTGCACTGCCTACAAACATCACTTGTTTTATAAGCATACGGTAAAGCTTAATCCGGCTTGCGTAACCAAAACCAATACCATAAATTTTACCTATTTGCTCAATTAACTTAGTACCACGCCAAAGCACAGCCATCATATCCACCAGGGCAATGGGGCTCAGTGCAACTAATAAAGCTGACTCTGTTGCAAAACGGTTTATAAGCTTTTTAGCTTGCGTGTCTTGCGTTATAAGCAAGCTATTTGCGTAAAGGGTCATTATTTCTTTATCACTGTGATGCTGTGCAACTTGCTTTTTAAAGCTGTCAAAATTATTAAGCTTTTGGTGCTTGTTTAGTTTTTCAAGCCACGGTAATGCGCCACCTACTTGCTCGCTATTTAAAAGTCTGTCGGCTTCGTGGCGGTGTAACTGATTACGCTTAAGGCTGCGCAACATTCTATATTCGCGCCATAACATGCGCCCAATAAGAAGCACACCACTTACCACTGCGGTTAAATACACACCGCCTAAAACAATCGACTGTTGAAATGCAAACACTAATGAATAAGCAAATTCAAGTAACACCAGTACTAAAAAGCTTATGGCAAACACACCTTTAAGCGTTTGCCATTTTGACTTTTTATATACTGGCTCTAGGTCTAT
Organism: Pseudoalteromonas sp. PS1M3; assembly: GCF_016865405.1. Classification (NCBI taxonomy): domain Bacteria; kingdom Pseudomonadati; phylum Pseudomonadota; class Gammaproteobacteria; order Alteromonadales; family Pseudoalteromonadaceae; genus Pseudoalteromonas; species Pseudoalteromonas sp. PS1M3. The sequence continues at coordinate 1,085,648 of NZ_AP022624.1, read as the reverse complement.
TTCATCTTCTATAAACTCTTCATCAGGCTCTTCAATGTATTCACTTTGACCCTGGGTAATTATTTTTGCAGGAGCAAGCGTAGGCTCAACTTGCTCATCTGCTTGGGTATCAATTCGCCTACCTGCTTGAAAAGTTTGCTGTGTGTCGCTCATGATAATTTGTCTCCTAATAGATACTGCATCACATGATCAAGGCGAATATGTTTAAGTTGCTTGTCGGGGGTTGGCATAGGCGCAAACGACAAAAACTCAAATCCCTGCGCTGGCCACTCATTTTTATTAAGCATGCGGTTAGGTGGTTGTGGGGGTAAGTAGGTTAGCCAATCTTGCTCGTTAAGTGGCTTGCCATAAATACACTCTAGCGTTTGGCCTTTATCGGTAACTTGACGCGGCTGCGTTGCAGTAATTGACGACATAGCCATTGTTTCTATTTGTACGCCATCAAATTTTAAATAGTTAGTTTGCTCATGCACTAGCGAATCAAGTAGAAGTGCTAAGTCTTTGTGGTGCTTGGCACTTATGTGATCTGACTTATTGGCAGCAAAGAGTATTTTATCTATGTTGGGTTTAAATAAACGCTTAAAAAAGCCCGATTCGCCGTAATTAAAGTGAGCGAGTAATTGGTTGATTACGCTACTTTGCTCTTGTAGTGTTTCGTGGCCTTCGTTTAAAGCACTTAATACATCAACTAACACAATTTGGCGGTCAAAATGTTTAAAGTGCTCGTTATAAAAAGGCTTAACTACTTCTTTTACATAGGCATTAAAGCGCTTAATGAGATGCTCTAAATTAGACCCCGCAATAATATCATCGCTATTAACCTGCTTAAAATTAACAGGGAAAAACAATAATAGCGGCGCGCCTTTTAAATCACCAGGCATAAGCATTCGCCCAGGTTGTAACATAGCTAGTTTGGTGTCTTTTTTGAGACCCACAAGCATACTTTGATAAAGTTCAGCAATTTGCGCAAGTACGCTCTCATCTACAGGTGCGTTTAAATCAAGCTGATCAAGCGCATTTAAAAATTCACTAGAGGTGTTCACACGCGGGTGCTGTAATAACAGCGGGTACTGCTGCTCGCACCACTGGCTATAACTTTGCTCAAGCATAGGTAAATCAAGTAGCCATTCACCAGGGTAGTCAATAATATCTAAATACAACGTAGATTGTGGTGAAAAGTGCCCACGCAACCCTGAAGCACTTTGGTATTTTATTGCCAAACGCAAGGTGTTAATACGCTCGGTTGATGCAGGCCATGTAGGCATCCCATCACTTGGGAGTAAAGCATTGAGTGCTCGCGGATAGTCAAACGTAGGGACCTTTAACGCCTCTTGCGGTACAACTTTAGTGGCTATGTGGCGCTGCTCTCGCATTACATCAAAAAAAGGGAGGTTTTTATCGTTAGCTTGTGTAGTTAACTGCTTGACTAGAGCTGTAATAAAGGCGGTTTTACCGCTACCGCTTAACCCAGTTACAGCCAATTTTACATGCTGATCTAAACTACGGTGAAGGGCTTTTTGGGCATTGCCTTTAATACTTTTAAAGGTCTTTTTAGCAAATGAAGTACGACTCATAATGGGCTAGCACTTCATTGATGCTTAATCACCGAACAAAGTGCTATTAAATCCTTTAAAGTTTGTTGATTTCACGGCTTACCGTAAACTCGCTTGAGGTAACATGGCGTTCCATATCCTGAAGGCGTGTATCTACTCGCGCTAAACGCTCTTTTAAATCTTGTAAAGCGCGGCGCGGTGGCTCACCCTTTTGCCATACTTTAAATTTTACCTCTAACGGATCGTCAGCTTTTGTTGAGCTGCTCGCATGTGCAGTCGTTGGCTCTTTTTTGTCTAATATAAACCACGCTGCAATATACGCTACCACAAACAATGGGCCACCTGCTAGCAGTACCGCACTAACAAATATAATGCGAACTAACCATAACTCCATATTAAAGTAGTCACTTAATCCCGCACATACTCCGGCTATTTTACCGCGTTGTGGGTCTCTTAATAATTCGCGTTTGGCATTCATACTTTGCGTCTCCATTGTGGTGACTCTTGATCTAGCAATGCTTCAAGTGTTTCGACTCTATCAGCCATACGTTCAGCTTTGTGTGCTAGTTCTAATAACTGGCGATGTTCGTGCTCACTTAACCCTTGGCTTACTTGTTTTTTGCTACGGTAGTGTAAAATTAACCACAGTGGCGCAACAAAAATCATAAACAAGATAAATGGTGCAACTAGTATCTCTGGATCAAACATAACCCTCTCCTGACAATCCGTTCAAATATGTTAAGCAGTGGGGCACATTACATGCCCCTGCGTAAATTACTTATCAGCAAGCTTCTTTTTAAGTTCAGCTAGCTCATCATCAATTTTTTCATTTTTTTGTAAATCAGCAATTTCGTCTGCTAACGTTTGCTTACCTAAATCGTAAGACTCTATTTGAGATTCTAGTCCATCAATTTTAGTTTCGTAACGTTCAAAGCGATTAAGTGCATCTTCTACCTTCGAGCTATCAAGTGCTTTTTTCACTTCTAGGCGCGACTCAGCTGAACGCTGACGAAGAATTATTGCCTTTTGACGTGATTTAGCATCAGCTAACTTTTCTTGTAACGTGGTCACTTCTTGCTGAAGCTTCTCAATATGAGACTCTACATGCTCAAGTTCACCTTCAACAGCCGTCACTGCATCTGCCGACTTTTGCTTTTCGAGCAATGCTGAACGAGCTAAATCTTCGCGGTCTTTACTAAGTGCTAACTCAGCTTTTTCTTGCCAGTCACTTACTTGAACTTTAAGTGTATCTAGGCGGCGAACAATTTCTTTTTTCTCTGCCAGAGTTTTAGCTGACGTAGAGCGAACCTCTACTAGTGTATCTTCCATTTCTTGGATAATCAGACGCACCATTTTTTCTGGGTCTTCTGCTTTATCTAAAATGGCATTGATATTAGAATTAACAATATCTGCAAAACGTGAAAAAATTCCCATAACATTTACCTCTGTAATTAAAACTTAGTTAGTCTGCTTTAACTAGTATCAATATGCTTGCCAACTTTTTAAAAACTAAAATACACTGTATTTTCATTAAGTTAAACTAAATATACAAATTACTTTAGTTATTCACAATTATGAAATACACTAACAGTTAGTAAAAATGACTAAGACTTAGGGAATATGAGCCAATATCGCCAACAAGACAATTTACTGGGCCAATCAGACAGCTTTTTATCTGTGTTGGATCAAGTATCGCAACTAGCTAATCTAGATAAGCCGGTGCTTATTATTGGCGAACGAGGCACAGGTAAAGAGCTTATAGCTGCCCGCCTGCATTTTTTATCTAAACGTTGGGATCAAAACTACGTAAAACTAAATTGTGCTGCATTGAACGAGAACCTGCTCGAAAGTGAATTGTTTGGTCATGAAAGCGGCGCATTTACGGGGGCCAGTAAACGTCACGAAGGCCGTTTTGAACGAGCTAACAGCGGTACACTATTTTTGGATGAATTAGCAAATACTTCCGCCATGGTGCAAGAAAAACTCCTACGCGTTATAGAGTATGGTGAGTTTGAACGTGTTGGCGGCAAGCAAACTGTAAAAGTAGATACTCGCCTAGTATGCGCCACCAATGAAGACTTACCACACCTTGCTGAACAAGGTGAGTTTAGAAGTGATTTACTTGATAGATTAGCATTTGATGTAATAACGCTTCCCCCACTGCGTGAACGTCAAGACGATATTATGCTGCTTGCAGAGCAATTTGCGATGAACATGGCACGCGATTTAGAGTGGGAGTTATTCAGCGGGTTTACTCGAAGCGCTACAGAAACGCTTTTATCGTATAACTGGCCTGGTAATATTCGTGAGCTTAAAAATGTGGTTGAACGTAGCTTATATCGCCACGGAAGTGAACATATTCCCGTTCACCAGATTATTTTAGACCCATTCGAAAGTCCATTTAGACCTAAAGCGCGTATTAAAGCACCAATAACCACTCAACATGTTAGTGCTGAGCCTGTTTCTGTTGCAGCGCCTGTAAACGTTTCTGAGCAAAAAGTTGAAGCCAATATTCAATTTCCTTGTAGCTTAAAAGAACGCTCAAATGAATTTGAAATAAATATGATTAACAAAGCGCTGGAGCATAGCCAATTTAATCAAAAGAAAACTGCAGAAGTCCTTGGTTTAACGTATCATCAATTACGTGGGTATCTAAAAAAATACAATTTGTTGGATCAACAATAGTTAGAGGTTATGCGTGTGCATAAATTTTTACTTGCTTTACTAGCAGGCACTTTAGTTGGCTGCTTAGATAGTGAAGAACGCGTTATTGAAGAAAAAAACCAAGGCTTGGTCTATTGCGCCGAGGCAAACCCTGTGTCGTTTAACCCACAAGTGACAACCACAGGCTCAACTATTGATATTATTGCCAATCAGCTTTATGACCGCTTAATAAGTATTGATCCGGTTACTGCTGAGTTTCAAAGCGAACTCGCAACAGATTGGAAAGTAAGTAAAGATGGTAAATCGGTCACCTTTACTCTTCGAAAAGACGTACCATTTCATACCACCGCGTACTTTACACCTAGCCGCACTTTTAACGCCGATGACGTAATTTTTACCTTTAGCCGCTTATTTGATGTGTACAACCCTTATCATTTTGTGGGTGATGCCAGTTACCCTTATTTTCAAAGTGTAGGCGTTGATCAGCTTATTCGTAAAATTGTTCGCGTGTCTGACCACCAAGTTAGATTTGAGTTGTTTAATGCTGAAAGTAGTTTTTTAGCTAACATGGCCACTGACTTTGCGGTTGTTTTATCGGCCGAGTATGCAATGAAACGTAAAGCTGCAGAGCAAGAAGAATTTTTTGATCAATACCCTGTAGGCACTGGTCCTTATATTTATCGTGAATATCGCCGTGATAATTTAGTCCGCTTTTACCGTAACCCCGATTATTGGAAACACGACGTTGCCCTTGAACAACTCGTTTACGACATTACCCCTAATGGCACAGCCCGAATCGCAAAACTCCTTACTAAAGAGTGTGACTTAGCCGCTCATCCTAGTAGTGCTCAGTTGAGTATTTTAGCCCAGCGTGAAGATATTAATATTGAAAAAGAAACCAACCTCAATGTTGGATACTGGGCTTTTAACACAGAACGCCCACCTTTTGACGACATTCGAGTTCGCAAGGCGCTTGCACATGCAATTGATACAGATAAAATAATGCAAGCGGTATATTACGGTAATGGAACACGTGCCGAATCGATGTTACCACCAACCTCATGGGCTTTTAACGCTCAAACAAGTATGCCATCATTTGACCCTGACCTTGCTAAAAAGCTACTCGCTGAAGCCGGCTTTTCTGATGGGTTTGATATGAATATTTGGGCCATGCCAGTGAGTCGTATTTATAACCCCAATGCACGTAAAATGGCTGAATTAATGCAAAGTGACTTACGCAAAGTAGGTGTTAACGTCAGTATTGTAGAATACGAGTGGAATACGTTTATTCAGAGAATTGGAGAGCACAGACACGATAGCGTGCTCCTCGGCTGGGCAGCAGATACGCCAGACCCCGATAACTTCTTTAGCCCGTTATTAAGCTGCTCAGCAACATTTAGTGGCAAAAACCCAGCCAATTGGTGCAACCCTAAATTTGATTTATTACTGGCGCAAGCACTCGATACGACAGACTTAAATATGCGAAAAAAATACTACGCAGATGTGCAGTCGCTTATCATGGATGAATTACCCTTGTTGCCCATTGCTCATGGGTTACGGTTTCAAGCAAGCAGTGCCGATGTAGACGGCATAGAGCTTGGCCCATTTGGGGCTATTTCGTTAGCCAATGCGAGGAAAAAGTAATGATCCTCGATTATATTTTACGCCGCCTTGGTTTATTACTTTTTATGTTGCTCATGCTCAGCATTTTTACATTTTCGTTGGCGTACTTATTCCCTGGTGATCCATTAAGTAATTTAAGTGGGGTTCCGAGTAATAATTTTTCTCAAAATACGCAATTAGAAGATAAATACTTTTATAACAGTAATTATTTTATGCAATACCTCGCCTTTTTAGGGCGAGTTTTTCAGGGTGATTGGGGATTATCGTTTGCCTCTGGCGACAATGTTTTTTCACATATTCTTGATTTATTACCAGCGACGTTAGAGCTTAGTGTCTATGCACTTATTGTGTCTATATTTGTTGGCGTGCCTGCAGGTATTATAGGCTCAGCGTATTACAATCGCTGGCCAGATAAGCTTATTAATTCAACCACTATTGTGGGCTATTCTATGCCTGTATTCTGGTTAGCTTTATTACTAATTATGATTTTTTCGCTCAAATTGGGGTGGTTTCCTATGTCGGGTAGAATGGGGCTTCTTTATGAAATTCCAGCAGCCAGCGGGTTTATGCTCATTGATATCATGCTTGCCGGCTTTCCGTATAAAGGAATGGCATTTGTAGATGCATTACACCACTTAACACTGCCCACAATTGTGCTTGCCACATACCCAACCACCGTGCTTGTAAGATTTACCCGCGAATCAATGTTGAAAATAATGGATCAAAATTTTATTAAAACAGCACGCGCGAAGGGATTAAACAGACGCCAATTAATCATGCATCATGCACTGCGCAATGCGCTTTTACCGGTAATTAAAAAAATTGGCCTGCAATTCAGTACACTAATAACACTTGCTATGATCACCGAAGTTATTTTTTCGTGGCCTGGTATTGGCCGCTGGTTGATAGACAGTATTTACCAGCGCGACTTTCCTGCAATTCAGGGAGGCCTAATGGCTGTATCCTTATTTGTTATTTTAGCCACTATAACAACCGAACTTCTTTATAGTTTATTCGACCCACTCTCACGGAACCAAGCCCATGGCAAAGTTTAAGGTATTTTCTGAAGAGTCGAATAAATCGCCACTGGCGCGATTTTGGCGAAAATTTAAAAACAACCACCCTGCCCTTGTTGGTTTATGGGTGTTTTTGGCATTTGCCTTACTCGCTGCCAGCGCACCATTTTTAGCGCCTTATGGGGTAAACCAGCAGCACAGTGATGCGCTACTTATTCCACCCTCGTGGCGAGAAATGGGCGATGTGCGTTTTATTTTAGGCACTGATGATTTAGGACGTGATGTGTTGTCGCGTTTAATGAACGGCGCAACCTATACATTTGGTTTATCGGTCGTCGCTGCATTATTGACCACCATAATTGGTGTATTAGTCGGCACATTTGCTGGCATTAGTCGAGGTATGCGTTCAAGCTTTTTGAACCACTTACTTGATATCACTCTTTCAATACCGTCTTTATTATTGGCTATTATCATTATTGCAGTATTAGGCCCGGGCTTGATGAATACAGTATGGGCTATTATTTTAGCCTTACTACCGCAGTTTATTCACTCGATTAGAAACCTAATAGTAGAAGAGCTAAGCAAAGATTACATTACGGCTTTTAAGCTCGACGGCGCTTCAAATTGGCATATTATATCGCGCGGTATTTTTCCTAATATTTACGAACACATAGTGGTTATTTTTACTATGGCACTGTCTACGGCCATACTAGATATTTCTGCTTTGGGTTTTTTAAAGTTAGGCGCACAACCCCCAACCACTGAATGGGGTGCCATATTGGCAGAAAACCTTGGCCTAATTTATTTAGCACCTTGGACGGTTGCCTTACCAGGCGTATTATTATTTTTAGCGGTATTATCGACCAATTTAGTAGGCGATGGACTTAGACAAGTGCTAAAAGAGCGCAAGGCCGATTAAATGCAATTATTAGATGTTAGAAATTTAACCATTGAACTGCGCACTTCAGAAACAGTTATAAGAGCAGTTGACAGGGTCAGCTTTAGCTTAAAAGAAGGTGAAGTGCATGCGCTTGTAGGTGAGTCAGGCTCAGGTAAAAGCCTAATCGCAAAAGCAATCGTTGGTGTATTAAACGAACGCTGGAATATAACCGCTGATAGAATTCACTGGCGTGGTGTTGACCTAATGCGCCTCACTCCGGAGCAACGCAGACAAACGGTTAGCAAAGATATTGCAATGATCTATCAAGATCCTAGCCGTTGCCTTGACCCTACAGCGAAAATTTTTAATCAAATTGCTGAAACCTTACCTGAAGTCGCTCGCAAGGGGTTCTTTTTAAAACGAAATCGCGAACGAAAAGACCGCGTTAAAGCACTTATCCATAAAGTTGGTATCAAAAACCATGAAGCGGTACTAGACAGCTACCCTCATGAGCTCTCAGAAGGTGTGTGCCAAAAGGTAATGATTGCAATGGCAATTGCCCGAACACCTAAGCTATTGATTGCTGATGAGCCGACTACAGCACTTGAGAGTACTACCCGTGCGCAAGTGTTTAGGTTATTAAAAAGCCTTAATCAACTCAAGAATATGTCTATTTTAATGATTTCACACGAGCTTGAAGAGATTGCTGATTGGTCTCATGGGATTCATGTTTTATATTGCGGGCAAATGGTTGAAGCAGGTCCAACTCATAAAATATTTAAGCAACCTCGCCATCCATACACACAAGCACTTTTGAAAAGCTTGCCAGATTACGAGCAGGGCTTGGCTCATAAAGAACCGTTTTATGCGCTTAAAGGTACTATTCCTACTTTACAACATTTACCAATTGGTTGCCGACTTGGGCCACGTTGCCCACAAGCACAAAAAGATTGTGTAGTTACACCTGTCCTCACTAAACACAGTGGGCACAGCTACGCTTGTCACTTTCCGCTTATAAAGGAGGTGAAGTAATGCAGCCTACTCTTAAAGTACAAGCGCTATCTAAAACATTTGATGTGCGAGCGGGTTTATTTAAACGCAAAAAATTTGAAGTGCTAAAAAACATTTCTTTTTGTATTGGTAAAGGTGAAACCATTGCCGTAATTGGTGAAACAGGCTCGGGGAAAAGTACGTTAGCTAAGTTACTTGCCGGTGCCGATAACGCAAACACTGGGCAAATATTACTTGAAGGCAATGTAATAGAAGATAACGGTATTCGTGATAACCAATGTCGTCACATTAGAATGATTTTTCAAGACTCAGGGGCGTCGTTAAACCCAGGTTTAACTATTGGCGACATGCTTGATGATTGCTTGCAATACAATACGGACTTTGATGAAGAAGAGCGCTCAGAAAAAATAAATACAACACTCTCTAAAGTTGGATTGCTAGTCGATCACCAACATTACTATCCACATATGTTCAGTGTTGGACAATTACAACGTGTGGCTTTTGCCAGGGCGCTTATTTTAGATCCTAAGGTGATGGTACTCGATGAAGCCGTATCGTCTTTAGACCCATCTATACGAGCCCAAATAGTAAATTTATTACTCAAGTTACAACGTGAAACGGGTTTAACTTATGTCATGATCACCCATCACCTTAGTTTAGTACGCCATATTAGTGATCAAGTCATAGTGCTAGATAAAGGCGAGGTGGTTGAGTATGGTTTAACAGAAAATGTATTTAATAACCCTCAGTCAAAAATAACGCAGCGTCTATTAAGCTGTTAATGCAATTTTTTGTTATGTAAGTGCATTTTAGAAGGTCTTGTTATTAACTTTTACTTTTTAACAAGGCCACTCCATGCTCAAACACACACTACTTAGTATTACTCCCCTACTGATTTTATCAGCCTCTGCTATTGCCGAGCCCTCTAACAAAGTTAAAAACTGGGTTGGCGGAATTGATCATTTAGGTTTAACTGTTTCAGATTTAAATTCATCTAAAGCGTTTTTTACTGATGTGCTTGGTTTTAAAGTGCTGGGAAATGATCCAACTTATCCTGCGTACTTTTTATCTAATAAAAAAACAACCATTACATTGTGGCGAATTAAGAATAATGAAAAACGTGTAGAGTTTAATCGAGCAAAAAATGTGGGCCTGCACCATTTAGCACTCAGTGTTGAGAGTATTGAAAAGTTAAGCAAGCTGCATAAGCACTTAAAAATGCAAAATAATATTACTATAGAATTTGCACCAGAGAATTTGGGTAAAGGCCCTGCGCAGCACATGATGATAAGAGAGCCTAGCGGTAACCGTATTGAATTTATTGCAAGGCCTATCTAGCGCCCTAAAATGATTAGTATTATGACGCAGTGGTATAAGCACACCCGAATTTAAAGCAATAAAAAAGGCGCTCAGAGGCGCCTTTTTTAATAACCAAAATTAACTTATTCAGCAGCTTGTTCAACTACTGGTAAATTAAGTTCAGCTTTAGCTTTAAGCGACTCTATGAAAACCATATAGTTTTTGTTTGCTTGAGCCATTGTAATGCTTTGTTTAGCTTGTGGGTCAATATCAGCGGTTACTGTAGCATCTGTCACTGAGTTAAGTGCAACAATCGCTGCATCACCGTTATTTAAGTCAACAACATCTATCACTGCAGTGTCTGCTGGGTGAGCCATTTTAAATGCCTGAGTAACAATCGCAGGCGACACAGCAAAACTTTGACGATTTAGTTGTGACTCTTGACGAAGCGTTAAGTCTTGCTCAGTTGCAATATCATTCAAACTTTTACCTGCTTGAATTTCAGCAAACAAACTACGCGCTTTATCTTTGGCAAGCTCAGAGGTCTTGTCATTTACCAAGCGTGTTTTAATCTGTTCACTTACATCACTTAAAGGTTTGGTTGACGCTGGCTGATGCTCGTTAATACGCACGATAACAATGTGCTCATCGCCCAACTCAATAACTTCAGAGTTAACTCTGTCTTCAAGTAAGTCAACAGATGTTAGTGCAGTAATAACAGCCGGTGTATTTAACGGCTCAGGTAAAGCGTTCAATGCTAAAAGAGGGGTTGACTGAACTTCTAGTTCAGCAACTTCTGCTGCATCATCTAAACGATCTGAAATTTCAAACGCGATTGCACCCATTTCGGTTTGCTTATCGTAAAACGCATCAATTTTTTCAGCACGCTCTAATTCAGCACGTAAGTCCGCTTTTACATCATCAAATGGTTTAACTTGTTGTGGCTGAATATCAGTCAGTTTAATGATGTGATAACCGAACTCTGACGCAACCACTTCTGAAAAATCACCTTTCGCTTCAAGTGAAAATGCTGCATCTTCAAATGCAGGATCCATTACATCACGTTCAATCCAATCAATGTCACCGCCCATCTCTGCGCTAACGATATCATCAGATGAAGACTCTGCGAGTTCAGCAAAGTCTGCACCTTGTTGAAGCTCAGCATAAAGCGCATCGACTTTAGCTTTAGCTGCATCATCGTCTTCACTATTATCTATTAATATGTGTGACACACGGCGTTTTTCAGGCTCAACATATTGCGCCTTATTTTGCTCATAAGACGCTTTCACATCTTCTTCAGTCACTGAACCAACAACAATATTTTCAGCTTTCAATTCGACATAGTTCACCGAGATAAGTTCTGGTGATAAAAACTGCGATGCATTTAGGTCATAGTAATCTGAAACTTCTTGCTCTGATACTTCGACATTATCTGCAAGTGACTCTTTATTAATTACTAAGTAATCAATGCTACGAGTTTGTTGTTGAAGAGCAATAGCACTTTTAAGCTCGCTTTCAAGCGCAAAGTCTGTGCCTGCAACTGCTGATACTAACTGACTGCGCGTCATATCTTCGCGAAGGTATTCACGAAAAGTATCTGGTTGGAAGTTCATTTGACGAATTACTTGTAAATAACGATCGTTATTAAATTTATCGCCAAGTTGGAAGTAAGGCAATTCTAAAATTGTTTTACGAACTGTATCATCGCTTACGCGAAGGCCTAATTCTGCCGCTAACTGTGATTGCAATTCTTGTTGTACTAAGCGGTCAATTACACCTTGACGAATTTGTGCCATATAATTTGGATCTGCAGCAATTTGTGTAAAGTACTCACCAAATTGTTGCTCTAAACGATTACGTTCGTTTTGGTACGCGCGGTTAAATTCCGTTTGGCTAATTTTAACTCCGTTTACTTCAGCAACAGGTTGTTCCGTGGTTTGACCTAGGTAACTACCGATCCCTGCTAAAGCAAAAGATAAAATCACCGCGCCTAAAATTATTTTGGCTACAGGTCCTTGCGAACCTTCTCTGATTTTCTCAAGCATTTGTTTATCTCTTTTTGATCAAGGCTCAATACCTTGTCACATGTAAAAAAAGCGTATCTTACCAGATACGCTTTTTCACTTGAAGTAACTAGCGGTAAAGTTACTCAATTCAACTGTTAGGCTGATTAAGTAACTTTACTTTCGCCATAACTAATCTGTTTAAACTATTGATTAGTTTACTGCGTCTTTAAGCGCTTTACCGGCTTTGAAAGCTGGAATATTTGCAGCAGCGATTTGAATAGTTTCACCAGTTTGTGGGTTACGGCCAGCTCGTGCAGCACGTTCACGTACTGAGAAAGTACCAAAACCAACAAGTGCAACTGAGTCGCCATCTTTAAGCGCGCCAGATACAGATTCGATGAATGAATCAAGTGCACGACCTGCAGCCGCTTTAGAAATGTCAGCATCAGCTGCGATTTGATCGATTAATTGAGATTTATTCACAATATCATCCTCTTTCATTGTTATTATCAAGAGCGATGGTTTTTTAAACTAACATCACTTTTTTGAAAATTTTAGAGCAAACTTGTAATGCTCACATGATTATATTTTTCTTGAGCCTAGGCCACATAAGGCCTAGGCTTGAAAACCAGTGCTTAACTTATCATACCGTTTAGATTTGAAAAGCCCTAAAAAGCACTTTTTTTACGTTTTTTACTGCTTTTTCTCTGTTTCGACTGAAAAACTCTCAACAGGATGTACCAAAGCAAGTTTTAACACCTCATCAATCCATGTCACTGGGTGAATATCAAGACCTGCCAGTACGTTATCTGGGATCTCTTTTAAGTCACGTTCGTTAATTTTTGGAATAATAACGGTTTTTATTCCACCACGGTGCGCAGCTAGTAACTTCTCTTTTAAGCCACCAATAGGCAGAACTTCACCACGAAGCGTTATTTCGCCAGTCATAGCAACATCAGCTTTAACTGGGTTACCTGTTAAACTCGATACCAGACCAGTCACCATGGCTGCACCAGCACTTGGGCCATCTTTTGGTGTTGCACCTTCAGGAACGTGAACATGAATGTCACGCTTTTCATAAAAATCACTGCTGATGCGAAAAGTATCAGCACGATTACGCACAACGGTCATTGCTGCTTGAATCGACTCTTGCATTACATCGCCAAGTGAACCGGTGTAGGTCAATTTACCTTTTCCTGGCACGGCTGCACATTCGATTGTCAGTAAATCACCACCAACCTCAGTCCATGCAAGACCTGTAACTTGACCAATACGATCACCGTCTTCTGCTTTACCATAGTCAAAACGTTGAACGCCTAAGTACTCTTCTAAATTATCTTGATTAATAGTCACCGTTTTAGTGTCTTTTTCAATCAGAATATTTTTAACAGCTTTACGGCACAACTTAGAAATTTCTCGCTCTAGATTACGGACACCCGCTTCACGTGTGTAATAGCGAATAATGCCGATAATTGCACTATCGTCTATTTCAATCTCGTTGTCTTTTAAGCCGTTGCGCTTTACTTGCTTAGTGATCAGGTGCTCTTTTGCAATATTAAGCTTTTCGTCTTCTGTATATCCTGACAAACGAATAACTTCCATACGGTCTAAAAGAGGACCAGGGATGTTAAAACTATTCGAAGTAGCGACAAACATAACATCCGATAAATCAAAATCTACTTCAAGATAATGATCGGCAAAATGGCTGTTTTGCTCAGGATCCAGTACTTCTAACAATGCTGAAGCTGGGTCGCCACGCATATCTGAAGACATTTTGTCGATTTCATCTAATAAAAATAGTGGGTTTTTGACCCCTACTTTTGTCATGTTTTGAATTAGCTTACCTGGCATAGAACCAATATACGTTCTACGATGGCCTCGGATTTCGGCTTCATCACGAACACCGCCTAACGCCATACGAATATACTTACGGCCAGTAGAACGGGCAATCGACTGACCAAGTGATGTTTTACCGACACCTGGAGGTCCTACAAGGCACAAAATTGGACCTTTAAGCTTGTTAGTACGCTGTTGTACCGCTAGGTACTCTAAAATACGTTCTTTTACTTTATCAAGACCATGGTGTTCGCTGTCTAATATTTTTTGTGCACCAGCCAAATCTTTTTTAACTTTTGAACGTTTTTTCCATGGCACGTTAATTAATGTGTCGATGTAAGAACGTACAACCGTTGCCTCAGCGGACATTGGCGACATCATCTTAAGTTTATTAAGTTCTGTCGTGGCTTTTTCTTGTGCTTCTGATGACATACCCGATTCTTCAATACGCTTTTTGAGCGCTTCAAACTCATCAGGAACATCATCAAGTTCACCAAGCTCTTTTTGAATGGCTTTCATCTGCTCGTTGAGGTAATACTCGCGCTGAGATTTTTCCATCTGCTTTTTAACGCGGGTACGGATCTTCTTCTCAACCTGCAATAAGTCGATTTCACCTTCCATCAGGGCCATTAGGTATTCTAAGCGCTCAGTCACGCTTGAAATTTCTAACACTTTTTGTTTTTCAGGCACTTTTAACGGCATATGCGCAGCCATTGTGTCTGCAAGTCGCGCTGGTTCATCAATACCTGATACCGAAGTGAGCACTTCTGGTGGAATTTTTTTATTGAGCTTTACATAGCCTTCAAATTGGCTAATTGCGCTTCGAATAAATACATCTTGCTCTTGTTCATCAATTAAATCTGATTCAATAAATTGAGCATCGGCAACAAAAAACTCGTCGTTATCAACGAAGTCTTTGATTTCAGCGCGCTGTGTGCCTTCTACCAATACTTTTACTGTTCCGTCAGGGAGTTTTAATAATTGAAGTACAGTTGCAATAGTACCAATGCGATAAATATCATCTTGCTCTGGTTCGTCTACAGTTGCATCTTTTTGTGCAACCAAGAAAATTTGTTTGTCTTTATCCATTGCCGCTTCAAGGCATTTTATTGATTTTTCACGGCCTACAAAAAGCGGGATCACCATGTGTGGATACACCACAACATCGCGCAGTGCTAGCACTGGGATTTCGACTTGGTCGGTTCTCTCAAGCGTCATTATATTTCTCTTCGCACTTCATTTATTTAAAAGATTACTCAAGTATATGGGGATAACCACATTAAAGTTCAACAATTTTCCCCGACTCGTTTAAATTAATTATAAAAAAAGGAGCCCTAGGCTCCTTTTTAATGCAAATAGCTTAAAAACTATTCAGATGCTGCTTTATCTTGATTATTATTTTCATATATCAAGATTGGATCAGACTCACCTTTAATTACCGTTTCGTCAATAACTACTTTGCTGACATCATCCATAGATGGAAGTTCGTACATGGTATCTAGTAAAATACCTTCTACGATAGAGCGAAGACCACGTGCACCGGTTTTACGAACCATCGCTTTGTGAGCGATAGCAGATAAAGCATCATCACGGAACTCAAGCTCTACATCTTCCATACCAAATAACACTGAGAACTGTTTAGTAATCGCGTTTTTAGGCTCACTTAGAATCTGTACGAGTGCAGCTTCATCTAACTCTGTGAGTGTAGCAACTACAGGTAAACGGCCAATAAATTCAGGTATTAAACCGTACTTTACTAAATCTTCAGGCTCTACGTCTTTAAACGTCTCGCTTAAAGAACGCGTTTCTGCAGACTCTTTAACACTAACGCCAAAACCAATGCCAGTATTTTTATGGCTACGTTGCTCAATGACTTTATCAAGCCCTGAAAACGCACCACCACAAATAAACAAGATTTTAGACGTATCTACTTGTAAAAATTCTTGCTGTGGGTGTTTGCGTCCACCTTGAGGAGGCACAGAAGCAATCGTACCCTCAATCAGCTTAAGTAATGCTTGTTGCACACCTTCACCCGACACATCGCGCGTGATTGATGGGTTATCTGATTTGCGAGAAATTTTGTCTATTTCATCAATGTATACAATGCCACGCTGTGCTTTTTCCACATCGTAGTCGCATTTTTGCAATAGTTTTTGGATGATATTTTCTACATCCTCGCCCACGTAACCGGCTTCGGTAAGTGTCGTTGCATCAGCCATTGTAAACGGTACGTCAAGTAAACGAGCCAGCGTCTCTGCTAATAATGTTTTACCACTACCAGTCGGACCTATTAGCAAAATATTACTTTTGCTAAGCTCAATATCTTGCTTGGTTGATTGATTACGAAGACGTTTGTAATGGTTGTAAACAGCAACAGACAATACTTTTTTCGCATGGTCTTGGCCGATAACGTAGTCGTCTAGGTGTTTTCGAATTTCTTTTGGAACAGGTAGTTTATCAGACGAGTCATGCTTAGGAGCAATATCTTTGATCTCTTCCCTGATAATATCGTTACACAACTCTACACATTCATCACAAACGTATACTGAAGGGCCTGCAATTAATTTGCGTACTTCGTGCTGGCTTTTGCCACAAAAAGAGCAGTATAACAATTTATTACTTTTGTCGCCGTCTGTAGGAGTGTCAGACATTCAGCTACCTCATCTTATTACGTTGGCCACCAAGGTTTATGGTGGCTATTTCAATACGCTTAACTATAACAAAATTTATTGTTTTTCGCATAGTAACTAAAAGTGATTAACAGGTCCCCTGCTCACCAAGCGCTTACTTTTTATCGCGATTTGCAAATACTGAGTCAACTAAGCCATACTCTACAGCTTCTGAAGCGCTCATGAAGTTGTCACGATCAGTATCTTTTGAAATCACATCTAACGGCTGACCCGTGTGTTCTGCCATTAAGCGATTTAGCTTATCTTTAATAGATAGTATTTCTTTGGCGTGTATTTCAAAGTCAGACGCCTGACCTTGGAAACCACCTAAAGGTTGGTGGATCATTACACGTGAGTTAGGTAAGCAAAAACGTTTACCTTTAGCACCAGCGGTAAGCAAAAATGCCCCCATGCTCGCTGCTTGTCCTACACAAATAGTACTCACATCAGGTTTGATAAAGTTCATTGTGTCGTAAATTGCCATACCAGCAGTTACTGAGCCACCCGGTGAATTTATGTATAAGAAAATATCTTTATCAGGGTTCTCTGATTCTAAAAATAGCATTTGCGCTAAAATTAGGTTTGCCATGTTGTCTTCAACTTGGCCTGTTAAAAAAATAATACGCTCTTTTAAAAGTCGCGAATAAATATCATACGAGCGCTCACCTTTTGGTGTTTGCTCAACAACCATAGGGACCAATGCATTTAGGGGATCTGTAATACCAGTATTCATACTTATTTAATTCCTTATGCGCTTATACTTATCCTTATTATAAGGAAGCATAGTTATCGTTTTTCGCAAATTAAGAGCCAAAAACTAAAAATGGCCCGGGCACGCTGTTTAAACAGTGTAACACGAGCCATTTAATCGTTAGCGAGAGCTTAAGTCAATGACTTATTAAGCACCTTGCTGCGGATTCATGATGTCATCAAATGCTTTTTCAACGTCTGAAACATTTGCTTTAGCTAAAATAGCTTCAACAGCTTGCTCTTCCATTGCAACATTACGCATTTGTTGCATAAGTTGATCATTTGCTTTGTAGTATTCTACTACTTCAGTTGGATCTTCGTATGCAGAAGCCACTGTTGCAATTAATGCTTCAACTTTAGCATCATCAACTTTAATGTCGTTAGCTTTGATTACTTCGCCTAATAAAAGACCAGTTTTAACGCGTGTTACAGCTTGCTCATGGAACAATTCAGCTGGAAGCTCAGGCATGTTTTTAGCGTCGCCGCCAAAACGTTGAGCTGCTTGCTGACGCAATGCGTCAACTTCTTGATCAACAAGTGCTTTTGGCACTTCAATTTCGTTGTTTTCTAAAAGACCTTTGATTGCTTGGTCTTTAACGTTAGCTTTAACCGCTTGGTCAAGTTCACGCGTCATGTTCTTTTTAACTTCTTCTTTAAGCGCGTCTACGCCGCCTTCGGTAACACCGAATTTAGTTGCAAACTCTTCGCTTAATTCAGGAAGCTCTTGCGCTTCTACTTTTTTCACTGTGATAGTGAATTGAGCTGCTTTACCTTTAAGGTTTTCAGCATGGTAATCTTCAGGGAATGTTACATCTGCAACAACTTCTTCGCCTGCTTTTTTACCAACGATGTTATCTTCAAAACCTGGGATCATACGACCTTGACCAAGCTCTAATGGGAAGTCATCAGCTTTACCGCCTTCAAATACTTCACCGTCGATAGTACCTACGAAATCAACTGTTACACGGTCACTTTCGCCGGCAGCTGTATCAACTTCAGCCCACTCTGCATGTTGCTTACGAAGAGTTTCTAGCATGTTTGCTAAGTCTTCGTCAGTTACTGTTACCGCTGGTTTTTCAACAGCAATTTTGTCTAAACCTTGAACTTCAACTTCAGGGTAAACTTCAAATGTAGCTGAGAATTCTAAATCTTTACCTGCTTCAAGTGATTTAGGAGCGAATGAAGGCGCGCCAGCAGGGTTAATTTTTTCAGCAACGATTGCTTCAATGTAGTTACGTTGCATTACTTCGCCAGCAACTTCTTGACGAACTGCAGCGCCAAAACGCTTGTTAATTACAGATACAGGTACCTTACCAGCACGGAAACCATCTATACGCTGTGTTTTTGACAGTTGTTGTAGGCGTTTTTTTACTTCGGTCTCAACGTTCTCTGCAGGAACGGTGATAGTTATACGGCGCTCAAGGCCTTGGGTCGTCTCAACAGAAACTTGCATGATTTACCTCAATATTCAATTTTGGCGACTGTTCGCCTTCCTTACAAACAAAGTGATCTGCATGAGTCTTGATAAAGTTTAAGCGATTTTTCACACTTAAAAGCATCCGTCGCTACCATGAGATACCATTGCTGCTTTGCCCTTAGGGCACTATGTTAAACAATAGACGCGGCATTATAACCTAATATTTATGATAGTCGAGTATGGGGGGCAATTATTTGGAATAGATTGGGTACTACAGCACCTAACCGAGTAAAAAACAGGCTAACTGTTATTTTCAGTTGTTTAATTGAGTTTTATTTATTGCAATAGAAAAATAGATTTTAAAAAAATACAGAGGAGTTATAAATAAGAAAATGGTCGGCGATGCAGGATTTGAACCTGCGACCCCTTGGACCCAAACCAAGTGCGCTACCAAACTGCGCTAATCGCCGACATTGAAGGCTAAGCTTCTTTTTTCATACTGAACAATTAAACAGAGCGTTTAAAACCACTTTGAGAAAGTGGTCGGCGATGCAGGATTTGAACCTGCGACCCCTTGGACCCAAACCAAGTGCGCTACCAAACTGCGCTAATCGCCGATATTCTTGTAAATGGGGTGACTGATGGGGCTCGAACCCACGACAACCGGAATCACAATCCGGGGCTCTACCAACTGAGCTACAATCACCGCTATATTTACATGTTTTCAAATGGCGCACCCAGAAGGATTCGAACCTTTATATCCACCTAAACCAACCACTAAACTGTGGGTGGGTGGGTTAAAACATAAATTCCGTATAACAATCCTACAAGGAAAAATCCCTTTATTTATAACGCCTTCGAGACTCTCCGTGAGTTCTCTAAACAACGAGGCGCATTATATATAGCTCATTTCCAAAGTCAAACTTTTTTATGCACTTAATGCATAAAAAAACAAACAAACCCAGTGCATATATACGCACATATAAGTTAGGTAAAACGTTACTAGTTAATTGCTAATTATAGCTGTTCTTTTAGTAGAGAGTAAGGCAAGCGCTCTACCCTCTTAAACATTAATGCTTCAGTTCGGTGGTATATCAATCCCTAATGAGACGATGACTACACTATTTTACCCCATACGCATTGCGTATTAATTTTCTATGGTTACTTTATTTCTATACATATCTGCCCGTATATAGACAGTGGATATTTGCAACTCTAAATTTTTAATTTTTCTAGGTTACTTTCTCAAGTGAAAATTTCAAAAGCTGTATAAAAATTTCAAATAAAATATATAGTTATCGAACAATGCTAATTATTTGTTCACAGGCAGTGCTCATCGTGTATTATTTACTTTATACAAATCAATAGGTTAATATCAATTTATTGTTTAAAAAAATAAGATATAAACATGAAAGAAGATCAATTGCCCGTCGAGTCGATAGAAGAGCTAAATCGAACACTGCGGTCTTATCCAGAACCTGACTACACACTACAAATGCCCTCAAACGCAAAAGGTTATGTCGTAATAGGTAACTGCAAAGGGGCTAGAGAACAGCTTTTAATAAGTGAAATAATAGTAACCGTCGGCTAAACCACACCTAAACATTTATTTTATATTCGCTAAGCTCATTTCTTTTTAATAACAGGAGTGAGTTATGCAAACCAATCGAACACAACAATGGCTAGATTTAATTCACCGACAACCAGGCTCTGGTTTAAACATACAAGATTTTTGCCAGCAAAATAACTTAGCAACGTCCACTTTTTATAAGTACCGCAAACAATTAACCGCCCAATCTAGTTTCAGCAAAGTGACCATTCAAACTGAACAAACCCGTTTGCAAGAAATCGTTGAGCCTGCCCATATCACACTGACTTTGCAGGTTGGAGAATTAAAATTGCCAGGTTCAACCTCTGCACAGTATTTGTCTGATTTGATTAGAGGTTTAGTTAAATGAAAATGTTTGTTGAGCCAAGTGACATTTACCTGCACCGCCCAGTGGTGGACTTTCGAAAATCGATTAATGGTTTAGCTAATATTGTTGTCGCTGAAATGAATTTAAATGTGATGTCCGGTGCTTTATTTATCTTCTGCAACAAAAGCAAAGATAAACTCAAAATCCTTTACTGGGATAAAACGGGGTTTGCTTTGTGGCATAAGCGATTAGAAAACAATAAGTTTAAATGGCCGAATGCCGAGCATGAAAACCAGCTTGTTTTATCTGAGCAACAACTGCACTGGCTGCTCGATGGCTTTGATATTGTTGGTCATAAACCGCTGATTTTATCAAACTTGAGCTTATAACTTTAGCTCATACCTGATCAGCTTTTAATCTGAATAACATGCAGATAATCAGCGAGTTACAGGGTAAAATACCCCCTATGACTGAACTAGAGCAGCAACTTCTCAAACGCATTGCCGAACTTGAAAAACAAGTAACGGATAAAGATTCCAGAATCGCGTATTTAGAAGAACAATTCAAATTAGCCCAACAAAAACAATTCGGTAAATCAACCGAAGGCCACCCTGCACAAGGTGATTTATTTAACGAAGCGGAAGACATCGCTGAGTTAGAACGTGAAGTTGAAGCTGAAAACGAAACCGTTACTTACACCCGTAAAAAAGCTAAACGCACTGCGTTACCGGCTGATTTACCACGCGAAGTGATTGTGCACGACATCGAAAATAAAAGCTGTGACTGCTGCGGTGGTGAAATGCATAAAATGGGTGAAGATAAATCTGAAAAACTTGAATTTATTCCAGCTCAAATCAAAGTGATTGAACATGTTAGACCTAAATACAGCTGCCGAGCCTGTGAGCAAAACGAAACACAAGTTCAAATCAAACAAGCCCCGATGCCAGCGAGTCCAATTCCTAAAGGCATTGCAACACCAAGCTTACTCAGCCAAATCATCACCAGTAAATATCAATACGCTCTGCCGCTTTATCGGCAAGAAACCATGTTTAAACAACACGGCATTGAAATCAGTCGACAAACCATGAGTGACTGGATAATCAAATGTGCCAGTTTATTTAAACCACTGTATGACAAATTGCATCAAATCTTATTAGAGCAACATGTCATTCAAGCGGACGAGACCACAGTCAATGTGGTGAGTGATGACAAAACAAAATCCTATATGTGGTTATATTGCACAGGTACTGACACGCCTGTAGCAAATAACCCATTTAAAAATATCGTACTGTATGAATATCAGCCGGGTCGTTCAGGTTGTTATCCTGCGAATTTTTTACTTAATTATACAGGTTACCTTCAAGTGGATGGTTACTGCGTATTCTCATGCATCGCGATCACCTAATACTATCTAAGCCGATCACTTTTCGGTCAAAATGGTATTGAGTGATCGGCTTGAATGGTATCGTTCAATTTGTACACGTTTTTGTCTAGCCAGTAGGTGTTTTTAACCGTTATTCTTTTCATTTTTGATGATGAGAATGACCATGCCAACGGCACCTATTTCAATGCGTAAACTTAAAGAGATTTTAAGACTAAAATACAGCTGTAAACTCAGTCATCGTCAGATAGCAACAAGCTTATCTGTTTCACCCTCAATCGTGTCTAAATATGCCTGTAAATCAGCAGAGTTAGATATTACTTACTGGCCGCTTGATGAGAAGTGGGATGATCACGCTCTGCAACAAGCGTTCTTCAAAACAAAGCCTCGATTAAAGGGCTTTACCATTCCTGACTGGTCGTTAGTTCAGCAAGAGCTTCGGCCTAAAACCATGACGTTGTTGCTGCTTTGGGAAGAATACAAAGAGCGGCACGCGGAAGGTTTTTACAGTTACACTCACTTCTGCCGTCAGTACAAGGCATGGCTTAAATGCCAAAAACCCTCCATGCGACAAAATCATAAAGCAGGTGAAAAACTGTTTGTGGATTACTGTGGCCCAACCATGAGTATTGTTGATACAAGTACAGGCGAATGTCGTACTGCACAAGTGTTCGTTGCGGTCATGGGTGCATCAAATTATACCTATGCCGAAGCGACTTACAGCCAGAAACTCGAAGATTGGGTGATGAGTCACGCCCGTTGTTTTGAGTTTCTTGGCGGAGTTCCTGAGCTAATAATTCCTGACAACCTTAAAAGTGCCGTCACCAAACCGTGTCGATATGAGCCTGACTTAAATCCAACCTACCAACAACTAGCGACACATTACGATACGGTCATTGTGCCCGCTAGACCCTATAAACCAAAGGATAAGGCTAAGGCTGAAGTGGGTGTGCAAATTGTTGAACGTTGGATAATGGCGCGCCTTCGCAATGAAACCTTCTTTAGCTTGCGTCAATTGAACCTGAAAATACAAGCATTACTGGTCGATTTAAATCAACGTAAAATGAAAAAGCATCCTGGCTCACGGCTCAGTCAGTTTGATGCTATCGACAGACCTGCACTCAAACCACTGCCTACACAGCCTTACAGCTATACCTTAGTAAAACAGGTGAGCGTGCATATTGATTATCATGTGGAAATTGAAAAGCACTACTACTCAGTGCCACATACCTTAATTAAACAAAAGCTTGAAGCCCATGCCTCCGGGAAGTTGGTGACACTCTACCATCAAGGCATACAAGTCGCTGTTCACCCCAGATCATACCGAGAAGGTGCGCACACCACGCTTGATCTGCATATGCCTATCGCTCATCAAAAGCAGCAACAATGGACACCACAGCGGTTCGAACGCTGGGCGAGTAAATTTGGCACATCAACTGAGCAGTTTGTTATGCAATTGATGCAAGCTAAAAAACATCCAGAGCAAAGCTACCGTGCTTGTATGGGGTTATTAAGCCTAGGTAAAAAGTTTAGTGATCAACGTCTTGAAGCCGCCTGTCATCGCGCATTAACCACAGGTGTTACTCGCGTTAAACAAGTAAAGACTATCTTAGAAAAAGGCTTGGATAAACAACCCTTGCCACAAGCTCAAGGTGATTTACTACAAGATATTGATCATAAAAATATCCGTGGCAACCACTATTACCATTAATAAAAATTAACAAACCATAGGAAGACTTATGCAAAATATCAATCAACAAGTTAATAATCAGTTAAGTAATTTAAAGCTAAGCGGCATACGTGATGCGCTATTGCAGCAATACGAGCAACCCAATTTATACGTTGAACAAAGCTTCGAAGAGCGGCTAAGTTTATTGCTTGAACATGAAATAACGCAGCGTGATCAGCGTAAAATAGATCGCCTAACGCGACAAGCAAAGTTCAGAGTTGGCGGCACACTTGCCCAACTCAACTATGGCGCAGCACGACAACTCGATAAAGCTCAGATCCGTTCATTAGCACAAGGTGAATGGCTTCGTCTTCACCAAAACATCTTGATCACAGGAGCAACAGGTTGTGGCAAAACTTACCTCGCTTGCGCGCTTGGTCAAAACCACTGCCAACAAGGGAGTAGCGTTTATTATTTTAGGCTCAAAGAGCTATTAGAAAAGATGTTTCTAGCGCAAGCCGATGGTAGTTATCGAAAACTGATCAACAAGCTTAGCTCTGCCAATTTACTGATCTTAGATGATTGGGGATTAGAGCCATTAACGGCTCAACAACGGAGTGATTTACTGGAATTAATTGATGCAAGATATGATACAAAATCGACCTTAATAGCGAGTCAATTACCGATAGAAAATTGGTATGAAATGATCGGAGAATCGACACACGCGGATGCGATTCTAGATAGGCTTGTGCACGGGGCGATAAAGTTGGAATTAAAAGGCGAGTCGATGCGAAAAAAACTAAATTTCTTGACTGATGCCGATCACTCAAGTTAGATTTTACTGAGGTCTACTGACAGACAAAAAAGTGATCGGCTTGAATGGTATTGAGCGATCGGCATCATGGTATTACGCAGTTACCAAGGGTATGACCAAACTAAAGCTAAGCTTGCTGGCTGCTGGGCACATGCACGGCGTAAGTTTGATGAAGCTGAAAAAGCGCAACCCAAAGGAAAAACGGGCAAAGCAAATTGGGCGTTGAATCATATTCAAAAACTGTATCGAATTGAAACCAGAATCAAAGATAAAACAGCGCCTGAAAAACAAGCCATCCGGAAAAAAGAGTCGGAGCCATTACTTAACCAATATAAAGCTTGGTTGGAAAAATCTTTGCTCAATACCTTACCTAAATCCAAATTAGGGGAAGCGCTCAACTACAGCCTGAATCAATGGGATAAGTTGGTTCAATATGTTGAAGATGGTCATTTGTCTATCGACAATAATCGCGCTGAGCGGGCGATTAAACCCTTTGTCATTGGCCGCAAAAATTGGCTGTTTAGCCAAACAGCTAATGGGGCCAACGCCAGTGCAATGCTCTACAGCATAGTGGAAACGGCAAAGGCCAACGGACTAATACCTTACGATTATATTAGCTATTATTTAACCCAAATCTGCAAACCGGGTTGCCAAATCGATGATTTACTGCCTTGGAATATCAAAAGCTAGGTGTAGATTGCCGGACGCTTACAAATAATAAACAAGCTCCCTCCTTTAAAAAAAGTATTCATTATTTATGAGCAGCCTTTACAAGCTACTCCAGAGTTTGTCGCGGAAAATTTCAGTAGGCCAATTGAAAGAATCATTACGCTGGACGAACTCGATCATGTAAAAGGCGGTATTATTAATTTAAATTGGACTATACCCTCCCGCCTCAAAATACTTTTGATGCTTATCAATGCTATGTCTGATGAGTGCGTTGTTTTTTTCGCCACGGGGAGTCATGCAGAACAAGTAGAAGAACGAGTAAGTTTAGTTGCTCATCTTTGCGAAAAAATTGTCATTTCGTTAAATAAGCAAAACCCAAATTCACTTCGTGCAGGTTGGTTTCTATCTCATGCTCAAGGTATGCAACGAGCGAATTTCGCATTGTGGCAAAAAGTAAATTTGGAAGAAGGTTATCAATATAATTTAACTGTATTGACCTCTGAACAGATGAAGCAATTGAATGTTGTCTAAACCGTGCAATGATCAGCTCTCATATTATGTTAGCAGGTAACGTAAATGAACATATTATTTCTATGCACCTCCAACATTAATCGAAGCCGAACTGCGCAAGAGCTATTTAGCGCTCTAGATAACGGCAATATTTACAAGTCAGCAGGTTTGAGCAAAAAATATGTAAGCAAGGCAGGCACAACTCTTTGTACTGAAGATATGCTGGATTGGGCTGACAAAATCTATGTCTTTGAGAAAAAACAAATAGACAGAATCAGGAAACATACTGGCGAAAAAAATCTTCATAAAATTTCTAATTTGGACATTGAAGACAAATATCAGTATTTTCAAAGAGAATTAGTATTGTTGCTGTTACAAAAATTACTTAGAAACAGTAATGTTAGTATTTAGCTGGACACATTTATATAAACTGTCTCAAATCTAATCTGCCCATTTTTTAATTATCGATTCGATTAAATCGCACAGTTGTTTAGACCTGCTATGAGTGATCTATACATCGATCGGATAAATTCATTCTTGGACACAGTTGCGTTAGAGCGAAAACTCCATTTGGCTAAGACTTAAAAAGAAATTATTCCCTTACTGAAAAACAAAGTGACTTTAGCTTCAGCCTAAAACAAATCAACATCACCATCTTCAATAGTTTGAGCAGTTTGAATTTGAGATGTTTCTGTATTTGAAAAATACTTTAATGTATCAGGTCGTCTTGAAATAAGTTTTTTGTAAAGCGTCTCCCAAAACACATTTCCATGCTCTGACAACCTAGAAAAACTATTTATGATCTTTACATGAGCCATGATTTACACCTTCAACTAACGTCATCCATTGTTCAATAGGCAATGGCTTTGCATAATAATACCCTTGATAAACATCGCAATTATATTGTTTTAAGTACGCCAATTGCTCTTGGCTCTCAATTCCTTCGGCAACGGTTCTTAACTCCAAGCTCTTAGTCATGCTCAATATTGCCTTAATGATAGGTTCTGACTTATCTTCTTTTCCTATATTTTTGATGAATGTCCTATCGATTTTTAACTCACGTATTGGCATATGCATGATGTAATTTAGGCTTGAATAACCCGTTCCAAAATCATCAATGGAAAATTCAAAGCCGAGCTTAGTCAACTCATTCATTTTTGAATGAACCGACTCCAAACTAGAAATCAATACACTTTCTGTCACTTCTACCGTAATACTCGAAAAAGGGATATTTCTTAACTTGAACGCTTCTTTTAGTTTGGAGCAAAAGTCAGGTTGTAGAAGTTGTCTGGCACTTACATTTATAGCAACTTTTTGATATTTCTTAGTTCTTTCATATATGGCTGAAAGAACATCAGCCGTTTTATTGATGACAAAATCGCCAAGTTCAACGATTGAGCCAGACTCTTCTGCTAACGGTATAAACAAATCAGGCGGAACGTTTCCTAATTTTCGGTTATACCATCTTACTAATACTTCAGACGCAAATAGCTCCTCATTCTCATTAAATTGTGGCTGTAAAACAATACTAAGCTCATCAAGAAAATGGCCTGATTTCATTTCTTTCAAAGTTGAAGTTTTTAAATGGCTGTCTGCTAGGTCACTTTCTTCCAGAATTTTATAAAAACTGCTGTCATCTTGACTTGCTGCTTTTACGGTCGCTTCCAAAAGCTGGATAACTTCACTGCGCGAAGGAGAATACTTAAGAATATCAACAACACCTACAGATGCGGTAATTCCAACAGAATGCCCATTTAAATCGTAATTTTGACAGGTATCTTTCTGTAATAGATATAGTTTTTCTTGTACCGTATTTTCGGTGGTCGATGGATACAAAACTAAAAACTTATCACTCGAATATCGATATACACTACCAGTGTTTTTAAACGTCTCTTTTAAACAGACAGAATAAGCCTTTAACAAAGCATCACCAGTTTCTCTACCAAATGCCATATTAACCGATGAAAGTTTGTCTAGTTTAATAATGAATGCATACAGATGTAGGCTTGAATTCTCGGCTTTTCTTACCTCTAATTCAAAATCAACTTTAAAGCGGTTATAGTTGTTTAAGGAAGTCACTGAATCACTGAAAGCTACGGCTTCTATTTTCCTTTCTGCTTTTTTCTTTTCAGATATATCTTTGACTATACCTATGTACGCTTTTTCATTATCTATCAACACTTCAGACAGTGATAATTCCATTGGGAATTGTTCACCGTTTTTTCTTAACGCTGGAAGTTCTCGTCCAACTCCAATTATTTTGGCTCGCCCTGTTGTTTGGTATGACTGCATATATTTGTCGTGCAATCTAGCGTGTTTTTCAGGCATTAGAATATTGAGCTTTTTACCAATCAATTCATCTGGGCGATAACCAAATATGTTTTTGACCTTACTGTTTGCGGATAAAATAATCCCGCGCTTATCAGATGTAATTATACAATCGTTAACGTTGTCTAATATCGCTTTGTGGCTAATTCCAAGATTACTTTCAGATATGGTTAAGCGTTTAAATTCTGTAATGTCTTTAAAAGAGCCATAAACAAATTGAGCTACACTATTTTCTTTGTACAACTTTCCTGTTGTACTCACCCATTTCAAATTTTTATTACTATCAACAAATGACAACTCTAAATTATACTCTTTATTATTTTCTAAAAGGTCTTGAAACGCTGTTTGTATAATATCTCTTGCGTCTGTGTCATAGAAACTTATTGCCAACTCTGGCGTAATTTCTTTAGCATATGGTAACCCGTATATTTCGTAGGTTCGCTTAGTCCAATAAATTTCTTGTTTCGATATATCAAATAGCCAGCCTCCTATTTCACCTAGTTCTTCAATACTTTCAAATATTGCAAACAGCCCATTTACTGGCGTATCTAACTCCTCTGTATCTTTTGAAAAGTATGAGGATAGCTTTCTTTTTAAATTTGCTTCGAATTTTAATACTGCACTGGAATTCATCAGTCGATTTCTTACCTAAAGGTTGAGGCCAAAGAAACTAGCCTCTCGGTTTGTTTTTGGATTTTTTCACTATCAACGCTCACATTTGTAGCTTGATTTAAGTTCTCTTGCGATGCGTCACTGATATTTACAATGTTATTACTGATTTCATTCGAAACAGCACCTTGCTCTTCTGCTGCCGTTGATATTTGTATTGTCAAATCTGAAATCTCAGAGATGATATTGTAAACTTCCGCTACTTCTGTATTTGCCGTATGCGCTTGCTCTACACATAAGTCAGCGGCCTCTTTTCCTGCATTCATTTTGAAAGACCAATTAAGCAAAGTATCTTGTATTTCTTTTATTGAAGAGTGTATTTGCTCTGTTGCTGAATGTGTTCGACTAGACAATGCTCTTACTTCATCGGCTACTACCGAGAACCCCCTACCATGTTCACCAGCTCTGGCTGCTTCAATCGCAGCATTAAGCGCCAATAGGTTCGTTTGGTCAGCAATACCCTGAATTTCATTCATTATGCTACCTATTTTTTCAGCTTCTTCTGCTAAACTGCCAGCAGAGCGAGCTGACTCTTCTACCTCTTTAGCTAACCCTTCAACCTGTTTCATATTTTCTGACATTACACTAGCAGCCGTTTGGCATTTTTGGTGTGCCAACTGAACTTTTGAACTTGTTGTTACAGAATTTGAAGCTACTTCATTTATGGTTGCTGTCATCTCTTCCATTGCTGTTGATACCTGATGGATTTCTGCTGATTCTTTATCAACGCCATCTTGCGTATTTTTTGCTGCCGAAGACAAACTCATCGCTGTTTTCTCTAAACTTCTTCCACCATCGACTATACGACCAACAATGGTTTTAATTTTCCCTTCTAAAATTCTGAAGTGAAATTCAGCAATGCTATATGGCGTGTTTTCACAGAATACGAGTCTTGATACGCTATCGTATTGTTCTTTAGTCTTTTTCCAAAAAGCTTGGGTTTCAATGAGTTCTGAATAAAAAACTAAATATGTAAGAGGAAGGAGCATTAATCCCCAGTAATTGGAGCTTATAATTTGAGACAATAAAGCGATGAGTATAAATAATATATGTTTGAATTTAACGTCTTTAATAAAAGAAAGATTCTTCTTTTCGTTATTAACGTCCGAGTAAAACTTAATTGCTCTATCTCTATATTCAGGCGCTAAGTTGGTTCTAACAGATTGGTATCCAACAAGTTCATCGTTTTCATAAATAGCTGTTACAAACGCATCTACCCAATAGTACCGACCGTCTTTACATCTATTTTTTACTGCACCACGCCACGGCTCTCCTCGTTTTAAATGCTCCCACAAGTCTTTAAATGCAGCCTTTGGCATATCAGGGTGCCTGACAATATTATGATTTTTTCCTACTAACTCATCGAGTTCATAACCCGCCACATCACAAAATGCTTTGTTCGCATAGGTAATTACGCCTCTCGTACCTGTTGTAGATACAAGCTCTACTCCGTTAGGAAAACTAACCTCTTCATCTACAATGTGAATCGCCCCGAGTTCATCGGAGACCAGTTTGTTTAAGTCAGGCCACTTTACCTGACTCGTTTAAATTATCATAGTAGTCTGTTTCATATTGAGCTGGTGAAATATACCCAATTGAAGATAATAAGCGTTGATTATTAAACCAATTGACCCACTCTAACGTTGCGTATTCAACAGCATCAACATTCTTCCACGGGCCATTTCTGCGAATAATCTCTGTTTTAAATAATCCATTTATTGTTTCAGCCAATGCATTGTCATAAGAGTCACCCACACTGCCTACAGACGCTTGAATTCCAGCTTCAGCAAGTCGCTCAGTGTATCGTATAGACAAATATTGGCTGCCTCTGTCGCTGTGGTGAATTAACCCTTCGGGGTTGCCACGATGCCAAATAGCTTGCTCTAACGCATCAAGAATAAGCTCTGTGTGCATTGTCGTTGATACACGCCAACCTACAATGTATCGTGAAAAAACATCTATCACGAAAGCGACATAAACAAACCCACTCCATGTGGCAACATAGGTGATGTCAGCTACCCAAAGTTGATTTGGCTGCTCAGCAGTAAATTGACGATTAACTAAATCAAGTGGCTTATCTTGTTGCTCGTCAGGTATCGTTGTCTTATGTGCTTTACCCCGACGAACACCTTGAATTCCCATAACTCGCATCAATCGTTCGACTGTACAGCGGGCGACTTGATGGTCGTCAAGCTGTAGCTGCTTCCATATTTTTCTTGCACCATAAACTGACATATTATCCTCCCACACTTCGCGAATGAGTATTATCAGCTCAGCATCACGCTTTTTGCGGTTAGACAGTCGCTCAGGCTCTCTTTGTATCTGTTTATGAGAATAATACGTTGATGGTGCAATCGGCAATTCCTTGCAAATTGACTCGACACCGTAATGCTCTCTGCAAGCATCAATAAAATCCACTATTACTTCTGTTTGCGGTCGAGCTCCGCTTGGGCGAAAAAAGCGGCAGCTTGCCTCAGGATATCATTCGTTCGCTTGAGCTCTTTATTCTCGCGCTCTAAGACGGCAAGGCGTTCTTCAGTTGATTGCGTATTAGAAGAGGGTTTAGACGGTTGAGCTTGAGATTTCTTGACCCATGCTCTAAGTGTTTCTGGGGTACATCCCAGTTTATCTGAAATCGATACTAGCGCAGCCCAAAGAGAAGGGTATTCATGCTGTTGTGTGGTAACAAGCCTAATTGCACGTTCACGAAATTCTGATGTATAGCGATTTGATTTTTTCATAGTTCCAGTTTCTCAAGTTATTGAGTCTCTGGCAAACACGGGGCGATTCAATGAATTCATTTCTTTTAGACATACAAACCACTTCTAATATTATAATAATTTGATTATGATGTTGTTAATAAAATAAAGTAATAGAGTTTATAAAATTTGCTCAAATGGTAAAATTTAGTACACCCTTATCCAAAAGTAAACTTTAATCTTAGAAATTAATAAAGTACATGTACTTTATTTGATATCAAACTTAAGTTCGTGTGTTCTTAAA
This sequence comes from Pseudoalteromonas sp. PS1M3, assembly GCF_016865405.1. Taxonomy (NCBI): domain Bacteria; kingdom Pseudomonadati; phylum Pseudomonadota; class Gammaproteobacteria; order Alteromonadales; family Pseudoalteromonadaceae; genus Pseudoalteromonas; species Pseudoalteromonas sp. PS1M3. The sequence continues at coordinate 1,053,965 of NZ_AP022624.1, read as the reverse complement.
ATACCAAATAAAAAACTCTGGGCAAGTATCATAAGGTATAACTAATTCTTCATCACCAATAGCAGAAGCTAAATCATAAATCCCAGTATCCTTAACTTCAAAATCATCAACATGTTCCAGCAGCAGGAGAATCACCCTAAATGATGAATCATCAACTTGAAATTCTTGAACACCATCAATTCTGTTTTCTAATGATAACGTTTTTAAAGACGACACTTGACCGAGCAGTTTAGAAATTGTCTCTTCGGCAGTAACCAGTTGTTGTTCCAAAGTATAATTCTCGCCTTCAGAAATCATTAATTCTTCTTCCAGTCTTGATAATTCAGTTTCTTCAGAAAGAACTTCACCGTTGCTATTTTGGAACTTATCTAGTCTTTTTCGGTACTTTTTATTTCTTCTCAAAGTTGATGGAGAAATCACTTCTGAATATTTCTCTTCAAATTTTTCAGAAACATATTCTGATAATGCAGTAACATTAACGAAAGACAGCTTCTTCATTCCTTTCAAAATGTCTATTAATCTAGCATCCCTATCATTTACAACTTTCTGCTTAGACTTTTTTAAAGCAACCCCCCTCTGATCAGACATTTAGTATCTCCAACAATTTCTTATTATCATCTGAAATCAATTTTTCCTTGCCATCTAATAGCTCTTCTAGCGATATTTCTTTGATTTCTGCGACCATTTTAAGTGATGTTAGCAAAAATGAAACGGGATCATCTTCAACTTCCCCCTCAATAGACTCAAGCATTTCAGCCAATTCAGGAACTACTTTATTCAACTTTCTTACCATACGATTTGAAATTCTTTTTAATTTATCACTCTGTAAAATTGGAATATTTTCTGCTTCTTTAAGGCGTAACCACAAGTTATGTTTAAATGTCCCCGGCACCTTATACTTCATTCGGTTAACAACTTCCTCCTTATCGCCAATTGCAATTCCGTACTTATCAATGATATCTTTTCTAACTTTCCAACAACTCGCTTGTTGTAACTTATTTTTGATCTCATAATTAATACCACCTATGTCTGCACTCGAAACATTAACATTGAGTTTTTGAGCAGTCAGATCCGCAACATCGTCTAATAACTTTTTAATTTTAAGTGCAATTGCTGGTGCATGATGCCTTGTACTGATTGCTTTAGGACAAATATGGCAGTTCATTCGCCCAATTGTTCTTACAACCTCATTAGGACAATCATTTCCAAACGGACATAGATGTGTCCAATTAAGCGCAAGGTCATCTTTTGAACTTAAATCATATAAACCTGAACCAACTTCATTAGTCATATGTGTAGTAATTGGCCTATACTTTTTAGCAAATTCTCGGTAATCTATCGTTTGTTCAAGATGATCCTCTTTAAACGCAACCGCTTCTGGCAATACTAAATTTTTTACGACTAACTCTTTGTGTTTTCCAATTTCGCTTTCAATCTCAGGAGTACTATCAGAATAGTAACCAACGGTAGCTTCAGATTGACCAGTTATCATTCCTATAGCTTCCCTGTCACCGATTAGAACATCAAATACTGTTACTAGCTGCTTACGTAATGAATGGACTGTAATTGAACTTTTATACTCTACCGAACTAAAAGGAACAAAATCTTCACTTTGATTATCACGAATGTAGTAGCTATAAGATAAGGGAACACTTCCAAGTCTCGCAAAGTAAAAGAAGTCCTGCGGTGGGACATTTACAGGGCCAAAACGAAGCTGGCTAACAAATTCAATTTCAGAGTCAATCAAACACTTTTCAAATATTTCCAAAAAAAGTACAAGATTATAATTTTGAACAGAATTGGAATTGGAATTTTGTAACAACGGCTTAAGTTTTCCGAACTTGCTATGCTCATTTCCTTGATATTTGATGGGGTTTACATAATTAGTATTTCGATTGAGACCTCTTAATTTTCTAGCCAATAGAAGTATTTCCATAACTTCTTTTGAGATTAAGCTTTCAAACCCTGCTGGCTTACTTTTGTCTGTATGAATTCTAATGTCTACCAATGACTCCATAGGAAGATTGTTATCCTGCACATAGTCAGCATCGAAGTTATTGGCATCTAACCAACTTGCATTGGAAGCCCTCTGTGCAGCATAGGCACTTACCACAATCGAAGCAAAGCTTTGATAATCTGAGTGCTGGCATACCAACCCCATATCAGTTAGCTGTATAGACTTTCTCTTGAACTTGCTTAAATCAACACCAAATATTTTTAACGGCCTATAACCATCTATCAGTTCAATGACTTTATTGATCGGAAGATAATTTTCTACTGGAATTTGCTTATTTGCGTCTTCTTTATTTATCGATTTTTCAGTTTTGTTTATAAATTCAGAAATCTCAGTTTCTATACTTTTAACATCAGCGGCAATCTCATCAAAATCATTTTTCTTACAATACTGATAGCACTCTTCTGCCGACTTGCGTATTCTCATGACTTTGATCACCGATTCTCATCAGCTTTGATCGCTTGATTTATCATTTTGTAGAGCCATTTTTAAATTAACTTAACTGATCATCATCAGTCAATTCATTTAACTGTTTTCGTATCGATTCTCCTTTTAAATTCAACTTAATTGCACCATGAATCAGCCTATCTAAAATAGCATCAGCGTGCGTTGATTCGCCGATCATTTGGTGCCAGTTTTCCTGTGGTAACTGACTAATGATGATGTGTGATTTATAACCATATCTAGCATCGATTAATTCAAGTAAGTCGCTTCGTTGCTGAGCACTGAGTGGCTCTAGCCCCCAATCGTCTAAAATAAGTAAGTCGTATTTAATGAGTTTACCCAATAATTTTCGATAACTGCCATCGGCCTGTGCTAGAAATAGACTTTCAAGTAATTCTTTTAATCGAATATAGAAGACACTTTTTCCTTGTAAACAGTGCTCGTGACCCAATGCACACGCGAGGTAGGTTTTGCCACAGCCTGTGGCGCCTGTAATTAATATATTCTGATGTAAACTCAGCCAGGTGCTTTGGCTGAGGCCGCGTATTTGTGCTTTATCTAGATTACGCTTCGGCGAGTAAATGAGTTGATTTAACTGACCCGGTACGCGGAATTTTGCTTGTCGCACCAGTCGCTCTATTTTTCTTTGGTTACGCGTATCAATTTCATGCGTTAGCAATAAACTGACGCGCTCTATAAAGCTTTGTTCTTGATATAGGTTTGGCTGTTCAAGCTGCTGCTTGAGTGCTTGCTTTATACCCGATAACTTGAGCAATTGAAGTTGCTGATTAATTGTTTCTATCATGTTTACATTCCTTAATGGTAGTAATCTGTGCCACGTATGTTGCTGTGTGTAATTGGCTTTTCTGGCTCTGTTTGGAGTGTGGGTAATGGTTGTTGGTCTAACCCTTTTTGCAGCATTTGCTTAATAGATCTGTGTGTGGTCGTATTCATGCAAATTGCTCGGTAACATGCTCGCTCGAGGCGTTCTTTTGAATACGTTTTAGCTAAACTTAATACCCCTAAACAGGTGCGATAAGCTTGCTCTGGATGACGTTTGCTATTAAGCAATAATTCAACGACTTGATGAGTATAATCACCGATACTCAATGCCCATGAGCGTAAATTTATCGGTGACTGCTCATGCTGTTTTTGATGCGCCTTTGGCATATGATGTGTCTGTGTCGTATGTCCGCCTAAACGGTTTGAGCGAGGATGCTGTGCTATTAAAGTGCCGTCATAATAAAGCTGCACGAGTTGATTGGATATGTGTGCGCGTAATTGTTTTTTAACCCACAGATAAGGCACGCTGTAGTAATGTTTTTCTATTTCAACATGGTAATCAATATGCACACGTACTGTTTTGATTTGTGTATATTGATAGGGCTTTTCAGGCAATGGCTTTAATGCGTTTTTATCCACCATATCAAATAGCTGTTTGCGTGATTGTTGATATTGCTTCATCACCTTATTGTTCATCATATCCAGTAGCTTTGCTATTTCATGATTGAGTTGCGCTAAGCTGTGGAAGGTTTGGTTACGTAAGCGTGCCATGATCCAACGCTCAACAATTTGTACGCCGACTTCAGCCTTCGATTTATCTTTGGGTTTATAAGGTCTAGCCGGAATGACAGCAACGTTAAAGTACTCGGCTAACTGGTGGTACGTCGGATTTAAATCAGGCTCGTAGCGACAGGTTTTACTGACAGCACTTCTGAGATTATCGGGAATAACAACGTCAGGAACGCCGCCTAAAAATTCAAAGCAACGCGCATGACTCATTACCCAATCTTCAAGTTGCTGACTATACGTTGCTTCAGCATAGGTATAATTTGATGCACCTAGTACAGCAACGAATATCTGAGCAGTGCGCTTTTCTTGTGTCGTCGGACAAGTAATGGTAATTGTGGGGCCACAATAATCCACAAACAGCTTTTCACCCCCTTTATGCTGCTGACGCATTGAGAGTCGCTGGGTACCTAACCATTGTTTATAAGCTCGGCAGAAGTGACTGTAGCTGTAATAAGGCTCACCCACTTTTTCAAGTAACTCATCAAATACGAGCTGTAATGTTAGGTGTTTATGTTGTTTTAAGTCTTTATTGATATTTAACCAGTCAGGCGTTGGGTGTCTTTTTTTACGCGTTGAGAAGCGCTTGAGTTTGGTGTTGAAAAATGTATTTTGCTGTTTATCCTCTGGTATTGGCCATTGATTTAAGCCTAACTCATTGGCCTTTTTAAGGTAATTAGCCACAGTACCAGGTGAAATATTTAAACTTCTGGCAATCTCTCGATGGGATAATTGTGCTGAGTACTTCAGCCGTAAAATGGAATGTAATTTACTCATAGATATAGGTCTTGTTGTCATTGTTGTTATCCTCATCAAACGATTCAGATAACGGTTTAACACACCTACAAAAATGATAAAACGTGAACTCGGTTACGAGTGGTATTAAGCTTTGATCGGCAAAATCATTAAGAGCATAAATGTGATCATTTACAAGTGATTTTAGTGATCAAAGCTTAATGAGAATAAGCGATCAAAGTTAATGCAATTGGGTGATCAAAGCTGGAGAGAATATGCACCGACTTCAACATCAAATGCTTAGTGACAGTCTTCATGAACACTCTAAAATAGATCCAGTAGTTGAGATCCAACATAGCCTTATTGCTTTTGTAGTATCTTGTACCTACCTTTTTCTTGTTGGCGTCCAAAGGATTAGATTTTAGTTTTAATCCATCAATGTTACTGAAATTGGTAAGTATGTATTCAAAATACCTGCTTATCGTTGCAAGGGTGTCTCTAAGTACATTGTTATGATCCGTTGAGTTCATTTTTCTCATATCAACAAACAATGATGTAAAATCGATGAATGAAAAAGGATAGATAACTTTTTGTTCAGGTTTGAAGGCTACGTTCTCCATGACCAATGAAGGTTTAATAAATAAATAACCTAAGAACTTTTCAGGCATATCTGGGTGCGGAATAGCCGTTTCGGTTTTACTAAAGAAATAAGGTAAATAATCAAAAAGATAAGCATTTAAATATCTAAGTGCGTTATTCCTTTGTTTCTTGGTGCTTTTTTCTGGTGAATCATGATTTACATAATCTTCTTGAGACTTGTACCACATAGAAGATTTATCTATCGAACCTATAGTGTAATTAGCCAAATTAGATATATGGAAAGAGTAATCGCCAATGCAAATATTGTCTTTCTGAGCCTTAGGTGCCAGTACGCATAAGTTTTTTCCTTTTAAGTATCGGAGTTTTTCAAGTTAGTTGTCGCCTCAAGTTAAATTTTATGCCGCCCGCATTTCTTCTTTTTTCTCAGGGTTTAAATTTACTTCATTTATCATTGACCAGTCTCGTGACTTCCCTGACCAACGGCTTGGGTTATTCAATTTAGCTGCGTCGTTTACCTGCTGACGCTTAGCTAATATTTCTTTATCTAAACCTGAATGACGTTGGTTTGGCGTCACAAATTTTATACCACTGTGTAGGTGCTCATTATTGTACCAATCAACGAACCCACTTACCCATTCTCTTGCTGCGCTTATATCTTCAAATGCCTTTTCTGGGTATTCTGGGCGATACTTTAACGTTTTAAATAACGACTCAGAGTATGGATTATCATTACTTACTGACGGTCGACTAAATGATGGCACAATCCCTAACTCCTGTAATGTTGCCAGTAATGTCGCGCCTTTCATTGGGCTACCATTATCTGAGTGTAACGTAACTTGCTCGCGCTTTATTTGCTCCCGACTGCAAATATCCTTCATTAAATCTGCGGCTAATTCACTTAACTGTGTGTCGTAAACTTGCCAGCCAACAACCTTTCGACTAAAAATGTCCATCACTAAATATAAGTATAAAAATTGCCCTTTTACGCTCGTTGGTAAATAGGTGATATCCCAAGTGTAGACTTCATTTGCACGCACTGCTTTCAATGCTCTTGGCTTTTTCATCGGCTTAGCTGGCTTTACTTTTTCTCTATGCGTTAATAAGTTATGTGCCTTCATGACACGATAAAACGAACTTTCAGACGCTATCCATATGCCCTTATCAAGCAGCTTAGGGACTATTTTACTGGCCGGTAAATGCCCATATTCGGCTGAATTAGCCGTATTAATAATGCGCTGCCGCTCTAACTCTGTGAGACGGTTTGGCGGCTGTTTTTTCGTACTCGTCCGTTTGTCAGTCATATCGCCTGCTTCAATCCACCGCTGAACGGTTCTTAGTGTCAGTCCAAGTAACTCACATGCCTTTTCTTTCCTTGCCCCTGAAGCCTGTGCGTTTGTGATAAGCGTTATTAATTCATGTCGCTCAGTCGCTGTTGTTAATCGTCCTCGTTGAAACCCCAAAGTGCATCCGCTTTTTTTTTGAGTACAAGCAGAGCGGCTGTTTCAGCTAAGGCCTTATCTTTGCGATTCAGTTCTTTTTGCAGTTGCTTTATTTCTTGCTTAAGCTGTTTACTGTCTGACTTTACTGTTTTATTTGAAGGTGGTGTTACTAAGTCTTTCTTCCATTGCTGAATATGATGCGGATAAAGCCCTATATTACGGCAGTATTCATTTATGGCGGCTTCATCTAAACTTCCACACTCAATGACCGCGTTGAGCCTTTCTTCTAAACTCCAGTCTTGTGGTCGTTTTTCTGCTGTCATTTGGCTACCCGTCTGGTGTATTTCAAGTTGATGCTTTTTTGCCAGTGCTATCCAACGTTGTAACGTTGAATAACCGACACCTAAATCATCTGCAATATCTTCTAAGCGAACATCATCACATTGAGATAATGCTTTTTCAACAGCTTGAACTTTAAATTCTTGTGTAAATTGACGTCTCATTTTATTTGCCTCTGCTAAATGTTAGAGGCGACAACTATCCTGACACAGGGGGGTATGGGCTTGAGGCATCTATCGCCTCTTTCGGACCTAAACTTCTAAATTTTGAGTCATCGTAGTCAAGGTTATTCTTAACATTACTCTTAACCTCGACCTTGATATTTCTTCGCGCTAATTTTTGCGTTTTGCTCACTAATTCAGTTTGAAACTTATAGTCAAAAAATGAGATAGCAGGAATCCATGACATTACTCCTTGGCTATATCTCAATCTATCTACTCGATAGTTATCTATAATTTCTGGCGATAACTCCTTTGGTTTTTCTATTCCGTGAGCACATAGTAAGTTGAATACATCAACAGCAGATTTGTTCCACGTCTTGTAATGTGTGAAGTTGTCTTCAACCCCCTTCCAATCAATTTTGAACGTGTGTTTACATTGGTCAAATCTCGCACGGGTAGCTGTTAAAAGTAGTTCTCTTGCAAACGAAGGAAACAAGCGTATAAAGTAATTATTAGATAAAAACTGATTTTGAGGCTTTGTAAATGCCTTGTTAAAGTAATAATCTGCGGGAATAGAAATAATTTTCTTTTTTGCTAATGAAGAAAATAAACCTGAAAATATGACCCTCAAATAACTCTTTTCAGCATTGTTGCTAATTGTAACCTCTAACAGTTTAAAAATACTTTGTTGCTCGATCTTCCAATTATTATCATTCTTAGTTGAGTGATAAAATTGATGTATATTTTCAGGGGTTACATTCATTAAAAACGTCAATAAGGCATGTGAAAAATACCCATAATAATCATGCCCTTTCCGAGAGTCTGGGCTTGCCACCGGAAGAAGATCATTTACAAATGATGTCTTAATTTCCTCAAAGTACTCTCTTATACTACTTAATTCCAAGAAGCTTTTCCTCCGCCAAAGATAGCTGATAATTGATTGCTTCTACTGCTAACCTCTTAACATCACCTTTATTCTTCAATAACAAATTATTAGCCGCTGCCAACATTGACTCTAAAATAACCTTATCAATAATTGCATAGCCCTTGGTAGAAACCTCACTACTATGTCCCATTAACGACTGAACTGTAGCTGTATTCAAACCAACAGTACCATCTTCTAGTGGTAAATAGTTTCGACAAAAAGTGCCATAATAATGCCTAAAGCTATGTAAAGTGTATGTTTTTTCCATCCCTAATTTCTTTTGAGCACGTTTAAATGACTTATTTAGAGACTCATTACTAGCAAGAAAATATGGCTTTCCTTTATTTTCATTATCTAAATTTACAAACAGGAGCTTATGGCTACAACTAGTCCTTCCTCGCTCTATCAAATATTTAGGTAACGTATTAAAAAATATGGTTTTAAAAGGCTCTAAAAAATATACCGTTTTAATATTCCGTCCTTTCCACTGTAGTTGTGCTCGTTGCTCGCTGCTCAATGTAAGATAAGCTAGGGGACGGTCTTCAGGGTTAATTGTATAAACTATGCGTTTACGAGTATTAACATCTGACAATAGCAGTTGTAACGCTTCAGATTGACGAATACCCCCACCCGCTAATAAAGCCCATAGACAAATATCTCGATAATTTGATATTTTTCCAATAACATCCTCAGCTAAATCAAGAGGGAAAGCCTTGTTGTATAAATCTTGATTGTCAGTAGCAGAGCCAATAGTTTTAAATAATGAACTTTGCACATACTTTGGGCCACCAGACAGTACTCCAGACATCATCGAACGGGTAATTAGTGAATTAGCTTCAACTTGGTTCAAAACTTTTCTTTTAGTGAGTTCTGAGAACATAATGTCCGCTTGAACATCAATATTAACCAATCCATTTTCTTTCATCAAAGTAAGTTCGGATTGCAAAATTGCAGAATCCTTTACAAATTGACTAACTGAGCTAAGCATTCTAGAACATGTTTTGGCTTTTTTAGGCTCTTGACCTGTAAGCTTTGCAATCTCACCTATAAAGCCTCCTGCAAATTTGCCTTCTTTAAGATAAATTGGATACGAAAGAATAAGGTCAGCCAAAACAGTTCTTGATAATCCCCCTTCTTTAAGACTTTTGTAATTTTCTCTAACTAATGGAAAAGTGTAGATATACTCAAAGAATGTTTTTAGATCTTGAGCAACGGCTTTGATGGTGTTTAATGGTTCTTGAGCTAGTGCAAGTGCTTCAATGTATTGCTTAGGTTCTTCTAATATTCCAAGCTCATGATGGAAAAAAGCATATGATGAGAAGCCGTTAGGAACTTTATACTCGATTTTTTTGATCATTATGTATGCACTAAGCTTATTAAGGTTCGTTTTAAACCTATTATAGTGCATAAAGGTGCATATAAAAGAAATATCTATAAAATACTTAAAAGTTGTGTTCTTGATTTAAATGCTTGATAAATAATGAGTAAAAGAGGGATTAAGATGGCGTCCGTTCAGGGATTCGAACCCCGGACCGATGCCTTAGAAGGGCATTGCTCTATCCAGCTGAGCTAAACGGACTTTATATTATCTTTTCAACATGCACTAACACAGTAGGTTGATATAAGAACCTTCGACCGACGCCTTAGAAGGGCGTTGCTCTATCCAGCTGAGCTATGGGCGCATCGAAAACTTCATAGTTTACCAATAAGCTATTCGATTATAATTAAATTATAAAAAAATGGTCGGCGATGCAGGATTTGAACCTGCGACCCCTTGGACCCAAACCAAGTGCGCTACCAAACTGCGCTAATCGCCGTTACTTACTATTCTCTACGAGTGACCTCGTTGACAACGGGGTGCATAATAGTGATTTGACGGGGTTAGGTCAAACGTTTTTTTAAGAAAACAAATCAAGTGGTCATTTTTAGCCCACAATGGCTAAATATTATAATAGAAGACTGAAATTTAAACTATTTAATTACTCTAGTACTATATAGATGAAAAGCAACTTGGCGCTGCAATGCTTTTCTGCGAAAATAGCTTAGGTAATATTAAATGAAAAAATAAAGTTATTATTCTCTTTATAAGCATATGCCCCTTTTTATTATGCGTTCATTTGTAAAGTATCGGTATCTAGTTAATTAACCCCAATTAAAGGTCAACCATGACGGCAAACATCATTGATGGTAAAGCAATCGCAAAACAAGTACGTAGTACAGTTGCACAACGCGTAAGCGAACGCGTTTCTAAAGGATTACGCGCCCCCGGACTTGCAGTAGTCCTTGTAGGACTTGATCCAGCAAGCCAAGTTTATGTTGGTTCAAAGCGTAAAGCCTGTGAAGAAGTTGGTTTTATTTCAAAATCATTTGATTTACCTGCAGACACAAAAGAAGATGCTCTTTTAAGTTTAATTGATGAGCTAAATAATGATGCTGAAGTAGATGGCATTTTGGTGCAGTTACCTTTACCTGATGGACTCGATGCAGAGAAAATTTTAGAACGCATTACACCACACAAAGACGTTGATGGCTTTCACCCATACAATATAGGTCGTTTAGCACAGCGTATGCCTGCGCTTCGTCCTTGTACCCCAAAAGGGATTATTACTTTACTCGATTCTACCGGTGTTCGTTATAAAGGCATGCATGCGGTTGTGGTTGGCGCATCAAATATTGTGGGCCGCCCTATGTCGTTAGAGCTATTACTGGCCGGTTGTACGACTACTGTGTGCCATAAATTTACACAAGATTTAGAAACTCATGTGCGACGCGCAGACCTGTTGGTTGTAGCTGTGGGCAAACCTGAATTTATCCCTGGAGATTGGGTAAAAGAAGGCGCCATTGTTATTGATGTAGGTATAAACCGTTTAGATACAGGTAAATTGGTAGGAGACGTTGAATACAGCATTGCAGAGCAAAAAGCTCACTTTATTACTCCTGTTCCTGGCGGGGTTGGTCCAATGACCGTGGCCAGCTTAATTGAAAATACATTAGAAGCATGCGAAAAATATCATAGCTGAATGTAATTCAAATAAAAAAGGGTTGCCATTCGGCAACCCTTTTTTATTGCAAGCGAGTAGTATTAAGCCTTACGCCACGTTGTTTTACCGGCTGAATCTTCAAGTATTACACCTAATGCATTAAGCGCATCACGTGCTTCATCAGCAGCAGCCCAGTCTTTACTCGCACGTGCTTCATTACGTTTTACTATTAAGGCTTCAATCGTTGCAACTTCATTATCATCTTGCCCGCCTTGTAAAAAAGCCTCAGGCGCTTGTTGTGCAACGCCTAATACTTCGCCAATAGTACGTAATATAAACGCAAGTTGACCCGCCTGTATTGCATCGCTTTCTTTTACGCGGTTTAGCTCTTTTGCCAGCTCAAATAAAACAGGTAAAGCCTCTGGAGTATTAAAATCATCATCCATTGCTTTTCTAAATTTAATCACGAACTCGTTACTCTCAAGCTCACACTCGATAGGTTTAACGTCACGTAAAGCAGTATAAATACGCTCAAGCGATGAACGCGCTTGGTCTAAGTTTTCTTGCGAGTAATTAAGTTGGCTGCGGTAATGACCTGATATTAAAAAGTAACGAACCGACTCAGGGTCGTACTCTTTTAGCACATCGCGAACAGTAAAAAAATTATCTAACGATTTAGACATTTTTTCTTTATTTACTTGTACCATACCCGTATGGATCCACGTATTTACATACTCACCATTATTGGCACAGCATGACTGCGCAATTTCATTTTCATGGTGCGGAAACTGTAAATCAGACCCCCCACCATGAATATCAAAATGTTCACCTAGATGCTTTGAGCTCATAGCGGAACATTCAATGTGCCAACCTGGGCGCCCTTCTCCCCATGGAGATGACCATGAAGGCTCGCCGGCTTTGGCTTTTTTCCATAAAACGAAGTCCAGTGGGTCGTCTTTATCTTGTGCCACTTCAACACGTGACCCTGACTGAAGCATGGTTAAATCTTGCTGAGAAAGCGCGCCGTATTGCTCAAACGTTGAAACATCAAATAACACGTCACCATCAGCTGCTACATACGCATGCCCTTTAGCTATTAAACGCTCAACCATTTCAATAATTTCACCCATGTGCCCTGTCACTGTTGGTTCTACATCCGGGCGTAACATGTTTAGGCTATCAAAATCTTCATGCATGGCTTTGGTCATGCGCAGTGTTAAATCGTTTATTGACTCTTTATTTTCATTTGCACGTTTAATAATTTTGTCGTCAACGTCGGTAATATTACGCACATATTTTAAATTGTAACCAATATGGCGAAGGTAGCGAACAATGACGTCAAAGCCAACAAATGTACGCGCATGACCGATATGACAGTAATCGTAAATGGTGATACCACACACATACATGTCGATTTTACCATCGACCATAGGTTTAAATTGTTCTTTTTGTCGCGTGAGTGTGTTGTATATTTGTACCATTTAGTTGGTGTCCTTCACTATTATCAAGAAAATGTATGTTACCACTTGAAAAGCATGGGCTCTAGCGCTTTGTTAATCTTAGCTAACTAAGATAAAATAGTGCGACTATTTAAACCAGATATAGGAAAGCACATGGTTGTTCTACACACAAACTTTGGTGACATCACCATTAAAATGTTTGAGCAAGAAGCTCCAAACACAGTAAAAAACTTTTTAGAGTATGCAAACGCAGGTTTTTACAACGGTACAATTTTTCACCGTGTAATTGATGGCTTTATGGTTCAAGGTGGTGGCTTTGTTTCAGGTATGGAGCAAAAAGACGTTAACGACCCTATTCAAAACGAAGCTAACAACGGCCTGTCTAATAAAGTAGGTACTTTAGCTATGGCACGCACACCAGATCCACACTCTGCTACAGCACAGTTTTTTATTAATGTTAACAACAATGATTTTTTAAACCACAGCAGCGAAACGTCTCAAGGCTGGGGTTACTGTGTGTTTGCTGAAGTAGTTGAAGGCATGGACATTGTAGAAAAAATTAAAGGTGTAGCTACTGGTAGCAATGGTTTTCACCAAGATGTTCCTCTTGAAGACGTGATCATCGAAAGCGTTACTGTTAACTAATAGTTCGCTTACCCACATAACGTGGAGTATCAGCGGGTGTCATTGCAACATGCATGCGCCCGCTTTATTTTTATCGAAAAGATATCCCTATGACTAAAAAAACGTATTTTATCGCTGATTTACATTTAACTGAAAACAGACCTGATATTAGCGCTGCTTTTTTTAAGTTTTTAGAATCTAACATTTTGAATCAAGACGTTGATGCGCTTTACATTTTAGGTGACTTTTTTGAAGTATGGGTAGGTGATGACTACGTCACTGAACTTGCGCGCAGTGTAGCTAAAAAGCTTAAAGCAGTAAGTGATTCAGGTATTCCCGTCTATTTTATTCATGGTAATCGCGACTTTATCCTGCGAAAACACTATGCAAATTTAGCAGGTATGACACTGTTAGATGAGCAAACTGTTATAGACCTTTACGGCACACCCACTGTTATTTTACATGGGGATGAAATGTGTACCCAGGATATTGAGTATCAAAAATTTCGTAAAAAAAGCCGCGGTTGGTGGTGGCCAAAATTAATGCTTGCCATGCCATTATGGTACCGAAAAAAAATAGCTCGCAATGCCCGTGAAAAAAGTAAGCTTAGCCAAGCAGATAAACCGATAGAAATTTTAGACGTTGTTGATGATGCTGTCCTTTCGACATTTACGAAGCACAAAGTTGTTAACATGATCCATGGTCATACGCACCGACCAAATATTCATACATACTCACTAAATGGACAAACGCTTACACGCACTGTTTTAGGTGACTGGTACGAACAAGGCTCCTACTTAATTGTGACACCTCAAGAACAAAGGCTAATAAACACACCATTTAAATGAGCTATATAAAGCCATTTTTAGAGCCTCAATCCCTAAGTGTAGTCCCTTTAAGGCCCTATATAGCATTTAAATAATACGTTAAAAATTGAATGTGGGTACTCACTTAATTTTTAGGCAACGTAATTGTAAATCGAGTTTTAAATTTATCTTCCCATTTAGGATCAGACTCTAAAACCAACTGCCCTTTTAAAATTTTGGTAACCCATTGAGAAACCATATAAAGCCCAAGCCCTATGTTTCCTTTACCGCGCGCTGATGTATGAAAGGGCTCAAAAATAACAGATTGCTGCTGCTGATTAATCCCGCATCCGCTGTCTGATACTATAATATTTACATCTCCCTTATCACTTTTCTCAACCTTAATTTCAATCTCTCCAGATTGATTCTCTTCAAAAGCGTGGTTAAGCGCATTCATTATAAGGTTTTCAATAACCTGTGAGATAATCCCAGGGCGACTTTTAAGCGTGCAGCTATCATTAAACAAGGTTTTAATTTTAACCTTTGAAGTTTTTAATCGAGAGTTTAGCGTAACCAACAACTCTTTTATTATTGCTTCAATATTACACTCAATAAATTCTTCATTGTTTCTATCAATAGCCATTTTTTTAAAGCTTTTTACAAGTACAGCAGCTTTATCTAGGTTTACTCTGGCTAAGCCTAAATTATCATCTAAGCTTGATACGCTGTTCTCTAGTAGAGACTTTGTTAAGCCAGTTTTTATACCTTCATTTAGGCGGCTCATCACCGACTCAGCATTAGTAACAGAAATAATAGCACCGCCAATAGGCGTATTCATCTCATGAGCTACACCCGCAACAAGCATGCCTAATGAAGATAATTTTTGCGCTTCAACAAAGCTGTCCTGCAAAAGTTGCTGCTGCCTAATGGTATTTGAAAGTTGATTATTGACAGAATCCAGCTCCAACTTTTCAGCGCGTAACTGGTCAAATAAATCTTTTAGCGTTTTTGTATAACAATACTCTCTATATAAAATAAAGCCACCAATAAACAAAAGAATAATACCGCTAGTACCAGCATAACCTAGTGCCGTAAAGTGTATTTTATTCATCAACTTATCTTTACTTTTGATGTAAATATAAATGACTTCATTAAGGGTTTCATTATGCCTTTTTGAAAAAAGTGCGGGCAGCTTGTCTAACGAATAAATGTTTGAATCAAAATGTCTTACTGTATTTTCTTGTTGGTTTTGCATAGACTCCCAGAGCAATGGGTTATAAGTAGCAATTGTTAGCTCTGGCAATCCAAGCATAAACCCCCACTCTTTAGATTTATCATTGTTAAAAATCCAATATCCATCTTTGTTTACAATATTAATCTGAGCGTTTTCAGAAGAGTAATTTCTAATTTTCTGAAAAAAGTCAGATAAGTTAAAATTAATTATAATGAGGCCATCAACTATATATTCGCTTGAGCTGGTTCGATAAGTAACTCTAATGGTGGGTTCGTATGGCTCAACTATTGAACCATACTCCATATTTAAATCAATTCTTGATAAAAACGAATCAGGTGCCTCTATCGATATACCTTGCCTAAAGTAATAGCGCGACATTTTGTTTTGGAGCTCTTTTTGCTTAACAACTTTTGCCTCACCGTTTTTAAAGTCAACTCTAAAACGTTCGTTCCCGGTAATATCAATCCACCGAATTTGCGAAATGATAGGCGATAATAACCCAAAATTAACGAAGTAATCATTTATGCTTCGTATGGATTCTCGGTCTCTAAACATATACCTGAGCTTATTGCCCCTTTTTAGGTTTTTGTTGTCTGCTAAAACTTGTGTTAGTTTTTTTATACTACTTAGCTCTTTTACAAACTCTGTCTGCACTAGAGATAGTTTGTCGTCTTGATAATCTTGAACAAGCGCAAGCCTTGATTGGTAAATTTGCCAATATACTAAAAAACTAATAACGCCAGCAGCAACCATAATAAACAATGCTTTAATATATAGCTGTTTATTATTTAAACTAACAGAAAGTCTATGATCAAACTTTTCCATATTGCTTTAACCATGTTGTTAAATCGTCAAAAAACAGTGGTTTTGAAAAGTAATAACCTTGGGCCACATCACAGCCTATTTTTTTAACCCATTCACACTGCTCTAGTGTTTCTACACCCTCAACAATAATAGAAAAATTAAATCGTCTGGCTAAGTTTACAATCATTTCTAGGATGTATTGGTTATTAGCATTGCGCTCAATATCAGTTAAAAAACATCTGTCTATTTTTAAAATATTTGCAGGTATCTCAGTTATGTGTGAAATAGATGAATAACCTGTTCCAAAGTCATCAATGCTTACTTTAATACCCAGCGCCATAAATTCATCTAACGACTCTCTAATTAAGTCGTAATTACTGATCGCTTGGGTCTCAGTAATCTCTAGCTCAAGCATTTCTGGAGGTATATTGGCATCTTTTAACTTATGAAGGATTTTTTTGCAGTAGTCAGAGTCAACCAAATCAAAAGCCGACGCATTAAAAGCAATAGGCAAATTTACGCCCATATCACTTAACTTATGAATAGTCGAAATTATCTTATCGAAAATAACGCTGTCTAATTCACTAATTAAACCTGCTGTTTCAGCAAGTTCAATAAATATCTCTGGGCTTACAAAACTACCGTCTTCTAACTGCCAACGAGCCAATGCTTCAAAGCCCACAGGGGTTAACGTTGCTAAGTCCATTTTAGGCTGTAAGGCTATTTGTAAAGTACCAGCACCAATTACTCTTCTTAATCGGGCCATTAAACTATATCGGTTAGTTAATGCTTCTGTTTTTTCTTGGGTATGCTTTATATATTTTAAAGATGCGGTTTGGCTATCACTTAAACTAGATTCAGCAATGCTTATTATTTTTTCGGGTACAATATTTAAAACAGAACTTAGCGCTAAATCAAGAATTCTCAAATCAGCATATTGTTTTACAGAGGTAATTATACATTTTTGCCTTATCAGGCTAGCTATCATTTCGTCGGTTATATCGAAGTTTGCGTTTATAAGTAATCCAAAGCTGCTGTTATTGATAATGGCAATGCGCGCTGAATAACCATCAAAAATAGTCATTAAATTTTTATAAACTTCTTTTAATAGCTTTTGACAAAAATCATGGCCAAACGAAAATGCTTTTTCTTCAAATTGCTCAACTTCAAAAACTAACAAACGTGTTTGGTACTGCTCGTGCAGGTTCATATTTTTTATTTCACGAATGAGCCAGTTACGATTGTGCGTGTTTAACGACACATCGGTATATGCAAGTTCAGTAAGCTTGTTAAGCAGTGCTATGTTACTAAAGCCTGTGCTTACATTTTCACTGAATACTTTTAATAAATATTCATTTTGTTCTGATATTTCATTGTCCGACTGAACAATCGTTACATAGCTTTCCCCAGCTATTTCTTTGTTGCAAAAATAAAATATCGTGTGGTATTCAGAAAAAACGTGCCTTTTTTCGTCCAAAGCTCGCTTAAAATCACTGTAGATTTGTGGAAGTAAAACCCTATCGTCAATAAGCTTTCCTTCAAACCCATCAAAACAACCATTAGCTGTCGAAATATGCGCTCTGATAATTTCGCCATCACTTTGAGTAGAGCACATAATCCCTCCTCCCTCAGTGACGTTTAAAATATTACTGATTTCTTCTAAAACAGCTTTAGAGAAAGATCCCATATCGTGTTTACTGTTTATGCTTCTTGAAGCATCTAAAACAAGTTGAAGACCTTTTCTGGCTGAAGATATTTGTGAAATGTATTTCCAGGTGCGTAAGTTGCTTGTAACAATAGATTGTAATTTTTCAGCAGAGACGTCTGATTTATTCCAATATTCGTCTATATCAAGCGTTTTCATTATTTGCTGTTCGGGAGCAAAGCCTGGTTGACCTGTAAGTAAAACAATACGCATGTCTGCGTTACCAATCACCTCTCTTATAGTACTTACAAGCCTGAGACCTGAGTCATCATCTTCCATTACAACATCTATAAAAGTGAGCGCTATATCTGGATGCAAACTGAGCACTAAAGCTGCTTGTGAAACCGAGTTAGCTGTGAGAACTTCTATTTCACAATTATCCTCTGGTCTCATTTCTTTTAAGCTGTTGGTTAAAGCATGCTGATAATTTATATCGTCCTCAACAGTGAGCACTTTTATTTTTTTTATTGTTGAGCTGTCTTCTTCAAGCTCCTCATCAAATACAAACAGACTGTTGTTATCGGACATCCTACACCGCCTATATAAAAAATATACAACTAAATTTAATAGATATAGTTCATAAATTTGTATGTAACTATTTACTATATATAGTAGAAGGCGATTTAAGTTTGGTCTAATTTTTAGTGCTTTATCTCATCAGTTATGCAAAAAATAAAGCACTGGGGGGATTATGCTGGAGTACCACTATGAAATTTGAAGTCTTCATCTGCCGATACAATAAGTTCAGCTTCAATTTCACCAAATTCCTTAACCCTTTGCGTAATATCAAAATCGGCAATTTCTTGCGCCAAGGCTAGATAATCTTGATAATGACGTGCCTCTGAGCGCAGTAGCGAAATATAAAAATCACCTAGACGTTTATCTACATGGGGCGCCAACTTTGCAAAACGCTCACACGAGCGTGCCTCAATGTAAGCACCTACAATTAATTTGTCGACAAGTGCATTTGGCTCGAATGTTTTAACATTTCGTAACATCCCTTTAGCGTAACGACATGGTGTAATACTTTCGTACTCTACACCATACTCATCCATTATTTCTAAAACTTGGTAAAAGTGATGTAACTCTTCTTTTATGAGCAACACCATTTTGTCAATTAAGTCTTGCCCGTAAGGAGAGTTAGACTTGGGAATGATTGATTTAGTAAGCTTGTTTTTTGCTGCTAAATCACGCCAGTTACCTTCACGTTTATAAATAAGTGTTTCGAAAGGTTTAAGCCAAGCTAAAAGTGCATCACCGCTTTCTTTATCTACTGCATACTTACGAATTAAAAACATTGCTGACTGAGCGGCTTTTAACTCACTAAATGTAAATATGTGCATATTAAAATTCAAGATGATTTAAAATCTATATCCACAATGAATTTAGATTTAAAAAATCGCTTAGTTCAAATTATTTAGAGATCAAAACAGAAAACCCCTTGCAATCTTTTTAATTGCAAGGGGTTATAAAATTAAGATATATATTTTAAATTGTTTCTGTAGATTGATAGTTCATGAGCTATTCTCCACTTTTTAAAAGGGGTTTGAAAATTCAATAATTCTTAGATTGTCTCTGTTGATTTATATTTCATGATTTACTCTCCACTTTTCTGAGGAACTAATACTAGTATATATCCTTGACCAGGCAGTAGCAAGTTATCAGATGTGACTAATTGCCAACGTTCAAAACCATATCCATCGTCATTAATATAATGCTCATCTGGTAAATCACCTAGACCAAACCTTTCAAAATGAACTCGATGCGAGTCTGAAACCTTCACTCTGATTTTAGCCCCTTTGATATATCGTTTTATGGCTCCTTTTATGTAAGGATCACTTGTAAGGTCTTGAGTCCATTCGACAACTCTTTCTAACCTTATTACCTTATCGTTCGCATCAACCTTTGTACGTGCGAATTCTGAAAGAGGCACTTCTAATAAACGACGGTTTTCATTGTCTGGGTCAACCTTGAAAAGTTCTGGTTTATCATATGCTATGTCGTTTAACCTTAAAGCTTTAAATGTAAACTCCCCTTCAGTTTCAACATATTGCTTCAGAGTTGGCTCTTCAGATAAAGGTGAAATAACAAGTGTTGAGTTAGTCACACTCTTGACTGTTGCAATATTGTTATTATCAACATATATGTCGTAAGAAAGAGTGTGTTCTTCGAAATGATAATCTAGCTCAGAGTTAAAAAACTGATTTTCAATTCTTTCAACCGCCTGATGATGTGTGCTAGGAAGGACATTTTTCAATAATGCATTAGTTATACCCTTCCATTTTTCTATCAAAGGAACACCATCTTTAATTTCATTTGGCGCATAAAAAACATCATATATATGCTTTTGAAAAAGCTCAGTAAATTGCGCCGATTTCATTATAACAGCAAACACACCGGCACCTAAAATTGCACTACCTGATTTTAATATCGCTTCACCAGTACCAGCTGGAGCGTATGCGAAACTATCAATCGAGCTACCAAAAATAGCCCCTATAAAAACAGAAACAAGGCCTCCCCAAAATAACACAACAGATAAGTTACCTTTAATAGGCTCAACGACAAGACTATTAAAAAAGTTTTTCACATTTCCCATAAGAACAATTCCAAGCTATTGATAATATTATTATATTTAATTTTTAGTTGGTACATTGTACCTTTAAAGCAATGAACGTCAAACTTCATAAAATATTGCTTTTTCAGTAGGGAATTTGAGTTTTTAGTTTACCACAAAGATCACGGTATGATTTACAAGCATAAGGTGGGCTCTCAAAAAGAAATTACTCCTTACTGGACTTTCCAAGTTACCACCCAGATTCCCATTTTCACCTGATGCCCTAAAGTTTTCCCAGATAAATATGATCGTGGAAATTACGCTTGGGAAAATATTAACTTTAAAATGAAACTAATAAACGCATATATTCAATATTAAGCGACAATTACGGTGGCCGGTCTAGCGACAATTATCTTGGCCGGTTGATCTGATAAGGTTCGGTACAGCAGAACGGAGGAGTTCACTGTGCCGGGAACACGAATCACTGATCAGCAGGTCACTATTTATATGAAACATAGAAAGCGTAATAGCCAAGTTATCGCGGCTGCGAAAGCAGGTATTTCTGAACGTTCAGCAAGGCGCATTGATAAACTGGATGAGCAGCCATTGTCTAATAAACGCCAATGGCGAACACGTATAGATCCACTTGAATCTATCTGGGACAGTATTGTTGTCCCTCTACTTCAAGGTGATGCTACGTTAACTCCAGTGGGAATTTTTGATCATCTTTGCGAGTTTCACACCGACAAATTTAACCCGAGCTCACGGCGTACATTAGAGCGTCGAATTCATAAATGGCGGGCACTGTATGGCTCAAGCAAAGAGGTCGTATTCCTGCAAACACACGAGTATGGCCTATTAGGTATATGTGATTTCACACATGTGAAGTCACCCGTTACCATTGCTAGTGAACCCCTTAAGCATATGTTGTTTCATTATCGTATGCCCGCCAGTGGCTGGGCTTACGCCCAAGTGATTTACGGCGGTGAAAGCTTTGCTGCTTTTTCTGATGGTGTGCAAAACGCATTTAAAGCAGCCGGCGGTGTGCCTAAAGAAGTGCGTACAGACAGTCTCAGTGCCGCCTATCGTAATCATACTAATGATAATGATTTTACAGAGCGCTTTAATGAGCTAGTTATCCATTATGGCTTTAAAGCGACCCGTAATAACCGCGGTATTGCGCATGAAAATGGGGCTATTGAGAGCCCTCATGGGCATCTTAAATCGCAACTGGAGCAAGCATTAAAAATCCGTGGTAGTTATGACTTTCAGACAAGAGAAGTCTATGAATCGTTTGTTGCAGACATTGTTGCTCGCCGTAATCGCCGTGTAAGTGATAAGTACGCAGTAGAGCAGCGACAATTACACGCTTTACCACGGACGATGAGCGTCAATTACACCGAGCATTATCTAACGGTGTCACGTACGAGTACTATTTCATTGAAACGTGTTACCTATAGCGTCCCGTCACGCCTTATTGGTAGCCGATTACTTGTTCGTTTATATGACAACCGCTTAGAGCTGCGCTATGGCAGCGATTTAGTTCAAACGTTAGCGCGTGTCTATGCTTCTAAAGGGTGCCGTGCACGCAATATTAGTTACTTGCATGTTATTGACGCATTGGTTAAAAAACCATTGGCATTTCGCTACTCACAACTACGTGACGACTTACTCCCAAGCGACAATTACAAAGCTATTTGGGAATACGTTAATACTCATCTTTTAGCGGATGAAGCGAGCTATTACATGGTAAAACTGCTCCATTTAGCAAAACAAAGTGGGTGTGAACGTCAATTAGGACGATTTGTAGCAGTGTCAATTACTCAGCGACAATTACCGGCCATCCGAGAATGTGAAGCGCAATTTTTAGTGATTGCATCAAACATACCCACAATAAAAATAAAGCAACACAGCTTGAGCGCTTATAGCAGTGCGTATTCTCATGCATCGCGATCACCTAATACTATCTAAGCCGATCACTTTTCGGTCAAAATGGTATTGAGTGATCGGCTTGAATGGTATCGTTCAATTTGTACACGTTTTTGTCTAGCCAGTAGGTGTTTTTAACCGTTATTCTTTTCATTTTTGATGATGAGAATGACCATGCCAACGGCACCTATTTCAATGCGTAAACTTAAAGAGATTTTAAGACTAAAATACAGCTGTAAACTCAGTCATCGTCAGATAGCAACAAGCTTATCTGTTTCACCCTCAATCGTGTCTAAATATGCCTGTAAATCAGCAGAGTTAGATATTACTTACTGGCCGCTTGATGAGAAGTGGGATGATCACGCTCTGCAACAAGCGTTCTTCAAAACAAAGCCTCGATTAAAGGGCTTTACCATTCCTGACTGGTCGTTAGTTCAGCAAGAGCTTCGGCCTAAAACCATGACGTTGTTGCTGCTTTGGGAAGAATACAAAGAGCGGCACGCGGAAGGTTTTTACAGTTACACTCACTTCTGCCGTCAGTACAAGGCATGGCTTAAATGCCAAAAACCCTCCATGCGACAAAATCATAAAGCAGGTGAAAAACTGTTTGTGGATTACTGTGGCCCAACCATGAGTATTGTTGATACAAGTACAGGCGAATGTCGTACTGCACAAGTGTTCGTTGCGGTCATGGGTGCATCAAATTATACCTATGCCGAAGCGACTTACAGCCAGAAACTCGAAGATTGGGTGATGAGTCACGCCCGTTGTTTTGAGTTTCTTGGCGGAGTTCCTGAGCTAATAATTCCTGACAACCTTAAAAGTGCCGTCACCAAACCGTGTCGATATGAGCCTGACTTAAATCCAACCTACCAACAACTAGCGACACATTACGATACGGTCATTGTGCCCGCTAGACCCTATAAACCAAAGGATAAGGCTAAGGCTGAAGTGGGTGTGCAAATTGTTGAACGTTGGATAATGGCGCGCCTTCGCAATGAAACCTTCTTTAGCTTGCGTCAATTGAACCTGAAAATACAAGCATTACTGGTCGATTTAAATCAACGTAAAATGAAAAAGCATCCTGGCTCACGGCTCAGTCAGTTTGATGCTATCGACAGACCTGCACTCAAACCACTGCCTACACAGCCTTACAGCTATACCTTAGTAAAACAGGTGAGCGTGCATATTGATTATCATGTGGAAATTGAAAAGCACTACTACTCAGTGCCACATACCTTAATTAAACAAAAGCTTGAAGCCCATGCCTCCGGGAAGTTGGTGACACTCTACCATCAAGGCATACAAGTCGCTGTTCACCCCAGATCATACCGAGAAGGTGCGCACACCACGCTTGATCTGCATATGCCTATCGCTCATCAAAAGCAGCAACAATGGACACCACAGCGGTTCGAACGCTGGGCGAGTAAATTTGGCACATCAACTGAGCAGTTTGTTATGCAATTGATGCAAGCTAAAAAACATCCAGAGCAAAGCTACCGTGCTTGTATGGGGTTATTAAGCCTAGGTAAAAAGTTTAGTGATCAACGTCTTGAAGCCGCCTGTCATCGCGCATTAACCACAGGTGTTACTCGCGTTAAACAAGTAAAGACTATCTTAGAAAAAGGCTTGGATAAACAACCCTTGCCACAAGCTCAAGGTGATTTACTACAAGATATTGATCATAAAAATATCCGTGGCAACCACTATTACCATTAATAAAAATTAACAAACCATAGGAAGA
This sequence comes from Pseudoalteromonas sp. PS1M3, assembly GCF_016865405.1. Taxonomy (NCBI): domain Bacteria; kingdom Pseudomonadati; phylum Pseudomonadota; class Gammaproteobacteria; order Alteromonadales; family Pseudoalteromonadaceae; genus Pseudoalteromonas; species Pseudoalteromonas sp. PS1M3. The sequence continues at coordinate 1,029,898 of NZ_AP022624.1, read as the reverse complement.
CTTATGCAAAATATCAATCAACAAGTTAATAATCAGTTAAGTAATTTAAAGCTAAGCGGCATACGTGATGCGCTATTGCAGCAATACGAGCAACCCAATTTATACGTTGAACAAAGCTTCGAAGAGCGGCTAAGTTTATTGCTTGAACATGAAATAACGCAGCGTGATCAGCGTAAAATAGATCGCCTAACGCGACAAGCAAAGTTCAGAGTTGGCGGCACACTTGCCCAACTCAACTATGGCGCAGCACGACAACTCGATAAAGCTCAGATCCGTTCATTAGCACAAGGTGAATGGCTTCGTCTTCACCAAAACATCTTGATCACAGGAGCAACAGGTTGTGGCAAAACTTACCTCGCTTGCGCGCTTGGTCAAAACCACTGCCAACAAGGGAGTAGCGTTTATTATTTTAGGCTCAAAGAGCTATTAGAAAAGATGTTTCTAGCGCAAGCCGATGGTAGTTATCGAAAACTGATCAACAAGCTTAGCTCTGCCAATTTACTGATCTTAGATGATTGGGGATTAGAGCCATTAACGGCTCAACAACGGAGTGATTTACTGGAATTAATTGATGCAAGATATGATACAAAATCGACCTTAATAGCGAGTCAATTACCGATAGAAAATTGGTATGAAATGATCGGAGAATCGACACACGCGGATGCGATTCTAGATAGGCTTGTGCACGGGGCGATAAAGTTGGAATTAAAAGGCGAGTCGATGCGAAAAAAACTAAATTTCTTGACTGATGCCGATCACTCAAGTTAGATTTTACTGAGGTCTACTGACAGACAAAAAAGTGATCGGCTTGAATGGTATTGAGCGATCGGCATCATGGTATTACGCAAGCCCCTTGTTGCTGATTTAATAAATCAGCCGGATTGGTTGAAGCACGGTGGCAATATATTGTTATTTGGCGCCAGTGGTCTTGGTAAAACGCATATCGCCAGTAGCATCGGTTATGGCCTTATCGAGCAGGGCCATAAAGTTAAGTTCGTTGCCGCGTCAGCGATTGTTCAACAACTCCAGCAAGCAAAGCGACATTTACGCTTGCAAGACGAACTTGTAAAGCTCGATAAATACAGCTTATTAATCGTTGATGACGTTGGTTACGTTCGAAAAACTGAACAGGAAACGAGCGTGCTGTTTGAATTGATAGCCCATCGCTATGAGCGACACAGCATGATCATCACATCAAACAAATCATTTGAGCAATGGGATGAACTATTTGAAGATTCAACGATGACAGTCGCGGCAATCGATCGTTTGGTTCATCATGCCACGATTATTCATTGTGAAGGTGACAGCTACCGACGCAAAACAGCGCTCAATAAGAGTAAATAAAATTCGGTATCAACCGGCCAAGATAATTGACGCGGAACCGGCCAAGTTAATTGACGCTAGATAATTCAATTTGATACAAAACACATGTAAGTTTAAAGCTAACTTAGACTGAAACTATGTTAAGTTACAATCATAGCAACAAAATTAAAGGATTAATTAATGAAAGTTACAAACCTTCTCATCTCAATTTCTCTGTTAACTTCACTGTATTCAATACAGTTAATAAGGATATAAATTTTATGTTGATTGGTATTTTACAAATAATAATAGGTATAGCCCTATGGTGTTTGGCTTTTAGCTTGGGTACTGCGTGGATAGCGTTTTGTTTTGGCTCGATACTGATTGGTATTTTAGTTCTTATTTTCGCACCTCACCTTCTGCTTTTGCCCTTTGCCTTTATTGCAACCCCAGCAAATGGTTTTTTATTTTTAGGTTGGCAAAATATTAGGAATGTTCAAAATCAAACAATAGATTCAGATGCTGTATGGGATAAATCAAGTGAAAATTTAAGCCAAATCTCAGCACTAATCGAAGAAAAAAAATATAATCACAAGGAGTAAACTTATGTTTGGACTATTTAAAAGAAAAAAGCCTAAAACTCTGTTAGATGGAGTAAATTCTAGTATTGTAGATATTTACAGACCTTATTTGGTCAATAATAAAAACCTTCCAGATGAAAAAATACTCGAAATTGTACAAACCGTTATGAGAGCATTTCAACAAGCTTCTGAAAGCAAACAGGAGCGTTTATCTGGCACTACCATGATGAATATAGGTATTAAATTTATAAAAGTATATGACTTAGCCGGTCCAGATTTTTTCATCGAACACTTAAAGTATGAAATAAACTTATATCTCACATCAGGCCTACGAAAAGACTACCTCTAGGTTTCATGAGCTATGTGGTCAACCTAAGCTGACCACATGAACAAGCCACAAATTCTATTGCAGCCTGTTATGAGCTACTAACAGCAATAATAATCCCTATTATTATAACCCAAAAAATTAGAGTATTTTTAGCTCCTTGTTTACCTGCTTTCTGCCTATGTAAGATCACTCTTTCAGTTACTCTCATAAGCTTTGAACTGCTGTCTGCTGAAAGCTCTTGTTCATCAGAAATTTTATCTTCATGACGCTTTATCTCATCAATTAAAAGTTGATCATTAGCTTGAACATCATCTTTAGTATATGAGCTTAAGGCATCCTCGCTAAAAACCTCTAATTTAGTACCAATTCTTTGTAGTTCAGATAGGGTATGTTTCAATTTTTGGGTTTGCTTAAAATCTCTAGTATTAACAACTTTTTTCGCAGTGAAAACAGCTAAATAACAACACATTGTTTTAGCTGCATGCAGGCACTTTTCATTACCTTCGACTAATAAGTTGTATGTATTTTCGGTGTATTTTTCAATATGAGCATAAAAATCGCTATCTTTGTTATGTTTTCTCGCCGTCTGTTCTAATATTATTGCTTTTATTTCCGCTAAATTTTTACCTTTAACCCAAAAGTCATACACAAATAGTGTCGTCCACCCTAAAACATCAATCTCAGTTTCTTTTTCAGTAAATTCGTACTTCATATATTCCCTTAGTTAATAAATATCCATAGTCTAATATGCTAGTTCTAGTAACTACCTTGCATACAAATACTTCTGAAAACCAATAAACGTATCGCGTATCGCGGCTGGTGATCCAAACTCAATAGCGGCGTCGTTAATGGTGTTGTATTTAAGCTCTACTAAGCTGCGCATTTTTTTAGGTGCCAGTTCTTGCACGCCGTCTTCAATGTATTTACTTAATATAAAGTTGATAAACTCTTGTTGTTTATAGTCAGTAAATGCAGAGTTTATTTTAGGCTTAGCTTGTTGAGCTCGTTCTGTGCGTGTTTGCGCTTCTGCGGCATAGGCTATGTACGACAAAACATCGTATACATCGCTATCTTGTGCATCAATTACGGCCTTCATGCTGTCGAGTTTTTCGCTATCGTAACCCGCTTCGGTTAAGTCTTCTAATAGCTTTTCGCGAGTGGTTGGGTCGCTCCAGATTTCGCGTAGTTGGTCTTCGTTTTCAAAAAAGCGTGGTAAGTCGTCAAACATACGTTCAACAAACTCTTTAGCTGTAATGGGCTTCCCTTCAGCGCTCCAGTACATTGCTGAAGAAATATGCTTAATTAGCCGTGTACGGCCGTCTGAGAGCTTTATTTCGAGCTTTTCACATACACATGGCCTTTCGCCACATTTTTCACAGCCTTCAGGCTCTGGCTTTTCACAAACACATGGTTTTTGTTCACACACCTTGCACGGTTTCTTTTCACCGGCACCATCGCCGCTAGTGTCTTCACATTGGCACGGGGTTGTACCGCACTCTGGGCATACTTCGCTGGGTATTGGTTCACCATCCCAAGCTGGGTCAGCAAAGTTATGGTGCGCTTTTACAAAGTCGTAAATGGTAAAATAGTCTTTTCCATCATATGTGCGAGTCCCTCGCCCTATGATCTGCTTAAACTCAATCATATTGTTACAAGGCCGCATCAATACAATATTACGTACATTACGCGCGTCAACGCCGGTAGAGAGTTTGCGTGATGTGGTTAAAATTGTTGGAATAGTTTTTTCGTTATCGCAGAAGGTTTTTAAGTCGTTTTCACCCGCTACACCGTCGTTAGCGGTAACACGAACACAATAGTTAGTGTTGGTGGTCCAGCCTTTTTTCACTGCGTACTGATTAATAAAATCGCGCACCATACCGGCATGAACCTGTGTTGCACAAAACACGATAGTTTTTTCTTTAGGATTAAAGCGATCCATCCAATAGTGTACACGGCGCTCTTCGCGCTGAGGTATGGTAATAATGCGGTTAAAGTCACCTTCTTTATACAGTTTACCAGGCTCAGGATCGCCTTTTACAACAACACCATCCCCCTCTATGTACTTGTACTCATCCATAGTGCCAACAATCGGTAACACTTTGAATGGCGTTAAAAAGCCATCGTTAATGCCTTCTTTTAAAGTATAGCTGTAAACAGGTTCGCCAAAGTAACCATAGGTGTCGGCGTTATCGGTGCGCTTAGGTGTTGCGGTTAAACCTAGCTGAACTGCTGGTTCAAAGTGTTTAAGAATATCGCGCCAAGCACTTTCATCATTTGCGCCACCACGGTGACACTCATCAATAATAATTAAATCAAAAAAATCAGCTGGGTATTGCTCGTAATACGGATTTTCTGCCTTTTTGAGTGGCGCATTTTCATCTTCTTCTGTTGTAGCTTCTTTTAATTCGGTTTTAGGCCCACACATTAGCGTATGGAAAATAGTAAAGAACACACTGGCATTTTTAGGTACGCCGCCTCGTTTGCGAATATCGTCAGGGGTGATACGTACAATGGCATCGTCACCAAATGAGCCAAAATCGTTAAACGCTTGATTAGCTAAAATATTACGGTCGGCCAAAAACAAAATACGCGGGCGCTTTTTAGCAAGGCTAATATCTTTTTGCGCGGTTAAGCTCCAACGGGTTTGAAATAACTTCCACGCGGTTTGAAAGCCAATACACGTTTTACCCGTACCGGTAGCAAGCGTTAGCAAAATTCGAGGTTCGCCTTGGGCAATGGCTTCAAGAGCATTATGAATAGCATTTTCTTGATAATAACGCGGCGCCCAATCACCTTTGGCCTCAAAGGGAATAGTAGAAAACGCATCACGCCAAGCCGTGGTAAAATCGGCTTCAGGGGTATCGCCTTTTTGCTCAAAGGTAAGGTCCCAAAGCGCTTGGGGTGATAAGTATTCATCTACCAGCGTCTCAATGCCGGTGAGCATATCAATCTGGTAAATTTCATGGCCGTTGGTGGCATACGCAATACGGCATTGCAGGCGTTGTGCATAGTCTTTCGCTTGTCGCACACCTTCGCTATAAGTTAGGCTTTCTTTTTTGGCTTCTACTGCGGCAAGCTTGCGGCCTTTATATACCAGCACATAATCACACGGCACTTTATTAGCACGTTTACCGCCAGCCATGATTTGACCTGGGCAAATCAGTTCACGACGAATAAAGCTGTTATCGACTTCACCCCAACCGGCAGCGACTAATTTAGGGTCGATTAAATCCGCTCTGGTGTCGGCTTCGTTACGCGTCCTTGCTTGTGACATTAGGCCACCGCTCCTTCTTTTTCTTTGGTCAACTCGCCTGAAAAGGCTTTTTGTAGGATGGATTTCTTTAGTTCGTCTAGTGTTGCCAACTTCTCAGTGTAAATCTTGATTAACTTTTTTGATTCCGCAGAGACATTTTTTATTTTCAACTCAAGTTCAACCTGCTTAGACTTCGAAGGGATTGGTAGATTAAGCGCCCTAATACTCTTCATGCTAACAGTCGGTTGCGCACTACCCGCGGCAACACTATCAATCTGACGTTTAGCTATAGGACTTAATAGAAAGTAATACAACCAATAAGGATTAACCTTTGAAAGAATAAAAATAGTATTTTGCCCAAGACAAAATGGCTCATCCGTTTCTACAATAACAGGCACTCCATAGGATGCACCAACTCGGGATAGAATTATGTCACCAACAGCAGATTTATGCCTTTTCGAAAATTTTTCATATGTTTCTTGATCAACTCGTCGAGCTTTCTCTAAATTTAACCCACTCTTCTTTATTTCAGTAACCCTAACCATTGGAAAACCACCTGTCTCTATATAGCTAGGTGTCGTATGCAGTGAATCAACTAATTCAGCAACTTCACCTAAAGGTTTGTTTTCCCACCCCTCACCACGCTGGCTAAACACTTGTTGCAAATAGCTTTCAAAAAGTTCGCGGGCGTTTTTGAGGTTTTGCTCGGTCTTGGCGCGGGCTTGCTCTATATCGGCGAAGGCTTGATCGAGAATAGCGACGATGCATTTTTGTTCGGGAATGGGAGGGAGTACCACCCTGATAGAATTAAATTTACTCTTATTTACGATAGGAACAGTTGTTCCAGATGCTAATTCCTCAAGCTGGGAATTAAACCAAGGGGACAGCGCCTGATAAAACATAAATTTAGATACGAAGCTATCATCAGCCTTAATTCCATTAATTTGCTGATTAAAAGCAACAACTTTAGAGTTAATTCCAACTTTCCCAAGATTTCCGATGCATGAAATCAGTATTGAGCCAGATGGCAGGGTTCGACTTATGGAGGCCCCTTTATCACTCAAGTTGTCAGCCGTTTCGAAAATTACAGAGTTTAATAACTCTGGCGGCTTAACGAATGGAACGTCGCAGCCATAATTATCCTTTTGACTTTTGGGAGGTGTTGACCCTGTAACTGTTTGAAATAAATTGCCCAGAGAGTCAATCGTCCAATGCGTAGGAAAAAGCATTACAACAACTCCTGAATCTTACCAAGAATCGCTTCGCTCTCTTTATCCAGCGCAATGATTTCTTCAATAATGACTTGCGGTTCACGCAGTGGGGCATCTTCTGCTTGGTTTGGGTTTTTTACCGATAAATCCCATGTTGCATCATTTAGTTCAGACGTTGCCAATGACCAAGACTTAACACTGTCCTCAAAGCCTTTTTGCAATTCGACAAATTCTTTTAAATCGTTGTCATTTAGGGGATTGGTTTTACCTAAGCTGCGACCAGGGTCTAGCTGATAGAACCAAGTTTTCTGTGTTGGCTGGCCTTTAGTGAAAAACAATACGACGGTTTTAACCCCAGCGCCTAAGAAGGTTTTTGCTGGGCAATCGAGTACGGTGTGTAAGTTGCAGTTTTCTAATAGCTCTTTACGCAAGGCAATGGCGGCGTTATCGGTATTCGATAAAAAGGTGTTTTTAATCACAATGGCAGCGCGGCCACCAGGCTTGAGCATTTTGATAAAGTGCTGCAAAAACAAGAAGGCGGTTTCACCGGTTTTGATTGGAAAGTTTTGCTGAACTTCTTTGCGCTCTTTACCACCAAACGGCGGGTTAGCTAATACAATATCGTGCTGGTTGCTTGGGGTAATGTCTTGTAGGTTTTCGCCCAGGGTATTGGTGTGAATAACGTTAGGTGCTTCAATGCCATGCAAAATCATGTTCATAATGGCGATAACGTACGCTAAAGACTTTTTCTCTTTGGCGTAAAAGGTGTTTTCTTGCAGGGTTTTTAAATCGCTGGTTGAAAGCTGCTTGTTGCTGGCACCACCTTGGCGTAGGTAGTCGTAGGCTTCACATAAGAAGCCTGCGGAACCTGCTGCACCATCGTATATGGTTTCGCCAATTTGTGGCTGTAATACGTCTATCATGGCGCGAATTAATGGGCGTGGTGTGTAGTATTCGCCCCCGTTACGGCCAGCGTTGCCCATGTTTTTAATTTTTACTTCGTACAGGTGTGAAAGCTCATGCTTTTCTTCTTGTGAGCGAAAGCGAAGTTCATCTACTTTTTCGAGCGCGTCACGTAGTGAATAGCCACTTTGAATTTTATTTTTGATCTCGCTAAAAATCTCACCGATCTTATATTCAATGGTGTCAGGGCGCTCTGCACGAAGCTTAAAGCCTTTAAGATAGGGGAAAAGATCGCCATCAACAAAATCCATTAAGTCGCTGCCGGTTAAGGCGTTATTGTGATCAAACTCACCATTAGCAGTTTTAGGCGCAGCCCACGAACTCCAGCGGTACTTTTCTTCAATAATGTACTGGTATTCTTCTGCCATTAATTCGGCTTCTTGAGACTTAGTAAACTCTAAGTCATCAAGGTATTTTAAAAATAACATCCACGATGATTGCTCGGTGTAGTCTAATTCGCTAGAGCAGCCTGCGTCTTTGTGAAAAATATCGTCGATGTTTTTAAAGGTTTGTTCAAACATTATTGTTTTATCCCTGCATAGGCTGTAGAGCCTAATTAAATGTTTATATAATTATTTTAGCCACTTACTATTTGATGCGTTAAAGGCTTTAAGTGATATTGAGTATTTTAATCCATGCTTGAGCAACATAATGTTTTTGTTTTGCACAATCAACATTACCCAGTACAGGGCTGTATTTCAAGCAGTTAAGCCAAAAAGAAAATTGCTATTAAAGCACTAAATACGTTTGTTGTATTACGTCAATAAGCGAAGCTTTTATTGTTGTATGGATTACATTGGAATTATAAAGGGAAAAACATTAACAAAGAAGTGCTGGGTTTGAATTGAAATACTTTAATATCCAATCTAACCAATAACTTGCACTTCTTAATTCTTAACGCGAAGCACCTCATAAACTTGCTTAATTGCTTTAGCGAACTTTATTTTTTAATATGTTCGCTAAAGTTGGTTTTATACAGCCCGCATTCAAAGCGAAGTAATTTGAGTGTATTAATAACTGTAATTCAAAAAGAGTTACAGTTATTAACAACCTTATTACGCCTTGTCTATGTGCTTTGCAACAGTTTGTCTACTGAGACCTACAGCTTTAGAAATTGCCTTATAGGTCATGCTAGGAATCTCCTTTTTTAACAGGGCTGCATGCGTCTTAGGCTCACCCTGTTTTATCATTAGAAGACATGAGCTTTTACGGTTTAATTCCTCTTTGAGCTCTACATTTAACAAATGAAGACTTTCAAGATCTGCATCTTTTTGCGTAACTATAGCCAATAATCGTGACCACTGTTTCAATACATTAAAAAATGAACGATAATCAGAACATGCTAGTAATCTTTTTTTACTGAACAAGCGGTTTTTTAACAAACCGATTAGATGCGGGTTTGAGTCTGCCTCAAGCTTATGAAAAACCCTTGTAACCTGCTCATTTAAGGGACTAAAGCGGATAACTTTTTGACGCCAGCGCTCATCCTGTTGAAATTCATTTGCACAAGCCCGTAAAATCTTAGTTGCTGGCGCGGGTTCACTAAGGGCTAAGCTGATAAGGAAATAAAGCTGCTCATCACTTAGCTTCTGACGAGTTAGGCCTTCTTTATCTGCATTTTCTTTTTTCCTTTTTCGAATATCAGCTAGAACAGCTAAACTTTGTTTGCGAAGGTTTTTCAGCACAATAAATTGTTTTTTTATCTGTATATTATTGCTTGTTATGGATTCTTCCATATCCATATCCATATCCATATCCATATCCATATCCATATCCATATCCATATCCATATCCATATCCATATCCATATCCATATCCATATCCATATCCATATCCATATCCATATCCATATCCATATCCATATCCATATCCATATCCATATCCATATCCATATTATTTTCTCATATTCCGTTATGACAAGTTAATATATTAACATAAATGGCACGACTCGTTATTTTTACCCTTATATTTATTATTATTTATTAAGGAAATTATTTATAAACGCCTAAAATCAATAATAAAAAAAATAGATAGAAAATTAGCAATATTTATTTTTACCGATTGGCGTCGAGTTACTTCAAATACGTTACTATATTAGGTAAGCGTCCGGCAATCTACACCTAGCTTTTGATATTCCAAGGCAGTAAATCATCGATTTGGCAACCCGGTTTGCAGATTTGGGTTAAATAATAGCTAATATAATCGTAAGGTATTAGTCCGTTGGCCTTTGCCGTTTCCACTATGCTGTAGAGCATTGCACTGGCGTTGGCCCCATTAGCTGTTTGGCTAAACAGCCAATTTTTGCGGCCAATGACAAAGGGTTTAATCGCCCGCTCAGCGCGATTATTGTCGATAGACAAATGACCATCTTCAACATATTGAACCAACTTATCCCATTGATTCAGGCTGTAGTTGAGCGCTTCCCCTAATTTGGATTTAGGTAAGGTATTGAGCAAAGATTTTTCCAACCAAGCTTTATATTGGTTAAGTAATGGCTCCGACTCTTTTTTCCGGATGGCTTGTTTTTCAGGCGCTGTTTTATCTTTGATTCTGGTTTCAATTCGATACAGTTTTTGAATATGATTCAACGCCCAATTTGCTTTGCCCGTTTTTCCTTTGGGTTGCGCTTTTTCAGCTTCATCAAACTTACGCCGTGCATGTGCCCAGCAGCCAGCAAGCTTAGCTTTAGTTTGGTCATACCCTTGGTAACCATCCACTTGAAGGTAACCTGTATAATTAAGTAAAAAATTCGCAGGATAACAACCTGAACGACCCGGCTGATATTCATACAGTACGATATTTTTAAATGGGTTATTTGCTACAGGCGTGTCAGTACCTGTGCAATATAACCACATATAGGATTTTGTTTTGTCATCACTCACCACATTGACTGTGGTCTCGTCCGCTTGAATGACATGTTGCTCTAATAAGATTTGATGCAATTTGTCATACAGTGGTTTAAATAAACTGGCACATTTGATTATCCAGTCACTCATGGTTTGTCGACTGATTTCAATGCCGTGTTGTTTAAACATGGTTTCTTGCCGATAAAGCGGCAGAGCGTATTGATATTTACTGGTGATGATTTGGCTGAGTAAGCTTGGTGTTGCAATGCCTTTAGGAATTGGACTCGCTGGCATCGGGGCTTGTTTGATTTGAACTTGTGTTTCGTTTTGCTCACAGGCTCGGCAGCTGTATTTAGGTCTAACATGTTCAATCACTTTGATTTGAGCTGGAATAAATTCAAGTTTTTCAGATTTATCTTCACCCATTTTATGCATTTCACCACCGCAGCAGTCACAGCTTTTATTTTCGATGTCGTGCACAATCACTTCGCGTGGTAAATCAGCCGGTAACGCAGTGCGTTTAGCTTTTTTACGGGTGTAAGTAACGGTTTCGTTTTCAGCTTCAACTTCACGTTCTAACTCAGCGATGTCTTCCGCTTCGTTAAATAAATCACCTTGTGCAGGGTGGCCTTCGGTTGATTTACCGAATTGTTTTTGTTGGGCTAATTTGAATTGTTCTTCTAAATACGCGATTCTGGAATCTTTATCCGTTACTTGTTTTTCAAGTTCGGCAATGCGTTTGAGAAGTTGCTGCTCTAGTTCAGTCATAGGGGGTATTTTACCCTGTAACTCGCTGATTATCTGCATGTTATTCAGATTAAAAGCTGATCAGGTATGAGCTAAAGTTATAAGCTCAAGTTTGATAAAATCAGCGGTTTATGACCAACAATATCAAAGCCATCGAGCAGCCAGTGCAGTTGTTGCTCAGATAAAACAAGCTGGTTTTCATGCTCGGCATTCGGCCATTTAAACTTATTGTTTTCTAATCGCTTATGCCACAAAGCAAACCCCGTTTTATCCCAGTAAAGGATTTTGAGTTTATCTTTGCTTTTGTTGCAGAAGATAAATAAAGCACCGGACATCACATTTAAATTCATTTCAGCGACAACAATATTAGCTAAACCATTAATCGATTTTCGAAAGTCCACCACTGGGCGGTGCAGGTAAATGTCACTTGGCTCAACAAACATTTTCATTTAACTAAACCTCTAATCAAATCAGACAAATACTGTGCAGAGGTTGAACCTGGCAATTTTAATTCTCCAACCTGCAAAGTCAGTGTGATATGGGCAGGCTCAACGATTTCTTGCAAACGGGTTTGTTCAGTTTGAATGGTCACTTTGCTGAAACTAGATTGGGCGGTTAATTGTTTGCGGTACTTATAAAAAGTGGACGTTGCTAAGTTATTTTGCTGGCAAAAATCTTGTATGTTTAAACCAGAGCCTGGTTGTCGGTGAATTAAATCTAGCCATTGTTGTGTTCGATTGGTTTGCATAACTCACTCCTGTTATTAAAAAGAAATGAGCTTAGCGAATATAAAATAAATGTTTAGGTGTGGTTTAGCCGACGGTTACTATATTAGTAATCAAAACAAGGAATAGAGTTTATGAGTAACGTTTATATTGAAATTGAATTCATCTCAATTGTTGCAAACCTAGATAATGCATTTTCGGTTAAAATTGATGACACCATTAGTCTTACTGTAACCCTAGAAAAGGAGAGCCGCATGGAAAGCCTAGACTTAACAGTTATGGAATCGAAAGAATTTATCTTCGACGAAAATACAGGGGCTATAACAGGAGATGCAAGTCTGAAAGTCTGGCCTGTTTTCTTAGATAAGGCAAAAGCTATCTTCTGGGAAGAAGAGTCCGTATGGGGTTCTATTAGCCCCCGATCTTCGAAAGATATAATAGCTTTCAAGGCAAATGCTCATAAAAAGAAAATTAAATTTTCTCAAAGAGCCTGCCCATCGGCTAAAGAAAACACACTAACAAATGAGAGCACAACTTCTGTAAAAGATGAGCATGGGCGACCATTAGGTTCAATGGGTGTTTGCCCAGAAAAGTGTTAACCCACCGCGGAGCGACATTTTGGCTGAGTTGCGTAGCGTTACTCTTGCCAAAATGTGGAGTGGGTGCACAATTTACAATTGTGTTCAAAATTGTCTATGACAATTTTGAAAATGCATCCACATTTAAAAAATTGGCTAAGGATTAGGCAATGATTGATACAAGCAACAATAAAGCTATCTTCAGGATAAAAAAAATTAATTTGCAAAGGCAGTTACGTGCTGCCCTTGCTCATAATTTGCGACTGGTAAACCCTCCAAACGTAAACACTGAGCTATCTCATTATAATATCCAAGCAAAAGGGTTAAACACTATTGAAGCCTGTATGAGCCGGTTTGAGAGCGCTTTAGAGGGTATAAAAGTGCGTAAGAATGCTGTACTAGCTCATGAAGCTATTATCACAGGCTCCCCAGATCATATGAATAAATTGACAAAAAAACAGCAAATAGCATATTTCACTGATGCTGCACACTGGCTAGTTAAATTACATGGAGGAGATTACAAAAATATCCTTTGTTTTTCAATACACTATGATGAATTAGGCGCACACGGTCACTATTTAATTGTACCCAAAATAGAATCAAAGTTAAATAGCCGAGCTATTATTGGTGGAGCTCGAGGCAGACTTAGCGAATTACAAACGGAGTTTTACGAAAAAGTGGCAAAAAAATACGGATTTACACGAGGTATAAAAAATAGTAAAGCTACACACCAGCATTATAGTGAATTTAAAAACCTTAAAAACGACTTAAGTGAGGTAAAGAATAAATTGGAACAAACCCAAATTGAGTACAAGACAGCCCTTAATAGACTCAGCTCTGCTCAGCAAAGCCTGTTATTTATAAAAAAGGAACTGAAACTAGCTAAAACTCTGGGGGTATCTGACTTAAGAAGAAAAATCGCTCTTCTGGAAAAGAATACTATGTTTAAGGTAACCCCACGCATTTAGAGTTATTGCCTTAGCTATTAAATTAAATTTCATGAAGTAACATAACAAATAAAATTAAAAATTATTTAACCTCTCAGGTTCCGACTTAAAAATCTGTTGTTATCAAAATTTCACGCAATAGGGTTATTACTATAGATCAATTATTATATTAAACATGGGCTTAAAACCCATGTTTTCATTAATAAAATACAACTTTCTTAAAATCAGGTGAGAAACGCTAACTTCGCAAGTTAAACCATTATGAAAGTGTAGGCACACCACTATGAAATTTAAAGTCTTCATCTGCTGAGGTAATTAAGTCAGCCTCAATGCCACCAAAAAAATTGATTCGCTCTGTAATATCAAACTCACTGATTTCTTGAGCAAGGAGCAAGTAATCTTGATAATGACGCGCTTCAGAACGCAATAACGATATGTAAAAGTCACCTAAGCGTTTATCTACATGCGGTGCCAGTTTTGCAAAGCGCTCACATGAGCGCGCCTCAATATAAGCACCAATAATGAGTTTATCGACTAAAGCATCTGGCTCATACGATTTGACATGGCGTAACATGCCTTTAGCATAACGACATGGAGTGATGCTCCTATATTCAATTCCATACTCATCCATAATTTCGAGTACTTGATAAAAGTGATGTAGCTCTTCTTTTATGAGCATCACCATTTTATTAATTAAATCTTGGCCGTAGAGAGTATCTGATTTTGGGATCATAGACTTAGACAATTTATTCTTATCGCTAAGGTTGCGCCAGTCCCCTTCTCTTTTGTATATCAGAGCTTCAAAAGGTTTTAACCACTCGAGTAAAGCATCACCACTATCTTTATCAACGGCATACTTACGAATTAGAAACATTGCTGATTGAGCTGCTTTTAATTCACACACGAGGTGGTCTAAAAGTACTATGTCGAGATTCTCATGTTTTTTTGCTTTTTCAACCCATTGCTTAGGTGTATTACACTGCAAGAAGCTATTTATTGGTTCTAAGAGTTTATTAATTTCATTTGAGTTCATTACTAATCATCTTTTAATAATATATCTAAATAGCCACTTTCTGAATGTATCTTATGGTAATACATGACTCGAGCTGCATTTTCAACAGAAGATCCCCTGATTTTGTGAGGGTTCATTAACCTATCGATATCCCAATCGGATGTGCGCACCTCAGTGACATATTCACTTTTTATATAATACTCTTTTGAACCATAAAAAACACATTGGTAGGCTTTGCGTTTTCGATCATATTGGCTAAATTTAAACCTAGCTACAACGTTATCCTCTTCTAAGCTAAAAGATAATTCCTTGTTTTTTAAAATTATCTTATTGCCTATCCGATTTAATTCGAGATTATAATTTAAAGGGTCGGTATGTGATAAATCAACTATTTTTTTAGATATTGAAGCTACATTAAGTTTTTTTTCAATTTCGGCTTGTATTTCAGCTAGCTGGCTAACAATATCATTTATTTCATCATCTAACTCTTCCATCAAACCAAATATTGTTCCTGATTTTTTTTCACTATTTTTATAATGATCTTTCAGGTCAGCCAATTTTGTTTGAAGCCCTTTTAATTCATAGGTTAGTTTCGTTTTTTTCTCATGGCTGGTAGAGCTTTGTTTTGCCCTACTAATTTTAGCAAGTATCAGGGGCTCAACATAAGCAAAAAAGAAATGATAAGCTACAACATAAGGAAATGTTGTCGGTGCATCACAACTTTCTCCCCCCGATCTCTGTTTTCTACTACATCGAAGCAACGGTAATGACTCTGCTGATTGTTGGATACTCATACCTGAACCACAATGCCCGCACTTAACCAAGCCATGTAAGGGCCACTTCCTGTCAGGTCTAACGCTCGTAAACAGTCGTTCTTTACATATTTGCTGAGCAATATAAAATTCTTTATCACTTACAACCGATTCGTAAAGCTTCTCATTGTAAACCAGACCTATGCACTTAGGATTTTGGATTATTCTGATAATTTTTGTCGGATTAATATTTTTCAGAGGCTTTATTTTACCGTATTTTTTTCTCAGTGCTCTTTCAATCAAAACTTGACCAAGTCCTTCAGCATGCAATTTAAAAATATCTCGCACCACGTCCGCGTATTCATTTAACTTGCCTTTTTGGTCTAGCCAAAAAGGCATCCGCATCTTTGGGGGTATTTTATTTTCTTTGGCGTTATATTCTCGTCGACTCCAAGAACTTTTTACTTTTTCTGAACGCCATTTAGAATCTGAATGAGCTTTATCAATCTCAACAATTAAACGCATACGTGTTGCTAAGTCATTACGTTTACTTGGGGAGTAAACACTTTGATCTCTTGCTGTAACAATAGAAACATCATGATCCCAAATTTTATCAAGTAACTTTTCCGTTTCAGTAATTGTCATTCGAGACAATCTAGAAAAATGCTCAACAAGAATAATCGAGCCTTTAGGAACTACCTTTGACTCTATCGCAGCAACAAGCCTCCCCAAAGACCCCGAACTTAAATGCTTGCCCGAAAATGCAGATACACCTGCATCAATGAGAGGCTTACCTTCAAGCTCAACCACCGCGCAGTTCGGGTGACTACGTAACCACTCTCTTTGTGCCTCCCCTTGCCTATACAAAGAGCTGTTCCCTTCTTGCGCTTGAGAACTAAAGCGCTGGTATAAATATACGTTACCAGATAATTTATCGTCTGACATAGCAATTACTCACTGAATTTAAATATGCACATATTATCATTAAGCTCACAAATTAAGTGATCTATTAAAATAACTGACAGATTTTCTTTTTTGATTGCTTTATCTACCCACTGAGTCGGTGTTTTGCACAATAAAAAATCATGAATAGGCTCTAACAGCTGGCTATGTGACACGTTTGATACTCGTTGCTAATTAAAATTAAAGAACCTGTATTTTAACACGAATTCACGGTTTGATTAAATCAAAGCCAACTTCATTTATTTGTTAAAAATTAGTTAACTTGACTTTGTACACTATGTGGCCCATAACTGTAAATGAACTGTATAAATAATACACTACAACAAAAACAATAATACCTTCCTAAACGGAGTACACACTATGATATTAAACCACCTATGGGGCTTATACGCTCACCCACTTGAAGAGTGGCAAACAATTGATAACCGACACGAAAGCTTGACCTATAGCTTGTCACACATTTTACTTATTGCTTTGTTTCCATCAACAATGGGGTATTATTCGTCTGTATACTTGGGCTGGAGCATTGGCACTGGTGGTCTAGTATTTTTAACACATGAGAGCGCGCTATTAATAGCTATAGCCATGTATGTAGCTTTAATTATAGGTGTATTTGCACTTGCCTATTTAGCCCATTGGATGGCCGTTACTTTTGGCTCTAAACCCACCTTTACTCAAACGCTTGAACTAGCGGCTTACACAGCAACACCGGTATTTATGTCTGCGCTTGCCGCTTTTTGGCCTGTGCTTTGGTTTGTTGTATGTGCTGGAATTGTTGCATTAGCTTACTCGGTTTATTTACTTTATACCGGAGTACCTATACTCATGCACATACCTGAAGAACGTGGTTTTATTTATGCAAGCTCGGTCGTTACCTGTGGGCTAATATTATTAGTCATCATATTAGCTGCCACTGCGATTCTTTGGACAAATGGCATTGTAAGCCCCATGTTCACATAATAAATTTTTAGTAACTCGATTAAGTAATGTTCAACCAACAAAAAAGGAGCTAATTAGCTCCTTTTCTAAAATTAAAATACTCGAAAGAATTAATCTGTCTCGTTTTCTTCTTGGTTATGTATCTCTAACCCTGATGACATCGCGGTTTCGCGTGTGCTTTTAGCTGTATCGTTTCTCAGTTTATCTATTCGGTTTAAATAGTTTTGATCTATGTCGCCTGTTATATATTGCCCGTCAAACACAGAAGTTTCAAATTGAGTTATTTCTGGATTTTCTTGGCTTACAGCGGCCATTAAATCTGTTAATGACTGAAAAATCAATCCGTCAGAACCAATACTTGCGTTTATATCTTCAACCTCACGGCCATGAGCAATAAGTTCAGCTGCCGATGGCATATCAATACCATAAACATTTGGAAAGCGTATTTCAGGAGCTGCTGAGGCAAAGTATACGTTTTTAGCACCAGACTCTCGCGCCATTTCCACAATTTGCGCAGATGTAGTACCGCGCACTATTGAATCGTCAACAAGTAATACATTTTTACCTTTAAATTCACGATCAATTGCGTTTAGCTTTTGACGCACTGACTTTTTACGCATTTCTTGACCAGGCATAATGAACGTACGGCCAATGTAACGGTTTTTAACAAAGCCTTGGCGGTACGGTAAATCAAGTACGCGAGCAATTTCAAGCGCGACATCGCACGAAGTTTCTGGAATAGGAATGACAACATCAATGTCTTTATCTGCCCACTCACGTGCTATTTTCTCACCCAGTTTGGTACCCATGTTTACGCGTGTTGCATAAACCGACATTCTGTCTATTGTTGAGTCTGGACGAGCAAAATAAACAAATTCAAAAATACAAGGCGAGTAAGACACTTTATCTGCACAATTTAATGAGTGAAACTGTCCATCTTCAGTCACAAAAATAGCTTCACCTGGGGCTACATCGCGAATAAACTCAAAGCCATCAGGTTTTAGTGCCACACTCTCTGAGGCAAACATGTACTCTGTGCCTTTTTCAGTCTCGCGTTTACCAAAAACAAGAGGGCGAATACCGTTAGGATCACGAAACGCTACAACGCCGTGACCGATAATCATAGCAATGGCTGCATAGCCACCCGTTACTTTTTTGTTTACCTCAGCAACGGCTGTAAACACATCTTCAGGGTCTAGGTGTAACTTGTCTGAGCGACTAAGCTCATGCGCCATAATATTAAGCAATATCTCAGAGTCAGACGTTGTATTAACATGTCGACGTGCTTCTGAAAATAACTGTTCTTTTAGTTCTTCAGCATTTGTAAGGTTTCCATTATGCGCAAGGGCGATACCAAATGGTGAGTTTACATAAAAAGGCTGTGCCTCAGATGAACTAGAAGAGCCTGCTGTTGGATAACGTACATGGCCAATACCAATGGTACCTTGTAGTCGCTTCATGTGACGTGTGTGAAATACATCTTTCACTAGGCCGTTTGCTTTACGTAAGCTAAACGTATTATTTTCAATGGTAATTATTCCCGCGGCGTCTTGCCCACGATGCTGCAAAACAGTTAAGCCATCATATATCGCCTGATTCACAGGAGACGTTCCGACTATTCCAACGATACCACACATGTAATTTATCCTCGCCGATTAACGGTTTACTGAATTTAAAAAGCTGGAGTTGTTTTCGAGGTACGAAAAAAACCATTCAACAACAAAGCCAAATTCTGGAATCAAAATAGAATTACCCCACCAGTGCGTATTAGGTGCACCAGTAAAAGCATCAAGAAAGAAGAGTAACGCGCTCACGACCAACACGCCTCGTAGAGCACCAAACACTATGCCAAAGACACGGTCAGTACCCGATAAGCCAGTACGAAGTACAAGCTGACCTAAAATATAGTTTAGTAAACCGCCTAACAGGAGCGTCGCAAAGAAGAGTATGGCAATGGCCGCCGCATTTCTTAAAAGGGGTTCAGAAATGCTTGTTAGGAAGGAAGCTAAATATTGGTAAAATAAACTTGAGATGATAAACGCGCCTGCCCATACCGCTAATGACATAGCTTCTTTTACAAAGCCGCGTATTAAACCGATGATGGTAGACAGTGCAATGATGCCAAGAATGGCGTAATCAACCCAGATCATAATAACCAATTAGTCGCTATTTTGGGGCGCATTCTATACCCAAACATCCTCAGTATGCAAGTTTAAACGGGAGATAACCGCAGCCAACCTGAAACATTTAATTAACATTTTGACAGTTAATAAATTGGCCTAAGTAATTGTGTAACATCAAAGAAAAAGGCCTTATTGTTTAAGGCCTTTTTAATTAGTTAGTTACTTCGTATTGGGTTATTTTACCGTTAAGCTTAGTAAGCTTTTTAAGTTCTGGTAATTGCTTTTCCAACTCAGTTTTATCAAGTGACGGACCAACAAATACTTTTGTTAGCGTTCCGTTAGGTGTTTTTATAGGTTTAGTAAACGTATTAAACCCTTTTGAAGTTAATTTAGCCTGTAATGCTTTAACATTTGCAGCATGAGAAAAACTACCTAACTGCACCACATAGGCCATATCAGTTAGATTTTCATCACTTTTACGCGGTGTAATAGGCTTAGCTGCCTCTTTGACGACTTTTTCAGGAACCTTAGTCTCTTCTTTCGCTTTAGCAACTTGCGGTTCAGCAATGTCAGTTTTTGTAGC
Source organism: Pseudoalteromonas sp. PS1M3 (assembly GCF_016865405.1). Taxonomy (NCBI): domain Bacteria; kingdom Pseudomonadati; phylum Pseudomonadota; class Gammaproteobacteria; order Alteromonadales; family Pseudoalteromonadaceae; genus Pseudoalteromonas; species Pseudoalteromonas sp. PS1M3. The sequence goes on along the minus strand of NZ_AP022624.1, from coordinate 1,010,045 downwards.
TTTAGGTATGACTGACGCTTCAACTATTTTCTCTTCACTGGCAAAGTTGCTTTGTGAAATAGTATCGTCTTGCTCTAAAACGTCATCATCAGGAGAAATATCTTCAATGTTATCTTGTTTTAACGGCTCAGCTATAGCTACTTGATCATTAATTGAGTCTTGCAAGTCAATCGTTTTGAACTCAGGTCGCTCTGGGATCGCTTTAAAGCCTTCCTTGTAGTGCACTTTTTCGCCATCAAGTATGTTTGGGATAAACACAATCGCTGCGATCACCACAATACTTGTTCCAACTAAGCGATTTATAAAACTTGAGTTCACCGATATCCTCTCTATTTTTTAAAATAATTAATAGCATCTGCTACTGTAAAAAATGAACCAAATACAATTAAAATAACATTGTCTTGTTGCTTAGGTAAAATAACACTCAGTGCTCGTTCAACGCTTTCAAAGCTTTGTACCTTGTCGTGAGTAGATACGCTTTGTAGGGCTTCTTTTAAGTTATTAGCACTATCACCACGAGGGCCGCCTAAGCTAGCAAGAAACCAATCATCAACAAGATGGGCTAGCTCTTTGAGCACCGCTGCTTTATCTTTATCAGCAAGCATAGCGGCTAATGCATGAACTTTAAAGCCTTTATCTTTGTAACTTAATAACTTATTGGCTAAATAGCGAGCTGACTCTGGATTGTGAGCGACGTCTGTAAATACCAATGGCTCTGTGCTTAACTGTTCGAAGCGCCCTTCCACCACCAAGTTAGCTAAGCAATTCTTTATTACATCAACATTGGGTAATAAATTTAAAACGCTCAACACTGTTAGAGCAGTCGCTGCATTTTGCGCGGGTATTGCAGGTTTATTGAGTGTAAGGTTATGTTTTTCAAACTGCCAATTAAACGTTTTGTCATGCTCTTTAAAAATAAAGTCAGTGCCTGATAATGTCATATTGGCACTAATCTCGTTACCGTAATCAATCATTGTATGCGGGATACTTAAGTCCCCAATGATAGCGGGGGTATCTTTACGGAATATACCCGCTTTATCGTACGCCACCAGCTCTCGGGTATCGCCAAGGTATTCTTTATGGTCTAAATCGATGGTTGTAATAACACTTGCGTATGGCGTTACTATATTTGTTGCATCAAAACGCCCGCCTAAACCTACTTCTAATAATACATAATCTACTTCAAAGCGCTTAAAAATAGCCAGTGCTCCCAACGTACCGTACTCAAAATACGTAAGCGGTGTGCTCCCCCGGCCTTGCTCTAGCGTGTTGAAGGCATCAACATGGTATTGATCATCAAGCTCTTGACCATTTATGCGAACACGTTCGTTATATCGAATTAAATGAGGAGAGGCGTAAGTACCTACGCTGTAACCTTGCGCAAGTAGTAGCGATTCTAAGCAGCGAGCGGTAGTCCCTTTGCCATTTGTGCCACCAATTAGAATTATTTTACTGGGGGTATTTAGTAAACCAATATTATTGGCAACATCTGCAACGCGCTCTAAGCCCATTGCAATGTTGGCTGGGTGAACACTTTCTAAATAAAAAAGCCAATCATCAAGGCTTGATGATTGGCTAGGGATTGTTTTTGTCATAGCATAAATCAGAAAAGCTTAAATTTACGCTACTCTATGCTCTTGTTCAGTAGAAGGCAAGTTCATAAATTTAGCAAGCACACGTGCTAACGTATCACGCATTTCACGGCGGTCAACAATCATGTCTATTGCACCGTGCTCAAGTAAAAACTCACTACGCTGAAAACCTTCTGGTAAGGTTTCGCGAACTGTTTGTTCTATTACTCGCGGGCCAGCAAAGCCAATTAAGGCTTTTGGTTCAGCAACGTTAATATCACCTAGCATTGCTAATGAAGCCGATACACCACCCATTGTTGGGTCGGTCATTACCGAAATAAATGGCAATCCTTTTTCGCTCATTTTAGCAAGTGCTGCACTGGTTTTGGCCATTTGCATAAGCGACATAAGTGCTTCTTGCATACGTGCACCACCTGAGGCAGAAAAGCACACTAATGGCATGTTGTGCTCTAAACATTGGTCTACGGCATCAACAAACCGTGCGCCAACAACCGAAGCCATTGAACCACCCATAAATGAGAATTCAAAAGCAACCGCAGCAACAGGTATGCCTTTTAAGCGGCCCTTCATTGCAACTAGCGCGTCTTTTTCGCCACTTGATTTTTGGGCTGCGCTAATACGGTCTGAGTATTTTTTAGAGTCTTTAAACTTTAATACATCTTTAGGCTCGTGCTCAGTACCAAGCTCCGTGCGGTCACCTTCATCTAAAAAGTGCTCTAAACGTTTACGGCCGCTCACACGCATGTGATGGTCGCATTTAGGACATACGTTTAATGATTTTTCTAGTTCAGCTTTATATAAAATTGAATCGCAAGCTGTACATTTAGCCCAAACGCCTTCTGGAATTTCTTTACGACCTGACGACTTAGTCGTTTTAGGTAAGATTTTTTCTAACCAACTCATTTGCAACTCTCTTAATGCTGTTCTGTGTCGCGAGTCTGCTAATAAGTAGCAGACAGATTTTTTCAATTAAAACATGAATTACACAAACACGGTATAAAAAACTGGTCTTAGTAGTTAGAGGAAATTAAATTTAGCGATTAATAATTCTAACTAAATATCAACATCAGGTAAAAATAATGGCCCTAGTGGGGTTTTAGGAATATTAAACTGCTCTGGGTAATCAACATCGACTAAATACAAACCAGCGGCTTTAGCTGTTGCACTCGCTTTTGCACGCTCTTTTAAATCTAATAGCTCTTTTAGCCATACAGGTTGGTGCTTGTGTAAGCCAATATCCATTAAGCAACCGGTTATATTGCGCACCATATGATGCAAAAATGCATTCGCCTTAATATCAATTACAACGTAATCACCTTGGCGCTGAACAGATAAGTGATGAATTGTACGTTTAGCGGTATTAGCTTGGCAGTGTAATGCTCTGAATGATGTAAAGTCATGCTCACCAATTAAATGCTGACACGCCTCTTGCATTACCTTTTCATCTAGCTTGTGATGGAAATGAGTAACACCCTCGTTCATAACAGCTCCACGGTATGGATAGTTATAAATAACGTAGCGATACCTTCTTGCGGTTGCACTAAAACGTGCATGAAAGTCTTCTGCAACAGGTTGAGCAAATCGAATAGCAATATCTTTAGGTAGCAAAGTGTTCATACCCATAGTAAACGCGACCATTTCACGAGATGCATTGGTTTCAAAATGAACAACTTGGCCTGTTCCATGCACTCCTGCGTCAGTTCGCCCTGCACACACAATTTCAACTGGGTGGTTACAGATACTCGACAGCGCCTTTTCTACTTCTTGTTGTACGCTATTTACGTGCGATTGACGCTGCCAACCACTATAACGTGCGCCATTATATTCAACCCCAAGTGCTACTCGCATATTTATCGTTTTACCTACTGTACTAATTAACGGCGCATTTTATGCTATCTCGCGGCGCAATAAAAGCGACCGTGATGTAATCATATAAAAACAATAAAAAACCCATAATCAGCATCACCAATTATGGGTTTATCGTATTGAAATTAACACAAATGCTATTGTTGTAATTTTGCTTGCAAACTAAGCGCTTCTTCTTGAACTTCTTCAGGCCCTTTTGCTATTACGTCTTCAATCACCTTAAGCGCGGAATCAAAGTCGTCGATTTCAATATAGGCACGTGCTAAGTCTAACTTAGCGGAGTAACCTCCACTCTCGGCATCAACGTCTGTTGGATTATCACCAGCAAGTAATGCATCAAACTCACTTAAACCTAAGTCTATATTTACGTCATTGTAAGGCTCATGCTCAAGTTCAGCATCGTCACTTTGCTCAAGTAATGAGTCAATATCTACAAAATCGTCTTCACCTAAAGGTTTTGCGTCTTCAGGGACTGGCTCTTTATGATTGAAGACTTCTTCATCAACTAAGTCTTCTTTCAATAAAGAATCAAAGTCAACATCAAACTCGCTGCTATCTTCTATAGCAAGTTCATCGGGAGCGGCTAACTCATTGAGCAATGAATCGAAATCGGTTTCACTTAAATCAGCCATAAATTCATCATCAAGTGCTTCATCTGATACAAGGTTAGTATCACCCTGAGAGTCAACTTGAGTTAGTTCAGCTTCACGATCAACATTAGTTTGTTCATTTATTTCATCGTCCGATTCACTTATAAATGCTGGATTGTCTAGCCCAACGCTGCTATCAGGCGCTAAATAGTCCCCATCAGCGTTATTCGACTCTGAGAGTAAATCATCAAGTGTGTCATCGTTTAAGTCGTTAAGATTGTCGAGCTCACCATCTAGTTCATTAAATTCATCAATTAACAGGTCGTCATTAAAGTTAGTTCCCGCGCTGTCTATATCATCTTCAGCTGAATTTTGATTATCAGCTTCGTTGTCATTAAGCTCTGGAGTGAACGCATCGTCACTGGTTATTTCACTATTATCTTCACCTGAACCTGAGAAATCAGCACCATTACTCGGTCTATTAGGAAGTAGCTCTTCTGCTGAAACCGCATCATCGTTAACTTGAGCAATTGATCCCTCAACCTCGTCATTGATTTCAAGCTCAGCATCTAGTTCATCTAGTTCATCTAGTTCATCTAGTTCATCTAGTTCATCTAGTTCATCATCAACAGTTTGCTCGATACCTAAATCAGATGATTCAAGCTCTTCACTATTAGGTAAATCAGTGCCTGTTTCTGCTAAATCGTTTTGTGAATATTCAAGGTTTTCGTCTAAAATTTGGCTTTCATCAGTAGCTTCAGGCGCTGATACTTCAGTCTCGTCATTAGCTTCTAGCACTAACTCTGATTCATCAAACTCATTATCAATTAATGGTTCATTATCAAAGTCATCCTCTAGGCTATCTAAATCAAAATTTGATGAAAGTGCTTGCGATAGTTCTTGCTCTGTTTGGCTTGGTGATAATTCTGGTTCATGCTCAATGTCGACTTCCTGAGCAATCGCACTGCCGCCATCATCTAAATCTTGTTCAAATTCTTTAGTATCCGTTCTCTCAATGTCGTTTTGGGGCGTTTCTAAAACTTGCTCTTCAACGCCTTCGACACCCACTGAATCAAACTCTAAATCAGCGCCTAGTAATGAATCTTCGTCCGTATCCTCTGGGACTAAAACGTTGGCTTCTTCATTAATTTCAGGCTCTAAACTTGACTCGTCAAAATCGCTATCAATTAATGGCTCATCATCAAAATCATCTTCTAAGCTATCTAAATCAATATTTGATGAGAGCGCTTGCGATAGTTCTTGCTCTGTTTGACTTGGTGATAGTTCTGGCTCTAGGCCTGCGTCTAAAGTTTCATCAATTGTGGTATCACTAACTACTTCATCTAAATTTAATCCATCTAGCTCTTCGTCGTTATCAGTATCACCATCTGGCGTCTCTGAAACAAGCTCCTCAAAGTCTTCTGCATTGACAGAATCAAATTCTAAGTCGGCGTCTAACCCTGCTAAATCAACCTGTGAATCATCAAAGTCCTCTTGCGATAACAATGCTTCATCTGTAATTTCTGGTAGTGGTTCTTCACTTTCTGAATTAGTATCAAGTCCAGAATCTGACTGTTCAAACTCACTATCGATTAACGGCTCATCGTCAAAGTCATCTTCTAGGCTATTTAAATCAATACTTGATGAGAGCGCTTGTGATAATTCTTGCTCTGTTTGACTTGGTGATAGTTCTGAATCAAGTTCTTCATCAGCCAGCACCTCGATATCATTATCCGAAAAATCTGAAACCTCTTCTGCAAACTCTTCGTCATCATCTAATTCATTATGCCCTTCTTTTGTCGCGAATTCTTCAGCATCGCCTACCGCCAATAGCTCATTGTCATCAATTATTGGGACTTCATCAAAATCAGCAGTGGCATGGGGCTCATCATCAAGTTCCTCGTCAAAGTTACTCAAGTCTGCGCCCTTAGAAATAGAGTCAGCTAAATCTTTTTCTGTTTGACTAACAACATTTTCACCTTCATTGCTAGTAGATTCTTGCGTTTCAGCCCCTTGATCTTCAGCTATTTCTAACTCAGGGTAATCGTCTAACTCTTCACTAGGCGTTATTGATTCTGTTTCTAGTAATTCATCCTCAAGGGATAAATCAGAATCTGTGTCTTCTGCTAAGGGATCATCACCTAAATCAACTTCAACCTCTTCAATTTCATCGTCCAGATCATCAAGTGTCCAATCAGGGCTTTCTACGTATTCTGAGTCTTCTGGTTGTTGTAATTCATTTAAGAGTTCGTCTACACTTTGCAACGCATCATCGTTATATTCATCCAGTAAATCTTCTGGATCTAAAAGCGTGTCTGATGTGTCTGTAAAATCATCGGCCCCAAAGTCTTCAAGCACTTCATTAGGCTCTAGCTCTTCTTCAAGCTCTGGCTCTTCTTCAAGCTCGGGCTCCTCTAAAAGCTCAGGCTCTTCTGCAAGCTCTGGCTCCTCTTCAAGCTCTGGCTTTTCTTCAAGTTCTGGCTCTTCTGCAAGCTCAGGCTCTTCTGCAAGCTCTGGCTCTTCTTCAAGCTCTGATTCTTCTTTAAGCTCTGGCTCTTCTTCAAGCTCAGGCTCCTCTTCAAGCTCAGGCTCTTCTGCAAGCTCTGGCTCTTCTTCAAGCTCAGGCTCTTCTGCAAGCTCTGGCTCTTCTTCAAGCTCTGGCTCTTCTTTAAGCTCGGGCTCCTCTACAAGCTCTGGCTCTTCTTCAAGCTCAGGCTCTTCTTCAGACTCATTCTCCGATTCAGATTCAGATTCATCAATCAAAGCTGAAGCTAAAGATTCGACATCATCAACATTTAACTCTTCTTGTGCATCAGCTAAATCATCGACAGAACCGGCCAAAGCAGTATCAATGTCATCGTTTTCTTCGACTAACGACTCTGTTAGCGTTTCATTAGCTGAATCGTCATCTGCTTCATCAATTAAGCTGTCGATGTCATCCAAATCAAAGTCATCGCTTTCTTCTACTGAATTGTCTGTTAATGTTTCATTTGCTGAGCCGTCGTCCGCTTCATCAATTAAGCTGTCGATATCGTCCAAATCAAAGTCATCGCTTTCTTCAACTAACGACTCTGTTTGCGCTTCACTTACGGAATCTTCATCTGCTTCATCAATTAAGCTGTCGATATCGTCCAAATCAAAGTCATCGCTTTCTTCAACTAACGACTCTGTTTGCGCTTCATTTACGGAATCTTCATTTGCTTCATCAATTAAGCTGTCGATATCGTCCAAATCAAAGTCATCACTTTCTTCAACTATCGACTCTGTTGGCGTTTCATTATCTGAATCATCATTTGCTTCATCAATTAAGCTATCGATATCGTCCAAATCAAAGTCATCACTTTCTTCAACTATCGACTCTGTTGGCGTTTCATTATCTGAATCATCATTTGCTTCATCAATTAAGCTATCGATATCGTCCAAATCAAAGTCATCACTTTCTTCAACTAACGTATCCGTTGACGTTTCATTAGCTGAATCATCATTTGCTTCATCAATTAAGCTGTCGATATCGTCCAAATCAAAGTCATCACTTTCTTCAACTAACGACTCTGTTTGCGTTTCATTAGCTGAATCATCATTTGCTTCATCAATTAAGCTGTCGATATCGTCCAAATCAAAGTCATCACCTTCTTCAACTAACGTATCCGTTGGCGTTTCATTAGCTGAATCATCATTTGCTTCATCAATTAAGCTGTCGATATCGTCTAAGTCAAAATCGTCACTTTCTTCAGAAGTTTTATCTGATGTGTCTACTGGTTCGGCACTCGTTTGATCAAGTAAATCATCTATATCAAAATCATCGGTCGCAAGCTCTTCGCTCAATGCTGCCATTTCATCGTTAGATTCTAAACTATCACTTTGTGGCTCTTTTTCTGCTGGTGAATCAAACTCAGGTAAGCTGTCATCTTCGTCGAATAGGCTATCTAAGTCATCATTACTTAAAATATCATCAGTGCCAGACGGTTCTTGGTCTAAATCTAAATCAATATCGTCCAAGCTATCATCAGCGCTGTCGTCAAACCCTTGTTGCGTGAAAATATCGACTTCATCGTCTTCGTCACTTTCATCATCAAAAACAATATCGTCGCTAAGAAGGCCTTCTAACTCGTCTTGATCAAGTAAGTTATCTGAATCATCAAGTTCGTCTGAGTCATCTTCTAATAAATCATCATCTGGAAGCATGTCACCTTCGAGGTGATCATCTAATTGAACGCTCAAGTCATCCAATGGATCTGGAATGATTGGGTCATCAAGTGGATCAGTTGCTAAGTCATTCTCATTAGAATAAGTTGGAGTTTGCGGTAAAAACTCATCATCTGCTTGAGGCTCTTCTTGATTGCCTTTTCTTTTGCGAAGAAACATAACAATTGCAAAGATAATCAATAATCCGGGAATGAACATTAACAGCCCCAGCACAATAGGGTTTGACAACAAGGCTAATAAGTCAAAACTGCTTTGAGGTTCAACCTCTTTAGCTTTTTGCTGGGCAATTATTTCATTTTGTTTAAGTATTAATTCCTTTAGCTGCAGCTGTATTTCACTATCTTGCCCTAATTGTTGGCGAACATTTTCGAGCTCTTTAGAAATTCCAGTCAGCTGTTTTTTAAGGTTATTATTCTCAACTAAAATCTCTTCAACATTTGTTACTGAACTTTTAAACTGTTGCTGTAACTCAACTAATTTATTAGTTTGGTCTGTTTTTATTTCTTTTATTTCTTTTTGTAACTCTTTTTTGGCGTCGTCTACATCAACTTTACGCGCTTGTGTAACCTGTGTTTGAGCTGATGTTATTTCAGTTTGTGTAAGTGTTCCGTTTTTTTTCTTTTCCCATAACTCGTCATCTTGCTCGGAACGCTGCCTAGCTAGTTGAGTATTCACTCGTCTAATTTCAGATAAAGTCGGTATTTTTAGATAAGCCCCACTTCGCATATGATTGAGGTTTTGATCTAAAAATGAGTTGGGGTTTTTGTTATACAAGGCCTGCATAACTTGATAAATACTTACAGAGTTATCTGGACGTACTTTTACAGCTATACGCCAAAGTGTATCGGTGGGTTTAATCGGACCAATAGACCGCCCTTGAGCACCATAGTCAACGCCTTTAGGCCCCTTTAATTGGGTACTATCTTGTGTATATACAGGCGTTACTACCAGTGCAGACGCTAATATTATAAGTATAGCCAAACCGCGCATGCTGATCCTTTAATGTCTAAATGTTACAAAGCACTCTTAAATAGGTGCGTAAACATTGATTACTCTTGCCTTATCAGTCTAATGACTGACTCACATTTGTTATTACAATCTATTTTTGTTGCAAGCTCTATTCCAATTACAAACTATAAACCACTTAGGGCACAATATCCATTGCAACACATTGAAAAGAAATGCCTTAACAACACATTTTTAATATTGATTTATTGAGTATTATCAGTAACTTTATTAAATATTATAAAAAACGGCAAAAAAGTGGCGCTCTATTTAAACAAAAAGCGGCAAACACATAGTGCTTACCGCTTTTAAAGAGTGCTTAACATTTAAAATGTTACATATAATTTTCTATTAACTCTTCAGCTATTTGAACACTATTAGTTGCAGCACCCTTGCGGGTATTATCACTAACAACCCACATATTTAAGCCATGAGGGTGTGAAATATCAGCGCGCAAACGGCCAACATATACAGTATCGTTGCCACTGGCATCGGAAACCGCTGTTGGATAATCACCTTCATCGTCAATTAGCTCAACGCCTGGAGCATCATTTAACAGCTGTTTAACGTGTTCGAAGTCGTATTGCATACGTGTTTCAATATTAATAGATTCAGAATGACCAAAAAACACAGGAACACGCACACACGTTGGGTTTATTGCGATTGTTGTATCACCTAATATTTTGTGCGTTTCGTTCACCATTTTCATTTCTTCGCGGGTATAGCCGTTATCTTCAAAGCTATCTATCTGCGGAATAACATTAAAGGCAATTTGCTTAGGAAATATTTCATTATCCATTGGGCGTGCATTCATCAAGTTAGCTGTTTGCTTTGCTAACTCATCAACGGCTTCTTTCCCTGCGCCTGATACCGCTTGGTAAGTTGATACATTTATTCGATCAATACCATACGCATCATAAATTGGTTTTAATGCCAACATCATTTGGATAGTCGAACAATTTGGGTTTGCAATAATATTACGATTTCTAAAGTCTGCAAGACTTGAGGCATTCACTTCTGGGACAACAAGGGGTATTTCAAAATCATTTCTAAAGTGCGAGGTGTTATCAATAACTATACAACCTGCATCGGCTGCAATTGGGGCATATTTTTCTGAGACGCTCCCACCGGCAGAAAACAATCCAATATGTGCTTGGCTAAAATCAAAGCCTTCAACGTCTTGTACTTCGATTGTCTCACCACGAAACTTAATGTCTTCACCTGCACTGCGGCTGCTCGCAAGCAAAAATAGCTGATCAACCGGAAATTTACGATCAGCTAAAGTTTCGATAATTTGACGCCCTACTAAACCAGTAGCACCAAGTACGGCAACGTTATATTTTTGCGACATATTTTTTCCTCTTTAAACGATATTAAAACACCGTTATATTAATAATTAGTTGGTTAGTGTAAAACCAAGTTGATCTAAGACAGCCAACTGCGAGCCATCACCTTTAACGGTTAAGGTGCTAAATTCTCTTCTTACAGGATAGTGTTTACGTAAACTATCAAAACCATCCGACTCTAGATGACGAAGTAAAATCCCATCATCCCTTCTTACATCGTAAATTGTGTGCACTAAACGTGCGATGTCTTGCTCTGTAAAACTCTCAGCAATAGCCACTTGCGTTATAGCTGGTACTGGCAAAAAATCGGTTAGAGATTTTGAAGCCTCAACGCCTTTAAGCTCACACAGTTTTTGGTAAAGCATTTGTGTGCCTCTGGCCTTGCCTTCAAGCGTGTGGCCTGCAATATGCACACTGGCATAGCGTACATGTGCAAGTAAGTCTGTTAAAATATTAGGTTCATTTTCCCACACATCAAGCACTAAATCTAAATCGGCCCCTGCTTCCATTAAATCCAGTAAAGCACTATTGTCAATAACATCCCCTCGGCTGGCATTAATTATCGTAGTACCCGGTTTTAAGGCGTTAAGCCTTACTTTGTCCATCATGTGAAGTGTTTTATGAGGCCCTTTTTTAACAAGTGGCACATGGAAAGTTACAATATCTGATTGTGCAAGTAGCTCATCTAACTCTACATGCTCATTCAATAACCCTTGTGCATGTTTTAATGGATCGCACAAAAGCAGCTTTACATTTAATGCTTTTAACTTTTTAGCCAAACAACTGCCAATACTCCCGACCCCTACTATGCCAATAGTTTGGCCTGTTAATGGGCGGGCATTTTCTTGGCTCAATGCAAATAAACTACTAATAACATATTCAGCAACAGCAACAGCATTACACCCTGGAGCACTTGTAAATGCGATGTTTTTGTCTTTCAAAAGATCTGTATCAATATGATCGATACCAATAGTCGCAGTACCAACAAAGCTTAATTTATTCGCTTTTGCTAATAGCTCACTAGTAACATTGGTAACAGATCGCGTGAGTAATACTTCTACGTCTATCAGTTGGTCAGGTTTTAAGTTACGCCCATCAAACCGCTCAACCTCACCAAAATCTGAAAAGTACTGCTCAACTAAAGGCATGTTTTGATCGGCAAGAATTTTCATCACAGAGTCCATTTGGCAATTAAGGGCGCTATTGTATCGAACAACCAGACCTTTGCACAAACTAAAAAGGCCGAATCAAAAACTGATCCGGCCTTTTGAGCTAAATAAAATATAATGCTTAAATTACATTCTATTTTTATGCAAACTTAAGTTTATAACTCAAAATCTTTTTTGAATTTTAAACCAAATTCACTTCGGTCATTACTTCTCATAACACCGACAAAGCCTGATTGTTGTAAACGACCTACATCGTATACTTCGTTCAGTACGTTTTCGCCATAAAGTGTTACTTCCATATCGCCATATGCGTTAGTGTAAGAAATATTAAAGCCAACTAGCTCACGCGAATCAATCGTTTCACTCTGGCTATATACTGACTGACCTTGCATTTCACTACGGTATGAATAATTAGCATTAAGTGCAACAGTCGCACCACTGTCTAAATCCATAAAGTATGATGGGGCAACCATTACAGTCCAGCGAGGTGTTAAAGCCGGTGAATCACCTTTACCAATGCCTTGAACGCCGGCATCAACCTCTGTAATTTCTGAATCTAGGTAACCTACCGCACTTCTTATTGTGAAGTCGTCAGTAATTGCAACGGTGGTTTCAAGTTCTATACCTTGCGCTTTTGATTGGCCCGCATTTTCAACAATAGTTACAAAACCACCACCCGCTGTTGGGTCTGAAAACGGAAGTGCTAAATCAGTGTAATCAGTAACAAATACCGCTAGCATCATAGATACGTTTTCGTGTACTTGGCCTTTTAAACCCATTTCGTAGTTTACGGCTTTAGTTTCGTCGAACGACACAAACTGATCAGGTCCACCAAATGGACGTGGTGGGAAGCCACCAGTTTGATAACCTTTTTGAATTTGACCATAAACGTTCATGTTGTTACTGATTTGGTAAGATGCATTAATATCCCACGTCACCGCGTCAAACTCTGCACTTACGTATTTACGTTCAGCAAATGTAGGGAAAATCGCATCGGCATCTTTCTCATCTTTTGAGTATCGAAGACCACCACCAATACTTAAATCATCTGTTAAATCGTAACTTGTATTAAAGTATACAGCGTATGAATTTGTTTCTTGGTTTATTTCAAAGTCACCATAGCCACCAAATGAAGGTGTAACACCATCGTTTAATAAACCATTAGGTGTGTTGAATGGGCTAAATACAAATGGACCAGAACGAGTGAAACCATCTTCATTAAAGAAGTAAAGGCCTGATACAAAGTCCATATTGTCGTAAGTCGCATTTAGTTGGATTTCAAACGAGTACTGGTCTGCACCACCCTCTTCTGGGAACTCAGATAAGTTAAGAGGTGACGCATCATCATCAAGTCCACCTTCGTATTCAGAAGTGCGGTAACTCGAAATAAATTTAGCCGTGTACGTATCATCAATTGCCCAATCAGCAGTAAATGACGTACCCCACCCTGAGTAAGACGTAGATTCAATACCAGCAACAGTAGTGCCTAGATCGTCAGGGTCTGATGGGATCATGTCCTGTGTTAATAGAGGAAAGTCACCATTAAATACATCATTTGCATCAAGCGGCTCAGTTAATTCAATAGTATAAGGCGATTGACCCGACTCGTTATCAACACCGTCAAGTGAAAAAGTAAACGCTAAATCGCTATTGGCCTGCCATTTAAGGGCTACGCGGCCACTAAACTCTTCTTCTTCACCAATTTCTTTTTCTGGATTCGCCAGGTTTACTGCTTCGCCAACGCCGTCACGTGTTTTGTATGACGCACTTGCTGACATACTTAACTCATCATTTAATGAGTTATTAAAGTACACATCGCCTGCAATACGGCCACGGCTACCTAACTTTGCAGACGTTGTTAAAATACCTTCATCGCCCGGCTGTTTTGTAATAACGTTTACTGCGCCACCTAACGTGTTACGGCCATAAAGAGTACCCTGTGGGCCGCGCAGTACTTCTACACGCTCAACATTAGGTAATGATAGGTTAGACCCCATTTGACGGCCTAAGTAAACACCATCAAGGTATACACCCACACCAGGGTCGGTTGTAATAATGTGATCTTGCAAACCAATACCACGGATAAATACCGAAGCATGTGCTGCGTTACCTACACCGTAACGTGTGATGTTTAGATTAGGGACGTATTTACCAATATCTTCAAGGTTACTCATATTGGCTTTATCAATTAAGTTAGCACCAATTGATGTGATAGCGGTTGGAGATTCAAACAAGCTCTCTGTACGTTTACGAGCTGTAACTTCGATTTTTTCAAACGCATCTTGTTTTGCAGTTGTTTTGGTTTCTTCAGCACTTACTGAGGTAGTCAGGGCAGCAACTATTGCTAGGCTTAACTGTGAGAGTTTGCGTAGTTTCAAAATATTCTCCAAAGGATACCGTAAATTGTTTATTATGCATTTACTGGTGCAACCAGTAAATTTTGGGCATAAAAAAAGATGCGTGGTAGCATCTTTCCTCTGGAAGGGCATTATATTACACAATTGTGAATTTATGTATTTATTTTTTGGTAAAAATGCAAATGTTCCTATAAAGGAAAGGTTAACACGTTGCAGCAATACTTACTTTTTACGCTATTACTGCATAAAACCTCACTCTACAAATATATGTTATCAAATTAAATTGGTTGCAACTTTTCTTAATATTTTTACTTAAAATCATAAACCTGCATTAAAAATATCAGGTATCCCTCTTCAAAAACCAATAGTAAAGTATTAATTTAATTAATTTTTACTACTAACTTGCTAAATTGATTAGATATAGCTCTATTTCACTTCTATAATATGCTCGAATCAACATCTAATTAACTAATAGGAAATACATATGAAAAAGCTATCTGTAGCAGTAGCATTATGTGCGGCTTTAGCAACAAACTATGCTAGCGCCGAAGTTCGAATTAATGGCTTTGCATCAATTGTCGGTGGAAAGAGCCTTGATAGCGACAGTACCTTATATGGATATGATGATGACATTTCATTTAAAAACGAAAGCGTCTTTGCATTACAGCTATCAGCTGACCTTATGGAAAAGCTAACGGCAACAGCTCAAATTGTTGCTCGTGGTGAGAATGATTTCGACGCAGAATTTGAATGGGCCTACGTAACTTATGAATTAAGCGACGAGTTACAAATTAGCGCGGGTAAAATGCGTGTACCTTTTTACCGTTACTCAGATTTTATTGATGTAGGTTACGCTTACCGCTGGGTACGCCCGCCTCAATCTGTTTATAGCATTCCTTTTTCTACCTATGAAGGTTTAAGCTTATTGCACAATACACAACTTGGTGATTGGGATTCAACGGTGCAGCTAATGTACGGAAGCTATGACGGCGAATTAGACGCAATCACTGAAAAAACTCAAGCTGAGCTTAATGATTTTGCTGGCATTAACTGGACGCTTGCATACGACTGGTTCAGTGTTCGTGCTGCATATTTGATTGCTGAATCATCATTTGCACTTGACGGAACAGACCCCAGCGGCGCTGCATTAAATGGATTAGAAGCTGCACTTCGCGCAAACAGCTTAAACACGTTAGCTGACGATATTGCAATAAACGAAGATGACAGCAGCTTTTTCGGCTTTGGCTTCTCAATTGATTATGATAATTTCTTATTTGATGCTGAATATACACAATTTGAAGTAGAAAACAGTATTTTGACTGAGCAAACACAATATTATGCATCTGTAGGTTACCGCTTGGATGACGTTATAGTCCATTTTACGTATGAAGATAATGACGATAAACATGATGCATCTCGCTTCGATCCAATTGCAACAGTGCCAAGTCTGAATGCAGCTATAAACGGTGCCTTGACAGGTGTTCAAGCGCAAAGCAATGTATACACTATCGGCGCGCGTTACGACTTTCACCCTTCTGCAGCGTTTAAAATCGATTTTAGCCGCTTTGAAGACGATGTAACTGATACAGAAACTGATGTTGTTGCTGTTGGCGTTGACCTTGTATTTTAATTGGAGCAAATAATGAAAAAATTAATTTTAGCTAGTGCACTTTCATTGTGCTCAATTAATACTTTTGCAGAAGTTGCGGTAATAGTTAACGCTGGTAACGCAAATGCTTTAGATGCAGATACAATTAAAAAGATATACCTTGGTAAAGCCAAGTCATTTGGTGATGGTACTAAAGTAAATCCAGTAAACCAAGATGGAACCGCTGCAGCAGATGAGTTTAACGATAAAGTTGTAGGTAAATCTGGCAGTCAGCTTAATGCTTACTGGTCTAAACTTGTATTTACAGGTAAAGGTACACCACCAGAGAAGTTAGGCTCAGATCAAGCTGTCATAGATTTTGTAGCAGCTAATGCTGATGCTATCGGCTATGTAGATAGCGCAAAAGTGAGTGGCAACGTAAAAGTAGTTGCGACCTTTTAACCGTTTAAATCGGTAAATTAAAAAACCACCAAATGGTGGTTTTTTTGTGCCTGTAAAAAGTTATATCAATTAGCTTAATTAACTAAGCTGTTAAAAATATGGGAAACGCGTTAATAAGCAAGGTAAAAGTTTGTTATCCAATTCATCAATGTAAATAGTACAGTTAGCGTCCAGTCTTGCACTTTAAAATGCTCTGTTATTGCAGGTCGGTAATACCGTAACCGTCGGCTAAACCACACCTAAACATTTATTTTATATTCGCTAAGCTCATTTCTTTTTAATAACAGGAGTGAGTTATGCAAACCAATCGAACACAACAATGGCTAGATTTAATTCACCGACAACCAGGCTCTGGTTTAAACATACAAGATTTTTGCCAGCAAAATAACTTAGCAACGTCCACTTTTTATAAGTACCGCAAACAATTAACCGCCCAATCTAGTTTCAGCAAAGTGACCATTCAAACTGAACAAACCCGTTTGCAAGAAATCGTTGAGCCTGCCCATATCACACTGACTTTGCAGGTTGGAGAATTAAAATTGCCAGGTTCAACCTCTGCACAGTATTTGTCTGATTTGATTAGAGGTTTAGTTAAATGAAAATGTTTGTTGAGCCAAGTGACATTTACCTGCACCGCCCAGTGGTGGACTTTCGAAAATCGATTAATGGTTTAGCTAATATTGTTGTCGCTGAAATGAATTTAAATGTGATGTCCGGTGCTTTATTTATCTTCTGCAACAAAAGCAAAGATAAACTCAAAATCCTTTACTGGGATAAAACGGGGTTTGCTTTGTGGCATAAGCGATTAGAAAACAATAAGTTTAAATGGCCGAATGCCGAGCATGAAAACCAGCTTGTTTTATCTGAGCAACAACTGCACTGGCTGCTCGATGGCTTTGATATTGTTGGTCATAAACCGCTGATTTTATCAAACTTGAGCTTATAACTTTAGCTCATACCTGATCAGCTTTTAATCTGAATAACATGCAGATAATCAGCGAGTTACAGGGTAAAATACCCCCTATGACTGAACTAGAGCAGCAACTTCTCAAACGCATTGCCGAACTTGAAAAACAAGTAACGGATAAAGATTCCAGAATCGCGTATTTAGAAGAACAATTCAAATTAGCCCAACAAAAACAATTCGGTAAATCAACCGAAGGCCACCCTGCACAAGGTGATTTATTTAACGAAGCGGAAGACATCGCTGAGTTAGAACGTGAAGTTGAAGCTGAAAACGAAACCGTTACTTACACCCGTAAAAAAGCTAAACGCACTGCGTTACCGGCTGATTTACCACGCGAAGTGATTGTGCACGACATCGAAAATAAAAGCTGTGACTGCTGCGGTGGTGAAATGCATAAAATGGGTGAAGATAAATCTGAAAAACTTGAATTTATTCCAGCTCAAATCAAAGTGATTGAACATGTTAGACCTAAATACAGCTGCCGAGCCTGTGAGCAAAACGAAACACAAGTTCAAATCAAACAAGCCCCGATGCCAGCGAGTCCAATTCCTAAAGGCATTGCAACACCAAGCTTACTCAGCCAAATCATCACCAGTAAATATCAATACGCTCTGCCGCTTTATCGGCAAGAAACCATGTTTAAACAACACGGCATTGAAATCAGTCGACAAACCATGAGTGACTGGATAATCAAATGTGCCAGTTTATTTAAACCACTGTATGACAAATTGCATCAAATCTTATTAGAGCAACATGTCATTCAAGCGGACGAGACCACAGTCAATGTGGTGAGTGATGACAAAACAAAATCCTATATGTGGTTATATTGCACAGGTACTGACACGCCTGTAGCAAATAACCCATTTAAAAATATCGTACTGTATGAATATCAGCCGGGTCGTTCAGGTTGTTATCCTGCGAATTTTTTACTTAATTATACAGGTTACCTTCAAGTGGATGGTTACCAAGGGTATGACCAAACTAAAGCTAAGCTTGCTGGCTGCTGGGCACATGCACGGCGTAAGTTTGATGAAGCTGAAAAAGCGCAACCCAAAGGAAAAACGGGCAAAGCAAATTGGGCGTTGAATCATATTCAAAAACTGTATCGAATTGAAACCAGAATCAAAGATAAAACAGCGCCTGAAAAACAAGCCATCCGGAAAAAAGAGTCGGAGCCATTACTTAACCAATATAAAGCTTGGTTGGAAAAATCTTTGCTCAATACCTTACCTAAATCCAAATTAGGGGAAGCGCTCAACTACAGCCTGAATCAATGGGATAAGTTGGTTCAATATGTTGAAGATGGTCATTTGTCTATCGACAATAATCGCGCTGAGCGGGCGATTAAACCCTTTGTCATTGGCCGCAAAAATTGGCTGTTTAGCCAAACAGCTAATGGGGCCAACGCCAGTGCAATGCTCTACAGCATAGTGGAAACGGCAAAGGCCAACGGACTAATACCTTACGATTATATTAGCTATTATTTAACCCAAATCTGCAAACCGGGTTGCCAAATCGATGATTTACTGCCTTGGAATATCAAAAGCTAGGTGTAGATTGCCGGACGCTTACGTAATACCTACTAGCCTACAAAACAAAAAAGCCTCCACTTGGAGGCTCTATTGGTGTAAATTTTACGTATATTACTCAATTCTAAATTTGGCTGTTGCATCTAGCAGGTTATCTGATAAGTAATGTAGATTTTTAGCTACATCTCTTACAGCTAGTAATGAATCCATGGTATCTTCAAAAGAAACATGCATATTAGAAACATTTTCTACAACCATGGCTGCAACCGATGTTTGCTCTTCTGTCGCTGCTGCAATCTGAGAGTTCATACCGTTTATTTCTAACATTTGCTCTGCTATTTTTTCTATTGATATACCTGTTTTTTCAGCCGCTGTTGCATTATCTGTAGCCATATCACGAGCAGAAGTCATGGCAGTAACCGAGTCATTAGCAGCCGTTGTCAGTGCTCCTAACAACTCTCTAATCTCATTTGTAGAATGAGCGGTACGTGATGCAAGCTCTCGTACTTCATCAGCTACTACCGCAAACCCACGGCCATGTTCACCAGCACGCGCAGCCTCAATAGCCGCATTAAGCGCAAGTAAGTTGGTTTGATCAGCAATTGAAGTAATTACATTCAATATTTGCGATACGTTTTTTGTGTCGTCCGCAAGTTTATTAATTGTTGTTGCCGCTTGGTTAATTTCATCACTCAATGTACGAGACGCATTTACTGACATTTGTACTTGTGTACGGCTTTGTTCTACTTCTTTTTCTGCTGTTTCAGCGGCGTGTGATGCATTTGCTGCAGATTGAGAAATATCACCCACACTTTGCTTCATCTCTTCCATTGATTGCTTAACAATTTCAGCATCTGTTGTTTGTTTAGTTGTTGCACGCTCTGCCTGCTCCATACCTTGTACTAATCGGGTAGAGTTTTCCATTAGAGGTTCACATACAGCAATTACTTCAAGTACGGTTTCTTTTAACAGCGCAATAAAAGAATTAAAGTTGATAGAAACTTGGCCAATTTCATCTTTAGAATTCACGGTTAACTGGGTACTCAAAGACCCTTTACCATTCGCTAATAAACTTAAATTATTTGCTGCATCACTTGCTGAAGAGCCAATATTCTTTGCTATCCATATAGCCATAAATAAAAGCAGCAATAAAGACACGATGGACACAGCAAGCATTAAAGTAAGTGCATTATCAGAACGCGTGTTAGTGCTTTCAACTAATTCAAAAAAACGATTATCAGCTTTTTGTTGCGCTGCTTTAAAGCTCTCTAAAACAGAACCATAAAGACTTGTTTTTAACTGGGCTTGCTGCTGGATTTTACTAAAGTCGGCAGTGCCATTTACCATTCCATTAGCAATGGTTGCTGAGATTTTTTCGTAGTCGGCTAATTCTTTCACTACATCATTACTAATGTAGCCATTACTTATCTGCTTAATTAGATTTATATTTGATTCAATTGTTTTGTAAGTGTCATCAGCTTTGGTTATTAAGTCTTGTTCACCAAATGTCACTGCTTGCGTGTAAAGCTCATCGAGTTTTTCTAACAGCCCTACATTCGCTGATGTTAACTTTACAACTTTATATGAAGAATTCCCCATTTCATCTAAAGAAGCCCTATTATCATCTATGGCAAGAAAATTAATTAATACCATAATTATAAAAGCAACAACTGCAATACATGTTATTGCATGTATTTTTTTAGTTATGCTTAGGTTTTGAAAAGAGAAGCCTGAAGCCATACTATTTACCTTTTTGAGTTATCTAAATATATTATCGGCTCAATACTGATAAGTGTGAGTTAAATTTGTAAAATTTCTAGTTTTTTTTTCATTTTAATCATTAATTAAGCCAAAAACTAAAATTAACACAAAAAAATAAACATTATTGGGTACGCGATGTGTTTTCTGTTAAAAAGATCATCAAAAAATCTAAATTATTGTTATAACACAAACGTTTTAAGTGCAAAAAACAATCAAAACAAATTTTAGAAATAAAAAAACCAGTAACATTACTGCTACTGGTTTTAAATTTGGTGCGGATGGGGGGACTTGAACCCCCACGCCCTAAAGCACTACCCCCTCAAGGTAGCGTGTCTACCAATTCCACCACATCCGCATTTTAAATTT
The DNA here is from genome assembly GCF_016865405.1 of Pseudoalteromonas sp. PS1M3. Classification (NCBI taxonomy): domain Bacteria; kingdom Pseudomonadati; phylum Pseudomonadota; class Gammaproteobacteria; order Alteromonadales; family Pseudoalteromonadaceae; genus Pseudoalteromonas; species Pseudoalteromonas sp. PS1M3. The sequence continues at coordinate 989,241 of NZ_AP022624.1, read as the reverse complement.
TTGTTCGCTTTTTTTATTTGTTTGAGGTTAACAAATAGCTGAACGTTAAACTGTATTAGTTTGGTACGTCTGAGTTACTTTCTTCGTTAGAAGTAACAGGAACATCTTCTTCAACAGGTACTACTGTTTCTAGTGCAGGCGCTGCTTCTAGGTTTTCCCATTCATCAGTCTGTTTTATTTGACCGGCTGTTAAGTTACCTAAAACTATACTTAGCACAAAAAAGACTGTAGCTAGGCTTGTTGTTGTCTTTGTCATAAAGTTACCAGCACCTGAAGAACCAAATACAGTTCCAGAAGCGCCTGCACCAAATGAAGACCCCATATCAGCACCTTTACCTTGTTGGATTAAAACCATACCAACTAAAGCTAAAGCTACAACTAAATAAACTACTAATAAAATTTCGTACATCTTATACGGTCCCTTTTGCACTATTACAGATAGCAACAAAAGATGCTGCTTTTAGACTAGCACCTCCAATAAGGCCACCGTCAATATCTGGTTGTGCAAATAATAATTCGCTATTTTTTTCGTTAACGCTTCCACCATATAAGATGGTAAGCCCTTGTGCTAAATTACTGTCTAAAGACGCAATTTTGTCACGGATAAATTTGTGAACAGCTTGTGCCTGTTCTGGCGATGCAGTCTTACCTGTGCCTATGGCCCAAACGGGCTCGTATGCTATCACAGAATCTTTCAGCGCTGCTACACCTAATTTTTTAATTACCGCATCTATTTGAGCAGCAACTACATGTTCTGTTTGTCCACTTTCTTGCTCTGCTTCACTTTCGCCAACACAAAGAACGGGTATTAAACCAGCCGATTGAGCTCTAGCAAATTTATCAGCAATAACATCGCTGCCTTCGTTATAAATACTACGACGTTCTGAATGGCCAACTAGCGCATAATTTACGCCAAGATCTTTCAGTAGTTGTGCATCAACTTCACCAGTAAAAGCGCCTGGCGTGTTTTCAGATACAGTTTGAGCACCTGTTATGACACCGCTTGCAATCATTGCTGAAACAAGTGGGAATGGAGGAAATAAAATAACATCTATTTCTGGTGATTTAATACTATTTATAGCATCCGACATATCTTTGACTAGCTCTATTGAGCCATTCATTTTCCAATTGCCAGCGACCATTGCCTTACGTATTGCCATTTTCCACTCCACATTAGAAAGCGGGCGAGATATTAACTTTTATCGCCCGAAGTTACAAGAGGTTATTGTTATCAATCAGGTTGTTTGCTCATAGATTCGACAATCTCTGCAATCTTACGTGCACTGTCTAATACTATTTTTTCTTGCTCTGCTTCAACCATAACACGAACGACAGGTTCAGTACCTGATTTACGAAGTAAAACGCGACCTTTATTACCTAAGCTTTTTTCTACCTCTTCTACAGCCGCAAGCACTTTTGGCGCCGTTGTAGGATCGGTACCCGGTGTATAACGCACGTTAATCATTTTCATTGGGTATTTTGTAAACCCGGCGCCTAAATCTTGAAGCGTTCTATTTTGTGCAACCATAGCAGCCAGCACTTGCAAGCTTGATATAATACCATCACCCGTTGAAATTAAGTCTAGGTTGAGTACATGGCCTGAACTCTCTCCACCAATTTTCCAGCCTTTTTGCTGAAGTAATTCCATTACATAGCGATCGCCAACTTTGCTTCTAGCAAACTCAATGCCTTTTGCTTTTAGTGCATTTTCAAGACCCATATTTGACATAACAGTACCAACAACACCGCCACCTAAAATATGATCGTTCGCTGCCTGACAAGCAATTATATAAACTAAATCGTCACCATCAAATACACGGCCATTATGGTCAACCATCATTACACGGTCGCCGTCACCATCATAAGCTATGCCTACATCGGCTTTATGTTCAAGTACTTTGCGTTTTAACGTGTCTACATGAGTTGCACCGCATTCATGGTTTATATTTACACCATTTGGCTCACATGCATGCGTAATTACGTCAGCGCCGAGCTCACGCATGACTGATGGGGCAATATGATATGTTGCGCCGTTAGCGCAATCTACAACCACTTTTAATCCCTCTAAAGACAGCCCTTGTGGAAACTGACTCTTACAAAACTCAATATAACGTCCATCTGCACTTGCCAAGCGTGTTGCTTTACCTAACTTATCTGAGGCCACACAGGTCATTTGCTCATCAAGCATTGCCTCTATTTCGAGCTCTACAGCATCATCAAGTTTTAAACCTTGACCATTAAAAAATTTGATACCGTTGTCGTAATATGGATTATGTGATGCGCTTATTACAATACCGGCTTCAGCCCTAAATGTTTGTGCTAAATAAGCAACAGCCGGCGTAGGCATTGGGCCAAGCAGAACAACATCAATACCGGCGGCTATTAAGCCTGCTTCAAGGGCTGTTTCAAGCATGTAACCAGAAATACGCGTGTCTTTACCAATAATAACTTTTTTTGTTCCACCTTTTGATAGCACACGTCCTGCAGCCCAACCCAGCTTCATTGCAAATTCAGGGTTGATTGGCGCTGTTCCCACTAAACCACGTACGCCATCTGTGCCAAAATACTTTCTTTGTTTCATTCTATTATTCCTTTTATACACGCTTGGTAAACACCAAGTACATCTGCAGTTTCTTTTACGTCGTGAACACGAATTATTTTTGCACCATTTTGTGCGGCAATAAGTGCGCCAGCTAAACTACCGGCCATTCGTTCGCTTGTGTCTCTGTTTAACAGGTTACCTATCATCGACTTGCGAGAAAGCCCCGCTAATAACGGCAAGCCTAATTTATTAAAGTCATTAAACTTGGTTAAAATTTCGTAATTATGGCTTAATGTTTTTCCAAATCCAAAGCCTGGGTCAAGAATAAGCTGCTGAGCTTTTATTCCCATTACCTCACAGGCACTAACGCGACGTTTAAAAAATTCATTAATATCGCCCATTAAATCATTATATTGTGGAGATGTTTGCATACTTCGGGGCTGCCCCTGCATGTGCATTAAGCAAATTGCGATGTTTTCAAATTGTGCAACAACATTCAGTGCGTCAGGCTCTTGTAATGCGCGAACATCATTTACCATATCTGCACCAGCTAAAATAGCTTGCCTCATCACCTCAGCTTTACTCGTATCGACAGAAATAACACAATCACTCTGAGCACGTATAGCTCTTATTATTGGAACCACTCGTTCAAGCTCATCATCAAGGCTAACTGCCTGAGCACCAGGTCGAGTAGACTCACCACCAATATCTATTATTTTTGCGCCATCAGTTAATAACTGTAATGCGCGCTGCACAGCGATGCTGGGCTCTATAAATTTACCACCATCTGAAAATGAATCTGGGGTTACATTTAATATACCCATAATCACAGGCTCAATTAAATTTAGTTCTCGACCATTTGGTAAATTAATAATGTTGTTCATAATGAGCCTTGTTTGCTTTTCAGAATTCAAACAAATCTAACTAAAAATTTGAGCGAAATTGAAACCGATACAAAAAAGCCCCGAAGTACGGGGCTTTTTGAGTATTTTAACGATTATTCAGCTTTGTCATCAACATTTGTTTCATCTTTTTTAGATGATTCTGTTGTTGATTGGCTTTCATCACTAACAGATTCCTTTACAGAATCTGTTTGTGGTGCTTTTGGCTCATGACGGTCATGAGCATCGCGTGGCTCTCGCACTGGCTGGCGCGCCATTAAGTCGTCAATTTGCTTAGCGTCAATCGTTTCATATTTCATTAACGCGTCTTTCATTGAATGAAGAATATCAATATTCTCTTTCAATATTTTTTCGGCACGCTCGTAGTTTCTATCTGAAAATAAACGAACCTCCGCATCAATTACTTTAGCTGTATCATCCGACATGTTAGATGCACGACTACCGCCACCACCCATGTACATTTCGTTTTGATCTTCGGCGTAAAGTAGTGGTCCAAGTTTTTCACTTAACCCCCAATGTGTAACCATTTTACGTGCTATGTCTGTTGCACGTTCAATATCGTTACTCGCACCGGTAGTCACTTTGTCGGCACCGTAAATAAGTGCTTCAGCGATTCGGCCACCATAAAGGCTAGAAATCATTGATTCTAATAGCTCTTTAGAATGGCTAACACGATCTTGCTCTGGTAAATACATAGTCACACCTAGCGCACGGCCACGTGGAATGATAGATACTTTATAAACAGGGTCATGCTCTGGCACCATGCGTCCAACAATTGCATGGCCGGCTTCGTGGTATGCCGTCATTTCTTTCTCTTGCTCGCTCATCACCATGGTCTTGCGCTCTGCGCCCATCATGATTTTGTCTTTAGCAGCATCAAACTCAGCCATGTTTACAACACGTTTGTTACCACGTGCGGCGTAAAGTGCGGCTTCGTTGACTAAGTTAGCTAAATCAGCACCCGAAAAACCTGGGGTGCCGCGTGCGATTACAGCTGCATCAACGTTGTCACCTAATGGTACTTTACGCATGTGCACTTTAATAATCTGTTCGCGGCCGCGTATATCAGGTAAACCAACTTCTACTTGACGGTCAAAACGACCAGGACGAAGTAATGCCGGGTCTAATACGTCTGGGCGGTTAGTCGCAGCAATAACAATAATGCCTTCGTTACCACCAAAACCATCCATTTCTACCAGCATTTGGTTTAATGTTTGTTCGCGCTCATCGTTACCGCCGCCCATACCTGCGCCACGTTTACGACCTACTGCATCAATTTCATCGATGAAGATAATACAAGGCGCTGCTTTTTTGGCTTGTTCAAACATGTCACGTACGCGCGATGCGCCTACACCAACGAACATTTCAACAAAGTCAGAACCCGAAATTGTAAAAAAGGGTACTTTTGCTTCGCCGGCAACAGCCTTAGCAAGCAACGTTTTACCTGTACCTGGCGGTCCAACCATAAGTACACCCTTAGGTATACTACCACCTAATTTTTGGAATTTAGACGGGTCGCGAAGGAAGTCAACCAATTCGGTAACGTCTTCTTTTGCTTCATCACAACCAGCAACATCGGCGAACGTAGTTTTGATTTGGTCTTCGCTCATTAAACGTGCTTTGCTCTTGCCGAATGACATAGCGCCTTTGCCGCCACCGCCTTGCATTTGACGCATGAAGAAAATCCATACACCAATAAGCAGTATCATCGGGAACCAAGAAATAAATATGCTTGCTAAAAATGATTGTTCTTCAGGCTTTACACCTTTCACGTTTACATCACTTTTAAGTAAGTCATTTAAAATGTCTTTGTCGTAGATTGGCATAATGGTTTGAAAGCGCTCACCATTATTTTTAGTACCTGTGATTGTTCCACTGGTACTCTCGATTGCCACTTCTTGTATTGAGCCATTTCGGGCATCTTTTACAAACTGACTGTAACTTGTTTGACGGTCGATTTGCTCGCCACCATTAAAGCTCTGAAAGACTGACATAAGCACAACTGCAATGACCAGCCATAGTATTAAATTTTTCGCCATATCGCTCAAGGGGTTAACCTCTTGTATCCAATTAATTTAAATTCAACTAAACGCCAAGCAACTGTACTACAGTTTGTATCCAGTCGCTACTATATATACTTCCCGAGAACGGGCACGTGAGGCATCAGGTTTGCGTATTTTCACTGCTTTAAAACTATTACGTACTTCCTGCAAGTATTGATCAAAGCCTTCGCCTTGGAAAACCTTAACAATAAATGCACCATTTTTCTTTAGAACTTGATTACACATATCTAGCGCAAGCTCAACTAAATACATACTTCCAGCTTGGTCCACTGAGTTATTACCACTCATGTTCGGTGCCATGTCAGAGAGTACCACATCAACATTTTTTCCATCAATGCGTTTTAATAAAGCATCTAACACGGCTTCTTCACGAAAGTCACCTTGTAAAAAATCAACACCCGCTAAAGAGTCCATAGGTAAAATATCACAAGCAACAACTTGCCCCTTGTCACCTACCTTCTCGGCTAAATACTGTGACCAACTACCCGGAGCAGCCCCTAAATCCACCACAGTCATACCAGGGCGAAGTAACTTATCTCTATTTTGTACTTCATCTAATTTAAAAACCGCTCTTGAACGCCAGCCTTTTTTTTGCGCTTCCTGAACATATTTATCATCAAAATGTTCTTTCAACCATCGCTGTGAACTGGCTGACTGTTTTTTATTTGTCATAAATTACACGCAACTAATTAGTAATATTCTCTAGATGGCGTTAGAATACCCTTAATTCAAGCCATATTCAGCAAAATTTGTATAAACATGACATTATCAAATAAACAAAAGCAGTTTTTAAAAGGCGAGGCACATAGCCTTAAGCCTGTAGTTTTACTAGGTTCTAACGGTTTAACCGAAGGCGTAGTGATGGAAATTCAAAGTGCACTAGAAATTCACGAATTAATCAAAGTTAAAGTACCAACTGACGATCGTGAAACCAAAGCGCTTATTTTTGAAGCTATCGTTCGTGAAACAGGTGCGACAAAGCTTCAAACAATTGGCCACACTATTGTGCTTTACCGCCAAAGCCCTGAGAAAAAAATTCAACTGCCGCGTAACTAATTTAATTTCTGAGTAAATTATTGCGCTTAATAAAAAAACCAGCTATAGGCTGGTTTTTTATTATTTATTTAGCCCTGAATTCTAAAAAGTAAAATTCATTTCTAAGTCTTTGAGTAAATATTTTATATCTGCATGATGCTTTTTTTTGCTTAACAAAAAATAGCGTGAAAACTGCATTTCACTCATTGGTTCTATTTCTTCATTTGAAAGCAACGTTGCAAGTTCTGGAGTTGTATTGCTATGACCAATCACAGCAACTACGCCATTCAAAGACACTATCTGGTTTTTTAAATCTGCCAAATCTCTAGCATTGTAAATCTTTATTTCAGAGCCAAAATGCGCAGCAAGTGGGCCTGCTGTTTGTAAAGTACGTTTATAGTTACTACTAAATAAATGTACCTTATCAAATTGCTTAAATAATGTGACTAGCTGCTCTGCCCGTTTATAGCCTTGCTGAGTTAACGCTGGGTTTTTACCTGCTAGTTTTTCACTATGGCGAAAAAGGTATATTTTTTCTGGAGCCGAAAATACATATTGGCTATTAAATAAAACTGCACATAACAAGATAAAAACACCGTATTTTACTTTCATATTGTCTGCTCACGTTTGTACTTCAACAAACGATTAATAAACTCGGTCGTTAACTCATTAATTAACCCTGTCTCGGCGTTTAACACTAAGCTAAAGCCAATATTTAAATGGGGAAATACCACCAAATCACTTCGGTATCCTTGCACCCAACCACTATGATAATACAAGGTTTCATTATCGTAATTGTATACTCGCCAGCCTAAGCCGTAATAAGCTTCGTGTAACTGTTTTTTCCACACCCTGCGGTACATTTCTTTTTTAGTGCGTGTATAGGGCCGAGTTTGTTTAGACAAAGCATCGAGTGACAACACTTCAGGGTAGTGACCTAATTGCGCCTTTAACCAGATAGCCATATCGCTTGCACTAGCATTAACACCAGCTGCGGGTCCAACTTTGTAGTAATTTTTTTTCAGCTTTGCAGTGTACCAACGTTTTTTTCCACGTACGTGCGGTAAAGCGTAATTACTATCAACCACCATGGCTTCATAACCCAAGCTAGCATCAACCATATCAAGTGGCTGAAAAATGCCTTCATTTAGCCATTGTGAATAATCTTTATTTGTACTTTTTAAAATAACATCATCAATTAAACTAAACATGACGTTTTGATAACCGTAGCATATACCAGGCTCGCAAATAGGTTTAACCGTCACTAACTTTTGTACTATATCGGGATAATCCATTCGCGACTCAATTAAATTGTCATATGCGTTTGGCACCAAGCCGCTAGAATGGCTAAGTAAGTGATAAACTTTTAAGTTGTCTTCGTATTCTGTGCCTATAAAATCAGGTAAGTAATTACTGACGGAGTTATCTAATTTTATGAGCCCATCACTAGATAATTTTGCAGCCAGAGAGCCTGCAAATGTTTTAGACACCGACGCCAGTCTAAAACGAGTGTGAACATTAACCTTTTGACCATTTCGGGCTTTTGTTCGTCCGACCGCATAGATGTAATCACTATTGCCTAAATTAACTATCGAAAGTGCAGCTCCTGGAATGCCTTTACTCGTGAGTTTTTTTTCTGCGTAACGGCCATACTTTTTTACAAAACTATCCCAATTTGGGTCTTGCTGCGCTGCAAAACTAACGGTTGCATACACAAAACACACTGCAGTTAAGCAATACTTTAAAAGTGGTAAGCGCTTCATTTTTTAATACTTTATCTTTTTAACTGCCTCTGTATGCATAATATCATGAACTTTTCTTTGGACTAACGTACAATACAAAAATTATTGTACTTTTTGTGGGTGTTAAGTATTTATGCGTTTTTTAGTTGTATTACTTTTTGTTTTATTTTCATCAGGTTGTGCTATTACCAAACAACCAGCAGAACCTTTGGCTATGCCGTTAAAGCCAGCATTAACAACGCAAACATATCAGCTTAAATACCAAACAGAGCATGCTTCACCAAAAGTGAAGTCGGTGCAATTGCCTGCACACAAAGTTTTACAAAATCAAACTGTAAAAATAATTACCGATAAAGCAAGTGTAACCGACACTCTACTATCGCAAATAAGCCAAGCACTTAACGATAAACAGCTTAAAGTTACGAGTAAAAATAACAGTGATTACACGCTGACTATTCAAAAGCTCGACTTAACATTTAAAGAAAACACACAGTATTCAATTGCCACACCTGAAAAGCCATTTGTCTTGTTTGAAAATATTGCAAAGCAATACCCAACGCAGCAATGTGCATCTATTTTTGCAGAAGTTAATATGCGTTTAACACACAAAGCGTCTGGTGATGTAGTGTGGTTTGCAACGTCGTCAATAGATAGTGCCAGCTTTCACCGAGAGCCGCTAATTTACAGCTTAAGTGAAGAACAAAGAATTACAAACGAACTAGAGGTTGTTGCATTTATCCACCAGCAAAACACAGAAGAAGCACGTTTAGCTAGAGTGGGTAAAGAGGTGAAAATCCCTGAGTATCAAATGCTGTCTAAATTATCTAGCCTAAGTAAGTTAAGTGGTCCGTGTAGCCGCACAGAAGTCAGTGCTCTAACACCTATGATGCAATTTTACTTAAGCAGTATCTTAATAGATAAAATTAAAGTTCAGTAAAAGTAACATTTGCTACATTTTTTTACAGATTAAGGGTACACCTTAACAATATACTACGCACTATAACAACAAATAATCAGGCTCAACGTGGATGAAATATACCTTACTTAACCGTACTCTTTTTAGTATTGTCTTGTTCAGTTTGAGCCTTATAGCGACCTCAGCCCAAGCAAGTAATCGTTATTATGCAGACAACACGCTTGAGCCAACTCAAGGCTTTGCATGGGACTGGAGCGCAGGGGCAAGTTATTTTGTAGAAGATACCTACCTAGTCGGCACTAATGCCTACGACACCGATTTAGAGCTCGATTTAAGCCTTGCTGTATCATACGACCGATTTTATCTCGACTTTGACCATAACCAACTCAGTGGTGGTCTTATTATCGGCTACAGTATCATTGATAAGTATGATTGGGGCTTGGATATACTGGGCACGAACACCCAAGCAGGCTTTGACGAGAAAGGCCTTGGCTTTTATAACAGTGGTGTAATTGCAGAGCTTGATGGCATAAAGTCTCGTCGCTATGATTTTGGTGTTGGTCTAAGGCTTACACGCCGATTCGAAAACTCTCAAATCTCATTTGAATACCTTTATGATGTTTCTGGCGCCCATAACAGCTGGGTTGTTAACACCTTCTTTAGCCAAATTTTACCGTGGCGAAACTGGGAATTTAGATCCGGTGTTGGCGTAAGTGCTTATTCAGCTGATTTTACAAATTATTATTTTGGCATTGACCAAGAAGAAGTAGCCGAAAACCGACCTTTTTATGATGCACATGCAAGTACCAGCCTAATATTTGAATTTCATGCTGAATACCCAATGAGCCAAGATTGGGTTTTTCTAGCTGGCTTTCTTTCCACATGGTTTTCAGCAGAAATCGACGACAGCCCAATTATTTCTCAAGGGTATCAGCATAAAGCCAAGGTAGGCCTACGTTATGTTTTTTAGATGGTTTTGTTCGCTAATAATTTTTCCTGTATCAGCGCTTGCGCAATCTAGCGATACACAAAATACTTTAACCGCGGTTCCTGATACGTGCGTAGCTCTTCGTGAAGGCCGCGATTGTTATGCCGACGTTGTTATTACGTGGCACCAACCCATTATTGGTAATTATTGCCTACGCGATGCAACATCAAAATACATTATGCAATGTTGGCTCAAACAGCAACAAGGCACATTAAATTACGCGTTTGATTCTAAGCAAAGTATCGCATTTGAACTATTTGATAGTAATACATCAAAAATAATTGGCACTGCAGAAGTAAAACTTCAGTGGGTATATCAAAACAGACAAAAAAAGCGTCGCTGGCGATTATTTTAGCCACTGCATTAAGGATAATTTATGGATAATTACGGCACTATTTTATTAGTAGAAGATGATGCATCATTGGCTCAGTGGGTAGCCGAATACCTAACTGAACAAGGCTACACTACACATGTTTGTCACCGAGGTGATGAAGTTGTCAGTCAGGTAAAAACCTTGAACCCAAACATTGTCCTACTTGATATTATGTTACCTGGTCAAGATGGCATTAGTGTATGTAGAGAACTTCGTAGCTTTTATAATGCGCCTATTATTATGCTTACAGCACGTGATGAAGAAATGGATGAAGTTATAGGTTTAGAGGTAGGTGCGAGCGATTATATAATGAAACCAGTACGCCCGCGCGCTTTGCTCGCTCGTATAAAAGCGGCGCTTCGTCAAAGCAGTGAGCCCAATAAATTGGAAAAAGTAGAAAGCACAATTTCGGTCGGTTCGCTTAATATTAATACCGAATCGAGAAACGTGAAATTTAACGGCCAAGACGTTAATATTTCCAGTGCAGAATATTTACTTTTGCATTATTTGGCAAGTAATGCGGGCCAAGTTGTATCACGTGACGCGGTTTTTAAAGCCACTAAAGGACGTGAATACGACGGACTTGATAGAAGTGTCGATGTGCTTATTTCTGCACTAAGAAAAAAGTTTAGCGACGACCCACAAAACCCTGAAAAAATTAAGACAATTTGGGGGCGTGGTTACTTGCTCGTCTCTACTGCATGGTAACTTACAGCTGTATGCTTAAATGAAAAAGTTTTACATATCACTACTTGGCAGCGCACTGGTATCTATTGTGGTTTTAGGGTGGCTTATAGACGCCTTTAGCCAGCAAGCACACACCCCACAAGACGAATTTAGTGTGCAAAGCAAAATGATGATGGGGTTTAGTAAGCAACTGGCAAATATTCCCACCTCTGAACGTGGCGCATATGTTAAGCAGCTAGGTGAAGAGTTTGATCTATCAATCGATTATAAACCTAATGAATCACTTGCTTTACCTCCTTCATTATTACTTCAAATGCATGCTGTCGGCGGATTGATTTTAGAAGATCAGCAAGGTTTTTATATGCTGTATAGCAACCAAGCGCTAAACCCCTTTCATATTTCTATGCGACTTAAAAAAAGCGCAGACACCGATAAACGAAATGATATATTTTTAACTTTGCTTTTTTATGCTGGCTTATGCATTTTAATGGGATTCATTATTGCGCCACTCGCTAAGCGACTAAGTGTACTCAATGAGGCTGCTAAACAGTTTGCATCAGGCAATACACAAGCCAGAATTAACGCCTCGCATTTCACGTATATAAGAGATGTAGAGTTAACGTTTAACCGTATGGCGAGCCAAATTGAAAAACTTGTCGCTGAGAATAAATTAATGGCATCAAGTTTATCGCACGATATACGCACCCCTATTGCCTGTCTTCGCTTTGGCTTAGATGCCGCCTTAGATACCCATGATGAGAAAAAAATAAAAACCTATTTAGAGCGTATGGAAAACGATTTAGATCATATGGAATCCATGCTTAAAAGCTACTTAGCGTTTGCAACACTTGAGCAAAACGCAAACAAATTGACGTACTCTTCTACAAATATAAAGCATTACCTTGAAAACATTTTAGTTCAGCTTGCCCCAAAGTTAGAATCACAAATGCTAAGTGTTGATCTTAATAGCTCAACTGACATTATTGTGGCCGACCTTCATTGGTTAGCACGTGCAATTACAAACCTGCTGACCAATGCCTGCGATTTTGCCGAACAATATATCTACTTGAGCGCCAAAGTTCACGAACGCCAACTTATCATAACTGTTGAAGATGATGGCCCAGGGATTGCCCAAGAAAACTTTAAAAATGTATTAAGCCCATTCTTTAGAGAAGAAGATCATAGAAACCGCGCAGATAAAAGCTATGGCCTTGGCTTGGCTATTGTTGAAAAGGTCGCTGACTGGCATAACGGTACTATTACTGTTAGCAAAAGTAAGCACTTAGGCGGAGCCTGCTTTACCCTTAGTATTACCCAGCATTATAAATCGTAAAGTATAAATTACGCGGTGTAATTAACATTTTTAAAACAAAATCAACCCATTAATTTTAATCTACTCCTAACATTTACTAAAAACAGCGCATTAATCACACCACTGGAAAACTAAATTATGTGGGATCAGCAAATAAGCACTTTTTATTTTTTTACATTTCCAGTAGATTGTCAGCGCCGTTAAAAAACAGAGAAGTATAATAATATGAGCGCAGTTAGAGGCGAGTTTAGTTCTCGCTTTGGATTTATTATGGCCGCCGCCGGCTCTGCCGTAGGTTTGGGCAACATATGGGGCTTTCCCACACAAACAGCCAGTAATGGTGGTGCCGCATTTTTAGTTGCCTATTTAGTGTTAGCTTTCTTTTTAGCTTATCCTGCGCTAATGGCCGAACTCATGATTGGTCGGCACGGGCAAGCCAACGCCGTCGTTTCTTTAACTAAAGTATCTAACAAACCTTGGCAAAAAAACTTTGCATTTATTGTCGGCTTTGGGGGTATTTTATGCGCCGGCTTTATACTTAGTTTTTATGCTATTGTTGCAGGTTGGATGCTCAGCGCAACAGCCCAACCTATCGCCGCCTTGGCCGGAGCCGACGCAGCATCAACTTGGCTAAGCGAGCAATCACTTACTCGCAACGTTATTTTTACCCTTGTTTTTATTGTTTTAACAATAGCAATCATTAGTCGTGGTGTTGAAAACGGTATCGAAAAATGGTCAAAGCGCTTGATGCCCGCTTTATTGGGGATTTTATTTTTATTAATTGCTTATGTACTGACTCAAGAAGGTGCAATGGAAGGGTTAAAAGCCTACTTGTTACCTGACTTTTCGTCTATTTTTGACACTCAGTTAATTGTGAGCGCCTTAGGTCAAGCGTTTTTCTCATTATCGCTTGGCACAAGCGTTATGATTATATACGGCTCGTATATTAGTAAAAAAGAAAACCTAGTGTCTCTTGGTGCATACGTAACGTTAATTGATGTGTTTATTGCCTTTGTTGCTGGTTTACTTATTATTCCTGCTATGTATGTAGCTCAAGCACAAGGTGTTGAGATATTTTCTGCCAGCGGAAAATTACTCTCAGAAGATACTTTAGTATTTCAAGTATTACCCGCTTTATTTGAAGGTATGGGCAGTGTAGGTTTATTTGTTGGCTTTGCATTTTTTGCCCTAATGAGTATAGCTGCGCTCACTTCGTCAATATCAATGCTTGAAGCACCTGTTTCCTATGCCGTAGAACGCTTTGCCTTGAAGCGCATTCAAGCAACGTGGGTCATTGGCGCCTTGATAGCAGTTGTTAGCATTACGATTGTGTGTAACCTAGGCGCATTATTTGGTTTAGTGATCACACTTACCACTAAGGTTGCGCAACCATTACTTGGCTTAATGTGCTGTATTTTTGTAGGCTGGATTTGGTATAGAAATTCATTACTACAAGCCATTCAACAGGGCAATCCCGAGGTACAAACTACGCTATTTTGGAAAATATGGCCTTGGTATACTAAGTTTGTGTGCCCTATCGCAATAGGTGCAGTGTTTGTCCACTCGTTATTAAGCTAACAACAACTCATATAAAAGCCCACACTTGTGGGCTTTTATATGATTATAAATTTAACTAGCCGTTGTTAGTTTTTAGTACCATATCTTGATGCGGTATACCGTCCTCTAAATATGCATCCCCTGTACACTTAAAACCAAATGACTCATAAAAGTCCAGTAAATAGGTTTGCGCACCGATAACTATGTCCCGTTCAGGCCAATGCGTTTTACAACACGCTATTGCCTGTTCAACCAATTTACTAGCGATCCCCTTTCCTCTGTGATGCTCACTAACTAGAACACGTCCAATTGCGCTGTACTGTCCGTTTTTTTCATAACAACGGGCGTAGCTCATTAACTGCATATTATCTAACGTATAAATATGCTGAGTAGTTTCAGAAGTATCAACATCATCCAGCTCAGGGTAAGGGCACTTTTGCTCTACAACAAATACGTCTACGCGCCCTTTCATAATTAAAAACAAGGTATGAGGGGTCAGTTTATCAAATGGTTCACAGTTAAAATGCATGGTAATCCTTAAACAAAAACCCAGCAGAAGCTGGGTTTAGTATCGCTATAGTACGAAATGAAAATAAAATTACATTCATCGCTATACAGTATAAAAAGTATTAAGCGAATAAACGCTCTAACTGATCACATAATTGAGACAAGTTTACATGGTCATGCTCAATGGTTACATCAATATACCCATCGCCTCTAAATGCACGGTCAAGCTCAATTAAAACGTGAGTTTTGTGGGCTTCTGGTACAAATGACAACTCGATTTCTTGAATTCCAAATAAACTTCTGCTGTTAGGTTTATATTCAAGCTCTTGGTAACACCCTGAAACTGAAGCAAACGTAGAGGCACGTAAAAAACCTTTTTCAACATCGGCTTTAGATAAACTAAAACCTAATTTATCCATTGCCTGCATACACGTTTTCACTGCTTCATTTGGGTAAATATGAAGATGGTCTTTGTCTGTTGGATCTAGTGCTAAATCAATATCTAGTCCAGTTTCTAACCAAACATGGGACTGGTTGTAACCCGCGTTAATTTCAGTGATCGGTGTTTCTGAATGCAAACGCGCTTCAAAAGGTATGCTTTTTACGTCACCGGGTTCCAACTTACCTATATCGGTAATTCGCCATTGATCAATTACATGATTAGTAAAATAATCACCTTCATCTCCAGCCACTTTAACACGGGTCATTAGTAGTAAATCTAAGCCTGCAATTTCTTGACTAACGTCACCCGCTGTAATGACAATATTAGCGTTAAAAAGTTGCCCTGGTTGCAGATGTTCAGTCTCTAAAATAGTGTCAACTTTTGCTGCACCAATACCAACTGATGCTAAAATTTTTTTAAACATATAATTCTCCTTAAGCTGAGCCGCTCTTAAATATGCCCTAACTTAAACGTCTTCGTTACCTCATCTTAACCATAATTAAAAGCCGTTGTCAGTTTAAAAGTAGGATTAAAATGCTTTTAACGGTTAAATATGCATGATTTGTGCGTTTATTATCCAAACAACGTGTTAAAAGCGACTAAATAAACAAAGCTCAAGTGGTATATTTAATTTTCATTAATCGCTGTTTTTAGCTACACTGCAGTACCAAATGATGTAATTTTAAGTATTATGGAACTAATCTACTTTGCTACCGCATTTGTGTGTGGTTTTGCCATTTATCAATTAAAACTTCCCCCTCTTATTGGCTTTTTGCTGGCGGGCTTTGCGCTTAATTTAGCTGGTTATAAAAGTACAGAATTACTTGATACAATTGCCGCATTGGGCGTTACTTTGTTGCTATTCAGTATTGGCTTAAAACTTAAAGTAAAAAGCTTAATAAAACCCCAAGTGTGGGCACCTGCTTCCCTTCATATTATATTTAGTAGCGCTATTTTTAGCGGTTTCATGTTGTTATTAGGTGTGTTTGCCCTGCCCCTTTTTGTTGACTTAAGTTGGCAAAGTGCCTTGTTGGTCGGCTTTGCTCTTAGCTTTTCAAGCACTGTATTTGCGGTAAAAGTATTAGAAGAGCGCGGTGAAATGGCCAGCCTACACGGTAAAATCGCTATTGGTATACTTGTAATGCAAGATATTTTTGCGGTTATATTTTTAGCTATTAGTACAGGAAAAGTACCCAACATTTGGGCGCTGGCTATTGTTATTGCCTTGCCTTTAATACGCCCTATTATGTATTTTATGCTCAACCGTTCTAAACATGGTGAACTGCTTCCTTTATTTGGTTTCTTTTTTGCGCTTGTTGCTGGTTATAATGCATTTGAATTTGCAGGCCTTAAAGGTGATTTGGGTGCGCTGATCATAGGCATGATGTTTGCCCCACATAAAAAAGCGGGCGAGCTATCAAAATCCTTACTCAACTTAAAAGATATTTTACTTGTCGGTTTTTTCTTAAGCATTGGTTTAAATGCTGAATTAACAGTTGATTCGCTTATCATTGCCATTGTGCTTATTTTTGTACTCCCTGTTAAAGTTATTCTTTATTATGTGTTTACTAACGCGTTTAAATTACGTGCACGTACCTCGCTACTTACCGCATTTACCTTATCTAACTACAGTGAATTTGGCTTGATTGTATGCGCTGTTGCAGCTTCAACAGGTATTATTACCCCTGAATGGTTAGCCGTTATGGCTATTGCGGTATCTATTACCTTTGTTATTGCCTCACCCCTTAACAAACGCTCTAATGAATTATATGTAAAAGTAGAAAGCTGGTTAGTAAAGTTTGAAAGCAAAACACGCCTAGCCGAAGAATTACCAGTAAACCTTAATGATACAAAAATTGTTATTTTTGGTATGGGCCGTATTGGCACCGGTGCTTATGAAACTATTAATATGACTCACCCCAATTTAGTAGCGGGTATAGATATAAAACCCGAAGTTGTCGATAAACATATAAGTAGAGGCCGTAAAGTACTGATTGCAGACGCTACCGACCCTGACTTTTGGCAACGTGTAAACCACTCTCACGTTGAAATGGTCATGTTAGCAATGCCAAAACACATGCAGAACATTTTTGCATTAGAGCAGCTTCAAGCGTCAGGTTACACAGGGCAAGTTACTGCAATTGCAAACTACCCAGATCAACAAAAAGAGCTTGAAAGTATGGGTGTGCACTCAACGTATAACTTTTACTTAGAAGCCGGTAGTGGTTTTGCTGAACATGTAAAACAAGAATTGTTTGGTGAAAAATAGTATTTACTATGTGTAAAGGCACAAAAACAATTCTTTTTCATTAGTAAATAAATAAAAAGCAATTGTATTTACATTCCTTTACAAGTGCATGCACCACGTCTGCAAAAAACAGGTAAACTGTCTTCGTTGGTTAAATATAACCCATGTTAAATACAACCTAGTTAGACTCCAGCTAACAAAAGTTGTGTCGGGCTTTTTACACCAACAAAAATTCTTAAATCAGAGGGCCTACTCCCTCACTCAATAGGCTGTTTCTTGCCCGTCACAGCCTATTTTATTACTCTAAAATACCTTACACTAACCCCATTGATACACTTAAAAGCAAACCTATGGATCCGGAACAATTAAAAATTGCCATAAACACTAAAATGCCGTTTGGAAAATATTCAGGTCGTCCATTATTATTACTTCCCGAACCTTACTTAGTTTGGTTTAAACAGCAAGGTTTTCCAGATTCAAAACTAGGCAGTCAGTTAGCTATGATGTACGAGGTTAAGCTAAATGGCTTAGAGCAAATGCTTATGCCATTGCTAGAAAAAAAATAAAATTTTACGAAACTATTTTATAAATTGACGGTCTATTTAATTGCTACTTGTTGATTTTGGTTTTAACCACAAAAAAAGCGCCTTTTGGCGCTTTTTTTATTTTTTAGTTTTGCTCTATGGGTAAGCTAATAATGAACTTTGCTCCACCTAAAGACGAATGTTCAATACGATAACTTCCCTGATGCCAAGCAATAATTTTAGCAACAATCGCTAACCCAAGGCCAAATCCACCTGTTTTTTTGCCTCTACTTTTATCAAGCCGCGTAAAGGGCTTAAATACGTTTTCTCGCTCTATTTCAGCAATGCCCCTGCCATCATCTTCAATTACAAACTGTACTTCGTTATGCTGAGTAACAAGCGATATTTTAACTTGGCTATTAGCGTATTTAATTGCATTACCAATTAAATTTTGAAAAGCGCGCGCCATAAAATGCGGATCACATTGGTAAATCAGGCTGCTTGGTAATGCTTCATCCAAATTAATTTTCTTATCAAAATTAAGCTTTTCAACGCTAACTTTTATTAACTCAACCAAATCAGTTGGGTATGGTTGTAGGCTAGGTTGTTGAGAGTCTAGTTTTGCGTAGTCAAGCATCTCAGAAACTAAACTTTCAAGCTCATTAATATCGCTGTTCATATTAGCAATATAAACTTCACTTTTTTCATCTGATAAACGTTCATCTAGCATTACTGTTGCAAACTTTAAGCGAGCTAAGGGGGTTCTAAATTCATGAGAAACCGACGAAGTCAGCTCTTGTTGAGCGTTTAATAAAAAACTGATGCGTTGTTGCATTAAACTGAGTGTTTCAGTAATTGGTAAAAAAAACGATTTGGAAGTATCAGAGAGTTGAAAGTCTTGAGCACCTTCAACGGCTTTACAAGCATTACGCAATTTAGAGAAGTCACGCCAAAGTAGAAAACTCCATAAGCCTACGGGAATACCCACAATAGTGAGCAATAATACGTATGGCCATACAGAGGTCGTTACGGGGGTATCTAATCCTATAGGCCCTACCTGCAAAAGCTCATTGTCATTGAGGGTAATATACCAAACAACTCGCTGTTGTTTGTCATATAAATATAGATAGTGCTGACTATTTAACTGAGCCAGTTGTTCTTGAGGTAGTGCTAAATCAGCACGACTAATAACAAGGCTGTTGTAGTGCTCCTTTAATTTTGCTAATCCATTGGGTGTTTGTGAAAGCAGCCAAAGAGACTGCCCAAATTCGTCATCAAGAAAAACGTGCTGTTGCGATTCATCATATGGCCATAATTGTTCTATAACACCGCTAACAACAAACAATGAAACCACAATATAAATATATAAACTTGCAAACAGCTTTCCCATTAATGCCTATTAACCTTGTATTTAAAGATCCCACGCATCGGAAACAAATAAGTAGCCTTGACCCCATACTGTTTTTATACGAAATGGCTTGTCGCTATTATCACCCAGCTTTTTACGGATACGCGACACTCGAACATCAACGGTGCGATCGAGCCCGTCATATTGGCGACCAATCATATGTTGATGTACATGCTCTCTACTAAGCACTTGGCCAGCGTTTGAGGCTAACAACCAAAGTAACTCAAACTCATGTGACGTTAACACAATCTCTTTGTCAGATAATTGCACTATACGGCTAGTCTTATCAATGATTAAATCACCAAACTGTAATTCTTCACTCGTTTTTGTCACTGTTTGACCACGGCGTAATAGCGCATTGACTCTTGCGAGTAACACACGAGGCTCAGCTGGTTTAATAACATAATCATCTGCGCCAAGTTCTAAACCCAATACTTGGTCAAAATCTTCGCTTTTAGCGGTTAACATTAAAATTGGTAGAGAAAACTTATCACGCACTTGACGACACACGCTAAATCCATCTTTGCCCGGCAACATAACATCTAAGATCATTAAATCGGCGTGATTATTTTCTAAATAACCAAACACCTCATCACCACGTTCTAAAACTGCGACTTCTAATCCATTATGTTCAAGGTAATCTTTTGTGAGTTGCTGTAAACCAAGATCATCTTCAACAAGTAGAATTTTTGGCATTGATTGCTCCTAAATTAAAAAAAGCTCCATGGTGAACGAAGCCGACGCCTACTTTTTTGTACATGAGTACTTTGTACTTCAACCTGTGCTTTAGCTATTAACACGCCAGATTCCGAATTGATTAAAGAGTATATGGTTTCGACCTGAACACGCGCTTTATAATTAAACTCTCCTGCGCGCTGCTGTTGCCAGCAATGTATCTTTTTACTCTGTTCATATATGCAAACATCCCCCACCACATCGCCCTGCCATTCAAACTTTAAATCAAGATCGCAAAAGTCCTGTACCTGAGAAATGACACATACTTTGGGTGACACAGTAAACGACGCAGCTTGCGCATTACTGAGAGGGATAAGTAGTGGCGCTAAAAATAAAATGACCATTAATTGTTTCATATTAAAAAGTGCGTTCGAATCCTATAAATGCAGTCATTGAATAGTCACGCTCTAAAAGCGGACTATCATTAATAGCCGAGTAGTCATAATAAGCTAAATGGAAACGAACAGAATATTCATCTCTTAAGGGTAATCGCCCATCAATTTTTGCATAAGGTTGCCAACTGCTGGCAACCTCAACATGGCCCAATAAAGTTTCGCCGTCTTTAAGGCCATAATAATAGGTATTTAGTTCCGCAGATTTATAATTTAAACCAAACGATGGTTTAATATTTACGGGCCCAAGTTGGGTATGGTATTGCCACTGTAATGCACCGCGAACACCGTTATAAACATTTGTCACATCATGCAGTAATTGAACAGAAAACACATGGTGATCATTCACATAATGATAAGCAAGCCCTGTGTCTAAGGCTAAGTGGCGTTTATGTAGGTCATTTAAATTAACATTTTTTACTGAAGAGGCCTCTGCAGCTTGCAAATAAAATGGGCTATCTGCATTGCTGCTTTGCAGCGTAAACACATTACTTGGATGCCAATCTATAAAAAAACGAGACTCAGTATTAAGCTCGCTAACAACGTTAAATTGGTGTTTAGAAGTTTGAAGTAAAGAATAGCCTAAACGACCATTATCAAAAAACCAATCTTCAGCATAAAACGCTATTTGAGGAATAACGACTAAAGGAACATTATCACCACCACGCACAGGATTAGTGATCACACCGACCCCTGCGTTAATACTAAAAATTAGCTGATGAGATTGAACATGCTGCTCTGAGAACTCTTGATCCGAATACGTATTTGGCTTGGCACTTAACGTAAAACAAGTGAGCAAAAAATTTAAACAAAGAATGGTAAATAGAAAGAAATTAAACCGCATCAGCGTAAATCAGAGCATAAAATTATTCATTTACGGATAGTAACAAGGTTACCTAAAACTATCTGTAGCTGATTACAATCATTCACACTTTTTATGCACAAAGTAAAAGTTTAAACCCCTTATAAAAATTAGATATCAGGGGCTATTTCTACTCGGTTGCGTCCATGTGTCTTAGCAATATAAAGTGCTCTATCGGCACGCTCAACCAGCACTGAGCTTTTTGTAAACGGTCGTAGCATAGCTAATCCAAAGCTTGCTGATATTGCACGTTTGTTATTTACATCTTGTTTTTTACGAATAGCTAATTTCGCAATTTCTTGCCTTATACACTCAGCAAAAGCAACTAAATCATTTATGGTGTCAAAATAAGCAGTAATACAAAACTCTTCCCCGCCATAGCGATACGCTTTTGCTTTGTCGGTTAAGTTTTCTTTTACTTTTTTTGCCACTAGCTTAATAACTTCATCGCCTTTTTGATGGCCAAAGTCATCGTTAAATCGCTTAAAGTGATCAATATCAAACATAATCAGTGCAGCAAGGGAGCTTTCTGTCGTTTGCTCTGAGTACTCACGGCAAAAGTCATTAATATCAGAGTCAAATTTACCTCTGTTATAAAAACCTGTTAATGGGTCTGTGTCGGCAGCTTCTTTAGAAAGATTAAGCGCTTCTTTTAAGTCTTTAATTTCATTATATGCAACCGATAGCTTTGTTTGAAATTCGCGAGCAGAGTCTTGCATTGCAATTGACTCATCAGTCAAACGCTCAACACAACCAAGAATATCATTAAAAGAGTTAGTATCTATCAGGCTGTTTATTTCGTTCTGCGAGTCAATCAGTGAAGTACTGAAACTTTTAGAATGACCAAGTGTGATACTTATATCTTGCTGGATATTTTCAACCGTATTATGAAATTTATCCGACATTTCCTGAAAAAGAGCTAAATCTTCATCACTAAGATGCTTATCAAATATTTCTTTTGCTTTACTTTGAGTGCATGTTTGGTGCTCTGAAATAACTTGATCTAATTCAATGTTTAAAGACGGTTTATTACCCTGAAAATAGCAATACCAAATAGCATAATTAATAGGCGTTACCGGCATACGGTACTTCACCATCATGGGTACTGCTTTTTTTAAATACTGAGCGGAATGAGAAAGTGATACAGCATTATTCATAAAGAACTCTCAAGCGTCATTTTTATTATTAGCATTCAATGTTAAGTAATAGTAAACCTTTACGCAAGCCATAATAATACTATTTTATGAACTTATTTAACGGTAAAAAAATCTAAATCGCTTTTGCGTCTAAAGTTTGTGCAATATTCCACAAAGCACTAATAGCGGGGTCGTTGAGCTCTTTTCTTAAAACGGCTAAGCCAATGTCAAAGCCTTCAGGGGCTTGCATTTTTGGTGTGAGTATCTGTACTTTGTCTTTTAGTGGGCTGTTATCTAATACTATTTTAGGAACCATTGCTACACCAAATCCTAGGCTAACCATAGACACCATTGCCTCATGCCCCGCCACTTGTGCATAAATTTTTCCGTGAATATTGTTTTTTCGCCACCACATTTCTAGGCACTGCCTAGAAAAACCCTGTTCAGGCACAATAAACTCTAATTCAGACCAATCAAGCTCTGTATTGTTTGATGTTAATTTTTCAGTAATCGTACATTGAACTTTTGGACCAATAAGCACTAATGGTGAATGGCCTATATCTACAAAAGCAATTTGCGCGGGTAATTTACCGGGTTTAGCTGCTATTGCCATTGATTCATGACCATCGAGCACACGGTTTATAGCTAGTGCAGGGTCGCCCGTATTTAAAGTTATTTCTATATACTGATGCTGCGCTCTGAGTTGCTCTAAAATTTGATGCAAAAAACTATAAGAGGCGGTAACAGAGCAATAAATACTGACTTTTCCATAAATATGTTGCTGTGGCTCTTTCACATTAGCTTTAAATCGTTGCCAGTTAGCGAGGGTAGCAGTGGCGTAATCAATAAAAGACTCTCCCTCTTTTGTTAATTTTACACTGCGGTTATCGCGCATAAATAGCGCAACGCCCACCTCTTCTTCTAGGTGTTTAATATTACGACTTAATGTAGGCGCACTCACATGGCAAAGCTCACTTGCTCTAGCAAAGTGCAGTGTTTTAGCCAACGCTAAAAAATATTTTAAATGCTTATGATCCATAGCAACACCAGTATTTCATATTTTGAAATACTTTAATTCAAATATATCATTTTACGCAAGTAACATTTTTAAATATGGTGTTTACAAGCGCAAAATACAGCGCATCTAACAAACATATTTATAGGACACTAACAATGGCGAATTACTTTAATACCTTACCTTTACGCGAACAATTAGCGCAATTAGCGCAATGTGAATTTATGGACGCAAGCGAATTTACAGACGGTGTTAACGCACTTAAAGGAAAAAAACTAGTTATTGTAGGCTGTGGCGCACAAGGTTTAAACCAAGGCCTTAACCTACGCGATTCAGGTTTAGACGTGTCTTATACGTTACGCGATTCAGCTATTACTGAGCGCCGCCAATCATTTTTAAACGCATCTGAAAACGGCTTTACTGTAGGTACTTACCAAGAGCTAATTCCAACAGCTGACGTAGTACTTAATTTAACGCCAGATAAACAACACACAGCAGTCGTTAACGCCATCATGCCGTTAATGAAGCAAGGTTCTACACTTGCTTACTCACATGGCTTTAATATTGTTGAAGAAGGCATGCAGGTTCGCGAAGATATCACAGTAATCATGGTTGCACCTAAATGCCCAGGTTCTGAAGTACGTGAAGAGTACAAACGTGGTTTTGGTGTACCAACACTTATTGCCGTTCACCCAGAAAACGACCCACAAGGTCATGGCCTAGCACAAGCTAAAGCCTACGCTGCTGGCACAGGTGGTGACCGCGCAGGTGTGCTTAAATCGTCATTCATTGCTGAAGTTAAATCAGACCTTATGGGTGAGCAAACTATTTTATGCGGCATGTTACAAACGGGTTCTATTTTATGTTTTGACAAAATGATTGAAAAAGGAATTGATGCAGGTTACGCATCTAAACTAATTCAATTTGGTTGGGAAGTGATCACAGAAGCTCTTAAATACGGCGGCGTAACAAACATGCTTGACCGTTTATCTAACCCAGCAAAAGTGAAAGCATTTGAACTTAGTGAAGAGCTAAAAGTTATTATGCGTCCACTTTATAATAAGCACCAAGACGACATCATCGACGGTACATTTTCACGTGTAATGATGGAAGATTGGGCAAACGATGATGCTAACCTTCTTAAATGGCGCGCAGAAACAGCTGAAACTAATTTTGAAAAAACACCCGCTGGTGATGTAGAAATTTCAGAACAAGAATTCTTCGACAACGGTATTTTGATGGTCGCTATGGTTAAAGCAGGTGTTGAACTTGCATTCGAAACTATGACAGCGGCTGGCATTATTGAAGAGTCTGCATACTACGAGTCGCTTCACGAAACACCACTGATTGCTAATACCATTGCACGTAAAAAGTTATTTGAAATGAATCGTACTATTTCAGACACTGCTGAATATGGGTGTTACTTATATAACCATGCTTGCTTACCATTACTTGCTGACTTTATGAAAAATATTGACACAGATGTAATTGGTAAAGGCTTAGGTGAGCAAAGTAACCAAGTAGACAACAAAGCGTTAATTGAAATTAATACAGCGCTGCGTGAGCACCCGGTTGAAATAGTAGGCGCTAAATTACGTGGCTATATGTCAGCCATGAAAAAAATTGTTTAACGTTATCCTTTAAGTTTCGCTTGTTAGAAACCAAGCTCACATGCTTTGCGTGTGGGCTTTTTTATGCCCTATAGTTTAGTTAAAAAAGGGCTATTTTCATGTTCATTCGCATTATTTAACTCTAAATAAATTGTGTGCTAACATCATATTCTACTTCGTTGTAAAAAATTATTATAAAATGATACAAAAACTCTCTATTACCCAAAAAATCACAGCACTTGGCAGTGGCATCGCTATTTTTGTTGCAGCACTCATTGGTATTACATCGTTATACAGTTCTGAAGATATAATAGAACAACGCATGATTGAGTCAGAGCTACCAGGTAAGTTGCAAACAATTAGTAACCACATTGGTGGTGAAATAAATATGCTAATTGGTGCTGCAGAGCAACTCTCATCTAACGAGTTTATTTTACAATGGTCACAAACTAATAATAACGATGCATTGCTTTTAAAAGAGCTTAACCGCTTGGTAGAACAATACGACCTAGCCACTGCATCGTGGGCTAACCGAAACACCGCACAATACTGGAATCAGGATGGTTTTTTACGCGTATTAAAAAACGATGAAGCCGATGGGTGGTTTTTTGCCTTCAAAGAATCAAGAAAACCCTACTCTATCAGTATTTACCAAGAGTCAGTGAACGACGTAAAAATGTTCATTAACCACCAACAAGTAAATGGTAAAGGTTTGGCAGGGCTTGCAAAAAGTATTACTGACATGCAAAAGCTACTGCAACAATTTAAAATTGAGCAAACAGGGTTTGTATTTATTGCTGATAAAAGCGGCCTTATTCAATTGCACAAAGATTCGAGTAAAGTAGCAAAAGCAAACATTGACTCGGTTTATGGATCGAATATTAGTAATCAAATATTAAGCTCGAATGGCTTTAAGTTAAAAGAAATCGACCTCGATGGCCAAGCCACTCTCGTAGCAGCGACCCCGATAGAAAATACTGACTTATTTATTGTGGCTCAAGTGCCAAAAAGTGAAGTATTTGCAAGTGTAAGTACGCTTCAGTGGCAAATATTTACATTTACTTTAATCATTGCCTTAATTGCTAGCCTAATTAGTTACTTATTAGCGCGTTCGTTGTCTTCGCCGTTATTTAAAATGGGCGAATTATTCTCTCGTTTAGGTTCTGGCGACGCAAACTTAGCATACAGGTTACCCGAATCAAGCCAAGCCGAGCTTAATAACTTAAGTGCGGGCTTTAATCAGTTTATTAGTAAAATTGAAGTGGCCATTGGCCAAGTTGCCACAGAAAGCCACGATATAAAGCGCAGTTCTGACCATGTGTTTGAACAAGCTAAACGTAATTCTCAGGCTATAGACAGCCAAAAAGAACAAACTATTTCTGTAGCCGCAGCCATTAACCAAATGGGTGCAACTGTTCAAGAGATTGCTCAAAGCGCAGCTAACGCCGCCAAACTTACCGATAGCAGTCGCGAAAACACAATGCAAAGCCACAATCAGGTAATGCAAAGCCAAGCAACTATCTCTGCGCTTGCAAGCGACATTGACGGCATAACAGAGCAAGTGTCACTGCTCTCTAAAAAGACGGTTGATATTGCC
Source organism: Pseudoalteromonas sp. PS1M3 (assembly GCF_016865405.1). Taxonomy (NCBI): domain Bacteria; kingdom Pseudomonadati; phylum Pseudomonadota; class Gammaproteobacteria; order Alteromonadales; family Pseudoalteromonadaceae; genus Pseudoalteromonas; species Pseudoalteromonas sp. PS1M3. The sequence continues at coordinate 962,648 of NZ_AP022624.1, read as the reverse complement.
AGTATTATTGATGCGATTCGCAGTATTTCAGAACAAACAAATCTATTGGCGTTAAATGCGGCAATCGAATCTGCTCGTGCTGGTGAGCATGGCAGAGGGTTTGCGGTTGTTGCCGATGAGGTAAGAGCGCTGGCAAACCGCACTTCACAATCAACTAACGAAATTCAATCAATGATTGAAGAGCTGACCCAAATATCAGATGACGTAGTAAAAGATATTAGCCAGTCAAAAGATAAAGCGCAGCAAAGTGTGGGGGCCATGCAAAACTCCGTTGAGTTACTTGATGTGATTAGCGAAACATCTAATCAAATAAATGACATGGCAACCCTAATTGCAACGGCTACCGAACAACAAAGTAATGTAGTCGCCGATGTAGGGCGTAACATTGAGCAAATTAGCGAAATTAGTGACAACGCCATGAGTGAGCAGATGAATACTGAGCAAGCTATTCGTGACCTAGCAAGCAGCGCTCAAACATTAGATGCCTTAGTGGCAACCTTTGAAAAGCACCGTTAAAACCTCTGAACTATACCAATTCGCTTAATCAATGATCCCAATGGGTTGATATCAACGCGAATTGGTATTAAACACCTCCTCTAAACAAAATTGCGACTACAATTAGTTTGGAGGTGGTTATGCAAACTAATCAATTTAAGTTTTTGATCATATTTGTAGGGCTATTTGCGCTGGGCGCATGCAGCTCAACACCGCTTGTCGCACCCCCGGTTAAACTGACCCAAATAAATTCGTTTGAGTCACATACTCTAGAATCACCAGAACAAATATTTACTCTCAGCGACAGCCTCAAGCAGCAGCTCAAAAGCCATTTAAAAAGTAAGCAATCTGCCCAAACGCTAGCACACAATATATTGAGCTTTTTACTTAAAAATGGTGATGATTCGCTTTCATATCAATCGGGGGCAACCCTCACCGCATCAAAAACCTTTAAAAACTTAAATGCAAATTGCTTATCGCTCTCTATTTTAGCGTATAGCCTTGCTGACTATTTAGGTATAAAAGCTCGGTTTAATAACGTTCATATCCCAGAATATTGGGCTCTTAACAATGGATTTAACCTACTGACAGGCCACATTAACTTAAGTATTGATACCGCCACTGAACCTTCTAACCAGTCGGTATTTATTTACCAAGGCAAAAAACGCTTAATAATAGACTTTGACCCTAATAGCCGTCAGGCTCGCTTTAAAACAACACCTATTGCATATTCCGGAGCATCGTGAACAGTGATTCCGGCCCATCGTGAACACCCGTTCTGGTTTTAGCGTGAACGCTCATTCCGGTTTTATCGTGAACACTTTTGACTGATTTTCCGGAATCGGTGTTCACACCAAACCAGTACAATTTCAACGCATTGATTATTAATTACTTTGTTAAGCTATTTCCTTTTTGTATTACTGAGGAAGGGATATGGCGACTAAGAGGATCACAATGCGTAAAATTCGAGAAGTGTTGAGGCTACATTTTGCTGCCCAACTCAGTGTCAGAAAAATAAGTGCCAGCACTAAGATCAGTGTCGGTGGTATTCAAAAACTACTCACTAAAGCCAGAGCTTTATCGTTAAGTTGGCCACTGCCCGACGAGCTTGATGATTCTGTGCTTGCTAGTCAGTTCTATCCTCGCGCCGACACTCGGCCATCCCAGCGATTTGAAGTGCCAGATTGGCCAGCCATTCGAAAAGAATTAACGGGCAAAGGCGTCACCAAGAACTTACTCTGGGAAGAATATACTCAGCAATATCCGAATCGTTGTTACAGCTATTCTCAGTTCTGCGATCGCTATATGACCTGGCTTAAAAAGCAAAAACGTTCGATGCGACAAGTGCATAAAGCAGGAGAAAAACTCTTTGTCGATTATGCGGGTCAAACGATGCCCATTGTTTGTAATGCGACGGGTGAAGTGAAGTTCGCCCAGATATTCGTGGCGGTGATGGGCGCATCAAATTATACATTTTGTGAAGCAACCTGGAGCCAAAGTCTACCCGACTGGATCGGCAGTCACGTGCGAGCATTTGAATTTATCGGCGGTATACCTGACATGGTTATCCCCGATAATTTACGCAGTGGTGTCAGTAAAGCGTGTCGCTACGACCCTGATGTTAACCCGAGTTATCAGCAATTGGCCGCGCATTATGGCACCGTGATTGTGCCTGCTCGTCCCAGAAAACCACAAGATAAAGCCAAGGCCGAAGTGGGCGTGCAAATCATTGAACGCTGGATACTCGCCAAGTTACGACACCAAACCTTTTTCTCATTAGCTGAGCTAAACCATTGCATCAAAGCCTTACTGCTTGAGGTCAATAATAAGCCCTTTAAGCAACTGAGTGGGACACGACAATCATGGTTCGAGTCAATCGACAAACCCGCCCTCGCGCCTATGCCCAAACTAGCTTATCAATTCACGGATATTAAACACGTCAAAGTGAATATTGATTATCACGTTCAGTATGATAACCATCTTTACTCGGTACCCCATCACTTGGTGGGTGAAAAGCTTGAACTTCATGCCAAAGACAACTTGATTGAGGCTTATTTCAAGCATAAACGCATCACCAGTCACCCGAGAAAATATCATCCGGGCATGACCACCACATCCGAGCACATGCCTGTAAAGCATGAGAAGCATCATAAATGGTCACCAGGGCGTTTAATGAATTGGGCGAAAGATATTGGAGATGACGTTTTGCTCTGGGTGAAAGCACAATTGGCACAGAAACAACATGAAGAACAAGCGTATCGTGTGTGCTTAGGCTTACTCAACCTATCAAGAAGCTATCCCGCCGATCGGCTCAATAACGCCTGTGCGATAGCCAATCAATACAGTTTATATCGGTTAAAACATATCAAAGACATACTCAGTAGCAACCAAGATAAATTGCCGCGAACGCAAGAAGAGCCGTCGACGTTATTGCCACAATCCCATGAAAATATCCGTGGTCCTAAAAGCTTCCATTAAGGTAAGGAAATTCTATGTTAGAACAAACGATAACTCAGCTTCGTCAACTCAAACTCAGTGGTATGGCCAACGCCTTAGTGAGCCAAATGGAACAACCAAGTACTTATGAAGGGTTGTCCTTCGATGAGCGACTACAACTGCTAGCAGACAGTGAAGCCCAAGACCGAGAGAGCCGAAAACAACAACGCTTACTTAAAGCGGCAAAACTTAAATTAGCCGCTAACGCCAGAGACATAGATTATCATCACCCGCGAGGTCTCAATCAATCGATGATGGCATCGCTACTGCAATGTGATTGGCTGAATAAATCACAAAACTTACTGATCACAGGCCCTTGCGGTAGCGGTAAAACCTATATCACTTGTGCGCTTGCGCATACAGGATGCATGAAAGGCTACAGCGTTAAATATTACCGACTCTCAAGGTTGATGCTTGCGCTGACACAAGCCAAAGCAGATGGCACTTACAGTCGAATGTTACAGTCACTCGCTAAGATCGACTTACTCGTTTTAGATGATTGGGGGCTTGAGCCACTTAAAGCGGCACAACGAAATGACTTAATGGAGATCATGGATGATAGGCACGGCAGTTCATCAACCGCCATCATCAGTCAATTACCCACCGAAGAATGGCATCAATCCATCGGCGATAATACCTTAGCCGATGCCATTTTAGATCGACTAATGCACAATGCTCATCGGATAAAATTAAAGGGGGAGTCTATGAGAAAAATTCAATCTAAAATTGACCATCGTGAACACTTAGGTTAAAAATGTCATGAACCCAATGCGTGGAATTTAAGTGTTCACGATAAAACCGGAATCGGTGTTCACCATCACCGGAATACGCACCTATTAGCAAAAACACTATCACAGCCATGTTTTATAACAATAAAGGGGCTATTGCACTTGTTAATAAGCAGTACGACTTAGCTTATAACTACTTTCGTAATGCAGTTAAAGTCGACTCTAGTTTTAGTGCTGGGTGGGGGAACTTAGGCGTGTTGTTTAGACAGTTAAACTACCTAGCTGAAGCAGAACAAGCATACAACTACGCAATTTCTCTTAATCAAAACAACAATACTGCACAGGGTAACTTAGCTGCTTTATATCAGTTAACAGGCCGGTCGAAGTTAGGTACTGACATCTTAAAAAAATTACACATCAAGCGCCAAAACAACCCTTATTACTATATATCCCTTGGTAATACAGAGTTTGAGCAATCTAATTTTGCACTTGCATTAGCACATTATAAAAAAGCCTATAGCCTTGCGCCCTCATTACACGAAAGCCACTTTGGCCAAGCTAGCGTGTACTTTAAATGGGGAAACACCCAAAAAGCGATATACCATCTTGAACAAGCAGGCAAAAAAGCTGACTTTTTACATGACAAAAAACGTTATGAGAGTAAATTAAACGCATTACTTTCATTAACAGCAAAGCTATGACCATTAAATACTTTTTATGCTTAATTTTAATATGTGTGTGCACTAATAGTTATGGAAGTGCCCTACACATGCAGCTTATTGATGATTTAAACCATTTAGCAAGCAATACGCTCATGGGCCGAAAAACAGCAACAGAAGGTGCAGCAAACACGCGAGCATACCTACATAGTAGGCTTTCTAAGTTTAATCTAAATGTAAGTGAGCAAACGTTTACTTATAAGTCAGGCATTTTTGAGCATGCACAAGGCATAAATATTATTGCAGTGCACACCAAATCTACACAACGTAAAAAAATAATTATTACTGCCCATTACGATCACCTTGGTAAGCGAGGTGGACAATATTATTTTGGGGCAAACGACAATGCAACAGGCGTTGCTGCCCTGCTTTACTTGGCGTCTTCGTTACAAAATAAAGAATTCCCTTACGAATTGGTATTTGTATTAACTGACGCAGAAGAAAATGGCTTACATGGCAGTAAACACTTTGCACAAACGCTTAACTCAAATAACGTTTTAATGAATATAAATTTAGATATGCTTGGGGTGAAAAAACATAAATCCCGCGTGTATGCATTAACATCCTACTCATTAAAACAAAAACTTAAGCCCGTATTCACCGCCTTAAATAACACTAAAATAACAGTCAAACCTGTCTATTCGTCAAAACAAATGAATCGGCTAATTAAATCACAAAATATTGATTGGCATAAGGCAAGCGATCATTATTCATTTGCGCAAAACAACATACCGTATGTTTACTTTGGAATGGGTCACGACCCTCACCACCACACAACTAAAGACACCGTACAGCACATTGATATACCTAAGTATGTAAGTACCGTACTCGCAATAGAGGGCTTTATTAAAAAGTTAGCGCACCATCATTATGATGATTTAAACGCTGAAACATAAGCCTCTTTTTTTGCCCTTGGTAACTTTTTTATTTTACACTCAAGCTTACTCGCTTCGCTTTTACTCCCAACTTCCTGCTGATGAATAAGTATAAGAGGCCCTTTACCTTTTAAATTTTTCGCCCCTTTACCCGCTTGATGCGTTGCAAAGCGCTTATCTACATTAGTAGTAATGCCGGTATACCAGTGCCCAAACCGTGTTTGCACTATGTACAAGTGCCATAAAGTGCCTGAAGTATGTGTTTTTGGCTCTAGGGTTTGTAAACTTTTTTCATTATTGGTGGTCAAAATATTACCTTAATACCCTTAACTCAAAACAATTGCTTAAAAGGGTTTTACCTTCAGTGACTAATCGGTATCATGCAGATTATAAAAAATAAGGATCACAACAAACAATGCAGTCGTTAAAAACTTTTTCTCTTTGGCTTATCGTCGCTTTAACACTTAGCTCTGCAGCAGGTTGCTCTAGCTGGGTATACAGAATAAACATCCCTCAAGGTAACTTTTTAGAGCAATCGGATGTTGAAAAGCTTCGTGTAAACATGACTCGAGACCAAGTTATTTATGTATTAGGCCGTCCTATTGCCACAGATGCTTTTGATAACAACACATGGCGTTATGTTTACAGCTTTAATAAAGGCCGTGAAAACGAGCAACATAAAGAGCTAGTGATTAACTTTGAAAATGAAAAACTTGTTTCGCTTTCAGGTGACTACGATCAGCCAGAAAATTTCAACACCCCTTTAGAACAATAATATTGTCGCTAAAGTAAAAAGGTAAGCTTTGCTTACCTTTTTTTATACCTAAATTATCGCTCGAGTGGGCGACCACCCGTTATTTTATTTGCTCGGCCTTCTTCTTTTGCCTTTTCAGCGCGTTTTCTTCGTGCATCTTTAGGGTCTGCAATTAATGGACGGTATATTTCAATACGATCACCATCTTTTAATTCGTAGTTTGCCTTAACCGTTCTATTCCATACACCTAATGTAAGTGCATTTGCGTCTATTTCAGGGCACTTTTCAATAATACCCGACTGAATAACCGCTTGTTCGGCCGTGCAGCCTGGCTGCACCTCAATCGATAAACAGGTTGCAGTAGTAGGTAAAGCAAAAACAACTTCAATGTTAATCATATTCGCGCTCCGTATACTTCTTTAGCCCGCGAAGTAAAAGCACTTACCATATTTTTTGCAACATCATTAAAAATTTTACCAAACGCAAGCTCAATAATTTTGCTCGAAAATTCAAATTCAAGCTCTAAATAAACTTTGCATGCATGGGCATCTAATGCTTGAAAATGCCAACGCCCTTTAAGCGTTTTAAATGGACCATCAACCAGTTTTAATAACACGGTTTGTTCGTCTATAAAGGTGTTTTCGGTGGTAAACCACTTTTTTATACCCGCCTTAGATATTTCTATACTCGCGGTCATGTTATTATGCTGCTGCGAAACAATTTTTGAATCAGAACAATTTGGTAAAAACTGAGAATAAGCTTCTACATCATTAACTAGATCAAACATTTCTTTAGTGCTGTACATAACCAGCGCACTTTTTTCAATTTGTGGCATACTCACTCCCAAATGTGTGGGCGAATTTTAGCAAGCTTTGTTCGTTTCCCCAAACTTTCATGACGCATAAATTAGATCTAATTTTTTAAAATCATTACTAAAAATCGATGTAAAACATCTCACATTACGTATATTATAGGGCACTATGGCTAAGAAAAATTCATCAAAATCGACAAGCAATACCATCGCGCTAAACAAAAAAGCGCGACATGAGTATTTTTTACACGATAAGTTTGAAGCAGGTGTCGAACTACAAGGCTGGGAAGTAAAAAGTATCCGAGCTGGTAAAGTAAATATCTCTGAAACTTATATACATCTTAAAAACGGCGAAGCATTTTTACTTGGTAGTCAAATTCAACCATTAAATAGTGCCTCTACTCACGTTATTTGCGACCCTATGCGTTACCGAAAGCTTTTACTAAGCAGACGAGAACTTGACCGCTTAGTGGGAGCAACTGAACGTGACGGCTATTCATTAGTGGCTACAGCCATGTATTGGAAAAAATGTTGGGTGAAACTTGAGTTTCATTTAGCAAAAGGTAAAAAAATGCATGACAAACGCGAAGACGGTAAAAATAAAGACTGGTCGCGCGAAAAAGAGCGCTTAATGAAGCACAAAGTTTAAATAAAACGCCTAACTCAGTTAGGCTTTTTTTTATAAAAAAACCAAGCGCCATTTGTTTTATTAATACACAACAAGACCATTATTCAGCCTAAATATACCTATAAATAATTTATTACAATTTTATTGTGAATCAATTAATTTAATTATTACTCTCAATGAGGTTGTATTTTTTATTTCTAAAATAAAGCATATGCGCCTATTTAAACCTGCTTCAGCGCATAACATCTGCTTTAAAATCATCCCAAATCACACTAAAACCCATACTAAAATCACATTTCAGTCTCATTGCTAACACTTAAGTTACATGATATTAATGTCGTCGCTTGTTATATCAATCCGCTTAAGTATGGGATTTATTTAACAATTTAAAAGGATTGGTATTGAGCAACTAAACTTATTACATATCAACAAGGATTTAAGGATGAAGCAATCAATTGCATTTACGCCAAGTATTATTATTGGCGCAACACTTTCATTATCAGCGGGCTTTACAACAACAACTTACGCCGCTGAAGAAGCAAAAAAAGTAGAACGCATTGAAGTTACAGGCTCGCGTATTAAACGCTCTGACATTGAAGGCCCATCACCAGTGCAATCAATCAGTAAAGCCGATATTGAAAACATGGGTTACGATAACCTTCAACAACTACTCGAAAGAATGCCTGTTGCAGGCAGTGGTACTTTTTCTACACGTGGTAACAACCAAGATTCGACGGCAAATGGAGCTGCCGCTGTAAGCTTGCGAGGCTTAGGTGCCGACGCAACACTTTACTGATTAACGGGCGCAGAGTCTCAATTAGTGCGTTTGCAGAAGGGATAACTAATTCGTTTGTCGATATAAACAGCATTCCAGTATCGGCTATTGAACGAATAGATATTTTAAAAGACGGTGCATCTGCAATCTATGGCTCTGATGCTGTAGCCGGTGTTGTTAACGTTATTTTGAAAAAAGATATCGATGGCGTAGAGGTAAACTTAGGGTACGGCGGCACTGATGGCCCTAACTATGAAGAAACGACAGCAAGTGTTGTTTGGGGTACCACTAGCGAAAAAAGCAGTGCGTCAGTAATCATTGATTACTTTAAAAACACATCGCTTTCATCAGATGAAATGGGCCGCTTGGGTACCGCAAACCAATCTCCTTATGGCGGTGAAGATTTCCGTTCATCTCGTGGCTTCCCTGGCTACTTTTACGTTGATGGTGTAAAAACAATTGACCCAGATTGCCCAGCAGAAAACGCAACTGCAAGCGGAAGCTGTTTATTTGATTATGGCCCGTTTGGCTACATAGCCCCAGCTGCTGAACGTATTGGCGCAATATCGCAATTTGAATATCGCTTTGACAATGGCATTACGGGCTTTTTAGAAATGGCCGTTCAGCACAATACGTCGGTTGCAGCGGGTGCACCAACCCCACTTGACGAAGATGCAGGCCTAACGGTACCAGCAAATCATCCTAATAACCCATTTGGGCAAGACATCGAAATTGGCCGCTACCGTACTGTAGACGCGGGTGCCCGCCAATGGGATATTGAATCAGACACAATGCGAATTGTGGCTGGCTTAAAAGGCGAAATTAACGACTGGAGCTGGGAAACAGCAGTACAAAAAGGTCGCAGTAAATCAATGCAAACCGGCGACCGCTCGCAAGGTTGGGTTCGTACTGATTTCTTACAACAAGAAATTGACGCAGGTAATTACAACCCATTCGGCGGTACATACAACGACCCGGCAGTTGTAGACAGAATTACCACCAGCCTTGTTCGTCGTGGCGAATCGCATATGACTTCATTTGACGCAAACATTACTGGTGAAGCATTTAGCTTTGGCGACGATGTTGTAATGATGGCCGCTGGTATCGAATACCGTGAAGAAGACGTCAGCGATATCCCAGATGATCAATTCCAACGTGGTTTAATATTTGGTACTGAATCTGTATCTGCATCAGCAAACAGAGACCAGTACGCCGCGTATGTTGAGTTTTCAATTCCACTTGCAGAAACCCTAGAGCTACAACTGGCTGGTCGTTACGATGACTACAGCGACTTTGGCACCACTACCAACCCAAAGGTTGCACTTCGCTGGGCACCAACCGATGAAATTACGGTTCGTGGTTCATGGGCGCAAGGCTTTAGAGCCCCTTCTCTTGCACAAGTTGGTTTAGGTCCATCTCAAGAAAGTCAGTTTTTTGTAGACACGTACCGCTGTCAAGCAACAGGGAAAGACTGTAGCGCACTTGATTACAACATTGAGTTTGCAGGTAACCCCGATCTACAACCAGAAGAATCTGAATCTTGGAACGTTGGCTTTATTTGGGCACCAACAGCCGAATTTGGTCTGAGCGTAGACGTGTGGAGCATCACACAAGATAACAAAATTGACGAGCAAGAATTTGGCCCTATTTACGCCTCTGAATGTAATAACCAAAACAGCACAGTATGTGTTCGTTTATCACCAAATGGTGGCGATGCGTTAGGTACTATTCAAAAAATATTTAGCACCTTTGAAAACGTATCATCGCAAGAAGTGTCGGGCGTTGATATTTCAACAAACTACAATCACTCGCTTGACGATTTAGGCTTATTAAAATTCAATTTAGAATGGGCATACCAAGATAAATTTGAAAAAGATGGCCGCGATTATACCGGTGAATATGGGTACCCAGAGCACCGCTTTATCTTCTCAACTAACTGGGAAATGGGCGCGTTTAACACTAACTTAAACATTAGTTATGTTGGTGAGTTTGAAGATACACCAGATATCGACTTCGATGGTAACTTAGATTTCGATACTAATACATCACGTATGGTTGACTCGCAAACACTGGTTGACTTACAAACGTCTTACCGTGTTTCTGACTCTGCTAAAGTATCGTTAGGTATTAATAACTTATTTGATGAAGAGCCACCATTTACAATTGGTGACGGTGATTCTGATTTATACGGCTACGCCTCGGGTGTTCATAACCCACGCGGTCGTTATATCTATACTAAAGTAAGCTTTTCTTTCTAAACGCTACATAAATAAAAAAACCGCCAACTGGCGGTTTTTTTTATTTAAACAAAAGGGCTAAATTATAGCTCGCCTTCGTTTTCAGAAAGGAACTTAGCAACACCTTCAGGGCTTGCATCCATACCTTTTTTACCTTCAGTCCAACCAGCAGGACAAACTTCACCGTTCTCACTGTGGAACGCTAGTGCATCAACCATACGGATCATTTCGTCAATGTTACGACCTAGAGGTAAATCGTTAACTACTTGATGACGTACGTTACCTTCTTCGTCGATTAAGAACGAACCACGAAATGCAACACCCGCTTCAGGGTGTTCAACGTCGTATGCTTTACAAATTTCGTGTTTAACGTCTGCAACTAGTGCGTATTGTACTTTACCAATACCGCCGTCAGCTACAGGCGTGTTACGCCATGCATTATGAGAAAACTGAGAATCGATAGAAACACCAATTACTTCAACGCCACGCTTTTTAAACTCTTCAAAACGCTTATCAAATGCAATAAGTTCAGAAGGACATACAAAAGTGAAATCTAATGGGTAAAAGAAGATTACAGCTTTTTTACCTTTAATTGTTTCGTGTAGATTGTAGCTATCTACAATTTCACCATTACCTAAAACTGCTGCAGCGGTAAAGTCTGGTGCCTGGCGGCCTACTAATACACCCATTTTATTCTCCAAATATTTTGAGTTTGTTTTCAATTGCTTTCGCAATGCTGGTACATATATGGGCGCTAAAAGTTAAAAACCAATAGCACCTACACATAATTTTTTTGTATATTAGATATAAAGTTTTAAAAAAGATAATCGTATTTACCGATGCGGGCAATCGAAAATACCGAACAGAAAATTAAAACACCGCAAATACAAAAAACCTGCAAATGCAGGTTTTTTTTAAAATGTTTAGTCCATTATATCCGACGGCATATCGCCACGAATTTTTTGCCAAATTTCACCCGTTTGATGACCATATTTACGCATCATCGAAATTGCACCATCGTGCTCATTATTTTGCGCTAATACAGTTAAATCTTTATAAAACTGACGGGCAAGCTCGCGGGTACCCGGATCTGAAAAGTAATGACAACCAATTTTAGAATAGAACCCTCTAAAACCGTTTAAAATTAAAACATAAATTCGGTTATTACCTGCAACGGCCAATTCGTGATGCACTTTATAGTCATAATCAGCAAATGCTTGTGCTGTATCTTCAAGTTCGTGACTTAATGATAAAATTTCAATTACACGTTCAGGATTAAGCTTAATCGCAGCACGGGTATAAATAGCACTTATATTTGTTCGTGCAGACAATAGCTGATCTGTCAGCTCAGGCATTTTATCTTCATCTAAACGTGCTAACGTTTCTAATATGTTTAAGCCCGACGTTTCCCAAAAGTTATTAACCTTTGTTGGTTTGCCGTGCTGAATAGTTAGCCAGCCGTCTCGCGCTAAACGCTGTAACACTTCGCGTAATGTGGTTCTTGTTACGCCAATTAACTCAGAGAGCTCTCTCTCAGCTGGTAGAATTGAACCTGGAGGGAAATCGCCATTCCAAATAGACTCAACTATGTATTCTTCAGCAAATCCTGCTGGGCTTTTCGCTTTAAAAATTCTCATCCAATTCCCACTCGAATTAATCTACAACGTTTCGCTTACGCGAATAACTGACTGATTGTACCAGACGAAACTCAACTAACAAGTAAAGTAAGATATATTGTTAAATTGAACATACACATCAAGGTAGAGTTACTGAACGGCAAGAGCGACTGGCCATTTAAAAGGAACAAAAATCGCTTTTAATAAACAAATTCATTGAAAATACCATATTACAATTAGGCTAAACATAGGGGAAATATTGCAAGTAACGAGACTCAACTTAGTGGCTGAACTAACAGCCAATTGTACACATTGAAGATTTTAAATGTCTGAAGTCAAGATTTGACCCCAATCACTCTTATTGTGGAATCGATTTACACGCCCGATTACTTTACGTCTGTATCATTGATAATACAGGACTTATACTTGTTCACAAGAAAATTAAAGATGACCCAGAAGCACTATTAAAACTACTAAAACCGTATATCGGTGACATTGTAGTTGGCGTAGAATGCATGCACTGTTGGTATTGGGTCGCTGACTTTTGTAAAGAACACACTATCGACTTTATTCTCGGTCATGCTTTGTATATGAAAGCAATTCATGGCTGTAAAGCCAAAAACGATAAAATAGATTCATATAAAATTGCCAAACTCATCCGTGGGGGGAACTTTCCACTTGCTTATGTGTATGACAAAGATATGCGTGCTACGCGCGACTTATTACGCAGAAGAACTAAAATTGTTCGCCACGGAGCTGATTTAAAAGCCCATGTCGCCAATACCGCCAGCCAGTACAATTTACCTGCCCACAACGTGAATTTAAAGAACGTCTGCGACAGAGAAAAGATGCGTTATTACTTTCCTGATCCCGTTGTTCAACGCTCTATTAATTTAAACATGGCCATACTCGATTGCTATCACAGCGAGCTTAAGCCTTTAGAGCATTATATTGAACAAATGGCCAAGCAACACAATCCTGTTCACCTTAATATCTTGCAAACAATAAATGGTATAGGCCGCATTCTCGCACTTACCATTATTTATGAAATTGGTGACATCAATCGCTTTTCAAGCGTACAAAAGTTCGCTTCATATAGTCGGTTAGTCAAATGTAAAGCAGAGTCTGCCGGTAAAACCTATGGCACCCAAGGCAACCAAATTGGCAATGCACATCTAAAATGGGCGTTCTCCGAAGCCGCTGTATTGCTGCTGCGTCACAATCACAACGCCAACAAATACCTCGAAAAACTACAAAAACGAATGAGCAAAGCCAAAGCATTGTCAGCGCTTGCGCATAAGCTTGGTCGCTGTGTTTATTATATGCTTAAAAAAGAGACGGTATTCGATGAAGCAAAATTCTTAAAGAGTTAGTCACGGTACTGAGTGAGCTGAACATCTAACTGGATATAAGGCTGAGCATCAATCAATTGGGTGAGCTAATAACCAACAAGGTTTAACCTGATTATATACCTACAGACCTAAGCCACTTGTCTTGATTAGACGCTCAGTACGCGTGCATTAATACAATAAACAAAGTCGCTTACACCTGACTTGAGCCTGAAACTAACTGGATCATAATGATGAAACCAGCCGCCTTGAATAGTGCCATGATGAGGTTAACCGATGAATGTCTAGTGCCCCAGCAACCCCAAAAGGATATAGGAAAAAGCTGGCTGCGATGAGATCGCAATAAGAGAGCCTCTATATGTGTTTGCCGTAAGCTACTTGCTTAACAGCCGTATCGACAGACGAAGTAAACGAATTTGTTTATTGATTTAGAATTGACCGTCAATTTATAAAAACGGTCAAAAAGAACACTAATGCCTATTGACAGAGTTAAGGCTCATATGTGTTAGGTAACAAATTACACCTTACCTAGCTTTGTGGCAAACTCTAAAGTACTTCTATCATTTGCCCACGTATTAAGTTTTACAAAAGACTCTTCAAGTAACTCATATAAATCCGTTTTGAAGTCATCAATTTTCAAAGCCTTTATGGGAGTTTCGTGCTTCCAGAAACGTTCATTAGCTGTATCTTCAGATGCACACAACCATAAATTAAAATATCCACCAGTTTCAGATGAAAGGTAAAGCTGAATTAAGCATCTAACGTTAGTGCCCCAAACAATTGAGCGCTCTGGACAATCTTTCTGATTTTTTGTAATTATTAAACTGTGTTTATTAGCAAATTTTTCGAAGATAGGATCTAGTTCTAAAAGAGGTTTTTCTAATTGATTAAAATCCATAATATAAATTAAACGCTATACGTTCCTTGTTACCTAACATGTTTATAGCGAGCTAATCGCGCGTATTTCTACCATAGCGTAGCTCGTTTTCTTATTGGTTTATTTTTAACAAACTTGCCAACTAATTGCCAGTGTTATTAAAATTCATACATGCGCGTTTTCTTCTCAGTATAAAACGAGCGACTGAGCTATAACTGTATATAAATACAGCACCAATTCAATGGATTGAAAATGAAAACTCGCTCTGCGTATTTAAATTACATTGCAGACTATATGCTCACTCGACAGTATTCAGTATTCACTAAGAACTATTAATGCTTATTTGAGTTGGATCGCAAACTTTATTCACTTTCACAACAAACGCCACCCAAGCTCAATGGGAAATTCAGAAGTCGAAGCGTTTTTGGACCATATTGTATTAAAACGTAACATTTCAGCTAAAACACAAAGTGCAGCTTTAAATGCACTAGCTTTTTTATATAAACATATTGTCAAAAATGAACTTTCGTTAAACTTGAACTTTGCTCGAAGTAAACGACAACCCAAATTGCCTGTTGTAATGACACCCGATGAGGTCAAACAATTAATGATTCATCTATCTAAGCGATATTACTTAATCGTGGGGTTGATGTATGGTAGTGGCTTGCGAGTGATGGAAGCTGTGCAACTGCGAGTAAAAGACATTGATTTTGATTATAAATGTATTCAAATTTGGAACGGGAAAGGCAATAAACATCGTATCGTTACCCTTGCAACTGAGTTGCTCCCGTTACTTAGAAATCAAATAATGCAAGTTGAAGAATATTTGCGATTAGATTTACAAAACGAACAATACACTGGCGTATGGATGCCAAACGCTTTAGCTCGTAAATATTCGTCAGCTAACAAATCACTCGCGTGGCAATACTTATTTCCTTCTTATAAATTAAGAAGTGATCCAGAAACTGGCGAGATACGGCGTCATCACTTCCATCCAACATGTGTTAGGAAAGCGGTTAAAAAGGCATTAAAGCAAACCAATATTACAAAGATTGTGACCACTCATACCTTTCGCCATTCTTTTGCAACACACTTATTACAAAGTGGAGCAGATATAAGAACGGTGCAAGCTCAGTTAGGCCATACAGATGTTAAACCACGCAGATTTACACTCATGTCTTACAGCAAGGGGCAAACGGTGTTGTTAGCCCATTAAGCAAAATTTTCTAGCGTAAAACCCGCCATGAGGCAAACAAATGGACAAAGCACATATTTTCCAGTAGCAAGAATGTAAATCCATCAAAACCACAATATGCATAAAAACATATCACAAAGTATTTCAATATAGCCATTTAGAATACTGAAACAATATTTGGAGGATATCTATAAAACTTTTTTATATACCTCTTTTTGTTGCCGCGTACTTTTTCGTGCGTCATAATCTAACGCCTTATTTATTAGCGGACTTTTTATGAACTGGCTTGCGCAATTACCGACTCAACGAACACCTTGGCTTTTATTCACTGCGATTGTTTTTATGCTAGAAGTAACCGCATTGTTTTTTCAATATAAAATGGGGTTAGCGCCCTGCATTATGTGTATTTATCAACGTACCGCGGTGTTAGGATTACTTGGCGCGGGTATTGTTGGGTCAATTAATCCACAAAGTAAAATAATGCGTATAGTTGCTTACATTACTTGGGGTGTATCGAGCATTTGGGGGTATTTAATTGCCCGTGAGCACATAGATATGCAAACAACAACAGATCCGTTTGCGTTTAGCTGCGAGTTTGAGCCTAACTTTCCATCGTTTATGCCGCTGCATGAATGGATACCGAGCTTTTTTGAAGCCACTGGCGATTGCGGTAACATAGATTGGGAGTTTTTATCGCTCAGTATGCCGGCTTGGATGGAAATTATTTTTGGGCTATTCGCTCTAACATTTTTTATTGTATTAGGTAGTCGCTTAATACTAAAAAGAACGGTTTAATAATTATGTTTACCTTTTTTTCTAGTCAACTTAAACAGTTGCAACATTTAAAAATACGCGAGAGACAGCTTGTTATAGCACGGTCTTTATCAATGCTGTCACCTACCGACCGTGTATTACTGCGTATTATCAAAATATTGCTATTAAGCCCGTTGTTTTTAATATTTACACTTTTTGAAGGTTGGATAATCATTCCCTTTTTAATACTCGGTGGGCTTTTTTATCCGTTATTAACCTCTCCGGTCGATATAAATTTTGCCAGAAAAAACTTAGACGATGCACTACAACAACATGAAAAGGGCGCTTAGCGCCCTTTTGCTAAAGTTTAACTTTTCCTTCTAACTTAGCCATTACTTTTTTGCCAATCCCCTTCACTTTGGCCAAGTCCTCAAGGCTTGTAAATGAACCATTTTCATCTCGGTAATTTACTATTGCTTGTGCTTTCTTTTTACCAATTCCAGGAAGTTTAGCCAACATTTTTGCATCTGCATCATTAATACTTACCGCTTCGATGGGAGCCATAGATTTGCTCACTTCAGGTAATTGCGCGTAAGAGGTAGTAATGGGTAGGATACTTAGCAAACTTGCTATAAGTAAAAGTTTAAATATTTTCATTTATTCGTCCTTATTGTCCATTTTAGAACATATTTATTTTAATTATTAGGGAAGACCATAAATGACAAACGCGAGGCTAGCCACTTTGGAAGTACCTAAATGCATTATCACTTTTATCCGAAATCCTTAAAATGCAGCTGGTACAACCAAGTGATATATTAAATAAAGTTAAGTTACCGTTTTTTGTCAAATTTAAGACACTTAAAAATTACAACTCTGCGCTTGCATATTTACTTGTAAACCTTTACTGTATATAAAAACAGTAATCTTATGGTTTTTTATAAACCACAGTGCCAAGCAAGTTTGCAGGAGAAATCATGGCTGTTGTTGTTAAATATGTTGTAGAACGAAACGGAGTCGAGCGTATGACGTTTACTACTAAGAAAGAAGCTGATGCCTATGACAAAATGCTAGACATAGCAGAATCACTTGAGCTGATGCTAGAAAAAGTAGACGTGCCATTGAGTGAGCAACAAATAGAATCGCTTGCGTTAGAAATAGCAAAAAGTAAAGACGACTTTATGTCGGTACTTAAAGGTGCCAAAGAGCCTACTACTAAAGCGGCAAGTAAAAATAAAAAATCAGATAACGTTGCATCTATTGACGATAACAACGCTAAACAAGCAAGCTAAACATTTTGCAAATAAAAAGGGAGCAACTTAGTTGCTCCCTTTTTTATAGCTTTTATAAAAACGAATATTAATTAAAGCTCTTTTTCAACTTCATCAAATAACGTTGTTATATCTGAGTTAGGCTCATTGGTTGCTAAACTTACAACTACAATAGCAATACTTGCAAGTATAAAGCTTGGGACAATTTCGTACATTACGCTACTTAAACTTTCACCGTTGATTGTGAATGGGCCGTAAATCCATAGTAAAACAGTAACTGCACCCACAACCATACCTGAAAGCGCACCCGCAAAGTTCATACGTTTCCAGTAAAGGCTAAACAATACAAGCGGGCCAAATGCAGCACCAAAGCCAGCCCATGCATTACTCACTAAGTCTAAAATAGAACTGTCTCTATCGTATGCGAGGTAAATAGCAAGTATTGCCACAATAGACACACTAATGCGCCCTACTAGTACAAGCTCTGCGTCACTGGCTTCTTTACGTAAAAATGTTTTGTAAAAATCTTCAGTTAGTGAGCTTGAGCTTACTAATAGCTGAGATGAAATTGTACTCATTATTGCAGCTAATATTGCCGCAAGTAAAAAGCCAGCAATAAGTGGATGAAACAACAGCTCTGACAGGATCAAGAATATAGTTTCAGGATCATCCACAACTATATTGTTTTCATAAGTGTATGCTGCACCAAAAATACCCGTACCTACCGCACCAATTGCAGCGACAATCATCCAAGACATACCAATACGACGTGCTGTTGGCATATCTTTAACACTGCGCACCGACATAAAGCGAACAATAATATGTGGTTGACCAAAGTAACCCAAGCCCCACGCCATTGCTGAAATAATACCTAGCGCAGACCCTGCGCCTATCCAACTTAGCATGTCTGGATTAACACTGTTTAGGGTTGACTGCAGTGGTTGCTCTAGCAAAGAGTAAGCTACAGCGGGTACTAAAATAAGTGCAATAAACATAATACAGCCTTGCACGAAGTCAGTTAAGCTAACCGCTAAAAAGCCGCCAAAGAGTGTATACAAAACAACAACACCCGTTGTGATGTATAGCCCCATTTCGTAGCTTAAGCCAAATGAGCTTTCAAATAGTTTACCACCGGCAACAACACCTGAAGAGGTATACAGTGTGAAGAACACAATAATTACAACAGCCGACACAACACGGAGTAAATTTGATTCATCGTTAAATCGGTTAGAAAAGTAATCAGGGATGGTAATGGAGTCATTAGCTTTCTCAGTGTAAACCCTTAAACGCGGCGCGACTAAAAAGTAGTTTAACCATGCACCGGCAATTAAGCCAAATGCAATCCATGTGCTACTTAAGCCAGTAACAAACATGGCGCCAGGTAACCCCATTAAAATCCAGCCACTCATATCTGAAGCACCCGCTGAGAGTGCTGCAACACTTGGCGACAAGTTTCTACCACCCAGCATATAACCAGAAACATCACTTGTTGACTGCTTATAGGCATATAAACCAATACCTAACATAACAACAAAATATAGTGACAATGAAATGATCATTCCTGTTTCCAAATTCGCCTCCATAAAACAATTAAAAGTAGCAGGCTTTTGATCCGAATATTGACTCTTAAAATTTTATAATAAAGTCACTATTAGGATAAAAGCATTCCTTTGGACTATATCATGCTTGTAACAAAAATCTCTATTTGTTGCATTTTCTTAGTTTAAAAATAATCATGTTGAAAACAATTGCTAAAAAAACTTTTTTACACGCAAAAAAATAGCCAAACGCTTTTATTTAATAATGATATTTTATTATTTAGTAAAATATACAGCATGCTATTTTGTATGTTTTCTAATATATTATTACAATAGCGACTGACTCGACTGACACGGATTTTTTTATGTATTTTTATGCTGCGCGCCAACCTATTTTAAATCGTGATAAAGAGCTTATTGGTTATGAGCTTTTATTTCGTGATGGCGTGGATAATGTATTTCCCAATATAGATGGTGACGAAGCAACTACACGCTTAATTGAGGGCAGTCAGTTTAACTTTGGTTTAGAAGACTTAACCGATAACAAACCCGCTTATATTAACTTTACACTAGAAACCTTACTTAAGGGTTACCCTACCCTGTTGGGTAAAGACACCATTGTTGTAGAAATACTTGAAACAATTCAACCGGGTAAACGTTTACTTGCGATTGTTAAAAACCTCAAAGACAAAGGCTACACCATCGCGCTCGATGATTACATTCACCAGCCGGTGTGGCGCCACTTTTATCCGTTTATCGATATTATTAAAATCGACTTTTTAACATGTGATTTAGCAACAATAAAAACCATTATAAAAGAGCTAAAGGCGCACCCTCATATAAAGCTTTTAGCTGAAAAAGTAGAAACCTACGAAGCATATAGCTTAGCGTTAGAGCTTGGTTTTGATTATTTTCAAGGGTTTTTCTTTTCAAAACCAGAAATGGTGCAAAGTAAAGCGTTACCACCATCAGAAATGGCACTTGCAGAATTACTTTACCAAACGTCAAGTGTAGAGATGGACCTAAAAAAAATCACCGATGTATTTGAGCGCGACGTAAACCTATCTTACAAACTGCTCCGATACTCAAACTCAGCAGCCTTTACACGACGAGCTGAAATAAGCACTATAAAACAAGCACTTATTGTTTTAGGTGCCCAAGAGATCAAAAAACTTCTCTCTTTGTTATTTGCTGCACAAGTATCGGCTGATAAACCGGTAGAGTTAATTAGGCTATCACTTACACGCGCTCGCTTTTGTGAACTGTTAGCTATTTCACATGGCCAAATGAAAGACACCGGCATGGCATTTTTAACCGGTATGATGTCGTTAATGGACGCTATTTTAGATGAAAGTATGCAAAGTGTGATGCAAAAGCTTCCTTTGTCTAACGATATTAAGGCAGCTCTGTTAGATAACGAGGGGTTATTAGCGCAATACTTAAACCTTGTTAAACATTACGAAAAGGCTGATTGGTCACAAGCAAACGACATTTCAACAGCACTTAATATTGCAGATAAAGTACCTGATGCGTATCACGAGGCACTTAGTTGGGTGAACGAGCAAATGAGTTTGATGGTTAATACCTAATACTTGCCAAGCATTATTCTATAAAAACGCCAGCATTAAGCTGGCGTTTTTATTTTGATTTGGCTTATAAACTTTCTAAAAAGTCTTCATCAAAGTCGGCAGGCTCTTCTTTAATTGGCGGGTTGCCATCGTAAAGTTCGAATAACTGACGCTGAAAATAAATATCTTTTACAAATAAATACGGGTCAAGTGAGTCATTTAAAAGCCCTTCTTGCGCCATCAATGAAGCACGCGCTTCTACCGCTTTTAACGCAAATACTAGCACCGTTTGTGGCGTAGTTAAGGCAATTTCAGGCAGAACAAAGTTGTCTACTACGTCACCGGTTAAGTTTCTTGCTGTAGTAGGCCCCATTGCAGGTAGCATTAAGTATGCACCATCACCAATGCCCCACACACCCATTGTTTGGCCAAAATCTTCATCAACTCGATTTAAACCAAGCGAGCTAGCAACATCAAAAATACCAAAAATGCCCACGGTAGAATTCACTAAAAAGCGCGCAAGGCTTACACTTGCGTTACCCGGTTTACCCTGTAGCCCAGCATTTACTATATCAACCGGTGCAGTTAGGTTATCCGTAAAGTGAACAATGCTTTGACGCACAGGCACAGGAGTCACGGCAACATAACCAACCGCTGCTGGGCGAAGTATGTAAGCGTCTAAAACATCCATATTAAAGTCATACAACGGACGGTTAATACTTTGCAGTGGATCTCTTTCATCAACTTTGCTTTCTGGTACTTGCGCACAACCGGCCAGTATCAAAAAGCTTAAAAAAGCTAAACTTTGTCTTAACATTTTTCGTCCTTAAGGTATTAATGTATCTATTTTAAGTTGGTATTCACTTACACTTTCACGCTTTAATGAGCCAGAATGCCCTTCTAATTCACCTGAACTTGGCATAACAGAGTCATCAAGCGAAATACGCGCCGATATAATAATATCTTCTGCGCTAGACAAGTTCATACCTTCAACCATGGCAGTGCTATCGTTTAACTCAACTGTAACAGGGAATGAATATGAAGTGAGTTTTACAGCAGCAATCGGCATTGGCGAACCATTTGCCGCTTTTGCAAATACAAATAAAGTCCCCTTTTCAGGCAGTTTATTTATAAGCTCACTAGCAACATTAACGGTAACAGCAATGCTGTTGGCTTTAGTTACTGGCATTACCGAGCCTTCGCTTTGCATTTGCAGTTCTATATCTGCAATACGCTGAGATATTAAACCATAGCGAGAATCATTTTTTTCCATACTGGCTAGCAATACTTCAAAGGCGGCTTTAGCTTGAGGCCAGTCTTTTCGCTCGTAAGCAATGAGCGCTAATAACGAAATAGCATCTAAGTTAGTCGGTTCTGCGTTTAACACTTTAGACAACATACCCGCTGCACGCGTCATATTCGCTTCGCTACCCTCAAGTAGCAAGATTTGGCTGTAACTTATTAACACCTGTTTATTATCAGGGTTCATGCGCAGTGCTTTATCAAATGACTGCTGAGCCATATCAAATTCATTCAGTGACATGGCAACACGACCAAGTAACATCCATGCCATTTCATCATCGCCTGAACGGCTTAACTTGGTGCGTAACGCCAGTGCAAATGCTTGTAACTCATTTTGAGTAAGCTGCTCGCCTTTTTGCATCACAGCGCGCTCACCGTATTCGGTCAGGTTATCCATGGCATCGTGCCATGCTGAAATTTGCTGTTGACTACCCGTTAAACTATAAAAAATACCGCTTAGTGCAATAACAAATGCGCCCCCTGTCAGGGCAAAAATACGGTTGTTACCTTTGCTAATTAATGACTTTTCTGGAGAAAGCTCATTAAGCAAACGGCGTTTTAGTTCAACTATCGATTCAGAATAGTTAGCATCATCTATACGTTGATTATCTAAATCGGTTTTTAAATCAACCAAACGTTGTTCGTAAATACTTATAAGCTCGGCATTTGCGTTGTGAGTAATTGTTTTAACACGCTCTTTTTGTAAAAAAGGCAGCATAACAAACGCCAGTGCAATCAGTGTGAGTAAAGCAAAACACGCCCACATTAAAATCATTTAACTTTGCTCCTGACGTTTATTTTGTTCAATTAGCTTATTTAAAAGTACTTCATCTTGGTTGCTCCAAGTCTGCTTTACAGACGCTTTACGCTGACGAATGACAATAAAACCAAACCCAACAATAACAATTAATACCGGCAACACCCAAAGTACTAGTGTTGCAGGTGTAACAGGTGGGTCGTAATGAACAAAGTAACCATAGCGGTCAATCATGTAGTCAATTACTTCATCTTTGGTGTTGCCTTCTTTAACTAGCTCTACCACTCTTTCACGTAGGTCTTTGGCAACAATAGCGTCTGAATCAGCAATGTTTTGATTTTGACATTTAGGGCAACGAAGTTCTTTTGTAAGCTCTTCAAAACGAACCGCTTGCTCGTCGGTATCAAATACGTAGCGATCAGTTTGCGCTAATGCACTCGTAGTTAGTAAAAGGCTGAGTGAAAACAATAGCCACTTCATTATTTTAGCTCCTGCATCATAGGTGCAAATTTAGAACGCCATACTCGTGGATTTATATCACCGGTATGGTGTAGCAAAATAGTGCCGTTTTTATCGATTAAAAATGTTTCTGGCGCACCTGAAACACCCAAATCTAACGACAGCGTTCGATGTAAATCCAAAATATTAAACTGATAAGGGTTACCCGCACGCTCAAGCATATCTTGTACTTCAGTACGTAGTGCTTGCATGTCAAACGGGCCATCAAAGTCGGCGTCGTAGCCTTGCACATAATACAAGCCAATAATTTTAATGCCTTGCTCTCGCAGCTTTGTTAAGTAGCCCAGCTCAGCTAAACAAGTTGGGCACCAAGTGCCCCATACATTTAGTAAATATACCTCGCCTTTTAACGCTTCGTTAGTCCATTGCTTGTTGTCTTGCATTAAATCAGGAAGCGTAAAAGCAGGCATTTCATGGCCTATTCGCCCAGTTTGTATTTCGCGTGGGTTTGCAAATAAACCTTGGTATAAAAACACACATACAAAAGCAAATACTAAAAGAGGCGCTATAGCTAACAATTTACGGTTCATAACACACTCTCCGCTGCTGCTTTTCGAGCTGTTTTTGCAGATGTACGGTAACGTTTATCAAACAAAATCATAAACCCTGCAAGTGAAATTAATACACCACCAATCCATAACCAACGCACAAACGGCTTGTGGTATATGCGGAGCGACCAAGCCCCTTGGCTTAATTGCTCACCGAGAGCAAGGTATAAATCACGTGTAAAGCCAGCATCAATGGCGGCTTCTGTCATAAATTGCATGCCAATATCGTATTTACGTTTTTCAGCGTATAAACGAGTGACTACATCATTGTTTTTTAGCACCGTAACAACACCAGCATGGCCACTGTAATTAGGTCCACGGATTGTTTTAACACCTTCAAAGCGGTAGTTGTATTGATTAAGCTGCACTATATCGCCTTTCTTCATCGATACATCACGCTCAACAGAGTACGCAGAGGTTAACGCAACGCCCGCAATAACAAATGCCATACCAATGTGGCCTAGCACCATTGCCCAATAACTAACACCTAAGCGTTTTAACCCTTCTTTTAATGTGCCATGCACTGCGGCTTTAGTGTAAATGTCAATCAAGGTTGAAACAGCAACCCACACACCCAGCGTTGTTGCTAAAAGCGTAAGTGGTGTCACTTCGTCGTAAGCTGAGAACAACCATACACAAGTGATCGCCACACTGGCCAAAATACCCACAACAATTTTATTTTGTAAAAACGCCCATTTGTTTTGCTTCCAGCGTAAAAAAGGACCAATGCCCATTAAAATAGCAAATGGCACAAGTAGTATTGCAAACATTTTATTAAAGAACGGTTCACCTATAGAAATACTGCCTAAGCCCATTTCTTTGTGCACCATAGGCAATAAAGTACCCAATAATACAATTAAGGTCGCCACAACTAAAAAGATATTGTTTAGCCACAATGCCACTTCGCGCGATACAAATTTGTAGCGTCCTTCGCTGTGAACTTGCGATACGCGTAATGCGTAAAGCGCCAAACCACCGCCAACAACTATTCCTAAAAAGGCGAGTATAAACAGGCCTCTGTCGGGATCAGTTGCAAACGCATGAACTGATACAATAATACCTGAACGCACAATAAACGTTCCCAGCAAGCTTAACGAAAATGCTGCAATTGCCAGTAATACGGTCCACGATTTAAAAATGCCGCGCTTTTCTGTCACGCTTAGCGAATGAAGTAAAGCGGTTGCAACAAGCCAAGGCATAAGCGACGCGTTTTCTACTGGATCCCAAAACCACCAGCCACCCCAGCCAAGCTCTGCATAAGCCCACCAACTGCCAATAGTAATACCTAAACTTAAAAAACCCCACGCGGTCATTGTCCACGGACGTGACCATTTAGCCCACGTGTTATCAAGCTTACCTGTTAAAAGTGCTGCAATAGCAAACGAAAAAGCAACCGATAGCCCAACATAACCCATGTAAAGTAATGGCGGGTGAATGATCATACCGGGGTCTTGTAAAAGCGGATTCAAATCTCGCCCTTCTACCGGAAAATAAGGAAGTAAACGTTCAAATGGGCTTGATAATAGTAAGGTATACATCATGAAACCAACACCTAAAAAACCAAGCACGCCTAAAACACGGGCACGTAGAACCCAAGGTAATGACTTTGAGCGAGCAGCAACAACAGCAGTCCATCCTGCTTGCATCACTAACCAAAGCAATATTGCTCCTTCATGGCCGCCCCAAGTCGATGTTATTTTGTAATACCATGGCAGTGTGCTACTCGAATGATACGCCACATAAGATACGGTAAAGTCGTCAGTTAAACTTGCGTAAATAAGCGCAGCAAACGAAATTAATACAAACGCAAACTGACCAATAGCTAAAGAGGGGGCAGCACGCATTAAGCGAAGATTACCTGTATGCGCGCCCCAAAGTGGAAAAATACATAATAAAACGCTCAGCACCATGGCAAGCGTTAAAGAAAAATAACCAATTTCTGGGATCATAGCTAATTACCACTATCTAAGTTGTATTTTGGTTTTTCATGCTTAATACCTTTAACCGCTTCAGCAACTTCTGCAGGCATGTATTCTTCATCATGCTTGGCCAGTACTTCAAACGCTTCAATGACATTAGGCTCAATTAAAACACCTTGCGCAACAATACCCTGCCCCTCACGAAACAGATCAGGCAATATTCCCTGATATTTCACAGTCACTAATGGACCTGTATCAATTAATTTAAAACTCACTTCTAAGCTTTGCTCGTTTCTTTCAACAGATCCTGGGACTACCATGCCACCAATACGAAGCTTTTGACCAATAAAAGGTTTTTCTTTGTTTGGGCCTTTGCCATCAATCAATTCGCTTGGGGTATAAAATAAGTTTATGTTTTCTTGTAAAGCATAAAGCACTAAGCCAATGGCAGAACCCAAACCAAATAAAATAGCAACAATCACTAATAAGCGTTTTTTACGTCTAGGGTTCATGATGCTTGCTCCTGCTTGGCTTGTTTTATACGCTCTTCACGCACAATCTGTTGCTCTACTGAAGCCATAATATGCTTAGTATCTCTTAAAGAGCTCACTAAAATACCCAGTAAAATAAGTGCGCATGTGCCAAATGAAAGCCATACATAAAATCCATAGCCTCCCATTGCAATAAAATCAGAAAAAGAGTCAAACTGCATAATTACCCCCTATTAAGCAACTGGCGCACCCATGGGCGATGCTTTTCACGTTGCAAAATTTCATTTTTAAGACGAATTAAAGTGACTGTGCCAACAAACGCTGCAAAGGCTAAAATATTTACCATTAATGGCCAAAACATGCTTGGGTCGACCGCATTGGTATTAAATTTAGTGATGCTTGCTCCCTGATGGAGGGTGTTCCACCACTCAACCGAAAAGTGAATGATTGGTAAATTGATCACCCCTACAATCGCTAAGATAGATGCAGCACGGCCCGCTGATTTTTTATCTTCAAAAGCGTGGTATAACGAAATTACGCCCAAATATAAAAATAATAAAATAAGCTCCGATGTGAGTCGTGCATCCCACACCCACCAAGCGCCCCACATAGGTTTACCCCAAGCAGCCCCGGTTATAAGTGCTATTGCAGTCATACATGCGCCAACAGGTGCAATTGCTATAACGGCAAGCTCTGCGTTTCTGAGTTGCCATACAAGCGCAACAATGGCAGCAATGGCCATAGAGGAATATGCCCCCATTGATAAAATGGCAGAAGGAACATGAATAAAAATGATACGGTAGCTGTCTTTTTGTTGGTAATCGGCAGGTGCAAAACCAAGCCCCCACACCCAACCAACGAGCATACTAACAACCGTAACTACGGCAAAATAAGGCAGTAACGTATTGCATAACTGGTATGCACGCTCTGCTTTAGCATAGGGATGTAACCACTTCCACATTAACTTATACTCACTTTTAAAGCTGACGATATGGCGATTGGTGCGCTAATTATAGCGATGACTAACATAGCACCAAGGATGGCAAGTTGCCCGCTATAATCCAGCGACATAACACTGGTGTCGATAGCCGACGTTGCAAAAATTAGAACAGGAATATACAAAGGCAGTACGAGTAAACTCATCAAAATACCCCCTTTTTGTAGCCCAACAGTAAGCCCAGCACCTATTGCACCAATAAAACTTAATAACGGTGTACCCAATAATAACGTTAAAACAGTGGCCACCAGCGCATTACTATCTAAATTAAGTAATAAAGCGAATAACGGGGTCATTAATACAAGGGGCAACCCCGTCACAACCCAATGTGCAGCCACTTTTGCAAGCACTGTAAGTGACAATGGGTACGATGAGGCAATTAACTGTTCGAGAGATCCATCATTAAAGTCATCTCTAAACAGTTTATCTAAGCCCAACATGGTAGAGAGTAAAGCTGCAACCCAAATGATACCGGGCGCCATTCTAGCAAGTAGACCGGGCTCAGGACCTATTGCTAACGGAAACAAAGAAATAACAATTAAAAAAAACAATATTGGGTTTACAATTTCAGCTCGCTGGCGAAAAGCAAGCTTTATATCTTTAGTAAAAACCGCACTGAATAGTAACCAATAAGAGTGTTGACGAGTCATCAGTGGCGGTACTCCAATGTGATTGTTTGTAAATCACTAAAGTGAGTAGTTAGGTCTTGGTGGGTAGTTAATAATATGGCGCCATTATTATTTAGATGTTGAGTAAATCGCTGCTGCAAAAACGCAACACCGCTTTTATCGAGCGCAGTAAATGGTTCGTCTAATACCCATAAATTTGCGTCGCTTAGCCAAAGTCTAACTAATGCAACTCGTCGTTGCTGGCCTGCCGACAGCATTCTAACAGGCACATCTTCAAGACCGACCAAGCCTAGTTTTGCTAAAATTGGGTAAAGGTCAGGCTCATTTGAATAACCGTTGATCCGTAACCAAAAGCGTACATTTTCAACAGCGCTCAACTGAATGTTAACACCCGTTTTGTGGCCTATAAAAAGTAAGTCGTGGGCGAACTCTTCATAGTATTTATTTATTGAGCGTTCTTGATACAAAACCTCGCCTTCATCAGGCGCAGAAAAGCCAGCGATGATACGCAATAACGATGTTTTACCAGCCCCATTAGGACCCGCTAATTGCATGATTTGACCGCTTTTAAGGCTAAAATTAAGGTCCGCAAACAAACAACGTTCTTGCTTGATGCAGGAGACGGACTTAATGTGTAACAAGATGACGATTCTCTCTGCCAAAAATTAGGCGTTAGTCTACCATAATGATAGGGTAATACGAATATTGCTTTAAAATCGATTCACTTAAAATAGAGAAAACTTGATTTAAAATAATGAATACGCCAACGCAAATAACATTATCCAATTCATTGGTTATCAATTCATCAACTAATAACCAAACCAATGAGTTACCACAATTACCAAGTGAAGTACTTGCGGCTAAAAACATTCAATTTTCAAAAGACTCTATCACGCTAGAAGTGCTGGTTAATAAGCAATGGCAAACGCTCAGACTAGGCACAAGCAATGCCCCTCAATCTTTAGATAAAATTGCTAGCGCGCGCATTCAACTAAGCGCAGACGGAAAGCAGCTATCTATTTTGCCAAATGCAGCAACAATTAAACTTAACCAGCCTGCCCAATTACAACGCTTATTAAATTTTATTAGTACCGGCGCAGAGGTTGAAAGCAAGCCACTTTCAGTTCAGCTTGCTTTAGCGCCAGCACCAAAGCTAATTATTGATAAGCTCAATGCTAGTATTGCTATTAATAAAGAGGTTGCTCAGCTACTCAGCACAGAGCAACCTTTAAAACTAGTCATAAGTACCAACAGTAAAGGCGCGCAAATTGATGTTATTAACCGCTTTGCTGATACCGTTCATACCCAGCCGTTAAGCCAAACAAAGCTGGTTAAAATGCTAGCAAGCTTGTTACCCAATGCACAACTACAGGCAACGCCTAAATTAGCCATTATAACGCATCCGCAAAAATCAGGCTCTTTCACCACGCAAGTATCAAACACGCAGCTTGCTGAACTGCCTAACTCGCCCGTGAAAGTGACTGTTGCAAATCAAGCCGATAAGCTTGTAATAACAACACAAACTCAAAGCGTAAAAGTGATGCTGAGTAACTCTTTTACTAAACCTTTTAATGAATTACTTACTGCGCAACACGCTAATTTACAAACCGCGCCAGCGCAGTTCAATAACACCGTTAAAGCAAGCCCGCTGGTGAGTACTCATAGTCCTATAAAGTCTTGGCTGCAAACTAGTTTTAGTGATTTTAAAACACGAATCAATGATGCAGTAAATTATTTTGAAAACAAATCGTTTGCAAACGAAAACAAATCTCAAATCGCACAATCACTCACTTTACAAAAACAGTTTATCGCCCCGTCCTCACTAACAAGTAGAATTAATTTAATTGAACATGCAGGTATACAAGTTCCTAATAGCGCGCAAAAGCCAAGTACTGAACTTGTTAATATTTTACCTAAGCACTTCTCTCAATTACCCCCTATTGTGCAGTTAACACAGCTAATAAAAGCAAATGTTGCTGTTTGGCAGCCTCCTGGTGGCAAAGTTATCAGTAGTCATTTGCCTATACCCAATGCTAATACGGCAAATACACCAGAACATAACCCCCAATCAATCGAAAAAGCCTCAGCCCAAAGTAAAGCTGAGGTAGGTGCACAATCAGGCGCACTGTTAAGCACTCAAACAAAGGCAGAACCCGCAACCAAAAATACAGAGCAAGTATTAAAAACCCAAACAGTGCAAGTTCAATCCACCTTGAGTAACGACCTACAAAAACAAACGACAATTAAAGAGTTAAATTCTCTTCCTGTTACAAAAGTGGGGCTTAGCCACGCTCAACAATCTAATGCAGATAATAAACTGGCCACACTCCCTACCCTGAAAGCCAATAGCCCAGCAACCCAACAAACACATGCTGTATCTTCTACACCAGCAAGTAACACCCTATTTAATACAGTATTTAGTAACACAACAACTATTGCCTCACCAAGCCAAATGTTGCAACCTATTGAAGCTAAGATATTAACGCCGCTTTTAAAGCTGCCACCATCGCATGATTCAACTCACAAACTCACTGAAGAAAAAATTTCATTGAGCAGTCAAATAGCCGATATTCAAGTTAAAGCGACTAAGCAAACACCTGACCTCAATGCGCTGGTTAATCAAGCTTTTAATCGTATGGTATCAAGCAGCAACGTTAGCCCGACTGCCGTGCAAAGAGAGATATTAGCGACGCTGCAGCCTCACAGCCTCACGCATGACACCCTGCAAAGTAGCTTTACCAAAGGGCTTGAGCAGCTAGCGGTTAGTATTTTGGCGGCGCCTATTATTAACCAGTCTGTAACCCCAATTACCTTTGACTCAAAAACAGGCATTGATGCATTACTACAGGTGCTTATGCCTACGTTTAAAGCTGGCAAAGCAAGTTCAAAAATACTAGAGCAACTTCAGCAATCACAAGTGCAAGCACTTGCTGGAGAGCTTACTCAGGTTAAAAACACGCTCACACAGGTAAGTGTTTCAACACCAAGTCAGCAACCCGAAAGTAACCCGCTGGCACAGTTTTTACTTCCGATGAAATTACCGCCAGAAGCAGCCCAAACAGAAATAACACTAGGGCAATATAAAAAACCATCGGCCGATAAGCTAGAGCCTAAAAATGTCTGGTTTGTTAGATTAAATTTTGATTATGCTGATCTCGGTCAACTACAAATTACCGCCGAGCTAATGGACAAATCGCTCGATTGCCAATTATTAGCATCAAGCCAAGAAGTGAGTGCCATTGCCCACCCTCACCTTGATAACCTGCGCTCAAAACTGGCTAAACACGGCTTACAAGTTGCTGAACTAAACCTAAAACGAGGGGAGGCAACCCATGCTGCTTTTTATAAATCCCATGCAATTATTAATATTAAGGTGTAGCTATGAGTGATTCCCCTAAGAGCAAGTCGGCAATTGGCCTTTTATACGAAGCAGGAAGCACGCCTTCAGTGAGTGTTAAGGGGTTTGGGGAGTTGGCGGAAGAAATAATCGCTGCAGCAAAACAAAAAGGGATCATGATCCACGAAGATCCCGATTTAGCTAAAACCTTATCGCACCTCGAATTAGGTGAAGAGATTCCAAAAGAGCTTTATTTTGTGATTGCAGAACTGATTGCGTTTTCGTATGTATTACGTGGGCAGTTCCCACCAGGGTGGCAGGATTTTCAAGGTAAGCTAAATATAAAAGCTTAAAATTGAAAAAGGCGCAAAGCGCCTTTTTCATTTACTTTGGTAAATTAGTCATTTTTTTCTGCTCAAGCATTTCTTTCCAGTGCATTACTTCGCTGGGTAAAATAGGGGTTTTACCTTCAAAGCCAGCCACTTCAAGCATTTCTTCAATACTTATAACACCTTTTTTGCTTTTAAATACGCCACGTACGTACGCAATCGCATGCAAACCACGATCAGAATTAAATTTCTGCTCAATGTAAAAATACTTATGATCCCAGCCCACTAACTTAGTGCTAATAGTGTATTTTTGCATGGGTTTAATATCACGGATGTAAGTAATAGCTGTTGCATTAACAATAGGAAACCAACGTCGTTTCATTATTTGTTTTAGCAAACCTACTCGCTCAGTCATCCACGTACGCGACAAGTCCATCATGGCCAAATAGCGCGAATTAGTTAAATGTAAATTAATATCACAATCTGTAGGAAGTGCTTTGTAATCAATATCTACCGTATCGAGTAAATCTTGATAGTGTTTATTACGCTTAATTTTAAAAAATAATAATAGGAGTCGAATATATAAGTTCACAACAAAGGTCTTACCAGCAAAATTTTACTGAGTGTATCACAAGCACTTGCTAAGACGTATGTTCTCCCTTACTCTTTATTACTCATATATATAAAAATAAAATGCTTATGAAACCTCTACTACATATAATTACGTTTATTGGATTACTCGTACCAAGCTATTCAGCACTCGCTGATTTTTCATTACCCGGCAAAGGCACTATTACCTACTCAACGGGTATACAAAAAGAATTTGACTTTGGTTTTGCTTGGCAACAAAAAGCTGAACAATTTAAAATTGGCGCTAAAAGCTACAATATGCAAAGTATTCCAAGTTCATACTCAGTTGCAATTACACTATCAAAAGATGAAAGCCAGGTATGGGTTCAAGAGTTTAACAATGGTTTTATTGAAGGGTTTAATTGGCAAATTGGTGAGCATACTGTGTCACTAAAAAAACAAAAGTTTAGCGACCGAGTAAAAGGCGACTATGTAATTGAGCTTAACAACCGTAGTTACTTTTTTACGCGCAACAATGCCAGTATTGTTATTAACTTTAATGAAGACGGTATAGAAACGATTGCTATTGATGGTGTTACAAAAAACATGGGGACTAAAAGCTAGTCCCCTGTTTTAATTTTAGAGTCATCTAAACCTTAACGGTTTTTCTGTTTATACCGTAGTCACGCAACTTATTTGCCACTGCGGTATGACTAAGCCCTAAACGTTTAGCTAGTTGCCTTGAGCTTGGGTAAGCAGGGTAAAGTTTACGCAGCAACGTTGCCTCAAAACGCTTCACAGCTTGATCAAGCGAGCCTTCAAAGTCTGACTCCAAATACCCTAACTCATGTGTAAAGGTAGGTAGTTGTAAATGCTCTAAACGTAACTCGCTATCATCTAACAATGAGACTGCGCGGTAAATAGCATTTTCAAGTTGGCGAACATTACCAGGCCACGGATATTCTTGTAAAAAACTCAAGCACTCTTGTGATAATAACGGAATAGCATGGCCATTTTGCTGGGCATATTTTTGGATAAAATGCTCTGCCAGAGGACCCACATCGGCTTTGCGGTCTCGTAACGGAGCAATTTCGAGAGTTAATACATTAATTCGATAGTACAAGTCTTCTCTAAACACACCTTCTTGAACCATTGCGGGTAAGTCTTTTTGAGTAGCGGCTACAATACGAACATTAACCTTTACTTCGTTCTCATCGCCTACTTTTCTAAACGTTCCGTCTTGTAAAAAGCGCAAAAGTTTAGTTTGTAGCTGGGTCGACATTTCACCCACTTCATCTAAAAATACTGTACCGCCGTCAGCTTGCTCTAGTACACCGCGTTTAGGCGCTGCATTTTCTTCGTAGCCTGCATAACCAAAAAGCTCAGACTCCGCTACATCATCAGGTAACGACGCGCACGAAAGCGCAATAAATGGCTTCACAGAACGGTTTGACGCATAATGACACGCTCGCGCAAGTAACTCTTTACCTGTGCCTGTTTCACCCGTGATGAGTATGGGTGCTTCTAACTGTGCCATTTTTCGTGCTTCACGCACAACACGGCGCATAGCAGTACTAAAGTTATGAATGGTGGCAAAGCTTTCTTGTCCGTAGCGTCTAAATGCACTAACTTGCTGACCTAAACGGCTTTGCGACTTAATGTTAATAACCGCACCAGCTAAAACATCGCCTTCACTGCCTTGTGGCACGGCAATTGGTAAAATATCTGCAATAAAGTCTTCGCCAGCTACTTCAACCCGAGTCGTTTGGCCTAACACTTCCTTGCCTTCTAACCAACGCGTAAAGTTAAAGCCCTTTAGTAGGTTATTTATGTTAGCACCAATAACTTCTTTTTCACTTAACTGCAGGTCTTTACAGGCAGCATCGTTGCATAAACGTACCCAGCCCTTAGCATCAATAGAAATAACACCATCAGGTAATGCACGTAACAAGGTATTTAATTCGTTATGCTCTCGCTCAGAAGGGAGAAAAGCGGTAGTGCGTACATCATGCACACCATCAATCAGACGGATAGAAGGCATGATTTTTTGAAACTGCTCAAACTCTATTTCTGGGAAGCTCACATACATACGGCAATTGACAGAATCGACCTCAATACCTTTTAAATCAACACTGTAGTTAACTAAAATATTAAGGATTTCTTGGGCGATACCGATCCTATCAGCACAGTGAATATCTAGACGCATACATCCTCAAAGCAGGAAAAACTAAATTAGCCGAATAATACGCTAAGTCGCTTTGATAAGGTAGCTTATTGTAAACATTTTTGGACAAGTCTGCGTTTTAATTAACACATAAGAATAACAACATAAACACGCTACACAGCAGAGCTAGCCTGCTACATAGCTAAATTACTTTTAACCTTGAGGGTAAGCAGACCATTCTTCGCCATCAAGTTGTATGTAAGGTCGTTTATTAACATACATCATGATTGTGCCCGCATTTTCAGCAACTTTTGGTGCTTTTGGCAAGTTTTCAACTAAATTGGCAATGCTGTTATTACCCCCAAAAACATTTGTCTCAAGTGTTTTTGCAACAATTTCAGATAAGGCAAAGTAACTAGTCGATTCGTTAATCATAATTTGCGAATAACTTTTAACGTCTGGGCCAATAAATTTAATAGCAGCTGGTACAGATACAATAGTAGGGCTTGGTATTTCACGAAGGCCAGCAAACTGTACCTTGTCACCTTTTAATGCTGCACCATGTTCGGGTACTACCATTAACATGACATTACGGCCGCGCTTTTCAAGGTTTTGAATAAAACGATTAATATCAGATAATAAATTAGCGTGCCTGATTGGGTAACTTTCAAGGCTATTCATGCGTTTTTTATTGGCAAGCTGGTTACCATCGTGAAGGCTTGTTGTGTTGTAATACATTGCACACGGCTCACAATCTTGCGCTTCATTTTTAAGCCAACTATCTAGCACTGCACCGTCAGAATAAATAGGACTGTCGTCAAAGCCGTATTGCGCTACTGGAAGTGAATCAATATTAAGTGGTTTATAGTTTAGGCCACCAAAGCGATTAACCAAGCCTTTAAAGTCATCGAAGTGGCCATCGTGGTTCATCACAACGCTGCTTTGATACCCTAATT
The DNA here is from genome assembly GCF_016865405.1 of Pseudoalteromonas sp. PS1M3. Taxonomy (NCBI): domain Bacteria; kingdom Pseudomonadati; phylum Pseudomonadota; class Gammaproteobacteria; order Alteromonadales; family Pseudoalteromonadaceae; genus Pseudoalteromonas; species Pseudoalteromonas sp. PS1M3. Next base: position 927,448 of record NZ_AP022624.1, on the reverse strand, counting down.
TTTCTAAGTTTTTAAATAAATAACATTGCTCTGGTGCATCACTGAATAAAGCCGTTTGGCTTGTTTGCCCACAACTTGCGCGTAAAAGCCTAATAGCTGCAGGCCCACTGTATGATGTTGCTGAGTTAAAATCTGAAAACACCACATCAAAATCATTAAACATGTCTTCAACACTAACGCCAATAGCGTTCAAATCATCAATCGCCATTGAACAAATATTTAAAACGATGACATCGAACAGTTCGCCATTAACTTGCGAAGGAAAATGGCTAATTAAATGGCTTTGTTGTTGATAAAAGTCTGACAATTTTTGATCAGGCGTTTGGCTTTCGCGCGTGATGACTTGTGCTTGATTAATAGGCTCATTTCTAATTGTTGTATTTGTAGAGTTGGCATTTACTATTGTGCCTGGTTGTTCACCCTCTCCTTGCCATCCAATCAAAAGTAGCCCAACAATAGTAATTGTTGTAAAACGTAACCACTGAGATGTATACCAAAAACACACGGTAATAACGAATAATGCCAATAGCATATCTACACTGATGACACGTGCTAAAAGTTCAAAAAAATAGCCAAAGCTGAAATCTTGAACATTACCAGCTTGCTTTGTCAGCCTATTTATTGGGGGCAACCAAGAGTCTTGGTAAAGTATGACAATCGCAAAAATACCACCAAGTACATGTTTTAACTTTTCAATAATCGCTTTTTTAAATTTGATTGCTAAAAGTGCTGCAAGGGCTGCATTGGTTAATACATTAAAATCAATTGCGCCGTAATAAAACAAGGCAAATTTAGCTAAGAAATAAAGATTCCACGCTCCTAAACCTGATAATTTCACTGCTCATCCTTCTTTTTTTTATTCGGTGTATAAGGTTCAAGTACTTCGTGTTTAAAAGTAAGCTTGTAATAATATGTTTTTACTCTGGCCAATATTTGAGTTGCCGACATGCAAAGTACAATACCGACTATAATTGCCAAAATAACGGTAATAAAAAGCTGATTAATACTCATTGGTTAAGCCTTTAATCTCATTACAAATGACACAGCATCGGGGCGCGCATCATTTGTAAACTCAGGTGTGTCTAACGACTCAGTAATCCCTTTTGACACTCCGGGTTCAAACTTATAGCTATCATTCTCTGTTAACTGTTTAGAATAATCAGTAACCTGTTTACCGCTATAAAGCCGCCTTAATTGCTTACATTCTTGCTGTATATGAAAATGATCTGAAATAACATTTTGCTGCACAAAAAAGTCACTCGTTTGTAGCTTGAATAAATGCTTAATTGCATTATTTACGTCGTTCTCTCTACACGCATGCAAGTACAAATACACGGTGTTATCTGCAAGGCTAAATACATCCCCTTCACGCTTAATATGAAACAAGTGTAAAGGGTGAATGGGCTCTATGCGGGGTAATAACTCAAGCTTAACCAATACGCCGCTAACACCCAGATTAACAGCAGAGTCACTATGAACCTCTACTTGGCGCGTAAATTCATCAAAAGGTAAATAGCCTTTAGAAAACGTATTTTCTGTATATTTCAGAACGTGCTCGACAGATGGCGGTAACGGTCTAGAAAATTGAAACCCTTGAATAGATTGAATTTGAGATAATAATCGCGAAGGTTCAGAAAAGCTATACAAAATAAGGTTAACGCCTAAAGTTAAAAATAAACATTCATCTTGATGGCGAATAACGCCATCAACATTTTGTACTACCAATTTCAACCAACGACCGCAGCTTTTCCTCAGTTCAAAGCACTGTTTACCAAGCAGTGCTAAATCTGTGTAACGCGTCACAGCAAACACCAATGTTGCCGCTTTTAATTTGGGGCCTTTGTCAAACAGCTCATTATTGTCTTTTGCGGTATAATAATGCGTAGGCAATTTTGTACCGATTGGTACCGCGCTTTGCACTAACCAAACATCGTCCTCATCTGGAAAATGCGAGCCATTGAATACTTTTAGATCGTTTACAGTTCCCTCTTGTACCAAAAACTGATTATCTTCAAGCGAAAGTTGAAACTGCATATCAGCAAATACACCCGTAGTGTGATGCCAATAATCGTACTCTAAAACGCGGGTAGCGGAATCATTATCTACAAAAATTAATCCATCAAAAGATTTATTAAGCTGCCTTATTAAAAATCGATAGTGTGTTACTTCTGGACCAGATAGCAAAAATAATAAGGTAACCCCTGTTTTTTTTGCAAACTCACTGTAATCGTTCATTATTGTTTTTGTGCTAGCTTCGGTTGCTACACTCAATAGCTCTGTGTTGAAGTGGATAAACACTAGCGCATTTTTTAATTTTTTATACGCGCCTATCTCTTTAATTATGCCTTTGTTTATTCGCTCTATTGAGTAATGCTGTGTCTCAGATGAGAGAGAAAATGGATGAACTTTACTGCGTTTGTACGCAGTATTAATTGCTGCAGAAAATGACGACTCAAAAAAAGATTCAACGTCTTGAGAAACAATGTAAATATCGTTTGCGCAATTTTGGTTAATTGCATGTAAAGCAAACTCAACCACAAAATTATCTAAAGGCGCTAAAACAGCATAACTTGAAGCCGATTTTAACTCTTTTGCAGCCGGCTCTAAACCCGTTATGTTAAAGTTATGCACTTAAAAAGCCCTCAAAAAAAATACTTTTTTACTAGTTTTACCCGCTATTCTATATATAATAGCCAAATATTGTCCACTTTTAATAAAAATAAATATTACGCTTACAAAGGTTGTGATGAACAATTTAGCTACAAAAAGCTCACAAATACTCACATCAAGTGACATAGAAAACCTAGCTCGCCGTTTTGGTGGGAAAAGTGACGACTACATAGAAATTATGAATACACAAAAAAATCAAAAAACAATTAACAAGTATGCGCTATTGAAAGAAATTGATGACGCATTAAAAACATCTAAAGAAAAAAAATAAAAAAGGTAAACTCCATTGCAAAGGATTTTTATTAAAGGTATCAAAGGCGGCGTAGGTAGCACATCAGTTGTTGCAAACTTAGCGTGCGTTTTGAAAAAATCTGATGTTGATGTGGTTGCCATAGACCTAGATGCTAAAAGTGACCTCGGTTTGCACTTTGGCCTTAAGTGGACAGCCACAAAAGGTTGGAGCAACGAGAGTACTTTTGACGATGCGTTATTGCATTTTCGCAAAGACAGCGATGGCGTTCTTTTTTTACCCCATGGCGATAATGAATCAACGTTAGATGAAATTATATCCACAATTAACAATTGCAAAAATCTGGATTATAAAGAATCTGCTTGGATAATATTCGACTGCCCTTCACACATTAATATTTCTCACTACCCGTTGGAAGAAAACGATATTGTTATTGAGCTAGTCACTTGCGATGCAATTTGTCATAGCCTCATATACAAGCGCCTACAAACCCTTAAGTCAGTAGAGTCAAGTTGGAAACACTTTTTTGTTGTTAATCGTTACAACGCAGCCTCAGTGTTAGAATTTGATCTATTTTCTCTTTGGCAATCTACATTACCATTTATGGCGCCGTTTTTTATCAACAGTGATGAAGTTATTAAAGAGGCCACAGCTAATCGTAATGTAGCCCTTAATTGCGCACCATACAGTGTAGCGAACGATGACTTTGAAACACTGGCTGGTTGGCTTGTAAGTAAGGCGGCGAACTGACGATGAGCTTTACTCTTTTTTACAAAAGGCCCATACACAGCACATTGTATATTCTATTGAGTATATTATTCACTGATAAGCTTGTGCGTTACATTTTATTTAAATTTCATAGTTACTTTAATCAGCACAAAGTAAATGTAATTGAAGCCTTTTTAATGCCCTTCATAACTTTGTTCGGTTCATTATTTGTAAATATAAAAAAGAACAAAGAAAACTTTGAGTTAGCGTTATATAACTATTATCCACACTTAAGGTTACCATACAGAACTTATATCTATTCCAATATTATACGCTTTGTTATTCAGAGCATATTTTTGCTTTTTGCTGTTCATAAACCCAAAAAAAAATCAGTGTCCATAAAAAAGCATGCTGTAAATTATTTTTATGACGGGGTCAGTTACAGCCTAAGGCAACTTCGTTGGTACGACCTTAAATTAGGCCGATTAATAAGGCGCCTTTTTTCCAAAAACAACAAGCCTAAAAAAAGTGCTTTTAAAACAATGGCAGACGCTCGTATTTGGCAGAACAAACTTATTAAATACATCGTTGTTGCACTGATATTATTCTTGCTTGCCATATTTGTTACCATTCCCTTTAGCCTTGAAGCGCAAGCAGTGTTTATTAGCTTTATTTTACTGGTTGCTTACGCGCTCAAACGCGTAAAAGGCCATATGGCCACGATTGTAATGATTACCTTATCTGTCACTACATCTTCGCGGTACTTGTGGTGGCGATACACTGAAACACTTAATTGGGATGACCCTTTAGCACTTACATTAGGTGCAGGCTTGTTACTAGCAGAAACATACGCATGGATGGTACTTATTTTAGGTTTTTTTCAAACTATTAACCCACTTGAAAGAAAACCTGTCATGTTGCCAAAAAATACTGACTTATGGCCAACGGTAGATATTTACATTCCTACTTACAATGAACCTTTAAGTGTTGTAAGGCCGACTACCCTTGCCGCATTAAGCATAGATTGGCCAGCAGATAAGCTGAAAGTATATATTTTAGATGATGGTAAACGTCCTGAGTTTGGTGAATTTGCTAAACAAGTGGGTGCGGGTTATTTAACAAGACCAGATAATAACCATGCAAAAGCCGGAAATATGAATAGTGCTATGCGCTACACAGATGGTGACTATATTGCCATTTTTGATTGCGACCACGTACCTGCTCGTTCATTTTTGCAAATGACCATGGGACAGTTTTTAAAAGACAGTAAAGTGTGTTTAGTACAAACACCACATCATTTTTTCTCCGCAGATCCATTTGAGAGAAACTTAAATAACCACAGTCAAATTCCAAACGAAAACATGTTGTTTTACGGGCTTATTCAAGACGGAAACGATATGTGGGATGCTACGTTCTTTTGTGGTTCGTGTGCGGTACTCAAAAGAGAAGCGCTTGATGAAATAGGTGGCTTCGCTTTTGAAACCGTCACCGAGGATGCTCATACTGCGCTGCGAATGCAACGCGCAGGTTATAAAACTGCCTATATAAATATCCCTCAAGCTGCTGGCCTTGCCACTGATAGTTTATCAGCTCATATTGGCCAGCGAATTCGTTGGGCACGGGGCATGGCGCAAATATTTAGGCTCGATAACCCGCTGTTGGGCAAAGGCTTGAACATCCCTCAGCGACTTTGCTACTTAAACGCTATGCTGCATTTTCTATCAGGTATTCCGCGCATTGTATTTTTAACCGCGCCCCTGGCACTTATATACTTTAATGCGTACATTATTTACGCGCCATTTTTAGCTATTTTTATCTACGTTGTACCTACACTTATTCAAATAAAAGCAACTAACTCACGAATACAAGGTAAGTATCGCTATTCGTTTTGGGGCGAAGTTTACGAATCTGTGCTTGCTTGGTACATATTAAAGCCAACAACAGTTGCTTTGTTTAATCCAAACAAAGGTAAATTTAACGTTACCGAAAAAGGTGGATTAAACGATAAAGAGCATTATGACTGGGGTATTTCTAAGCCATATTTGGTTTTACTCGCTATTAATTTAGTCGGTATGTTAGTCGGTATTTTACGCCTGTTTTTTGGCGACCCTACGCAAGTTGGTGTACTGCTGATTAGTATGGGGTGGGCGCTTTATAATATTATCATTTTGGGTGCTGCGGTTGCCGTGGCAGCAGAAGCTCGCCAAGTTAGGCATTCACACCGCATTAAAGCAAACTTCCCAGCGGGAGTTCGTTTAGCAAATGGCCACACGTTAAAAGTAAAAATTACAGATTACTCCGATAACGGCGTAGGAATAGAAACCGACCATGCGCATGCTTGTCGTGTAAACGATAAAATAGAATTATTAATGAGCCGCGGTAATAAGCAATTTTCGTTTACTACCCATGTTTGTAATACTCGGGGTAATCAAATTGGCTTAACCATTAAAGATTTATCTCTTGAAAAACAGCGCGCGTTTATACAATGTACATTTTCACGAGCTGATGCGTGGCTTGACTGGCAAAATAACTTTAGACATGACCGCCCATCTTACAGTTTTAAAGAAGTGCAAAAAACAAGCCTTAGAGGGTTTAGTAACTTGCTCTTCCACGCACCAAGAGTGCTTCAACCTATCATTCAGTTTATGACTAATTTAGTTGTATACGTAAACTCATTTACTCCAAAAAGACCAATAGTGCATAATAATTATGATTAAAAAGTTGCTTAATATATCCCTAACATTGTCGCTTATTTGTTGTGCTTATTTTGCGCATGCAATTGAGCCATTACAAAATAAATCAATGTTCATTAATGGATACCCTGAGAGCGCTCAGGTGTCGAGTTTACGCTTAGAGTTTGAAGCGTTAGGCTTTACAGGTTTTAGGCTCAACGGGGTAAATAATAACTCCCGCGTTGACTTTACAAACCGAATAGATAAATTGAGCACCAATTTAAAGCTTAACTTTTCGTATACTAACTCGCCTTCATTAATCGCGAATGTTTCGCACTTAAAAGTATACTTTAATGATAATTTAGTCACTGTTTTACCTATTAACGAACAACTTAGTATTGTAAAGAACACAGTGCAGCATAGCCTCGATCTTAACGCTAAATACATTCAAGATTACAACCAAGTCCGCTTTGAATTGGTTGGTTATTACGACCTTAGATGTCAAGACTACTTCAGCCGTACTATTTGGACAGAAATAAATAAATCAAGCAACATAACGCTCGATCAAAAGCAACTCGCTATCGATAGCCGTTTAGAATACCTCCCAGAGCCGTTTTTTGATGAAAAGGATTACAATAAGCTTAACCTTCCATTTGTATTTGCTAAAACACCCAATACCCAAGCTATTGAGGCAGCAGCAACGCTATCGAGTTGGTTTGGAGCCCAAGCTGATTGGCGTGGATTTAATTTTCCCGTAACGTTAAATAAATCGCCTGATCAACACAGTGTGGTTTTTATTACTAATGATTCAAAACCTGATTTTTTGAAAGATTACCCAGATGTTGAAAAACCAACAATTGAAATCATTTCAAACCCATTTAATCGTTATTATAAAATGTTACTCATATTGGGCCGTGATGAAGCTGATTTAAAAACAGCGGTGACTGGCCTTGCATTTGGCCACAAAGTAATGACAGGAAGAAGCGCAAGTATTGAAGCCATAAATCAGTTGCCACTTCGAAAAGCGTATGATGCACCACGCTGGCTTAGAAGCGATCGTCCAGTGCATTTTGACGAGCTTATTGACTACCCTACACAACTACAGGCGCAAGGTCTTAATAATGGTCCTGTAAAACTAAACATTCGCTTTGCACCTGATCTATTCACGTGGCGTGAAAGAGGAATACCTATTACTCTTCAGTACCGTAGCACGCCAGAATCAGAAGCCATCGACTCTCGTTTAAATATGCTAATAAACCAAGAATTTATAAGTGGTTTTTTACTCGATAAAAACAACGATTTATTACAAACAACACAAGCGTTGTTGCCACTAGTTGCCAATACCGACACCACACAAAGCACTGAAGGCTTTTCTGTAAATGGCATTAATTTAGCTAACAGAAATGAGCTTAACTTTGACTTTAGATTTGGTGTACTCAAAAAAGGTGAATGTGCTGTTGCACCTCCTGGCGGTGAGTTTGGTGTTATTGATGGCGATTCAAGCATTGACGTAAGTGAATTTGATCACTATATCGCATTACCAGATCTGAACGTATTTGCTAATAGTGGCTTTCCTTTTACCAAATATGCTGATTTACAACAAACACTGGTGCTTATTGATGAAAACCCAACACCAAATGCTTTAACCGTTTTATTTAACTTAACGGGGCACTTTGGCGCGATCACCGGTTACCCAACCCATAGAATGAGTGTTGCTCATTTAAATGAGGACGCTGATTTAGATGATAAAGACATACTCGTTATTGCTAAACCTAACAGTATTGCTAATGACTTAGATGAAGATGCACAAACAAATGTTTTGCTTAACAATAATCAGCGCGCAATTAAACAAGCAATTTATAATGGTGCATACGACGAACAAACGACCGATAAAGTAGAGGTTAGTATTAAAAGTAGTGGCGATATGGCTGTTATAACAGGGTTTCAATCACCGTTTGACTCAGACCGCTCTATCGTCTCGTTGAGTGCTACGACGCAAAATGCATTTACTATACTTGACGATGTTCTAATGAACTCAGAAAAATTAGCTCAAGTAAAAGGTAGTGCAGCCATTATCAACTCACAGGGTATTAAAACCATTCAAGTAGATGAGCAATACTTTGTAGGCCATATCCCAGTCCATACATTAGTGTGGTTTCACTTATCTGATCATCCATTTATTTTGGCATTACTGTCTATTTTAACGCTATTGCTGATCTCATTTATCTTATGGCGATTATTACAAGCATTAACTTACAAGCGTTTAGCTGAAGGAGACGAATAATGAAATCACTCGTTAATATGTTTTTTACCGTGATGGCACTATTTGCTTTCAATGCCAACGCACAAGTTGAACAGTGCGAACCTTGGCAGTCGTGGCAAGTGTTTAAAAATCATTTTATAAGCCAAGACGGCCGCGTTATTGACTTGGGCAGTGATCAAAGTATCACAACCTCTGAAGGCCAATCATATGCACTATTTTTTGCGCTTATTGCCAACGATAAAGCCGCTTTTGATTCTGTTTTAAATTGGACCCAAGAGCATTTATCAGAGGGCGATTTAAGTACGCGTTTACCAGCATGGAAATGGGGACTAGATAAAAACCGCGTAGGGGGGATTTTAGATTCAAACCCTGCGTCAGATTCAGACCTATGGATTGCCTACAGTTTATCGCAAGCGGCAATTTTATGGGATGAACGCCGCTATAGTATTTTAGCCGCAGTGCTTGCTCAACGTATAATCAGAGAAGAAACCGCCTACATAACGGGCCTTGGCCTTTCTTTACTCCCCGCACCTGCCGGTTTTGAGTTTGACAATGAGCGCTATAAGCTAAATCCTAGCTACTCGCCGTTATTTATTTACCAGCAATTTAAAAAGCTTTATCCACATTCACCGTGGCATCAACTGCACGAAGGATCAGCTAAGTTAATTTTAGATACCGCACAGCAAGGCGTTAGCCCTGATTGGGTTATGTTTGATTCAAACCGCGGTTTTTACTACGACAGAAAAAATACAGATTTAGGTAGTTATAATGCAATTCGTGTTTACCTTTGGGCAAGTATGATGGCAAAAGATTCACCCTACAAACAAGAGCTTCTTACTCAGTTTGCACCGTTTATGGACACTATTGAAGAGCGCGGCCATGTTCCTTTAAATACGTACGCTCAATCAGGTAAATCTGAAAAAAGAGGGCCTTTGGGCTTTAACGCTGCCCTGTTGCCTTTGTTAGCAGAGCAAGGTAATGATGAGCTAGTAATGGCCATTCAGCAAAAGCTAATGATTGATAAGTCTTTTACGCAAACACGTTATTACGACAGTGTATTGCATTTATTTGGTGAAAGTGCTGTAAACAAGCGCTTTAAAATAACGGCTGATGGAACGCTACAACCTACTTGGAGCACTGAATGTCGTTAAGGTTGGCCTTAGCTTGTACATTGGCACTAAGCACTAATTTAAATGCCGCAACAATAAATGATATTGATACACAATCGGTTGATTGGTTATTAAACCAAATTAGTATTGGTGAAGCACAACAAAACAAAAGACTTGTTGAAGATAGCCTGCAGAAGTTGGTTGCAATTGCCCCTACCCGAATAGAAACGCAATGTGCGCTTGCACATTACGACTTTACGAATGGCAATACAGACCAGGCAAACTTGTTATTAAGTAAGCTTGATAACCAACTAACACAACAAACACCTTGCGTAAAAAAACTCAAGGTTATGTCTCGTATTCAAGGTAAAGACAAGGCAGTAATTCAAGAAGCAAAGCTGCTTGCTCGTGCCGGCAGGTATGAACAAGCACGTCAAATTTACAATAAAATATTTAATGATGTTTATCCTACTTTAAACTTTGAGCTTGAGCATTTAAGCTGGTATGCCCAGGACAGCGCTCAATGGCAAGGGGTTAAAAATGGTTACAAACAATTATTAAAACGCTATGACAACCTAGGCACTATAGAAGTTGCTTATGCCAGACATTTACTAAGACGTAACCCACGCGATAAAGCAGCTATGCGTATTTTAAGTAAGTATGGATCGACATCGGGTTTTAGTGATGAAGTTGAAAGTATTTGGCTCTCTGCATTAAAAAATATGCCAATAAACAGTAATACTGACAAGCAATTTCAGCAATACTTTATACTTTACCCGTTTAGTAATAAGGGAGAGTTACAGTATCAAGACTTTAAAAAGCAATTAAAAGCACGCCAAAAATTATTAGCCGACCCGGCTTATCAGCTCTGGTTAAAAGGCAATAATCTACTCGAACAAGAAAAGTTAAAAGCAGCAGAACCTCTTCTGTTAAAAGCCTTAAAAGGCCGCCCTACTGACGGCGAAATCATGAACAGCTTAGGCATACTTTACCTACAACTAGGTGAAAATGGTAAAGCCTATAATTATTTTACACGTGCACAAAAATACACTGCCGACTTTGCAGAGCGAAATACCCTTAAAAGCATGGCTAAAACAGCTAAGTTTTGGCTGTATATTCGCCAAGCAAGAGACGCTATAGATAGCAGTGAATTTAGAGTTGCTAAGCTAAAACTCGATTTAGCCGCCGCATTAGAAGAAGAACCTAATACCGTATTGGCGAATCGTGGCACCTTACAATTTACCCAAGGGCTATATTCACAAGCTGCGCTTACCTACCAAGTGGTGCTTAAAAGCGAGCCTTTAAACGAAGGCGCCCTATTTGGCTTACTTGAAATTGCAAAGCTTGAACAAAGTGAAAAAACGCTCACATCTTTTTTTAATCGACTTTCATTTTCACAAAAAGAAATATTAAGAGCGTCATATTTAAGCTCATTAAGTAGCGTGTATAGAGCTAAGGCAACAAAGCTAACTGAAGCTGGTGAATTAGAAGAGGCTGAAAAAATATTAAAAGAGGCTATTCAAGCAACACCAGAAGAGCCTTGGTTATATTACGACTTAGCGTTTATATATCAACAAAAAGGACTCACCGACAAAGCCCGCTCATTGTTTAATAATGTATTGTGGCAATTTCCGCTAAATTCACAGCTTAGGTATAGCCATGCACTGTTTTTGCGTGCTTTAGACGATTACCAAGGTGCGCTTGCTACGCTTCAGTATATTCCATTTAAATCTCGCGATGCTGACATTGTATCTCTTGAACAACAGTTACAACTTAATGAGTCTTTAGCTCAAAGCGAACGTTTTATTAATTCTCAAAATAAAGCGGCTGCTATTTATCACTTAAGTGCGTTAGAAGCACAAAATTTAACGCCACCAATGAAAGCTGAGCTAGCACGAAGCTGGTTTAGCATAGAAGAACAAAACCACGCTTTAAAACTCATGCGTGACGCATTAGCTGAAGACCCCTCATTATCAGCCTATTGGCATATGTTGTATGGAGAATGGCTTTTAGCACAGGGTAATAAAGCTCAGACTACGGATTGGTTTAATCGTTATCGGCTTCCTGAAAATGCCTCTGAGAGTGAAATAGATCAGTTTGTGCAATTACAAAATGCCTATTATTCTGAGTATTTTAGTGGCAGTGATCTTATTGCGAAGCTAAATCAGCTCGATCGAAAATACCCAAGTTCAGCAGCAACAACAACTGCGCTAATAAATGCAAACTTAGCACTTGATCAAAACCAATCAGCGATTATTTTATACGAACAAAAACTAAAAAATAATCAGTTAATTGAACCCCAAGCTTTAATGGCAATATCCAAAGCCTATAGAGCACTTGGTGATGATTTCCAAGCAAAAGAGGTCACACAGCTCGCCATTGAACAAAGTACAACGCAAGAAAGTTATTTTCAGCGTCAAATTATGGAATCGTTAAACGATTTTAATTACGCAGGTGATGCCCTTTACTTAGCCGAGCAACTTATTCAAAAAGCACCTAATGATTTAGAGCTTCGTTATTTAGGCGCGCAAGTTGCTGCTAATTTTAATGAAACAGAGCAAGCACAAACGTGGTACGCACAAACGCTTTCACCTAATCGTCAACTAAATGAAAAAGAACTCTACGCATCACTTTCGCGCATTAATGAAAACGACGAGTGGTATATAAACGGTGCCAAACGAGAACTACTCAGCCAACAAAACAAAAACCAAGCCTACATTGCTGTTGGTGTAAATTTTAGCGGACAAGTAAGTACTGAAAGTGAGGCTACATTGGGCGCTGGTTTAGTCCCTATTGAAGCGTACTTTCCGCTTTGGCAGGGGCAAGGCTTTGTAAAAATAGATCCTACAAGTATTAGCGCGCAAACAACACGATTTGACGAGCAATTTGCTGGCAGTCGATACGGTCAAGGCGCTTTGTGTATATTTACCTGTGGTATTGACGAGGTAAGTCCTGAGCAAGATGGCGTTGATATTGGCATTGGTTGGCAAAACGAAAACTGGCGCGTAGATATTGGTACAACACCACTGGGCTTTTTAATCGAAGACATTGTATGGGGTATTAATTACTCGGACGACTTTGGTGACTTTGGTTATAGCCTTGAATTAGAAAAACGACCAGTAACCAGCTCAGTACTGGCCTATGCTGGTCTTGAAGACGTTAATACCGGTAAAATTTGGGGGGGGTTCGCTCAACCGGTTTAACCGCTAATGTTTCTCATGATTTAGGCGGCGATTGGGGGTTTTGGTCTAGTGCTGACTTTACATTATATAAAGGTCAAAACGTAAAAGATAACCAGCGCTACCGCTTGATGGGCGGTACCTATTATCGTGTAATAAGTAATCAAGATCGCGAATTTACAGTGGGTGCAAGTTTATTGCATTGGGCGTATAAATTTAATTTAAGTGAAGAAACCTGGGGCCACGGCGGCTACTACAGCCCACAGAACTATATTGGGTTATCGGTTCCTTTGACCTACGATGCACGATGGGGTGATGACTTTGTATACCGCGTAAAAACAGGCGTGTCGTATTCGCAAACTAAAACGCAAGCCATCGATTTTTTTCCTAATGATCCTGACCTTCAAGCTGAAGCCTTTGTTCGCCAACTTGAAACCGGTGTAGACCCTGCCTTTGATTCAGATACCAGTGCGGGCGTATCGTACAACTTAGAAGGCAGCTTTGAATACAGAATAACCCCACATTGGTTCTTTGGTGGTTATTTAGCTATTGATCGTTCTGACTTTTACGAACCTAATTTTGGCCAACTGTATATCCGTTACTACTTCAATCCTGTTTACGGGACCCTAGAGTTTCCGGGTACACCTATTATCCCTTATGCTGAGTTCTAACTTAGCATAAGGTGATACACCGCTCAGTACTTCCCCTCGCCTTGAGGTATATGTATACTTATGCGCAATTGTAGCTAGGATAAGGGTGTGTCTCTTACCTTGTGGTGTTACAGCCATACAGCAAATCATTATCTTAGATACAAATAATATACTGGTGGTCGAGCACTTTAACCTTATAAACAGGCTAACTGAGCTAAAGCAAAAAATTATAAGGCCATCACAACAATTCTTTAAGTTAGGAAGTAAATATGAGTTCAGCTCCAGATAGTGGCTGGTTTGGCCACCCTAAAGGACTTTCGACATTGTTCTTCACTGAAATGTGGGAACGAATGAGTTATTACGGTATGCGAGCTATGCTCGTATTATTCATGACAGCAAGCTTACAACAAGAAGGCCTTGGCTTTACGGTTGCATCAGCGGCTGCAATTTATGGTTTGTACACAGGTGCGGTATACTTTTTAGGCTTACCTGGCGGTTGGTTAGCAGATAGATTATTTGGCGGCCAAAAAGCGGTTTGGTACGGTGGTATTATCATTATGTGTGGCCACATTATTTTGGCCGTTCCACATGAATATTCATTTTTTATTGGTTTAATTTTTGTTGCAACAGGTACGGGCTTACTCAAGCCAAATATCAGTGCAATGGTAGGCCAGTTGTACAGCGATGCTGATGAGCGTCGTGATGGCGGTTACGCTATTTATTACATGGGTATTAACTTGGGTTCTTTAATAGGCTACTACGTATGTGGTTACTTTATGGAGAACGTAGGTTGGCACTGGGCATTTGGTGCAGCAGCTGTTGGTATGGCCATTGGTTTAGTACAATACAAACTTACCCTTGATAACTTACCAGAGCACAGCGCTTTACCTGCTAATCCATTAAGCGCTAAAGGCACTTCACGTACTTGGGGCGCTATCGCGTTGTTTGTGGCTGTTGTTGCGGGTGTTACCATAGCCGCTATGACTGGTGCTATCATTATAAACCCTTCAGTTGTAGCCGGTTATACAGCTGTTATATTTACTGTTATATTCTTTGTGTACTTTGGCCTTATTTATTTTAAAGGCAAATTAACAGGCGAAGAAAAACAAAGAATGTGGGCGTTATTTTTAGTGTGTGTTGCCTCTGCATGTTTTTGGTCTGGTTTTGAGCAAGCCGGCTCTTCGTTAAACCTATTTGCCCGCGATTACACCGACCGACTAATTGGTAAGTTTGAAATTCCAACTACGTGGTTTCAATCTTTAAATTCAATTTTTATTATTGTTTTATCACCTTTTTTCGCTGCGCTTTGGATAAACCTGTCTAAAAAAATGATATCGCCTACTTACAGCGTAAAATGTGCATTTGGCTTAATTATTATGGCCTCAGGCTTTTTAGTCATGTTTATGGCAGCACATTATGCAGCAGAAGGCTTAAAAGTAGCGCCTTACTGGTTGGTAACTACGTACTTTTTACACACAGTGGGTGAGCTTTGTTTAAGCCCTGTTGCATTAAGTGCAGTAAGCAAGTTATCGCCTCGTCGCTATACGGGCCAGTTAATGGGTGTGTTTGTTTTAACTTACTCTATTGGTAATGTTATCTCGGGCATACTTGCTGGTAACTTTGATCCTAATAACGTTCAAGAAATCCCTACCCTATACTTACAAATTGCATTATTTAGCATTGGTGTAGGTATTGTTTTAGTGCTTATGAGTTTTAAAGCGAAAATATGGGAAAAACAAGGATTAGAGACCTAATTCGGTTAATCCTTTTGTACTAATAATTATTTACTGCATATTCCAAATGTAGTAACAAATAAAAAATGCCCCCATAATTGTTATGGGGGCATTTTTATACAGCTATGCTCCCATACTTTTAACTGATATTATGCATTAATAAATTGTTAAATTAGACACCCGAGGACTGCTGTATATGTTATTGGACAAGTTATTAAAAATAGCTGCAATACCATTTTTGCTCTTTATGTTAAGTGCATGCGGTGGTGCGAGTGATGCAGTAACGGTTAATCCAAATGATCCTGTTGAACCCGAGCCCACCCTACTTTCTTTAACTGCTGCTAACGG
Source organism: Pseudoalteromonas sp. PS1M3 (assembly GCF_016865405.1). Lineage (NCBI taxonomy): Bacteria > Pseudomonadati > Pseudomonadota > Gammaproteobacteria > Alteromonadales > Pseudoalteromonadaceae > Pseudoalteromonas > Pseudoalteromonas sp. PS1M3. The sequence goes on along the minus strand of NZ_AP022624.1, from coordinate 911,866 downwards.
CTTAAACTCAACGTTAGATAACGGGGGGTTTGAATTAATTATCCCTGCAAATATAGCTTCATCAAATAGCGAAATCACTTACGAAAAAACAACGCTAGATGATGCCAACGCACAGTTAAACATTATCTCTGATTTACACACCCTTATACCCGACCCTGACATTTCATTTTCAGACTCCTTTACTATTAGAATAAAAATACCTGAAGACTATGTACTCGGTGGGCAATTATTCATAGCCAGACAGTTAGGTCTAAATAGTTGGGAAACGATTATTAACTCAACCGTAAGCGATGATTATGTCAGTGCACAAGTGAATCAAGTCGGCACTTATGCAATTCAAATGCAGCGTAAAGAAACATTCGCCGATATTGGTCCAACATGTGAAGCGAGCGCAACAACACAATCGGTACGCTTTGTTCATGTAGCAGACTTACATGCTCGTTTTGGGTATGAGGAACAATACTTTAGCCGTATTAAAGCCTATTACAATCAAGTCGCCAACCAAACACCACATACCCTATTTACCAATGGTGGTGACGATTATGAAAAAGGCACGGTAGCAGAGCAACTTTCACAAGGTACAGCAACCGAAGAAGCCATTAAAGCGATGCAGTTTGATATCCGTGTTGTGGGAAACCACGACTATGCATGGGGGCCAGAAAAGCTACTGAGCTATTCGCAAGATGATAAAGCGATTGTGCTTGCAAGTAACACTCGCTATGAAGGGGAGCAACTTCAAGATTTTGCCGCTGTGAGCTTTGCAAAAGTGCAAGTGGGCTGTGTTACCTTAGGTGTATTTGGCATGACGTCGGTGCCATGGAATGAATTAGATGAGCCACAGCAAGACGATCCAATCCCAGATTTTATAAAACAATTTAAAATGAGCTGGGAGTGGCAACAAGTCGCACAAAGCATTGTAAACCAATACCGTGATGATGTTGATTACATGGTAATGCTAAGCCATCTAGGAGTAGGCCTAGACACAGATATGGCAACTGACGTTGCAGGTATTGATTTAGTATTAGGGGGCCATACCCATGGCGGCGAAAGCTTTGATACACTAGAAAATGGCGCCATTGTTATTCAACCTGACTTTTATGCAAAAGGGATAACCGACTTAACACTTGAGTTTAATTTAGCTGATAGAACATCACCTGTTGTGAACTATCAAACGATTGCCACTGAAACTATTACTGAACGTGATGAACCAACAAAGCAAGCCATTGATGAAATTATGGGCCGTTACGCTCCTGATGCACAAACCGAAATAGCTATTTCAGAAAACTACCCTAGTGCAATTGAGTTAGCTGAAATAACAGCATTAGCCGCGCAACACGAAAGTTCAATCACAGCTGCACTTTTAAACCCCGAACTGGTTCAAAAGCGTTGGACACCCGGCACGCTCACACAAGAAGATTTTCACGAAGCATTTTACGTAGAAAGACAGCCTTCAAATACACCCGGTTTTAACGCAATATATAAAGTGACAGTAACAGGTACAGACTTAACATCTATGTATGCAAGCCAACCTGACTGGTTTTTACTCACACCGGATAACATTCAAGCAACCAGCAATTATGATGTCGCTTTATTTAAAGGCGCAGCGCTTAACCCTGAATTATTTTTTAATGGTGTCACATTTTCAAACGTAGAACCCATTGCCGAAGCATGGTGGTTACTAGATCAGTACGCCCGATTTAGAACAAGCCAGTGCTTATACCTAGATACCAACAATCAACTGTTTTCATGTACAAACGAAGAAAACATAACGGTATGGAATTTTGATAATACAGCAAGCCCACTTACAGCAGATTTTGGACCTTCAGTACTCAGTTACTTCGATCCTGAAGAAAAAGACTGGGGCCCAGAAGAAACTCAATATAAAACCACTACCGAACTGGGCATTAGTGATTTGAGTGATGGGCCGTCAGGTGTAATGGCATTTTCAAGGCATGCACCAACCGAAGGCCTACATATTAACTTAAACACACCCGCTAACGGCGATTATGCCGCTGATGGCATGGTTTCAGACTACACACTTGTAATGGATTTATACTGGCCAGCAGAAGGCCAAGATATTTACCGTGCGGTTGTTCAAGCGGATACCGTTAACTACTTAACCGACGATGCCGACATATTTATTGACCCAAGTGGTGGTTATGGTAAATCAACCAGCGACAGCGGCTATTTTGGCAATACACAACCCGACTCTTGGCATCGTGTCGCTTTAGTATTTTATACTGCACCTACCAATGGCGTATTTGAAGTGTATATAGATGGCGAACTAGTGGGCGTAAAGGAAGATGGAGAAATAAACAACCGCTGGGCACTCAAAGACGCAGTGCTGCTGTTTAATGATGACAACTTTGAAACCGAGCCAGGCTACTTAAATGCCATGCTTTATGCCGGCCGTGCAATGAGCCGCGACGAAATAAAAAGCTTAGGTAATGCGCAGCAAAAACTCACTTACGAGCAAGCAACACGCGTACTTAATCAAACCATTGAACGCCATTACCAAGCTGCGCCTGAAATAAAACCAAACTTGTGGTTACAACAGCGTAGCAAGTTTTTTGGTGAACACGCCAAAAATGTAAACAATTAATTACACCTAACCCTATTTCATACCACTTCAAAAAAGAGAGTTTAGCTACTTAAACTCTCTTTTTTATTACTACAATTCATAAACTTAACCAAAAAAAAGCCACTAAAACTGTTTACTTTTACAGCGTAAAAATTTTCTACTGTATTGACTCAAAACAACTTGGACACAAACGTCCTATAAAATTTACACACCACTCAATTACTAAATACCTGGCTGCTCTTCCCCTAAATCTAATTCTGGTTAATTATCTTGCCATTAACACAACAACAAATAATCACAGTGCTTACATTGTGGGAGTAATTAAAATGAGTGAAGTAACTAACTATTTAGGTTTAGTCGGTATTGAATTTACTGAATACGCCACGCCTGATGCAGATTACATGGACAAAGTATTTACTGACTTTGGCTTTTCAAAGCTTAAAAAGTTTAAAGGCAAAGACATTGTTTATTACAATCAAAACGACATTCACTTTTTACTGAACAACGAGCGTGAAGGTTTTTCTGCTGAATTTGCTAAAAGCCATGGCCCTGCAATTTGTTCAATGGGTTGGCGTGTTGAAGATGCTCAAAAAGCATTTGAAACTGCAGTAGAGCGCGGTGCAAAACCTGCAACCGATTCTACACACAAAAACCTTCCTTACCCTGCAATTTACGGTATTGGCGATAGCCTAATTTACTTTATTGACCAATTTGGCGATAAAGGCACTATTTATGAAAGTGACTTTGAAGATTTAGCAACGCAAACGGTTGTTGAAGACAAAGGCTTTAAGCGCATCGACCACCTAACTAATAATGTTTATAAAGGCACAATGGAAACATGGGCAAACTTTTATAAAGATGTGTTTGGTTTTACAGAAGTACGTTACTTTGACATTAAAGGTCAAAAAACGGCGCTAATTTCATATGCGCTTAAATCTCCATGTGGCACCTTCTCAATTCCAATCAATGAAGGTAAAGGCAACGACAACAACCAAATTGACGAATACTTAGGTGAATACAATGGCCCAGGCGTTCAACATTTAGCATTTTTAACTGACGATTTAGTTAGCTCGCTAGACAAGCTAGATAAATCAACTATTGCAACGCTCGATATTATTCCTGAATACTACGACACCATTTTCGACCGTGTGCCGTGGGTAAAAGAAGACAAAGACAAAATTCGCGAACACCAAATACTGGTTGATAGCCAAAGCGAAAATTGTTACCTACTACAAATTTTCTCTAAAAACTTATTTGGCCCAATTTTTATAGAGATGATTCAACGCGTTGATGATGGCGGTTTTGGTGAGGGTAATTTCCAAGCGTTATTTGAATCAATTGAACGCGATCAAGAGCGCCGCGGCGTTTTATAATCTTTTTGAGTAAATTAAAAGCAGCGACCTTCGCTGCTTTTTGTCGTTTTAATATTTAAAATGTATGGCTTAAAGTGCAAGTATGCTTAAATAAATACTCCATTGTTGCCATACAGTTAAACCAAAGGAAATGTAATGAGCCTAATTAACGAAACCCATGATATTAATTTAACAAGCTGGGTAGAGTCAGCGAATGTTGCCAATTGCGACTTCCCTATTCAAAACTTGCCATTTGCCGAGTTTCGTCGCAAAGGCACTAACGAAGTATTTCGTGGCGGTGTTGCGATAGGTGATCAGGTTATCGACCTTGCAAAACTAAATGAGCTAAATGTATTTACAGGCGACGCTAAAACAGCACTCGATGCAGCGAGCGAGTCAACGCTAAATACATTTATGGGTTTAGGGCAGCAATATTGGTCAGCACTTCGTTTAGCCCTTTCAAAAGCATTACGCGAAGGCGCTGATTTTCAAAAAGATATTGCGAGCGTATTAATATCGCAAGCTGATATTGAATTTTCATTACCATGTCGTATTGGTGACTACACCGATTTTTACACTTCTATTTATCATGCAACAGCAGTAGGTAGTTTATTTCGCCCTGATAACCCATTATTACCAAACTATAAATGGGTACCAATTGGTTACCATGGCCGTTCTTCATCTATTGATGTGTCTGGGCAAACATTTCACCGTCCTAAAGGACAAACTAAAGCACCTGATGCTGATGTACCCTCGTTTGGTCCATGTAAACGCCTTGATTACGAGCTAGAGCTTGGCATTTACTTAGGTAAAGGAAATGCGCTTGGCGATGCAATTGCAATCGAAAATGCAGAAAATCATGTATTTGGCTTTTGTGTGTTTAACGACTGGTCGGCCCGTGACCTACAAGCTTGGGAATACCAACCATTAGGTCCGTTTTTAGCGAAAAACTTTGCATCAACAGTGTCTCCTTGGATTGTTACAACAGAAGCACTCGCACCGTACAGAACAAGTTGGACCCGTGATGAAAACGATCCACAACCTATGGAATATCTAGAGTCTGCCGCTAATCGCGAGCAAGGCGCATTTGATATTCAAATGGATGTAAAAATTCAAACCGAAAAAATGCGTAGCGAAGGGCACTCTCCTACCCGCGTATCTACCTCTAGCTTTAAGCATTCGTACTGGACTGTAGCTCAAATGGTCACTCACCATACGGTTAACGGGTGTAACTTTATGCCGGGTGACATGCTGGGTTCGGGTACGCAATCGGGCCCTAAACATGAAGAAGCGGGCTCTTTACTTGAACTTTCTCGTGGCGGTAAAGAAAAAATAACGCTAAGCAATGGCGAGCAACGCAGCTTTTTAGAAGATGGCGATAACGTTATCATGCGCGGCTGGTGTGAAAAAGAAGGCTTTGCGCGTATTGGTTTTGGTTCAGTTGAAAGCACGGTTTTAGCCGCAAAATAATCTCAATCAAACATACTTAAATGAAAGGGCTGCTTTTAAAAGCAGCCCTTTTTTATTAATTTTTGAACAGTTACAATTTTTTTCTGGCTTTTTAAGCTCAGATTGATACATTATTCCGGTTAGTAGCCAGTGTTTATATGCCATGTCAGTATTTATAAAGTCTTACAAAAAACTTTTTCCAGCTCGCCAACTCCTTATTCGTCAAAATGGCGAGGTTAAGCATGTTGTTTTAGCGCCTTGGTTACAACTTTTTGCAATAGTGCTTATTTTAGCAACACTTGTATGGGTGAGCATTTCTAGCTTTCGTGTATACACACAAACTAACCATATCTCTGACATAGAAAAAAATCAGCTTAACAAACAAGTACTATGGGAACAAAAAGTTAGCGAGCAACAACGTCTTCACGAGCAACAACTCAAACAGCTAGTAACTCTTGAACAAAAACAAGCGCTACTTCAAAGCATGATCGAATCTTTACCTGCTTCAATCAGTCAAGACGTTATTCAGTTAGGTGAAGAGCTTGAGTCACCTATTAACGAAAATAAAAGCGAATTTCATGAACCCTTAGTTGATGAAGACCCAAATGCTAAGCAAGTTGATTTAGGTAAGCCTATTAGTTTTGAAACACGTTTGGCACATTTAAATGAGCAATACGAACAAAGCTTTAATTACCTAGACAAAAAAATAAACGAACGACATAACGCTATTTTAGCCATGCTTAAAGGCGCAGGCCTTGATGCCGCTTTGGAAGAACACCTAGCAATTAACTCTTTGCATATTGCTCAAGGTGGCCCTTTTGATGTATTCGATGAAACAAATATACCCGGTCATTTTTTGGCTATAGTTGATAAGTTAGTCGCGTTAAATAATCTAGAAAATTTATTAACTGAATTACCTAACACCCTGCCCTTACCCGCTGCAAAATATTATATTTCAAGTAGCTTTGGCTTACGTAAAGACCCAATGAATAACCGCCGAGCATTTCACAAAGGCGTAGACTTAGCGGGTTGGCACAAAACCGAAATTTTTGCTCCGGCCGACGCTGTGGTTCTTCGTGCAGGGCGTAATGGCGGATATGGTAACTTTATTGAACTCGAACACAAAAATGGCTTAGTAACTCGCTTTGGCCATTTAAATAAAATAAAAGTAAAAAAAGGCCAGCACATTGCCAAGCACGATGTAATTGGTTTAATGGGGAGCACTGGTAGAAGTACTAGCACTCATTTACACTACGAAGTATTGGTTAATGGCGAACAAGTCAATCCTCTAAAAATAACAAAGGCGCTTTCTCGTGTTCGGTAGAAAAAAATCAACAAGTACTAACCTAAGAAAGGTTAATCATACCCCCTCTATTATTTCTGAAGATGTGCGCCTTACTGGCACTTTAATAAGCCAAGGTGAGGTTCAACTTGATGGTCGCATAGATGGCGACATAAAAGCCGAGCAGTTAGTTATAGGCTCCTCCGGTGTAGTTGAAGGAATTGTTGAAGCAGTAGGCATTGTTGTTAAAGGCACTGTTATTGGTTCTATCAATGCAAGCGAAGTAAAAATACAAAGTGGTGCTCACGTCCATGGCGACGTATTTCATGATTCATTGAGTATAGATGCTGGCGCTATAATTGAAGGCAACTTAAAGCAACGCACTGAAAAAGAGACAGTAGAGTTAACTGCTGAACCAACTGAAAAAGAAGTTAAAACACTGATTGAAGAAGATGACAGCGGCTTGTCGTTTGTAAATAAACAAGCCACGGATAAAAGCGAGCGGTAGGCTATTTTTTCTCAGTAATATACATTGTAATATCTGCAGTGAACACGAGTTCGTTGCGGGTATTATAAAGCTTTACTGGTACTACTAAATCTTCTTTATCAATCCACTGGCGTGGCAAATCAATTTCAGCAATAGCCGTAACGTCTGTATCAACCTTTGCCAAATATTGTACGGTCATTCCCTTGGGTATCCAACGATGGGTTTTTACCGGTACAGTCGCGTCAACCATTACCCCTGCACATAACTCAGCCAAATTACATTGCGCAATTGCATGAATCGTTCCAATGTGGTTATGAACACTACGACGATTTTTAACAACAGCACTACAGTGCCCTTCTCGCAGATCTAATACGTAGGGCTTCATTGAGCCAAAGTAAGGTGCTTTAAAACAAACAGCTTTAGTAAAAAGCCAATTGCCAAAGGGTAAGTTTTTAAATTTATGCCACGTTTTAACTAGTGGTGATTGATTTGCCATTTTTATTATCCAGTTACAGTTACTTTATTAACGCTAACACATCAGACCAGTTTAAAAAAGCCGTTTTAATTACGGCTTTTATTATGTGTTTAACAAAAAATACGAATGACGACGTATGCATAGGCCAAAAGCCCTTTCTTTTTTACGAGTGCCCCCCTAAAATACGCGAAAAAGGAGACTCAATGCATACACAGCCCGCAAAACCTAATCTAACTTTATTACTTATCTTAGCGTTGCTCGTTATTTTTTGCCCTATGGCTATTGATATTTATCTGCCCGCTTTTCCTACCATAGCAGAGCAATTTTTGGTGACTGAGCAACAAGTGCAGCAAACTGTTGCCATTTTTATGTTAACCGTTGGACTAGGTCAATTAATTGCAGGGCCATTAGCAGATAGATTTGGCCGAAAGCCTGTCGCATTAGTGGGTATTAGCTTATATGCAGGCTCTGCGTTACTTGCTTACTGTGCCCCTTCGTTTGAAGTATTACTTTCTGCTCGTGCATTACAAGGGTTAGGTGCATGCGCCACATTTGTTGTCGCTTTCGCTATTGTAAGAGATAAATTTGGTAGCGAACGTAGCGGCCAAATTATTACCTACTTGAATGGCATTGTGTGCTTTATTCCTGCGTTAGCGCCCATTTTAGGTGCTTGGTTAACTGTTAAGTTTGGCTGGGAAATGAACTTCTTATTTTTAACTGGGTTTGCATTGGTAGGCTTTATTGTTACGTTTTTCTTTTTTAGAGAAACACGACCAGCTGATAGCGTTTATCAGGGGCATATTCTCGATTTAAGACGCTTTATACCCATTATTTCAACGCCACTATTTTTATTTAATAGCTTGCTTTGCATGGTTACTATGTCGGTTATTTTAGTGTTTGTCACCCTCGCACCTGGCTGGATAATTACTGAGCTTGGCGGAAGCGTAGCTAATTTTACATTTTGGTTTTCACTTAATGCCGTTTTAAGCATTATTGCCAGTTTTATTATGCCACTGTACATCAAACGCCACCCCAAACGTGCTTTAAAAATAGGGTTACTGCTATTGGTTGGCTCGGGGTTACTTATGTTCCTGTTTAGCCAATATAAATCAGCTTTGGCGTTAATGATCCCCATGTTTGTGGCTGCATTTGGTTTTGCGCTCACTCTTGGCTCTGCAGCAGGAAGAGCATTAAGCTTGTTCCCTAAACAAGCGGGCACAGCTTCAGCGTTGCTTGGTGCAATGCAAATGAGTGGGGCAAGTTTGCTGGTATTTATTACTCAATTTTTACAGTTGCAGACCCCTATATTAATTGGCGTCCACTTTTTATTATTGGTCCCTTTTAGCTATTTATTGTTTCGCAAAGCGCAGTTTTCATAACCCCCCCCAACAAAAATTCATCATTAATGGGTAAGTAATTTTTATTTACCCCTTTCACTGCACATTAATCACCCAACCAGAATTATTTCATTTTTATTAACAATTCACTATTGCAATCTAGGTACAGCTGCTCTATCGTTGAATTAAGTTAACACGTGGTTAACAAGATAATTCTAGGATGTAAAAATGAAAAAAAATAAACTTGCCTTAGCATTAATTTTATCTGGTCTATGTACTGCAGGTAATGCAAGTGCACAAAACGATCGTTTCATAATTCAAGTCGATAACAACAAAAAAGGTGTGGTAAAAGCACTTACTAAAAAACTCGGTGGTGATATAAAAGTTGACGGTAATGGGTTTATTGCCGCTAAATTTACTGGTCACGATTTAACAAGCTTAAAAGGTTTACTAAATAACCCTCACATAAAACTTATTGAAGAAGACCAAAAACGTGTTCCTTTATCATTATTCAATGATGACGCCGGCAATGCAATGCAACAACAAATTACACCGTATGCTGTTTATCAATCTCAAGCTGATCAGGTAACATTTGACGCGAATGCGGGTATGAAAGTATGTGTTATTGACTCCGGTTTAGACAGCACAAACCCTGATTTCATTTGGGGAAATATCACTGGCGATAATGACAGCGGCACAGGTAACTGGTTCGATAATGGCGGACCACACGGGACTCATGTGGCGGGTACTATAGGTGCTGCAGATAACAACTTAGGTGTTGTAGGCATGGCACCAGGCGTTGCTATGCACATAATAAAAGTGTTTAACGAATCAGGCTGGGGTTATTCATCAGACTTAGCACAAGCTGCTAACTTATGTTCTCAGGCAGGTGCAAATATTATCAGCATGAGTTTAGGTGGTGGTGGCTCAAATAGTACTGAGTCAAACGCTTTTGCTAATTTCACTAACGCTGGAGGCCTTGTAGTTGCAGCGGCAGGTAACGATGGCAATAACGTTCGTTCATATCCAGCTGGCTATCCATCAGTTATGATGGTAGGCGCAAATGATGCAGATAATCAAATTGCTGACTTTTCACAATTTCCAAGCTGCTCATCAGGTAAAGGTAGACGTGTTACAACTGACGAAACAGTATGTGTTGAAGTGACTGCTGGTGGTGTAGATACGCTTTCAACATACCCTGCTGGCATGGCATCCGCAGCAAATATGTCTGCTGACGGCACACCCTACGCTTCATCCGCAATGGAAAATACTGGTCAAGCATCAGCATCTGCGTACTTTATGGGAACTGCACAAAATATTGATAATGGTGCTGCTGGGAAAGTATGTTTAATCGACCGTGGTGTCGTTTCTTTTTATGACAAAGTAGCAAACTGTGAAAACTCAGGTGGAATAGGCGCTGTTATCATTAACAACGAAGCTGGTATGCTTTACGCAACACTAGGCGATACTAACAATACAACAATTCCGGCTGTGGGTGCCGCATTTGAAGATCGCACTGCACTGCTTGGCAGCACAACGATTACAATAGATATTGGCGCATCAGATTATGGATTCATGAGTGGTACATCAATGGCAACGCCTGCAGTGTCGGGTATTGCTGCTCTTGTATGGTCAAATCATACTGACTGTACGGGTACAGAGATTCGTGATGCTCTAAAAGCAACTGCACAAGATCAAGGCGCAACAGGGCGTGATGATTACTTTGGACACGGTATTGTAAAAGCAGCCGATGCTGATGCCTATTTAACTGCGAATGGTTGTGCAGGTAGTGGTAATGGGGGCGGCGGTACCGACCCAGAGCCTGTAGGTGACATAACGCTTTCTGCTTCAGGTTATAAATCAAAAGGCACCAAGTATATTGACCTTAATTGGGCTGGCGCAGCAACAAGCCAAGTTGATGTTTACCGCAACGGAAGCAAGGTGACAAGTACAGCTAATACTAATAGCTTCACTGATAGAATATCTACCAAAGGTGGCGGCACATATACCTATCAAGTATGTGAAGCTCAAAGCACAAGCGCCTGCTCTAACAACTCAACCGTTACTTTTTAATAAAACGTAACTTAAAAAAGCGGGCAACAGCCCGCTTTTTATTTACCTAGTTGCTTGATAAACTCACTCATATTTAACAATCAATTCTAATAATGATTAATCCCGATTTTCTCTTCTCTTTTTTAGTTGCTAGTTTTTTAATGGCGGTTGCCCCAGGCCCCTCGAATGCGTTTTTAATGGCACAAACATTTGCAAATGGCCGTACTGCGGGTATGCAAAGTGCGTTTGGTTTTGCATTAGGTGGTGTTGTGCATACCTTTTTTGCCGTAATAGGCTTAAGTGCTATTTTAAAAGCATCACCCGCTGCCTATAGTGCTGTTCAATATACCGGTGCAGCTTATTTGTGTTATTTGGGCTTTATGATGATAAAAAGCACGCTAAAAAACACAGCTACTGCCACACAAACACAAAGTGAAGATAAGCCACACGTAAGCACCGCTAAAAAATCTAATGTGATGTTTCAAGCCATGATGACCGAGGTACTTAACCCTAAGGTCGCTTTATTTTTTATTGCTTTTATTCCACAGTTTGTAGACCCGAGCTTATCATCAGCCACTTTTCAGCTCGCATTTTTTGGCCTGCTATACCCTATTTTTGCTTTTCCAATAGACTGCACGTATATTTATTTTGGCGACAAAATCGCACAGTTTTTTAGGCAGCATCCAAACAGTCAACTTTGGATTGATAGAGTAACGGGAATGATATTTATTGCCCTAGCTATTAATCTACTATTATAACTTTCCTAAATTTTGCTAACAGTTGATGTAACTATGAGCATTTAGGCACAAATAAAAAGAATTAATATGGAACAAAAAACGCAATCTCTCCCTGCAAAGAAAAATATTGCCCTTGTTGCTCACGATGGCAAAAAAGCCGCGCTAAAGCTGTGGTGCGACAAACATAAAAATACACTTAGCAAGCACACCTTATACGGCACAGGTACAACGGGGCATTTAATTCAAAAAAGTACAGGGCTTGATGTTGTTCAGCTTTTAAGTGGCCCTATGGGTGGCGACCAGCAATTGGGCGCAAAAATAGCAGAGCATGAAATTCATGTTTTAATATTTTTTTGGGACCCTTTAGCTTCTCAGCCTCATGACCCTGATGTAAAAGCATTACTGCGCTTAGCGGCAGTGTGGAATATTCCTGTAGCGTGTAACGAGGTAAGTGCTGATATGCTGTTAAGCTCTCCTTTAATGGAAAACGAGCTTGAGCGTACCTTGCCAGATTACGAAAAATACCTCGCAACCCGACAAATAAGTCTTTAAGCCTTTTAAGTTACTTATAAAGCATGCTGGCCCATTTCGTCAGGCCAGCAGTTACACTACCAAAATGGTCACCATTGACCATATTAATATCACCTAAGTGCTCGCTAAGTGCTGCTTTAATTAGTGGAGACTGCGCACTGCCCCCCGTTAAATAGATAACGTCTGGTGTTGTTTGTGCATCGTTTATTGCTTGTTTTGCCAAAGTGACTATTTGGCTAATACTACTCTCTACAGCTAGCGATAAATCATAAACAGATAAGTTTTTACTAAGTTCAGTATCTAAAAAGCGCAAGTCACAGTTAAAGTCAGGTGTTGACGAAAGGGCTATTTTTGCGGCTTCACCTTGTTGAACAAGTTGATGCCCTTGCTTATTTTGTTGTAAGTTAATTAAGCGCTTATAAAGATCTGGTGCACTTACATCTCGCAACTGTGCATTAAGCTCTCGCGCCTGACTTTCACTGTAAAATTGGCTTTGCAAATTAACATCGTTAATTTTACATGCCTGCCAAAATGGCTGATTTGGCAAAGGTAATCCCGATTTAAATGTACTGCCAAGCCCTAATAAGGGCATTAACCCATGAAAGCTCAATGCAATATCTAAATCGTTTCCACCAACGCGTTTACCGCTGTGAGCTAAAAAGTCGTTATCGCGCTGACTATTTCCTCTAAAACTTGGGCCCATTTGCACAAACGAACAATCACTGGTCCCCCCACCAATATCTATAACCAACACTTTCTGATCGTGTGTTAAATCACTTTCGTAATCGATACCTGCTGCTAGCGGTTCGTATAAAAAATTAACGTCTTTAAAGCCTGCACGTTTTGCAGCTCGCTCTAAAATACCCACAGCTTGCTGGTTCGACTGTTCACCGCCTACCGCCTGAAAGTTTACAGGGCGGCCAATAACAGTTTGAGTAAGTACTTTTTCTAAAGACTGCTCTGCGCGTTGTTTTATTTTTAAAATCATTGCTGTTGCAATGTCTTCAAAAAAGTTAATTTGGCCTTGCTTTAAACCGGTTGCACCAAAAAACGATTTGGGTGACTTAACAAAGTATCCTTCTTCAGGAAATTGAACGTATTCACTAATTGCTTCACGGCCAATAAATAAGGTCTCATCTGAAGGTTGTAAATCAAGGTCTGATTTAATTCGAGGCAATGAGTTTAAAAGGGCTTGGCGTTGAAATTTAAAATCTTGTTCATGCGCGGTTCCTTTCAAATGCTTAGCAACAAAATCAACTACCAAAGCACTGTGATGCGTATAAAGTGTAGAAGGTAAGTAATGCTTGCCTTGCTCTAAAGGCACTAACTGAACATTATTATTGTTCATTACACCCATAGCACAATTTGAACTACCGTAATCAAAACCTACAAACATATACCACCACACATTACCAAAAAGGCCGCGCAATTTAGCATATTTAAGATCACTTTTAAATTGCTATATGCTTTCCCTTACTCTTAAAAAGCTAGCAAAGCGAGGAAGGCCATTTTTTGTCAACCCATGAAAACGATAGGTAACGGTGCTACCAATGGCCGGTGGGTTTTGACGTTGTGCATCGCTAAATCCTGTACCAATTGAAAATAGCTGCCCAGAGGCTGACTTAACGCGCAGCGCACCAAGCATCCCCGTGTATTTACCTTTACCCGGCAAATGAGCAATGACAACCGCCTCAGCATCAAGGTAAGGCTTTAACTTTAACAAAGCACCACTTCGTCCACTTTTGTGTTTAGCATCAGCTAAGTGCAACATAACGCCTTCTGCACCCTGCGCAGTTATGTTATTAAAATAGTCAGAAAGCTGTTTGTTATTTTTAAATCGACGCTGTTTAACAGCTTGGATATGGGGCTGATTAATGTGTGTAACAAGTTGGGAATAATTTTTATAACGCTCGCTAAAAACTAAGGTTTTATCTGGCATATCAAATATCTTGTAAGTGACGGCTTGCCAGTCTTTGTTATTTGGGATTTTAGTTCTTACTATACCGCTTAATGCAGCAAAGTGTTCTCGTTTAGTCCAAAGCTCGCCATCTAACCACGTATTGGGCAGGGATGCAGTAAACCAATGTGGTGCATTAATTATATTCCCTTTGCGAGTAACAAACTGTGTGCCCGTCCATATAGCTCTTACACCGTCAAATTTTTCGCTGACTAAATACGCACTAATATCATTGTGCTTTTCTTCATCATACACTTTGGCTAATAATACAGAAGGCTGAGAAGTATAAGCCGAGCAGCTAAACAAAATAACCGTAATTAATAACATCCATTTTATAGCAATCATTAGCGCATCCAAGCTAGGTAATAGTGACTTACACTATAGTTGAGATTGCACCCATTGCCAAAACTCATCAAGGTCACCCATGCAATAGGTCGCTTTGCTAAAGTCATGATCTTTGGTGTGGCTATTAGCAATAGCAACCACCCTTAAACTCGCATTATTTGCGGCGCTTACGCCTGTAAACGTATCTTCTATGGCTATCGCATTTTCTGACTTTACGTTTATTTGCTTTAAAGCGAGTAAATACGGGTCGCCTGCAGGCTTAGGGTTAATTACATCGTCTTTAGTAACAAGAGTATCAAACAGCTCATAAAACCCTAACCCTTTTAGAATTGGCATAGCTTCGCTTGTTGCACTTCCGGTGACAAGCGCCATTTTTAAGCCACTATTTTTAACCGCTTTTAGCGTTTGTTCTACATATGGCATAAGCGGTGGTAAGTTCGTTTTGACGTATTCACCAAATAATCGATATTTTTCAGCAGCTAAAAACTCAGCACTGACTGATAAATTATTCTCACTTTTAATTTCAATTGCCGCTTCTAGTGTAGGACGCCCTGAAAACCGCTGACAAAATTCATCTTCTAAATAACTTACCTCAAATGGCGCTAACAATGTGCTCCAACATAGAAAATGCATCGCTTCTGAATCGACTAGCGTGCCATCCATATCAAATAAAATGGCCTGTAAGCTCATGATCTCTCCTTAAATTAAAGTGCTAAAAAAAGGTGCTAGAGCACCTTTTTTTCATTATTACTGGGTTAAACCCGCCGGCGGCTCACCAAAAGCTTCTTCACCGGTTTCAATATCAACTAACTCATAACCACGGGCTTTACGAACCACCTTAAGCACAGGTTTTTCAAAAGCAGTTTTTAAGCGCTCCGAGTCATCTTTTAATTCATCAAGCGTTGTACCAAACGGTGCTGCGCCTGTTTCTGACCAGTTAGTTACTTTACCATTTAGGTTATATTCTACTTCGTGTATTTGATATTGCGCCGCTTCATCTTTTGTTGCTTCACAAAAAATCACACGGTAATTCCAAAATCCAGCCATTATATTTCTCTATCAATAAACCAATTATGCGCTACTTTAACAGCTCTAAAAGGGATCACAAAATAAAAAGCCTGCACAAGGCAGGCTTTTAAATGTAAATTTCTAATCTATTAATTAGAAAAATTTAACTTTAAATTCAGCACCAACATAACGCTCTTCATTAACAATACCCGTGTTATTGTTAAAGTCGATTGCGCCTATTGCTTGTTGCTCATCAAATAAGTTACGAACAAAACCAGCAACTTCGTATTCGTAGTCACCTTGTGCCCATCTGTAACCTGCACGAAGACCAACTTCAGTTAAAGGCTTGCCTTCAAACTCTACAGATTCATATAAGAACATGTTGATTTTGCTGCGGTAAGAAATGTCACCATTTGCAAAGAAATCACCATCTTCAAGCTCTTTAGTGTAACGAAGTGTAAAGTTAGAAATCCACTCTGGTGCATGCGGTAAGCTGTTACCGTCTAAAATTGCACGAGCTTCAGGACCAAAAGGACCTGCAACTTGGAAAGTTGGATCTGTCACAGTACACTGGCCACACACAGCTACAGCTAGGTCATTATCTTTAAGCTCAGTTTTGTTATAGCTTAAGTTAAATGTTGCATTAAGCTCGTCGCTTAATACCCACTCAGTGTCTAACTCAAAACCGTAGCCCGTGGTTTTATCTGCATTGATTAAGCGGTTAAAGTTTGCGCCACCACCTACAGCAGTCAATTGCTGATCGCTCATTGTGTAGTAGAACACAGTTGCGTTTACGCGACCTTGTCCGTCTAGCACGTCTGATTTAATACCTGTTTCGAATGAAGTCACTGTTTCAGAATCAGCGGTTGTTACTTCATCACCAAACAAAATACGACCTTGTAAGCTTGGTGCACGGAATGTGTTAGCTACACGGCTGTACCAGTTTACATCTTCGTTTACTTTGTAGTTTGCAGATAAATCCCAGCTCACGTGGCTATCGCTAACATCTTGCTCGATAAATAAAGCACCACCGCCAACAGGGCTAAGTGTACGATCTGCAGAGAAATCTTTTTTATCATCAGAGTAACGAAGACCTGCTGTTACTTTTAAATCATCCGATACAACATAATCAACCGAGCCAAATACTGCCCATGCTGTTGTGTCTTGCTGCTGTTTTACATACCCGTTTAAGGCGCCAGCATTTGGTGATGAAAACGTGTCATAGCTAAAGTTTTCAATTGTTAGCTCTTCGTCAAAGTAAAAAACGCCCACTTGATAGTTTAAGTCGCCGTCAAAGTTACTTGATAAACGAAGCTCTTGAGTAATTTGATCTTGCTCAGGGATACCATCGGCACTTTCTGAAGGGAAAGGAATAAAGCCAGGCCCCATGTAATCAGGAAGGAAGACAGCACCGTAACCACCGTCAATATCACCACGAGAGTATATTTCAGCGCTTTCCCATGCAGAGATAGACGTTATAGTGTGGTTTTCAAGATCCCACTCAAGTCTTAGACTCATACCTTCAGATTCTACTTGTTGAGTAGAACGAGCACCGGCATCTTGATATACAACATCGTGCTCATAGTTATCGACTAATTCGTTAGAACCAGACTCAATAACATTTGCGCGGAACGCGATAGGTGAACCATCTAAATCACGTGTGTGATAGTTTAATAAAGCAGAAAAATCATCGCCTTCGTATAAAAACTGAATACGTGCTGCTTTTTCAGTATAACCGCCCTGTTGATCTTTAGCTTCAAAATTAGGTGCTTGGTTATCTATGTAATCATCTTTATCTTGCCATAATAATGAAACGCGAGCAGATAAACGATCTGTTAACGCACCACCTACAGCACCTTCAGTGTCTACTGCGCCACGGCTACCGTATGAAACCGCACCGTAACCGTCGAACTCTTGGCTAGGTTTAACTGAGTCAAACTTAACAAGGCCTGCTGGCGTATTACGGCCAAATAAAGTACCTTGCGGACCACGTAATACTTCTACGCGTTCAACATCAAATACAGGAAAGCCTTTTAAAATCGCATTTTCTTGAACAACTTCATCAACAACTAACGATACAGGTTGAGACGCATTTAAATCGAAATCCGTGTTACCTAAACCACGTACGTAAAAACGTGGGAAAGAACGGCCAAATGAAGATTCGATAGACAAGCTTGGAATTTTTGCGTTCATAAAACGAATATCCATGCCTGCCGAGCTGTATGCATCAAGGTTATCACCTTGCAGTGCAGATACAGCTACAGGCACCTCTTGAGCATTTTCTACACGTTTACGCGCAGTAACTTGAATAACTTCTAATTGGTTATTTTTTTTAGCCGTTTCTTCTTCAGCAGCAAATGAAGAAACAGAAGTGCCAGCAGCAGATAATAGTGCGGCATTAATGATTGTCGCTATTGCAGATTTTTTAATTGCTTTCATGTCGGGTTTTAACCTTTTGTATGCACTCTTGATCAACGATTTTTTGTGTTGCGCAATGTATTCATTGCGGGCTCGTACAATTTTTCGCGACTTGGCTATATGCGCGCGGACCTCATTATCGAGAGTACAAAAACGAAATAATGAGGCTGAACGAACGAGTGAGATTATACCACTGTGTGATAAATTTACTGCATAAAATCTTTGTAATTTTGAAACTTTTTTGCAACATTTAACCACAAGATAGCGGCTTTTTATTACTTTTTAGATGTAAAAACCCAATTATAAGGACATATGTCCTTATCAATAAAACTGCAAATAAAGTAGCAATTTTAAAGTTTTAACTTAAAAACCTAACTTAGGTACGCTTTTTGCTAACGAAGAAAAAACCGCACTAGGCGGTTTTTTCCTCAATGCTTTATCACGTTCGTTTTAAGGCTATTTCTCCATCTATATGAATGTCTCGTTGAGGGAACGCAATCACTACATTATTTTGCTCAAATACATCGTACAGACTAAAGCGAATATCACTGCGCACGGTTCTAAGCATGGTTTCAGATTCAGCACATACCCAAAAAACAGCGTTAAAAACTAATGAGCTATCGGCAAAGTCGTCAAATAGCACTGCCGATTTTGGTGTTTTTAAAATCGCTTTATGCTCATCAAGCACCTGTTGGATGAGTTTTTTAACTAAAACTACATCCGATCCATAAGCAACACCTACGCTTACCGACGAGCGTGCATTACCATCAATTAACGTCCAGTTTGTTACTGTGTTTTCTAGTAATTGGCTGTTGGGGATCAACATATGTACGCCATCATTTCGACGAATCCGCGTTGAACGTGTATTTATAGTTTCGACGACCCCCTTGGCACTGCCTACTTCTAAAAAGTCACCTATTCGAATAGGACGCTCCCACATTAATATCCAACCGCTTATAAAGTTATTAATTATATTTTGCGCACCAAACCCCACACCTATTGCAATAGCACCCGATACAAATGCAAAAGCCGTTAATGGAATATTTAATACTTCTAGCGAGGTAAAAACTAATATGGCGATACTTAAAATAAAATAAATACGCGTGAATAAATGAACAGCATCTTGGCTTATTTTTTTGGCGAGTAGAGTTCTTTTTATTAACTTACCAATGTGTGTCACCACAAACCACATTGCAAATAAAATAAGTGGCACCTGAATTATTTTTGCCACTGTGAGTTGTATATCGTTGTAACTAAATACAACAAAAGAAAGGATTTCGTTTATTTGTTCTAAATTCATTTATTTTCCAATCAGGGGGTCTTTAATATTATTATAGAGTGAATGTGTTTTAATTAACTAACATTAGCACGCCACAATGCAATTTAACTGACTTTAAAAATTGCACTTTGTTATTTTGCAGTACTTGTGCCACCAAAAAACAAACAACACAAGCTACTTTTACCTACCTAAACATCTATTTTTAGCTAATTTGCGTTTAAATCCTGCATAATCTCGATAAACTTTATTGTATATAAATCAAAATTTGGTAAGTTAAGTGGGTTTTTCGACTCGAAAAGCCTATTCCGGCTAATCTTTCTATGGAGTTATTATGCGTAAAACCCTAATCGCCACTACAATTGCTAGTGCATTATTACTATCTGCCTGTTCAGAAAATAAATCAGAAACACAAACAATGGCAAAAGAAAGCGCAGCACAAGTGCAAGACGTAAACGCAAGCAATGTGTTATTCAAACCAAGTCCTTTACAATACATGGCACCTGAGTTTGATAAATTTGGTACTAAAGATTACGAAGCTGTATTCGACGCGGGTATTGCAGAGCATACAGCTCAAATTCAAGCAATTGCTAATAACCCAGAGCCAGCAACATTTAAAAACACATTAGTTGAAATGGAACTATCTGGTGAGTTATTGAACCGTGTATCAACGGCATTTTATAACTTATCGGGCCTAATTTCAGATGACGAATACCAGCGCATTAGTAAAAAAATGGCGCCAGTATTATCGGCTCACTCTGATGACATTTATTTAAACGGTGCTTTATTTGAGCGCGTTCAAACAATCTATGATAACCAAGCAGCACTAAGCGCTGAAGATCAACGCCTTGTTGACTTTTACTACAAGCAGTTTGTAAAAGCCGGTGCTAAATTAAGTGACGAAGAAAAAGCAAAAATGCGCGAAATTAACGCACAACTTGCTAACTTATCTACTGCGTTTTCGCAAAACGTTTTAAAATCGTTTAAAGAAGATGTAATTGTTGTTACTGACAAGTCTAAACTTGCAGGCCTTTCTGAGGGTGAAATTGCAGGCCTAGCAGCTGCAGCTAAAAAAGCAGGCAAAGAAGGTTACATAATCACGCTTGTGAACACCACGCAACAGCCTATTTTATCAAGCCTTGAAAACCGCGAGTTACGTGAGCAAATTTTTACTGCCTCAGCAAACCGTGCAGCACAAACAAATGGCCCTATCATCATTGAAGAAACAAACTTACGTGCACAAAAAGCAGAGCTTTTAGGCTACAAAGATTGGGCTTCGTATGTAATGACCTCGCGTATGGCGCAAACAACTGAAAATGTATACGGCATTTTAGATGACCTTGCCCCTAAAGCAGTTGAAAAAGCAAAAATTGAAGCAGCAGCTATCCAAAAAGTAATTAATGATTCGGGCGAAAGCTTCGAACTTAAACCTTGGGATTGGGCATTTTACGCTGAAAAAGTACGTGCTGAAAAATACGACCTAGACCCTGCGTTAGTTAAACCTTACTTTGAAATGAGCTCAGTAATTAACGATGGTTTATTCTTTGCGATGAATAAACTATACGGTATTACGTTCAAAGAACGTCAAGACTTACCGGTTTACCACGAAGATGTAACCGTTTATGAAGTATTCAACGCTGACGGCAGTGCAATTGGTTTATTTTACATGGACCCATACGCACGTGAAGGCAAGCGTGGCGGCGCATGGATGAGTGCATACGTAAGCCAAAGCGGCTTAAAAGGCACTAAACCTGTTATTTATAACGCGCAAAATATTCCAAAGCCTGCTGAAGGCGAGCCAACGCTTATGACCTTTGACGAAGTGTCGACTATGTTCCATGAATTTGGTCATGCGGCTCACGGTTTATTCTCAGATGTTAAATACCCAAGCCTTGCTGGCACTGCAACAGCGCGTGACTTTGTTGAATTTCCATCTCAAGCACATGAAGATTGGATGATTGAGCCTAGCGTACTTGCAAATTACGCTAAGCACTACAAAACAGGTGAGCCAATTCCACAAGCATTGCTTGATAAAGTATTAGCATCGCAAAAATTCAACCAAGGTTTTGGTACGACTGAATATTTAGCGGCTGCTTTACTGGATATGGAATGGCATTCATTTGGTTCAGATAAGAAAATCAATGATGTTCAAGAGTTTGAAAACGCAGCGCTAAAAGCTCATGGTATTGATTACTACCCTGTACCACCGCGTTATAAATCAAACTACTTTAGCCATACATTTGCCGGCGGTTACTCTGCGGGTTACTACGCATACCTTTGGACTGAAGTATTTGCAGCCGATGCATTTGCACACATGGAAAACAACGGTGGTTTAACACGTGAAAACGGCGACAACTTCCGTAAAGAAATCTTATCAAAAGGTAATAGCCGTGACTTAATGCAAAGCTACATTGAGTTTAGAGGTCAAAAACCAACAACCGACGCACTACTTAAGCGCCGTGGTTTAGTAGAATAATAACTTAACTTATTATTTTTAATATAAAAGCCCGCTTGCGGGCTTTTATTGTTTATACCTTAATTTATAACAGATAAACTTAGCCAATTAGTTATTACACAATGATGGTTATGGGCTATTTATTTGCAGTGACCCTACTTTGGGCATTTTCGTTTAGTTTAATTGGCGTATATTTAGCTGGGCACGTTGATGCATGGTTTAGCGTATTAATCCGTGTTGCGCTAGCTACATTGGTATTTTTACCGTTTATCAAACGCCTTCCTCCCGCCACCGCAATCAGGCTTATGTTGATAGGCGCTGTGCAACTTGGGGTTATGTACAGTTTTTACTACCACTCATTTTTGTTTTTAAGCGTCCCTGAAGTATTGCTTTTTACTGTTATGACGCCGCTCTATATTACTTTATTAAACGATACCCTTAACAAACAGTTTAATCCGCAATTTTTTATTGTTGCCTTAATTGCCGTGCTGGGTGCAGTAGCAATTCGTTATGAAAATCTCGACAATGACTTTTGGCTAGGGCTGTTGCTTGTACAAGGAGCCAATTTAAGTTTTGCAACTGGGCAAGTTACATACAAACGGTTAATCCAAGGCAAGCAGCTTGACGACAAGGCGGCATTTAGCTGGTTTTTTATTGGCGCCCTTATTGTTGCAGGCTTATGTTACGCATTATTTGGTAACTCGAGTAAGCTGCCAAGCACAAATACACAATGGGGGATTTTAATTTATTTAGGGATAGTGGCCTCAGGCTTGGGTTATTTTTTATGGAATAAAGGCGCAACGCTTGTCAATGTTGGGGCGTTGGCGGTCATGAATAACTTACTCATCCCTGCCGGTATTATTGTTAATATTGTTATTTGGAATAGAGATGCCGATATTTTTAGGCTAAGTATTGGTGCAGCAATAATGCTTTTAGCGTTAGTGGTTAATCAGATAATGACGAAAAAATAAGTTCACTTTTCTGTCGTTTAATTGTCATTAAGAGTTACTAAGGTAGTGCAACTTTTATTTTTTAAGGATAAACAATGAAGCGTATTACCTTATCTGCCAGTTGCCTTCTAATTGTTGCACTTACCGGTTGTGACGATGAAGTTAAAGTAGTCGAAAAAGACGTTTTAGTAACTAACACTGAAGTTGAAATTGTAGAAGTACCCACGCCAGTCGTTGTAGAAGTGGCCCAAGGTAGCAATGTTCAACTTGGCACACGCCCTGATTATTTAATTAACGACATGGCGCCAAGCGAGTTAAAAACACAATTAGCATCATGCCAAGATGGCCCATTTTATAAGACAGACTTTTCAATTGGGCATCGCGGTGCCCCAATGCAATACCCTGAACATACTAAAGAATCTTATATTGCAGCAGCGCGAATGGGCGCAGGTATTGTAGAGTGCGATGTAACGTTTACAAACGATAAAGAACTAGTGTGTCGCCACTCACAATGTGACTTACATACTACCACTAACATTTTAGCTATCCCAGAACTTGCCGCCAAATGCAGTGTGCCATTTACCCCAGCCGATCCAAATACCGGGGCTTCCGCTTCAGCAAAGTGCTGTACAAGCGATATTAGCCTGAGCGAATTTTTAACCCTTGAAGGAAAAATGGATGGTGCGAATCCTAAAGCCACCACAGTGGCAGAATACCTTGACGGCACCCCAAATTGGCGTACCGATTTATACTCAAAAACAGGAACGCTATTAACCCACAAGCAAAGTATTGAGTTATTTAAAGAGTTGGGTGTAAAAATGACCCCAGAGCTTAAGTCGCCTCAAGTTAGCATGCCTTTTGATGGTATGAGCCAAGAACAATACGCACAAAAAATGCTTGATGAGTACACGCAATTAGATGTTCCCGCAAATCAGGTATACCCACAATCGTTTAATTTAGACGATGTTAAATATTGGATTAACACCAACCCTGAATTTGCAGATCAAAGTGTTTATTTAGATGGTCGCGATAGTGAAGCTGGTTTTGACCCGAGCAATCCAGCAACATGGCAACCAAGCATGGCTGAACTGGTTGCTGACGACGTTAAAATACTTGCGCCTCCCATTTGGATGATGCTTACCATCGATAACGATAACAATATTGTTCCTTCACAATACGCAATTGACGCAAAAGCGGCAGGTTTGAAGCTCATAGCATGGAGCCTTGAGCGCTCAGGGCCGCTAAATGAAGGGGGTGGTTATTATTATCAGTCAATTGCTGATGTAATCAATAACGATGGCGATATGATGACTGTAGTTGATGTTTTAGCAAAACAAGTGGGTGTAATGGGTATATTTTCTGATTGGCCGGCCACGGTAAGCTACTACGCAAGCTGTAATAAAATGCCAGCTAGCATTTAAAAACGCATTTCAGCGGTCGTTTATTCTGCTGCGCTCAGTTACCATAAAGGAATTACCCAACCTTTTTAACTGAGCGCTTTTATGATCATCCAACAACATAATACCGACTTACCAACGCCAACAGGCCTAATGCGAACCACAGTGTATCGTCCACAAGCCGATGGGCAGTTTCCTGCCATTGTTTTTTATTCTGAGATTTTTCAGCAAACGGCTCCTATTGCTCGAAGTGCCGCACTTTTGGCAAGCCATGGTTTTGTTGTACTCGTGCCTGAGGTATTTCATGAGTTAAACCCTATAGGGACTGTACTTGCTTACGATGATGCAGGTAAAGACAAAGGCAATGCGGATAAGTGGAAAAAACCGCTTGAGCATCACGATAGCGACACACAAACATTAATCGATTTTGTAAAATCGCAGCAGTATTGCTCAGGTTCAGTGGGGGCGATGGGCGTATGTATTGGCGGACATTTAGCTTACAGAGCTGCACTTAATCCCCAAATTAAAGCAGCGTTTTGCTTATACGCAACGGATATTCACAGCAATACATTACCAGCTCAAGAAGGAAACAATTCATTTGAGCGCATGGCCGATATACAAGGTGAAATACATTTTATTTGGGGTAAACAAGACCCTCATGTACCACAAGAAGGCCGCAGTAAAATTTATCAGCAATGTGTAACGACAGGCATTAACTACCAGTGGCAAGAAGTTAACGCGCAACATGCCTTTATACGTGATGAAGGTGAGCGATACGACGGTGCATTGGCAATCGCAATGTACCAACAAGCCGTGGCGCTATTTAATCGCACTTTATAAACACTTAAAAAAACGTCTTACTAAGTACTTTTCAGCATACCCAGCGCGGTATGCTGCTTTACAAAGTAGGCTTTTAAATAATCAATAAATAACCTAAGTTTTTTAGAGCCTGTAGCGCCAGGCGGAAACACCCCGTAAAGCTCAATATCTTTAGTTTTGTAATCGTCTAATATGATCTCTAGTAGCCCAGCTTGCACTTTTGGCCAGGCATCATATAAAGGAATACGGCCAAGGCCATGCCCTGCCTCTACAAATGCCGTGCGTGCTGCCGCATTATTTGTGCTTAAACCACCTTGCATTGTAATGTCGTGTTTTTTGCCATCTTTTTGAAGCGTTAAAGTTTTACTCCCCAACTGATACACAACCCATTTATGCGCTTTTAACTCAGCTGGCGTTTTAGGTTTACCAAAATAGTTAAAGTAATCTGAAGAGCCACAAATACAGGTACTCATTGTGGTCAGTTTTGTCGCTTGTAAGTTTGAGTCACTTAACGCAACACCTCGAATGGCAATATCAAAACCATTTTTTATTATATCTACTACGTCGTCGGTTAGCTGTAGGTCGATTTCAATTTTTGGATATTGGCGCTTAAACGTATTTATAGCGGGTACAATTAATTGCATCCCTACATTAACGGGGCAACTCACTTTAAGTAAACCTTGCGGCTCGCTTTTTATATTCTCTATTTGTTGATTAGCGGCATTGGCTTGCTCAGTAATAACGCGACAACGCTCGTAGTACGCTATACCGGCCTCTGTAAGTGTCATTGTGCGAGTAGAGCGGTTTAAAAGTGTAACTTCAAGCTGGGTTTCTAATTTTTTTAAGTGATAGCTTGCCACAGCACGTGTTAAACCTAATTGCTTAGCGGCGGCTGTTAAACTTCCCTGCTCTACAATTTGTGCAAACACCACCATACTTTTTAATTGCTCAAACGACACTTTCATGGCTTTTCCGCCTAGTTAAAATTCAACCTACTCATTGTATCAATTATTAAACCAATAAAGTCAAATTTATCATCGTTGTTTAAAGTAATTTAAATGCATATAGTAATGATACGAGTTTGGTGAATACCAAATACTAATTAACTCAATTATCGAAGGAATATAGTTATGGCTAAAAAAATACTTATGGTACTTACTTCACATGCGGATCTTGGTAACACAGGTGAAAAAACCGGTTTTTGGGTTGAAGAATTTGCAGCACCTTACTACGCATTTGTTGATGCTGGCGCTGAAGTGACACTTGCGTCTCCTGCTGGTGGCCAACCGCCAATTGACCCTACAAGCACACTTGCTGATTTTCAAACCGATGCAACTAAACGTTACGATGCAGACAGCGCAGCGCAAGCGCTAATGGCCAACACACATGCACTAAGCGAAGTAAACTCAAGCGATTACGACGCAGTATTTTACCCAGGCGGCCACGGCCCATTATGGGATTTAGTAGATAACACCGATTCTGTATCACTAATTGAAAGTTTTGTTAAAGAAGAAAAACCAGTTGCTGGCGTTTGTCATGCAAGTGCTGTGTTTTTAAATGTTAAAGATGCAGACGGCAACGCATTGGTAGCAGGTAAAAAAGTGACTGGTTTCACCAACAGTGAAGAAGAAGCTGTACAACTGACCGACGTAGTTCCTTTTTTAGTGGAAGACGAGCTAATCAAAAAAGGTGGCGACTACCAAAAAACTGAAGATTGGGGTGTACTTGCCCTAGAAGATGGTTTGCTGATAACGGGTCAAAACCCTGCAAGCTCAGAGCTTGCTGCTAAAAAACTATTAACTAAATTGGGTTAATAGCATTTAAATACTAAAGGCCAACGCGGCCTTAATTAAGCACAGCATTTGAGCTGTGCTTTTTATTTGCTTTTCATTACCAAATACAATTCCTATACTGGCAACTGTTTAAGGTCAATTAGGGAAATTTATGACAACCAAGCCTACGTCTCTGTCATTACTAACAACGACTCGCTTTGCTATATTTAGCATTGTCGCTGCTTGCTTTGTACTTCAAGTTATTAATAGCCTTCCTGGTATAAACCTTAATGGTTTAGGTATTTACCCGCGCAGCATACAAGGATTAATAGGCATACTTTGCGCTCCCTTTTTACACGGTAGCTGGTGGCACTTTGCCAGTAACATGCTGCCTTTTGCGGTGCTCAGCTGGCTCATTTGTCAATACAGTGTTAAACGGTTCTACTCTGTATTTATTTTCACCGCACTTTTGGGCGGGTTATTAGTCTGGGCATTTGGCCGTAGTAGCCTTCATGTTGGTTTGAGCGGCGTAATATACGGGTTGTGGGGTTTTATTCTCTGCTATGGCGTGGTCAGGCGTTCGCTAAAATCAATCATAATCGCTATCGTTGTTGCCATACTTTATAGCGGATTTATTTGGGGCGTATTGCCGCAACGCTTTCATATTTCGTTTGAAAGCCACTTATTCGGAGCCCTAAGCGGGTTGTTTTTGGGTTATAAATTAGCAAAAGCAGATAGACAAAAAGGTTTGTAAAAAATTATTTTAAGTGAATCAATCTAACAGTGAGGTTATTTATGAGCGATACAAACGATTACACACCAGCCAAAGTGTGGACGTGGGAAAGTGAAAGTGGCGGTAAGTTTGCCAGTATTAATAGACCCATAGCTGGGGCAACTCATGACAAAACCTTGCCTATTGGCGAGCATTCATTTCAACTGTACTCGCTGGCAACGCCTAATGGCCAAAAAGCCGCTATTATGTTTGAAGAACTTTTAGAGCTTGGCCTTAATGATGCGCAATACGATGCTTATCTAATTAATATTGGCGAGGGAGATCAGTTTGGTTCTGACTTTGTTGATATTAATCCAAACTCAAAAATCCCTGCGTTACTCGATCACTCAACAACACCGCCAACTCGTGTATTTGAGTCGGGCTCTATTTTGCAATATTTAGGTGAAAAATTTAACGCACTTATACCCAAAAGCCTTGTAGCAAAAACCGAGTGCCGTAACTGGTTATTTTGGCAAATGGGCTCTGCACCCTACTTAGGTGGCGGATTTGGCCACTTTTATAGCTATGCGCCAAGTAAGATGCAATACCCCATTGACCGCTTTACTATGGAAACCAAACGCCAACTCGATGTACTTAATCAGCATTTAAGCAATAACGACTACATGGCAGGTGATGAATATTCAATTGCCGACATTGCTATTTGGCCTTGGTATGGCTCACTTGTTTTAGGCGACTTGTACGATGCTGCTGAGTTTTTAGACGTTGCCTCTTATACGCATGTTGTTAGATGGGCCAAACAAATTTCTGAGCGTCCAGCGGTTAAAAGAGGTCGTCGTGTTAATCGCACATGGGGGCCCGAGGAAGAGCAGTTAGCTGAACGACATAGCGCAGACGACTTTAAATAAAGTGCTAGAATGCATCAAAAAAGCCAGCTTAAATGCTGGTTTTTTATGTCCGCTATAAATATGGCGCTACTAAAATGATCACATTAACCTGCCTGAAAGTAGAATATTTAAACATATCAACCTAGTATAAATTTACTTACCTAAAAGCAGTGTAAAGCCGTGGTCAAACTAACAAAAGAGCAAATTTATAAGCGCCTTAACAATGAAGAAGATGCTAAAGCCTGCAAAGAAATTGATGAGTCTGCATGTAAAGAGGTGCCCGGTAACTTCATTATTTTATTACTGAGTCAGCTGTTTAGTAAGTTTGCAGACGCACTACTCAACCCCAAAGTTACGCTTCCCTGGTTAATGCATAGCTTAAACGTACCTGGCAGCTTTATAGCGTGGCTTGTGCCAATAAGGGAGTCTGGCTCTTTACTTCCGCAGTTGGCCATTGCCGATGTGATCCGCAAATTATCTGTTCGTAAATGGGTGTGGGTAATTGGCGCTATTGCGCAATCGATATGTATATTAGCCATGGTAGGCGTTGCTTTTGTATTAGAGGGAAAACAAGCAGGCTTCGCTATTTTAGGTTTGTTAATATTATTTAGTTTAGCGCGAGGCTTTAATTCAGTCGCAGCAAAAGATGTACTGGGTAAAGTGATCCCCAAAAAACAGCGAGGCAATATTAGCGGCTTAGCGGCAAGTATTGCAGGTTTGGCAACCCTAACCTTTGGACTACTGATGTGTTTTTTTTCACAGCAGAAAGAACAAAACACAGTATTAATTGCCTTGGTATTGGGCGCAATAATGTGGATTGTGGCGGCCTTTTTTTATAGCCGCATAAATGAATACAAAGGGGCCACCGACGGTGGGAAAAACGGGCTACTGCATGCATTTACAAAACTTAAACTCCTTTACCAAGATAAGCAATTTGCCCACTTTGTTGTCACACGTGCTTTTTTATTGTGCTCAGCTTTAAGCGCGCCATTTTATATTATTTTAGCGAGTCGCCAATCGTTTGAGTTTTCGTTACTTGCAACATTTATTGCTGTATCGGGGTTAGCCAGTTTAGTGTCCGCGCCAATTTGGGGGCGATTAAGCGACCTATCAAGCCAACGAGTTTTAGTACTTAGTGCCATGCTTGTAACTTTTAATGGCTTAACGGTATTTGTTATTGCAACCTGGTTTAACCATTTATTGAGTGTTTGGTGGCTACTGCCTACGCTTTACTTTTTACTCTCTGTTGCTCACCAAGGTGTTCGCCTTGGCCGCAAAACGTATTTAGTCGATATGGCACAAGGAAACAAGCGCACCGACTATGTTGCAGTAAGTAACACGGTTATTGGCGTACTTTTACTCATGTTAGGCAGCATTGGATTACTTGAGAGCTTTTTATCTACCGCTGAACTTATTTTGCTCTACAGCCTGCTTGGGTTTTGTGGCGCCATTAGTGCATTATTTTTACCTAAAATAGAGTAATTCTAACCATACCAACTTGCACAAATACCTAAAGCAGCTTACTTGATTAAACTGCACTGTGGACAATAAACCTATCTTTAGCAAATATGTTCAGCTCTTAGGTTAATTAAGCTAACTAGCATAAACATTTTATTACAATTACTTACACCCTAACGTTAGTTTTTGCCGTAGGCTGAAAAGAGTTAAATATTCGCCTACTTAAAACTATACAAAGGGATTTACCATGTTAAAACCGTTTAGTGCATTACTTATATTGCTTGCGCCTAGTACTTTATTAGCGCAAACCATGTCGATTAAAACCACTGAAGGGTTAGTAACAACCGACTCGACAACATTATTTGCTTTTAACAAAGAGCTTAAGCAGCTAGAACGCATTGATTTACTATCAGCACAAAACTCTCAGCTCGTTCTGCCTGACAATGCAATTGGTTTTGACGTGGCAACACTTGCGAATACAAATGATAAGCAAGCGCTTGTGGTAGCAAGTGACGGCATTTACAAAGCGGATAAAGAAAAACCTTCACTTTTATTTGCATATACATCAGTAATAAACCAGTTAGAAGTAACAGAGTTTGAAAAAATAAACTTTATCATTGATGCCAACAAAGATGGTCTGAGTGATATTTTGCTTCCAGACTTAAACCAAACAACCCTTTATATTCAAACTAACAACGGCCAATTTACCCCTCATACTTTTGAAAAAAAGACGCAGTTTACTGGTGATTTTTCAAAAGATGGTCTCACCCTTGAGGTTGATATTAATAACCAACCTACAATTACGGATTTTAATCACGACGGCCTAAATGACTTAGTGTTTTTAAATAAACAAGGCGCCGATGTGCTTTACGCAAATACTAATGGTTACAACAAAGCCATGGCTGACGTTAATTTTAATATTGAGTTGGGCGAGCTTAGTAACGGTGAAAAACGCAAAATAAAGCAGCTTCTTGATATAAACAACGATGGCTATTTAGACTTTATTACCAAGCAATATAAGCCAGTGGAAGGTATGGATTCGCTCGATATTGACATAGCGCATAACCTTTATTTGGGTAATAAAACAGGGTTTAGTCAAACACCTATTAAATTGTTAAATACCAGCGGCCCTAGTCAGCTTGTATTTGAAACAGACTTTAATAACGATGGCTTAATAGACCTGCAAACAATGGACTTAGACATTGGCCTTGGCACTATTGCCTCTATGGCTATGGGCGGTGGTAAAACTGACGTAGATGTAGAAATGAATATATATAAGCAACAAACCGATGGCTCATTTGCTAGTAAATCAAGTATAGAAATTGACCTTGAGATGGAAATAAATATGAGCAATGGCGATGCAACCCCACCTTTATACATAGGCGATATAAACGGGGATGACAAAACTGATGCGGTATATAAATACAGCAAAAAAACGCTCTATGTTTACTACGGCGAAGAGAACAATTTGCTGAACAAAAAGCGTAAAAAAATAAAGTTAACCCTACCTAAAAAAAGTAAAGATATTTTGTTAGTTGACATTAACCAAGACGGTAAAAAAGACTTTGTATTTAAATTTACCGAAGAAGATGGCACCAGTAAAATTAAAACCCGCTTAAACTAACCACCTATACAAAAAGCCCAGTATTACTGGGCTTTTAATGTCAGCTTTTACACATATTTACGCTTTAATACTGAGTAACGAATCAGATTCAGACAAGCCAAACTTTTCTTGAACAGCCGATAGTATAGCGTCTTTATCTTCATCGTTTATTTGGCTTGAATACTGCTCGAGTAATTCATCAAGGTAACTTACTACATCTTCTGTATTAACTTGCTCTAGTGAATTTTGTGGCGGTGGAGGCGGTCTTTGCCCTTCAGGGCGGCCAGCATCACCAATACTTTTAGCATCAAATTCAAGCTCGCTCATTAATTCTGCCAGCTCTTTAGTGGGTGAAATACCCTGCTCTTCAAACGCAGCTTGAATGCTCTTTGCATCTTCAGAGGTTAAGTTTTCGGGATCAAATTGCGCTAGCGTTTCTTTTACAAAATCACTTTGTTCTGATGTTAGCGATACAGCTTGGCTTTTTTGCTGCGGCATAAAATTAGTAGCGTTATTGTTTATTGAATTGATCATGTTAGTTTCCTTTCAACGTTCACGACGAGGCGGTTTATGTTCACTTAATTCTTGCTCGCTGATTTCCCCATTACCGTCAGCATCAATTTCATCAAAAATAGTCTGTGCGTCACCGTGAGGTGGCTTTTTAGTATTAAATTCATCAAAACTAATTGCACCATTGCCATCGGTGTCGAGAGTTGAAAAGTCTGGCTTAGGCGGTTTGTTATTACTTCCTTTTGCAGCAATATTGGCCGAAAAAACAATGCTAAGTAATACAATTATTGCCGTTGATGTTAAATGCTTCATAGTAATAACCTTATATTTAGGGCGTGTTGATACCGTAAACTTACACCTTAAAAACGCAAAAAATGTGCAAACAATAAGGAAGTATTAAATAATTTAAAAAATTGATGTGTTCTAGGGCGTTCTGGTTGCTCAATTTACAATCAGCAGATAAGCTAACGAAAGCATGTGTAAATGCGCGTAATACTGCCCTTAATTCTCAAAGCTGATATACTGCTTGAGCATATAAAACAACTAATTACAGAGCACTTTTTTAAATAATGATTAATAACCAACTCCACTTAGCAGGCAAGCTGTGAAAACACCAAAACGCTTACAACCCCTTATCGATGACGGTTTAATTGATGAAGTACTTAGCCGACTAATGAGCGGTAAAGAAGCCGATGTATTTGTAGTTCGCTGTGGTGAACACATTCGGTGTGCAAAGGTTTATAAAGATGCTGTTAAACGCAGTTTTAAAAAAGCCGCACAATACCAAGAAGGCCGAAAAGTTCGCGGTGGTCGCCAAGCTCGCGCAATGGGAAAACGCTCAAGTTACGGGCGCCAGTTAGAAGAAGAAATTTGGCAAAATGCTGAGGTTGATGCTCTTTCTCGTTTAGCTAGAGCCGGTGTGCGTGTACCCGATACATATTTTTGTGTTGATGGTGTTTTACTTATGGAGCTTGTGTCTGACAGCGAAGGCGATGTTGCGCCGCAGCTAGGCCATGTAAGTATGAGTAAAGAGGAAGCTATAAAACAACATACACTGATGATGCATTACATTATGCTTATGCTGTGCGCGGGTATTATTCATGGAGACTTATCAGAGTTTAACGTGCTTGTTGACGATAAAGGCCCTGTGATTATTGATTTACCGCAAGCTGTAAATGCGTCTGCTAACAATAGCGCTGAAGCCATGTTTGCTCGTGACGTAAACAACATGCGTCGTTACTATAGTGAGTTTGCACCTGAGTTGTTAAATACCCAATACGCTAAAGAAATGTGGGCGCTATTTGAAGAGGCAAAACTTACACCTAATTCTATACTCACCGGTGAATTTGAAGATGACAGCGAAGAAGCTGACGTTGATTCAGTACTAGACGAGATACAAGCTGCAGCCGATGAAGAGCAAGAGCGACTAGCGCGCATTAACTTTTCAGACGAAGAATAAAACGCCAACGTTTTTGTTAATCGCTTTGTTCCCTTATTGCGGGTGTACAAAGCGATAACCTACCCCATAAACAGATTGAATCACACTCTCTGTTTTAGTTAATTCATCCAGCTTTTTACGCAATTTTTTTATGTGGCTGTCAATCGTTCTATGACTCACAATACGCTGATCGGTGTACATGGTATCCATTAAGCTATCTCGTGAATAAATTCTACTCGGGTTATTAAACAAAGGTTTAAACAACTGAAACTCAAAGTTAGTTAGCTCGATGTCGTTATCTTGGTATTTTACTTTATAGGTGGTTTCATCTAATTGCATTACCGATGTTTGTACTGCTGAAACGTTGAGACGCCTTAAAATAGCTTTTACCCGCGCAACCAACTCTGCGTAACTAAACGGCTTACAAATATAATCATCTGCGCCTAACTCAAGCCCTAGCAAGCGATCTATTTCTTCCACTTTGGCCGATACCATAATAATAGGCACATTGGAAAAACGCCTAATCGCTTTACATAATTCGATTCCGCTTTGACCTGGTAACATTACGTCTAGCAAAATAAGACTTGGCCTATTAATTTCAAGCCATGGAAGTACGTCATTCCCATGGTGTATTTGATGAGTATTAAAATGATGATTCATTAAAAAATCACTCATTAGATTAGATAGTTTTTCTTCATCTTCAACTATCAAAATGTGTTCACTCATTGGCACCTCTATTCGTAACGTAAATTCAAACCACTTAATAAAGTAGGCAATTTAAAGATTAGGTTTAAACATTGTTAAATGGTTGGCAGGCGTATAATAATAGCTAAACCACCTAGGTCCGCTTTTTCTGCGACTATCTCACCATTATGACCTTCAACTATATGTTTACAGATTGATAAACCAAGGCCTGAACCACCTTCTTGGCGGTTACGCGCACCGTCAACTCGATACAGGTATT
The DNA here is from genome assembly GCF_016865405.1 of Pseudoalteromonas sp. PS1M3. NCBI lineage: Bacteria > Pseudomonadati > Pseudomonadota > Gammaproteobacteria > Alteromonadales > Pseudoalteromonadaceae > Pseudoalteromonas > Pseudoalteromonas sp. PS1M3. The sequence goes on along the minus strand of NZ_AP022624.1, from coordinate 877,596 downwards.
CAAACAAATGCGCTAAATGTGAAGGCTCTACCCCAACTCCATTATCCTCAATACTCAGCTCAATAAATGACTGCCCTTTTTTACTTATGTTTTTAGCTGTTATTGAAATAGTCGTGCACTGAGCATAATGAACTGCATTCATTAAAATATTATCAAACAACTGCAGTAGCCGTGTTTTATCAGCCTCAACATTGGCGTATTGAGCACTATTTAATAGATAAAGTTTGATTGTATGCTGCTCAAATATAACCTGATATTTTTGCTCGATTGTATTTAACAGTATTGTTAAATCGGTTGGCTGCATGGTGTAGTGCATCCCCCCTAATTCGGCACTATTTAGCATATGTAAATCATCTATTAGGCGCTTTAAATGCATCGCCTCATCATTAGCTGAACTAATATTTTGGGTGTTAGGCTCACGTACGCCAAGTAACATTGCTTCAAGTTCACCCAGCAAAATACTCATTGGTGTTCTTAATTCGTGAGAAATATTTGCTAACCAGCGTTTACGTACTTGCTCATCTTTAGCTAGTGTAAAGGCCAGTGTATTAAAATCTTCACTTAATTGGCCTAATTCGTCTTTTCTATCAAGAGTCAGCTTAGTAGTGAAGTGACCTTGCGTAAGCTGATGCATCCCGGTTGCTATTTTTTTTACCGGACTTACTAAATGCCGTGATAGTAAAAAAGTTAACAGCAACGTAAATAAAGCAGCAGCTATAGCAATAAACCATAAGTAGTCTGTTTGCTGTTCTAAAAAATCAAGCTCGTAGCCATCAACCAAATTATCTCTTTTTGAAACAGCTAAATAACCAATGACTATATTGTTAACAGTAATTGGCGTATTGATATAGGTGAGTTCATCGAGATAACGCCCTCTTATCGGTTGCTTATTTTTATCAAGTAACGCGTAATGAGCAATATCGTTTGGTCTAGGAGGGCCTTTCATATCAAAGCGACCGCGTTCAGGTGGTGGTGGCCTCATTAACCGGCCTCTAGGACTTGGGCGCTCTGCAAATTCAGAAAATTGGCTGCTTTGTAACTCGGCTTCAACAAGGCGTCTAAAACTTTTATTGTCACGGATGACTTCGTCCCACGAGGCACTGCTTTCATATTGCTTTGCGAGCTTTGTTACAAGCGGCTCAAGTGCTTTTATTTCTTTTGCATTCACATAATCAATAACACCTTGGCCTATGCTCCATTGTATAAGCACCACCAGCCCCGCAATAATGCTAAAGGTAAAGCTAAACAAAATTAAAAAAAGTTTATTGTGAATTTTCATGGGGAAGCGTTCACCTTAAAATTAAACCGCCACTTATAACTTGGCCATATTTAAATAAGTTTAACAACTAAACGTGCAAACAATGTGCACCTACTTAAAAAAATTGTACAAAAAAGGCGACCTAAGTCGCCTTTGTATTGTTTAGTTTTTTAAATGTTTATCAAAAAAATCTAAAAAAGCCTGCAGCGTTTTAACGCGATGTGCTTGATGCGATAAATAATGATCGCCATCTTCTAACTCAATATAAGTAACGTCTTTATTTTCATCGTCTAATTCATCTTCCATTTCCCGGCTATGGTAAACAGGCACTACACTGTCATCACTGCCATGAACCAATAATATAGGTCGGTTAATGTGCTTTGCATACGTTACAGGAGAGTTAGCTTCTAGCATATCGTCGTCTGTACCAAACTGCTTTCTGACTATTTCTTTATTGGTAAAGTAACGCGCTTTAAAAACAAGGTGTTCTAAATCACTTACGCCTGCAAAACTGGCAGCACATTTAAATGTTTCAGGGTGCTTAACAACCGCCATTAACGCTGCATAACCACCATAACTTGCGCCACCAATACAAATTTTTTCAGGTTGTGCAATACCTTGTTCAATAAGCCAATTGGCGCCATCTTGTAAATCGTCTTGCATGGCTAAACCAAAACCTTGAATCGATTGCATTAAAAACTCATAACCATATCCGCTTGAGCCTCTAAAGTTTGGCTGTAATACAGCGTAACCATGATAAGCCAATAATGCAGTCCAATAATCAAAGTTAGCGTAATCTCGCGCCATTGGACCACCATGCGGAAATATTATAGTGGGTAATTTGTCGCCCTTTTTATACCCTACAGGCAACGTTAAATAACCTTCAATGGTTAATCCATCTCTCGCTTTGTAACTAATGCGTTCTTTACCGCCGTATACTGTTTCATCAATTTGCGGATAGGCATCGGCAATGGCGCTGACCTGGTTTTTTGTTCTATCTCCTAATAAATAACTACCTGACGACTTTGCTGAACTAACGTAAAGTATGTATTTTTGTTGATCTTTAGTGGTGCTTAAAATATCAATATCGTAGTCGTCTTTAGGAAGCGATACTCTTAAAGAGCGGTGAAGTTTATCTAAATCTGCATCCCAGTAGTTTACCCCGTCCTCTATGTGAGAATCAGTAAACCCTGCAACCTCGCCTGTTTTGCTAGAATAAAAAATAGAACCATCAAAGTCGTATTTATCATTGCTGTAAATTAACTCGCGCTCTTTGGTAGTTAGGTTAAGTCTAAACAATGCATCTCGCCCGTTGTGCAAAGCCGAGATATATAAAAGGTTAGGGTTTTTATCAAACCCTAATATAGAAATACTTTGCTCACTAAATACTTCGTAATCAAATAACGTGTCCCAGTCTCCGGTCTCAGCGTTAAGTAATTCATAAGTAAATTGTGTTTCGTCCATTTTTTTAGCGATTCGCACATTACCTTGCCTGTCGGCAAACCAATCTGTTACGTTATTGCGCTGTCTTTGTACTTTACTTTTGCGCAATGTATTAAGATCTAGCTCGTATACAGCAGGGTTATTTGGCACTGTAAAATCACCCTGTACCAAAATTTTATCTTCTTGTTCTGGTAGAAAGCTCACTATACGGTCTGCAAATTGAGGCTGACGCTCATCTCGAGAAGGGACAGCTCTAAACGCTAATTTAATCCCATCTTTATTTGTGAGATTGTACGAGTACAAAAGTGTAGATGTATATTTAGCCCCGCCAAATTGGTACTTAATAAACCTAGCACCCAGCAAAATAACGTTATCATTAGCCCAGCTATACCAATCAAAAAATACAGTGCGGTTGTCTGCATTTAAAATTGCTTTTGTATCTCCTGTTTTGAGGTTTTTAACCATTAACACTAAGGTGCCTTTGTGGTTTCGAACAAAGGAAAGGTTCTCACCATTGGGAGATAGTTTAATTTGGCTAAAGTCTTTTAAGCCCGCAAAGGCTTCTATCGGCAATTTTTTATCTTGTGCGGCGAGAGTATTAAAGCTAATAAGAGTGATCAATGCAGCAGCAATAAGTTTACGCATCAAAAGTCCTTTTATTTTTATGTTTTTAAATCAGGTCCGTATTCTATAACTGAGGGCGCTTAAGAACAAATTTATCTTTTGTCGTACTAAAGTAATCGCCACCCATTTTCCCTACAGCCTCTAATCGAGCAGGATCAATATAACCGTTTACTAATATTTCATCATCAACACATATACCAACAATATCCAATAACATCATTTTTCCGCCACCGGCTTTTTCTGAAACCGTAATTACATCACGCAAGATACATTCATAGCGAACTTTAGAAGCCTCTACACTTGGCGGACTCACTAATAAACTTGGCGTCTGTTGTATATTTACTTCATCAAACTCGCTCACGTTATTGGGGTAATTGGCACAGCTTTGGTTCATTTGTTTAACTAAGTTATGGCTAACAATATTGACCACACACTCTTTAGTCGCCAGTAAATTAGTTAACGTGTCTTTGTTAGCGTGATCACGCGGATTTACCTGAGTAACACTTAATACAGGAGGATTACAGCTTGCTACGGTAAAAAATGAGTACGGAGCAATGTTCGCAATCCCTTTTTCGCTTAACGTGCTGATCCATGCAATGGGGCGCGGGCTTATACCGCCCACTAAATATGAATATACATTGTGATCAGCATTACTAGTTAAATCTAAAAACATATTTTTCCTTATTCTTATTAAAACTAAATCGCAATTTAAAACCTTTACGTACTAACAACTTTAACTTTTTATTTTATTGCGTTTTTTGTAGCAAACAGTACCTGTTAATGAAAATACAAACGCAATAAAACACCAAATAACGTGAACATTAATATACTAATTTAAGCTAAGAGTCGTAAATTAAATGCGTGAAAAAATAAATATAGTGTGGTTTAAACGCGATTTACGCTTAAGCGATCATCAGCCATTAAAAAGTGCGTTTGATACTGGCCTACCTACCTTACTAATGTACAACTTTGAACCACTTCTGCTGGAGGATGCTCATTATAATGAACGACACTGGCGCTTTGTGTACCAGTCTATTGTTGATTTAAACTCTCAATTAGCGCGCTTTAATGCAAAGGTGTATATATTTAACGAGAACATGCAAACTCTGCTTCAAAGGCTTAATAAGCAGTTTGAAATATCATATATTTTTAGCCACCAAGAAATAGGGCTAAATAATACCTTTGAACGCGATTTAGCAATTAAAGCTTGGTGCCACCATAACCATATTAACTGGCAAGAGTCGCCAACAGGCGCTGTTATTCGTGGTAAAAAAAACCGTGACAATTGGAACGAACGCTGGCAAAAAACAATGCAGGCTCCGCTTGCTATACCCAATTGGAAGAATGTTAATTCCGTCAAACTTAAAAATTATAAAAATCCAGAATTATCTGAAACATACACTCAAGATGATGACAATTTTCAGCAGGGCGGCCCGCTTCATGCAAGAGAAGTTTTGCAAAGTTTTTTTACTCAACGCGGTAAAGGCTATCAAAAAGGAATATCTAGCCCTAGCTTAAGCCGCACCCATTGCTCTAGACTATCGCCATATTTAGCATGGGGAAATATAAGCCTTAGGCAAGTTTATCAAACTGCGATAGACGCTTATCATTCAAACCATCCCGATAAAAAAGGTTGGAAGCGCCCGCTTGCTGCTTTTGTATCTCGTTTGCATTGGCATTGCCACTTTATGCAAAAATTTGAAAGCGAATGCACTATGGAGTTTAAAGCATTAAATCCGGGCTATCATTCATTTCCGTATCGTACCGATAAACATGTAAAGCATGATATTGAGCGTTGGGCGCAGGGGCAAACAGGCGTGCCTATAATAGATGCATGCATGCGCTGTTTAAAGGCCACCGGTTATATTAACTTTAGAATGCGCGCTATGTTGGTGAGCTTTGTAACACACCATTTAAATATAAGCTGGCAGCAAGCAAGCTTTCCATTAGCTAATTATTTTTTAGACTTTGAACCAGGTATTCATTATCCGCAAATTCAAATGCAGGCATCGGTTACGGGTATTAATACCATTCGCCATTACAACCCGATAAAACAATCAGAAGATCAGGACCCAACAGGCGCCTTTATAAAAAAGTGGTGCCCTGAACTTGAAAAGCTCCCTATTGAATATTTACACGAGCCGTGGGAGCAAACACCAATGGAAGCGCTTTTTAACGATTTTAAACTGGGTGAAGATTACCCCGAGCCTATGCTTGATTTAACACTCGCCTCAAAAGACGCCCGCGAGCGATTATGGCAATACCGAGATCGTCCTGAAGTTAAACGTGCCATAGGAAAAATACTTAGAAAGCATGTTGCAATCACACCTAACACAAGCAAAGTAAAAAATAAAAACACCGCTAAAAATAACACTAAGGTTAAGTAACTATGGCGCATAAAAAACTAAACCTACCGCAAAAAATTTGCCCTATCTGTAATAAACCGTTTGCGTGGCGTAAAAAATGGCAACGAGATTGGGACAATGTCATTTATTGCTCAGAGCGGTGTAAACGAAATAAAAAGTGATTGCAATATACTGGCGTCTATTTTGCAACATCATCTGAAATTAATGTTTTTTCGGTTTTATTTAAGCTTTTTGTAAATAACGCTTACCTAATCTGAAAAACTTACATTTAAACAAGGAGAAGATGATGACGATTAAAAAAACGGCAAACTCAACCTGGTCTGGCGATATTAAAACAGGCAAAGGCAGTATTTCAACGCAAAGTGGTGCACTTGATAAACAGCCGTACGGCTTTAATACCCGTTTTGAAGATGAGCCAGGCTCAAACCCTGAGGAGCTAGTAGGTGCCGCACACAGTGCCTGTTTTAGCATGGCGCTGTCGCTTGCATTAGGTGATGCTGGTTTTACAGCAGATAAAATTGATACCAAAGCAACGGTAAGCCTTGATGAAGTAGACGATGGCTTTGCAGTGACGCATATAGCACTTGAAGTAAAAGCACGTATTAGTGACATAGCTAATGAGCAGTTTCAGGCCTTATGTGAGCAAACTAAAAAAGGCTGCCCTATCTCAAAGCTGCTTAATACTGAAATGTCGCTTAATGCCACACTCGATAGCGCCTCATAACCGACTCATAGTTATTTTCAATAATATGCAACTTAAGCCAAGTAAGTTTTTCACTTGGCTTTGCATTCATTAGCCAACCCTTTTTGAGTTGTTTAAATCTAGTAAATCGTTAAGTAGTGCAATCCCCATACCCAACGCAGGCCATATTACCCATAAATAATTTGGCGAGGTAATTAAATTAATGACTGTTAACAATGTTAATACAGCTAAATAACGCTTTAGATTTTCAAAAAATGTTGATGTATTCATATTTACTCTCCTCTTTGTGTATAGGGTTATTTTTAAGCATAAACAAAACAAATACAGCTGTTAAAAGTCACTCAATATTATGACAAGTGTCATTAGTTAGGTCTTACTTATTAGTTACTTATTACTAGTTAAAGTATAAAAACCCATACTTTAACTTGTTTGTGTTAAGATCCATCTTAAACTAACCTTAAATACTTATATTAAAAAGGCCGAACTAAATGAATGAAAAATCAACAAATTGCACAAAAGTTACCTGCAGTAACTGTGAAGATGCAAACACACTTGAGTTTGATTTTTCAATGGCGTTTCAACCGATCATAAATTGCCAAAGCAACAATATTTTTGGCTACGAGGCATTAGTGAGGGGACTAAACGGCGAATCTGCTTATTCTATTATTTCTAAGGTAAACGAAAGTAACCGCTATGCGTTTGACCAGCTTTGCCGTATTAAAGCAATTGAACTTGCAGCCAAACTAGGCATTACCTCAATGCTAAGCATTAACTTTTTACCCAACGCTATTTATAAGCCTGAGCGCTGCATACGTACTACATTAGAGGCGGCTAAAAAGTATAATTTTCCTATTAAAAACATCATGTTTGAATTTACCGAGGTAGAAAAAGTAGAAGATACTGCACATATAAAGCGTGTAGTTGATTATTACCAATCATTAGGCTTTAAAACCGCCACAGACGACTTTGGTGCAGGTTACTCTGGCTTAAATCTACTTGCTGACTTTCAAACAGATATCATTAAGCTAGATATGGCACTTATACGAGATATAAACAGCGATAAAAAACGCCAATTAATAGTAACCCACTGCTTAAATATGTTTCGTGATTTAAATATTACAGCACTGGCTGAAGGTATAGAAACAGTAGAAGAATACGTGTGGCTTAAACACGCGGGGGTTGAATTAATGCAGGGGTATTTATTTGCAAAGCCTGGCTTTGAGTGCTTACCCAATGTGAACCTTGATTTGTAAAGTAGAGAATAATCGCACACCTTAAATTTATACAAAGCTTGATTAATGCCGCTCATTGTAAAACGGCATTAATCTGTTAAGTCTGGCCTACTGCTTACCTGACCATGCCTGCACTAATTGGGTTAATTGCTGTTTTATATCATTACTAGCAATTGCCTGACTTAGGGTTTCAGTTAACACTTTAATTTCGTCCTGATTACTATTTTGTGCAATAACCTCACCTAACTGCTGCCCAAACATCGTAATTGTTTGATTAACATTATTAGCATTGAGTGTTTTATTGAGTTCGCTTAAATGAGAATGTGCGCTACTTTTCTCAATGACACTAACTAGCTCTGCAACACTGCTTTTATCTGGCGCTTGGTGTAATAAGCTTTGAAGTGTTTCATTAAGTACATTAAAGCCCTGAGAGCTATCTAAATTGGCCAAACCTTCGCCAACCGTGCCAATTGATGCATTGTAATCATAACTTAAGTTACTTTTACTAAGCTTACTTGCAATGCCCTCTAACGCCTCATGCAAATATCCCATTTGCTCAACCGCCATCATTACCGGGCTACCAGCACCATCAAGTTTATTTAACCTAACAAAGTCACCTTTAATTTGCTCATAGCGCGCTTGTTCTTGCACTGTAGCAGTACCACGCAGTTCACCTAACTTAAGTAGATTCTCTTCAGAGCCTTTACTGAGTGTTTGAGCCTCACCTCGGTAATGATCGCAAATTAAATTCTCGAGCTCTTCGTCATTCATAGCTGCTACAACTTTTTCAGCCATTTTATTCATATTACGGTAGCTACCTTGTAGCTTGAACGGCGGCTCTGTACGGTAGTTGTTGTCTTGCGCAGCTGAAGCAATATATTGCGCATTTACTTTTAATACGGTGTCTCTAATAGTGATCAGTTTATTAATTACCGCTTTAATTTCGTTTACCTCAGCTTGTGAGTAACCATACTCAAGCTCGTTAAGTGGTATATCTTCACCTTGGCAAATACGCACAAATTTGTATAAATCGTCCATATTTCTGTTTGCCAGCGGTGCAAGCACGGAGTTAGATGTAAGGGCATTTTCTATAAAGCTCATTGCAAACTCTTGCTCGCACCCTGCTAACGTATCACCTAAGTTATAAATATCGGCCCTGTTAGCAAGCATATCCGGTATTTTAAAGCTCTCACCCGATTCGGTATAGGGGTTACCCGCCATAACCACAGCAAACTTTTTACCACGTAAATCATACGTTTTACTTTTGCCATTCCACACGCCATCAATTCGGCGCGAGCCATCACATAGCGAAATAAACTTTTGTAAAAATTCAGGGTTTGTATGCTGAATATCATCTAAATAAAGCATTACGTTATTGCCCATTTCAAAGCTTTGATTGATTTTAGCAATCTCTTTTTCGGCAGTTGCGTTAATGGCTTGAGATGGGTCAAGTGATACTTGGTCGTGCCCTATTGACGGGCAATTTACTTTTACAAATGTTAAGCCTAGGCGGTTAGCCACGTATTCAACTAACGTAGTTTTACCATAACCAGGCGGCGATATAAGTAATAGCATCCCCATTAAATCGGTGCGTTTGTTTTTACCCGCTGAGCCAATTTGTTTTGCTAAGTTATCGCCAATAATTGGAAAGTACACTTTATTAATAAGCTGGTTTCGCACAAATGAACTCAAAGGCCGCGCTTTAAATTCATCTAATTGTAAGCGCTCTTTTTGCTCAGCTAAAATTTCACTGCGAAGAGAATGGTATTGCTCAAAGGCAGGGACTTGTTCAGTAATATACTCTCGCGTGCGTGCATAAAACGACGCATAATCAACTTGAAGTGTTTGCTCACTTATTTGCTTATGCTGCCCCATTAATCCACTAACAGTGTAATCGGCATTTACATCTAAAACGCTGTATTTGAAAGAAGTAGAGGCTGTTAAATGAAGGTAATTCGCAGCTTCAGCTTGAACTTCAGCGCTAATATTACTGTGTTGTAAACAATAGGCATTTAGCCAACTTAAATAAAGTAGACCGCGCTCATCTGTGCTATTAAGTGTGGTATTAGCTTGGGTTAGCTCTTTGCTAAACCCCTTACTATTTGCATCACTATTAAACTGCTCGGCGAGGTTTTTAGCTTGCTGAGATACTATAAACAGAGGCTCATCTGCACTTTTTTGCTGCGCCAATTGCTTAATTAAATATGCTGCGCTGAGCTCACTTGATAAATTACTAAAGTGCACAAGCATACGAGGTATCGTATTTAAAAACTCGCTGATATATTCACTCAGTTGAGATGTTAAAGCGCTAATAAAGTTAATTGCGCCAAAGTGCGTTTCCATCAACAATGCATTTTTTGCTTGGTGATAAAAAGTAGCCAACTGTTCTGCTGACAATTGTGCGCTGTAAAGCTGCGCAACTACCCTACAACTCACTGGGTAAATGAGTAAATCAAGGGTGCTTTTTTGATTAAGTAAAGACTCTATTATTGCGCTTGCGTCATGATCGTGAATGCCCTTTTCGTAACCTTCTTGGTAACGGGGCTCTGCAAATTTTTGCACTACATTTAAAAGCGTACCGTTGTCTTTAGCTTGCTGTAATTGTGTAAATGTAAGTGTATGCTCACTATTTTCGCAGGCTAATAAAATTTGCGCAGCTAAATATTCACCACGATAAATAGCGCTGTTTTCAGACACGAGCGCTTGCTGCCACAAGTGACGGCTTTGCGCTAATGTTTCAACACTTTTTGCGTCGGTAATCGGCTCAAAGTAATCGGTCCCTGTTAAATGCAGCATTAGCTGCTCATCGCGAGGCAGTAACGTTAAATCAAGTAATTGTTTATTAACACTAAATGCGTGTTTACCTATACTTACCGTATTACCGCCATCGGTAAATATATCTTGTTTATCACGTAATGAGCGAATGCCCTGATCTTTGCTTGCTTTTAGTTTTGACTGAATATCATCGGCACGTATTTCGTCGCCAATATCTTTTAACTCTTGCGTAAGTGCTCGTAACTTACTGATCATCGGATCAGCTGCAAAGTAGGTGTTTAACGCATCTAACTCAGTGAAGCTTTGCGAACGTCGATTAACGCCCTGTAAAATACGCTCTGCGGCATTTGCTAAATTAAGCGCACGTCGCTGACGCGCATCAATTAGGCTTTGCTTATGTGCTTCAAAGCTTTCGTAAACGTCGTCTCGCTTGGCTATTATTTCACTAAGGTATTCATCAAAATCGCTAAATTGCGACTCGAGCTCTTCTAGCTGTATTAGCAAACGCGATAATTGATCGTCACACGCTTCTGGGGTTTTTGCATTATTTAATGCATTAGTAATACTCTGCGAAAACAACTTAAAACGGGCGGCAAACTCAGCTTTAGCCTCAATGCTGCCTAAGCTTTTTTGGCGTATTTCTATGCCTGCTTTTGCCCTATTAACTAACGCATACACACCGCTAATATCTTCTAAAATTTGGGTGCGAATACGGCTATCGTCTATGTCTAAATCAAGCATAGTGTGGTTAAGTAAATCAAGTTCCACACTTTGTTTATCAAGCTCAGCAACATAGGTTTTGAGTTCGGTTACGCTTTCACTCTTAGCGCTTAGCTCTTCGAGTTCTTTTAACTTTTTATGATACGGCTCAAGTGCTGTTGATTGCTGTAAAAAAGCAGCAGTAGCTTGGCTTACACCGCTCAAATGCTCATCTACATCAGCTTGTAACTGGTTAAGTGCATCGGTGTCTATATACTTAATATCTTCAAGGCTGATTATTTGCCCTTTTAGTACTTTTAACGCGTCTATTGCCGTAACAAATTCAGACACTGCTTTAAAGCTATCGGGGCGAACCTCTCGTGTTACTTCTGTGTACTGTTTAGTTATATCTGCAAGTGCTTGCTTAGCTTTGTTCTGTATTTCAGTTACTTTTTCAAACTCATCAAGTACTTGTTCTGCTGTCTCAAAAATACTGTGCAAGCTTTGCGCTATGTCAGCAAACTCATTTTCATTAAGCCAATGATAGCGATCAAATATATTTCGACTCAGCGAAATCATATCTTCGTAGTGAAACAAACTTGGGCTTTGCTCGTTAATCGCTTTGCATACACTATATAAATCTGAAATACCGCGTACTAAATCGGGGTTACCAATTTTTCCAAAAAAACTCGTTAAAGCAGGTGCATTGGCGGCAAACTCAGCTGATACAAATGGGCTTTGCCATATTTGGATTGGGTGTACGCGTTCAGCTTGTTCATTATCGGCTTTGAAGGTTAACGCGATGCCATCGTTGTAAATACCATAACCGTGACAGTAGATTGGGTTTTGTAAGTTTTTATCAATAATATTGTAAGCAAATAAAGCATAGCGTCCTTCGCTTGGCTCATAAAATACATACAATACATCTTCGCCATTGGGCGATTTAACTTGGCGATGAAATTCTAAATCATCAATTTGTTCTTCAAATGAGCGAGCCTGTCCCGACTGCAAATAGTAACCACCGGGAAAAATAATACCGTGGTCTTCGGGCAGCGTAACACATGCGCTACCAATGGCATCTTGGCGCATGACCTGCAAAGTGCGGCTGTTAAAAATAAAATAGCGCCACTGCTTTTCTCGGTATGGCAAAATTTTAAGTAAAATCAAGTCACCCACTTGCGCGTATTCAACCTCGCTATCAGCAAGCGATTGGTTTTTATCTTCAACAGGTTCTTGATGAATGCCTTCGCCGGTTTCGGTGCTGTTTTCTATTTTTATGGTGAGTGTGCCACCAATGGTTTCTACAAATACGGTATCAGCAATATTTATATGACCGTGACGCCCTTCAACATGGTCACTGCGGTCTGTTTGTTGCCATTCAAAATCATAATCGTGTGCGTGCTTTATATCGCGTTCACCGCGATTATCTATATAATGAATAGTGTTATCTGGGTGTATCTCCCATCTAAACACTCGCACATCAGAGAGCTTTTCACCAATCTGAAACAGCGCAAATAACTTACCGTTTTGCTGATATAGGTGCTGCAGCTTAGTTTGCTTGTAGTAAGTATAAAGCTCTTCAAAATCTCTAATAAAACGGGTATCGGTTAAAAATAAGGTTTTTTCTGGGTATGGCTCAATTTCAAAGTGATCCTCTTGCTGAACCAATTTGTGCACACTAAATACATCATCAATCGAGGTTTCTTTTTTCAGACCCAAAAACACGTTGTAAGCAAAAATAACCTTGTCGCCTACAATCACAATATCGCGAGGCGTACAGTTTTGCTCAGTTCGCGCACGCACGCGCCCTTTAACTTGAAGCTCTGTACTACCAAACTCGTTAATGCGTGAGGCATTAACTTTATCTGTTTGCGTTTTTAGTGTTACGCCAAAATTATTTAAACGACGCTTAATTAAATCGTACGATCCCTGCTCTAAAGCATGTTGTGTTGAGTCCGTCATTAAACCTTTCCTGCAGTATTACTTTTGTATGTGTGATCAAAAAAGCCGTAAATTATAAATTACGGCTATAGATTGAGAGGGAGTTAGTCTTGCGGATCGAGTTTTATTTTCTCGTCAAGGCCGCTGCCCATATTGCTCCCTAACATACTTAGTAATTGGCTTTTTTCAGCAGCAGTAGTGTTACTCAATTGCTTTAATAATTTACTCATATTAAGGTTTTTCATGGTTTCAGCTGAGCCGTTAGCGCCCGCTAATACTCCTTTCAAATCCTCAATTAAATTGCGATCACCATTTAAGTGATCTTTAAATACAGTTTGTACTGTTTTGCTTTCATCTACTAAACCATCTATTGATTTACCTAAGCTAATAGCACTCATAAACTGGTTAAAGAACTGACCATCGCCGCCCATAATATTAATATCGGCATCGCCTAGTGCTTTGCTCATCACTTGAGCTTGATGCTCTGCTATGTCTTTGCCTGCCTCAATTTTAGCCAGCACTAGCTCTTTTTGCTGGTTTAGTTGCATTGTAAAGCTTTCGTAGTCACGGGCATCTTGGTCCATCGCATTAAGCGCTTGTAGTTTTTCTTCAAGACCTTTGGCCTCTGCAAGCATCTTACGTTCAAGGTTAATGGCTTCAACTTCACCTTGTTTCTCATTCGCATCAGCCATGGCTGTTTGTACTTGCGCTTGAGATAGCCCTATTTCACGGTTACCTTGTGCTTCTGCTTCTAATTTTTGACGCAATACTTTAGCATCCACTTCACCCTGCATTGCGTTTGCTTGTGCTTTAGCTGTAATTACGTCTGCTTCAGCTAAGCCCTGTGCCGCTGTTTCAACTTGTTGTGCTTGGGCAAGTATCTTTTTAGACTCAGCTTGCTGATTAGCAATACGCAGCTCTGCATTAGCCATTGTTTCAAGTTCACGGGCTTTAAATTCAGCAGCTTGATCTTGCGCTTTAGCAGCTTCAATATCTTTAACTAATGCTTCTTCTGCTTCTGCTTTAGCTCGGATTATAATGGCGTCTTTTTCACGCTCTGCACCGGCTATAACCTGTACATCTTTAATACGCTCTTGCTCTTCAGCTACCGACTTTTCGACTATTACGCGGTCGCGCACTACATCTGCAATTTCTTTGCGTTCTACTTCAAGTGCTTTTTCTTTGTTAATACGTAAAATTTCAGTTTCTCTTTCTCGTTCAATAACTTCTATTTCACGAGAGCGTAAAACTTTTTCTTCTTCAATACCCAGTACTCGCAGTCGGTTTTGCTCTGCAATATCAAGCTCACGTTGCTTGTTTTGCTCGCTAATTCCAATTGATTCTTCAGATTGAATTCGAGCCTGTTCTGATTTTAAACGCTCTTCGTGGCGTACTTTTTCAGCTTCGGCGTGTTCACGCGCTTTAACGGTTTCAATTTCACGAACTTGACGCGACATTGCATCTTGTTTTTGGCGTTCTATTTCAAGTGATTTTTCAGTGGCTTCTTGGTTTTGTATTTCTACTTTTGCGCGCTCATCACATTTTAACTGATTGGTTAATACATTTTGCGCTGCTGTCATTTCGGTAATACGGCGAATACCTTCTGCATCAAGAATATTTTGTGAATCAAGCTTTTCAATCGACGTTTGTTCTAGATAATCAATGGCAACATCTTCAAGTGTATAGCCAGATAAGTCCTGCCCTATCACTTCTTTAATGTTGTCTCTAAATTCGTTTCGGTGAGTAAATAACTCAACAAAATCCATTCGCTTACCAACCGTTTTAAGTGCCTCTGAAAACTTAGCTTCAAATAATTCTTGCAGCGTTTCATGCTCTGATGCACGTGCACAACCTACTTGCTTTGCTACACGTAAAATATCGTCTTTGTTTTCATTAACACGAATATAAAACGTAATGGCGATATCGGCACGTATATTGTCTCTACAAATCAAGCCGCCTTTGTCTTTACGTTCAAGTACCATGCGCTTTGTTGAAATATCCATCACTTCCATTTTATGGATAACAGGGTAAACAATGCCACCGGTAGTGGTAACGTCTGGCTCACTTTTCATTTTATTTATAATGAGAGCTTGGCCTTGTTCCACTTTGCGATAAAACTTGCCAACAATTAACAAAATAGCAAAAATGACCGCTATCGCTATACCTACAAACGTTAATATAGGTAGTAAGTTATCTAAAAATTCCATGTTATGTCCTAACGTAATTATCAATTTATTATGTGTTATTTACAGCAAAAAACGGCGTTGTGTTACCAAGGTTTGGCAGTAACAATATAACAATGCTGCTTTTTTATATGCTCAAGTAATATTACCGTATCACCTGCGCTGAAGGGGTATTCGTCATGCGATCTTATTTCAATGAGTTGCTCAGTGCCTTGAAAATTAACTCTGCCTTGACCAAACGTTGGCGTCACCTTTCCAGTAACAACCGTGCACTCAAGACCCAATAAGTCGCTACTGCGAGAAGTTTCTACACTTGAGAAAAAGCGTTGTAATGGTTTTGAAATAATAACTGCAATTGGTAAAGCAATAATCGCGCTTACTACCAGCATCACTAAGCCAAACACATAAAATAAAACACCATCACCAAGTAGGTAAGCAAAAAACTTATGTGCATAAATACTAATTAGCCAGCTAAGCATAACCACTAAACTAATTGATACCGTAATAGGAATACTGCCAAAACCAAAGTTTGACGCTGAATGGGCGCTATTTGAATTAGATGAACTGGGCTCTATGTCTAAATCAGATTCAAACATATCAATGTCAGCAAACCCTAATAAAGTGATCATCCAAAAAAGGATTACAACCAAAAGCAGGGCCGTGAAAATAATGGTAGGAAACGTAAGTGCTAAATTCAAAAAGTCCATATTACTGCTATCCATCTGTATTAATACATTTACACAGTATGATTTTTACCATTTTGAAGAGAGTTTGTTAAGTTTTTTATAATAATTAGCCATTGGTTTATAAAGAATTGTAAATAGCTCACCTCTATTTTAATTACCTCATTATAAACCCACTATTTGTAGGCATTTTTCAACGGTCAATTTAGCTCACTTACTTTTAGATTGAAGTATTCTATCTGCACGTATGACTTTTTAACGATAGCTACTATATCACTGCAAGTTACACCGATAATAATGACTACGATCAATACAATATTCGCTTCGTGGCCCAACTTTAACAGATACAAAAAAGCCGCCTTACTAGTTAAGCAAGGCGGCTTTCATATTAAAACACTGATAACTTACATATTACCTAGCTCAATCATCATTGCGGTATACATGCGTAAATTAAGCTCTAATTGCTCAAGTGTAATAAATTCATGCTCAGAGTGGCCTGTATAACGTTTACCAGGCATTGAAGGTCCAAACGATACTGCATTATCAAATAGTTTTGCGTTAGTGCCTCCACCAATTGATACAAAATCGGCTTTTTCGTCGCCGGTAAAGTGCTTAAATATATCTAGTAGCTTTTGCGCATGCGGCGCATTGTCTAACAGCATAGGATTACCTATCACTGTATCTATACTCTCGAGTGTAACGTTATTGTTAGCTTGCCATTGATTAACGGCTGTCTCTATTTGTTGCTTTAATACATCTTCACTTTTACCAACAGGGCGACGAGCATTAACAGCTAACGTTAGTTTATTCCCGCTGCGCTCAATGACGGTTGGGGCTACGGTCATTGGGCCCATAAAGTCATGCTTATAGGCAATATCGCCAAACTGCTTACCGTGAAGATCTAACCCTATCAGTTGATTTACAAATTTAATAAGTTGTCCATCGCTATTGTTTTCAAGTGCGATTCCATCAAATAGCTCGGCTAAATGTGCAATAGCGTTCACGCCAGATTCGGGCTCAGATGAGTGCGCAGACATGCCCTTTACATTAATGGCAATGGCGTTATTTTTTTTACTAAAGTTAAATTCAACTTGATTTAGTTGCTTTGCTTTTGTTTTTAGTTGGTTAACTAGCGCATTGTTTGCATTATGCAGTACTAAACTTGCATCTTCTGGTATTTGGCTTTTGAAAGCACCACCAGCAAGGTCGCTTACATACACTGCTTTTTGATCTGATATGGCATTAAATGTAGGAGAAATTAAGCTCCAACCTTTTTCAGCAACCACTACCGGGTATGATGCATCAATGGTTACTGCATACTTTGGTTGCTCATATGTTTTCATGAACTCAGTAAGTGGGCCCCAATCAGACTCCTCAGCCAGATAAATCATCAGCTCAATGCGGTTATTGAGCTCAATACCTTTATCTTTAATCGCTTTCATGGCGTAAAGCGCGGTAGCGATAGCGCCTTTGTCATCTTCGGTACCACGGCCAACTAATTTACCTGGCTCAGAGGTATCAATAATAAAGGGGTTTTGCTTCCACTTACTCGCATTAGCTGGCTGCACATCACCGTGTGTTACCACTGTTACCTTGTCTGTTTGTTTACCCATGCCAATAAGCACGGTGTAACCAAGGTCTTGGTAGTCGAACCCAAGCTCTGCAGCTTTCATTTTTAATACCGATTTAAAGTTAATAAAATCTGGGTTTTGTGGTGCGGGTATTGAATCTTTATTTACTGTAGGAAAAGCAACTAAGTTAGTTAGCGTGTGTACTTGCGCATTTTGGTAGGTATTTACAGCGTAATCGGCAACATTATCAATATTTTTATGTAACTGTGCGTGCGCGCTAAACGCGAACAAAAGAGCACTGGCTAAAGCTAACTTTTTCAAAACTTATTCCATTTAATTAATAACTAAGGGCTTTAATTATAGCGCCCACACAGCATTACAAATAGCGCTTTGCGGTAATTTAACAAACTATTAAGTGTAAATATTTATATGGCGGCTTTAATATGGATAGCGGTATAATAAGCGGCTTAAAATAATTGGGGTAAATCAGTGTGAATCGTCGTAAAAAAATAGTCACAAAGTTTCAAAAGAAAGACAAACGCGCTAACGCTAAATTACACAAAAGTAATAAGCCCGCGTATATATCAAAAGCAGAACGCGAGAAGCAAGAACAACAAGCAGAACAATCAACCCAAATTGAACAAAACCAAGAGCAGCCGTAACCTGCTCTTAGTTGTAAATTATATAATCACCTTAAAATGCGACACTCATCCCTATATTAAACGAACGCCCCTGCCCTGCGAGCTGCTCAAAACCAGTGCTTTCGCCTTTTTTAAGCTGCGCAATGCTCACCCCACCAAGCGGTAGTTGATAGTACTCGTCAAATAAATTACTCACTTGTGCACTTAACGTTAAGTCGCCCCATGACGCTTTTGAACCTAAATTTACAGTGTTGTAACTATCGGTTTGGTTTTCTAATCGGTTGTTATCGACGCGTGTTTTAGCATCATTCCATTGCCACGACAGCGTATTTTCAAAGCGGCCGAGTTGATGGTTAATTGCAAGCTTAGTATGCAGTGGTTTTATTTGATAAAGCGGCTGGTTGGTATCATCTCGCTTTGCACGTGTATTAGTAATATTGGCATTTAATTGCCAATTACCGAGTGCTTTAGATTGATGAATATTAGCGGCTAAATCTAACTTAACCCCATACAATACGGCATCCGTATTAGTAAATTTAAGTATGTTACGTGTTGTGTTTTCTAAGCCAAATCGATTGAAAGACCTGACGATGTCTGCATCAATGTAGTCAGATGCATTGGTATACCAAATGTTAGCACTTACTTGCCAGTCGTCGTTTTGAGCCGATTTAATATAAGTAGAGCTTATTGTATGCGCGGTTTCTACTTCTAAATTTTGGTTGCCTATATAGCCATTGCCATCACCGTACCAACCAATCATGGTGGTTGCCATATTGCTCACACCCCAGCTGTATCGCTCATACAAATTAGGTGCTCTGTTTTTGCGAGCAAGACCAAGCTGTAGCTCGTCAGTATGAGTAAGCTGATAATTAAGTAATACATTGATATCAACCACCGTGTCTGATTTATCGTGCTCTTTGCTATTAAAAGCAGCAGCGGCACTTGCGTTACTGGGCTGCATTGGCATGGCGCTCATAGTCATCATTGCCATACCTTCATTATATGGCTGAACATTGTCAGCACGAGTATTTACATGCTCAACACGTATACCTGAATTTAACCACAACTGAGTATTTATTTGGCTCTCAAATTCTGCAAATGCTGCAATACGCTTACGCTGACCATTATTTATATTAATGTAATCGTTAGGGCCCATCATGGCGGAACCTTCAACAGCAGACCACCAATCATCAATTCGGTAATCATAAAATGCCTGTCCTAGTAATAGACTACTATTACTATTTAAGTTTAAACGCCATTTAATTTGAGAGCTTATATCGCGCGCATCGGTATTCATTGGCATCATGCCGGTTTTCTCAAGGCTAAAAAAACCCATTTCGTGTTTAACCTCATGCCAATTAAGTTGGGCTTCCAATTCACTGTTTTCCAATACACGCTTGTATTGGGCTGTAGCGCCATAACTTGTGTTATCAGTCATATCCATATACTGATTAGCAAAGCCCTGATAAGGTGTTTTTTGATGTGTAAGCTTAATTACAAACTGTTGTTTTTCGTCTCGTATTGCTGCAGAAAGCGCATGGTTTTGAACGCGATATAAGGTATCAAATACTAAATTTCCATTTCCGTCTTCATAACTTTTAGCATCACTAAATGCACCTTGGTAATTAAAGCTCAAATTATCACTTGTTATACGTGCCCCAACGCCCACTTTTCGTGCATTATTTACGCTATTATATTGAGCAGATACATAACCCGAATGCCACCCTAGGCCACTACTTTCGCTGTACTGTGGTGAAATAGAATTAACGCTTATTACCCCAGCAATATTATCACCACCGGCACTTACCGCTGATATACCCGCAATAACATGATAAGCCGTAATTTGATTAGCAGAAACATACGAAAGCGGAGGGTTCATATGATTAGCACATGCCGCTGTAACATCAGCCCCATCGACTAATACTTTTACTCTATCCCCCATCAAGCCATTTAAAATAGGCAAATTAGACACCCCACCTGCAGCAGAAAAATCCACACCTAAATCATTTAGTAATGATTCTGCAGAGCCAAGTGCAAGGTGTTTATTTTGCGAATGTCCATGAACCTCAATAACTTCTAAAGAGGTGTCGGCTGCAAAGACTGCTGAAGAAAATATGCTGCCTATAAAAAAAGCCAAAGGCGTTAATAAATATGTGTTTGGAGTGTTGCTTAAATCTGCCATTTTATAATTATGCCACTGTAATAGTTGGACTAATTATAATTCTTGAGGCTAGAATAAAAGCGCGACAAATTGTCGCACTTTGCTCATTTTATTTTAAATATGCCTGCGTTATTCATCATCAAAAATATCTTCTATTTTTAATTCAAATAACCGCGCTGCTTTAAACGCCAGCGGTAAACTGGGATCAAACTTACCTTTTTCAATTGCATTAATGGTTTGGCGCGATACATTTAATAATTCAGCTAGTTTAGCCTGTGTTAGATTTTGCTCAGCTCTGAGTACTTTTAAGCGGTTTTTCATTCATCGCCCTCATCACAGCTGTAGCGTTTGTTAAGTATGCAGGTGCTAATTAAATAATATAAATCGTATTTATTTAACTCTATCTAATGACTTAGCCTACCGCTTAACTTAAACTAAATGCCTCAAGTTTTTCTATATTCATTTCAAAAATTTTTGCATTTATAACCCATAGTGCTTTTTTGCTCTGGCGTTACTTTTTTATATTTAAACATCTAATTCAAAGGGGGTTTATGAAACCTGATGTTACATCTATACCCAATCAGCTAAATAAAACGGCTATTTTAATTGTGCTGGCGTTAGGCACCTTTATTTTAGGTTTATCTGAATTTTCGATGATGCCAATGTTGCCCCTTATAAGCGAAACATTTGGTACTACACCTTCTCAAAGTGGTTATGCTATAAGCGCTTATGCTATGGGCGTAGTGGTTGGCGCGCCAGTGTTAATGCTAACAACGGCTAATATGCGAAAACGAAAAGCACTGCTGATTTTTTTAAGTTTAATGTGTGTATCTAATGGGCTTAGTGCATTGGCTACGTCGTTAGAGCAGTTAATCATATTTAGGTTTTTGAGTGGATTGCCTCATGGCGCTTATTTTGGTGCTGCCATTTTGCTTGCATCTGATATTGCGCCGCAAGGTAAACGAGCCAGCTTTATGTCAAAAGTATTTATGGGATTAACCATTGCAACTATTGTTGGTGTGCCCGTTGTAACATTGGTAGGCCAAAATTTAAGTTGGCGTTACTGTTTAGCTGGTGCCGCAGCGATTGCTTTTGTTGCATTTATTTTAGTTTATAAAGTCGTGCCCAACATAGACAACGCTAAACCCTCTAACTTATTAAACGAGTTTGGTGTGCTCAAAAACAAGCTCGCATGGTCAATTTTAGGCATTGTTATTATTGGCTTTGGTGGTGTTTTTTGTATTTATACCTACATTGCTGACACCATTTTAGATGTAACAAATACAGCGCCTTATACTATCTCGGTGGCAATGGTAATGTTTGGCATTGGCTGTACACTGGGTAATTACGTTTTAGGAAAAGCTGCAGACAAGTCGGCAATAAAAACGACTGGCTTTGCGCTTGTATGCACCATTATTTTTGCATTTGCTTATGTTACGGCAAGTTATAATATTTGGGTGCTTTATGCGGTTATTTTTTTCATCGGTTGTAGTGTCGGTTTAGCGACATTAATTCAAAGCCTACTAATGGATGTAGCACCTGAAGGTCACGCGATGATAGGCGCATTAGTTCAATGTGCATTTAATACAGCAAACGCAATTGGCCCGTGGGTAGGTGGAATCGCGATTGCCAAAGGGGCTGCGCCAAATCAAACTGGCTATGTCGCTGCGGCATTATTTTTAGGTGGCTTAGGAATGTGGTTGCTGAGTTATTTACAACTTAATAAGTCTCCCGATTTAAACACAGTTAATTAATCACAACACAAAAAGAGCGACTGATAAGCCGCTCTTTTACTTTCATATCAATAATTTTTACGAATCTAACGACGCCATATCAATGACAAAACGATAACGTACATCTGAATTTTCCATCCGTTCGTATGCAGTGTTAATTTCGTCAATGTTAATCATTTCACACTCAGGTAATACATTGTTTTCACCACAAAAATCGAGCATTTGCTGCGTTTCTGCTATACCACCTATAAGTGAACCTGCAACCTGACGTCGTCCCATTAATAATGGCACTGTATTTAACTCTTCAACAGGCCCCACTTGACCAACAATAATTAATGCTCCATCTATATCTAATAGCGGTGTATAAATTGATAGGTCGTGTTTAACTGGCACTGTATCAATGATCACATCAAATGCTGACTGCGATTCTTTCATTTCGTCATCATTTGTTGAAACTAAGTAATGCTGGGCACCAAGTTTAACAGCATCTTCTTTTTTAGATTCGCTTCGGCCAACAACAGTTACCTCAGCACCCATTGCTACGGCATTTTTTACCGCCATATGACCTAAGCCACCCAGGCCTACAACTGCAACACGGCTGCCTTTTTTAACGCCCCATTTATGTAGTGGAGAATACGTAGTAATACCTGCACATAACAACGGTGCTACGCGTGAGAGATCTAAATTCTGTGGTATTGAAAGTACAAACTCTTCACGAACTACAACATGCTTAGAATACCCGCCTTGGGTCATTTCTCCGGTTTCTCTGTCTTTACCGGCATAAGTGCCAACCATGCCCTCACGGCAAAATTGCTCTTCATTATTGTCGCACTGATCGCAGCTTTTACACGAATCAACCATACAGCCTACGCCAACGGTATCACCTTGTTTGTATTTTTTAACATCGCTACCAACCGACTTAACTTTGCCAACAATTTCATGGCCTGGCACGAGTGGGTATTTTACACCGCCCCAATCGTTTCTAACGGCGTGTAAATCTGAATGGCAAACACCGCAGTATAAAATTTCAATTTCTACATCGTTATTTCGTAAATCGCGGCGTTCAAACTCAAACTCTGTAAGCTCAGACCCTTGGCTTTTTGCTGCATATCCTACTGTTTTCATCATAACTCCATAGTTGTTTAAAAATTTAAAACGCATTGAGTATGTACTTTGAGGAGTGAATACAAACTGAAAAGCAGCCACAAAAAAGCCCAAATATTATTTGGGCTCAATCACATACTACTATTTAAGGCAGTGTTACTTAGTAAGCTCTGCGTTAATTTCGTCAATTAAAGTATTAATACGCTCGGCATTTTTACCTAAATCGCTGCGACCAACACGTGATTTACTTCTTATATCAACAAAACGCTCAGTACCTTCATCAACAATACGAACAACAACATCGTCTTTAAAGCCAAACCACGTTGTGGTGTCTGTTGCTTCTATTAAACCAAGTGGTTTATTAGCGCTTACCAATTCCCAGCCTAAATTTTTAATTGCTTGCTCGGTTGCTGCAATTAAATCACTTTGCGACTGTGCAAAGTTAAGGGTTGTTAGTTCTGGGTAAGCTTTACGTTGTTGTACCGCGGTTTCTTCCCCTGCGTATTCAACTGGATTTGGTGCGTCAGCGCGAAGTGGTGCAATAGCAACAAATTTAGGCGGGTTAACCAAGTCGGTTGAAATATCATGAATTGGCGGCACATTTTTGGCTTTATTCATCATGTTAAGCGGCATAGCAATAGCAACCACAGAAAATACTACAGCAACGATAGCACTACCAAATGAAGCGGTTTTACGCATAAATATTAACTGTACTAGCAGTAAAACAAGTGCTGCACCACCCACATACACGCCGTATCTAAAGCCTGTAAAAGCAAGGCCTAAATCAACCACGCCAAACTTGTATAAAGGGCCTGGTAATACAACCAGTAAAAAGGCGATTAAACTCACCAAGCTGACTAAAATCTTCATTCTTGTGCTCCATTTTGTGTGTAATTGTTATTTTGTAAACAGCACTTATACTGCGCGTGCTTGATTATGGTTTACCATTAGCAACTAATTACATAAAAAAGTCCAATGTTGTGCGATCAAAGTTAGTCAGATTAGGAAATATGTCGCTCAATTCAGATGATGAAACGCCAAACCATTGCGCCAATGAGGCAAAGTATTGCTCATTTGCCACGCTTGGGATGAGCCTGCCACTGCCAACGTCTTGCGGGCCGTCTAAATGCTGCGTTAAAAATTCACCATAGATATCGCCTCCTTTAACCGCTCCTCCCATTACTAGTTGATTGCCAGCCCAACCATGATCGGTGCCATCACCATTTGAGGTCAGCGTTCTACCAAAGTCCGACATCGTAAAGGTCGTTACTTTTTCTGCCATATTTAGCTCTTGCATTGCGCTATTAAATTCGCTCAAGCTTTGCGCTAATGAATTTAACAAAAGCGGGTGAGTTTCTAATTGGTTGTCGTGGGTGTCAAACCCGCCCATTGAAACAAAAAACACTTGGCGCTGTGTTGCTAAAGTAGACTGCACACTAATTGCTTTTGCCACTGCGGCCAATTGCTGAGAAACACTAGAATCGCTGAATGGTGTTATCAGCTCTGGGGCAGTCTCTAACGCATTGTTCATAGTTTGAGTATTGTTAATAGCCGAATTAAAGCTTTTTGCATAAGCATCACTAAGCGGATGATGAGTATTGCCCATTATACGATTCATAATGTTAGTTACGTGGTCTGTGCGTGGTTGATAACCGCCAAATGCATTTATACGACTAATCCCACTTTTATTTAGTGCAAACGCTTTTGTTTGGCTGCCTGTTTGCCACAGATTAGTTCCATCTAACGACACATTGGCAGCAAACTGATCCTGCTGATTTAAGCGCTCTAACAAACGTGCTCCCCAACCACTGTTCAGCGACTGTTTTTCACGGCCATACATCCAAGATGCTTGCTGATCATTATGAGAAAATAAGTGCTTAGGTAACGCCACTGCATTATTTTTGTAATCGTTATAACTTGTTGGCGCAAGCAAGGTACCCACCCCACCAACAAACGCTAAATTAGATTCATTAAAAACACGTTGAATAGGCGACAATGATGGATGCAACCCTACACCACCTGCAAACTGGGTTGCAGTATTTAAAGTAATTGGCGATGCAACAGCTAAATTTTGTCGGCTTTGTTCGTACAAACTACGCTGCTCACCTTCAAGGGGTACCAACATGTTGAGTGAATCGTTACCGCCGTATAAAAAAATGCATACTAGTGCTTTGTAGTCGCCTAGTTCAACTGCATTAACAGAGCCTGTAAGCGCTTGTAGTTGCAAACTAGTCAGTGCGGCTGCCGATACACCGCCTTTTAAACATAACGACAAAAATTGTCTTCTATTAATGCTCATTATGTCTCTCCTAGTACTGCAAATTAAATTCAGGTGAAATAGCAATCATATAAAGTAAATACGATACCCGTTCGCGATATTGATCGTCATCAAAATAGGCATCTAAATCTAATAATGCTTGGCGTGTGTCACTACTCATAGAGCCTGCAAAATACAGTACGTTGTATTGATCGAGTAAGTAGTTAACCCCATTGTTTTGCAAGGTATTCATATCGTTAATGATGTAAACATAAATACCGCTTGGATTTAAATCGGTGTGCGCCTCTGCAGTACTCCACACCAAATCGGCAAAGTGCTCGTTCATGGTGCCTATAATCGTTGCATCACCGGCTATTTGTAGCTCAGGAGCCACTAATGAATTTGTTCGCAACTGAGCAGGCTGGTAGTCAGGTCTAAAAAAGTTAAACACCGAACTCGACTGCATAGGTCCTTGCCCATATCGGTCAACTAAATTCCATGTTTTGTAATAACCTTCGGGTGACCTTGCGTTTAGGTTTCGCCAAAATTGGACTGTTTTAAGAAGCGGTTCTTTTATTTTACCTTGGTAGCTTAATACACTGCCATAATGACGAGCTTCATCATCTAAATATATAGCTTTTACTACTGCTGCTAGATCACCTCGAACGCCTTCGCCATTATCATTAAACACACTGGCAATTCGCTCTACATATTGCGGTGTAGGGTTTGATGTAATTAGTCGTTGTATTAACTGCTTACTGATAAAAGGCGCTACATTTTGATGGTTAAATAAATTATCAAGCGCTAGTTGTAACGACTCTTGCGCACCATACCCTTGGGGAATAATGTCGCCGTTTAATAACGTTTTTTGCTTTTGTGAATGGTACTCTTCAAATGCTTGCATAGGCGCAACATAGTCGCGACTTTTGCGCTTAAATGTTTCACTGCCTGCAAATGTCCACCCTGTAAATACACGAGCAAACCCTTCTATTTCTGCTTGGCCATACGTTGCAATAGTATTACCGTTAGCGTCTAATTTAGCGGTACCGTCTTGGTTTAGCTCATCAAGCCCGATAGTAAATAACTGCATAACCTCACGGGCATAGTTTTCATCGGGGCGAATATTAAGTGCATCATCGGCCTTTTCGTTACCCAAATGGCTAAGATAAGTGCCCATGATTGGCGATAAAGTTACCGCCTCAAGTAAATCACGAAAATTACCAAATGCATGCGTTAGCAGTAAATCGTAATATGTCACCATGCCTTCTGGCTGAGAGCGTAAATCGTTATTGAGATCAGACACTACAAGTATTTCACTCAGCGCAAAGGCCACGCGCTGGCGTAGTTGATCGTCGCTTTGCATTACGGCTTTCCACCACGCGTCTATTCGGCTTATATACCTAAAATCTTCATCGTCATTAGTAAACACCATATAGTCACGATGATACTTAATGGGCAATGCCAGTTGGGCATCAAGCCATTGCAGCTCACTTTGACCTTGCGCGTTTTGTATTTCTACAAGCGTTGGCCCCATGCTTCCTTGATGCAACAACCGAGCTGCAGAAAATGCATCCATGCTATTGCGGGCAAAAAAATTGACCGTTTTAACGGTAGTGGCCCCTTCGTTATCGGTCGCGGTAACATTAAACGCATACTCTGAAGGCGTGTAAGTTAATGCATCAGCCAATTTAACGCTAACTGAGCTTGCGTTTACTGGCTCACTTAACACAGTAGGCCCCGAAGTTTGTTGCCAAATTACACTTGCGATGCTGCCGTCAGCATCGCTGGCTGTTGCTTTTAGCTCAATAGTTTGGCTTTTTATGATATCACTGGGTAAGCCCAACAGGGTTAAAGAAGGAAGTTTGTTACCATTAACGGTTGGAGTATCATCTGAGCCAGAACCACCGCAGGCACTAAGAAAAAAGACTGAGCTTACTATCAAAACTAATTTATAATGCATGTTAAATCGCCATGATATTTTGGTTTAAGTAAGCAATTGCCTACTTAGTTTAATGCATTAATTGAAACACAAAATTTACATTTTTTCCTTTTATTTTTTGTAATCGAAACTTGACTAACGTTCAAAATTGCACAAACTACGGGGGTTAAACAGCCAGAGACTCACACATGAAAACAGAAATTAGTTATCGTTTTGAATCATCGCAAGTGGCCAACCGTTTTTTACATGAGTTAAAAAACTGGCCAGTGAACGATGTTAAAACACGTCTTTTTAATGGAGGTGATAGCGTAAAAGTAAGCTATGATTACGACGAAACAGGCTTCGATTATACCATTGCCGAACTTGATGATTTAGCCGAGCAACATGGAGGAAAAGAAGTTTAGCGCAGCGTAATATGTATTAAACTTTTAGCATTAATAGTAACAATTCGCGATGGTGGTTTAATTATATTGATTTAATTAAGGCTCTATCTCTTCCGGTGTTTTTTGCCTCGTACAGCATAACGTCTGCATCTTTAATTAATGATTTGGCTGTGATGCTTTCATTATCCATAGCCTTTGCCGTTGCAAAAGCACAGCCTACACTTATAGTTAAAGCATCACTTACTTTAGAGCCTTTGTGAGGTAATTTAAGCGCATTTACATTTTTTCGTAATTGTTGAGATATTAGTTCAAATTGCTCAAACGAAAGCTGGTTAAACAGCATTATAAATTCCTCACCTCCATAGCGTGCTGCTATACCATTATTTGATTTGGCGGTTTCTTTTAAAACACGACATAGTGCTTGTAAGGCACTATCTCCTTCTTGATGACCATAACAGTCGTTGTACAACTTAAAGTAATCAACATCAATTAGCATTAATCCCAACGTTGTTTTTTGATTGTGGGCATCATGCCACTGTAATGTGTAAATTTCTTCAAAGGCACGTCGGTTATAAATTTGCGTTAACTCGTCTATTTTACTTATTTTTTCAAGTTGTTCGTTTTGTTTTTTGACCTCTTTTATTAAGGAATTAAAACCATTTATAAGTACACGCATTTCTAAAAACTGATTTTTAAAATGAAGCGGTTGAAGGTCATTTTTAAGTAACATTAAATTGATTGCCGATGCACCATTAATTAATGGTGTAATAAAAAAGCGATTAACTATGTAAAAGCCAATTAGTGAGACAATAAAAAACATTAACAAAATAATTATTAAGTATTGGTCAAATAAAACGGGGATACGCTGGTGATGATGCTTAATATCCATAAGCAAAATTGGGTTACCATTTATATCTAATAATGTCCTTTGGCGCTCTGTGGCTATTTCCTCATTTTGAATTCCATCACTAAGAGCAACTGCTTTTTGTGGTGCGCTGTCTTTGTTTATTAAAGTGTAGCTTAGCTTTACTTGTGCCATTTCTGCCATTTTAGCAAATTGTGACTCCCTTACTTTTTTAATAAAAACAATACTACCAACAGGCTCTCCTGTTTTATTTGTTCGTTGAATTACGTGCGATGCAAACATAACAGGACCATGCTCTGTACTTAAAAAACCAAAGCGTTCTGACGTATTTTTTTTATAAGGTAGGATAGTACGGTTAGGTAAATGAGTATTTAGATCAAATTCTGGCAGCTCAAAGGATTGCTCCTGAATGTAATCAAAAGTATGCCCATAAACTTGTTTAAAGTTCATGTCGTAAATAAATACACCATCTATTTTGAGTGATTTAAAGGTATCGTCCACATAATTTGACTCAATATAGTCTTTATCAAAGCTCGTCATGTAATCGTAAGAGTCATCCCACACCGAATAATCGTAATTTAGGGTTTTTAAGAAAACAAACTCTCTGTTTAAAGCAATTTCTAGGCTTAATAGCTCTCTATTTTGGTAGTCTTTAATGTTTTCATTTATTGCTGGTAGCGTAAAAAAATATCGATAGCTGACCAATAAGCTAGTCACAAAGCACATTAAGATTAAGGTACCTATTATTACAAAAAATCTTAATGTCATTATTAGTCCCCAGGGTCTGAAGTAGCTTAATTAATTTTATAAATAGCGCTTATCTATAGTTTTTTAAGTGTGCTTGGGTTTATTCTGCGCCAATATAACTAGTTTAATGATGATTCCGGCATTAATGTTATTGGCATAGTACAGCGCATTAGCGTACCTTCGCCAAGCTCACTTTCTACCTCAATTGAACCATTATGCTCTTTTAGCACGTTATAAACGATGGCCATTCCCATCCCCGTTCCCTTCCCTACTGGTTTTGTTGTATAGAATGGTTCAAAAATATGGCTTTTAGTTTGCTCGTCCATTCCACAGCCATTATCAGCAATTTCAATATAAATATTTTTTTCGTCTGAAAATAACTTGATGACTATTTTACCTTGCTTGCCATCAACTAAATCACACGCATATTTTGCATTTAGCAGTATATTTACAAACACTTGGTTAATTGCCGATAAATTACAATAACTCAATGGCAGCTCTTCATAATCACATTCCACCTGACAACTTTTTAGCTGATTGGCGAGTAACTTAATGGCACCATTTAATGACTCAGTAATATCAGCCATAGCCAATAAGTTATTTTTCGGTCTGGCAAAGTTAAGCAAATTATTTACTATGGCAGCGATACGTTGAAGTCCCTCATGAGTGTCGCCGAGCAGTTCATCTAAATCTTCTAAAATAAAATCTATATTCGTTTCTTGGTCGAGCTTAACCAATTGTGCTTCAAGCTCTGAAGCCGAGATAGACTTATCTATGAACTGCTTAGATATCTGCATTAATGAATGAAGTGTTGGTTTAAAGTACTTAATGCTTTCTACATTACTCATTACATAAGCAAGCGGGTTATTTATTTCATGTGCTACGCCTGCCGATAACGTACCGAGTGTTGCCATTTTATCGGTTTGCATTATGGTTACCTGCTGGCTTTTTAGCATGCTCAGCTTTTCTTTTAACTCTTGATTAGCGCAAAATAACTTACGTGTTTTATCTTCAAGTAAAACTTCTAACTGATCTCTTGCCGCTTTTTCACGCAAATACGCTTTTTTGTAGTTATAGTCGTCTTCAGCCATTTAAAGCCTCATACTTCACTTCAATAACGCACTTGTCAAAGCCGTCGTGCATACATTCAACATGGTTTAAAGAAACATCAATACCGTAGTGCGAAGCCGCACCATAAATAAGCCCTTCTGCGCACATACATAACTGCCTTTTAGAACGGTAATGCATTAAAATAAATCCATCTTCAATCAGTTTAGACTCTATTTCTGGTAGGTTTGGTTCATGGTATAGCTTAGCGACTTCAACATGAATGACCTTATCAATCCCCATTATTAACTCTGCAAAACTATTAAAGCCTTTCGCAACCGTTGGGTGGCTTCTGTTTAAGTGGCCAAACAAATACTCACCAAATGCTTTTAATACTTCGGGCATAGTCATCGATAGGGCTGTCGCTTCATCCTGGGCTAAACCAATTATCTCTTCATCTGGGTAACTTTGTGCAGAAATATACACACGGCCATCAGGGGCGTTTTTTTCAAGTAACTCATCCCATGCCGCCATACCGCACTTTTCAATAACCAGTGCCTCTAAGCCTCTAAAAATTATGCCTTTCATGTTTTATCCTTATTTATTACTTAACCACCATTGCTCTATGTCGGGAAATAGCGCTAAGTCATCTATAAAATCAAACTCTTCAAGATTAAAGTTAAACGCATTATTGCAAAACACATGTTCAACAATCATGTGAATCACGGTTAATGATATGCTTTTTTGTGAGGGTAATTCATCAATCAATTGCGCATCGACTATTTTTTGGTCAAACCCCCAAAGCGCCAGTAAATAAGCACTTAACACAAACTTAGGTACAACTTCGTTATCTAAGTCGCCATGAGGATCACTCGTTATAATTAACTCACCTATAACACTTAATAACCCTACAGCACATGCGAGTAATTGAGTTTGGCGATCTTGCTTTATATATTTTGCTAACGATTGCGATAACTCTGCTTTTTTATAGCCTTTGTCTATTAAGTGATTAATTGCTTTTTGTTTATTTTTACTAAGTAACTGATGAGATAACTCTGAAAAAACCACGATTGCTCTGAGGTTTATTAAGCCAATCCTTACAATCGCTTCTTTTACACTTGAGGTGCTACTATCAAACCCCATAAAAGCCGAGTTAGCAATTTGTAAAACTTTACCAGCCAGTAAAGGATCGTGCCTAACATCTTTTTCTAAAATAGAAATATTAGGCTCGCTTTTATTGAGCTCATTGAGTAGGTTTTGCGTTACCTCACCTAAAAACGGAAGCTCAGAGAGTTGCCCTAAAATAATGCGATGCTCACCGCTAATAGGAAGTGTTTTTAAAACAACAGCACTATTTATTACGCTCTCTAAATGTGACTGAGCAAAAGGCTTAACTAGGTGAAAATGGATTACATTATTTAATTGTAGCTGGTAATTCCCACTCATATCACCTGTTAATAAACACCTAAGCGCAGATGGGCAGAGCTCTTTAGCTTGTTCTAAAACGTTTTTCCCCGTGGGAAGTTGCATCATCGAATCACAAAAAATAATATCAGGTAAGGCGTTGTTATTTATTTGCTGTTCAAATTGAGTAGCAACTTGAACTGTGTGCACATAAGCACTGGGGCATAAACGGTTAAGCGTGCGTATTAACGCACGTAACAGCAGTTCGTCGTCATCAATAATAAGAATATTGATTTTTAAATCATGCATCTACTACACCTAAAGCTATAACGTACTAGTTTATAATTAAAGCGTAGTATATTTTTATCAATACCCCTACTTTCAAAGGCGCTAATTAATAAAAAGTAAATGCATGGTTTTATTCATGATATTTACGGATCATCGCCACTTTACCGTTTTCAACTTCTATTACTTCCATCATTACTGATGTGTACTCAATTGGCTGCTTACTTTGTGGGTGAATGCCTTTAGCGTGGTTTTTATAACGAATCGCAAAACCGCTATCGTTAAATATAAAAGTATTGAGTAGCTCACTTTCATAGTGGGTATGCGCGCCTAAGTAAAAGCTCATGCCTTTGCGCATTAGTTTTTTGCCTTCGGCAGTGCGAGAGTCATCTACTTGATACGGTATGTGCTGACTGCCAACATCGTCCGTTAATAAGCTAAGGTAGGCTTCAAGCTCTTTTTCACTTGCGTTAGGCGCTTGCGTTGCGGTCATGGCGCTGTAGTAATGCTGTGCAAATTTGTTTAAGTCCAGTGCCTCTTCAGCATCAACCAAAAAGGTACTCACTAATAGCAAACCAAATGTAAATAGTCGCTTCATCACTTCTTCCTTGTAGTTAAAAGTATTGATTTATTTATAGGTACACTATATTCATATGCTCAAAAATAAAACAAATACTTTTAAGTTAATAAACCTACATTTTGCTTTTTACTCTATTGGTTGCCACGCTGTTGGCTGGATCGTCGGGCCAAAAATGCTTGGGGTAACGTCCTTTCATTTCTTTTTGTACATCGCGATAACTACTAGCCCAAAAGTGCGCAAGATCTTGCGTAAGTTGTAAAGAACGCTTACCTGGTGAGAGTAATTCCATAAGCAGTGGCAGCTTGCCATTTGCAAGCATTGGCGTACTTGTTAAGCCATACACTTCTTGCATGCGCACGCTAAGTTTTGCGGGGCCATCTAGCTGGTAATTAATTTTTATATTTGAGCCACTCGGTACCGTTAACCTAAGCGGTAACAGCGTTTTTAGGGCTGTTTGCTGTGTCCAGTCAAAACAATTTTGCAGTGCTTCAAAGTAGTTAAACTTTTTAAGCTGCTCCAGCGTTTTTATATCCTGTAAATATACGCCTAACCAATCATCAGCTGTTTCGATAAGTTGCTGCTCGCTTATTGCCGGGAACGTATCTGGCATAAACTGACTAGCTAAACTCATGCGTATTAATAATTGCTGCGCATCGGGTTGTTCATTAAATAATGCAAAGCCGTGTTTAGTAAATAAATTAAGCCACGCTTTGGCGCGCTCGGTTTTATCAAGCTTTTGCTTACTTGGTTGGCTTGTAAGCGTAATGGCGCCGAGCTTTACTTCGTCTTGATGGATAAAGCGCGCGGTTTTTTCATCAAACTCACAGCGGGCAAGCGTAGTAAACAAATGCGGTAAGTAATCTTTTAGCTCAAATGGGCTAAGTGCGGTGGCTGCAAAAATACGCGTGCCTTTATGGCCGCCCATGCTTGCAATAGCAAGGTAGTCATCGTTATGCCAGTAATCGGTGTTTAAATCAGCGCCCGCACCATTGGCAAGTAAGTAGCCATTACCGCGTTTTTTTGCAATGCGATCGGGGTAAGCTAATGCCACCAGCAAACCTAAATACTCGGTGTTTAGCTCACTGTTACTGTCGGTTACTTTTAAACGGCTTTGCCAGTATTTTAACTGCTGTTTAAATACTGGGTGTGGCCTTTGCTGTTGGCTATGTAGCGCCAAGCTTAGCTCGTTGGCGGTGTTTATTCGGCTCTCAAGCAGCGCCACTAAATAAAGTGCTAAACGGTAAATACCAGGGAGTTCTATCTCAAGCGCCTGCGCTTTTAAAAGCATATGCGCTAAGCGAATATCCGCCCCAAAACCCAGCATGTTGCTGCCCAACTTGGTTAGCTTGCCTTTGCCGTCGATGGCTTCAAGCATAGTTAGTAAGCTCATTGCTTGTGTGCATTGCTGCGCTGTTGGCGTATCAAGCAAGGTGAGTTCGCTAATATTTGCGCCCCACTGTTTTGCTTCAAGCATAAGTTGGCTTATGTCTGAGGTGAGTATTTCGGGGCTATCGTGACTATTACGTCGCTCAAAGGTTTGCTTTGAGCCAAGCCTGTAAACAACACCGGGTTCTATTCGCCCTGCACGCCCTGCACGCTGCACGGCAGAGGAGCGCGATATACTTTGTGTTGTAAGCTCTGTTACACCTGTTCTTAAGTTATAGCTCGCTGCGCGGCGTTTACCGCTATCAATAACAATGCGAATGCCTTCAATGGTTAAGCTGGTTTCGGCTACATTGGTGGTAAGCACTATTTTGCGCATACCCTCAGGCGCAGGAGCAATCGCCGCTTGCTGATTGTCTTTATCTTGCTCGCCAAATAACGTGACAACTAGGCAATTACTTGGCAAATCATTAAGGGCCTGTTGTACGCGTAATATTTCAAATTGCCCAGGCAAAAACACCAGCGCACTGCCGCTTTGCTCTTTTAGTGCTTGTTTTATTAAAGAGGGAATAGCATCTAACCATCGACTTTCATCTTTTATGGGTATATATACTTCGTCTATGGGGTAGCTTCGCCCGCTTGATTGTATAACTGGGCAATCAAAAAATTGTTTATAGCGCTCGGTATCAAGGGTGGCCGACATAAGTAGTATGGTTAAATCGTCACGCAGTGCACTTTGGGTCTCTAAAGCAAAGGCCAGGGAGGTATCGGCTGCAATTGAGCGTTCATGAAACTCATCAAATATCAGTAAATCAATGTCGCTTAATTCAGGGTCGTTTTGTAGCATGCGGGTAAGCATGCCCTCGGTGACTATTTCAAGGCGCGTATTACTGCTTACTTTACTCTCGCCGCGTACTCGCAAACCAACACTCTGGCCCACTTTTTCGTTTTGGCACTGTGCTAAGTAATTGGCAATATTACGTGCTGCTAAGCGGCGCGGCTCCAGCATTACAATACGTTTAAAATGGCTGTCGCGCATAAGCTGTAGCGGCAACCATGTTGATTTACCTGCACCAGGCGGTGCTTGTAATAACGTTATAGGATTGCTTTGTAATGTAGTTACGAGTTGTTGATATATGTTTTGAACCGGCAGCACTGCTATTTACCCAAAATTGCTTTGCAGGCATTGTAGCAAAAAATAATCGTGCGACGGCGATTCATATTATTAGTATTTGATGACTATAGGCGTAAAGCACTATCAAATTAAATAGTAACTAACTTTCATCGACTCTCTCAATGAATGAAAATTTTAGCTTACTAATTTTAAAATCTCTTAAAGTAACATCTCAAAAAAGAGGGCTGCCAGCTCATGTCTCCCAGATACGTCTGCTTTTTTATAAATAGCAGATGATTGATTACTTATAGTTTTTTCTGACTTTTTTCTAATGCTAGCAATTTCTGATGTTGATAATCCTTTTATCAACAATAGTGCAATTTCTTTTTCAGTCGCCGTTAATCCCCACTTTTGGAACTGCATTTTAATTTCATTAAAAAATACGACTTTTGAATTTTCTAATTGCTGATTAAGCAGCCTAATATTTTCTTTCGAAACCGTTAACTGTGCCAAATTTAACTTTTCATTGGTAGTACGCCTGTGAATATCAATCATCAAATAAACGAACAAGGCTAGCGATAACACAATTAACATGATCTCTTGCCAAATATGCACAGGTTCCACATTGCTTAAAATATCTATTGATAAATCAATCAATTTAAAAATAACGATTAAAATTAATGTAAAAGAAATCAGTTTGTCTTTATGCATTTTCACCCAGCCATTAAAAAAGCCACAATAATGTGGCTTAGTTATTATAGTACATCTAATTACTCTAGCTCAGCCTCAGAGGCAAGTATGTATTGATTACCGACCCATTGACCTTCAATTTCGATAATACTGCCAACAGTTAATGCCGCCATAAAGGTTGTTAAATTTACATCTCGGTCATTAAGCTCTAATTCTGCATTTGCAGAGAGTCGTACTTCATAGCCATTAATCATAAAGCTGTTTGCAGTTAAAAGCTCAGTGACTGTTCCTTCAAATTCAACATAGCCACCGATATGGTCGCCATTGTCGCCGTCATCACCGTCATCACCGTCATCACCGTCATCACCGTCATCACCGTCATCACCGTCATCACCGTCATCACCGTCATCATTCTCAAGTTCAACTTTACCAAGTACAAACACATTATTTGCATCGTATTGACCTTCAATTTCAACACGATCACCCACAACAAGCTGTGCTAAAAATGTTTCTAACGAAACCAATACATCATTAATAATGTATTTTGCATTGGCATCTAGCTGTATTTCAGCGCCGTTAACTGTGATTGAATTGCTTAAAATAGCAGTTACCTGCCCTTTCATTTCCCATTCTTGGTTATATTCGTCTTGATCTTCTTTTTCTATTTTTAAAACACTTAAAAGCGGCGACGTGTTCAAATAAGCTATCTCAACGTAATCGTTAATATTTAAAGAATCAAAATTAAAGTATTGCTCGTCATCGTCTTCAAATCGGCTAAATTCGTTAATTGCATATACCACACCATTAACAGTAATCGTTTTATTAACAGAATCTATATCTTCAATAATGCCTTTTACTTTTCCGTCTGACGAGTAGTCTGGGCGTTTTAGTTCAACCGAAGTGACTTGATTGTTATTAATGTAAACCTCAACAAACATACCCACGGTTAAATCATTAAGTAATGTGCCTTCAACGTCAATATTATCAGCAAAGTCAAACACTTGACCATTAACTCCCATAGACGTTGCGCTGATTTGCGTAATTAACCCCTCGATTTCGTATCGTAGTACGCTATCGTCATCAACATCTAATGACTCTTCAACTGTTCTGGCATCAACCTCTGTTGCCACCATAACATCGCCAAGTAAATTACCCTCTACTTTTACGTAGGTATCGTTTGTCAATAAGCCATCAAGTACGGCTGAGCTGTAGTCAATCACTACATTGTTAATAGTAAACTGTAATGCGGCTTCATCTAAATTCGACACAATGCCTGCCGTGTATTCATGATCGTCATTATTTACATCCGTATCGGCCTCAATGTACGACGCTAAAAAAGTACCATCTGCTTGCGGGTAACCACTTATTTCAACCCTTTGACCCACACTAATGAGCGCCTCTGACGTATCAATAAAGTGAGTTAGGTCGTTATAATAGACAACCGTATTAGCTATCAGTAGTTGGCCTGTGCTGCGGTCAATACTTTGTATAGTGCCTTCAATTTCGGTATCGTATTCAACATCTTGGGCAATCCATTCGCCTGAATCATTTTCTTGTGCTGAAAAACTAATTTTCATACCAACACTAAGCGCGCTTAATTGAGTGCTTAAACCATTTTTCATTATGTTACTTGTGTCTGTATTGTACTTAACACCATCAACATAAATACTGCCAAAGCCCGTGATCACACCTTGGGTTACAACAAGCTTAGGTGAAACAGACTCAAGCGATGAATTAACAGCATCAAGTATTGGCTGCTCTTTTTGCTCAGAACCACCACACGCGGTTAATATGGTAAGCGCACTAAAAGTGGTGAATATATGTTTATTCATTTTTTTCATACTAATAATCCTAGAGGTTAATTGTATATACTTTATACATACTGCATAGATACTTCAATTAGAACTATTGACCTATATAAGCCATTAGTAAATAGGTAATTATACCTACCCCTCCTAACATTATGTTTTTAAAAATAAAATCAGATAAAATATTTAATAGTAAAATTAAGAAATAATTACATACTGCTATGTATAATTTTTAATAAAAACTCAACACCAAAAACAATACCACCTAACATAAAAATATAACCAACTAATAATAAGAACAATAAATTCATTATTATCTCTTGGTACAAGGCTTGCTACTTTATAACTGACAGTCAATTCACTAACCTAAAGTAAGGATAAACTTATGAACAGCGATCGTATGAAAGGTAATTGGAACGAACTTAAAGGTAAGGCGCAACAAAAATGGGGCGATCTTACTGACGACGATTTAGACAAAATTGAAGGTAGCCGTACAGAGCTAGTGGGTAAAATCCAGCAGCAGTATGGTAAATCTAAAGAAGAAGCAGAGCGTGAAGTTGATGAGTTTGAAAAAACTCACTAATCGCTAACTTCTAAAAAAACCGCCATTTGGCGGTTTTTTTTGTTTAATGGCTAAAAAGTACGCTATTTACACTTTTAATTGGTTACCTATAGGCAGTTGCCTAATGCGCTTACCACAAGCGGCAAAAATAGCGTTACACAATGCGGGTGCATAAACAGGTGTTGCGGGCTCGCCTACACCTGCAGGTGGGGCATCGCTTTGTATTATTTCTACTTCTACCTCTAAAGGTGAATCGCTCATACGCGGTACGCGGTAATCATGAAAATTACTTTGCTGTACGCGACCTTTATCAAAGGTAATACCGTCGCTAATAGCAGTGGTAATACCGTAAATAGAACCACCTTGCGTTTGGTTTTTAACGGTATCGGTGTTTACTACCGTACCCGCATCAATAGCCACCCACGATTTAATCACGTTTAAATCACCAGCGTCCGATACCTCTACCTCAACCACAGTAGCCACATAGGTTAAAAAGCTGCGGTGCGCAGCAATACCTAAGCCGCGCCCTTTTGGAAGTGTTCTCCCCCAATTTGCCATACTCGCTGCTTTTTCAATAACATGACGCAAACGGCTTGTTTCAAGTGGATAAACCGCTTTATCGCCACCGTAGTTATTATAGTTTGCGTTCTGGTTTGCAAAATCGATAGTACGCGCTGGCCCAATGGTTTCCAATAAATAATCTTTTGAGTCTTTACCCGCCTTGTGGGCAGCCTCATTTATAAATGACTGCACGGCAAACGCATGAAAAATATTTGTGACCGAGCGCATCCAGCCTATTCGGGCTTTTGCTGGTGCTTCACCTCGTTCCAGTTTCATATTGGGTGCTAAAATTGGATTATCAGTAAAACCTAGGTCTAGCTCAAAGCCACCAGGTGCAGATGCTCCCTCTTGAAAGGTAGACATAATTGGCGAAAACGCCGTGCGATGTAAGTAAGCCTCAATATTACCTTTTTCATTGAGTGAAGCTTCAATATGTTGAGCCGATACCGCATGATAAAAACTGTGCTGAATATCATCCTCTCGCGTCCACTGAACGCGAATAGGTTTTCCAGTTTTCATTGAAATGTAGGCGGCCTCTGCTGAAAAATCAGGTTTTGATTTACGCCCAAATCCGCCACCTAACATGGTGACATGCACGTTAATTTTACTCTCGTCCATACCCAGTAATGCAGCCACAGTTTTCATATCGGCTTGCGGGTTTTGCGTTGCAGCCCAAATATCTACACTGTCTTTATTGTACATTGCCGTGGCGCAAGGTGGCTCCATGGGTGCTTGAGTTAAGTGCGGCGCGTAATAGTCGGCTACAAGCTTATTGCTCGATTTAGCCAACACGCCCATGGTATCGCCTTTTTCGCGCACATGCGCTTGCGGCTCACTTACTGTTTGTAATAACGACTTTTTAAAGTTTTCTGAATTATAATCGCCGTTTTTACCATCAACCCACACTATTTTTAGTGCTTTACGCGCCTGCCATGCAGCCCAGGTATTTTTAGCAACAATAGCAATGCCGCCTTTTGGCTGAAATTGCGGCGCGCCTTTTGGTACAGGCATTTCAATAATATCAACTACGCCATTAATTGCTTTAGCGGCGCTGGCATCAAACGATTTAATCACACCACCTACTACCGGCGGGCGCTCAATCATAGCCACCAGCGCTTTTGGCTCGCGTACGTCGGCAGCAAATGTGGCTTTACCGGTTACTAAATCGGTTAAATCTATGTGCGCCATACCGGTATTTATATAGCGCCATTCTTTACGTGTTTTAATTGTTAACTTGTCAGGCTCTGGCGGGGTAACGCCAAGTGCTAAGTCAATTAAATCTTTATAAGCCAGCGTTTTACCCGAGCTGTGGGTAACCACGTGCTGATTAGCTGTACAGGTGTGTGGCTCAACTTTCCAATATTTAGCAGCTGCATGCTGCATCATGTAGCGTACGCTTGCGCCCATTTCGCGCAGGCGCTGCATGTTGTAGCGAATACTGCGCGAACCATCGGTATTTTGATCCCCATATTTAGGGTCGCCCTTACCTTGAATAACCACTACTTTGTCCCACGAGGCTTCCATTTCGTCTGCCACAATTTGGGCAATAGCGGTACGAATTTGTTGGCCCATTTCAGAGCGGTGACAGGTTATTTCAACCATGCCATCGGGGCGCAGTGCTATAAATAAGTTAGCACGTTTTGCTTGCTCAGAGGGCTGCTCTAACACGCCTGCAAACGCTTTTGGTGCACTGCCTACAAAATAAGTGCCTAATACTAATGCGCCTATTGCGCTGGTTTTTAAAAATTGGCGACGGTTTAGGTCAAAGTACGTATTGTCGTTTTTCATACTTGTTCCCCTTGTTCATTAGGGTCAAAATATTCAACGCCCGCAATGGTTTTAGCCGCCGACTTAATTGCTTTATGAATACGCGGATACGTGCCACAACGGCAAATATTGCCCGACATATTACTCACTATTTCATCATCAGTGGGGTTGGGGTTAGCGGCTAATAAGCTTGCCGCTTGCATTATTTGCCCGCACTGACAAAACCCACACTGCGGCACTTTATGCTCAACCCAGGCTTTTTGTACGGGGTGGTCGCCCTGCTCGCTTAGCCCTTCAATAGAGGTAATAGCACGCCCTGCCACAGCCGATACCGGTAATATGCACGAGCGCTGCGCTACGCCATCAATATGTATGGTACATGCACCACATTGCGCCATACCACAGCCAAATTTAGGCCCGGTTAAATTTAATTCATCTCGAAGATACCAAAGCACCGGCGTTGACGGATCGCCTGTAAACTCATGTTTATTACCATTAACGGTTAGCGTGATCATATTTAACTCCTTGGCAAAGCGCTTTAAAGGAATGCCTTGTTGCGCGAGAACGGTTTGAATACTTGCTACTTTTTTAGCCTACCACTTAGGATTGATTTATTGAAATTTTTATCGGTAAGTGGCTTTAATAAGCTTTGGTAAGTCGCTAAACATAAAAACCGCCCTATGGCGGTTTTATGTATAAACTAAATGTCAGTTATTTAGTTAGTGCTAATTTAACCGCGGCCTGTGCATGAATTTGGGTGGTATCGTAAAGGGGCACCGTTGTATGTTGCGGCTCTACCAATAAGGCAATTTCAGTACAGCCTAAAACAATAGCCTGTGCACCTTTTTCAAACATACGCTCAATAATATTTATAAACTCAGCTCGGGCTTCATCATTAATAATACCTTGGCATAACTGATTGTAAATTATGTCGTGAACACGCGCTCGCTCATTAGGCTCGGGTATTAACACTTCAATGTTATGCCTATCGGTTAACCGCCCTTTGTAAAAGTTTTGCTCCATTGTAAATTGCGTGCCCAGCAACCCTACTCGCGTTATTTTATCGTGTTTTAACTGATCTGCGGTAGCATCGGCAATATGCAAAATAGGAATACTAATATTGCTGGCGATATGGTCAGCCACTTTGTGCATGGTGTTTGTGCAAATAAGTAAAAAATCAGCCCCACCAGCCTCTACCGATTTAGCCGCCTCGGTAAGTAACTTAGCTGTTTGTTGCCAATCACCTTGATGCTGCATCGTTTCAATTTCGGCAAAATCAACACTCATCATAAAAACTTTGGCACTATGTAGCCCGCCCAACGCATTTTTTACACCCAAGTTTAACGCTTTGTAATAACTAGTGGTTGACTCCCAACTCATACCACCAAGCATGCCAATCGTTTTCATAAAATTGCCTTTTTAGTTTACTAAAAAAAACTAAGCAGTTATCCCAAGGTATCTTAATTAGCTGAGGGAGTAAGCTATAGCTATTTTTTAATGCCTCTTTCGGTTTTACAAACGATTACAATAGCGGTAATAAAATTAAAGAAAATACCAAGAACAAACCAAAGTAAAGCACTTCGGCCTGTAGATTTAGCCCACCAAGCACTGAAAAAAGCAAAAAATAATACAGCCAATACACTACGATTAAATTCCTCTTCTAACTTTTCTGTGTCGTAAGACAAGCTCGATAACTCATTTTCTAACTCGTTGACCTTTTTAGTTAATAGCATAATTTCTTCACTTTGCTCATTTTGTGCAGTGACTGTTTCTATAGGCTGAGCGTATGCCAA
Source organism: Pseudoalteromonas sp. PS1M3 (assembly GCF_016865405.1). Lineage (NCBI taxonomy): Bacteria > Pseudomonadati > Pseudomonadota > Gammaproteobacteria > Alteromonadales > Pseudoalteromonadaceae > Pseudoalteromonas > Pseudoalteromonas sp. PS1M3. Next base: position 835,294 of record NZ_AP022624.1, on the reverse strand, counting down.
TAATGAGCTTGCAACCCATATCATAATGCAGAGTATAAATTTCATTTTATTCCTTTAAATTATTTTAACTTAAACAGGCAATTAACCAAATGACGTTAATTGAGGTTGAGATAAAAAACCAGTATTTAAAGCTTTTCTTTGTTTATTAAAGCTCTTTCTTTAACTGCAGATTGGCGAATAAAAAACATTATTACGCAGCCTGCAATATTCCCACCTATTAATAAATTGAGTATGGCTAAAGTAGTTATTTGATTAACTTTTCTCTTAGATACAGCCCATAAATGCCAAAAAGCATAACTACAAAGGCCAAGTACTGCCAAAACTAGCGCAAATGGATGTACACTCCCTTTTTTGAGAACAATAAATACCATTCCAGAAGCAAGAATTAGTGACAAAACGCAAAGTCCGACCAGAAAAAGCTTTACGAAAAAACCCAGAGTCGAAAAACTAAATTCATGTTTAGTTTTATTTAATTGAATAGTTTCTTTAGTCATAATATCCCTTATTAATAAAGTATAAACAGCTTATCAAATACCATTTGAGGTTCCTTCAAAATGGTTTCCATTTCCTCACCCAATAATTTCACTTAATAAACTTATTGTAAACAAGTAATTACCTAAATTTGAAAAGATATTAGATAGTGCTACGTAATAAAAAACGAGCCTAATTTGGCTCGTTTTTCTTTTACTGATAGCTGACAGCTAAAAACTAACCGCTTCACTATTCAACCACTTCGCTATGATTCCGGCTCATACCCCAAATTAGGCGATAGCCACCTTTCTGCCTCTGCGAGTGTCATATTAGTTCGCTTGGCGTAGTCTTCTACCTGATCCTTTTGCACAGCGGCTACGGCGTAGTATTTTGCCTCTGGGTGTGAGAAATACCAGCCCGAAACAGCAGCTCCTGGCCACATTGCATATGAGCTGGTGAGCTGCATGCCAATGCGTTTTTGGGTATCGAGTAACTGCCAAATTTTCTTTTTCTCGGTGTGCTCTGGGCACGCAGGGTAACCCGGCGCTGGGCGAATGCCTTGGTAGTTTTCGCGAATTAGCTCATCGTTACCCAGGTTTTCATCGGGTGCATATCCCCAGTACTCTTTACGCACTTGTTCGTGTAGGTATTCAGCAAAGGCTTCTGCGAGCCTATCGGCAACCGCTTTAATCATTATTTTATTGTAGTCGTCTTGCTGTGCGTCGAACGCATTGGCTAAGTCGTCTTCTTCTAAACCGCCCGTTACTGCAAACGCGCCAAAGTAATCAGGTGTACCTTTTGGCGCAATGTAGTCAGCTAAACAATAGTTAGCAAAGTCGGTTTTTTCAGTTTGCTGGCGTAAATGGCATGAGGTAGTTAACAGCTCTTTGCGGGTTTCGTCGGTGTAAATTTCTATGTCATCGCCCACGCGGTTTGCAGGGAATAAACCAATTACACCCAATGGTTGCAAACTGCCTGACTTTTCAAGGTCGTCGAGCATGTCGTTAGCGTCTTTAAATAAACTACGTGCTTGCTCGCCAACGACTTCGTCGTCCATTATGCGCGGGTATTTACCGGCGATTGACCACGTCATAAAGTATGGGGTCCAATCTATATATTTACGCAACGTGGCGATTGATACATTTTTAAACTCAGTCACGCCCAGCTTTTTAGGCACGGGTGGCGTGTAGTTATCCCAATCGAGTTGTGCTGCGTTATCGCGGGCACGCTGTATAGTAACCGGTTTTGAACGTGGCTTTTTGCGCGCTTGTTGCTCGCGCACTTTTACGTACTCGGCTTTAGTTTTTTCTAAAAAGGCTGGTTTTAGCTCTTTAGATAACAAGCTCGATACCACGCCTACCGCACGGCTGGCGTTATTTACGTACACGACGCCTTTGTCGTACTGTGGCTCTATTTTAACTGCGGTATGCGCTTTTGAGGTGGTTGCCCCACCAATCATGAGCGGCAGCTCAAAACCTCTACGAGTCATTTCTTTGGCTACGTGTACCATTTCGTCAAGCGATGGGGTAATTAAACCCGAAAGGCCGATTATGTCGGCTTTTTCGTCAATAGCGGTTTGCAGTATTTTTTCGGCAGGTACCATTACGCCTAAGTCGATTACTTCGTAGTTATTACATTGCAGTACTACGCCTACAATGTTTTTACCTATGTCGTGCACATCGCCCTTTACGGTGGCCATAACTACTTTACCATTAGTGGCGCCTTCTTCTTTTTCAGCTTCTATGTATGGGTCTAGGTAGGCCACTGCGCGTTTCATTACGCGGGCCGATTTAACAACTTGCGGTAAAAACATTTTACCTGCGCCAAATAAATCCCCTACCACGTTCATGCCATCCATTAATGGCCCTTCAATTACGTGAATAGGTTTATCGGCTGCAGCGCGGCACTCTTCGGTATCTTCATCTATAAAGGTGGTAATGCCTTTTACAAGAGCGTGCTCTAGGCGTTTTTCAACAGGCCATGTGCGCCATTCTAAATCTTCTACGCGTTCGGCTTGTGCCATACCCGAAAACTTAGGCGCTATTTCTACAAGGCGCTCACCTGCACCGGGGTCGGTGTTAAGGATTACATCTTCTACTGCTTTGCGAAGTTCCTCGGGGATGTCGTCGTAAACCGCGAGTTGCCCTGCGTTTACAATACCCATATCCATACCCGCTTTTATTGCGTGGTATAAAAACACCGAGTGAATGGCTTCACGCACGGGGTTATTACCTCTAAACGAAAACGAGACATTAGACACCCCACCCGACACTTTACAGTGGGGTAAGTTTTGCTTAATGCGGCGTGTGCCTTCTATAAATTCTACGGCGTAATTGTCGTGCTCTTCTATACCGGTGGCCACGGCAAATATATTAGGGTCAAAAATAATGTCTTCTGGCGGGAAGCCAATCTCTTCTACTAATATTTTGTAGCTGCGTGCACATATTTCGTATTTACGGTCTGCGGTGTCGGCTTGGCCGTCGGTATCAAACGCCATAACAACAGCAGCTGCACCAAAACGTTTAATAATTTTAGCTTGGTGTTTAAACGGCTCCTCCCCTTCTTTAAGCGATATTGAGTTAACAATAGCCTTGCCTTGAATACATTTAAGGCCTGCTTCTATTACTTCCCATTTAGAGGAGTCGACCATAATAGGTACTTTAGAAATATCGGGTTCTGAGGCAATTAAATTTAAAAACTTCACCATGGCCGCTTTTGAGTCCAGCATGGCTTCGTCCATGTTTATATCAATAACTTGGGCGCCGTTTTCTACTTGTTCGCGGGCAACATTCAGGGCGGTCTCGTAATCTTCTTCCATGATTAAGCGTTTAAACATGGCAGAGCCTGTTACGTTTGTACGCTCGCCGACATTGGTAAATACTGCAATTTGTTGGGTCATTGGCGGCTCCTTAATTTAAGTTACAGGCTTCAAGGCCTGATAAACGCATACGAACATCAAGCTCTGGCAATGGGCGAGGTTTTACCCCTTCAAGCCCTTTAGCAAACGCACGAATATGTTCAGGCGTTGTACCACAGCAACCACCCACAATATTAATAAAGCCCGATTTGCCCCAATCTATAATCTCGGCTGCCATTTCAGGGGCCTCTAGGTCGTACTCACCAAATTCGTTAGGCAAACCGGCATTTGGGTGTACTGAGGTAAATGTTTCGCATACCCGCGAAAGCTCTTCTACGTATTGGCGCAGTAAATCTGGCCCTAGGGCGCAGTTAAGGCCAATCGAAATAGGTTTTATATGGCGAATAGAGTTATAAAATGCTTCGGTTGTTTGCCCCGAAAGCGTACGCCCAGAGGCATCGGTAATTGTGCCCGAGATCATTACGGGTAATGTGCGCCCGGCTTGCTCAAACGCTTCTTCTACTGCGAATGAGGCTGCTTTTGCATTTAGGGTGTCGAATATGGTTTCAATAAGTATTAAATCAGCGCCGCCTTCCATTAATGCAAGGGTAGACTCTACATACGCAGTAACCAGCTTATCAAACGTTACGTTTCGGTAACCTGGGTCGTTTACATCTGGCGAGATAGAACAGGTTTTAGATGTTGGCCCTAAAACCCCCGCTACATAGCGTGGTTTTTCTGGATTTATAGCGGTGAACTCGTCACATATTGCGCGCGCGAGTTTGGCCGACTCAAGGTTTACTTCACGGCTTATGCTTGCCATGTCGTAATCTTCCATCGAAATGGTGGTTGAGTTAAAGGTATTAGTTTCAATAATATCTGCACCGGCAGTTAAAAAGCCGCGGTGTATATCGGCAATTAACTCGGGTTTGGTGAGGCTTAATAAATCGTTATTGCCTTTTATTAGCACGTGCCAATCTTTAAAACGCTCGCCTCGGTAGTCTTCTTCTTCAAGTTTATGAGTTTGGATCATAGTACCCATAGCGCCGTCTAAAATTAAAATACGCTCTTTAAGCGCTTCACTTAGTTCGGCTTGTTTGTTGGCGGCTGTATTATTCGGCATAGTTGTTAGTCCTCACATCTTGGCTAACTAAATTAATATCATACGGTGTGGTTTGATACACGTAGTAATTTAACCAGTTCGAAAAAAGTAAAAAAGCATGGCTTTGCCACGTTTTTGACGGTTGCTTGCTTGCATCATCATCGGGAAAATAGTTTTCAGGTTTTGGCGCATCTGGGCTTTTTTGTAAATCACGCTCGTACTCCCCTTTTAGGGTGTCGGCATCGTATTCTGGGTGGCCTGTTATAAATACTTGGCTACCCGATTTGTTTTTTAATAAGTAAGCACCCACTCGCTCAGAGCCTGCTAATACAACAAGATCGTCACACGCATTTATTTTTTTTATATCAATGTGTCCATAACGTGAGTGTGGTACTAAAAAGGTATCGTCAAAACCGCGAGTTAATGCCCCGTGTTTAAAATGGCATTGGTGAGTAAATACGCCACACAGCTTATTGGGTTTTAAGTCGCGCTTTAAATTGTAGCTATGGAATAGCGCTGCATGAGCCGCCCAACACGAAAATAACGTAGAGGTAACATGTTGCTCTGCCCAATCAATAATGACTTTAAGCTCTTCCCAGTAGGCAACATCTTCATACTCTAAATGTGCTAGTGGTGCGCCTGTAACTATAAGCGCATCGTAATTGTTATTTTTTACCTCTGAAAAATAGCGGTAAAAGGTATCTAGGTGTTCTTCTGAGTTATTACTGCTACGGTGAGTGTCTAGGCGCAGCAGCTCTACATTTACTTGCAAAGGAGAATTTGCAAGTAAGCGAATAAACTGTACTTCGGTTTCTACTTTATTAGGCATTAAGTTTAATATAGCCAAACGCATTGGGCGGATTTCTTGCGTTTTTGCACGGCTTTTTGGCATTACGAATACGTTTTCTTGGCGCAAACGTGCAATGGCTGGAAGCTCATCCTTTACGGTAATTGGCATATTTTTAACTCCTACTCATAAAAACTTGCGCTAATTATGAACTGAAAGCAAAAAATATCAACCTCTAGATGTATAGATGTCTAAATGAAATTTATTCATTATTACTTAAGTATGTGGCAAGCAATGAGTCACCCCCTTAAAAAGAGGCTTAACTCACTGCATTTAAAATAATGAACTAGTTATTGCCCACTAATATTAAATTTTGCTGAGGGGGAATTAAATACTCAGCGCCGTTTTTGGTAATTACAGCCATTTCTTCAACAGAAATGGTTTTAAACTCGGTGTTGTTTAAAGGCCAACTAAAAAAGCCATCAAAAGCAAACACCATTCCTTCTTTAAGTTTACGATGAGCAGCAGGCCTTACTTGGGCACTGCGAGAGCCACCTAAATTGGGCCCGGTATCGTGTGCAACATACCCTACTGGGTGGCCGGTACTCCATGGCACAGGCTCTGAGTTATATTTATTCATTAATACGGTTTGAGCTTGATCTACGTCTATACCCCTTACGCCGGGTTTCATTGCATTAAATGCGGCAAAACCGCTATCTCGGGCATTAATCCAATATTGCTGAATGTTGGCTGGTGCAGAGGTTTCCCCTTCTTTAAGTACATAAGCAAAACGCTGAATGTCACTTACCCAGCGATTGTAGAGCTTTACGCCAAAATCAATTTGAATTACGTCGCCAGGCATAATGACTTTATTTGTAGAATGCGAATGCCCGCGATCGGGACCTGAATTTACGTTAGGATTTTGATCGGCAGCCCATGCATCGGTTACACCTTGTGCTTTTATTTTAGCTTTTAAAAATTTAGCTACATCGGCATCGGTGGTTTTACCCGGAATAATAGTTTTATAAGCCTCTATTTGCCACGTTGCTGAAAGCATTGCGGCCTCTTTCATTATTTCAACTTCAGCAGGTAACTTAATTGAAAGCCATTGATAAACGACTTCTTCAGAAGATACGAGCTTTGCTGTTTGCTTTGCGCCTAATAAGTTAGTTAATTGCTTGTATTGCGAGTGCGATAACCCATCTGCCTGTGCATTAAGATCAGAGACATTTATTGCTATACGCTCAAAGGGTTGTTTTTTTATAAACTCAGCCGCGTATTTTAACGCAGACACACTGCGTGGCACCGAGATCACTTCTTCATGTATGTTTAGCTCGTCGAGTGCTTTTGCTTCGCTTGAAGGTGAGTAGGCTACCGAATGAAACGCCCCTTTATTAAAATAAAATAAATATGCCGCTGACGAACCTGCGTTTTCACAGCCAACATGGTCAGCCAATGGGTCGTTGTTATTTTCTCTACAAACAATAAGCCAAGCATCTACCTTAGCTGCTTTTAAAGCGTTTGGCAGGAGTTTATTTATTCTTTGTTTTCTTATTTCGGGCCAAGGAGAATCGACAGCGTTAGCTTTGGGGGTTGTGGTAAATAACGTAAGCAAAGCCAACATTATTATTACTTTTTGTATAGTCATGGGTTTTTCTTATTTTTACTATGGTTTAAATACGTTAGCACACCCAAATAAAACTATACATTTAACGAGATAAAACGATAAAGATATATTCCCACCCGCCATTCGTTGACTGTTTCACCTCTCAACAACTACAATACAACATTAAAATTTTTATTATTATTTGAAGGCTTTCCTCCATGGTTTTACCTGATAAGTTTATTTTCTCGATGAGTCGAGTATCTAAAGTTGTGCCGCCTAAGCGTACAATTTTAAAAGATATTTCGTTGCACTTTTTTCCTGGCGCCAAAATTGGTGTGCTTGGTTTAAATGGTTCTGGTAAATCATCATTGCTACGTATTATGGCCGGTGTTGACCAAGACTTTGAAGGTGAGGCGCGCCCTCAGCCTGGTACTAAAATTGGTTACTTACCGCAAGAGCCAGTACTAGACGAAAGCAAAACAGTACGCGAAATAGTTGAAGAAGCTGTTGGCGAAGTAAAACACGCCCTTAATCGCCTTGATGAGGTGTACAATGAGTACGCAATGGAAGGTGCTGACTTTGACGCACTGGCTAAAGAACAAGGTGAATTAGAAGCAGTTATTCAAGCGCACGATGGCCACAATATCGATAACGTACTAGAGCGCGCTGCTGATGCACTTCGCTTACCTGAGTGGGATGCTAAAATTGAGCACCTTTCAGGTGGTGAACGCCGCCGTGTTGCTATTTGTCGTTTGTTACTAGAAAAACCAGACATGCTTATTCTTGATGAACCAACTAACCACTTGGATGCTGAGTCGGTTGCATGGTTAGAGCGCTTCTTACATGATTACGAAGGTACTGTTGTGGCAGTAACGCATGACCGTTACTTCCTTGATAATGTTGCTGGCTGGATATTAGAGCTTGACCGTGGTGAAGGTATTCCATGGGAAGGTAACTACTCTTCTTGGCTTGAACAAAAAGACGCGCGCTTACAGCAAGAACAAAAATCTGAAAAAGCACGTCAAAAATCAATTGCGCAAGAACTTGAATGGGTGCGTTCAAACCCTAAAGGTCGTCAGGCTAAGTCTAAAGCACGTATGGCGCAGTTTAGCGAGCTACAACAATCAGATTACCAAAAACGTAACGAAACAAACGAGCTATTTATTCCACCTGGCCCACGTTTAGGCGACCAAGTATTAGAAGTTACTAACTTACGTAAAAGCTTTGGCGACCACGTATTAATAGACGACTTAAGCTTTACAATGCCTAAAGGCGCTATTGTGGGCATTATTGGTGCCAACGGCGCGGGTAAATCTACACTATTTAAAATGTTAAGTGGCGAAGAGCAGCCAGATAGCGGTAGTGTTAACGTTGGTGAAACCGTACAACTAGCAACGGTTGATCAGTTCCGCGACGATATGGACGAAAGCAAAACAGTTTTTCAAGAAATATCTGACGGACAAGACGTTTTAAAAATTGGTAACTTTGAATTCCCAAGCCGTGCTTACGTTAGCCGTTTTAACTTTAAAGGTAACGATCAGCAAAAGTTTGTAAAAGACTTATCGGGCGGTGAGCGTAACCGTTTACACCTTGCTAAATTATTAAAAGCCGGTGGTAACGTAGTGCTACTGGATGAGCCAACCAATGATCTAGACGTTGAAACACTTCGTGCGCTTGAGAATGCTATTTTAGAATTCCCAGGTTGTGTAATGTGTATATCGCATGACCGTTGGTTCCTTGACCGTATTGCTACGCACATTTTAGATTACCGCGACGAAGGACAAATTAACTTTTTCGATGGTAACTATACTGAATACGAAGAGTGGCTCAAAAAGACCTACGGTGCAGAAGCCGCACAACCTAAGCGTATAAAATACAAAAAAATTGGTTAATCGCTAAATTAACTGAAATACCTTTAAAACCCTGCTTTTCGCAGGGTTTTTTATGCCTTAAATAAACTATGTGTGTTTGTAGCTAGCAACTGTGTAATTTAAAGCTATGCTTATACCAATTTTATTTAAAATATTATGCATTTGATTGATGTTGAATCACTCGCTAACTAAATAAAAAATTATTTACATAGAACAACCATATGCCGTAATTTTAGTGATTATTAATGAGTTGTTTTATTCGCACTATTACTGAACACTAATTTAATGCTATTGATATTACTAAAAAAACAATAAGGCAGAGTCATGCAAGAACGTCGTCAATTTTCACGTATTTTATTTTCAACCGATGCGCACATAATTTTTCAAGAAAATGAGTACCCATGTACCTTGCTTGATATTTCATTGCACGGCGCGTTAGTCAGTAAATGTGATGTGTTAAATGATCAAATAGAGAATGATGCCATACTGCGTTTTATTTTACCCGACAGCGAAATTGAAATAAAAATGGAGACAACGATTTGCCATATAGAAGCCAATCACATTGGTTTAAAGTGTAAGCATATTGATATTGATAGTATTACCTACCTAAAAAGACTCATTGAACTCAACTTAGCGGACGATGAATTACTTCACCGCGAATTAGCCATGCTTATTCACGACTCGCAAGAATAGACACTTTGAGGGGAGTTGATTACCATAGGGGAAACTTTATAGCCTGTGTGAATATGACTCTAAACCCTCATTTACCATTAGTGTACCATCCAAACTACTCGTTTAGTTTTGATCCTAAGCACCGCTTTGCAATGAGTAAGTTTGCTAATCTATACGCACACGTTAAAAAGCTAGGCTTAATTGGTAATAACCTCACACAACCTGTTTTAGGCTCTCCCGAGCCTTTAGAGTTAGTGCATTGCGACAACTACATTCACGATTTATGGAACAATCGCTTAGACGATAAAGCCATGCGTCGTATAGGATTACCTTGGTCAGCTCAATTAATGGCGCGCACATTTACTGCCCCGCAGGGCACATTACAAACCGCTCGCTTAGCGCTAAAACACGGCATAGCCTGTCACCTAGCAGGAGGCACGCACCATGCGCACTTTGATTTTGGCTCAGGATATTGCATGGTGAATGACTTAGCCTTTACCACCCAGACCTTGATTAATAGCGGCGAAGTAACCAACGTGCTTATTTTTGATTTAGACGTACATCAAGGTGATGGCACCGCTGCTATGCTTGCGCATCAGCCCTATGCTTATACCTGTTCAATACACTGCGAAAAAAACTTCCCGTTTAGGAAATCGGCTAGCGATTTAGATATTGGCTTAGCAAATCATATGCAAGATGCCGAATACTTAGCCATTGTTGACGATACCTTAAGCTACTTACTTAAAGAACTGAACCCAAGCTTAGTACTGTACGATGCCGGTGTAGATATTTGGCAAGAGGATGGCTTAGGCAAACTGGATATTAGTTGGCAAGGGATAGAAAAGCGCGATCACTTAGTACTTAAACGCTGCCTTGCAAATAATACTCCTGTTGCCACTGTGATTGGTGGAGGCTATGACAGAGATCATCAGCGCCTAGCAAAGCGCCATGGCATTGTTATAAAGCAAGCGGCTAGTTTTTAATTATATTTTTAACTGACTTGGCGTAATGCCGGTCCAACGCTTAAATGCACGGCGAAAGTTAGGAATATCATAAAATGCAAGCCGATCAGCCACTCGTTCATTACCTTGCTGGCACACCCCCAGTAAATGCAGAGCTTTAAGTTTATTTTGCTCATCTTGTAATTGAGAGAAACTGACACCGTGTTGTTTTAACTTACGTTTAAACGTAGCAGAGCTCATGGCAAAATGCTCAGCACTGTTAGCAAGGCTGTTGTTTTTATCACGGTAAATGCGCTGGCACACAGCCTCAACAAAAGACTGTGATACATTCTTATGTAACTCACTTTGCGCTATGCACTGCTGCCACCTAAGCTGACTAGCCTCTGGGTTTGTGCACTTAAGTAGTTGTTTATTAAAGTGCCAACGGGTATAGGGTTGTTCAAACCGTATTCGTAAGCCTAAGTGCTGCTCATATTCTTGAATATGTCGAGGGCGTTTACAAGTAAAGTCAAAATAACAATGTGGATACACATTACATACTCGTTTTAGTAAGCTCATTAACGCAGCGCTGTATATTTCAAAACAATAATTTTTTAATGACTCGTCCATACCGATACTCGGTTGCAAGTACAGATATAAATCGTCTTGAAATATATGCTTACGGGTAAATAATAAAGGGGCAATAACGGTACTAATTTGTTGTAATTGCTTCAAAGCCATACCTAAACTGGGGCTTAAACGCACACTTTGCACTGCAGGGCTAACGTCATTAACCAATTGATGACCCAGTAAAAAGCCACTATCATTACTCTTCATTAAGGCTTTAAACTGGCTAATTAAAGCCAATAACTGCGATAAACTAAAGCGCTGTGATAGATCATATAAATCTTGCTCAAAAATACCCGTACCACGCAGCAATTTATGCAGCGGGATCCCTCGCCCTTGAGCAAGCTCCACCAGCGCAGTAATAATCCCCTCCGCGCTGAGGTATTTATCATCTAGGCTAATATACTGCTGCACCTACAAGGGCCTTTTCTTGTTGTAATTGTTGATGTAACTGGCTGGTTTGCTGCACTGGATCTTGCGCTAAATCCATTGCCATGGTGGCGGTTAAAATATGCTGAAACTGTGCGCCTTTGCTTTTTGCGACTTTAAACGCACAATGGTTAAGCGCCGCTTTCATTTGCGCTAGTAATTCTTTGGCTTGGCTTTGGCTGGTATTCGGCATAAGCACAATAAAACAATCGCCAGCATAGCGACAAAGCACATCATTTAATCGGCAATTCATTACTAATAAATCACTAATTTCTCTTAGTAACCTATCACCTTCACTAAAACCAAACTGCGCATTAAACTTTGCAAAATCACGAATATCAATAACACCTAAAGTGCCGCCTTGTTGCTCTGTTTGTTGTTGCTGCATGAGTGAATGTAAGTAGTTAACTCGGTATAACCCTGTTACCGGACAGACCTTTTCATGTTCGCGAAGATGCGCTTCACGACGACGCAATTGACGATTTAAAACAAATTGCTCTTGATGCCAATAATAAAGCCCTGCGCTGGTAAGCGACATACCAAACGGCGCTGGTAGTGACTCAAACCAGGTGAGCCATAATTGTGAAGGTTGTTTTAACCACTCATCAAGTAAATCGAGTGTAGCTGAGAACATAAACAAACCTAAACCTAACACTAATAAGGTAGTGACTTTGCCTGGCGGACGTGAAATAAGTAACGCAACTATCCAGCTGAGGGTCATCAACACAATACCGCCCTCACCAACAATATCGAGCCACGCAATTTCTTGCCATTGCTTAAGTTCGCCAAAGTAAGCGCATATTGCTACAGCAATAACCAATAATAAAATTATGGTGTTGGTTAATTTTGCATGGCTGGTAAATGGGTTATATCGCATTGTTTAAGTCTTCTAAGATTTACACTATTACGTATGCTAGCGCGGTACTGATTTATTAGGCAGAGTCATTTTGGCTCATTGATATGACATTGAGATTAAAGTTTTTAGGTATTTAACCTAGTAATAACCATTTTTAGTGCGCTGGAGCCGTGTTTAAACAGCTCAAATGTCTGTTTAAAAAGCGCTAAGTTGGCGTTTTGTCAGGAATTAACTGTAAAACTGTCACATTAGCGTCATTAACTTTTTTTAGTTTGCTCACCAAACCAAGGACAACCGGAGCAAATCAATGAAACAATTTAAGTTAAATGCTGTTGTGGCGGCATTAGCACTGAGCCAATTTAGTGTTAGCGTGAATGCAGAGGAACAAACATCGCCAAGGGAACCTGAAGTAAAGGTTTCTGAAGAGCTTGTGGTATACGGCGAGATTGGTTATCGCAACCGCTCGCAAGAACTAGCACCGACGCTTGAATATTCACAAGAATACTTTCAACGTTTTGAACCACTTACCGCCGGTGATGCGCTAAAGCGTGTTCCTAGTGTGACTTTTTTATCTGACGTACTTGAATCAGACGGCGCACGTATGCGCGGCTTAAGCCCTGCTTACACAAAAGTACTTATTAATGGCGAAGAAGTTCCGGGCGCCGGTGCTGACCGTTCATTTTTTGTCGACCGTATTCCAGCAGAATTAATTGAGCGTGTAGAAATTATTCGTTCATCAAGTGCCAACCGCTCTGCCGATGCTATAGCAGGCACACTTAATATTGTACTTCGCGATGGCTACAGCTTAGACGGCGGTTATATTCGCGCTGGTGGCTTACGTTACGATGACGGCGAACTAAAAGAAAGCTTTGCAGGCGTTTACGGCACTGAGTTTGCGGGTGGCCGCTTACTCGTAGGTGCCAATTTACAAGGTCGTTATAACCCAAAACAAAAATCAAGCAGACGTTATGGCGATAGCCCTGAAAATAACCCTAATTACGCTACAGACGATTTTGATAACCGTGAAGATCAATCTGATACCCGTGATGGCGATGACACATCATTAAATGCCAGCTTTGAAAAGGTGTTTGATAACGGTGGCAAGTTTGATATTAGCGCCATGTGGGTTGATACCGACCGTACCGAAGATGAGCGCTCTTTTGAATACGACGACGCGTCTGCAACCTCAGGCTCTGTCGTTGAGGGTGGTAATTTAATCTCAGATAACGCAAACGTTTCGTTTATTGATCAAACCAACTACAACATTAATTCTGGCTATGAATTACCACTACTGGGCGGTACCAGCAAATTTAAGTTAGGTTATGCCAGCTTTGAAGAATCAGTGTATGAGCAAGAGGTTGAACTTGATACGTCAGAGCTCCCCATGGTGTTTGAGGAAGCTGAAGAAACCGTTGATATTGATGATAAAGAATGGTCATTACAATGGCAGCACAGCTTACTGGTAGGTGACTCGAAAGAAGTTCAGTTTGGTGCTTTTGTACAAGGCAAAGAGCGCGATACCGCCATTTTTGTCGCTGAAGATGAAAGTGAGCAAACACTGACTGGATGGGCTCAATTTAGCGAGACGCCAATGTCATTAGCACAATTTAACAACGAATTTGAACCAGTAGACGGCGGTGTTAATAAACTTGAAGAAGATCGTTTTGATTTATTTGCGCTAATCAAGCACGAAGCGGATGTGTTCTCGTGGGAGATGGGGGTGCGCTGGGAGTCAACTGACTCAAGTATTACCGATACCAATGAAGGCGTTACTGCCGAAAATGATTATGACTTTTTCTTACCGTCGGCTCACTTTCGTTACAGCGTCAGTGATAACGGACGAGTCAGCGCCTCTGTTGCTCGCAGCTTACGTCGCCCTGACTTTGACTACATGACACCCGCCCTACTTGAAGAAGAGCTCGCTGATAATGACTTTTTAGGCAACCCAAGCCTTAAACCAGAATCATCTTGGGGTATCGATTTAGGTTACGAATACCGTTTAGGTAAAAGTGGCGTTGTTGGTGTAAACGTATTTTACCGTGACGTTAGTGACCTTATTGAAATTGCCAGTACCGGTGTTGAAGGCTCAGAAGGCGAAGGCACATTTGTACTACAACCACAAAATACTGGTGATGGCACAGTTCAGGGTATTGAGTTTGATTTATCAACCCCACTGAGCGCCTTAAACATGCCTAACACAGGTATCTTCTTAAATTACTCTTGGCTCGACAGTGAAGTTGAAGACAGTTTTGGTAAGCGCAAATTTAATGACCAATCGGATTATGTTTATAACGTTGGCTTTATCCAAGATTTACCAACACTACGCGCATCATTTGGGGCAACGTACCGTAACCAAGGTGATGCATACGGACGCTTCGTGGGTGAAGAAGTGACAACCTCTTACGGTGCTGATTTAGAGCTTTTCGTTGAAAAGCGCTGGGATGACATCACTCTACGCCTAGTTGGTTCAAACTTACTGGATGCCAGCAAAGACGAAGTTTTCAATAAGTTTGACTCGCTTGATGATCAAAACAATCGTGCCTTTGATGAGTACGAGCTTGAATCGGAAGAAGCAGGCCCTGTGATTCAAGTAATGCTGCGTTACGCATTCTAATCACACGTATTGTCATTTTAAGCACGTAATGGCAAACCATCGCGTGCTTTTTTGGAGTTAAAACATGTTTAAATTGTCTTTCATAATGGCCGCGATACTGTGCTCATCAGCGCTTAGTGCAGACGAGCCTGTTGTTTATAAAGATGCGCTATACCAACAACAAAAAATAGCTAAGTTAACTACGTTGCCTAATAGCCTTAACTTTATGGTTATTGGTGATTGGGGACACAACGGCCACTTTTACCAAAAAGAAGTGGCTCATCAGCTAGAAATTGCTATGTATCAAACCGATGCCGATTTTATTGTCTCGACTGGCGATAACTTTTACCCAAATGGCGTGGCAAGTGTGAACGATCCTCTTTGGCAATCAGCCTTTGAGAACATATACCATGGCCCGCACACATTTGAAGATTGGTATGTTGTTTTAGGTAATCACGATTACTTGGGTAATGCCCAAGCACAAATTGACTACACCGAAAAAAGTCAACGTTGGCAGTTACCTGCAAGGTACTACAGTAAAACATTTTCGCTTGAAAACAACGAGCAAGTGTTAATGGTGTTTTTAGATACCAACCCAATTCAGCCTGAATATAAAGACCGTGATAAATACCGTTCAACCCAAGGACAAGACTATAAAACCCAACTTACTTGGCTTGAAACCCAACTTGCTGGCAGTAACGCAAAATGGAAAATTGTGGTAGGCCATCACCCGCTTTATTCAAGTGGTAAACGCTTTGGCCGCAACCAAGGGCTTCGCGACATTTTAGAACCTATTTTGGAGCGTCATAACGTGCATGCTTATATCGCAGGGCACGAGCACGACTTGCAATACAACCAACCAAAAAATAGCAAGGTGGCTCACTTTGTCTCTGGTGGTGGCAGCGAAGCGCGGTTTGTAAAACAACGTGAATTTACCCGCTACGCAGAAGCAACACCTGGTTTTTTAAGTATCTCTATCAATGGCGAAACTCTCAGTGTAAGCGCGATTAATCACCTTGGTGAAGTACGTTTTAACACTGAAAAGCACATAGATAAGTAAAGGATAAAATAATGAACTTTAAACTAAATACAATTTCAGCGGTGCTATCAAGTGCTGTGCTTGTAACTGCGCTTAGCGGTTGTACAAGTAATGAGGAACCTAGCAGCCAAAGCAACGCAGCTATGGTAAAAGCAGCAATAGCAGTGGAAAAATTTGGCCCTCAACAAAATATGCAAGGCTCACAGGCAGCAGCGCTGGGTAATAACCAATGGTTGATTGCCAGCGAAAGCCAAGGCTTATTAGTGGCAGATAAAGACCAAAGCAGTGTGTTATTAGCGGGTAACTTTGAATCTATCTCACTGAAGAAAATCACAGAGCAACAATTTTTATTGGCTAGCCTAGATAACAATCAAGACAATGTGGCTATTTTTAAATTACTGAAAACGGATTCGTCTTGGCAGCTAACTGAGCTTACACGTATCAGTCCACCACAAGCTCAACCTGATGCTGTGTGTTTATTTAAAAACAGCAATACCGAGACTGTATCAGCGTTTGTGCCAGATGTTCGCGGCCTGATCAGCGAAACGGTTATATATGATTTAGCAACTAACCAAGCTAAAAATATTGCAGTGCGTGAGTTCTCTGCAGTCACTGAGGCTTCAGGCTGTGCTGTTAATGATGAAACTAAAACTTTGTATGTGGGCGAAGCAGAGCTAGGTGTGTGGGCCATTAATGCTGATGCGGAATCAGATGCCAACAAACAACCTGTGGCTTTAGTACAACCATACGGTGAATTAAACAGTGAAATAGGAGCATTATCAGTATCACAAGACGGTACTTTATGGCTTACTGCCACTGATGGCAATATGATCTATGCTTACCACGAAAATACTGAAAAACTAAGTCAGTGGTCACTGGCAGGTGAGCACACAATTGAATCTGTTGCAGCGAGTTTGCTCGATAACAATCAAGCGCAGTTGGTTTTAATTGATGATGAAACAGGTGCCTACATTCAAGCAAATGTTAACTACACTGCGCAAACAGTTACTTCACAAAACAAAGTCGCTATGACTCACATTCATGCCAGGACACAAACGACGCCAGTTGCTGCGTTTGGTGATGCAGCGGATGACCCGGCAATTTGGATAAATGAGCAAGACGCTAAAAACAGCTTAATTTTAGGCACAGATAAACGCCGCGGCTTGATGGTTTATGACCTTGCTGGCAACAAAGTACAGTCGCTCAATATAGGGCGTTTAAATAATGTTGATGTGCGCCAACATCAAGCTATAAACAACGAAACCCATACATGGATCACTGCCAGCAACCGTACGCTTAACAGTATTAGCGTATTTACTGTTGATGGAGAAAACAAAGTAAACCATGTAACAGAAATAGCCACTAACCTACCTGAGATTTACGGTATGTGTATGTATTCGTCTGATTCTGGCCATTACGTATTTATTAATGATAAATCAGGTTTATTTCAACAATACAAATTAACTGGTAATGCTAATTCCGTAACAGGTGAATTGGTCAGAGAATTTACCCTACCTAGTCAGCCAGAAGGCTGTAGTGCTGATGATAAACTAGGCCAATTATTTGCAGGTGAAGAAGATGCAGGTATTTGGTATATCGGCGCAGAGCCTACCGCTGGTAACAAAGCAGTAAAGCTACAAAGTGTTAATGAACAACTGGTGGCAGATGTAGAAGGTATGGAAATTTATCATGCTAATGATGCGCGCTATTTAGTGGTATCAAGCCAAGGCGATAATAGCTATGTGCTTTACAAAATCTCAGATGATACACAGCCTAGCCTCAGTTTTGCAGGTAAGTTTAATGTGATTGCTAACCTAGATAAAGGCATAGATGGCGTAGGTGAAACTGACGGTTTAACCGTTACAGCAATGGCTTTGCCTGGTTATCCTGAGGGCATGCTTATAGTGCAAGACGGCTACAACCGCATGCCACTGCAACCGCAAAACTTTAAAGTTATTGACTGGCGCGAAGTGAAAAAAGCAATTAAGTAAAAACCTACCATATTTAAACACAATAAGGCTCTTACGAGCCTTTTTACTATGTGTATTTGAAATAAACCTATTAAATTTAGAGTTATTAAAGCTATATACTACACTTTAAGCTCATAAATTGATTGGGGTTATTATGCGTTTAATATTTACTTTATTGTTGCTTTTACTAAGTACTACAGCGCTTGCTGAAGAAGAAAAAGTAGAACTTCCACCATTAGATCCTAGCTACAATGCAGTTCACCCCATGGCACTAGTTAATAGAGGGTCTTCTATTTTTGCTATTAATCTTCCTTCTTATAGATCGCCACATGACTTGCAAGTTGTTTACGAAGTTAAAAATTCAAACGTTGCTTTTTTAAACTTTGCGAAAAATGCCGACATGATCACTATTAAGCCGCAAAAGTTTAATATTCAACATTTAATGCGCGGGGATGAAATAACAATTACAGCCGACATTTACGAAGGTGATTACCGCCAAGGGGGTACTTTAATTTATGAAGCTAAACAACTTGAGCTTGATAAGCAACTGTACGCCAGAGAACTAAATGAGCTAAGCGAATCTTCGCAATGGCATGAGTACGATATGATTGAGCTAAATGGTACAGAGCGTATTTATGTACATAAAATTCAAAAAGCACCAAGCTTCAACCACCTAATTTTTGTGGACTTGGTTAATGCCTGTATGCAGAAAGTTCGTACATCAAAACGAGTTCCTCCTGAAAACGAACTTACTTATAAATTTATAAACTGCGGAACCTTAAAGCCTCTTTTTTACGATGGCGAAAGTTTACTTAAATAAAATAACTATGCCTAGGTATGATTGATAGGTACGAAGTTAATAAGAAAAAATGAAAGAAAAGGTATTTAAAACTGTTACATATACTGTTGATTAGTAGCTATAGGGAACAAAACTTAGCTTTGGGGCAGCAAAATAAAAACGGCTTAAACTCAACATAATTGAATTTAAGCCGTTTACACACTAATAATATCTTCACACACAATATAAAGATTCTGGTTTTAGACTGCATGGCAATTGTAGGGAAATAAAAACAACCCAAGCTAAGTCACCACCGAACTTGAGTTGCCTTTCACACTGACAACATCTTCACACACAATATAAAGATTCTGGTTTTAGATTGCGTGGCAATTGTAGGGAAATAAAAACAACCCAAGCTAAGTCACCACCGAACTTGAGTTGCCTTTCACACTGACAACATCTTCACACACAATATAAAGATTCTGGTTTTAACTGCGTGGCAATTGTAGGGAAATAAAAACAACCCAAGCTAAGTCACCACCGAGCTTGAGTTGCCTTTCACACTGACAACATCTTCACACACAATATAAAGATTCTTTGTGTTAGTTATACACTAACGAATTCTGGCCATTGCCTATAAACACATTTTACTTTGCTAAAGCTACTGATTAAGCTCTTAGCCGTGTCTATGGGTTAACTTTAGAGTTATTACTCAAATTTCACAAGCGATAAAAATAAACCTGATAGATGAAAAAAACTAAACTATAGACCTTAGTCTAATAGCCATGCTTTTAAGTAACGAAATATTTGCCTGTAAGGCACTCAGTACATATTTACTCTATTAGGCATAGAACAACTCAATGCTCCAGTATGAAACTAAGTAAACCTTTATTCTTTAATGTTATTTATGACTGAACCTGTCTGTCTCTTATTAAGTAAAATGAATTTTTAAGTGGAATTTGTATTCGTTCCGTGAAAAGCAGGCACAAAAAAAGCGCTATAAAAGCGCTTTTTGTTCTAAAAAAATATTTAAATTATTTGGTTTTCTTTCCAAGCTTGCTCTTTAGCTAAGCGCTTTTTGCGCTTGTCACAAGGATCATCGCAATCACAGGCTTTATCGATGCCTACCGAGCCTAATCCACCGCAGCTGCTGGCCATCGATTTTCTTTGCACGATCATACCTACAGCCATTGCTGTAACAATTAAAATTAGTAAGCCAAAAGTAAGAAAAAAAAGTGACATTGCTTAGCCCCTATTGATCAGCAATAAATTAAGCCCAAACTATTTTTGAGCAGTTAATATTATATACCCAACCTCTATGGAAATAAACCAGCTTTGAATACTTACAAGTAGGGTTCAAATGCAGGGCTTGAATACGTAACTAAGCCATCAGGCGATTTAGCAATTAGATAAACTGCTAAGTTATTAGCTTGTGCATAAGCTTGTGCTTTTTCCATACCCATAACTGTTAAAGCAGTTGCTAAGCCATCTGCGGTCATTGCACTTGGGTGTAATACTGTTACAGAAACTAAGTCGTGCTTAATTGGCATCCCTGTTACAGGGTCAATCAAATGGGTGTATGTTTCGCCATCCATTATATAAAAGATACGGTAATCCCCAGATGTAGCAATTCCCATAGTGCCTGGTAGTAAAATTCGGTGCACTTCACGCTTACCTGGCTCTGCATCTGGTTGTTCTATTGCAATTACCCAGCCTTGTCCATTTGGCTTTTCGCCAGACATACGCAGCTCACCGCCAATCTCAACCATGTAATTAGTAATGCTATGGCTTTCTAGTAATTGCGCTACTTTGTCTATGCCGTACCCTTTAGCAGTTGCAGAAAATGATAGTTCTAGTCCATCAACTGTTTTTGCTAGACCTTGTTCATTTAATACAAGCTTATCTACACCAATATTTGCAACCATTGCCTGAAGCTCATCATCAGTGGGTCGTTTGGTCGGCTTTTTATCAGGGCCAAATCCCCATAAATCAATCAATGGTCCCATTGTTACATCAAGTGTATTAGTAGACTCACCGATACGAATGGATTCGCTTATAACAGCTCTGAAGCCTTCACTTATTGGCATAAATTGATTTGCAGGCAAGCGATTAAATGTATTTATCTCCGAGTCTTTGATGTATGTAGACATAGACTGGTTTACGTCGACTAATACAGCATCTATTTGTTCTTGTATTTGAAGAGCAGATATTACCTCTTGCTCGTCATAATATTTAATATGATAGGTAGTCCCCATGGTTTTACCTTCTAAATAGGTTTCCTTTGGGACCGATTCTGCGCATCCAGATAACAGTAAAGTCAGCGTAATGATAAATAAGGCGATTATGCCCTGGGGAGTATTTACTTTGTTCATAACAACCCTACTTAATAGGTTAAAAATTAATATATAAGAATAAAAAAACCTCGTAACACAGAGTGCTACGAGGCTGATATTTTAACCAAAACTAATCTGTTTTGATATGCGTGTTAGCCACCGAAATCATCTAATAAGATATTTTCGTCTTCAACACCTAAGTCTTTAAGCATATTGATAACTGCCGCGTTCATCATTGGAGGACCACACATGTAGAACTCACAATCTTCCGGCGCTTCGTGGTCTTTAAGATAGTTCTCAAATAACACGTTATGGATAAAGCCAGTATAGCCTTCCCAGTTATCTTCAGGTTGTGGATCTGAAAGCGCTGTGTGCCAAACAAAGTTATCGTTTTCAGCAGCTAGGCCGTCAAAATCTTCAACGTAGAACATTTCACGCTTAGAACGCGCACCATACCAAAAACTCATTTTACGCTTAGAATTTAAACGTTTAAGTTGGTCAAAGATATGTGAACGCATTGGTGCCATACCTGCACCACCACCTACAAATACCATTTCAGCGTCAGTTTCTTTAGCGAAGAACTCACCAAATGGACCTGAAATAGTCACCTTATCACCTTCTTTAAGTGACCAAATGTACGAAGACATTTTACCACAAGGTAGGCTTAGGTTTCTTGGCGGCGGCGTAGCGATACGCACGTTAAGCATGATGATGCCTTCTTCTTCTGGGTAGTTAGCCATTGAGTAAGCACGAATTGTTTCTTCGTCTACTTTTGACTCCAGGTCAAAGAAACCAAAATGATTCCAGTCGCCACGATACTCTTCAGGAACATCGAAATCGGCATATTTAACATGGTGAGCTGGTGCTTCTATTTGGATGTAACCACCCGCACGGA
This sequence comes from Pseudoalteromonas sp. PS1M3, assembly GCF_016865405.1. Classification (NCBI taxonomy): domain Bacteria; kingdom Pseudomonadati; phylum Pseudomonadota; class Gammaproteobacteria; order Alteromonadales; family Pseudoalteromonadaceae; genus Pseudoalteromonas; species Pseudoalteromonas sp. PS1M3. The sequence continues at coordinate 813,467 of NZ_AP022624.1, read as the reverse complement.
AAGGCACTGATTCACCATCTGGAATTTGTAGCTTAAGTTCTTTAATGAAAGTTGCTTTGTTATCGTTAGAGATAACTTCACAGTCCCATTTTTTAACACCGAAAATTGACTCTTCAAGTTCAATTTCCATGTCATTTTTAACATTTACCTGACACGCTAAACGACAACCTTCGCGGGCTTCACCTTTAGAGATGTGATCAAGTTCAGTTGGTAGAATATCGCCGCCACCTTCTTTAATGTGAACGCGACACTGACCACAAGAGCCACCGCCACCACATGCAGAAGATACGAAAATACCCGACTCAGATAGTGCACCTAATAGCTTACTACCTGCTGATGTTTTAATGGCTTTGTCTGCATCGCCATTAATACCGATGATGATATCACCGCTTGCAACTAGTTTAGACTTAGCACCAATGATGATTAAAACTAGTATTACAACGATAGCGATAAAAACACCAACGCCTAAGAAAATATCCATGATTGACCTCGCTATTATTACAGTGAAATACCAGAAAATGACATAAAGCCAAGACCCATCAAGCCAACAGTGATAAAGGTAATACCTAAACCACGTAAACCATCAGGTACATCTGAATACTTCATTTTCTCACGGATACCTGCAAGTAATGTAATTGCAAGCGCCCAGCCCACACCAGCGCCAATACCATATACAACAGACTCGCCGAAGTTATAGTTACGCTCAACCATGAAGGCTACCGCACCAAAGATTGCACAGTTAACTGTGATCAATGGTAAGAATATACCTAATGCGTTGTATAGTGGTGGAAAGAACTTATCTAATGCCATTTCAAGAATTTGCACTAGTGCTGCAATAACACCAATGAAAGTTAAGAAACGTAAAAAGCTAAGATCAGCTTCTGGGTAACCAAGCCACTCAAGTGAACCTGGAGCTAATACCGCGTGGTAAACCAAGTTGTTAACTGGTACAGAAATACCAAGTACAACAATAACCGCTACGCCTAGGCCAATTGATGTAGTTACTTTTTTAGACACGGCTAAAAATGTACACATACCTAGGAAGAACGCTAAAGCTAAGTTTTCAATAAAAACGGCTTTTACAAATAAACTAATATAATGTTCCACTTATCGCCCCTTACGCTTTAGCTTCTACTTGGTCTTTCTTATAAGTACGTAGTACCCAAATGAATAAACCAATGATGAAGAATGCACTCGGTGGTAAGATCAATAGACCCATAGGTTGGTACCAACCACCATTTTGTACTAATGGAATAATATCAACACCGAATAGTGAACCCTTACCGAATAGCTCACGAATGAAACCAACAGTAAGAAGAACTACAGAGTAACCTAAGCCGTTACCAATACCATCAAGGAAAGACATTAATGGTGGTGACTTCATCGCGTATGCTTCAGCACGACCCATTACGATACAGTTAGTAATAATCAGACCAACGAATACAGAAAGCTCTTTTGCCGTAGCATAAGAGAAAGCCTGCAGTACTTGGTCAACAACGATTACTAATGACGCAATAATCGTCATTTGTACGATAATACGCACTGACGATGGGATGTGATTACGAATAGTCGAGATAAAAAGGCTTGAAAATGCGGTTACCAAGGTCAATGCGATTGACATGATTAATGCGTTTTTTAAGCTAGACGTTACAGCCAACGCAGAACAAATACCGAGTACTTGAAGTGCAATTGGGTTGTTAGCGAAAACTGGCCCAAACAGGACCGCCTTCATTTCTTTAGTATCAGCCATTATTTCAATGCTCCATTACGTACTTTAGCAAGGAAAGGGCCAAAGCCGTTTTCGCCAGTCCAAAAATCAACCGCGTGATCAACACCGTTAGATGTTAATGTAGCACCTGAAAGACCATCGATTTTATGCTCATCACCGCCCGCAGTTCCTTTAACGATCTGGATTGGTAATTCTTTACCTTCCCACGTTGCAGTCCACTGTGGGTTTTGAATTTCACCACCTAGACCAGGTGTTTCGTTGTGCTTATAAAAGATGATGTCTTTAATTGTTTCGCCATCGCTTTCAAGCGAAATAAAACCGTACATCAAACCCCATAAACCATAACCCTGGATAGGAAGAATAATTGCATCTGTAGAGCCATCGTCTTTTTTAGAGATGTAAACAGGTGCACGCTTAGTAATACGTTGTATACCAGCGATGTCCTTAATTCCATTCTCTTTTAAAGATTTGCTCAGCTCTGCATCATATTTGCTTTTTTCAAAGTCAAAGTCTTCTACAGGGTCTGCAAAATCACCGCTTTGCATATCAATAAAGCGTGTTTCGATTTTAGCTTCAAACGTTTCAGCAACGTTATCAACTTTGCTAATACCCGCGGCTGCTAAAATATTGCTTTGAATATCTTTTGCTTTGTTTGCTTTTTGCAAAGGGCGAAGTTGCACTGACGTTAGCGATACAATTACTGCACACACCAAACATAATGAGACAACAACAGCTAGCGTTTTGCCAATTGATTCGTTATTACTAGACATTACGTGCCAACCTCCGCTTGATATTAGCTTGCACTACAAAGTGATCGAATAATGGTGCAAACAAGTTAGCAAACAAGATTGCCAGCATGATGCCTTCAGGGTATGCAGGGTTAACAACACGGATCATGATAACCATAAAGCCAATAAGCGCACCGTATGCTAATTTACCTTTATCAGTAAATGCAGCAGATACAGGGTCAGTAGCCATAAAGAACATACCAAATGCAAAGCCACCTAGCACCATGTGCCAGTACCAAGGCATAGCAAACATTGCATTAGTTTCTGAGCCAATTGTGTTTAGTATTGATGAAGTAATCACCATACCTAGGAATACACCTAGCACAATACGCCAAGAAGCAATGCGCACGTAAATTAAGAACAAACCACCAATAAGTACAGCAAGCGTTGACGTTTCACCCATAGAACCTTGGATAAAGCCGTAGAACGCATTCCACCACATTTGCATGTTAGCGTAACCTAAGTCACCGCCTAACGTACCTGCAAATGCTTGACCTAGCATAGTTGCACCAGAGAACGAGTCTACGGCAGTCCATACTGTGTCACCTGAAATTTGCGCTGGGTATGCGAAGAATAAGAACGCACGACCTGCAAGAGCAGGGTTTAAGAAGTTACGACCAGTACCACCAAATATTTCTTTTGCGATTACAACACCGAAAGTAATACCTAGTGCAACTTGCCATAAAGGAATTGTGGCAGGCAAAATTAGTGCAAATAGCACTGATGTTACGAAGAAACCTTCATTTACTTCATGCTTACGCACGGAAGCAAACAACACTTCCCAAAAACCACCAACAACAAACGTTGTTGCATAAATAGGTAGGAAGAAACACGCTCCGTAGAACATTTTTGCGCCCCAACCTGCATCGGCAGTCAAATCACCACCTAGTAGCTGGAACAAACCTACTTGCCAAATGTTAGCTAGCTCAAAACCATTACCAAGCGCCATAGCTGCTTGATGACCGATGTTGAACATACCAAAAAACATAGCAGGGAACGTCGCCATCCACACTAAAATCATCATACGTTTTAGGTCGATGTTATCGCGAACGTGAGTTGAACCTTTGTTTACATAACCTGGTGTGTAAAAAATAGTCGCGGCTGCTTCATACAGTGCGTACCATTTTTCGTGTTTTCCACCTGGTTCAAAATGCGGCTCGATATCTTCTAAGAAAGTTTTTAAACCCATTTTAGCCTTCCTTCTCGATCGTAGTTAAGCAATCGCGTAGGGCTGCGCCGTACTCGTATTTGCCAGGACAAACGAAGGTGCATAACGCTAAATCTTCTTCATCTAATTCAAGCGCACCTAATGAAATTGCACTGTCTAAATCACGAGACAATAAGTCACGTAGTAATAGCGTTGGCAAAATATCAAGTGGCATAACACGCTCGTAGCTTCCAAGTGGAACCATGGCACGTTTTGAACCACCCGTAGACGTTGTCATTTTGAATAAACGACTCGGAGTAAGGTGAGACAAGAATGTACGCGTTACAGAGAATTTATCACTACCTGGTGCAATCCAGCCAAACAATTCCTTTTCGCGACCTTCAAGTAAAACAGATACTTGAACATGGTAACGACCTAAGAATGCATGAACACCAGACGACGTAGCACCTGCAAGTACAGAACCAGAAATAACACGGTTATCACCGTCTTCTAATTCCCCTGCCACTAAGTCATCTAATGAAGCACCTAATTGTGTTTTCACTAAACGTGGATTTTTAACGCGAGGACCTGCAAGAGAAACAACACGATCTGTGTAAATTTCACCAGTAAGGAATAGGTGACCATACGCAATAACGTCTTGGTAACCGATATGCCAAACTTGCTTGCTAGCAGATACAGGGTCAAGGTTGTGAATATGAGTGCCTACAAGTCCAGCCGGATGCACACCACCAAACTCATGTACTTCTACTTGAGCAATAGATGAGCTAGGGATTTGGCTGCCAGCTTGCTTACAAACAAATACTTTTCCATCGGTCAAACGCGATACAACAGCTAAGCCTGCTTCGAACGCTTGCGCATTTTCAGCAATAATCACTGCAGGATCTGCAGCAAGAGGATTAGTGTCTATAGCGGTAACAAATATAGAGCTAGGATTTGCATCCACAGCCGCTACTTTGCTGAATGGGCGAGCACGTAGTGCTGTCCATTGACCTGACTGAATAAGCACTTCTTTAGCTTTTTCACGATCTAAGCTTATAAGCTCAGATTCAGAGAAAGAGTCAAAGGTGATTTGCTCACTGCCGTTTACTTCAATAACAACAGATTGCAGCACACGTTTAGCACCACGATTTATTTCTTTTACAACACCAGAAGCTGGTGCGGTAAATAGGACGCCTGGGTTCTTTTTATCTTCAAAAAGTACCTGGCCTTTTTTAACTTGGTCATCCATACGAATATGCATGGTTGGACGCATACCTATAAACTCTTCACCTAGCACGGCTACTCTTTTGACGGGTGAACCGTCGTGAATAACTTGCTGAGGTGCGCCATCTAATGGTAAATCCAGACCTTTTTTTATGTTGATCATACGCACTTGCACTACATTAACGGAAAGAAACTGAAAAATCGTACCAACCACGTCGCCATTTAAGCTACCCCAAGTTATTTCAATGTATAAAAGAAAAACTCGCTTTGGTCATTAAACAGGCAACGCGGTAAAAACTCTTCACATATTGCCTTAATTTTAACACCATTGTGGGTGACTATGCGAGTGTATTTATGAAAATTATACGACTGAAACGCTTATTTGGTTTTGTTAGCTAGATTTAATAAAATTTAAGTTAGACCAAAGTGGTAGCTTAAGCAAAGAATGAGGTTTTTTAATTGATAAAAGTCGCATGAAGCGACTTTTAAATTAGGGCATGTTGACTTTATAGGATTAAAGCTTACTGAATCTTAAGGCGGTACCTGTTTAGCAATAATACTTATTTATGGGCAATAACCACACAACATCAGTTCTGTATTACCGAAATGCCAAACAGTTTACCAAAAAAGACAAGCAAGCCCTGACTATTCACTTAATTGATTAATCAATCATATTTGCAATTGCTTGAACTGGCTCTACATCTTGGTCGTAATCAACTGACTCAATGCCAAAACCAAATAAGCGTAAAAACTCATTGTGATAACCAACGTAATCTGTCAACTCGTCAATCGTGCTGGTATCTACTTTGTCCCATACTGCTTGGATACGTGCTTGAACATCGTCTTCAAGTTCTTTGTAGTTTTGAAATAAGTGTCCGCCATCATCAAAACGCGGCGTTTCACCGTACAGGTTTTCGGTAAATAAGCCATGAATTTGCTCAATGGTGCCTTCGTATGTTCCGTCCGCCTTCATTACCTTGAATAAAGCTGAAATATACAATGGCATAATTGGTATAGCAGAGCTCGCTTGTGTTACAACAGCATTTAGTGATGAAACATACGCTTGGCCATTTAACGCTTTAGTTGACTCTTTTATCGCAACCGTTGCACGGTCTAAGTCTTCTTTTGCTTTACCAATAGTCGCATGCCCGTATATTGGCCACGTTAATTCTTTGCCTATGTATGTGTAAGCTGTGGTTTTAAAGTCATCTGCTAGCACGTCAGCGTCTTGAAGTGCATTAATCCACATTTCCCAATCTTCACCACCCATTACTTTAATGGTGTTGTCGATATCGTCTTGTGTTGCAGCCTCTACAGTAATTTCGTCAATTTCACGCTTTGACGTATTTAGATTTTTTGTTGTAACTGCGTTGCCGATTGGCTTTAACGTTGATGAGTAAACGTCACCCGTATTTGGGTCAGTACGACGAGGCGACGCTAAACTGTAAATGACCAGATCAACCTTGCCTAAATCTGCTTTAATTGTATCAATTGCTTTTTGTTTTATTTCGTTTGAGAAGGCATCACCGTTGATATTTTTAGACCATAAACCGGCTTCGTCTGCTGCATTTTGAAAAGCAGCCGTATTATACCAACCTGCTGACCCTGTTTTACGCTCGGTACCTTCTTTTTCAAAGAAAATACCCAATGTTTTAGCGCCGCCACCAAATGCTGCCGTAATACGCGATGCCAAGCCGTAGCCTGTAGATGCACCAATAACTAACACATTTTTTGGCGCGCTTTTTAATGCACCTTGTTGTTTTACATAGTTAATTTGCTCTTGCACATGTTCACTACAGCCTACTGGGTGAGCGTTTGTACAAATGAATCCACGAATTTTTGGCTTAATGACCATTGATGATCCTATATCTTTTACTATAAAAATTAGCGCTAGTTTAAAGGCTAATACTTAAAACACTGATCTGATCAGTTAAATATGGTTGTAAATAACTGTCAAACCTCAATTAATCAATCTAATTTAGATCCACCTAAACAGTTTGGCGATGCTGGCGCTTCGCCGCCATGTTCAGTGTATTCGTCAGGAGTGTAAGTATGAATAGCCAATGCATGTATGTGGTTTGCAAGCTCTTCTTTTAAAATTTCATTAATTTGACGATGGCGCTGCAAAAGGCGTTTACCTAAAAACTCTTCGCTTACCACAATAACTTTAAAGTGCGAGTCAGTGCCTTTGCTGTGCATATAACTTTCGTTAATAACATTTAAATGCTTACACGCAATAGCATTGCTGACTTTTTCTTGGATTTGTTGCTGCATTGACATATAAAACCATTATTTATAGCTAATTTATGAACTTATCATAGCAAGCAGCCCTGCCCGTTGGCTAACTAAATTACGCAACTAGCCTTGTTTTATATATCTAAAGGTTAAACTTATTCGCGGGTGCACTAAGCTGGTTTGCTTCAAAATAGCATGCTGAAAGTCTCGCTGGCTATTGCCACTCATGACCAAACAACTACCACTGTGTAATTTTAAATCCGTTATTTTATTACTGGTTTTGTCTTTTAGCTTTAATACTCGCTCTGCTCCAAGCGATATACACACTATAGTGGGCTGATGGCCTAACTCAATTTCATCATCACTGTGCCACCCCATAGTGTCGTTGCCATCGCGATAATAGTTGACTAATAAAGAATTAAAAGGCTGGTTTAAATGTGCCTCTAACCTTTTTCGCATTGCCATTAATGCACTAGGCCAAGGTTCAGTTATTAACTTACTGTTTGAATAGCCGTATTCAATTTTATGGTCGCCAATAAAGCATTGCAGCCGTGGAATTGGTCCAGTTTTAGAGTAAACCGTGACTTCTGGCTGCTGCCAGTTAAGGTTTTTTTGCAGATAATAAAATAAATCGAGGCTTTTTTGTGCGCTAAGCGCCTTTGTTTGATAAGAAAAGCCATTAGGCAACTGTTGGGGGTTGGCGTTTTGCCGTTGCATGTTAGAATTTACCTACATTAGTTTACTGATACAAAAACCACTATGACGACGCAAGCCCAGCTAGGCGATAAAACTTTTACTCTTGAACGCTTCCCTTTGGATCAAAAAAACCGCAGTTTACAAGCGTGGGATTCGGGCGATGAGTACCTTATCAATTATGTTAACGAACATCATCCTGATTGTCGCTCATTGCTTATTTTAAATGACAGCTTTGGTGCTCTTGCCTGTAGTTTTAATCAATTAACGGTTTGTTCAGTTAATGACTCGTATATTAGCCACCAAGCCGCAGCATATAATTTACAAGAGAATAAGCTATCTACTGTGCAATTTACGCAATTGGACAGCCTCTCGGCACTTCCAGAAGACGTAGATTTAGTGTTAATCAAAATACCACGTAATGTTGGCTTTTTGCAGTTTCAATTAAGTGAGTTAAGCGAAGTTCTTGCACCAGGCACACCTGTTATTGCAGCTGGTAAAACGAAAGATATTCACAACTCAACAATTAAGGCGTTTGAACAGTTTATTGGTGAGACTAAAACAAGCTTAGCGGTGAAAAAGTCACGCCTTATTTTAAGTAGCGCAAAAGGCGGCTATAAAGCTGCTGATTACCCTGTTTCATGGCAACTTGAAGGCACCGAGTTTAATATTACAAACCATGCAAATGTGTTTTCGCGTGATTCGTTAGATATTGGTGCGCGCTTCTTTTTTAACTACTTGCCGCAAACACCAAAAGCTAAACAAATTATTGATTTAGGCTGTGGTAATGGCGTAGTTGGTGTTATGACCTTAGCGCGCTGCCCTAAAGCCTCTGTAACGTTTGTTGATGAATCGTACATGGCGGTCGAGTCTGCACGACTTAACGTAGAGCAAAACATGGCAGAACGATTTGATGATTGCGAATTTATCGAAAACGATTGCCTAACCAGCTTTGAAAAAAACAGTGTAGATATGGTGCTATGTAATCCACCATTTCACCAAGCACAAGCGGTTACTGATCACATTGCTTGGCAAATGTTTAAACAAGCTAAAGACACGTTAAAAGAAGGTGGTGAGCTGCGTATTATTGGTAATCGTCATTTAGATTATCATGACAAGTTAAACCGAATGTTTGGTAACTGTAAGCTATTAGGTTCAAACAAAAAATTTGTGGTTTTAAGTTCAACTAAAAATAGTGGGGTGTTATAACAATGACAATAATAAACCGTATATTTGGCTGTGCTGCATTTTGTATTTTAGCCGGCTGTGCAAACCAACCAAGCCAAGTCATACTTAACCCGGTTTACCAAAGTGGCCAAGTGAGCACTATAAATAGTAGCCTGAGCACGAGTGTTATTGATGTACGTGGCGATACTTCTACCCTAACTCTAGTTGAGTCAGACAAAACCAAAACATTTGCAAGCCAAGGTATTACAGAGTCTATTAAAAGTGCACTAGACAGTGCACTTAGTCGTAATGGCGCGAGCATTTCAAATTTAGCCACCACTCGATTTGAGCTAGATATAAATGCCTTACAAGCAGTGGTTACTGAAACCTTAGTAAGCCATAAAAGTGAAGCAAAAATTGAACTGAGTGTTCGCGTAATCCGTGCTACAAGTAATTTTACAAAAAAGTATAGCGGTAATGCAGCGCTAGAAGGCCCGCTTGGCCATGACAGAGCTAAAATAGAAGGTCAACTCAATAAGTTGACTGAACAAATGATAACCCGCATTGTGTCAGATCCTGAATTAATACAGTTTTTAGAAGGTTAACCATGAAACGACTTTTTATACTTTGTTTAGCTCTTTGTTTTAGCGCAGCAAGTTTAGCAGCCCAAGAGGGCAGATTTGTACAAAAAGACAATATGTTTCCACGTGTTGAAATAGTGACATCACTAGGCAGTATTATTGTTGAGCTAGACCGTTCTCGGGCCCCTATTACAGTTAATAACTTTTTGACTTATGTATCAGATAAAAGTTATCAGGGTAGTATTTTTCATCGTGTTGAGCGCGACGAAGAAAACGAACGCGATTTTGTTATACAAGGTGGTGGGTATGATAAAGACATGGAAGGCTTACATCAAAACGATCCTATTTTTAATGAAAGCGGGAATGGTCTAAAAAATGATATGTACAGTATTGCCATGGCATACCAAGACAGACAGCCGCATTCAGGTACTCGCCAGTTTTTCTTTAATATGGATAACAATGACCATTTAAATCCTGGAAGAGACTGGGGATTTGCGGTGTTTGGTACTGTAATGGATGGATACGAAACCCTTGATAAAATTATGGCTGTTAAAACAATTTACAACGAAAAAATTGGTTATGACTTTGTGCCAGAAACACCAGTGGTCATTTTAAATATTAAAATGATTGAGCCAACACCATTATAATTAATGAGGTGCGGTATAGCTGCACCCACTCGCCAATGAAGGCCCTATGAGCAACTCTCTCTCTTTCAGCGAATACTTTTCGTATTTTAAAGATAAACGTTTAATTAATGTGTTTATTTTTGGTATTAGCAGTGGTTTTCCCTGGGTATTAATTGGCTCTGTAATGTCGGCATGGCTAAAGGATGAAGGCCTGAGCCGAAGCATGATAGGCGTATTTGGTATTGTATTTGGTGCCTACAGCATCAACTTTTTGTGGTCGCCCTTAATCGACCGTACAAAACTGCCTATTTTATATAAGTGGCTAGGCCAACGCCGTAGCTGGATATTGTTTTGCCAAAGCTTTATTTTTTTAGGAACATTACTTCTTGCTGGCCTTGACCTCAAAGCTAACTTGGCGATTGCTGCAGCACTGTGTTTATTAATTGCAATTGCATCTGCCACACAAGACATTGCGATAGACGCATTTAGAATAGATACCCTAAGCGAAAGTGAATCACACAAAGCAACTGCTGCCGCAGCCATGGCCACCTCAGGATGGTGGACAGGCTACGCGTTATTGGGTGCGATTCCATTTTATATGGCAGATATTCCTTCACTCGGTTGGCCACAAGTTTACTACTTTTTAGCTGCTGTGATATTGGTATTAATGGGAGGAGTGCTATTTGCTAAAGAGCCCGTTTCTAATAGAGAAGCCATTCACGAAGAACTAGAACGTGTTTACATTGAAAAGCTTGCTACTATTAATCAAACACCTCTCAATAAAGTCGTTGCCTGGTTGGTTGTTACAGTAATTGACCCTTTTAGAACATTTTTTGCAAAGAACGGGGTTAAAACTGCACTCGCATTACTTGCTTTTATTTTCTTATTTAAAATTGGCGAAGCGTTTTTAGGACGAATGTCGATTGTTTTTTATAAAGAAATAGGTTTTAGCAATAGCGATATAGCTACTTTTTCAAAAGTTGGCACCGCAGTGCTCACCATTGCCTTTACCTTCGTAGGCAGCTTATTTAATCAAAAATATGGCATTGTGAAAGGGTTATTTGTTAGTGGTGTAGCCATGGCTGCATCTAATTTAGCTTTTTCTGCTATTGCATTAGTGGGCCCTAACTTAGGTTTATATGCTTTTGCTATAGTAATTGATGGCTTTACACAAGCATGGTCTCTCGTTGCTATGGTCGCGTTTATATCTATGCTATGTGACAGAGCGTTTAGTGCAACACATTATGCGTTGTTGGCGTCGCTGGGGAATTTAGGAAGAACATTACTTTCGAGTTACAGTGGGGTTGTTATTGATGATTGGCTAATGGGAAATTGGTCGTTATTTTTTGTATTAACCGCTTTAATGGTGCTCCCCTCTTTACTATTTTTGTATGCAATAAGACACAAATTGTATGAGCTTGAGAAAAACTACCATAGTAGCTATTAAGCTTAATGCATCCATGCATTAATATTTTGCTTAGCACATTTAATATGCCCCTGAATGAACTAAGCAACACACTATTAATCTACTTTAAGCAGGCTTAGTGCTTCATGTGGGTCAACTTCTAGCGCTGTACAATAACGAACAAACTCAACTACATCTAAACGGCGTTCTTGATTTTCAATTTTGCCGATAAACGAGTGAGGCGTTCCAAGCACCTGTGCAAGGCTTCTCATTGTATGGCCTTTTTCATGGCGTTTGCTTTTAAGCCATGTTGTTAACTTAGCGTTCTCTTCTGAAGAAACAGTTTTCCCCATCATTTTACATCTCCTACTAGACGATTAGACAACACCACAAAAGCAGCAGTCGTTACCATAGCTGTAGGCAAGTAAGCAGTAACTTATGTTTTAAATAGCAATCTATCGCTTCTCAAAGCACTGGTTGCTACTCACTCCCACCCACATAGCTAAAAACGACGCTTAAAATGTGGTAAAAAGTTTTTGTTATTAGAATGAAATTTTGCCCGTCTCATTCTTGGATACATTATATACTATTAACACTTTGGTTAAATAGTTAATTGCTCGCCTTAGTCAAAATCAACCCCAGTGAACATTTACAAACACTGAATATTTCAGCTAAGTTATCAAAAACATTAAAAATAATATTTTTATTATAAAAATATAAATAGGCATTTTTATAACAAATTTATTTCATGTTAATGTTATTCGTTTAATATTAGGCAATAATCAACACAAAAAAGGTTACATAATGTTCAGGCTTCTTTTTTTATTACCGATTATTTTATGTGCAGGGTGGTACTTATTCTTGCGCCATAATGGCGTGCCAATTAAGCAAGGTAAAAAAGGGTTTATGTATATTTTAGTACTATCTGCATTTGTACTGGGCTTTTTTGTATTGATGATGCAGATCACAGAGTATGCCCCCTCTAATTTATAGGCATAAAAAAAGCCGCTAATGCGGCTTTTTTTATTAGTCTGTGTTTACACACTAAAACTTGCACCACAACCACATGTGGTTGTGGCGTTCGGGTTAGATACAAAAAAGCGTGCACCTTCTAAGCCCTCAGTATAGTCAACTACACCGTCAACTAAATATTGAATACTCATAGGGTCAACCACTAGCGTTACGCCATTTTTTACAATTTCTAAATCGCCAGGATTTGCTTTTTCATCAAAAGTAAAACCGTACTGAAAGCCAGAACATCCACCACCCGTTACGTAAACACGCAGTTTTAGTTCTGGGTTTTCTTCTTCATCGATTAATTGTTTAACACGAACAGCTGCTGCATCGCTAAACTGAATTGGTAATTCTTCTGACATTTTAAAACCCTCAATATCGTAATGGCGTGATTATCTAATACCCGAGTGTTTTAATCAAGTATAGTCAATTAACGCTTTGCTCTAAGTTATACCCATAAATACATTAAAAATGACTGTATATCGCTTATATCGACTGAAAAAAAACAGCAATTTAATATGCAACTAATGGCATGTGAAATGAGCAATTATTTTAACTAAAAAAACTTCGTTTTATTATTTGCCATAAATAGCTAATTTAAGTTAATAATTTTATAAAATCACAAGGACTTAGTGGTTGGCTTTTGCTAAAATACAGCTGAAAAATGCACTGAGGAAAAAATGCATGTGGCTGGAGCAGCTCAGGCGTCGACTCGCACAACCTAAAACATCTGTACAATTATGCCTTTTAGGCGTAGTTGCTGGGTTAATTGCTGCATTTTTTATCATTTTATTCCGCTTAACAATTCTATTTTTTCAAAGTTTATTTTTAGAAACCCCAGACGACTTTACAACCTTGCCAACTCTTGAACGTGTTTTAATGCCTTTAATTGCAGCATTTTTAATTGCGTCATTTGCCGCTTTTACTGGTTTCAAACATTATCGGTTAGGTATCCCATTCGTTATTCACCGTATTAAACGTCATTACGGGCAAATGCCTTTATACAATACACTCAACCAATTTGTTGGGGGTGCTTTGGCATTAATCAGTGGTTTTTCGGTTGGGCGAGAAGGCCCATCGGTACATATGGGAGCAACGGGCGCCAGTATTTTAGCCGATAAACTCCACTTACCACACAATGCCATGCGTACATTAAGCGGCTGTGGTGTTGCTGCGGGTATTGCAGCATCCTTTAACACGCCTCTTGCCGCCGTTATTTTTGTTATGGAAGTCGTGTTAAGAGAATACAAAGTTCATATTTTTGTCCCTATTATGCTTGCTGCAGTAACAGGTGCACTTGCTACTCAGTTCGTATTTGGGGGAGGATCAGAACTTGCACTCATAACAATTGCTCCCTTGAGTGGTTGGCACTATCCATATTTAATTTTATGCGGTATGGCACTGGGCGCGATTGCATACAGCTTTAATCAAAACTTAATGTTAATTATTAAAACATTTAAACCTTTAAGTATGTTTCCTCGTTTACTCATTGCAGGTTGTATCGCAAGTTTAATTGCTTATGCCGTTCCCCAAGCTATGGGATCTGGCATGAGCGCGATAGCTATTGCGGTGGAGTCGCCAGATAATGTGCAATTACTCACCACTATTTTAATTGCTAAATTACTAGCAACTTTATTTGCTATAGGTTTGGGTATACCGGGAGGGTTAATTGGTCCTGTTATTGGGTTAGGTGTTTTAGTTGGGACTATGATGGCATTTTTTGCTCAGTTTATTAGCCCTGGTACTGATATTGCCGGAACTTATGGTGTATTGGGCATGGCTGGGTTAATGGCTGCCACATTACATGCACCACTTGCAGCGTTAACAACAGTAATGGAGCTTACATCGTCGCCAGAAATAATTGTTCCAGCGATGCTTGTGATAACAACAGCTTATGTAACCGCATTACAAGTGTTTGGTAATCGCTCAATATTTTTGCAGCAACTTGATTTTCAGGGGCTTCCCTATCATGTTTCCCCTGCCACAGAAGCGCTACAAAAGGTGGGAATAATGGATGATATGGATGAAAACTTTAAATTGCTGTTTTCAAATGACAAAGAGCAAATAAAAAATACGCTCGATGCCATGGACAGCCAAACTCCATTGATTGTGTTTGACGAAGAAAACGGGTATCGACTTGCAGAATACGATTTAAGCTTAATGTCTGATCAAGCAATCAACCTGAACTATGTAAACTTACAAGGTATTAGCAGTCAAGCAACGTTAGCTGATGCCTTTGATATACTAAAAGATAAGCGCAGTGGCGCTTTATATGTATACAACCTGTTAGATAATCAACAAATAATGGGGCTGTTACGTTGGGATCAAATTCATCATATTTTAACCATCCGTAACAGCTTACTATAAATAATAAGGGTTATTATGAGCGCATTACTGATTTATAAAACGCTGCATATATTTTTTATGATTGCATGGTTTGCAGGCATTTTTTACTTACCACGGTTATTTGTTTACCACGCAATGAGCCAAGAGCGTGCATGTAACTCTATGCTAAAAGTAATGGAACGCAGGCTCCTTTATTTTGTAACGCCATTTGCTATTTTAACGGCTGTTTTTGGTGTACTAACGATTGTGGAATATGGCCGTGAATGGTTTAAATACAGTATGTGGCTGCACTATAAACTAGTGCTAGTTATAATTTTATATTTATACCATGCGTACTGCTTTAAATTACTAGCCGACTTTAAACACGACAGAAATACTAAAACAGATCGTTTTTACCGAATTTTTAATGAATTACCTGTTATTGCATTACTTATTATAGTTGCACTGGCAGTGATTAAACCGAGCCTTTGAGCTATTTGGTATAAAAAATACCGTATTAATTACACACGACTTAAAATCTAATATGCGCGATTGCGTGCCCCATATTATGGATTATCGCGCCCTTTTGAAAAACTAGGAATAACCCCATGTTAAGTTTCCAAGGTGAACATATTCTGTCTGTTAATCAGTTAGACAGAGACTGCATTGAACGTATTTTTGCAGTAGCAAAAAAGATGGAGCCTTATGCTAAAAAGCAAAAGCAAACAACGGTGCTTGAGGGCGCCATTTTAGCTAATTTGTTTTTTGAACCCAGCACACGTACGCGCGTTAGTTTTGGAACCGCGTTTAACCTGCTTGGTGGAGGCGTGCGTGAAACAACAGGCATGCAAAGTTCAGCTCTTGCTAAAGGTGAATCTTTATACGATACAGCGCGTGTTATTTCAGCTTATGCAGATGCGGTTGCTATGCGCCACCCAGACGCAGGCTCGGTTAGTGAATTTGCCGAAGGCTGTACCGTACCTGTAATTAATGGCGGTGACGGCCCAAATGAACACCCCACTCAAGCACTGCTAGATTTACTTACTATAGAACGTGAGTTACACCGCTTTGATCAAAACATTGATGGTATGCACATCGCTTTGGTTGGCGATTTAAAATACGGTCGTACTGTTCATTCGTTATCAAAACTATTGTGCCATTACAAAAACGTTAAATTTTCAATGGTGGCACCCGATGGCTTGCAAATGCCAACCAGTATTTTAGATGCAGTAGAAAATGCTGGCCATAAAATAGAACTAGTGAACAAAATGGAAGGTAACTTAGCGGCCGATATCGTGTATCAAACACGTATTCAAGAAGAACGCTTTCCATCTCAAGAAGAAGCAAATAAATACCGTGGCGGATTTAGAATTAGCCAGTCAATTTATAATGCACACTGTAAGCCTAATTCAGTGCTAATGCATCCGCTTCCTCGTGATAGTCGTACTGAAGCTAACGAGCTTGATAACGACTTAAACAGCAACGACAATTT
Organism: Pseudoalteromonas sp. PS1M3; assembly: GCF_016865405.1. Classification (NCBI taxonomy): domain Bacteria; kingdom Pseudomonadati; phylum Pseudomonadota; class Gammaproteobacteria; order Alteromonadales; family Pseudoalteromonadaceae; genus Pseudoalteromonas; species Pseudoalteromonas sp. PS1M3. The sequence continues at coordinate 797,041 of NZ_AP022624.1, read as the reverse complement.
AGCTATATTTCGCCAAGTACAAAACGGCGTATTAATTCGTATGGCACTGTTTGCTTTGACGCTCGGCGTAGAAAACAAAGTTGAGCAATATGAAGTAGACGTGCCTTGGTTTAGCCGCAAACGCGACAGCTAACCCTTTTTTAAGTGACAATTTATAGGATTTTTCATGACAATTAGCCAAGACTTATTTGAACGCGCTCAAACCTCTATTCCTGGTGGCGTAAACTCACCAGTGCGCGCTTTTAATGGCGTAGGTGGCACACCATTATTTATCACAAAAGCTGAAGGTGCATTCACCTTTGATGCTGATGGTAATCGTTATATCGATTACGTAGGTTCGTGGGGCCCAATGATCATGGGCCACAATCACCCTGCTATAAAACAAGCGGTTCATGAAGCAGTTGAAAACGGCCTTAGCTATGGCGCGCCAACTGAAGCTGAAATTTTAATGGCTGAGAAAGTAAAAGCGCTTGTACCGTCAATTGAAAAAGTACGCATGGTTAGCTCAGGTACCGAAGCAACTATGAGCGCAATTCGCCTAGCGCGTGGCTTTACTAATCGTGACAAAATTCTTAAATTTGAAGGCTGTTACCACGGCCATGCCGACTCACTTTTAGTTAAAGCGGGCTCGGGTGCATTAACTATGGGCGTGCCTAATTCACCAGGTATTCCTGAAGACTTTGCTAAACACACATTAACAGTATCGTTTAATAACATTGAAGAAGTGAAAGCTATTTTTGAAAAATACGCTGACGAAATTGCCTGTATTATCGTTGAGCCGGTGGCGGGTAACATGAACTGTATTCCACCTGTTGAAGGCTTTTTAGAAGGCCTGCGCGCAGTATGTGATGAATACAAATCAGTGCTTATTTTTGACGAAGTAATGACCGGTTTTCGTGTGGCTCTTGGTGGTGCACAAGCGTATTACAACATAAAACCTGACCTAACATGTTTAGGTAAAGTAATAGGCGGCGGCATGCCGGTAGGCGCATTTGGCGGCAAAACTGAAATTATGGATTACATAGCTCCTGTTGGCCCAGTATATCAAGCCGGAACACTGTCTGGTAATCCAATAGCTATGGCTGCAGGTTTAAAATCATTAGAGCTATTAAGTGAGCCTGGATTACACGACAAACTAGAAGCTATTTCAAAAGCAATATGTGAAGGCTTTGAAGCAGGCGCTAAAAAAGCAGGTATCGCACTTACAACAAACTACGCGGGCGGCATGTATGGCTTTTTCTTTACTGATGCTGAAAAGGTAACCACTTACAAACAAGCGACTGAGTGTGACCTGGAGCGTTTTAAACGCTTTTTCCATCTTATGCTTGAAGAAGGCGTATACCTTGCGCCATCAGCATTTGAAGCTGGTTTTGTATGTGCTGCGCACACGGAACAGGAAGTACAAGAAACTATAGCTGCAGCAGAGCGTTGTTTCGCAAAGCTTTAATCGCAAGTATTGCCTAAACGGGGTTTATATACCTACTTTTAAAACAGGCAATCAATACTAAAGATTGAAAAAGCCCTTTAAGGGCTTTTTTATTTGTAAATTGATATAATTGAATGATAATTAAGCGTAACAAGGTCTACTTATCTTCACCCTACTTTATTAAATACAAGAGAGTCTTATGTCTGGATTACGGCAGTTAGCTGCGCCTGCAATGCGCTTAATGGCGAATCTAAAATACAAAACTAAAATAAGCATCACGTTTGGCATTCTCTTGATCCCACTTGCACTAAGCATGTTTTTTTTGGTGTCGTTATTGAGTAAAAGTATTGATGTGTCGAAAATGGAACAGCAAGGTTTAAAAGGCTATCGGGCAATACTTACCAATCAAATACAAGGGACAACCGATAAAAATATAAATGTGGCACGCTCGCTGGGCTTTAAAATTAAAGACAGCGAAGTAGACGATGTACTTGAGCTTGTTTCTATTCAATCTAATTTAGCGCTAGATAGCGAACTTGCCAGCGCCTATTTAAATCGTGCATTGGTAACCCGTGTCCCTGCTTTTATCACTCAAATAAACCTAACTGCCGCGAGCGCAAATACAGTACTGAACAATAACCAATTTACTCCAGATACCTTTATTACACTTTCAAACCTAAGTAAATCGTTACCCCAATTTGAGCAGCAACTTTTAAAAACACTAGCTATTTCAACGTCAGCGGATAAATCGGTAAATAAAGCGCTCTCTCCCACTTTAAATGAACTACAAAAATCAGTCTCAGCATTCAAGAACGCGATAGATAAAAAACTACTGGAACCCGACGACATAGAGTTAACTCAGCGTGAATTTTCAGCACTCACTGACAATGTTCAAAAAAATATTAGCGCTTTAATCAACATCAGTATTCCAACTCTAGAATCGTTAATTAGTAATAAAATACAAACCCAGCAGTGGACCAGAAACACTGTTCTGATTGCCTCTATAATAAGTTTACTGTTTGCTCTTTATTTAATGGTTGGGTTTTATTTTGCAGTCGTTGACACCATAAGTCGCTTCACTAAAGCAGCCACTAAAGCAGCTAACGGTGACTTAAAGGCAACCCTTAACTCAATCGGGAGTGACGAAATGAGCGTTATTGCTGAGCAATACAACGCCCTACTCAATGCCTTTTCACATCTACTTTCAGATGTTAAAGCCAGTACCAAAGAGTTATGCGATGCCACTCAGTCTCTTTCGCATGCCAGTAGTCAAACCAGTGACGACGTAATAAAACAGCAAACGCGGGTAAATGCAATTAGCCATGCATTAAGTGACATGGCGCAAACTGCACATACAATTGAAGAATCAGCCCATCAGGCAACACTTACTGCACAAAATGCCGCTGAGCATGTAAAACAGGGGTCGAGCAATACCATGGAGCTTGCTCAATACATGCAAGATTTAAAAATGGAGTTTACCGAAAGTCAGCAAGCACTTGACCGACTAGCTCAAGATAGCCAAGAAATTAGTAAAGTAAGTAAAGGGATCAGTGAAATTGCCGACCAAACAAACCTATTAGCACTCAATGCTGCAATAGAAGCAGCTAGAGCGGGTGAACACGGACGTGGTTTTGCGGTGGTCGCAGACGAAGTAAGAACACTTGCATTACGCACACAAACACAAACACAAGAAATTCACCAAATTATTAGCTCACTGCAAAAGGCATCTGACGATACACAAATTAAAATGCGTTCAAGCGTTGAAAAAATGGAGTTATCTGTCGAAGCCGCAAACCAAACAAACACAGTACTGCAAAGCGCAGAAAGTAGTATGGGGGATATAAAGCATCAAGGCGAGGTCATCGCTGAACGAGTTAAACAGCAAGCCAATGCGACGACTCAGGCACTTAATGACTCGCAAGAAGTTAATAACTTAGCTGATCATACATTAGTGTCAGCGCAATCAACGCTGCAAGACGCCGAGCAGCTTTCACGCTTATCGAATGATTTAACAACGTCAATGCGCTTTTTTAAGTCTTAACTTTTAATATCTATAAATAGCGGCTTTGTTATTTGAGTTATCAATTTATACAGCGAGGCCTTGGCTCAAATTCACTCACTCTTAATGGAAGCTGTATCACTTTCCCACACCCTGGAGGAGCTTGTTTACCTGTGTGCTCGTTTACAAAGGCCCAACGGATTGAAGGGGGGCGAGTATCTGCAATGGCTTGTGGGTTGAGTGGTTTTAAATAACGGATATAGGCTTCTAGCGCCCCGACACTGCCAGTTAAACCGGTGCTTTTATTATCATCGCGGCCAAGCCATGCAACGGTTACCGTGTTTTGATCAAACCCTGCAAACCAGCTGTCACGTAAATCATTGCTAGTCCCTGTTTTACCAGCTAGTTGAATAGACGGAAAGTGTAAGTTTAACCGCTTTGCTGTGCCGTCTTTTGTTACACGCTTCATTGCATATTTGGTCATGTACACAGAGGCTTCATCAAAACGAGGCTCTGCACTTACTTGATGTTTGTATAGCACGTTACCTACAGAGTCAGTAAGTGCTGATATAGACGTCAACTTCTTATACTCACCGTCATTTGCTATGGTGGTGTAAAGCTGGGCAACATCAAAACTAGATAACTCTAAAGCACCTAAGAGTAAAGACGGGTATTCATCTATTTGATCTTCCACTCCGAGTGATTTAAGCGTGTTTGCAACTTTTTCCACTCCTATATCTAAGCCTAAATTAACAGCAGGTATATTAATACTATTACTAAATGCTTGATAAAGCGGGATTGCACCACGGTATTGGCGATCAAAATTTTCAGGCTGCCATACATTACCTTCTTCGTTTGTTACCTGTAACGGCGAATCATCAAGTAATGTGGCTAAATTATAATTTGGTGATTGTAGTGCTGTTAAATAAACTGCAGGCTTAACTAAAGACCCTATATTTCTTTTTGTATCTAGCACTCTATTAAAGCCTGAATATCGAACGTCACGCCCTGCTACAAGGGCCGATACGCCACCTTTATCTGAATTTACAGAGATCATAGCAACCTCAAGCTTATCTGTTTTAGGGCGTTTCTCTAAATAAGGTAAGCTTTTCTCAACCGAGTTTTCCATTGCTGTTTGTTTTTGTAAATCAAAGTAAGTAAACACCCTAACACCAGCATCTAGTATCTGCTGATCGGGTAGTAATTTGTTTAATTCACGGTTCACCAGTTCTAAATACCCTGGGTATGATTTTTGTAAACTTTCTTTCATTGGCGCAATGTCAATTGAGCGCTTAAGGGATGCTCGGTATTCTTTTGTGCTTATTAATTTATTTTCAACCATGAGGCGAAGTACTAAATCGCGACGCTCCATAGTGCGCTCTTTGTAGCGGCGAGGGTTGTAATAAGACGGCCCTTTCACCATCGCTACTAGCAACGCTATTTGATCGTATTCAAGCTCATCTACTGGTTTTGAAAAATAAAACTCAGACGCCAAGCCCATGCCATGCACGCCTTGGTTATAAGATTGCCCTAAATAAACCTCGTTTAAGTAGGCCTCTAATATTTGGTCTTTTGAGTAACGATAATCAAGAATAAGCGCAATAAATGCCTCATTGATTTTTCGCAGCAGCGAACGTTCACGGGTTAAATATATATTTTTAGCGAGTTGCTGCGTTAACGTGCTACCACCTTGGACTGTGCGCCCTGCTCTAATATTGGTATATAGAGCGCGTAAAATAGAAAAAACAGATACACCGTGGTGTTCATAAAAATTACGGTCTTCCACCACTAGCAAAGTGTCTTTTAACATAGCAGGAAACTTATCAAGGGGAACAAATTCTCTATCTTGCTTCGAATCGTTACCAATGCGGGCTATCTGAACAGGTTCTAATCGAGCATTGTTCAAGCGCCTACCAAATTTATCTTTTACAGAGGCTACCTTTTGTCCCGCAAAACGCAGTTCAACAATCTTAGACTTCTCCAGCCCATCATAAAATTCAAACTCTCGTCGGTAAATTTTAATGCTATCAGCCGTTTTTACGTATTGGCCGGTCCGGCTGAGCCTATTAACAGATGAATAATTTAGACGTTCGAGCTCAAATTCTACTTCTTGACTTGATAAAAATTGCCCTGGGTAAAACTGCATTGCACGCGCATACACTTGAGCCGGGAGTTGCCATTTATTTCCTTCAAATACACGTGTGGTTTTTGAATCTAAATAAATAAAGTACATGGCCATAGCAATAAAAACAGCCAAACTCAGCTTCCAAAAAACTGACCATGTTTTTCTCATAAATGAGCGTTTAACAACAGTAGTTGCCGTTTTTTTTGTAGATTTGGGTTTAGCTTTACGTGGCGAACTGCTTGCTTTCGTTGCACGCTTTGAAGGGGTTTTACTACTAGGTGTTTTTTTATTATCAGCCATGTAAGTGTAATGTGTTCCAACGGTTTATTTACAAAGGGGAGCTTAGCATATTGGCCATAACCCTAACACCTGAAAAATTAACCTTCCCTGAAACGAAAAAAGCTCTACCTAAAGTAGAGCTTTGATGAACACACTATATAAATTTAGTTATTACGAACAGATACAAACTCAGGGTAAGCTTCTACACCACAGTCGTGTTGATCCATACCGTTAAGCTCTTCTTCTTCTGTAACACGTATACCCATTGTGTATTTTAATATAGCCCACACAATAAGCGATGCTACAAAAACAAATGCCAAGATAGTTACTAAGCCGATTAACTGATTAATAACGCTTGCATCACCGTTTGAAAGTGGAACCAGCATAATACCTAGTGCACCACATACACCGTGTACAGAAATAGCACCTACTGGGTCATCAATCTTAATTTTATCTAAAGCTATAATGCTAAATACAACTAATGAACCACCTAGTAAGCCTAGTAGACAAGCCATTAATGGGGAAGGTGAAAGAGGGTCTGCAGTAATAACAACTAAGCCCGCTAACGCACCATTAAGTACCATTGTTAAATCAGCTTTGCCCCATAATACTTTACATACAAATAGTGCTGCAATTGCACCCATTGCCGCAGCCGCGTTAGTGTTAAGTAAGATTTGACCTACAGCCGTTGCGTTTTCTTTATCAGAAAGTAATAACTGTGAACCACCGTTAAAACCAAACCAACCCATCCACAAAATAAATGTACCTAAAGTAGCAAGCGGTAAGTTAGAACCTGGAATTGGATATACTTCACCATTTTTTCCGTATTTACCTTTACGAGCACCTAGTAAAATTACACCAGCGAGTGCTGCTGCTGCACCTGCACCATGAACAATGGCAGACCCTGCAAAATCAACAAAGCCCATTTCAGACAAGAAACCACCGCCCCATGTCCAGTAACCTTCCATTGGGTAGATAAAACCAGTTAAAACAACAGTAAATGCTAAGAAAGCCCATAGTTTCATTCGTTCAGCAACCGCACCAGATACAATTGACATGGCTGTTGCAACGAAAACTACTTGGAAGAAAAAGTCAGACTCTAAAGAGTGGTCGGCATCAGCAGCTTGCGTACCAATTAACGCGCCCAGCGATGGCATAATTCCGCCCTCAGCGTTGTCTACATACATAATGTTGTAACCAACTAACAAAAACATGGTACACGCGATTGAATAAAGCGCTATGTTTTTAGTTAAAATTTCAGTGGTGTTTTTAGAACGAACTAAGCCCGCTTCTAACATGGCAAAACCCGCAGCCATCCACATAACTAATATACCCGATATCAAAAAGTAAAATGTATCGAGTGAAAATTTAAGTTCTACAATTGTATTTTCCATAAGCCCCTCTTAAATTGCCTCTTCGTCAAGTTCGCCAGTACGGATACGAACTATTTGATCTAAGTCGTACACAAAAATTTTGCCGTCACCAATTTTGCCTGTTGATGCAATTTTTGTGATTGCTTCAACAACGCGCTGACAATTTTCTGTACGAGTTGCAATTTCAAGTTTGATCTTTGGAATAAAATCGACTTGGTACTCTGCACCACGATATAACTCTGTATGACCTCGTTGACGTCCAAAACCTTTAACATCAACTACAGTCATCCCCTCAATTCCTAAATCAGCGAGCGCTTCACGCACATCATCTAATTTAAATGGTTTTATGATTGCACTAATCATTTTCATAGCGGCCCCCTCGGACTCTTTATTGTTATCCTGTTGGGTAACATAATCCAACCTTTGTGCCACTATTTAATTTAACTTAAAAACAATAACTTAACCTTTAAAGCTGAACTCACCATAAAAAAACGCACCATTTAGGTGCGTTTTTTTAACAACTCAGCTACATTGGTGCACATATAAAAACGCCCCCCAAATTGCGCTATAATATAAAAAGTTACCCGATACAGTTTCTGCCTTTGCTTTTTGCTTCGTATAACGCTTTGTCGGCAACACGCATTGCATCTTTTAAATTGGTATTTTGAAACTCTGCAAGCCCAATACTCGCTGTTATCGTGCAAGACTTGTCACTAATAGAAAAATCGTAACTCGCCATTTTTTTTCTAAACGCTTCTAAATATTCGCGTGCTCTGGCTAAATCGATATCTGGTAGAACAATAGCAAATTCTTCACCACCCACCCTTGCTACAGTAAATTTTGCAAAAGTTGAGCGAATAAGAGACCCAACCTGCTTAAGCGCCTGATCGCCGCCTTCGTGACCAAATGTATCGTTTATATTTTTAAAAAAGTCTACGTCGAGTAGCGCTAGCGTATTATTTTGATTTTGATTTTTTAATAACTTTTCAGCATATTGATAAAAATAACGTCGATTGTATAAACCGGTTAAGTGATCTCTAAAAGCACTTTCTTTGATATCTGCAATCAGTGATAACTGCTCCATTGTTTGCAACACCCTGCAATGAAACTCTTCATTCATAAAGGGTTTAGTCAAAAAGTCGTTTGCGCCATATTTTATAAAGCGTGCTGATAAACCGTGCTTGCCTGCTCCAGATAAACCAATTACAGCTAAATCGTCTCGGCCTCTAAAATTACGGACTGCTTTAACTAGCTCAAAACCATCCATTGTTGGCATAGCGTAATCGGTCATAAGCAGCTTTATATCAGGATCAGCTTTTAATATTTCAAGCGCTTGCTGGCCGTCATTCGCGGTGCTTACATCAAACAATTGCTTTTCGAGCATTTGCTTCATTAACGAACGACTCAACATAGAATCGTCCGCAATTAATGCCTTACAACCTTGGTTTCTTAAAAGTTGAGAAACCAATTTAACGGCATAATGATAAGAATCACGGTTATCTTTTATAACGTAATCTACCACACCATCTTCTAGCATTTGCTGACGTTTGTACTCGTCTATCTTTGATGTAAGCACAACCGTAGGAATTGCTTTAGAAAGTGTATATTTGGCAACTTCGCCATTTGGGGCATCGGGGAGAGTTAAGTCAACAAGTGCTAGGGAATAGTCATACTTTTCTACGTGCTCCTGGCATTCAGCTAATGACCAGGCAAAATCAACGGCAACATCTAAATACTGGGCGGTTAAGTGGCGTAAAACCTGCTGGACTACTTTACTGTCTTCAACCACTAATACTCTTTGCATAGACCTTCTCTTTGTTCTCATTATTTTTGCAACATCTGCTGCAAACACAAAATAATAAAACTTACTGGTACCACACTTTAAGCAGCAAAAATAAGTAAATAAAAAACATCCCAGAGCCATTGTTATTTAACGCTTTAAATATTAAAGCACATTCCATTAACCAGCTTGTAAATCAATAATTGTAATAAAAACAAACTTGCTGGCAAATATACCCGATTTTAATTCTTAGCTAAATAATTAAACAAAAATTTACACCATAAATAATTGATTATTTTACTTATCGGCTTATGTTAATTAACTCAACCAATAATATCGGCAGCTAGTCTCATTACTTTTGTTATTTCACTTATTTTTATCTTTAATACGTTATCAAATATAATAAGGACACCTCATGAAGCTTAGTCGTATTTTACCAATCACGGTTTTTGCATTAATGCTCAGCCCGCTTGCTGATGCTGATAATCAGCGCCGTATTGATGTAGACAGTAAAGTAGTCACCCAACACAAAGCTAAAATTAATGGTCAACGCTTTAATTATACGGTTGCAACAGGCACTCAACCCGTATGGGACGACAAAGGTGATGCCGTTGCTACACTACAATACACGTATTACACGCGCGATAAAGTTGATGATAGAGCCAAACGCCCATTGCTCATTTCTTTTAATGGTGGCCCTGGCTCAGCCTCAGTTTGGATGCACTTAGCCTACACAGGCCCTCGCGTATTAAAAATTGATGATGAAGGCTATCCTATTCAGCCCTATGGTGTAAAAGACAACCCGTACTCTGTGCTTGATGTTGCCGACATTGTTTACGTAAACCCAGTAAATACTGGCTATTCGCGAGTTATTGAAAACGAAAAAGGCGAAATGCTTTCTAAAGCTCAACAAAAAGACATGTTTTTTGGCGTTAACGCCGACATCAAATACCTTGGCGAGTGGTTAAATACTTTTGTAAACAGAACAGAACGTTGGCGCTCTCCAAAGTTTTTAATTGGCGAAAGTTATGGCACAACGCGCGTATCAGGCCTTGCACATGAATTACAAAATAGCCAATGGATGTATATCAACGGTGTTGTATTAGTGTCACCAACAGACATTGGTATTAAACGCGAAGGCCCCGTTAAAGCGGCAAATCGCTTGCCGTACTTTGCAGCCACTGCGTGGTATCACAAAGCACTAAACGCCGACTTACAAGCAAAAGACTTAGATGAACTCCTTCCTGAAGTTGAGCAATTTACTTTAAATGAACTAATACCCGCATTAGCAAAAGGCGGTTTTTTAGCGCAAGACGAAAAGCGTCGTATTATTAAAAAAATGGCTGAGTATGCAGGCCTTTCAGAAACCTTTGTCGAGCAAAACAACCTCGATATCCCTACACAATTCTTCTGGAAAGAATTATTGCGTGACCGAGGACAAACAGTCGGCCGTTTAGACTCTCGCTACCTAGGTATAGACAAACGCGATGCTGGTGACTCACCTGATTACTGGGCAGAGCTGACTTCATGGTTGCACTCTTTTACGCCTGCGATTAATTACTACCTACGCGAGGAGTTAAACTATAAAACCGACATCAAATATAACTTATTTGGTAACGTTCATCCTTGGGATAGAAGTGGCAATAATACCGGTGAAAACCTTCGTCTTGCGATGGCTCAAAACCCTTACTTGAATGTAATGGTACAGGCGGGTTATTACGATGGTGCAACTAATTACTTTGATGCCAAATACACAATGTGGCAATTAGATCCAAGTGGAAAAATGAAAGACCGTCTAAGCTTTAAAGGCTACAGAAGTGGGCACATGATGTACCTTCGCCATGCTGATTTAGAAAGCTCAAATAACGACTTAAGGGAGTTTATACAAAACTCACTGCCTAAAGATTCTAAAGCAGCCAAATATTAAAATATTGATCAACCACCTATAAATGGCGTACCTGAGTCATTTATAGGTGAACACCCTTCCAGTTTTACAATAACTTATTTAACGGTTAGTTCGCGTAAATTACAACTTCCAACTTTAATAACCGGTTCGATTGCGGTGTAGCTTTTAGTTTCTAACATTGTCCGTAAGTTAACGAGCGTTTTGAAGGTACTTTTAAGACCCACTTTATTGTATAGCCACGTTGGTATATTTCCCCCTGGTAAAGCGTAAACCTGATACTCAATATTTAAATCTTCGCCCTTTTGTGTAAGTAACCAATGTGCGTTTAGCGTTTTTATTCTAACTACCCGCTTAGTGACTGGTAACTCTTTAGGACGCGATTCAATAGAAAGCTTGGTTTGCTGAGGAGAGAGTCTTGAGTAACACGAATAGGTAACGGCATCACGGTTTGCCACTGGCCAAGGGGAGTCGATATAACTATAAACAAGGTTTTCTGAAGGGCTTAAAGCTTTAATTACACGTACTTTAGACGTGTTTTCAAGCCAGCTTGAAGCAATACGCGTATCACTTAATAAGTCTAAAAAGTCATTGGCTGTTACATCTTCAATATTAAGCTGACCTTTTACAATAAACGTATCATTAGAGAATTGCTGATATTCAATATTTACTCCTTGCTCGTTTTTGTATAATTGCCAACGGGGCTCAGAGTAAGTATTAAAGCTTAACAAAATAATTAATAAACTAATGCACTTTTGCATAGGGGTTAACTTACAAAAGTGCTTTATCATCATTTTTGCCAATAAGGCGCTATGTCATACGAAGCAAGTCTACTTTGCTCCATTGCACTGACTAAATATTCAGACTTTTGCTCCAACCAAGATTGAATTTTTGCAAGGTGCTCATCGTCTTGACCTGCGCATAATTGCTTTAAGTACTCTAGGGTACTGAGTTCATAAACACCATGCGAAATATCTAACCACGGCAACCTAAACTCAAGACGTTCTTCTTTATCGAACATCGATCCTAAGCAATTACCACTTAGCAAGCTGTTTTCAAGCTGCATTCTTAAATTAAGGTAGTCAAGTACACCTAGCGTTTGCTCTTTAGGCAATAATTGATGTAGGTTTTTCCAGTCTTTATTAAACAATCTTTCAGCAATAGAAGACACTGGATTTTCTGCAGCTTGGAGCTCTACCTGCCCCCAATCTTTTCGCCATTGCTTGTCAATCAACCACGTTGTTAACGAGAGCAATAAACGATTGTAACGAGCACTATGAAAAAGCGCATTAATGTCATCAATACTAGGCTGTAGCTCTTTTAAATCGTTAATAACTTGCGCCAAAGCTGGCGCCGCATTTATTTTTTTATAAAATGCATGACGCTTTGACGTATAAGTTTTTAACTGAATTGCATTTTCTACCCATGCTAACTCACTCAAAAGCCACTTAAGCTCGGTACGAAGCTGTTCGGTACTGTCTTTAGAAACTATATCGTCAAACAACCAAAAAGTATGGCGAATTAAACTAATACCATCAGTCACCCTTTTTAAGGTTTTTAAGCTCGGTTTATCGAAATAGCACTGCTCATGCTTTTGCACAAACCGAATACCAAAGTTCATTGCTTCTTTTAAAGCGCTTTCTTGGGTTGCAGAACGAGGAAGCTTAACAAAGCCAATCGACTTACTAGGCTTAAGCGGATTGTCGTCGGCTAAACGGTAGCCGCGTGCTGCTTTTGAATATAAACCGAGTCGAATACAGTTTTGGCTAACTAAAATATCAGCCAAAGCAAACAGCTCATTGCGGCTGCCTTCAATTAATTCTATTTCCAGCTCGCTGATCATCTCAACTTGCCCAGAGGCTGCAATTTCGCCTTTATCAAGCACCACTTCAATTTTTGCACCAGCTTGCGTTTCAATTAACCACGTACGGCGAATAAAGTTAGTGCTGAAAATAGGATACAAATTTTGTGAAATTGCATCTACTTGCATGCCATGTGGCCAAATATCAGCACTAAACGCCATTAAGTTAGGGCGGCTGGAATCAATGGGTAAGTTATATTCTGGGCGCTGATGAAGGCCCCCTACAACTTCGCCGGCAAGCTTGATAGTTTGTTCGCACTGATTGTCAGAACAACGGGTTCTAAAGCCAATATCAAGTGCTCGAAGTTCACGGCTTGGCGTATCGTAATAGGCATTTTGCAAACTACGCGATGGTTTATTTATAACCGTTTTAGCAAATTGAGTAATTAGTGAGGGGATCAGTGGGACAACGGCATCTGATACCAAAAATTTCAGTTCTATCTCAGTATCCATTCGGTCTGCGGATTACCTTTAAAATAAATAAGTGGTCAAAATAAACAAAGCGCTCTAACAATGCAAATTTTTTAGGCTTATTAAGTGCTTTAATCATGTCAGGGTTACAATATCAGCCTTGCTTTTAAAAGGCTAAATCCCTACTATCTTGCATTATATGTGAATTAAAAAACCATGTTCATAACGGACTCAGTAAGAACAACAAGGTAGATAAATGCTAAAACATTGTTTATTCGGGCTACTTTTAACAGCCACTACGTTTATAAGCTACGCACAAGATGAAGCACAAACAGCGAGCTCATCAGATGCAAATACCGCTTACGTTATTGATAATTTGTATACATTTATGCGTTCAGGCGCGAGCAAAAATTATCGACTACTTGGCTCTGTAGACGCAGGAACAAAAATAACCGTACTATCTAGCGAAGAAAACGGCTTTATTAAAATAAAAGACGATAAAGACCGCGAAGGTTGGATTGAAACTAAATTTATTTCTACTACACCTGGGTTACATCAACAATACCAAGTTTTAAGCAGCGAAATGAGCACCATGCAGGAAAATTTACGCCTTGCTCAAATAGAACTACCGCAGCTACAAAAGCAAAATCAAACCTTAACCGATCAAAACCTGCAATTATCAGCGCAAATTACAAGCCTGCAAACAACACTCGCGCAAGAGCGCACGCAAAAAGAAGCCGCTAGTTCAAAAGAAAAACGACAACTACTTACCTACGGCGGTGCGATTGCATTTTTAGGGTTGTTTTTGGGAATTATTTTAACCATTGTTTTGTCGCGCCGTAAGCGTTACGAAGGCTGGGCATAAATTAATTGAATGAATGTTGGTTCAATAAAAAAGCCGCTATTAGCGGCTTTTTTATTCGCATATCAAATATTGAGCTATGCATATATAGCACTGGCTTAACTATAAAAAAATAGATTAACTTACGATTTTACCAGCGGCTGTACTTCTTTATTTTCGTTCATCTCTAACTTTGGCGCATTCATTCCCTTTAATAAACGACCGAATATATCAGCACCAGTAATAATACGCTTCTCATCACCCCATACCAGCACAACGTCGTGATCAATAGCACCATCAAACGATTTATCGAGCGAATGATTTGCGCGTATTTTTAAAATAACCTCACTTAAACGCAGTGTTTCATCCGTTACAATAATAGGTCTGTGGCAAAAATGGTAAGGGTCAAAAATATCTGGCTCAAATAATGCTGATCTTAAAAAACCATCTGCATCAACCACTAATAACGGCCACCCATCGTTGTTAGTCAAAATTACCCAGTTATAGCCCGATTTGTGTAATTTACGTAAAAACTCATTATCGGCTGATAATGTCAGTTCAGGAAAAATAGGTAAATCAAGTTTAGTAGGTAAAGAGATTATAGAATCTGGATCAATTATTTCCCCTTCTTTAGTTACACTGATTTCGTCTAAGCTAAAAAAGTTAAGTGCACCAATACCTTCAACATGTTGCACATCAGCTTCTTCTGCCTCAATGTGTTTACGTATTATTCCTCTAAGCTCGCTTTCAGCAAAATAGGTAATACCTTCTTTGCCCAGCCATGCATCAAGTACCAAGGCCGTTGGTTTAGCAACAACATAAAACAAAACTTGATAAAACTTTATTAATGGCGAAAGCATACTCGCCATTTTTAATGCATTACGAGAAAAATAAGCTTGAGGTGTTATCTCACCGATTATCGTAATCGCAATCGTTGAGAATAAAAACGAGCTAGCGCCCATTAATACAGAATCAGAGAGCAACGTGAGTAAAACGTTAATACCCACGTTACCCCACAAAATGGTTGCTAGTAAAAAGTTAGAGTCGTTACGAAGTGCCATAACCTTAATTGCCGCTTCGTTTCTTTTTGAACTTTCCATTTCAAGCTGTAATCGGCTTAACGAAAAGAACGCCAAATTCAAGCCCGAAAATATTGCCGATTGCGAAATACACAGAGCAATAGCACACCAAATCATGACATCAAACGTCATTTTATTTTCCTGTTAAAAAGTTTATAGCAGCAACAAACTGCCTAAACCTAAAAAGGTCACAAACCCAACAATGTCGGTAACCGTTGTTAAAATAACAGAGCCAGATAACGCTGGATCTATTTTCATTTTGTCTAAAATCGATGGTATTACAACGCCCGCGAGCGAGGCCGCTACTAAGTTTAATAAAATAGCGACTGTAATCGTTACACTTAACATCAAATCGTTAAACCATAAGTAGGTGAGTAAACCAATTACAAATGCCCACACTAAACCGTTAACAGCCCCGACTCTTAGTTCTTTTTTAAGTAACGCATTGCGGTTTGAATCAGTCACCTGCCCCAAAGCCAAACCACGCACGATAACGGTTAATGTTTGACTACCCGCAATTCCTCCCATTGAGGCTACAACCGGCATAAGCACCGCTAAAGCAACCACTTGTTCTATAGTGGCGCCAAATAAACCAATGAACCACGATGCTAAAAATGCAGTGGCCAAGTTTATACCTAGCCAAATACCACGGTTTTTGGCACTTTTTCGCACACTGGCAAATAAATCTTCGTCCTCTCGTAAACCACCGGCCTTTGCGGTGGCTTCATCGGTTATTTCTTGGCGAAGTTCGTAAGCAGAGGCAATTGTTAATCGCCCTAATAATTTATTATCTGAATTTACAACCGGCATAGCCATTTTCTCAGAGTGAATTACGACTTCAGCAGCTTCATATAAATCATCGTCTGCATGCAATGATGAAAAATCATGATTTGCCAGTGTCATTAAATTATCGTTATCGTGTGCTTTAATAACATCGTTAATGGCCACTTCACCAATTAAACTGCCTTTGCGGGTCACTAAATAAATAACTTCGCTGTATTGCGGTACACCTTTGAATAAAAGTTTTTTTGCACCACCAGCGGTTAACTTGTCAGACACCTTTAAAATATCAAAACCTAGCCAGTGACCTAATTGTTCTGGTGGGTATTGCTGTGCTAAATCGTACTGCTTGGTTTGCGCTTCATCTAATTGCTTTTTTGCATAGTCGACAAACCGCTCAGGTATAACTTCTTCTAATTCGAGTAGCTCTTCTACATTTACTTCATCAAGTAATTTAAATGCATCACTGTCATCAAGTGTTTGCAGTAACCATAAACAACTGTCAGGGCTTAAATTTACAAAAATTTCATGCTGTGTATCTTCGTCAAGCAATTGCCAAATTTCGAGTCGCTGCTCTTTGGGTATTGCTTCAAACAATAAAGATAGATGCTCTGTAGAAAGTGTGCTTTGTGCGTCGATCAACAGTTTATTCTTACGTTCTGTGGTGTCGCATTGCAGTAAGTCGTTTATGAGTTGTGGAAGCTGATCTACCGGATACTCAATCATTAAAAAAACCTTAAAATTAAAAAGCACATTATTTACAGTTTACCTTCTCAATTAAAAATTGCAGAAAAAACGGTACTTTAATTAAAGATGTGCATGCTATTTTGCGCATTGTATGGGCAAAACAAAGGCAGTACTATTTATTTTTATATAAATTAAAAGTATGAAATTAAAGTATTAGAAAATAAAAAGGGAAAGAAGTTGGGCAACTATGAATACTAAAGCATACAAGCATTATTTTGTATGCTTTAAATATGTGGGATTAAATTTCGATTAATAACCCTTTGTCTTTTTTTACTTTTTCAATAACCATATAAGTATGGTGTGTGCCTACACCGGGGATATCAACTAAGTCACCCAACACTTGCCTGTACTCTTCCATGTTAGATACACGTATTTTTAATAAGTAGTCGTAACCGCCTGCAACCATGTCACATTCTACAACTTGTTCCATTTTTAATATGTGTTCTTTAAATACTTTAAATACAGCAGTATTTGAGGTAACCAACGACACTTGAACATGAGCCACTAAGCTTTGGTTTAACTTAGCTTCGCTTAATTTAGCATAATAACCCTCAATATAGCCTTCTTGCTCTAATCGCTTTACGCGATCAAGGCATGGGCTTGGGCTTAAATTAACTTGTTTTGCTAAGTTAACGTTAGAAATTCTGCCGTTTTTTTGCAAAACGTCTAAAATTGCTAAATCAATGCGATCTAGCATGCGTAATCTATTTGGATTTGTCATACAGAATTTTATGCGGATAAGTTAAATTTATGCCCTGTAAATTATCGTAAATCGACAAATTTAACCAGCATATTCTGCTGAATTTTATTTAGAATGCACTCTCAATATCACTGGTATTTTATTGGTAATTAAATTTACTTTAAATCTTAACACTGCTAAGGGTTGCTTATGTTATTCAACGGCGATTTAACAACTGACTGTCCTATAAGACAAAAAATCCGTGACTTTTACCGCATAGACGAAAATGCGGTTATCGATCATATTTTACCGCTTGCAGAAGTAGGCGTTAAAGCACGAAGCCGTGCCTGGGAAAGAGCCCGCCAAATTGTTTTAAACATTCGTAAAGAACAAGATGGTCAAGGCGGTGTAGATGCGCTACTGAATGAATTCTCGCTTTCAAGTGAAGAAGGCGTAGTGTTAATGTGTTTAGCCGAAGCGCTGCTTCGTGTACCAGACAAAGAGACCCAAGAAGCCCTTATTCGCGACAAGTTAGCAAAAGGTGATTGGAGCTCTCATTTAGGCAGTAGCGACTCTTTATTTGTAAATGCATCATCTTGGGGCTTATTAGTAACCGGTAAAATGGTTAACTACACAGATAAAACCAAAGACCAACAGTTTGGTATGCTTAAAAAGACAATTGGTCGTTTAGGTGAGCCTGTTATTCGTAAGTCTGTAAACTTTGCAATGAAAATTATGGGCAAGCAATTCGTTATGGGTCGTACCATAAACGAAGCAATTGAACGTGCTGCCGACACAGAGCAAAAAGGCTATGTATATTCTTACGATATGTTGGGTGAAGGCGCGCGCACAAGTAAAGATGCTAAACGCTACTTTGACAGCTACATGAATGCCATCCACTCAATTGGTAAAGCGGCAAATGGCCGTGGTCCTATTAAAAGCCCAGGTATTTCTGTAAAGCTTTCGGCTATTCATCCGCGTTATGAATTTACGCATAAAGACCGAGTAATGGCTGAAATTGTACCTAAGCTAAAAGAGCTTGCTCTGGCTGCAAAACAGTACGACATTGGTTTTACCGTTGATGCAGAAGAAGCTGACCGTTTAGATATTTCACTGGATATTATCGAAGCCGTATTTAGCGATAAAGATTTAGATGGCTGGCAAGGGTTTGGCTTAGCTGTTCAAGCGTATCAAAAACGTGCGATTTTTGTTATTGAGTGGCTAACAGAGCTTGCTACGCGTGTAGGTCGTAAACTAATGGTGCGCTTAGTTAAAGGCGCATATTGGGATACTGAAATTAAAACTACACAACAAGATGGTTTAGATCACTACCCTGTATTTACCCGAAAAGCGACAACCGACGTATCTTATAAAGCATGTGCAATTAAAATGCTAGAAGCACGTGATGTGCTATACCCACAATTTGCAACACACAATGCATACACTGCAGCAACTATTCTAGAAGTGGCTAAAGGCGATAACACAGGGTTTGAATTCCAACGCTTACACGGGATGGGTGAATCGTTATTTGACCAAATTGTAAATGCGGAAAAAATTCAGTGCCGTGTATACGCTCCCGTTGGCCAACACGAAGACCTATTGGCCTATCTTGTTAGACGTTTACTAGAAAATGGTGCAAATTCATCGTTTGTAAATGCCATAGTTGATACCTCTAAACCGGTAGAAACACTGCTTCCAGATCCGGTAGAAACGCTGCAAGGGCTTCGCAACAAATACAATACGCAAATTAAAATGCCAATTGATTTATACGGCGAAGAACGCGCTAACTCTAAAGGCATGGACTTAACCGATATAAACGTGATTACCCCGTTTAAAGAAAACCTAGACAACTGGTTTAACGAGCACCTAATAGATCAAAGCCAAGTTCCTGATGGAACACTTGCTGTTAAAAACCCAGCAAACCATAAAGAAATCATCGGCCATGTAAAACTACAAAGTGGCGATGAGATGAAAACACTACTTGCTAATGCAGAAGCAGCGTTTGAGTCATGGTCGCAAACCCCTGTAAAAGACCGCGCTAATTTATTACGCCGCATTGCTGATATTTTAGAACGTCATCACGACGAGCTCGTTGCTATTTGTATCAAAGAAGCGGGTAAAGTAGCACAAGATGGCATAGACGAAGTACGTGAAGCAGTCGACTTTTGTCGTTATTACGCAGCACGAGCCGAAGATCTCTCAGAAGATGAGCGCTTTGAAGCACGGGGGGTAATTCTGTGTATTAGTCCATGGAACTTCCCACTTGCTATATTTTTAGGGCAAGTGGCTGCTGCCATTGTGACGGGTAATACTGTTATTGCCAAACCGGCTGAACAAACAAGCTTAATTGCATTGCGTACCATTGAACTTATGCTATCTGTGGGTTTACCAGAGCACGTCGTGCAACCTGTTATTGCACGCGGTAGTGAAGTGGGTAAAACAATTGTTCCTGATGAACGTATTCAAGCAGTTATGTTTACAGGTTCAACTGAAACCGGCACATTAATTTCTCAAACGCTTGCAGCAAGAAACGACATACAAGTGCCATTAATCGCCGAAACAGGTGGTCAAAACTGTATGATTGTTGACTCTACAGCACTGCCTGAGCAAGTAGTTGATGATGTTATAAGTTCGGGTTTCCAAAGCGCTGGTCAACGTTGTTCAGCACTGCGAGTATTGTTTATCCAAGAAGACGTAGCCGACGGCATCATTGAAATGCTTAAAGGTGCTTTGGCCGAATTACATATTGGCGATCCATCATTGTTATCTACCGATGTAGGACCAGTAATAGACGAAAAAGCACTTAAAAACTTAACCGAACATGTTGAGTATTTAAAAGGCAATGCAACACTTCATTACGAATGTAAAATTCCGGATAACAGTGAAAATGGTGCGTACTTCTTTGCGCCACGCCTTTACGAAATAAAAGACCTTTCTGTACTTAAGCGCGAAGTATTTGGTCCATGTGTTCATATTATTCGCTTTAAAGCGAATCAACTTGATGACGTAATTGATCAAATAAACAATACAGGTTACGGCTTAACAATGGGTGTGCATTCACGTATTGAAGAGCGTTGCGAGTATCTTGCTAAAATGTCTCGTGCGGGAAATGTCTACGTAAACCGTAATATGATAGGCGCAATTGTTGGTGTGCAACCTTTTGGTGGCCGAGGCCTATCGGGCACGGGTCCTAAAGCCGGTGGCCCTAACTACCTACAACGTTTGGTGAAAGAAAAAGCATCGCCAGAAAACGTACAAATGACAAACCTAACGCCAGATGAGCTTGATTTACACCACTACAGTGGCGCAAATGCTCAAGTAGAAAAGCTAATGGCTAATTCAATGCGCGATGAAAAAATTTGGCGAGCAACCCCGCTAAACGATCGTGTATCTGCTGTTCGTCAGCTACTAGCCAAAATTGCTACGGTAGAAATTATTGATGACCTTGCTGACGATTTAGCTTTAACGCTAGCCGATGCGCGCGCACAGCTAAACCGCCTTGAAAAGCATATGCGTAAATTTACAACGTTGCCTGGGCCAACGGGTGAGTCTAACACGCTTCACTTAGAAGCTCGCGGCTGTGTTGTTTGTTATGCGGATAAGAGTACCTCTTTTAACTTTTGGGCGTTATCTATTATCACTGCATTAGCTGCGGGTAATACGGTAATTACAGTTGCCTCTGAAATGTTTTACGAAGAAGCTGAAGCATTCAGAGAGAAGTTTATTGCCACAGGTGTTGCCGAAGGGGTATTTCAGGTAGCTAAACCTAATCAGTTACAAGCTATTTTGGGTCACCCTCATTTAGCAGGTGCAGTTGTTGCAGCGCGTTCGTCGCGTTTAGGTTACTTCAGCCAGCAACTTGCACAACGTAAGGGCGCTATATTACCTGTGATCAGTTCTGAGTATTACGACACATTAATCAAGCGTCTTATTACTGAAAAAACAATTAGTGTAGATACAACGGCGTCAGGTGGTAATACATCCTTGATGACCTTAGTTGAAGATGATGATTAATTAAGCTAATACTAATTACTTATAATGTTTATTAAAGGCACCTTTTGGTGCCTTTTTTCTATTTAAAGTACGTAAAGTTTGCTATTTTCAATATAGATTTAGTAGTTAAGTAGTTAAGTAGTTAAATTGAAAAAGCTCCCTGTTTCTAAATTACTCCCTGGTATGTTTGTGCAAAGGGTCACAAAACAAACGGGCAGAGTAAAAATAAAAAGCCAAGGCTGGGTAAAAACCCAAACGAGTATTGATAAGCTTATTAAGGCGGGTATTTTAGAGGTCGAAATTGACCCAGATAAAACACTCACCGAAACAGTGCCTGAAAAAGAACAAACCAAAACACCTGCCACAAAAATAAAACGCGATCCTTGGCAAAAAACGCATAGTGCAGCTCAAGAAATGAATAAAGCTAAAAAGCTTTATGACGAAGCTAAAACGCTGCAAATAAAAGCATTTAAAGATATAAAGTCCGGCCTGAACATTGATATTGCTCCATTTAAAGAGCTTGCTAGCGGTTTTATGGATTCAGTTTTTAGAAACCAAGACGCCCTAGCCTGCCTCACGCAAATGCGCCAAAAAGATGCATACTTACTAGAGCACTCTATAAACGTATCTATCTTAATGGGTATTTTTGCAAAACACCTTAATATTGAAAAAGACATTATTGTAGAGCTCACCACAGGTGCGCTGCTGCATGATATCGGTAAAATAAAAACGCCAGATGAAGTCCTCAATAAGCCTGGGCGCTTAACCGAAGCCGAATTTGAAATAATGAAGCAGCATGCGGTTTACTCTAAACAAATTTTGGAAGAGTCAGGTTTAACTGGTATTGCTGTAGATATTGCAGGCATGCACCATGAACGCATAGACGGAACTGGTTACCCTTTTGGTAAAAAAGGAAATGAAATAAGCCAGTATGTTCGCATGGCTTCTATTGTAGATGTATACGACGCCCTAACAGCAGAGCGAGTTTATAAATCGGGCATGGAACCCATTAAGGCATTTAAAATATTAAAAGAAGGCTGCCCAAATAGCTTTGACGGCGAATTACTAACTAAGTTTATTCAGTGTATTGGAATTCACCCTGTGGGCACATTAGTAAAGCTTTCAAGCCAAATAGTCGGGCTTGTGACAGAAAGTAATCCCGCGATGCCATTAAAGCCGATTGTTAAAACCTTTTATAGTGCAAAGCACAGCCGTTATACAGAAGTGCTCGATATTGATTTGTCGAACAAGCGAATTGAAGACTCACTCGAAACAACCGTAAAAGCCGGCGATTTCAACATTGATTTAGAGCGTTTTTACAAAAACTCCGTATTACCTTAAATAGTCAAAATAAGCTCAATGTTACTCATTGAGCTTATACTTTTTGTTACTCTGGCCAATCCTGCAAGGCTTTTAAACTAAACTCGTAACCGTCAAAATCTATTACGCTTTGCTCAGGTGTAATTTCTTTTACCATTAATGCACCAATACTATCACCTTCGTGAAGCTCTCGCCCATTTAGCTTTATCCAGCGTTTATCTGCACTTGATGAATAAATATGTGCTTGATACTTTATCCTAGGTAGCATTGCTTGTAGGCCATCTGGTAACAATTCTACAGGCTCTACCCGAGATGACGATTTAGAGGCCTGAGTTACCTCATAATCTTGGTTTTTATCGACATCTTGCACTGCCTGCGCAAACGCATTTTTAAGTGTAGTTGGCACAGCATCAAGCTCAGGGTCACTTTTAGGTTCAGCTTGCGTTACACCACTAATTGGCTTACCCAACACTTTATATTTACTCATATCAATAGTTGCTGACGACGTACTTTGAGTTTGTTCAAAACCGCCTTGGTTATAAGTTAACTGTGTATTTGAATTAAGTTGACCTTGGTTTGGCTGATTATAATTTTGCGTATTTACAAGCGAAGGTTGATTAAAAGTTTGTTGGATGCCACTAGCTGCACCTGTTGATGGCATTGGAATATACTGCCCAGTTGGTGTTAACAACATTTGCTGAATACCCGTGGGTGTTTGCACGTGCACTAATTGCCCTTCAATAGTTGCGGTGTTGCTTGGTGCTTTTTCAGGTTTAGGCTTTACATTCACCTCAGCTTGTTCAGTGGCAGGTAATGCTGCTGTCTGTAACTCAGTCGTTACTTGTTCATTACTTTGAGTGCTAACTACATTTGAGGGTTCAACAGAACCAGGTGATTGGACCCATTTACCAAAAGTAAATCCGGCCGCCACCGTTACAAAGGCCGCCAAGCTGCCACCCAAAACAAAGGCGATACGCCGGTAGCGAGCGAGTGCTTGTTGCTGTTTTAACTGCTCCGACTGTAAATCGTATTGCTCGGCGCTCATATCAGCTTGTTGAGATTGCTTTAATGCATCTAATAAATAAGACATAAATCACCTAACTATAAAATAAAGGAAAGCCCAATACCTGCGGCAAACAAAGCGCCGAAAGCAAAGCAATAAATTAAAATCGATGGCGACTGCTCAGGCTTATTCGTTGTTGCAACAAAGTCAGAAGGTAGTGATTCTTGCGCAGATTGTTTAACAATTTCAGCATCTACAACAAGTTGCTGCTTCGAAAAAGTACCCACTAAAGCTCGTTCACACACTAGGTTCATCAAGCGAGGTATACCGCCTGTCATTTTATGAACCATCTGCATTGCATCCATCGAAAACAATCCTTTATCGCACCCAGCAATATGCAAACGGTGCTTGATATACGCCACTGTTTGGCCTTGTGTTAAAGGTAATAAGTGATAACGCGCGGTGATCCGTTGAGCAAGCTGCCTTAACTCATTACGTTTTAGTAAATCTTGAAGTTCTGGCTGACCTACAAGCACGATTTGCAATAGCTTTTTGTGGTCGGTTTCTATATTAGTTAATAAACGAAGTTGCTCAAGCACGTTGGGGGCTAGAAGCTGTGCCTCGTCAATAATTAAAATAGTATGGCCACCCGCCTTGTTATTACTCTCTAAGTGTTTTTTTATTATATCGGTTAAACTTTTAAGCGTCGCATTTTGTGCGTCATAACTAATTTTCAATTCATCGCAAATACTGGCTAACAACTCAAGTTCTGACAGTGCAGGATTATGAATCATCGCTACTTGTGTATTTTCAGGTAATTGCTCTAGCATGCTGCGGGTAATTGTTGTTTTTCCGGTGCCTACTTCACCCGTAAGTAATACAAAACCACCGTCTTCACCCAATCCATAGGTTAAGTGTGCTAAGGCTTCTTTGTGGCGCTCGCTTAAAAATAAATAATGAGGGTTAGGCGAAATCGAAAAAGGTTTTTCGTTCAGGCCAAAATAGCTTAAATACACCGCGATGTTCCTTCGTAATTAAATCACCGCCTATAATGGCAAAAAAACGCGCACAGTAACATCGTTGTAAGCGCTTTATTGTTGAAATAAAGTAAATTTATGTAAAAACAAAAAAGCGCAACTACCGGAGTCACCTCCAATAACTGCGCTTTTTAATCAAACTTATTTGGTCTTTATTTTTCGTAGCGAACTAGGCGTAAATAAACATCACTGGTTTTAGGACGTAAACTATTTAGCCCGCTGTCAAACTGATACACCCAGGCCGAACTCATACTGCTAACACCCGATGTGCTAGACCAATAGTTTTGAGATTTAGTGCCTAAAAAAACAACTTCATTTATGCTTGGCTCTGTACAACTGTGCTCTAAAATACTGGCTAACTCTTTAATATTAGGCACCTGCCAATCATCATAATTTGCAGTTGTATCGTTAGTCGCGCCTCGTAAAGCTTCTTGCCACGTCACTGCAGGCGTAGACCCTTCGCACAGTAATGTTTCTGTATTATAGGTTTGAGAATAACTACAACGCTGCCACATTAAGCCGGTTTCAGTGTCAGATACTGTCCCATCGGTATTAACAGTAAACCTATCAGTTGGGGTTGTTGTGTCGGCACCGCCGTAACATGTTTGCGCCGCCACATTAAAACTAAAGCCAAAAACTATGAACGTATTTAATAATTTTAATTTCATAACACTCTCCTATCGGCTTCTGACTAAACGAACATACGCGTTGTTCTCTTTTGGATAGGCAAGATCATTACCGTTACTCATATCAATAATATAAGCCTGCGATAAACTGGTGCCATCCGCAGCAGTTTGAGATGTCCAATAAGGTAAGTTAACGTTTTCAATGGCGCCTGGTTCAGGCATGTTTGGGAAAAAAGCCGTGTCAATTAATACGCTTTGCCCTTGCTTACCATAATCAATTAACCCCAAAAGCTCTGTATACGTGGGGACTCGCCAATTTGTTCCCCCACAAAAATCGATGGCATTAACTGCATTTACATAGGTTTGTAAGCCACAACTTGTGTCGTTAGGGCATGTTGTATTTGCCGTACTATCTGCATCGGTAGTTGTGTCGCCAATGTCCCAATAATAACTGTTTTGCGCATCCCGTAACGTTGTATTTGGTAAAATACCAGATGAGGGTGACTTAACTTCCCAAACAAGCCCAGTTACGTTGTCACGAATACAGCTAAATACCTCACTTGAGTCATCCACCTCGTCGGCAAACTGATTAAGCTTTGTATAATCAAACGCGAGATTACCTATGCCTGCTTTATCTATGCGGTTAGCAAAGCTATCTCGACCGAGCTCTGCGTCTTGCTCAGGAAAGTCATCACTGCCACAATTTATGCGCTGCGTATTGTTGTAACATTCTCCCATACCACTGTCGTTTATCAGGCCAAGCGCTTTTGGCGTTATATCAATAAACACCGTATCGGTATCGGTGCGTCCTTTCGAATCGGTAACGGTTACTTCAAAGCTAAGCGTGGTGTTGGTGTCTACATCGGAGGCAAAAAAGGTAGATACACACTGTTGGCTATCGCTTAGTGTTTCGGCATTCCCGGTTAATTGTTGCCACTCGCACTGATAAGTATCCGTGACTGTTTCGCTATTGCTTGCATCTAGTGTTACCTGGTCAAATTCTTCAACATTTTGATCATCCCCTGCATTTGCGGCAACTAGCTCATTAGTTTTATTAAGGCTCATTGTGAATTGAGTACTGGCTTCGCCACCCTCATCGTCAGTAACCGTTAAGCGCCAAAGCAAAGTTGTGTTTGCTTCTAACAAAGGGTGAGTAAAGCTTAATGTTGAATTATCAAAGCTAGAAATATCTAAGTCAGGGCCTGATATAAGTTCCCAAAAATAGCCATTTACTATTCCATTTTCATCCGGATCGCTTGAGTCTAGAGCACTTAATATAATGGTATCTTGGTATACAGAAGGGAGCGTAGCTGGCGCTGTTTGGGTTATTACAGCTAGAGGCAGTTGATTGTTAGAACTAACCGAAATTAAAACGTCGTCACTTACTGTGCTATTGCCAGTGCTTTGATAACTGACCCTTAATACAATTTCGCTATCTGCTTTTACATCAGGTGCAGTCAGTGTTTGCTCAGCGCCTTCAAGTGGAAAACCATCTATACTTGGTCCGCTAACTTGTTGCCAAGTAAAAGTTCCATCAGCTGGAGAGCCTTGGGCGGTAATTGTAAAATCAATTTTTTCGATTACTTGTATGTCCGGACCAGCATTCACAGAGGATTCAATATTTGTGGTACTGTCACCACCGCCGCCACCGCCGCAGGCTGTGATAAAAATGCAGGAAAAAAGAGGGATTAACGCTAACGCTTTCATTCGTAGCACCTTGTGTGTCAAATAATTACCATGAGGTAATCACAAGCAAAAAAGGTGCCACTAAAGCTTACATGTAGGCGTCTTGATGAATACGAACAAATAATTTAGTGCCAATTTTACTGTAATCAACTTTATATTCACGCCCATCTAACGACTGAATAAAAAGTAACTGCTTTTCTTCACCAAATACTTCGGCACTACTTATATACACCATTTCTAGGTAACGGTCTTTTGCGTCGCGTCTATTTTTTGGTAACTCTTCTTTAAAGGGCTCTAAGCCGTTTTGAGTTACTTTAATTCGTGGGTGGATGTCAGAGTTAACAACCACTAAATCAAGTTTTTTGTCTTTATGTATTATGGTATTACGACCACTTTTTAAAAAGGCTCTTTCTTGGCTCATTGTCTTTTCCTACAGCCGCAGTTTAATCTTTAAGCTGCGACGCTATAAACTGATGTGGCTCGCGCTTCCACTTATTTAAATTAGCGCTAAAAGCCCAAATATCGCTGTCTAGTACACTGGCAGGTAGTAATAAATCATACCCTGTTAGCAACTTAAGGTGCTTGGTTCTGTTTGCAAACATAGCTATTAAACCATTATAGCTAATTCCGCGCGCAGATCGATGTTGTGTATCTTCTACTAACCATTCTGATGGGCAATTGCCATTTTTGCAATGATTTTGAACAACCTGCATAAAAAAGTGTCGTTGTTCTATAAGTAATTTACCCGCAATTCTAGGGGTTATACTCATTAAAAACTCATCAATATCATTTAGCTTTAGCCCAACCGCGTTTAGCTCTAAATGCTCTAAGCCTTTTTCTACTTTTGGAACACCGCAAGAATGAAAGTTTTTATGAGATAGACACCAACGGCCATATTTATGCCTATACTCTATAGCAGATTCGCTCAAAATTAAGCTGTAATAAGGTTCTTGAGTTTTTAAAAAACCCACAAAAATAGCCCCAAGGCAGGCACTGACTAAAAAAATTTCAACAATGCTAATAGTGCCTGATCTTAGTAAATTAAATGCCATAATAAATACTAAACCAATAGCGCCCACAATCAGGATTTCAATACCATTACGTGAACCTTGCGCACGGTATTTAATGCGTTTTTTAGTGTGTTTATCCATACTGATAAAAAACCATATAAAATATAAACATAATAATAGCCCATAAAATTACTTTCCTGGCTGTCAAACAGGTCTTGCAAGATGTTTTAAAATTCATATATTTATCGCTTTAATTAAACAAAAACCGGTACACACCTTTAATATTACTTACTTTTACGCCTAACGCACAAAATTATGAGACACATAACAGACTTTATCCGGTCTTATTTCGTACAATACTTATAATTAATTTTCAGGTATGAAAACGATGTACTCTAGACAATCAGGCAAAGCTCTTTTTCCATTCATTATTACACTACTTTTAATATTTAGTGTTTACTTATATTTACCCTCAAGCCATGGCGAACAAGCCAATTTTTCTAACATGTCTACACAGGTTTCTGCACATACAGTAACTTCGCAAGAAAACGCTGTAATGATAGAAGCAATTGGTAGCGCACGCGCAAATCAAGCTATTTACATTAAAAGCGCACAAAACGACTATGTTACCGACATATTTTTTAAAGATGGTGATTTAGTGAGTAAGGGCCAAAAACTTGTGCAATTGCAAAGCAGACAAGAAGAGTTAGCCGTTGAAGAACTCAGCATTAATTTACAAGAAGAAAAGCGTCAGCTTAACCGTCTTACAGAACTTTCACGTACACAGTCTACAGCTAAATCGTTGCTAGAAGAGCAGTTGTCTGTTGTAGACGCGACCAAGTCACAACTCGAAAGCGCTAAAACAACGTTAAGTGAAATGACCATTCGTGCACCTTTTTCTGGCCTGCTAGGTAAACGTGAAATATCCGTAGGTGCTTATGTTAATAATGCAACCATACTCACTACCCTCGATGATATTAGTATTATAAAAGTCGACTTTAAAGTCCCTGAAAAATATTTGGCGCAACTTGCCATTGGCATGAAAGTATTAACGCAAAACGACGCTTACCCTGGCCAAACATTTACAGGCAAGGTCACGCATATTAGTTCGCGTATTGACGCCGTTACACGCAGCATTGAAGTGACCGCTAGTTTTGCCAACAAATCTGGCTTATTACGTCCAGGCATGCTGCTAAATACCGCACTTGAGTTAAGTACAAGCCAAGCACTTATGGTCCCAGAAAAAGCCGTTATACCACTGCAAGATAAACACTATGTGTTTAAAATTACAGATGGCGTAGCCAACAAAATAGAAGTACATGTTGCAAGCAGAAATAACGGTTGGGTAGCTATTGATGAAGGCTTAACCGATGGCCAGCAAATTATTACTGAAGGGCTGATTAAAATTCGCTCGGGCAGTAAAGTTAGCGTTAAGGGGTAATACGTGAAAATTACCGACACTAGCGTTAAACGCCCCGTTTTTGCGATTGTAATTAACTTATTGCTACTAACCTTTGGTTTAGTAGCATTTAGCATGTTACCGCTACGCGAATACCCTGACATTGAAACTCCGATTGTAAATATTAGCACCTCATATACCGGGGCATCAGCGGAGATAATCGAAACTAAAATAACCCAAGTTATCGAAAACCGTATATCGGGTATTGAAGGTATTAAAAGCATTAATTCGTCGAGCCGTAATGGTCGCTCAAACATTACTATTGAATTTAATATTAGCCGCGATATAGATGCAGCATCTAACGATGTACGTGAACGTGTTGCACGTGCACTCGACAGCCTACCTGAGCAAGTTCGTCCGCCTGAGGTATCTAAATCAAACAGTGATGAAAGCCCTATTGCATGGTTTGTACTTAATAGTGAAACCATGGACTCATTACAGCTTTCTGATTATGCACAGCGCTTTATTGTTGACCGCTTAGCCGTTGTGGATGGCGTATCTAATGTGCGAATTGGCGGCGAGCGTCAATACGCTATGAAAATTTGGTTAAACCGCCAAGCAATGGCTGCGCGCGGCATAACTTCAAGCGACATAGAAAACACTCTGCGCACAGAAAATGTTGAGTTACCTGCCGGTGAAATTGAATCAATTGATCGCGACTTTACGGTACGTACGGCCCGAAGCTACAAAGATCAGCGCGACTTTAAAAATTTAGTTATTAAACGCGGTGAAGATGGCTATTTAGTTCGCCTTGGCGAAGTAGCCGATGTTCAACTAGAGGCCGCCGACGACGAAAGTTTGTTCCGTGGTAACGGCCGCAACATGATTGGCCTGGGTATTGTAAAACAAGCTAAAGCAAACACATTAACCGTGGTAGACAACGCACGTAGTGAGCTTGAAAAAATTAAACGAAACCTGCCTGAAGGCACAACAATTCAAGACAGTTACGACTCGTCTGTATTCATTAAAGAATCGATTAGCGAAGTATACAGCACGCTTGCCATTTCAATGGGCTTAGTTGTTTTAGTAATATTTTTGTTTTTAGGCAACATTCGTGCAACGCTTATTCCCGCTGTTACCGTACCGGTAGCTTTGGTAGGTAGCTTTATGTTTTTACTCGCTATGGGGTATTCAATCAACTTGCTAACACTACTTGCGTTAGTCCTTGCCATTGGTTTAGTTGTTGATGACGCTATTGTAATGCTTGAAAACATTCACCGCCGCATAGAGCTTGGCGAGCCACCATTACTTGCAGCGTATAGAGGCGCACGAGAAGTTGGCTTTGCAATTGTAGCAACTACACTTGTGCTTATTTCGGTGTTTGTTCCTTTAGTATTTATGGATGGCCGGATAGGCGCGTTATTCACCGAATTTGCAATGGCTGTAAGCGCAGCTGTTTTTTTCTCAAGTGTGACCGCGCTTACGCTTGCACCAGCATTGTGTTCAAAAGTTCTAAAAAGCGCCGACAAGCCTAATAAATTCAGCCAATGGATGGACCGCCAGTTTACTAAATTAGAGCGCAGTTACCGTAATTCACTTTCAACAAATATGACCAAAAAATGGGGCTTGTTAGTCAGCTTAGTTTTAGCGGGTTTTGTGAGTTATTCACTATTACTGCAAGTGCCATCAGAGCTAACACCTAAAGAAGACCGCGGCACCTTTTTCATTATGATGAGCGGACCTGAGGGTGCTAGCTACGAAAATAATGCCGCCAATATGGCAAAAATTGAAGAACGCCTTATGCCTTACTCTGAGTCTGGCGAGCTAAGCCGTGTGCTTGTTCGTGTTCCTGGCTGGGGCGGTAGCGGCGGTGTTGCTATTGTTGGTATGGCTGATTGGGACAAACGCAAGCGCTCTACGTGGGAAGTAATGGATGAAATTAGTGGCAAAATGCGCGAAGTCACCGATGTACGTGCGTTTGCTATTATGCGCCGAGGTATTGGCGGTGGCGGTTCATCTCGCCCTATTGAATTTGTTCTACAAGGTAATGATTATGCTCAGCTTGCCGATTGGCGTGACCGTATTATCAAACGTGCAGAACAAAACCCAGGCCTTGTTAGAATCGATCATGATTACAAAGAAACATTCCCACAGTTTTTAGTAAGTATTGATAAAAATAAAGCGGCCGATTTAGGAGTGTCTGTGTCTGATGTTGGTCGTACACTCGAAACCATGCTGGGTCAGCGTCGTGTGACAACCTTTATAGATAGAGGTGAAGAATACGATGTCATTTTGAAAGGTACAAAAGAAGACTTTAATAACCCGACCGATATTTCAAATATATACCTTAAATCACGCAGTGGTGAGCTTGTTCCGCTAGACAGCTTAATCAGCTTAAAAGAAGAGGCAACGGCCTCACGCTTAAACCGTTACAACCGTATGCGCTCAATAACCTTAAGCGCAAACTTAGCCGATGGTTACACACTCGAACAAGCACTTAACTTTTTAAACAATGTTGCCGCAGAAGAAAACGACATTGACGGCGCAATAGACTACAAAGGTGAATCTCAGCTTTATTACGAAGGCGCATCAGCAATGACCTACGTATTTGTATTAGCGCTAACAGTCACCTTTTTGGTATTGGCAGCGCAATTTGAAAGCTTTATGCACCCATTTGTAATTATGCTAACGGTCCCCCTTGGTTTAATGGGCGCGATGTTTGGTCTTTGGTCTACCGGACTGACGCTTAATATTTACAGCCAAATTGGTATTGTTATGCTCATAGGGTTAAGCGCTAAAAATGGGATACTCATTGTTGAATTTACCAACCAATTACGCGACAAAGGTGTAGAATTTAGCGAAGCAATATTACAAGCGGCTACACAACGTTTACGCCCAATAATAATGACATCGCTAACAACGGTTATGAGCTCAGTGCCATTGGTATTAGCATCAGGCCCTGGCGCTGAAAGCCGTATGGTAATTGGTGTTGTGGTATTTACCGGGGTTATTGTTTCAACGCTACTTACTTTATTTGTTGTGCCAGCAGCGTATTATGCGCTTGCTCGTAACACACAATCACCTGAATATTTACAACAAAAACTTAATAAACAAGCAGCCGAAAAACCGCTTGAAGAGATCTAAGCAAGCTAACGCGTCGTAACCTTGTTGTTATGGCGCTAAGCTTTATGCTTTGCGTGACCTTTGTCAAATATTAGGAATAATTATGAGTTCAACAACGCAAGTAGCAACCTTTGGTGGTGGCTGTTTTTGGTGTATTGACGCAGCATTTAGGCGTGTAAATGGCGTGTCTGATGTAAGCTCGGGTTATACCGGTGGCAATACTGACAATCCAACATACAAATCAGTATGCAGTGGTACAACGGGCCATGCCGAAGTAGTAAAAGTTGAATTTGATAGCACTATTGTAAGCTTTGAAACATTGCTCGCTATGTTTTTTACTTTGCACGATGCTACGCAATTAAATCGCCAAGGTAACGATATTGGCACACAATACCGAAGTGTTGTTTATTACCATAATGACGAACAACTTGCGCTTACTAACACTATGATTGAACAGCTACAAACCCATGTTAGTGAGCCTATTGTTACCGAAGTCAGCCCGGTGACAACTTACTACCCTGCTGAGCACTATCATCAAGATTACTACAACGAAAACCCGCAACAGGGTTATTGCAGTATCTTAATCGCACCAAAATTACATAAGTTTGAAACCGTATTTAAAGAGTTTTTAGCTGAGTAAAAACACAAAAAAGCCCGGTAAAACCGGGCTTTTTATTTAGATTATTTAAAACTGGTAATCTATGCCAGCAAAAAAGCGGCGCTCTGGCGTGTTGTAGTAATACACCTGCCCTGTTGTAAAATCAGCGTTAGAATCGACTACGTTGTATTCCTTATCGAATACGTTTTCTATACGAAGCGACACCGTAATTTCATCATTTACTTGGTAATTGCCTGCTAAATTCCAAAGCGTATACGAACCCAATTGCGAAACCGCCCCTGCTCGCTCACCGCGATATTGCATTGCTATGCTTGTATCAAATGCACCAAACTGTTTTGTAAGCTCCCAATTAAAGGTTCGTTTGGCAACGTTTCTAAGCGCTTCGCCTGTTTCTTTATCTTCGGCACTTAGGTAAGCAAAATTCACATTACTATCAAAACCCAAAATTTGATTGGCTAAACTAAATTCAACACCTTCATATTGGGCCTCATTAATATTGGTGAGTGCAAAATTAGCGTCATAATCAATTTTATCCTCAATTTCATTTCTAAAAATAGCGACATCGACACGTACAGTATCAAAGTCGACGTTTAAGCCAAGCTCACGATTCACTGACGTTTCAGGTTGAAGATTGGCATTGCCGTAAAGAGGAAAGTACAAATCATTAAATGTTGGCGCTTTAAAGCCCGTGCTTTGGCTTATTCTAAATGTTGCGTCTTCAGATAAGTGATAGCCAGCTGCCGCTGTGTACGTTGTTTCATTACCAAATTGCTCATCGTCATCTTGACGAACAGTTAAATTGGCAAGCAACTCATCCGCATCGTAATATGCGCCAACAAATACAGCTAATACATCGCGCTCTTGCACTTCAAACGTGGTTGAGCTTTGTGATACGTCATCATTGTACCAATTAATACCACCACTAATGTTTAACGTGTCGTTTAAGCGGTATTGGCCGTTGTAGTCAATTTGTGAGCGCTTAGTAACAAACGTACTTGTTGTTGGCCCTTGAGAAAAATCAACATAACGGTTGTCTGAGTCATCCGTTGCAAATGCTATATCAAGGCTGTGAGTTTGGTTTTTGTAGTCTTTATTCCAACCAGCCGAAAGCTGGTAATTTTTAAAATCCCCTCGCTCAATCGTACTATCGGCAGGACTAAAGCGGCTGTCGTAATCAGCAAAGCCTTCGTTGTATTGCCCTAGTAACTTAAAGTTACCGAAATGTGTGTCGGTGTAGTTTACTTTAAAGCCAAGGTTTTTATTTTCAAAACCGTCTTCATCGGGTGCTGCGCCCTGAAGTACATCAAAGTTGTCCGTCTTTTCAAACCCTGCATTAAAAGCCGTTGTTACATCGCCTGCTTTTACAGAACCAGCAATCTGGTAGTCTTGGTACGCGTCAGATCCAAACGTAGCACTGACCGAAAGGTTATCTGACTCACGAGTAATAATATTAATAACACCTGCTAACGCATCAGAGCCATAAATAGCTGCACGTGAACCTTTAATTATTTCTATGCGTTCAATACTATTTAATGGCACATTACTTAATGCTTTTTGACCAAGCGTTGCCGAACCGGTGCGTACACCGTCTATTAAAATGAGCGTATCACCTGACCCTGTACCGCGCAATGAAACACCGGCATTTTGACCAAAACCGCCGTTAGGGTTGACCTGAAACCCAACTTGAGTGGTTAGTAGCGTTGGTAAGTCGCGAACATTACTGGTTTCAATGTCATTACGAGTTATAACATTTACACTCGCTAATACATTAGTAATTGATTGTTCAAACTTATTAGCGGTTACCGTAATGGTTTCGATTGATTGCTCTGCAGCAGATACAGATAGTGACAGCGCAGCAGTAATTGCAACGCCAAGAGTTGTTTTTTTTAACATGAAGTTCCCCTTCTTTGCCCACCGCAAAGAACTAAGTAAGATTACATCAAGGCCGGTCTCCGGACTCAGTAAATACATAGCTTTATGTATTACTTTACCGTTGCGGGGGCAGTGTTGGGATTGTAGTCATCATGAAAACGCACCAACTTCCCGATTATCTTATTAAAAAAATCAAACCATTGAAAAGATTAATAAGCACCTTGAAAATAGGCCGCTATTGTGAGGAGTTTAATAAAAAATGTCAACGGACGTCTATACAGCTAAAAAGAAAAACAATTAAAAACAATTAAAAACAATTAAAAACAATTAAAAACAAAAACTATGCCGCGTTCATAAAAAAAGCCAAATAACCTGCGCGGCTATTTGGCTTTTTATTTATAAAGCGCCCAAAAGGCTTTTATAATTAATCGCGGAAGTTTTTAAACTGAAAAGGCTGACCTAAATCGGCAGTGCGCACCACTTGCATAGCAGCTTGTAAGTCATCACGCTTTTTACCCGTTACGCGTACTTCCTCGCCTTGAATAGCCGCTTGCACTTTTACTTTAGAATCTTTAATGGCTTTTACTACTTTTTTAGCCACATCTTTTTCAATACCTTGCTTTAGCGCAACGTTACGAAAAACATTTTTACCTGCACGGCTAATATCTTGTAACTCTAAGCTCGCTACATCCATACCACGCTTAGAAACTTTACCCGCTAAAATATCAAACAATTGCATAACCTGTGAATCAGCTTCAGCTTTTAGCTTAATTGTTTTGTCGTTTAGCTCAATAGATGCATCAACACCTCTAAAGTCAAAGCGAGTCTCAAGTTCACGGTTTGCATTATCTACCGCATTTTGTGCTTCGTTCATTTCTACTTCAGATACAATATCAAATGAAGGCATTGGTTTTCTCCTAACTATTCAATCTTAATTTTATGGCGCAATTATAACGCTAAAATTATAAATCTTTACATTTTTCTGCATCTTGTTCAGGTGCGATACTAATTTAGTTTGATATACTTAAGCTTCTTTTTTAAGCGACTCTAGGATTTTACGTGACAAGGCGTGTTTACCAAGCTGTTTTTTTACTCAGCATCGTAGCGTTTACTTTTTTATTTGCCAAAGAAATAAAAGGCGCAGCTAACCTATTTCCACACATTGATAAAGTAGCCCATTTTGGGATTTTTTTTGTGCTTGCTATTATTATGGATAAAGCGTTTAAGCTTCCCTTATACGCACAAATTTTGTTATTGGCCGGTTACGGCGCATCAATTGAAATTATGCAAGACGCACTCCCCTACAGGCAGGCCTCTATTGGCGATTTTATAGCTGATTTTGCTGGTGCTGCTAGTTACTTTTTACTAAGAGTTATTTTTACACCTCGAAAAAAGAATCCCTATGACTAATATTTTAATTGTAGGCGATGGCGCTATTGGCTTGTTACTAAGCCACTTTTTAAGTCACAAAAATAATGTTCATGTTTTAACACGCAAACCAACCTGCAATACGCGTTTTTATAGCCGTAAAAACGCTCCGTCAGATAACATTAATGCACGCTTTATTAATTTAAGCGATCTGGCGCAACAACCTAGTTATGATGTTGTTATTTTTACAGTTAAAGCTTTTCAGGTCCAAGATGCGTTTTCACAAATAAAACCTTATCTTGCTGCAAATTCAATATTAGTCGTTTCTCATAATGGAATGGGAAATATTGAAGAGCTTATTCCTCAGCTGAACACTCAGCAAGCACTATACTTTTTAACCACCAGCATGGCCGGATTTAAGTCTACCCAGTACATTGTGCAACATACCGGTGAAGGGCAAAGCGTGATTGGTGGCTGTAATAAACTTGCAGCTAAAAACTCACAATTTATATCACCACTACTTCAAGCAATTCCCAATTTAAAAGTGGTCAATAACATTGAGCAACTTCGCTTTGAAAAGCTGTTGGTTAATGTGGCTATTAACCCACTAACTGCACTTCACAATATAAAAAACGGCCAATTGCGTGCCCCTGTATTTAGCGCAACGATAATGAGTTTACTCTATGAGGGCTGCAGGGTTGCTAATGCAAAAGGGTTGAATATTGCTTTAGCTGATGCGTTAAATAACGCTTACACCGTAATGGCGCTTACCGCTGAAAATTATTCTTCAATGCAGCAAGATATTGCTAATAACAGGCCAACAGAAATAATGGCTATTTGTGGGTATATTAGCGAGCAAGGCAAACGATACAACATTAAAACCCCAGCTAATAATGAGTTACTTGCTAAAATTCAGGCAAAAAAAAGCGTGGTTTAAACCACGCTTTATAAACTATTAACGTATTTACTTAACCTTTAAGGACGATACACTTTTACAGTTGTAAAGCCTTGCTCGTGTAAAATAAGCGCTTGCAACTGGCTCATTACACCTCTATCACAATATAGGTAGTAGTCTTTATCTTTTGGTAGGTCGCCAAACTTTGTAGCTAAGCGGAAAAACGGTAGGTGGATTACTTCAATACCTTCAATTTCAAGCGGCGCCGCGTCTTCTTCTTCTGGCGAGCGAATATCAACAACAACTGAACCTGGCGGTAAATCGGCAACCGATTCTGCCTCTTTAAGCTCTTGCTTAGCTTCTACGTCGATATCACGAACATCCATAACACGCGCGTTATCTATAACGGTATCAAGTACATCAAAGTCGAACTTTTCTTCTTCGCCTTTAATCACGTCTATTTTTGCTTTTACCGTTGGCTTTTTAGATATAACACCACAGTATTCTGGCATAGTTTCGGCCATTTCAGCGGTACCGATTTGGCGCGCAATGTTTATAATCTCTTGCTTATCATGCTGAATTAGCGGGCGTAAAATAAGCGTTTCGGTTACGCGGTCAATCACACTTAAATTAGCCAACGTTTGGCTAGACACCTGCCCAATACTTTCACCCGTTACAAGCGCTTGAATATTTAGTTTTTCGGCCACTGCGCTACCGGCACGCATCATCATACGCTTGAGTACAACGCCCATTTGGCTGTTCTCAACGTTTTCTAAAATTTCGGCAACAACAGGTTCAAAGTCGACCGTAATAAATTTTACTTTATGAGTAGAGCTGTATTTTTTCCATAAAAAGTAACTCGCTTGTTTAACGCCAATTTCGTGGGCAGCGCCACCTAAATTAAAGAACAAAAAGTGCGTACGCGCGCCTTTTCGTATCATTTGGTAGCTAGCAACACCTGAGTCAAACCCACCCGACATTAACGACAGCACATCTTCTTGAGTTGGCAAAGGGAAACCCGCCATACCCAAATGTGTTTGAGTTACAATGTAGGCTTTGTCATCTTTTACTTCTAGACGAATAGTCACCTCTGGGCGGCTAAGTTTTACGCGGGCACCTTCAACGTGTTGGTTTAAACCACCACCAACGTAACGCTCTAAATCAGTTGAGGTAAAGTCGTGTTGGCCTATACGTTTTGCACGTACACAAAATGTTTTACCCGCAATTGTGTGACCAATTAACTCAAAGGTTTTTTGATAAATTTCGTCCAACGTACTAAATTCGACTTCGGTCACTTCAATAAATTGCACTATACCTGGAATGCGTTGCAAACCATCAATAAAGTCTAACCGAGTTTGTGCGTCAGTTAATTTGGTGACAACTGAAATGTTATCCCAGTTGTTTCTTACTTGTACTTTTTCGTCAATACGACGCAATACAATTTTAATGTTATTTTCTAACACTTTAGTAAAGCGTTTACGAACCGAGCGGCTTTTAATAGCTATTTCGGGGTGTAGTTTGACGATAAATTTAAGCATAGTTCACTCTTAGACTGCGGGAATTCGCGCTCCCAGGCATTTGGCGCGCGATTATAGCAAAAATTTTAACGTCTAGGAAACAGCCGATAAATTAGGCGTTGGTATGACTCCCATTGTCAAGTTAAACGCACTGATCCTTGCCTAACTTTTTAAGCCATAATTATTTTAGCTCGAATTAGAGCGAGTTAATACATAGGATGAAGCAAGTAATGTCGTCGGTTATCTTGCTGATATTCGTTGGTTATTACTATTTCTAGTAACAGAGCAGACCTTACTTATTTCGTCGTGGCACCTGTCTTCAGTCTATGTTCGTGGTTCAATGCAGCGTTAGCTGCATTGCCATCCTAACGCCGTCGGTGGTTGTGCCACACCCGATGCTTGATCCCATGCATTAACTCTAATTCTTTTATCATGCGGGTACTCTTGCCAATCTAAGTTTTTTATTCACTGGCGTAAGCACCACTTCTCTTGCAATAGCCCATATGTACGCAATCATTTCTCGGGCAATGGCGGTAACAACCAGATTGTAGTGTTTCCCTTTGGCTATCATTTTTTTATAGCGTTTGCAGAGCCTAATCTGTGCTTTCCACGCAATATCAATAATGTCCTTTGGTAAACCTTCTTGTCGTTTTTGCATATCTGTGGATATATTTGCTGCATAGCGATAAGTATGTGCACCTTCCACAAGAAGGCGCCTTGCTCGGCCGTTCCCGCATTTTGTGATGGCGCCAATATGGCGTTTGCCACCACTCGAGTGTTCACTGGGTACAAGACCGAGATAACTCATTAATTTGCGGGGATGGTCGAAACGCGATAAATCGCCAAGCTCAGCAACAACGCCAGTGGCGACCAACAAACGGACACCACGCATAGCTTGTATTGCTTTTACTACAGGATAATAACGCCACTGGTGAACGTGGTGTGTTAGTTCATTATCTAGCCGCTCAAGTCGGCTTATTCGTTCGGTAATTGTGTGTAAAAATTCTTGTAAGACGATGTGCTGAGCGGGGTGTGGCAACACAAGCTCAGTGAGCCAACGTAAATGTTTTTGTGACCAATTCGCAGTGCCTTTGTAATTAATATTATTGCGAAGCAGCAGCGCCTTTAATTGATATTTGGCATCTTTTAAATCCTTCATGGCTACTTCGCGTGCACGAGATAAATCACGTACAGCTTCATCTTCAGGCTCAGGAACATAGATAGGTGTTAAATCTTCAGACTTAAGTAATTTAGCAAGCTTAAGGGCATCACGTTTATCGGTTTTAATTTTCTCACCAGGTTTTTTAGGAATAAGAGAAGGTGCAACCACATAACAGCAATGGCCAAGGCTGGTAATTAATCGGTAAATCCAATAACCACATGGGCCAGCTTCATAAACAAAATGAAGTGTTGCGCCAGGGTATTTCGATTCGAACTGGCGAACAAGCTTTTGAACGGCCATTTTGGAAGACGAAACTCGGCCAAGATGAACAGGTTGCGCACCTCTATGTTCTTCAATATAGGCAACTTCATTGAATTCTTTATGTGTATCAAGACCGATAAAAAGTATGCTATGTTTATTCATGTTAGCCTCTGCTGTTTAGTTAATTGACAAACTAATTATGGCTCTGGCTTTGAATTAAGCTAACCCACGAAAAGCGGAGGCTAACACCGTGTGGGAGTCATTATGTCTATGCTACTGCCGGTGCTTGCTGTGCAAGTGCCGTGTACTTTTCGCGAAGTTGGTTCATCTGTACACTGCTTTTTTCTGTGCTGTAGGCCCTAAATAAAGCCAATACTTTTAAAATACCATAATAAATATCTTGCTCAGCAAGCGAACCACTGGGTCTTCGTGCTTTTATGTAAGGTGTCCAAAAGCTAACAGTGAGTTTAAGTGTGTGGGCTAACTCGGTCACGTCTTGTTCGTCAATGGCGATCATGCCTTTATCGCGCAATCCCAAAATAACGTTACGAACTTGCTCTAATAACTCAAGCTGAAAATCAATATACGCTTGTTTTAAGTCGGTATCTCTAGAGAGGATATCGCCAAGGTTGTCGTAAAAAAAGTGAAAACGCCACATAAGTTCAAATAGCGAGTCGAGATAAGCAGTTAAATGACTAAATGCATCGTCGTCTTTATCAATAGGCTTAAAGTGTGTACTTAAGTGATCACGGTAAAGCGCAAAAATATGGCGAATAATATCTTCTTTATTTTTAAAGTGATAATAAAGATTACCCGGACTCATCCCTAAGCTCGATGCAATATGGTTCGTTGTGATTGCACGCTCACCATTTTCATTAAACAACGAAATACTGGTGTGTATTATTTTTTCCTTGGTATTCATATGCTAATACTCAAATAGTCTATTGGCTACATTACACTCAAATTTGGATAGGCAGTATAAACAAAATTAACAATTAAAACACGCCCTAAACAATGCTTAAAATTACCCCTAATGGCTGCACTAGCAACTGGGCTGATTTGTTCTGTAAACACTGTTAAACTGCTACAAAATTATAATTTGTGAACCTTATGAACGTTACTGCAATTTACCCAGGCACTTTTGATCCACTTACTAATGGGCATACAGACCTAATACAACGTGCTGCCAAAATGTTTGACACTGTTTTGGTTGCTGTTGCTAATAACCCAAGTAAACAGCCATGTTTTAACCTTGAAGAACGTGTGGCGCTAGCAAACACAATATTAAGCCACTTAGATAACGTAAAGGTCATTGGTTTTTCTGGATTACTGGCCGATTTAGCGCGCGATCACAATGCACACGTACTTATTCGCGGTATAAGAGCGGTGTCTGACTTTGATTATGAATTTCAATTAGCAAACATGAATCGCCGCCTAAACCCCGATCTTGAAAGTGTATTTTTAACACCTGCTGAAAAAAATTCTTTCATTTCATCTACTTTAGTTAAAGAAGTGGCGCGTCATCATGGCGATGTAAGCGAATTTGTAGACCCTATTATTGTAAAAGCACTCAAAGAAAAAATAGGCTGCAATACTAATTAAGCCTAGTGAGTGCTTTACGAAAGCAAAAAATATAGGGGTATTAAGCCTCTAATAATACATTAAGCACGTGTGGTTAGTTTTTTAGTTAACCACACCAGTTTTAACACATCTTTATTTGTAACAAGTACGACAGCCATTGTTATATCAACAAGCGGCATCACTAACCCGTAAACTCCCCATAACCACCAATAACCGCAATATGGGTTTACTATAAAATCAACATGCATTGCCAGAAAAAGCGTGGCGTTAATAGACAACCCCCCTACCAAGTAGTAAAAGCTGACAGGGATCACTTTTCCTAGGCTGTAACGCCAAATAATAATAGTCGCAATCGTAACCGCATCAAAAATAAATAACTGTAAATGCCTAAGTGGTGTATACATATCTATGTATAAACACAAAGTGTACGAAACCATCATAATGAATGAGAGTTGAGTTCGGCTATTATCGGTTTTATTAATAGCCGCAGACAAGTTATATAAAAAGGTGAAAACAAATAGCCACGTTATAAAAATACCAAAAGGTTCAGCTATTGAAACCATCATCCAAAAGTAATCTTCCAAAAAACTACCCATTAAACAGCAACCTGGTTTTTACGATTTAGCAAACTATTTTTTAATTTAACCAACCCTAAAATATCTTTATTGATAATGAGTACTAAAGCCATGATTAATTCGTCAAAAGGCATCAATAAACAGTATACCCCCCATAACCACCAAAATTTGTAATTCTGATTGATTCCATTATCTATATGCATGGCCAAAAAAAGCGATGCGTTAATGCATAGACCTACAATTAAATAGTAAAAAGCAATGGGAGATACTTTTACAAAACAAAACCGCCAAATAAAAATAACGGCAATGGTAACTACATCAAAAGCTAACACCTGAAGGTGAGCAGAGTATTGGCTTATATCTATATATAAACTCAACGTATAAGAAACCATCATAATTAATGACAGTTGAGTTCGGCTATTATCAGGTTTATTAATAGCCGCAGACAAATTATATAAAAAAGTAAAAACAAATAGCCAAGCTATAAAAATACCATAAAGTTCACCGATAGAGACCATAAACCAGAAAAAGTCTTCCAATTTACTCCCCATTACATAACTGCCTGTGTTTTACGATTCAACATAACATTTTTTAATTTAACCAACCCTAAAATATCTTTATTAATAATGAGTACCAAAGCCATTATGAAATCAACAATAAGTGTTGAAAAGCCATAAAGCATCCACAACCACCAAAATTCGTAATTTAGGTTTACTATTATATCAATATGCATGGCCATAAAAAGCGATGCGTTAATGCACAGCCCAACGATTAAATAATAAAAGCCAATAGGAATAACTTTACCTAAGCACAACCGCCAGATAAAAATAACGGCAATAGTGACCACATCAAAGGCAAATAATTGTAGATACAGTAATGGAGTATACATGTCTATGTACAAACTCAACGTATAAGAAACCATCATAATGAATGACAGTTGAGTGCGGCTATTGTCAGGTTTATTAATAGCAGCAGACAAGTTATATAAAAATGTAAAAACAAATAACCACGTAATAAGTATACCCAAAAGCTCACTAATTTCAGCGAGACTACAAAATAAGTCCTCCAAAAAACTCCCCATTACCTAGCCACCGGTGTTTTACGATTCAACACAGCATTTTTCAATTTAACCAAACCTAAAATATCTTTGTTAATAATGAGTACTAAAGCCATTATTATATCACTAGAAACCTGTCCAATAGCATACAATCCCCAACCCCACCAATAATCATAATTAGCCGAAACAGCATAATGAATCGCCCCGAGTTCATCGGAGACCAGTTTGTTTAAGTCAGGCCACTTTACCTGACTCGTTTAAATTATCATAGTAGTCTGTTTCATATTGAGCTGGTGAAATATACCCAATTGAAGATAATAAGCGTTGATTATTAAACCAATTGACCCACTCTAACGTTGCGTATTCAACAGCATCAACATTCTTCCACGGGCCATTTCTGCGAATAATCTCTGTTTTAAATAATCCATTTATTGTTTCAGCCAATGCATTGTCATAAGAGTCACCCACACTGCCTACAGACGCTTGAATTCCAGCTTCAGCAAGTCGCTCAGTGTATCGTATAGACAAATATTGGCTGCCTCTGTCGCTGTGGTGAATTAACCCTTCGGGGTTGCCACGATGCCAAATAGCTTGCTCTAACGCATCAAGAATAAGCTCTGTGTGCATTGTCGTTGATACACGCCAACCTACAATGTATCGTGAAAAAACATCTATCACGAAAGCGACATAAACAAACCCACTCCATGTGGCAACATAGGTGATGTCAGCTACCCAAAGTTGATTTGGCTGCTCAGCAGTAAATTGACGATTAACTAAATCAAGTGGCTTATCTTGTTGCTCGTCAGGTATCGTTGTCTTATGTGCTTTACCCCGACGAACACCTTGAATTCCCATAACTCGCATCAATCGTTCGACTGTACAGCGGGCGACTTGATGGTCGTCAAGCTGTAGCTGCTTCCATATTTTTCTTGCACCATAAACTGACATATTATCCTCCCACACTTCGCGAATGAGTATTATCAGCTCAGCATCACGCTTTTTGCGGTTAGACAGTCGCTCAGGCTCTCTTTGTATCTGTTTATGAGAATAATACGTTGATGGTGCAATCGGCAATTCCTTGCAAATTGACTCGACACCGTAATGCTCTCTGCAAGCATCAATAAAATCCACTATTACTTCTGTTTGCGGT
Organism: Pseudoalteromonas sp. PS1M3; assembly: GCF_016865405.1. Taxonomy (NCBI): domain Bacteria; kingdom Pseudomonadati; phylum Pseudomonadota; class Gammaproteobacteria; order Alteromonadales; family Pseudoalteromonadaceae; genus Pseudoalteromonas; species Pseudoalteromonas sp. PS1M3. Next base: position 752,504 of record NZ_AP022624.1, on the reverse strand, counting down.
CGAGCTCCGCTTGGGCGAAAAAAGCGGCAGCTTGCCTCAGGATATCATTCGTTCGCTTGAGCTCTTTATTCTCGCGCTCTAAGACGGCAAGGCGTTCTTCAGTTGATTGCGTATTAGAAGAGGGTTTAGACGGTTGAGCTTGAGATTTCTTGACCCATGCTCTAAGTGTTTCTGGGGTACATCCCAGTTTATCTGAAATCGATACTAGCGCAGCCCAAAGAGAAGGGTATTCATGCTGTTGTGTGGTAACAAGCCTAATTGCACGTTCACGAAATTCTGATGTATAGCGATTTGATTTTTTCATAGTTCCAGTTTCTCAAGTTATTGAGTCTCTGGCAAACACGGGGCGATTCATAATCGTAATGCATAACCAAAAACAGCATAGCGTTAAGACTCAAACCAAGAATAAGATAATAATATGCAATTGAGTAAGGCGCTTTGTAAAAGTGTGAAAAGGTCACGATTGCAAAAATAGCAACCACGTCAGATAGAGCAAAATCTAAATAAAACGAAGTCGTAATCATTAACTGCGCTTTTCCCATTATTAAGGTCAGCGTATACGACACCATCATTATTAAAGACAGAAACATAACGCTTCTGTTTTTAACATTTATGCTTATTGTTAAATTATAAAGAAATGCAACAGCAAAAAACCATGTGATAAAAATACTCAAATGGGCATTGATTGAACCAAGCATTAATGTGGCATGTTCAAGCACTTATAAACTTCGACTCAATTGTTTGTATATGTATGATTTTGCTTTAACCAAACCTAAGAAGTCTTTTTTAATGAAGAAAACAGCAACCATGGCAAAGTCGTTAAAGTTAACTAGCCAAGAGTAAAGTACTGTAAAAAGCCACGTTTCGTAGTTTTTATAAACCACGGTATCTAAATGCATTCCTAAAAATAGGATAGCATTTACTGAGAGCCCCGTTAATAAATAGGCGGATATAAGCCTCTCTTTAATAAATAAATTAAGCACCACTAGGGCAAAAATAGTGGCTATATCAAAATAAAAAAAATCGAGGTACCGTATTGTTTGAATATCTATAAAAAGGCTTGATAGATATGAAACAGTCATCACTAGAGATAACCAAACACGCTTTTTGTCAGCCTTATTAATGCTAGAAACGAATGAGTACAAAAAGGCCATTAAAAACCCCCACTGCACCAATGCCCCAATATAAAAACTTACATCAGGACTTAACATCAGGTCATCTAACATAATAATCGCTAATGTAATAAGAGCAGGTCATTCTGGTCGGTAAGTGCACGTTTAATTTGATAGGTTTGCATATGTTTGAAACCAATCTGAATAAAAAAGTCATTAAAAATACCCATTATAAAAATGCACTAATGTACATAGATAATTGGGGCTAGTTTTAAAGCGTTTCATGATTTAGTTGTTTACCAAGTTTTAGGAGTATGCTTTTATTTTACAGTCTAAAGCTAAGTGACATGTGACTTAATACTTTATAATGGCTGGTAGTCGTACCATAGTCACTTAGAGTAAAGCTACCGTACTTTAATTTATGATTTTTTATTTTTTCACCGCAAAAATAAAAAATAATTTTAAGCTAGGGCATTTTTGAATTAGCGCTTGGATTTAGTAACGTGCAGGTTGCATTTTTAAGCTTATGCAGCCCTAAAATATCTCTATCAACTATTAATGCTACAATCATAGTAAAATCTATAAGATTCACAGTATAAATATATACCTCCCAAAACCACCAATACTGGGTATTTTCATAAATTTCGCTATCAACATGCATTAATAAAAATAAGATTGTATTGATGCTTAAACCTAATACTAAATATAAAAAAGATAGGGTGGTTTTTTTTACTATTTTGTAAACTAAAATAAGTGCAAAAATTGTAGCAATGTCATACAAGGCAAAATTTAAGTAAAGTGAGTTTTTAAGAGAAAGCCATGTAAGGAAATAATCTGATAAAGTGTATGAACACATCATTACAAAAGAGCTAAATAAAAGGGTGGTGCCTTTTTTTAAACCAATTGTATAAATAAACACATTAAAAAAAAAGGCCATTAAAAAACCCCACATAAAAAATGCGGAGAGAGAAAATAACCCAAATAAGTCTTGTAAGAACATCTAACGCCTTAAATTATCACTTTGGTCTGGTGTAGCCCGGCTTCACAATACCAGCACGGTTTAGGTCAGCACTTGCCGCACTTAAACCTTCTTGCGAGAAACTTACTTTATCAGATTGTAGGGTTTTAGTGCTAGCAGTTTGTTCAGCTGCAGGCTGTAATTGTTGTGTTTTGTTGTATGCTTGCATTTGTACTTGGCTATTAGCTGAAATTTGCATGTAATTGATCCTTATAAAAGTTTAAATTTAATTGGCATAAAACTAAATCACACCATTGTGTAGGTATATGCACTACTCATGGTGGTAGTTGCTATTTTATAACTACGTAACTATTAGCAAGCTGTATACCAACTTTTATTTAAATTTTATTTTTAAGTAAATTACTAGGAGTTGACACAATCAAAACACCTCCGACCAGATTAACTCAGGCATAAAAAAACGCACAGGGGTAACCGTACGTTTTTTGTATCCAGGGAGTTTAAGCCACGAATTTACACGGGATCGCCGCTTTATTACTTGGCTTTAAAATGTATTCCATTGCTACTTCGTCGCAGTTTTCTTTACGAAGGCACAATTCACAATCTTTCATTACTTTTTCTGGCAGGCTGTCTTTACTGCAAAAAACAAAATCTTGTTTTTCAAAAAAGTCTGGCACGCGAGTAAGTACAATTACGCGATTAAGTGCCAATTTTTTGGCTTTTATTAGTAAATGGTCAACTAATTGCCGCCCTTGCCCAGTTACCGCACTTTGCGGGTCAATACCCAAAGAGCGTATCTCTGCAAGGCCGGTATCGTATATATACAGCGATGCACAGCCCGACACTTTGCCGTCTATTTCGGTTACAGCAAATTCATTAATCGAATGCACCATGTCGCTTTTAGCACGCGGCAAGTTTTCGCCGACCGTTGCCCAGTGTTGAATAAGTTTTGCAATTGATTCAACGTCGTCTAGGTTGGCATCACGAACCGTTATCTGCTGTTTTTTTTTGGCTGCTTTAATTGCGCTAGTGACTTGCTCAATGGAGGTGCCGCCAACTGCTTGACGCGCTTTAATACAGGCGTCTATTTCAAGTACCGGATAAACATCGTCTTCAAACACATCATTTACTGATTTATATTGTTCAAGTGAGAGCTCCTCAAGGGTTTTATCTTCACTTATTGCAAGCTGTACCAACACACCTACAATATGATGCCCCTCTCTGAAAGGTACCCCCTTAGCAACTAAGTAATCAGCCAGCTCGGTTGCATTTGCATGGCCGCCTTTTGCCGCAGCTAATGTGCGCTCACCTTTTACCTTTACGCCTTTAATACACGCTTGTGCCATGTGAATACACGCAAGCCATGTTGGCATCGCATCAAAAATGCCTTCTTTGTCTTCTTGCATATCTTTATTGTAAGCAAGAGGGAGTGCTTTAAGGGTCATCATCATGGCGCTAAAGGCACCAAATACACGACCTGTTTTACCACGGATAAGCTCAAGTGCATCTGGGTTCTTTTTTTGCGGCATTAAGGACGAGCCAGACGTAACATTGTCGGCAAGTTCAATAAAGCCCGCTTCACCTGAGTTATAAAAAATTAAATCTTCAGACATACGCGATAAGTGAATCATTGAAATAGACGCACAACTTAATAGCTCAACAACAAAGTCACGGTCAGATACACCATCAAGGCTGTTTTTAGTTGCACCTGTAAAGCCTAAGCCTTGTGCAAGTGTTTGGCGGTCAATTGGGTAAGCAGTGCCTGCCAATGCGCCGCTGCCTAGCGGGCAATAGTTCATACGGGCTTTAGCGTCTTGCAAACGGCTTTCGTCGCGTTCCAGCATTTCAACATATGCCATGCACCAGTGGCTAAATAGTACGGGTTGTGCACGTTGCAAATGGGTATAACCAGGTAAAATAGTACCTAGTTCGCGTTCGGCCAACGCAACAAATTCAGCTTTTAATTGCGCTATGGCTTTTAAAATATGATCGGCAGTATCACGGCACCATAATCTAAAGTCGGTGGCTACTTGGTCATTTCGACTGCGACCTGTGTGTAACTTTTTAGCTAGGTCACCCACTTTATCAATTAGAGCCGCTTCAACATGCGAATGAATATCTTCAGCACCGGATGTAGCTACAGCCGTTGGGTCAGCTTTTACCTCTTCGAGTAGCTCGTATAATGCCGATACTAATTCTTTGTGCTCATCGTTTGATAACACGTTAACTTGTTCAAGTGCGCCAGCCCATGCAACAGAACCAATAATATCTTGCTCTGCTAGTTGGTAGTCAAATGGAAGAGAGTCGTTAAATTGCTTAAACGCCTCGTCTGGACCCGTAGAAAAACGTCCGCCCCATAATGCCATGAAATATCTCCAAACCCTGAAATGCCCCTTTTACAAGGGGCGTAAAATTTACTTTTTAGACAAAGCCGAAATTCTGCTTGAAAGCGAGAATAAACGAATAAAGCCTTCAGCATGTGATTGGTCATACACGTCATCTTCGCCAAAGGTCGCAAAGTCTTCGCTGTATAGGCTGTTAGGTGATTTTTTCTGAACCGCAGTCACTTGGCCTTTATAAAGCTTAAGTACCACTTCACCCGTTGCTAATGTAGATAACGCCTCGGCGCCCGCTAAAATAGAGTCTTTAAGTGGCGTGAACCAACGTCCGTCGTACACTAGGTGCGAAAATTCGCCGCCTAATACTTCTTTCCACTTACGGCTTGATTTATCAAGTACTAGCTCGTCTATTGCTTGAAGGGCCGCCATGATCACGGTACCACCTGGGGTTTCGTAACAACCACGCGATTTCATGCCGACTAAACGGTTTTCTACTATATCAACACGGCCAACACCATGCGGTGATGCAATGTCATTTAATTTAACTAAACAATCATAAGGTTTAAGCTCTTCGCCATTGACGGCAACCACTTCACCTTCAACAACTTTTAATGTTACTAGCTCGGCTTTATCGGGTGCTTGCTCAGGAGAGTTAGTCCAAGTCCATACTTGATCGCTAGGCTCACACCATGGATCTTCAAGCTCGCCGCCTTCGTGCGAAATGTGCCATGCGTTAGCATCACGGCTGTAAATTTTTGTTGCTGAAGCAGAACACGGAATATCACGCTCGGCTAAGTAATCTAGTAGTGATTCACGGCTTGATAAGTCCCACTCTCGCCATGGTGCAATGACTTTTAAATCGGGTGCAAGCGCTGCAAAGCACGATTCAAAACGTACTTGGTCGTTACCTTTACCCGTACAACCATGCGACAGCGCATCGGCACCTACTTTACGTGCAATTTCAACTTGCGCTTTAGCAATGATTGGACGCGCCATTGAGGTACCTAGTAAGTAAGTACCTTCGTAAATAGAGCCCGTTTTAAGCGTTGGGTAAATGTATTCACTTACCATTTCATCTTTTAAGTCAACTACGTAACACTCTGATGCACCTGATGCGATGGCTTTTTCTTCAACGCCTTCAAGCTCTTCTGCGCCTTGGCCTACATCGGCAACAAACGCGATTACTTCACAGCCGTAATTTTCTTTTAACCATGGCACGATAGCAGATGTATCTAGACCACCTGAATAGGCTAAAACGACTTTTTTAATTGAACTCATAGGTGTTCCTTAACAAAATTTGGATTTAGTAATGTAACTAGCAGAGCATTTTGCGCATGCATGCGATTTTCTGCTTGTTGAATAATTTTTGATGCTGGGCCATCCATTACCTCAGAGGTAATTTCAAACTCACGGTGTGCCGGTTGGCAATGTAATACCGTAGTAGCCCCTGTTTGATCTAGCAATGCTTGGTTTAACTGATAAGGCATATATTTTTCTTTAACTTGCTCAAGAGGCGTATCATCGCCCATAGAGACCCATGTATCGGCGTAAACAACGTTTGCGCCAACCGCCGCTTCTACACGGTCACTCACCATTACTGATGCGCCATTCATAGCTGCTATTTGCTCTGCTTTTTTAAGAATTTGCGAATCCGGAGAGCTGCCTTTAGGCGTTACTGCCACAAAATCGGTACCCAGTGTTGCAGCAAGTAACATAAGTGAATGAGTTACATTATTGCCCTCGCCTAGGTAAGCTACTTTAAGCTCGCTCACATCGCCATGTACTTCTTGAAGCGTTAAAAAGTCTGCCAATGCTTGGCATGGGTGATACAAGTCACACAAGCTATTAACCACAGGAACAGAAGAGTACTCACCTAATATGGTTAACGTGCTGTGCTGGTTTACACGCGCTACAATACCGTCAGCCCACGTTGAAATATTTAGTGCAAAATCTTTTACTGATTCACGTGCGCCCATAGCGCCATTTTGCTGGTCTAAATATACAGCGTGACCACCTAAACGGTTAATACCAATATCAAACGATAAACGTGTACGTAAGCTTTGCTTTTCAAATAGTGTAACAACTGACTTGCCCGCTAGTACTTGACTGTATTTTTCTGGCTTTGCCTTTAAATCACGCGCCAGCTTTAATAAATTAAGTGCGCCTTGTTGGTCTAATTCTAGACCCGTTAAAAAATTCTCTAACATGGTAACCCTATGGTGTAATCTTTGTTCCGACATGCTCGCCTTGCAGCAAAGCAGTTAAATTTTCTGGCTTTTGCCAGCTGGAAATATACACACCGCGTCGTAAGTGTAGGGCAGCGTGAAGACTGGTCTTAACTTTGACCTCCATCCCGCCCACAATTACTCCCTCTGCAATTAAAGTCTCAATGTGTTTTGTATCTAATTGATGTAATGGCTGCTTATTAGCGTCAAGCACGGCCTCTACATCAGTCATAAAAATAAGTTCTGCATTTAAATTATTGGCGATAGCTGCCGCTGCCTCGTCTGCATTAACGTTGTACCAAAGCCCTTGCTCGTCAAAACCTATAGAGCTAACAATTGGTAAGCGCCCGACGTTTAGTAAATCGTTAATAATAGAGTCGTTGTTACTTTCGCACTTTCCTACTAGGCACAATGCTTTGAGCTTTTGCGATGCCGTTACGCCTGCTTCGTAAAGGCTTAACCCAACAGGTTTATGGCCAGAAGCAATAGCTTGAGCCATTAACTGCTTGTTTGCACAACCTGCAAGTGCACCAACTATGTGGGGCATTTGTTCTGCAGGGCTAATACGTAAACCTTGATGCTTAGCGCTAACAAAACCGGCTTCTTTTAACCATGTATCGACTAATGCCCCGCCACCATGCACAATTACAAAGTTATGACTTGGCTGATTAGACAACACATCAAATAACGCACGAGCTGCGTTTTCAGTGTTAAGTACAGCGCCGCCAAGCTTAATAACCCACGTTTTTTTAGCCATTAAAACGCTCCTTTTAAGCCTGTGGTGTGGTCTAAATTCATTGATAAATTAATACACTGCAGAGCTTGCCCTGCAGCACCTTTTAGTAAATTATCAATGGCTGCCATAACAATGAGCTGAGAGCCTTGCTGCTGCCAACCAATATCAACATAAGGCTGCTTTGCAACTCCCTTAATTGACGGGATCTTACTACCTAACAAGCGGATTAAAGGCTCGTTTTCAAGCACGCTGTAGGCCTTAGCCACTTGCTCACTTGTAACATTAGGTTTTAGTTGCACGTAAATGGTTTCTAAAATACCGCGAGCAAAGTTCCCTAAATGAGGTGTAAATAAAACCTGGTGACCAAGGTGTTGCTCTATTTCTGGTCCGTGGCGATGATTAAATAAACCATATGGCGCTAGCGACACTTCACAAAAGTGAGTACCTACACTGGCTTTACGCCCTGCACCAGTTACCCCCGACACTGCATTAATAATAATTTTGTCGTCGCTTAACAAACCTGCTTGCTGTAGTGGCTTTAACGCATTCAGCGCTGCAGTAGGATAACAGCCGGCAACAGCCACTAAATTTGCATTTGCAATGTCGTTGCTATTCCATTCAGCTAAACCATAGGCCGATTCATTTAATAACTCAGGGTGCTTATGTTCAAAGCCGTAATAAGTAACGTAATCATCATTGCTTGCAAGGCGATAACCACCCGATAGGTCAAACACCTTTTTGCCCATCGCTAAAAATTGCGGGGCTAAATCTACACTTACTTTATGGTCGGTACACAGGCATACGTAATCTGCATTCGCATTAATGTCGTCGAACGCTGACTTTGTAAGAGGAAGTAAAGGAGTATCAAGCAAACCTAGGTGCTCTGGATATAAATCACTCAGTAATTTGTGTTTATCTAGGCTTCCTTCAGATACATAGCTACCTGACAGTTTTAAATTTGGGTGTTTAGCCACAAGGCTTGCTAGTTCTGCGCCGCTGTATCCGCTTGCGCCAATAATCGCTACATTCATTATTTACTCATTATCTTAAAATCTATTACTACTTATTTGTGTGTTCGCTTACACTAGCTTAGGTGCTAAGTAAGTCTTTTTTGTTAATGAATTTTGATTATCGTCGCATTATCATCATTGTGTTACTTAATATATTTATGCTTAAAAAGTGAATTGATATTCATCATAAATACTTTTATATTGTTATGCAATTAAATTGAATAGTTATTTTGGAATTTTTTATGTCTTTGCCTTCGTTTATTTCTATGTACCAGCAATTAATTGCAGCCCCGTCTATCAGTGCAATTGAAGACAGCGAATGCATGAGTAATAAAAGCGTTATCGAGTTACTTGCCATCTGGTGTGAAACGCTCGGTTTTACTTTTGAAATAATAGAACTGGAAGGTAAAAAAGGGCGTTATAACTTATTAGCTAAACGTGGCGTCGGGGATGGTGGTTTAATGCTTGCTGGGCATACCGACACAGTGCCGTTTGATGACAGCCGCTGGAATCATGATCCGTTTAAATTAACAGAACTCGACAACAAACTGTATGGGCTAGGTAGTATTGATATGAAAGGATTTTTTGCTTTCGTATTACAAGCTATAAGCGAACTAGATGAAAAACAACAAACACAGCCAATTTTAATACTTGCCACTGCAGATGAAGAAACCACCATGGCAGGCGCACAGCAAATTTGCAAACATCCTAACTTAAAGCCGGCACGCTGTATTATTGGCGAACCCACTGATATGACACCAGTATTTACACACAAAGGGCATATGAGTACTGCAATAAGAGTTGTCGGTCGTTCTGGCCATAGCTCCGATCCCGAACGTGGTCTTAACGCCATTGAAGTTATGCATAAAGTGACTTCAAAATTACTGATCTTAAAAGAGCAGTTAAAGAATAAGTATTCACTAAGCCACTTTGAAATACCTTATCCTACTTTAAATTTTGGTAATATTCATGGTGGTGACAACGCAAATAGAATATGTGGGTGTTGTGAAATGCATATTGATATGCGCCCATTGCCAGGGTTGAGCGTACAAGAGCTACAAGCACTGCTGCTAGATGCAACAAAAGACATAAACGAGCAATACCCAAACTCAGTAAGTGTTATTGACCTACATGACCCAATACCAGCATTTACTGGCAGAACCGACAGCGCGCTAGTTCAACTTGCGGAAAAGATAGCGGGCCAAAAAGCCATTGCTGTTAATTACTGCACAGAAGCACCTTTTATTCAGCAACTGGGTTGTGAAACCATAGTTATGGGACCAGGTTCTATTAATCAGGCGCATCAACCTGACGAATTTTTAGCAATGGAAAAAATAAAGCCTTCACAGCACATCATTAGCAATATTATAAAAGCCTGTTGCTTTTAGCTAAGCAATAAAAAAGACGCTTAACAGCGTCTTTTTTATAAATGCTAAATTTACTATTTCATGTATTTGCTTAAATACTTTTTAAATACTGGGTCTGTTTTAGCAAGCTCTTTTTGCTCAGCTAATATCTCTTTTAAAATCACACCCGAGGTAAGCGGGTTAGCCAGTACAACCCTAAACACAACCGTAGGTTGATTATCGTATTGAGCTGGGGTCAAACGAGTACGCGATACAAACGAGCGTCCAGACTCACGCTGGCGTTTTTGCATACTGGCTGTAAAACGATTTAGTGAAGCAAAAATATCAATCCGTGTTTTTTCATCAGCCTCAGCAATCGCTTGTTTTATTTGCTTAGGCACATAGCGATAAGTAAGCAAACATAGCTCAGGCTCTGAAATAAGTTCAAAATCTTCGTCTGCCTTGATTAAATCAGCAAAATACTTTGCCTTTTTTATACTTCGATCGATTAGCATTTCATAGCCTTTACGGCCAATAACACGTAAGCAAGCATGCACTAACATAGCCATACCAGGGCGGCTACCCTCTAGTGTGTGGCTACCTAAATCTTTAGAGCCCTTACGCAATATATACTCAGCATGATGCTCTATTGCATCGGTTGCAGCGGGATCTTTAAACAGCACTAAACCTGCACCCATCGGGACATACATTTGTTTGTGGGCATCAATTGTTATTGAGTCTGCTCGCTCAATACCATTGAGCAGAGGACGATAAGTATTAGATAATAACGTTGCCCCACCCCAAGCAGCATCAACATGAAAATGACAGTTAATCTCTTGCGCTAAATCAGCCATTTCGTTGAGGGGATCAATATTGCCGGTTTCGGTTGTGCCTGCAACACCAATAATTGCCATTACTTTAATGCCTTTAGACTCAAGCTCGCGGGCTTTGTCTCGCATGGCATTTACATCGACCTTGTTGTCATCAGTTGTTTTAATACCAACTAAGTTGTCGCGCCCTATCCCTAATAAATCAACCGATTTACCTAATGAATAATGACCACGTTCTGAAATTAATACCGCAAGACCTCTGTATCCATAGTGCAGCATACCTGCCACAATTCCTTGCGATGCAATACCGGTAAATTCACCATCGGCTTTTAACAAACGATTTCGAGCAATCCAAAGCGCAGTAATGTTTGCAACCGTACCACCAGAGCAAAATGCACCTAATGACGTTTTAGCGCTGTGCATCCATTTAGAGTAAAACGCATCGTTTTGGCCATAGGCTAAATGATGCATCATACCTAACACCTGTCGCTCAAGGGGGGTAAACGCCTTAGATGTCTCAATTTTTACTAGATTTTGATTTAGTCCCACCATCAACTTTGAAAGTGGCAGTAAAAAATGCGGTAAAGCTGATGTCATATGACCAATAAAACTTGGTGCAGCCGTATGCACAGAATGAGCAACAAGTTGCTCCATTATGTCTTGAGCATAAGCAGATACAAACGTTGGGTTTTCTGGGATCACCGCAGCTTGAAAGTCTTTTTCAATTTCATGTAATGGTTTTTCGATTGCCGCTATATTTTCGTTTAAAAAACCTGCTAAATTACTCGATATTTCAAGCTCAATTTTGCTTAAAGTTGAGTCAGGCGCTTCAGGTACAGTAAATATACGCTTGAGGCTTTCTTTAGAGGCGACGGCACAACGCTTTTGATCCATCTTAATACCTAGTGTGTGTGTTGCTAAAACACCTGTTTAACTAGTAAAAACGCCCAAATATGGCGGTAAGTTAAGCAATAGTGTTTCTAAATAATTGCTCTAACTGTACTGCAATATAAGTAAAATGTCTCGTTAAAAGCCTTAAAAGCAACACCACGCATGACAAAAAAGTGTTAATTTAATTAAAATTTTATTTAATCTAATAAATACTAATTATTTATTGGGCAATTTTGTATTTTAAGTATAATCATTAAAACAACAAAAAAGGGACAGGCAATGCTTAAGGGAAGAGTGAAAGTGAGCTGGTTAGTGGCTGGTTTTGCTTTATTTTTAGTCAGCTTAGTGGTCTATATTTACTACACCTACCACACAACCCGCGCTGAAATTATGGAATCTGTTGATGCGCGCCTTCTTAATGCCGCAGCCAGTGTTAAGCATATACTCGGTGATGACTACCTAAATACCATGAATCAAAACGGTCAAATTAATTTTTTTGACTATGAAGTCAAAAGCAGGCAACTTTCTGAGTTTGCACAAGCGCTTGATGTGGCATATGTATATGCAATGATATTAAAAAACAACCGCGTATACTTTACTGCATCAAGCTATACGCAAGACGATATGAACAATGGCAAAATAACGCAATATTTAGATATATACCCAGAAGCAACTGATCTCAACATAAGCGCTTTTTACTCCACTGAGCCGGTATTTGAAGTGTCGGCCGATCAATGGGGACACTTTAAAACTATATTTATCCCTTTTGTTGACGATAAAACTGGTAAAACTTACCTTACTGGCGCTGATATAACGATTCTTGATCTTAACCAAAAGCTAAGCGAAAGCGTCTCCAAAGCAGCAGCTATGGCAAGCTTCTTCTTTTTTATAGCTATCCTTGTTGCCGCTATTTATGTTTACTTACTTAAGCGCTCATTAGCAACCGACTCCAGTACTGGGTTTGAAAACCACATTGCGTTGGAGTACTTACTTAAAAAAAGTAACAGTCATCATATGCAGTTAGCTGTTGTCTGGGTTAATGAAATTGAAGATATAAATAGCTTTTACGGCACCGAAATTGGCGATAAAGTAATGAAAAACTTGCTTATGCATTTTAAGAGCCGCTGCTCTGCCAACTGTCATTTATACCGCTTAGCCACCAATAAATTGGTGCTGCTATCACCTAAAGAAACACCTTATGAAGAGCTGAGCGATTTAATCGAAACCTATAATGCCAATACGCCTTTATTAACTGATCCATTTATATACATTACATTGTGTGCTGGTATTGCGACGGGTAATAAATCGCTATTACTTGAAAATGCTCATATTGCTGCACTACAAGCAAAGCAAGGTAGGCACACAGTTATTAATTATTCTAAAGCACTTCACGATGTTAAAACTCAATATCAATATAATGTAGAAATGGCCAAAGAAGTGCATGATGCATTTGATAACAACCGTATTGTGCCTTACTTTCAGCCAATAATAGATACCAAAACAAATCAGATAGTTCAGTACGAATGTTTGGCGCGAATGGTTACTGCAAGCGGAGAAATTTTAAAACCCGATGCGTTTTTAAATGTAGTTACTCGCTCCAGAATGGACGGGTTATTAACCCGCACTATATTTTCACAGTGCATTAGCCGCTTTAGAAAAACAAACATTTGTTGGAGCTTAAATATAACAGCGCAAGACATGTTAGACCCAAGCTTGAATGAATTCATCACAAACGAGCTTAAGCGCTATCCGCACCCAAGCAATATCACTTTAGAGTTAATAGAAACCCAAGCGATTGCAAATTATTCTGAAGTTAAAGCATTTATTTCTATGGTTAAAAGTAAAGGCGTTAAGGTAATAATTGATGACTTTGGTAGCGGTTATTCAAATATTTCAAATGTCCTAAAACTTGAAGTTGACGGTATTAAGTTAGATGGCGGATTGATAAAACAGATAATACACGATAACGACATTTACTTGTTTATTGAGCATATAGCGGCATTTGCTAACCAATTAGATTTACTGCTTATAGCTGAATCTGTCGAAAATGCAGCCATTGTAAATGCGTTAGAAAAAGCAAATGTGACGCTCATGCAGGGTAACCATTTTGCCCAACCTGCGCCACAATTTGCTACACCAGAAAATGCTGACTTAATCAGTTAATTAACCAAACGTTAGTGATAAAGCTATTTTTAGCCGATAGAAAAACGCTTAAACATAACTTAGGTTAAATCAATAACAAGCCGGTGACTTTGTTGGCCACTGGCCCAATACTTTCGCTCAAATGGGGTGATTGCATCGTCGCTGTGATAAGGCTGCACTTCGCAAATATGGCTGGTTAGTTCAAGCGCCCTTGCAAATTCTTTAACATATATATCCCAGTTACTGCGTACTTCTAATAAGCCACCTAACTTAACAATATAAGGAAATATAGCTGCTCCGTGCCATCTGCGTTGAATATGTTTAGATTTAGGCCATGGATTTGGATACAACAAATAGTGGTGGCTAGGCTGCCAATTTGCTGCAACTGCTAAGCGCCAAAAATCATTTAAATCAGCCTGTACCAAAATATACTGACCACTGTCGCTTTGCTTATATTGAACGTCGTGTTTATCAAGCCTATGCGACGACTTATCAATCCCGACCACAAGAGCTTCAGGGTGAAGCTTAGCTAAGTTAGCTGTACTTTCACCTACACCACAGCAAGAGTCTAAAATAAGAGGGCCATTGAATGCCTTAACTTTTTCATTAACCTCATCAAATGCCGCTTGCGTGTGTGCTGCAATGGGCTTTTTAAACTCGGCGCTTAAATGCTTATTTACTATTTCATCAAGCTTTTCGTGAATACCGGCCTGATTAGATACAATACTTCGAGAATTTGCATCACTCATTAGTGTCTTAGCCCCACACCTTTTTTGATTAATGTAAGCGCAACAGTAAATAGCACGGTAATAAACACTAAAATAACACCTAATGCGACGGTTAAATCAACATCCGATACACCTAAAAACCCGTACCTAAATGCGTTAACCATATAGATGATGGGATTGATTTGCGATACGTTTTGCCAAAACTCAGGTAGCAAAGTAATTGAATAAAATACGCCACCTAAGTACGTTAGCGGAGTAAGTATAAATGTAGGAATAATACTAATGTCATCAAAGCTATTAGCGTAAATAGCGTTAATTAAACCACCTAGCGCAAACACCGCCGAGGTTAAAATTACCGTTGCCATAATTACAAATATATTGTGTATTTGAATATCAACAAACAACAGCGATACACAGGTAACAATAAAGCCCACCATCATGCCGCGAGTCATACCACCGCCCATATAGCCTAGTACTATTATGTAATTAGGCACTGGCGCAACAAGCAGCTCCTCTATACTTTTTTGAAATTTAGTTGAGTAAAAACTAGAAGCTACATTAGAGTATGAATTTGTAATAACCGACATCATTATTAAGCCCGGTACAATAAACTCCATATAACTAAACCCACCCATTTCACCAATGCGCGAACCTATGAGGTTACCAAAAATAACAAAATACAAACTCATTGTTATGGCAGGTGGTACTAGAGTTTGCACCCAAATACGTAGAAAACGAATACACTCTTTAATCCATATACTTTTTAGCGCTACGCCATATTTAAACATTTATTCGCCCCGCCCTTGCTCTAGTAATCCCACAAATAGCTCTTCTAATCGATTGGCCTTGTTACGCATACTTAATACAGTATTGCCTTGCTCTGTAAGCGCACTAAACACTGCATTTAAGCCCTGTGATTTAGCCACTTCAACCTCAATAGTGTGATCGTCCGTCATGGTAAATTTATAACCTTGCAACGTGACTGGCTTAGCTGGCATTTTTAAATCAAGTACAAACGTTTCTTTATCAAGCTTTGCAAGCAGTGCTTTTATCGTCGTGTTTTCAACAATGCGACCGGTATCGATAATGGCAATGTTTTTACACAATAGTTCTGCTTCTTCCAAGTAATGGGTAGTTAAAATAATAGTTACGCCTTGTTCATTAATTTTGCGTAAAAACTCCCACATAGAGCGTCGTAACTCTATGTCTACACCCGCTGTTGGTTCATCAAGTATAAGTAGCTTTGGCTCGTGCATCAGTGCGCGTGCAATCATTAAACGACGCTTCATACCGCCTGATAAAGTACGCGCTTGTTTATCTTTTTTCTCAAGCAAACCAAGCTGGGCTAAATATTTATCAGCACGCTTGTGTGCCTCGCTACGCGGTACACCATAATAACCGGCTTGGTTTACTAATATTTGGGTCAACGTTTCAAATTGGCTGAAGTTGAATTCTTGTGGTACTAAGCCTAAATGCGCCTTGGCAGCTTCAAGATGGGTATCTATATCGTAACCAAATACCTCCACTTTACCTTCAGTTTTATTGACCAAAGACGAAATAACACCAATCGTTGTTGATTTACCTGCACCGTTTGGCCCAAGTAATGCAAAAAAATCGCCTTCTTCTACTTGTAAATCAACACCTTTAACAGCCTCTACGCCATTTTTGTATACCTTGGTAAGGCCTTCAATATTTAATGCAATACTTTGCTTACTCATTACTTACCCTCACCATAACCCCAACGTTTTGTTAGTGTATGCTCAATGTTTAAATGATCTAAAATGCGAGCCACCATAAAATCGACTAAATCATCTATGCTTTGCGGCTTATGATAAAAGCCCGGCGCTGCAGGCATAATGGTAACGCCCAAACGCGATAGCTTTAACATATTCTCTAAATGAATCTCGCTAAAAGGCGTTTCACGCGGCACTAAAATAAGCTGGCCACGTTCTTTAATCACTACATCGGCCGCTCGCTCTAGTAAATTATCAGATGCGCCTACAGCAATCGCCGATACTGACCCCGCACTGCATGGGCACACAACCATTTTTTTAGGCGCTGCAGAACCAGAGGCTACAGGACTAAACCAGTTATCTTTACCAAATACTTGTAATTGTTGTGGCTGTGCATCAAATAGCGTATTTAACTGCTCAGTAGCTTTATCTTCATTTGCCGAGAGCTTTATGTTTGACTCAGTATCAAGCACAACGCGGGCTGCGCTCGAAATAAGTACATACACTTGGTATTGCTGCTCTAGTAACACTTCAAGCAGCTTTAAACCATATGGTGCGCCAGAGGCACCACTGAACGCTAAGGTGATTTTATCTTTAAATTGCAAATTATTCTCCGCTGAATTTATCAGCCAAACCATCTACTAGTTGCTGATGAAGGCCGTTAAAACCGCCATTACTCATAATTAAAATATGTTGATCAGGCTGCACATTTTTAAGCACCGTATTAATAATAGCTTGTGTACTATTAAAACATTGCATGCCCGCTTTTTGAGCTTGCTCGTTAAGCGACCAGCCTAAGTTATCTGGTTCAAACAAAAGTACGTCATCAGCATCAGCTAATGAAGCGAGTAGCGTATGCTGATGTACACCCATTTTCATGGTGTTTGAGCGAGGCTCTAAAATAGCAATAATTTTTTCATCGCCAACTTTAGCGCGTAAACCCGCCAAGGTTGTTTTAATCGCTGTTGGGTGATGAGCAAAATCGTCATAAACCTTAATACTGTTTATGTCGGCCTTGAGTTCCATTCGCCTTTTCGGACTTATAAACTCGGCAAGTGCCTCAATACTGTGGCTAACCGCAATCCCTACATGGCGCGCTGCAGCAATTGCCATAATCGCATTTTTAACATTATGTTCGCCAATTGCGCCCCAATTAACCGTACCTTGCCATTCATTATTCAAAAGTACTTTAAACTCACTGCCATCGGGTTTAATTAGTTCGTAACCCCAATCAATGCCTAGCGTTTCGCTTTCACTCCATAACCCTTGCGATATAACGTCTTCAAGTGCTTTGTCTTGTTTTGGCCAAATTACTTTACCGCTGTGAGGTAGTGTACGCATTAAGTGGTGAAATTGTTTTTTAATTGCGTTTAAATCATCAAAAATATCGGCGTGATCAAACTCTAAATTATTCAAAATTAATGTGCGCGGTAAGTAATGGACAAACTTGCTGCGCTTATCAAAAAAAGCGGTATCGTATTCATCTGCCTCAATAACAAAAAAAGGGGTTTCACCTACCTTTGCCGACACACCAAAATTTTGCACTATGCCGCCAATTAAAAACCCCGGTTTTAAACCAGCATATTCTAATATCCAGGCAAGCATACTCGCTGTGGTTGTTTTACCATGCGTACCAGCTACCGCAAGCACCCACGAGTTTTGCAATAAGTTATGCTTTAACCACTCTGGACCTGAGGTATAAGGTAAGCTGTTGTCTAACACATATTCAACACACGGATTACCTCGGCTCATCGCATTACCAATTACTACCATATCGGGTTTTGGCTCTAATTGAGATACGTCGTAACCTTGAGTGAGCTCAATACCAAGATCTTCAAGCTGGGTGCTCATAGGTGGGTAAACGTTTTGGTCTGAACCTGTTACTTTATGGCCAAGCGACTTAGCAATAGCTGCAATACCACCCATAAACGTACCGCAAATGCCCAAAATATGAATATGCATATACTTTCCTTAAACCGTCTGCTCACTTTGCAGCTGTGCAAAGTTTAATGGCGCTATAATGCCAAATTTCGCGCTTACTTGCCATTATATGTAGGTATTTTACTAATGCTTAAAATCATTATTACAAACAAAAAAGCCTTCTAAATTAGAAGGCTTTTTGCAAAGTAAATTAATCTACATACTTAAAAAAACAATTAAACCCAAGCCTAAAACTAACCGGTAAATTACAAAAGGTAACATTCCCATTCGTTCAATCACTTTTAAAAATAAATAAATACACGCATAAGCAGATAAAAAAGACAGTACCACACCTAGTAGTAATGTACCCCACTCAACAACATGGTCTCCCAATGCAAGTTCTATTGTGTAATAAAGCCCCATCATTGAAATTACAGGAATAGCGAGTAAAAACGAAAAGCGCGCTGCACTTTGCTTATTCATGCCTAGCATTAAACCCGCTGTCATTGTAATACCTGAACGAGAGGTACCCGGGATCATAGCAACGGCTTGCGCCAAGCCAATCATTAAAGCCGACTTCCAATTAAGTTGATAAATTGTTTTAACTTGTTTCCCTTTAGCATCGGCGTACCAAAGCAATAGGCCAAAAATAATCGTCGTGGCTGCAATGACCCATGCACTTCGTAGGTATAACTCAACAAAATCCTTAAGTAACAAACCAAATACAGCAGCAGGTATTGTCCCTAAAATAATCCACCAGCCGAGTTTACTGTCGTCTGTTTTACCTTGTGTGCCAAACGATTTAAACCACGCACTAAGAATATCAGCCACCTCTTTACGAAAATAAATAACAACCGCTATTAATGTCCCTACATGCACTGCAACATCAAAAGCAAGTCCTTGGTCTTCCCACCCTAATATTTGTGAGGGTAAAATTAAATGTGCCGAGCTAGATATGGGTAAAAACTCAGTAAAACCTTGAATTAGCGCTAAAATTATTATTTCTAAAATACTCATGGGTTAGAAAACTCCACCTTCCATAGTTTTTGTTGAGGGTTATTATATGCATTCCATAATTGAGCAATTGTTTGCTTAGCTACAGGGTGATAAAAACCGGGGGCAACCTCACTGAGAGGCTGTAATACAAATGCATTTTTAGTTATTTCGTCACGTGGTAATTGCGCGGGGCTATCGCAGATAACATCATCGTAAAACAATAAATCTAAATCAAGGGTTCTTGGGCTGAACTTTTTATCGTTTGGTGTGCGACCATTATCACGCTCTATTTTTTTTAGTAATGCACACACTTCAGCTAACGGCTTGTCTGTTTTTGCCCCAACGACCGAATTATAAAAGTTATTACCTACGAAACCGACAGCTTCGCTTTCAAAAACAGACGAGTGCTCTATATTCGTAAAATGCGTTTTAAGTGCTTTTAAGGCACTTTGCATATAGTGCTCTTTGTTAATATTTGACCCAAGGCTAATAAATATTTGCGCCATTTAAACGCTTGCCTTATTACGTGTTATTTCTACTCCAACAGTTTGCGCTTGCGCAACTGCAGCAGGTTTACTCACTCTTATTTTAACTTGTGTTGTATTAAACTCAGTTAAAATAATGTCTGCCAATTGTTCAACAAGTGTTTCAAGTAACTCAACAGGTTTAGCTGTGCTATGCGCAATGACACGCTCGCTTACTTTTGCGTAATCAAGTGCTAAATTAATGTCATCATTTGCGGCGGCTGGTTTAATATCACTTAGCATTTCAATATCAAAATAAAGGCTCTGTTTACTTTCTTTTTCAAAGTCGTACACTCCAATAATAGTGTCGACGTGCAATTGAGATATAAATACCTTATCCATTGATACTCCAAAAGACCAACAACTGTTCTAACCACATAAACTAATTATAAATTAATATTGTATATGCTTTAATCAGTGTTTAAATATGTAAAAATTCCTTCTACAATAGCAAAATAACGCGTTTAGCTAAATTTGGTAGAAGTATATTAATTTTCACGATAAATTTTGCCGCCAATAATAGCCCAAAAACGATGTTAATTGCATTAAATGTAATGGGTATAACGATAAAAATATAAGGAACTATGTGTTAGCTATTTTGATGTTTGTTTTAGCGTACCTACTTGGGTCGATTTCATCGGCTATCTTAGTGTCGCGTCTATTTAAACTTCAAGATCCCCGCACACATGGCTCAAATAATCCAGGCGCAACTAATGTTTACCGCTTAGGTGGCGCTTTTCCTGCTGTTTTAGTTCTTGTTTTTGATATTTTAAAAGGCACGATACCCGTGTGGGGGGCTTATTTTTTACAACTTGAGCCTTTGGTACTTGGCTTAGTTGCCGTTGGCGCCTGTTTAGGCCACATGTACCCTGTATTTTTTAATTTTAAAGGAGGTAAAGCCGTCGCAACAGCATTTGGGGCTTTACTCCCAATAGGTTTATCCCTAGCTGGGTTATTAATTACTACTTGGCTAATTATAGTCGCAGTGAGTCGCTATTCTTCTCTTGCCGCCCTAGTCACCGTTTTACTCGCACCGCTTTATACGTGGTTAATTAAGCCACTCTATACACTGCCAGTGGTTTTTATTACGGTGCTTATTATTTTTCGCCATCGAACAAACATAGTGAGACTATTTGCTGGTGAAGAACCAAAAGTGGGAGCTAAAAAAGCCCCCACTGATGAAAACAAACCAACATAACCAAGCACTTAAATAGGCTCGAGGCTGTCTATTGGCCACCGAGGCTTAGTTTTCATATCAAGGGTTGCAAACTGCCCTGCTTTTAAACGTTGCATACCGGCATAAGCAATCATTGCACCGTTATCAGTACAAAACTCCGTACGCGGATAATACACTTCGCCCTTCATACCCTGCATGACTCTTTCAAGCTGAAGCCTAAGCTGGGTATTTGCACTTACACCGCCCGCAATCACTAAACGCTTGATACCTGTTTGCTTTAGCGCTCGCTTACATTTAATAACCAAGGTATCAATAACAGCGGTTTGAAATGCATGCGCGATGTCTGCTTTAGTTTGCTCGTCATCGTCATTTTCACGAATGGTAATCGACGCCGCAGTTTTTAATCCACTAAAACTAAAATCAAGTCCGGGTTTATCTGTCATTGGGCGAGGAAAGATAAATCGCTTTGGAATACCTTGCTCTGCTAATTTTGCTAAGCGGGGACCACCCGGGTAATCAAGACCTAATAACTTAGCTGTTTTGTCAAAGGCTTCACCTGCAGCGTCATCAACAGACTCGCCCAATACTTCGTATTGGCCAATTCCTTCAACTTTTACCATCATGGTGTGGCCACCAGAAACAAGTAAAGCAATAAACGGAAACTCTGGCACCTTGTCTTCAAGCATGGGAGCAAGTAGATGCCCCTCCATATGATGAACCGCAACAGCAGGGATATCCCATCCGTAAGCCAATGAGCGACCAATTGAAGTACCCACTAATAGCGCCCCAACTAAACCAGGGCCGGCTGTATAAGCAATACCGTCTAAGTCTTCAGGACCACAACCAGCTTGAGCAAAAGCTGCATCAATAAGCGGAAGCGTTTTACGAACATGATCGCGTGACGCCAGCTCGGGAACCACGCCACCGTAGTCAGCATGTACTTTTACTTGGCTATATAACTGATGAGCTAATAAGCCTTTCTCGTCATCATATATTGCTATACCTGTTTCATCACATGACGATTCAATGCCTAAAATTCGCACTGTACTTCTCCTGCTTTTTTATCACTACTTAACCAAAGTTCAAGTTACTTAATTTGTTTATAACGCCAAACCAATATTTGTTTGACCATCAACAACAGCAAATTTTTTCAGCGCCTTTACACTTTCTGAAGTAATACGCCCCATACTTTCAACAAAGTCAATAAGCTCGGCTAGCACTTCAATTTCGTACTGCATTAAAGGGTGCTCCCTAACAGCCGTGTTGTCTGCAATTTCACCTTCAACTGTCATCTGGTATTCAATAAAGCGCGCAACGGTTGCTTGCGAAATTTTACTTACACTTACAAACTCTTTATCGTCTTGTGCCATTAAACCATGCATCAAGCTCAGTAATGACGTTGCCGCATCAATAGCTGGGTATGTACCAAACATATCAAAATCAGCGAGTTCTGGAACATTAGGTTCCACTTTTTCAACTTGCTTTTCTAAGTCAATCTTACTTTTTGGCAGTAAGATTTTTTCCCAACAAACATTAAGCGCATTACGAAGTAACGTTTCATCACCAAACCCCGTAGCCTCACTAAATAAACCATAATTTGGCAACATACGTTCAATTAGCGCACTTGCTAATACCGCTTTTTGTAAATAGTTTAGCTCTCTAATACGCTGAAAATTATTTGCTTTAGTCATTCTTTAACGTCTCACATGACCAACAAAAATCAAATGTTGATCCATTATGCTCATTACAGTTAGGACAAACCCAATCTGGAGCGGATTGTTTTACTTGCTGATAGTTTACCAATATTTGTCGCGCATGGCGCTCTTTTATCGCATAAACCTGCACACTCACTTGCGCCTGATCGAAAGGAATTTCCCCAAGTGCACCTTGAAGCATTTCTCCTGCAACTTTACACTCTATTCCACCCGCTTGAATTAACCCCTTAACAATATTAGCCTCTAACGTGTTGGCTGCCTTATAAATTGTTATCCAATTAAAAGCACTATCTGTTGTGTTTTTATAAGTTTGCAATATCGACCTCGATTATTTTGTGTGTACAATACCTTAAGGTATTGAGAAATTTATTAAACAATATTCAAAAAGGCGCAAGCATGACACTTACAACTCCGGGTCTACTTTTTCCAGCTATATCTTTGTTACTTCTTGCTTATACAAACCGATTTTTAGTACTTGCGCAATTAATAAGAGAGTTAAATGCCAGAGAAGGCGAGTCAATTCGCCCTGTGGTGGTTGCGCAAATTACCAATTTAAGAAAGCGCATAAAGCTCATAAGAACTATGCAAGTTTACGGTGTAGGCTCTTTTTTATTATGTACCTTGTCTATGTTTGCTCTTTTTATTGAGTTTAATACCACAGGAATTATTTTATTTGGCGTAAGCCTAACCTGTTTAAGTTTATCTTTACTAACGTCTTTATTTGAAATTCATATTTCATGTGATGCAATAGAAATTGAACTTCAAAATATTGAAAACAAACCATTAAGTAACAGAGCAAACAAAAACTTTGATAATAAAACAAGCTAAAAGACTAAAATTCGTGCAAATATTTTAATTATTGCTTAATCAATGCCCTACTTTGTGGCATACTTTTTCATTAATTAGCATAATAAATTTACCTAATATTTTTATTTATAGATTTATACCTGCTTTTTAGTATTAACTTTGCCAGATAAGGATGTTAGGTAAATAAAAAATTATTAGTCTTTAGTCTAAAGGTTAATACTTTTTAACATCTTTACACTTTTATTATTGTGCAAACAAATATATTGTGTAGTTTATCTTTTTTAAATTTAGATATATTTATTAATAGCTTAGACTGACAGAAAATTGATGTATTAGTACATCACAACTTACTTATAAAAAGGGACTATAAAGTGAGATTTGACCAATTAGAACAATTTGTAGCACTGGGTGTGTTACGCCACTTCAGACAAGCCGCAGAAAAAACAAAAATTAGTACTTCTGCACTTACCCGCAGTATTCAGACCCTAGAAGATGAAATGGGCTATGAGTTAGTTACGCGCTCAACCCGCTCAGTAAAACTGACTCCTGAAGGCGAACTATTTTTAGATTACGCCAAAAATACACTTGGCGAATTAGAAAACACCAAAAAACGCCTGTTTCAGTCTGTTCATGGCAATGCCGATGAAAAACTCATTATTGGTTATACTAATAAAGCGAGTAACATTGTGCCTATTTCATGCGGTCAATTTTTAGCGCAATACCCACATGTAAAAATCGAAATGCAATTGCAAGAACAGCATGAGTTAACACGCAAGCTTCAGGAAGGTGAAATAGACATTAGCGTTTATTCTCAAGCTGTAAATAGCATTGGTAGTGATATTCATTTACCTGATCAGCTTATTTTATTTGTATCTAAGCATCACCCGCTTGCCCAAAAAAATGACATAAGCAAACACCAACTAGACTCCTATTCAGCCTTTGGTTGTTTCTCTCAATCAAAACAAGTTCAAAGCATGCTGAACGAGGCCATTGATTCTTTAAATAAATCATCAACTATCAAAATGGGCAGTATTGAACAGGTTATCTCTGGCATTATTAAATCCGATAGTTTTGCAATCGCCAGCATTGAGCATGCAAACACTGTGGCAGAACACACCGATCTTGTTCAGTTAAAAACGAATAAAGATTTAAGCCATGAGCAACTAATTGTTCAAACAAACCAACAAACCACAGTTACGGAGCACTTAGCACATTTGCTTTCGCTTATTAAAAAAGCAGCCACAACCCTGAATTAATTCAGCGTTCTTTTTTGAGACAGGTGCGACATAAAACAATAGCTTTTTACTCTTTTTCGGCTAAACTGGCGCACCTTCAAAAAAAGAACCTCCTAAATGATCAACTTTTCAACCGATGGCCCGTTTTATAACGATATTGAAAGCCGCGGTTATACAGTTATTCCCAATGCCTTAAACAAAGAATTGATAGCTAATTTAATGGCTGATTGTTATCGCATAAATCCGCATTTTAGCCATGCTGGTATTGGTCGCTTAAATCATTTACAAATTGACGATAATATTCGAAAAGATAAAACTTATTGGTTTGATGGTTCGTCCCAAGCACAATTAACCTACCTAGCTGTTATGGAAAGTATTCGCACAACGCTCAATCGCACTTTTTTTATGGGGCTGTTTGATTACGAATGCCACTACGCAAAATACACTCACGGTGATTTTTATAAAAAACATGTCGATGCATTTAAAGGACGATCTAATAGAGTATTTACTAGCGTTTTATACTTAAACACGCCCAATGCGGGCGGTGAGCTTGTTATTTATAAGCCTAAAAGCAAAGTGGTTGAAGTGAGCATTTCGCCAGAAGCGGGGACATTAGTTTTATTTGAAAGCGAACGCTTTGTTCACGAAGTATTACCAGCAGTAGATAATCGGTATTCAATTGCTGGCTGGTTTAGAAAAAACGCATCCATTAGCGGAATAGTTGATCCACCTCGTTAATATAGCTAAATGTTAATGGGGTACGAGAGCAATAAACCAATAAAAATAGCCATACCAACATAATGATTATTTAAAAAAGCTTTAAAGCATTCGTTTCTATTACGCTTTAAAATTAATACTTGTTGGTAAACGAGTAATGCTGTGGCTATAAGTAATCCAGCCCAAAAAGCCATATTTAACTGGTTAATTACCCCAATATAAGCAACAAGTGCGATAAATAGAGCATTTAATATAAAAATGATATGGCGGTCAAAGCGACCAAATAAAATAGCGGTAGATTTAACACCAATTTTAATATCATCATCTCTATCGACCATGGCATACATGGTATCGTACGCAACCGTCCAGCATACATTAGCAACAAACAGCAACCAAGCCTGAAGAGGTAATGCATCAATAGATGCCATATAAGCCATAGGAATTGCCCAACCAAATGCTGCACCCAGCACGACTTGTGGCAACTGGGTATATCGCTTCATAAACGGATAGCAAAACGCGAGCGCAAGTGCTCCAACAGACAATAAAATAGTGTTAACGCTCAGCATTAAAACCAAAATAAACGCTAAAGTGATCAGTAATAAAAATAGACTTAGCGCTTCGCCGCTTGCGACAGTACCAGATGCAAGAGGACGTTGGGCTGTGCGTTTTACAGAACCATCTATTTTTCTATCTGCAAAATCATTTATCACGCAGCCTGCACTACGCATTACTACAACCCCCAAAGTAAACACTATAAAATTAATTAAGCTCGGCATCCCACTATTTGCGAGCCATAAAGCCCAATAGGTTGGCCATAAAAGCAATAAAGTACCTATGGGCTTATCAACACGCATAAGCTGTAAATAATAAGAAAAATGTTTTGCTTTTAAACCTGCTAATTTCATGAGTAAAGGTACGCCCCAGGTAAAAATACTTCCGCCACCAAAAATTGGTAATCATTTAACGAAAACACGCTACGCCTGCCTAATAGAGTTTGAGTTGGTAAATTTAGCTGGGTAACCAAATTCTGTAATGAATGTTTGCTATCAAAACGCGCGATTTCAATATTTTGACGAACAAGCTCAGGTTGTTGAAAAATAACATCGCCTAAAGGGCGCTCCCCCATATTATGAAGCGAGTTGTGCGTTTGGTTATTTGGCAGCCAACTTTGAGCGTAAACCATGGGGTTACTATCGCACAACAGAAGCACCTCTCGGTTTAACGCCGATGACGTTTTACAGCCTAGTAATTGCTGTTGTTCATGACTTAAATTAAACGCCTGTTCGCTGAGTACTTTTACACTAAAAGAGGTTGCTTTACTTTTTAGCTTAGCGGTTAAAGAATGCGGCTCAAAAAGCCATTCTTGCTCTGTAGGTGTTAAGTCATCGGTTTGTATATCCGATAGCCAGTTAGCTGATAAAGATAAAGGAAAAGTTGTCACAATAACTCAATAAAATATAATCCAAGCAAATGATAACATTGCCTAAGCATTTGAAAAAGTGCCTATTCACCAACCTAAGTAACTAATATAAATAATTGCTTGGCGCTGTTTATTACCTATTATTAAGTATAAACTATTTACAACAGGTTTTCGGAAACGCTTTAAATATGAAAAAAATAGTATACGTAGGTCTTTTTACATTAATTATGAGTTTAGTGAGCCTAAGTGCCCGTGCAGAGTCAACGGTTGGTTATTTTGGTTTTGAACCTGACATAATTACTAATTATATTGGCGCATCAAGTAAAAAAATGGGTTACGTGCGCGTTACCGTTGACCTAATGCTTAGTAACAATTCAGACATTGCCATTGTTGAACATCATACCCCTTTATTAAGAGATGCTATTGTAGAGATTTTTTCGAAAGAGCCAGAAGAAAAAATAAAGTCATTGACTGGTCGAGAAGAAATTCGCGCAAAATGTATAGAAAAATTAAAAAGCCTGTTAAAAGAAGAAACAGGCCAAGAAATTATACGTGAAGTACTATTTACAAAGTATTTGTACCACTAAATTCAACTATTTGTATGCTTTTTAGTAAACAGTTGAGCGGTGTAGGCAAACGCCATTCCGCTCACTAGCCCTCCTAAATGTGCCCAATTAGCCATTCCAATAAACAACACATCAGCAAAACCAAGTACTAACCAAACAAGCATAAAACCTATAATTGAGGTACTCACCAATGCGGGTTTTTCTGGATTTAAAAAGCTATGGATCCAGCAATACCCCAGTAAGCCGTATACCACGCCACTTAGCCCACCAAAATTAGGCCCAACAATTAAATATTGCGCCCAACTACTAATTAAAGCAGTAATAAAAAACAGGCCAATTAAGCTCAATTTTCCGCATTGTTTTTCAATATTGTCACCAAGCGATATCCACCAAATTAAGTTAAACACAATATGTATAGCACTAAAGTGAACCAAGGCTGGCGTAAACCACGTCAATGGGTATGAGGGGTTAAACTGTAATGCAGAATAAATGCTCTCGAAACCACCCAGTAAAAATGCAACATAAATAACAATACTGAGTACACTTACCGATTGATTAAGCCAACTCAGCGCTTTGAACCGCGCTTTAAGGTTAAGCGATTGCCCTTGGTATTTTAAAGGTGATTGCGTACTACCTACACTCCAAGAAGCTTGCTGGTAACGAGAATGGCCTGGGTTTTGAGTAAACTCAGCCCAAAGCGGCTGTACCTGATGAAAATGCTCTTCAGATACGCTAATAATAACGTGACTACCATCAGTTGAATGTAAGTGCCCGTCTAAACCTTGGCTTTTTAAATAATCTATAAAGCCTTGTGCGGCACGCGGGTTATTTAAACTGCCAAGCTCTATCATCGTTCAACATTCTCGCTGTAGGCCGCTTCCCAGGCTGTAAAACCACCATCCATGCTATATACATCCTCAAAACCTTGCTCAACTAAGTAACTTGCAGCACCTTGCGAGCTCATGCCGTGGTAACAAACAATAATAATGGGCTGATCAAACTCTTTTTCCATCATAAACTGGGCAATATTTGCGTTCGATAGTGCCTCGGATCCCGGAATATGACCTGCTTGATACGAGTTAGGATCGCGTATATCTGCAATTACTACGTCTTCTTTGTCTAATAACTCATGCGTTTGCGCAATAGATATATGTTTAAATGCCATTGAACTCTCTTTAATAAATAAAATAAAAAAGGCGGCCATAGCCGCCCTTCTTGCAATTTTTTATGGAATTAATCCCAGTTTAAAATTACTTTTCCTGACTGACCTGAAATCATCATATCAAAGCCAGCTTGGAAGTCATCTACAGAATATTGATGTGTAATGATTGGGCTTAAATTAAGACCTGACTGTATTAAACTTGCCATTTTGTACCAGGTTTCAAACATTTCGCGACCATAAATACCTTTAATCACTAAACCTTTAAAAATAACTTGGTTCCAATCTACTGCCATGTCTGATGGTGGAATACCGAGCATGGCAATTTTGCCACCATGGTTCATATTGTTAAGCATTGAATTAAATGCACTTGGCACGCCCGACATTTCAAGACCAATATCAAAGCCTTCTGTCATGCCTAGGTCGGTCATAACATCTTCAAGCTTTTCATTTGCAACATTCACCGCGCGAGTTGCGCCCATTTTGCGGGCAAGCTCTAATCGGTACTCGTTAACATCAGTAATTACTACATGACGCGCACCTACATGTTTTGCAACAGCTGCAGCCATAATACCTATAGGACCGGCACCAGTGATTAGTACATCTTCTCCTACTAGATCAAACGAAAGGGCTGTGTGTACAGCATTGCCAAATGGGTCAAAAATAGAGGCTAATTCGTCAGATATGTTGTCTGGAATTTTAAATGCATTAAATGCTGGAATGACTAAGTACTCAGCAAACGCGCCTTCGCGGTTAACACCAACACCTGTGGTATTACGGCATAAATGCACACGTCCAGCACGACAATTTCGACAATGCCCACAGGTAATATGACCTTCGCCAGATACCCGGTCACCCACTGAAAAACCGCGAACTTCTTGACCCATATCAACCACTTCACCAACGTACTCATGACCAACAACCATAGGTGTAGGAATTGTTTTACTCGCCCACTCGTCCCATTTATAAATATGAACGTCGGTGCCACAAATCGCTGTTTTACGTATTTTAATTAACAGATCGTTATGGCCCACTTCAGGCTTAGGTGCATCTGTCATCCAGATACCCGGTTCTGCTTTTAATTTAGATAATGCTTTCATAATTTACGCTCACAAAAACCAAGTCATTTCTTAGTTTTAAAAAATTAAATAACGCCCATTTCTTTGCCAATGCGGGTAAAGGCTGCAATCGCTGTATCTAGCTGCTCTATACTGTGCGCTGCTGATATTTGCGTACGAATACGTGCTTGGCCTTTTGGTACAACAGGGAATGAAAAGCCAGTCACATAAATACCTTCTGCAAGTAATTTATCAGCCATAAGTGAGGCTACTTTAGCGTCACCTAGCATTACAGGAATGATGGCATGATCTTTACCTGCACAGGTAAAGCCTGCTGCTTCCATTTGCTCACGGAAGTACTTCGCATTTGACCAAAGCTTAGCGCGAAGTTCGCCGCCATTTTCAAGCATCTCTAGTACTTTAATTGATGCAGTTACAATTGAAGGCGCTAATGAATTTGAGAATAAGTATGGGCGAGAACGCTGACGTAACCACTCAACAATTTCTTTTTTACCTGAGGTGTAACCACCTGATGCGCCGCCCAGCGCTTTACCCAATGTACCAGTAATTATATCTACACGGTCAAGTACGTTACAGTACTCAGGTGTGCCCTTACCGTTTTCGCCAACAAAACCTACAGCGTGAGAGTCATCAACCATAACAAGCGCATCGTACTTATCTGCTAAATCGCACACGGCTTCTAAATTACAAATTACGCCATCCATAGAAAACACACCGTCAGTGGCAATTAACTTTGTTTTAGCGCCCGCTTCGTCTGCGGCAATTAATTGCTTTTCTAGGTCAGCCATGTCGTTATTTGCATAGCGAAAACGCTTAGCTTTACATAAACGAACGCCATCGATAATCGAAGCATGGTTAAGTGAATCAGAAATAATTGCATCTTCAGCACCTAAAATAGTTTCAAACAAGCCTGTATTAGCATCAAAACAAGAAGAGTATAAAATGGTGTCTTCGGTTTCTAAAAATGCACTAATTTTTTGCTCAAGTGTTTTGTGAATGTCTTGCGTACCACAGATGAAACGCACAGAGGCCACACCAAAACCGTGGTCGTCTAAACCGCCTTGCGCTGCTTTAATTAACTCAGGACTATTTGCTAGGCCAAGGTAGTTGTTAGCACAAAAGTTAATAACTTTATCGCCAGATGCTACTTCAATTTGAGCTTGTTGCTGCGAGGTAATTATACGCTCGCTTTTATAAAGGCCTTGGGCTTTAACGTCTTCAATTTGCTCTTGTAATTGGCTAAAAAAAGCAGATGCTCTCATCTGTAGTCTCCATTTAATTGAACGGGTAAACAACAACGTTTATGCCACTGTTTATGATGGTGTGTATTGTAAAAGTTTAACGAGAAAAATGCACGGTTTGCAGTTCGTCGCAAACGCGCTCAATGTAAGGAATATGTGCCAGTTTACACGCTTAAATAAAGCGTGTTTTCATAACGGTAAACGTTTAGTTAAATCATCTATTGAATCAATCACTAAATCAGCATGTTGCTTTGCGCTTTCGTCAAAGCTTTGCCCCGAGCGCACTAATACTCGGGTTGCAATACCGGCTTTTTGAGCGGCTTGCATGTCACTGAGCTTATCACCAACCATAATACTCTGCTCAGGATCAATATTATGCTCCTTTATGCCCTGCAGCAACATGCCTGGGGCTGGCTTTCTACAATCACATTGCTTTAAATATTCGGGCAACGCCTTTTTAGGGTGATGCGGGCAAAAATAAACATCGGCAATTTTAATGTCGTGGTTACTAAATTGCGTTTTCATCCACTGAGTAAGCACTTTAAATTCAGCCTCAGTATAATAACCTCGCCCAATGCCTGATTGGTTTGTGACTACTATAATTTTATAGCCCGCGTCGAAAAATGTTTTACAGGTACTAAAAATGCCTTTAATAAATTCAAACTTTTCATTTTGATATACATAGCCGTGGTCTACATTTACCACGCCGTCACGGTCTAAAAAAAGCGCTTTATGTAGTTTAATACTCATTCAAGCCCCTCTTTGTTCACAACATGGTCAAACATTGTTTTTACGCTATCTGTCGTTATTTGGCTCATTAAATCATCCCCTTTAACTCGGGTACCCCAGGGGACTTGCTGCGCAGTTTTACCCGTTTGATCAAGTAAATTTTGATGATAAACCTCTACCACATAATCTTGATATAAATAAGGGCCAGTGCGTGCAGGGTTCGAGTGAGCATATAAACCAACAACTGGTGTGCCAACCGTTACTGCCATATGAGCAGGGCCAGTATCGGGGGCAAGGACTAAATCAGCTCTTTTTAAAACACATAGCAGCTCTTTAAGCTTTGTTTTACCAACTAAATTTAAAATTGGGCTATTGCTATGTTTTATAATGTTATTCGCTAAATTTACTTCAAGCTCAGTAGGCCCGCCGGTTAAAGCAACATTAAAACCTTGCTCATGCGCGTAGTCAGCAAGTACAGCATAACGTTCAGGCAACCAGTTTCGCTGAGCTTTACTAGCCGCTGGCGAAATTACAAATAGCTTGTTGGCTAAATACTCTTGCCCTAGTAACTCATCTGCTTTGTTTTGATCTTGTGCGTTGTAAGGCATTCGCCATGTAGGCGTGTAATCATCTACACCAATTGCACCCGCAAACCCTTTAAATCCCTCTAGCACATGCGCTTCTTTTTGTGGGGCTATACGTTTATTTATAAACAAACTGTGTAGTTCTTTTGAGCGTGCCCAATCAAAGCCTATTTTTACTTTTGCAGGTATACAGCGTGCTACAAAGCCTGCTCTTAATGCCACCTGCATATTAAGAAGCACGTCAAACTGCTTACCATTAAAGG
Source organism: Pseudoalteromonas sp. PS1M3 (assembly GCF_016865405.1). Lineage (NCBI taxonomy): Bacteria > Pseudomonadati > Pseudomonadota > Gammaproteobacteria > Alteromonadales > Pseudoalteromonadaceae > Pseudoalteromonas > Pseudoalteromonas sp. PS1M3. The sequence goes on along the minus strand of NZ_AP022624.1, from coordinate 720,304 downwards.
TGTTTTTTAATTTTTTAAGCGCAGCCTTACCTTCTTTTTTATCAAAGATCACCAGCTCTACGCCTGGTAAATCAGCAAGTAACATAGCCTCTACTTTACCCATTACCCAGGTTATTTTTGCATTAGGGTGCGCTTTTTGAATTGCTTGAACAGCACTAACAGCATGGCATACATCACCAATAGCAGAGAGTCTTAAAATACAAATAGAGGAGTAGTTAGGCACTTGAGTCACGCATTCCGTTAGGCTTTAAATAGTATGCTGGGATCTTAAATTATACTCGCGTTAATGCAAGCACTTATCCTGCGCCATAAAACACGTTAATATATACCTATTATTGAATTATTTTAACGAGCTATGTTTAAAACACTAACGCAAGGCAAGCACACTATTTTAAGCCATCCAGATTATTTTAACCTTGTTGATATAAGCTGGTTTGATGCAACTTATTGGCAAAAACAAAATAAAATAGTGGGCGCTAAAAAAGGCCGCGCTACAGCATGGTTTTTTAAACACGATGATTTAACTGCTGTACTTAGGCATTATTGGCGTGGCGGTTTGGTTGGTAAGGTATTGAGCGATCAATACCTTTATCCTGGCCTTGAAAGCACCCGTGTGTATAAAGAGTTCAGCTTAATGATAAAGCTTATTGAACTCGGTCTAAATGTACCCAAGCCAATTGCAGCCAGAGTAAGCACAAGTGGTTTGATTTACCGCGGCGATATAATTACACAAGCGGTTAGCGGCGCTAAAAGCCTGCTCGACGTCCTAATTGAGCGCCCTTTAAATAGTAGTGAGCTTGAAAGCATAGCCAACACTATTGCGCTATTTCATAACAAAGGGGTGTATCACGCCGATTTAAATATCAATAATATTTTATTTAATGAAGACGGCGACGTATACATTATCGACTTTGATCGCGGGGAGTTAAAAGCACCTAACCCGCAATGGCAACAAAGTAATATGGCGCGCTTAAAGCGTTCATTCTCAAAAGAGCAACGCCGTAATAGCGTCTTTAATTGGCAAAGCAATGATTGGGCAACGTTAAATGCCCTTTATAGCCAAAAACTATCTGCGTAGAGCCAAATACTGCTGAGCTACTAGCTTAGCATCCACTTTTTGCAAAATATCGGCGCTTTCCACACTCGGCTTATTTGCTAAAACGTGTTTTATTTTAGCCGATAGCTCTTCGCTATTTCCTATAGGTACTAAGTAATTAGTCAGCTCGCCTGTTAATATTTCGCTAGGCCCAAACGTACAATTAGTACTTACTACCGGCGTGCCAACAGCTAATGCTTCAATTAATACTGTTGGCAACCCTTCAAAGTCAGAGCTCAACACCAATGCTTCAGCCTGCTTAATCCAATTATACGGATTTTGTTCAAACCCAGGGACAATCAGCTGCTCTTCAATGCCATACTCTTTTGCAAGCTTAAATGCTTTACTAGGCTTGTTACATAAAAGAACCAATTTGTATTTTTTATCAAGCTTGGCAAATGCCGCAAATAAAATATCGTGGCGTTTTTGCTTAGCTAAGCGCCCTACATGAATCAAATAAGGCGACTGCGGAATAGCTATATTAACGTCATCAGATTGGCGTTTTATTTCGGCTAAATTAAAGGGGTTATAAATAGTGGTTATTGCACTTGGCGTAATTAAATTGCCTTGAGTGATTTCTTGCTCTACACCTTTAGATACACAAACAAGTGACTTACCATTTAAGTTTTGCTTTGATTTTTTAAGATAGCGATAAGAGAACGGACCTAACTTTTTTTGCCTAGCAAGCTCTGAATTTACTGAGTTATGCACAACAAAATGCACATTTTTAACCGTGCTTTTAGCGAGTAAATTATTACTTCTATCGAGGTTTGAAAGTACTAAATCTATAGTACCTATATCTCTTTGTTTATTGTTAAACCAGGCTTCTAACTTCGCAACGCTTTTATTTATGTTCCAAAAGCGATCGACTTTTGAAGCCCTATCAGGAAATAAACTATCGACATTAATGCATTCAGGGATGTCATATTCAATGGAGCTTGCAATTGACAATAAAGTAACGTGATGCTCAAGTTCAACAAGTTGCTCAGCTAAAGTAAGCATAACTTTTTCTGCACCACCGCCAACAAGGGAGTCAATAACAATCACAATGTTCATGCACGGCTTCCTGCAAGCATATTTTTTACCGCACTCGTAATTACGCTATAGCTTTGAGGGCTTTCTAATTTACGATATTTAGCCAAGAGAGGCTCATAGTGCCTATCATCTATTGCGTATTCAATTTTAGACACTATATCGTCAGGATTAAGGCTTGCTTTGATGGCTACGCCTGCATTAACACAATTTTCTAGGCGGGTATGTTGGTCTTTTGAAATAGCACAAGCTATAACAGGAGTTTGCAATGCAATAGCCTGCAACAAAGTATCACCAGCACTCAATAAAGCTAACTTTGCTTGACTCAATAATGCTAAAAAATCAGTTCCCTCTAAACTTGTTAAACAAATAATCTCGCTTGTTTTTGGTAATATTTTTGTATAATTAGAACCAAACACGACCACTGTTTTTAAACCCGTTTTTTTACCCGCTTTGAGCGCGATATCGAAATAGGTATCTGCACAATTTAAATTATTAAATGTATGCCCACCAGAACCTGCATTTACTAGTAAGTAATTATTCTCTTCAAGCCCGTACTTGTTCAACACTTGCTTTTTTTGCTCCTCTGAAGCGTGTGCAACAAAAGGCCCAACATTGCGTGGATGAGCAAGGGGAAACATATCTAGCTTTGTATTTTCTACCCAACTTAAAGGCGCAATACAATAGTCTGGCTGTACAACCCAATGTACATCAATTAAATTTGCACGATTGAGCTTTAACCCTTTTGCGCGCTTTTTTTCATGTTGAGAAATAAAAACAACTTTAGCACCCACCTCTTTTGCCGCTTTCATATGTGCTGCGCGCCCAGCACAATCAAAAACAACAACGTCGGGTTTGTATGCAGTGATAAAGTCACACACTAATGCAACTTCCTTGGTTGCTGAGCTCTCAAGTAAAGTGGTATCAAAGGGGCAAACATCGGCGTAAGTTGTGTGCTTGTTTAAAATAAAATGAATATCAAGCATCCCGGCAAACTCAGCGAGCAACCCATTCGCCAACAACAACGAGCGCATATATTCACCAATCCCTTCTGGTGACGATACTGGAATAAATAAAAGTCGTTTGTTGCTCATTGCATTCTCAATTTCCTATTTGATCTTTAGTATATCAATCAGCACTTTGTTGCGATAGATAGGTTACATTTTTATACATTTAATTGCCCCTATAAACTTGAATATTTACTGCAATAACATGCTTAGATTGGTAAACTTGCCAGCAATCTTAATCACAAGGACCTGAACTTTGCGACACAGAATTTTTATTCTTTCAACATTATTTAGTGCTATCAGTTTATCTGTTAATGCTGAACCATGGGTTAAACCAGATGACTATGGACTAAAAGCTGACATACAACAGCTAGCCGACGCCGGTATTATTTTAGCGCCGGTAACAACATACCCATTAATGTGGAAGAGCTTTATTAATGATGTTAACAGTATGCCCATCGAGCAATTATCTCCAAGCTTGCAAGACGCATTACTGCGTGTAAAGCATCGTTATAAATCTGAAAACGCAAGTTCACATAGTGTGCAATTATCAGCTTATGCAGCCACAGATCCAATACATACAACGAGCTTTGGCGCGACCAACACTCAAAAATCAGCGCTTTCGGCAGCGTATGCCTACCTAGGTGATAATTTTGCCGCCAAAGTTGCACTAAGCTCTAGAAAAGACGGTAAAAAATGCTTCATTAACGGAAAAACTAGCGATGACATTGTAAAAGATGAGCAAGCATTAACTGATTGTGACGATACCTCATTTGATGGTAGTTACGTAGCCTATAGGCTAGGTAATTGGATATTTAGAGGCGGTGCTGTTGAGCAGTTTTGGGGACCTGGTATCGACAATAGCTTGATAATGTCTGGCAATGCAAAGCCGCTTCCCGCTTTAAGTATTACGCGTGAACAAAGCACCGCCTTTGAAACACCTTGGTTAAGCTGGATAGGCCAATGGAGTTTTACAGCACAAATGGCCAAGCTCGAATCAACCAGAGTGATTACTGATGCATTACTGTGGAGTAGTCGCTTAAATATACGTCCACTGCAACAATTAGAAATTGCAGTAAGTTGGTCGGCGCAGTGGGCAGGTGAAGGTCAGCCAAGTTCTGCTGGTGATTTTATTGATGTTATTACAGGGCAAACAACTTGTATTAATGGTAATGAAAATTGCGACAGTCAGCTAGAGTCTAAAATTGGAAATCAACTTGCAGGGCTCGATATTCGTTGGTCTGACACATTGTTTAGCCACCCATACGCCATTTATGCCAGCACCATAGGTGAGGATGCCAGCTCACAATTTAAACCTGCTGACCGAGCTTATTTATTTGGTGTGCAAACGACCCAACGTATTTACGATCAAAATGTATTAGTGAATGTAGAATACATAGATACGGGTGTTTCGTGCGCAGCGGAATCAACCAATGAAAACTGTTATTACGAACACTCAGATTATAAATCAGGTTACCGTTACCATGGCCGCACCATAGGCTCAACGTTTGATAATGATGCGCAATCAGTTGTATTAACAATACTTGGGCAACTTTCAAACGGCGATGATTGGCAAGTAAAGCTACGCAGCGTGGATTACAACAGCGATAATCGCGATCGTTACCCTAATAACCCTGACATTGGTAACTCAATAACCAAGACTGGCTACAGTTCTAAACAGCTTGAGCTTCGCTATAGAAAAATCACTATGGGTGGGCGTTTAACATTAGGTGCTTTTGCATCTCAAAATGACGATGCAGAAAATGACACATCTGCCTTTGCTAAATACGAATATAACTTTTAGCCAGTATTCTAAATACACTATATTTAGGCTTTAAAAAAAGGGATGAAAGCAACACTTTCATCCCTTTTTTATTCGCAAAATATACTTATTGCTTTATTTTGCTAATCACTTTTGACGTTGAACAGCCATCTAAAAATGTCAGCACTTCTACTTTACCGCCATGGCGCAGTACATGATCGGCACCGGCTATTTGCTCTACGGTATAATCGCCACCTTTCACTAAAATATCAGGGCTTATTTGCTCGATTAATTTAGCGGGTGTATCGTTTTCCTCAGCGCTGCCAAACGGAATAACCCAATCTACAGAGGCAAGTGCACTTAATACCATTGCGCGCTCATCAAGCGGGTTTATCGGGCGCTCGGGGCCTTTTAAGCGAGTGATTGAATCATCATTATTTAGCCCAACAACGAGCCTATCTCCACGCGCTTTGGCTTGTGCTAAGTAGCGCACGTGACCTGCGTGTAAAATATCAAAACAACCATTGGTAAATATAATGGTTTCGCCGTTTTGCTTTGCAAACTCAATATGCTGCAGTACATCATCAAACGGAGTTTGGTAGTGCTCGCCATTAGTGTGTAAGTATTGGCCTAGCTTTTGGCTTAGCTCTTCTGGTGACACTGTGGCTGCCCCAAGTTTACTTACTACAATACCGGCGGCTAAATTAGCAATTTCTACTGCATCTTTAGGGGCCATACCTGCCCCAAGCATTACAGCTAAAGTTGCAATTACGGTATCGCCTGCGCCAGTTACATCGCTCACTTCTAATTGCTGCGCTGCAAAGTCGTGTTTTTCATCGGCATTAATTAACGACATACCTTGCTCTGAGCGTGTAAGTAGCATGGCTTTAATACCATTTTTACTAATAAGCTCACGGGCACTTTGCGCTAAAATGTCCTCAGAGCCGGTTTTACCACCCGCTAAATTAAACTCATGCAAGTTAGGCGTAATGTAGTCTGCGCCCTCGTATAAGTGTAAGTCTGGCGATTTAGGATCGATAAGCACGGTTTTACCCGCCGCTTTGGCAATACTCACCATCTCTTTAATTAAGCTGAGCGAGCCTTTACTGTAATCAGAAAACACCACAAAGTCGTATTCATCTAGCACAAGCTCTAAGCGATTTAATAACAGTTGGCTATGCTGTTCGCTAAAGGTTTCTTCTAAATCAAGGCGTACAAGTTGTTGATGGCGGCTAATAACACGCATTTTAGAAATAGTCGGTAAATCACATACACTCACAAGTTGTGAGCTAATTTTTTCACCTTTTAAAATTGTTTCTAAAATTTGCCCGCTTTCATCTTCCCCAATTAAGCCAAGTAGCCCTACTTTGGCATCAAGCCTAGCAATGTTTTTAGCAACATTGGCGGCGCCACCGGCTTTGTCTTCAAACTTGCTTACCTTAACAACAGGTACTGGCGCTTCAGGCGAAATACGCCCAGTGTCACCGTACCAGTAGCGATCAAGCATTACATCGCCCACCACTAAAATACGCGCTTTAGATAAGTTTTTTAATAGCGATAAATCCATTACTGCTGCTCCGCAACAACCATATCTATGGCTTCACATAACCAGTGGCCAATAAACATATGCGCTTCTTGAATACGTGCTGTTTCATCGTTTTTGATAATAATTGGCAGCTTGGCAATGTCTTTTACTTTTCCGCCATCACGGCCTGTTAATGCAACTGTAAATGCGCCAATTTTATTAGCCGCTTCAAGTGCTAAATTGATATTTGCACTGGTACCTGAGGTTGTTAAACCAATGACTAAATCTTCTGGTTTACACAGTGCCTGAACTTGGCGTTCAAACACGGTATCAAAATGGTAGTCGTTACTGTGCGCAGTAAGAATTGACGTATCGGTTGTGAGTGCCATAGACGCAAGCGGTCCACGCTCTAATTTATAACGTACTACAAATTCGGCCGCCAAATGCTGAGCATCCGCTGCACTTCCGCCGTTACCAAACCAAATAACCTTACCACCAGCTTGTAATGCACTATGGCATACTTCTAATAACTGCATAGACTCTTGATGATAAGCCTCCATCGTTTCAAATAAGGCTTGATGACGGTTTAAACTTTCAACGTAGCTTGTTGCCACAGAATCGATAATTGACATGAAAAATTCCTCTAGGAACTGAAATGGCAGGAAAAAATTAAATCCATTATTCCACAGTTTTATTTAGTTGTGTGTATTTTATAGGAATATAGCTGAACTGGAACATAATTTAGTGCTTCACATGTTCAGAAATTATCACTTTCGCGTTAAACTAAGGGCACTTACCTCAATAAAAGTTCAGTATGGCACGCATTTTCTACTCATTCGCTTTAATTTTAATTAGCCCGCTGATTGTATTTTACTTATATGTATTAAGAGGTAAAAAAAACAAGGGCTATCGCGCACACTTTAAAGAGCGTTTTGGCTTTGTGAGCAAAAGCTTATTTACAAGCAAAGGCAAACCGTTAGTTGTGCACTGCGCCTCTGTAGGTGAAGTACTTGCAGCTGCACCTCTTATTAAAGCGCTGCAAAAACAACACCCACAGCTTAATATACTCATTACCTGCAATACCCCTACAGGTCGCGAGCAAATAATCAATCAGTTTAAAAATACCGTGGCGTGTAGTTATTTACCTATGGACTTTGCGTTTTCGACCGCCCGATTTTTAAAACGTATAAACCCACAAGCGCTATGCATATTAGAAACCGAGCTTTGGCCAAACTTAATGGCAATAAGCCATAAAAAGAATATTCCGGTACTGGTACTTAATGCTCGCTTGAGCGAAAAATCGCAACAAGGGTATCAAAAGGTTGCCAAGTTAACGCAAATAATTATGCGTTCAATCACGGTACTTGCAAGTCACAATAAAAAAGATGCCGCGCGGTTTATTGAGCTAGGTTTAACCCCCTCAAAAAGCCATGTTACAGGCTCAATTAAGTTTGATATAAATCCAAGCAATGAGCAGCTAGCCTCAGTTGCAAACCTTAAAGCAGAATATAAAACCCAAGAGCGTTTTGTATGGGTGGCAGGCTCTACTCACCCACTTGAACACGAAATGATATTAAATGCCCACCAGCAACTATTAAAAAAGTACCCAAATGCACTTTTAATCATTGCCCCTAGACACCCTGAGCAGTTTGATAAAGTAGCCGATACGTTAGCTCAAAGCCCACTTAGCTTTAGTCGTCGCAGCAACAATAACTATCAAAATGAACACGTACTATTGGCCGATACACTTGGCGAGCTACAATGTTTATATGGGGCTGGTAATGTCAGTTATGTAGGCGGTAGTTTAATTCGCCGCGGCGGGCATAACCCACTTGAAGCTGCAGCTTTTTCGGTCGGTGTTATAACTGGCCCACATACGTATAATTTTGATCATGTATATCCTGAGCTTATAAAATTAAAAGGCGCTGTAGTTGTTGAAAATACAGATGAACTTGCTACACAATTAATTAATTTAAGCCAAAACACTAAAGCTTGCCAAACTTTAGGGAATAAAGCGCAGCAGTGCGTATTAAAAAACCAAGGCGCCATTAAAAAAACATTAACCATAATTAATCAGTATTTAGAGCCATAAGCATGACCAATTTAGCTATTACTCAAACCCGTGAGTGGGTATCGTCTGTTATTGTAAAATATAACTTTTGCCCATTTGCCCGCAAAGAAGTTGAGAACAACTGCATACATTATGTACTTAGCCCAGCAGTAAAAATTGATGATGCGGTAATGGATATGCTTGAGCAATGCACACAGCTTAATCAAAATCCAGAGCGCGAAACCACATTAATACTGTTTGATAACGGCTTTAGCGATTTTGAAGACTTTTTAGATTTAGTTGATTTAGCCAATGCGCTACTAGTTGCACAAGGCTTTGAAGGTAAATATCAAATTGCTAATTTTCATCCCGATTACGTGTTTGCCGACAGCGACGAAGATGATGCCGCAAATTACACAAACCGAGCTCCCTACCCTACATTGCATTTAATTCGCGAATTAAGTATGAGCGAAGCGCTTGATAACTATAACGAGCCTGAATCTATACCAGAGCACAATATAAAACTTGCAAGGCGCAAAGGATTCGACTTTTGGCAGCAACTTTTAGAAGGCATAAAAAAACCGAGCGCATAACGGCTCGGCTTTTAAGTATCAAATTCAATGTTACTTTTTAACCCAGCTGCCATTTACTTCAACATAATGACCACTTTGGGTTTTTTCGATTGTTTTAGCCGCTGCGAGTGCTTCTACTTGGGCGAGCGATAAATTGTTCTTTTTAGCTAGTTTTAAATACTGAGCTTTACGCTTTGCGTTAATTTCTTCAACAACAGCTTTAGCTTCGCTATTTTGTACTACTAAGCCTAAATAACCCGAACTGTTCTCACCCACTAACCCTTGGCTTTTAGCATCATCTAAACTAATCGCCCACGCCGAAAACGACAAACATACCGCACTTACTAGAGTGGCAATACTTAATTTATTTTTTATAGTCATCATTTAGCTCCTAAAATAATTCACTGTCGTCACTGAACAGGGTATCGAGTTCTTTATCTACTTTTACTCGAATTTCGTGATCTACTTTTACATTTAAATTGATAGTTATTGGCTCTTTCGCTGCCACCTCTACTCTGTGAGTACATGCGCTTAAAGCGCTAATAGCAGCAAAGGCTATAATTGCCTTAATGCTTAACGAATTTTTCATCATTAGTTTCCTTTTTGAGAATATTGCTGCTCAACTTTTTGTGTTATTTCGTCACTTAATCTTAGCGCTCTTAGTAGCGTAAACACGTTTTCTTCGTGATTATAATTAAAATTAACTTGCTGCTGTTGTGGCTCATTAAAGCCTTGTAAGTTAACACCTAAATTTAACCAACCATCACTTTTAAGTGCCACTGTACTATTAAGTTTTTGTATATCAAGGTTTTTAAGTAAGCCCAGTACAGGTTGTAATTCTTGTTGCTGTTGCATAACAGCGTCAAACGCTTCGTTATTGTTAATAATGAGCTTACCTTCACCTTGGTTTAATAAGCTGCCGTTTGTAACCTCTACGCCACTGTCACTAAAATGAAGTGGCAGCCACCCTTTTAATCGGCCCGTTAAGGTAATTCCCGACTTGTCATCAAGGGTAATAAGCTTACTCGCATCAATATCTTTAAAAGTAACAATAGCTGATTGCTGTTGCTTTAAAAGCGTGTATTTATCTAATTCAAATACCCCACCAAACACATTACCGCTTATATCAAATGCTTGCGCGCTATTATTAACCACTTTTATTTTACCGTTGATATTATTTACTACCGCGCCAGCCCTTAATTCATCAACGTTAAAGGTAGTTGGCTCAACATTAAGCTGCCCTGAATCATATTGCCCACTAAGTTGCGCACTAAACTGGTTAGCTAAGTAATCGTTATAAAGCGCGCTGGTATCATCAATAGTTAAATTAAAATTGGCTTTTTGTAAGTTAACATCGCCACTAATACGCCCATTAAACTCGCCTTGAGTGAGTTGAGCTAACGGTTCAAATTGGCTAACGAGTGAATTTAACGAAAGCACACTTTGCTGCGGTATAATCACTTCAAACGGATGCGCTACCTTTGAAACATGGTGATTGGCCACCAGCTCAACACCATTTACAAACACGTGATGAGACGCTTTAAGCGCGCGACTTTGCAGCCCGGTTGACGTTACGTTTATTGTATTTAAATCGACATTTGGGCTTGTCAGTGTATTTATTTGGGTGTTTGCACTTAAGTGAGCAAATAACTCTCCCACACCTAAGTTTGCCCTTGCACTGAGGGTGTTATTAATACCGGTGAGTTTATACTCTTCGTATTGAGCGCCTTTAAACTCACTTTTTAAAACCACGCTTGCATCGAGCTTTTCACTCATACTTGCCACTAGTTTACCTGTGTAAGTGTTAATAGTAGTGCCATAAGCAACGGCTTTATCAAAGCTAAATGTAGTACTTACTTTACCTACGGGTTTAGAGTCAACAAGTTGAGTAAGTGTAAAGTCGCCATGGGCTTTAATATTATTAGCCTCAGCCGGTAAAAATTCAGGCAAAGCGGTAAGCGTAATATCGTAATTGCCACTTAGTTGTGCGTTTTCAAGCTGCGTATTTAGCACTACAGCGTTTATATCATCTGTGTGTAGCTGCGCTTTAAGCTGCGTGCGCGCACTTTGCAACGGTGTAGCTATATTTATAAACGTATCTGTAAAAGTTATGTCCACCTCTTGTCCTGTTTGCTCATTGCTTTTAAGCGTTATTAACGGCAAGGTTAAATTATTATCCACTAGGCTTATTGGTCTAGGTAAAGCCCAGTGCCAATTAAGGGGAAGTTGCTTAACTGCAAAGGCCTTGTAATCACCTTCAGGAATAAGAGATTGGCAGTTATTACTAATCGTTACATTGTTTTTAAGCTGGCTTGGGTCTATATCAAGCTTTTGGCTATTTAAGTTATATGTAGCGCTTAGTACACCTTTTGAGCTATTTGTTATACCACAGCTTTGTATTTTATAGTCATACAGGGTTTGTAAATTACCAGCAAGGCTCGCCTCTATCCCGTTAAAGCTAAATGTTTGCGTTGTATTAAAGCTAAGTCCACTTAATAGCTCGTTATCTGTTTTAAGTAACTGCTTAAGCAATTCATCACTAACTTTAAGCTGCCCTTGTACCTTATTATTGTAAAGCGTAGCACTGGCACTTAAATCACCATTTACGACAAACTGGTTAAGCGTGGGCTCGGTGATATTTAGCATTAGCGGGCGCTTTAAAAATGCACCGTGTATAGTTAAATGCTCAACTGTAATTGTTGGCCTTTTTTCGGGCAGGGCTAAATCTAAAATTTTTGCAGGGCTGCTTACTTTATTACTTTGAGGAAATGGATTTACATTGAGTACGGCGTGTTTAACTTTAACATGCTTGGTATTAGCAGTAATACCTGTAAGAGCAAGCTCTTGATTTTGGTAACTTAAACAGGCTTTTTGTACGTGCACATTTAACTTACTCGTAAGCGATAAATCTAAGCAGCTCAAGGTAACACCTGCTTTTTCAAGCTGAGGCGCTACAGCCCATTGTAATAGAGGCAAACGAAATACGTAGCCAAGCAACACTATACTTAGCAATACAGCACCCATAATTAAACCAACGCGCTTTAACATACTGTCCTTATAAGCTTTTATTTATACCTTACAAACTATCGTAATTTTAAATCTACGCACTCAAAAAAGGCTGCACAGTGCAGCCTTTTTTATTTTACAGCTAGATTATGAATCTAACTTGTATATGTCGTTTTTAACCTACATTTTTACGTGCGTTGCGGAACATACGCATCCATGGGCTATCCTCTTTCCACTCATCTGGGTGCCACGAGTTAGCAACAGCGCGGAATACACGCTCAGGGTGCGGCATCATTACAGTGGCACGGCCATCAGTAGAAGTAATACCGGTAATACCTTCTGGTGAACCATTCGGGTTAGCCGGGTATCGTGTTGTCGGGTTACCATAGTTATCTACAAATTTAACCGCAACAGTGCCGCTTTCAAGCGCAGCTTTAGTGGCGGCATCGTTTGCAAATTCTGCATGGCCTTCACCATGAGATACAGCAATTGGCATACGCGACCCAGCCATTCCATTAAAGAACACAGACGGGTTTTCTTGTATTTCAACTAAGCTAAAGCGTGCTTCAAAACGCTCTGACTTATTTGTTACAAAACGTGGCCAATGCTCAGTACCCGGAATTAACTCTTTCAATGTTGATAACATTTGACAACCATTACACACACCTAAGCTAAAGGTGTCTTCACGGTGGAAGAAGTTTTGGAACTGATCGCGTGCCATATCGTTAAACAATATAGACTTAGCCCAGCCTTCACCGGCGCCTAATACGTCACCATAAGAGAAACCACCACATGCCACTAAGCCTTTAAACTGCTCAAGGGTTAAACGCCCTTCGAGGATATCGCTCATGTGCACATCAACAGCGGCAAAACCAGCGCGGTTAAACGCAGCAGCCATTTCTAAATGCGAGTTAACGCCTTGCTCACGCAAAATAGCCATTTGTGGTTTAGCACCCGTTGCAATGAATGGCGCAGCTATATCTTCGTTTAAGTCAAAGTTAAGCTTCACGTTTAAGCCTGGGTCTTTTGCATCAAACTTGGCATCAAACTCTTGCTTAGCACAATCAGGGTTATCACGACGTGCTTGCATTTGGTACGTTGTTTCGGCCCAAATAGTACGTAATTCAGTACGAGTATGATTAAGTACTGTTTGCTCACCACGGTTAAATACAATGCTATCGTCGCTATTAAGCGAGCCAATCACGTGGCTAATTGCAGCAACACCGTGTTGCTCAAATACAGCATTTACGGCATCTAAATCGCTGTTAGCCACTTGAATTACCGCGCCAAGCTCTTCGTTATAAAGTGCTTCTAGGTCTGTCCCGGTTAAACCAGCTAAATCAACAGTCACACCGGTGTGCCCAGCAAACGCCATTTCAGTTACAGTAGTAAATAAACCACCGTCTGAGCGGTCATGATAAGCAAGTAACTTGCTATCAGCGACAAGTGCTTGCATGGCATTGTAAAAGCCTTTAAGTAGCTCAGGGCTGTCTACATCTGGTGTAACATCACCAAGCTGTTTATAAACCTGTGCAAGGCTTGATGCACCCATGCGGTTTTTGCCAGCACCTAAATCAACTAAAACAAGCGAAGTGTCACCTTTATCAGTACGTAACTGCGGAGTCACTGTTTTACGCACGTCGTCAACACGGCCAAAGGCTGTAATAATAAGCGATAACGGCGACGTTACTGATTGCTCAGCACTATCGTCTTCGTTTTTCCATGTCGTTTTCATCGACATAGAATCTTTACCTACAGGTATAGTTAAACCAAGTGCTGGACAAAGCTCTTCGCCTACCGCTTTTACGGCTTCGTAAAGGCCTGCGTCTTCACCTGGGTGACCCGCTGCAGCCATCCAGTTAGCAGATAGCTTAATATTCTCTAGGCTGCCAATGTTTGCACAAGCAATATTAGTGAGTGACTCAGCCACAGCCAAACGCGCCGAAGCTCCATAATTTAATAGTGCCGCCGGCGTGCGCTCACCCAGGGACATAGCTTCACCGTGGTAAGTGTCGTACGTTGCCGCAGTAACCGCACAGTTAGCAACAGGTACTTGCCAAGGGCCAACCATTTGATCACGTGCTACTAAACCGGTAACCGAGCGGTCACCAATAGTAATTAAGAATGTTTTTTCTGCAATTGTAGGTAAGCGTAACAAACGCTGCGCGGCATCAGCTACGTTAATATCGTTTGCATCAATGGCAGTGCCCGTTACTTGCTGAGATGTTACATTGCGGTGCATTTTAGGCGCTTTACCTAATAAAACATCAAGCGGTAAATCAACAGGGCTGTTATCAAAGTGGCTGTCTGCTACGGTTAAATGGCGCTCTTCTGTGGCTTCACCAATTACTGCGTACTGTGCGCGTTCGCGCTTACAAATGGATTCAAAACGATCAAAGTCTTCAACCGCTACAGCCAGCACATAACGCTCTTGCGATTCGTTACACCAAATTTCATGTGGTGCCATGCCAGGCTCATCGTTAGGGATATCACGTAGTTGGAATTTACCACCACGGCCACCATCGTTTACCAGTTCAGGAAACGCATTTGATAAACCACCGGCGCCTACATCATGTATAAACGCAATTGGGTTTTCATCGCCTAACTGCCAGCATTTGTCGATGACTTCTTGGCAACGACGTTCCATTTCAGGGTTTTCACGCTGTACAGAAGCAAAGTCTAAGTCTTCGTTTGATTGACCCGATGCCATACTTGATGCAGCACCACCGCCTAAACCAATATTCATAGCAGGGCCGCCTAGCGCAATTAGTTTTGCTCCTACTGGAATCTCGCCTTTTTGAACATGATCAGCACGAATATTACCTAATCCACCGGCAAGCATAATTGGTTTGTGGTAACCACGTACCTCTTCACCATTGTGGCTTGTTACTTTTTCTTCGTACGTGCGGAAGTAACCTAATAAGTTAGGACGTCCAAACTCGTTATTAAATGCAGCACCGCCCAGTGGGCCATCCATCATAATATCAAGCGCATTGACTATACGACCAGGTTTACCAAAGTCGCTTTCCCACGGTTGCTCGTAACCCGGAATACGTAAGTTAGAAACCGTAAAGCCAACTAAACCGGCTTTTGGCTTAGAACCACGACCTGTTGCACCTTCGTCACGAATTTCACCACCTGAGCCGGTAGCCGCCCCCGAAAACGGTGCAATAGCCGTTGGGTGGTTATGCGTTTCTACTTTCATTAATATTTCTATGTCTTCTTGATGATACGCATATTCACCTTGCGCATTCGGGAAGAAGCGACCCGCTTTTGAGCCCTTCATTACTGCCGCGTTATCTTTATACGCCGACAATACATTTTCAGGATTGTGCTCAAATGTATTTTTGATCATTTTAAACAGCGATTTTGGCTGTTCAATGCCATCAATTGTCCAATCAGCATTAAATATTTTATGACGACAATGCTCTGAGTTTGCTTGGGCAAACATAAACAATTCTATGTCGTTAGGATTACGTCGTAACTTTATAAAGTTTTCTACTAGGTAGTCAATTTCGTCGTCGGCAAGAGCAAAACCTTGCTCAATATTTGCGGCAGCTAATGCTTCGCGTCCGCCACCTAAAATATCAACTGATGACATTTCACGAGGAGAATCATTACGGAACAACTGTGCTGCAGCTTCAAGCTCAGTGTGTGTAGCTTCAGTCATACGGTCGTGTAATAACGCCGTTGCTTGTGCAAGTTGCTCTGCACTTAGTTCACCTTCTATATAATAAGCAATACCGCGCTCTACACGGTGAACCTGTTTAAGGCCACAGTTATGCGCTATATCGGTTGCTTTAGATGCCCAAGGCGAAATGGTACCAGGGCGAGGTGTAACTAAAATAAATGTGCCAGCTGGGGTATGCTCGGCAATAGTAGGACCGTAAGTTAATAGCTTTTCAAGCTTGGTCTGCTCATCAATACTCAAAGGCGATGTTAAATCGGCAAAATGAGCATACTCGGCATATACGTTGGTGACTGGAAGTTGCGATTGTTTGCAACGCGCTAAAATTTTATTAACTCTGAACTCTGACAGTGCTGGTGCACCACGAAGGATCAACATAGATAATTTCATCCGGGGTTAGGGATTGAACGATATTTTAGGCACGCATTATAGTCCAATTAGCCATCATATTTAACTCCAAATTGCGCTTTTCATAAAATTAACTTTTTAGCTTTATTTATAATCCGTTTTAGCTAATAAAATAAAAGGGAAAGTGACGAAATGGCTAAGTTTTGTTATAACGGGTGTTAGCGTGTTAAAGGGGCACTCAATGTTCAAAGAAAAGCTAATAATAATCATCACTTTAGTTATGCTGTTATGTGCATGTAATATGCAGGAACAGCCAACTCAACTTGCCCACATCAAAGAGCAAAACAAAATACGTGTTGGCACGTTAGCAAGTGCGAGCAATTATTATCAAGCAGTTCAGGGCGAGCAAGGCTTTGAATATGAGCTTTCTCAGGCTTTTGCTGATTACTTAGGTGTTGAGCTTGAAATAGTCCCCTTTTTTAATTTATCTGATATGTTTGATCGCCTTGAAAGTGGTGACTTAGACTTAATTGCCTCAGGACTTACTTACAATAAAACGCGTGCGCAGCAATACAGGTATGGCCCAACTTACAGAACAATTAGTCAAAAATTAGTATATAAACAAGGCCGTGTTCGCCCTCGTAAGTTTGACGATCTAGATGGAAATTTTACGGTTATAGCAAAAAGCAGCCACTCACTTACCCTGCAAAAAGCTCAAAAAAACAACCCATCACTCAGCTGGATAGAAAGTGAAGAATTTGACGAAGAAGAACTTTTACAAGCAGTTATAGATGGTGAAATAGACTACACCCTTGCTGACTCCCACTCTCTTTCGCTATTTCGCCGGTATCACCCTAATTTAAGTATTGGCTTCTCAGTAAGTCATAATGACCCAATTGCGTGGATACTTCGCAAGTCAAAAGATGATTCTTTATATGCGCTGCTCGTGCCATTTTTTGGTGAAGTAAAACAAAACAACCAACTTTATGTACTCGAAGAAAAATATTTTGGTCATGTGCGCCAGTTTAACTACGTAAATACATTGGCTTACATAGAAGCAATAAAAGAAACGTTACCTACATATCAGCCATGGTTTGAACAATACGCAGGAGATCTTGATTGGCGTTTACTAGCTGCATTAAGTTACCAAGAGTCGATGTGGAACCCTCGCGCTAAATCACCAACGGGTGTTCGCGGCATTATGATGCTTACACGTAGTACAGCTAAACAAGTTGGTGTAACAAATCGTCTCGAGCCTGAACAAAACATTCGTGGTGGAGCTCAGTATCTAAGCAAATTAATAACCCGTATTCCTGATAGAATTCCTCAACCAGACAGGACGTGGCTTGCTTTAGCTGCTTATAATGTTGGTTGGGGTCATGTGAACGACGCGAGGATTATCACCCAACAACAAGGGGCAAGCCCGGATAAATGGGCCGATGTAAAAAAACGCTTACCGCTATTAATCAAAAAACGATATTACCGTAATACACGTTATGGCTATGCCCGTGGCGATGTGGCAGTAAAATATGTTGATAATATTCGTAGATACTACGACGCGCTGGTATGGCTTAATGAAAACAATGCGATGACCGAAGAAAATATCACTACAGAGCGTAATGACAACAGCAATATAAAACAAGATGAGTCGCCATAGCGGAGCATGGATTAATGAGAAATTTTTTAATTATGAAAGTTTACGGCTTCAAAGTAGTGGGTAACTAAAATATCTGTTTACTTGTCATTAAATGATCACTAATGTGTGGTAATTGTATATTTCAATTTTTTCAAAGATATACCTTGTGCCTTTCTCACTCTCACGCATTAGGAGAACACATGCTAAAACGTAGACGCACACAAAAATTAAAAAGAAACGTTATTTATTCAACGGCGACACGTCGTCGTATCATGTTACGTGGTTTACACAAAAAAATAATATGGCGTCGCCGTATGTTTGCTATGCAACAAATGGAAGCACAAGACACTATACCAGCGGGCAATTAATAATATTTTTTAAGCCCCTCGAGCAGCCTTCTTGGCTGCTTTAATTTGCGCCCTTCTTCGCTTAAAAAATTCAGATATAGTGTTACCACATTTATCGGCTAATACCCCTCCAACAACTTCAACTTGATGGTTAAGCCTTGGTTCTTGCAGTAAATTCATAATAGATCCAGCTGAACCGGTTTTAGCATCAGGAGCTCCAAATACTAAACGCTTTATTCTGCTATGTACTAATAATCCTGCACACATAGAGCACGGCTCTAGCGTTACATATAACGTGCAGTCAACTAAGCGATAATTATTGAGTGCTTTGCCAGCTTCTCGTACTGCAATCATTTCAGCATGCGCTGAAGGGTCATTATCAGTTATAGAACGATTGTATCCAGATGCTATAAGTTGATTATCTTTTACTAAAACAGCACCTACTGGTATCTCATTAAGCTGCTCCGCTTGTTTTGCATACAAAAGCGCTTGTTCCATCCAATAAGCGTCGTCAAATGGCTTGTTCATTATTTCTTCTTAAATTACGTTTTATGCTTTAATTATACCTAGTTAACATCCTAAAGCCCGGCAATGATTACTTTATTGCAAAAATAAAACACTATTTAGCTGTTAATAATGGCTCACTGCCGCCGATTTACGTTATAATCTCTCGCTTTTTTTATTTAGCTCACAACACGGGTAGCGAATGAAATTTCCTGGACGCCGCAGGCATAAACATTATTTTCCAGTGGAAGCCAAAGATCCACTAACTAATCAACTTAACGCAACAGATAGATTACAACGTAGCTATATTACGGGTATCGATCAAATCGTTGTTGATATAGAAGCAAAAGTTGATCAAGCTTTCCTTGATGAGTTTCAACTACGCAGAGGGATGTCACAAGTTATAGACAGTGACATAACAAATGCTCTGTACGACCGCTTAAAATTAAACGACATGGTTGATTATGAATTTGCAGGTGGAACCATTGGTAACACAATGCACAACTATTCTGTACTTGCAGATGATCGCTCTGTTTTATTAGGCGTAATGAGCGAAAACATTAAAATTGGCAGTTACGCATATCGCTTTTTATGTAATACCTCAAGCCGTGTAGACTTAGATTATTTACAACCTGTTGATGGGCCAATAGGCCGTTGTTTCACACTCATTGATGAAACGGGCGAACGCACCTTTGCAATCAGTGCGGGTTTAATGAATTACCTACGCCCAGAATCAATAGATAAATCGTTGATAGAAAACTCATCGGCTTTAGTCATTAGTGCATACCTTATGCGAACACAAGATGACGAAACCATGACAGATGCAACGATGCAAGCCGTAAAATATGCTAACGATGCTGGCGTACCTGTTGTTCTTACACTCGGCACTAAATTTTTAATTGAACAAGATCCTGCTTGGTGGGCAAACTTTGTTGAAAAGCATGTAGATATTCTTGCTATGAACGAAGAAGAAGGCTTTGCTATTACAGGGTTTGAAGACCCGCTTTTAGCAGCAGATAAAGCACTAGATTGGGTAGATCTTGTTATATGCACTGCAGGTGAAAAAGGGCTATTCATGGCAGGCCATGTTGACGACAGCTTTAAACGTGAAACCGAATACCCATTACTACCTGGTGCTATTGCAGACTTTAATCGCTATGAATTTTCACGCGCTATGCGTAAAGCAGATTGCGAAAACCCTATAAGAGCATACAGCCATACGGCTCCTTTTATGGGCGGACCTGACTCAATCAAAAATACAAATGGCGCTGGCGATTGTGCACTCGCTGCTGTACTACATGACTTATCAGCAAATGTTTATCATAAGCTTAATGTCGCTAACTCAGCAAAGCACGATCAACAAGCTATTACATACTCATCTCTTGCACAAATTAGTAAATATGCAAACAGAGCAAGCTATGAAGTACTTGTTCAGCACTCTCCCCGCTTATCGCGTGGTTTACCTGAGCGTGAAGATTGTTTAGAGCAGGTTTATTGGGAGCAATAAGCTCCCTTCATCTCTCTAAAAGATAGAAATATCAAGCTTTTTAGATAGCAGCTCTAATGCTGCTATTCCTGCTACTGAGTTACCAAACGAATTAAGCCCTGGGGAATAAACGGCTACTGTAAACTTATTAGGTAATACCGCAAGAATAGTTCCTGACACCCCTGATTTACCTGGCATACCGACCCTATACCCAAAATCACCCGCAGCATCATATAAACCACTGGTAAATAATAATGAATTAAGCTGTTTATTTTGACGACTACTTAAAACCTGCTCACCAGATAGCTGATCAACTCCTTTATTTGCCAAAAAGCTATATGCCTTAGCGAGTTCAACACAATTAAGCTCAATAGAGCAAAAGTTGAAATACGACCAAAGCACATCATCAACGTCATTCTCAAAATTACCAAACGATTTCATCAAATGCGCCATAGCAGCATTGCGGTGTCTAAATTCATACTCAGAATTAGCCACTTTTTTATCAATCACAATGCCGCGATTACCTGATAGTAATCTGAATGTTTCGAGCATCGAGTGCATTGGTGCAGACAAGCGGCTATAAAGCGCATCACAAGTAACAATAGCACCCGCATTTATGAATGGGTTACGCGGCACGCCTTTTTCAAATTCAAGTTGCGTAAGCGAGTTAAACGCTGTACCTGAGGGCTCCTTACCTACCCTGCTCCAAAGTTCGTCACCATAACGCTGTAACGCCATGGTTAATGTCATCACTTTAGATACTGATTGAATGGTAAATCGCTGAGAACAATCACCTGCGCAAATGATTTCACCCTCAGTAGTGTATATAGCAATAGAAAACTGCTCAGGGTCAACCTCAGCAAGTGCAGGGATATAATCAGCTACTTTCCCTTTAGACAGTAAAGGGGAGACTTCTTGAGTAATTTCATTTAATACACGTTGGTAATCTGTAGTAGGCAATTAACACCTCAAATAGATTTAGCTAAATGAAAATATTACCATGCCTCAGATTAAACGAGCTAGTTTAGTTAGATGAAATTAATTGTATTGTGAATTATATTCGCAATAAACATTCTAAAGCGAGGTCAAACGACAAGAAAAAAAATTAATGATAAGTACCACTAATTGGCAAATTCAATAACCTATTTATATCACCTAAACATAAAGCTATTATTCACCAAACCTTAAACTCTTTAACAGTAATATTTAATCAACCCCTGATAGAAAAGCTGACGCTTATAGGGTTAAAGGTATCAGTTATTAGACAGAGATAAATAATATAACCTTGTTGTTTATATTATTACCTTACTTAAGACTAGATCCTTTAATTATACGAATTAGTAAAGCTCACCTTGAAATTGTAACTTAATTGATTTACTTCATTTCAAAATACAAAAAGCGTCACTTTACTGCAACAGGCTTCGCTTAATTAAAGTCGTTGCACCACTCACTTGAATACCCGAGGGATAAAAAGTCACATCGCTGATAGCATACTTTCATTGTGTTGGTCGGTATTATGTAAGCTCACTTTAGGATTGGTATTATTACTGAACTCGGTATGCTTAACGCTAATTTACTAAACCCCAGACAGCAAAAAAACCGTTACATTGCTGTAACGGGTTTCTCTTAATTAAATCCTGGTAATGTCCTACTTTCACATAGCAAATGCTACACTATCATCGGCGCTGTTTCGTTTCACTACTGAGTTCGGCATGGGATCAGGTGGGTCCAAAACGCTATTGTCACCAAGAAAATTCTTTTCAAATTTCTTATTTTTATTAAGGTTAAAGTCCTTCGACTGAATTTGAAGCCTGGTAATGTCCTACTTTCACATAGCAAATGCTACACTATCATCGGCGCTGTTTCGTTTCACTACTGAGTTCGGCATGGAGTCAGGTGGGTCCAAAACGCTATTGTCACCAAGCAAATTTGGGCGTTAATCCGTATTCCTACGCACTAACTGAATCTGGAAAATATCTGATAATATTTTTTAAGTCTTTCTGTCAGTAATATCTACTTTAGTTATTAACTTCTGTCTTAACTGTCACACAAAACGCGTTTGGCGTTGTATGGTTAAGCCTCACGGGTAATTAGTACAAGTTAGCTTAATGGCTCACACCACTTCCACATCTTGCCTATCAACGTTGTAGTCTTCAACGGCCCTTCAGAGACTTTAAAAGTCTAGTGAGAACTCATCTCGAGGCCTGCTTCGCGCTTAGATGCTTTCAGCGCTTATCAGTTCCGAACGTAGCTACCGGGCAATGCCATTGGCATGACAACCCGAACACCAGCGGTTCGTTCACTCCGGTCCTCTCGTACTAGGAGCAACCCCTCTCAATTCTCAAACGCCCACGGCAGATAGGGACCGAACTGTCTCACGACGTTCTAAACCCAGCTCGCGTACCACTTTAAATGGCGAACAGCCATACCCTTGGGACCGACTTCAGCCCCAGGATGTGATGAGCCGACATCGAGGTGCCAAACACCGCCGTCGATATGAACTCTTGGGCGGTATCAGCCTGTTATCCCCGGAGTACCTTTTATCCGTTGAGCGATGGCCCTTCCATTCAGAACCACCGGATCACTATGACCTACTTTCGTACCTGCTCGACGTGTCTGTCTCGCAGTTAAGCTGGCTTCTACCATTACACTAACCGTACGATGTCCGACCGTACTTAGCCAACCTTCGTGCTCCTCCGTTACTCTTTGGGAGGAGACCGCCCCAGTCAAACTACCCACCAGGCACTGTCCGTAACCCCGATTCAGGGGCCAACGTTAGAACATCAAAACTACAAGGGTGGTATTTCAAGGACGACTCCAACAAGACTAGCGTCTCATCTTCAAAGTCTCCCACCTATCCTACACATGTAGGTTCAATGTTCAGTGCCAAGCTGTAGTAAAGGTTCACGGGGTCTTTCCGTCTAGCCGCGGGTACACAGCATCTTCACTGCGATTTCAATTTCACTGAGTCTCGGGTGGAGACAGCGTGGCCATGGTTACACCATTCGTGCAGGTCGGAACTTACCCGACAAGGAATTTCGCTACCTTAGGACCGTTATAGTTACGGCCGCCGTTTACCGGGGCTTCGATCAAGAGCTTCTCCGAAGATAACCCCATCAATTAACCTTCCGGCACCGGGCAGGTGTCACACCGTATACGTCATCTTGCGATTTTGCACAGTGCTGTGTTTTTAATAAACAGTCCCAGCCACCTGGTCACTGCGGCTCCCGTCCGCTTAGAGAGCAAGTCTCATCACAGATAGGAGCGTACCTTCTCCCGAAGTTACGGTACGATTTTGCCTAGTTCCTTCACCCGAGTTCTCTCAAGCGCCTTAGTATTCTCTACCTGACCACCTGTGTCGGTTTGGGGTACGATTCGGTATAATCTGAAGCTTAGAGGCTTTTCCTGGAAGTATGGCATCAGCAACTTCACTACCGTAGTAGCTCGTCTCGTGTCTCAGGTTTAATGTTCGTCCGGATTTACCTAAACAAACGCCCTACTCACTTTCACATGGACAACCATCGCCATGCTTGCTTAGCCTTCTCCGTCCCCCCATCGCAATTATACCAAGTACGGAAATATTAATCCGTTTCCCATCGACTACGCCTTTCGGCCTCGCCTTAGGGGTCGACTTACCCTACCCTGATTAACATGGGATAGGAACCCTTGGTCTTCCGGCGTGCGGGTTTTTCACCCGCATTATCGTTACTCATGTCAGCATTCGCACTTCTGATACGTCCAGCATACCTCCCGGTACACCTTCAACCGCTTACAGAACGCTCCCCTACCACTCATACAAAGTATGAATCCGCAGCTTCGGTGCATAGTTTAGCCCCGTTACATCTTCCGCGCAGACCGACTCGACCAGTGAGCTATTACGCTTTCTTTAAAGGATGGCTGCTTCTAAGCCAACCTCCTGGCTGTCTGGGCCTTTCCACATCGTTTCCCACTTAACTATGACTTTGGGACCTTAGCTGGCGGTCTGGGTTGTTTCCCTCTTCACGACGGACGTTAGCACCCGCCGTGTGTCTCCCGGATATTACTTTACGGTATTCGGAGTTTGCAAAGGGTTGGTAAGTCGGGATGACCCCCTAGCCTTAACAGTGCTCTACCCCCGTAAGTATTCGTCCGAGGCTCTACCTAAATAGATTTCGGGGAGAACCAGCTATCTCCCGGTTTGATTAGCCTTTCACTCCTAGCCACAGGTCATCCCCTAACTTTTCAACGTTAGTGGGTTCGGTCCTCCAGTTGATGTTACTCAACCTTCAACCTGCCCATGGCTAGATCACCGGGTTTCGGGTCTATACCTTGCAACTATTCGCCCAGTTAAGACTCGGTTTCCCTACGGCTACCCTAATCGGTTAACCTCGCTACAAAATATAAGTCGCTGACCCATTATACAAAAGGTACGCAGTCACAGAACAAGTCTGCTCCTACTGCTTGTACGTACACGGTTTCAGGTTCTATTTCACTCCCCTCACAGGGGTTCTTTTCGCCTTTCCCTCACGGTACTGGTTCACTATCGGTCAGTTGGGAGTATTTAGCCTTAGATGATGGTCCACCTATATTCAGTCAAAGTTTCACGTGCTCCGACCTACTCGATTTCACTTAAAATGTCTTTTCATGTACGGGACTATCACCCTGTATCGTGGCACTTTCCAGAGCCTTCCATTAACACATAATAAGCTTAAGGGCTGTTCCGATTTCGCTCGCCGCTACTTTCGGAATCTCGGTTGATTTCTTTTCCTACGGGTACTTAGATGTTTCAGTTCTCCGCGTTCGCCTCGTTAACCTATGTATTCAGTTAACGATACCTGCAAGCAGGTGGGTTTCCCCATTCGGAAATCCTAGTCTCAAGTGCTTTTTACTAGCTTGACTAGGCTTATCGCAAGTTAATACGTCCTTCATCGCCTCCAACTGCCAAGGCATCCACCGTGTACGCTTAGTCACTTAACCATACAACCCAAACGGGTCTTTGTTTTGTGACAGTTTAACTTCGCCAGAAGTTAATATTGAATACTAAAGTAGATACCAATCAATCGACTCATAAGAGTGATTAAATGGCACTGAATGATACTGCTATCATTCTTTTTTACTTTTGAAAACTCTGTACAAATAACAATGTTATTCATACGAATTTTATTATCAGCTTTTCCAAATTTTTAAAGAGCATATTAATTAACTAAGCCAGTGGCTTAACTAACTAACAATCATCTGTGTGGACACTACGAACAAATAAGTTCTAAATCGTATAAGGAGGTGATCCAGCCCCAGGTTCCCCTAGGGCTACCTTGTTACGACTTCACCCCAGTCATGAATCACTCCGTGGTAAACGTCCTCCCGAGGGTTAGACTATCTACTTCTGGAGCAACCCACTCCCATGGTGTGACGGGCGGTGTGTACAAGGCCCGGGAACGTATTCACCGCGTCATTCTGATACGCGATTACTAGCGATTCCGACTTCATGGAGTCGAGTTGCAGACTCCAATCCGGACTACGACGCACTTTAAGTGATTCGCTTACCTTCGCAGGTTCGCAGCACTCTGTATGCGCCATTGTAGCACGTGTGTAGCCCTACACGTAAGGGCCATGATGACTTGACGTCGTCCCCACCTTCCTCCGGTTTATCACCGGCAGTCTCCTTAGAGTTCTCAGCATTACCTGCTAGCAACTAAGGATAGGGGTTGCGCTCGTTGCGGGACTTAACCCAACATCTCACAACACGAGCTGACGACAGCCATGCAGCACCTGTATCAGAGTTCCCGAAGGCACCAATCTATCTCTAGAAAGTTCTCTGTATGTCAAGTGTAGGTAAGGTTCTTCGCGTTGCATCGAATTAAACCACATGCTCCACCGCTTGTGCGGGCCCCCGTCAATTCATTTGAGTTTTAACCTTGCGGCCGTACTCCCCAGGCGGTCTACTTAATGCGTTAGCTTTGAAAAACAGAACCGAGGTTCCGAGCTTCTAGTAGACATCGTTTACGGCGTGGACTACCGGGGTATCTAATCCCGTTTGCTCCCCACGCTTTCGTACATGAGCGTCAGTGTTGACCCAGGTGGCTGCCTTCGCCATCGGTATTCCTTCAGATCTCTACGCATTTCACCGCTACACCTGAAATTCTACCACCCTCTATCACACTCTAGTTTGCCAGTTCGAAATGCAGTTCCCAGGTTGAGCCCGGGGCTTTCACATCTCGCTTAACAAACCGCCTGCGTACGCTTTACGCCCAGTAATTCCGATTAACGCTCGCACCCTCCGTATTACCGCGGCTGCTGGCACGGAGTTAGCCGGTGCTTCTTCTGTCAGTAACGTCACAGATGTGAGGTATTAACTCACACCCTTTCCTCCTGACTGAAAGTGCTTTACAACCCGAAGGCCTTCTTCACACACGCGGCATGGCTGCATCAGGCTTTCGCCCATTGTGCAATATTCCCCACTGCTGCCTCCCGTAGGAGTCTGGACCGTGTCTCAGTTCCAGTGTGGCTGATCATCCTCTCAAACCAGCTAGGGATCGTTGCCTTGGTGAGCCATTACCTCACCAACTAGCTAATCCCACTTGGGCCAATCTAAAGGCGAGAGCCGAAGCCCCCTTTGGTCCGTAGACATTATGCGGTATTAGCAGTCGTTTCCAACTGTTGTCCCCCACCTCAAGGCATGTTCCCAAGCATTACTCACCCGTCCGCCGCTCGTCAGCAAAGTAGCAAGCTACTTTCTGTTACCGCTCGACTTGCATGTGTTAGGCCTGCCGCCAGCGTTCAATCTGAGCCATGATCAAACTCTTCAATTAAAAAGTTTTGTGTCTTTCGACAGCTCAATGAATTCTGAATTTATTTAATATCTTTCGATATTGAATTGACTGTGCTGCAATTCCTACCTAAGTAGTTATTGCTGTTGGTCACTCAGTTTCAATTGAGACTCTAATTTATTTGCCTCACTACCTAAGTAGCTTGGCTGTTAGAACTCAATCTGTACGAGTGCCCACACAGATGATTGCTTTATATTGTTAAAGAACGTTTGAGTTGCCTTAGCGACTCAAGGGAAGCGAATCTTACGCTTTCCTGTGTTTTTGTCAACACTTAATTTTAAATTTTTTAAAATCTAAACTTAAGTTTTACTCGACTCACTAAGTGACTTGCTTGCCTCGCTAAGCGTTGCCTGCTCTGCCGTCTCAGTGGGGTCGCATTATAGGGAGGCGCGAATTTAACGCAAGCCTTTTTTAGCTAAAAAAGTGATTTAAATTGCACCCCAAGCAAGCGCACACCCTAAACACAAGTTACTCACAAAACCCTGTGTATAACTTTACTTTTTAAGCTGATTTTCTCTGCTTTAACATCTAAGAGCCATCAATAAAAAAGCACCTTTAATAAAGGTGCTTTTATTTAGCCGAACTTATAATCAGCTTTTAATATAAAATACTGTATAGCTTTCTACGGTATTTAGCTGCGAGCGCATCGCCATCTGGTAGAGAAGCTATTATAGCTAAAAAGCTTGGTTTAGCTTCGTTATAGTTAAGGTCCTTTTGTAGTACTTTGAATAGCACTTCTAATGCCTCTTCTTTTCTTCCTGCTTCGTTTAATAAAGCACTGAGCTCTTCTTTAAGTTCTAAATCGTTCGGATACTTATCTACTTGCTGTTGCTTTTGTTGTATCTCTGGAGAATCTTTTGCATCTAAAGCAGCTTCGCATTTTGCTTTGATGTTATTGAAGTACGCATCTTGATCTTGCGAATCAATCGTTTCTATTAATGCTTGAGCTTCATCTAATTTGTGAATTTGAATACAAATATCTGCAAGCACTAATTTAATACGTACATTAGTATTATCTATTTCGTATGCTTGCTTTGCATAATTAAACGCTGCATTGAGGTCTGATTTAAGTAGAGCCTGCTTAGCTTGTTCTAATAGCAAATCCTGTTGAGCAGGTAAGTGCTTAGATAGGGCTTCCCGTATTTGTGACTCAGTTTGGGTACCTGCAAGCAAATCGACAGGGGCAGAGTCTTTTAATAGCACAAGCGTAGGCAGCGTTTGTAAGCCAACCTGTTGTGCTAATTGTGAAGCTAATGCTTGCTCTGCATCACAATCTAAATTTGCTATTACTATATGGCTTGTATAGTCAGCCGCTATTTTATCTAAAATTGCAGCCTGCCCAATACAATCAGGACTTTGAGGTGAGAAAAAGTTAAGTAATACTAATTTTTGTTGTGATGTTTCTCCAAGGACCTGCTGAAGGTTTTGTGCATTAATACTTACTATATTACTCATTGAATTGATTGCCATACTTATCTATTTAGGGTTTTATATGGTGATTAACATAATAAATACAAGTCGTATAACTAAATCACTCGGCATACATAATCAATTAATGAGGCAAATCATGAAACTATCTTACCTTAGCGCTGCATTTTTATTTGCAGCTCCGCTTTTGCAAGCTAAAGGACTTGACCTAGACCTAGACCTAAACAAAACAATGCCTAGTATTGAAAAGTTTTACCTCGATTTACATCAATCGCCAGAACTTTCATACAGCGAAAAAAATACAGGTAAAAAAATAGCTAACAAGCTTAATATGCTTGGATTCGAGGTTACAGAAAATGTAGGTGGGTATGGTGTTGTTGGTATTTTTAAAAATGGCAATGGCCCAACAGTTATGATACGCACAGATACGGACGGCTTACCTATTACCGAGCAAACAGGTAAACCCTACGCTTCAACTGTAAAAGTTATTGACGAGCATGGTGCAAAAGTTGGTGTTATGCATGGCTGTGGCCATGATATTCATATGAGCTCATTTATAGGCACTGCCGAGCAACTCATTACTCATAAAAATAAATGGAAAGGGACATTAATGATGGTTGCACAACCTGCAGAAGAGGTTGGAGGTGGAGCTAAAGCGATGCTAAATGAGGGTTTATTTAGTAAATACGCAAAGCCCGACCACGTTATTGCATTGCATGTTAGTGCCAGTGTACCTGCTGGTAAAGTAACTATGAAAAATGAATATACCATGGCAAGTGTGGATTCTGTTGATATTAATATAAAAGGTAAAGGCGGCCATGGCGCGTACCCTCATACCACTATTGATCCGGTAGTTATTGCTGCGCGCACAGTACTTGCTTTACAAACGATTACAAGTCGCGAACTTTCACCTTTAGAACCATCTGTTATAACAGTCGGTTCTATACATGGCGGCTCCAAACATAATGTTATTTCTGATGAAGTGAAACTGCAACTTACACTGCGTAGTTACAACCCAGATGTACGCAATGCGCAAATTGCTGCAATAAAACGCATAACCGCAGGTATTGCGCAAAGCGCAGGGCTTGATGAAAGTGATTACCCTGCTGTTATAGTTCATGAGGATGAATCAATTCCATCTACTTATAATAATCCTTCGCAAACTAATATAGTACGAAGTGCTATTAAAAATGCGATAGGCGACACAAACGTACTTGAAACCCAAGCCGTAATGGCAGGTGAAGACTTTGGTCTTTATGGCCGTACCGACGAAAATATCCCAATTACATTATTTTGGTTAGGCGGTGTTAATCAACAGCAATACGCAAAAGCAATAAAAAACAACGAAACACTCCCTTCATTGCACTCAAGTAAATTTGCACCTGATTATAAAGTAGCTTTACCTACTGGTATAAAAGCCATGAGTAATGTGGCAGTTGCATTATTTAATACAAAATAAATCCCACTTAAGGGCTCAGCCATTAAACTGTTGTTGAGCTCTTTTTATAATTAGATTTTTTAAATGGTGCTTTTTTACTGCGCTTGGCAAAACGCTTTTTAGGCGGTGTTTGGGGCAGTTTTGAAAATACATGGCTATCGCAATTAGCTGCTTGCATTACAAAGCCTTCAAGCTCCACCAGTAACGGTTGTAAAAATTGTTGGTAGCTCATTGCTTGTTGAGCAATGCTTCCTAAACTCGCCTCCCACTTTGCTGTTAAGTCAGGACTTGCTAAACCTTCAGGCAAAACACTAATTAATGCAAGGCCTGTTTCGGTGGCTTTGATTGTTTTGCCTTCACGCTTTAAAAAGCGCCGTTTAAATAGCAACTCTATAATGCCTGCACGAGTAGCCTCTGTACCTAAACCATCAGTATCTTTTAATACTTTTTTGATATGTGGATCTTTTACATAACGGCTAATCCCCGTCATAGCACTCAGTAAAGTTGCATCAGTAAAATGAGCGGGAGGTGAAGTATGCTTTTCTACTACATCACCTTGTGTACATATCAGGTCCATCCCTTTTTCAAGGTAAGGTAAAGTAGCCTCTTCTTTTAATTCTGATTTACCCATTAATACCTTAAAACCCAAACTGACTTCTTGTTTAGCGTTGGCTTTAAATAAACCACCAGCAATTGTCACCTCTGCTTTAGTTTCGTTATAAATATAGTCTGGGTAAAACTGAATCAAATAATGCCTACAAATAAGCTGATACACTTTTGCTTCATCCTTGGCTAAGCTAGCTGACTTTAATTGCTTTGCCGTAGGTACAATAGCGTGATGCGCAGCTACTTTTGCGTCATTAAAGCACTTACTGCGCTGCTTAGCATTTGCACCATTTACTAACTCCACTTTTTGACCGTCATTAGTTGCAATTGCTTTTAAAATTGAAGGTGCATCTAAATGATGTTCTTTAGGCAAATATCGATTATCTGAGCGAGGATAAGTAATTAATTTATGGCGCTCATAAAGTGTTTGGCAAATATCAAGCACCTGTTGAGCAGCCATACCAAATGCCTTTGCTGCATCTATTTGCAGTGCTGATAGATTATAAGGTAGAGGTGCACTTTGCTTTTTTTGTTTTTGTTCAAGCGATGTCACCTCTCCTGTTTGATTAGTTATACGCGAAGCCACGTTTTCGGCCAATGCTTTATTTAGCACTCGCCCCTCTTCATCTTGATAAGGTTCGCAAGCTTTACTCGGTACCCATTTTGCTTTAAATACCTGCTTCTCAGGAGTAACTAAACTAGCTAGCACCTCATAAAATGGTTTTGATATAAAATTAGCTATCTCAGTATCACGATTTACCACTAAACCCAAAATTGGCGTTTGTACGCGCCCAACTGAGAGTACATTACCAAACCCTGCTTTTTGTCCCGCTAAAGTATAAGCCCGAGTGAGGTTCATACCAAAAAGCCAATCTGCTCGTGAACGTGCAAGTGCTGATACACTTAATGGAATAAATTCCCGATTAGAGTGCATACAACTAAGCGCTTTTTTAACTGCAGCTAAGTTTAAATCGCTTATAAGTAGACGCTGAATACCTTGCTTTTTAGCTTTGCTTATTTTGGCTTGTTCTATCACTTCATCTACAAGTAACTGCCCTTCACGGTCGGGATCGCCAGCATGAACTAACGTTGATGCCTGTTTGATTAGCTTTTTTAGAATAGTTAATTGCTTACGAGTTTTAGGTTTAGCTTTTAACTGCCATTGCTCAGGTACTATAGGGAGATGTTCTAATTGCCATTTTTTATAGCGTTCATCGTAATCATCTGGTTCAGCTTGTTCTAACAAATGGCCAATACACCACGAAACACAATCACCATTGGCGACTTCAATGTAACCGTCGTGTTTTTTATGTGGTTTTGGGAGCGCATCTGCAATTGCACGTCCAAGTGATGGTTTTTCTGCGATGTAGAGTTTCATGTGCCGGCCTACAACTGGTTATATAAACAGTAGTTTAGCATAACTATTTTAAAGAGGGAGAGTTTTTGATTTATTGTCAGGTTCAATAAATAGAGACTGGTAATAATTTGTAAAACTTAAAGCTGGGCTACTAATTAAGCCCAGCTTTATAATTTGAGCATTATCTCACATCAATAAGATCAGACTCTTTTGCCTTACCTTGTAATATAGATATTTCAACTCGGCGATTCCGACGTCGGTCTTCATTTGTCTCGTTAGGCACAAGCGGCCGAGTTTCAGCTCGCCCTACAACCATCATTCGTGTTTTATCAAACCCTTGAACTGTTTGCAATTCGCTAGCAACAGCCACTGCACGCTTAGACGACAAATCCCAGTTATTTACGTATAACTCATTTGATACCTGAAAATCATCTGTATGCCCTGATACTGTAATTTCACCTGGTACGTCTTTTAAAAGTTCGCCAATGTCTTGAATAATCGGTTTAAACTTAGGTTGTAAAAAAGCACTGCCCGAAGGAAACGAGCCATTTTCTCTAATACGAATAATAATTTGCTGACCTAATGATTCAAGTTCTATTGCACCATCTATTATTTGCCTTTCTAACTGCTGCGCTATTTTTTTAACCAGCTCATTTGTTTGCTCTTGATCTGCAGCGGATATTGCTTGTTCTGATGACTGCTCTTGTGAGGTACTTCTAGATTCACCGCCACGTTTATCGCCTCGCTGTTCTTGCCTGCCGCCCGCTGAACTTTCATCACCAGCCTGAAACTCTAGCATTTGCTGGGTCATTTCAACGGTTTGCTGTTGAATAGTTTCAATTGGTGTAGGCTCTGGCTTACCTGGAGTAAATTCCATAGCGATAACCGATGTCCCTTTTGGGATATCTTTAACTTCAATTTTATTTTGCACACCAAAAGCAAACTTCATTGAACCTGCAATTTGTTTAAATTTAAGTACATCCATTTCTGAGAATGCCAATAAGAGTACAAAAAAGCACATCAATAGCGACATTAAATCAGCAAATGTACCCATCCAAGCAGGCAAACCGGGGGGTGGGCATTTGCACTCTTCATCAGACATGGTTACTCCTCGGTATCAACTTTACGCTTAGACTCAGCCAAGTAGTTTTTCAAAATACCTTCAATAACTTTGGGGTTTTGACCATCTTGAATTCCTAAAATAGCATCGAGAATCAAACGCTGATTCATCGCTTCTTCGTCTTTACGCAGCTCAAGTTTTACCTGAATCGGAATTGCTACTACATTCGCCAAAAATGCACCATACAGAGTGGTCAATAGTGCCACGGCCATTGCAGGTCCGATAGCTTTGGGGTCGTCCATGTTTGATAACATGGCAACGAGGCCTATCAATGTACCAATCATTCCCATTGCGGGAGCTATGTCGGCAAGTGCTTTAAATAAGCCAGCACCTAGTTCATGACGGGTGGTGGTTAGGGAAATATCTTTTTGAAGTGTAGCACGCACAACATCTGCGTCATGACCGTCAACAAGCATGTCAACGCCTTTACGCATAAATGGGTTTGGGATTTCAGCTTCTTCGAGTGCTAAAAAGCCACCTTTACGGGCAGAATCCGCAAGCTCTACTGCTTTTTCTATTAACTCTTCAGGCGACTCAATTTTAAACATGAATGCCTTACCAACCACCTTACCTATCCCTAAAAACTGAGACATAGTGAAGTTTGATAAAACAATAAACAGCGAGCCACCAAATACAATTACACTTGAAGGCGCATCGGCAAACATGCCCATTTCACCGCTACTACTCATAAACATAGACATGACAATTAAGCCTATTGCGCCTAGGATCCCTATTATGGTTGCTAAATCCACATTTCCTCCAGAGATTTCATGTTTAAATGCCTTATCATAAACTTTTTATTATTAACTGCTTATCGGCAACATACTGAATTGCTTAAGTCATTTTTGTAAATAAACATAAAAGTTATATTTATTATTTTATATCAAGTTAGGCGCACTGCCTAATTATCGAGTTTTCCTGACTAATAACACTGATTAACACGCGATTAATCGTGCTAAATGTAAAAAACTCATATCATCCTTTGACCTAGTTTAGCATTCCCCCTAAAATTGGCTCCTAAATTTATCATGTAAGCTGAAATAAAGATGGCGACTAAAAAACCTGAAAACTTAAGTTTCGAAAAAGCACTAGAAGAATTATCAACAATTGTTAGTGAAATGGAACAAGGTGATTTATCGCTTGAACAATCATTAAAGCAGTTCGAGCGTGGTATTGCACTCGCTGGTGCGTCATCTGAAAAACTACAGCAAGCAGAACAAAAAGTTTCTATTTTAATGGGCAATAGCGAAAAGTCAGCACTTACAAACTTTAATAATGATATGGAATAGTTGTGAGCATAAAAGACTATATTGAACGTGCTCAAATAGATGTAGCTACTACACTCAATAGCTACTTTGAACAACCGCTCGATAGCGATAAAACAATAAAAGAAGCCACTCATTACAGCTTATTTAATGGTGGAAAAAGGCTGCGCCCTTTTTTGGTGTACGCTGTTGGTGAAATGCTAGGCGCTAAAAAAAGTGACTTAGACGTTTTGGCTGCAGCCATAGAATGCATTCATAGTTATTCATTAGTACATGACGACCTACCAGCTATGGATGATGACGATTTACGCCGCGGCTACCCCACTTGCCATATTGTGTATGGCGAAGCGCAAGCCATTTTAGCGGGTGATGCATTACAAACTCTCGCCTTTGAACTTATAGCCACACATAACTTTAATTGCTCAGCGCAATCACAAGTAAAAATGATTGCTGCACTTGCACATGCATCAGGTATTGAAGGGATGGTGGCAGGACAAGGTTTAGACATTGCCGCAACTGACAAAGTTGTTTCTGTACAAGAGCTTGAGCGCATCCATAAGTTAAAAACCGGTGCACTAATTAACTGTGCTATAACACTAGGTGCACTGTGCAGTGAAAAAGCAGATGAACAAACTTTAGAAAACTTGAGCGTTTTTGGGTATGCTATAGGGCTGGCATTTCAAGTACACGACGATATTTTAGACGTGGAAGGTGACACCTTTATACTAGGTAAACCACAAGGCTCAGATATAGAAGCGAATAAAGCGACATACCCGGCGTTATTAGGTATGCTAGGCGCTAAAGAAAAGGCGCAAAATTTAATAACACAAGCCCACGAAGCGTTAGCACTTATTGATGCAGATACTACGCTTCTTGCGTCGCTGGCAAATTACCTTATTGAACGTGACCACTAGTCACAGTTTAAGCGTATTGCAAATAGCACTGACATTATTACTTAACATTCGTTGTTCACTCCCATTTGAAAGCGAATGTGATCGAAGGATATAAAAAAGCCATGACACTTGATAGTAGCAAGTATCCATTACTTAACTTGGTTGATAAACCAGCTCAATTACGAGACTTAGCGCAAGATAAACTTCCCGAGTTTAGCAATGAGCTACGTGAGTATTTACTTAACTCTGTATCGCAAAGTAGCGGTCATTTAGCGTCTGGTTTAGGCACAGTTGAGCTTACAGTTGCACTTCATTATGTATATAACACACCAGAAGATCGTGTAGTGTGGGATGTTGGGCATCAAGCCTACCCGCATAAGATCTTAACGGGTCGCCGCGACCAAATGCATACTATTCGCCAAAAGGATGGTCTGCACCCATTTCCATTTAGAGATGAAAGCGACTACGACACATTCAGTGTTGGCCATTCTAGCACCTCAATTTCTGCAGCTTTGGGCATGTCAATTGCAGCACAAAAAGAAGGCGCAGGGCGTAAAACGGTTGCTGTTATTGGTGATGGCGCTATTACTGCGGGTATGGCATTTGAGGCAATGAACCATTTAGGCGATGTAAAATCAGACATGCTTATTATTCTAAATGATAACGAAATGTCGATTTCAGAAAACGTTGGCGCATTAACCAACCACTTTGCGCGTATTCTATCTGGTAGCTTTTACACCAACATTCGCGAAGGAAGTAAAAAGTTACTGTCTGGCGTACCGCCTGTTAAAGAGCTTGCCAGCAGAATGGAAGAGCATCTTAAAGGCATGGTTATCCCTGGTACGTTTTTTGAAGAACTTGGCTTAAATTATATTGGCCCAATTGATGGGCACGATGTAAACATGCTGGTTGATACATTGCGTAATATGCGTAATTTAAAAGGCCCACAACTTCTTCATATAAAAACGCAAAAAGGTAAGGGTTACAAGCCAGCTGAAGCCGACCCTATTGGTTACCACGGCGTCCCTAAGTTTGATCCAAACACATCTAGCTTGCCTAAATCAAAACCGGGCGCCCCTACATTTTCAAAAGTATTTGGCGACTGGCTATGCGACATGGCGCAGCAAGATGATAAATTAATGGCTATCACTCCTGCCATGCGTGAAGGCTCGGGCATGGTGCGCTTTTCAAAAGAACATGCTGATAAGTATTTTGACGTCGCAATTGCTGAACAACATGCCGTAACTCTAGCCGCAGGTTTTGCATGTGAAGGCTTAAAGCCTGTTGTTGCTATCTATTCAAGCTTTTTACAGCGCGCATACGATCAGCTCATTCACGATGTTGCATTACAAAACCTCCCTGTATTATTTGCCATTGACCGAGCAGGTATTGTTGGTGCCGATGGCGAAACACATCAAGGCGCATACGATCTCAGCTTTATGCGTTGTATACCTAATATGGTTATTATGGCACCTAGCGATACTAATGAATGCCGCCAAATGTTGTACACCGGTTACAAAGCTAATTGCCCGGTTTCTGTTCGTTACCCTCGCGGAAGCGCTGGTACGGCAGATATTCAGAGCGATATGCAACTTTTCGAAATTGGTAAAGCAAATACAATAAAAGAAGGTTCAAAGATTGCCATTTTGTCATTTGGTACATTGCTTGAAAACGCACAACTTGCTGCAAATGAACTTAATGCAACGCTTGTTAACATGCGCTTTATAAAGCCACTTGATACTTCACTGTTAAACGACATTATTAAAAATCATGATGTCATTGTTACACTTGAAGATAATGCCATTGCCGGTGGTGCAGGCTCTGCGGTTAACGAATACTTAGCCAGCCAGCAGGCCAATGTTAAAATACTTAACTTAGGTATTCCTGATGAGTTTATTAAGCACGGCACGCAAGACGAAATGCACGATGAAATGGGCTTAGGCGAGCAAGGTATTTTAAGTTCAATAAGGTCATTTACTGCTTAGTTAATTATTTTAACTGTTTATAAAAAGGAGCCTGTTGGCTCCTTTTTCGTTTTTATCATTATTTTTTGCATCCAATTTAACTTTTAAGCCGTTATTGCTGTGAGGTTAACATGTAAATAATCAGTGCTGCTTAGTCTGTGCTTTATAAGCAAGCCCTTTATTTACCTAAATTTAATGGAATATTTAAAAGGTAAAAATGATGAATAATGCTAATTTAACAACTCATACAGCACAAAAAAACACATTGAAACATACGCTTAGTTTTTCAGCGTTAACACTTGCAGT
This sequence comes from Pseudoalteromonas sp. PS1M3, assembly GCF_016865405.1. Taxonomy (NCBI): domain Bacteria; kingdom Pseudomonadati; phylum Pseudomonadota; class Gammaproteobacteria; order Alteromonadales; family Pseudoalteromonadaceae; genus Pseudoalteromonas; species Pseudoalteromonas sp. PS1M3. Next base: position 683,062 of record NZ_AP022624.1, on the reverse strand, counting down.
ATTAATCGGCATTACAGGCTGCAGCTCAGACGATGGTAAAAACGGCGTAGATGGTATTGCAGGCACCGACGGACAAAATGGTACCGATGGATCAAATGGCAACCCAGGCTTTGCATCAGCCACATTTATTTTGGCAAACAATGGAGAAACCAACACGGGTACCATTGATTTAATTGACCAAAGCGCTTCTAAATTAAAAACTTTTAACACAACAGCTAACGAAGGCGTCGCTTTTGATAGCTTGGGTAATTTATTACAAGCAAGCGACAGCGAAAGTGGCAGTATTAAAACTATCTGTCAGCTTGCTAACCGTGCTGATGGCAGCAGCTATGATACAAATACTGATCGCGAAATAACAGGTGCTAACACTACGCTCGTAAACCCTAAAGGAATTGCAGTAGCACAACAAAGTGGCCTTATTTTTATTGCTGACTTTGGCGCGATGCAGGTAACGACTTTTGGCGCTACAGCCGCAGGTAACGCAATGCCATTAGGCACAACCATAACAGAAGCTGCACCGTGGGATGTTGATTATGATGAAACAAATGACCGTCTGTATGTAGCACTTACAAATGGTGATGTAGCCGTTTACGATAATTTTGTTGGTGGTGAATTTGCCGCTATGCCAAGTCGTACAATTACCCCTAGCAATAATGATGGTACGCAAATATCTGTAAATATTCATGGCATTGTTTATGATTCAAATACTAATAAACTTGTTTTATCTGATGTAGGCAGTGCATCAGATGCAACCGATGGTTCGTTATTTGTAATCAATAATGCATCAACCGCAGATGGCTTAGTGAGCGTTGCACGCAGTATTGCCGGCCCAGCAACAATGCTTGGTAACCCGGTTGATATTAGCCTTGAAGGGAGTGATTTGCGTGTAGCCGAAAAATCAAATGATGCTGTTCTTGTATTTAGCAATATTTTTTCAGGTGAAAGCGGCGATATTACTCCTGACTTAATCACTTCAACTATTAAACCTGAGTCAATTACTAAAGTGGGTATGCAAAATGTAATGGCTGACATTTCAGATAGCGATACCGCTAATATGACGCTACTTGGGGTTGCCGTTAGCAGTAACCCGGGTACTACAGGTGAAACAACGGGGCAAATTAGTCGATTAAGCTCTCAACTTAACACTGAAATTGGCAACTATAATGCGGGTCAAACTATCGAGAGTGTAACTTTTGATAAAGCGGGTAATAGCTATACAACGTTCGATAACAGTACAACTTCTATTGGCGGTATTGTCATTTCAAATAAAGTGGCAATAAACAGAGATGGGCAAGCGTATAATACAAACCAAGACAGTGTTATTACAGGGGCAAATACAGGCCTTATATCTCCTAAAGGTCTTGATGTAGCTTCTGATAGCGGTATGATTTTAGTTGCAGAAAATAATGCAGATACACCAAGTATCTCAATATTTTCAACGTGTACCACAGGAGATGCAAGCCCATTAATGACGCTTACTTTTGCTAACGGTGCGCGTCCTTGGGATGTTGATTACGATGTAAACACTGACCGTGCTTTTGTCGCACTCACAAATGGAACCGTTGCTGTATTCGACGAAGTCAAAAGCAAGCTTATGGCTGGAAATGTAAATATTGCTGTTGAAGACAGACTTATAACACCTGCTAATGCTGGAACCGCGGTAGAAGCGCCAAGCAATATACATGGCATCGATTACGACTCGCTTAGTGGCTCGTTAATTCTTTCTGATGTGGGTAGCGCCGCGGTTGCTGACGATGGAAAAATATATGTATTAAATAACGTGGCAATGGCATCGGGGTTGGTAAACATCAGCACCACGATTAGCGGCCCAAATACCCTACTGGGTAACCCTGTTGATATTATGTATACCGGGACAGATTTATACGTAGCTGAAAAATCAAATAATGTAGTTATGCGTTTTAACAATATTTTAAGTATTGCCGGCGGTGATATTAGCGCCGATGCAAGCACAGCATTTACGGCACCTGAGTCAGTTGCAATATTACCAGCTTGGCTTAATCAATAGCGTTAACCTCACCATACCTGACCAATCACTTTGGTCAGGTATTATCGCATCCACACTTTTATATCGGCCAAACCATTTTTCTGTAGCATACCCAGTTGCTGCTCTACATTAGAGTTTTGTTCAAACTCAAATGCATCTAGCTGCTCGTCGAAAGTAATATGCGCTACACCGTCACCACCGCGTTTTTTAACTTGATGAAGCGAAATGTCAGCTAAATTAATAGAGGTTTCCCAACTAATTACTTGCCCACCAAGTAACGGTAATGGGTAGAAAGACCAACCAATTGAGGCTGTTATATTTGTCATATTTCCGTTAGGTAATTGGAAAGAGTACTCTGCAATCGCTTTACAAAGCTCTGAAGAGTAACTGTCTATTTTATTGCACTTAAAGTCACGTAAAAGTAATAAAAACTCATCACCACTCCAGCGCGCTACGTAGTCAGAGCCCTGCGTACGCGAGTTTAATAGCGCAGCCATTTGCTGCAAACAGCTGTCACCTGCAATTGGACCAAAGGCATCATTTATACGGCTAAAGTTATCTAAATTAATAATAACCAGTACAAGTGATTTCCCTTGAGCCTGTAATGACTGTGAATTACGTTGAAAATGCTCAATATCTTTTGGTAATTGATCAAACAAGAAACGACGGCTACGCAAACCTGTAAGCTCATCAGAGTGGCTTACAAGTTTAAGTTGTGAGTTAACTTGCCCAAGCTTATCATTCGCTTGTCGAAGCTCTAACGTACGCTCTGTAATTAAACCTTCAAGCACTTCTTGTTTTCTGCGCTCTTGCGCTTTAAGCACCCAAAATACTAAGTAAAGAAGTAAAATAAAGCCACTGGTGATCAGTAATCTAAAGTAAATTGTTTCATCAAACCGCTCTGGTACAATAAACCCATATTCTACGTATTGCGCCTTTGACCAATCTTCACCTTGGCGTTTTGCCTCTAACTGAAATAAAAATGCCCCAGCTGGTAAGTTGGTATAAATAGCCTCGCGGCGCGTGTTTGCATAACGCCAATCATTGTCCAAACCACTTAACTGATACCTAAACTCAATACTGTTTGGCGCATAATAGTCTATCGCCGTATAGGTTAGTGTTATGTCTCGCTCGTCAGTTTCTAAAGTCGGCTTTTTACCTAGCGCAGCCGTTGTTAAATTACGCTCAGGAGTTGTAATTGTTTCAATAGTTGGTTTTAACGACAGCACCCCAAATAGCTCTACATTTTTAGGTATCTCAACAACACCTTGTAGGCTCGGATACCACATTGAGCTGCCCATATTGACAACTGCATCATGGCCTAAACCACTACAACACTGGTTAGCTTTGCCATCAAGCTGGCGATCGAATGACGAAATCACCTCTTCTACTTTTAAACTTTCTATGTTTGTTTTGAACTGCTCCGCTGGCATTCTGTAAACACCTTTCATGGTGCTCACCCACACGTTATTTAATTTTTCGTCGTACTCTAAGCTAAATATAGAGCCATACGGTAACCCATTTGCGGCATCAAGCTGTCGCCATTGGCCCTGCGTGCTTCGGTAAAATAACCCATCATTAAGCGAGCCTATTAAAATACCCACGCCATCAATGTGCAAAACACTTGTAATATAAGCACTTTCAAGTGAAGTTTGATCCCCGACCTTTTCGATACCGCGATCAGTAAAGTAATACGCACCTTTACTGGTACCTATGACACCAAAGTTTCCTTTGTCTAATACATAAGTTATAAATTTACTGCCTAAAAAGGCGTTATAAGCAAAGGGAGTTAAACCTGCAAAGTTGAGCCTGTAGAGCCCACGGCCGGTGCCAATCCAAAACCCACCTTTACTAGAGCGACTTATAGCAAAAACGGGATTGTCACGCAGTGCACGCCCAGGCACACTAAAGAGTTTATCGTCTTCGTATACGAACAACCCTCGCCCTGTGGCGATGTATACGCGCTCTCCATCAAACTGTAAATCGTGTACTGAGGCACGCCCATACTGACTACTTGGAATTAAATTAATATAACTTTTATTCAAGTCAAAATAACCAACACCACTTTTATTAGCGACCCATAATTTACCATCTGGAGCTTGGCTCAGCGCCATAACCGCTTCAGTCATTTGTGAAACAGCAGCGTGCCTTTCTACTCGCCCTTCGTGAGCAAGCCACAACCCTTCACTGAAGCTTGCTAACCAAATATTATTTTTATCATCTCTAAAAATATCAGCAAACCAAATACTTTGATCTAGCTGGCTCGGTTCAACCCATTGCCATTGGCTGGATTTATCTCTGAATAACAAACGCCCATAGGTCGAAATCCATAAACCACCATCGCTGTCACTCATAAATTTATACACAGCAGAGTTATTCGCGTTGGGTAATGGAAAGGGCCTTAACTCGTCGTCTAAATCTAAAAAGTAAGCGCCTAGCTCCGAAGCTAAATATAAATTCCCATTTAAAAATGCAAGATCATGAACGATAGTTTGAGCTAAACGCTCGGGTAACGATATTTTAGCAGTAAGCTCTAAACGCAGTTTGGCAAAATCGGAGGAGTTTTTAGTTAAGCGTAACAAGTGACGATCGTTTACAAGCCAAATACCTTCTGGCGAAAGCGCCATTTGACTCACTGAACCCACTATTTGAGTTATAACGGTTGCATTAGCCGTTGGTAAAATAGCTTTAGATTGACCGCGTAAGTTAACTTGACCACGACCAACGTAATATAACCCGTTTGCGGCTATCCAAGTGCCCCCTTTGGAGTCTTCTAGAATATCCCTTACAGGGCCTTTAATGTTAAATGCCTGCGCTGCAAAGGTCGCTGGATTAATAACCACTAAACCACTTCTCGTTCCGACCCAAAGTAATCCATTCGAATCGATTAAAAGCTTATTAATGCCATTGCTTGGTAAAAAAGCGCTATTTTGGGTATTGTAGTTTGTAAACGTAGTGCCATCAAAGCGGCTCAAACCAAACTGTGTGCCTAGCCAAATGTAGCCTTGCTGATCTTGCACTACGCTTTTTAATGATTGTGACGGTAACCCGTCTTTAATATTCCATTGTTTAACAACATAGTCAGTAATTGAAGCCCCACTTGGCATTGCGCACAACATCAGTACACACACCAGTAAAAATCGCATCATACGCTGCCACCTAGTTAAACTAATCAAATATAAACACTAAAAGGGTAGTAAACCTGCTTTTATTAATGCTTGCAAACAAATCAATGAAAAAATACCCGCTAACACGTCATCCGCCATAATCCCAAAGCCACCATGTACGCGTTTGTCTAACATACGAATCGGGCCTGGTTTTGCAATATCAAAAAAGCGAAAAAGTAAAAAGCCAACTAATAAAGTTTGCCAATTTAATGCTGCACCTATCATGGTGATGTAGTAGCCAGCGACTTCATCCCACACAATAGCAGGATGGTCATGCACACCCAGATCATCAGCTGTTTTACCGCATGCCCAAATACCAAATACACTGATCACAACTGCAAATACTATTTGTAACCAGATTGGATAATGCATTGTTATAAATATAAATGGCAATGCTGCAAATGTGCCAAATGTACCCGGCGCTTTTGGTGCAAGACCAGTACCAAACCCTAAACCAAAAAACTGGTGTGGGCGTTTTAAGTTAAATAATCGGTTCTTATTCAAACCTGCTCCTTTGTAAAATGCTCAAAGCCCTGTTGCTCAAAGTTAAACATTTCACCATTTTGTAAAAGCTCAATCTTACCGTTACCACTTTTTATCTGCCCAATACAGGTAATATCCACACCATATTGGCTTAGCTTTAAATCAAGCATACCTTTATTGTTATCGGGAACAGTAAAAATTAATTCATAGTCATCGCCGTAGCTAAGAATAAACGGTAATTGCTTATTAAAATCTAAGCTTGCTCTCATTGCCTCTGATGTAGGAATACTCTCAACATTAATCTCTGCATTTACTTGGGACATTTCAAGAATATGTGTTAAATCGGCAAGTAATCCATCTGATACGTCAATAGCGGACGTTGCAAGCCCACGGATGACCTGACCCGCAGCAACGCGCGGTGTTGGGTAGTCAAATCGATTGTTTAAGTATTCTAAATGCGTAGGATCTATATTAATACCTTGCTTCCGTGCTTCAATAGCAAGACCCGCGTCCCCTAAAGGACCCGTAACATAAATCCAATCACCTACTTTTGCACCACTTCTACGAAGTGCCTTACCTTCCGGCACGGTACCTTTAGCGCAAATAGTAATGGTAAGTGGCCCTTGAGTGGTATCGCCACCAATAATTTGTACATTGAAGTATTCTGCAATTTCATGCATGCCTTCAGTAAATTCTGCAATCCACTGAGAATCTATTGTCGGTAACGTTAGTGCAACAGATACCCACGTAGGTTCAGCACCCATTGCAGCTAAATCACTTAAATTAACAGCAAGCGCTCTATGCCCCAATGCGCGAGGAGAAATATCTTCAAAAAAGTGCACGCCTTCAACCAAAGTATCGGTTGTGACTGCAAGTTGGCAGTTTTGTGGAACAGTGACAAGCGCGCAATCATCCCCTATACCTAGGTTAACATCACGACGAGAAATACCGCGACCTTTAAAGTAGCGGTTAATTAATTCAAATTCCTTCATACACAAAAAAGCCGACCTATGCCGGCTCTCCTTTTAACGGTTATATAAAGTAAATCTCTGAAAGCAAAGTCAGAGAAAAATACTATTACTTGCGTAAATGCTTTACAGCTTTATCAAGTACACCGTTTACAAATTTATGACTATCTTCTGCGCCAAATATTTTGGCAAGCTCAATACCTTCGTTGATAGCAACTTTGTAAGGTACATCTTCACGGAACTTAAGTTCGTAGCTGCTTAAACGTAAAATTGCTCGCTCAACCATATCTAAGTCATCAAATGGACGCGTTAAATGAGGTGATACTGATTCATCAAGTAGCTTATAATTTACAGCTACACCTGAGGCTAAATCTTTAAAGTATTCAACATCAATTTTAGTAACGTCGTTTTCGATCAACATTTGTTGCTCGATGTCGGCAATTGCATTACCGCTTAATTGCCAAGAATAAACGGCTTGAAGTGCTAAGATACGTGCTTTACGTCTTGCTGCTGGTTTCACAAAAATTCCTTAAACTTAAATTTTATCTAACACATTAACCATTTCAAGCGCACCCAAAGCAGCTTCGCCGCCTTTGTTACCCATTTTGGTACCTGCGCGCTCAATAGCTTGTTCAATGCTTTCAGTGGTTAATACGCCAAATGCAACCGGTATATCATACTCAAGTGATACTTGCGCAAGACCTTTGTTTGACTCGCCAGCAACTAGGTCAAAGTGTGGTGTTCCACCTCTGATCACTACGCCTAAAGCGATGATTGCATCATACTCTTTTTTTGCTGCAACGCGTTTTGCCGCTAAAGGTAATTCAACTGCACCCGGTACATAAATCACAGTAATGTCGTCATCAGATACACCACCGGTACGTTTTAGCTCATCAACAGCACCTTCAAGTAGGCTGCTACCAATAAAGTCATTAAAACGAGAAATGACAATGGCAAATTTTTTGCCCGGTGCGTACTTATTACCTTCAATAATTTTCATTTGATAACCCTAAAAATAAGTTCAAGCGGTTGCGATTGCGCAAAAATTGCTGCGCATCATACCATAATAATAATAAAATAGCCTAGTTTAAGCGTTTGCCTATTGTGGCTCAATGTAATCAATAACTTCTAAATGAAAGCCCGAAAGTGCATGGTATTTTTTAGGGCGGCTCATTAATCGCATTTGCTCAATTCCTAAATCTGCAAGAATTTGTGAGCCTACACCAACAGTACGAGAAGTACCTTGAAATTTACGCGGTGTAACATTTTCACCAGCGTCTGCAGCAGCAAATGCTTTAACTGTTGCTTCAAGCTCTTCAGTACTTTCTTGTTTACCTAAAATGACTAGCACACCGTCATTTTTAGCTATGTATGCCATTGCATCCGATAAGCCCCAGCTTCTGTCTGCGCTTCTATCCGAAAGTAAAATATCGTTAAATGTACTTTGTAAATGCACACGCACCAAGGTTGGTTCTTGCGCTTTAATTTCACCCTTGAGCAGTACGTAGTGTAACTGACCGTCAATAGTGTCTTTGTAAGTGACTAAGTCAAATTCACCATGCTCTGTTGGCAGTTTACACTTAGCCACTTTTTCGATTGTGGTTTCGTTTAAATTGCGGTATTCAATTAAATCAGCAATTGTGCCAATTTTAATGTCGTGCTCTTTAGCAAAAACTTCTAAATCAGGGCGGCGTGCCATGGTGCCATCAGCGTTTAAAATTTCAACAATAACAGAAGACGCTTCAAGCCCTGCTAAACGCGCTAAATCACAACCGGCTTCTGTATGACCTGCACGTGTTAATACACCACCTGGCTGTGCCATAATCGGAAAAATATGACCCGGCTGTACAATATCGCTAGGAACAGCACCTTTAGCGATAGCTGCTTGTACCGTGCGTGCTCTATCTGCTGCTGATATACCTGTGGTTACGCCTTTTGATGCTTCTATCGACATAGTAAAGTTAGTTGAAAACGCAGCGCCATTATTTTTAACCATTAAAGGCAAGTCTAGTTGCTCACAACGCTCTTGTGTCATCGTTAAACAAATTAAACCACGGCCATGAGTAGCCATAAAGTTAATTGCTTCTGCGCTAATATGTTCAGCAGCTATTATTAAATCGCCTTCATTTTCTCTGTCTTCATCGTCCATTAAAATAACCATTTTACCGGCTTTAATGTCATCTATAATTTCTTGTGCGCTGTGTAAATTCATAAATTCGCTCGTGTAAGTTGTCAGTTTCGTTATTTAATAAAGCCCGCTTTTGCGAGTAAGCTCATTGATATATCTGCGCCGGTTGGCTGCTCTGCGCCTTTGATAAGACGCTCTAAATAACGTGCAATTTGATCGACTTCTAAATTAACTTGAGTGCCTACTTTAAAGTCGGCAATTGTTGTTTGACCGCTGGTGTGCGGCACAATTGTTAATTTAAATTTATTACCTTCAACAGCGTTAACTGTCAGGCTTATACCATCAATACATACCGACCCTTTGTACGGTATGTATTTCATTAAACTTTCATCGGTTGTCAGCCAATATTCAGTAGCTCTTGCATTAGCTGTAATCGCCGTTATTGTTGCAATACCATCAACATGGCCAGACACTAAATGCCCACCTAAACGCGAAACCGGTTGCATCGCTTTTTCAAGGTTAACTGTTTGCCCTATTGAATAATGTGCAAAACCAGTTAAATGAATTGTTTCGTTAGATAAATCAGCGCTAAAACCATCAACATGTTTATCAACTACCGTTAAACACACGCCATTTGTTGCAATACTGTCACCCAGCTTTACGTCACTCATATCAAGGTCGGCGCTTTGAATACGAATGGCTAAATCGCCTTGTTTTTTTTGTAATAAAGCAATTTTGCCTGTGGCTTCTATTATCCCAGTAAACATAGCGCTACTCTTCTTTGTTAAATGATTTTAATGCGTGCTTTTTTAACGCGTTGATACGTAAATCGTCACCAATGCGAACACACTCATTAAAAGATAAATCGATAGTATCTTGCATACTCGTCAATTCAGGGAAGTTTACTAAACTTTTAGCATCATAACCCATCAGTTTTGGTGCGATATAAAAAACATACTCGTCAATTAAATCAAGCTCGGTCATTTTCCCCGCAAGGGTTGCCCCAGCTTCCAGCCATATATTATTAAACTGATGCTTTGCTAGTGTTTGTAATACATCGGTTAAATCAACCTTACCCTGTTGCTCGCGCACCGCTATGTGCTTAACAAAATGCGGCCACTGCATTGAATTATCAACCTTGGTAGTAAATATAATTACCGGGTGCGCTATTTTAAATAGCGCGAGGTCAGGTGTTAATCTGTTTTGCGAGTCTATTATAACACGCACCGGCTGACGTAGCGGTAAGTTGGTTGGTAATGAATACGGTAACTCACTTGCTCGAACATTAAGTTTTGCATTATCAACAAGAACCGTATCGGCCCCCGTTAAAATGGCACAGCTTTGAGCGCGGTATAGCTGCACATCTTTTCGTGCAGCAGGACCTGTGATCCACTTACTTTTTCCGTTTTTTAGCGCTGTTTTACCGTCTATACTGGCTGCTAATTTACAAGTTACGTAAGGAAGCCCTTGCTCCATACGCTTAAAAAAACCAAAGTTTAATGCGCGAGCCTCTTGTTCAAGCAACCCATGAGCAACTTCTATTCCGGCGTCACTCAGTATTTTAAGGCCTTTACCTGCCACTTGCGGGTTGGTATCAACCATGGCTGCAATCACCTTTTTAATACCAGCGGCCTTAAGTCCTTCAGCACAGGGGGGCGTGCGCCCGTAATGGCTACAAGGTTCAAGTGTTACATAGGCAGTTGCACCCTTTGCTTTTTCGCCGGCTACAGCAAGTGCATTTACCTCTGCATGTCCTTGCCCTGCTAACTGATGAAACCCTTCACCAATTATCTGATTATCTTTTACAAGTACACAGCCAACATTCGGATTAGGTGTTGTGGTAAACCGACCTTTTTTAGCAAGCTCAATAGCACGCGCCATATATAGTTTATCGTGCTCGGTAAATGCTGATTGGCTGCTCATGCTTATTCCCCTAAACGGGCAATTTCTTCGCCAAACTCTCGTATATCCTCAAACGAGCGATATACTGACGCAAACCTTACATAAGCGACTTTATCTAACTTTTTAAGCGCTTCCATAATGCATTCACCCACCAAATGGCTTGAAATTTCTCGCTCACCCGTTGCACGTAATTGCGACTTTATTATATTGACTACTTCATCAACCTGTTCTGTACTGACGGGACGCTTCTCAAGTGCACGATTTAAACCATTTAGTAACTTATCTTCGTTAAACGGTTCGCGACTGCCGTCTTGTTTTACAACACGCGGCATAACCAGCTCTGCCCCTTCAAACGTGGTGAAACGTTCATGGCAATCGTTACACTCACGACGGCGGCGAACTTGATGGCCACCGCCAACAAGGCGGGAATCTATAACTTTGGTGTCTTTTGCTGTACAAAATGGGCAATGCATAACTAAAGGTATCCGTTTTAAAAACAAAAAAGCCGCTAAAAAGCGGCTTTTATAATAGCATGATTGCTTATGTGATCTAAATTACCGTTTTACTTTATTAAGCGTAAACAGGTAGTTTTGCACAAATTGCTTTCACTTTTTCTTTTACTTGCGCTTGAACAGACTCATCAGCAATGTTGTCTAGTACATCACAGATCCAGCCAGCAAGCTCTTTAGATTCAGCCTCTTTGAAACCACGGCGCGTGATTGCAGGAGAACCAATACGTAAGCCAGACGTTACAAATGGAGAACGCGGATCATTTGGAACTGAGTTTTTGTTAACCGTAATGTTCGCATTGCCTAATGCTGCATCAGCATCTTTACCTGTAATGTCTTTATCGATTAAATCAAGTAAGAACAAGTGATTGTCTGTTTTACCAGAAACAACTTTGTAGCCACGCTCTTGTAATACGCTAACCATTGCTTGCGCATTTTTAACAACTTGTGTTTGGTATTCTTTAAACTCTGGTTGTAAAGCTTCTTTGAATGCCACTGCTTTTGCAGCAATAACGTGACATAAAGGACCACCTTGGCCACCAGGGAATACAGCACTGTTAAGCTTTTTGTAAATTGCTTCGTCACCACATGCAGAAATAATTAAACCGCCACGAGGGCCCGCTAATGTTTTATGCGTTGTTGTAGTAACAACATGTGCAAATGGTACTGGGCTTGGGTAAACACCCGCAGCAATTAAACCTGCAACATGCGCCATATCAACAAACAAGTAAGCATCTACTTTGTCTGCAATTTCGCGAAACTTAGCCCAATCAACAATACCTGAATAAGCAGAAAAACCTGCGATAATCATTTTTGGCTTGTGCTCTAGTGCTAACGCTTCAACTTGTGCGTAATCAATTTCGCCAGTCTCTTCGTTTAGGCCATACTGAATTGCGTTATATGTTTTACCTGAAAAGTTTACGTGTGAGCCATGAGTTAAATGGCCACCGTGTGCTAGGCTCATGCCAAGTACTGTATCAAGCGGGCTTAATAAGGCTTGGAAAACAGCGGCATTGGCTTGCGAACCCGCATGTGGTTGCACGTTTGCGTAATCTGTACCAAATAATTCATTTGCGCGGTCAATCGCTAACTGCTCAACCACATCAACGTGCTCACAGCCACCGTAGTAACGTTTGCCCGGGTAGCCTTCAGCATATTTGTTAGTAAGTTGAGAACCCTGCGCTTCTAGTACGCGTGGGCTACAGTAGTTTTCAGATGCAATTAACTCAATGTGCTCTTCTTGACGTGATGTTTCTTTACTCATCGCGTCAAATAACTCTGGATCAAAGTCCGAAATATTCATGCTACGTTCTAACATTGGGGGCTCCTGGGCAACGTGTATGGTATTTTTTAGAGGCTATATTGTACGCTTAAAACCGCACTTTGCCTACGTTCTTAAGTTGAGGATATTTAATCAGGGATTGAAACTATTTCACACCCTTTTTAAGATGATATTTTTAAATAACTTACATAATTATTTTAAATGTTTTTTATTTATTACATTTAATTAGTTAATTAAAAAAGCTATTTCACGGTTTAAAATGTGCAAAAAAGCGGCCATAGCCGCTTTCGTGTTTACTTAATATTTAAGCTAACTTAGCCAGTATTTCTTTACGCAAAGCGTCGTAATCGGCGTTTATGTCGCTTGCAAGACATGGTTTAGCCAAAGCGTCGCTCAATGGCTTTGGCATATCAAGTTCAATATTTAGTATACCTTCTACACTTTCTTTAAACTTAGCTGGATGTGCAGTTGCTAAAAAGATGCCCGCAGCACCCGGAGCTCGGTTATTGACTAAACCTTGGTAGGCAATTGCTGTATGTGGCTCTGCAACATACCCTGTTTGATGAATATTTTTCATCACCGTTTGAGTGTTTTCTTCGTCAACACTAATTGAGTAAAAGTTATCGTAACTAAACCAGTTGTTGTCCAACATAGTTTGCACACGTGGCCAGTTATTCGGCTTACTCACGTCCATCGCATTTGAAAGCGATTCAAGCGTTGCATTAGGCAACCAATTTTTATCAAGTATAAAACGAGGAACGGTGTCGTTTTGGTTGGTTGTTGCACTTAACTTTCCAACTGGCAACCCTATTACAGCGCCAATCATTGCAGCGCATACATTACCAAAGTTACCACTTGGTACAGAAATATGCGCTGTTGCACGCTTTTCTTTTGGCAGTTGTGCAATCGCTTCAAAGTAATAACACACCTGAGCGACTAAGCGGCTTATGTTTATTGAATTTGCTGAATTTAAACCAAGTGTAGATTTAACTTCTTCATCTAAAAACGACTTCTTAACAAGTTCTTGGCAATCGTCAAAACTGCCATCAACCGCGTAGCAGTGAATATTGCCACCTAATGTAGTAAATAGCTTTTGCTGAGCAAGTGAAATTTTTCCTTTGGGATAAAGAATAACCACATCAATGTTTGGTTTATTGTAAAATGCATGTGCAACCGCTGCACCAGTATCACCTGATGTTGCTGTTAAAATAGTCACCTTTTCACCTTGGTTAAACTGCGCTAAGCATTCAGCCATAAAGCGCCCACCAAAATCTTTAAAGGCAAGCGTAGGACCATGAAATAGCTCCAAACAATAGGTATTTTCTTCTACCTCGACTAACTTAACTGGAAAATTAAACGCATTTTTAACCATGTCGGCAACAGTGCTACTTGGCAACTCATCACCAATTAAATGTGATAAAATTTTGCTACTGCGCGTAACAAAATCCATATCAAGTAATGCGTCAACATCAGCCATGGGCGCTAACGATTCAGGAAAAAACACACCTTGGTTACGCCCAAGCCCTGTTTTTACTGCTTCAACAAACGACACTTTTTGTGAGTTATCTTTTAAATTATGTAATTGCATGACTTCTAATCCTATAAAACATTTAATTGACGCGTGCCGTCGTTATCTAATTTACAAATATGGCAAAAACCTTGCTCATTTATATAATTATCTTTTAACCATTTAGCGCATTGCTCGGCCGATTCAAGTGTTTTACATACAGTAAATAAGGTAGGTCCTGCGCCTGAAATACTAACCACCTCAGCTCCAAGTGCCGGTAAACTTGCTTTCGCCTCGCTAAAACCAGTGATAAGCGGTGCACGGTAAGGTTCTGCTATTTCGTCTTTCATTATGCTTAATGCATCGTCAAAGCGTGCTGTTAATAACAAGCTACTAAAAGAGGATAAACGCTGCGCAAACTCAACGCTTGCATGCATGCTAAGATCTTTTGGCAAAACAGAACGCGCTTTTGCCGTATTAAGCGAAAAGCCTGGAAACGCCGCAACGTAATACCAGTTTTCATCAACCGGTAGTTCTATAGATTTATTAGGAATTAAATCGCCAGTTAGCTGCAAACCGCCCAAATAACAGGGCGTAATGTTATCGTAATGGCGTCCGCCACTTACAACTGCTTCAAAATCTGCCATCAACTCAATTAGCTGTACTTGACTTAGCTGTGTTTTTGCAAACTTATCAAGCGCTGCAAATGTAGCAACCACCGAACAAGCGCTCGATCCTAACCCAGAACCAATTGGCAGGTTTTTTTGAAGCTCTAGCTTTACCGTTGGCATATCTGGGGCGACATGAGCTCTAAAGTGCACTAAACACTGATATGCTAAGTTTTCTTTCGCATCGCTTGGTAATTTATGAGCATATTCGCCTGAACAAACAAACTCATCACTAGGGGCTGCGCTAACAAGTGCTACATCTCCCAATAAACTACCATCAATTGGCGCAAGAGCAGCACCTAGCGCATCAAATCCAACTGCAAAATTACCAATAGATGCAGGCGCATATACTTCAATCATTTTCGACTCCTAGCGCGATAATGTTTTTAAAACGTCTGCAAATACACCTGCAGCAGTTACTTCAGAGCCAGCGCCGTAACCACGAATTACAAAAGGACGTGGTTGGTAGTATTGACTTAAAATTGCAAGCGCATTTTCACCATCGCGAATAACATTAAGCGCATGTGATGAATCAACAGCCTCAATACCTACTTTACAGTGGCCTTCTTTAATTGTGCCAACGTAACGAAGAACTTTCCCTTCACTTGCCGCTTGCTCAATACGTGCGTTAAAGTCAGCGTCTAAGCTAGGTAATTTTGCCATAAACTCATCAATACTGTCTCCTTCGGCAAACCCTTGTGGTAATACCGACTCTACTTCAATGTCGGTTAGCTCTAATTTCATACCTGCTTCACGCGCAATAATTAACAACTTACGCGCAACATCAGTTCCCGATAAATCATCACGAGGATCTGGCTCTGTAAAACCACTTTCTTTTGCTTTAATGGTTGCCTCTGACAGTGATAAACCATCTTGCAAAGCGCCAAACATGTATGACAATGAGCCCGATAAAATACCGCTAAATTCAAGTAATTCATCTCCTGCACCAAATAAAGACTGCAAATTATCGATAACAGGAAGGCCTGCACCTACGTTTGTTTCGTATAAAAACTTGCGGTTATTTTTTTGTGTAGCAGCAATCAAATCTTGGTAATACGTATATGAGCTGGTTGTTGCCTTTTTATTGGCTGCAACAACATGAAAACCCGCATTTAAAAAGTCAACATATTGCGCTGCAAGTGCATCAGACGATGTACAATCCACCAGCACAGGATTAACTAAGTGATTTTGTTTAACAAATTGCTCAACGAGTTTTAGGTCAAATGACTGCTCTGATACTGCTAATTTTTGCTGCCAATCACTAAAGGCAATACCCTCGCTATCAAGATGTAACTGACGAGAGTTAGCAACGCCGTACAAATTAAGTTTAATGTTACGCTTTTCAAGCCATGCTTGTTGGCGCTCTAATTGAGATATCAGTTCTTGCCCTACTAAGCCACACCCTAGTAAAAACACATCAATTGAAGGCACATGCGTGAAAAAGTTCTCATGGCATATTTTCACTGCGTCGTTGCATAACTCACCGTCAATTACAGCTGAAATAGCACTTTCAGTAGAATCTTGTGCAATTGCCACAATGTTTACTTGTGCTTGAGAAAGGGATGCAAAAAACTTAGCGGCTAAACCACGATGTGCCCGCATATTATCACCAACAAGCGTTACTATGGCTAAATTACGCTGTACTTGAACAGGCTCAATTAAACCTGCTTGAGATTCAAGCTCAAACGCTGTTTGTAAAGCAGTTAAAGCAAGGGCTAAGTCGCTCTCATGTACACAAAAGCTAATGCTAAATTCACAAGACGATTGCGTGATCAACACAATAGATACGTTATCGTGGGCAAGCGCATTAAAAACTTTAGAGGCCATGCCTACTTTGCCTTTCATTCCTGGACCCGAGACAGTCAGCATAGCTAAATCTTGCAGGCTTGAAATTGCTTTTACGGGCTCGTCTGATGAATAATCATTTCCGATTAGCGACCCTTGGGCATCAGGGTTATGCGTATTTTTTATTTCACACGGCACGCCCGCTTTGGCACAAGGCAAAATAGTTTTTGGGTGAAGTACTTTAGCGCCAAAGTAAGAAAGCTCCATTGCCTCTTTGTATGACAAAAAGTCAACTTTAGTGGCTTTTTTGATATAACGAGGATCTGCGCTGTAAACACCATCAACATCAGTCCAAATTTGGCAAACATCTGCCTCTAAACACGCCGCTGCAATAGCCGCTGAGTAATCAGATCCATTGCGCCCCAGTGTTGTAAGCTCGCCTTTATCATTGCTTGCTGTAAAACCGGGCATAATATAAATCGTGGCTGGCTTTTCTTTTAATGCCGCTTGAAAATGCGCTTTACTTGCAACTAAATCAACTTCAGCATCAATAAAACCACCTGTTGATGCAACGCAACTTGTCGCCTCTAAATAAACCGCCTTATGTGAGTTTAATAAGCGCTGCATAAGCGACACACTCACTCGTTCGCCAAAGCTTATAACAAACGCACGCACTTGATCGGGGCAGCACTTAATTAAAGATACACCATCAAGCTTATTTTTTAGTTCTTCAAAATTTGGCCAGTGGTCAATTGGGCCATACCCTTTTTCTACGGCTGCTTTTAGCTCGTTACAACGACTCGTTAAAGCCTCCCATAAAGAGCTAAAGTCTTGGCCTTGTTCTGCCGAACTCGCTAGAGCAACTAGTGAGTCGGTCATTCCACCGGGCGCCGATAATACCAAAAGCATTTCATCTTTTAATTGTGCTTTAACTAATTGAGCTACCTGCTCAAGGCAGGCAAAGTCGGCAAGTGATGATCCACCAAATTTTAAAACGCGCATTGTTTATGTTCCTCATCCCATAAAACGAAAAAAGGCCTGTGCTCTAAGTGAACACAGGCCTTTAAATTTGTTGCACCGACCTATGCCACTATCCAGAAAGAATGGTGGTTGTAATAATAATGGTCAGTACGCGATTAAATGTTTTCATGGGGTAAGACTGCCTTAACAAAGGCTATGCTGTCAAGTGCAAATTAAAAGATAAAACAGCCTTTTTCGATATAAAAAAACCTAATGAATGCCAAATTTATGCAAAATATTGTCCATTCTTGTTTTATCTATTGGTTTATTAATAAAATCGATAGCACCTAACTGAGCTACACGTAATTTCATTTTCTCTTGTATATCAGCAGAAATCACAAGTACAAAACACTCAATCTTGTTTGTTTTTATGTATTCAAGAACGCCAACGCCGTCAATCTCAGGCATAGTTAAATCCAAGCATAGCAAATCAAAGCGGTTAGTTTTCAGTAATTCAATAGCTTGTGCGCCATTTGTAGCTTGCTGAATATCTGCATCTATACACTGTTGCAAACATCTGATTACTTGTTTTCGTGCAACTGTTGAGTCATCACACACTAAAATAGAAAAATTCATATTATAAAACTACTAAATAAGCATAATTAATGTCGTTAAGGGCGGCTGTCGTTGGTAAGCTCATACCCCAGTGCAATAGTACCTATATTTACAACATAATACCTGGGCTTTTTGTCCACATTTTGTAACAATCTATTATTGAATAAACTTAACAAGCCAAAAGGGATAGTTTATTATTACTTAAAAGTATAAAAAACAAACAAAAACTAGTTAATCAATAATATACAAACACTCTTAAGCAGTTAGTATGTGGCAAACAAAAGCAAAAATCAGCCCTTATTTATCATAAAATAAATCATTTATTATTTGTTTTTAAGCATTTATTGACTAAATTTTAAATAGTAGTGTAAATACTTAATTATATCTCAAGGAATTGTTGACCTCTCATGCTACAGAAAAGCCTTTCTAAAAGATTACTGACCAGTGTGTTATCGGTCTATTTTTTGCTTACCTTTGTAGTGACATGCGGGCAGGTGCTTGCTGAGTATTTAAACACTAAAGATTACATAAAAGATGAATTAGCAACCTTACAAAAAACCTTCAGCCGTAGCTTAACACGAGCTATTTGGGAGCTTAATACAAAACAAACAATCACCACCGCAGAAGGGCTACTCGCCATCCCCATGATAGAAGGGATCATAGTGCGTGATGACAGTGGTGAAGTTATTTCGCAGCTTGGTCGCTCTTTAGATATTCATAAACTCTATAGCCAGCAACTTGTCCAAGAAGAAGCCATGCTAGAAGACTCTAAATCGGGCTTGTTTGGGTATACATTTCCACTCATATTCGAATTTTCAGGACGAGCCACACAAGTCGGTGATGTTACGTTATTTTCAAGTCGAGAAGTTGTATTAAGCATAATAATGGTATCAATCTACTTTTTGATTGGTAATGCCATGATTAAGACTACATTCTTAATTATTTTATTTTTAATGGCCTTTAGAAAGCTACTTACCGACCCGCTTTATCAGCTCACCGAACAAATTGAAAACCTGCAACTCGATGAGCTAGAAGGGCAACACATCGAAATTGAGACCGAAGAACACAATGAGCTTAAGGTAATGGAACACTCTTTTAATAACTTAATCGATAAGGTGGTTCAGTACAGAAAAGAGCTTGAACGAACTCAAAATAAATTAATTGTTAGCAACGAGAAGTTAGACCAACATAACATACAATTAGAGCAGGATGTTGCGCGTAAAACGTCTAACTTAAGTCAAGCAATGATGGAATTACAACAGCAAAAATATGAATTAGAAAAACAAAAAATAGTATTAACAGATGAGGTAGACCTTCGCCGCAGTACCGAAAAAGAACTGATCACCAAACAAGCGGAATCTCAACGCTATATTGATGAATTAAAACTGGCTCAAGAGCGACTCGTTGGTACAGAAAAAATGGCGGCATTAGGTGGCCTAGTTGCGGGGATCACTCACGACATAAACACGCCTATTGGCATCGGCGTTACTGCAGTATCATTTTTAGAAGAGCGTTTAAATAAGTTAGAAAGTGCCTATGCTGAAAAAACACTTTCCCCTAAGGCGTTGGAAGAGTTTATTAACGAAGCAAAACAAAGCACAAGCTTGCTTACAACAAATTTAGATAGAGCCTCTGACCTTATTGCAAGTTTTAAGCAAATTGCTGTAGACCAAGCCAGTGAAGCTGTGCGTACCATAAACTTTAAAGATTATGTAAATGAAGTAATTCGATCGCTTCACCCTAAATTGAAAAAAACATCGCACACTATTAATCTACAATGCCCTGATGACCTAGTATTAAATTTGCCAGCCGGCGCCATAAGCCAAATATTTACTAATCTCATCGTTAATTCGCTTATTCATGGTTTTGAAGGTAAAGACAATGGTGTTATGGACATTAACATCACAAGTGACGAAACCAACCTAACCATTAACTACAAAGACAACGGCAACGGAGTCACCGCTGAGCAGCTTGAAAAATTATTCAATCCGTTTTTCACCACAAAACGAGATGAAGGTGGTAGTGGTTTGGGCACTCACATAATGTTTAATTTAGTTAAACAGACATTAAGCGGCTCAATTGAAGCGACAAGCGAACCTGGCCAAGGATTGCACTATTTTATACAATTTCCTAAAAACATGGCTAAGCCTCTGTCTATATTCAATCAAAGCTAATTCAAATAGTCGTTAATCAGTCATTTCGAGGAGCGACTTTTATTGCTATGATTGAGCAAATTTTTCAGATGGATTATCTCCCCTATGTGGTTTAGTAACCTTATTTGTTACCGCTTTAAACAAGATGTTTCGTACACACAAGAAGACTTTGATAAAGCATTAGAACAAGATCTATTTCGTCCTTGCACAGGTCAAGAGCTCTCTACGTTTGGCTGGACGAAAGCATTTGGAAAGCATAGCGAAGCACTTTCTCACTTCTCTCAAAAAAGTATTTTAGTGTGTGCTAAACGCGAAGAAAAAGTATTACCGGCATCAGTCATCAACGAATTAGTTGCCGAAAAAGTTGACCAAATCGAAGCTGAAGAAAACCGCCCTGTTAAAAAGAAAGAAAAAGACGAACTTAAAGAAAATATTCTTCACACCCTACTTCCGCAAGCATTTAAAAAGTCGAGCTTACAATTTGCATTTATTGACCAAGAAAACGGTTGGGTTGTGGTTAATAGTGCAAGCTTTAATAAAGCTGAAGAGCTGTTAGCACTGTTACGTAAATCGTTAGGTACGCTTCCAGTTGTGCCTGCATTTGCAAATTATGACCTTGATGTATTTTTAACTGATTGGCTAACTAACTTCAGCACACCTGAAGGCTTTGCAATTGGTTCTGACGCTGAGCTTGAAGAAGCTGATGACAGTGGCGCGCAAGTTAAATTAAAAGGCCATGACTTGTCATGTGATGAAGTTAAATCACATCTTGAAAGTGGTAAACGCGTTACCAAGCTTGCCCTCGATTGGCAAGAACGTGTTAAATTCATGCTTCAAAATGATGGCTCAATTAAACGTCTAAGTTATTCAGATACACTGAAAGAAGAAAACGCTGACATACCTAAAGAAGATATGGCAGTAAAACTTGATGCTGACTTCATTTTAGCATCAGAAGAAATTAAACAATTGTTAGAAGAGCTAACCCAAGGTTTAGGCGATGCAGATGATTTAGCCAATCCATAACCGAAAGTTTAATGGCAATAAAAAAGCACGATTAAATCGTGCTTTTTTATTGCGCTAAATTTAAGGCTTAATTAGCTAAACATGTCTTTTACATCTGCAAGCATTTCATTGTATTCATCGCTTGAGAACAACTGCATAGATGAAATAACACCTTTATCTATATACGTTTGTAAAGCAGCTGATTTATCAGATACCTGCAAAGTGCCCTCTAAAATAGCCCCAATTCGAATAAAATCTACATAACTTATTTGCTCTGGTTTATAGCTTGGATCTGCCCAACTTAGTGCTACATCGGAGAACTCTGCAGGAAATTCCCACGCATCCATGATTGATGAGCCAATTTTACCACTTAGTTTTTGAATGGCATGTGCTAAAAAGCTAGGATTTGCAAACACTTCAGGGTGACGCTCAGCCTCAGTTAAGATAGGCAGCACACCAATATTATAAACTAAGGCAGCTAAGGTAATTGAGTCGCGATTTAACGAGGTACGTTTATTATTTTGTAAGTAAAACTCCATTAGCGTAATGGAATGACTCGCCACCGTTAATGTTTTTTGCCACGCCTTACCCATATAGCCTTTAATAAGGTCGTTGTTAGAAACAAATAGTTGTTCCATTGCCATCGCTGTCGCTATATTTTTAATTTGGCGCAATCCAATACGGGTGACTGCTTGATGTAAGGTAGATACCTTAACCGCACGTCCCATGATTGCACTATTAGCCACTTTGATCATACGAGCAGATAACGAAGGGTCTTGTGAAATAACTTCCGACATTTGCATCAAATTAACTTCAGGATCGTCTGCAGCTTGGCGAACTTTAATCGCAACCTCAGGGAGTGTAGGTAATACAAGCGTATCGTTATTTATTCTATCAACTAATATTGTTAATAATGCATTCTCTGTAGACATAAAGCAGTCATCCTTTTTAGTTGTAATATTACTACACGCTACAACAGTTAATTTTTATAATAATGAACTTACAATCAGTATTGCCTAACTTACCGTTAAAGTTAAGAAAATTTTATAACTTTATTTCTGTCTCTCATTTTCAACGACACTATTGCCCATACACCGCCTAATACTTGCTATTTACTGTTTAGGTTTGCTTTAATGCTGGCACAATATAGTAGCGTGCCGTCAACGAGCCTCCCAACAAGCATCTACTTATCATTAAATTAACTTTTAAATAGGCAAAATAATGATCTTAAATAAAATTAGCCAAGCCATTTTACTCTCTGGTGTTGTTTTTCTGAGTGCGTGTTCAGATAAACCTTCGTCACCTGCCGAGACCACATCGCAAACACCCGTAAAAGTAATGGGGCCTGAGCTTATTAATGTTGATGAACAACGCTTAAATATATACACCGACTTTAGCTTACAAAGCGATTTATCACACTTGAGTGACAATCAAAAAGCAATGATTGTCATCCTTATAGATGCGTCAAAAATAATGGATGCCTTATTTTGGAAACAAGCATTTGGTGAAGATAAAGAGACATTTTTAGCAAAGCTAACCGATCAACAAATTCGCAAATTTGCTGACATAAACTACGGCCCGTGGGATCGTTTAAATGGCGATGAAACGTTCCTTTCAGGTTATAAAGAAAAGCCATTAGGTGCGCAGTTTTACCCAGCGGATATAACTAAAGAAGAGCTTAACAACGCAGACGTTGAAGACAAAACAGGCTTATACTCAATTATCAAACGCGACGAACAAGGCAAGCTTTACAGTGTGCCTTACTCAAAAGAGTACGCAACAGAACTTGCACAGGCAGCCGACCTTCTTCGCCAAGCTAGCAAACTTGCCGACAATAAAGAATTTGCAAATTACTTAAATCTTCGTGCGGACGCGCTGCAAAAAGATGACTTTCAGGTTTCTGATTTTGCGTGGATGGACATGAAAAACAACCCCATTGATGTTGTTATTGGACCAATTGAAACGTACGAAGATCAACTATTTGGCTACCGTACTGCCTATGAATCTTATGTATTAATCAAAGATTTAAAGTGGAGCGAACGTCTTGCCAAATTTGCAGCCTTTTTGCCTGAACTTCAAAAAGGTTTACCTGTTGATGACAAATATAAACACGAAGTACCTGGTTCAGATGCTGACTTAAACGCCTACGACGTTGTTTATTATGCAGGTCATTCAAATGCAGGCAGCAAAACCATTGCAATCAACTTACCTAACGATGAACAGGTACAGTTAGAAAAAGGCACGCGCCGCCTACAACTTAAAAATGCTATGCGCGCTAAATTTGATAAAATTTTAGTGCCTATTTCAGAGCAGTTAATCGTGCCTGAACAACGAAAGCACATTACCTTTGATGCTTTTTTTGCAAACACCATGTTCCATGAAGTAGCGCATGGTTTAGGTATCAAAAATACCATTACGGGTAAAG
Organism: Pseudoalteromonas sp. PS1M3; assembly: GCF_016865405.1. NCBI lineage: Bacteria > Pseudomonadati > Pseudomonadota > Gammaproteobacteria > Alteromonadales > Pseudoalteromonadaceae > Pseudoalteromonas > Pseudoalteromonas sp. PS1M3. The sequence goes on along the minus strand of NZ_AP022624.1, from coordinate 659,503 downwards.
GAACGGTTCGCCAATCATTACAAGAGCACGCAAGCGCACTTGAAGAAGGTAAAGCCGACATTTTAGGTTTATACATGGTTGAGCAATTATTAAATAAAGGCGAAATCAGCGAAGGAACCATTGAAGATTACTACATTACTTTTATGGCCGGTATTTTCCGCTCAGTACGCTTTGGCGCGTCAAGTGCACACGGTAAAGCAAATATGATTCGCTTTAACTTTTTTGCACAAGAAGGCGCATTTTCTAAAAATGAAGAAGGCTTTTACCGCGTTAATATGGAAAAAATGAGTATTGCTATGGCGAAGCTTTCTCGTCTAATTTTAACTTTGCAAGGTGACGGCGATTACCAAAAAGTCGACCAGCTGATTGCAACCCATGGTGATATTAAAGAGTCTCTCACCAAAGATTTAGAAAAACTAAGCCAAGCAAACATCCCTGTAGATGTGACCTTTAAACAAGGTAAAGACGTACTTGGTCTTAACTAATTAAAACTAAAAAGGCGTTACAGTTAACCTTGTAACGCCTTTATTTTTATTTGCTTATAACATCACGCACTTTAGATTCAAGGCTTTTCATCCCCCAACGTCTTCCTTTTTCGAGTGCTTCGTCAACGCTTAATCCGTCTTCATGGGCTGATAAAGCGATTAAAGCACCGACCCGATTACTACTTGCACAATGAACCAAAACTGGCTCACCGTTTAGCCTTTTAAGTAAACTGGCTAGGTTGCGGGCATTTTCTACTGTAATATCTTGCGCGCCAGAAATAGGTAATGCGTGATAATCCATGCCAAGCGCCTGAACAAACTCGCCTTCATCCCAATCTTGTTCATTTGCTCCACGTAAATTTATAACGTGCTTCACATCTGCTTTAGACAATTGCTTTAATTGCTCTTTACTAGGCTGCGCAGCCGAATACACAAGGTTGCTATGAGCAGCAAAGTTCTTAATATCTGCCTTTTTTACAACCTCAGTATTATTTAGCGGCTCAGTAGCTGTAACATAACCGCCCGATAGCGCAATAATAAATAAGCTAGTACTCAGGGTTTTAAGTAATTTCATATTAATCCTCACTTGTGTAAATGTTTTCGCTTTTAAAAACGTGTTTTTATTTTTTCTATTTGCTCTTCAGTGTAAGGGACCGCCGCAAACTTACCCCATATTGGCGCAGGCCACGCCTTATCAGTTTTAAATCGTGCAATATGATGAATGTGTAATTGCGGCACCATATTCCCCAAAGCCGCGACGTTTAATTTATCTGGGTTAAAAACCTCAATAAGTAACTTACTTAGTTTTGCAGACTCTTTTAAATACACCACTTGATCGTCTTCAGATAAGTCGATTATTTCTTTTAAACCAGCTTGCCTTGGCACTAATACAAACCACGGGTATAGGCTATCGTTTAATAAAAGCACCTTGCACAGTGGCCAATCGGCTAACTCTATACAATCTCGTTTAAGTTCAACGGCCAGTTCAAAGTCGCTATCTGTCATTGTGTTTTTCCTTGTTAATCTTTAATAATTGCTACTTTATAGCATTTAGTTGCAGTTGCACACGCTTGGCTTTACCATTCAAAATAATATTTATACTGAGCTAAGGTAACCTTGTGCTAAAAAAAATAAAACACCTCTCACTCGCTGTACCACTGATTGTGGGCGCTATCAGTGTTCAAGCAAAACCTTTATCGCTAGAGCGCATTTTTGATGATCCAAGCCTCTCAGGCAAATCTCCCGTTCAACTTAAATTTTCGCCAGATGGAAGCCGTGTAACTTACCTACAGGGTAAAACTGACGACTACAACCGCTACGATTTGTGGGAATACAACTTAGAAGATAACACTAATCGTGTATTGGTCGATTCAGCCGAATTATTTTCTGGCCCTGAAAACCTATCAGACGAAGAAAAAGCACGCCGCGAACGCCAACGTATTTTTGGCAAAGGTATTCTAGAATACACATGGTCAACCGATGGCAAAGCACTTTTATTTCCGCTTAATGGCGATCTGTACTACTACGACTTAGCCTCAGCTAAAAGTAAAAAGCTAACTAACACAGATGCATTTGAAACCGATGCACGCTTTTCGCCAAAAGGAAACTATGTATCGTTTATACGCGAACAAAACCTATACGCGTTAGCTCTTAATTCAGGTAAAGAAATTCAATTAAGCCAAGACGGTGGCGGCGTTATTAAAAATGGTATGGCCGAATTTGTAGCGCAAGAAGAAATGAGCCGCATGACTGGCTACTGGTGGTCGGGCGATGAAACTAAAATTGCTTATACACGTGTTGATGAGTCACCTGTTAAAGAAGCTATTCGCAACGAAATATACGCTGACGAAGTAAAGCTATTTAATCAACGTTATCCATTTACCGGTACCGACAACGTTAAAATTCAACTCGGTGTGGTTAAATTAAACAACCAACATGTTGATTGGATTGATTTAGGTAAAGACGAAGATATTTACATTGCACGCGCTAAATGGTTAAAAGACAGCAAAACACTTTCTTACCAGTGGCAAAACCGTTCGCAACAAACACTCGAACTTCGCTTTTATGACTCTGAGTCTAAACAGCAAAAAGTAGCCCTAACCGAAAACAGCGATACATGGATCAACCTACATTTTGACCTCGTTTTTTTAAAAGACAAAAAACACTTTGTGTGGGCTTCTGAGCGTGATGGGTTTAAACACCTTTATCTTTACCGCACAAATGGACAATTAGTTCGTCAAATTACATCGGGTGACTGGGCTGTTGATAGCCTAAAAGGCATTGATGAGAAAAAAGGCATTGTGTACTTTGCTGGCAGAAAAGACACACCACTTGAAAGCCACTTATATAGCGCACCTTTATTTAAAAAAGGTGACTCTAAACGAATTACTGAAGAAGGCCAGTACCACAACGTAGTGCTAGCAAAAGATAATAAAACCTTTATTGACACAAGTTCTTCTGTTAATAAGCCTAAGTCGGCAGCACTGCGTAAAGTTAACGGCGAATTTATTACTTGGCTTGAAGAAAACAAGCTAGATAACAGCCACCCACTTACACCTTATTTGAGCAATTTAGCAACACCTGAGTACGGCACGTTAAAAGCCGACGATGGACAAATAATGCATTACCGCTTATTCAAACCAACTAATATGAGTGCGGGTAAAAAGCACCCAGTCATTGTTAACGTATACGGCGGCCCGCATGCTCAACGCGTTACAAACAGCTGGCGCAGTAAAAATTTATACTTTCAATATATGGCGCAGCAAGGTTATGTAATTTTTCAACTTGATAACCGTGGTTCGTACAACCGTGGTAAAAAGTTTGAAGACGCGATATACAAAAACCTAGGTGACGTTGAAGTAAGCGACCAAATTAAAGGCGTTGAATTTTTACGTACACTTGACTACGTAGATGCTAAACGCATTGGTATTTACGGCCATAGCTACGGTGGCTATATGGCGCTTATGACCATGTTTAAAGCTGGTGACTACTTTACTGCCGGTGTATCAGGTGCTCCGGTAACTGATTGGGCATTATACGACACTCATTACACAGAGCGTTATTTAGGTCACCCTGATACAAATGCAAAAGGTTATGAAGCTAGCGCAGTATTTCCATATACCGATGGTCTTAAGGGACCACTAATGATTTATCACGGTATGGCAGACGACAATGTATTGTTTACTCATGCAACTAAACTATTTAAACAACTACAAGACAGTGAAAAACAGTTTGAAATGATGACCTACCCAGGTTCAAAACATAGCTTGCGCGGTAAGCAAGTTCAAACACATTTACACCAAACTATTACAAATTTCTTTAACCGTCATTTTGATGTTAAATAACAAACAGTAACTAACTTATTAAGGCTGATTTTTAATCAGCCTTTTTTATTTAAAAAGAGTCTTAAACTCAGCCTTAGTTAAATGCCCCAAATACAGCTTTAAATTTAACCTCGAAATATAAACTAGCCCTAGATTAAACCCATATTTTTACTAAACTTATTTGGTGCACTTTTTTGTGCAAATAATTAAAGGATACGCACATGCTTAATCTTCGACGTTTTAGTATTTTTCAGCGTTTTGCTATGTTGGTTGGCATTGTTATTTTTGGCTTGATTGTATTGAGTGTTTCTAGCTTAAACAACCAATATAAAGCCCTTAAATACGAACAATACCTAAAAACACAAAATGTAGTGGAAACCGCTTATAGTATTATTGAACACTTTCACACACTTGAACAAAACAACACACTCACACAGCAGCAGGCACAAACGCAAGCAATGAATGCAATTCGTGCTTTACGCTATGACAAAACTAATTATTTTTGGATAAACAACTACCAACCAGAAATGGTAATGCACCCAATAAAACCCGCCCTTGAAGGTAAAGATTTAACTAACAATAAAGATCCAGACGGTAAAGCGTTGTTTGTTGAAATGGTTAATATTACTAAAAAAGATGGCGAAGGCTTTATTCCTTACAAGTGGCCAAAACCCGGTGAAGAACAACCCGTTGATAAAGTTGCCTTTGTAAAAGGGTTTAACCAATGGCAGTGGATAATTGGCTCAGGTGTATATTTAGATACCATAGATGCTGCTTTTTCGTCTCAACGTAACCTTATTATTTTAAACGCCGTAGTGATGATCATAGCTGTTATTGTGTTTAGTTACTTTATAGGGCGTAGTGTATTACTACCAACACGACTTGCCGCCAACATGATGAAAGATATTTCGCAGGGTGAAGGCGACTTAACCCGCACTTTAAATGAAGAAGGTAACGATGAAATTTCGAAGCTATCGCATTCATTTAATTTATTTGTTTCAAAAATGCGTGAATCGTTAGTACATGTGTCGCAAAGCGCAAACGATGTTAACGAACACGCACACACAGTTGATGACTCAACAAAAACTAGCCAATCATTCATAGAGCTACAAAACGACAGCTCGACACAAGTTGCAGCGGCAATGGAGCAAATGACCCATCAAATACATGATGTGAGCAGCAACGCAGAAGCCGCAGAGCAAGCCGCTAATGATGCAGCACATAACGCTTTAACGGGTAAACATGTAGTCGCAGAAACAATTACCGCCATAGAAACACTCTCGGCAAACATCGAGACAGTAAGTCGTGTAACAGAAGACTTAGCAAATGAAAGTCAGAACATAGGCTCTGTACTGGATGTAATTAGAAGTATTTCTGAACAAACAAACCTACTCGCGCTTAATGCTGCGATTGAAGCCGCACGTGCTGGTGAGCATGGTCGGGGTTTTGCAGTCGTTGCCGATGAAGTACGTACGCTTGCCAGTAGAACAGGACAAAGCACTGACGAAATTCAATCAATGATCAGTAAACTACAAGAAGGTACCCGGGCGGCTGTAGACGCAGTTAAAGCCAGCCAAACGCTTTCTGTATCAACCGTTGAACAGGCATCCTCTGCTAATAACTCACTCAATGAAATTGAACGACTCGTATCTGTTATCACTGAAATGAACAGCCAAATTGCACGTGCAACAGAGCAGCAAACTCAAGCTGCAGATGAAGTGAACCTGCGCATAAACGATTTATCTCAATCAACTGAGCAATCGTTAGATAATACCAAGCAACTCAATAGCGCCAGTGACAAGCTCAAAAAAAGTAGTACCGAACTTTCATCTATTGTTAATCGATTCAAATTAAACTAAGTAAAAAAAAGCCCTGTTGAACAGGGCTTTTTCATTTAAATAGTTAACTGTTTATAAGCAGTAACAGGCAAATAAACTAGCAACAGATGCGGCTGTTGGTTTGCCATGTTGCCAATCACCACCTTCAACACCACTACCGGCAATATCCATATGCACGTATGGCAACGGCTGTGTAGAGTCTGTTCCGTGCTTGTCTAACCCGCCAACAACAGCTAAAAACGCCATAGGGAATTGGTGACCACGTGCCGTTACTGCAGAAGCTGCGTTGTTACTTGAAAGCACATCATCCGCCAAGGTACGAGGCTTAATAAAGTCGTAATCTTCACGGCGCGATCGCGATACTTCTGCACCATCAGCCCATAAATCGCCACAATCAGCAATTTGGCGCGAAACTTTAGCAAGCCTTGCTGGGCCATTTTCTACATAGGCACCATAAGGACCCATTGCTCGTGCGGCATGACCTGTAAGCGTTGCAACAGTAAATAATGTAGGGTTAACCTCTGTTTTAGCTAAATCTTTCATTTCGCTTAGTAGATCACCCATTGCCAAGCGCCCTTCAGCATCCGTGTTACCAATACGCACGCGCACACCTTCACGGCTTGTAATTATCTCATCAGGTACAAAACAGTCAGACCCAATTGAATTACGCACAACCGCTAGGTAAGCAATAACCTTCACACCTTCTGGTTGGTAGTCAGCCACGGCTTTCATAAACCCTGCAACCGAGGCAGCACCGCCTTTGTCACGGCTCATACCCGCCATATAACCACCCACTTTTAGATCTGCACCGCCGGTATCGTAAACTAGGCCTTTACCAACAAACATAAGAGTACGGGTAACTTCGCCCTCAGGCACATACTCAAGCTTAACAACTCGTGGATGATGACGCTCAACCGCATAAGATGCACGCGCAACAGTACTTAACATAGGGTAATTTTTATCAATAGCCGTAATATCGTCTATTACATCAACGGCTATATTTGTGCCTTTAAATAAATCAACACAGTAATCAGCAAAGCGAGGTGGCGCCATGCGCTCAGGCTCGGTACCACATAAATCACGAGCAGCATACTGCCCAGCCGCAATAGCATTAACAGCTTTAACTGTTTGTGAACTGGCATTAATTAGCCCAATAGTGGCTATCGGCTCAATCTTTTCGCCGTGGTACTCACGCGCTTCTAAAGGCTGCCAAAGTGCTTGGCACATACCTAAAAATGAAACTTCTAACGCATGCTGATAACGGCTATCGCCTGACAAACTTGGTAAAAACAATGCTGGATTAACACTACCTGATAACTTGGCTTCATTGATTGCCAGTTTAGCGGCATCAAAATAACGACGAACATCGTCGTAGTCTCTATTTAGCGGCCCCGTTGGCGCTAAAATTACACGCTTATTTTCAATAACAAGTAAGGTTACCTGCTTGCCAATGCGCGCATCAATTTTTGACTGAGCTAAAACGGCATCGCGAAGAGAGTTATTAGGTAATTTAGAAAAGTCATCACTTATGATGATCAGTGCGTCATGTGATGCACATTCAAGACTAGCGCTTGTTAATTGGGCTAACACAGCTTTAGGGTATGCCATAAATACAGATCCTGTTAAAAACATAGACCTTTATTATCGTCGATTTGTATATTGAAGACCAGTAAGATGCGATAAGCGTTTAATTTATCTAAAACGCTTTGTAAATGCGTCACGCATCAATCCAAAATACTCAATTGTAAATTATGCTCAGGCTGGCTTTTAATACCGACGCCAATGCCTAATAACCTAACAGGTTGCTGCAAACCACGTTGATACGCTTTAGTAAGTAACTGAACAAAAATTTCAGTATTTAATTGATGATAAGCCTGATCGGCTGAGGTCACCACAAAATTAGCAAACTTCACTTTTACACTTAATTTATTAATACGATTTTGTAATTGTTGCTTATCAAGCCTACGCGTTAATTCATCTATTAAGCTAGGGATCTGATCCAAGCATTCTTGCAGACTGGTTTTATTGTATTCGTAGGTATGCTCAACACTTAAAGACTTACGTATTCGCTCGGTTGAAACGCTACCAATGTATTCTCCCGCACATTTTTGATAAAGCGACACACCAAAATTACCAACGTGTTGCTGCATCCAGTTCACCCCTTTTCCACGCACATCTTTCCCTGTATAAAGCCCTTTAAGATTTAATCTCTCTAGTGTCACTTTACCCACACCGGGAATTTTTCCTAGCGGCAGCTGTTCTAAAAATGGGTCAACCTCATTAGGCAGTACAACAAATTGGCCATTTGGCTTATTTTCATCACTGGCTATCTTGGCAATAAATTTAACTGGGGCCACACCAGCAGAAGCAGTTAGCCCTGTTGCGTTATATATATCAGCTCTTATTTGCTTAGCAATGAGTGTCGCACTGCCTTTACATGCTTGGCTGTCAGTAACATCAAGGTAGGCTTCGTCAAGAGAAAGTGGCTCTACAAGGTGGGTGTAACGACTAAACACTTCGCGTATTTGGCTCGATATTTCTTTATAAACAGCCATACGTCCGGGCACAATAACCAAGTCGGGACATAATTGCTTAGCATGGTAATTAGACATCGCAGAGCGCACGCCAAACTCTCTGGCTATATAGTTGGCGGTAGATAGCACGCCACGCCGACTGTTGCCGCCAATAGCAAGCGGTACATTTGCGAGCTTTGGGTTGTCTCGCATTTCTACCGCCGCATAAAAGCAGTCCATATCTATGTGTATAAACTTTTTCATCACCACAATAAAGACTGTTTATTTATACAGTCATTATTATGTAATCCCTATTTATAATCAAGCTCAGTGGCAATTAAAAAAGACGTTTAGTGCTTTCTTGCTCTTTCATACTTCGTAGCCAAAGCAAAACTTCAAAAAAGAACCCTGCCAAAATAAGAATAATAGCACCAGAGGCGTTACCCATTGCATAACAGGTAAACGACGCTATAAAAACTAAACTAGCTAATAACCAATTAATTATATTTTGCATGTGTGTGCTCCTGTGTGTGTTTTTTAACTGTATACCAAAATCAATTGGTTACAAAGTTTTTAAAACCACCTAATTATAAATTCCCTTGAGCTCACTAGTTCATATTGATAATCTAAGTGCTTTAAAGTTAAGAGCTATAAGTACATGCAAAGGTTCAAAGATAATCACCCTATTCATACCGACATCACTGTAGCATGGGCCGACATGGATGCCCTTCAGCACGTTAACAACGTGGTATACCTGCGTTATTTTGAAATAGCCCGAATAGACTTTTTAAATAAACTAAACTTATTCGACACCATTAAACCCGGTGGAGTTGGCCCTGTTATAAGTGAAAATACTATTCGCTATAAGCGCCCCGTTACCTTTCCCGACACTCTAACTGTTGGGGTCACTATTTCAGATATTAAAACCGACCGATTTGTAATGAATTACAGTGTATTTAGTCACGCACAAAGTGCGATAACCACCACGGGCACATCAAAAGTAGTGATGTTTGATTTTAAAACGGGTGCAAAAGCCCCAATTACAGAACCACTTTTATCAGCCTTACTAAAATACGCACAAGACGAGTCATAAGGAATTCCTATGCAATACAGCCCACTTGGTAGCAGCGGGGTTAACGTTTCAAGAGTCGGTCTAGGCAGTATGACTTGGGGCGTTCAAAACACTCAACGCGACGCAGACGATCAAATAGCCTATGCATTAGAGCGTGGCGTAAATTTTATTGATACAGCTGAAATGTATGCCGTACCTCCCTCGCCTGAAACCTACGGTAAAACAGAGCAAATTATTGGCGACTGGCTTTCTCGTAATCAACAAAAACGAAGCGACATAGTACTGGCAACAAAAGTAGCGGGTAACGGCCTATCGTGGGTACGAGAGGGTGGCGATATAACCCGCCAAGCAGTTATAGAGGCGGTTGATAATTCCCTTAAGCGCTTGCAAACCGATTATATTGATTTGTACCAATTACATTGGCCTAATCGTTCAACACCCCACTTTGCAAGGCAGTGGCCAGGAATACTTAAATTTAGTGATGTAGATACACAAGCTCACCAAGCTGGCATGCTTGATATTTTAGAAGGCCTTAACGACTGTGTTAAAGCGGGCAAAATTAAACATTGCGGACTGTCTGATGACACACCTTGGGGGATTAGCCAGTTTGTAAGTTTGGCAAAAGAGCACAACTTGCCACGCATGGTGTCGATTCAAAATGAATTTAGCTTAGCTCATGCTAAAGATTGGCCTTATTTGATTGAGCAATGTGTACATGAAGATATTGCTTACCTGCCTTGGTCACCTTTAGCAGCCGGTTTGCTAACAGGTAAATATCTAGAGGGTGCTCGTCCAAAAGGCTCGCGGTGGAGCTTCGCACAACGTAATGGTATTTTTAGAGATACCCCTAATGCCCAACAAGCAACAAAGCTATATGCAGAGCTTGCTCATGCAAACAATATGACGCCAGCACAACTTGCTCTTGCGTGGTGTAATCAGGTAGATGGAGTAACGTCTTCTATAATTGGCGCCACAACTATGGCGCAGTTAAAAGAAGATATAGACGCTTTTAATATCACTTTGAATGAAGAAACCTTAACGAGCATAGGGACTATTTTCAAAAACTATCCTATGCCTTACTAACTTTAGTTTTTTAAAAGTATAAAAGCAGGTAAATCACTACCTGCTTTTTTTAACTAATAAAAAATGATTGTTTATTATTGTTAATTACTATCTATACTAAAAGTATTACTTTTTAAAGAAAGTTTATGCAATGGTAAAACGCGTATTAATAATTAGTTTGTTATTTTCATCGTTCACAGCACTTGGTAAAACTAAGCAAGCAGAGCCCATTAAAGAAATAATTTGGCTACAAAGCTACACCCCCCCTTTTCACATAACTAAAAGCGATAAAGCGCCACAAGGTGGGCTTTGTGACAACTTAACAGAGCAACTAATTAACACAATTACTGATGTAAAGCATACACGGCTAGTTGTGCCACAGCAGCGTATAAATAAATATTTAAATGAAGGTAAAAATGTATGCTTTCCATGTGTTATTTATAAAAAACAAAATAATCACATACTCAAACTATCAAACCCAACCACTGTCTACCCGCCATTCTCCGTATTAACAACCACAGAATTAGCCCCAAAATTAACAAAAAAACACGGCTTACCAATTAATTTAATTAATTTATTAGCCGATCAAAACTACATTTACGGCCAAGCCGCGGCACGCAAATTTTCAAATAGAATAAACACAATTATTAGCAATACAAAACTTAATAATAGCTCGTCATTTAGCTGGAGTAGCGAAAACGAAAGCCAAGCCGTGATTGCGCGCTTAAGCCGTGGCTTTTTAGACTACTCTATTGATTACCCATTTATGGCTGACTACTTTAATAAACAAGGAAGGTTTAATAACATAACCAGTATCCCTTTGGCTGAAGAGGAAGATGGCTTTATACGAGGTGCAGTGGGCTGTGCTGTAAAAGCAAAAAATAACTTTGCAACTCAAGCAATAAAAAGGATTAACAATGCATTAAAAACAACCATTTTACAGTCACCTGAGTACATAAAAAGTCAGCATGCTTTTTTAAACCCTAGTTTTGCTGACTTCAACAAACACTATCAACAGCAGGTTATTAACTTTAAGCTACCTGCCACTGATGCTCAATCAAACACTGTTCATTAGCGTACAGAGCAACAGAAAAAGTACTGTTTTCAGCCACTTCACCAACACCTGAAGGCGTACCAGTCATGACTACGTCACCATCGTCTAAGCTCATAAACTCGCTGATTTCTTGTAAAATAGCATCGGGTTTACTTAGCATGAAGTGAGTATCGCCTTGCTGAATAACGGCGCCGTTAATTTTTAATTCAAATTTAAAGTCATGTACGCTGCCACTTAATGCAACAAACTCACTAAAAACAACTGAGCCATCAAACGCCTTTGCGCGCTCCCATGGTAATCCTTTATTTTTTAGTTTACTTTGTACGGTGCGTTTTGTTAAATCAAGCCCAAGACCAACACCTACAAATTTTCTGTTTTTTACTACAAAGCATAACTCTGTCTCGTAGTGCAAAACATCGCCATTATGCTGGGCTCTTAGAGTGTGTGTAATTGCGCTGTTAGGTTTATTAAATAACACCATTTCATCGGGAGTTTCGTTATTTAACTCTGCAATGTGGGCTGTATAATTCCTGCCAACGCAGACGATTTTTGAAGGCGTTAATCTTTCAGAGTCTAGTGTTATAAACTGCATATAATTTAAACCTCACGCTTTAACTTATAAGTGTTTCTAATAAGCCTAAATTAATAGGTTTTAATAAAACACGATCAATATTTAAATCTTTTATCTCTTTTGGATCAGGTTCCGCACCACTCACAATAACTAATCGCAACTCAGGGTATCGCTCGTTAACCTGCTCACCTAAGTCAATTCCGCTGCCATCTGGTAAATGCATATCTAACAATACTTTATCAAATTGCTGATCGTGGTTAAGTATTTGCAAACACTGCGCACAGCTTGACGCTATAACCGTCTCTACTCCTAAGCTTTCTAAAAGCAACTGGGTTATTTGTGCAGCATCGTCATCATCTTCTACCAATAAAAAGCGCTGCCTTTTTTCACTTAGCGCTTTGACTTGAATATCTTTTGCCTGAGGCGCATTTTCAGGCGAAACTAAGTAATCCTGAAGGCATTGATATAACGCACTGCTGTCAACTGGTTTTGGTATTACGTCATTAAAACCTAGTGCTGCAAGCTCTTCATGTATTCCTTTCATTGTGGCAGCTGTAAGCGCAATTATTGGCCCTTTGTAGCCCATTTTTCTAAGCTCAATGGTTGCTTCTTTACCACCCATTATTGGCATATGAATATCAATAAAAATAATATCGTATGGCGCTTTATAGGCGTCGGCTATACGCACTTTTTCAAGCGCTTGCTGGCCATGCTCTGCGTAGTCTACTCGCGCGCCGCAGCTACTGATCATATGCCCTACCAGCATTCGTAAATCGCGCAAATCATCAACAACCAGTACTCGCCCGTGGACTTTACTGGGTGTTAATTTACTTTGTAACTGTGGGGCACTGCTAAAGTTGAGCACTTGTCGCTCAACATCACTTATGTCACCTGGGTATACCGAAATAGTAAAGGTCGACCCTTTGCCTATTTCTGAATGCAAACTTATATTACCTTGCATACGAGACAATAGCTCGGCACATATTGCCAAGCCCAAACCTGCACCGCCAACTGAACGCGACTCTACATCGGCTATTTGTTCAAATGGTTTAAAAATAAGCTGTTGCTTTTCGGGTGCAATCCCCATGCCTGAATCTTTAATGCTAAAAAAGAGCATCTCTGTGCCGTCAACATGCTGCGTCCAAGCCTTAACAACTATCTCGCCTTTATCTGTAAACTTAACGGCGTTATTAATTAAATTTATTAGTATTTGACGAACACGCGTCGCATCAAGGCGGGCAACTAGCGGGAGCGCTTGGTCTGATTCAAACTTAAGTGCTAACCCTTTATCAAGCACTGATACACGCATTAACGTGTATACATCTGCAAGCATGCTATCGAGGTTTACTTCACTGGGTGTGAGCTCTAGTTTATCTGCGGCTATTTTTGATAAGTCTAATACGTCATTAAGCAGGCTAAGTAAGTGTTTACCATTTCTGTAAATAACCCCTAACTCGTTTTCGGCTTGTTGACTAAAGTCGCTTTGCATTAACAATTCTGTGTAACCTAAAATTGATGAAAGCGGTGTACGTAACTCGTGGCTTAAATGCGCTAAAAAACGGTCTTTTGAGCGGTTTTCAGCTTCCGCTTTTAAACGTTCTACGCGCTCACCCTCAACATCTTTTCGGGCAAGGGCGTAACGAATTGCACGGGCAAAACGGCTTGAGCTCATTTCTCCTTTAATCAAGTAATCAACAGCTCCAGCGTCAAGTGCCGCAGAATCTAGTTCATCATCCGATTGCCCCGTAAGCATAATAATAGGCCCGCTAAAGCCATTAGCTATCGCTTCTTTTAAAACATCGAGCCCATTAGATGCCCCAAGGCGGTAATCAAGCAAACAAATATCGTGCTCGTTTTTACTTAGCGTTTCTATTGCTTGCTCTGGAGAGCTTACCCATTGAACGTTAAACGTATGTGAGTCTAATTGCTCCAAATAGTCGCAGGTGAGTATGTAATCATCTTCATCGTCTTCTACAAGTAGCAACTGAGTCACTTTATCTAACATACAATCTCCATTAATCGTTAAACGTACTTGGCAACTCTACAAACTCAACCCAATATTTCCCAAGGGTTTTCATCAAATCAACTAAGCCATCAAAAGTTACAGGCTTAGTAATGTATGAAGCTGCACCTAAGTTATACCCTTTAACCATATCTTCTTCTTGTTTCGATGTGGTTAAAATAACAACTGGAATCCCTTTTAAATTTGGGTTTGCTTTAATCGCCTCTAACGCCTCGCGGCCATCCATTCTTGGCATGTTCAAATCAAGTAAAATTAGCCCAGGACGCGGCGATACTTCTTTATCAGCAAACTTTCCTTTGCGCTCCAAATACTCAAGTAACTCAACACCATCTTCTACAAAGTGCAGCTCGTTAAGTACTCGGCTTTCAGCAAGTGCATCTTGCGTTAATAAACGATCATCTTCGTCGTCGTCAGCCATTAAAATAGTAATTGGTTTAACTTTTGTGTAGGGCATTTAAGCCTCTCCTTGCAAGGTGAAAAGCGCAGCTTCCACTGGTAGTTTTATAATGAAGGTTGCACCTTCACCGTCTTTACTTTGAGCTGTAATAGTACCGCCATGGCGCTCTACAATCCGTCTGCACACAGAAAGACCAATACCTGTCCCTTTATATTGTGAGCGACCATGCAAACGCTGAAACGGTACAAATATTTTATCAGCATAGTCTTGAGAGAACCCTATGCCATTATCCTTTATGGTAATTACTTGAAAGCTTAATTCTGCATTGTGATCTTCATTAAAAATAGCCTCATGTTCGTAACTAATTTTTATATGCGGACTCACATCTTGGCGTCTAAACTTAACCGCATTCGAGAGTAAGTTTAAAAAAAGTTGCTGCATTTGGCTTTTATCTGCTTGAATAACAGGCAACTCTGCCACTTCAATTTGTGCATCTGACTCTTTTATTGCAATCTCTAAGTCGCTAAGAATATCGTCAACTACTTCATTTAAGTTAGTATCATCAAAGTCTTTACCACGCGTAGTAACACGCGAAAACTCTAACAAGTCGTTAATTAAGTTCGACATTCGCTGTGCGGCGTTTTTCATACGGCCAATATAATCCAAGCCTTTTTCGCCTAAATCATCTTTGAACATGGTTTCTAACCGGTCACTAAATGCTTGAATTTTTCGAAGAGGTTCCTGCAAATCATGGCTTGCCACAAAAGCAAACTCTTCCAACTCCCGGTTACTTCTGCTTAACTCGTCTGAATACAAGGTTAGCTCTTGCGTGCGTTCAGATACTTTACTAGCCAATGTTTCGTTTTGTTTCTCAAGATCAAATCGATATTGAGCGGCATTTCTGAGGTTTAAGCGTGTCATTACAAACATGCCTATAATCAGTATTGCACTAGTAATCGCGGTAATCGCAAACGTAATTTTGGCCTCGTTTTTGATTTGAGCAAGCTTTGAAAAATGGCTCACTTTAAACAGTAGTTCGCGATCTTGTATATCATTTACACGTTCACGAATTTGCTTGTAAAGCTCTCGGCCGTTGTGGGTATTTAAAATAGCTAAAGCACGGCGCTCTTTATCATCAAGCGCTAAGTTAACTGTTTTTTTAAGCTCTTTAATTTTACTTTGTACTAAAACAAGTAGCTGTGCTATCCGCTCTGATTGGCCATCAATTTCCGAATGCAGTGATTTAACATGATCTATTTGTGCTTCTAACTGGCCAATTGCATCGAAGTAAGGTGTAAGGTAATCATCTTCTTCCGTTAATAAATAGCCACGCTGCCCAGACTCAGCCTGTACAATAGATAAATGCAATTGCTCTATTGCCGAACTTAGCATGCTAGTGTTGTCTAAGCTTTTTTGTGTTTGGGTTAACCCTTGAATTGTATTTAATGCCAAAAATGCATTGCCCACAATAATAGATAACAACACAACTATAAAAGCCGCCCACGTAACATTCGCTTTACCTTGTTGTTTTTGCATGCTTATTTACTTTCCTGTTTGCGCATAAAACACGCTTTCATCATTGTGAATCAACAATTTTTTGTAAGCTTTCACTGCATTGTTGGCAATTGCTAATAATTTTATTTAGTGCCTCGAGTGCCTTTTCTTTTGGCATATCGTTTTCAAGTACTAACTTAATTAGCTCAGCATTCATTGAAATACGATTTAAAGGGGCTCTTGCGTCATGAACTAATTTATTAAGCGGCTCCGGTTGATTGTTCTGTGTCATGTTACCTCTCAACTTATTTATACTCGCCAATACCACCGTAAGCATTAAGGCGGTTATAAAGTGTTTTAGTGCTAATTCCTAGCATTTGTGCGGCAAGTGTTTTATTCCCTTGTACCTTGTCGAGCGTTGCATGAATGAGCTCTTTTTCAACTTCTTCTATGGTTTGTCCAGCCGACACTGCGTTATCAGCACTTTGATTATTTACACGTGAAAATGGCGACTCTAGATTATCTGGCAGTGTCACTTCGCCTGATTTAGGGTCACTCATGATAAAGGCACGGTGAATAGCATGGCGAATTTCACGCACATTGCCCGGCCACTCATAACTTTGCAGCTCTTTAAGCTGTGCAGCAGTCCAACTAAATGCGGTGCCATTCTCATCGTTTAGCTGATCTAAAAATGCTTTTGCTAACAGTGGAATATCGTCTTTTCGATCTCTTAAAGGCGGAATATCAATAGGAAACACTGCGAGTCTAAAGTAAATATCTTCACGAATAACGTTGTTTTGAGCCAAGTCTTCTAACGTTCGGTTAGTTGCAGAGATTACTCGACAATTGGTTGGAATTTCTTTATTGCCCCCTACACGCGTTACTTTTTTAGTCTCAAGAACACGTAATAAATTAGGCTGCATATCAATTGGCATTTCGGTTACTTCATCTAAAAACAAAGTACCGTCGTTTGATTGCTCAAACACCCCTTCTTTGCGCGCAATTGCACCTGTAAATGCGCCTTTTTCATGGCCAAATAATTCACTGCCAATCAGCTCTTTCGAAAGTGCACCACAGTTACTAGCCACTAATGGGCCTTCGCACTGGCTGGCATTGTGTATTGCCTGAGCCACAACTTCTTTACCTGCGCCACTTTCGCCCATTAACATGACATTGGCATTTGTTTTGGCTACTCGCTCAATCATATTGTAAAGTTTGTGCATTGGCTCTGACTCGCCAATTAAGCTGCCAAAATGACGCGTAATACCACTGGTTTTTGCCTTTTTAACGGCTACTTTTTTAGGGCCATTTAAAACAAGCTCTAAATCTTCGCGTTGAAGGGGTTTTAGAAGGTGCCCAATATTAGGCTCACACATATCAGCCAATATTCCCTTCACTGAAGGGTGGCCCGATATGAGTGTAATTTTTGGAGATTGGCCAATTATTTTTAAATGGTCAAGCAAATGAAGTCCGCTTCCATCAGGTAACATGAAATCAAGTAACACATGATCAAAGGTATTATTTTCAAACCATTGGTGTGCTTCTTTTAAACTGGTTGCGGTGCTTATATTGTGGCCGAGGAATTCGACTATGTGGCAAACAACGTCACTAAATTCAACGTCATCATCTACTAAAAGTATGTTTAACATGATAAATCCCTGTTCTTTTTTTTTATTCTACGCACCCTAAGAACTAATTTAAAGGTGCGTATTGAGCTAATCTTTTAAAATAACTTAAATGATTTATTGTCCTATTATATCAACCCTCTATTTACGTAAGCTGAAAGCATAACGATCACAATAAAAACAATTTTTATTTGCAAGTAACACTTATACAGCTGATATACTCGTATGTTAATAAAAGGAGATGAAATGCAGCAATTAAAAACCTTAATCCACTCTGGTATTAATATAAACCAAGGCACTCATTTCACACGTATTACCGCTCGTGCCATTGTAATAAAAAACAATAAAATATTACTTATGTACACAAATCGTTATGAAGATTATAGCCTACCTGGCGGTGGTGTAGATGAGGGCGAAAGCATTGAACAAGGCTTAATTCGCGAGTTGAGCGAAGAAACCGGCGCTAAAAATATTACTGTGGTTAAAGATTTTGGTCTCTACGAAGAGTATCGCCCTTGGTATAAAAACGACTTTGATATTATTCATATCAAATCGTATTGCTACGTGTGTAATATTGCCGATGAATTTGGCAAAGCAAAATTAGAGCACTACGAACAGCAAAATGGCATGACCGCAAAGTGGGTTGATATAAACGATGCAATTGCACATAACGAACGCACATTAGCCAATAGTGAAAAACAAGGCCTTTCTATTTTACGAGAAACCTACCTGCTCAAACAAATTGCACAAACGCTATTTTAAAGCCAAGTATAATTTATTAATCAGTTTGTAAATTTTGCACTGACCAGTACTTTTTACTTTATCTAATTTACAAAATTATAAATTAAAAAAGTAAAACAAGACTTTAAAAATAAAATAGCCAATAACAATCAACAAGTTAAAACAAAACCATTCCTGCGATTATATTGGCCTTTGATTTGCACCTATCTGCTTACATAAATTGTAAGGAGATAGGAATGAGCAATACAGTTAAAACGATTAATCCGGCAACTGAGCAAACCATCGATACCTACACGCTACTTTCTCAACATGAGGCTGAGCAAGTAATCGAAAAATCTCACGAAACATATTTAAAGTGGCGTTTAACGTCATTTAGCGAACGCGCAAAACATTTAAATGCCCTCGCAACACTTTTTGAAGAACAAAAAGAAGCCATTGCTAAATTAATGACCGAAGAAATGGGTAAAGTTTACGAGCAAGGCTTTCAAGAAGTTGAACTATGTGCCGGAATTTGTCGTTATACAGCTGAAAACGGCCCACAAGTTTTAGCGGACGAAGAACGAGACATGGACGGTGGCCGCGCCATTATTAGTTACCAACCTACGGGCGTTTTATTAGGCATTCAACCTTGGAACTTCCCGCTTTATCAAGTTATTCGCTACAGCGTAGCTAACATTATGGCCGGTAACACGACCGTGCTTAAGCACGCAGGTAACGTTTTTGGCATGGCTGAAAAAATCGAAGCCCTATTTAAACAAGCCGGTTTCCCGGAGCATTGCTTTAGCAATTTACTTATTGATGGTAAAACAGCAAGCAGCCTAATTGCCCACAAAGCAATTAGCGGTGTAACCTTTACAGGCAGTGATGGTACGGGTAAAAAAGTAGCCGAAGAAGCCGGTAAACACGTTAAAAAAACAGTACTGGAGCTTGGCAGTAACGATGCTTACTTAGTACTGGATGATGCCGATTTAGAACTTGCCGTTAAAACCTGTGTAACAGGACGTATGATCAACAACGGTGAAACCTGTGTATCAGCAAAACGTTTTGTTGTAGTTGAGTCACTTTACGATGACTTTAAAGCACAAATTAAAGAACAATTTGAAGCCCTTAAAATGGGTGACCCCATGGCTGATGACACAGACCTTGGCCCAATGGCACGTGAAGATTTACGCGACGGTATTCATGACCAAGTCATGCAATCGGTTAAAGCAGGTGCAAATATTGTAACGGGTGGTGAAATTCCATCGCAAACGGGTTACTACTACCCGCCTACAATTCTCGATAACTTATCGCCGGGTATGCCCGCATACGACGACGAATTATTTGGCCCCGTTGCTTCGCTAATTAAAGCAAAAGACAACGACGATGCTATGCGCATTGCCAACGACTCTCGCTATGGTTTAGGCGGTGGTATTTTTTCAAAGGATGAGAAAAAAGCCATCGAACTGGCTAAAAAGCACTTTGACACCGGTATGATCAACATTAACGGTTACGGCCTTGCACAGCCTAACCTACCGTTTGGTGGTGTTAAAGAAAGTGGCTACGGCCGAGAGCATGGTGGCTTTGGTATGCGCGAATTTGTGAATATTAAGAGCATTATGATTGCCAACGCATAATAAATGCAACATACCTGTTATTGAATAAAATAGCAGCAATAAATATTAAGCCTAAAAGCGAACTGCCGCTTTTAGGCTTTTTTATGCTTAACAAATAAAAGCTCGCTAAGCGCTAATAATCAAAAATAGTTTAGCAAACATACACTGTTACAAATTTAGGGTTTTAAGCCAGCTTAATGGCTGCTAACTTATTTACTACTCATTAAATATTTCATAAAAAGCTGAGTGCCTTAATAGCAAAAGTCTCAATTAAGTAGAGCAGCATAAAGGATTAAATATGAATAAAACGATAAAAAAATTAGTCGTTATTGCAGCGGTTGCATTGTCAGCAGGTGCTTTAGCACAAACCTACAATGCATATAACCACAAAAAAATGGCTGCCATTGAATGCGGTGGTGAAAAAAACATAAAAAGCGTTTCAAGTAAAAAGTTTGAATGTATTGAGCAAGCTAGAAAAACACTATAAATGCGACAAAATCAGAGCTTAAAAATAAGATAAAAACCCGAGGGTTGGCCTAAAAGGCAACGATGAATTCACAATGCAAAGCAACCTTTACCAAGGTGAGCGCTAGTTTGGGAATAATAAGAGGAAACTTTCCTTTTTTCTACATGCTTAAATAACCTACATTAAGCATAATATTTATAGCTGGCAATAAGTTACACTATTTGCTAACAGTAAAAACTCATGAAATAAGGACCTTTTTACGCAAATATGGGGAAAGTGTCCTTTGATTAAATTGTTATAAGCCATGATGATCGAATTAGTTTTAATCTCAGCATTAGTATCATTTGTTAATACCGATACATATGAAGTAGATTCATGTATTGGTGAAAAATTTGCGTTAATCGAAACTGTGAATCCTCAATGGCCAATTCATTCTGAACGGATTTTAGGTATCGGTTACGTAGATATCAAAATTACCGTTAATGGTGAAGGTGAGGTTATTGAGCGTCAAATAACTCGTTCTCAACCGAGAAGAATTTTTGATAGGCAAGCGCTTAGAGCCTTAACTAAATGGAAATTCAATGCCTCAAAGCACGAAGAACGTTGCTTTGAAGTAACTTTTAAATTTGATTTCGACAATTTTGAGTAAATGGCTTATAACAAGCCGTTTAACGAAAACGCCAGCAAACAACGCTGGCACGGACTCGCAAAAAGCGCTCGCCCGTTAACGGAGCGTTGGTATGACTCCCATTGTCAAGTTAAACGCACTGATCCTTGCCTAACTTTTAAGCCATAATTATTTTAGCTCGAATTAGAGCGAGTTAATACATAGGATGAAGCAAGTAATGTCGTCGGTTATCTTGCTGATATTCGTTGGTTATTACTATTTCTAGTAACAGAGCAGACCTTACTTATTTCGTCGTGGCACCTGTCTTCAGTCTATGTTCGTGGTTCAATGCAGCGTTAGCTGCATTGCCATCCTAACGCCGTCGGTGGTTGTGCCACACCCGATGCTTGATCCCATGCATTAACTCTAATTCTTTTATCATGCGGGTACTCTTGCCAATCTAAGTTTTTTATTCACTGGCGTAAGCACCACTTCTCTTGCAATAGCCCATATGTACGCAATCATTTCTCGGGCAATGGCGGTAACAACCAGATTGTAGTGTTTCCCTTTGGCTATCATTTTTTTATAGCGTTTGCAGAGCCTAATCTGTGCTTTCCACGCAATATCAATAATGTCCTTTGGTAAACCTTCTTGTCGTTTTTGCATATCTGTGGATATATTTGCTGCATAGCGATAAGTATGTGCACCTTCCACAAGAAGGCGCCTTGCTCGGCCGTTCCCGCATTTTGTGATGGCGC
The DNA here is from genome assembly GCF_016865405.1 of Pseudoalteromonas sp. PS1M3. Lineage (NCBI taxonomy): Bacteria > Pseudomonadati > Pseudomonadota > Gammaproteobacteria > Alteromonadales > Pseudoalteromonadaceae > Pseudoalteromonas > Pseudoalteromonas sp. PS1M3. The sequence goes on along the minus strand of NZ_AP022624.1, from coordinate 637,879 downwards.
CAATATGGCGTTTGCCACCACTCGAGTGTTCACTGGGTACAAGACCGAGATAACTCATTAATTTGCGGGGATGGTCGAAACGCGATAAATCGCCAAGCTCAGCAACAACGCCAGTGGCGACCAACAAACGGACACCACGCATAGCTTGTATTGCTTTTACTACAGGATAATAACGCCACTGGTGAACGTGGTGTGTTAGTTCATTATCTAGCCGCTCAAGTCGGCTTATTCGTTCGGTAATTGTGTGTAAAAATTCTTGTAAGACGATGTGCTGAGCGGGGTGTGGCAACACAAGCTCAGTGAGCCAACGTAAATGTTTTTGTGACCAATTCGCAGTGCCTTTGTAATTAATATTATTGCGAAGCAGCAGCGCCTTTAATTGATATTTGGCATCTTTTAAATCCTTCATGGCTACTTCGCGTGCACGAGATAAATCACGTACAGCTTCATCTTCAGGCTCAGGAACATAGATAGGTGTTAAATCTTCAGACTTAAGTAATTTAGCAAGCTTAAGGGCATCACGTTTATCGGTTTTAATTTTCTCACCAGGTTTTTTAGGAATAAGAGAAGGTGCAACCACATAACAGCAATGGCCAAGGCTGGTAATTAATCGGTAAATCCAATAACCACATGGGCCAGCTTCATAAACAAAATGAAGTGTTGCGCCAGGGTATTTCGATTCGAACTGGCGAACAAGCTTTTGAACGGCCATTTTGGAAGACGAAACTCGGCCAAGATGAACAGGTTGCGCACCTCTATGTTCTTCAATATAGGCAACTTCATTGAATTCTTTATGTGTATCAAGACCGATAAAAAGTATGCTATGTTTATTCATGTTAGCCTCTGCTGTTTAGTTAATTGACAAACTAATTATGGCTCTGGCTTTGAATTAAGCTAACCCACGAAAAGCGGAGGCTAACACCGTGTGGGAGTCATTATGTCTAGTTGTATTGGAGATAACAAGTGAATAAATGGAATAAAGGTAACAACATTAAAAGCCCCGTGGGTTTCGGAATTGCTATTGGTGTAGCCATAGGTTCAGGAATAGGAGTTGCAATGAATAACTTGGCCTTGGGCATGGGTGTTGGCATAGCTATCGGAGTTGCAATTGGCTTATCTATAAATAGCAAGCAAGACGATGATGAGTCCGGCGAATAAAAATCATACTCAACAAATTTACATGCAAACAACTAACAAGAGACTATGGCGTCAATAGTTAATTATTAACTTTTGGCGCTTCCCACATTACACCGTCTCTTAGCATCGAATTTAATATCACAATCATCTTTCTAATACAGGCGATGATGGCTACTTTTTTGGGTTTCCCTGCTGCTAATAAACGTTGATATGTTACTTTGAAAACTGGGTTTGATTGCATCGCTGACATCATCGCCATGTATAAAACCGTTCTCACTTGAGGTCGACCACCCTGAATTTTTCGATGGCCTTTATATCGACCACTTTCTCGGTTCATTGGGGCAACACCAATCAGGCTACTTGCTTGTTTGCTGCTGATGTAACCCAGCTCAGGTAGGTTACTGATGATTGATGCAGCAGCTATTTTTCCAATACCAGTCATACTCTGTAATATCATATTTTTAGCCTGGTACTCAGGGCAGCTTTCAATGAGTTTAACGATTTTTTCTTCAATCTTTTTTATCTGATTATTAAATAAAGTTAGTACTGGTTTGATTGTCATCGCCAATGCTTTGGGCATTATTTGTAAGCGATTTTTCTCCATTGTTTGCATCGTAAGCAACTGGTTACGTCGAGTCACTAAATCACTCATTACCTGCATGGTATCTGGCTTAAGCTGTGATAATTTAGGTTTAATCGCTTCACTATAATGCGCAATTAATTGCGCATCAAGCTTATCGGTTTTGGCTCGTTGACCTATTGCTCCCGCAAACCGTTTAACATGAATAGGGTTAGCGATTGTGAAAGGTAAATTGGCATTAGCGCAAGCCAAAATAAAGGGCATTTCAAGCCTACCAGTGGCTTCAATTACGATGCGCTCAGGCTTGTATTTCTTAATCGTTTTGACGGCTTCTTTAATGCCTTTATCATCATTTGGAACAGTGAAGTAAATGTCCAATGGACGGATATAAATATCGAGTTGGTACTTTCCGGTATCAACACCTACGTTTATGTTTTGCTTTGTTTTTGTATTCATAATAAGCTAACTCTTACTTGCATAATGCGGGTTCGAGACCCAGTAGACTATTCGAGTGTGGTGCTTGGAGTCCTTTGTCGCGTTCGTTCTTGTTATCGGTCTCTCAACAGAGGAGCCTTTGCTCAATCGAACTACGACAAGGAAAGCTTAAGTTGCTGCTTAAGCCTGGGTCTCACATTACCCGAAAGGGGTTTAAATAGTAATTAAGATGGATGTATTATCCATACAAGGCTTATTAGATCTATTGCATATGAGGAACAATATTTTGACACATGCGCTAAATTGTTATGCCAATTCACGCTATCTGAAGATAAAACTGAGAATTACAACTCTATCAGAAATATTTTAAAATCACTGTTCCAACTATATTTATCTGGTACTCATGCAACCAAAGAGCAGCGATTAAATGTTATAAATAATTTAATTGCTAGCGACACTGAGAATAGCATTGAGCTAGCTTTTGAGCTTTTAGATTCATCTCTAGAAGCTTGGCACTTTTCCTCACACCATAACTTTGATTTTGGTGCAAACCCAAGAGACTTTGGTTACAGACCAAAGACCAACCAAGATGTTGAAGACTGGTATAAACTATTCATCGAATATACCGCTGAGTTAATAGCCAGTGATTCTCAAGTTTCGTCATCCGCAAAGAAAATACTCAGTAAAAATCTACGAAGCTTATGGCGAGTAAGTTGCCTTAGAGATGTAATTGAAAAGATATGTGTAGAAATAAGCAAATCAGGAATGTGGAGCGATGGCTTTCAAGCAATCAACCCCCCTGTGTCAGGATAGTTGTCGCCTCTAACATTTAGCAGAGGCAAATAAAATGAAACGTCAATTTACACAAGAGTTTAAAGTTCAAGCTGTTGAAAAAGCATTATCTCAATGTGATGATGTTCGCTTAGAAGATATTGCAGATGACTTAGGTGTCGGTTATTCAACGTTACAACGTTGGATAGCACTGGCAAAAAAGCATCAACTTGAAATACACCAGACGGGTAGCCAAATGACAGCAGAAAAACGACCACAAGACTGGAGTTTAGAAGAAAGACTCAACGCAGTAATTGAGTGTGGAAGTTTAGATGAAGCCGCCATAAATGAATACTGCCGTAATATAGGGCTTTATCCGCATCATATTCAGCAATGGAAGAAAGACTTAGTAACACCACCTTCAAATAAAACAGTAAAGTCAGACAGTAAACAGCTTAAGCAAGAAATAAAGCAACTGCAAAAAGAACTGAATCGCAAAGATAAGGCCTTAGCTGAAACTGCCGCTCTACTTGTACTCAAAAAAAAAGCGGATGCACTTTGGGGTTTCAACGAGGACGATTAACAACAGCGACTGAGCGACATGAATTAATAACGCTTATCACAAACGCACAGGCTTCAGGGGCAAGGAAAGAAAAGGCATGTGAGTTACTTGGACTGACACTAAGAACCGTTCAGCGGTGGATTGAAGCAGACGATATGACTGACAAACGGACGAGTACGAAAAAACAGCCGCCTAACCGTCTCACAGAGTTAGAGCGGCAGCGCATTATTAATACGGCTAATTCAGCCGAATATGGGCATTTACCGGCCAGTAAAATAGTCCCTAAGCTGCTTGATAAGGGCATATGGATAGCGTCTGAAAGTTCGTTTTATCGTGTCATGAAGGCACATAACTTATTAACGCATAGAGAAAAAGTAAAGCCAGCTAAGCCGATAAAAAAGCCAAGAGTATTGAAAGCAGTGCGTGCAAATGAAGTCTACACTTGGGATATCACCTATTTACCAACGAGCGTAAAAGGGCAATTTTTATACTTATATTTAGTGATGGACATTTTTAGTCGAAAGGTTGTTGGCTGGCAAGTTTACGACTCACAGTTAAGTGAATTAGCCGCAGATTTAATGAAGGATATTTGCAGTCGGGAGCAAATAAAGCGCGAGCAAGTTACGTTACACTCAGATAATGGCAGCCCAATGAAAGGCGCGACATTACTGGCAACATTACAGGAGTTAGGGATTGTGCCATCATTTAGTCGACCGTCAGTAAGTAATGACAATCCATACTCTGAGTCGTTATTTAAAACGTTAAAGTATCGCCCAGAATACCCAGAAAAGCCATTTGAAGATATAAGCGCAGCAAGAGAATGGGTAAGTGGGTTCGTTGATTGGTACAATAATGAGCACCTACACAGTGGTATAAAATTTGTGACGCCAAACCAACGTCATTCAGGTTTAGATAAAGAAATATTAGCTAAGCGTCAGCAGGTAAACGACGCAGCTAAATTGAATAACCCAAGCCGTTGGTCAGGGAAGTCACGAGACTGGTCAATGATAAATGAAGTAAATTTAAACCCTGAGAAAAAAGAAGAAATGCGGGCGGCATAAAATTTAACTTGAGGCGACAACTAACTTGAAAAACTCCGCAACTTAATATTGAGGTTTGACAGTAGTTCCTTAAATGAAGATGATATTCAAAGGTTAAAGTCAATTTCTGAGCTACTATCACCAAATTCTCTTCTAGACGATATAGATATGTACGTTTTATCTGAGCCGTGGAGATTTTATGACCTAGAAGAGATAGATGATAATGGTAAAATAATTGAGCATGGGTATAAAAAAGGCCAAGAATACTCTTTTAAATTAGGTATTCAATTAGCAAATAGACCGCCAAAAGAGCTTGAAGATATTCTTTTCAAACTAATATCATACCCAGAAATAAGTTCTAATTTATTTGCATTCGGCAAAGGGTACGCTGAAGGAATAAAAAATAACTCTAAAGCATTAACTAGAGTAGTAGGTGCACTAGAGAACCTTCCAGAAAAAGAAAGAAATCTTGATTTTTTACGTGGTCAAATATATTACCTTTCAAAAAATAATATCGAACTTACTAACCATTTCTTAGATTGCATATTCTCTCCAGCTTTGATCACCCAATTGCATTAACTTTGATCGCTTATTCTCATTAAGCTTTGATCACTAAAATCACTTGTAAATGATCACATTTATGCTCTTAATGATTTTGCCGATCAAAGCTTAATACCACTCGTAACCGAGTTCACGTTTTATCATTTTTGTAGGTGTGTTAAACCGTTATCTGAATCGTTTGATGAGGATAACAACAATGACAACAAGACCTATATCTATGAGTAAATTACATTCCATTTTACGGCTGAAGTACTCAGCACAATTATCCCATCGAGAGATTGCCAGAAGTTTAAATATTTCACCTGGTACTGTGGCTAATTACCTTAAAAAGGCCAATGAGTTAGGCTTAAATCAATGGCCAATACCAGAGGATAAACAGCAAAATACATTTTTCAACACCAAACTCAAGCGCTTCTCAACGCGTAAAAAAAGACACCCAACGCCTGACTGGTTAAATATCAATAAAGACTTAAAACAACATAAACACCTAACATTACAGCTCGTATTTGATGAGTTACTTGAAAAAGTGGGTGAGCCTTATTACAGCTACAGTCACTTCTGCCGAGCTTATAAACAATGGTTAGGTACCCAGCGACTCTCAATGCGTCAGCAGCATAAAGGGGGTGAAAAGCTGTTTGTGGATTATTGTGGCCCCACAATTACCATTACTTGTCCGACGACACAAGAAAAGCGCACTGCTCAGATATTCGTTGCTGTACTAGGTGCATCAAATTATACCTATGCTGAAGCAACGTATAGTCAGCAACTTGAAGATTGGGTAATGAGTCATGCGCGTTGCTTTGAATTTTTAGGCGGCGTTCCTGACGTTGTTATTCCCGATAATCTCAGAAGTGCTGTCAGTAAAACCTGTCGCTACGAGCCTGATTTAAATCCGACGTACCACCAGTTAGCCGAGTACTTTAACGTTGCTGTCATTCCGGCTAGACCTTATAAACCCAAAGATAAATCGAAGGCTGAAGTCGGCGTACAAATTGTTGAGCGTTGGATCATGGCACGCTTACGTAACCAAACCTTCCACAGCTTAGCGCAACTCAATCATGAAATAGCAAAGCTACTGGATATGATGAACAATAAGGTGATGAAGCAATATCAACAATCACGCAAACAGCTATTTGATATGGTGGATAAAAACGCATTAAAGCCATTGCCTGAAAAGCCCTATCAATATACACAAATCAAAACAGTACGTGTGCATATTGATTACCATGTTGAAATAGAAAAACATTACTACAGCGTGCCTTATCTGTGGGTTAAAAAACAATTACGCGCACACATATCCAATCAACTCGTGCAGCTTTATTATGACGGCACTTTAATAGCACAGCATCCTCGCTCAAACCGTTTAGGCGGACATACGACACAGACACATCATATGCCAAAGGCGCATCAAAAACAGCATGAGCAGTCACCGATAAATTTACGCTCATGGGCATTGAGTATCGGTGATTATACTCATCAAGTCGTTGAATTATTGCTTAATAGCAAACGTCATCCAGAGCAAGCTTATCGCACCTGTTTAGGGGTATTAAGTTTAGCTAAAACGTATTCAAAAGAACGCCTCGAGCGAGCATGTTACCGAGCAATTTGCATGAATACGACCACACACAGATCTATTAAGCAAATGCTGCAAAAAGGGTTAGACCAACAACCATTACCCACACTCCAAACAGAGCCAGAAAAGCCAATTACACACAGCAACATACGTGGCACAGATTACTACCATTAAGGAATGTAAACATGATAGAAACAATTAATCAGCAACTTCAATTGCTCAAGTTATCGGGTATAAAGCAAGCACTCAAGCAGCAGCTTGAACAGCCAAACCTATATCAAGAACAAAGCTTTATAGAGCGCGTCAGTTTATTGCTAACGCATGAAATTGATACGCGTAACCAAAGAAAAATAGAGCGACTGGTGCGACAAGCAAAATTCCGCGTACCGGGTCAGTTAAATCAACTCATTTACTCGCCGAAGCGTAATCTAGATAAAGCACAAATACGCGGCCTCAGCCAAAGCACCTGGCTGAGTTTACATCAGAATATATTAATTACAGGCGCCACAGGCTGTGGCAAAACCTACCTCGCGTGTGCATTGGGTCACGAGCACTGTTTACAAGGAAAAAGTGTCTTCTATATTCGATTAAAAGAATTACTTGAAAGTCTATTTCTAGCACAGGCCGATGGCAGTTATCGAAAATTATTGGGTAAACTCATTAAATACGACTTACTTATTTTAGACGATTGGGGGCTAGAGCCACTCAGTGCTCAGCAACGAAGCGACTTACTTGAATTAATCGATGCTAGATATGGTTATAAATCACACATCATCATTAGTCAGTTACCACAGGAAAACTGGCACCAAATGATCGGCGAATCAACGCACGCTGATGCTATTTTAGATAGGCTGATTCATGGTGCAATTAAGTTGAATTTAAAAGGAGAATCGATACGAAAACAGTTAAATGAATTGACTGATGATGATCAGTTAAGTTAATTTAAAAATGGCTCTACAAAATGATAAATCAAGCGATCAAAGCTGATGAGAATCGGTGATCAAAGTCATGAGAATACGCACTTAGATAGCCTTCTAATTCATCCTACACTTAAACAACACTTCATCAGAGTTCAACTAAGTTACCCAATCGATACAGAGTCTACTACTCGTATTATTCAAGCACTACAGCAACATACATGCCAAGTAAGGGATTATTATGACCTAGCATCCGGAAGAAGGCACGAACCGATACCGGATGAAATATTATGTGAAATTTTGGATTTGATTTGGCACTACGGTGGTGGGCTGAAAGTTGCTATCGATATATTATCAATGCGCTTTCATGGACTAAAGCAAAACCAACACTATGTTGTTTCAGACTTGCTAAAAGAGAAATCAGCATCACTTTTAGCATCATTCGATTATTCAGAAGAAAGAGAGTCTTCCGGTGGCAGCGATCATAGCTTAACCCAAATAGCCAATGTCTGCTTTTCTGCCGGTACAAATGAAGAGTATGCTTTAACTGTTCTAAAAGCTATTAAAGCAAAAATCTTGAATCATATTATCGGCAGATATGATTTCCCAGAATTTATGTCCACAATTATTCAATTACATCCTATTTTAGCCCTTGAAGTATTTATAGGTAAAAATAAAGAAATAGAACCTCAGATAAGAAATGCAATAAAAGGTAGGCTTGATAAGAAAGTAAGTCCATTTTCGAAAGTTGATATAAAAAGCACGTTAGATTGGTGTAAATGCAACGGTAAAGATAGCTATCCAGCTCTCGCATCAATTATTACACCTTACCAATCAAATGAAAAAACTATTGAGTGGACACAATTAGCGATTGAATTGTTACAAGCTTGTCCAGAACCTGCTGTGGTTTTGGACGAATACTTATCTAGCTTCACTCCAAATGGAGGGACGGGTTCATGGGCCAAGATACTTGAGTCTCGATTACCTTTATTTCAACCATTAATAGATTCAACTGACAAAATAGTATCCGAATGGGCTTTAGCTAAAAAGCCACAATGGGAAGCTTACATTGCAAGAGAGTATGAAAGAGAAGCAGAGCGTGATTCAGAGAGCAATGAGAGGTTTGAGTGGTAGTTAATAGCAGAAATGCGGCGGGCCAGGTTTTGTTTCTTGCCAAGACCAAACACCAATCTCGCGTTTAACACCCTTCCCACGTCATCAAGTCCTAAAAATAAGCAATTGATGAATAATAGCGCATGGATGCGCGATAAGGCGAAACTAGGCCATGGATGGCCTATCTTCGCAGTTTACGTTCACATCAATTGTGGTTTGAAGGATTAAGCGTGATGCTCGGGTGCGCTGGAAGAGTCCAGAGAGGGGTCAGCGGCAGCCTCTCTTTGGCTGCTGTCGCCAGCGCGACAAAACCTTGAATTAGGTTTCTAATCCCTCAATGAGCCAAAAGCAAACAAAGTATGCGCCAACAACAATTAAACAACTTTTGGGCTGCGCCCAACACGCCAGCAAGCTGTGCGTCTACAATGTTTAAACATACAAAAAAGCCGCTACATTACTGCAACGGCTTTTATAATTTTGATAAATCCCACTCTACAGTAGAACTTACTACCCATTAAAGTTCAAAAATTAGTCGCGGTTCTTAGTCGCGGTAAGTCTCAACCGCTGGGCATGAACATACTAAGTTACGGTCGCCGTATACGTCATCTATACGTGTAACAGTTGGCCAGAACTTGTCTTTAGCTACCGAAGGCACTGGGAATGCAGCGTAAAAACGGTCATACGCGCGGTCCCATTCGTTACCAAGTACGTCAGCTTGTGTATGCGGTGCAAACACAAGTGGGTTGTTTTCGATTGACCATTCGCCAGAGATTACTTTGTCGATTTCGCCTTTGATAGAGACCATTGCTTCGATAAAGCGGTCTATCTCGCCCTTAGACTCAGACTCAGTTGGCTCAATCATTAACGTGCCCGCTACTGGGAACGACATAGTGGGTGAATGGAAGCCGTAGTCTTGTAGGCGCTTAGCGACGTCCATTTCAGTAATGCCTGACGCTTCTTTTAATGGGCGTAAATCAACAATACATTCGTGAGCAACACGATTGTTACGGCCACGGTATAAAATTGGGAAGTGCTGGCTTAACTCTTGCGTTAAGTAGTTAGCGTTCACAATGGCCATTTCTGTGGCTTGTTTTAAGCCCTCTGAGCCCATCATGGCAATGTACGCCCATGAAATAGGTAAAATAGCGGCTGAGCCGTAAGGCGCTGCCGATACGGCACCGTTGTTAATGTTTGTACCTGGTACGTTAATTACGCTGTGGTTTGGCATAAATGGCGCAAGGTGCGATTTAACACCAATTGGGCCTACACCTGGGCCGCCGCCACCGTGTGGAATACAAAACGTTTTGTGCAAGTTTAAGTGCGATACGTCTGAGCCAATAAAGCCCGGGCTTGTTACACCCACTTGCGCGTTCATGTTTGCGCCGTCCATGTAAACTTGGCCGCCGTGCTCATGAATAATGTCACATAGTTCACGAATGGTTTCTTCGTAAACACCGTGGGTAGATGGGTATGTGATCATGGCACACGACAGGTTTTCAGACACGTCTTCAGCTTTCGCTTTTAAGTCTTGCATGTCGATGTTGCCGTTTTTATCACAGTTAACCACCACAATTTTCATGCTCGCCATTTGTGCCGACGCTGGGTTAGTACCATGCGCTGAGCTTGGAATTAAACATACGTTACGGTGTGCATCCCCTCGTGACTCGTGGTATTTACGAATGGCAATTAAGCCTGCGTATTCACCTTGTGCACCCGAGTTTGGCTGAAGTGAAACCGCATCGTAACCCGTAATGTTAACTAGCCAGTCGTGTAGCTCGTTAATCATTATTTGATAACCTTCTGCTTGGTCTAGCGGGCAGAATGGGTGAAGGTTTGCAAACTCAGGCCATGTAACTGGGATCATCTCAGCGGTCGCGTTTAGTTTCATGGTGCATGAACCTAACGAAATCATTGAGTGGTTAAGCGCTAAATCTTTGTTTTCAAGGCGCTTAATGTAGCGAAGCATGTCTGTTTCGCTGTGGTAGCTGTTAAAGTTTGGATGCGTTAATACTTCGTCATCACGAACTAAACTCGCTGGAATAGAGTCGCTACCGTTTGCTTCAATATCGGCTGCAATACTGTCTACGCTTAGGCCGTGGCCTTCACCTAGTACAATATCAAATAGCTCGGCAACGTCTGCACGGGTTGTGGTTTCTGAAACCGAAATTGAGTATTCGCCGTCGTGGTTTGTAGCAAAGTTAACGCCTTTGGCAAGTGCACGTGCTATTACGTCGTCTTTGTTGTCGCCAACAATTGTTAGCGTATCAAACCACGTGCTGTGCTTAAGGGCGATGCCTTTGGTTTTTAGGCCAGCAGCTAAAATATCAGCAAAGCGGTGTATACGCTGCGCGATAGTTTTTAAGCCTTGTGGGCCGTGGTACACCGCATAAAACGCCGCCATGTTGGCAAGTAATACCTGCGCTGTACAAATGTTTGAGTTGGCTTTGTCGCGGCGAATGTGTTGTTCGCGCGTTTGCATTGCCATACGCAGTGCGTCGTTACCTAAACGGTCTTTAGATACACCAATAATACGCCCTGGTAATGAACGCTTGTACGCGTCACGTGTTGCAAAAAATGCAGCATGTGGACCGCCGTAACCCATAGGTACACCAAAACGCTGAGCCGAACCAAGTACTACATCAGCACCTAGTTTACCCGGTGCTTTTAATAGTAATAAACTCATAATGTCGGCAGCAACACAGGCAATGGCTTTTTTGCTTTGAACACCAGCAATTAGGTCGGTTACGTCAACTATTTCGCCCGATGTAGACGGGTATTGGAATAATGCACCAAAAATGTCGTGGTTAACGGCGTCGGCCGCTTTACCAATAATGATTTCAAAACCAAACTGCTCAGCACGGGTGCTTACTACGTCGATAGTTTGTGTGTGTACGTCGTCGGCAATAAAAAAGGCATTGGCTTTTTTAGCTTTAGATACGCGTTTTGCAAGGCCCATTGCCTCGGCTGCAGCGGTTGATTCGTCAAGTAACGACGCGCTTGCTAAATCAAGGCCGGTTAAATCTAGGGTCATAGTCTGGAAGTTTAGTAATGATTCTAAACGCCCTTGTGCAATCTCTGGCTGATACGGCGTGTACGCTGTATACCAACCCGGGTTTTCAAGTACGTTACGTAAAATTACGTGCGGTACATGTGTTGGGTGGTAGCCTTGGCCAATGTACGATTTGAAAACTTTATTTTTGCTTGCTACTGATTTTAAGTAGCTTAGTGTTTCAACTTCAGTACGGCTTTCGCCAATGCTTAGCGGTTGCTCTAGGCGAATGTTAGCCGGTACAGTTTGATCGATCAGCTCTTGTACACTTGATACTTCAAGAGCGCTTAGCATATCGCTTACTTGCGCTGGGCTTGGCCCAATATGGCGGCGAATAAAATCTTGCTTTTGCTCTAACTGTTCAAGAGATTTGGCGTTTGACATGTGTCCAGATTCCTATGATCCTAAATACTAATGGGTAACTAGTATTGATTAAAATATATGATGATTTGGCAACTTACTGGGTATGGGCAATAAGCTGTAAAATCATAAAAGCCCCGATTGTTTACTCAACATGCGGGGCTTTAGACAAAAAGTGATTACTCTTCGTCGATAGTGTGCGAGTAGCCTTCAGCGTCTAATAGGTTGTCTAGCTCAGACACATCAGATGCTTTAAGACGGAATAACCAACCGTCGCCGTACGCGTCGTTGTTTACTGTTTCAGGTGCGTCTTCTAGCTCTTCATTAATAGCAATCACTTCACCACCAATTGGTGCGTAAATGTCTGAAGCAGCTTTAACTGACTCCGCTACTGCACAGTCTTCGCCTGCGTCTACTTCGTCGCCTACTTCTGGTAATTCAACAAACACCATGTCGCCAAGTAGTTCTTGCGCGTGTTCTGTAATACCAACTGTAAAGGTACCGTCACCTTCGTCGCGAACCCACTCGTGTGAAGAAGCGTATTTTAATTCAGTAGGGATATTGCTCATTATCTTGTTCCTTTGGTTATGATACCAATCAACTTAAATATTTAACCACTCTAGCGGTCTAAACAAAGCGCTAACATCGTTATTAATTTCTTAGGTAGAACAACTACATATCAAAATTAATACCTTGTTATCACTCTATTTATCCGTCGCTATAAGTGATTAATAACTCAACATGATTGGTATTATTGGGTGATAACACCAAATTTTAAATTATTGATTTACCGTTACGTACAAAGCTAGGCTTCACTACTTTAACGTTAACTAATTTTTTGCGCATTTCTACTTGAGCAGTGTCGCCTGTTGAACGTGGTACACGTGCAAGGGCTACACTAAAACCAAGTGTAGGTGAAAAAGTACCTGAGGTAATAACCCCTTCTCCACCGTCAACAATTACTTTTGAACCGCTACGCAATACGCCTTTTTCTTCAAGTACTAAACCAACAAGCTTGTCGGTACTTTTTTCAGCGCGTTGTTTAACCAGTACGTCACGGCCAATAAAGTCACGATCTTCTGGTTCCCATGCAATGGTCCATGCCATGTTAGCTGCAAGTGGCGATACGCTTTCGCCCATATCTAGGCCGTAAAGGTTCATACCTGCTTCTAAACGTAGCGTGTCACGTGCACCTAAACCAGCTGGCGCTACACCTGCGTCTAGCAGTTGTTGCCATAAATCGGCTGCTTGGTCGTTTGGTACTACAATTTCGTAACCGTCTTCGCCAGTATAACCCGTTGTAGCAATAAATAAATCACCCACTTGAACACCAAAAAACGGCTTCATGCCTTCAACTGCAGCTTGTTGCTCTGCATTTAAAAGCGTGCCTGTTTTTTCGCGTGCGTTAGGGCCTTGCACTGCAATCATTGCAAACTCTGGGCGCTCAGTCACTGTAACGGCAAAATCGCTCGATACATTAGCTAAATGCGCTAAGTCTTTTTCGCGCGTAGCCGAGTTAACCACTAAGCGGTAAAACGTTTCGCTGAAAAAGTAAATAATAAGGTCGTCAATTACGCCGCCTTGCTCGTTAAGCATGCCGGTGTAAAGTGCTTTACCTGGTACGGTTAATTTAGCCACGTCGTTTGCTACAAGCTTACGTAAAAATGCTTTAGCTTGGTCGCCTTCAATATCAACAATGGTCATGTGTGATACGTCAAACATGCCTGCATCGTTACGCACTGCATTATGTTCTTCTATTTGTGAGCCGTAGTTGATTGGCATTTCCCAGCCATGAAAATCAACCATTTTTGCGCCCGCTTCTAGGTGCTTAGCATGGAGTACAGTTTTAGAAGTCATAACATTCCTTCACGTTTTAAATTAACCCTTAATGGGCGTGGCTTAAATTAAAAACAGGCAAACATTATTATGTTTACCTGTTAGTTGTTTTTGTTATGCGGCCTGGTTTTGCATTACTGCAAAACCCTGCGTTTGCATATAGCTTTGCCATTTTTGTAGCTCTGGCGCTTTAGCTATGAGCACAAAATGCTGCTCATCTTTGTTATCAATCGCGGTAATAAATACCTCACCGCTTTGCGCACCGTAGCATAGTTGTGCGTCAGATAATCGCAAACCGGGTGTTAATTTAAAGGCGTCAACTAGCGTATCAAAGGCGTTTTCGCCGCTTAAGGTAAAGCTAGTTAGGTCGGTACGAATAACGTAGTCAATATCAAAACGAAGCTGTTGTTCGTTTATAAGTGACTGTAATTGCAGGCTTGCGCTGTGAGGTAATACAAATCGAAAAGCGGTTTCGCTAAAATAATACACGGCGTAACTAAAGTCAGAATAAAAGTCGCCATCTAATGTGCCTTTTAAACCTAAACCGCTGGCCGTTAATTTTGTTAAATCGTGGCCTAAAATACTGCTTAAAAATACAGAAGCTTCGCTGCCGCTAAAATCCATTACAACTGTGCTGTTATTTGCCTGCAAAGCGTTTATAACCGCGCTGTTAGCGTTGCTGTGGCGGGCAAACATTATTGGGTTAAAAGTCATAACAAACACCTGTGTATTTTTAATCTTAAAATTATATTGCGCGGGGTCTGTAACAACAAATTGTAATTATTTATCAATTGATAAATAATACTTATATATGTAGCCACATAAATTGTAATTTTAAATATGAAAAATATATCAACCGACAGTTTACGTACCTTTGTAATGATTGTAGATGTAGGCGGATTTGCCAAAGCCGGCGACTTTTTGGGGCTTTCGCAACCAGCGGTAAGCTTACAAATAAAGCGTTTAGAAGATGTATTAGGCTATAAATTATTTAAAAAGCAAGGCCAGCGCCAAGTATTAAACCAGTACGGCGAACTATTATTGCCCATGGCAAAACAAATGATGCAATACAACGATGCCATTTTGCAGCAATTTACCTCAGAGAGCATTACCGGAAAAGTACGTTTAGGCATACCTAGCGAATTTGCTGCGCGTATACTCCCTTCTATTATTGGCGACTTTGTGGCGCTGTACCCAGAAGTATCGCTTGAAGTTAAATCGCGATTAAGTAAGCATTTGCTTTCGGCTTCTAGGCAAGACCAATTTGATCTAGTGCTTGCGCTAAACGAGCAACTTACCTCAAGTAAATTTCCTATTTTTATGCAAGACCAATTGGTGTGGGTGGGTGATTTAAACCAAGCAAAAAACCAAGTGGTTACCTTAGTAACCGCGCCAGAGGGATGTATTTATCGCCGCCGCGCTACCGATGCGCTTAAAAATGCCGGCATAAAATACCGTATTGTATATAGCAACGCCGACTTAACGGGGCTTATTGCGGCATTAAAAGAAGGGCTTGGTATAACAGTACTGGCAAAAAGTACCGTACCCAGCGAGCTTAATTACCAAGTACACACTAAACACTTACCGGCACTGGGCAACATTGGTATTAGCTTGGTTAAAAGTTCGGGGGAGTCAGAAAATGCGGTAGATAAGCTTGCTGAGTTTATTGCCCTGCGTTTAGGCTAATAAATTAAAACACCCACTTTGTACCTAGCCTCATGATTACAAAATAATACAAAAGAAACAAAAAAGTTAACCACGTTGCATAACCCTGTGTTTTTAGTTCTAAAAAAATGAATAGTTTTATACTAAATAATATTGATTCGCATTCGTTAACGTGTTCAAATTACGCCAATTCAGAAAATCAATGTGATTAGGACAAAAATGAACACTAAGTTTTTAGTATCTACTCTTGCAACTGCGGTTGCTTTGTCTTTTACAGCTACTGCAATGGCTAAAGACACCAGCGATAAAGAACAGCGCTTTGAACAAATTACAGTTATTGGCTCACAGCAAGCTATTAACGACATTCCAGGTTCGGCTACTTTTATCTCTGACGAAGAACTTCAAAAATTTGAGTTTACCGATATTTCGCGTGTTTTAGCGTCTGTTCCGGGTGTTTACGTTCAAGAAGAAGATGGCTATGGCCTTCGCCCTAACATTGGTATGCGCGGTACTGGTACCGGCCGTAACGATAAAATTTCTGTAATGGAAGACGGTGTATTAGTCGCACCAGCGCCTTACTCTGCGCCTTCTGCTTACTACTTCCCTACTATGGGTCGTATGGAAACAATTGAAGTATTAAAAGGTGCTGCCTCAGTTAAGTACGGTCCTCGTACTACAGGTGGCGTTTTAAACTTACTTTCTCGTAGCTTACCAACCGAGCCTAATAGCTCTAAAGGTATGGTAGATGCAGCCCTTGGTAGCGATGGCTACTACAAAGGTCACGCATACTTTGGTAAAGAAAAAAACAACACGTCTGGCTTGGTTGAAGTATTTACTTACGGCGCCGATGGCTTTAAAGAGCTTCCTGTTGGCAGCGATAATACGGGATTTGAAAAAACTGATTTACTATTAAAGTTTGGTCATACGTTTGGTAAAAACGATGCCCACAATATTGAGCTAAAAGTAAAATACTCTGACGAAACATCAGACGAAACTTACATGGGCTTAACTGACGAAGATTACAAAGCAAACCCTAATCGCCGTTACGCTGCATCGCAAAACGATGAAATGAACACTCGCCACAACGCTTACCAACTAAACTACGCGTACCGTTTTGGCGAAGGCTACGAATTACTTGCAACCGCTTACCTAAACGATTTTCATCGTAACTGGTATAAAGCAAGCAGTGTAGGCACAAGCACACTTGAACAATATAGCGATTTTGAAGCAAATCCAACAAGCGAAGGTATCGAAGGTATTGGTGTTAAAGCTAACAACCGTGATTACCAAGCAAAAGGCATTCAGTCTGAATTACATATTCCTGCAGGCGATCACTACGTTACTGTTGGTGTGCGTTACCACGAAGACGAAATGGATCGTTTCCAATGGCAAGACACGTACACGCTTAATCAAGACCTAAGCATGACACTTACATCGCAAGGTGTACCAGGTTCAGATAGCAACCGTGTAGATAGCGCAAAAGCAAGCACGTTATTTGTTCAAGACGAATGGACACTAGAGGCGTTAGTTATTAATGCAGGTCTTCGTTACGAAGACATTACCATTACGCGTGAAGAATGGTCTAAATCAGATCCAACTCGTAGCAATGGCTTAACTAAAGATATTTCTAACGATACTGAAATTTTAGTGCCATCGTTAGGTGCCACTTACACACTTAACGATAACGTTACGTTACTTGCGGGTATTCAAAAAGGTTACGCTCCAGCAGCACCGGGTAATGCTGACCAAGAAGAAGAAGAAAGTGTAAACCTTGAGTTTGGCTCTCGCTTTAATATGAATGGCTTTAACGGTGAAGTGATTGCGTTTTTCTCTGATTACGACAACATGCACGGTAACTGTACTGCTGCTGTGGGTTGTAGCGACGAAAATATTGGCGACCAATACAACTACGGTGAAGTAGAAGTATCGGGCTTTGAATTTAGTGCGGGTCGTACTTTTGCAACAGACGCTGCGCAATTTCCAGTTAAATTAACGTACACATACACTGACTCTGAGTTTAAAAACACGTTTGATTCAGAAATTTGGGGCTCGGTAGAAAAAGGCGATGCAATGCCTTACGTACCTGAAAATCAAGTTGCTTTATCGTTAGGCGCTGAGTTTGCATCGTTTGTTGTTAACAGCCAAATACGTTACGTATCTGATTCTCATGCCGACCTATCTGACTCAGGCTTAAACGCAATAGATAGCCGTGTAGTATGGGATTTAGCTGCTAAATACTTAATCGACGACAACCAAAAAGTATACTTAACGGTTGATAACCTGTTTGATAAAACGTACATAGCTAACCGTGCTAATGGTGGTATTCAGCCAGGTAAGCCTCGTAGTATTCAAATGGGCTACACATACAGCTTTTAAGTAGTTGCTGAGTAAAACGACTCGTTAACTAAACCGTTTTACTCACACCATACTTAGCAAATAGTAGATACAAAAAAGCCGAGATTATTTAATCTCGGCTTTTTTAATGCTTAGCTTTAAACTAACGCAATTTAATTATTTGCGTTACGTTGGCGTAATACTTCAAATAAACAAATACCGGTTGCAACCGATACGTTTAAGCTAGACACCGACCCTGCCATTGGAATTTTAACCAATACATCGCAATGCTCTCGCGTTAAACGGCGCATCCC
The DNA here is from genome assembly GCF_016865405.1 of Pseudoalteromonas sp. PS1M3. Taxonomy (NCBI): domain Bacteria; kingdom Pseudomonadati; phylum Pseudomonadota; class Gammaproteobacteria; order Alteromonadales; family Pseudoalteromonadaceae; genus Pseudoalteromonas; species Pseudoalteromonas sp. PS1M3. Next base: position 619,632 of record NZ_AP022624.1, on the reverse strand, counting down.
CTCACCTTCTGCGCCCATAACTATGGCCATTGGGCCTGTTAAGCTTGCATCAAATACATGCGTGTCGGTTTCGCCAGCAGTGCCAACTACCCATACGCCAGCATCTTTAATTTCACGAAGCGTACGTGCAAGGTTAGTGACCTGAATAAGGGGCACTGTTTCTGCTGCGCCACACGCTACTTTTCGTGCTGTACCGTTAAGCTTTGCCGACTTATCTTTAGGAACAATGATCGCATGTACGCCAGCGGCATCTGCACTTCGCAGGCATGCACCTAAGTTATGCGGGTCGGTTATGCCATCAAGTACGAGTAAAAATGGAGTTTCTTCACGCGCAATGATCACATCTAAATCTTTTTCGTTGTACGTTGGCGCCGCTTTTACGTTAGCAATAATCCCCTGATGCTGCTCGTCTTTCGACTTGTTATCAAGTGCTTTACGCTGCATAAATTGTACTGAAATACCAAATTTACGTGCTTCATCAATAATCGGTGTTAAGCGTTTATCATCACGGCCTTTAAGGGCGTAAATTTCTAAAAATCGCTCAGGCTCTTTTGCTAAAATTGCTTCAACAGAGTGAAAGCCAAAAATTAATTCATTACTCACGTATTTTATGCTCCTGGGCTTGTACGTTTACGGGCATTTTTGCCTGGTCTTTTAGGCTTTTTAGCCGATTTCTTTTTCGGTTTTTTCTTTGCGGTGCCATCACTGGTTTTAACCGCCGACTTACCAGCAGCTTTGCCTTTACCGGCTGGCTTTTTTTTACCTTTTGGCTTGTCGTCTGACTTTTTACCCGGTACTTTGCCTGCTTTTAATTGTGAGCGTACACTCGCAGGGCCTTTACCTTTAGGTGCACGACGGCGTGAATACCTATCTTGTGCTACATCGCCTTTAAGTACTAAGTTTATACGGCGATCGTCTAAACTGACTGAGGCAACTTGCACCGTTACTTTATCGCCAAGGCGGTAAACGGTGTGGCTGTGTTCACCAATCAGGCAATGTTTTGCAGCATCATGTGCAAAAAACTCGTCGCCTAAATTAGTAACATGAATTAAACCATCAATTTGTAAATCGTCTAATCGTATAAATAAACCAAAGTTTGTAACCGACGAAATAACCCCGTTAAACTCATCGCCAACGTGGTCTTGCATAAACTCACATTTAAGCCAGTCGGCTACTTCTCGAGTCGCATCGTCTGCACGGCGCTCAGTGGTTGAACATTGCTCGCCTAATTGATCTACTTCATCGTCAGTGTACGCGTATGCGCCTGACGTTTGTTGACCTTGTGCTTTTAGCACCGCTTTAATTGCACGGTGTACAACTAAATCTGGGTAACGACGAATAGGCGATGTAAAGTGCGCATAAGCCGATAACGCTAAACCAAAGTGACCTATGTTATCTGGCTGATAAACCGCTTGTTTCATTGAGCGCAGCAGCATAGTTTGAATAAGCTCGGCCTCTGGGCGCTCGCCTAATTTAGCTAATATTTGCGTAATTTCTTTAGGCGTTGGTTCGTCACCTAATGTGCTCTGAATCCCTAACTCAGTTAAAAACTGTGTAAAGTTACCTAGCTTTTCACTGTCGGGTTCATCATGCACACGGTAAAGTGCACTGGCCTCGTGCTTTTCGAGTAATTTAGCCGCTGACACGTTGGCTAAAATCATACATTCTTCAATGAGTTTGTGCGCGTCGTTGCGGATAACTGGCACAATAGACTCTATTTTACGATGTGCATTAAATACAAAGCGTGTTTCGAGTGTTTCAAATTCAATAGCACCACGCTCTTGGCGTGCTGATTTAAGCGCCATGTACATTTGCTGTAAATCAGTTAAATGTGGCACTACGGCGGCGTATTCGTCGCGAAGCTTTTCGTCATTTTGTAAAATGGCGTTTACTTTAGTGTAAGTTAAACGGGCGTGAGAATTCATCACCGCTTCGTAAAATTTATAACCCGACAATTTACCTGCCGCTGATACGGTCATTTCAGCAACCATACAAAGGCGGTCTACTTTAGGGTTAAGTGAACACAACCCGTTAGACAGTACTTTTGGTAGCATTGGAATAACTTGCTCAGGAAAATACACTGAGTTACCACGTGCAATGGCTTCTTTGTTAAGTGGTGTATTCATGCCTACATAATGCGACACATCGGCAATAGCAACCCATAAACGCCAACCACCCGATTTTTTAGGCTCACAGTACACGGCGTCGTCAAAGTCGCGGGCGTCTTCGCCATCTATCGTAACAAGCGGTAAGTCGCGTAAATCTACGCGGCCTTGTTTGTCTCCATCTTCTACAAATTCGCCTAAGTGGGCGACTTGTGCGTCAACTTCTTCTGGCCAAACATGCGGAATGTCGTGATTACGAAGGGCAACTTCAATTTCCATACCTGGTGCTAAATGCTCACCTAGTACATCAACCACTTTACCTACTGCGTTCATATTGCGGCTAGGATTTTGAGTGATTTTAACCTGCACCATTTGGTTGTGGCGGGCACCGTTTTCGTTGCCTGGTAAAATCATGATGTCTTGCGTAATACGCGGATCTTCAGCGACTACAACTGCAACACCATGCTCAACAAAATAACGCCCTACAATAGGGGCGCGCTCGTTGGTAAGCACTTTAATAATACGGGCATCGCATTTTGAGCCAGAGCCACGTTTTGTACCTTTAGCTAGTACAATGTCGCCATGTAACACCATGTTCATTTGATGTTTGGCAATAAACCAATCTTTGCTCTCGCCTTCAACTTCTAAAAAGCCAAAACCGTCTCTGTGGCCTATTACTTTACCTTTGGTTAAACCGGCTTCGTCAATAAGTGCATAACATTTAAATTTATTAAAATATAACTGACCATCACGCTCCATGGCACGAAGGCGACGTTTAAATGCAATTTGACGCTCTTCATCATTAACGGCTAGTTCTTCACATAATTGTGCGTAGTTAGCTGGTTTTGAACGCTCTTGAAGATGAGTAAGTATAAACTCACGGCTAGGGACGGGGTTTTCGTACTTTTCTTGTTCTCGACTGAGATTTGGATCTTGGTTTGACATTCACTATCTTGTTAGTTGGTTATGAAGGTTATTTTAACCCATATACGTAAAATGAGACAGGTAAAAGCACTTAATATTTAAACAAAGCTCACCTATCGGTTATTTAGCTTTTTAAACTTAGCGTACAGGGCCTTAATATGTCCTTAATTATGCAGCTTAATTGTGTCATTGTGATTAAGCTGCATCAGTGACTAAGCCATTACTTAGTTTTATGAAGATTTTTGTATAACATTTTACTGACGTTATCGATAAAAGCGGGGTCTTCTTCTTTAATAGTTTGCAAGATGTGTTTGTTCATTTGCGATTTGTTTTGAGCGTAAATCCAACGGTTTTTATTAAACTGCGCTGCAAATTCAAGTACACCGGCTTGCAGTTCGTCACTGTTAGAAAATACAGCTTCTATAACGTTGTTCTCAAACAGTTGTTGTGCCCCCACCCGTTCGCCCGTCATTGCTAGCCTATTAAAGAAGGTTTGCGGTATCGCTTTATTAATAATAGGAAACATAGACGGTACAAAAGGCACCAGTACATCAACTTCAGGAAAGCAAAAAAAGCCTTTGTCTGATTTCATAAATCTAAAATCACAGGCACAGGCAAGCACGGCTCCATTACCATAAGTATGACCATTGAGGGCTGCAATAATAGGCATAGGAAACGTAACAATACGTTGTAGCAACTGTGTTATTTGCAACATAAAGTCAGAAATAGCCGCTGGTAAAATGCTTGGGTTTGCCATCCACTCAAGGTCAATACCCAACGACCAGCTTTTGTCGCTTGCTGAGGTAAGTACCACCGAGTGAATGCTTTTATCAGCCTCTATATGATCAAGGTGTAAATTAAATTCAGCCAAAAACGCTGGATTGTGTCGATTTTCTGCGGTGTTCATTGTTAAAACTGCGACACTGTTTTTTACTGTTAAATCTATTAAATTTGCCATTTAACCCTCTTTTTGCGAATTTTAAGCTTACTTTAAGCGTTGTTCGTTACTTTTGTTGTTATGACTAACATAGTAAGGGTTTGTGTTAAATTTATAAACCTTAATCACATGTGTTTATAACCACCCTTTTTGTTTAGCTATACGTGCTGCGTCGATTCGGTTTGTTGCATTAAGTTTGGCAATTGCGTCTGAGAGATAGTTACGCGTTGTGCCTTCACTTATAAATAACTGTGTGGCTATTTCGCTCGTTTTAAGTCCATCGCTTGCAAGCTTTAATGCTTTTCGCTCTTTGTCGGTAAGTGGATCGGCGTCGTCTAGAGCGTTAATTGCAAGCTCTGGGTCAATCACTTTTTGCCCTTGCATTACCTTTTTGAGTGCGTTGATTAGCTCGTCACTCGGGGCTTCTTTTAATATAAATCCTTTAACACCGGCACTTAACGAGCGCCTAATATACCCAGCGCGTGAAAATGTGGTCATGATCACCATTTTTATAGCCGGAAATTGCATTGCTATTTTTTCACTAAGTTCTATGCCGTTCATTTTAGGCATTTCAATATCGGTTAAAATAATATCTGGCATTGCATCTTCATCAAGCGCATTAATAGCATTTAGAGCATCTAGCCCGTTGCTTGCTTGGCCAATTACGTCAATATTAAAATCTAGGCTAAGTAGTGCACTAACAGCGTCACGCACTAGCGCCTGATCTTCCACTAAAAATATTTTGATCATTGTAAATCCTCAGATGAAATTGGCAGTACTACGTTTAATGTAAATTGTTCACCACAGGTAAAAGTTGCACTACCTTGTATTTGCTCTGCTCGTTCTTTTATACCGTTTAAACCGTTGCCTGCCTCGAGCCTGCCACAGGGTGCATTATCTATTACTTCAATAAGTAATTGCTGAGGTGTTTGCTTAATTGTTATAGCGCTGTTTTTAGTTGAACTATGGCGTAGTAAGTTAGTGACTGACTCTTTAATTATTAAACTAGCAATGCCCTCTACCTTGGCAGGTAGCACTGATAACTCAACGTTAAACGTAATATTAAAATCTTGCTCTAATAACCGTTGTTTTAACTGAGCAACTTGGCTTACCAAATTAAGCTCTTTTAAGTCGCTTACGGCACTGCGTACATCGCTAAGTAGCTGCCTTGCAAGGTCTGCTACTTGGGCTATTTCGTTGTTTGCTTGCTCGTAGCGCTCACCTTGGTTTAGCTTATTAGCCAGCTCGGCCTTTAATGCAATAGATGAGAGTGAGTGGCCTAAAATATCGTGTAGGTCACGCGCTATACGTTCACGCTCAGCAATAGCAGCTAATTGCTCTAATTGGTTTGCACTTTCTTGCTCGCGCTTTTTATGGTCGCGTTCTCTTTTTGCTGCAATTCCATAACTAAATAAGGCGGCACATAATATTAAGGCCACAGCCAAAAAGTATTGAAGCTTTCCCATATCGCTTAAATACGAACTTGTAAAAAGCGCCACCACAATGGCTAATGCAGCATAAAACCGCTGTTTTAAGTTATAACTATACCCAGCTACATAGGCAACAAAGCCATATAAGGTAGGTGTGCCGGAGGTAAAAAAAGTGGCGCTAAAACAAATAGCGAGCAAGGCTAAAAATAAGGTGGTTATTTTTGTGTTATCGCAGTTAATTGCTTTTACATACAAGATAATAAAGGCAATATAAAAAGCTAAACATAGGCCCATTTGGCTTTTTGTAAATTGGTCAAAATTAATAATTAATGGCAGTAAGTAAAAGCCTGTAAAAATTAAATGGCCGTATTTCCAAAACGTTTTATCCGTTTGATGAGAAAAGCTACTTTGCGAACTCATGCTAGCACCTCTGGTGTATTATTTTTATTTAAAGCACTCTTTTTATTAATAAATATAGATACCACAAAAATGCTTATCAGCATAAAATAATCAATGTAATTAATAGTAAAATTAAGCGAATCAAAAAACTCGCTAATATCAAGACTCATTAAAACTAAACTATTCATAGCACTCTCCTGTTAAGTAGGATAACTATGCCAGTACGTAAAAATAATAAGAGTGTGAAGTGTCATTAACTTTGCTGACATTTGTCATGTTTCAAAAAATTCATCTTATTGACGCCCCCTCGGTGATAACATATTAAAAAAAGGAGATGATGTTTAAATGCAGCCACAACAGCAAAGCTTAATTTACCTACATATTGCCGTGTTACTTTTTGGGGGAACCGCCCTTTTTGCCAAACTCATTGGTTTAAATGCTCTGGATATTACAGTTTACCGAACAGCTATTGCTGGTATGGCAATATTGGCAATGCTTTCATTCGGGAAAAAACAAATTAAGTTAAACAATCCCAAAGACTACCTTATTGCTTTATTTTTAGGTGTTACAGTAGGGCTACATTGGGTGACTTATTTTGCAGGTATGCAAATGGCAGGCATAACCATTGGTATGCTTGCATTTTTTAGCTACCCAGTAATGACCGTGTTTTTAGAGCCTTTATTTAATAAAAGTAAACCTCAAGCAAAAGATATAATAAGCGCTGGCGTAGTTGTTTTGGGTATTTATTTATTGGTACCAAGTGCTGATTTAGGTGACGATGTAACACTTGGTGTTATTACTGGCGTGGTATCTGCGTTGTTTTTCTCTGTCAGAAACATTACTCACAAACGCTATTTTAGCCAATACGGCGGCCCACAGACGATGTTTTACCAAACCTTGGTAGCGAGCATAATGCTGTGCGCATTTATTGAAGTGCCAGTGTACGAGGTGAGTAATCAAGATCTTGTATTAATTGCCGTCGCTGGCATTATATTTACCGCTACACCGCACTCGCTATTTGCAGCAAGCCTAAAACATTTATCAGCCGCAACGGCAGGGCTAATTTCATGCTTACAACCGTTGTACGGTACTATTTTGGCTATTATTATTGTTCACGAACGCCCAACATTAATGACCCTGATTGGCGGCGCACTTATTGTAAGCGCTGCATGCTTTGAAACATGGTCAATAACCAAGAAGGCTCGACAATGAAAATTTTTGCACACAGGGGTGCTAGCGGGCACTTTCCCGAAAACACTAAAAGCGCCATTTTAGAAGCCTTAAATATGGGTGTAGACGGCATTGAAGTAGATATTCAAAGCGCTACCGATGATTACATGCTAATACATGACTCGTGGCTAGACAGAACCACCAACGGAAAAGGCAAAGTTAGTGAGTTTGATGCAGCAACCCTTACAAAACTTGATGCGGGTAATGGCGAATGTATACCAAGGCTACAACAGTTATTTGATTGGAATAACAATAAAACCTTACTTAATTTAGAACTTAAGCATACCTTTGAACTTGAAAAGTTTGCTGACCAGCTTGAACGTAATATCAGTGCGGGAACCATTTCATGTGCTAATATTTTAGTATCATCGTTTGATCATCATCAATTACAATGGCTTAAAAAGCGTTTACCCTGCTTAAAAATAGGCGCTTTAACGTCTTCTATTCCAATTAATTATGCAAAGTTTGCACAAGACTTAAATGCATTTAGTGTGCATGTAGATAAAAATTTTATTAACAAAGCGTTTGTAGATGATGCTAAAAAACGCGGGCTTGAAGTTTACGCTTATACAGTGGATAAACAACAAGATATTGCACTTATGCGTGACTTCGGTTTAGACGGGATTTTTACTAACTTTCCCATGCAATCCAAGGCATATTTGCTATCGTTAGCTGATAAATAGAGTCGCTTATACCTTGCAAATGCCTGCGTAAAAGCGTTCAAACATAGGTTTAAGCAAGATGAGTGGCTTAATGAAAATTTATAATTATATCGAACAAACATTCTTTTTTACTCTAACGCGTAAAATTGTTGGTAACTTGAGTTTTGTTTTTTTGTTTCAGGCTATTACTTTATTTTGGCTTTATGACAGCTTAAGTGAGCAACAAAATCTTGGCCTTTTTTGGCTACTAACCTTAGTTATTATTTCAGGCTTTGCGTTTACGCTTTTTTATATGCGCTTTTTGATTGTTCGCCCTGTAAAAGCTATGTGCGATACGCTTATTAAAATTAATCAACAAGATGCCAATTTAAACGCTAAACTTCCGCATTTTTCATACGACGAATTTAAAACGTTAAGTACGCAATATAACGATTTTACAAGCCACTTAAGCCAATTACTTAACACGACTTACACAAGCGCTGAAGCCAGCGCACAAAGTAATAAAGCCGCAACTGAGTCAATGCAAAGTACGGAAAATTCGAGCGAACAGCAAATTACCTTAAGTCATACAATTATTGATGCCAGTAACCAAATAACACAAAGCTTGCAAAATATTGTGGGCAATACCGACAGTGTTCATACTGTAAATAATGAGCACTTAGCCTTTGTAAAACTCTCAGCTCAAGATCTGAGCTCTCTGGTTGAGAAAGTGCAGTTAATAACTGATATGTTAGGCAGTTTTGCGAGCACCGTTGATGGCTTGAAGGAAAACAGTGAGAATATTCGCAGTATTTTAAAAATGGTTGAGGAGTTTTCTGATCAAACTAACTTACTCGCGCTTAACGCCGCGATAGAAGCTGCGCGAGCAGGAGAAGCCGGGCGTGGTTTTGCTGTTGTTGCTGATGAAGTACGTACCCTCTCGGTTAAAGTAAGTGGAGCTACTCGCCAAATCAGTGATTTTATAACCCAAATGAATGATTTGGTCAGTGAAACAAATAAAGAGTCAGAGCAACTTATTAACCATTCTAAAAATGCACAAAGCTCAATTTGTTCAACCTCTGAAGGGTTTAGTAAAATGCTTAATGAATTTGAGAGTAATCAACAGCAATTACAGCAAATTGCCAGTGCAGTGCATTTATTAGAGGATACGCAAAATTTAACCCATCAATCAGTAGAGCAAATTGTTGAATTAGGCGAGCAGGCTAAACAGCAAATAGACACCGCTCTTGCCGACAGCCAATTATCGCAAGAGTTAAGCTTACAAACACAGCAGCAATTGAAGCGCTTTGTACTTTAATTTTTATCATAAACGCGGTTTACGCTTAAACACCTATTGATGCGTAAACCTCAACACACCCCTGTAATTATGCTAAATTACAGGGCGATTATTTAATATGCGTGAATATGTGTGAGCAACCTAACTCCTGACTACCCTAAATTAGCCCAGCAAATAAAAGCATGGGGAAAAGAACTCGGCTTTAGCGAAGTAGGGATCACTGATATAGATTTGACTAAGCATGAACAACAGCTTCAGCGTTGGCTTGACGCCGGGTTTCATGGCTCAATGGATTATATGGCGGCACATGGAATGAAACGCGCTCGCCCTGACGAGCTTATTCCCGGCACACAACGTGTTATATCGGTAAAAATGAACTACCTGCCCCCCGATGCTGGCTTTGCTAAAACATTAAAAAACAAACAAAAAGCCTATATTAGCCGTTACGCACTTGGCCGAGACTACCATAAATTAATTCGTAATCGATTAAAAAAGCTCGGCCAAAAAATAGAACAAGAAGTAGGTGAATATGGTTTTAGACCCTTTGTTGATTCAGCCCCTGTATTAGAGCGCCAATTGGCTGAAAAAGCGGGGCTGGGCTGGCGTGGCAAACATTCATTACTAATAAACAAAGAAGCTGGATCGTGGTTTTTTTTAGGTGAATTGTTTATTGATTTACCTTTACCTGTTGATAATGAAAATACCTTTGAAGGCTGCGGTAAGTGTGTAGCCTGCATAACTTTATGTCCTACAGGTGCAATTGTAGAACCTTATGTGGTTGATGCGCGTAAGTGTATTTCATACTTAACAATAGAACACCAAGGCCCTATTCCTGAGCAATACAGAACTTTATTAGGTAACCGAGTTTATGGCTGCGACGACTGTCAATTAGTTTGCCCGTGGAACCGCTATGGACAAATAACCGACGAACGAGACTTTCATCCGCGTACGCAGTTAAAAGACAAAGACTTACTTGAGCTGTTTAGTTGGGATGAAACCACATTTTTAAAAAATACCGAAGGCAGCTCAATTCGCCGAATTGGACATGAACGTTGGTTACGTAATTTAGCCGTTGGTTTAGGTAATGCAAACTTTGACCCTGACATTATTAGCGCGTTAGAACAAAAAATTGATGGTTGTAGTGATCTAGTAAAAGAGCATATTCAATGGGCACTGGATCAGCAAAACAATAAACAACCCTCACTTAGAAAAACGCAAAGACTTATTAGGATAGTGGAAAAAGGCTTACCACGAGATGCATAAATTCATAGAAGCCTATTTAGTACTAAAGCAAATCAGAGCTATTGGAGTGTGATTATTCGCCATTATAGGGCGATAAACCTGATATTAATGGCAAACAAGCCCTAAAAGTAAGTCTATGTGTTTATTATTGGCTATGGTTTAGCAGTATCGAAAGCTCTGTTTCAATGTCTGCGAACGCCTCTTTTACTTGAATAACAGACTCCTCGCGGGCTACAGAATTTTGAATTGTTTCATCTACTTTTTTATAGATAAAAATTTCTTGGTCTTCGTCTAAACCCATTGTTGGAATTCTAACCTCAAGCTCTTCCTGAAGTTTTTTAAATACTTGTTCGTTGTTTAAGCGATTTTCATTAAGTAAATCTATCAAACCATGAAATTTACTGTGTACTGTACTTGCTACTGCGTTTAGTTTTACCTGCTGCGCATCTAATAAGTTCTTAGTTATTATGGCGCGTAACTGCTGTTCTGTAACACTAACAATAAAGCACACGTGATCGCGTATTCTGCCGTGTTTATCAGGATCGTGTCCTGGCATGTTTAAGATGAGTAAACTAATTAGCTCGTAGTTAACTAATAAGCGCTGCGAAAACTCATGCAAACGGCCTTTGTTTTTAAGCATTTCAAATAGCTCGATCACAATAGGCGAACAAACACCATGTAAAGCATAATGTTTAACAATAGAGTCGTATCTAAATTCTACATTACTTTGTAAATCAAAAGATTGTAGGCAATCAATAAGTGCTTTTGCTAAATCGTCTGGGTTAGTTATGAGCGCTATGTTTTCTACGTAATTGACTATTTGCCCCATTTCGCTGCTGTTAGCCATAGCATTGAACGCGGTTGAAGTTGCCGCTTCTACTTGTTTTTCTAGACTTTGTTTCTCTACTAATACTTGGTTTAGATTTTTTAATTTAGATCTAAGCTCATCATGCCCAAATGGTTTTACTATGTAATCTTCAGCGCCGGCTGAGTAGCCTTCCATGCGCTCCTCCACAGTTCCTCTTGCAGATACAAACATAACAATAATATGTGCGGTATTTGGGTTTAATTTAAGTGTTTTACACACTTCGTAACCACTCATCTTCGGCATGCTTACGTCAAGTAAAATAACTTGAGGCATATAGTCCTCAACCATATCCAAGCACTCAGGGCCACTGTTGGCTAGCCTTAACTCAAAATCTAAGTCTTCTAAAATTTCTTCAATTATTTCAAGGTTAAAGGGCTCGTCATCTACTGCTAGTATTTTTGTTAAAGCCATAACTAAATCATCCTTTTAAATTCAAAAATAAATTGTATAAACATAAACAACTTACTGTTTTAGCGTACTTTTATTCATCGACTAGGTGTTCGTCTAAATTTATTTCAAGTGGTAATTTTATATGTACTGTGGCACCACCATTGGTATTATTACACGCGCTAATTTGACCTTGATGCAACGATACAAATTCTCGGCAAAGTGCTAAACCTAGCCCCGTACCACCTGCACCACTGTTTGTTTTACTGCTTTGCACAAACTTTGTGAAAATATGATCAAGCTCATCTTCAGGAATACCTATACCGCTATCAATGACTTCAATATCAGCAAATTGGCCATCCGATGCTAATTTAAGCGTGATGTTACTTTTGGGCTCACTAAACTTTAATGCATTGCCTAATACGTTGCGCAACAACTGATTTATTTGCTCTTCATCGCATTGCACAATGACCGGTGAATCTGGCGCAGGAAAAATAATATTAATTTGTTTTTCCATCGCCGTGCCCGACACATCGTCAATGCTTGTTTTAATAATGCTTTCTAAATTATGAGGGCGCGGGTTAAACGGAAATTTACCTACATCAAGCTTTGATAAATCAAGAAGGTTATTTAACAAAGATAGCAGCCTATCGCCACTACACTCGATACGAGATAAGTATTTTAGTAACTTTTCTCTAGCAAAGTCGCCAGCTTCTAGCTTATCGAGTCCAAAGCGTGCAAAACTTAAAATTGAGTGCATGGGGGTTCGCAGCTCATGTGACATATTTGCTAAGAAGTCTGATTTACTTAAATTTGCCGCTTCGGCTACATTTTTAGCATGCTCTAACTGCGATGTACGGGCTTTGACCTCTTCTTCTAGTAACCCTTTAGCTTCTTGAAGTAGCTCTTCTTTTTGTTTTAAGTGAGTTACATTTTTGAAAATTACAGCCAGTGCAATCTCACCATGGTGATCTATTTCGTTAAAAGAGCCAAACAAAGGCACTGTGCCACCGCTTTTAATGGGTAGACGTAAATCGTAACTGAACTGACGATTGCTGTTTAATGTTGAAATTTTTTCTTTGATTCCAGCAATCGAATCGTTATCTAAAAAATCAAATAACGATTTACCAGAAAGCCCGCTAAACGGTAGATCTAAAAGTCTTAAGCAAGCGTCATTTGCTTCAATAATTTGACCGTTGCGTTTAAATAGCATGATAGCGTCAGGGGTGTGTTTATAAATAACTTGTAGCAAGCTGTCTTTTTCTATTAGTGCATCGACAGTTTCTTGAAGGCGCTCAACTAACTCGGCATTGCGGCGTTTTAATAATTCAGTTTGCCAAAGCTTATGCACTGATTGCAGTAAAATATTTTCATTGAGCGGTTTAATCAGTACGTCTTCAACACCTTGGCGAATAGCTTCAATCATTGAAACTTGGTCAGGGCGGGAAGTGAAAAGCAAGCACCGTGCATTTGGTTGCGACACTTTTAATTTTGAAAATATTTGAAGACCAGTCGCTTCACCGAGGCTAAAATCGCTAATTAAAATATCGATTTTATTACTTTTTGCAATAGTGAGTGCGTCATTTAAGCTGCTTGCCGTAAGGGTTTTAATATGTGCGCCAATTAAATTGCTCTTCATATTATCAAGGCGATTTTGGATATGATCGACCAACAATATAGTGGGCAGTTGCATCATATGGTTAGAGTCTAGCTCTAACAAGCTCTCTAAAAGAGAGGTGATCTCTTTATTAGAGAAGAAAGGATAAACAACCGTAGCATCAGGTACTATTTTATTTAGGCCAGCAAATGCGGTTAACTGCTCTGTATTTTCGGTTTTAGGGGCAAGTAATAATAAACGCCCATGAGATAGTTTATCAATTAGCGGCTTAATAGGGGCAACCGGCACGCCGTGAGCTATAACAACTAAATCGTAATTTTCGGCGTGAGTAAACATCTCAAGCATAGAGAAATGAATCAGCTCAACATTACACCCAATGAGCTCTAAGAGTACTTTTACTCTCATTGCTATGATGGTGCTGCTGTCTATGATTAATATTTTTCTAGCCATTAAACTACACTTACAACCAATAAAATTAATATGTTACCAGCGTAGTATAAAAACACGAAAATAACACACATTCCTGTGCGTTATTTGTAAACAAATATGACCAATAAATAAGCGTAACTTATTCTAAATGCTTACCAAATATGGTTAGGCTGTATAAGTTATTATCCATAACGGCAACGTTTGGTAACTCCCCCCACACATCAAAACCAAAGTGCTTAAATAACTTTACGCTTGGCAAATTATGGCTAAAAATAAAGCCAAGTAACACGTTAATATCAAGCTTTTTAGCCTCCGATTGCGCAAACTGCATTAACTTTTTACCCAAGCCTTTACCTTGTGCATTTTTAGTTATGTAAATGCTCATTTCTACGGTTCCGTCGTATGCAGGGCGTCCGTAAAACGATTTATAACTCACCCAGGCAAGTACAGTATCGTTTTCGCAATACACATAAATTGGGCGTTTTTGTGTATGACTATTAAACCAATCTTTTTTTTCTTCAACGGTTACTTCTTCGGTATCTGCCGTTACCATTCGCCCTTCTATGGTTTCGTTATAAATGGCGACAATATCATTAAGGTCGTCAATAGTTGCTAAGCGAGTTGTCATAGTAAATTTAAGTGGTTGATCAATTTCCTCCATATTAGCGTATGATCAGCCAATCAAACAATCGGATAGTTAGGTAATATAATGCTTAAAAAAATGATAATAGGGTTTACTGCGTTGCTGGTTAGTTCAACTTTAATGGCACAAACACAGCCAAATAATGAAGCCGTAAATCCCCAAGCCTGTGACGATTTTACTAACGTTGATATCCGAAAGCTTCGCTCTAAAGAGTCCATTAATTTATGCGACTACAAAAACAAACCTCTGTTAATTGTTAATACTGCGAGTAACTGTGGCTTCACCCCTCAGTTTGAAAGCTTAGAAAAACTACACAAAACATACAAAGACGAAGGGCTTGTAATATTGGGCTTCCCTTCTGATGACTTTTTTCAAGAAGAAGATAACGAAAAAGAAACGGCCAAAGTCTGTTTTATTAATTATGGGGTCACCTTTCCTATGTTCGCCACCAGCGAAGTGAGAGGAAGTGATGCAAATCCTATATTCAAGCATTTAAACGAGCAAACAAGTTCGCCCAATTGGAACTTTTATAAATATTTAGTATCTGCTGATCGTAAAACAATTTTACGATTTAACAGCAAAGTAAAACCAGATTCAGAAAAAATGATTAAGGCAGTGGAAAATTCCCTGTCTAAAATCTAAATTTATACTGGTACAATTTGTACAAACTAACTAGTATGGCAATACACTAGGTTAAAAAAACACCACTTATAATCAGGAGATTTTATGGCAGTGGCAAGCGCACGACACATTTTGGTAGACAGCGAAGCACAATGTTTAGACTTAAAAACAAAAATTGAACAAGGCGAAGACTTTGCTGAATTAGCAAAAGTACATTCTAATTGTCCATCAGGACAAGACGGCGGCGCTCTGGGTGAGTTTGGCCCGGGTATGATGGTCCCTGAGTTTGATAAAGTGGTTTTTTCTGCCCCAATAAACCAGGTACAGGGCCCTGTACAAACGCAATTTGGTTACCATTTACTTGAAGTTACTAGCCGTTCAGAATAAATTGAGCTTTACTGCTATTAACGTTTAATAAAAGCCGCTTTAGCGGCTTTTTTTTGGAGTGATTATGCAATTAATTGGTTCTGTTCCTTCACCTTACGTTCGCCGAATTAGAATATGGGCTCTGCAAAACAACTGTAATATAGAGCTTATAAGCTTAGACATATTTTCAGCTCAAGACCGCCCTAAAATGGCCAATAAAAACCCAGCCCGTAAAATACCTATTTTAATTGATGGTGATTTAACACTGAGCGACTCAAACTCAATAATACGCTACTTATTAGAGAAAACAGGCAAATCAAAGCTAAACTGGCCGCAAGAGCACTTACTTACCACTATTAATGCATGCAACGACTCGCTTGTTGAAATGCTATTATGCAAGCGCTCAGGTTTAGATACACAAAGCGATGCATTATTTTTTAATCTGCAAAATGAGCGAATAGAACAAACATTAAGCTTTTTAAACAATCATTTAAACGATGAACAATTTAAAAGCTGTGAATACCTCAACATCAGTTTATACTGCCTGCTTGATTGGATTAGCTTTCGTGAATTAACTGACTTTAGTCAGTACAGTGAACTTGTTGCATTTCATGCACAATTTAGCGAACGTCAATCAGCAATAGAAACTAATCCTCGTCACTAACTTAATAAGGTAAACACATGAGCGATATTGAAATTGAATCACAGCTAGTTAACTTCGTAGAAAAAGTACGTGTTAGCGAAGTCATTTGGGCACTGGGCGCAGAAGATAATGGCTTTGTAGTGTGCGACTCAAACCAATTTGACGACACTGATGTTTTACTGCTTTGGGAAAGTGAAGAAGCGGCTAAAGCGCAGTGCAAAGAAGAATGGAAAGATTACAGTCCGGTAGAAATTAACCTTGATGAATTTTTAGATGCATGGGTTGAAGATTTAAATGAGGACGACGCATTAGTTGGCATTAATTGGAATGATGACCAAGTATGTGTTGAGATTGAACCAACGGGTTTAGCTCGTGCATTAAGTGAATAATAATTTACACACAGGACCTTAAAGCCTGATAACCCGACTAGCATCTAGTGCTAGTTGGGTATAAAATAAAACATATCACTATTTTCAAGGTATTACGTTGAAAACCCATCTTGGTCGCCGCCCTTTTTCAGCCATGGAACTGCACACTATTTATAATGGATATATATACGGTGATGTTCGACTCCCTCGCGAGCAAGCAAAACATTGGCACTTTTGGCTGCCACTAATAGCCTATTACAGCGGTGCTTACAGTGATGAAATTGGCTGTTTAACACTTGATGATCTTTGTATTATTGATGATATTTTATGTTTTAGCTTTCATACTCACGGTAAAATAAAGCCCCGCTTAGTCCCTGTACATAAAGCACTTATCGATGCAGGATTTAGCGATTATGTTGAGTTTATAAAGTCTAAAAACCACCAGCGACTTATGTTTGATCTCCCGGCTAAAACAGGCAGATACAGTGAAAAAGTACGTATTTGGTTTTCGGGTGAAGGCGATCGTGCCGGCTATTTGCAAAAATGTGATATCCCCAACGTTGACCAGCTCGGTATGAAAACCGCCATTAGTAGCTTACGCCTTAACTTTGAACAACAAGTGCGTATTTATGCGCTTCAGGCTAACTCTAAAGATGCTTTTAATTATTTAATGGGTTTTAATGAATACCCAGATAATCAGTTTGATGAAATCAGCTTATTAAATACGGTTATTCAACAAGTACGTATTATAAATACACAACTCAGCTGGCAACGTTTTCTATCACGCGAAAGCCACTGACAAACTTTGTTACTATTTACCATCAAAGCCACTTCTTAAATCAATTACGCGCCTCACAAAAACTGGTAGGATAAACTGTACCCATAAAAATCTGGGCGTTTCTAACAATAAACAAGGGATCACTATGTTTCTTAAAAGCCTCTTAACTGTGAGTGTTGCGCTAGCAATAAATGCAGCAAACGCTAACGAATTCGTTATCGAAAAACTCGCAAAACCAAGTTCGCAAAATGTATCGCTAACGCTCGACCCAAGCAAAGATACATTCACAGGGATGACTGAAATTGCCTTAGAAGTATTAAAACCAACACATTACATTGAGCTAAACGGTGTGGATTATGCTGTAAAAATGGCGCAACTTTTAGGTAAAGAAAACTGTGACTTAAGTAATGAAATACTTAAAACAGGTAAAGTTAAATTTAGCTGTGATGAAAAAATCCAACCGGGTAAATACACGCTTAATATTGATTTTTCTGCTCCCTACAACCGCCAAAGTGTGGGGTTATACAAAACATTGGATCAAGGTACGCCTTACTTATTTACCCAATTTGAAATGAGTGATGCACGTCGTGCCTTCCCCGTTTTTGATGAACCAAGCTATAAAATTCCTTTTCAGTTAACAATAACGGCTCCAAGCTCACAAAAAGTATATGCCAATACACCAGAACTAAAAACAACAATAAATGGTGATATGACAACCCACTTTTTTGATAAAACACCGCCTATTCCATCATATTTAGTTGCAATGGCTGTTGGCCCGTTTGAAGAAATAGACATTGAAGGTATGCCCATTCCTGGGCGCGTTATTACTCCTCAAGGTAAAATTCATTTAGCCGAATATGCTAAAGATAATATGCCGCGCGTACTTGCAGCATTAGAAGAGTATTTTGGTATTCCTTATGTGTATAAAAAACTCGACTCAGTTGCCGTGCCTGAATTTCCATTTGGCGCAATGGAAAACTCTGGTTTAGTAACTTACCGCGAAGACATTTTACTCGTTGATTTAGCTGCAGCGACACGCAGTAAAAAACAACGTAACGTATCTATTATTGCTCACGAACTAGCACACCAATGGTACGGTAACTTGGTAACCATGAAGTGGTGGAATGACCTGTGGTTAAACGAAGCGTTTGCAAGCTGGATGGCAGCTAAAATGACCAAGCAGCTAAATCCTGAGTTTGAATCACATTTAGACTTACCACAAAATAACGTAATGGCATTAGACGCCCGCTTAAGCACTAAGCCTATTCGTAAGCCAATTAAAACCGAAGCTGACATTATGGACGGTTTAGGCCTTGCATACAGTAAAGGTAGCTCAGTCCTTGCAATGGTTGAAAACTGGATTGGCGAAGAAGCATTCCAAAAAGGGATTCAGCGTTACTTAAAAGATTTCTCTTATAAAAATGCAGAAGCGGCTGATTTATGGCAAGCACTAGGTAAAGCATCAAATAAAGATGTAGCTAGTGTTTTAAAATCATTTATCGAGCAGTCTTCTTTTCCTCTTGTAAGTGTTAAACAGCAAGGCAAAAAAGTAACCATTTCACAAAGCCGCTTTGTAAATGCAGGTGTTGATGCGCCAGCACAACTTTGGAATGTGCCAGTAACGATTAAATACGGTGCAGGCGACAACGTTAAAACAGCCAGTGTTTTACTAAACAAACAAAGCCAAACGCTTGATTTAGATTTTGCACCAGAGTGGATTTACCCTGACCAAGGTGCTCTTGGCTACTACCGCTGGGTAATGGATGACGCGCAATTTAACGCATTAATTGAAAACGCGCCAACAGTGCTGACTGACCGCGAACGTTTAGCGCTATTATCGGCCACCGATGCACTGCTTAAGGCTGGCGTTATCTCTGCCGCCAAGTTAATGCAAACACTTGAAGTATTTGTAAGTGACAGCCACCCTCGTGTAGCAAATACTGCACTGGGCTACTTGGTATCGCAGCAACGTACGTTCAAAGATGAAAGCAATAAAGACTTATGGCCTGCATTTATCCGTGACGCAGTGACTCCTGCTGCTAAAAAATATGGTTTAGAGGCAAAAATTGACGAAGATGGTGCAGTATCGCAACTTCGTGCAGCCGTTATATCACGCTTAGGCTTTGATGGCGAAGACCAAAACGTAATCAATAAAGCCAAAGAACAAACGCAAGTGTATTTGACTAATCCTCAAAAAGTAGACCCATACTTAGCAGGTGTTTATTTAAGACTCGCGGCTTTTCATGGTGATAAAGCCTTGCTTGATCAATTCATGACAACATTTAAAACGACTAAAGACCCTCAAGTGCGCACTAACATGCTAGCTGCTATGGGCTTTTTTGGTGAGTCTGAGTTACAAAATACAGTGCTGGCTTACAGCTTAACTGATGAAGTAACCGCGTCTGATATGCGTACTATTTTATCTGGGCAAAGTTACACAGAAGAGCGCCAAGCATTATTTATCGATTGGGTTTATAACAATTACGATAAAGTAACAGCAAGTTTGCCGCCGTTCTTTATTCCTAATTTACCGTACTTTACAACCGTAGGCTGTGATGCCAAAAGCTTAGCAACCACTCAAAACTTCTTTAACGATAAAATTTCAGAAGTGCCTGGGTACAGCCGTACATTGAGTAAACTAGAAGAAAGTACGCTTGATTGTATTGCACTAAAAAAACGCGAGCTTGATTCGGTTAATAGCTTCTTAAACAGTAAATAACCACTATGTGATTAAGCTATAAAAAAGCCGCTGAGTATTCACTCAGCGGCTTTATAATTTTAGGGCGAAACTAATTAACTCGAATTCTGGATAATAAACTTCTTAACTAAAGTTCAGATTAATTACCAATGATCATCGTCAACTTAGCAATAAAGTCTTTTGCAGCTTGCTCTGAATTTATTTTAAATGCGACACCATAATGAATTGGTTGGGCGCTTTTATATATACGAGTTGGAAAACGGGTCATTTCACTGCTATGAAAATACCCTTGTGCACGTGTTACACCATCTATGTCATTAAAGTCATCGCTAAATACTTCAAACGCAGGGCGAATCACTATTTTGCCTTTACCGCTTTCACTGTGAGTGTAAAAGGCCTCTTTAGAATTAACTAACATGTATTCAGCAATGTTTTTAATTTTAAAATTACTTCTGCATTGTAGTTTTATAAGCTGCTCTGTTAACTCATCTGCACTGTACGCCATGTTTATCCCTATTCGTTAATTTGCGTATTACCTTAACGCATACGCAGTTTGAAGTCTTACTTTATTGTGTTACGTCGCATACAAATGCAAGCTTATCGTTGTTGTAACTCATTCGGGTGATATTTGTTTCGCAGTATGTGCTTAAATCAAGCCATTGCGATATCTCATTACTGCCATCGAGCTTACGTTGATAAACACGATTTTTAATAGCGTAAGCAATTGTTTTATCATCTTTTAAAATGAAGTCTTGTACCTGAGTGGGGAGCCTTAATAAATCGCTTACTTGTTTATTTTGTGGATTAAAGCTCGCTAAAATATGCTGATCATTTTTAGTATAACTAAATAAAAACATCGCCGCGTTGTGGTTATAAATAAGTGTACGAGAAATATCACTGGCAGCTATTTCACCTCTAGCAGCGTCTACTGAGGTGTATTGAAGCGTATGCGGCTGACCTAAAATAAACATCACTAAATCGTTTTTAATGCCCCAAGCATGGTAGCCAACAGGCTCTATCCAATCAAAAATACGACTAGGCGCACTTTGTGTATCAAGCGGATACTGCCACAACTTTTGTTTTGAATCAGCCTCTACAACAATGGCTGATAAACTTGTTTTATTAGGCATTAACGTTGGCGAATACTCACTGACAGGTGTATTTGTTAAGTTAGTTATTTCACGTGTTGTTAAATTGTAGTGTGCAATATCGGTTTGGCTTTGGTTATTAGTTATTACCTCATGGGTAAAGTATAAATCGTCATTAATTAAGTAAGGCTGGTTATTGTAACTTGTTTTGTCGCTTACTATGGTCACTTGAGCACCATATGGCGTATTTAAATCAGCAAGTAATATTTGGCTTTTAGGCATGTTAGCGTGCGCACAACCTGCGGCTAACGCACTTAATGAAAAGAAGCTAAGTAATGGTTTTAAAAGTTTCATGCTTTCTCTCGTTTTAATTTTAAGCACCTCATGATAACGTTATTTGCTGATGGCGTCACTTGAGCTTAGTCAGTCAACACTTAAGATACCCAAACGACTTAAAAAAGTGTTAAGTTTAGTCTGGTTATATAGCCTGGTCCTAAAAAAGAGAATTAACATGTCAGCTAAAAATCCTATCATTGCAATTACTGGTTCGTCGGGTGCGGGTACAACCACCACGACCAATGCCATTAAGCATATTTTTCGTAGCCTAAATATTCAGGCAGCATTTATTGAAGGTGATAGCTTTCATCGTTATACACGCCCCGAAATGGACAAAAAAATACGCGAAGCCCAACAAGAAAGTAAACATATTAGTTACTTTGGCCGTGAAGCTAACGACTTTGGCGCCCTTGAATCGTTATTTAGTAATTATGGTGAAACAGGGCAAGGCAAATTGCGCCGCTACTTGCACACCTTTGATGAAGCTGTACCTTATAACCAACTGCCAGGCACATTTACTCCTTGGCAAGACCTTGAGCATAATACAGATATTTTGTTCTACGAAGGTTTGCATGGCGGAGTTGTTGACCAAGACGTTGATGTAGCCAAGCATGTTGATTTACTCATAGGCATGGTACCTATTATTAACCTTGAATGGATACAAAAGCTAATCCGCGATACTTCAGAGCGAGGCCACTCTCGCGAAGCCGTGATGGGGTCAATTGTGCGTAGTATGGACGATTACATAAATCATATTACCCCTCAGTTTTCACGTACGCATATTAACTTTCAGCGTGTGCCTACCGTAGATACATCAAACCCATTTAGCGCAAAAGACATTCCATCACTTGATGAAAGTTTTGTTGTGATCCGCTTTAGAGGCATTGAAGATGTTGATTTTCCTTATTATTTGAGAATGATTGAAGGCAGCTTTATGTCACGTATTAATACGCTGGTAGTACCGGGCGGTAAAATGGGCCTTGCAATGGAGCTTGTATTAACACCGCTGATAAAAGATATTATTATGAAAAAGCGCGCACTAGAGAACCTTGCTCCGCTTGATTTGCCTATTTAGTATTATCGCTTTAGTGCTCTTTTTTGTTTAACAGAAGTCACGTACACTGCTGATTTTACTCAATACGAGATCAGCATGTCATCATTGTTAAAAGTTATAGTTGGATCTAAAAACCCAGTAAAAATAAATGCAGCAAAGCATATTTTTACTATGTACTTTCCAAATAACACCATTGATTGCCTAGGTGTTAACGCTCCTTCAAACGTGCCAGATCAACCTATTGGTGAAGATGAAACACGTATTGGCGCGCAAAACCGTGTTAACTATTGTAAAAAGCACTATCAAGCCGATTACTACGTGGCAATGGAAGGCGGTGCAGAGCAATTTAGCTATGGTGCAGCGACCTTTGCCTATGTTGTTATTGATAACGCCACAGAACAGGTTGTAGGGCGAAGCAGTAACCTTCCATTACCCAATATACTTTTTAAAGCATTACTTAATGGCGAAGAGCTTGGCGATGTAATGGATAAAGCATTTAACACCACAAATATAAAACAAAAAGGCGGCGCCATTGGTCTGCTTACAAATAACTATGCAACACGTGAAAGTACCTATACCCAAGCACTAACCTTGGCCATGGCACCCTTTTTACATAGCGACCTATATCGCAAATAAAATACAGGAAATTGAATGAAATACAGCTACGTGTTGTTTGATGCAGACGAAACTTTATTTAGGTTTGATATTTTAGCCGGTATGACCCGTATGTTTAAAAATTACGGCGTTAATTTTACGCAAGACGACTACGTTCACTATCAAAAAACCAATAAACAACTGTGGGTTGATTATCAAAATGGTGTTATTAGTGCTGATTACTTGCAGGTAACCCGCTTTAACGAATGGTCAGCAAAATTAAATGTCCCCGCTAAAGAGTTGAACGATGCATTTTTAGATGCAATGGCGCAAATTTGTGAACCATTACCAGGCGCTATAGAGTTGCTTAATAAATTAAGACCTCATGCTAGGTTAGGCATCATTACTAATGGCTTTGCTCGTCTGCAAACAGTACGTTTAGAGCATACTGGTTTAAAAGATATGTTTGAATGGTTAGTTATTTCTGAGCTTGTAGGTATAGCAAAACCTAACAAAGCTATTTTTGAACATACGTTCGAACTGATGGGTAACCCAAATAAGAGTCAAATATTAATGGTGGGTGATACCGCATCAAGTGACATACTTGGCGGTAATAATGTAGGTATAGATACATGTTGGTTGCAACACCCTGGTGAACAATTACCTGAAGGAATAACCCCCACTTACACAATAACCAAATTAGAACAGTTACAGCCCATTTTAGGTATTTAATTTTTAAAACTTACTATTTTAAAAGAATAGATACATAGCAAAAAAAATGACGCTAATAAGCGTCATTTTTTGTAACTGTTTTAAGTGTGTACTTTAAAGTGCTTGGTTAGGCTGTTGCTAACTCAAGACCGGGTGCAGGCATCGTTACAGGCGTTTCAAATGTTGCCCACTCCCACGCTGACTCGGTTGCCATTACTTTACGAAGCAACTTATTGTTTAAATCGTGACCCGACTTAAACGCAGTCACCTTACCTAAAATGTTGTGGCCTGTCATAAACATGTCACCAACACAGTCTAGTATTTTGTGCTTAACGAACTCATCGCTGTAGCGTAAACCATTTGGGTTTAGTACTTTAAACTCGTCAAGTACTACTGCGCTGTCCATGCTGCCACCTAAAGCAAGGTTATTAGCATGCATGTATTCAATATCTTTCATAAAACCAAAGGTACGAGCACGGCTAATTTCTTCAGTAAAGCTTTGAGCGGTGATGTCTAAACCAACACGCTGACGACTTTCGTTAATAGCCGGGTGATCAAAAGCGATTTCAAAGTCGATGTGAAAACCGTCGTACGGTTCTACTTCGGCCCATTTGTCGCCTTCTTCGATACGTACTTTTTCTTTAATACGAATAAAGCGTTTAGCGGCATTTTGCTCTTCAATGCCGCCTTTTTGTAATAAATAAATGAATGGTAATGCACTACCATCCATAATTGGCACTTCTGAGCTGTCTAATTCTACAATTAGGTTATCAATCCCCATTGCTGCAACTGCAGCAATTAGGTGCTCAGTAGTTGATAAACGAACGCCATCTTTGTTAATTAAACAGGTACACAACTGCGTATCGCCAACGGCTTCAGGTGTTGTTTCAAATTCAACAACCGGATCAAGGTCGACACGACGAAATACAATCCCAGTATTTGCGCTCGCAGGTCGGAGAGTTATTGTGACCTTCTCACCTTTATGAAGTCCAATTCCTATGGCTTTGACTACTTCTGCAATCGTACGCTGTTTAATCATAGGTTCGCTCACTTAAATTTATTACAGTTAGACGGCGGATAGTAACATATATACGCGCGCCTTACAATATTCGCTCAATTTACCAGCAAAATAACGTTTTTTATTAGTCTGCTTGTTTGCGTAAAAATGCAGGGATGTCAAAGTAATCACCACCCTCTGATTTATCCGCTTTTTTACTCGTTTGCGACGACGAGCTTGCTGTATTGCTAGAACTTGCTGAACTCGCTTTTTCTGCGCTTTCAGTTTGTGCTTTAGCTGCACTTTCATCGGTGCTGTCTTGGCTTGCAAAGCTAGGCACATACATGCTGCTTGCTTGGTTAGACGTGTTTGCAACATCAGAACCCGAAGCCTTTTTAAAACCGTTATCAACAATACCAAACTGTGGACGACGATCGCCGCCTAACCCCGTTGCAACTACAGTTACACGTAACTCGTCGCTCATTTCAGGATCAATTACCGCACCCACAACAACCGTTGCGTTTTCAGAGGCAAGTGCTTTAACGTGGTTACCGACAATTTCGAATTCTTCAATCGCAATATCCATACCCGCGGTGATATTAACTAAGATACCTTTGGCACCTGTTAAATCAACGTCTTCCAATAATGGGCTTGAAATAGCAGCCTCTGCGGCTTCTTGTGCACGATCAGGACCTGACGCAGATGCAGTACCCATCATAGCAGTACCCATAGCAGACATAACAGTTCGTACGTCAGCGAAATCCACGTTAATTAAACCAGAGCGCGTAATGAGTTCTGCAATACCTTGTACTGCACCAAATAATACGTCATTAGCTTTAGCAAATGCATCTAGAAGTGTAGTGCCTTTGCCTAAAACTTTAAGTAATTTATTGTTTGGAATTGTAATAAGCGAATCTACAATTTCTGACAACTCGCTGATACCTTGTTCAGCTGCCGCTGCACGCTTCTTACCTTCAAAGTCGAAAGGACGCGTCACTACCGCAACAGTTAAAATACCCAGCTCTTTAGCAATTTTAGCAACCACAGGCGCTGCACCAGTACCTGTACCGCCGCCCATGCCCGCTGCGATAAATACCATGTCGGCACCTTCAAGGCTTGCACGAATAGTCTCTGCATCTTCTTCAGCCGATTCGCGGCCTACTTCAGGGTTTGCACCCGCACCTAACCCAGAGGTTATTTGTGTGCCTAATTGAACGGTTACATCAGCAGCCGAATTTCGTAATGCTTGCGCATCTGTATTAGCGGCAATAAAGCGCACGCCTTCGATTTGCTGTTTTACCATGTGCTCAACAGCGTTACCGCCGCCGCCGCCCACGCCAATTACTTTTATTACAGCTTCTTCGCTGTGTTGTTCCATTATATCAAACATGTTCACTCTCCGACTTGAGTCTTAAAACTCGCCTTGAAACCATTTAGTAATGCGGTTCCACCAATTATTGTTATCCTCTGCTTTCGACTTTTGTGCATTCATCGATTGCATGGTGCGCCCGTATTGTAACAAACCAACAGCGGTTGCGTACGAAGGATCATCTACGTAGTCTGTTAAACCAACCATCCCGATTGGTTTACCTATTCTTACTGGCATTTGAAAAATGTCTTCCGCCACTTCCATTGCACCAGTCATTTTGGCAGTTCCGCCTGTTATAACGAGACCTGCCGCAATTTGGTCCTCTAAACCTGAACGACGAATTTCTTCCATCGCAAGTTCAAATAATTCTCTGAAACGAGGCTCTACCACCTCTGATAATGTATGACGTGACATTAATCTTGCAGGGCGCCCGCCTACACTTGGTACTTCAATAGTGTCTTCGCTGCTTGCCAATTGGCTGCTTGCACATGCATATTGTACTTTGAGTGACTCTGCATGCGATATAGGTGTACGAAATATTTTTGCAATATCACCCGTTACCTGATTACCCGCCACAGGGATTACTGCTGAATGGCGCAGCGCACCGTTGATATAAATAGTGATGTCCATTGTACCACCACCAATATCGAGTACCGCGACTCCAAGCTCTTTTTCATCATCTGTGAGAACTGAATAACAAGAAGCCAATGCTGTAAATATCAATTGGTCGACTTCAAGGCCACAACGCTCAACACATTTTTCTATGTTTTTGGCCATGTCATTGGAGCAGGTAATAATGTGAGCACGTGCCTCCATACGCACACCGCTCATGCCTAGTGGGTTTTTAATCCCTTCTTGCATGTCTATGCTGTACTCTTGCGGTAGTGCATGCAGCATTTTACGTTCAGCTGAAATAGGCACAGAACGCGCAATGTGAATCACATTTTCAATATCTTCGTCTGTTACTTCAGTATTATTAATAGCAACAACACCGCTTTCGTTCTGGCATTGAATATGTTTACCAGAAATCCCCAAGTACACCGAACTAATTCGACAATCTGCCATTAATTCGGCTTCGTCTATAGCGCGGCGAATAGACTCAGACACTAAGTTTAAATCGTTAACGCCACCTTTATCCATACCATGGGATACCTGGCTGCCCACACCAACAATGCTGAGCTTGTTATCTGCGGTGATTTCACCTACCGTGGCTACCACTTTCGAGGTACCAACGTCTAATCCAATCACGAGGTTTCTTTCTGCTGACTTAGTCATGCCTTACTCTTATTTTGTAATTGTTCTTCTTGCACTGGCTTAAAGCTCACTGCAAGGCCGGTATCATACCGTAAATCGACTGCATCTATCTGTGCTTTTTCTGGATATTCCATACGTGGGTAAACGTCTATAAAACGTTGTACACGCTTGGCTTTATCCCTACGCCCTAAATTTAAGCGCACCCCGCTATCAAGCCAAAGCTGCCAAGAAAAACGCTCTGATAACGCTAAACTTTTAAGCGTTAACGCGTTTACTTTAAGCATTTCGTCAAACTGCTTAAAGGCAATCCATGCTTCTTGTTCGCTCCCTTCTGGGCCAAATAACTGAGGTAAATCTTTACTTAACTTATCGCTGCGAGCTTGAAAAGCCTCACCGTTGTTATTAATTAACAAGTCACTATTCCAATGCGCAACCGCCTCGTGTTCAACAACGTAAACCTGAATCGTATCAGGCCATTGTTTTCGCACCGATACAGTGGCCACCCAAGGTAGATTTTGCACTAGCTGTTGTACATGTTTTACATCAAGCTCAAAAAAACTACTTAAATCCGCTTTTTTTATTGCTGTTATTATTGCGGTTTCATCTGTGTATTTAGGATGCCCTTGCACCGTTAAGTGCTTTATTTGTGCATCTTTATTTTTTACTAACCAATCAGATACACCCGTTGTAATTTGCACTAAGCCTATAATAACAAATAAAAAAAAGCTCACGCCAAAAATCAGCGACCAATTTAGGTTCTGTTTGATTTTATGAGCTTTTTCTAAAAGGGGATGCATATTAAAGCGTTTGCTCCAAAATGCGAACAACTAATTGCTCAAAACTTGCCCCATTTGCTTTAGCTGCCATAGGCACTAATGATTTTTCTGTCATTCCGGGTACAGTATTAACCTCTAATAAATAAAAGTTGCCTTGCTCATCTTGCATTGCATCTACGCGGCCCCAACCGCTTGCGCCAACTAAGTCAAACGCCTCTAACGACATAGCCTGTAATTGCTGCGTATCGTGCGTCGATAAATTGGCTGGGCAATGATACTGCGTAGTATTTGATTGATACTTTGCCTGATAATCGTAAAAGCCATTTGGCGTTGTCATTTCAATTACGGGCTGTACTTCATCACCTAAAACAGTCACTGTAAATTCACGGCCCGTTATCCACTGCTCAACCAACACTTGGCTATCAAACTTAAATGCATTGATTAATGCATCTTCAAGTTCTTGCGCAGTAGTTGCTTGTGCCATACCAATGCTCGACCCTTCATGAGAAGGCTTAACCATCACTTTTTTAAATTCAGCCATGATAGCGTGTGCATCAAAACCTTTTTTAGCATCTACAACGGCATAAGGCGCGGTGCTTAAGCCAGCTGATTTAAACAAGTGCTTACAACGAATTTTATCCATTGCCAGCGCTGACCCAAGTACGTTACTGCCGGTGTAAGGTAAGTTCATAAACTCTAACGCACCTTGAACAGTTCCGTCCTCACCACCTCGGCCGTGCAGTGCGATAAAAACACGATCTACATTTAACTCTTTGAGTTCCCACAACGACCGGTTTTGAGGATCGAATGCAATCGCATCTACACCGCAATTTTGTAATGCATTAAAAACAGCCTGACCCGACTTTAATGACACTTCACGCTCTGCTGAGTTACCACCAAGCATTACCGCTACTTTACCAAATTGTGCATTTACTTGGGTCATACTTCACCTTGTTTTAATTTTTCTATCGACATGCCTGTTGCTGCTAACGTTTTTACTAACTGACCTATATTACCCGCACCTTGGGTCAATACTAAGTCATTATTTTGCAAGTTATCTGCTAATACACCCGCAAGCTCTTTACTTGATGCTACATGCAATGGCTCTTTGCCACGTTGACGAAGGCTTCGGCATAAACTTTTACTATCAGCGCCCACTATAGGCTCTTCGCCTGCGCCATAAACATCTAATAATAAGAGCTGATCTACATCGGCAAGTACTTTTACAAAGTCTTCATATAAATCACGAGTACGACTATAACGATGCGGCTGATAAATCATTACTAAGCGTTTATCGGGCCACCCCTCGCGTACTGCCGCAATAGTTGCTGCAACCTCTGAAGGGTGATGACCGTAATCATCCACTAACATTATATTGCCGCGTTCGTTTTCAAATTCGCCGTAGTGTTGAAAACGACGGCCAATACCTTCAAACTTTTGTAATGCTTCTAAAATTGCTTGGTTAGCAATATTTTGATCTTTTGCTACTGCAATCGCTGCTGTTGCATTCAATGCGTTATGTTTGCCTGGCATATTTAGGGTTGCCGTTAAACACTCACCTTGTTTATTGGTTACCGTAAACGTACACGTATTAGCTGACTGGCTAAAATCACTCATACGATAATCAGCCGTTGACGACTCGCCATATGTAATAATAGGACGCCCAAAACGAGGAATTAGTTCGGCGGCTACCTCAGAGTCGATACATACAACAGCCAGACCATAAAATGGCAGGTTATGTATAAAATCGACATAAGTGTCTTTCATTTTTTCAAGGCTGCCACCGTATGTATCCATGTGATCTTCTTCAATATTAGTGATCACCGATACCATAGGTTGTAAGTGTAAAAACGACGCATCACTCTCATCAGCTTCTGCAATTAAAAAATCGCTTTTACCCACTTTAGCGTTACTGCCTGCACTATTTAATAAACCACCAATAATGAAGGTTGGATCGAGCCCAGCTTGTGCATAAATGCTGGCAATTAAACTTGTTGTTGTGGTTTTACCATGTGTACCTGCAATGGCTATACCATGGCGGAAACGCATTAATTCAGCTAGCATTTCAGCACGACGCACAACAGGAATTCTTGCAGCTTTTGCGGCAATTATTTCAGGGTTAGTTTCGTCAATAGCACTTGAAACTACCACCACATTGGCATCTTTTACGTTGTTTTCGTGATGACCAATGAATACCTCTGCACCCGCTTTAATCAAGCGATCTGTCATCGCACTATGCGCAATATCAGACCCTGTAATACGGTAACCTTCAAAAGCGAGCACTTCGGCAATACCGCCCATACCCGCCCCACCAATACCAATAAAGTGGATGGTTTCTATTCGACGCATTGCAGGTCGTATACTTTTGTTTTGTACTGATGCTTCTTTCACTTACGCTCTCTTATTTGATACTTGCTCACAGTGCGCGGCTACGCTTGCTGTGGCATCTAAAATGGCTTGTTTTTTTGCGTTATTAGCCATTTTATTAATTAAACTAGGGTTTACTAAGTAAGGGGTTAATAGCACAACAATCGATTGCTCATTAAATGCACTTTGCTGCATGAGTAACGCTCCATCTGCCTCAACCAAATATTGGGCGTTAGCCGTTTGATGGTCGTCAACTGCATGAGGAAACGGCACAAATACAGCCATTTTTCCCGCAGCTGCAATTTCACTTACCGTTAGCGCACCAGCTCGGCAGATAACAATATCAGCCCAAGCATACGCTGCATCCATGTCATCAATAAATTCCGCAACTTTTACATTATCGCTTTCAAACATGTGCGTTTTGTATGCTTGCTCAACGCTGTTTAAATGTCCTTTACCTGTCTGGTGCCATACATTTATTGCACTGGTTTTGTTAAGCGCTTTAAATGCACTTGGAAGTGTTTGGTTTAGTACCTGAGCCCCTAACGACCCTCCCACAACCAACATATTAACCGGTGTTGAAACGTCACGCGTTGCTATGTCTATTACACTTTGACGAACTGGATTGCCGACAAGTTCGGCTTGTCCTGCATCAAAAGCGCTTGGAAAAGCCGCTAAAACGCGATTAGCAAATCGTGAAAGCCATCGGTTACTCATACCAGCAACCGCATTCTGTTCATGAATAACTAACGGAATACCTAAACTTTTTGCAGCAATACCTGTTGGTCCAGTTACGTATCCTCCCATAGCAAGAACAACATCTGGACGTTGATTTTTCAATACCTTACGCGCTTGCAATATTGCATTAATGACCATGAATGGCGCTTTAACAAGGCGTTTTAATCCGTTGCCACGCACGCCTTTTACATTAATAAAATCAATTTCTATATTGTGCTTAGGAACAACGCTTGCTTCCATTCTATCGGGTGTGCCAATCCAAGTAACTTGCCACCCCTGTGCTTTTAAGTAATCAGCAACTGCAATACCTGGAAATATATGCCCGCCAGTTCCACCAGCGACTACAACACACTTTTTACTCATCGTTTACCTCCGCCTGAGGTCGCTTGCTTGGTTGCCATTTTAGTTTCAAAGTCAACGCGTAATAATATTCCAGTTGCTATGGTCATAATCATCAAACTAGAACCACCATAAGAAATAAACGGTAATGTAAGACCTTTAGTCGGTAAAATTCCCGCACTTGCCCCTACATTCACCATGGTTTGAAACGCAAACCAAATACCTATTGCAAAGGCAAAGTAGCCTTCGTATTCTTTACCGCACTTTAAGGCTTGCTGGCCAATTAATAGTGCTCTAAATACTAAAGTGGCGAGCACCATTAAAATGCTTACCACGCCAACTAAACCAAGCTCTTCGCCAATAACCGCAAAAATAAAATCATTGTGTGCTTCAGGAAGGTATTGCAACTTTTGCACGCTATTACCTAACCCTTGGCCAAACCATCCACCTTGGCTGTATGCCATTAACGATTGAACGAGCTGGTACCCTTTTCCGAATGGGTCGTCCCAAGGGTCTAAAAAGCCAACAACACGCGCCATACGATAAGGCTCAACAATAATCAACAAAACAACCAAGCCAATCCCGGTTAAAATAAGGACAAAAAACTGCCATAGTTTTGCGCCCGCTAAAAACAATAAGCCAACTGTTGTTACAAACATAACAACTACGGTGCCTAAATCAGGCTGCAACAAAATAAGCAATGCATACACAGCAAACACTGCAATAGGCTTTGCAAAACCTTTAATGTTCTCTTGTACTTCTTCACGCTTTCGGACCAAGTAACCCGCTATGTAACTAAAAAAGTACAATTTAGCGGCTTCAGCCACCTGAAAACCAATAGGTCCAATTGGGATCCAACGCTTGGCACCATTAACCTCGCGGCCAATAATTAATACAGCAATGAGCAATACCATGCCCAGTATCAATAAATATGCATTTGAGCGTTTCCACCAATCCATTGGCACACAAACCGTGATCCAAAAAAGAACAAACGCAACGGCCAAAAACATCCCGTGACGAATAGCAATATGATGTGAGTTATCAAAAAGGCGCTCTGCCGTGGGCATAGACGCACTCATCACCATAATAAAGCCAACACCAATTAGCATTAGCATTGAATAAAGCAAAGGCACATCATAAAGCTGCGGCGAAGGTTTTGGTGTTAATATGTCTTTTATTTGTGCAAGCGCAATCATATGTTATCCGCCAAAACACATTTAACAAAGTCATCACCACGTTGCATATAGTTGTTATACATATCAATGCTTGCACATGCCGGCGCTAATAAAACTACATTACCCGGCGAACTAAGCTGCTTAGCTAAATTAACCGCCTCACTCATGTTATTTGTTAAATGGCTTTTGCTGCTCAGAGCCACTAGCTTTTTGGCATCTTTACCAAAACAGATCAGCGCTTTTACATGCTTTTGTAAGTAAGGTTTAAGCGGGTTTAAATCAGCGCCTTTTGCATCGCCTCCCGCTATCACAATTAAGTTTTGAGTTTCTGTGGCCAAACTGTCTATGGCTGCTATGGTAGCGCCTACGTTTGTTGCCTTTGAATCGTTAAAGTATTTAACGCCATGTTGCTGAGTAACAAATTGGCAGCGATGAGCCAATCCGCTAAACTCATTTAGTGCCTTTTTATAAGCCTCTTTACTAATATTAAAGGGGCTTAGTAACGCCATAACCGCAAGCGTATTTAAATAATTGTGCTTACCTACAACAGCAAGTGTATCAACAGGTAAAAACGCTTCATTGTTAGCGAAAAAATACGTACTGCAGTTATGCTGCCCTAAACAATATTTACCCTGTTGAGTACCAAAACCAATTTTAGCCGTAGCACTGCTACTGGACGGATGCGTTTGTTTGTCATCTTCATTTACAACAAGACATTGTGTACCGTTGTAAATAGATAGCTTTGAGTCTATATATGCTTGGTAGCTATCGTAACGATCTAAATGATCTTCAGATACATTTAACACCGTGGCACTCACCGATTTTAAGCTTGTTGTGGTATCTAATTGAAAGCTCGAAAGCTCAAGCACATAAACATCAAAGTCGTCATTGAGTAAATCAAGTACTGCGGTACCAATATTGCCGCCAAGTGCCACATTAAAGCCAGCCGCTTTTAACACGTCATAGGCTAAAGTCACTACGGTTGATTTACCATTTGAGCCAGTCACTGCCACTACAGGTTTAGTATTAATGCGCGCAAATAGCTCAACATCACCTATGACTTCAACACCCGAATTAATAGCACTCGCAATGGCAGGCGTTTTAAGGCTTAACCCAGGGCTTACAATAATCATATCACTGCTATTAAGCCCAGCAGCATTTAAGCTGCCAAAGTGTGTATTTAAACTAGGCGCATGACTGCTCAGCCATTCAATCCCTGGGGGATTTGCTCGGCTGTCGACAACCTTTGGCGTTAAACCGTGAGATAGTAAAAAACGCACAATGCCCAGACCGGTTACACCGAGTCCGAGCACTGTTATTTGTTTATTCTTTATCTCGTTTAAATATTGCATTTATCTTATCTTTAAGGTCGCAAGGCCTGCGAGAACCAACACAATAGATATAATCCAAAAACGCACAATAACGCGCGGCTCCGGCCAACCTTTTAATTCGTAATGATGGTGAATAGGCGCCATTCTAAAAATTCGTTGACCTCGTAACTTATACGAGCCGACTTGTAAAATCACCGATAACGCCTCCATTACAAAGACACCGCCCATGATAATAAGTAGAAGTTCTTGACGAACCAGCACTGCAATAATCCCCAGCGCTCCACCTAATGCTAATGAGCCTACATCACCCATGAATACTTGCGCCGGGTAGGTGTTAAACCATAAAAACCCAAGCCCTGCACCAACAATGGCAGTACATACAACCACAAGCTCACTGGCTAATGGCAAATGAGGAATATGTAAATAAGCAGAAAAATTAATATTACCGGTTAAGTAAGCAATTATGGCAAGTGCCGCCGCAACTAAAATAGTCGGTACAATAGCGAGACCATCTAGACCATCAGTCAGGTTTACAGCATTTGATGTTCCAACCAATGCAAAATAGGTAATAACAATGTAAAACAAGCCTAACTGCGGTAAAACATCTTTAAAAAACGGCACAACTAAAGACGTTTCTGCAGCTTGCGTACTTGTAAAGTACAATGCAGTTGCAACCACAAGTGCAATTACTGACTGCCAAAAGTACTTCCATTTCGCTATAAGCCCTTTTGGATCTTTACGGATAACTTTTCGGTAATCATCGATAAAGCCGACAA
Organism: Pseudoalteromonas sp. PS1M3; assembly: GCF_016865405.1. NCBI lineage: Bacteria > Pseudomonadati > Pseudomonadota > Gammaproteobacteria > Alteromonadales > Pseudoalteromonadaceae > Pseudoalteromonas > Pseudoalteromonas sp. PS1M3. Next base: position 585,103 of record NZ_AP022624.1, on the reverse strand, counting down.
TTCCCAGTGAGCCAATTACAAATAACGTTGCCCACACATACTTATTAGAGAGATCGGCCCACAATAAGGTACTTGTAAAAATTGCCGCTAAAATAAGCAGGCCACCCATAGTTGGCGTACCCGATTTTGATAAGTGTGATTGTGGGCCATCATCGCGTACTGTTTGCCCAATTTGCATTTTTTGCAAACCACGAATTAGCTTTGGCCCTAAATACAGAGACATAATGAGCGCAGTTAAAATCCCCAAAATAGCGCGCAGTGTTAAATACGAAAAAACATTAAAACCACTAAAATACTGTGTTAAATACTCAGCCAGCCAAACTAACATTATGATACTCCATTGATGGCTTGTTGCTGGCCATTAACTAAATCGGTTACTAATAATTCCATGCGAGAACTGCGTGATCCTTTCACGACGATGGTCGTTTTTTTATTTACTTGATTAATTGTGGCTTGAATTTGTTGCTGCATCTGCTCACGGTTTGAGAAGTGACGATTCGCAAGCGCAAATACATCGCTTGCACACTTACTCAACACACCTAGCGTAAATAACTCATCAATGCCTTTTTCAAGCGCATATTCGCCAACTTCTTGATGGTATTTACGTGCGTCTTCACCAAGCTCACCCATATCACCCAGCGCTAAAATACGATGCCCTTGCATATCACTCAGTAAGTCAATGGCAGCCTTAACCGATTTAACATTGGCATTGTAAGTATCATCAACCACTGTGAGCATGTCAGACACTTCTATTAAGTTTACGCGCCCTTTTACATCACCCATCGTCGCCAATGCATGAGCAATATCATCTAAAGTGACATCAAGCTCGCTTGTTAGTGCAGCTGCAATAAGTGCATTGCTAATGTTATGTTTACCCGGTAATGCGAGAGTCACGGGTACTTTTTTTTGTTTTGTACATAACGTAAAGCTTGCACGTGCATTAGCATCTAAGCTTATATCTTCAGCCCAAATATCGAGTTTTTCAGAGGTTGAAAAGCGCTTTATGTTGCGCCCTTCAAGTTTATCTAGCCAATATTGACTAAACTCACTGTCGCAATTAATTATGGCTACGCCATTTTCTTTAAGGCCATCAAAAATTTCGCCTTTTGCTTTGGCCACGCCCATCAAGCTACCAAAACCTTCTAAATGGGCTGGTGCTACATTACACACTACCGCTACATCAGGTTTAGCCATTGCCGTTGTGTATGCAATTTCACCTAAATGATTTGCACCCAGCTCTATTACTGCAAAACGGTGTTGTGGCTCTAAACGCAACAACGTTAGCGGTACGCCAATATCGTTATTAAAATTACCTTTGGTTGCCAGCACATCGCCATGCACAGATAAAATAGCCGCGCACATTTCTTTTACTGTGGTTTTACCCACACTGCCCGTAATAGCGATTGTTTTAGGTGCTACTTGCGCCATAACCGCTGTACCAATAGCGCCTAATGCTATACGCGTGTCATTCACTATAAACTGGGCAATATCAACATCGACTTTATGATCGACAATAACGCCTATCGCGCCTTTTTGTTTTGCCTCAGCTATAAATTTATGACCATCAAAATTTGGCCCTTTAAGTGCTAAAAACACTTCACCTTCGCATACTGTGCGAGTATCTGTATTTATGTTGAGCACTTGCTGATTATCACCCTGATAATCGGTTGTTAACACATTGGCTAACCAATCAAAATCCATCGGGATCATGCTTGAGTCCCTCTATCTGTTTTTATTAATTGTTCTTGTACAAACTGGCGATCGCAAAAGTCGATACGTTCATCGCCTATAATTTGATAATCTTCGTGGCCTTTTCCCGCAATTAACACCACTTCATTAGAAGCTGCATTATTAATTGCATAACTAATTGCTGACGCTCTATCAGCTTCTAAATGGGCGCTTTGAGGTGCAGCTAAACCTGAAGCTACCTCTGCAATAATCACATTTGGATCTTCTGAGCGTGGGTTATCGCTGGTAATAATCACTTTGTTAGCATTTTTTTCAGCAGCTTGAGCCATTAATACGCGCTTCCCCTTGTCCCTGTCACCACCACAGCCAAATACACAACTCACGCCACCTGGCACATGTTTTTGCAATGCTTGTAGTGCTAAAGCTAATGCTTCTGGCGTATGCGCATAATCAACTACGCAAGTTGGTTTACCCGCAACACTAAATGCTTGCATTCGTCCTGCTACTGGCTGAAGTTGTTGGCAACCTGCAATAAGTTGCTCAAGGGGATAACCTAAACCCAATAACGTGGCTAAAGCAGCCGTTAAGTTATAAAGATTAAATTCACCAAACAGCGGCGATTTTACCTTAATATCACCCCAGCTTGTAGATAATTGCGCCGAAATACCTTCAGCCGAATAATCAACATCTGAAAAGTACACATACTGTGCATTTTTAGGCGCTAAATTTTTTCGTCCGTAGCAAATTAAATTATTAAAATCGTATTTTTCGAGCCACAGCCCTACTTGGTTGTCATCTTGGTTTAGTACAACAAGCTGTGGGTCAAAATCACGAAATAGCATGAGTTTTGCATCACCATAACTCGCCATATCACCGTGGTAATCTAAGTGATCGCGAGAAAGGTTAGTAAATACAGCAGCTTTAAACTGGCACTGTGCAACACGGTGCTGCACAAGTCCGTGCGACGACACTTCCATTGCCACCAGCTTTTTATCTGCTTGATGTAAATCGCTCAATATATGTTGTAAATCGACTGCTGAAGGCGTGGTGTTTATGAGCGGCGTTAAATTATCTGGATGGCCAAAACCAAGCGTACCAATAATTGCTGACTGCGTATTACAATACTGCGCTAAATGAGCAATCATAGCCGTGGTAGTCGATTTACCGTTTGTACCAGTTACACCAATTAAATCAAGGCTATGGCTCGGTTTATCGTAAAAACGACTAGCCAGTTCAGCCAACTTTTTATCAAGTTCAGACACTAAATAAAGTGGCTCAAATGCAACATCAAACTCGCACAGTCTGTCGGCAATAACTGCGACAGCGCCCTTTTCAATTGCTTTAGCTATAAACTGCCCGCCATCTAGCTCATGGCCCTTTATTGCTACAAATACATCGCCTGGGTTGACGTCTCGGCTATCTAATCGCAAATGACTTACAAGCTGCGATGGTGCATCTATTTCTATGTATTTTAAAATGCTTTTTAAATCACGCATCGTTCTTTTTACCTTTTACGTACGCAACTTCTTCCTTGTCGGGTGCGACGTTTAATATTCTTAATGCGTTAGAAACGATTTCTGCAAATGCAGGGCCTGCAGTGGCACCTCCATAGTACACATCACCGCCAGGTTCATTGATCATTACTACCACAGCTAAACGTGGATTACTTGCTGGTGCAACACCTGCAAAATAACCAACATATTCATCACCGTAACCACCTACTGCGGCTTTTTTAGAAGTACCCGTTTTACCCGCTGCACGGTAACCATCAACTTTAACGTTATGTGCAGTACCACCACTTTCAAATACGCTTTCCATCATGTTTACTACCGCTTCAACATCTTGCTGTTGAAAAACGCGATCCCCTTCTGGGATAGAATCTTGCTTTAGTACAGTGAGCGGTCTGTTGACACCTCCCGCACCTAACATGGCATAGAAGCGAGCCATTTGCGCAGTACTAACAGCAATATTGTAACCAAATGACAATGCAGCAATTTCGTGATCAGACCAACGACGATTTGGGTAAAATAAACCACTGCTTTCACCTACCATACCCGTGCCAGAGTCAGATCCGAATCCGACCTTTTGGAATAAACCCACCAGGTAGTCTTTTGGAACCAACTGAGTAACCTTAGTTACCCCCATATTTGACGAATATTTTAGTATTTCTCGTAGTGACATTTCACCATGGTTACGCGTATCTTGGACTAAACTTCCCCCTAAACGCATCCAGCCTGGGTAGGTGTCAATTTGTTCATCGGCTTGAATTGCGCCGTAGTCTAGCCCAGCTAAAATGGCCAGTGGCTTAACGGTTGAACCCGGTTCGAACAAATCAGTGATAGCGCGATTTCTGCGTTTATGGGGAGCCGCATCGGTTAGATTATTTGGATTAAAAGACGGGCTATTAACCATTGCTAATACTTCACCGGTTTTAACATCAACCACCATGGCTGAACCCGATGTAGCCTTATAAGATAAAACCGCTGACTTCACAGCCTTATAGGCAATAGCCTGAATACGTTGATCAATACTTAGTTGAATACTTTCGGGCTCTACACGTTCTCGCTCATCTAGCACTTGCACTTCACGGCCTTGGGCGTCTTTTCTTATAGTTCGACGACCTTCTTCGCCGGTTAAAGCGTTTTCATAGAGCTTTTCAATGCCTTCAATGCCTTTACCATCGATGTTGGTAAAACCAATAATATGCGCGGTCACTTCGCCAGCCGGATAGTAACGCTTAGACTCATCTAATAAATGAATACCAGGAAGACGCAAGCCACCAATATAATCGGCTACTGCAGGGGTTACTTGGCGTTTTAAATAAACAAAACGACGACTCGGATCATTTAAAAGTCGGGAGTTAATTTTTGCCTGATCAATACGTAATACATCAGCTAATTCGCGCCAACGTAAATCGTTTTTGTAATACTGTGTGGTGCGTTTGTTTAGCTCTACTGCATTATCTAACAACGCTTGTTTGTCTTCACCATTTTTTCGCGCTTGCCTAACAACTTTAGATACCAGCGATTTATGTAAAGCCTTAGGGTCAGCATACACACTCACAACGGGTACGCTGACCGCGAGCTCTTTGCCATTGCGGTCAAAGATCATTCCGCGTTGCACATGAAGTTTTTCGACGCGTACTGTACGTTTGTCACTTTCCGAACGTGCTTTATCAGGTTCAATTACTTGTAAATAGGCGGCACGAGACACTAGCGTCACAAACACCAAAAACACAACCGAACACACCAGCATAAAGCGCCATGTGATCAAGTTGTTAACTGGTTTTTTGCCTCGATTTCTCATTTTACTATAATTACCTGTTCATCCTGACTCATCGGTCTTTTCATTTTTAATTGCGAGGTTGCCACTTCTTCAATACGCGCATGCTGAGAGTAAAACTCCTCCTCAACTAGTAAGTACCGCCACTCTAAATCAAGCTCATCTCGTTCCTGCAGTAGTTTATCTTGTTCAATTAATTGCCCGCGCGCTAAATGCGTGACTTGCACTACGCTAAAGCCAGAAACAAATATCGTAACCAACAAGGCCAAGGTGAGCTTATTAGCACCAAGGCCTTTAATTATTTCGAAAAATAAATTGGGAGGTTGACGATGATTTGCTTTTGTATTCATCCCAACCTCTGAGCAATCCTAAGTACAGAGCTTCGTGAACGCGGATTGCGCGCTACTTCTTCAGTGCTTGGTTTAATAGCTTTACCCACTGCTTTTAACGTCAGGTTTTGATTTATTTGTGCATCGGTTAAAGGCAGACCTCTGGGTAATGCTTCTCCCTTACTCTGTTTTCTAATAAATTGTTTTACTATGCGATCTTCAAGTGAATGAAAAGAAATGACCACTAAGCGACCGCCCGGCTTTAATACTTTTACGGCCGATTGCAGCGCCGTTTGTATTTCTTCAAGTTCGCTGTTTATATAAATACGAATAGCCTGAAAAGTGCGTGTTGCGGGGTGTTTAAACTTATCTTTCACTGGTACGGCTTCATCAACTAAATCAGCAAGCTGCTTAGTTGTTGTGATGGGTGTGTGCTCTCGAGTTTCTAAAATTTTATGTGCAATACGCTTACCGAACTTTTCTTCACCCAACTTTTTAATGACGTGGGTGATATCATCTAACTCAGCTTCTGCCAACCACTGAGCAGCACTTCGGCCGCTTGTTGGATCCATGCGCATATCAAGCGGGCCATCTTTCATAAAACTAAAACCGCGCTCAGCATCATCAAGTTGTGGAGATGACACACCAATATCTAATAAAATGCCATCCACTTTACCAATGAGATCGTTTTGCTCAGCTACATCGTATAATCTTGAAAATCGAGTGTGTGCTATAGCAAAGCGGGAGTCATCGGCAAATTTTTCAGCCGACTTTATAGCCTGTGGATCTTGGTCTATTGCTTGTAAGCGTCCTGCGTCGCCTAAACGAGCAAGTATTTGACCTGAATGACCGCCTCGTCCAAATGTGCCATCCATATATATGCCGTCTGGCTTAATTGCTAGGGCATCAATGGTTTCGTCCATCAAAACGGATACGTGTTCAAATTGCGCTGTCATTAGCTATTGTTTGCCTTTTTTTGTGCCGTTAAAGTGTAAAGTTATCTAAATCTGAATTAGGCTCAAAATCACCTAGCCTCTCAAGCTCAGTGTCTTGGCGCATTTGCTCGTTCCAACGCGCTTCATCCCAGATTTCAAATTTATTCATTAACCCAACTAGCATTATTTTTTTACCAAGGTCTGCATGCGCACGTAACGACGGCGCTAACAAAATCCGACCATTTTTATCAAGTTGATACTCTGTCGCATTGCCTAACAACATGCGTTGCATTCGACGGGCGCGTGGATTCATATTGGAAATCTTAGCTAAACGACTTTCTATTTCTTGCCATTCAGCCAATGGATACAACCACAAGCAGGGCTCATTTAACGCGACGGTACAAATCACTGTTCCCTGATCTTCAGATAGCAGCGATTCTCGGTACTTGGTCGGCACCGCAAAACGTCCTTTATCATCCAAACTCAGTGAACTCGCGCCACGGAACATAATTAGCCTGCTTTAAATTATTTTAATCAGCTATTAATCTATGCTGATCCAGTTTGATCCACTAAAAACCACTTTTTACCACAGTGCTCCAGTTTAGGGCTTGACAAGCCTTTTTGTCAAGTAAGCTGACCTCCTTTAACGAGTCTCTAAGCTAGAAAAAATAAGGGTTCAGGCGAAGCGGTTGAATTACGTGGGAAAAAGTGGAGATACAAACAAAAAAATATTTTTATCCATTTTAATAACTTTTTGTTTACATGGTTTGATTACTGAATAAACAGTGAATAATTACAATTTTTTAGCGGGTTTTACTCACTTTGTAATTTTTACTTAGATCGGCAGTAAGAGTTACTACATCGTTTTTATTATATATTCAAAATGCTTCACCAACAAAATACAATAACAAATAAAATCAACATCTTATGTAAACATCACAGTCTGGTTTAATTGTTGCTTCAGTTAATGCACTACTTAAATACTTTTACTCATTAAGGATTGATTATGGCTACTGCTACGACGACTAAACAAAATACGACTACAGATATTAAGTCTGACACTAAAGCACAAACGACTGATGCCCCACTGACAGAAAAAGCAACATCAGCTGCTCACGATGCTGTTGATGCACTGTCTACAAAAGCAGCAACAGCTGAAAGTAGTGTGAGAAAAGGTGCATCTAGTTCTGCTGAGGCACTTAGCGAAAAGCAATTGATTGCTCGCGAAAAGCTAGGCGAGTGCACAGCTAAAACACGTGCCTTCGCATCTGAAAATCCTTTAGCTACAGCAGGGATTGCATTTGCAGCGGGTATGTTAATTACGTCATTGTTCCGTCGTAAGTAAAACCTGATGGAAAATTTCCACTCGAGCACAACCAAGGATGGTAAAGCGCAAAACCAAACGACTGATCAACAGTATCAAAAGGACGATTGGCAAGATCATATTGCAAAACTCTTAACGTATTCAAAACAGCTCAAGGATGATTATCATACTCAAGGAAAGATCACCCACCAGCTTGCAAAGGCTGAATGGCGCTTATCGTTAAGATCGCTTGCATTGATCTCTATATTTTTAGGCTGTTTTGCCAGTGGTTTGGTTTTGTTGTGGGCGGGCGTATTAGGTGCAGCAGGTTATGCGATATACGACCTATTTGGTTCTGTGTGGGTAAGTATTGCAACCGTTACACTATTACAGGTCGCATGCTTATTTTGGCTATGGAAAAGCGTTGCGTATTTAAGCAACAAAATAGGTTTTAGCAAAACCCTTAAAAGCATTAAACAATTATTAAACTTACAAGGACATTAATATGTTAGTTGATATGTTGATTAAAAACCCTGGTGCAAACGTAAAAGCACTGACTAAACAAATGGATTTACAAAGCGAGCTTAAGCGACAACACCAAGCCGCGTTCGTATACCGATTAAAGCGTTTTGCAGCCAGTAAAGTAGGCTTAAGCAGCGCATTTATAGCTGGCGTTGCCGTTCAATCCGGTAAAAGTGAAACCAGCCTCATAAGAAAATACGGCTGGCTAATTAGGTTAATTGGTTAGCTGGTTAACTATGCCCTGCCATGTGCTTGCAAATAATTTATTTCTGGCCCTTTTGGTACAATCTGGGTGGGATTAATCATAGTGTGGCTAAAATAGTAATGCCGCTTGATATGATAGAAATCAACCGTATTTGCAACTCCCTCAACTTGGTACAAATCCCTTAAGTATCCACTCAACGAAGGGTAACTCTCAATTGTGCGCAAATTGCATTTAAAATGCCCTACATACACACAATCGAACCTAATTAACGTTGTAAATAAGCGCCAATCTGCTTCCGTAATTTTGTCACCCGCAAGGTAGCGTTTTTTACTCAGTATTTTTTCAACTTTGTCTAGAGCTGTAAACACATCGTCGAATGCTTGTTCGTACGCGTGCGTTGTTGTTGCAAATCCAGCTCGGTAAACACCGTTATTAATATTTGGATAAACTAACGCATTAAGTTCATCGATTTCACTACGAAGTGATTCAGGGTAGTAATCGTCTTTATTACCTGTTATTTCATTAAACGTACTATTAAACATGCGTATTATATCGGCAGATTCATTACTAACTATCTTGTTTTGTTTTTTGTCCCACAAGACAGGAACAGTTACTCGTCCTGAGTAATTAGAATTATTTTTAGTATAAACTTGGTGTAAGTAATCACTAGCAAATAAGGCATCACCCGTGCTGTGGTTATTTTGATCAAACTCCCAGCCATTAGCCAACATGTCAGGGCTTACAATCGATACAGAAATAAGTTCATCAAGCTTTTTTAACGTACGGAAAATAAGTGTGCGGTGTGCCCAAGGGCACGCTAACGAAACATATAAATGATAACGCCCAGCCTCAGCTTTAAAACCACCTTCGCCAGTTTCACCTGCGCTACCGTCTGACGTGATCCAATTTCGTAATTGCGCGGCCTCACGCTCAAACTTTCCGTCGCTTGAATCTGTGTCATACCATTTATCTTGCCATTGACCATTAACAAGTAATCCCATTATTTGCTCCTCAAAAATTAAATAAGTGTGCCAAATTGACCATTTTGGTAATCATGAACGGCTTGCTGTATTTCGGCTTGTGTTGTCATAACAAATGGCCCCATGTGTGCAATGGGTTGCTTGAGCGGATTACCCGCTAAAATTAATACACCTGCACCATGTTGCGTTGCTATATCAATATCGCTACCTTGCTCTAAAATTAGTAACTTACCCGCCTTGAATGTTTGATTATCTGGCGCGATAAGGGATCCCGAATGTATGTAAAGCATCACATTTTGTTGTTTTAAAGGAGCAAGCTTTAGCTGCTTACCAGCAGGTAAAGTTACATCGGCTAAAGCGGCATTTGCAGAGAGCTTTTGAATACTTGATGTTAATTCAACTGCCTCAAATTGCCATGAACCAGCAAGGGCAGTTAATGTAACACCGCTTTCATTTTTAAAGGTTGGAGCTGGGCTTTGCGTTGTATCTTGATAAATGGGATCGCGCATTTTTTCTTTGCTTGGCATATTGATCCAAATTTGAAAACCATGGAGTCCGTCTTTGGCATCAGGCAGAGGCATTTCGCTGTGGATCACTCCATTGCCTGTACTCATCCATTGCACATCGCCTGCTCTGATCGCTTTTTTATTACCCATTTGATCTTTGTGCTCAAATCCTCCTTTAATAATATAAGTAAACGTTTCCATACCTCGGTGCGGATGCGCAGGAAAACCGCCCATATAATCAGCCTCGTTATCTGACTTGAGCTCATCGATCATTAAAAACGGGTCAAGGTATTTACCATCGAATCCAGGGATACGGCTTATATTGACACCGTCACCATCTTGAGTTGCATAAGATGTTAATATTTTTGCTATATTCATTTTTTAAATCACTATCTGAAATATTATCTATACTTATTTAAGCACTGATAAAACCAAACAACCATGTCTTTATATCGCGCTAACCATTCGTTTTTTTAGAATGATTTGATAGTAAAATATTTTTTCATAACAACTTATAAAATATGGTTTTTTTATATTTTATTGACTACAATCACCATTAAATTTACTCAAAAAAGGGACAGAGTATTTTAACCTCATCGCTCAAAAGTCAATTTTATAGGTTACTAATCATTATTAGTATCCCGGGCATTCTTGTGACATTTTTAGCCCTATGGGCAGAACGTGAGGCTGCGATTGAAAAAAGCGAAGAAAAAGTCGTTAATATTGCTAAGCATTTAACCCACCAACAAACAGCAATGATTGGAGAAACTGAGCAACTCACTCGGTTTTTAGCAAACACAATTGCTGCAAAACCTAAACTTCCGGACACGTGCCCTGGCTATTTTTACCAAATACAAGAGCTCTACACAAACGTTGCCAATATTGGTGTAGTTGATGACAAAGGAAACTTAATTTGTGTAACCAATGGCATAGTAAAAAATGTGTCTATTAGTGATAGGCAATACTTTAAAAATGCCATAGCAAATAAAAGCTTTTCAATTGGGTATTTTCAATACGACAGAAGCATTCAAGCACCCAGTGTTAACTTTGCTCACCCTATTATTGATAAGCAAGAGCAATTAAAGGGCGTTGTTGTTACAGTGATTGCACTTGACTGGTGGAGTGCAGCTTTAGACAAAGCCGAATTCCCAATTGGTTCGAACGCTGTTATTGCTGATTCTAATGGCCTTGTACTGGCAAGTTACCCAAACTCATTGCTACCTTTAGGGGAAAAAATTAACAACAAACACTTTTTACATAGCGATAGCTCATTGGCTATGTTTAAAGACGATAACAACGTCAATCAAATCTTTCACCGAGCAACTATTTATAATGACATTAATAACAATAATTTAGAAATTTACATCACATCGCCCACTGATAAATATATTAATCGAGCAAATAAACACTTTTTAGAAACTATTATTTTATTTTTTAGCGCTATTTTAATTATTGCTTTTATTGGCCACCATTTAATTAAAAAAAGTATTTTTTACCCTATTGAAAAACTCTCCCAAGCAACCGACCTATTAGCACAAGGCAATATGCCCGCTCATAAAATAAAACCTAATAGTCCTGAATTATCAGCTTTGTATACGCGCTTTGAAGCCATGGCTGAAACACGTTTGCAAACAGAAGCCGATTTAAAAAACAAACACGACGAGTTGACAGGGTTACTAAATGCCCTCCCCGATATGTACCTTAGATTCAACAATACGGGTACTATACTTAACGTTAGCGGCACCATTATCCCGCTATTCGCCGCAAGCAGTAAACTGCCTGAAAACTTATTAGACATATTACCAGAAGGTATCACTGAACAAATTTTGAGTGAAGCATCCAACCGCGAAGACGTCATCACTTTTGATTTTAAAATCAGTACAGGTGTGGCGGATCACTATTTTGAGGCGAACATAAATCATCTTGAAAAAAGTGATGAGCTAATACTTGTGCTTCGTGATATTAGCCAACGCAAAGTAAATGAAGACTCGCTTCACTTAGCGTCTCTTGTTTATGGTAACAGTAGCGAAAGTATGGCAATTACAGATGCCAACGGTATTATTTTTGATGTAAATCCTGCCTTTTGTGAAACAACACAATATTCTAAAGACGAAGTAATTGGCCACTCTACCCGCATACTTTCTTCAGGTGAGCACTCAAAAGAGTTTTATGAAAAAATTTGGGCATCAATAAATGCCACTGGTCGCTGGCAAGGCGAAATTATAAACCGTAAAAAAAATGGGGTACTATTTACTGAGTGGCTAAATATAGACACTGTTTACGATGAAAATAACAAACCTGCACGCCGAATAGCTATCTTTACTGATTTAACTGAAAAAATACAAGCAAATAAAACCATTTGGCGACAAGCTCACTTCGATCATTTGACCGATTTACCAAATCGATTAGAGCTTAAAATACGACTAAATAAACAGTTTTCTAATTCAAATAATGAAAGCTTTGTAGTGATGCTTTTAGATATTGATCATTTTAAAGATATTAATGATACTTTAGGCCACCACTATGGAGACAACCTATTAAAAGTGGTGTCGCAGCGTATTGTAAATTCAGCTAAAAATGCCAAATTTGTTGCGCGTATTGGTGGTGATGAATTTGTTATTGTTTTTAATCATATTAAAAGTACTCGCCATATAAACCAGATTGCTAGCAATATTTTACAAAGCTTATCGTCTGCGATACATGTTGAAAATGAAGAAGTATTTATAAGTGCCAGCATGGGTATAGCCTGTGCGCCCGAAGATGGTGAAAATACCGAGCAGCTATTAAAAGCAGCCGATCAGGCAATGTATAAGGCTAAAAATAATGGCCGTAATGGCTTTGAATTTTTCTCTCGTGATATGAGAGAGCAAGCACAAGCTCGTATGTTATTACTCAAAGACTTACGCTGTGCAATAGAATATAACCAGTTCGAATTATTTTATCAGCCTATAGTGTCGCTAAACGGTTTACATATACACAAGGCTGAAGGCTTAATACGCTGGCAACATCCACAAAAAGGGTTAATAAGCCCTATTGCGTTTATTCCTCTTGCTGAAGAAACAAGGCAAATTAATGCCATTGGCCAATTTGTATTTTCCCAAGCAATAGAAACACTCACCGATATAAAAAAATTTACTGATGACGATTTTCAAATAAGTGTAAACGTCTCCCCTGTACAATTATCTACTGCTAATAGTGGTATTGATGATTGGTATGCCATGCTTGATGCCGCTAAAATTTCCCCCTCTTCTATTGTTGCTGAAATAACAGAAGGCTTAATGGTTAACCCTGAGGAACTGACGCAAAAGCGCCTCAAGCAAATTGTGAAATCAGGGATGCAACTGGCGCTTGACGATTTTGGTACAGGCTACTCATCGCTTGCCTACTTGCAGGAAATGGATACTGACTACTTAAAGATTGATAAACGCTTTGTTGATAATATTCAAGCTGATAGCCAAGAACTATCGTTGTGTGAAGCAATAATTGTAATGGCTCACCAGCTTGGTTTAAAAGTAATAGCAGAAGGCATTGAAACACCATTACAATACCAGCTACTAACTGAGGCTGGTTGTGATTATGGGCAAGGTTACTTATTTTCCAAGCCTTTAAATAAAAGCGATTTTATGGATCTTATTGCTGAGAAAAAGGTAATTCTTTCAAAGTAAACTTACCGTGATTAATGAATTTTGTTAGGGCTGGGTTAAAACATAAATTAATCTATTTCTGTTATGCAATTAAAAATGCGTCTATACGGTCAAGTCCAAGAAGCAAATAAATTTCTAACAGGATTTCAAATGGCAAAACCCACATTAGATCAATGGCGGATGTTTAAAGCCGTGGTAGAACATGGTGGTTTTGCTGGCGCCAGTGCCGCGGTATTTAAAAGCCAGTCAACGGTTCATCATGCAGTGCAAAAACTCGAAGCCGCTTTGCAAATAAAACTACTTGAGGTGAAAGGCCGTAAAGCGTTTTTAACGGAAAGTGGAAAACTTATATTACGCCGTGCAGAGTTTTTAATTGAAGAAGCGAATAAAATAGAATCTGTTGCAAATACACTAAGTGAAGGAGTGGAAAGTACATTAAAAATAGCAGTTGATGAAGTATTCCCTCAGCCCATTTTGTATCAAGCACTTGCTAAAACAAGTGAGCTTTATCCATTACTAAAAATCGATTTGATCGAAAGCGTGCTAACCGGCGCCAATGAATTACTTAACAATGCGGTGGTTGATTTAGCTATTTCATCAGTTCCTATTTATGGCATTAGTTGTAGCAAATTAACTGATGTTGAATTTATTGCCGTAGCGCATAAAAATCACCCACTTAACAAATATGAAGAACAATTAAGCTTTCGAGATTTAAAACAACATCGACAAATTGTAGTGCGCGATTCTGCAACACACACTAACCAAGACGAAGGTTGGTTAGGCGCAGATATGCGCTGGACCGTTAGCCACTTACGTAATTCAATTGATATGGTGAGCCAAAATCTAGGTTACGCGTGGCTTCCGTTTGATCAAGTCACTCATCTTATTAATGATCATACACTCAAGGTACTAAACCTTGAGCAAGGCATTACGCGTCCTCTTAACTTATATTTAATGTGTAACGATGTTGATAGATTAGGCCCTGCAGCACAAGAATTTAAAGATCAACTTACAGCAATAATTGCAGCAGAGTAACGATTGATTAATCGTTTTTGATACCCAGGTGATCAGCAACATACGCGCCGCGTTCACCTAGCTCTTTCTCTGGTCCAATTGTGCTGTCTTTTGCCGTTTGCTGCTCTGTTTCTGCGTTAATAACGGCTCCCATGGTGACGATGTACGCGCTTATATATAACCACATTAGCATGATGACCACCCCACCCAAGGATCCATAAGTTTCGTTATAACTTGAAAAGCGCGATACATAAAATGAAAAGCCAATAGATGCTATAATCCAAAATACGGTTGCAATAGCAGAGCCGAGCGTTATCCAACGCCATTTAGCCGCTTTTCTATGCGGTGCGTAACGGTATAAAAGCACCAATGCAAAGTTAAACGTAAGGGCTAGTATTGGCCACGACACGACCTTAATTAACAAATCAATACTGTCTTTGAGACCTACTAAATTTAGTACTATAGGCAAAATACCTATAATCAATAGCGCAAAAATAGCGACTAAAATAGCACCTACCGAAAACATAAAACGAACAAACTGCGCCCTCAAGAAAGAACGTTTTTCATATTCATGATAACTTATGTTGCAGGCTGTAATTAATGCTTGGCTTCCCTTAGAGCTACTCCAAATAGTGAGTAATAACGTGCCTAACGCCCCTAAAGTTAGCCGCGCCTGAGAGCTTTGCGTGAGCTCTGAAATTTGCGATAAAATCAGTTCACGCGAACTATTTGGTATTAAGGTTGTAAACTGCCTAAGGTGCTCACTGATCTCTGCAGGTGAAGCAAAATAAGCGTATATAGAAACCAAAGCAGCAATAGCTGGAAAAATAGCAAGTAACGCATAAAATGCCACTCCGGCAGAAACCAAAGATAAATTGTCTTTGCTCATGCGCGCAAAAATACGCTTAGCAATATCCCACCAGCCCTTAATTGGAATATGTGCTGGTTGCTCTGCATGTTGACCTCTTTTTGGCTTTTTCATACTTAATCTCACTATAGTTAGTACTTTAATGAAGCAAAATAACTGCCAACTTAAAAAAGGTGTTTGGTATTAAACTTGCTGTTAAAGTAAAAGTAACTAAACACGGAAGAAACCCAATGCCTACAATAGCATCAGACGTACCATCAGCTGCCAGTACCCCCTCATTGAACCCCGTAATGGAAGGAAATGTGTTTTCGTGGCAATTTTTTTATGACCAAAGCATGCAATTAGTTCACGCTACAGCGCAAATATTACCCACCTTATTGTTAGGTTTACTCTTACTCACTATCAGCTATTTTACAGCAGGCCCTCTTTCACGCTTGCTCATAAAACCTATCAATTTAGTAACCGATAGTAAGCTAGTATTGCTGGTTGTAAGGCGCGGAATTAGCACTTTAGTCATTTTATTAGGCCTATATCTGTTTTTACGTTTAGCAGGGCTTACTGAATTTGCGGTAGCCATAATGAGTGGGACCGGTTTAATAGGCTTAATATTAGGCTTTGCTTTTAGAGACATCGCAGAAAATTTTATAGCAAGCTTACTTTTAAGTGTACAACGCCCGTTTAAAATAGACGATGTAATTGAAGTAGATGGACGTTTAGGCGTTATAAAAAAAGTAACGGCTCGTGCCACAACGCTTGTTGATTACGATGGTAATCACATTCAAATTCCAAATGCTACGGTATATAAAAATACCATCAAAAATTTAACTGCCAACCCCAAAATGCGCGGTAAAGTGGAAATAGGTATAGGCTACGATAACGACATACGCAGCGCGCAAACGCTTGCTCTAAATATAGCAAACAAACAAACGGCCGTATTAAACGATCCCCCAGCACAAGTACTTATAAAAAATTTAGGCTCATCAACAATAAACTTTATTTTATATTTTTGGGTTAATAGCGAGCAGCATAGTCCACTTAAAGTAAGCTCTCAGCTTATGCGTGAACTAGTTAATGAATTTACTGAGCAAAATATAAGTATGCCGGATGATGCTAGAGAACGAATTTTATTAAATGCCTCTGGCAAGGAATTTTCAAGCTCAGCAGTAAAAGAGCGTTTAAATGAAAAGAAACCACCGGAAACCCACGAGCAAACCGAAACACTTAACGATGTAAGCAGTGATACTGACGAAATACGCGAACAGGCAGAGCAGTCAAGGGATCCTGAACAAGGAAAGAATATTATTTAAGTTAATAAAATTTAGATGCAAAAAAGCCCGCAGCGTTAACTGCGGGCTTTTTATTGAATGAGTGAGTCAGCCTATAAGCCGGGTTTTGTCCTTTCCGAAGAAAGTGATAATCATTCGTCTAGGCCATAAATCGCTCTATGGCTCAAGCAACCTACCCGGTTCCAACGTGGGCCACGCCATAAGGAACCCTATTTGGTCTTGCTCCGAGTGGAGTTTACCTTGCAACCGACTATTACTAGCGGCCCGGTGCGCTCTTACCGCACCCTTTCACCCTTACCAACCGAAGTTGGCGGTCTTCTCTCTGCTGCACTTGTCGTGGGCTCACGCCCCCCAGCCGTTAGCTGGCACTCTGCCCTGTGGAGCCCGGACTTTCCTCCCCCTGATCATTTTCGTCACAGGCAGCGATTATCTTGGCTGACTCGGCGCGCAGTATACATGACGCTAAAGCCAAGCGCAGTAATATTTACTCTTTTTCTTCAATAATTGTTTTGTATAGTGCATTTTTTTTCATGCCAAAGTACTCAGCTACAACACCGCACGCTTTTTTCATTGGCATTTCTTTTTCAAGTAGAGCCAACATTTTACGAGCCTCTGGTGGAATGTCGTCTACCACCTTAGGTTTGCCAGGCAGCATGAGAACTATTTCGCCGCGTTGCTTAGTGGGATCATCGGTTAAAAACTGCTTTAGCTCACTCACTGAGCCATTAAAAAAAGTTTCGAACGTTTTAGTTAGCTCTTTGGCAAATACGACCTGCTGTTCACTGCCAAGTGCAGTTTCTAAATCGTCTAGACTTGCCATAATACGGTGCGTACTTTCATACATTATACTGGTAATACTTGAGTTAATAGCATCAATAAAAAAATCTTGGCGAGCCTTACTTTTAGCGGGCGTAAAGCCAATAAACTGAAAACGATCGGTAGGCAGCCCTGAACAACACACCGCGGTTATAGCAGCGCACGCACCTGGTATTGGGGTTACGCTTGCCCCTTGCTCACGACATAAGTTTACAACCGCATATCCAGGGTCACTTATGAGTGGCGTGCCTGCATCCGATACTAAAGCAATATTTAATCCTTGATTAAGCTGGTCGATAATTTGCTGTGCTTTTTGTTTTTCGTTGTGATCATGTAATGCAAATGTTTTTGCCTTAATACCAAAATGGCTAAGGAGCTTACCTGTATGGCGAGTGTCTTCAGCAGCGATTAAGTCAACCTGCGATAATGTCGCGATAGCACGCTGACTTAAGTCGTCATAATTGCCAATTGGGGTGGCAACAACGTAAAGAGTGCCAATTTTATGTGAATTCTCCTCATTTAACATTGAGGTCTCCTGCGTCAGTCAGTAATATAAGCAAATCGCGTTAACGTATTGGGAAATCATTGTGCGACTTAAACTAGTTGGTCTATTAATTATATTGTCAGGGTTATCGGCGTGTAGCACAACCGAAAAACCAATTAAAAAAAGCGATAACTTCAGCAGCAGTGCTAATGCGCTAAAAAATCAAGCGACTAATGCTCAATCTATCTATCAATTGGCCGTAAATCGCGAAGGTGCAGATAAAATACAATTATTGTATAGCGCACGTGATGCTGCTATTTCTGAGAAGAACTGGCCATTATTAGAGCAAATTGGTAGCGACCTAGAGTTAACAGCGAGTGTTGATCAAACTCAAAATCGCCTTTATATTGCATACGCGCAAAAGCAACAAAATAAAAATGACCAGTCTTTGATTATTTTACAATCGTTAGATGGTCAACTGACACAACCTGAACACTTTGCATGGCATCAGTTTTTAACAGCCAGTATTTACGCCTCACAAAATTTCCCTAAAAAAGCGACTCCCTATTTTTTTAGAGCATCAGAAACATCTACAAAAAATAATATTGATATACCACAACTCGACCAACAATTATGGGATAACCTAAAACAGCTTTCTTCTTATGCGCTGGAGCGTTTTAACCGTGGCTCAGTTATTCAACAAGGCTGGGTAAATCTTGCTTTATACCATCAAGTATATGCAGGTAGCGGTGTAGAGTTAGATCAAGCAATAAATAATTGGCGACGCCGTTACGTGGGGCACCCTGCTGGAGCCGTGTTACCTAAACAAGATGAAAACTTTGTTGAATTAGCACCTTTGAACATTGACCGCTTAGTTTTGTTATTCCCTCAATCAGGTCCTAACGAACGCCTAGGTGATGCTTTAAAAGCAGGAGCTTTAGCCGCATTAGATAAACAAAATATTAATGAAGCTATTTTTATTGATGAAAATTTAAGTACTGCAGACATTGCAGCAAAACTTGACCAAATTAACCCTGACTTTGTAGTTGGGCCACTACTTAAAGCGAACATAGATAAGCTTACGGCAGCTGAAACGCTTATTAATATTCCTACGTTGCATTTAAATACATTCGATGGAGACACTATTTCGCTCCAACACTACTATTTTGCCCTAAACCCAGAGCACGAAGTTGAACAAGCTTTAGAGCATTTTCTAGCTATGGGGTATCAAAAACCCATGCTACTCGCTCCAGAAAATACGAATGGCCAGCGCTTAGTTGATTTTTTTAATCAGCAATGGCAACGCTACAGCGAGACTAAACCTCAAATTGGTTTTTATGAAAACAATCAAGACATGCCAAAAACGATTAGTAGCTTATTAGAAGTTGATCAATCTAAAGAGCGTATAAAAACAATAAAAGCCTTATTTAAGCAAGAAGTTGAAAGTGAAACACGCTCACGCAGTGATATTGATGTAATTTATATTTTAGGTGATGCAATAGAAACACGCTTAATTAAGCCCTACCTTGATGTAAATGTGAGTACATTCTCAGAGCGAATTCCGCTGTATGCGAGCTCAAAAAGTCACAGTAAGCAAATTGATTCAACCGACAAAGGCGATTTAGACGGCCTGTATTTCACAGAATTACCTTGGATGCTTAATTCACAAATCACACAACATAACTTACGTGAGCAGTATAATTTGCTTTGGCCCGAGCAAGCAGATATTAGCCAGCGCTTATTCGCCATGGCATACGATGCAGTACTCGTTATTAACGATATTAGGCAGTTGAGCTTAATGCCAGGCAATAAATTTAGCGGTTTGAGCGGTAAGTTATCAGTTAATAGTAATGGTCACCTACAACGCGTACTTGATTGGGCTCAATATACTAATCGCCAAATTAAGTCTGTGCAGTTAAAAACACAACGCCCTGTGCCCTTATTTATGCAATCGGCTAGCGGTGTAAAAACGATAAATTAAGGGGGCGGCATGTCGTGGTTTAAAGAGCTGTGGCAAAATAGTCGTGAAAAAGGTCAGTACTACGAACTACAAGCGCAAAAATACCTAGTAGCGCAAGGTTTAAAGCCTATAGAGCGTAATTATTACTGCCCCTTTGGTGAGCTCGATATTATTATGAAAGAGGGTAACACCCTTGTTTTTGTGGAAGTGAAGTTTCGCAAAAACAATGCTCGAGGTGGTGCTAATTATGCGCTCAGCGCTCAAAAACAAGCACGGCTTAAACGTAGTATTTATCATTACTTAGCAGCTAAAAACTTAACAAATCAGGCATTAAGAATTGACTATGTAGCCATAACCGGAGAATCATCTCCTACATATAATTGGCTTAAAAACGTATTTTAAAAATACTAAAAAGAATTGGTAGGCTATGCAAGACACGATAAAAGAAATTTTCACAGAAAGTATTCAAGTTCAAATAGCCGCTGGAGAGGTCCTTCCCAGTGCGCTTGAATCGGCCGCGTTCACAATTGCACAAAGCCTTATTAACGGTAATAAGTTAATTTGTTGCGGGACAGCTAACTGTCATATGCTTGCGCAACATATAGCGGGTATATTGGTCAATCACTACGAAACAGAGCGTCCTTGCTTGCCTGCTATTGCTTTGTCACAAGAAAATATAAATCTTGGGCAGAACAATCACAGTGATGATCACGATACATTTGCCCGTCAAATCCGTGCATTCGCTCAACAAGGTGACTTACTATTGGTATTAGCAATTAATGGCAATGAAAAGCAGGTAATTTCAGCCGTTGAAGCTGCGCTTACACGCGATATGAAGGTCATTGTTATGGTCGGTGACGATGGCGGTGAATTAGTGGGTTTACTTGGCCCTAATGATGTTGAAATAAGAACACCGTCTAAACGTCCAAGCCGTATTATAGAGTCGCATTTAACTAACTTACATTGTTTAAGTGAACTTATAGATTTAACGCTTTTCCCGCAGGATGAAAATTATGTTTAAACGCTCCCTTATTATTTTAGGTACCGTTGTATTATTACAAGGCTGTGCTGCAGCTGTTGTAGCCGGCACTGCCAGTGCAGTAACCGCTGCAAACGACCGTCGCACTATAGGCTCTCAAATCGATGATAACAATATAGAAATTAAAGCTAGCATTGCTATTAGTGAAGTTGAACGCCTAGAAAAGTCTGCTCGAGTTAACGCTATAAGTGTCAATGGTATTGTTTTGCTTGTTGGTCAAGTTGCTAATCAGGAAATGAAAAACGAAGCACAAATAACCGTAGAAGCGATTGCCGGCATTCGTAAAATTCATAACCAACTTCGTATTGGTTCAAATATTGGTATAACAACTCAAACTCATGATTCGTGGCTTACCTCAAAGGTAAAAGCACAGTTACTAGCAGCTAAAGATATTAGTAGCAATAACATTAAAGTGGTTACAGAAAACGCTGAGGTTTATTTGATGGGCTTGGTGTCTCAAGATGAAGCTAATCGTGCAGTTGATATTGCACGTAATGTGTCGGGCGTTGAGCGAGTAGTAAAGGTATTTGAATATATTAATTAAAAGCCACTAAATTACAGTGATAAAAAAACCGCTTTTAAGCGGTTTTTTTGTAATCTACATATTATTTAATAACACGTAAATGTGAGCCTTTTTTCTTTTCAGGTTTTTCTGGCGGTGTTTCATCTATATTCTCAGATGAATCAACACTTTCTAGCCCTGTATCAAACTCGTCTTCGTCCTCTACAAACTCGTCTGCAGTAAAGACTGTACCTTCGCCATTCTCACGGGCGTAAATTGCAAGCACAGCACCTAAAGGTACATAAACTTGCATTGGCTGACCGCCAAAACGCGCGTTAAAACTAAGTTGGGTTAGGTCTAACGAAAACTGTGTTACTGCTGATGGGCTAATGTTAAGCACAATTTGTCCATCTTGCACAAATTGTGTAGGCACTTGCACATTCGCAAAACCAGCGTCCACCACAATATGTGGCGTACATTCGTTATCGACTATCCAATCAAAAAAAGCACGTAATAAATAAGGACGATTAGGCGTCATTATAAACGGATCTCACGCTCAGCTTCAGTTAAAGAGGCTTGGAATGATTCACGTTCGAATAAACGGATCATGTACTCTTTCATCTCTTTAGAGCCTGCACCATTAAGCTCAATACCAAACTCAGGTAAACGCCATAGTAGTGGTGCTAAGTAACAATCTACTAAGCTAAACTCTTCACTCATAAAGTAAGGAGCTTCGCTAAAGATAGGAGCTACTGCAAGTAATGCCTCAGTTAACTCTTTACGAGCTTGTGCTGCATCTGATGTGTTATTGCTGATTTTAGCAGCTAAGCTGTACCAATCAGTATCAATGCGGTGCATCATTAAACGGCTACGACCACGCATTACCGGGTAAACAGGCATTAGTGGAGGATGAGGGAAACGTTCATCAAGGTATTCCATGATGATATTTGCCTGATATAAACCAAGCTCACGGTCAATCAGTGTTGGCACTGTACCGTAAGGGTTAATTTCGTGAAGTGCTTCTGGCAGATTATCCTTTTCAGCCAAATGAATATCTACACTTACACCTTTTTCTGCAAGTACGATACGTACTTGATGGCTATACATACAGTTAGCCCCAGAGAAAAGGGTCATTACAGGGCGCTTATTGGCAGCTACGGCCATGCCTACCTCCATTAAATAACTAAAACAGCAATAGGGGCTTAAGCCCCTATTGCAAAATTACCTTTAAATATGTTCAAAATTAATGAACATCTCTCCAGTATTCTTTCTTAAGCATAAATGCCAAGATAAACAGGATAACTAAGAACCCAATTACCTTAATACCTAGCGCTTCCGATTCAAGTCGAGTAGGTTCACCTACGTACTCTAGGAAATTCGTTAAATCACGAACAGCTTGGTCATACTCATCTACACTCATCTCGCCTGAGCCATCTGTTTCAGTACCTGTGATATGTACAGTTGTTACACCGTCAACAGTTACTTCTTCAGTTATAGGAGTAGGAACACCCTGAAGTTCTTGTAGAACATGTGGCATACCTACCGATGGAAATAACGTATTATTTACACCAAATGGGCGAGACTCATCTTTATAAAATGATTTCAAGTACGTGTAAATCCAATCACTTCCGCGTACACGTGCAACATTGGTTAAATCCGGCGGAGCCGCACCAAACCATTTTGCTGCATCATCTTTAGCCATTGAGTTCTTAATATGGCTGCCTACTTTTGAACCATCAAAAATAAGCTGCTCTTGGCCAACTTCCGTTGGAATACCAATATCACGGAAAGTACGTTCATAACGCTGATACTGCATTTGGTGACAACCAAGACAGTAGTTCATGAACAACTTAGCGCCGCGCTGCAAAGATGGCTGATCAGATATATCGTTACCCGCGTCCATTAGTGGAACTGACGGGCCTGCCGCCATTGCAGGTAACATATTTACTGATAAAGCGAATAAACCAATTATTAGTTTTTTCATCATTTCGTTAACCTCTCAGGCAATGGCTTAGTTTTTTCATTCTTACTGTAAACAAATAACAGTACGAAGAACATAAAGTAAGTCACAGTACAAACTTGCGAAACAATTGTTTTAAAGTCAGTTTGCGGTGTAGCACCAACCCAACCTAAAAGAACAAAAGTAACAACAAAGCCTGCAATGTTCCATTTGTGGAAACCACAACGGTAACGAACAGAGCGAACTGAACCACGGTCAATCCAAGGTAATAACGCAAGTACTACAATTGACGCCCCCATTGCTGCAACACCCATTAATTTATCAGGGATTGCGCGCAAGATTGCGTAGAATGGCGTGAAGTACCAAACAGGGAATATATGTTCCGGTGTTTTAAGTGGGTTTGCCGCTTCAAAGTTTGGCGCCTCTAAAAAGAAACCACCCATAGCAGGCATAAAGAACACAACCCAGCAGAACAAGATTAAGAAACCAACCACGCCCACAATATCTTTTACTGTGTAATAAGGGTGGAACGGAATAGCATCAATAATGTCTTTTTTATCAGTGTAGTATTCATGGAACTTAAATTTAGGCTTATCTTCTTCAGGAACCGTGCCTTTTTTACGTTTGTTATCAATACCATCTGGGTTATTAGAACCCACTTCGTGTAGTGCAACAATGTGTAAAAATACTAAGATAACAATAACCAATGGCAGTGCAATTACGTGTAATGCAAAGAAGCGGTTAAGCGTTGCACCAGAAATTACGTAGTCACCACGGATCCAAAGTGTAAGGTCATCACCAATAACAGGAATAGCCCCGAATAATGAAATGATTACCTGTGCACCCCAGAACGACATTTGGCCCCATGGTAATAAGTAACCCATGAATGCTTCAGCCATTAGGGCTAAGAAAATAAACATACCAAACAACCACAGTAACTCACGTGGTTTTTGGTAAGAACCGTAGATCATGCCACGGAACATATGCAGGTATACAACAATGAAGAATGCTGATGCACCGGTTGAATGCAGATAGCGCAGTAACCAGCCATAATCTACATCACGCATGATATATTCTATTGATGCAAATGCACCTTCAGCAGACGGTACGTAGTTCATTGTTAGCCAAATACCGGTCAGTATTTGGTTAACTAGTACTAACATTGCTAATGAGCCAAAGAAGTACCAAAAGTTAAAGTTTTTAGGTGCTGGATATTGTGCAATATGCATGTTCCAAACACGTGTCATTGGGATTCTGTCGTCAATCCAACCAATAATCTTACCAAACATTAGGCCACCCCTTGTTCTTCGCCCACTAAAATAGTGGTTTCATCAAGAAAAGTATATGGTGGAATTTCTAAGTTTAATGGTGCTGGAACCGATTGAAAAACACGGCCAGCCATATCAAATTTAGAACCGTGACATGGACAATAAAAACCATCATCAGTCCCTTCCACTTTTTCACCAAAGCCACCTTGTAAAAAGCTAGGTGAACATCCTAAATGCGTACAAATACCTACAGCGACAAAAATCTCTGGACGTAATGAACGGTAGTCATTTGTTGATGATTCTAATTGTTGTGGCTCTTGCGATTGCGGATCACGAAGTTGACCTTCGTGTTCTTTCATTTGCTCAAGCATTTTTGGGGTTCGTGATACAACCCATACAGGTTTACCACGCCACTCGACACGTATTAATTGTCCTGGCTCAAGTTTGCTTATATCTACTTCTACAGGCGCACCCGCAGATTTAGCTCGCTCACTTGGATTCCAAGACGCAATAAAAGGAACAGCAGCCCCAGCCGCACCAACACCACCAACAACAGAGGTAGCTATGGTTAAAAAGCGACGTCGGCCATTGTCTACAGGCGCATTGCTCATCCACTTATCTCCACTTACGATTCTCAACACTTGCTATATTGAGAACATCAGTTACAGCAGGTTAATTATTCGAAATTTTTAAAATAGAAATGATCATAATTAAAACCCTTGTTTAAAACAAGGTTATTAACAACTCAGGTCTTGAAAAATATTAATTTCACCAATGGTTTGATTAAGCTAGTTCGAGCACGAGCCGAAAAGTAATAATATCACTTCTGTAAAAACGATGTAGTGACCAAGATCAACTCCACTAAGCGGAAGTTTTAAGACTACACATAGTGTTATAAAACTTGATCGTTTTACTTCCACGCCAATTGTAGCAAAAAATTCCATCAATTAACTGATGGATTTAAACTAATTACGATAATTATTTAACTTTTTTGCACCTATCTGGCTATTTACTTCCTTTCGTTCAATTAATACGCCGTTATTGCACTGTGTGATCATCATAAACAGTAATTTGCAATTACAGCTTAGGCTAACAATTTTTTAAAGCTCAAAGGAATCAGAAGAAATTTATCGCCAATAACAAAAAACCCAGCATAAGCTGGGTTTTTGAATTCTTGATAACGTATAGATTAACGTTTTGAGAACTGTGGACGCTTACGCGCTTTCTTAAGACCCACTTTCTTACGTTCAACTTTACGTGCATCACGAGTAACAAAACCTGCTTTACGAAGTTGTGGACGTAGTGACTCGTCAAACTCCATAAGTGCACGAGTGATACCGTGACGGATAGCACCAGCTTGACCAGTTGTACCACCACCAGAAACGGTGATGAAAAGGTCAAATTTTTCAGTCATATCAACAAGCTCAAGAGCTTGATGAACAACCATGCGTGCTGTTTCGCGACCAAAGTACTCTTCTAAAGAGCGCTTGTTGATTACGATGTTACCAGTGCCTGGGCGTAAGAATACGCGAGCACTTGAACTTTTACGACGACCTGTACCGTAGTATTGATTTGCCATGATAGTGCTCCTTAAATGTCTAGAACCTGAGGCTGTTGTGCAGCATGGTTATGCTCAGTACCTGCGTAAACTTTAAGTTTACGGTACATAGCGCGGCCTAAAGGACCACGTGGCAACATGCCTTTAACTGCTTTTTCGATGATCATTTCAGGCTTTGCAGCTTGAAGTTTATCAAAAGTAGTAGACTTAAGGCCACCTGGAAAACCAGAGTGAGCGTAGTACACTTTATCTTTGAATTTGTTACCAGTTACAGTAACTTTCTCAGCGTTGATAACGATGATGTAATCACCAGTATCTACGTGTGGAGTGTATTCAGCTTTGTGCTTACCGCGTAGGCGATGAGCGATTTCAGTAGCGATGCGACCTAAAGTTTTACCTTCAGCGTCAACTACGTACCAGTCACGTTTTACTGTTTCTGGTTTAGCAACAAACGTTTTCATTTATAAAAATCCAATGTTTTTCAATTAAAACCACAAGTAGTTAATATTAACTACTGCTCTAAGTTTGCTATAACCCCTTCGAGTTTTAGACTTTTGCGCCGCTCATTAGTGGCTAAACTATATGAAGGCATAGAACGCAACGTGGCAGACGCGGGAGTATACCAGCACTTAAATCACATTGCTACCGATCGGTTGTTTTTCCCACAAGAAAATTATCGCTATTTACAAATAAGTGTTGAGAGCGCAAAACGACCGGCATTCTAATTTTTATTAAGCTAAATGTTCTCTTGCCAAATACTCTAACGACTGCATTTCTTGTAAACGGCTTATGCAGCGTTTAAATTCAAAATTTAAGTTACCTTGGGTGTAAAGTTCGGTAATCGGTTTTTCTGCTGAAATAATTAGCGTCACGTGGCGTTCGTAAAATTCATCTACTAGAGCAATGAAGCGCCTTGCTGCATCATCATTACTTTGGCCAAGCTGTTTTACATTAGAAATAATTACCGTGTTATATAAACGGCTAATTTCCATATAATCAACTTGGCTACGTGCAGTCTCACACAATTCACTAAATTCGAATAGCACGACACTTTGAGCTACTTTGCGCGTTTTTATTAAGCGCCCTTCTATTTCTATAGGGTGATCGAGTTGACCCGGTTCAGCTGACAACTTATCAAAATATTCAAATAGATTTTTATCAGCTTGTTCATCAAGCGGGCTGTGAAAAATCTCAGCTTGTTCTAAGGTTCTCAGTCGATAGTCAATACCCGAATCTACATTCACTATTTCAGTATTAAGTTTTACCAGTTCAATGGCAGGCATAAAACGAGCCCGCTGTAGGCCATTTCTATATAAATCGTCAGGCACAATATTAGAGGTAGCGACTAAAACAATTCCACGAGCAAAAAGCGCTTCCATTAAACCACCCAGTAACATGGCATCCGTTATGTCTTGCACAAAGAATTCATCAAAACAAATGATGTCTGTTTCTGATTTAAATATATCCGCTACTTTTTCCAACGGATTGGTCGTGTTATTTAGTTTTTTTAATTCATCATGCACACGGTGCATGAAACGGTGAAAATGCACGCGCATTTTTCGATCACTTGGTAATGCCTCATAAAAAGTATCAACTAAATACGTTTTTCCACGCCCAACTCCGCCCCAAAAATACAAGCCTTTAATAGGTTCTGGTTCGTTTTTACCAAATAAATTAGCGAAAAAGCCTGTTGATTTTGGTTTTGCTTGCGTGAGGTCATCGTATAGACGTTGCAAGTGGCGCACAGCATTTTCTTGTGCTGCGTCGTGTACAAAGTCATCTCGTTTTAAATCTTGTTGATATGTTTGCCAAGGAGTCATATGTATTTTCAGTCAAAACGCAGTTTAATTTGTAAAGCATATTAACACGCATCATAACTCGGGGTATATTACACTTAATATGATTTATAAATGAATCAGCATTCTTTCGTTATTTTCCCAAAGGGGTAGTTTATGGGCACAGTTATATGGGTAGGTTTAATCGTTATTGTTGCGGTTATAGCATTTTTTATTGGTGCATTTGTTACTAAAAAACAGTTCAAACAAGATGAGTTAAAAGAGCAAGCGGAACAAGCGCAAAGCGAACTTGAGCAATACCGCCAAGACGTAGCTGACCATTTAGCAAGCACCAGCAAGCTTGTAAATAAAATGAAAGATAACTACAACCAGCTCTTGAGTCATGTAGAAGAAACTAATCAATTACTGTTAGAAGATAGAAATAAAGAACCAGCAGCCCCTTACTTTTCAAAAGAAACAACAGAGCAATTACAAGCATCTTTAAAAGAGCGTCGTTCTGATCGCTCTTCAGCAGAGGCGCAACCGGCAGACTTTGTGTCAGGTGAGTCTGGTTTATTTGCTGGTGAAAATAAAGTACAGGACCGCTCTAAAGCATCTTGATGAACTTTTTTTTGACCCCATAGTCTTTAGATATAACAGCTTTGTTGTTTTATCTTACTAACAAACTAAAAAAAGGCTGCTTATGCAGCCTTTTTTAATTTTTGTTTTTCCTAAGTGGAGTAAACCTTGACTATGAAAATGAAATTATCACTTATCAGTGCTGCTATTTTATCTACAAGCTTATTAATGAGCCCGGTAGCGTCTTACGCAAAGTTACCAATAGCAGTTAATGGGCAACAGCTACCGACTCTTGCACCTATGCTTGAACAAATCTCCCCTGGTGTTGTGAGTATTCAGGTTTCGGGCTCTAAAGAGGTTCGCCGCCGCGCCGATCCACTTGAGTTCTTTTTTGGCCAGCAACAACCTCGCAGCCAAAAGCGCCAATTTAGTGGTTTGGGTTCAGGTGTGATTATCGATGCAGATGAAGGTTATGTGGTTACTAATAATCACGTGATCCAAGATGCTGAAAAAATGATCGTTACACTCGAAGATGGACGTGAATTTGAAGCTACTAAAATTGGTACAGATAAAGAGTCTGACATTGCACTACTACAAATAGACGCTGATGACCTGACTGAAATCAAACTTGCTAACTCAGACCAATTACGAGTCGGTGATTTTGCAGTTGCTATAGGCAACCCGTTTGGTTTAAGCCACACCGTCACCTCAGGCATTGTTAGTGCCCTTGGACGCAGTGGCTTAAACATCGAAGGTTACGAAGATTTCATTCAAACAGACGCCGCAATTAACCAAGGTAATTCTGGCGGTGCTTTAGTGAATTTAAATGGAGAACTAATTGGCATTAACACCGCTATTTTAGGTGCATCTGGTGGTAACGTTGGAATTGGTTTTGCTATTCCTTCAAACATGATGAAAAACTTGGTTGATCAGATTATTGAGCATGGTGAAGTACGCCGTGGCTCGCTAGGCATATCGGGTCGTCCACTTGATGCGGGCTTAGCCAAAGCACAACAGCTTGATGTTAAACAAGGTGCTTATGTAATGCAGGTAATGGATGATACTGCTGCAAGTAAAGCAGGCATAAAAGCCGGGGATGTTATTGTAAGCATTAATGGCAGCGATATAAGCGGCTTCCATGAACTGCGCAGTAAAATTGCTACATTAGGTGAAGGCAGAGAAATAAAGCTCAGTATTTACCGAGATGGAAAAATAAAAACGCTCAAAGTCACACTCGACGGTGCATCTGGTGTTAAAGCGGTTGGCGAAGAACTGCACCCCGCATTTCAAGGGGCTGAATTAGAAAATGTTCAGAAAAATAACGCAAAGGGGATTGAAATTACCTCTGTCGATCCTCGCTCTCCTTCTGCACGGGTAGGCCTAGAAGAAGGTGACATGATAGTTCAAGTGAACCGCCAACGTGTTGAGACTATTCGCGATATGAATAAAATCATCGAAAATACGAAAGGTAATATTGTACTAGGCGTTAAACGTGGACGTGAGTCTATATTTATCCTAATTCAGTAATTAATCGCAGTATATGTGTAATAAAAATAACAGTGGCACTTGCCGCTGTTATTTTTTTTGTGCCATCATAAA
Organism: Pseudoalteromonas sp. PS1M3; assembly: GCF_016865405.1. NCBI lineage: Bacteria > Pseudomonadati > Pseudomonadota > Gammaproteobacteria > Alteromonadales > Pseudoalteromonadaceae > Pseudoalteromonas > Pseudoalteromonas sp. PS1M3. Next base: position 555,000 of record NZ_AP022624.1, on the reverse strand, counting down.
GGGATTGCTCCTTTAATATTAAGAAACTTGTGCTGAAATTCATTAAATTTGTCCTCCCTCCTCTATTTGCAGGTCTCAGTATTGCTTTTTTGGTGGTTTTTTTCAGCCCAAATATGAGAGCAGCGCTGCTGCCTAATATTCCTATCCCTAGTGCAATGAGTGCAAGCCACTTAAGCTTTTCTGATGCAGTAAAGCGCGCAGCCCCGTCAGTCGTTACTATTTTTTCTGAAAGTATTTCAAAGGAGCCCCGCTACAAAAGAAAAAACACCGTTCAGGAGTTGGGCTCTGGCGTTATTATGTCGCCAGATGGCTATATACTTACTAATTATCATGTTGTTAATAATGCTGATGTCATCATGGTGATTTTAACTGACGGCCGACGTTTTTTTGATGTGCAGCTTATAGGCTTTGATACAATTACAGATCTAGCACTACTTAAAATAAATGCAGAACACCTTCCTGTTATTCCCGTGAACGATGACTATACGACTAGCGTGGGAGATGTTGTATTAGCGATTGGTAACCCACTCAACTTAGGGCAAACCATTACACAAGGGATTATTAGTGCCACAGGTAAACAAAAAATTACCGATAGCCCGTTTAATAATCTACTGCAAATGGATGCAGCAATTAATGTAGGAAATTCTGGAGGTGCACTCGTTAATTCAAATGGTGATTTAGTGGGTATTACTTCGGCGCAATTTAAAACCCGCGAAAACTTAAACATCCAAGGCATCTTTTTTGCTGTCCCCTACACCCTAGCGAAGGAAGTAATGGCTAAGCTAATTCGCCATGGTCGTGTAGTGCGTGGTTACTTAGGGTTTGAAGGCACAGCTGTAGACAGTACAGGCAAAGAGGTTAATGACAACTTAACCCCTGTGAGCGGCATGCGTATTACAAATTTAGATCCATTAGGGCCTGCGTGGCAAGCAGGCATTGAAGAACAAGATATTGTAATAAAAATTGCGGGGCTTTCAGTGGCTAATCCACAAAAAGTACTCGAAAAAATTGGCAATACTGAACCAGGTAAAGAAATAGAGTTTGAATTGTATAGAGATGGGAAAATCGAAAAAATAATGGTTACTGTGGCTGAGCTTGAAACCAAACTCTAAATAAAGAAAGGTCGGTGTAATCACACCGACCAGCATTTAAACGTGTTAGCTTGCTTTACGCTTTATGTTAGCGCCTAGTGCGCTGAGTTTATCCTCAATACGCTGATACCCTCTATCAACGTGATAAATACGATCAACAACGGTTTCACCTTGCGCTACAATCCCTGTAAGGATTAAGCTTGCTGATGCTCGTAAATCCGTAGCCATAACTTGAGCGCCAGAAAGACTTTTAGTCTCACCACATATTGCTGTGTTGCCTTCTAAGCGAATGTTTGCACCCATGCGCTGTAACTCAGGCACATGCATGAAACGGTTCTCAAAAATAGTTTCTGTAATTGTCGCGCTGCCGTTAGCCACTACATTAAGTGCAGTAAACTGAGCTTGCATATCGGTTGGGAACCCAGGATGCGGCGCGGTTTTAACATTCACGGCTTTAAGCTCACGACCACGCATATCTAGGTAAATGGAATCGTCTTTCACTTCAAGTAAGGCATTTGTCGCGCGCAGTTTTTCAATAACCGGTTCAAGTGAATGAAAGTCTGTGTTTTTACACAATACTTCACCACCAGCCATTGCTGCAGCAACTAAGAACGTGCCCGTTTCAATACGATCCGGTAAAATTTTGTGTTCACAACCGGATAAGCGCTCTACGCCTTCAATTTCAATACGGCTCGTTCCAGCGCCTGTAATTTTAGCACCCATAGCAATCAAGCAATTTGCTAAATCGGTGATTTCAGGTTCACGGGCTGCGTTTTCTAGTACTGTTTTACCATCGGCCAGCGCTGCTGCCATCAACAAGTTCTCGGTTGCGCCTACACTGACCATCTCCATAAAGATCTCAGCGCCTTTAAGGCGACCATCCACTTTTGCATTGATATAGCCATTTTCAACACTAATTTGCGCACCTAAACGTTCCATGCCTTGAATGTGAATATCAACAGGGCGAGCACCAATAGCACAGCCGCCTGGCAATGAAACTTGTGCCTCACCAAATCGAGCAACTAAAGGTCCTAATGCTAATACAGACGCGCGCATTTGCTTTACTAAATCGTATGGTGCCAACGTTTTATCAACAGTTGCACCATCTATGACGAGGGTATCACTGTGCCAATTTACATCTGCACCTAATGTTTTTAACAAAGCTTCTGTAGTTACAATATCGCGTAAGCGTGGCACATTGGTAAATGTACTTTTACCATCGGCCAAAAGTGAGGCAAATAAAATAGGCAGTGCTGCGTTTTTAGCACCAGAAATAGTCACCTCACCAGCAAGTGAAGTGCCACCTTGAATAACAAATTGATCCATTAGGAGGCCCTATTTATTGCGGTAAAATAAATTTTTGTTCGCGTTTCCACTCAGTCGGTGTAAAAGCACGAATAGAAACTGCATGAATAGTACCGTCTGAAATAGTATTCATTAGTGGACCATATACTAGCTGTTGCTTTTTAACTCGGCTTAAACCGTCGAAGCACTCACCCACGGCAACAACTTCATAATGGCTTCCATTGGCTTTTACATGAACTTCTGCTAATTGAAGTTCTTCGCGTAATAATGTTTCGACTTGGCTAGTTTCCATAACTCTCACTCAAATAGGGTTGTAACTTGACCCAATTGCATTAAATTTTGCAATTGCTCAGGTGGATTTTGCAATTCAAGGCGAATACCTTGCTGCTTTAATTCTGCAAAAGAGTGAATTAACCAAGCTAAGCCGGCTGTGTCAACCCTTGACACCCCACTTAGGTCAAAATAGATGGTTTTATGCTTAGTTTGTAGCTGCTTGTTCAGAAGTTGTTCATCGCCAATTGAATTTCGAGAGAGCTCGCCGCTCGCTCGAAACTGTTGATCATCAATTTGGCTTATCGCCAATTTAGTCATTCGAGCTGCTGCCTCTAAATTGAACTGGAAGCTTACTTTTTTGCTCTAAAAGGTCACTTACCTTATCAATACCTTGCTGACGCAAAATACCTTGTAGCTCACTTTGCTTAGCATCTAACAAGCTTATCCCTTCAGCAATCATGTCGTATGCACGCCATTGCCCACTGCGATCTTCACGAACTTTAAAATCAATGCGAATATCTGGCTTACCATCTTCAATAATTTTTGTTTTAACTACAACCACATCCTGACCTTTAAATGGTTGCGGTGCACCAAATTCAACGTGTTGGTTAGTATATTGGGTAAATACACCTGCATACGTAGCAACTAAATACTCTCTAAACACGTCAATAAAACGCTGAATGTCTTTAATTGCTTGTGCTTTTTCAGCATCATCTGTGATTGCTCGTACTTTAGATACTTCACTTCCTAAAACACGCAGTGCTGCGTATTTATAATCAATATAGGGCATCAACTCTTCTTCAACAATAACGCGAAGATACTCTTGATCTTTAACAATCAGTGGTTGATCTTTTTTGATTCGGTCAAATGTATACTCTGATACCTTGCGTACCATTTTATTTGGATCGTCTAACTTTACTTCTGCAGCACTCACCGTTTGCAATATGCTCAATGCGCTAAGCGTTATAATAGCTAAATACTTTTTCAACATAATAATTACTCACTACCTTGGTTGAATAAAAACTGCCCAATTAATTCTTCTAACACAATGGCAGACTTGGTATCAATAATTGAATCCCCATTCCCTAGCGCCTTACTCTCTACGCCAAATAAGTCATCAATTGCAGTATCTTGTTCATTGTTGGTTACTGTTTCACCTAAACAACGCTGTTCAGCTGAGCTGGAGGCAATAACAGGATTTATACCTAAGTATTGCTCGCCTAAAATACCCGATGTAAGTATGGATATTGAGCTTGTATCTGAAAAACGACATAAGTATTGCGCATCGATAGTCATATCAACCACAGGTAAAAACTCTTTTGGATGAACATAAATTGACTCAACGCGACCAATTACCACACCACCTACTTTGATAGGAGCTCGTGCCTTTAATGAGCCAATGTTTTCAAACTTTGCATTGAGTGAATAGGTTTCGCCTGAGCCACTAATACCTGCATTCGCCACTTTAAGCGCTAACATAGCAAAAGCTAAAATGCCAAGCGCTACAAAAAAGCCAACTAAAATTTCTAATTTCCGTGAATTCATTATTTATACCCTAATTAGCTGGTAAACATTACCGCTGTCAAAATAAAGTCGAAACCTAAAACGGCCAATGACGAATGTACTACTGTCTCGGTAGTTGCCTTGCTGATCCCTTCCGACGTTGGAACACAGTCATAGCCTTTGTAAAGTGCAATCCAAGTAACCACTATTGCAAATACAAAGCTTTTAATTATGCCGTTTAGTACATCTGCCTGAAACGACACTTGCGATTGCATAATTGACCAAAAACTACCGGTATCTACACCTAACCAATCAACCCCGACTAAATGAGCCCCTATAATTGCAACGGCAGAGAATATAATTGCAAGTAAAGGCATGCTAATAAAACCAGCCCAAAAGCGAGGTGCGATAATACGTTTAAGTGGATCAATTGCCATCATCTCTAATGATGATAATTGTTCGGTGGCTTTCATGAGGCCTATTTCTGCGGTAAGTGCACTACCTGCACGCCCAGCAAATAATAGCGCGGTAACGACAGGGCCTAGCTCACGCAGTAAACTCAATGCTACAAGTGGCCCTAAGCTATCTTCAGCACCATACCCTACTAATACGGTGTAGCCTTGCAATGCGAGTACCATACCGATAAACAAGCCTGATACCATAATAATAAGCAGCGACTGCGAACCCACCATATAAAGCTGGCGAATAAGCAGCGGAGTGCCTTTTTTAAAATTAGGAACATGCGCGAGTGCGCTGAACAACATGTAAGCTGAGCGACCAAGGGCAGCAAAGCGACCCAGAGTTTTATGCCCTAACTTTTGAAACAAATCCAACATTAGGCTTTTTCTCCAAGCAACTCATCTGCATAGGCTTGCGCGGGGAAATGAAATGGCACAGGACCATCAGACAAACCTTTTAAAAATTGCTGAACTAGCTCAGATTCATGATTGCGCATTTCATCTGGCGTACCTGAGCCTATTACGCCCTGATCGGCAATAATAATAACGTGATCGGCAATACTCATTACTTCAGTTACATCATGGGTCACAATTAAAGACGATAAACCCAATACTTGATTGAGCGATTTAATTAACTTTACAAGCACGCCCATTGAGATAGGATCTTGGCCAGCAAACGGTTCGTCATACATGATGAGTTCTGGGTCGAGCGCTATTGCGCGAGCAAGAGCAGCACGCCTTGCCATTCCACCTGATAACTCTGAGGGCATTAAATCTTTAGCACCGCGTAAACCTACAGCCTGCAGCTTCATTAACACCACTAAACGAATAAGATCTTCACTTAGTTTTGTGTGCTCACGAATCGGAAAAGCAATATTGTCAAACACAGACATGTCAGTAAACAAGGCACCACTTTGAAATAGCATGCTCATTTTTGTACGCGCTTCATATAATTCTGAACGCGTCATGGAAGGAATACTGCCACCCTCAAATAAAATATCACCCGAATCAGGTTTTAATTGGCCACCAATTAAACGCAACATCGTGGTTTTACCGATACCGCTTGGCCCCATAATCGCAGTGATTTTGCCTTTAGGCACACTAAAGCTCATATTTTTATATATGACCCTATCGCCCCTGGAAAAGCTAACATCCTTGACTTCTACTATTGATTGCGACAAGTCGCTCTCCATAAAAATGTTCACTAGTGCCCCTATTTTAAATCTTTTTGATCCAATATGGAAAAAACAATTCGTAAGATTTTGTAATCTACGTTTAAAACACACATTAAGACTCACCCATCTTCACTTAACCAACACTTAAACTGGGGCTGTTACCTATTAAGGTTAAATTTTCAGCAACCTATTTAGAATTTTGGCAAGTCAGTACCTGGTGGTGTAGTTATTCCCCATACATCAGTAAAACTTTAGTACTGAAAGCCTAACAGGCTCGACTAATTAATTTAGTAAAATGAATAAGCCTACGTAGTTGACCTTACTCTTTTATTTATACTTTCATCGTGGCATTTGTTACTATTCGCGCCATTCCTATTTTGAATAACTGGCTTAATACAATGGTTACCTCGTTTGTTATTTTGATTCTTGGTTTTGCAGCCCTAGTTTGGAGTGCTGACAGGTTTGTTTATGGTGCGGCCGCACTGGCTAAAAACTTTGGCGTACCAACCTTAATTGTTGGTTTGACTGTTGTTGCCATGGGCTCATCAGCACCTGAAATGATGGTATCAGCCTCTGCTGCATTGGCTGGAAAAACAGACACAGCAGTAGGTAACGCAATTGGCTCAAATATCACAAATATTTTACTGGTATTAGGTATTACCGCTTTATTTAGGCCTCTTAGCGTTTCTTCAAGTACATTAAAACGTGAAATCCCGTTAGTGCTTATCGTATCTCTAGCGACTTGGTATGTTTTTTCAGATAACTACTTTTCGCTTACTGAAGGCGTTGCGTTATTAATTGGTTTTGTCGTCTTTATTGGCGGGCTGATTATTGTTTCGCTACGTGCTAAAAATCAAACAGACCCATTTGTATCAGAAGCGTGTGATGAAGTACCCAATGACGTACCAACAAAAAAAGCAGTCATTTGGTTAGTTATTGGTATGGTCTTACTCCCTGTCAGTGCACATTTTTTAATAGATTCAGCGGTCGATATTGCAAAATATTTTGGCCTAAGCGATTTAGTCATTGGCTTAACAATTATTGCAATAGGTACAAGCTTGCCCGAGCTTGCAGCTTCAATTGCAGGGGTTCTTAAAAATGAAGATGACTTAGCACTGGGTAATATTGTTGGCTCTAATATTTTTAATATTCTTGCCGTGCTGCCTTTCGCAGGCATTATTAACCCTTCTGTTATAGACCCATCTGTTGCTAACCGCGATATACTTATTATGATTGGTGCCACAGTTGCGCTTATTATCATGTCATTGAACTTTAGAGGTGCTCAGCGCATCAATAGAGTAGAGGGCGGCTTATTATTAATCGCTTTTTTAGGCTACCAAGGGTATATTTTCAGTCAAGTAGGGTAAGTAATGGCAACGCTAAATTTTATTGAACAAGGCCTACGTGTATTAGACATAGAGCGCCAAGCATTGAGTGATATTGCACAATATGTGGATGAAAATTTTCATCAAGCATGTCAGTTAATATACGACTGCCAAGGCCGAACTATTGTTATAGGCATGGGGAAATCGGGTCATATTGGCAATAAAATAGCGGCGACATTAGCAAGTACTGGCAGCCCTGCATTTTTTGTACACCCAGGTGAGGCAAGCCATGGCGACTTAGGTATGATCACTAAAAATGATGTGGTTATGCTAATTTCTAATTCTGGTGAAACAAGCGAAGTCCTCAATATAATTCCCGTTTTGAAACGCCTCGGCGCAAAAATGATAGCCATGACAGGCAACGCTAGCTCAACAATGGCAACGCTTGCAAACGTACATATTTGCATAAAAGTACAAAAAGAAGCCTGTTCGTTAGGCTTAGCCCCTACAGCAAGCACAACAGCAACACTTGCAATGGGCGATGCCATGGCAGTTGCACTGTTAGAAGCCCGCGGCTTTACAGCTGATGACTTTGCGCTATCTCACCCCGGCGGCAGTTTAGGTAAACGTTTACTGCTGACCCTAAAAGATGTCATGCATAGCGGTAAAAACACACCTATTATTAACGTTACGCAAACTATAAAAGATGCACTGATAGAAATGTCGGCAAAAGGCTTAGGCATGACAGCCATAGTTGATTCTCAGCAACAACTTGTAGGGCTCTTTACCGACGGTGATTTACGTCGTATTTTAGAACAACGAATTGATATACATACAACACAAATAGATGTTGTAATGACCAAGTCCTGCACAACGGCAACGCAAGATATTTTGGCCGCTGAAGCACTTAATATTATGGAGCAAAAGCGTATTAATGGTTTAATTATCGTTAATGAGCAAAACCACCCTATTGGTGCATTAAATATGCAAGACTTATTAAAAGCAGGAGTATTATAAATGCAATTTGAAGAGCTCTATCAACCATTGAGTGAAGACGCAAAAGCACGTGCAAAAAAAGTAAAGCTACTTATTTGTGATATTGATGGTGTGTTTTCTGATGGTCGCATTTATTTGGGTAACCAAGGCGAAGAGCTCAAAGCATTTAATACAAAAGATGGCTTTGGCATTAAAGCGCTAATTAATAGTGGCTTTGAAGTTGCGGTAATTACAGGACGCCACTCAAAAATAGTACAACAGCGTATGACAAGCTTAACAATACAACATATATACCAAGGCCAAGAAAATAAATTACTCGCTTACGAAGAACTAAAAACAAAGCTCAATTTAAATGATGAGCAAATTGCCTACATTGGCGATGATGGCCCAGACATGCCAGTGATGGAGTTAGTAGGGTTTGCTGTTGCAGTAAATGACGCACATCCGCTAATAAAACGTTTAGCACATTATACAACACAAATGCCAGGTGGCTTTGGTGCAGTGAGAGAACTAACCGACCTGCTAATGCTTGAAAATAACAAACCTTTGACCACAAAAGGGACTAGTTCATGAATGCAGCGCGCATAATATTAAGCGTTTTATTCATCAGCTGTATGGTTTGGCTTTGGTACCCTTATTTTACACAAGTAAATTTACCACAACAAACCGAAGCAGACATAATTGCAAAGCCAGATTACACAGCCATAGAGCTAAAACAAACAGCGTATGACGAAAATGGGAAAATCAGCCATAAAGTAACGGCAGCGCGAATGGAGCTATATCAAGAATTAGGGTTTACCTTTTTTGATAAACCTATTTTTACGCTATACAACAACAAGCAAACATGGCGAATTAACGCTAATGAAGCAACATTATACGAAGGCAGACAACTAATATTAGAAGGTAACGTTGTTGCTAGTAATTTAACTGATAACGCAATGATAGATAAAATTAATGCTGATAACATTCAGGTAGATATAAAATTACTAACGATGCAATCAGAGCAGCCTGTCATTGTTACAGGGCCCAATTTAAAAATCACCGGTAAAGGCTTAGAAGCCGATTTAAAAACCGAAGTGATAAAATTAATTAACCATACGCGAACTATTTATTATGACCAATAAACTATCAACACTCTTTATTATTCCAACATTTTTACTTGCATTAGGTACTAATGCCGCTGAACCAACAGCGCCAATTTCTGCAAATCAAATTTCGATTAGTGCGGATAAACAAGAGGGTCAACTAAAAGAAAACGTAGGTATCTTCGAAAAAAATGTTGAAATTATTCATGGCGACAGAAAAATTACCGCAGACCGCCTTGAGGTTCACAAGCGCGATGAGCTAGGCGACAACAAGCAATTGTTAATTGCCACAGGTACGCCTGCATATTTTGAAGAAAAACAAGCCGACGGCACAATAATGAGCGCCAGCGCTAATGAAGTTAGGTACGATGTTTCAACGCGTTTTTTAACATTAATTGGAGATGCAGAGATATCTCAAGCTGGGCAAAAAATGAATGCTAAAAGCATTACCTACGATATAGAACAGCAGCTTATTAGCGCCGAAAAAGATGAAAGCTCAACTGACCGTGTACACACTATCTTAGTGCCTGTGGAGCCTAAAAAAAATGACAAAGGCCAACCATGAGCACATTAAAAGCAGAGCTACTAGCCAAAAGCTACAAAGGCCGTGAAGTTGTAAAAAATGTGGGCTTAGAAGTTAAAGCTGGCAGTATTGTAGGCTTGCTTGGGCCAAACGGCGCAGGTAAAACAACAACCTTTTACATGATTGTAGGCTTAGTCCCTAGCGACAAAGGCAAAATATCTATCGATGATAACGATATTACGCTTTTACCTATGCACAGTCGTGCTAGATTAGGCATTGGCTACTTACCACAAGAGTCGTCTATATTTAGAAAATTAACAGTGTATCAAAACTTAATGGCTATTTTAGAAACTCGAAAGGAGCTCACTAAACAAGCCAGAGAAGATACATTGAATAATCTATTAGATGAATTTAGCATTCAACACATTCGCGACAGCAAAGGCATGGCATTATCGGGCGGAGAACGTCGCCGAGTGGAGATTGCACGTGCTTTAGCCGCAGATCCAAAGTTTATTTTGTTAGACGAACCATTTGCCGGTGTTGACCCTATCTCAGTATTAGATATTAAAAAAATTATTGAACACCTGAAAAACCGTGGGATTGGCGTATTAATAACAGACCACAATGTAAGAGAAACCCTTGATGTTTGCGAAAAAGCCTACATTGTTTCTCATGGGGAACTGATTGCTTCTGGTACCCCTGAACACGTATTAAATGATAAAACTGTACGCGATGTATATTTAGGCGAGCAATTTAGGCTGTAACATTTACGCCTTATTTATAAGCATCTGCTAGTATTAATTATAACAACTTAAAAGGATTGTTAGAGATACATGAGGCAATCACTACAGCTGCGCATGGGCCAGCAACTTACAATGACACCTCAGTTGCAACAAGCTATTCGCTTGCTGCAATTAAGCACATTGGATCTTCAGCAAGAAATACAAGAAGCGCTCGACAGCAACCCATTACTTGAGGTTGAGGAGCAAGACTATGCCGATGATCTTGCGGGCAAAAATGAGCAAAAAGCGGATAACGATGAAGTTACAGTAACCGTATCTGCAGATGAAGCCCCTAGCGAGTATGAACAAGACAGTGGTGAAGCGCTTGCTAAAGATACCGTAAGTGACGACATGGCAATGGACGTTAGCTGGGATGAGTACATGAGTGCAGCCCCTGCATCTTCTTCAGGACCAATGCCTGAAGATGAGTCTATATATCAGGGCGCATCAACTGAAACGCTTCACGAATACTTAATGTGGCAATTACAATTAACGCCATTTAGCCCTACAGATGAAGCCATTGCTATTGCTATTGTAGAAGCAGTGGATGATTCAGGCATACTGACACTCAGTTGCGAAGAGATTTTAGAGAGCTTTAATCAAGATAACGACGATGACGTTGAGGTTGAACTTGACGAAATAGAAGCGGTTTTAAAGCGCATTCAGCTATTTGACCCAGTGGGTATTGCGGCACGTAGCTTACAAGAGTGCTTGTGTATTCAGTTAAATCAATTTGATAAAGGCACGCCTTTTATTGATGAAACAAAAATGATTTTAACCGAGCACATTGATTTGTTAGCTGCTCGTGACTACCGTACATTAATGAAAAAAACGAAGCTCAAAGAAGATGAGCTTAAAGAAGTAATGACACTTATTCATACGCTCAACCCTAAGCCTGCAGACACAATAGTACGAGAAGAGTCTGAGTATGTAATACCTGATGTGTCAGTTAAAAAAATTAAAGGCCGCTGGATTGTAGAGTTAAACCCAGACAGCATGCCAAAAATTCGTGTAAACAGCCAATATGCAGCGATGTCGCGTACAGTTAAATCAAGCGGCGACAGTCAATTTATTCGCTCACATTTACAAGAAGCTAAATGGTTTATAAAAAGCTTAGAAAGTAGAAATGATACACTTTTAAAAGTAACTAACTGTATTGTTAAACAACAACAGGGCTTTTTTGAACACGGGCCAGAAGCCATGAAACCGATGGTTTTAAATGATGTTGCCGAAATGGTAGAAATGCACGAATCAACAATTTCGCGCGTAACTACGCAAAAGTATATGCACACACCGCGTGGAATATTTGAGCTTAAATACTTTTTCTCAAGCCACGTAAGTACCGAAAATGGTGGAGAATGTTCATCTACGGCAATACGTGCACTTATTAAAAAATTAATCGCAGCAGAAAACTCAGCAAAACCATTGAGTGATAGCAAAATTGCGGATATATTGGCTGAGCAAGGAATTAAAGTAGCGAGACGTACAATCGCAAAATATCGCGAATCTCTTGCTATTCCACCGTCAAATCAGCGAAAGAGCCTGATCTAAGACGCTAAACAAAGAGGGTAATGCTTATGCAACTAAATTTAACTGGTCGTCATGTAGAACTAACTGATTCATTAAGAGACTATATAAATACCAAATTTGCGAAGCTAGAAAGGCACTCTGATCATATTAATAATGTTCATGTCATTCTTGATATAGAAAAATTAAATCAAAAAGCAGAAGCAACTATTCATGTAAGTGGTGCTGAATTATTCGCATCCACTGAACATCAAGATATGTATGCAGCTATTGATTCATTGATTGACAAGCTTGACCGTCAAGTAATTAAACACAAAGAGAAGCTTGCTCGACACTAATATGATGAAATTAAGTTCACTTATATGCCAGGACTGCAGTAAAGCTGCGGTCCTTTTTAATAGTAAAAAAAGAATTTTAGAGTTTATTAGCGAGCTGGCTCACGATAAATTACCGTATTTATCTCAACAGGATATTTTGGGCGCTTTATTAACCCGCGAAAAGCTAGGCAGCACAGGGATAGGAAGAGGTATTGCTATTCCACATGGCCGAATGAGCGGCGCACAAGAACCTTTAGCATTGGTGTTAGTAAGTGAAACACCGATTAATTTTGATGCTATAGACAACCGCCCTGTTGATATTTTTGTTGCACTCATCGTACCTGAAGGCGATAACCAACAGCATTTAAAGACGCTAGCAACGATAGCTGATAAACTAAAAAATAAAGAATTTTGTAAGCAGCTTCGCTGTGCTAAATCGGATGCTGAGTTGTATCAAATTATTGTTGACCAATCGTAACAAATTTAAAGGGTGATTAATGGAGTTGATTATCATAAGTGGCCGTTCTGGTTCTGGTAAGTCGGTTGCTTTACGCGTTGTTGAAGATCTAGGTTATTATTGCGTAGATAACATTCCAGTAAATTTATTACCTTCTTTGGTAAGAAGCGTTTCTGATAACTACGATAAAATTGCCGTTAGTATAGATGTGCGAAATTTACCAAAAGAGCAAGATGAATTTAATCACATCATCGAATACTTACCGGGTTTTACAAAACCAACGCTGTTCTACTTAGACAGTGAAGATCAAACCCTTATTAAACGCTTTTCTGAAACCAGACGCTTACACCCTTTATCAATAGATTCACTTCCGCTTGATTTAGCCATAAAAAAAGAAAAAGAACTTCTCGATGTGCTAATTACGCGCGCCGATTACATGATCGATACCAGTGAGCTAAGCGTTCATCAACTTGCTGAATCAATTCGCGAAAAAATATTAGGTAAAAAAGACAAGCAGCTAATTGTTACATTTGAATCTTTTGGTTTTAAACATGGCATTCCTAAAGAAGCAGATTACGTATTTGATGCGCGTTTTTTACCTAACCCGCATTGGGAGCCTGAACTAAAACCACTTAATGGCCTAGACCAACCAGTAAAAGATTATTTGGCTAGCCACAGCATAGTTCAAAAATTTACATGGCAAATACAAACCTTTGTACAAACTTGGCTACCACACCTAGAGCGAAATAACAGAAGCTATTTAACTATTGCGATTGGCTGTACTGGCGGGCAACATCGCTCTGTATATTTAGCGCAAACAATTGGCGAAAGCTTTGCAGTTACGCATCCCAATGTAAAAATACGTCACCGAGAACAAGAAAAGTAATTTTACAAAACTAATAACCTGTTCAGCTTTGATAGAGTAATGTATGCGTATAGAAGACACTTTTTTAATACAAAATAAATTAGGACTGCATGCCAGAGCCGCAACTGTATTAGCCCAACTCGCTGTAAAATTTGATGCTTCAATCACCTTATTTCAAGATGATAAAGAAGCTGCTGGTGATAGTGTATTAGCACTGATGCTACTTGAAAGTAGCCAAGGTAAAGAAGTTAAAGTGGTATGTGAAGGGCCTGATGCAGAGCAAGCTTTAAATGCCATTGGAGAACTTATTTCGCAACGATTTAACGAACAAGAGTAACGTTAATTTTTAACATTTAAATAAAATAACTATAATCAAAATAACTGGCTGCTAGGTCGTACTCCCCCACCCACTAGGTAACAGTTACAGTATAAATAAAGGACGCCAATGCCCGAAGCTTTTGAACAAGACTACCCACTACAACAACTAAAACAAGTGACCAAGTCACTTAATAGTGGTCAGTTTGTTCAAGTTAGGCGCATGCTCGCAAAAACAGCGCCATGTGATACTGCGTTATTATTAGAATCATCTCCACACAAAATTCGTCGCTTGCTATGGCAGTTAGTTGATCCTGATGTTCAAGGTGATGTACTCGAAGAATTATCAGAAGACGTGCGCCTGGGTATTATTGCCCAAATGGAGCCTGAGCACATTGCTGCTGCCACTGAAGACATGGGTCACGATGACCTAGGTGAAGTATTACGTAGTTTGCCTGACACCGTTTACCAAGACGTTGTTAGCGCCATGGACACCCAAGATAGAGAGCGCGCAACACAAGCGCTATCTTATCAAGAGCGTTCTGCTGGTGCACTCATGAACACCGATACGGTAACTATTCGCCCAGATGTGACCATTGATGTCGTACTACGTTACATTCGACTTCGCGGAGAGTTACCTGAAGGCACTGATGACCTGTATGTGGTTGATAAACATAACTGCTTTATTGGTGCTTTATCGCTGAGTACATTGCTAACTAATCCACCAGAAAAAATTGTTCGCGATTTAATGGATGAAGAATGTGAGTCAATTCCAATTTCAATGGATGAAAGTGAAGTCGCACAACTGTTTGAGCGCCATAATTGGATCTCGGCCCCAGTTGTTGATGACAACGATCAGCTACTTGGTCGTGTCACGATCGATGATATTGTTGACGTAATTCGTGAAGACGCCGAACATAGTTTACTGAGTTTGGCGGGCCTTGATGATGAAGAAGATACCTTTGCTCCTGTCTTAAAAAGCTCTAAAAAACGCTCAGTATGGTTAGGAGTTAACTTATTAACTGCGCTTGCGGCCGCCTTTGTAGCCAGTTTTTTTGAAAGCACACTCGATATTTTACCCATATTAGCAGTGCTTAATGGCATTGTTCCTTCTATGGGCGGTGTTGCTGGCAGTCAATCACTCACACTTGTTATTCGTGGTATAGCTGTTGGTCATATAAATCAAACCAACCAACGCTTTTTAATGATGAAAGAACTCGCTATTGGAGCACTCAATGGCATTTTGTGGTCATTGTTGATAGCGGGTGTCATTGCACTTTGGCAGTGGGATTTTATGCTCGGCGGCGTACTCGCTTTTGCCATGTTTATGAACTTAGTTGTGGCTGGGGTTGCTGGTGCAAGTATTCCAATTTTACTTAAAAAAATGAATATAGACCCTGCACTTGCAGGCAGTGTAGTGCTAACAACAGTGACAGATATTGTGGGTATTTTTGCCTTTTTAGGCACCGCCACTTGGCTGTTAATATAAATTTAAAAGCTGTTATAAAAAAACGCGCAGTTAATTTATAGCTGCGCGTTTTTATTGTCTCGGTAATAACTATCTGGCTTTGTGCCTATTTCCACCCACTTTAGGTTTTGTATTAGCCTTTTTAAATTGGCTAAATCCCGTATGACGTGTAAGCGCTGGGCGAGCCCCTTTACGGCCTTTATTAACGGTTTTACCCGCTTTTTCATCGCGGCCTTCTTCTGGCACTAAACAGTTTGGCCCTTTGCCAATTAAGTTGGCTTTACCCATTTTGCGAAGTGCTTCACGTATCATTGGCCAGCCCGATGCATCATGGTAGCGCAAAATAGCTTTGTGTAATCTGCGCTGGCGTGCTCCTTTTGGCACTGGCACTACTTCACTATTATTCTTGATATTACGCAGTGAGTTCATCTCTGTATGGTAAATAGTGGTCGCATTGGCCATTGGGGATGGATAAAAGTTTTGCACTTGATCCAACTTAAAGTCGTTAGACTTAAGCCATAAAGCCATGTTTACCATATCTTCGTCTTTAGTTCCTGGGTGCGCAGAAATAAAATACGGAATTAAATACTGCTTTTTACCCGCTTCTTTCGAGTACTTATCAAATAATTCTTTAAATTGATCGTAAGCACCCATGCCTGGCTTCATCATTTTTGATAATGGACCGTCTTCAGTATGCTCTGGCGCTATTTTTAGATACCCGCCCACATGATGTGTCACCAGCTCTTTAACATAGCGAGGATCGCGTACAGCAAGGTCATAGCGAACGCCCGAAGCGATAAGAACTTTTTTAATGCCTTTTACATCACGTGCTTTTTTGTATAAGTCGATTGTAGGCGTGTGATCCGTGTCCATATGCTTACAAATATCAGGGTATACGCACGATAAGCGTCGGCAGGTACTTTCTGCTTTTTTGCTTGTACAACGTAATTTGTACATGTTGGCCGTTGGCCCACCTAAATCGGAAATAACGCCAGTAAAACCGGGCACTTTATCTCTGATCTGTTCAATTTCTTCAATAATGGACTCTTGCGATCGGCTTTGAATAATACGCCCTTCGTGCTCTGTAATCGAACAGAATGAACACCCACCAAAACAGCCACGCATAATATTCACCGACGTTTTTATCATGTCGTAAGCAGGTATTTTAGCGTCGCCATAACGTGGATGAGGAATTCGTTGATAAGGTAATCCAAATACCGCATCCATTTCATGTGTTTCTAAAGGATAAGCCGGTGGATTCACCCAAATAGAGCGATCGCCATGACGCTGGAACAAAGCTCTTGCACAACCAGGGTTAGTTTCTTGGTGTAATATCCTTGAGGCATGCGCGTATAAAGGTTTGTTAACACTTACTTGCTCGTACGCTGGAAGTTTAACATACGTTTTTTCCCATGGCTTAGGACGCGCTGGCTGCACGGTAATAGGCTTTGCAGCTTCTGCTTTTAAATCAATACCTGCTTGTTTAAACTCAGACTTGCTACAGCCAACATCATCGGCTCCGTAAGGGTTTGGAATGGGGTCTATTTTACCTATTTTATCAATAGCTGTTGAATCACTCCCCCGCCAGCCCGGCAAAGGTTCTTTACGAATCACAGCGGTACCACGAATGTCTTGAATCGTATCCATCGTTTCACCACCGGCAATACGGTGGGCAACTTCTACTAATGGGCGCTCAGCATTTCCGTAAATCAATATATCGGCTTTTGAGTCAAACAAAATGCTACGGCGCACTTTTTCTTGCCAATAATCATAATGGGCTATCCTGCGAAGGCTGGCCTCAATACCGCCAATAACAATAGGAATACCTTTGTATGCTTCACGACACTTCTGAGAGTAAATCATCACCGCTCGATCCGGGCGTTTACCACCTACGTTGTCTGGTGTATAAGCATCATCGTGGCGCATACGCTTTTCAGCTGTGTAACGGTTAATCATTGAGTCCATGTTACCAGCAGTTACACCAAAAAATAGGTTTGGCCTGCCAAGCTCCATAAATGCGTCTTTTGTATCCCATTTGGGCTGAGCAATAATACCTACTCTAAAACCTTGCGCTTCGAGCACACGTCCGATTACTGCCATCCCAAAGCTTGGGTGGTCAACATACGCATCACCACTAATTATTATTATGTCGCAGCTATCCCAGCCAAGTGCATCCATCTCTTCGCGTGATGTAGGTAAAAATGGTGCAGTGCCGTAACACTCAGCCCAATACTTGGGGTAAGAGAATAAGGCGCGCTTAGCTTTGAGTGTGCTCATAAATGTGACCGTAGAATAACAAAAGGCGCAAATTATACATCATAGACTTGTTTATATATACAACATTACAACGTATGAAATACCTTTAACACTAAGCCTATAACTATCTATGTTTTTCGTTTACTAATGAACTCTAATAACTTGTTTTCAGGCATAGGTTTAGCATACATAAACCCTTGTACTTCATCGCATCCTAAGTCTTTTAAAAACTTAGCTTGTTCCTGCGTTTCAACACCCTCTGCTATTGTTTTTAAACCTAACTTTGCACCTAACGATATTACTAATCCAGCAACGGCACCGGTATCACCATTATTAAGATCTTTAATAAACGACCTATCAATCTTTAGTCTATCGATAGGAAGGCTTTGTATATAACTTAATGAAGAAAACCCTGTGCCAAAGTCATCAATAGCAACTTCAATACCCAACGCCTTGAGCTCCCTCAGAGTGTTAATAACCGTGTCTAATTCATCCATTACTACGCTTTCAGTGACTTCAAGCTCAATGTTTTTTGGGTCCACACCGTATTTTAGTAAGGTATTTTTTACTGTTTGCGCATACCCTTTAACTTTAAATTGCGGAACCGACACGTTAACAGCAATACATATTTCAGTTCCTTCATTTTCTAATCGCTTTTGCTGTTGGCACGCTTGCTCTAACACCCACTGCCCTATATCAACGATGAGTCCAGCGTCTTCAGCTAAAGGTATGAACACTGCGGGTGAAATGTAGGTGCCATTTTCCAACGGCCAGCGTAAAAGAGCTTCGCAACCAATTAATGACAAATCATCAAACGATAACTGCGGTTGGTACCATACTTCGAGCTTCCCTCTGGCAAAATCATGGCGCAGCTGTCTAATTAAACCTAATCGCCACTCCATTTTTTCTTGCATATCAATACTGTAATAAACACCTTCCTTGTGCTTTATTTTTTTAGCATGATTTAAAGCAATATAAGCCACTTTTAATGTTTCTAAACCAGAGCCTTGAAAGTCTTGCTGTTGGCATAAGCCAATTCTAAAATCGATGGGTAACACATGTTCCGCAGCAGAAAACGACGGACTTAACTTTTCATTAAAATCAGTTAAAACAAATTCACTTTTTGGGATTAAAAAACCAAATACATCAGCACCTACACGAGAGAGTAATTGAGCTGTGGGGACAATTGCTCTCAAACGCTCAACAATAGCAATAAGTAGCTTATTACCTACATCTTGCCCTAAGCCATCATTTATATCTGAGAAGTTAATAACGTCTAACAAAACAAACACATATTTGTTTTCACTGACGTTTTGAAAATCATCTATGCGCTCAATAAAATCAGTTCTATTTGAAATACCAGTGAGTAGGTCTTTATAAGCTGCATCTCTTAGCTTTACAAACAACCGTATATTATCGAGCGCAATACTAATATTAGTTAAAAATATTTCAGCAAACTGCAGTTGAATATCTGTCGGTGCTCCACCACTCTCAATATATAAAGCAGCTTTGCGGTGCTTACTTTTTAAAATAAAGGTGATGCTGTTATCTGTATATTGATGAGTGAGTTGTCCAAAACAGGCCTCAACCTGAGATAACGCAGTTTGGTTAACATTAACTAATTTTTCACCAAAATATTCTTCGTACTTTTCACACCCGCCCAGAACCTGAATAAAATTTTCACCATCAAGCTTGGTACAAATTAATCCGTTAGATTTACAACCTAAAATAACCCCCATAAATTCAAGTGCTTTATTGCACAATACTTTTACATCTGTTTGCCCCAAAATGTATTTAGAGGCAGATAAAATAGTATTCATCGCTTGCGCTTGATACTCAAGTAGGCATATCTGTTCGTAAGAACGAATAGCAGCAATAAGCGTTGTCACAAGTTTTGAGCGTGTCAGCTCTGTTTTAGTTTTGTAATCGTTTATATCGTATTCACGAATAACTTTTTCTTCGGGGATATTAGCGGCTTGGCCCGTACGTAAAATAATGCGAACGCGTTTGTTATTAAGAGTGTCTCTGACATGTTTAACCACCTGAAAGCCGGCATCGTCAGTTTCCATAATAACGTCTAAAAAAATAACAGATATATCATTGGGCTGAGTAAGTATATTTTTGGCCTCAGCGCCAGAATATGCGTGATGAAACCTAAGCCTAGCACCACCATACTCTAGTCCAGATAATGCGAGCTTTGTAACCGTATGAATTTCTTCGTCGTCGTCTACAATTAAAATATCCCAATATCGAGATGGCTCAACAACTATTTCGTCGTCTTGCTGTGGGTCTAAAAATAGAAAATCATTTTGTTCAGACGACATATTTACCCTTTTTCTGGTACTGCTTAATGCTTAAATATTCTAACGTAATGTTTAAAAAGCTATAAATTTAGTTTTTGGCTTATGATCTAATTCATACTATAGTCGATTAACAAAAAGTTGTTACATATATAGTTAAAAAAACTACCAAAGGTATGGTTATTAAATTATTAAAAGTACTGTTCAAATATGTATTAGTTTTACTACTTATAATAGTCGTAGTCGGATTACTGCTGCCACAAGATTATCGTGTAAGTAAACACGTAGAAATTAATGCCAATACCAGTACAATAAAAACACTTGTTGCCGACTTTAACCAATGGCACACATGGTCACCTTGGCAGCAAGTAGACCCCACCATTGAGTTTATTGTTAATGAACCTGGTGCTGGTGTAGGCGCTCATCAATCATGGATAGGAAAATGGGGATATGGTGAAATGACTATAACCTCCCTAAGTGATGATGAAATGTCGTTCAACATATTGCTAAATAATGAACACATTATTGAAGGCACACTCACATTTTCACCGCAGGCAAATGCCAATATCGTGACCTGTTATATTGAGGGACAATCAACGACTCTTCTCATTTCAGGCTATATGGCACTCGTATATGAGTATATTTTAAATAACACTCTAGAGCTTGGGTTAAATAATTTAAAAACCGTAGCACAATTAAGCGATATACAAAGCGTAGCAAATAGCCATGACAGTAAAAACAGCACAAGCACGGATTAATCTAGCTAATATAATAGAATCGTTACTTGGCTACCCTGTGACTAAGGTGCCCAACAACGACACTTCGCCATCATCAGAACAAAGTTACAATACAAAAGGGCAAGTAAAACCGCAGTACCATATAAATAGCGAACACCCTTTGCTGACTCGCGCAAAGCAAAGACACGATTTACTGGCTATTAAGCGCCAACAAAATATAGAAGCTATCTTAACCAAAGCAATGGAGTTTTGCCCCGATGTAGCTAGCAATAAACACCCTGATGCAGATTGGGTTGAACACTTTATTGCTTTATGTGAGGACACATCAAATAGCTCTATGCAAGCATTGTGGGCAAAAATTTTAACCGGTGAAACATTAAGCCCGGGGACTTTTTCAATTAAAAGCTTACAAACACTAAAACACATGACTCAGCGCGAAGCCGACTCTTTGCAAAAATGCGTGTCTTTGTCAGGTTATAATGAAAAAGACGATAGCCACTTTATTTTACTTGGCTTTTATAAAAAACCGTCTTTATTTGACCTACTTCGTAAGGGAAATAAAGTGTCATTAAATTTAGGTAAAACAGGAATAGGCTTTCCTGATATTTTAACTTTAATGGATTTGAATTTGCTTTACAGAAAAGAAATCGAATCTGCGGTGCTTAAAGCTGGCCAAGAACTCACGTTGTCGTTTTTATCTCAAAAGGTGACGCTTAAAGCAAAAAATAGTGATTTGGTTTTAAGCTATTACAAATTCACACAAACCGGCGATGAACTATCTAAACTCATACGATTTCCTGTAAATAAAGTATATAAGCAGCTGGTAAACACGGCACTAGAGGGAGAGTTTGATTTAGCGTGGCATCCTACAAAATAGGACGCCACGCTTTGTTCAATTAGAAGGCACTAATTAAAAATGAACCTGAATACCTGCAAACGGACCCGATGCGTCAATATCAGTCGTAATGTCATCAATATCGTCAAGCTCTAATACCATTGATCGGTAACCCGCTTTAACAGCAATATCTACAGCTAAGTTATCTACAAGTTCCCAAGCAACACCTACTTGATAATCTTGAACTTTACTATCGTCAATTGCCAAAAGGCTGCCTTCAAAAAACACACTTAAACCTGTAAGTGGTAAGCCTGCTTCTGCACGCGCGTATGCAAGTGGCACAAAACCAGAAAACTCAACCGTTTCAGTAAAGTTTGCGCCACCATCTTGCGTAGTACCATTAACAATGATGTCACCGTCAAACTGCTTCGCGTTTAAACCTAAATCGATAGAAATCAAATCATTATCAAATATTTCGTAATACAAAATGTAATCTACATGCGTTAAATCGCTTACAGAATTAACGGTTGTACCCACTACGTAGTCTGAACCATTAAAGCTAAATGTATCATTTAGCACTGTAGAGCCATTTAGCTCAAGTTCTGTATACTTTAATTTAAGATTAGGAACTAATGGCACCGGATGCTCAAGCGCAGCGTAATAGCTTATGTATGTTTCATCTTCAAAGTTAAAATCTTGAGGTGCATTTGCTTTGTAAGAAAGCTGACCCTCATTATCCGACTGCCAACCATCAACACCTACATATAAACCTAATAGGGTATCAGCCTGAGCTACAGGTGCTAAACATGCCATAGATAAGGCAGCTGCTAAACAATACTTTTTCATTTTTTATCCTTGCGCTAATAGTTCGCTAAGTTCGATTAAAGCCGCGTTGGCTCTAGAAATATAATTTGCCATAACAAGAGAATGATTAGCAACATAGCCAAAACCATTTCCGTTTAAAATTAGTGGGCTCCACACGGTTTCTTGCGTGGCTTCAAGTTCACGAATGATTTGCTGTAAGCTAACGCGTGCGTTTTTCTTTTCAAGTACATCGTTAAAGTCATACTCTACAGCTTGTAAAAAATGCAGTAACGCCCACGTTGCACCACGAGATTCATAAAACACATCATCTATATCAAGCCATGGTGTTCTTACTTGCTGCTGCAATGGAGCAAGCGTTGCTTGCTTATTTGAAGAATTACCAGCTAAGTCAGTATTAACTTTATCTTGCCCAACACTTGCACTTAAACGCTGACTTAGACTGCCTAAACGTTTTTCAGCTTCTTTTAACCAACTACGTAAGTTATCAGCGCGGGCATAAAACTGACTATCGCGCTCATGCTGATGAGCCATTTGCGTACGGTAAACAATTAAGTAATCAATCCCTTTTTGGTACTCGCCCTCAGCACTTGGCCACGCCCAAGCTTCAGAACTTATATTAAATTGAGGTTGTGCTTTTTTAAGCGCTTCGTGTTCAGTTGATTGCGATTGAGAGCGGCTAAAATCTTTTCTCATAGAAAGTGATAAATCACGAACCATTTCAAGTGCGCCATATTCCCAAGCAGGCATATCATCCATAATAATGCTAGGTGGTATAACGTCGTTTGATAAATATCCGCCTGGCTTATCAAGCAGCGTATTTGCAACAGTGATAAGTGTTGATGTAGTAATGTAACCCGTCACCATTGTTTCATTTCGAAGTTGCGCTTGCTCTTTTGCACTTTCAACCACATCAAAACGTGAAGGCTCAGTACTCCAGTAAACGGCAATGGCGTAAAATATAATAAGCAGTATAGCTATAATGCCTGCTATTTTTCCTTTGTGTTGCGACATGTAAACTCCTAATGATGAGAATGTTGTGCTGACGACTTAGCTTTATTTATTTGCGACTCTAGCGTAACCACTTCAATATTTGTAAATAAACGATTACCATCACTAAAATATAGCGTTAGTTTGCGTTCTTGCCCTGCTTTTAAAGGCTCTTGTGGCTCAAATACCATTAAATGATAGCCTCCAGGCTGAAAATCGACACTTTCATGCGCTTTCACAATGACCGATTCGACCTTTTGCATTTTCATCATACCATCAACATGTGCATGCTCATGTATTTCAACACGTGCTAGTCCGTCAATACTGGCCTTTGTTAATATTGCATTTGTACCACTATGATTGGAAATAGTTAAGTAGGCGGCACTTGCCTTACCGCCAGGTAAGAATTCTCTAACTTGCGCGTTACTTACTTCAAGTTGTGCGGTATCGGCTGAATGGTTATGGCCAGAGTGCGCAGCCAAAAATGACGAAAAAAAACTAAAAGCCAATGCAGACACAAAAGATAAACACAATTTTGTCATCATTTTAATCCTTGTAAAAACGTAATATCACACGTTAAATTTAACATAGTTAACGGGGAATAGTGAGTTAAATTAAGGATTAAGAAACCACTTTTTTGTTATCAGCCACTAACCAGCACAATACGGCAATAAATAATAATGGCCATGCAATCATCACTGAGCCAAATAGCAAAGCCAAAACAGTACCAATAACAGCCACTGCTGCTGCACCAATCAAACCTAAAGTCACTAACGCAGCAATTGCGGCAACGGCTACAATGGCTATAAGTACACTCACTAATTCAACACCAACCCAGCTCATATCTGCAATCCACAATGGAAACTGCCACGTGTCAAAGTTTAAAAATGAGAATGAGTTAGTAAAAAACACCAAATAAATGAGTATACAAACAGCTATAGCTTTCATTTTAAAATTCCTTAATATGCTTTTCTTCTAAACAGCAATGCGCAATAAAATAACTAAGCGCAACTACAAACGGAAAACTTAAAAACAGTAAAATAGTAACCAAACGTGTTGCCCACACCGGAAAATCTAATCGGTAAGCTAAGCCACTACATACACCAGATATCTTTTTATTTAGCGTGTCTTTAAACCAACCACGCTGATGATTAAATCGACTCATAATTCCCCCTAGGCGCTTTGTTTAGAACTAACATTTAAGCGTGCTTTTAAACTAGCCAGCTCTGTTTCAATTTTTTCGTTTTTAACAAGTGACTCGATTTGAGTTGCCGTCGAATTAGCCTTATCAGTTAACTCATACGCCTCGACTTGTGCTTCAATACCCTCAACACGTTGCTCTATTTGCTCAAAACGAGAGAGTGCATGAGCTACTTTATCGCTATTTAACTGAGTATTTATATGCGACCTGGCAACGGCTACATCATGGCGCTGCGCTAGTTGAGCTTGCTTTGTTTTTGCCTCTGCTATTTTTTGTTGAAGGCGTTCACAGTCAGATCTAATTTTTAATAAAGACTCTTGTAAAGTCTCACGTTGAGCTTGCTTCTTTTCAATGCTTTCGCTTACAGCTTGTTTAGAAATGAGTACTGACTTTGCAAGGTCATCGCGACCTTTTTCAATTGCTAACTCAGCTTTAGATTGCCATGTCGCAAGCTCTGCTTTTTTAGTATCAAGGTGGCGGGTAATTGCTTTTTCTTCACATAAAAGCGCAGCGGCTGTGCTTCGGCATTCGTTTAATGCATCCTGCATATCGTTAAGCATTAAGTTAACAAGTTTTTGAGGATCTTCAGCTTTATCAAGCATTGCGACTATATTTGATTGAATAACATCGTTTACGCGATTAACTATTCCCATTGTATTCTCCTGTTGATTTTTAATTGATTACAACAAGTAGATTCCAAGAGTTATGCCAAGTCACTTTATATTAATAAAAGAAGCTTATTATCAAAGAGTTGAAATAAAAAAGATAACATTAAAATGACCACACACTGAATAGCGCTAAGTATAATTGGCCAATAAATTATGTTTTTGACTAATTTTTAGGATCAAAAAAAGCCACTGTATAAGTGGCTTTATATGTTACGTTTGAAAAAATTACTCGGGGACAAAGCTAAGTGCTTTATCCATTACAGATAAATCAGCCTGCTTACCATGGCCATTCTCTGAAAGGTGACGTCTAAAGCCACGCGCACCAGGTTGTCCCTGAAAAATACCTAGCATATGACGTGCAACATGCCAAAAATTAGCGCCTAATCGCATTTCCTCTTCAATGTAATCATACATAGAGCGCACAACATCATGACGGGTTTGCGTGTTAGCTGTATCGCCGTAAATTTTTTCATCAACCTCGTTAAGCATAAACGGATTACTGTAGGCCTCGCGCCCAACCATAACCCCGTCAATGTATTGAAGATGCTCTAGACTTTGTTCAATCGTTTTCACGCCGCCATTAATACTTAAATCGAGTTGCGGATAATCTTTCTTAAGCTGATATACACGCGGGTAATCAAGTGGCGGAACTTCACGGTTTTCTTTAGGGCTTAAACCATTTAGCCATGCTTTGCGCGCATGGATAATAAAGTCATCACAGCCTACTTTATGACTTGCTTCAATTAACGCACATAAAAACTCATACGAATCTTGCTCGTCTATACCAATGCGCGTTTTAACAGTCACCGGAATACTAACTTCATTTTTCATTGCCGCAACGCACTGAGCAACCAATTCGGGTTCGGCCATTAAACACGCACCAAAGCGACCATTTTGAACCCGATCTGACGGGCAACCTACGTTTAAATTAATTTCATCATAACCACGCTCACCGGCAAGCTTTGCACATTTTGCCAATGCCTCAGGATCAGAACCACCCAATTGCAATGCAACAGGTCCCTCATGCTGGTTAAAATGCAAGTAGTCGCCTCGGCCAAACAAAATAGCGCCCGTGGTGATCATTTCTGTGTATAGCACGGTGTGCTTTGTCATTTTACGATGAAAAGTACGACAATGACGGTCAGTCCAATCAAGCATTGGGGCGACAGAAAAGCGTCTGTTTAAAGTTGGTTTATCCAAAATATATTCATCCAAATGTAAAACCCTAGTGGGTATAAAAGCAAGGCGTTTAAAGGAGGCGCATTTTACACAAAACCCCGACTAGCAGCAATATTAGCTATATACCTGCAAACCAAAGTAATGCGCTATACCATTTAAAATATTAGTTACTGCAACAGAGCTTAAAATAAGTCCCATTATTCTACTTATAATACTCGCGCCACTATCGCCAATAACTTTATGCACATGTGTTGCAAGTAAAAGTAATATGAGTACCAAAGCTAAAACAGCAAGCATCATCGAGGACGTCATGAGTTGCTCAATCCAAGTAAACTCTTCATTACGCGTCATAAGCACAGCACCTAACATAGCGCCTGGGCTCGCGATTGAAGGAATAGCCAATGGAAAGATGGCTGTTTCAGTGCTGTCACGTACGCTTTTTATTTCAGTTTCGGGTTTGCTTTCACCAAAAATCATCGACAGTGCAAAAAGCAGCAGCACTATGCCGCCCGCAATCTGAAAAGCCGACAATGGAATTTCAATCGCATTTAATAAAAGCTCACCAGCTACAACAAAAAATAGCAGCACAACAGCCGATACCCCAACGGCCTTAAAGATGACTTTGCGCTTAAATTTATCATCTTCTCCTCGGGTTACTGCGATAAATACAGGTACAGTTCCTATTGGGTCTATCACCGCAAAAAAGAAGATAAAAATGGCTAATAATTCGTTCATTTCGGGGTTTCCTAAATAAAAAGCGCCTAATAAAAACACTGCAACTACAACACAGTATGTTAGTATATCATGGTAGCGTAAGGATAAGAGAATGATGAATATAGAATCACTAGTTAGTAAAGCTAAGCAAGTATGTGACAACCGTGGCGCTCGTTTTACGCCTATCCGTGAAAAAGTATTTCGCTTATTAGCCAGTGCACAAGGTGGTGTAGGTGCCTATGATCTACTAGAACAACTCAAAATTACTGAGTCTGGTGCCAAGCCAGCCACTATTTATCGTGCATTAGACTTTTTAGCCGAACTAGGATTTATTCATAAAATTGAAAGCACCAACGCATTTATGTTGTGTCATCATTTTGATCATATTCATCCTGTACAATTGCTAATTTGCGATAACTGCGGATATGTTAAAGAACTTCACTCTACCGTTATCTCTCATGAGCTAAACAACTTAGCGGCAGAAAGTGGGTTTGTAGTATCAGGGCAAACAATTGAAGCTCATGGTAAATGTGAGTCTTGCAGAGCTTTATAAAAACAAAATAATTCTTTATGGCTATACTAGGGGCTGTTGATCTTTGTAGTACATATATCAATCAGCCCACATTGGTAGCCACATCATAGTAAATGCTAAAGCGAGCATTGAATGATAATTTCGTTCAAGCTTTTCATACCGCGTG
The DNA here is from genome assembly GCF_016865405.1 of Pseudoalteromonas sp. PS1M3. Taxonomy (NCBI): domain Bacteria; kingdom Pseudomonadati; phylum Pseudomonadota; class Gammaproteobacteria; order Alteromonadales; family Pseudoalteromonadaceae; genus Pseudoalteromonas; species Pseudoalteromonas sp. PS1M3. The sequence goes on along the minus strand of NZ_AP022624.1, from coordinate 527,135 downwards.
GCTATCCCTCTATATTGCTTAATACGGCCAAATGCATTCTCAACCAAGTGCCGATATTTATACATGCACCAGTCAATATCTTCATTGCCTACTAAACTGTTGCCCTTACGTGGAATAACGGGTGTAGCGTTATTATCACGAACAAACGCTCTCAGTTTTTCACTGTCGTAGCCTTTATCTGCGACAACCATATTACTTGTTGGGCAATTAGCTACGAGTGACTCTGCATGGACGATATCATGCGTATTTCCACAGGATAATTCATAATAAACAGGCAACCCTCCGCTATCGACTGCAAGATGAATTTTCGTAGAATTTCCACCTCGGCTCTTTCCAATTGATTCATTGTCAGCAGTTCTTGCACCGCAACTATGTTGATGAGCCCTGACAATACTGCCATCAATGAAGACCCAATCCATGTCCGCATCACGAGATAATGCGCGAAACAGTTCATTCAAAATCCCTTTTTTGGACCATAAATTAAACCGTCTGTAGATAGCACTCCAACGGCCAAAATCAGAAGGTAAATCTCGCCATGGAATACCTGTGCGCATCTTATACAGTATGCCTTCGAGCGTTTTTCTATGGTCGGGCTTATTATAAATTCGACCACTTAAGTACATTACTTTTGATAAGACATTCCATGTCCCGTCTGTTAGCATTAATCTTGGCATGTAGGTTCGGTGTAAAGTTTTCTGGCGAATTCAATTATACCTTATCTTCATGCTGTTTGTTTTTCATACCACAAAGATCAACACGCCCTAGTAAGTTGTAGCCATTCAATAGCACAAATTTAAGAGTATTCAGTATGAATGTAGAGTTTATCAATCCTTTTTTATCATCATTAATCAACGTGTTAAGCACCATGGCACAAACACAGTTGAAACCTGGTAAACCGCGCATTAAAACTGATGAAGTCGCCTGTGGCGATGTATCTGGTTTAATTGGTATGGTTGGCCCGCAAACGCGTGGGTCGTTCTCAATCACATTTGACGAAAGCCTAGCTCTTACAATTATGGAACGTATGCTTGGCGAGCGCCCAGACACTATTAATGAAGAAGTCACAGACATGGTGGGTGAAATCACTAATATGGTAACCGGTGGTGCAAAAAACCTGTTAGGCGAAAAAGGGTTTGATTTTGATATGGCTACACCTATTGTTGTTTCAGGTGCGGGCCATACAATAACACATAAAAGCCAAGGCAAAAAAATCATAATGCCATTTAGTAGCGACGCTGGCACAGCCAATATAGAAGTTAGTTTCGATACACTATGAGTTGGCAACAAAAAACAATTTCACTAAAACCTCGCTCTCGGGGTTTTCACTTAATTGATGATGACGTTTTAAACCAACTCCCCGAAATTGCCCACTACAAAGTAGGCTTACTGCATTTATTTATTCAACACACATCAGCAAGTCTAACGATTAACGAAAATGCCGATCCTACTGTGCGTATGGATATGGAAAGTCACTTCAATATATTTGTACCTGAGCGACAGCCTTATTATCGTCATGATTATGAAGGCGACGACGATATGCCTGCCCACATAAAAACCAGCACACTTGGTTGTGAGTTAAGTATTCCAATTTCAAATGGATACTTAGCTTTAGGAACTTGGCAGGGTCTTTATTTAGGCGAGCACCGAGATGTTGGTGGCGCAAGGCGCATTATAGCAACTATTCAAGGTGAGCTGTTTTAACTGAAACTTCAAAACATCTCAGTCAAAAGTACCCCCCCCTCTTGCTTCAACTATACGACCTCAGGTTAAAATATCGCTTTATTAATGAAAAGCTGGCTCTGCGCAAAAGTGATAACGTCAAATAATCAAAGCCTGAATGCTGAATATTACAAATAGGAAAAATTAGGTAATAAAGGTTTGAATTATGCTTTTTAATGTAGGTATTTTGAAGGGATAAAAATATTGGAGCGGTACACGAGGCTCGAACTCGTGACCTCGACCTTGGCAAGGTCGCGCTCTACCAACTGAGCTAGTACCGCATTTTTACTTCTTTAGTTATTTTACGTTGGTGCGCGACAGGTCGCGTTCAACACTCTAGCAACTGAGCTAGTACCACATTTTTGGTTAGAAATTGGAGCGGTACACGAGGCTCGAACTCGTGACCTCGACCTTGGCAAGGTCGCGCTCTACCAACTGAGCTAGTACCGCATTTCTATATTTTAACTCCAATTTCTTTGGTGAGAAATTGGAGCGGCACACGAGGCTCGAACTCGTGACCTCGACCTTGGCAAGGTCGCGCTCTACCAACTGAGCTAGTGCCGCATTATGGTTAGTCAGTAATTTGTCCGTTGGTGCGCGACACGTCGCGTTCAACATTCCGGCAACTGAGCTAGTGCCGCATAATCGCTTGCTCAAGCGCACTAACCCCGCGGGGGTTATCGTCTTGAGCGGGGCAGGATTCTACAATAATACGATGTGTTTGCAAGTGTTTTTTACAAATTAAAGAATTTTTCTCTGTATACCTTCAATTCCATAATCGAATCTTTAATGTCGTCTAAGGCAAGGTGAGAGCCTTTTTTATTCACTTGAGCGAGCACTTCTGGTTTCCAACGTCTAGCAAGTTCTTTAATCGTACTTACATCAAGGTTGCGGTAATGGAAAAAATCTTCGAGTTCACGCATATATTTATTCATAAAGCGTCTGTCTTGCCCAATTGAGTTACCGCACATTGGGGATTCACCTGCTGGCACCCATTGCTTTAAAAACTCTAATGTTTGCGCTACCGCATACTCTTCATCAAACGTACTTGCTTTACAACGCGCAGTTAAGCCTGATTTACCGTGCTGAGTAGTACACCACTCATCCATACCATTAAGTAATTCATCGCTTTGATGAATAGCAATAGTTGGCCCCTCGGCTAATATATTAAGGTCTGCATCAGTGACAACAGTTGCAATTTCAAGTATTTTATCGGTCGCAGGTTCAAGTCCGGTCATTTCCAGATCGAGCCAAATTAAGTTTGATTTATTAATAGTCATAATTACCTTAAACGGTGCTTTTCTTTAGATCCAACGCATTTCGATATATCATATTAGCATCAACCGTCGAGCTAAAGCTTTTTTTATACCAACTCGGTTAAGTATTATTGCGAATTGGTATTATGCTCAGAGCCGACATTTAAACAAGGTTATAGGCCAAACGTGGCAAAACAGAAAAAATTAAGTAAAGGCCAATCGCGTCAGATCAAGGCCAATCATCAAAAGCGTATTAACAGCGCAGGTTCAAAACCAGCTAAAAAAGGTGCCCAAGAGTGGCAGGCAGATAATTTAGGTCAGGTTGAAAGCGCCATTGTAATCAGTCGATTTGGCCAGCACGCTGATGTTGAAACGCAAAATGGAGACGTGCTTCGCTGTAATATACGCCGAACTGTATCTAATTTAGTATGTGGCGACGAAGTGCTATTTCGTCGCGCTAAAGTAAGTGAAGGCGATTTAGCCGGAGTTATTGAAGCAACACAAGAGCGTCGCTCGCAACTTACTCGCCCCGATTTTTACGATGGGGTAAAAGTAATTGCTGCAAATATTGATCAAATACTTATGGTTTCTGCTGTATTACCTGAGTTTACCCCTAGCATTATTGATCGCTATTTAATTGCCTGTGAAGACATGGGTATTGAGCCTATTTTAATCCTCAACAAAATCGACTTAATCGACGAAGCCGGCCTTAAAGATATTCAAAACGTGCTCGATATTTATCGCAAATTAAATTATCGCGTACTGCTTGTCAGCAATATAACCGGAGAAGGAATTGATGAGCTTAAAGACATGCTTGTTGGTAAAAATAATATTTTTGTAGGTCAAAGTGGCGTGGGTAAATCAACCCTAGTAAATACTGTACTGCCAAATGCCGAAATATTAACGAAAGAGGTATCAGAGAACAGTGGCTTAGGCCAACATACCACAACGGTATCTCGCCTTCATCACTTACCCACTGGCGGTAACTTAATTGACTCGCCGGGTATTCGTGAATTTGGGTTGTGGCATTTAGACGTTGAGCGTGTAACTTGGTGCTTTAAAGAATTTAGAGAATTTATAGGTGGATGCCGCTTTAGAGACTGCAAACACTTAAATGACCCGGGCTGTATAATTAAAGAAGCCGTAGCCAATGGCGACATTTCGCAACTACGCTTTGACAGCTACCACCGAATTTTAGAATCAATGGCCGATGGCCGTGCCGGCGCTCGTGCGCCGCGTGTATAATTAAGGAAAAATACCGTGAGCTTAGACAAATTTAAAATCGCAATGCAGTACGCAATGCCAAAACACTTTATTTCGCGCGTTGTGGGTAAATTAGCAGCTGCAAAAGCCGGTGCGTTAACAACAACGCTTATTAAACTGTTTATCAAGCAATATAAAATAGATATGAGTGAGGCTAAATATTCAGACCCGTCTCATTACAAAACATTTAACGAGTTTTTTACTCGTCCACTCAAAGACGGCGTTCGTCCAATGGTTGAAGACGCTGATACAATAATTCATCCAGTAGATGGTGCAATTAGCCAGCTAGGCGACATAGTTGATGGGCAGCTTATTCAAGCCAAAGGCCACGACTATAGCTTGCAGGCACTTCTGGGTGGGTCTGAGGACGATACTACTGCGTTTTTAGGTGGTAAATTTGCAACTATTTATTTAGCACCGAAAGATTACCACCGTATTCATATGCCTATTGATGGCACATTAAGCAAAATGATTTACGTACCGGGCGATTTATTTTCGGTAAATCCGCTTACAGCGCAGAATGTTCCCAACTTATTTGCGCGTAACGAGCGTGTAGTGGCTATTTTTGAAACGGAAGTAGGTCCACTCGCTATGGTATTGGTAGGCGCAACTATTGTCGCTAGCATAGAAACTGTTTGGGCCGGTACTGTTACTCCACCAGCAGGTAGTGATGTATTTAGTTGGAATTACCCGACCAGCGGTGAAAACGCAATCACACTTAAGAAAGGCGAGGAGATGGGTCGCTTTAAATTAGGCTCAACGGTAGTGCTTGCATGGGGTGCTAATAAAGCAAACATACTAGACGATCAACTACCAGAAGTGGTTACTCGCTTAGGGACTGCGTTTGCAAAAATTAAAGGAAGTGAAGAGCTATAAGTTTTTAGTTTTTAGTTAAAGATTAAAAGCACCGCGTTTATGACAAATGCGGTGCTTTTTTATTGGTAGACGAAGAGCTTGCTCATGTTAGAAGCGCAGCTTCTCATGGCTTAATCCCAAGTTTAGCCCCGCGAATTACCTCTTATTTTATCCACCACACTCTTTACAGTTTAAATCTTTAACTACTTTAAAATGTTGCTGCTTTAAACTCAGCGCATCAAAGGTAATAAATGCACTCCCCTCAACATGCCCGAGTAAAAAATTAAGCGTAAGTTGTGCCTGCATAGAACCAACAATCCCTAATAAAGGGCTTATTACCCCCGCATTACTACAATTAATAGCGGGTGCTTCACTCGTTTTTGGAAATATACAGCCGTAGCAAGGGCTTTGAGTCTGTGTAAAATCAAAGCCCATTAACTGCCCGCTTGTCGCGATAGCAGCGCCAGCTATTAAACGCGTTTTATTCGCTAAGCAATACCGGTTAACTGCATAGCGCGTGGTAAAATTATCTGAGCAATCAAGTACTACATCGGCATTGCTTAAAAGCTCAGCGCAATTCTCCTCATCAAGCTTTTTACTGTGCGTCACTATGTGTATTTGATTATTGAGGCTCGTTAACACTTTACCAGCGGCCGCTACCTTGCTTTGCCCTAAATGATTAACTTTATAAAGCACTTGGCGTTGTAGGTTTGAAAGCTCAACGGCATCATCGTCTATTAAAATAAGCGTTCCAATACCTGCCGCCGCTAAATACAAAAGTGCAGGACTGCCTAAACCACCTGCACCGACTACAGCAACAGTGGCAGACTTTAGTGCTAACTGCCCTTCAAGCCCCACTTCTTTTAATAATAAGTGGCGGCTATAACGCAGGGTTTCTTTATCGCTGAGCTTATCCATTTGGCTGGTTTATAGCACTTTGAAGCGCACTAATAGCTGCAATATAATCACCCGCTTCGCTAATTGCACGTACTACTGCAACACTACCGACGCCGGTATTAGCAACTTCATTTGCGCGGGTTAAATCAATTCCGCCAATGGCAACCGTTGGGTAACTTTGCATTAATGGCACACACTTTTTAAGTTTATCGAGCCCTTGTATTTGCCCTGTCATATCTTTGGTCGTGGTAGGATAAATAGCGCCAAATGCCATGTAACTTGGTCGGTAATTATGCGCACGCAGCATTTCATAAAAACCATGAGTCGAAAGCCCAAGCCTTAAACCCGCCTCTTTAATGGCGGCTAAATTAGCAATGTCTAAGTCTTCTTGGCCTAAATGCACGCCATAAGCACCGTGCTTTATTGCTAACTTCCAGTAGTCATTTATAAATACATGCGCGCGGTACTTATTACCCAGTTCAACAGCCTGTTTTATGAGTTCATCAAGCTCAGTATCCGTTTTATTTTTAACACGTAATTGCGCTGTTTTGATCCCTTGCTGTAAGCACTTTTCTAGCCAGTCAATACTATCAACAACCGCGTACAAGCCTAATTGTTTACTTTCACAGGGTGCAAAATCAGCGGCCATATTAAACTCAAGCGGCACATCAAAATCAAGTTCATCACCAAGCCAGCTACCTGGCTCTATAACTTGAGGATAGTCATCTAAATGTGTAGGAAATGATGTTTGCGCTACAGGCCCTATTCCTTCACCGTATCTAACCGACTGCTTTAAACCTTGGTTTATATAAGCTTTGGCTAAAATAAAGGCATCTTTTAGTGGGTAATCTTTTGCTAAACACGCTGCAATAACCGACGCCATACTGCACCCCGTACCATGGTTGTGTGGGGTTTGAATTTTTTTATTACCTAGCCAATATTCTTCATTATTTTGTATGCAGTAGTCAATACAGTAACCACTAGGGAAATCCCAATGCCCACCTTTAATAACCACTGACTTTGCTCCCCAACTTAGCAACTTATTTGCTGCCTCTTTAACGGCGCTTGGGCCAATTAAATATACGCCGGTTAATAATTGAGTCTCGTGAGTGTTAGGTGTTATTACATCCACCAGCGGCAATAAGCACTCTTTAATAGCGCTTACGGTATCTTCTTCGGTTAATACATCACCGCTTGAGGCAATAGCAACGGGGTCGTAAACAATCACTGGTGGAACTGGCCATTTAGCTTTGTAGTGGCTTATGTGTTCACTGATTAATTGAATTTGCTGCACATTTGCTAACATGCCAATTTTAATTACTTTGGCCTTCATGTCTTTTTCAAGTGCCAAAAGCTGTGATTCAATAATATCGGTAGACACCGCATTAATAGCTTCTACACCTAAACTATTTTGCGCCGTAAGCGCAGTAATTGCGGTACAGCCATGTACACCAAAACTTTGCATCGCCTTTATATCGGCTTGAATACCTGCGCCACCGCCAGAATCAGATCCGGCAATTGTCCACACTACGTTATTCATATATTTTATTTCCTTACTGCTGATGCCAAAACGGCATGCCCATTGTAGGAGTTGAGGGTGCTGCGAGGTCTTTTTCGGGCATTGCTTTAGCGTTATACGCAAAACGCCCTGCCTCAACCGCCGCCTTAAATGCACGGCTCATAGTTATTGGGCAACCCGCCCCAGCAATGGCTGAATTTAATAATACAGCATCATACCCTAATTCAAGCGCTTGGCAGGCATGCGACGGTAGACCTAACCCTGCATCCACAATAAGTGTTGTATTTGGTAAGCGCTCACGAATCGTTTTTAAATTGTAACTATTTAACAAGCCTTTTCCTGTACCTATTGGTGCCCCCCATGGCATAAGCACTTCGCATCCTAGGTCATTTAAACGCTGACAAAGCACTAAATCATCGGTGCAATAAGGCAGTACTTTAAACCCATCGTTAATTAGTATTTCTGTGGCTTCAAGCAAAGCAAATGGATCAGGTTGCAAGTTATAGTCATCACCTATCAGCTCAAGCTTAATCCAATCGGTAGCAAATACTTCACGACACATTTGAGCAAGGGTTACCGCTTCTTTTACACTGTGGCATCCGGCCGTATTGGGCAATATTTTTAAACCCGTATTTTTTATCAATTGCCAAAAGTCATCACCTGCTTCTGCACTTTGCTGGCGCCTTAGTGATACCGTGACAACCCCCGCTCCGGATGCTTCAATTGATTGCGTCATAATATCTGGCGATGGATACAAAGCAGTGCCAATTAGTAATCGGCTATTAATTGCTTCACCATAAATATTTAACGTGTCTTTTACTTGCATGCGCCTACCCACCTTGAATGGGCGATAACAATTCAATGCTATCCCCTTCATTTATAACAAAACCGTTATGCTGACTTTTTGGTATAAATACGCCATTAACAGCCACCGCATAAGGGGCAATTGCTCCATACTCTTTTAATATCTCAAGTAACGCATGAGAGGTTAAATCTAAAAGCTCACCGTTTAACGTAATCTTCATTTAATACTCACCTATGTACGATAGCGCTTGTGCAACAAGAACAGGGGCTAACATATAGCCATGACGATACAAGCCATTAATGCTAATAACATTTCCTGATTTTTTTACTTGCGGTCTGTTGTCACTAAACGCAGGGCGGAGCCCTGTTTGAACCCCTAATAAACGCCCTTCTGCAAACCCACTATGCACAGTGTAAGCTGCCGACAATAGTTCTAGTGTTGAACGAACAGTTGCTGGGCCGCTGTCTTGCGATTCAATTTCAGTTGCACCAATGACATATTCATTATTAGGTTTTGGTGCAATATAAATAGGATACCGCGGATGCATTAATCGCACTGGGCGCGTTAAATTAACTTCTGGTGCATAAAGTCGCGCAACCTCACCTCTTACACCACGAAGCAGTTGATCCTTTTTTGCGCCAAGCCCTCTGCAATCAATAATAAAATCAAACGGGCGATTATTAATTTCACCATTTTTAATAGTTACCCGCTGATTAAACACAAACTTTACTTTTCGCCTGTTAAGCATGCTATAGCTTGCTTTATAAAAGGCTTGATTATCTATTTGCCCTTCACAGGGTAAAAACACACCTTGGCTAAAACGATTCGCAAGTTCTGGCTCTAACTGCGCTATTTTCTGAGTATTTAAAGCCTCAGCATTGTGCCCAGCTATGGGTTTTATTCGCTGGGTAAAGCTTTGTAGGTCGCCTTTATCTTGTTGATGTGCAACCACTAATGTGCCTTGCTGCTGAAAAAACACATTGTGTTCAAGCTCTTCTATTATTTGTGGCCAGCGATTAATCGAATCCAATCCCATTTGCGCTAAATCGGCTTCACACAATACCGACTCAGCCAATGGCGCAAGCATAGCTGCTGCAACTTTGCCTGCGCTATTGAGAGCATGTTCATCATCGGCCTCAAACACACTCACATTGTGCTGCTTACTTAGCTCAAGTGCAGCAAGCCTTCCTGCTAAACCAAATCCAACAATGGCAATATGGTACTGCATAAAAAATCCTTCATTGGCTGGCCGCGAGTCACAAACTACATGCAATCTTGTGCTAAGGTAGCCACCTCATTGCACGTAGATAGATATCCGCAGCCTAAGGTCGAGTTATATCGCTTTGTGATAAATTTCAGAGCCCGTTTGCTTAAACTCCTCTGATTTAGCTTTCATTTGCGCTTCTACATCAATCATTTTAATTTCAATAGCCTCACCCGCGTTATTGGGATCAATACCACGCTCCTCTAAATCGTTAGCGTAATCGCGTACTTCTTGGCTGATTTTCATAGAGCAAAATTTAGGGCCACACATAGAGCAAAAATGAGCTACTTTGCCCGACTCTTGTGGCAGTGTTTCGTCGTGATATTCGCGGGCACGTTCAGGGTCTAAACCAATATTAAATTGGTCATGCCATCTAAACTCAAAACGCGCTTTTGACAAGGCATTATCGCGCTCTTGCGCGCCTGGGTGTCCTTTAGCTAAATCGGCGGCATGCGCTGCAATTTTGTAGGTAATTAAACCTTCTTTGACGTCTTCTTTATTGGGCAAGCCTAAATGCTCTTTTGGCGTTACATAACACAACATAGCACAGCCATACCACGCTATTTGCGCCGCTCCAATACCCGATGTAATGTGGTCGTACCCTGGTGCAATATCGGTTGTTAGTGGGCCTAGAGTATAAAATGGCGCTTCGCCACAATGTTCTAGTTGCTCATCCATATTAGCTTTGATCATATGCATTGGCACATGCCCTGGCCCTTCAATAAATACTTGTACGTCATGCTTCCATGCTATTTGTGTTAGCTCGCCTAATGTACGTAACTCACTAAATTGTGCTTCATCGTTAGCATCAGCAATAGAGCCTGGGCGAAGGCCATCGCCTAATGAAAAACACACATCGTATTGTTTTAAAATTTCACAAATATCTTCAAAGTGCGTGTATAAAAAGTTCTCTTTATGGTGCGCTAAACACCATTTGGCCATAATAGAGCCACCGCGCGATACAATACCTGTAACACGTTTTGCCGTCATAGGTACGTAGCGCAAAAGCACACCGGCATGAATAGTAAAGTAGTCAACGCCCTGCTCTGCTTGTTCAATTAAGGTATCGCGGAATATTTCCCACGTTAAGTCTTCAGCTACACCGTTTACTTTTTCAAGGGCCTGATAAATGGGCACAGTACCAATGGGTACAGGCGAGTTACGTACTACCCACTCACGTGTTTCATGAATATAGCGCCCTGTTGATAAATCCATTACGGTATCGGCGCCCCAACGAGTCGACCACACCATTTTTTCTACTTCTTCTTCAATAGATGAAGTGACCGATGAATTACCTATATTAGCGTTCACTTTAACCAAAAAGTTACGGCCAACAATCATTGGTTCGGTTTCTGGATGATTGATATTGTTAGGTAAAATTGCGCGGCCACGCGCTATTTCGTCACGTACAAATTCAGGGGTTATAAAATCGGGAATACTCGCGCCAAATGACTCGCCCTTATGCTGCGCAGCTAATAACTCTTCGCGAATCTTTGCACGCCCCATATTTTCTCGCACTGCAACGTATTCCATCTCTGGCGTTACAATACCTTGGCGAGCGTAATGCATTTGTGTGACATTTTTGCCCGCTTTACCACGGCGAATTTTTGGTAGGTGATCAAATCGAATATGATCAAGTCCATCATCAGCCATACGCTGCTGTGCAAACTGCGAGGTGACCGAATCGAGTACTTCTGTATCGTTGCGCCCTGCAATCCATTGCTCACGAAATTTTGGTAACCCTTTGCGTACATCTAATTCAAAATTTGGGTCAGTGTACGGGCCCGATGTATCGTAAACACGAAGGGGCTCATTAGATTCATACACCGGATTTTCGTCGGTGCCACCAATAAACGTATCACTGAGTGTTATTTCGCGCATACCCACACGCACGCCTGGCTGGCTACCTTCAACGTACACTTTTTGAGAATTTGGAAATGGCTGCCCTGTTAAATTATAAATATATTCAGATGCAGCTGCGCGCGTTTCGCGACGCGATGATTTATTTGTGGTGTTTGACATGACTTACCTCATAACTAAAGGGTTGTCTTGTCAGATATTCCAAAAGGAATAGAGAAAGATCGTAAAGTAGCTTCATGCCACTTTGCAGCCTATAAAAATGGGTATCGCTTTATTGCACGCATAAAAAAAGACGCACAAGCGTCCCGTTTAAGGCAGCTTGTTCCCTACGCAGGTATTAACCTGATCAGGTTCACGGATCCCGCTTTCGCGATCTCAGCCTAAGCAACATACTTAGGCACTCCGACAAGTATATAAATTGTTCGTTGATTTAATAAACAATCTCATTAAATCTGCGTTGAGTGTACGCCAGTTAAAAAAGACCCGCAAGGGGGCATTTTTTAAAACTCTAAAATTTATTTAGCAACAAATACAAACTTTTGCTCGCCTTGCATAACTAATTTTTGACCTTGCATGCTAAGCGTTGCACCTTGCTTTAACGTTTTTAAAAACTGCTGTTCAAACTTATCTGTTTTTTCGCCGCAAGATTTTCGGGTCATTCCAACTTTTTGCACACTAAGGCTACTTTCGTTAAGTTCACCCTCACCAAAAAATCGGTTACATCCTGCAAATCCATTTACTTGAAGCGCTTCTATAAAGCTAACGGAGGCCGTGTATTGTTCCTCTAAGGCTAAATCATCAATTGTCGATAACTGCCATTGTGTGTACTTTAGCTGCTCACTGGTAACGGTCCCTGTTGATGCGCAACCAACACATAAACCGATTAAAAGCATCGGTATTGCTGCTAATTTCATACTGCTACTAACTCATTGTCTAATTAATGTCATAATAACAATATTTATGCGATTTATCCGTTAAATTTGCATGTTTTAAATGTAATTTTTTGTTCATAAAACGTTATTTATAGAATATGAGTTAGCTTAAATCATTATTGTTGAATAGGGTTTGCATTTCGGGTGGTAAAAAAGGACGCCCTTTTTCGTTCACCGCAGTACCTATTACTTTTGCTTTAAGCATCACTTGCTGGTCGTGTTTACGTACAATAGTTTGCTCAAACGCAAACTTTAATCGACTTAGACGAACGGGCTTTACAGACACATAAAACTCATCTTCTGGCACCAATGAGTGCTTGTAATCAACTTCACTACGAATCACAACTAAATTAACTTTTTGCTTAGCAAGTAATGCAAAGTCAACACCGTTCGAAAATAGGAATTCATGGCGGGCATGTTCTAAATAATTAAAATAAACACTGTTATTAACGATCCCTTGTAAATCGCATTCGTAATGACGTACTTTAAAATCAACTTTAAAAGTCATATTAGTAATCCTAGTTTTTTTACGTATAATCGCTGCGTTATAACACAGGTATAAAAATAATTACTAGGGTCAGTTTGTCTTTTAAGATTAATACTAAAAGGTCAACAGACCCCAGCATAAGCCCCTAAAATGGAGTTAAGTAACAAAATGAACTTACGTTTGTCTTTAATCACTACCGCACTTTTGCCGCTAATGAGTGCCCCTTTTTCAGCTAATGCTGATGATAGCGACATAGAAAAAATAGTGGTCACCGGTGACTTTCAACGAGAAACTATTCAAACTTTAAGTGCCAGTGCAAGTTTACTCAGTGAAGAAGAAATAAGCCTACGTGGTGCAAGTTACTTAGACGAAATATTAGGCAGTGCCGCTAACGTAAACTTCACTGCGGGTGCGTCTCGTGGGCGTTTTATACAAATTCGCGGCGTGGGTTTACGCTCACAATTTGTTGACCCTATTAACCCTTCGGTTGGTTTAGTTATTGACGGCATTAACTACTCCGGCCTTGGTGGCAGTTCATTATTATTTGATATTGACCAAGTAGAAATTTACCGTGGACCACAAGGAACACGCTTTGGTGCAGATGGCATGGCCGGTATGATCCAAATGCAATCAGCTAAAGCAACTAGCGATCCGAGTTTAAAACTGCACTTAGGTGCTGGCACATACAACAGCCATGAAACAGGCCTTGCAGCAAGCACTGGTTTGACCGACGATACAACGGCTCGTGTTAGTTACTTTCGCAGAAAATCTGACGGCTACGTAGACAACTTATACCTGAACGAGTCAACACAAAATCAAGACGAGCAAGTTGCACGCTTTAAGTTAAACTCTCAGCTTACTGAAAACCTAAACACTGAGTTAAATTTTCATTATATTGATATAAACAATGGTTACGATGCCTTTACGCTCGACAACAGCCGCGACAGCGTTGCGGATGAACCAGGTCAAGATAACCAAAAAAGTTACGCGGTAGGTATTGCTAACACTTACACGGGTTTCGATAAATTTGATGTAAGCCTTAATGTTTCAGCAATCGATAGCGAGTTACTTTATAGCTACGATGAAGACTGGGTTTGTAATGATATTAACGAGCCGCAACTTTGTGCTGCAGGCTTACACCCTTGGGGTTACAGCTCTACTGATATTTACAATCGCGATCGCGATGATCAATCAGCTAACTTACAGTTTAACGATAAAACCGATAACTGGGTTGCGGGTCTTTATTATCAAAACCGCGATGTTGATTTAGAGCGCCAATACACATGGCTTGCAAGCCCATTTGCCTCTACTTATGAAACCAGCAATATTGCATTGTATGGTCAAGTAGCAACCCCTATTGGCCCAAAAACCACTTTAATAACAGGCCTACGTGTTGAGCAATACCAAGGTGATTACACCGACAGTAACGGTTTTATACAAGAAACCGACGATGTTATGCTCGGTGGTAAAGTCGCGCTTGAGTATCAAGTAATAGATCGCACTATGATCTACGCAAGTATTACGCGCGGTTACAAAGCCGGTGGTATTAACTCTGAAGCGCTTGCAAAAGCAAAAGATGAAGGCTTAAACCTAGACGCTAACTTTTTTCAACAACACACCAGCTTCGACCCTGAATACTTATGGAGCGGTGAGTTTGGCGTTAAAGGATCATCACTCGATGACGCTTTAACACTTCGCCTAGCGGCATTTTATATGCACCGCGACGACATACAGTTAAAAGCATGGCAAGTTGAAGGCCAGCAGTTTACAGGCTACGTTGATAACGCAAGCTCTGGTAGTAACTACGGCCTTGAAATTGAAGGTAACTACCGACTCACCGACAACCTATTATTAACCGGTAGCGCTGGTTACTTAGACACAGAAATAGATAACTTTGTAACGCAATCTGGTTTAAACCAAGATGGCCGTGAACAAGCACAATCGCCTAAGTACCAATATGCATTTACTGCACGCTACAATTTTACCAACGCTTTTTATGCCATGGTGGGTATTGAAGGGAAAGACGATTACTATTTCTCAGACAGCCATAACTCTAAAGCGCCTAACAGCAACTTAGTTAACTTAAGCTTTGGTTACGACGCTGACATGTGGTCAGTTCGTGCATGGGCACGCAACGTGTTTGATGAAGCTGTGCCGACGCGTGGCTTTGAGTTCGGGAACGACCCACTTGATGGCTACGAAACGCATACCTACACACAATTAGGTGAGCCAAGAGTAGCAGGTATAACATTTACGTTAGAGCTGTAAGTTGTCAGTTAAAGATTAGAAAACACCGCGCTTAATTAAAGCGCGGTGTTTTTATTTAAGACATCAAGCTTGCTCACGTGAGAAGCAACGCCTCTAATGACTTTAATTTAAGTACAATCGATATAATCAAACAACCTTTCAAAACCTTGCTTTAACGCGCCAGCAAGCTGTGCGCTTACAGGGCAAGTATCAGGCTCTATCTACATCAAAGGCAATTACATCTTTAATTTTGTCTTTGTTAGTTGCTAGCATTACCAGCCTATCAATCCCCAATGCTACACCTGAACATTGCGGTAAACCGTGTTCCAATGCAGCAATTAAGCGCGAATCCATCGGAACTTGTTTTAAACCGTGCGCTTCACGATACTGGTTATCTTCATCAAAGCGTTTAGCTTGTTCTGTTGCGTTGGTTAGCTCGTTAAAGCCATTCGCAAGCTCCATATTTTTATAATAGAGTTCAAAACGACCAGCGACTCGCTCATCGTGTTCACAAATTTGCGCTAATGCCGCTTGTGAGGCAGGAAAGTGATAGACAAAACAGGGTTTAGTTTGCCCAATGCTCGGCTCTACTTTCATACAAAATAACAGCTGTAGCAAGGTATCTTTATGAGTTTCGTTTTTAGCTATGTCAGCAAAGCCGTGCTCACAAGCATGCGCCTTTAGTTGATCTAAAGATGCTGTCAATGGATCCAGGCCTAATACTTGTTTAAATGCATCCTGATAAGTAATACGCGTTGCTGGCTCCACATTAAGTACACACTGCATTAGCTCATCCATTTCATCCATCAATGCAAATTCGTCAAACCCAGGGCGATACCACTCAAGCATCGTGAACTCAGGGTTATGATGGCTGCCAGCCTCTTCATTTCTAAATGCTTTGCAAAGCTGAAAAATAGAACCTGAACCGGCCGCTAACAAGCGTTTCATTGCAAACTCGGGGGATGTTTGTAAATAAAGAGGCAAACCACCAGCATGCCCAGGGCCCATAAATGAAGTATTAAAACTTGCCAAGTGAACATCAGTGACACTAGCAGCACTTAAGCTCGGTGTTTCTACTTCCATTACATCTCGTACGTAAAAAAACTCACGAATTGTGCGTAAAATTTCTGCGCGTTGTTTTAATGTTTTTATATTTGCGCTGGGCGCCCAAAGTGTTGCTGACATATTTTCTCCAAAAAAAATCCCAGCATAGGCTGGGATTTATACCAATTCGCTTAGGTCGTGTTGCTCTTTGCGGATTGGTATTATTAAGCTACGTTAAATATTACTTAACACGGCCTACGTACTCACCACTGCGTGTGTCTACTTTAATTACTTCGCCAATTTGAACGAATAATGGAACACGAACTACTGCACCCGTGCTAAGCGTTGCTGGTTTACCACCCGTGCCCGCTGTATCACCTTTTAGGCCAGGATCTGTTTCAGTGATCTCAAGCTCTACAAAGTTTGGTGGAGTAACTGCAATTGGGCTGCCATTCCATAGTGTGATAGTACATACATCGTTTTCAACTAACCATTTGCCAGCATCGCCTAATGCTTTCTCGTCAGCAGCAATTTGCTCAAATGTTTCGTTATTCATGAAATGCCAAAATTCACCGTCTGTATAAAGATACGCTAAGTCCGTATCCATAACATCAGCACCTTCAACCGATTCACCTGATTTAAAGGTTTTTTCAAGTACCTTGCCAGAAATAAGCTTGCGGATACGAACACGGTTAAACGCTTGGCCTTTACCAGGTTTTACCATTTCATTTTCTAAGATACTGCAAGGCTCGCCGTCCATCATAATTTTTAGGCCGCCCTTGAACTCGTTGGTGCTATAATTCGCCATCGTTTCCTCTATTTTAATTTTTCGAGTAATCTACGTGCCAATGATACAAAGAAATGAAGCAAATTTGCATAAAAACTGGCAAAAAGAATTAGCAAATGTAGTTACCTGTCCAAAAACCTTGCTTGAAATGGTTGGTTTATCGAGCCAAGTCCATGAAAACGACCTAAAAGCTCGCAGTTTATTTCCGGTACGGGTGCCAGTGCCTTTTATAAAAAAAATGCGCAAAGGTGATGCAAACGATCCTCTATTGCTGCAAGTTATGCCTCGCCATCAAGAGTTTTTAAAAAAATCGGGGTTTAATAAAGATCCTTTGCTTGAGCAAGACAACGATCAACCCGGGATTTTACATAAGTATAAATCGCGTGTTTTAGTTATGTTTAAAACCGGTTGCGCGGTAAATTGTCGGTATTGTTTTAGACGTCATTTTCCGTATCAAGAAAACCAACTTAATAAAAAAAGCCTGCTAGATGCCCTTTGCTATATAAAATCAGATACCAATATAAACGAAGTGATCTTAAGTGGTGGCGACCCGCTTATGGCCAAAGACGATGCCATTAGCTGGTTTTTAGATGAGCTTGAAAAATTACCACAAATAAAACGTATGAGAATACACAGCCGTTTGCCTGTCGTAATACCTGCGAGAATTACCGACGAGCTATGTGCCCGCTTACAAAAATCACCGCTAAAAATTGTATTTATAAACCATATAAATCACGCCAACGAAATAGATGGTGAGTTTAAAGCTGCAATGCAAAAGCTTAAACATGCAGGCGTTATGCTATTAAACCAAGCGGTTATTTTAAAAGACGTGAACGATACGGTTGACGCACAAATAAATTTAAGTGAAGCGTTATTTGATGCCGACGTGCTGCCGTATTATTTGTATTTGCTAGATAAAGTTGAAGGCGCAAGTCACTTTGATATTAACGAAGAGCAAGCAATAAAAATAATGGCAGAGCTTTTAAAAGCTCTGCCCGGATTTTTAGTGCCTAAATTAGTAAGAGAAATAGGCGGTCAAAAAAGTAAAACCCCTATCGATCTCAAAGTCATTTAGAGCGACATTTAAACGTATACGTTTATGTTATTACCAAGTGTTGCAGTCACCGATTTAGCCGGTGTTTGCGCACTTGATGATTGCGCAGCACCTTCAATTAGTGCAAGCGCAGCTGCGCCGTCTGCCTGTTGCTGTTTTTTAGCCAAAGAAGCGCTGTAAACTTCACCACTTTCGCTAGCCCCTGACATAACGGGTAAACTTGAACCTGATATATTCATATTACTAACCTGACTTTTAAATGTAATCCACGTATTATATCGGCCATGCAGTACAAAGCTTTAGGAAAACCATGGATTCTATAATTGAACAACTCAACGCTAACTTAAAAATTGTTTATCGTCAGGCACTTGATGCCGACAAAAAACTAGACGAATTACAACAACAAGGCCATGGTAAATTTAAAGCCTTATTTGGAAAAGACGCTGGTTTTGACTTTGAAGCAAAGCGTTTCAAACCCTATGTACTAGACGTTGCAGCAGACGTAGAAAGTTTATCAACCGATGGCTTTAACGAAGAAAAGTTAAAAACGACCGTCATTAAATTACAACAGTTACTCACTTTACTTGCCACGTTTAAGTAAACAAAGTTAATCACTTGCCGCTCTTAAGCGGCAAGTTAACTCAATCAATACTTGTTAATACTTGTTCGCCAAACCACTGTGTGAGTAATCTTTTTTCGTGGTCAAATGACTCCTCTCGGCCTCTTCTTATTCTATCCATAAAGCCCATGTCTTTGAGTTCAACATCATTTGCTTCACTTATTACATCGCCTTCTTTATTAACTAACGAATAGTTCAGGTTAATACGTGGGAAAAAAATAGGTTCAACAACGCGAATTTCACTTGTGCCACTGAAACGTACATCACCAGCTAAATCAACATCTGTAATTTCGACATTTAGCTTATAATCTTTTGGCAGTTGCTCAGCAAGCTTGGAAAAGTGTTTTTCAAACTGCTTCGTAATTTGCTTATGGTAAGACGCTTTAGTTTGGTTTGATGCACGCACATCGCGATAGTCTTTAAAGTCATGCCACTTAACTGCAGACTCGCCAGCATGTGTAAATAGTGGCAATACAACACACAGTGCCATTGAAATTTTTGTAACTGAGTTCATAGCTATCTCCAAAAAGTAATCCATAACACAATGTATATGGTATGATTTTGTTGCTTACCTTAATTAAATTATCCTAACAGATATATATTAACTATAACTTAATCATAGTTGTTAAATGTAATTATAAACGAACAAAATGTAATCTGATGTACCTTTTAAAACTACGTTAAATCATCTTCTTTGCAAACTAAAAATTAAATATAAAGCATGTAAACTATGCAATTTTATGTTGAAATTAAAACAACTGAATAAAGAACCCTACGGAGCTTTCATGACTATTTTAGTAACCGGTGGCGCAGGCTATATTGGCTCGCATACCGTTTTAGAACTTTTGCAACAAGGAAGTGATGTTGTTGTTATAGATAATTTAGCAAATTCATCGCAAGAGTCTCTGGCTCGCGTTAAACAAATTACGGGAAAAGAAGTAACTTTTTATCAAGGTGACATACTCGATAAAGCTTTTTTAGATTCAGTATTTGCAAAGCATACGGTTAACAGCGTTATTCATTTTGCAGGCTTAAAGTCGGTTGGCGAATCGGTTGCTAAACCAGTAGAGTATTACCAAAATAATGTGCAAGGCACGTTAACCTTAGTTGATGCTATGCGAGATGCGGGCGTATTTAAGTTAGTGTTTAGCTCATCTGCCACCGTTTATGGTGACCCGGCAAGTTTACCTATTAAAGAAGACTTTCCTGTTGGTGGCACAACTAACCCATACGGTACCTCAAAATTGATGGTAGAAATGATGCTTCAGGATATCGCTAAATCTGACGAGCGCTTTGCGTTTGCTATTTTGCGTTATTTTAATCCTGTAGGTGCTCACGAATCGGGCCTAATTGGTGAAGATCCTAATGGCATTCCTAACAATTTATTACCATTCATTGCTCAAGTAGCAGTGGGTAAACTCAAGCAGTTAGCCGTATTTGGTGATGATTACGACACCATTGATGGCACAGGCGTACGCGACTACATTCACGTTGTAGATTTAGCTATTGGCCACTTAAAAGCGCTTGATAAAATAGCTACAAATACGGGTGCACTTGTCTATAATCTTGGCACTGGTAATGGCTATTCTGTTCTGCAAATGGTTAATGCATTTATTAAAGCAAGTAACCAAACAGTACCATACCAAGTATCACCTCGTCGCCCTGGCGATATTGCTGCATGTTACGCCGCACCAGAAAAAGCCCTTAATGAGCTGGGCTGGGAAGCTAAACGCGGAATTGATGCCATGATGCAAGATACATGGCGCTGGCAGTCAAACAATCCAAATGGCTACAGTAAGTAAAGTAATTAAATTTGCGCTTAGCCATAAACCGTTAAGCGCGTTTTTTACCAATTTTGCATTTCTACTAGCCGCGATTGCGTTCGCGCATATTCAAAGCTTAGCTTTTTACCCACATATAAATGCTCTATATTTACCTGAGCATTGATGATCAGTAATTTTTGACAGTC
The DNA here is from genome assembly GCF_016865405.1 of Pseudoalteromonas sp. PS1M3. Lineage (NCBI taxonomy): Bacteria > Pseudomonadati > Pseudomonadota > Gammaproteobacteria > Alteromonadales > Pseudoalteromonadaceae > Pseudoalteromonas > Pseudoalteromonas sp. PS1M3. The sequence goes on along the minus strand of NZ_AP022624.1, from coordinate 506,558 downwards.
ATAAAATTCATCCACTAATGCAATAAAGCGCCGAGCCTCGTCGTCTAAAGTGTGTTCTTCAAGCGTTTGCTTTTCCCGCTGGTAGCTATCTTCTATTCCATGCACAATCGTTTTACCCGTTGCGGTTTCACCCATTTTAGGCACATTATTAACGTACAATACATCAAACTGGGATGCTAAAAACATATAGTCGTTAGCACTACGTGGGCCTGAACATAAAGCCATAAAATCAATAATTACGGCTCTAGGCGCTTTTAATTGGTAGCTAAGTTTACGGCCGTGAATCGTTATTACATCTGAAAAAGTAACCTGCGAATACGCTTGCACAAAAATAGCTTTAAAATCATCACTCGGTAAGTTGATATAATAGTGGCGGCTATTTTTACCATATCTAAAGCGATGATCCTCCTCACCGGCCACATTGACTATATGGCAGTGGTTGTTAATTAAATCGATAGTAGGTAAAAATCGCGCGCGTTGCAGACCGTTGCTATAAAGCTGTTCTGGTTTTGCATTAGAGGTAGCCACCAGCACTAAACCTTGCTCAAACATCGCTTTAAACAATCTAGCCATAATCATGGCATCGCCAATGTCGCTGACAAAAAACTCATCAAAACATAATACTTTAATGTTTTTAGCCCATTTTTTCGCTATCAATGTAAGCGGATTAGCGTGGCCTTGTAGCTCAGCTAATTGACTATGAACATGTGCTATAAAATGATGAAAGTGAAGTCGCTGTTTTTTTACCACTGGCACATTGTTATAAAATAAATCCATTAACATAGATTTACCGCGTCCTACTGGCCCATACAGATAAACTCCGTTTATATTTGGTGTTTTTTGCCACCATTTCACCGGTGTCTGAAGTTGTAGGCTTAATGTATTTAATGCCATAACCGCACGTTGCTGGGCAGCATCGTACGTCAGCTCACCAGAGGCCACTTTGGCCTTATACAGGTTTAAAATTAGTGTGCTGTGCACTGTCATGGTATTTCACTATCGGCTATAATCGCGCCCATTGTAGCCGACTAAAAATGTGAACCAAAATGAAATTCCCTTGCCGTTTAGATAAATTTATTAGCCACTTAGCAGAAGTACCGCGCACGCAAGCTCGCGCCAGTATTAAGCGTAAAGAAGTAAGCGTAAATGGTGAGGTGATCACAGCACATAACTTTCAGTTAGCAAAAGAAGATGCCGTATTACATAACGGTGAGCCATTAGTATTTTTAGGTAAACGTTACTTTATGCTAAATAAGCCTGTTGGTTATGTGTGCGCAAATAGTGACGACTTACACAAAACAGTTTTTGACTTACTTGATGAGCCAAATATGAGTGACTTTCACGTAGCAGGCCGATTAGATATAGACACAACAGGCTTAGTTATTATCACTAACGATGGCGACTGGTCACATAAAATTACCTCACCACGCAGTAATAAATTTAAAACATACCTAGTTGAAACCCAAGAACCAATTACCGACGAAGCGCTTGAGCAATTACGCGAAGGCGTTATGCTACACAATGAAAAAGATGCCACCCGCCCTGCTATTGCTGAGCGCTTAGCTAACTACGGTTTACGCTTATCAATTAGTGAAGGAAAGTACCATCAGGTAAAGCGCATGCTTTACGCCGTTGATAACAAAGTGGTTGAATTACACCGTGAGCAAATTGCGGGTATTAAGTTAGATGAAGACTTAGCGCCAGGCGAATACCGCTTGTTAACCGAGAATGAGATAAAACTATAGGGCGGTCTAATAACGAACCACTTTCCCTTACGATTTAATTTGCACTAAATCAAAGTCTGCCATGCCCGGTACAATCGCTTGTAAGCGAGATTCGGTGACATCTAAGGTGTTGAGGTATTCGCAATATTCTGATGCTTTTAGCTCTAATTGGTCTGCTTTTTTTTGCAATGACTTATCAATCTCTTTCGTGATGATATCCATGCGTTGACCCATATCGTTGATGCGATCCTCAATATTGCCTTCACGCGATTTAAACGCATCCCCTAAAGACACTAAAATGGCACCTAACGAGCCATGAACCGCCGAGTGGATTTTTTGGCTTATTTCTTTTGTAAAAAAGTCATCAATTTGAGAGAGTGATTGAGGAGCTATAAAAAAAAAGTCGTCGCCTCGCTTAAACTTATCCATCAACGCGCGTTCTACGTATTGCAGTTGGGTTTTAAGTACTTCAGGCTCTTTATCCGACATGCCCTCAACCACCTGCTCAATAGCACTCAGCCCTAAATTAACACCGTCGGTGGCTAAATTTACAAGCTCAGGTACTGTTTGGCGAATGCCTTGGCTAAATTGCTCCAGTACTTTGCTTTCATCTTCACCTAAATCGACCCAATAGCCACGAATAAAGAGCTGGGTATTGTTGTTAATTTGTACTCGTGTTTGGCCTTTATCAACAATTCGTATTACGTCATCGGTAATAATTAGACCATGTCTGAGTTCAACATCACACGGTTTTTGAGCAAAGGCAGCGGTACTTGAAAGTGCAATGGACAGCGATAAAATCGCACGAGATAAAAACGCCATATACACCTCAAAAAGACAAAAAATGGAAGGCAAGTAGGTTAACAAAAAACCAATTTTATGCAAGAAAAAACAGCGCTTGATACTATCGAAGCGCTGCTTATAAAGGCGTTTAAAGCTAAGGGCGGTTTAACTTACGCCCTAAAAATTAAATGGGTGAACCTGGCGGTATAGGTAGAACTTTAAAGTTACTAGGCCACTCTCCATTAGCTAAAAAGTGTTTTACCTGCACTGCTAGGTATTGCTTAAATGCGCTTTCACCGGTGCTTGTATTACTCAGCATCGTGTTTTGATTAAAGTCGTCACTTAACTTAACTAAGTAATAACGAAGTTGCGCTTGTACCTCTGGGCTTACATTATTATTTGCCACTAAGTCAGCAAACGTTTTTGCTGTTAAAAACTGTATACGCTGGGTTATTTTGCCTTTCATTGTGTCGGGTGACGATACATTATAAACATGGCTATACAACTGCTTTAATAACGCATCTAAACTGTAAAATTGGTTATTACGGGCTTGTTGTTGAGCTAAACGATTTAAGCGCTGTGGATTAAGCAACAACGATAAACTATGCTGCACTCCCACCTCTGGTAAAGCCATTCCATCAAGTGTTAACCCTGTACGCCCCACTACGCTTTCGCGCGATTTAGACTCACCATATGCTTTTGGCGGAATTAACGATAATACCGATTCAGGTATAACTAAATTTTTGGCTGTAAGCGTTGCTAATATGGCATTAACTGCATCTTGTTGCACTTGCTTATCAACAACCTGAGCGCCTTGGACAGGCTCATCACCGCGTGTTTCATATTCGTAATTTACACCTGCAATTAACTTAACCACAGACTCAACTTGAAAACGATGAAATAAATAAAGTGGTACAAGCTTTTCTTCTAACTGAGATAGCGCAACACCGGACTTAATATTATTAATACCAAATTGCGAAAGTGCCTTTTTACGAACATCTAAAACACGTAAAAGCTCTTCTGATGGGTTAGCGCCGTTATCCCATAAGTGAGCCGTTGGGTGAGCGCCCCCTTTAGCCCGCGCGTCAGAATCTGAAATAAACGCTAGCCCTTTGGCTTTATTCTCTTTTAAAATTGCGGCCAGCTCTGCGCTTTCATCTTGATTGGTAAAGTCGCTATAACCGTATTTAATTACCTGCGTATCCCATACGCCCATACCTGTTGCATAGCCTCGTGTTACATCAAGCTTGCCTTGTTCATTAAAGCTCAATAATGGGTGCGGGTAATCCATTACTGAGGCTCTATCACTTACTGATGCCGCAAAGTTATGGGCAATACCTAATGTATGGCCAATTTCATGGGCGCTTAACTGGCGAATACGATCAAGCGCCATAGCGTGTAAGTTTTTAGCAACTTCATCGCCTTTAAAATAAGGAGCAGCCAGCGCTTCTGCAATTAAAATATCTTGGCGAACACGAAGCGAACCCAACGTCACATGGCCTTTTAATATTTCACCGGTGCGCGGATCAATAACTGAGCCTCCGTATGACCAGCCACGTGTTGCCCTATGCACCCACTGAATTACGTTGTAACGAATATCCATGGGATCAACATTGGTTGGTAATACTTTAACAATAAACGCGTTTTTATAACCTGCAGCGCTAAATGCATCATTCCACCACTTACCGCCTTCAAGTAAGGCGCTTTTAACTGGCTCTGGTACACCGGGATCTAAATAATAAACAATAGGCTCAACCGGCTCGCTAATAGGTAAGCTCGGATCTTTTTTTGCTAAACGGTGACGCGGTATATAACGAACATACATCGACTCGCCTAAAGGCGCTGCGTAATCTTTGTGTTCAATGCTCCAAAAGCCCGATTGCGGGTTAAATTTACGTGGTGTGTAATTATCATCTGGTAATTGAACAAGTGAATGGTGCATATGTACGGTAACAGTGTATGGGTCGGCGCTAACTTGGCGTACAAACTTACCCGGCTTTGCGCCTTTAAATGTAAGCACGGCTTCAAGTTCGGTGTTTTTTACAAAGGCTTTTGAACGCGCCATGTAAACCGCACTTCGTGATTCATCAAGGTTAAAATTACCCTGCTTACGCGCAGCTAATGTACGGCTTACTCCATGTACATCGCTCAATAAATAAGGCGTGTAGTCAATAAGTGCCGTGCTTTTGTCTTCTGCAACCACTTTAAAGCCCGCCAATATGCTTGATGCAAATGCCTCTTTGATACTTTGCTGCTCGGCTTTATTACTAGTATTAGCACGGTAGTAAGTATTTACAGCACGCAGCATAACTTTATCGCCAAAGCGCTCAAACTGTACCAAATGCGTGTTGCCAAGCTGGCCTCGATCAAGCCCAATATCGTTTGACCCAATCCCGTATGGCAAACTTTGTTGTAATAAAAACTGCTGCTCAAACTTATCTACTTTTAAATACACTTTGCCGTTTTGGGTATCGTAATAAAACGAGTAGTACCCCGGAAAGTGGTTCATTTGTGTAGTAAATTCATCAATTGACTTAATTGCTGCGTGCGCTTGAGTTATGATAGAGCACAACACAGTAAAGAATATGTAACTTAGTAGTGGTATTTTTTTCATAATCTTATCTTTGTTATTGGCGTTTTAGGTACGATTAGGTTCCCCCATTATAGGGCGGTATTTAAACAATACAGATATTTAAGACGAATTTCAGCGCTCTAAACTAATCTCTCTCACATTATGATTAGTTTTAACACGTTATCAGGAAAATAGAATGCGTAGACTCCCTCCAGTATTGCTAGAAGACGGTTGCCCAAGAGAACTATTATCATTAATCCGAACTATTTTAGCGGCATGTAAAGAAATATCTTTTCGTGTTGGCCAAGGCGCACTTTCAGGCGTATTAGGCTCAACACTTGATGAAAACATTCAAGGCGAAACTCAAAAAAAGCTCGATGTATTATCTAATCAGCTATTAAAAGATATTTTACTGGAGTCGGGCACAGTTAAAGCCATTGCCTCTGAAGAAGAAGACTACACCGTTGCAGGAAACCCAGACGCTAAATATATTGTAGCATTTGACCCACTTGATGGTTCGTCAAACACCGATATTAACTCGCTGGTAGGGACTATATTTTCAATTATGGAAGCGCCTGAAGGCTCAGATGCAGCAGACGAAAGTATTTTTATGCAACCTGGCCACAAGCAAGTTGCAGCAGGTTATGTACTTTACGGCCCATCAACAATGTTGGCGCTTAGTACAGGTAAAGGCACACGTATGTTCACCCTTGATAAAACCCAAGGTAGCTTTTTACTAACAGAAGACTTTGCCACTATACCTGCAGATACAAACGAGTTTGCGATTAATGCGTCTAATCAGCGTCATTGGCAACCCGCTATGCAAAATTACATAAATGATTTGTTAGAAGGCGATACCGGCCCGCGCGCTAAAAACTTTAATATGCGCTGGATTGCGGCCATGGTAGGCGATGTTCATCGCGTACTAAGCCGAGGCGGTGTATTTACTTACCCAACTGATACTAAAGATCCTAAGAAACCCAATAAACTGCGCCTACTTTACGAAGCAAACCCAATGGCTATGCTAGTAGAACAAGCCGGCGGCATTGCCTCAACAGGCTCTGAACGTATTATGGATATTCAGCCAGACGCTATCCACCAGCGTGTAGCGGTTATTTTAGGATCTAAAAACGAAGTAGAAACCTGCTTGGGATATCACAAGTAACCACGTTGTCAAAAAATACTAAAACCGCATTTAATTTAAATGCGGTTTTAAGTTAACCTAAACTTTAACCCTTTAACAATGCCAGTATTTTTTCAAGCTTTTGGTGATCAAGCTCGCCCATTTGCTCGCTATTACTAAGCGCATAAATAACGCCCTCGTGTTGAGCGCAATCAACGTCTTTTCGTGACTCAATAACGTTAGCCCAAAGCTCTAAGTCATCTAAATTTATTTCACCACTCAAACAGCGTTTAATTACACCAACTAATACGTCAGTTTTTAATGTATATAAGGGCGCTTGACCATATGCAGGCGTTGACACAATAACCGATATTGCATTGTCTCTTTGTGCCGAAAACGTAATAAATTCTGCTAAGGCTTTTTGTATATTCATAATATTTGTTATTCTTGGCGCTCTACTGTTGATAAGAACTAAAATGACTCAAACAAACTGCAGCCAATGTAATACAGTGCTTAACTGTAATGTAAATAATATAACCGCATGTTGGTGTAACCAGTTACCCGCTATTTTACCCCTAGACGCAACAGCAACAAGCTGTTTGTGCCAAACCTGTACACTCAATAAAATTAATCACTACCTTGAAGAGCTTTATACTCAGCCAATAAAAAGCCAAATAGAGTTTGCGAAAGCATTTAGAGGAAACGATAACTTAATTGAAGAGCTCGACTACACTATGCAAAATGGCTACATGGTATTTAGTAAGTGGTTTTTTTTAAAGCGAGGAACCTGTTGTAAAAATGGCTGTAATAACTGCCCGTATGGATACAAGCTGTAAAAGGTTTCAAAGTGAATAAAACATTATTATCACCACAGAGAAGACAAGGAGCAGTGCAGGAGAAGTAATTTTAAAACCAATCAACCGTTACGCTCTTCTCAGTGTAGCGCGCTGCGCCTCGGTGCGCTCGGTGGTAATTAAATGCTATTAAGTAATACAACAAAAAGTGACTTATTCACCACAGAGAAAACAAGGAGTAGTGCAGGAGAAGTAATTTTAAAACCAATCAAACGTTACGCTCTACTCAGTGTAGCGCGCAGCGCCTCGGTGCTCTCGGTGGTAATAAACATTTAAAGTTACCCACACGTAGGCGTGAAGCTTGCTCACGCAAAGGTTGTTAATGTGACTATGTATAAATTAAACGTGCCAGCAAGCAAGGCGCCTACAAAAATTGCTTGTTATGGTATTTTCACTTATACATCTTTGGTGATAGGCAATGAATCACTCGCGCCCCACTCACTCCAAGAACCGTCATAAACACTTAAGTTTTTATAACCACATTCATCAGCAAATAAAGCTAAAATACACGCTGTAATACCTGATCCACAGCTAAATTGAATATACTCTGCAGTACCTACAGCGTTCTCAAATTTTATCTTTATTTCTTCAAAAGCTTTAGCCTCGCCATCGGTTAATAAATCTAAAAAAGGCAATGAACGGCTTTGTGGTATATGCCCACCTCGCATGCCTTTTCGAGGTTCGCTCTCTTCACCAGTAAAGCGTTTATAGGCACGCGCATCTAACAATATAGTATTCACATCATCTATGGCTGCTAATACTTGCTGGCGGTCAATAAAGTAATTTGGATTATAACTTGCTTCAAAATTACCACACGTTAAAGCCTCACTATAACCTTGCTGCACTGCATAGCGGCACGCTAACCACTTTTTAAGGCCGCCATTTAAAACCTTTACATTGTGATGCCCCATGGCTTTTAGCATCCACCACGCCCTTGCAGCACTAAATAAGCCAGCATCTTCGTATACCACAATAAACGAATCATGGTTTACACCCGCATGCTGCATAACCTGTGTAAACTGCTGTGCATTACACATTGTGCTTGATAGCGGGTTTGATTTATCTGCTAGCTCATTTTTTATGTCAAACCGCTTTGCATTGGGTAGCATAGCTTCAGGCATATAAGTTCTTAAAACCCCGGGGCGAAGCATACCCGCATCAAAAATAACTAAGTTAGTTTGTTCTAAACGTATCTTAAGCCACTTTGCATCAACAAGATATTTCATAAAAAATTCCCTGTAGTATAAAACAATATAATCAAAAAATTTGATTAAATAATACTAAGTAATTAGGCAATATTAACTCTAGCATTTATTATTTTAAAAATAGCTATAAAAACAGCTATAAAAATGGTCTTAAAAGTAATACTTTGGAATACTATAGTTACTAATATGTAGATGGATTTATGTTTGGGTCTATCGTCAATAACTTAATTATGAGAAGAATATTTTGAAACTATCTGTTTGTATTATTTGTAAGAATGAGGCAAGTACAATTGCCCGCTGTTTAGAATCAGTTAAATGGGCTGACGAGATTATTCTGCTTGACTCCGGCAGCACAGATAATACACTCGAAATTGCAAAAAAATACACCGATAAGATATTTATTAGAGAGGATTGGCAAGGGTTTGGCGAGCAACGTCGAAGAGCTGAACAGTTAGCTAGTAACGACTGGATTTTTGCTATTGACTGCGATGAAGAAGTTAGTGAAACATTAAAAAATGAGATACTTAATACTTTACCTAGGTGTAGTGAAGAAAATGTATTAAGAATAAATCGGCTAACATATTTTTGTGGCCAGTTTATTTATCATAGTGGCTGGCACCCTGATCATATTGCCCGTATTTATAACAAGAAAAAAACCAGTTACAACAAAAATTTAGTGCATGAATCTGTTGTAATAAAAGACTGTGAGCTAATTACATTAAAAGAAAACATTTTACACTTCCAACACCAAGATATTTTTACATATCTTAATAAAAGAAACCACTACGCTAACATAGGCGCAAAGCAAATAATTCAAAAAGGAAAAAAAACCTCATTATCAAAAGCTACAGGCTCTGCCATATTTGCTTTTATTCGACATTATTTTTTAAGGCTAGGTTTTTTAGATGGAAGAGCAGGTTTCGTTATAGCTGTTATCCAAACCCAATACAGTTTTAACAAGTACCTTTTCTCAGTTTATAAATAATATATAGCTTCGATAGAGTAAAATTATTGAGTCTCATTACATAAACTGGATTTTTTAAATAAATCTATTTCGCTTAAAGACTATTAAGCTACAACAATAAAGTAATTAAAAAATGAAAACTTCGATATTTATTATCAATATGAAACCTTGTGAATCCCGTTGGTATGAAGTTCAAAAGCGACTTAAAGATCTTAATATAAGTGCAGAACGCTTTGAAGCTACTATTGGTAAAAATCTTGGTGAGCAAGAGTTTCTCAACTGGTATTGCCCGAAAAAGAATAAAAACTCATATCATCGCAACTTAACCCTAGGAGAAATAGGTTGTTACATTAGCCATATGCGAGTCTGGGAGCATATAGTTACACATTCGATACCTATATGCGTAATACTTGAGGACGACATTATAATTAAATCGCATTTAACTAATACGATTGAATCAGCAGAAAAATTAAAAAATTGGGATCTTATAAAACTTTCTGATAGCCGAGATTTACCATTTATTAATACACAATCCCTTGAAAGTGAATTTGTTTTAGGGAATTACTTTAAAATCCCAAATGGAGCTCAAGGATATATATTATCTTTAGAGGGGGCTAAGAAACTTCTGCACAGAAAGCCATTTTTTAGACCTGTTGATGTTGATATGCAATTTCATAGTGAAGTTGGGCTCAATATCGTAGGTATTAAGCCATATCCAATTGCCACTGATAGCCAATTTGAAAGTGAAATAGCAAAGGCAAATTCAGGTAGGCATTCTAATAAGAGTACATTTATTAGAAATTTAAAACACAGATTAAATTTACATATGCAACGCAAAAAAATATCAGCTAATCTGTCAATGATAACTAGAAAGCTATAATTGTGGTTCTATATATTTGCTGCATGACTGCGACCTACTATATGTTAATAATATCGCCTCTTAATGGCGCCATTTTTGACAAAATTTTATTTTGAATAGGATGAGGTATGTTTTGCTCATTCATGGCATTCACTAATAAATCAACAACATGATTAAAATCTTTTTCTGTTATATTCATGCCGGTGTGTATGTCTACCATTGAATCACCTGCGTAGCTGTATTTACACGGACCATCGGTAAGCATGCACATATGCAAAATAAAACCTTGGCGAAAATGCGCTATGTTTGTGTGCTCAAAGTAGTGAAATACCTGCTCGTCATTGCCAATTTGATTAATAAAGCTATCAATTAGTTTTTCTATGCCGGCGTTACCGCCAATTTGGTAATATAAAGTAGGCGGTGCTTTATTCGCACAGCCCATTAAAATACCAACACATAAAAACCCAACTGCAATTAACTTCATTACCAATACCCTGTTACCGATAAGTACCAACCGGTTTGATCGTCTGCCCCTGCAATACGCCCTAAATCTAAATATGCGGCAGTTACACTCACATTTTTATTAGGCATCCAGGCAACAAAAACATCTTTCCAGTCTTGCTCACCCAGGTTTAAGTTATTCGCTTTTTGACGATACTCAATACCGATTGCCAATTCACGACTTAAAAATACAGCGGTGCTACCTTCAAATAAAAACGCGCTGTCAGCATTGCCGCCACCATAACCGAGTAGTCCAAGTTCATTGGCTTCACTATAGCGTGTTGTTACATTCCAAAACCAGTTATAACCTGCAAAAGCACCTAAGTGAAGCTTACTGGCAGCCAAGTAATAATCTGTACCGCTGGTATCCTCTGCACCAACAAGTTTGGCTACGGTGCCGTCATCTAGCGATTTATGCTGTATACCTAAACTTAATTGCGGCCATTGGCTGTAAACAATATCACCATATAAACGTATTTTTGCACTAGTAATCGATTGCTCTATTTCGGTGTTAAGTGCTGGCACGTCAAACTCTTGTTTTGCGTAACTTAGCTCCACCCGATTAAATAAGTTTAACTGCGCACCACATACATTTAATGCGTAATCGCTTACATCCGCTCGGCTACAAAAACCATTTACCGAAAATTCATCTTCGCTCGCATAACCTGCAAGCTGAGCCCAAGGCACAATACCGCCACCGCCGCTACCTTCAACTTGAGATACACCCGGTGTTGCTAGTAACTTTCCGCTACTGTTGGCAACCGTTGGCAAACTTATTAGCAATAAAACACTGACAAATAAATGCTTAATTTTTACCATAGTATTCTTCCAGCCATTGTTCTAATAAATCAGCTTTTAAAGGCCGGCTAAGGTAGTAACCTTGTGCATGGTCGCACTGCATTGTTTCAAGTAAAGCTAACGACTCTTCGGTTTCGACCCCTTCAGCCACCACCGAAAAACCTAACTGATGCCCAAGCGTAATTGACGACTGCACTATAAATTGATCTTTTTGAGAGGCATCTAGTTTTAAAATAAAACATTTATCGAGCTTAAGCTCATCAATAGGTAACATTTTTAAACGCCCCAGCGATGTTTGCCCTACCCCGTAATCGTCAAGCGATATTTTAACGCCAATTTGTTTTAAATCTTTAAGCGCTTTAATACCCTTTTCTTCGTTTTCTATCATGTCGCGCTCGGTTAATTCAATAGTGATTAACCTTGCATCCACATTATGTTTTTTTAGCGTAGCGACTAACGCGGCATGAAACCCCGGAAACGCAATATCTTGTGCAGATACATTAATAGCGGCTTGAAGCTCAATGCCCTTCGATTTCCAGTCGGCAACTTGTGCAACAACGGTATTTATTACCCACGCCGTTAGTTCAACAATTAGCCCTGAGCGCTCAGCTAAATCAATAAATAACTCGGGATTAACCCAGCTGCCATCTTTACGCTGCCAACGAATAAGCGACTCAACTTTATCTATTTTTTGAGTTTGCATATGCAGCTTAGGCTGGTAGGTCATAAACAGCTGACCATCGTCGTCGCTAATAGCTTGCTTTAATTCATCAAGCATAATTAAACGATCTAAGTGGGCCTCGTCCTCGCCATCTTGGTAATAATGTATATGGTTTTGGTTATTGGCCGCATTTTCTACGGCAATAAGCACTCGCCTTACTAAGTCGTCACTGGCAGTACCTTGCGATGGGTACTGCAATACCCCGGTACTAAACTGTAAGTTAATTTTTAGCTTTTGAATGGTATAACACTCTTGAAGCCTAGCAATTAATCCCTCTATGCCGCACTTTTTCTCGCTAACCGCACTGCTTGGAAATACCGTTAAAAACTCATCTCCCCCAATACGCGCATGAATCCCACCAAACTCATCCGAAAACTCACTAATTCTGCATGCCACGGTTTTTATACATTCATCGCCAATGCGCGGGCCCAGCTTGTCGTTTATATGGCGTAAGCCCTTTATATCTATAGCTACAAGCGTATATTGAGTTAATTCGCTTAATTCTTTGTCCAACACTTCTAACATCGCAGAGCGATTATAAAAGCCGGTTAAAGTATCGTGTCGTGCCTGAAAACTAATTTGTTGTTCACGCTTGTTGATGTCGTTACCCATGTTGTCGAACGCATTGACTAAGGTCGTTATTTCTGTGCTTTGTTTTTTACCTTTAAACTCAAAATTATAATTACCCTGTGCAAACTGCTTAGCAATTACAACAAGCTGAGAAAGCGGCGTTGTTAAGTTATTTGCTAATAAGCTACTTGTTATTACACCTACAAACATCGTTAAGATAGACAAAATAATAAGGGTAAAAAATAGCTTTTCAAAATCGCTATAACTTTGTGTTAAATCGGCGCTTAATAAAATAATAATTGGGTGTGTTGCCAAAGAGGCTAAATTAATATCTCGGTTTCGGTAAACCGGGTACTCGCCAAATATTCGTGAGGTGGTGGCCGAGTTAAAATAACTCACCGGTTCAAAAGGCGTTGGGCGCTCATCTAACGAGCTAATAACTAGGTTGTCGGCACTGCCTACAAAACTTACATCCATACCCGTTAAGCTTTTAAGCTCGCTTGCAACACTGTCGTCTATTTTAAAGCCCACTAAACTGTAAGCTATGGTTCTTGGGGCTTTTACAGGTAATAAAATGACCTGGTAAAGCTCATTGTTTAACACTACAAATGTAGATTGCTCTTGTGCGTTAAAAAGCTCTGCGAGTAAAGGTCGCAAGTCGTCTTCAAAGGCACCTTGCTCTAAATTTGACGAAATTAGCTGACCCGATAAATCTATAAGCAACATTAATTGCGCGTCTATCCGTTGGCTGTGATTATACAAAACACTGCTTATGGTACCCGCATCGCGCGTGGCAACCGCTTGTTTAAAACCAAAATCGGCAGTTAATACTTTAGCCGCAGTTAACAGGAGGCTTTCTTTTGAGGTTAAATATTGCTTATAAACGTTTTGCGCAACACTTATGTCTTGGTCTACTTTTTGTTCCTGAAACTGACTTGTTGACCACCAAAAACTAGCAACACTCACCAGCGTTGTTAATAACACCAGCCCTACGCAGAGTGAGGTAATTCGGTTTTTTAAACTATGAGTCATTACCAGCCTTAAATTTGCTACCAAAGGTGTTTCTTGGTGCTGGTGTAGATGTGTTTACCGTTATGGTGTGTTTGCTTTTAGCGCTTACTGTTATAATTTTTTTATTCTCCAAAGGTGCTGTTTGCAAAGCGTGCCATACGCTTAATTCAATCGGTAATAGGTTATTTGGCAAGGTTACTTTGCCTTGCTTATTTGTTTTATAAACATGTTTGCTACCTGCCACATATATGTAGCCAACCATGGAGTCGTGAATATTACACCCCAAAACAACGACCCCTTGATTATCAAAAGTAATAGGTGCTTTTGGTTGCCCTGAATATAACTTTAGCTGAAAAGGCTTAGCTTGCGAAAAAGAATACACATGGTGGCGAATATTATCGCTATTTGGAAAGTCAACTTGCTGCCCTTTTTGCACAACTAATAGCTCTGGCAAAAACTGTTTATGAACTTGGTCCATAGTGGCTACAGGAAGATTTGGCTTGGCTAATTGCTCGGCGTTAAAGTGTAGCTCAATAACAGCATTTGCTAGTTTACTACCGTGTTGATCTTCTACTACCAACTCCAGTGCAGCGGCGTTAGAAAAGTAACCAAAAAACAAACCCATGGTTAAAAAACGGCAACTTTTAGTTATTTTTTGCAAACAACGTTCAAACATAACAACACCTAACTATTAACGTTAGGTTAAGGTAATTAATTACAGGGGTTAATTGCAAGGAATATAGCCCAGTAACTAAAAATAAAAAGTTAGCCACTGGGTTTTTTAGTTCTTTAGTATGGCTATTTTACAATTAAGCCATAATCAGCGTCTAAAATAGAAATGACCTCTTGGCGCGGATCTTCAGGAATAGTAATTGCTTCACCAACTATTTTGCTGGCAATACCCACATAAGTATTAGACACTTCAAGCATGACTGATTCGGGTAAAATATACTCTTTTGCTAATTTTTCACGCTCAGCCATGCGATCTTTGTTTAGTAATACGTCGCTTTCTGGCACGTTATTAATTAACAATTGGCGAAAGCCTTCTTTAGAGTTTTCAACAATTTTACCATCTCGATACGCAGCGCCATCCCATATACGCGATGAATCTGGTGTACCCACTTCGTCGATATAAATAAGCTGTTGTGCACCATTTAGGTCTTCTACATAACCAAATTCAAACTTGGTATCTACAAAAATTTGGTCAAGCTTGGCAAGCTCTTTACTAATTAAGCCAAAGCCTTCTACTAACAGCTTTTCGTATTTTGCAACGTCGTCTTCCGACTTAAAATTAAATACGTCTAAGTTATTTGTTATGTTCTCGCGGGTAATATTTACATCGTCTACTGGCGGTATGTCGGCAACGCCTTCAATAATCCCCTTGGTTGATGGCGTAATAAGTACATTATCGAGTTTTTGATTCGCGTTTAACCCTTCAGGTAAATCTATACCGCAAAAGTTACGTGTCCCTTTAGCGTAATCACGCCACATGCTACCCGTAATATATTGGCGCGCTATCGCCTCTACCTTAACTGTGCTTGCTTTACGAACAATCCATACATATGGGTGCGGAATATCCACAATATGATTGCCAGCTAGGCCTGCTTCGTCAAATAATTTAAACCAATATGATGCAACGGTGTTAAGTGCTATTCCCTTACCCGGCACACCATTTAAGCCATTTTCACCTTGCCAAATACAATCAAATGCTGAAATACGGTCCGAAATTACCATAATAGCCAGCTCAGTACCTGCGGGTACTTTGTAGCCTTTATCTTTAATTAATCGTGCACTGTCTTCGTCTGTTAGCCAGTAAACCGAACGCACTTTACCACTGTGTACTTCACCTTTGGTGCGGATGGGTAAATCATCGTTTACGTCTAAAACTTTATAGCTAGTCATGCTATCTCCGGGGTTAGGGATGCTCTATGAGCAAAGTATGGTATGGGGTTATGTGCGGTATGATAATCCAGCCAACTTCAAAGCTCAATCTTGGGCTTGAAACTAAATAACCTGAACTTTGGTTAAGAGATTTAGCAAGAATATTTATATGGTTGTCACAATCGGGTAAACTAGCTGTGCTAAAGAGTCGAGGAGCTAGCTTGAACTACTTAACCACCACCAAAAATAAAAAATACTTAATGTATATATCTCAAAATTATTCATACGCAATTTTGAGGCCTATTCAGGCGGCCATATTAGCGAATGGTGGTCAGGTACGCTGGTTTTTACAAGGTAGCTCTGTAAACCCTGACTTTTTAACACCCGATGAAATACGCCTTAATTCAATAGACGACATTCACAACTGGAAACCCGATGCTACGTTTGCACCGGCTAATTTAATTCCTACGTTTTTTCCGGGTATTAAAGTGGGTGTATTTCATGGTTTTGATGCCGGAAAACTTGATAAAAAAGGTAACAACGACCACCTAAAAGCAAGGGGCTGCTTTGATCTTTACTGTACTCAAGGCCCCAATACCACAGTGCCATTTAAAGCCTTACAAAAAAAGCTGGGTTATTTTAAAGTGACTGAAACTGGCTGGCCAACGCTCGACCGCTTGTTTACTGGCGAATTACAAACCCCATATACCAGCAAAGCCGACACTCGCCCTACACTTTTAATTTGTTCTACTTTTTCAAAACGTTTATCACTTGCACCTAAACTTTACGAGCAAATAAAGCACTTTAGCGAAACAGGAAAGTGGCGCATATTAATGCAGTTTCATCCTAAAATGCCTATTGAGCTTATTGATAAATACAAAGCGTTAAGTAATCAAAACTTAACGTTTATCGAAACCGACGACGTAGTCCCCTTATTAAAGTCGGCCGATGTAATGCTGTGTGATACCTCATCGGTGCTTTTAATGTTTATAGTGCAGCGAAAGCCTGTTGTGACCTTTTGTAATAATGCCCCAGACAAGCATTTACTAAACGTAACAGATCCAAATAAGCTAGAAGACGCGATAGACCTTGCATTTACCTCCCCTAAAACATTGATGCAAAATATAGAAAGCTATTGCCAACAGCTGCACCCATACACAGACGGTAAATCAAGTGAGCGAGTAGTGGCTGCAACGAATGAGTTTTTACTTAGTGACGAAAAGCTAAAACCTAAACCGTTTAATATTATTAGGCAGTTTAAAACGCGCAAAAACCTTAATTATTGGAAGTGGTAAACAAAACAATGATAAGCCTTAATAACGTTACTTTTAAATGGCATAAAAACGATAAAACGCCCACGCTAACTATTAGCAAACTTAACATTGAAAAAGGCCAACATGTTTTTTTACATGGCCCAAGTGGTTCGGGAAAATCAACCTTACTTGCCTTACTTGCCGGTATAAATGAAGCCACCAGCGGCAATGTCACGTTACTAAACCAGACCTTAAATACCCTAAGTAACACTCAACGAGATGTATTTAGAGCTGACCACATTGGTATTATTTTTCAAAACTTCAACTTACTTTCATATCTATCGCCTATTGAAAACGTAATACTGGGATGCCAATTTTCAAAAAAACGCCAACAAAAAGCATTAAGCCACTCTGCCGCGTTAAATAATGAAGCAACACGGTTACTGAACTCACTGGGTTTAACCGAGCAATATCATAATAAAAATGTGGCAGAATTAAGCATTGGCCAACAACAACGCGTGGCCGCCGCACGCGCATTTATTGGTAACCCTGAAATTATAATTGCCGACGAGCCAACCTCAGCCCTTGATACACAAAACCGCGAAAGCTTTATTAACTTATTGTTTGAACAAGCGAGTAATACAAACAGCACACTGATATTTGTAAGCCACGACGAAAACTTAAAGCCGCTGTTTAATCGCTCAATCGACTTAATAAGTTTGCAGGAGGCATTATGATCCTTACAAAGCTTGCTTTTAAAAGCCTATTAAATAGACGTGCAAGTGTTGTTTTAACACTGTTTACCATTGCCGTTAGCGTTATGTTATTGCTAAGTATTGAACGTGTTAGAGTTGATGCTAAAAGCAGCTTTAGCAATACCATTTCGGGTACCGATTTAATTGTAGGAGCCCGCACCGGCGATATTCAATTACTGCTTTCATCGGTGTTTAGAATTGGCCACACCAATAATGGCGTGAGCTGGCAAAGCTACAAATACATAACAAGCCAACGCGGCGTAAAGTGGAGCATTCCTATTAGCCTTGGCGACAGCCACAAAGGCCAAGCCGTGTTAGGCACAACCCCCGATTACTTTACCCATTACCGCTTTGCTAAAAAACAACATTTGAGTTTTAGTGCAGGTAATCCTTTTAGCACTATTCACGGCGTGGTATTGGGCAATGAGGTAGCTACAAAACTAGGCTATAAGCTGGGCGATAGCATTGTAATATCCCACGGTATGGGTAATACCAGTTTTCATCATCACAACGACAACCCGTTTGAAGTAGTCGGTATTTTAAACCCGACGGGTACCCCGGTCGACAAAACACTGCATATACCGCTTGCCGCTATTGATTTAATTCACGGCGGTAACGCAAGTCATGAACACGATGAACATAACAACCTAACTGGTCACCCTAAACAAGTCACTGCATTTTTAATGGGGTTTGACTCGCCTTTGTATACACTACAAATTAGGCGCAATATAAATCAGTACAAGCCCGAGGCCCTATTAGCCATTATGCCTACCGTCACGCTAAAAGACTTATGGGAAATGCTCGCCATTGTTGAAAAAATACTACTACTTTTTTCATTTGTTGTCGTGCTGATAAGCCTGCTTGGTATGTTAACCACATTACTTGCAAACCTTAATCAACGCCGCCGTGAACTTGCTATATTACGCTCAGTTGGTGCAAGGCCATGGCAGCTATTTACACTTATAAGTATGGAATCCTTGCTTACAACGTTTTTAGGCTGTGTGCTTGGGTGTGCATTATTTTACGCCACATTACTTTTAGGAGCCGACTACCTACAAAGCCATGCGGGCATTAGTGTAAATATAGCTATGCTTTCACGCTATGAACTCACCCTCATAGGCGTTATTATGGCGGCGGGTTTTATTATTGGCTTAATACCAGCAACTCGTGCTTATTTTTACTCACTCAGCGACGGCATGAGCATAAAAACATAATGTTTAGGAATTTTATGACACTTTTTAAAACGGCATTAAATGCTTTTTGCATATTAAGCTTAGCTATTATTAACTTTTCAAGTAACGCTAACCCACCTAAAGAAATTTTTTGGGAAGACTTAATTCCAAAAGGCCATGTGCAAATAGATACCCAAGCACAAGCAAACCACGAAGGCAGCGATCAAAACTGGGTACAGCCCGACCTAGACGCTCCTGTAGTAAAAGAACTAGACGGGCAATCTGTCAGCTTACCCGGCTTTGTTGTACCGCTAGAGGGCGATAGCGAAGTAATCACCGAATTTTTATTAGTACCGTATTTTGGCGCCTGCATACACGTACCACCACCGCCACCTAACCAGCTTGTACACGTTACTATAAAAGGCGGCGTACCAATCGAAAGCCTTTACGATGCAATTGTCGTCACCGGTGTCATTACAACAGAAACTTGGTCAGGTGAATTAGCGCAGGTAGGTTACAAAATGAAAGCCGTAGGCGTAGCGCCGTTTGAGCTTTGAAAAACTTTTCAGTTTTCTTGCACCGCTCCTTACCTTCTGCGCGGTGATAATAACGTCTCATTTAGTATATAAGTAGGTACAAAAACTAAGTTACAAAACAATTTTGACCACCGAGAGCACCGAGGCGCTTCGCGCTACACTGAGAAGAGCGTAATACAATATATTTGTTTTAAGCTCACTCCTCCTGTACTACTCCTTGTCTTCTCTGTGGTGATAATAATGTTTTATTCACTTTATCAACTAGTTGCAAAGCCTAAGCTACAAAACAATTTCTACCAGCGAGAACATCGAGGCGCTTCGCGCTACACTGAGAAGAGCGTAATACAGTATATTTGTTTAAAAATTACTTCTCCTGCACTGCTCCTTGCCTTCTTTGTGGTGATAATTATGTTTTATTCACTTTATCAACTAGTTGCAAAACCTAAGCTACAAAACAATTTCTATCACCGAGAACACCGAGGCGCTTCGCGCTAAACTGAGAAGAGCGTAATACAATATATTTGTTTAAAAATTACTTCTCCTGCACTGCTCCTTGTCTTCTCTGTGGTGATAATAATGTTTTATTCACTTTATCAACTAGGTGCAAAGCCTAACCACAAAACAATTTCTACCACCGAGAACACTGAGGCGCTTCGCGCTACACTGAGAAATGCGTAATACAATATATTTTTTTAAAATTACTTCTCCTGTACTACTCCTTGCCTTCTCTGTGGTGATAATAATGTTTTATTCACTTTATCAATTAGGTGCAAAGCCTAAGCTACAAAACAATTTCTACCACCGAGAACACCGAAGCGCTGCGCGTTGCACGGAGAAGAGCGTAATATTACTTCTCCTGTACTGCTCGGTGCTCTGTGTGGTGACATCATCACTTTTATATCAAAACAACGCGCGGGTAAAGCCTCTGCTACAACGAAACCTTCTAAAGCGCAGCGTCTCTAAGCCTCTTTGTGAATAATTGACATTTAAATAAAACCTTAATGCGCAACGAGAAGCGAATGAGTAGTAAATGATAAAACCAAAGCCAATTAGTTTGAGTTATTTTACAACATCTAACACACTGAAGCGCTGCGTACTACTCAGATAAAATATACTATTTGCTAGTAACTTCTCCTGCACTACTCCTTGCCTTCTCTGTAGTGCAAAAATCGCTTTTGTAAATAACGCTCACCAATACAAACCTTAGTGACTATTCTGATGACTTCCAAGTACCTATGATCTGATAACTAACCACTGACAGCTGCTTTCTACTAATTCATATTTGACAACTAAATGGGGCCTTAAAGCTTTTCTAGAACATGTTCCGCACGGCTTACTGTAAAATCTTTGCCTTCTTCTACAAATAACCCAGTAACAACCGCGTTATTTACAATCATCGCGTAGCGAGATGAACGAATACCACCAAAGCCAGCGGTGTCTTTTTCAAGCCCGAGTGCTTTGGTAAAGCTTGCATCACCATCGGCTAGCATTAAAATTTCTTCAGCGTTTTGCGAGTCGCCCCATGCTTTCATTACAAAGGCATCGTTTACCGAAACACAATAAATAGCATCAACACCTTTTGCTTTAATTTTATCAGCAAGCGTAATAAATTCAGGTAAGTGCGCATTTGAACACGTTGGCGTAAACGCCCCCGGCACAGCAAATAACACCACTTTTTTACCATCAAATAATTCTTTGTTAGTCAGTGTTTGCATACCTTCGCTTGTTAACTGCGTAAGTGTAACCTCTGGTAAGTTTTGGCCTTGTTCAATCATGATAAACCCTTAAAAATATAAATAACGAATAGCCCATAGCATAGTGGGTTTTGCTAATAGACGCAGCTTTATTATCAATAAGCATAAATACAAATTTTTCACACAATATAAGTTAAGGTACAAGCTGGAATGCTCATCGACTAATGCGAACTTACAGTCGCACAGCGAATTTAATGTAGGCGCTTTGCTTGCTAACGTACTTTGTTTATAGATAGTTAAATAAATAACCTTTTGCGTGAGCAAGCTTCACACCTTCTTTGAAATAACTCAAAAAATTAATTACCACCGAGAACACTGAGGCGCTGCGCGCTTCACAGAGAAGAGCGTAATACAATGCATTGGTTTTTAAATGGCTTCTCCTGCACTGCTCCTTATCTTCTCTGTGGTGATAATAATGCCTTATTCACTTTATCAGGTAGATAGAAAACTTGCCTATAAATAATTTTGACCATCGATAAACCGCAATCAGCTTTTGTAGGCGCTTTGCTTGCTGGTGCGTTTAATTTACACATAGTTACATTAACAACCTTTTGCGTGAGCAAGCTTCACGCCTACGTGGAAATAACTCTAAAAAGTAATTACCACCGAGAACACTGGGGCGCAGCGCGCTTCACAGAGAAGAGCGTAATACAATATATATGTTTTAGAATTACTTCTCCTGTAATGCTCCTTGTCTTCTCTGTGGTGATAATAATGGCTTATTCACTTTATCAACTAGGTACGGCGCCCAAGTTACATAACAAGTTTGACCACCGAGAGCACCGAGGCGCTGCGCGCTACACAGAGAAGAGCTTAATACAATGAATTGGTTTTAAAATCACTTCTCCTGCACTGCTCCTTGTCTTCTCTGTGGTGCATAAATCACTTTTTGTTGTATTTCTTAATGGAGTTTAATTACCACCGAGAACACTGGGGCGCAGCGCACCACACAGAGAAGAGCGTAATATAATATGTATGTTTTAGAATTACTTCTCCTGTAATGCTCCTTGTCTTCTCTGTGGTGATAATAATGGCTTATTCACTTTATCAACTAGGTACGGCGCCCAAGTTACATAACAAGTTTGACCACCGAGAGCACCGAGGCGCTGCGCGCTACACAGAGAAGAGCTTAATACAATGAATTGGTTTTAAAATCACTTCTCCTGCACTGCTCCTTGTCTTCTCTGTGGTGAATAAGTCACTTTTGTAAATAACGCCCATCCCCCTGTGTCAGGATAGTTGTCGCCTCTAACATTTAGCAGAGGCAAATAAAATGAAACGTCAATTTACACAAGAGTTTAAAGTTCAAGCTGTTGAAAAAGCATTATCTCAATGTGATGATGTTCGCTTAGAAGATATTGCAGATGACTTAGGTGTCGGTTATTCAACGTTACAACGTTGGATAGCACTGGCAAAAAAGCATCAACTTGAAATACACCAGACGGGTAGCCAAATGACAGCAGAAAAACGACCACAAGACTGGAGTTTAGAAGAAAGACTCAACGCAGTAATTGAGTGTGGAAGTTTAGATGAAGCCGCCATAAATGAATACTGCCGTAATATAGGGCTTTATCCGCATCATATTCAGCAATGGAAGAAAGACTTAGTAACACCACCTTCAAATAAAACAGTAAAGTCAGACAGTAAACAGCTTAAGCAAGAAATAAAGCAACTGCAAAAAGAACTGAATCGCAAAGATAAGGCCTTAGCTGAAACTGCCGCTCTACTTGTACTCAAAAAAAAAGCGGATGCACTTTGGGGTTTCAACGAGGACGATTAACAACAGCGACTGAGCGACATGAATTAATAACGCTTATCACAAACGCACAGGCTTCAGGGGCAAGGAAAGAAAAGGCATGTGAGTTACTTGGACTGACACTAAGAACCGTTCAGCGGTGGATTGAAGCAGACGATATGACTGACAAACGGACGAGTACGAAAAAACAGCCGCCTAACCGTCTCACAGAGTTAGAGCGGCAGCGCATTATTAATACGGCTAATTCAGCCGAATATGGGCATTTACCGGCCAGTAAAATAGTCCCTAAGCTGCTTGATAAGGGCATATGGATAGCGTCTGAAAGTTCGTTTTATCGTGTCATGAAGGCACATAACTTATTAACGCATAGAGAAAAAGTAAAGCCAGCTAAGCCGATAAAAAAGCCAAGAGTATTGAAAGCAGTGCGTGCAAATGAAGTCTACACTTGGGATATCACCTATTTACCAACGAGCGTAAAAGGGCAATTTTTATACTTATATTTAGTGATGGACATTTTTAGTCGAAAGGTTGTTGGCTGGCAAGTTTACGACTCACAGTTAAGTGAATTAGCCGCAGATTTAATGAAGGATATTTGCAGTCGGGAGCAAATAAAGCGCGAGCAAGTTACGTTACACTCAGATAATGGCAGCCCAATGAAAGGCGCGACATTACTGGCAACATTACAGGAGTTAGGGATTGTGCCATCATTTAGTCGACCGTCAGTAAGTAATGACAATCCATACTCTGAGTCGTTATTTAAAACGTTAAAGTATCGCCCAGAATACCCAGAAAAGCCATTTGAAGATATAAGCGCAGCAAGAGAATGGGTAAGTGGGTTCGTTGATTGGTACAATAATGAGCACCTACACAGTGGTATAAAATTTGTGACGCCAAACCAACGTCATTCAGGTTTAGATAAAGAAATATTAGCTAAGCGTCAGCAGGTAAACGACGCAGCTAAATTGAATAACCCAAGCCGTTGGTCAGGGAAGTCACGAGACTGGTCAATGATAAATGAAGTAAATTTAAACCCTGAGAAAAAAGAAGAAATGCGGGCGGCATAAAATTTAACTTGAGGCGACAACTAACTTGAAAAACTCCGCCATCAATACAAACCTTAATGACTATTCTGATAACTGCCGCCAACTTAAACGGAAAACTAACACCTGTAACTGCCATCTAATATCTAGAAACTTCACCTTATAATTAGCAACTTAAAACCACTATGTATTAACGCTTTTTTCTTTCTTACTAACGTATTTATTGCTAACCTCGCATTAACGTATTTACTTACTTTAAAAATTGGCTAACGGAATAATTATGCTCAAAAAAATATCGCTACTTATAGCATTAGCATTAAGCACAAACGCTTTAGCTAAAGGAGGCGTGTCGCCCTATTTACCTTTAAACCAAGCACCAGAATTAGAGCATAATGTAGAGCGCCTTTTAGCAGTAAGTAAAAATACCCACATTATGAGCAGGCCTTATAAAGCGCACGATATATACAATGTGCTGCAAACCATTAGACATAGTTACCCAGAGCTTTACCAAACCCTGTCGTACCAAATAAGCCCGTATATTCAAAGCGATGCAGGCGCATTTGCTAAAGCAACCCTTGCTGCTGGTACAAAAAACAAAACACTGCCAAACCAACGAGGGCAAACCACTAAAACCAACTTAATTGTTGAAGGTGGCGCTTACGCTAACTTTGGCCGTTACTTTGGTGTAAGTGTGGCAGGCATTGCAAACGAAGACGAAATACTCCCAACCCAAAGCTTTATTTACCTAGGTAATAAATACGCACAACTCGATATAGGCTACCGTGAGCATTGGTATTCACCTTTTAACGACAGCGCCATGCTATTAAGCACGCAAGCTAAAACAACACCGTCAATTACCATGAGTAATGTTGAGCCAATAACCAGCTTTAATATTCGATACGACATATTTATTAGCAAAATGACTGAGCAGCGTGGAATTTTAGAAGGGACAAAGCAAAAAGGAGTTACTCGTGAATACAAACCAGGCAAGCCTTATTTATTTGGCCTTCATACCAGCTTTTCTGCAACAGATAATTTAACGATTGGCCTAAGTCGCTTAATGCAATTTGGTGGTGGCCCGCGCAGCGTTACATTGAAAGATTTTGCTGAAGGTTTTTTTGACCCTGGCGGAAAAGATAATGTAAGTCGTGCTGATGCCGAAGAGGTTGATGCAAATTTCGAACTGGGCGACCAATTAGGCTCAATCACCTTTGAATACAATAACAACCTATTTAATTTGCCGTATGAGCTTTATGGTGAAATTGCGCTTGAAGATACACTTGGCGGCTCTCGCAATAATGCATACAGCTTTGGGCTTTATTTACCTTTTGTTGCAAACGAACACAGCCTACGTTTTGAACATAGTAATTTACAAAAAAGCTGGTATGCAAATAGTATATACCAAGACGGAAATCGTAATTCAGGCAATGTTATTGGCCACTGGGCTGGCGATGAGCACGACTACACCGACTATACCCCAGCTAAATCGATGAGTGTTAATTGGCATTGGCAGCTTAGCGCTAAAGAAAGCTTAAATACAACATTTCGTGGCCTTACAAACAAACGTGATGGTTACGAAACCAGTTATGAACTACAAACAGCCTATACGCGTAAACTAAACAAACCTGTTTGGGGTGCTAAAAGCCTAGGCGCTGAGCTTTACCTAGGTAAAGATGTATATGGCGAAGCATTTTCGAGAATCGCCCTCTCAGCTAACTTTTAAATTTGAAAGTGCGAATTTATTTCGCGCTTTCAAAGGCGATATAATACCTATCCAAAACTGAACGTCACTAAATACCACCAGAGTATTCAAGCTTGTTTTTGTAGGCGCTTTGCTTGCTAGCGCGTTTAGCAATTTTCGCGTGTGCAAGCTTCACGCCTACGTGGAAATAACTCTAAAAATAATTACCACCGGGGGCACCGAGGCGCTGCGCGCTACACTGAGTAGAGCTTAATACAATAAATTGGTTTTAAAATCACTTTTCCTGCAATGCTCCTTTACTTCTCTGTGGTGATAATAGTGTTTATTCACTTTATCAGCCAAATACAAAGCTTGCCTAAAAAACAATTTCTACCACCGAGGGCACCGAGGCGCTGCGCGCTACACTGAGTAGAGCTTAATACAATAAATTGGTTTTAAAATCACTTTTCCTGCACTGCTCCTTTACTTCTCTGTGGTGATAATTGTTTATTCACTTTATCAGCCAAATACAAAGCTTGCCAAAAAACAATTTCTACCACCGAGGGCACCGAGGCGCTGCGCGCTACACTGAGGAAACATACTATTTTTTAGCATCTCTTCCTTTACTTCTCTTTGTCTTCTCTGTGGTGATAATAGTGTTTTTTTTCACTTATCATCTAGGTAAAAAATTTAATCGCAAGACAGTTTTAACCACCGAGCGCACCGAGGCGCTGCGCGCTACACTGAGGAAACATAATATTTTTTAGCATCTCCTCCTTTACTTCTCTTTGTCTTCTCTGTGGTGATAATCGTGTTTTATTCACTTTATCATTTAGGTAAAAAATTTAACCGCAAGACAATTTTGACTGCTGAGAACACAGAGGTGCTAGGCGCTAAATAGAGAAGAGCTTATTACAATAAATTGGCCTTAAAATCACTTTTCCTGAACTGCTCCTTGTCTTCTCTGTGGTGAAAACAATGTCTTATTCACTTTATCAGCCAAATACAAAGCTTACCTAAAAAACAAAAAAACCGTGTTTAAACTAAACACGGTTTCATAATTTTAAAATAAGCCAAATTGTTTATTACAAATTAACCACATTGTTAAGTGTTGGTGCATTTTCACCATTAACCAATGTATTTAAATGCTGCGCAAACTCTTTACCCAGCTTTTCATCGCGCATACCGTATTCAACAATCGCCTTTAAATAACCAAGCTTATCGCCACAGTCGTGCGCGCGGCCACTCATATGAAATGCCTCAACCGTTTCTTGTGCCATTAACGCATCAATCGAGTCAGTTAATTGTATTTCGCCACCCGCCCCTACTGGTGTTTTAGCAAGTAATGGCCAAATGTTTTTACTTAATACATAACGGCCAACAACAGCAAGGTTTGAAGGCGCAACATCAACATCCGGCTTTTCAACCATAGTTTTAATTTTAGCGCTTTCACCTGGCGCTAATTGCACCCCATTAATATCGGCAATACCGTATTTGCTCACATCATCCATAGCCACAGGTTCAAGCATAATTTGGCTTGCTGCCGTCTCATTAAAACGTGCAATCATAGCGGCTAGGTTTTCTGTTTTTTGGTTAGCCGTGTATGCGTCAAGTATTACGTCAGGTAATACAACTACAAAATCGTCATTCCCTACAATAGGTTTTGCACACAAAATAGCATGGCCTAAGCCTTTAGCCTCACCTTGGCGAACGTGCATAATGGTTACATCACTTGGGCAAATAGAACGCACTTCTTCAAGCAGTGTGCGTTTAACGCGTTTTTCAAGTGTTGCTTCAAGCTCGTAACTGGTATCAAAGTGGTTTTCAATCGCGTTTTTAGAGCTATGAGTAACTAACACAACCTCTTTAATACCTGCAGCTACACATTCATTAACAATGTATTGAATAAGGGGCTTATCAACAATAGGGAGCATTTCTTTAGGGATTGCTTTGGTCATGGGTAGCATACGCGTGCCAAGGCCAGCAACAGGAATTACAGCTTTCATGGGTAGTCCTTTATTTTTTGAATTAATTATTTTTAAACTAACAGATTAAATGTAGATAGAAGATGAATAAAAAATACATTGTCAGTTGTCAGTTAATTAAAAATTCAGCTTATATAAAGCTGTGTTTTTAAACTTATAAAGCTTATTTATAAAAGCTTTTATACCACTTAATTAACTCGCTAACGCCTTGCTTAACACCAACTTGAGCTTTATAGCCCGTGGCATTAAACAAGTCTTGCGTGTCTGCATAGGTTTTATACACATCACCCGCCTGCATTTCACGGAAGTTTTTGCTTGCCTCGGTACCAAGCTCGGCCTCAATGGCTTCAATAAACTTCATTAGGTTTATTGGGCTACCATGGCCAATATTATAAACCGCATAAGGAGCAGAGCTTGTAGCTGGCGAGCCGCTTTCTACACGCCAGCTTGGGGTTGCTTCGGGTATTACATCGGCAGCACGTACAACACCTTCTACAATATCATCAATGTAAGTAAAGTCGCGCCACATATCACCATTGTTGTTTATATCAATGGTATTGCCGTCGAGTATTTTTTTAGTAAAAATATACGGCGCCATATCTGGGCGCCCCCATGGGCCATAAACCGTAAAAAAGCGTAAACCTGTGGTTGGTAAACTATATAAATGAGAATAGCTATGTGCCATTAGCTCATTTGCTTTTTTAGTTGCTGCATAAAACGATACCGGGTGGTCAACACTGTCGGTTGTTTCAAATGGTGTTTTTTCATTCAGGCCAT
Source organism: Pseudoalteromonas sp. PS1M3 (assembly GCF_016865405.1). Classification (NCBI taxonomy): domain Bacteria; kingdom Pseudomonadati; phylum Pseudomonadota; class Gammaproteobacteria; order Alteromonadales; family Pseudoalteromonadaceae; genus Pseudoalteromonas; species Pseudoalteromonas sp. PS1M3. The sequence continues at coordinate 478,283 of NZ_AP022624.1, read as the reverse complement.
AAACAGAACTAGACGACGCATAAACAAGGTGCTTAACATTGTTATGCCTACACCCTTCAAGCACATTTAAGTGACCTACTAAGTTAGAGTCGGCATAGGCGTCTGGGTTTTCTATTGAATAGCGCACACCCGCTTGCGCAGCCAAGTGTATTACTTTATCAAACTGCTCTGCTGCAAATAATTCACTCATTGCTTTACGTTCGCTTATATCAAGCTTAATAAACGTAAAATTATCGTGACTTTCAAATTGCGCCAAGCGTGCAAGCTTTAAATTTACATCGTAATAATCATTTAGGTTATCAATACCTATAACCACATGGCCAGCAGCCAATAATTTTTGACACGTTGCTGCACCAATAAAACCTGCAGCACCTGTAACTAAGTATTTCATAATTTTCCTAATTTAAAGCTAAAAGCCGCATCAACCTAGATTTCAGCGGCTTTTAAAGCAGTATCTAATAACTGATATCTGATAACTAATATCTTAATCAATCGCTACCAAATAAATCACGCGTATATACTTTATCGGCAATGTCGCTTAGCTCTTCAACCATTCGGTTCGAAACTACAACGTCAGACATTTGCTTAAACTCATTTAAGTCTTTTATAACGCGTGAATGGTAAAACTCATTTTCTTCAAGCACTGGCTCATAAACAACCACCTCAATGCCTTTGGCTTTAATACGCTTCATAATGCCCTGAATTGCAGAAGCTCTAAAATTATCTGAGCCGGTTTTCATTACCAAGCGATACACACCCACAATTTTCGGGCTGCGTTTAATGATTGAATCGGCAATAAAGTCTTTACGTGTTGTGTTTGCGTCTACAATTGCGCCAATAATATTGTTTGGTACGTTTTGGTAGTTAGCACGTAGTTGCTTGGTGTCTTTTGGTAAGCAGTAGCCACCATACCCAAACGATGGGTTGTTATAATGATTACCAATACGTGGGTCTAATCCAACACCTTGTATAATTTGCTTGCTGTTTAAACCGTGTGCCTCTGCGTAGCTATCTAGCTCATTAAAGTACGCAACGCGCATAGCTAAGTAAGTGTTAGAAAATAGCTTAATGGCCTCAGCTTCAGTTGAGTCAGTAAATAATACTTCAACATCTTGCTTAATAGCGCCTTGCTTAAGTAAGTTTGCAAAAATAGTAGCGCGCTCACTTTGCTCACCTACAACAATACGTGACGGGTGTAAGTTATCGTAAAGGGCTTTGCCTTCACGTAAAAACTCAGGGGAAAATATTAAGTTTTCAGCGTTAAGTTGCTTTTTAATATCAGCCGTAAAGCCAACCGGAATAGTCGACTTAATAACCATAACCGCATTAGGATTATGTGCCATTGCATCTTTAATTACGGCTTCTACTGAGCTGGTATTAAAGTAATTATTTTCAACGTCGTAATCCGTAGGCGTTGCAATTATCACAAAGTCAGCATTTTTATAAGCGGCAACTTTGTCGGTAGTGGCTGTAAAATTTAAATCATCACGCGTTAAAAATTCACTAATTTCAGTATCAACAATCGGCGATTGCTTGTTATTGAGTAATGCTATTTTTTGCTCGTCAATATCAAGTGCAACCACTTTATTGTGTTGCGATAAAAGCATAGCGTTCGAAAGGCCTACATAGCCTGTACCTACCACGGCAATTCTCATGTTAATCCTTTAAGATTTAATTGGTATTTAGTAAAGCAATTCTACCAGACTTGTTAAGTTATGCTAATAATTTAATGTTTAACTAAGCCTATAGCTTTTGCAGGAACACTACCAAATATAGTTAAATTCCCGTATACCGGTTTAGAAACTGTAGAGTTTTCTGCAAGTAGGTTTTAGCTTGAAATACTAGCACCGACTGTTAAAGTTAGATTAGCACTAATCCAAGTACCTTCACCAATAAAACAGGTGCCTTATTAAAAACCCCGAATCTATATGAATTATTAAAAACACTGTGGTTAACTAATACTAAAAAAAAAGTAAAACCAATCATAACTTCGTCTTCTAGTGCTACCAGCACAATGGCATTTAAACGACATTCGGAGCCAAATACATATCTTTGCCGAAAGAGGAGTTTTATAAATTTATAAAAATAGCATAAGAGAAAATTTGTAAGTTCACACCACACCGCTTCATTGCAATCCCATACAGAAAGCCCCTAAACCTCATTAAAAAAAGGAATATATGGTAAAAGAGTAACAAACAATATAAATCTTTCTCATAACAAAAGTAACTTATGTTTCATAGTACAAGTCCTTTACCAAACCTAATACTTTTTTCACATTAGAACTGGCTATATATTCTTCTGTACTTTCACAGTAACATCTAAGTTCTGGGGCATTACCAGATGGGCGTAAATGAATCATGTCACCATTACTTAGCGTTATGCGTAAACCATCTGTTGTATTAGTTTCATAAACACCTTCTACACCTAGTTTTTTTAAAAAAGGTGTAGCATTACTTTTAAGCTCATTGATTAAATATAAGCTATGTTCTTTAGCAAAGTTTTTTAACCGATCACTTGCTGTAAAACGCTTTGGAAGGCCTTTTATCAGCTCACAAATACTTTGTGGCTGAGTCAATAACATAAATGCAGGCAGTAATGCATCACGAGTAGGTAGTGCGTTTAGTAGCTTATCGTTAAGGGTTACATCTGTACCAAGCAAGTAGCCGCCGTTAGCCTCAAAGCCAGCTACCGAAGAAAATGATTCACTTAGCTCTGCAAACTCAGAAATTACATAAGGGGAGCCAATTTTGGTGCGCACTACATGTTTAAAGTAATCAGATTTTTCTATTGCCGTATTACAACTCACAGGTATAGCTAACGCTTCAATATTCAGCAACTTACTGCATAACAACCCAAGTATATCGCCTCGCAGCCACTCCCCTTTTTCATCGGCTATTAACGGACGGTCGCCATCACCATCTGTTGAAAATATCGCATCAAAACCATGCGTTTTTGACCAATCACGGGCTTTTTGCTTGTCTTCATCCGACACGGCTTCAGTGTCTATAGGCACAAAGGTATCACTTCTTTCTAAACTAGTTACTTCTGCGCCTAGGCTTTCAAATAATGCTTTATATATATCACGCCCCGCGCTTGAGTGCTCGTATATGCCTATTTTTTTACCCGCGAGAGCATTAGCACTAAATAGCTCTGCATATCGGCTTATATACGCTTGCTCTGCTGCATTACTCACAGTTAATACTGATAACTCAGCCAGCGGCGTAAAAAGCGCATCATTATTGAAAATGGCTTGCTCATCTTCTTTCGTTATTTCACCATCCGGGCGGTAAAACTTTAAGCCATTGCGATCAAAAGGGATATGGCTGCCTGTAATCATTATACATGGCATTGCGTCTTGCATCGCTTTATAAGCCAGGGCAGGGGTAGGTATTACACCATAGTAAACGGTATCAATATTAAGTTGCTTTAACCCTTGCGCGCAAGCTTGCGCCATTGCATAACTGCTTGGTCGGTTATCTATCGCCAATGCAACAGTATTAAAACTAAATTGTTTATTAATTGATTTTACAAATGCGATAGTAAATGCAGCACAAACATCTGGCGTAAAGTCATTAACTAAGCCACGTGCACCACTTGTGCCAAATACAACGCCATTCTTTGCAATGACTTCAGAGCAAACTAACTGGCTATCCATAAAAAACCTATTTAATTAATTCTTGTTATGTACACAGCCAGCCCGAAAACTATACTAACTGGATACCTTTCAACTTTTATCTCGTGATTTTTCTTATTTCACTCGCCCATAGCGATCTTCAAAACGTACTATGTCGTCTTCGCCAAGGTAAGAGCCTGATTGCACTTCAATTAACTCTAAATCAACCTTGCCAGGGTTTTCAAGTGCATGAACCGCTGTGATAGGAATATAAACCGACTCGTTTTCTGTTACATACTGCTCTGTATCATCAATTTGCACTTTGGCCGTACCAGAAACAACAATCCAGTGCTCTGCACGGTGGTGATGCATTTGCACAGACAACTTAGCCCCCGGCTTCACAGTGATGCGCTTAACTTGAAAACGCTCCCCATTATCTACAGAATCATACTTACCCCACGGGCGGTAGACCTCTCTGTGTAATTTAGCCTCCGTTCGCTGCTCACCTTTTAATTGTTGAACAATTGCTTTTACATGCTGAGACTTGTCTTTATGTGCAACCAATACCGCATCTTTAGTATTTACGATAACTAAGTCTTCAACACCAACGGTAGCAACAAGTTTATCTTCGCCAAACACTAGGGTATTTTTTGTATCAACGGCTTTTACATCACCTTTAAACGCATTGCCATTTTCATCTTGTGCAGATACTTCCCACAGGGCAGCAAATCCACCCACATCACTCCAGCCTGCATCCATAGGCACAACAACAGCATCTTTAGTGTGCTCCATTACTGCATAATCTATCGATTCGTCTGGGCATACTTCAAACGCGGCTTTATCTACACGCACAAAATCCATATCATCATTTTGTACTTGCATCGCTTTTTCACACGCAGCATATATATCTGGGCGGAATGCATTTAGCTCCTCTAGATAACGACTTGCTTTAAATAAAAACATGCCGCTATTCCAGTAATAATCACCGCTTTTAATATACTCTTTAGCTGTGGCTTCATCCGGCTTTTCTACAAAACGTTCTACCACAAACCCTGACTGATACTGCTCACCACGCTTAATATAGCCATAGCCTGTTTCGGGCCTATTACCCACAATACCAAAGGTCACTAACTTACCCTGCTCAGCAAGCACAGCTGCTTGGTTAACACTTTGCTGAAATGCACTCGTATCATTAATAACATGGTCTGCAGCAAGTACCAGTAGTAACGGGTCTTCACCATTTTCTAATGCTTTAAAAGCAGAAAGTGCAATAGCTGGGGCTGTATTACGCCCTACCGGCTCTAAAAATATGCCACTGTGGTCAACACCTAATTGACGTACTTGCTCTGCCGCAATAAAGCGGTGCTCTTCATTACAAATGATCATGGCTGGTAAATGAGCTAGCCCATCTAAACGATTTAACGTGCTCTGCAGCATCGTATACTCACCGCTTAAGGTTAAAAATTGCTTGGGGTAATTACCGCGCGATAGCGGCCACAAACGTGTGCCTGTGCCACCCGCCATTATTACTGGTAAAATCATAACATATCCAATAGGTTAAATATAAATATAAGATTTCGTAGGCGCCAATGAATACAGTCACATCACCCACAAATAAAAACACTATTCGTAATCTTTTTTGAACAGTTTATATAAACCACTTTTTTAATTTTTTAATATCAAATAAGTAACTTAGGAAAAAAGTGGAAGCTATGCTGATGAAAACTATATAGCTAATAGAGCCTCTTAAAACGTCATAGTTGAGATTAAGCACTCTTGAAAGGACGTACGAAGAACCTGTTATAAATAATATATGATAACACAAAACACCTAATGTCCTTTTCCCTAAATAAACTAAAGCAGGACCAAAGAAAGTACTTTCAAGAAAAATGGAAAAATAGATGATTGGTATGAAAAACAACCCCCCCAGAAGAATATAATCTATATAATAGCCTACATTACTAACCGAAATATCATAATAATTCCCCATCATAAAAATAGAAAAAAACAAAAACAATGAAAGAGAAATCAAAATAAGTATATATTTAGAGTCTAAGCACAGCAACCAGCCTTTATAAAATCTCCCGACATAAAAAAAGGGGATAGCTAAAATCGTCGCGTTTAAAGTAAAAGGGATAAGAGTGAAACTAAATAAAATAGAAATAAAAATTGGTATAAAAACAAAATGAGCTGCCAATCCAATTTTTTTTTCTAAGTAATAAACCACCTGAAAGTAAAAATTATAAAAAAAGTACGACAACAGAAACCAAAGTGGACCATTAGGTGATAGGTTTCCATCGTATGCACTACCAACTAAATAATCAATCGCTTTCATGGTTAATGCTTCATAAGAAAAAACATCAAATTTTATATAGCTTACCAATAAAAAAAAAAGCAAACTCCAAACTACGGCTTTGTAATAAGTACCTATGAGATTCCCACTTTTAAAAGCAATATATTGAATAAGGTCATTACTATGTTCTTTAAATAGAACACCATATAGTATAAAGAAAAATCCCATATGAAAGCTATAAATAAAACGATGTAGCTCATCCCCCAAAGGCTGATGACCAAAAACGACAAGCAAAATCAGCAATCCTTTTGCCACATCAAAAATATTATTATGATTTAACACTTGCTATTCCTTTTATAAAAACATTTACTAAAACAAGATATACCCAGCTAAAAGCAAAATAAAATGGTGTTGATGTAGACCAGTGAAGTAAAGAAGCTAGAAGAGAAGTATAAAGAAATACTTTAGTTAAAGCATTAGTATTAAAAGTGAAAATTTTAAAAAAGCTTACAATCCATAAAGATATAAAAAAAACAAATGAAAACAAGCCACTTTCAGCGATTACTTTCAAAGGAAAAGAAGCTAAACCTATACTTTCTTTAATTGAATAACTCCCTAATCCAGCTCCAATAAAAACATTTTCTTGGAAAATGGAAACCCCGTCAGACCAACGCTCTAAACGCTCTAACTTGCTTGAGTTATCCCCAAAAACCTTACTTTCAATAACAGGAGAGAGAAAGTCATATAAAAAATAAAAAGAAGATAAAAAAAACAATCCAGATAAAACAAAATAAAGCGGCTTTCTATTTAACTTAAATAGCGTAAGTATTATAGAAAATAACAAAACAATAATTCCAGTAGCAGAAAAAGTTGTTATTAAGGAAGAGAAATACAAAAAAAACATAAAAAAGGCTTTTTTTCGCTCATTTATATGAAAGAAATATGCAATAAGTAATAAACCAATTGTGTTTAAATACCACGCAAAAAAGCCTGGCTCTTGAAAAATAGATTTACTTCGAAAAAAACCAGAAAAATGACCATAATTTATTGGATATTCTGAAGGAAAATACAATATTACTTGACCAATAGAGAAACCTAGAAAATTGTATACGAAAAAATCTACAAAACCAAAAATAAGAACAACTAAAAATGAGTTATTAGTTATATAAAATACCTTATTTAACTCTACTTTACTTAACATGATAAGTGGCACAGCAAAGTAAAAAAAGCACATTAGTATAATTCCGAAAAAGTGGTTAGCATTTACCTCTTTCCCTAAAAAAACATTTATTGTAAAACTAATTGTCACTGCTAATAGAATTGAATAGCTTAAAAATATCAAATTACTATCAACTTCTTGAACTTTTTTCGTGGGAAGAGTGAAATTTAGTAAAAGAAAGAAAGAAGATAAAACCAAAGGTATAGGCAGATACGCACTCAAGGAGAAAACCGGAGTAAAAGGAAATAGGAAAAAGAAAATATATACAACTGACCTAACAGGGTGTAACAACATAAAGCTACCTTGGGAGATTTATTTAAACCAATTATGGTTAGTTTTAAAGGTTCAGATAATTAGATATTATGAACAAACTACCCAAGAGTTAGACTCAAAGTCATATAGCTTTAATATCCTAGCCGGATTGCCAGCTACCACACTATAGTCTGGCATACTTTTAGTTACCACTGAGTTTGCGCCGACAACACAATATTTTCCTATTTTTACCCCTGGGGATATGTGAGCACCGAAGCCTATAAAAGAACCCCTACCGATTTTAACGGGGAAAGCTTCTTCGGAAATCCGATTTCCAATTTTAATGCTTGAAAGTATATTATTATAAGGGTGAACAACATCAACAATAGAGCAATGACCAGTTATTGTTACATCATCTTCAATCGTTATTGCTACCCTACCGATAATGTGAACATTCTGCTCAATATTAACATTATCACCAATAGATATAACTACATCTGACTGGGGATCAACGACTTCTAATCTTAAGCCCTTTCTTAGTAAACAGCCTTTACCTATTCTTATATACTTTTCATTATGTAAAAGGTATGGACGATATATGGCAGTTCTAGGGCCTACACTTTTAAATAAAAATGAATAATAAAATTTAGTAATAAATAATGCTAAAGCTTTTTTTAATGACATTAGTGTTATATCCATTCTTTTTTCTCTAAACAGTATCTTTTTATTAATTTTGCAGGATTACCTGCAACCATAGAATAATCAGGAAATGACTTAGTTACTACAGAGCCAGCACCAATAATACACCAACGCCCTATACTTACATTAGGCAATACAATAACTCCAAAACCTAGAAAAGAATTATCGCCGATCCGAACACTTCCTTTATCCTCCCAAGGTTGTTCCATTATTCTGATATCCCCTGGTGTAATACCGTGAGCGATAGTCGAAATATAAACATAGTCACTTAAAACAACATTTTTACCCAAAGATATTTCTGAAGCAGTATGCAAATTAAAGAATCTGCCAATATAGGTATTGGCACCTATATAGATACCATTTAGAGCAACATTCTCTATTTTAGAGGTAATAAAAGTCCCACCATAATGGAGAGAGCAACCTTTGCCAATTTTTTTTTTACTTCTATCAAAATATTTGTATGAAATATTAGATATATATTTTCTTAAATTCATAAACTTTCACCGCTGAAAAAGTAAGCTACAACTCTTTTTTAAAATTTTCTATCGTATATTGCAAATCACTTAAAACATCTCTTGGTGAAAAAGTCGATATATACTTTTTTAATTTAGATATGTCAGTTGTAGGGAATCTTTCATTGAAATTTTTCACTTCATGCCAATTAACCTCACAGCCAGTATGCTTTATAAGTGTATCTGCAATTTCCTTTGCGCTGACATTATAACCTGCGGCTATATTAACTATTTCTCCGTGAACGTTCTGATTAGTTGCTAGGTTAATACAACAGCTGGCCACGTCCTGAACTGAGACATAGTCTTTAGAATACTCACAAGGTATGTACATATCAACTTTACCAAACGTTATTGCATTGCGTGTTATTGATGGTAAGAATAGGGGGCTATTCAAAGCAACACCGTAAACATTGCTTGGTCTCACAATGCAAACCTTTCGTTTACTTTTCAAACAAAGCTCTTCACCTAATAACTTTGTTAAATTAAACAGCCTTCTTTCATCATCGCCACATATAGTCAAGCTTGCAATCTCATTTGACGATTTTTGATTCATATAAACTCTCGTAGAGGACATATAAAGCAAATAATCAAATTTTGCTTCCTGTAGGAGGCGTTTAAGTAAGGAAACATTTGCTTCGAAAACATCAAAAGGTGCGTTACAATTCCCATGACCGGCACAATAGATCACACATCCCAAATCTTCTTTAAATACTCTGCCATCACCTCTTTTAGGTACATAAACCGTATGGCCAGAGTCAGTTAATTGGTTTACTATTTCAGAACCTATAAAACCACGACCACCAAACACTGTATACAGAGCCATTACTTATCCCATCCATTTAAAAGCTTACCCTTAATTTCGTTTAGCGTAGGTTGCACTTTATCTTTCTCTGATAACAAAGGAGCACTCAGCGGCCACTGAATTGCCAAGTTGTCATCATTCCAAAGCAAGCCGCTTTCGTCACTTGGGTCGTAGTAATCTGTACACTTATACTGAAAGTCTGCGGTTTCACTTAATACACAAAAGCCATGAGCAAAACCTGGAGGCACATAGAATTGCAGCTTATTTTCACCTGTCAATAATAATGCTTCATGTTGGCCAAATGTATCTGAATTTGGTCGTAAATCTACGGCTACATCAAACACTTCACCTTCAGTAACTGACACAAGCTTACCTTGTGGCTTTGTTTTTTGAAAATGAAGCCCCCTCAGTACCCCTTTTGACGAACGAGATCGGTTATCTTGTACAAAACAAGCATTAATTCCAGCAGCCCTATATCGCTCTGCTTGAAATGTTTCGTAGAAGAAGCCGCGATCATCGCCAAATATTTTTGGTTCAATAATGAGCAGGTCTTTTATTTTGGTTTCTATTACATTCATATTTTTAAACTAACTTGTAATGTTTAATAAGTATTGACCATACCCGGTTTTACTTAGACTATTACCAACATCTTGCACTTGCTTCTTACTTAACCAACCTTGATTTAATGCAATTTCCTCTAGACAAGCTATTTTAAATCCCTGTCGCTTTTCAACAGTTTGTACAAACTGAGATGCTTCAAGTAGCGAGTCATGAGTACCTGTATCTAACCAAGCAAATCCACGACCTAATTGCTCAACGTTGAGCAAACCTTGCTCTAAATAAGCCTGATTCACACATGTAATTTCAAGCTCGCCGCGAGAAGAAGGTTTCACATTTTTAGCTATTTCGATCACTGAGTTATTATAAAAATAAAGGCCAGTCACAGCCCAATTCGACCTAGGTACAGTTGGTTTTTCTTCAATTGAAAGAGCCTTGAAGTGTTTGTCAAACTCAACAACTCCAAAACGTTCAGGATCCATAACTTGATAACCAAAAACGGTTGCACCAGTTAAATTTTCAGCTGCATGCTTTAACTGCTTACCAAATGCCTGACCAAAAAATATGTTATCACCCAATGCTAAACAAACATCGTCCGAACCAATGAACTCCTCACCTATAATGAACGCTTGCGCTAGGCCATCAGGATTTGGCTGCACAGCATAGGTGATACTAATACCAAATTGAGAACCATCGCCAAGTAGACGAATAAACCCCTCCTGCTCATCAGGGGTCGTAATAATTAAAACCTCATTAATGCCTGTAAGCATCAATACCGATAACGGATAGTAAATCATAGGCTTATCGAATATTGGTAGTAGCTGTTTAGAAACACCTTTAGTAATTGGATGTAAGCGACTGCCTGAGCCACCCGCTAAAATAATTCCTTTCATAAATTGCCCTAATTTAGTTCGTATTCACAATGTACAATAATATAGCATTATTGATAAATTCCTAACCGCTCACGTTTATATGAGCCATCCTGCACATTTTTGCACCACTGCTGATTTGTTAGGTACCACTCGATAGTTTTACGCAAACCTGTTTCGAATGTTTCCACTGGCGTCCAGTTAAGCTCTTCACTCATTTTTGATGAGTCAATAGCATAGCGTCTATCATGTCCAGGCCGATCTGTTACATACGTAATTTGTTCAGCATACTTAGATTCTTTTGGTACTAAAACATCTAAAATTTCACAAATAGTTTGTACAACTCTGATATTCTGTTTTTCATTGTGACCACCTATATTGTAGGTTTCTCCAACTGTACCTTCGGTAACTACTTTATATAACGCGCGAGCATGATCTTCTACATACAACCAGTCGCGTATTTGGTCACCTCTACCATAAATTGGCAAGTCTCTTCCTTCTAGAGCATTCAATATCACTAACGGAATTAATTTTTCTGGGAAATGATATGGTCCATAGTTATTGGAGCAATTGGTTACAATAGTAGGAAGGCCATAAGTACGAAACCAAGCACGAACTAAATGATCGCTTGATGCTTTGCTTGCTGAATATGGACTGCTAGGCGAATATGATGTTTGTTCTGTAAACATAGGAAGCTCACCACCTTGTTCATCAGGATGGGGTAAGTCACCATAGACTTCATCTGTTGAGATATGGTGAAACCTAAATGCTAACTTAGTAGACTCTGTCAACTTCTCCCAGTAGCAGCGAGCTGCTTCAAGTAGTTGATAAGTACCCACTATGTTAGTTTGAATAAACTCTGCGGAACCTATAATTGATCGATCTACATGACTCTCTGCTGCCAAATGCATTACTACATCTGGTTTATGTGCTAAGAAAACACGATCGAGTTCAGAACGATTACAAATATCAACTTGTTCAAAAGTGTATCGTTCACTATCAGAAACTTTCTCTAAAGAATCTAAATTGCCCGCATAAGTAAGCTTATCTAAGTTAATAACCGCGTCAGTAGTATTTTCGATAATATGGCGAACAAGTGCTGAGCCTATAAATCCTGCGCCACCAGTAATAAGAATTTTCATCATTATTCCGTATTTTCTAGTAAATTAAATTTAGTAACTTAGAGGCTAAAGTAACTTCGTTATATTTTGAAATTTTATCCAGGTTACTCACTACATTATTTTGATACTTATCTAGAGCTGCTTCGAGAGAACCTCGAAGAGCATCTATATCATCAGCTCTATATTGAATATGAATAAATTCTTTAAGTTCTATAAATGGAGGTATGTCAGTAGCTACAACAAATAAGTTTGCAGCTGAATATTCTAATATAGGTATACCAAAACCTTCATATATTGATGGGAAAACACCTATATTAGCCTTCTTTATGTTTGAATAAAGTTCTTGGTCACTTGAGACTGAAGTTTTAATTGATACATTAGAATTATATTTGGTTATTGTAGATCGTACCTCATCTAATTCACCAAAGTCTCGTCCTATAAGTAATAAACTTGAGCCTGTTGGCAAAGCTTTTATTAGCTGAATATGTCGTTTATGTTTAGCGAAGCTAGATACATAAACGAAATCATACTCTTTTTGAGGAGTTAAGCTCTGTAGGAGATTAATGTTTAATTGCCTAACACCATTGTGGATAACAAAAATTTTATTATGGGCAGTATTGCACTGTTCTGCTATTTGATTTTTTGTATAATGAGAAACAGTTATTATCGTGTGGGCTAACTTACTAAATAATTTATAAATAATTTTCTTGCCTCTCCCCCGCTTAGCTTTACTATCGAAAGCTTTAAGATCATGTATTGTCAAATAAACATTTTTAAGAAAAACAGGAGCAAAAATTACTTCTGTTATAACTTTGTGTCCTTTAAAAGCTAAAAAGCATACTTGGAAAAAGTATAGAAACCTATCCACAATGGGAACTTTGGCTAGTAAGCTTAATATTTTAGAGTTTTCAATATATTCCTTACTATAAAAGAAAGACTTTACTCTATGTTCGCTCAGACCGGACATTAAAAAATCAATTCTGCGAGTCGCCCCAGTATTAAACCCTTTCTCATAAGGGTTATAAAAAATTATCATATTAAAACCTGTAATTTAACGTAAATATAACTAATATTAATCTACAAAAACTATAGAGAATTCGAGTCTAATTTAGGACATTCCTAAGCCATTTATTCAAGGTATAATCAGAAATAGAACTAGGCGGTTTAGGTTGATAATTTTTAATTAGCTGAACTGGTAAGTTTAAATTCTCTCTATCTAAAGCATAAAAATGACCTTTAAACTGAGTTAATTGTCTAATATTTGAATTGGTGGTGATAAGTAAACGCCCTGATGCTAAACTTTCAAAAGTTCTCATCGTAAATCCTGATTGCATTATATTTTCGATATCCAAAATGGCTTTAGATTGGAAATTAAGACTCGCAACTTCATTTCTAGATAAAATTTGAAATTTAACATCTTTATATGAAACATCTACCGATGAAAGAATTTTTAGCTTAATGAAGTCTATAAGAGAGATGTATAAATGAAAATAGTAGCTAATATTGGCTCTTTCACATTGCTGTTTTATATTTTTTAAAGTTTTATATCTCTCATTATTAAAAGAGGCTACATATACTAAATCATACTTGATATTCCCAATGTTTTCTTGGTAGTTATATTCTTCACCACAGAACAAAGGCAGATACTCCAAACCAAAATTTTTGCTATCAGCAAAGTCAAAAGTTTTTATTTTATCAAAGTATTTTACTATCCGTAAAAAATCTACTACTTTATTTGAGTCCCATTGATATAAAGTCCGCCTAATATTTGGATTTTTAATTATTAACTTTTTTAGAAACTTTTCACTTATAACTTCCCCTCTAATACAAAGAAACTCGTCATATTCTTTATCTAAAAGCCCAAGGTAAGTGCAAAAATAATAATTATAAAATATTTCAGAGAGTGATTTAGGAAAAAAACGCTTTATAAACGAATAAATGTATCGCCTAGGCCTCTCATTAACGCTAGTAACATCATAACCCATTAGTAAAAGCTCTGATTCAATTTTACTTTTATAATCATAAAAATCTGGGCATACCAGTAGTAGCTTTTTCATAAAACTCCAATTAAAAAATAATGAACTATCTGAAAACATTAAATGCAGTAGTAAAAAACTTACAGCCTAGTTGACCCTTAACACTTCATATCAAGTTTCAACTTAAAATGTACAGAAGCATTTATTCACAATAGCTATTTCTTAAGAATTAAATAATCTTTGCTATAAACACAATAAACGGAAAAGAGCGATAAAATGAAACAATAAGTAGCTATAGGAAGCATTAAATCAAACCATCCATGTTCTTTATAAAAAAAGCTAATATGGATAAAGGGATAAATAAAAATAGCTAACATAGGTAGAAATTTATTTAGAAAAATTAATTGACATTGATTGCGTTTTTTATAATCGAGACCTAAATAAAAACTACCTAAAAATACTGATATTGCATAAGAGCCTACAACGCCATAATAACTGAAATAATATCCTAATACAAAAGCTAGACATATGTTAACTAATGAGATTATTAATTGCCCTTTCAAATTACTAAAAACGTTACCATCGGCTAAATTAGCAAAGTACAATGGAGCAATCGGTATATTAGCCATCATACAAATACTAAGTAACAAAAAAGTATAAATAAAAATACTATTTACCTCGCCGATCCAAAGCATTGATATTAAGGGAGAGGCTGAATACATACCTGAAAAAATAATTATATTAACCGGTAAAAGATAATTGAACGTTTTTATAACAATATCATTACTTTCATTTCCATCAGCTATTTTTTTAGAAATGATAGGTACTAATAACTGACAACCACTTATGGCTAGCATTCTAACTTGTGAAACTAACTTCGAAGCCATTTCATAAAACACCACGAATCTAATCTCTGCGTAATGACCTATTAATATTTTAACTAAGTTGTCACCAAATAAAGAAAGTATGGATATCAGTTGAAGATTCATTGAGACTTTGAACATACTCTTAAAGTGCTTTATCGAAAACAAATTCAGTACAAAGAAATAACTGTTTATTTTTTTAAATATATAAACACTCGACGCAACGAATACAAAAAGGCCTTGCAAAAGGTGCGCTAGAACAAGCCCTTCTATTCCTATACTCTGCCCTAAGACTAAAGCAAATAGAGCATACACAACTACGCCAAGCATTGTAACTTTTGCTCTATAATGGCCATCTCCCCATCCATCCAGCGACAATAGTAAAGAGTTAGCGACCGCTGTTATAACGAACGATGGTAGTCCATAAAGAATTAAAGTGTTTGCTATATTTAACTGTTCAATATTGAACAATCTATCAGCCAAAAAGTAAAAAGCTGTAAAAATTAAACAGGCTATTATAAGCCCAAAAAAAAGTACGGAAAAAAAAGCGGTTGCAATAACCTGTTTAATATCCCTAGTATTATCTTTACTAATTGATTCAGATATAAATTTTGGCATAGCGCTTGCCAAACCAAAATCAGCCAGCTTTGCAGCACCTGATATTGACATCACTAGTGCCCATATACTGGCCAGCTCTGAACCAAACTCTGTTAGAGCATATTTATAAATAATAAATAAAGTAATTGCGTTAACTAAAACACTGCTTAGAACAAATACAATATTTTTTTTATTTTTACTCTCCATAGTTTATTTCGTTACTTCTAAGTATAGTTGTAATGTTTTTCTGTACATTGCTTCAAATGTGAAATACTTTATATAATCGGCTCTATTTCTAACCCCAATAGAAGCTCTTAAACCTTTGTCTTGAATTAAATTTTTAAGTCTTTCAGTTAACAAATCACTATCGCCCCTTGGGATTAAATAACCATTTATAGCATCATTAATAGCCTCCGACACCCCTCCTACATCAGAAGCAATTATAGGTAGAGAACTTCTCATAGCCTCTAAAATCGATCTTGGAAACCCTTCCCAGTTTGCAATTAATAAGAAAATATCCATTTTTAGTAGATATTTATCTACATCATTTCTTTCACCTAAAAAAGTAATTTTGTTTGACAAGTTTAGAGATTCAACTAGTTTGATATTTTCTTCTAAGCCCGGGCCTTTACCTATTAAATGCAAATGCCACTTTTCATTTCTCAATTGTTCTAACGCTTTAAATAAAGTTTTGTGATCCTTTTGTTCACTGAATCTAGCTACCATTACTAAGTTACAAATATCACTACTTCTTTCGGAAAGATTGCGCTCGCTTTCTATAGGTAAGTCATACATTCCATTATGAATTACAACTTGTCTATGCTCACTTGCAACTTTGTACTTTATAGCCAAGTTTTTATCTTGTTTAGAAACAGTTATTATTTTATTAGCAAATCTAGAAAGGAACTTCTCTATTCTTATATATTTTTTCTTTTCTTTTTCATCAACCCCATTAGCAAAAGCCCAGCCGTGCGCAGTAAAAATAACTTTAATATTTAGCAACGCACATGCTATCCGCCCCAGCGCCCCTGCTTTCGATGAGTGTAAGGAAACTATATCGGGCTTAACTCTCTTCAATACTTTTAGTATTTTCCATAATGCCCGAATGTCTTTTTTAATAGAAATAGAACGCTGTAAATCATTTACTACGTACACCTCTATTCCCATTTCGTAAAGATAATCAACTAAAAGTCCCTTCTCTCCAGTAATTACTACTGGTGTGTGTCCATCCTTTAATAAGCTTTTCGATAAATCTCGGATGTGAATTTGAGCACCACCAATCTCGTCCGCTTTAGTAATTACATAACAAATTTTCATTAACGGCCCATACCAAATATAACTGTTCGTACTGTCATTAATAAAATTTTGATGTCTAGTAAAGCTGAATGATGCTTTATGTAATGAATGTCATACTTGTGCTTCCATATAGCGTCTTCAACCGATGCGCCATATGGGTAGCTCACTTGTGCTAACCCCGTTACACCTGGTTTAACAGCGTGCCTAAAACGGTAGTAAGGTATTTCTTTTTCTAAGTCTTTTATAAATACTTCACGCTCTGGCCTTGGGCCAACTATCGACATAGTTCCTTGTATAACATTTATTAACTGCGGAATTTCATCTATGCGTGTTTTACGAATAAATTTACCTACTTTAGTAACGCGTGCATCGTTTTTTGAAGCCCATTGAGCTCCATTTTTTTCTGCATCGTTTCGCATAGAACGAAATTTATACACTTCAAACTGTTTGTTATATTGGCCGGTACGCTTTTGCTTAAATAATATTGGCCCTGGGCTTTCTAATTTAATAAACAAAGCAGCAAATATTGAAAATGGAATAGTGATTATAAGGAGTAAAATAGCACTCACAATATCTACACAGCGCTTTGCTACTTGGGTACGTTTATTTGATAAAATAGAAAATGCTTTTTGGTGTAAAAAATAACTGCTATGTAGTAAACGCACTTCTGTGTACTTTAACCTGTCGTCTAAATAACTTACTAAAGGCTCAACCCATGCACCACACTCTGTGGCATTAACTAAAAACTTACGCTGTTGTTTACTTAAATGCGCACTTTGATAATGGCACACTACTTTTTTAGTGAAGTCAGTAATACTGTAATCGTTAATTATTATATCGAATGAATAATCATCAATAATTTCACCTATATTACTGGCACACTCTTCTGGGCAAAATACATAAATTACACTTTGCTTTAGTGCTTCTGATTTTGATTTAAAGCTTTCTATTAAGCGACAATTACGGTGGCCGGTCTAGCGACAATTATCTTGGCCGGTTGATCTGATAAGGTTCGGTACAGCAGAACGGAGGAGTTCACTGTGCCGGGAACACGAATCACTGATCAGCAGGTCACTATTTATATGAAACATAGAAAGCGTAATAGCCAAGTTATCGCGGCTGCGAAAGCAGGTATTTCTGAACGTTCAGCAAGGCGCATTGATAAACTGGATGAGCAGCCATTGTCTAATAAACGCCAATGGCGAACACGTATAGATCCACTTGAATCTATCTGGGACAGTATTGTTGTCCCTCTACTTCAAGGTGATGCTACGTTAACTCCAGTGGGAATTTTTGATCATCTTTGCGAGTTTCACACCGACAAATTTAACCCGAGCTCACGGCGTACATTAGAGCGTCGAATTCATAAATGGCGGGCACTGTATGGCTCAAGCAAAGAGGTCGTATTCCTGCAAACACACGAGTATGGCCTATTAGGTATATGTGATTTCACACATGTGAAGTCACCCGTTACCATTGCTAGTGAACCCCTTAAGCATATGTTGTTTCATTATCGTATGCCCGCCAGTGGCTGGGCTTACGCCCAAGTGATTTACGGCGGTGAAAGCTTTGCTGCTTTTTCTGATGGTGTGCAAAACGCATTTAAAGCAGCCGGCGGTGTGCCTAAAGAAGTGCGTACAGACAGTCTCAGTGCCGCCTATCGTAATCATACTAATGATAATGATTTTACAGAGCGCTTTAATGAGCTAGTTATCCATTATGGCTTTAAAGCGACCCGTAATAACCGCGGTATTGCGCATGAAAATGGGGCTATTGAGAGCCCTCATGGGCATCTTAAATCGCAACTGGAGCAAGCATTAAAAATCCGTGGTAGTTATGACTTTCAGACAAGAGAAGTCTATGAATCGTTTGTTGCAGACATTGTTGCTCGCCGTAATCGCCGTGTAAGTGATAAGTACGCAGTAGAGCAGCGACAATTACACGCTTTACCACGGACGATGAGCGTCAATTACACCGAGCATTATCTAACGGTGTCACGTACGAGTACTATTTCATTGAAACGTGTTACCTATAGCGTCCCGTCACGCCTTATTGGTAGCCGATTACTTGTTCGTTTATATGACAACCGCTTAGAGCTGCGCTATGGCAGCGATTTAGTTCAAACGTTAGCGCGTGTCTATGCTTCTAAAGGGTGCCGTGCACGCAATATTAGTTACTTGCATGTTATTGACGCATTGGTTAAAAAACCATTGGCATTTCGCTACTCACAACTACGTGACGACTTACTCCCAAGCGACAATTACAAAGCTATTTGGGAATACGTTAATACTCATCTTTTAGCGGATGAAGCGAGCTATTACATGGTAAAACTGCTCCATTTAGCAAAACAAAGTGGGTGTGAACGTCAATTAGGACGATTTGTAGCAGTGTCAATTACTCAGCGACAATTACCGGCCATCCGAGAATGTGAAGCGCAATTTTTAGTGATTGCATCAAACATACCCACAATAAAAATAAAGCAACACAGCTTGAGCGCTTATAGCAGCATGATACCGGGAGGTCTACATGGATAACTTCACGGCCTCGTTACCTTTAATGCTGAAACAATTAAAGCTTAGCACCATGCTTCAACAGTGGAATACCCTGGGAAAAAAAGCGATGGAAGAACAATGGAGCCCGCAGCAATACTTGTCTGAGCTGTGCCATGTTGAACTTGCGACACGCGATGACAAACGCCTTCAGCGGCTTTTAAAAGATGCAAAATTGCCAATGGGTAAACACCTTAGCAGCTTCGACTTTACCCTTGTTGATGGGGTTAGTAAGCCCCTTGTTGCTGATTTAATAAATCAGCCGGATTGGTTGAAGCACGGTGGCAATATATTGTTATTTGGCGCCAGTGGTCTTGGTAAAACGCATATCGCCAGTAGCATCGGTTATGGCCTTATCGAGCAGGGCCATAAAGTTAAGTTCGTTGCCGCGTCAGCGATTGTTCAACAACTCCAGCAAGCAAAGCGACATTTACGCTTGCAAGACGAACTTGTAAAGCTCGATAAATACAGCTTATTAATCGTTGATGACGTTGGTTACGTTCGAAAAACTGAACAGGAAACGAGCGTGCTGTTTGAATTGATAGCCCATCGCTATGAGCGACACAGCATGATCATCACATCAAACAAATCATTTGAGCAATGGGATGAACTATTTGAAGATTCAACGATGACAGTCGCGGCAATCGATCGTTTGGTTCATCATGCCACGATTATTCATTGTGAAGGTGACAGCTACCGACGCAAAACAGCGCTCAATAAGAGTAAATAAAATTCGGTATCAACCGGCCAAGATAATTGACGCGGAACCGGCCAAGTTAATTGACGCTAGATAGCTTTCAGTTATGAATATCGATTCTAGCTGTTCTTTATTACTTATAGGCTCTTCATTCATATCGGGTGTACCTACTTTCAGGTTCATGTACTGCTCTTTTTATTTATCTGATTTATATTCGTAGTTGTAATAACCATAGTACCCATATGCATTACTGGCTTTTTTAACTACACCGTTGAATACTAAGCCCTTTACGTCTATGCCATTTTGTTCAAAACGGTTACGGGTTAGGTCTATTTCACGCAAGTGGTTTTGCCCAAAACGCGCTACCAATAACGTAGTGCCTGTGTGCGCACTGACTATAGCTGGGTCGGTTACTGCAAGTATTGGTGGTGTATCTATAATTACTATGTCGTATGCTGCGCTTACCTCTTCAACCAGCTTGCTAAAGTTGCTGTGCATTAATAGCTCTGAAGGGTTAGGTGGTATTTGCCCGCGGGTAATTACATTTAAGCCTTCAACTTTAGTTGGTTTGGTTATTTGTGCTAAGTTTAAACGGCCCGACAGGTAATCACTAAGGCCATCGTCCCACTTTAAGCCAAATTGGGTTTGTAGGTAGCCTTTGCGCATATCGGCATCAATAATAAGTACTTTTTTACCACTTTGTGCTAATACTGCCGCTAAGTTAACCGATATAAACGATTTACCTACACCCGGGCTTGGGCCCGATATAGCAATAATATTGTTTTTAGCTTCCATCATCGCAAAGTGTAAACTAGTACGTAAGCTACGCAGCGCCTCTATAGAAAGGTCGGCTGGGTTATCAAGCGCCAGTAGGCTTTTTGCCTTACCTACCTTATTTTTACGGGCAGTAAAGCCGGTTAGTTTATCTTGGTAGTCTGAGTGGGGTACACTTGCGTATACCGGTATGCCTAGGCCTTCAATCTCGCTTGGGTCTTCAACCCCTTTATGCATGGCTTTTTGTATAAGTACAATAGCCACTGCAAGCATGCCACCTAGCATGGTTGCCATTATTACTATTAATGCCTTTTTAGGTTTTACCGGCTTACTTGTATTTACCTCGGCGTAGTCTATTACACGCACATTACCTACGGTACCAGCACGCACTATGTCAAGCTCTTGGGTTTTACTTAAAAGCAAGGTATAAATTTGGTTGCTTACCTCAACATCGCGCTTTAAACGTAGTAGCTCTTGTTGGGTTTCTGGTAGGTTACCCACTTCTCCAATGAGTTCATTCTTTTGGCTTTCTACCGCTTGAATTTGCTCAATTATACCTTGGTATGCTGGGTGGTCTTTTTTAAATTTACGGCCAAGCTCTAGGCGTTTTAAGTTTAGCTCTTGTAGTTTGGTTTCAAGCTTGACTACTTGCTCAAGCACGCCTTGAGTCTCAAGTGTTATATTTATAGACTGGCGTTTTATTTGGTAGTCGTTAAAGCGTTGTTCGGCGTATTCTAGCTGTTTTTTAATTTCAGGTAATTGTACTTCTAAAAACTCGAGTGACTTTTGCGCTTCTGCACTGTTGCGCTCTACATTACGGCGTACGTAAATAGCCGCTACTTTATCAAGTACTTTTTCGGCGTAGCTTGGTTTAGTGCTTTGTAAGCTTAAATTAATAATGCCTGAGTCTTTACCTTTTTCGCTTGCGCCAATAGCTGCTTGCAAATCGAGTATTGTATTTAAACGGTCTTTACGGGTAATTATAAACTCAGTACCTGGGTGTGCATTAAGCTCGCGAACTGTTAGGTTAAACTTACCATTAGTAAGCTCCGAACCTACTTTACCTGCTAGTATTTGGTCGCCATCATCATTTAAAAGCGCAACACCATTACCTTCTTGTGTTACAAGTACAAACTCTTGGTTTACTGCAGTGCGAGGTACGTCAAACCTAAATATGTTTATACTTTCGCCGCCCCATGCATAGCTGCTTGCACCAAAACTTGGGTTGGCTAGGTCGCCCTCTTCCATTGGGGTAAACTTACGGTATGCACGGTTACCAATAAACGGGAATAGTTTTGGCTCGACTACAATGTCAAGTTTTAATGAGTCTACAGCCTCACCAATTACACTGCGTGATTTAAGTAGTTCTATTTCGGTTACCGCGGCCGATGTGCTTTCAAACATGCCAGCCATGTCGTCAAACCCAGGGACTGATGCACTGCCGTCTTCAACTTGTATCATGGCGGTGGCTTGGTAAACTGGCGTGCTTAATACCGCATAAACCACACCTATAAACATAAACAGCGCCGTTATGCCTGCTATAAAGTATTTGCGGTCGAGTAATGCACCTAGTAGTGCCATTAAATCGATTTCTTGCGTGGGTTGTGCGGTGTTTTTATTTTTACTTTCAGGCTGGGTATTCATTAAATTAGCCATTCCTTATAAATACTTTTGCCAAGCGCTGCAGGCGCTATCGATTAATGTGTAAACGTGTTCAAATGCTTCGGTACTTTGGCGGTAGGGGTCGGGTATTTCGGCGTTGTTAATCCACTTACCGAGTAAAAATGTTTTACCGCGTGCCTCGGGGTAGCGTACATGAACATCGTTTAAATGGCGTTCTTCCATAACCAGTATTACGCTATTTTGCGCAACAAGCGCAGACGACAACTGCCTGCCTTGGTGCTCGTCCATGTTTACACCATGTGCTTGCGCAATTTGTTTTGCTTTTGCATCGGCAGGTTTGCCTTCAAGTGCGGTTAACCCAGCCGACGACACTTTAATATTTTTACCTTCAAGCTTTTGCTTTAATACATATTCGCCAGTAGGGCTGCGGCAAATATTACCGGCACATACAACTAATACAGAATCGAACATTGTTAAGCGCCTTAATTATTAATGTCGTTTAGGTTATCAACGGTTGCTACCGACGGTAGTAATAAGCTTATTACGCGGTTCCAACGAGCCAATGGTGCCGATGTTACGTATACAATGTCGTGAGGTTGCAGTTCAAACTGCTCGGCTAATACCATTGCGGTAATATTTTTAGCATGCAGCTGGTATACGTTTGCAATAACACCTGTTTGCTCTACGTTACTTTTACGCAGTACAAACACGCCGTTAGCGTCGGCTGTGGTTTCGTTTAGGCCGCCAGTGTCGCTTAGCGCTTCGGCTAGGTTTAAGCCGTATCGGTTTAATACAATAGAGCCTGCACGTTTTACATCGCCCAGTACAAATACTTTTTGTGCGTCGTTACGCGTCACATGAATTATGTCGCCATGTTGCAGTAAACGGTTTTGCGAAATATCACCGTGTGAATAAAAGCTGTCGAGCTGTATGGTTTCTGTTTTGTTACCACGAGTAAATGTTACTGTGCGCCAATCGGCGGCTTCGGTTAAGCCACCCGCTTGGTTTAGCGCGTCTATTAGGGTAAGTGGTATTTCGGTAACTGGGTATACGCCAGGTTTGTTTACTTCACCGGTTACGTAGGCTTTTTGGCTTCTAAAACCCACTACTTTTATGTCTACTTGTGGGTCTTCAATTACGCGGCTTAGGCGTTTAACTAGGTCTTCGCGTACTTCACTGATGGTTCGTCCTGCTGCAGGAATATCTGGCGCGTAAGCATAAGTAATGGTGCCGTCTTTTTGTACGCGGAAGCCGTCAAACTCAGCTGTACGCTGTACTGCTGCGGGTATTGTTAGCTCTGGGTGATCCCATACGCCTATGGTGAGTACATCACCTACACCTAGTTTGTATTCGTAATTGCTTACGTTTACACCTGCGGTGTTAGATATTGGCTTTGCAGATGCACGTGCTTGCTTTTGTTGTTTAATTAACGACGAGTCGATAATTTGAATATTTACTTTTTCGAGATCTTGCTCAAGGTTTTGTGTTTGCTCGCCAGATTCTATGCCTTCAAAATGGCTGCCTGGTACTATGGTGCAACCGGTAACTGATAGTAATGCGAGTGAGGTGATGAGTGATTTACAGCTTAACGCCATTGTAGAATCCCAAAATTATTTTAAATATTTTGTTCCTCACCAACCTTGGTGAGTACTTGTATTTTTGTGCGGTAATTAAAGCATGAGAGGGCTATTCGCGCAAGCCGAAACGCGCTTTTGAATTACTGCTTTCTTTTAAATAAGTATTTAAGCTTACTCAATGTTTTATAAAATATAGGTAGCAAATAGGGCTGGTTTATTTTGTGATATTTTAACTTTTTTGCGCTTTTATATTAAAAGTTTAATAGTAAAAAGTTAAATAACTCCTGATTAGTAGCTGTATGGTTATTTTAACAAATAACTTACCTGTAAATTGCACAAAGAGGAGCGAATGAGAACTAAATGAGTAACTGCCAAGCACTTAAATAAGGTTAATATTCTTGTTATTAAATTAAATCGTTACTTAGAAGAGCTCTAAAGCGCAGCGCCCTCTTAACCTCTTTGTGAATAACTTACTTATAAATTGCACAAAAAGATGCAAGTGATAACTGAATGAGTAGCTGCCAAGCAATTAAATCAAGTTAATGTGCTTTTTATTGTATTAAATCGTTACCTTGGAGAACTTTAAAGCGCAGTACTGTCTCGCTCCAGCTTGAAAGCAAAACTTTTTGCTTATATAGCCCTTCGGGCACGCTTCCGCCCCTAGGTTGCAGTTCCTACTTACTGATAAATTACCTATTTTTATAAACAACGTGCTAGTAGGCTACACGCCTACAAAACCCTTAACCAAATTCAATATCTGTATTATCTACGCTCATTTCTACCTGCTTATTTAGCAAGTTAATTAACAAAATACTGCGCAGGTCGCCGTCGGGCTCTTTGTATATTGCGTCTATATTTTTAAACGAATTATTATTTACACTTACTGCATCGCCCTGTTTAGGTAATTGCGATTCAACAGTATTTAAGTTGTGATTATTTAAATGTTCAATTATTGCTAGCGGTACAAGCTGGTAATTAGCGCCATATGTTACAAAGCCACCTATACCACGGGTATTTTTTACTGCAGCAAAGCACCCATTTTTTGAGTTTAGGCAAACAAATAAGTAATTTGGAAATAAAGGAACTTGTTTGACGGTACGACGACCTTTAACCAGCTTTTCAGTGGTTAATATGGGGTAAAAAGCTTCAATTCCTTGATTATTCAAGTTGGCTTTTGCCCGCTCTTCTTGGCGCGGCTTACACGTTACTAAATACCAACTATCCATGGCAACCTTACTACTTACTATATTGCAATAAACACAAGATTAAACTAAATCGAGCGTCATTATAGCCAGCCTATAATGCCTATGTAAATATGCTTGATAAGTTATTGGTTACTTACATAACCCAAGTACATTGTTATTGTTTACGTAACAATTACTTAACCAAAGTTGAAATTTAAAACTACCACATTGGCACCGTTCACTTTTCACTCAAACAGTGCATTAATTTTATATTTTGCAAATTACAAAAATGTTATCTACCTTAGGTAATTAACAAGTTTTTTTAGAGTAAATGTATATGAACATACTTCACCACGGCGCGGTTAATGGTGTTACAGGCTCATGCCATGAGCTTTTAATTGATGATCAATCAAGCGTACTTATTGATTGTGGGTTGTTTCAAGGCGAAGACTCTAAAGACGATTTATCAATAGAGTTTGATATTAGCCACGTTACCGCGCTCATTGTTACGCATTGCCATATTGATCATGTGGGCCGAATTCCCTATTTGTTTGCCGCGGGTTTTAAAGGGCCCATATTTACCTCGCAAGCTTCAGCAAGTTTATTGCCTCTAGTAATAGAAGACGCACTAAAAGTGGGCGTTACGCGCGACCCTAAAATTATAAGTGCCTGCTTAAACCTACTAAAGCGCCGTATTGTACCTGTAGATTTTAAAACGTGGTTTGACTTGCCATGCAATGGACAGCAAAAAGCGAAAGCCCGATTTCAGCGAGCTGGGCACATTTTAGGTTCGGCCTATGTTGAAATTGATATTAAAAATCATAAGCAAGGCACTAAACCAAATGGTACTCATCGCGTTGTATTTTCGGGTGACTTAGGTGCCCCCTACACGCCCTTACTTCCCTCGCCCAAAGCACCTTATAAGGCCGACACTTTAGTGATTGAATCTACCTATGGTGATAAAAATCATCAAGGCCGAAAAGAACGTACCCAAACACTTAAAAATGTAATAGAGCGTGCGGTTGCCGATAATGGAGTAGTATTAGTGCCTGCGTTTAGTATTGGCCGAACCCAAGAGCTACTTTACGAATTAGAACAACTTATACATAGCTCTGGCAAGCATTCAAAGTGGCGAGATATTCACATCATACTCGACTCCCCCATGGCGGCAAACTTTACTGACCAATATAAAAAGTTTAAGCATTTATGGGATAACGAAGCAAAGCAAAAAGTAGCCAAAGGCCGGCACCCACTTGATTTTAAAAACCTAACCACGGTTGATACGCACAAAGAGCATATAGCCATTATTAATTACTTAAGTACGCGCCAAACGCCTGCCATTATTTTAGCCGCCAGCGGTATGTGTACCGGTGGGCGAATAGTTAATTACCTAGAGCGATTTTTAACTGATGCAACCACCGATGTTTTATTTGTAGGCTACCAAGGGCGAGGTACGCTAGGCCGCGACATTCAACAATATGGCCCACGTAATGGTTACGTTTTTATAAACAATGCACGCATAACCATTAATGCCAAAGTACACACCATTAGCGGCTACAGTGCGCATGCCGATCAAAACGGGTTAATTAAGTTTGTAACGGGTATGCATAAAAAGCCAAGCCATATAAAAATTGTGCATGGCGACGATGATGCAAAAGTTGCATTGGCAAATAAGTATAAAGAGATTTTGGGGGAAAGCGTTAAAGTTGAGATAGGAAATTAGCTTTAACGCGCCAGCAAGCAAGGCTCCTACGTGGCGTTATACCTCAATACTAGTGGCTTGGGATACCTTTGTAGGCGTGAAGCTTGTTCACGCGAATTGCTAAGACCTAAAACACCTACAATCATTTACCGAAAAAGCCACTCAAGAACTACTTATATTAGGCAAAACGGTAACATTTGATTGGCTAGCTTGTTTTTCTTGCCAGTTAAGGTCGCAAATACCATCTGTAGGAGAAAAAGCTGTGGGCGCCTGTAAAAGTAATTTACGAATTTGAGGATGGTCAGACTCATCACATGCAATTTTGAGGTTAGCTAAAAAGGTATCTAATTCAGCCCATGGCATTTTTATTTCGTGGGCGCTTAGTATTCTAGGATGATCAGTACCAGTAACATTATCGCCAATTAACAACTCTTCGTATAACTTTTCACCTGGGCGCAAACCAGTACATTTAATTTCTATATCGCCATTTGGTCGTTTTTCATGCTTAACTTCAAGCCCTGACAAGTGCACCATTTTTGTTGCTAAGTCTTTAATTTTTACAGGCTCCCCCATATCAAGCACAAACACATCGCCACCGACACCCATTGCACCGGCTTGGATAACAAGCTGTGCGGCCTCTGGTATGGTCATAAAGTATCGCGTTATGTCTTGATGGGTTAATGTTATTGGGCCACCTGATTTTATTTGTTTTCTAAAAAGCGGCACAACCGAACCCGATGATCCTAAAACGTTACCAAATCTAACCATGGTAAAGCGCGTGGTGTCTTGCACCTCTGAAAGGCCTTGCAAAACAAGTTCGGCCATACGCTTAGTTGTTCCCATTATATTTGTTGGGCGAACAGCCTTATCGGTAGACACTAAAACAAATGTTTCTACATTGGTAAAAATGGCTGCGGTTGCTACGTTATAGGTTCCGAAAACATTGTTGCGAACACCTTCAACTACGTTATGTTCTACCAGTGGAACATGTTTATAAGCTGCGGCATGGTAAACAGTTTGAATACTAAAAGTTGAAAATGTAGATTCAACTAATTTTTTATTTTGTATAGAGCCAAGTATAGGTAACACTTCAATATTTAGGTTGTTGGCAACGCAATATTCTGAAAGCTCTTTTTCAATAGCGTATAAAGCAAACTCAGAAAGCTCAAATAAAACAATTTTTGTTGGGTTATTTTTTACTATTTGCCTACACAGCTCTGACCCTATTGAGCCACCGGCACCAGTAACCATTACGGCTTTATTAGTAATATTTGATGACATTAAATCTTGTCTTGGCTTAACTGACTCTCTTCCGAGTAGGTCATCAATTTCTACATCCTTAATTGCATCAACGCTTGTAGTGCCCGACACTATATCGGCCATGCCCGGTATGGTCATAACTTGTAACTTGTACTTTTCGATCGAGTTAAGGACTTCTTTTCGACGACTTCGAGAGGTGCTTGGTAGAGCAAGTAAAATTTTGTTAACAGATTTTTGCTCGGCAACTTCAGCTATCTGTGTAGGTGAATACACGCACACACCTTGTATTAGTGATAAGTGTTTTTTAGGGTCATCATCTATAAACGCAACTGGTGAGTACTCTGGTCCGCTAGCCAGTGCTATAGCTAATTGACGGCCTGCTGAACCCGCTCCATATATTATAACTCCTTCTTTACGACGCATGGATATCTGTCCAACAACCGCGCGAGCAGTGAGTCTTGCTCCGCCTACAAATAAAATACAGAAACTAGCATATATAATCGGCACAGTCCGGGGAACAGGGGCGCTCAAAAAAAAGGATAATACAGTTAAAAATGCAGTAGAAAGCACAACACCAGCAACGATAGCCCATACCGCTTGCGTATTCATGTAGCGTAAAACAGCTCGGTACAGACCTAGTTTTACAAAACTCAATAAGCTCAACGGAAGTAATATTGCCAAAAGCCCCCAAGTGTGTGTATTTTTTAATACAGCGGCGCTATCAAGCCTAAGTAAAAAGGCAAGCCAAAAAGCAACAATGATAAAAATGCTATCTATAACAAGTGATAACACTCTTTTTTGTGGGCGAGGTAAGTTAACTAAGAATTTTAAAAACACTATACATTTCCCTGAAGCTAGCAGTGATACTACTATTCTATTAATTACAATTTTACTACAAGATGAACAACCATTGCACTTAATAGTTAAAGACTATATGCAAAAGATAATATAGTCTTTATGTATTTAGTTATTTTTTGTAAATTTGTGTATGTAATTTGGCTATTTTACTCTATCTCCACTACCACTTCCTGTGACCGTTTTCAGTATATAAATAAAGTAATGTTTAAGACTTAATGTGGAAATCATTTTTGCATCGGTTTCAGCTAACAACTCTGGAGTAGACATATCTATTTCGTTCACTTGTGCTAAGCCAGTAATGCCAGGACGCACATTGTATATATTTTTAGCCTCACGAGCCTGAGTAAGTTCTTGTTGATTAAATAGTCCAGGGCGTGGTCCAACTAAACTCATTTCACCTTTAAGTACATTCCAAAGCTGTGGCAGCTCATCTAATTTTGTTTTACGTAAAAAACCACCAAACGGTGTAATAGATGCAGTGCTTGCTAAATGGCTTGCAACCGATGCTGTATCTACTGTCATTGTTCTAAATTTAACTAAAGTGAAAGGTTTTTTATTACGACCAACACGCTCTTGCATAAAAAGCGGCGAGCCAGTATCAAATAGGCCAATGATAAAAAGTATAATAAAAAATGGAAGAGCAAATACTAATCCAAACAATGCGATAAAAAAATCTAAAATACGTAACATTAATATCTACCCAAATCTATTTCTGTTAAAAGTTTGTTTGCTTTCGATGAGTCGACAACAAAGTTATCAAGCAATACATTTTCACGTTCTTTTTGGCCTAGAACTCTTAACCCCAAACGAAGCAATATTTCAGGAAAGTAAAAGTGCTTAATATTTACTTTTTCTTTACCTGCAAGATAATTCAATACTTGTTGGAGTGATAGAGCTTTTTCATCAGCTAATAGGTAGATTTCACCATTTGCTTTGTCGCTCATTAAGCAAAACTTGATGAAACTAAGTAGTTTATCTACTGATAAGTATGAACGCTGGTTTTTTATTGCTTTGAAAGGAAAAACGTGAACTTTAGAGACTAATCTAGCTAAGGTTCTTATATTTCCTGGTGCATCATAGCTTAAAATAAGTGCGGGGCGAATTATAATGTAATCAATACCTGAATCGGAACAAAAAGTTTTTACTAAATTTTCTGCGATGATCCTCGTTTGAAGTTGTGGTACTCCTTTAATTAACGAAGAGTTTTCATTAACATCTAAGTCAGCGCATTTACCATGAACATACGCTGTACTAAAGTAAATAAACTTTTTTATATTATTATTTTTACATGCTACTAATAAGTCTTTTAGGGCTCCAATATTTGTTTGCTCAAGCTCTTGAATAGTTGAAGCATGTTTATGGGCAAACGATGCTAAATGAACAACTTGAGAGCATCCTTTAACCGCACTATCCCACTCTAAAAACCCAGATAAGTCACCTGTTACTACAGATTTCACTGCAGCTTGAGGAATCACTTCGCCAGCTCTTTGTGTTATCGATATCGAAAAATCCTTTGATAGATAATCAACAAGCTTTTTACCAATAAAGCCATTTCCACCCGTAATTAAGACTCCCATATTAACTCCTAAAAGAATCTATTTTTAAGTCTTAAACTAGGTGCTTCAACTAGTTTCCACGAAGCTGT
This sequence comes from Pseudoalteromonas sp. PS1M3, assembly GCF_016865405.1. Lineage (NCBI taxonomy): Bacteria > Pseudomonadati > Pseudomonadota > Gammaproteobacteria > Alteromonadales > Pseudoalteromonadaceae > Pseudoalteromonas > Pseudoalteromonas sp. PS1M3. The sequence goes on along the minus strand of NZ_AP022624.1, from coordinate 447,744 downwards.
AGAGACAACAAAAATAGTCGTAAATAGCACAAAGTAAGATGAAACCGTATTAAACTCAAAACCGTTTGCTATAAACAACTGAATTATCGGAAAATGAAAGATATATACGCCATATGAAATATCGCCCAACTTTTTAAATGAAAGCACATTAGGTAATGAAATAAATACCAATGTAATGAAAACAGCAATTACAAATGGTTGTAAGTAATATAAATTCAACCACATCAAAATAACTGATGCAATTAACAATGCTGAAAACTGTCTTTTCAAAATATCAAAGTATTTAAAGCAAAATATACCTGCAATAAAATACATCATTTGCCCTGGCAGCTGAGATGCCAGTGTTTCAGCCATTGGGATTGTATCTTTATGAAATAAGATGAAATCTTTATAAATAAAAGATAGTACATAGATTGCCAACATGTATAAATAACTATATTTGCGTTCTAAGAGCATGTAAAAAATAGGTACCATGCAGTAAAACATAACTTCTATTTTTAAAGTCCACAATGAGCCATTAATAAAGGGCTCTGGATGCGTTGAAAATACACCATCAATAGTAGGTGCTAAAAAATTCAAAAAAATTCCATTTGCTACAAAGTACTTAATTTCAGACGTATAGCTCCCAACCGAACTCCCGTCTCCGACAAGAAGATATAAACAGCTAGAAAACAAAATTAACAAAATGTAAGCAGGATAAAGACGAAGTAAACGCCCCCAAAAATAATTAATTATGGTTTTTTTTCTGTCGTAGCTCATATAAATCAGAAAGCCACTAACGATAAAGAATGTAGACACTGCACTACCTGATAGCCAATGTAATGACTCACTAACTGACTCCGTCAGTGGTGTTTTAGCTAAAAAAGCTAAATGCAAAAACACTACCGCCGTAGCCAATACTAACCTTAAAAAGTCTAGATTATTGCTTTTATAAACATATTTCATTTATGTGCTACCTTAAAAGGGCCATGTAAGTTTCAAACCATAAAGCTGAGTCAGGAAATAATTGCGCCCTAGTGTGTGAAGCTAAGCGAATATCGTTATATGTTTCAACATCAAATAGCTTACTAATTTGTTTTAAGCAGTCATGCACATCATCTTCTTTATAAATCACGCCAGCTTGATCTAAAACTGAATGAGCATAATCAAGGTCTGGGGCAATAACAGGCAGATCGTAAAACATAGCCTCTATTAGTGGATTACCAAAAGTTTCAGATTTTGAAGGGAAAATAGCCGCAAATGCAAAGTCTTGATAATACTGTTTGAGATCTGCCTGAGGTAACTCCCCTAAGTTATTGATCGGTAGATGTTGCTCTTTTATAGCCGCTATAAACTCTGCCGCTTCAGGTATTGATTCATCAACCGTAATATTAATAACGACAGGCAATGCCTTTTCTTTTATTGCAGTAGCAAGTTTCAATAAAAATGCATGATTTTTATGTGCATAAAAGCGACTAACATAAAGTAGCTCTTTTACTTTGGGCAACTCCTGCTTAGTTTGAAGGCTTACAATGCTCTCTCTTTTGAAGTTGTCGCTAATTGGATTAAAAATAATTTCAGAATCAATTGTTACTTTTTCATTTAGCAACTTTTGCATGTAGCTACTTTGAACAACAACTGTGTCAACAGCGTTAACTGTTTTACCAAAAAGGTAACGTTTTATTTTCTCAGCTATTTTTGCAACTCCACTCAAACTACCATATAAACGGTCATCGACGATGTATGGGTGATGAAGTAAGACTACTTTTTTATGATTACTTTTAATACCGAACAAAAAATTACCGAAAGCAAGAATTGCTTTAGGCTCATATTTGTTTACTAACGAATTCATCAGTGAAAAGTTGACTTTAAACACATTCAATAAGGCTTTAATACTGCCTGGTACCACATCAACAACTACAAATTTGCAATTTTCTGTCTCTGAATATGTTAGAAACTCTGGCAAGTTTGGAACAATAAATACGAACTTCTCACCACTTTGAAGTGCATTGCGAATAAAGTTATTAGCAATATTTTTGGGGCCTGCAGCAATCTGATTTGAAAAGTTAACGAGATACATTCTTCTTGCCCTCAAATAAGTAAATAAACAAAGTGAATAACATCAATAAAACGAATATGGTTAATGTGTTAAAAATAAAAGCGTTTGAAATACCAAACCCTGTCAACATCATGAAGGCATAAAAAGAAACCCATAAAGGTGCAAACTTTGAGCTGATCATTACCTGATAGAAATATTTTAAAACCATGCCTGTCAAAATTGCATACAAAATAACTCCAACAGGCCCAAAGTGAACATAACCTGCAGTTACACGGCTTAGAGGCCAACCGACAGGGATCATGTACTTAAATGGTGAGTTAATTGCAATATTATTCCCTTGAGCGAAATTATAGATATAAACACCTTCATCTAGTGGTGGTTTAGCCTCATAAAATGAGCTTGGAATAAACCCAGTAAAGAAGTCTATAAACGTACTACCAAACCAAAGCTTATTAATAGAGTCAAAATATGGAAAAATGAATAGCGAGATATCAATATCACTGAATCGCTTAAATAACTCGCCCATATATGGCAGGGCGTCAGGTATTAATGAGCCTGGATCTGACATATAGTAATCTAATGCTCCATCAACCCTTAAAATAGGTGCAAGAGAAGCAAAGAAAACTAAAAAGAATAATAAGAGTAGGTTTTTAACAGAAAAAACATTTACGTTTTTAATTTTATAATTCCACATTAGAATTAAGAAAACTAAAAGTAGTAGTGGATTTTTTCTTTCGCCGTAAGATGCGAGCATGGCAAAGAAAAACACTGATATAAAAAATAGAAAAAGGTAATTTTTAAGCTTAATTTTTTTCAATGACAAGTAAGTTATGTAGTAGCCTATAGACAGCATCGCGGATATAAAAAATATATTCCTATACATTGCAGTACCTTGAACTACCAAGGTTTTATTATCCATATTACTTATCAGAAAGAAGAAACCGCCTACTTTATGAAGGAACAAAGCAAACATTAGTATCGTGAGGGCAATAAAGAAATAGCTCGCATATTTAAATTTTACAACCTTCATACCTACGCCAACACTAGATACGCCAAAAAGTTTTCCCTTAGGCTCAAAGAAAGCCATGGTAAAAATGCAAACTATTGCAAATATTAGCTTGTACATAACATGCTGAAAAAAAGCAAAACTAAAGTCATCTAAGTAATAGATAACTTTCGGGTGAAGTTCTTGCGGATTATGAGCGATAAAGTATAGATATGGCACCTCAGCCATAGAAAACAAAATAAAAAAGGGAATAACATGAAAAAAATCTTTCTTACCCTTTTTTAAGTAAAGAAGTAACAGCAATAGAATAATAAAGTAAAAGGTTATAAATGCATCAATCATTGTACTGTTTTATTCTTTTTGCAGGTACACCACCAAAGATACATTGTTTTTCTGTAATAGACTTAGATACAACCGCAGCACTCGCAATAATCGTCTTTGCAGCAATACTTTCAGCGGTTTCTAATAAAATTGCACGTGTACCTAACCAGCAATTTGCTGCAATTTCCTTTTTGATGCTAACTGGCTTACTTTTAGGGTCGTAGCCATGGCTATGGCTGTAAATGACAACACCTTCTGATAACAAGGTATTATTTCCAATAGTTAATCCACCTGTGTGATCTAGATGGCAATTTCGGCATATATGTACTTTATCCTCTATAATACATTCACCTGTGTTGTTCTCTGATACAAGCAATGTTCCTTTTCCAATAAAAACCCCATCACCTATGCTTACAAGCTTAGGTGACTCAATTCTAGCACCAAACTCGATACGAACATTTTTGCCAACTTTTTTACATACAGCCTTATAAAATAGAGTATTTAAGATATCGAAAAAAACTTTTAGAAAGCGCAAAGGAATTCGTACACAGAAAAGTAGTAAGCCGCTGTCTTGATAAAGCTTCGTAATACGATCAATCATTTGATAAGCCTATATTTAAAAATATATAAATAAACAACACATGAGGTTAGGTAATATACACTGAATGATATTGCTAAACTCTCTGCACTTGCAGTTACTGTTAAAATATATGCGCCCATGACTATCGCAGAAGTTAAGGCAACATAAAAAAGCTGATATGTTTTATTCATAACAACCATTACTCTATTGAATGCTAAGGCAACAGAGTAAAATAAACAGATTAAAGTTACTTCTAAAAATAAATCTGCAGTGTATTTATCACCATATAAAAGTAAAAAGTAATCGTAAAGAAAATAGCCAACACCAACGAATAGTAGGCATGACAACGACATATATTGCATAGCATAGCTGAGAAGTTGCTTTAGATTGCTTCCTGACTCATGGAGCTTTGTTAAATTTCGTAAAACAATATTACAGATGATATTTAACAGGATTGAACAAATCATAAACATCTGAAATGAAACATCGAACTCAGCGAGTGCTACAAAGCCATTCTCACTATTAGCTGTTACATACCTTACAAACCAAAAGATAAAAGCATTAATTGCAGAACCAACAATTACTGGCTTTACCGTATTTAATACTCCTTTAGTTTTCTGAAAAAGCACATCGTATTCAATGTTTTTTATAATATGTGTGTGATTAATCAATGCATTACATACTTTAACTGTTAAATCAGTAAGCTGATAAATAAGCATATAAAATAAAGCTATTTCTACATTAATATCTTCATATGTATAGAAAATAACAGCGGTTGATAAAACAATACTAATTACTGTTGAGAAAAAAATTACTTTATAAATCCCTTTCCCTATATACACAGAGATTGAATAACCATTTAACAGAGTCAGTGAAATTAATATTACTACTGTCAAAACTATTTGGAGCGTCAAAAAATCAAAGGAAGATAAACTTCCTATCAATTGACTACTAGCCCATAATAACAAGCATGAGGTGGAGATGATTAATGCGGTAAATGCATAGAAGACACCATATGCAAGCACTGAAACTTTACTAGAGTTCTCCTTAGAACTCTCTTTAACAGCAAAAGGATTAACTGCTGAGCTAAATGTAGTCTCAAATAAGTTAATTGTACTTCGCAAAAACGCAAAAGTTCCATAAGTATCTTTTGATGTGTAACGAGCAATTAAAATATTAAGGATTAATATAAAACCTTTCGCTATTAAAGTACTAAGCATTAATAGAAATGCACTAGAAAAGAGTTTTTTTAGCATTGGATTAAACGCTCAACCCAGTTTTCTATGGCGTAACTTTGATAAACTTCATTACTAACTGGAACATATGGAGAAGTTAAAAAATCGGCTAGTTCTTGGTCGTTTTGCTGGCCAATTACAAAAATATTTTCAGTTTTATAAAAAGGTTCTTCCATAACTAGTTTATTATTAGTAATTAGCTTTTTGTTTATTCCTAAGGTCTCAATGGTTCTCATTGTCAAGCCTGTTTGATCAGGATGCCCATAATCAATAATAACCTCAGAATCACACATTACATCAGAAACAGCTTGAACACTGAGTTTGTCAAAAGAAACCTCTTCAATTGGTATCTTTCGAAATGTTTTGTTAATAACTTTAAGTACTTTAAAAACAGGTTTGCTAGGGTAGTAAAAAAATGTGTAAGCAGGTTTATTAAGATTCTTTTCAACTAAAGAAGCCATCCCTAATACATCACTAAAGCGATTAGAGTGCAATGTTCCAACAAAAGCTGCCGAATACTTATTTTCTGACACTCTACTTACCTTTCTGCTGTATTCTCTGCTGTAAAAAAGAGGTAAGTACTCAAAGTTTTCAATATTCTGGCAATCAATCCTATCGAATGACTTTATAGCATCAAAATACTTAAATTTTCCTTTAGCGCCTTTTACATTAGACAGTGAGTCCCAGGAGTAATACACGAATTTAGCTTTGCTAAAGCCTTGCTTCATTTTATCAAGTAAACACTCTGAAAGGCCTTCACCTTTAATGACAATAATTAATTCATAGTCGCCTTGCCAGTTAATTTCATTTATGAAATGTTTTTCTGTTAACTTACTTGTAAGGCTTGGCATTAACCTTGATTTTACTCGATCAAAGTTACTCTTTACATAAATGTGATTAATCCAATTAACTGAATGGCCTTTTGACTCCAACACATTTATAATTTTTTTGTAGTAGCCAAACGTATCTGGACTAAAGAGTAAAACTTTCATACTTGTTGTAAAATTCCGTAAATGAATTAATCATTGATTCTAGGTCGTCTTCGATAGTGGCAGGATTAAAATCAACCACACTTTGCAGTTTGCTAATATCAACTTCAGAAAAGGCTTCATTGACGTTACTTTCAAACCAATTTACTTTACAGCCTGTTTTATCAGTTATTACCTTTGCAATTGTATCCGCTCGAGTATTTCTTCCTGAGGCAATATTGAAAATCTCATTACTTTGTATATCAGCTTTAGCTAACTTGTAAATGGCATCAGCCACATCAACTACTGAGACATAATCTTTTTGATAATCCTCGCGGATATACATATTTACTTCATTTTTAGCGATCGAGTCTCTAACTATTGAAGGTAGAAATAGAGGGCTATTTACCGCTAATCCATAAACGTTACTCGGTCTAACTATGATTGCTTTATCTACTAGGTTTAAGACTAAATTCTCCGCCGTAAGCTTTGTTAAGTTAAATAGCGCTCTGTTATCTTTAGCACAAACAGTAAGGTCAGCACTTTCAAAACTTGCTTGCTGATTCATGTAAACACGCGTAGATGAAATATAAATAAACCTATCAAACTGGCTACATTCTAGAATTTTTACTAAGTAGCTGACGTTTGAATCGAGTACTTTAATTGGATTATTAGCGCAGTCGCCATGGCCTACAGCATAAATCACTGTGCCTAATGCTTTAGTAAAAACACCCTCATCCAGCTTTTCTGGTACATATACTTGCTCACCAGCTTCTCTAAGCTGCTTTACAATCTCACTACCGATAAACCCATTACCACCAATAACTGTATAAATCATGCGCTGCCAAGCCTCTCACGTTGATAATTACCCGACTGAACATTTTTACACCATTGTGAGTTTTCTAAATACCATTTAACTGTTTTTCGAATGCCTGACTCAAATGTTTCAAGTGGTTGCCATCCAAGCTCTTTATTTATTTTTGAGGCATCGATTGCATACCTTAAGTCATGACCGGGCCTGTCCTGTACAAATGTAATTAACTCTTTAAAATCATCTAAACCATCAGGCTTATCTGTAATTAGCTCATTCAGATGGTTACAAATTGTTGTGACTACTTCAATATTTTGTTTTTCATTGAAGCCACCGATATTGTATGTTTCGCCAAGTTTGCCTTCAGATACAACTTTATAAAGTGCTAGTGCATGGTCTTCAACAAATAACCAATCTCTTACTTGCTTGCCATCGCCATATACTGGAAGTTTCTTGCCCTCTAGCGCATTAAGAATAATTAACGGGATCAATTTTTCGGGAAAATGATATGGGCCATAATTATTTGAGCAGTTTGTTAGCACTACTGGCAGTTGAAAAGTTCTGTTCCACGCTCGAACAAGATGATCCGATGCAGCTTTAGATGCAGAATAAGGTGAACTAGGCTCATAAGGCGTTTCTTCAGTGAAAAGACCTGTTTCCCCTAAGTCGCCGTATACTTCGTCTGTTGAAATGTGGTGAAAGCGAAATACTGCTTTCTTTTCATCACCTAGAGAATCGTAGTAAGTTCTAGCAGCTTCTAGTAGTTCGTAGGTTCCAACAACATTTGTCTGAATAAATTCACCTGGTCCATCAATAGAGCGATCAACATGGCTTTCCGCAGCTAAATGCATGATAAAGTCTGGTTGAAATTTGGCAAACGTAGCGTTAACTATCTCACGATCACAAATATCGCCTTTCACAAAATGATATCTTTCATTTTGCTCTACACATGCTAATGACTCTAAATTACCCGCATACGTAAGCTTATCGAAGTTAACTACCGTATGTTCGGTTTCATTTATTAAAAAGCGAACTAATGCAGAACCAATAAAACCAGCCCCGCCAGTTACAAAAATTATTTTACTCATAAATTACTCGATTAGAAGGTAGGAGCATCTGCTAACATTAAGCCAGCTTCATCTTTGGGTGATAGCAATGGCTGCATACTATTCACGAGAGGCCATTGAATCGCAAGACTAGGATCATTCCAGAGGACGCTTTGTTCAAATTCAGGTGCGTAGTAATTTGTGCACTTATAAACAAATTCAGCAGATTCAGTTGTTACATAAAAACCATGTGCAAAACCTTCTGGTACCCAGAGCTGTTTATTATTATCACTGTTCAATAAAACACCTACATGCTTTCCAAAAGTTGGGCTATTTTTACGTACATCAACGGCTACATCATAAACTTCACCAGCTATCACACGCACTAATTTACCTTGTGTTTGCTCCGTTTGATAATGCAGACCTCTTAAAATCCCTTGTCCAGACTTGCTATGATTATCTTGCACAAAAGTTACATCTGCAACATGCTCTCGAAACCAGTCTTCACGAAACGTTTCTAAAAAAAAGCCTCGCTCATCACCAAAAACTTTAGGCTCTAAGATTTTTACATCAGGAATAGCTGTGTCAATTATATTCATGAGAAGACCCTCCTTGAAAGTAAGCTCAACAAATACTCACCGTAACCACTTTTGACTAATGGCGCAGCTAATTGCTGCAGCTGTTGCTCATTAATATACCCCATTCGAAAAGCGACTTCTTCTGGACAATTTACTTTTAATCCCTGTCTTTTTTCTATGGTTTCGATAAATTGTGCTGCTTGCAACAGGCTGTCATGAGTACCAGTGTCTAACCAAGCCGTTCCGCGTCCCATAATTTCAACATCTAAAGAGTTAGTGTTTAAATACTGTTCGATAACATCTGTTATTTCTAGCTCACCTCTAGGTGAAGCTTCAACATTCTTCGCGTACCCAACAACTTTGTTATCAAAGAAATATAAACCTGGAACAGCATAGTTTGACTTTGGCGATTCTGGCTTTTCTTCTATAGAAATCGCTTTACCACTCTCATCAAACTCAACAACACCATATGAACATGGGTTTGCTACATGATAACCAAAAACAGTTGCTCCAGACTTTCTAGAAGCAGCTATTTGCAGTGACTTAACAAGGTCATGACCATAGAAAAGGTTATCACCTAAGATCAATGCAACATTGCTACTACCAATAAACTCTTCACCCAGCAAAAATGCCTGAGCTAAACCATCTGGCGATGGTTGAGTCTTGTACTCAATATTTATACCCCAATCTTTACCATCACCTAGCAATTCTTTGAAGCGGTCTAGTTCTACTGGTGTTGTTATGACTAGGATATCTTTGATGCCTGCATTCATTAAAGTAGCGATCGGATAATAAACCATCGGTTTGTCATAGACGGGCATAAGTTGTTTACTCACGACCTTCGTTAATGGGTAAAGGCGAGTCCCGCTTCCACCAGCTAAAATAATACCTTTAGTCATATAGCTTCCATAATAGTAATTCCTGCGCTTCAGGCTTAACTTAAAAAATGATGATATTGAGTGAACTGTATAAAAGAGCCAAGTTATCAAACACTTTCTTGTTCTCTAAAATAATTTTTACCCAAGATAATTAGAATACCAATTAAAATGCCAAACAATGCCCCTACAATGCATATAAGAGCTCTTTTTGGGCTGACTCTTTCTTCGGGAACTAAAGCAGGATCAATTGTTTTGAAGACATACTCATCTCGAACTTCAGCAAACATAATTGTTTTAGCTTGCTCCTCGATAAGCTGAAATAATACTGTTTTAATATCTGAAACTTTCGTGGTTTCGATTTGTTGCTTTAAAAATTCAGTACTTTTAATTGCTTCAGCAACATCTCGTTCCTTCATCTCTTTATTAATATCTTCAATAAGCCACAGAACCCATTGTTGAGCAATATAAGGTGAGATATGTTCAACAGAAATTGTAATCATGCCGGTATCTTTTGAAGAGTTTATATAAACGATCTCTTTAAATTCTTTGTAAGCCTCCTGTAGTGATGGCTTTGGCTTAAATGGAAATTCAACATCTCTGACCCAGGAGTTTGTTTTGGTATCATAGATATCCTCATCATAGGCTATAGCATTCACTTCATATGACCAGCTTTCGGCAGCCATTAAGTCTAGTAAAATGTTATGGCGCTCAATGAACTCACTTGTAAATTTTCTAGATTTTAATACTTCAATTGCTAATGCTGACTTATCAGAAGAACCTGCACCTAAATCAATTCCAGCCATACTGGCTAGACCACCAAATTGACCTGCTAGTGCAGCTAACCCCCCATCACCTTTTCCATTTTCCGCAGGAAAAAGGAGTGCTTCAGCTTTATAAATATTAGGAAGACTAAGAGCTAAAGCAACAGATAACCCCGTAAAAATGATGGTTACCATTGCAATTATTAATTTGCCCTTCCAAATATTTAAGAAGAAACCTTTAAGATCTACGCCTTCATCTTCAGCATACATACTTTGTTGAGTATTCTGTGAATCCACACTTTTTTCCATTAGTAAGTTATCTCATTTATTTAGAGTTACTGAAATTGAATACTGGGTAACTATTAAATTACAGACTGCCAATCGCAGCAACCGCTACACCTAGTTGATAAAGGATCTGCGTCGCTGTGCTCCACAGTGTTAGCTTATCCATGTGCCCAGTATCCATTGGCACTACTATTGTATCGCCTGGCTCTAACTGGTTTGCATTATTAGCAGCAAACCAGCCTCCTGTATTTGGAATTTCAACAGAGCCGTTGGCTTTAATAATGTAAATGCGGTCTTCTGCAGCTCGCTCTTTAAGGCCGCCGCTGAGGTCAATGTAATCATCAACACTTACACCAGCTTTATAAAGATGCGATGTAGAATAGTTAACTTCACCAATAATGCTTATAGAATCACGCTTACTTGGTACGTAAAGCGTATCGCCATTTTGTAGTACTAAGTTTTGTTGGTTATTTACTATTAATGGTAAATCAATAACTAAACGTCCTACCGCTTCAACACTAGCTAAATCGTTTAGTAGTTTATCCATCTCATCGTATGAAAGAGAGTTACCGCTAACTGAGTTTTGGAAGCTTTTAGAAGCAATATCGCGGCGAAGCTCGGTTGATAAACGAGCAAGCTGTTGTTGCTCTTGCTCTTTTATAGAAACACGGGTAAATATTGCTGCGTTTTGTTCTGCAAAATCAGAAAATCCACCTGCACGTTTAAGTAAATCAGTGAGCGTTTCGCCTCGGCGAATAGTGTAGGTACCCGGGAATTTCAGTTCGCCTTTTAGCTCTACCTTTACATTTTCTTGCCAGTTAGGAATCGAGAAAATGTTAATGCTGTCTTTACTACGAAGGGTAATATTGTTTTGTGATTCACCTTTTAGTGCACTTTCAAGATCAAATCGTACATGTTCTACCTGCGAGGCATCACCTAAAACAATGCGCGTTATTTCAGCTTGTTTAGTATAAGCCGATTCTAATAAGCCACCGGCTGCGGTTACTAAGTCGGCTACTTCGCCACTCACTGTAAGAGGGTAAATACCCGGGTAAGTGACGTTACCGTTAATTTCAACTAGTTGCATAGCTTGCGATATTGATGCTTGCTGTTTTAACTTTTCGATAATAGGAAGAAGTAAGTTATGGCGACTAAAAAAAGCATAGTCTTCTGCTTTTAATTCTTTCGATTGTTGATTCGCTTTACGTTTTGAGAAATCAGCAATTGTAAGCCCTTGCTGATTTTTTTTAATAGTTTCATCTTTTTGACTTATACCGATGTATTTTTCAAACTCTTTTTGTTTAAACTTATGCCATTGCTCAGCTTTAAGTTGTTGCTCTTGTTGCTTTTGGCTTAGCGCCATGTTTTCAAGCGCTGTTTTTTCTATTTCTTTTTCTTCAAAGCGGCTAAATACAATGATTTTATCATTAGCTTTTAGCGCTAGGTTATTGTCAGCGTTTTTAATAATCGCTTGCGCTACATCAAATTGGTGCGCTTCTATGTCACCATTAATGTTTGTTTCACGAATTAATAAACCGTAGCTTAAATCTGCCTGAGGGAGTAAATCGCCGCGCACGGACTTAAGCACATCTGAAATGCGTTTACCTTGATACCACTGATAGTTACCTGGGCGAGCAACTGCACCAATTAGGCTGATTGAGTTTTCGTATTGTGAACTTACCGAATTAAAACGAACTCGGTCGCCATCTTGTGGAATATAGTTAATGTTACTTTTGCTAAAATCAACAGAGAGTATTTCTTTACGCTGATTATTAAAACGCTCAACAACCACGTTTTTAGCATAAGCCTCTGGTTTTAATCCGCCGGCCATGTTTAAAAGTTGTTTAGCCGTTTCACCTTGTTTAAGTTCAAAAATAGCCGGGCGTTTTACAAGGCCTTCAACCGTTACTTGTGAACCAACAGAAGGTACAAATACAACGTCCCCAGGTTTTAATACTATATCTTTACTGCTATCACCTTTGATCAGTAAATCGTATAAATCGAAGTTACTAACCACTTTACCAGCGCGTTTAACTTGAATATTACGAAGAGAAGCAATGTCAGATACACCACCACTGACAAATAATGCATGCGATACGGTGGTTAAAGACGAAACACTATAGCTACCCGGTTTGTAAGCCTCACCTAATACTAAAATACGCATACTGCGTAACTGCCCAAGCGATACAAACGCTTTTACGCCAATAACTTCTTGCTCTACCTTAGCATTAATAAGCGCTTTTACTTCTGCAAACGTTAAGCCTGCTACTTGGACTGGTGTTAAATCAGGAATGCTAATTCTGCCTTCACGATCGACTGTAACATCAAAACTTTCACTTTCTTTACCATAAAAGTTAATGTTTAACTGATCACCAGGGCCGACTAAATAAGTATCAGGAACTGCTGCGCTTTCATTTGGCATAAAAGTGGTTGGCTCACCGGCAAACAGTGAATAACCAAATGGTTTTAATTCATCTTTTTTTGGATTAAAGCGCTCGTCATCGCTGAGTTCTGCTTGCTGTGGTTCTTCGCGTTCGCCAATCGTAGGCTGATCGGTTTGTGTTTGATTGCTTGGTTGATTTGATCCTGTGATTGAAGAAAGGTCAACACCATACTGCCTAGCTAAGGCTTCTTGCTGTGATTTAGGTAGTTTTTTAAATTGCTCTAGCTGCGAAGCAGTTGGCGTAAAAGCCATAGCGTTGATGCTAAATAAAAGAACAAAAGCACTTAATAATTGTGTAAAAACTTTCACGAGTAGGTATATCCCTAGGTCTACAACCAAAATTGGTGGCTATAATACATTAATCTGAGGCAAATAAAAAAGGGACTTTCGCCCCTTTTGTCATTTTAGTGTCACTAATTTAATGGTTTTGGTTAAAAACTGTAAACTAGTGTAAATGACGTCTCTGTGTCTGTGCTTTCTTTGTCATCAGCAACGTCTGAGTTGTTGGTAACATTAAAAGCCACTTTCATTTGTAGAGAGCCATTAATTTTAGCAAGCAATGCCGTTTCTGAACGTGTTTTAGTGTTCGTGTCACCGTATTCAACCGCCACTAGCTGCGTAAAACGTGCATTATCAGAAATTTGCCAATTGTAGTCTAATTTACCAAGGGCAATCACTTCACCTTCAAACTCACCGGCAAGTGGATTGCCATTTTCGTCTACTTCAGTGCTGTCATCTGGGTACTCAAAGTATTTGTAACCCGGACCAATCTCTGCGCTTAACCACATTGTTTTTTCATTTAACAAACGTAAGCCATAACCCGCTGAAATTACAGACTCACTGCGGTATGCGCCAAAGTAGTCTGAAACGTGTGAACCATAAATGAATAAATGAGAATGCTCTTCATTTAATTTGTAGTTACCTTGAGCCGAAATTGAGTACTTTTCGTTTGTACGTTGAGTAACTTTGTTACCGTTAGCATCATCAACTTCATCTTCTTTGTAGATTCCGTCAAGCTTGTACTCGTTGTTCCAGCTTTCTAGGTTGTGTTGTACTTTAATACCACCTTTAAGCGTTGTTGTTTCAGTGTTACCACTGGTAACAATAGCACCAAGCTCACTGGTAACTTCCCACGTTTTTTGCTCTGTATCTTCAGCGAAAGCGTTAGTCGCAGCAGATGCTGCAACTAACACTGATAAAAGCTTTAATTTCATTAAAAATAACCTATTTAATACTAAAAATTAGTCTTGCTTGTGTAAATGAACATCCATTTGCGGAAATGGAATTGAAATATTTGCGTCGTCTAATGCAATTTTAATATTTTCCATTAATGAAAAATATGTAGGCCAGTAGTCAGCAGCATTAACCCAAGGACGCACAACAAAGTTAACGCTTGAATCACCTAGTTCAGAAACAGCTACGGTATAAGCAGGGTCTGTAAGTAAGCGTGTTTCTGCATCAAGTACTGATTTTAATACTTCTTTTGCCTGACGTAAATCAGCATCGTAACCAACACCAATTACTAAATCGATACGGCGAGTTGATTCGCGCGATACGTTTGTAATCGCACCTGACATAATTTGAGAGTTTGGCACAATAATTACTTTATTATCTGGTGTGCGAAGTTCTGTAGAGAATATTTCGATTTTTTTAACCGTACCAGATTTGCCACCGGCTTCTACAAAATCACCCGATTTAAACGGACGAAGTAAAATGATTAGTACACCCGACGCAAAATTAGACAGTGAACCTTGTAACGCTAAACCTACCGCTAAGCCGGCTGCACCTAAAATAGCAATGAATGACGTTGTTTCAATACCAATTTGCGAAAGCGCCATTAGTACTGTTAGTGCAAATACAAGGGTATACACAATACTTGCTACGAAAGAGCCAACCGCTTTATCTACTTGTTTTTTCGCAAAGCCCTTTTCTGTTAAGTTTGAACAAAACTTAGCAACCCTACTACCTATTAAAAAGATAATAAGCGCAACAACTGCTTGAATACTATAGTGTAAAATTAAGCCTGAGTTATCATTAAGCCAATTAAGTACTGAATCCATGTTTACTCCAAATGTTTTTGATTAGTATTTTTCCGGATAGCATTATACATTAATTTACAATTTGTTCTCATTTATTAATGAATTCATACTATATATATGGCGAATTGTTTATAGTTTTTAATCGCGCATAGCTTGAAGAAGCATTACTGAACTTTCGCTGTACGAGAGTGAATTTTTAGATTTTATTTTTAAATTTAATTTTTTTTAATTTAAGGCTTCACAAGGTTTATTATTTTATGTATTATGCGCGCCACACCAAACAAGGTGTGTAGTGGCGGTTGTAGCTCAGTTGGTAGAGCCCCGGATTGTGATTCCGGTTGTCGCGGGTTCAAGCCCCGTCAATCGCCCCATTTTTTCTTCCCTCCAGAACTTTAAAACCCTTTACGTTTCAGTAAATTAAATTCAAAAATATTTATACCCATTAAATCTGAACTTTTAACTTTTTTTCTTCGATAATACGCTCTGGTACATACCCTGTGAGTGACTAGGTACATTTGCTTACTTTGCATTACTATTGCGTCTAATAACTGACATTAACACTAAACATTAATATCCTCTGATTAACTTCCACCATACAGCTTTTTTAGGTCTGCCTCCGGTCCTAAAGATCTTACACGTGTTAAATTTTGTTATACAGATACTGATTCAATACTGCTATGCACATCTGGGATATAGCCACTAGCTAGAACATTTACAAATGAGCGAGTTATATTTAACCCGCAACGAGCAGAAACGCTTTAGAGGGAAAGGATTGTTCTTGCCAGTTCCAGGCTTTTGTGAATATTAATCCCTCTTACTAATACGACTCCTTATTCAAATAGCTTATCATAAGTAAACTCAATAAAATCACCTGAATTTTCTGGTGATTCGTAAATGAACCCAAACTCTAAATCTATAACTTTATCCATATTCTTAAAAAATTCAAAGTCTGTATCAGTTGGTTCAAAACCGCCAGATACTACAATCAACTTTTCACCTTGTTTTTGTATATCAGGATGGAGTGTGTATCTTAAAAGCTGACCAACGGCCATCTCTATATTTTGAATTACGGAGTTAGTGTACTTAAGCTCTGCAACTACATACTTATTATCTTCTGTATAAACAACATCTCTTCGAAATAAACCATCTGTATCTTGAGAGCGAGCGTGTATACCTTTTGAAGCTTTCAGCCAATTAACAAATCTCCTCTCCATTTCTTGTTCACGAAGAACAACGGAGGTAAATTCTGATAATTTTCGCCTAATTATTTTAGCGTCTGCATTATCGCTCCAAATATCTGTCGAGCATTTAGCAGAAGGAGCTCTAAAACCATCAAACTCAAACCTATCAAGGATTTTATCAATATTAGCTAAACATGGTTGAATGTCGGTAGCATTTATAGGGATGTAATAGTCAAAAACATTATCAACCTCTTTAACTCTTATTACGCAATCACTAGGTAGCTCACCTAGAGCAATATTGATAAATTCTTCATTTACAACTTTAGAGCTATTTAATGGTGCAAACCTTATGCGAACATTATTCTTATTTGGTGTAACAGAAACCCTTCCTTTAGATTGATTCATACCAAACACTAACTTCACAGTGGCATCTTTTCGCCATTTAGTTGAGCCTGTATAAAATTGAGATAGATGAATATCCAATACCATACATACTTTTTTGTACTTTGGATTAGCATCAAACCAAGCTTTTGCTTTCTCAGTTGCTGTATTTGACATTATTTTCCTTAAATTTTTCACAAAAAAAAGTTCTATTAATTATATCGAGTGTTTTTGCTCTCAAAATATCAATAATGCAAGCGCTCTATTACCAAATATTCTGCTCAGATAAACCATCCTTACAACCCACCTCCCACCTAGAAAAAATTGGGTGAACCAAAGATTTAAAATGTTTGCAAAAAACAACAAGCCTCAATTGGCTTTATTAAATCCTTGTGGGAAGCATTCATTCTGGCTCTATAAAACTATCCCAAAACTTTCCTAGCTACACAAGCTAAGTCGACCAAAAAACACTACGAACCTTCGTCTGCTTTGTTGGGCTAGCTCTGCAGTATAAAATCAATACAGCTACCCCTTTATCGCTCTTTTGATTTACAGATAAAACCGAATTAGCTATTACTTTCAAACATATATTAATTCTTTGAATATATTCCGGAGAATTATTATGAACAAACGATTCAAATTCACAGATAAGCTCATTCAATCACTACCTGCACATATTCGTGACTCCCGTGCAACTGAAGCTGAGTATAGCGACACTGATATTACAGGTCTAAAGTGCCTTATTGGGAAAACAGGGAATCGTCGATTTCTGTTTAGGTACACCTTTCATAGTCGAAAATACAGTATCTCGCTTGGTAAATTTGGCGATATAAAGGTATCTGATGCTAAGCGTATTGCTCAAAAACACCGAGTCACATTGTTAGAAGGTCGTAATCCCAAAGTTGAACGGGATGAGCATGCCCACATGACTTTGAATGACTTTTTCGTCAACCATTACCTACCCCTTGTACGTAAACGAAAGCGAACATGGCAAGATGACTTATACCGCTGGCAACGTATTATTGAACCACAACTCGGCTCGACACTTCTTTGTGAATTAAGAACGCTTGATGTGCAAAGGCTACATATTGAACTTGCCGATACTAAGCATAAATATGGAAAAACCTATGCTCCTGCAACCTGTAATCAAGTGCTATTAATATTAAAGGCCATTACACGGTATGCATTAGAAGCTGGAGTTATTGACGAAGATGTCTGTAAGCCAATTAAACTCTATAAGTTAAACAATGCTAGGACGCGCTTTTTAACTAAGTTTGAAGTAAAGCGCTTATTAAAAGAGTGTAAAGCCTATTCAAATAAGGTCATTGCAGGCTACATTGCTACATTAGCGCTAACAGGCCTTCGGTGCTCTGAGGTATCAAATATTAAAGTAAAGGATATGGATATAAAAAACCGTGTTATTCATATTCCTCATACTAAAAATGGTAAACCCAGGACGGTCTATATAACGGATACCTTGCTTGGCTTTATTGGTGCGATACCACTACAACGTAATAACCCTTACTTATTTGCAAGTAAGGTTGAAGGCAAGCCTTTAAAAAGCGCACGTAAGACTTTTAAGAAACTATTAATAAATGCCAAAATTGATCCAAGCGATGTATGTCTTCATACACTGCGTCACTCGGTAGCATCAAATCTTGTCAGTGCTGGGGTAAGTCTTCGTCTTGTTCAAGAGCAACTTTCTCATGCATCAATTGTGAGCACACAACGTTATGCAAAGCTTACCTCTGAATCAATGAGAAATACTAGCGAACAACTTGCTCACTTATTTAAATAACCCTATCTAACCATAGAGCCCATCCAATCGGATGGGCTTTTTTTGTGGAATTTTATGATGAGAATCCTAACTGAATACCCAACCAGTTTAAGTATCGGCTTTGACGAGCTCACTAATAAAGCGCTGTTAGAGCACATTAATGAACCATTTACTAACGAAAAGGAGGCACTATCATTTTGGCAAAACACATCGACTTTAATTATTGTCATTGAACCTTTGGATGACTACCTCCCCCTTTTGCACTGCTTTAATAAGCGTCTTATTTTGCTTATACATGAAGCCCTTGAATACCCCGAATATGAGGAGCCACTATCTGATGAATACCGGGTCAATTTAACCGTATTTAATGATGATGGGAGTGGTCTATATCTCGTTTATCCAACAACCCGTAAGGAACAATTATTCAATGCTGTTAACGCTATTAATAACCCAAACCTGTGACGCAGATAAACCTATTTTTATTCGCGTTCTTTCAAATCACATTCTTAATTTAATAACTCGAGGTAACTATGAAAACACACTCTAAAAAAGACGTACAAGATAACGTTCAAGACAATATTCAAAATGATGACTATACAACGGTATTGGTAGGGTTAGCGAAAAAGTTATCGCCTAGCTCAACAGGTTTAATTGGCTATGAGGTCGCTAAAGACTTGAAGAGTAATGTGCTCTATATCAGGCTGACAAGTAATTCAGATGGCGGCTTATTCTCTAAAGAATGGATAAAGTTAGATGAAATTTACGACTTAATACTCACGCTCGGTGATAAGCCATTTAACTCATCCGTATTTAAAGCGCTATTTAAAAGCGGCTCAGCCAACAATACATCATTTATTGCAGCAGTACTTCGTCATGAGGAGCTTGCATTAATTCAGCCTACTGAGAAAAAGGTATTTCTACACTTAGCTAACCCCCTCATTGTTAATCAACAAGACCGGATTGCTAAGCTTAAACCTTTAGCAACACCTAATAAGGTGACTAAGTAACTTTAGTCATAACAACGTTTCATACACCCTTAACTCACTCCACCAGCTTCAACGCAACTAAAAAGAGAACTCATTATGTCAATTTCCCTGAGCAACATTGGGCGCATCTGTGTGCCTGATAATTTAGTACGACAATTAGATTCACTTCTGATTGATATTGATACTAACAACCTAACATCAATTACATTTAACTTTAGAGATCCAGAATACAGCCCAAATAGTGGAGGCTTTCATCCAGTTGAGATCCGTTTAATGAAAGACAACGGAAAGTGGTTAATAGATTACTTCACAGACTTTAGTTATGCAGGTGCATATGCTGAGCTTGAGAAAGAAGTCGATATTCTATTTCAAGAAGGGACAGTTTATTTAGCATTCTTCGGCACGCTAAAAAACCACCTCGCAACTGAGCTGGCTAAAACAACGATATCCAATTTTATTTCATACTATAATATGGATGTGTATCAGACCCAAATAAGTACTGATTAACCCGCTATAGACCGGAACAAGGGGGTTTACTTTCTAGAGGTAGACGCCCTTGATTCATCAAGTCAACAACCACGTTAACTAATGTTAGTGACCCTACAAAACTCTTCTCAGAGACAGTCGAATTACTAATCCGGTTAACGCTATAAGAGCAAATTTATGGATAACAGAAATGATAGGTATCATTCCTCATTTAAATGAATTTAAGAAAAGAAGAGTCAAACCGGTAATAGGCAGTGGTAGTAGCATCAATTACTCAGCGACAATTACCGGCCATCCGAGAATGTGAAGCGCAATTTTTAGTGATTGCATCAAACAGGCCCACAATGACAATAAAGCAACACAGCTTGAGCGCTTATAGCAGCATGATACCGGGAGGTCTACATGGATAACTTCACGGCCTCGTTACCTTTAATGCTGAAACAATTAAAGCTTAGCACCATGCTTCAACAGTGGAATGCTCTGGGCAAAAAAGCGATAGAAGAGCAATGGAGTCCACAGCAATACTTGTCTGAGCTGTGTCATATTGAACTTGCGACACGCGATGATAAGCGCCTTCAGCGGCTTTTAAGAGATGCAAAATTGCCAGTGGGTAAGCACCTTAGTAGCTTCGATTTTACCCTTGTTGATGGGGTGAGTAAGCCCCTGGTTACTGATTTAATAACTCAGCCGGATTGGTTGAAGCACGGTGGCAATATATTGTTATTTGGCGCCAGTGGTCTTGGTAAAACGCATCTCGCCAGTAGCATCGGTTATGGCCTTATCGAACAAGGCCATAAAATTAAGTTCGTTGCCGCGTCAGCGATTGTTCAACAACTCCAGCAAGCAAAGCGACACTTAAGCTTGCAAGATGAGCTTGTAAAGCTCGATAAATACAGCTTATTAATCGTTGATGACGTTGGTTATGTTCGAAAAACGGAACAAGAAACGAGTGTGCTGTTTGAATTGATAGCCCATCGCTATGAGCCGACACAGCATGATCATCACATCAAACAAATCATTTGAACAATGGGATGAACTATTTGATGACTCAACGATGACTGTCGCGGCAATCGATCGCTTGGTTCATCACGCAACGATTATTCATTGCGAAGGCGAAAGTTACCGACGCAAAACAGCGCTCAATAAGAGCAAATAAAATTCGGTGTCAACCGGCCAAGTTAATTGACGCTAGATAAAATTCGGACGTTTTCTATTTTTTATATCAAAATGTTTTGACATTACCAACTATTTGAATATTATATTATCGTACAATTATTTTAAATTTAAATGGATATTATTTATGAAAAAAACTGTTTTATTAGGCGCTGCCTTTTCTGTATCAATTTTGTCTGGTTGCATGTCAACAGGTGAAGACTCTGTAAATCTTGCTAATATGGACTTTAACACGTTATCGTGTGAACAAATTGACAAAGCATTTAAAGATTACAAATCAAATGTTGATTCTGCTGATAACCTATCAAGTTTAGTGGGAGTGGTGAGTTCATCAGCAGCTTCTGCTGCAAACTCTGCAAAATCAACAGCAATGACCGCCTACTATACAGCTAAGGAAGCTGCTCAACCTGCAATTAAAGCTAAAGGATGTAAAATTTACATCTAAATCTTATTCTATGTAAAAGCTCGGTATTGCCGAGCTTTTTTTGTTTTTAACCCTCTGTTTTATAATACCGTCGTTTAAAAAAACTGTTTAAAGGAGTAAACAATTCTATGCTGCACTCTAAATTTTTTATAGCCATCGTTTTAGTAACTTCGTTAGTGCTAAGTGCATGCTCAGATAATGAAAAAGTTGACAATGCTTCCACAGCATCTAAAGAAGAATCAAATACGGACAAAATAGAAAAAATAATAAGTAATGATTCAGAGAGTTCTTCAGAAAAAGAGCTCGACACAATAGAAAAAACTGAAAAAATGGTTCCTTCTAAGAATAGCGCTGAAATAGTGAAAACTTATGTGAGCCCAGCCATTGTCTTTGCTAAAAGTGACGATTATCAAAGTGATCTTCCTATTTCCTCTCCAAAGATTGATGGCGCCTCTACCCGACTGAGACGTACAACAATAACTATTGATGACAAAGAACATCAGTATGAAAAGGTCACATACGGTAGTGAAACGGCTAGCTATAGTGCTGGTGTACATACTTTTATGTCAAGAGCATTAAAGCCAGGTGTAAATGAATTCAAAATAGAAAAGCAGTTAAATGATGGCACTATTGAAATTGCTGATATAACTGTGACAAGTCAGGCGACTAAAGAGCCGTACATGCATGTAGTGGCTAGTCAAAGTGTCGGCTATGAATCCCTAAATGTAACTTATAATGTCACTACTAACTTGGATGTTGAACAAGTTTTTGTGGATATAGATGAAGATGGGAAGTTTGAATTTGAGCAAACGGGAAGCTCCTTTGTACATAACTATAAAAAAATTGGCGTATACCAACCTAAGGTTATGGTTAAACTTAAATCCGGTTTATATGTTACAAGCATTAGAGAGCAGGTGGATGTCATAACAGTAAGGCCAACCCCTGTGTTATTGCATCAAGGTGTCTTAAATAATGTTATTGATATTGAGGAATACAATGGTGATTTATTTGCCTTGTCATCTGCAGGGCTTCACGAAATTGATGGAAGTAAACCTGAAGATATTATTGATATAAAACTAAATGGTTTGCGTAAAGCTCAAGGTTTTGGCATGGATTTCAACGGAAATGTTTATGTCGCTAATACCGGAAGAAATCAAATAGCGATATATACAAGAGAGTCTAATTATAAAAGCAAAACTAAGTTTGGTAAAAAGGGAACTGATGTAGGTAAGTTCACTTCACCACTTGATGTAGCAATCGACTCGTTAGGAGTCACTAATGAAATATATATCCTCGAGCAGTCTAACAAGCGCGTACAAGTGTTTAGTGATGATGGTCACTATTTAAGATCTAGAATAATATTTGATAACAAGAATGGAGCGGACTTTGAAGGGACCAATATTGTCAATACACCCAATTTTGTTGTGGCTGACCTGAAGCGAGGTACTATTTCTCAATTTAATGGTACAGGCACGGATAAACATGGTGTCGAACTATACAAAAAATTAGGTGTTGGCCGAATAAGCTATTCGGATGGAAACGTATTTGCCACTGAAGAAAGCTCGGTAAGAAAAATTCCATTAAATCGATTGTCAGCATACAACATTCCTATTAAAGGAGCGTTACAAGCTATATCATTTGGTGATGGTTACATTGCGATTGTTGATAAGAAAAGTAACAGTTTAAGTATTTATCATGACCCAGACATTCCTTTAGCGTCTAATGCTGAATCGATAGTTAAACAATTTGTTGCAGCAGTAATTAGCCAAGATGTAAAAACCTTGTTTATGCTTTCAGGTTCTAAAAGTATTAGCGCACGAGCATTTTCACGAAATATTCCTCAATTTAGTCAAGACCTACAAAATAACTTAAGTGTTGAAGTAACAGAATACGGTATGGATGCATTAGGGATTCTAACATTCGACGTCAATGGTGAGCGAAGACGTGTAGAGCTAGATGTAGTACTAGAAAATAGCCGTTGGCTCATCAGGTAGGATAACGATCATGACAATATTAAAAAAAGTAACATTCGGCCTAGTGGGAGTAACTTTATCGCTACCAAACTTAGTTTGGGGTCATGAAGTCAACTCACATCAAGCGCAAATGATGTGTGCAACAACACCAACAAGCAATGGGTGTAGCGATCGGCAGCGAGCTGTTAATCTGCATAACTTTGTAGGTAAAGAAGGGTTAAATATCGCGAGCAATAAGTATGAGTGCGCAAGATATAAGGGTTACGATTTTGCGCTGGAAGACAATGGACTGATAGGTTGTCCTAATGAAAATGGTGCGTTTACCTCATATATGGAATATGCTCAGTTTGGCGAGCAGGTTTTCAAAGATTACAATATTTTACTCCATTCAACTGATTATTTATCAATGTTACAAGCCGGCGTGGTACTTGAAGATGCTGTCTGGCCAAGAGACGATCATGATGGTGATGGGCGATTTAACTCTCATTTTTTTGCTCCTCAATTGAAAGGTAAAAAGTTAATCCAAGGAAAGTGGGGGAAAAATACAGATGCGGTCACCTGGGCAATTGACGGAGCAGTCTTTGATGTTCTGGGGCCTGAGTTTGTTTCTGGAGCTAATCGCTCAAATGAATACTCACTTAAATCGGCTATTGAATATTACCGACAAGGGGTTTTCGCAGAAACGAAAGAAGAGCGAGACCAAGCGCACGGTAGTTTGTTTGTTGCCTTAGGGCATGTTGTGCATTTATTGCAAGATTTACATTCACCAGCACATACTCGAGACGACGGCCATGCGCAAGGTGATGTGTTTGAACGGTTTGGTCGATGGAAAAGTGGCGGTTTTAATCTTAAAAAAGGAAATCTTAATGGGGAAAACGATAAAGATATTACGCAAGCGGTTATATCTAGCGCATCAATAAAATATTCAAGCTATAGAGATTTTTTAATTAAAGAGGCGGAGCATGTTTCAACGTCATTTTTTAGTATGGATACGATTTGTTTGAATTCGAAAACCGACGACTTTTATGAATCGGATGAAAGGCGTGAAGATGAGCAAACAGACACGTTCACATTGGATACTTTTCTTGATGGTAAAGATGGGTTTAATTGTTATCGAGAAGTAGAAACTAGCATAGGAAATTATCAAAGAGGTTACGATCAACCTAGTCCACGTATAGAAGGTATAGAACTTTGGGATGAAAAACATAAAAATAAAATTGGCGACTTGCCAACAGAACTAAAAGAGCTTGATGCATATTTTAAGGATAATGACCCAGGTGATGGGCGATTTACATATTCTTTAAAAAGCGAAACAAGAAGCGAACACCTGCTAGGAAAAATGCGTAATGATTATGTTCATAAAGGAAGGGATACCCTTCGTTTTCCTGATGATGAGAGCGTGCTTAAGCAAAACGGTCAAGATTTATTTGCTCGCTCGGTTGGTTCGTCGGAAGGTTTTCTTGATTACTTTTTCAGGGGCAGAATTTTAGCCGTTCAATTAACGAAATCTGACGTAGCTGATACCGATGTTAAAGCGGGATTATACATTTTTAATAACTCAGACCGGACTACAGTAACCAGTAGTGACAATGTAAAAATAGAAAAAGGGGCTACACTCACCCTCTTTGTTGACAATACAGAAAGCCGTAAAAGGAAGTTGTTACACAATATAAAAACCTCCAACGTTTTGTCGTCATGTGAGACTATTCCCGCGGTTGTAAATGCTGATTTCATTAGCTCTACATCTTGTGACTACGAATTTATACCTCAAAGTACAATAACAGCCCGTTATTTAGCTTTAGCCTCTGAAATTGAAGATAAGAATACTGAAGATACTATACAAGGCTCTATGCCAAATACGATACCAACTAATACAAGCGCGACTAAAGTTATCAAAAATAACAAAGCGGCTTTTGGCCCGCTGGTCACTGTATTTATTGAAGGCCTATCGCATGTTAATGTTAATGCTAAAGGTGAAAGTGAAACAATATTAGCGGCAACAACGTCTGAGTTACAGTTAGAGTTAGGTGCTTTTTCAGTTGTTGGCTATGAAAACAATGTAATACCAATACTTTATGGTGTTCACGTGAAAACAGGTACTAAAAAACGTCCGGGTATTTTAGTCAACGATTTAGCTATTTGGGAAATGATAACGAGCCATTTTGAACGGGATGTTCAAATGGAACGAGCTCAAAATGGTTTGCCTTCTTATTACAGTGCAAAACTTGTATTTTGCGAAGGGGATAAAGAAATATCTGCAGCGTCGTGTGACCTAAAAATGTATTTTGATGTATTATCTGAGGACAACCCGACGCATTTAAAATCAATTGAAAGAGTACGTGGCAGTCTTAGGCGTCATTCTGAACTGACAGATGCAGGATTGGGCGACCTTGCCGAATACAAAGAACGTGAAAGTACTGAAAACTATGGCGAGTTAACAACAATTCGTGGCAGCTCAGATAAGGCTCATCTCGGTGATAAAAAACTGAAGTTAGCGCTACTTATTTCGACTCCCTTGACCACTGGTGTCGATAATTTATTAATCGAGAGTTCTACGCCAGATGAACTGTATTCAATGGTTGGTCTAGATCATTACAACGTAGCCGTTTCAAGAAATGATGCGAATTCAAACTATTTAAATAAAACAAAGGCTTTTAGAGCTCGTGATAAATTGGTCGTGTTAGGTCAAAATTCTTCAACGGTTGTAACAGGTTTTTTACCTAACCCGAAGGATATTGTTCGAAGAGAAAAAGGGGGGGATGCTCCTTTTGATTACGACAGTGTAAATTTAGGTGAAATAAAAGTTGAATTGTATGATATGTCAATGAATAAACTTAAAAATTTAGATACTGGAGTGAGCGGTCAATTTGTAACGGTAGACACAACAAATATTAATGCTGGCATCCATTATTTGAGATATCTAAACCCATTTGTAAAAGACATTTATGCGGCAGAAGTTGAAAGCGACGGTAATCGTTTTAAGACCGGTATCAATATTGGAACTTATGGCTTTGTACAGCCGATAATTAAGACAAATAAGGTTAATATTTCAACTGACTTATTAAGTGGTACATTTGAATACGATGTAACTGAAAAACCGCTCGTATACAAAACCTCAGACAAACAAACAATAGAAGCAAAATTTTCCTTAAGAGATAATTTCGAGTTTTTCTTCCAAAGAGAACGCACAGGAAAATTGTGGGCAAAGCTGCATGATAAAAAAATGAAGACCAAAGAACACCATAAGAAGCACCCTGTTTATAAAGCTTGTGGTAAAGGTTTTTATCCAGGAAAACCAGAAATAACTATTATCTCTGAGCCAAGTGTTGATCGTTACTATTTAGATAAAGCAGTATATATCGTCAATGGGTTGCTGCATTTAGATCTAAACTATAAATGCGAAAGTTTTAGTAATAACAATGATAAAAATGTTAATTTTTACATTAAAGCAGAATTCGATAAAGTAGCGACACTAGGTTGATAGTAGTTGAAGTGATTTATGGGGCAGTCACGTTTTTTAAAAGTAGACACTTTATTGCTTGAGCTTACATCTAAAAATTGATTGTTTCAATATGTTCCTAATAAACCACTCGTACGAGATAGCATATTGGCAATAGTAGCGGTTAACTTCTATCTCACTGAAGGAGAACGTGAAATAGGGTATTTATTTTAATGCTTTTTTAAGTTAATGATTTCTAGATGTGCTTAAACTAGTCATTGATAAAAGAACATACTCGCCACACAAAGAAACGTGTGCTCATGATGGACGCTTAACTTTGATTTAATAATCCTCGCTTTATAATACGGCTAAGCATAACTTTACTCTGGTTGATTATAGGAAAGCGAACCGTCTTATTGAGTAAATAATTGTTGATCTTGTAATTTGATTTTCTTGAGGTATATAAACAGATATAACTTGATGCTGATAATATCCTGTGAGTTTTCACAAATACGTCATTACACATTAATCTAAACTCATCTAAGTTAAGTCGATAAATTATCTTCGTTATTACACATCCAACTAAATCCTATACCGACAGCTGGATTGTGATTCCGGTTGTCGCGGGTTCAAGCCCCGTCAATCGCCCCATTTTCTCTCCTTATCTCTTTTCAAAATACATAATTAATCATTAAATATAACTCCTTCTAGTTCAATTATATTTTCCCTATATCGCTGGCCCTGTATAACTCCCCATGAATTACTATTTATGCTCATAGCTAAATATCATTGAATTCATTATGTATTTTTTATTAAAAACGCTTATTTTCTGTTCAAGACATAATTTAATTTGCTCAAACCATTTTAGTAAAAAATTTATACCAATTCGCTTAATTAAGTGATGTATTTTGAGGCTGGAAAACGAGTTGATAGCTAGGCAAAACTCACTATTTAGTTGTTCTAAATGAGAGTTTTTTAACGTAGGTAGCGGCACGTTTAGCCCCGCAAAATGATTGTGTATTATTGCGAATTAATAATAGATGCCCTGCCGTTCCCTAAACACTTAAGTAAAGTGTCTGAGTATGCATTAGGCCATCATGAAAAACTCGATGGTACAGGTTACCCAAGGGGTCTCACCAAAGAGCAAATGTCGGTGCCTGCTCGGTTAATGGCAATTACCGATATATTTGAAGCACTTTCAGCGGTAGATAGGCCTTACAAAAAGGCAAAGCCGGTAAGTGAGTGTTTATTTATACTCGGTACTATGGTCGAAAAAAACCACTTAGACCCTGATATTTTCGCTGTTTTTATCGAATCCGGCGTGTACAAAAATTATATTAGTGAATACGCAAACCCAGAACAGCTTGATAACGTAGACCTTGATAACCTACCTGGATATAAACCGATCCGTTAATGCCCCACTAAAATTAACGACGCTGAACAAAAAAATGCCACCTTACGGTGGCATTTACACACGGGGTTATTTCTACTTATAGAAATCCTTTTACTTTTTATTTGGTTTTTAGTGTTGTTTTATTAACAAAAAATATGTGGCAAAGGTAGCACTTAGTCCTTGCTGTATCAATAGCAAAAAGAAAAGTTCATGATTTCGCCATATTATTGTAATAAACAAACGTTACCGAAACACAGCCTAAGAACCTTAAGCGTAAAATCGCGGATTGCTATTAAATTTTAATACACACGTACTTTTCTTCTAGGTATTCATTAAGTCCTTGGTGTCCACCCTCTCGCCCTAAGCCAGATTGTTTTACCCCACCAAACGGAGCAACGGGGTTTGATATTACCCCTTCATTTACGCCTATCATTCCAAATTCAAGCCCTTCGCTAATGCGGTAAACTTGTTTTAAATCTTGGCTATAAAAATAAGCGGCTAAACCATAGGGCACATCATTAGCAAGCGCAAGCACTTCTGCTTCTTCATCAAAAGGGATGACCGTTAGCACAGGGCCAAATACTTCTTCGTGGTATATATCCATTTCAGTCGTTACATTAGTAACAATGAGCGGGTTTTGAAAGCTGCCGCCTAAACTGCTGTTATCCCCTATTAGGTCTGCGCCTTTATCAAGTGCATCTTGCACAAGCTGCTGCACTTTATCTTTCGCTTTTGGGTAAATTAGCGGGCCAATATCTACGCCCTCTTCAAACCCATTGGCTACTTTTAATGCAGCTACTTTAGGCGTAATTTTCGACAATACTTTATCGATAACACTACGCTGAATAAAAATGCGGTTTGCGGCTACACATGCTTGGCCACTGTTTCTAAATTTAGCCGCCATAAGCCCGTCAATCGCATCATCCAGATCCGCATTATCAAAAATGATAAACGGCGCATTGCCGCCTAATTCCATTGAGGTACGCTTAACCATGTCGGCACATTGCTTAAGTAATTGGCTACCAACACCTGTAGAGCCAGTAAAAGTAAACTTGCGGACAATATGTGAGTCAGTGAGCATTTTACCCACTGTTTTTGCGTCTTGCGATACAAGTACGTTAAATGCCCCTTTAACAAAGCCAGCTTGGTCGGCTAGGTATGCTAATGCAATCGCGCATAGCGGCGTATGCTCAGAAGGCTTTAATATAAAACTACAGCCTGCAGCATATGCTGGCGCCACTTTACGTGTCACCATAGCAACCGGGAAGTTCCAAGGAGTAATACCTGCTACAACGCCTACAGGCTGCTTAAAACTGGTTAAACGGTGGTTATTGTCGGTAGGTGGGATCACATCGCCATAACTTCGCTTAGCTTCTTCTGCAAACCATTTTATAAAGCCTGCACCGTAATCTATTTCGCCCAGCGATTCTTTAAGTGGCTTACCTTGCTCTTTGGTCATTAGTTCAGCTAGTGTTTTTTTGTGCTTGATCACAAGCTCATACCAGCGCATTAGCGTTTCACTACGCTCAGTGGCGTTAGTGTTTTTTAATTTTACAAAAGCGCCCTGTGCGGCAGTTATGGCGCTATTAACGCCTTGCTCGTCTATATCACTTACTTCAATAATACTTTGTTGGGTAGCGGGATCGTTAACGCTAAAGTGTTCATTGGTTTTATAAAACTCACCATCAATAAACGAGTCACAAAAAATTAGATTACTCAAAGTACACCTCCGAAAAATATTTTAGGGGTTAGCTTTTAATGCGTGGCATAGAGCCAAGGCTAACTCTTTACGTCTACAAAATAACTTACGAGCTTTACTCGTCACGCCTACAATTTACAAACAAAAAAGCCGCTGTATTAAACAGCGGCTTTTAATATAATAGTCGTTAATTAAAAACTAGTGCTCTTCATTAACGATATTGAGATTGTACTTAGGTATTTCAACCACTAAGTCTTCATCTCTAATTATTGCTTGGCAACCAAGGCGCGACTCAGGCTCTAAGCCCCACGCTTTGTCTAGCATGTCGTCTTCTAGGTCGTCACTTTCATCAAGTGAATCAAACCCTTCACGAATAACTAAATGACACGTAGTACACGCACACGACTTTTCACATGCGTGTGGAATGCTTATGCCATTTTTAAGCGCCGCGTCGAGCACAGTTTGCCCCTCAGGTGCTTCAATTGCAGCGCCGTCAGGACACAATTCAGGATGTGGAAGAAAAACAATTTGTGGCATTCTAATCTCTCTTAAATGTTGTCTACTGACTGACCCGTTAGGGCTTTTTTAATTGATGCATCCATTCTGCGCGATGCAAATTCACTACTGGCGTTATCTACTTTTTCGATAGCCGCTTTAATTTCGCTAGGTTGTTGAGCATTTTCGCGCACTTTTACCAGCTCTGCAATTTCAGCTCTTAAATTTGTAAGCTGAGCGTCATCAAGTAACGCGCCATCAGCATCTAATGAAGCATTTAGTGCCTCAATAACACGAAGAGCCTCAACTTGTTGCTCTTTAAGCATACGTGCTTGCATGTCGTCTTTTGCGTTGCTCATCGACTCTTTTAGCATGTTAGCCACTTGGTCGTCAGATAAACCAAACGAAGGCTTAACCTGAATTTCAGCTTGCACACCCGTTGATTTTTCCATCGCTGAAACACTTAATAAACCATCAGCATCTACTTTAAAGGTAACTCGAATATGCGCAGCGCCAGCTGCCATTGATGGAATACCTTTTAAGCTAAATTTAGCAAGTGAACGACAATCGTCAACCAGCTCACGCTCACCTTGTAATACATGCAAAGACATCGCCGTTTGGCCATCTTTAAACGTCGTAAATTCTTGAGCACGCGCTACCGGAATAGTGGTGTTACGCGGAATAATTTTTTCAACCAAACCGCCCATGGTTTCTAGTCCAAGCGACAGTGGCAGTACATCAAGTAATAACATATCTGAGTCTGGCTTATTGCCAATGAGCACGTCTGCTTGCAGTGCTGCACCCAATGCCACAACGCGGTCAGGGTCGATTGAGGTTAGCGGTTCTTTATCAAAAAAGCTATGTACTTGGCTGCGTACCAGTGGCATACGCGTTGAACCGCCGACCATAATAACTTGTAAAACTTCTTCGTTTTCAATGCCAGCATCTTTAACAGCTCGGCGACACGAACGCAGTGTTTTTTTAACCAGTGGCATCGCCATTTCGTCGAATGTTTCGCGCGTTACTTCTACCGTGTGGTTTTGCCCGTCAAATTCAAGCCCTACATTTACTTTTGCGTATTGGCTTAACGCTTCTTTACAGGCTTTGGCTTTGTTAATAAATAAACGTAAAACCGAAGGTGATAACGCTGATACACCGGTTTGCTGCTTAAAGTAGTCAACGAGTAGTGAATCAAAATCGTCACCACCTAAACTTGAGTCGCCGCCGGTTGCCATTACTTCAAACACACCTTGGTGTAAACGAAGAACAGAAATATCAAATGTACCACCGCCTAAGTCGTAAACGGCAATGATACCTTCTTGGCCCGAATCTAAACCATAGGCAACAGCCGCCGCTGTTGGCTCGTTTAACAAGCGTAATACATTAATGCCAGCAAGCTCTGCGGCATCTTTAGTACTTTGACGCTGAGCATCATCGAAATACGCAGGAACGGTAATAACAGCCCCTAAAATTTCTTGATTACCAAAACTTTGTTCTGCACGCGCTTTCAACGCGGCTAATATGTGGCTTGACGCTTTAACTGGGCTGACTTTTCCAGCCTCAGTTTGAATAGCAAGCGAGCCATTATCTTCACAAAATTGATACGGTAATTGGCCGTAGCTGTGCTCTATTTCAGCCTGTGTTTTACCTAAAAAACGCTTTACCGAAATAAGTGTATTTGCAGGGTCTTGTGTTGCAGCTTGAGCCGCATCGCTACCCACAGTAATACCACCGGCTTGATAACGAACAACCGACGGTAACATTGCAGCCCCTAACTCATCGGTTAAAGTGCGCGCTTCGCCACTTTGTACGGTAGCAACTAATGAATTAGTGGTGCCAAGGTCAATACCTATGGCTAGTTTATGTTCGTGTGGTGCCGCGCTTTGCCCCGGCTCAGCAATTTGCAATAATGCCATAATGCTCTTTAAACTCGTTTTGCTCGCTTTACAGCAAGTAATTAATCGTCAAATAAACTGTCTTCAATGCGTTCTAGTTCGTCACGTAATTTATAAACAAACTTCAGTTTACGAATATTATCGGCAGCTAGTTGGTACTGTTGCTCGTTGCTGCTTGCTAACTGTTCTGCAAGTTGTGCACTGTATTGCTCGTTAAGTTGTTTTATTTGTTTTTCAAAATTAGCAATGGCCGCATCCGGGTCACTCGCTGATGCAAGCTCTTCAAGTTCTTCGCGCAATTCCATTTGTTGCATTAAAAATAATGGATCTTGCAGTGTTTGTTGCTCAGCGCGAATATCAACACCCAGCTCGCTTAACATATACTCAGCACGTTTAACTGGGTGCTTAAGTGTTTGCAAGGCATCGTTAATTTCTGCAGCACTTTGCACAGACATTAACTTTTCACGGCTGCTTGCATTGGCATGGCGGTCGGGATGTACAGCACGCTGTAATTCTAAATAATTTTTATTAATCGTTGCTAAATCAATATTATAATCAACGGGCACTGCAAATAATTCAAAGTAACGCATAACTTCAACCAGTAATATTCAGAAATAACAAAGCCCTACAGTTGCAGGGCTTCAAAATACAATTACACGTAGCAATTAAACGGTAAAGCTTTCGCCACAACCACACTCGTCAGCTTGATTAGGGTTATTAAATTTAAACCCTTCATTTAAGCCTTCTTTAGTGTAGTCGAGCTCTGTGCCATCGATGTAAACTAAGCTTTTTGCGTCAACTATCAAAGTAACGCCTTTAGCCGCAAAGGTTTCATCGTCTTCGTTTAACTCGTCAACAAACTCAAGTACATAAGCAAGACCTGAACAGCCCGTCGTTTTAATGCCAACGCGCAGACCTAACCCTTTGCCGCGGTTTGCTAAAAATGATTGTACGCGGTTTGCTGCCGCATCTGTCAATGTCACTGCCATGAGTTTCTCTTCTTACTTCGCTTGTTTGCTTTTGTAGTCTGCAATTGCTGCTTGAATTGCATCTTCGGCTAAAATTGAACAGTGAATTTTCACTGGTGGTAATTCTAGCTCAGCACTGATATCCGTATTTTTGATTGTTGCTGCTTCGTCGAGTGTTTTACCTTTAACCCACTCTGTTACAAGTGAAGAAGAAGCAATTGCGCTACCACAACCATAGGTTTTGAATTTTGCATCTTCAATAACGCCTTCAGACGATACTTTAATTTGCAATTTCATTACGTCACCACATGCTGGTGCGCCTACCATACCCGTTGCCACTGACGGATCGTTTTTGTCTAGAGCACCTACGTTACGTGGGTTTTCTACGTGGTCGATTACTTTATCACTGTACGCCATAATTCTATCCTCATTACCTGCTAGGGTATGTGCTTACATCACTAAGTATTAGTGGTGAGCCCATTCAACTGAATCTAAATCAATACCTTCTTGATGCATCTCCCAAAGTGGAGACATTTCACGTAGGCGACCGATAGAGTTTTTCATTAATTCAACGGTGTAATCAATCTCTTCTTCGGTAGTAAAACGACCAATACTGAAACGAATTGAGCTGTGTGCTAATTCGTCGTTACGGCCAAGTGCACGTAAAACATAAGAAGGCTCTAAGCTTGCAGATGTACAGGCTGAACCTGACGATACCGCAATGTCTTTTACTGCCATAAGTAACGATTCACCTTCAACAAAGTTAAAACTGATGTTTACAATACCCGGTACTGATTGGTCTTGTGTGCCGTTAAAATATACTTCGTCCATATCAGCCATAATGCCGTCAATTAGGCGTTTACGTAATGCGCTGATGTGTGCAAAATCTTTTTCAAAATCTTCTTTTGCGATTCTAAATGCAGTACCCATGCCCACTAACTGGTGAGTTGCAAGTGTGCCTGAACGCATACCACGCTCATGACCGCCACCGTGCATTTGCGCTTCTAAACGAGCGCGTGGTTTACGACGAACGTAAAGCGCACCTACACCTTTAGGGCCGTATGCTTTGTGCGCAGAGAACGACATAAAATCAACTTTGAGTTGTTGTACGTCAATAAGTACTTTACCTGCACTTTGCGCAGCATCTACGTGGAACATGATTTTACGTTCACGACACATTTCGCCAATCGTCGCGATGTCTTGAATTACACCTAGCTCGTTATTCACGTGCATGATGCTGACAAGTACTGTGTCGTCACGCATTGTGTCTGCTAGCTTTTGCAGATCAAGCAAGCCATTTTCTTCAACGTCCATATAGGTTACTTCAAAACCTTGACGTTCTAATTCGCGACA
This sequence comes from Pseudoalteromonas sp. PS1M3, assembly GCF_016865405.1. Classification (NCBI taxonomy): domain Bacteria; kingdom Pseudomonadati; phylum Pseudomonadota; class Gammaproteobacteria; order Alteromonadales; family Pseudoalteromonadaceae; genus Pseudoalteromonas; species Pseudoalteromonas sp. PS1M3. The sequence continues at coordinate 413,132 of NZ_AP022624.1, read as the reverse complement.
TGTGTCGATGACTGCTTTGTGCTCAGTTTTAGCGGTAATAACGTGCTTACCTTTCTTTTTGTAAAACTGTGCTGCACCTTTAATAGCTAGGTTATTTGATTCAGTTGCACCCGAAGTGAACACAATTTCACGTGGGTCTGCATTTACTAAATCAGCAATATCTGTACGTGCTTGGTCAACGGCTTCTTCAGCTTGCCAACCAAAACGGTGTGAACGTGATGCAGGGTTACCAAATTTACCGTCCATTGTAAGGCATTGCATCATTTCTTTAGCAACACGCTCATCAACAGGCGTGGTTGCTGCGTAATCTAAATAAATCGGTAACTTCATTTCTCTCTCCGCTGCAGGTCAACCTTAAAGTTGACAGCTTACTTGAATGTTTTCCAACTGCTTAATTGCGTTATTGATACTGTTATCTTGGCGCGATGCAATTTCTTTCACATCTGATTTTTCCACCAATTCAGCAAGGGTAATACTGTTCAAAAATTCTTCTATACGTGCGCTCAAGTCTGACCATAAATTATGGGTTAAACAGCGCATACCGCTTTGGCAGCCAGTGTTGGCGCCTTGGCAACGTGTTGCATCAACCGATTCATCAACTGCGGTAATAATGTCACCAACAGAAATAACACCGGCTTCTCGCCCTAGTAAATAGCCGCCACCAGGTCCTCGAACCGAACTTACCAAGCCATTTTTACGCAGCCGAGCAAATAATTGTTCAAGGTATGACAAAGAAATTTCTTGTCTTTGTGAAATATCAGCAAGGGCGACAGGACCAACACCTGTGTGCAGCGCAACATCAAGCATCGCTGTAACGGCATATCGGCCTTTTGATGTTAATTTCATAACGCCCCCTGCACAAAGAGTGCAAATTTTAATTACCAGAGTAAATTAGTCAAGTATTATCACTTGATAAAAATTTGATTTAAAAACATATCGCTCAAAGTGAATGTAGTTAACAAATTTTTAATACCTGACCTGTTTGGTCAAGTATTGTCTCCATTGTAATTACCTGAGTAATTTAGTCAAGTATTAGCCAGTTATTTAAACACCCGTTTATATAACTAATTGCTATACCTTACTTAGGAATCGATTTATTTATAGAGGTAAGAATACCGCGCAAAATGTTCATTTCAGCCTCTTCTGGGCGTGCACGGTTAAATAAACGACGAAGCTTTGTCATCACAATACCTGGGTGCTGTTTGATAATAAAACCTGTGTTATAAAGTGTTTCTTCTAGGTGATCGTAAAATAACTCTGTTTGTTTTGAGTTAGGGTAAACGGTGTCGTCTTGTGCTTCTTGCTTAGGTTGCTTATTTAAAAATGCCATACGTGTTTCGTAAGACAAAGTTTGCACAGCCATAGCAAGATTTAGCGAGCTATATTCTGGGTTAGCTGGAATGCATACATGGTAATTACACAGCTGTAGCTCTTCGTTAGTTAAACCACTGTTTTCACGGCCAAACACTAATGCCACAGGACCATTTTCAGCTTCTGCCACCAGCTTTTCACCACACTCGCGAGGCTCAACCATAGGCCATGAAAGCGTGCGCGAACGTGCGCTTGTACCAATGGTTAATGCACAATCAGCAATAGCGTCTTCAAGCTTATCAACAATCACTGCATTGCCTAATACATCGCTGGCACCTGCAGATAACGCACTTGCATGGCTATCAATTTCACAAGCAGGGTCAACTAAATAGAGTTTTGATAAACCCATTGTTTTCATTGCGCGAGCCGCCGAACCTATATTACCTGAGTGTGATGTGTTAACTAAAACAACGCGAATATCGTCTAAGATCATTGCTGTGCTTCTTACTAATGCCAAAAAATTGCGCGAATTCTAACATAAAAGCTTAAAAAGATCCTAGATCCTTAAACCCGATCAACACACGTAATAGGGGCCTTTAAACCATGGCTGCTTTTACATACACATCAAAACGGTTCTTTTTAGTTTTAATTTGCATACTGGGGGTTTTGTCATTTAAAAACGGGGCGTAATCAGGGCGCTTAACCACCACTCGCTTGCTAGCAAGTGGGTAGGCAAATTCAAGTAAATCATCAGCGTCGGTATCTGCACCTACTAACTCTTGAAATACGCGCATTTCTTTTTTTACTAAGGCTGACTTTTCACGGTGTGGGAACATGGGATCTAAATAAACCACATCGGGCATGCTTTCACATTGGGCAAGTAACGTGTGGCTGGAGCCAAACACTAAGCTCATATTCTCTTTCATCCAAGGGCCAATTTCACTGTCGCTGTAAGCTCTGTTTAAACCATCGGCAAGCAGTGCAGCAACCACCGGGTGGCGCTCATGTAAAATAACCTTGCACCCTAATGATGCTAATACAAAGCCATCGCGGCCCAAACCTGCGGTTGCATCAAGTACTACAGGCGTTGCCCCTTTATTAAGGCCAACCGCTTTTGCAATAGCTTGCCCCTTACCGCCACCAAATTTTCGCCTGTGAGCGGCTGCTCCGGTAACAAAATCAACATTAATGGCACCTAACTTAGGTTCATCAGTTTTAAATAAACTCAGCCCTGTATCGTCATAGTGCAGGCTAAAACCTTGGCTATTTTGTTGCCAATTTACTAAACCAAAACGCGTTTCTAATTCATTTAAATACGGGCGACACTCTTTAAAGGCACACTGAATAACCACAATACACTCCGACGATAAAATACCGTCAGAGTATATCAACCAGCGAGCTTAAGCGCACTAAAATAGCTCTATGTCAGGGTCTTGGTTATTTGCCAGCTCAATGTCTTCAACTTTATGGCGAAAACTCTGTAAAAACTCACTGCGGCTTTGTGTTACTTGCTCAAACTGATATTTTATAAACGCTAAATCGCTATTGGCAGACACCAGTAACTGCATAGTATGTTCGAGCTGCGATATACATGAATCAATATCGGCGGGGTTTAAATTATTCTTTTGAAGCTCAATGGCTGTATTTAATGCCTCTAGTTGTGCACAAAACTGCTCTGCTACATTACTTTGCGTGATATTTTGAGCATTAAACTGGCTTATTATATCTTCCAGTGCCGTGCTAATTTGTTCAGCTTGCTGGTAATTTTTTTCGTTTCTTTCCATAGTAACGACCTTTTCATTGGTAACCTCTAAAATATGAGGAAACAAATCTTTATAACGCCCATATTTTTCGCTCTCATCGACGGGCATATTTTTTACCAGCAACGATAGTTTTGGGTAATTAATGATAGTGCTCTCGCCTATATCAACAAACCGCTGTGCATCTTTATGTTGCGCCAATAACTCCTGCACTAGTGGGCATACACCACCTTGTAAGCTGTAAAATTCACTTTTATGTTGATACCAAAATACAACCACTACATCCAAATTAAGAGGAGTAAAAAACCCTAAGAAGAACTCACTCAACGTTTGTAAGCTGTTGGCATGATAACTTTGTCCAACGTAGCGCATAATTCGACCCATATCTCCCGACTCGGTCATCGCCATTGCAGCCGTTTTATTGGCTTTGTTTATGTCGCTTTCGAGTTTGACGCATTGCTGACGATACGCATAAAGTATTTTAATACGCGCCATTAGCTCCTGTGCGTTAAACGGTTTCATTATGTAGTCAGATGCACCAACGCTGTAGCCTTTCACTCGGTCGATAAGCGCTTCTTTTGAAGAGAGAAACATAACCGGAATATCTTTTGTATCGGCATTTTGTTTTATTTCTTGGCAGACTTGATAACCCGACTTACCCGGCATTTCTATGTCGAGAAGGATAATATCGGGTTTATGTTCGTTTATTAACCTTAGCCCCTCCTCGCCCTCTTTAGCATGAAGAAGTTTACAAAACCCAGCTAGAGACTCTTCAATAATGAGGTGGGTTAATTTATCGTCATCAATGGTAAGTACTAACTTTTCCATACACAAATCCGTTTAGTTGAGCATGCTTAGAGCATAGTACGGCGTGCTGAAATTACTAACGTTTATAGCCTATTATCTAAAAACAATAAAAAAGCGCCTAAAAGGCGCTTTTGTTAAATTTAATAAACGACATATTTTTAAGCTGCGATGCCGCTGTGGCGGAGTAACGCATCAACGCGTGGCTCGCGGCCTCGGAAGTTTTTAAATAATTCCATAGGCTCTTCACTGCCGCCTTTTTCTAGAATATGCTGCATGAAGGCTTGCCCTGTTTGTGGGTTAAAAATTCCTTCCTCCTCAAACTTAGCGTAAGCATCGGCCGATAATACTTCAGCCCATTTATACGAGTAATAACCGGCACTGTAGCCACCTGCAAAAATATGACTAAACCCGTGCTGAAAACGATTAAACTCTGGAGCGTGAACAACCGATGTACGACTGCGCACATCATTTAATACCGACTGAATTTGACACGGCTCGCCCGCGACATAATCGTTATGAATTTTAAAATCAAATAACGAAAACTCAATTTGACGCAGCATTTGCATGCCTGAGTTATAGTTTTTAGCGGCCAATAACTTATCAAGCAATTCTTTTGGTAATGGCTCGCCGGTTTCAAAATGGCCCGAAATAAAGCTCAACGCTTCTTCCTCGTAACACCAGTTCTCTAAGAATTGACTTGGTAGCTCTACGGCATCCCATGCTACGCCATTAATACCTGCTACGGGAGCAGCATCGACTTGAGTCAGCATGTGGTGAATACCGTGGCCAAACTCATGGAATAAAGTCGTTACTTCATTATGGGTGAACAAAGCTGGTTTATCGCCTACCGCTTTATTAAAGTTACATACTAAGTAAGCTACAGGGGTTTGTAACTCGCCATTAGCGCGTACCTTACGACCCATACAATCGTCCATCCACGCGCCACCGCGTTTGCGATCGCGTGCGTAAAGATCTAAGTAAAAACGTCCTCGTAGCGTGTTATTGCTATCAACAATTTCAAAAAAGCGCACATCTTTGTGGTATGTGTCAAAATCGGTTACTTCGTTTACGCTAATGCCAAATAAGCGGTTAACTGTTTCAAATAAGCCACTCAATACTTTATTAGCAGGAAAATAAGGACGTAGTACTTCATCTGATATTGCGTATTTTTCTTGTTTTAGTTTTTCGCCATAGTAGCCAAAGTCCCACGCTTCTAACTCTGTAATTCCGTGTTTTTGTGCTGCATACGCTCTGAGTTCTGCCACTTCTTGCTCTGCTTGCGGCTTAGATTTAGCGGCTAAATCTTCTAAGAACGAAAACACTTGCTCTGGTGTTTCAGCCATTTTTGTTGCTAATGATTTTTCAGCGTAGCTTTTAAACCCTAATAACTGCGCAAGCTCATGGCGAAGTGCAAGTTCTTCTTTCATAATGTCTGAGTTATCAAACTCACCCGCATTTGGGCCTTGATCAGATGCGCGTGTGCTAAATGCGGTATAAGTTTCTTTACGAAGTTCACGATTATCAGCGTAAGTCATAATTGGCAAGTAAGATGGAAAATCAAGCGTAAATACCCAACCGTCCAGCTCTTTACTTTTGGCTGTGTCAGAAGCAAGCGCTAGTGCAGACTCGGGGAGTCCGGCTAAATCGGCTTCATCAGTAATGTGCTTGTGCCACGCTAAAGTCGCATCCATTACATTGTTACCAAACTTTGATGAAAGCTCAGATAAACGCGCACTAATTTCGCCGTAACGCTTTTGATCTTCGCTCGCTAATGCAATACCCGACAATTTAAAGTCACGCAAGGCGTTAGTAATTGATTTTTGTTGTGCTGTGGTGAGTGTTTTAAATTCGTCACTGTTGTGCAAAGCATTATACGCTTCGTATAAACCTTGATGCTGACCAACAAACGTAGAGTACTCAGAAATAAGCGGTAAACACTGCTCGTATGCTTCACGCAGTTCGTCGTTATTCATAACAGAATTTAAATGAGAAACAGGCGAAAATAGTCGCGATAGTTTATCGTCGGCCTCTTCAAGTGGTAACACTAAGTCATCCCACGTGTATGACTTTTTCGCGAGTACGTCATCGATGGCTTTTCGACAATTTGCTATTCCGTCTTTAAGTGCCGGTACTACAAATTCAGGCTTAATTTTAGAAAATGGTGGTAAGCCTTCAAGGCCAATTAGTGGGTTGCTCATAAATACTCTCTTTGCGTTAATGCATTTCATTTTTAGATTGGGTCTAAAAGTTAAAAAACAACATACTTTTACTAATCTAGCTATTCGAAAGCCATTAATAACTACTTTTAGGCTCTGTAATAATGAAATGCCTACAGGTAATGCAATCTAAAGCGAGCCCGGTTACGTACTGCAGATATTCTGTTTGGTACTGACTTAACGTATCGCTTTATATCGATAAGGCTGTAAATGTGAATGTTTTTTTACTCAACATAGGTCATCTAAACACTCTTTATTTTTAAAACTTAATGTTATGCTTATGCGCATAAAACTCAACGCCTAAGGACTTAAAATGACACAACACTTTGATTATATTGCAATTGGCGGTGGCAGCGGTGGCATTGCTTCTGCAAACAGAGCTGCAATGCGCGGTGCTAAAGTGGCACTTATTGAAGCAAAACACATGGGTGGTACCTGTGTAAACGTAGGCTGTGTGCCTAAAAAGGTTATGTGGCACGGCGCACAAGTAGCCGAAGCAATTAACTTATATGCACCCGATTACGGTTTTAACGTTGAGGTAAAAGACTTTAATTGGAGTAAGCTAGTAGAAAGTCGTGAAGCCTATATTGGCCGAATTCATAAAGGGTACGACAACGGTTTAGCAAGTAATGGCGTTACCGTTATTAAAGGCTTTGCTACCTTTATTGACAGCAAAACAGTAGAAGTAAATGGTGAACACTACACCGCCGATCATATTTTAGTGGCTGTAGGCGGGCGCCCTACTATTCCAAACATTCCGGGCGCTGAGCATGGTATTGATTCAAATGGCTTTTTTGAACTTAATGAACAACCTAAACGCGTAGCTGTAATCGGTGCAGGTTACATTGCCGTAGAAATTGCAGGTGTATTACATAGTTTAGGCACAGAAACACATTTATTCGTGCGTAAAAGTAAGCCTCTGCGTACATTTGACCCTTATATTATCGACACGCTCGTCGATATTATGGCTAAAGAAGGCCCGACTCTTCATACTGAATGCTCCCCTAAAGAAGTAATCAAAGAAAGTGACGGCAGTTTAACTATTCATTTTGAAAACGGTTACAGCCAAAATGTTGATCAGGTTATTTGGGCAATTGGCCGCACACCTACAACAGACAGGATAAATCTTGCGGCAGCCGGTGTAGAAGTAAATGAAAGCGGTTATGTAAAAGTAGATGAATACCAAAATACGACTGCTAAAAACGTTTATGCAGTGGGTGATATTATTGAAGGCGGTATTGAGCTTACTCCTGTGGCAGTTAAAGCAGGCCGCACGTTATCAGAACGCTTATTTAATAAAGCACTCCCTGATGATTTAAAAATGGATTACAGCCTAGTACCAACAGTCGTATTTAGTCATCCGCCTATCGGCACTATTGGTTTAACCGAGCAAGAAGCGATTTCTCAGTACGGCGCAGAAAACGTAAAAGTGTATAAATCAAGCTTTGCAGCTATGTACACAGCGGTAACTCAGCACCGCCAAGCATGCAACATGATGCTAGTTTGTGCAGGAGAAGACGAAAAAGTAGTTGGCTTACATGGCCTTGGTTTTGCCGTTGATGAAATGATTCAGGGTTTTGCCGTAGCAATGAAAATGGGCGCAACTAAAGCTGACTTTGACGCTGTTGTTGCACTGCACCCAACAGGATCTGAAGAGTTTGTTACTATGCGCTAAGTTATTTAAGCTAAACTCTGGATAATAAATCACTTAATCAGAGTTCAGGTTATTTACTAATTTAACAACTTTAAGCCCCTTACACATACGTGCAAAGGGGCTTTTTATTAAGGTTAAATTTGCTTATTAGCTAAATAACTCAATATACTAGCGTGTGTTTATCAACATACCTACAACTGGATATTATGATTACTGATATATTGCTACACCCGTTTCTTGTTTCAATTGTTATGCTTAGTTTTGCACTAGGATTAAAAGTACTTGTTGATAAATTAGCGAGAAACCGCGCAGAAAAAAAAGACAAAGATATTCGCTACATTGCACATAACATTAAGCATTTTATTAATTTTGTGTTGGTGCTGTCGCTGTTGTTTGTGTGGTCGACTGAAATTCAAAATTTTGCGTTATCTATTGCGGCCTTTGCGGTTGCCATTGTTTTAGCTACGCGCGAGTTTATTCAATGCGTTATTGGCTTTTTTTACTTAGTCACCACACGCCCATTTAGAGTCGGCGACTGGGTGCAAGTCGGTGAATATTATGGTGAAGTAGCAGAAACAGACTGGATAAAAACAACCATGCATGAAATCGACATGCATACTTATCAGTTTTCTAGAAAAACGATTTACATACCTAATAACAAACTCATCACCAGCCCAATTAAAAATCTAAATTATGTAAAACGCTTTGCAACACATAGCTTTTCTATTGTTCGAAAAGAGAGCTTTAACCCTTACCCAATTTACGACACGCTCTCGGTAAAAGCTAAAATGTACTGTGAAGAGTTTGAAGAGCTCGCCACTCGTTATAACTCGATTATTGAGCGAAAACTAGATGCAAAAATATCGGGCCCAGCACCAGAAATACATTTTGGGACAACCGAATTGGGTGAGTTTAGAGCCCGCTTTACGCTATTTTGCCCAACCGAGCAGGCACTGGACATAGAGCATAAACTCACTGAGTGTTTTATGGCGCTATGGTATGAAGAAGAAATGAAGCATAAAATTGCATTCAGCGAAGTAAATAACCAAGTAACTAACTGATAAAGTGGCTAGGCGCGAACGGTTTCGCGCCTAAATTTTAGCGTTTAGACCTTTAAGCTGTTCCACCTACCGTTAGCTGATCAATTTTAAGGCTCGGTTGCCCTACGCCAACCGGAACACTTTGCCCATCTTTACCACACACGCCAACACCTTTATCAAGTGCTAAGTCGTTACCTACCATTGAAATATGCTGCATGACTTCAGGGCCATTACCAATTAGGGTTGCGCCTTTGATTGGCTGTGTAATTTTACCGTTTTCAATTAAGTACGCTTCTGATGCACTAAATACAAATTTACCCGAGGTAATATCAACCTGCCCGCCACCAAAGTTAGGTGCAAACACGCCTTTTTTAACGCTACTGATAATATCGGCTTGGCTATGCTCGCCACCTAACATATAGGTATTTGTCATACGTGGCATAGGTAAATGAGCATACGACTCACGACGTGCATTACCGGTTGGGTTTACCCCCATTAAACGTGCGTTTAGCTTATCCTGCATGTAACCTTTTAAAATGCCGTTTTCGATAAGCACATTATAAGCAGCAGGCGTGCCTTCATCATCTACGTTTAGAGAGCCGCGACGATCGGCCATGGTGCCATCATCAACGACGGTACATAGCTCAGAAGCCACTTTTTGCCCTACTTTGCCACTAAACGCTGATGCGCCTTTACGGTTAAAGTCGCCTTCAAGGCCATGGCCTACCGCTTCGTGTAAAAGTACACCTGGCCAACCATTTCCTAATACCACTTCCATAGTGCCAGCTGGCGCGTCAATAGCTTCTAGGTTGACTTTAGCTTGGCGTACAGCTTCTTGTGCAAACTCCATCCAACGTGGTTTACCGTTTACCAGCTCTTTAAAATAGCCGTAATCTAAACGAGCACCGCCACCTGCGCCACCGCGCTCACGACGACCATTTTTTTCAAGCAATACTGAACAGTTTAAACGAATAAGCGGGCGAATATCGGTCGCAAATGTACCGTCACTGGCCGCAATTAATACTTCTTCGTATACTGCTGACATAGAGCTAATTACTTGCTCAGCGTCGGGTGCCAATTCTCGAATGTAGTTTTCAAGCTCGCGTAATAAACTCACTTTATCGCTATCGCTCATACTTGAGATTGGTTGATGTGGCGCAAATTGCATTTTTGCTGATACATCACTAAATACTTTAATGGTTTTATCTTCACCTGAATCGGCAATACTGCGAGCTGCTGTAGCGGCTTTGTTTAGCGCTTCTAAGTTGATAGCATCCGAATATGAAAAACCTGTTTTCTCGCCGCTTACTGCACGTACGCCAACTCCGCGCTCAACATTGTATGAGCCCTCTTTTACTAAGCCATCTTCCAGTACCCACGACTCGTGATGACTCGATTGAAAGTATAAATCGGCGTAATCTACTTTGTGCTGATGTATGTAAGCGAGCGTTTTTTCGAGCTCTTCTCTATTTAGTTGGCTGTCGTGTAATAAATGCTGTTCAACCGAATTCATAATAAATGCTCTCTAAATCGTTGATGAGACTGCACAGGCATATCTCGTCTAATTTTTTGTAACGGCTCTAAATCAGCGTTAGCGCTAATAAAACCTGTACCGCTGGGTAAATTACTTAAAGTATTACCCCAGGGTGAAATAATAATACTGTGGCCATATGTTTGGCGGCCATTTTCATGTGTGCCGTATTGGGCTGCAGCAACCACATAACATTGGGTTTCTATCGCTCGCGCCGCTAATAATGGTTGCCAGTGTGCTTGACCAGTCACCATTGTAAATGCACTTGGCACTAAAATAACTTCAGCACCTTTACGTGCAAGCGCATTAAATAAGGCACTAAAACGCAGATCATAACACACTGTTAGACCTAGTTTACCAAAGGGAGATTCAACCACAACCACATCACTACCTGCTTGGGTAAAATCAGATTCGCGGTAACTCCCTGTCTTATCATCAACGTTTACATCAAATAGATGTATTTTATTATACGTTGCGATGCACTCACCTTGATTATTATATAAATGTGAGGCGGCATAATATTTAGTATTATTGTATGGCTCTAGTATTGTGCCTGCGTTTAACCAAATATTATGGTGTTTACATAATTGGCTTATTTGACGTTTGTATTGCTCAATGTGCTTAGCTGTTGAGAGCGTATCGTGACCGCTTTTGCTAAACACTAAAAAGGCCTCAGGGAGACATACAAGCAATGGCCGTGTTGCGGGAAGTGTGTTTAATGCTTTTTTAAGTTCTGCAATATTGTCGTCAGCATTTAGACCAGAACACATTTGTAAAGCAACTATATTGTGGTTATTAGGGGTCGCTAAATTAGTCATTAGTTGCGGCTACTTCAGCATCTTTAAGTTTTAAATCGACTGAAGCTTGAGGCTGGTTTTGCGCCGCTTGTGGTAATGTAACTTCACGGCTTTTACGGTCGAGCTCCTGAACAACAGGCTCACTCATGGTGCCAGTCACTTTAAAGTTAATTTCAGAAATTACACGCGCAGAGTGTATTACTTTATCTAGTGCCAATGCTGCTAGCCCTGTCACTGGGTTTACCATCCACGCTACAATAACGGGAATACTTGAGGTGACCTGCGGTGCAACAGCGAGATCGTAGTTGATATCAAGCGTATTTAAATTTGCGTAGCCTTTAATGGTTAAATCAGCCGGAACGCCATCCATCTTAGTGTCTTTTGTATAAGCGATACCGTTCTCTAATTGCATAGAACCTTGCATGCTGTTGTAGAAAAACCCTTTTGAAAATACGTCTCTAAAATCAAGTTTTAGTTTTCGCACCAACGAATCTAAGCTCAACAACGAAAAAACCCGTGCGCCACCATCACTAATTTCAGTTAGGTGCCCTTCTCCTAAATCCCAATCAATTTCACCACTGAGGCTCGGAACATCAAATGAGTAAGGTGCGGCTTGCCAAGCAAGATTGTAATTTATAGTGGCCTTAGAGCCCTTAATAGCCGTGGTAATATCAAACTCATCAAACAACGCGCCTATATCATCACTTTTAACTTCACCGCTTAACTGTGTGGAGCCATCTTTCCATTGCCCTTTCGTGCGCAAAATATGATCGCCTTTATCAACAACCAACTCAGAAATAACCAAACGTTTACCGTCACCAAGTAACGAGGCACTTACTTTATCTAATTGATAGTTGGTAATTTTACAATCTGCACATTCAAACTCTATAGCTGGTAAGTTCGTCAGCCACGTTAAATCGGTGTCAGGGTCTGCTTTTGCAGCCTCAGTGATAGGCGCTTCAATTTGCTCTGCAAAATTAACCCGTAAATAATCTGCGTTAACTCTAATTGGCTGGCTGCGCTGCGAGATAGGAATAAATACACCTGCGCGCAGTTCTTTGGCGTTTAATTTTAAATACACATTGCTTTGCTCAGGAGCTAGGCGCATTTCAAAATCATTAAACACCATACTACTAATATCGAGCATGCCAATATTTGCGACTATCTCATTAAGTGGTGGCATGATACCTTGTGATTCAGGATCATCCTCATTTTGAGCCGCGCTAATTATTTGATCAATAAGATCAACCCAAGGTACAAGTTCGGTTTGCTCTAGGTTTATTGAAACGCTTAAGTCTTGTGAATTTAACCCTAAATCTTGCTTACCTATAACAAAATGCGCATTACTAAATTGCGATTTTCCATTTTCTAATATTGCATTAAAATAAAACTGCTTATTTATCTGTGCAGTTATAAGGTTTGAAATGTCATCGCCTTGAACAACCGCATCAAGAACCCACGGTTGTGTCTCGGCTTTTTTGTATGGTGCTGGCAATTTACTTGTTAACCCAACAAGGTCAGATTTAACCTGTGCACGATAATTAAACCCTTGCTCGGTAAAATTAAGCACTAGTCCAATATCAACTGCACTTTGCCCTACTAGTGACCCTTTTAAAATACCTTGCCCGCTATCGATTAAAGTATTGGCATCAAGTTGTGCATTAATATCTATGTTTGCTTTGTAGTCACTCGCTTCACTTTGGCTGTTGTAATTAATTGCCAGCGGCATCCCAAGCCATGTAGCGGTGGCATTTTTAAGTTCGATATTATCGTTTTTAAAGTTAAGCACGCCAGTTAAGTTATTTAACGCAATACCGGGTGTGGCAATAAATACGGGTAAATCATCTAGCTTGACAGTGCCGCTAACACTTGCACCACCTTCAAACTTTGAACCTACCAGTAACTCAATGCTGGCATCGGCTTCACCTTGGCCTTGTATTACCTCAAAAATATCAGCTAACGGGCTCGCAATGGGCGTGGCTTTAAAAAAGGTGTACAGGTTTTCCATCGGTGCTTTTTTATCTATTTGCACCACCAGCTCATCGGCATTCATTAAATCATTAATGCTAACTTTAACGCTATTACCCACATCTAAATTAACCAAAGAGCCTTGTTGGCTGTAAATGTCCATGCGTTCATTAGCAAAATGTAGCTTTACCTTTGCACCTGTTACTGCTGGCCACTGCGGGTCGAACTGGTACGTGGCATTGTCAATTTGAGCAAGTACATCAAATTGCCCTGAGCCATCTTTAAATGGAAATCCTGATAACGGACCTGCAAATAGAACCTGCGCTTTTGATATTTCGCCGCCTTTTATAGCCCCGTTTAGGTAGCTAACTAATTCTGGGCTCATCGCTTTTAACGGAAAATAATGACCGGCAATACTGGCATCCTCTGCAAATGCCTCTGCGTATAAATCAAGACGCGGTGTATCACCAAAGCTCAGCTGCATTTCTGCGGCTAGCGTTATCTCATTATTATCAAACCAAATATTATCACTGCTAATACGCCAGTTATTATTTTGCTTTGCGAGGTCTAATTCTATATTGAGCTGGTTATAATTAATATTGTCACTAAAACTATCGCCAGTTATTAAAGTGCCATTTTCGCCAAATAAGCTGATACGGCCTTTATCTTGATTTAATAAACCGCTTACGCGTAAACCTTGCGCAGCAGGCACTGAATTAAGCTCTTGCCAGCCTATGTTATTGGCGTTAAACCATACTTGCCACTGCTGGTTACTCTCGTAATTAACGTACGCCTGCTGTATTTGACCACTTGGTTTGCGTTTTAAAAACGGGTCGAGAGAGTCAAAATTTGTCAGCGCTGCCAAGTTAGCCAGTAGCGCTATATCTATTTGATTTAACCAAATTTGATTATTTTCACCAAGTTGAGCCTCAAACTCTAAGCTTGGCCATGTCGTATTATTGTTATTAAACGCTAAACCAGTGCTTTTTAAAAACCAATTACCTTGCTCGGGATAAAGATGAAAGCCACCTTCACTTAAACTAACTTGCTGGCTTTGAGATTCATTAAACCAAGTAACAGAACTAGGTAGCCACTGCATTTTTATATCGTCAATTAGGCCTTTTTCAATTTTTAGCCAAGCTTGTAAATTGATATCGCTAGTTAATTGTTGTTTTTCAGTATTTATATATTGCGCCAACCAATTAGAGACATCCACCTTATTGGCTTGGACATACATATTGCCAGCAACTTCTTCTAAGCTTTCACCTTTGAGAGCAATGCGTGCATCAAAGGTACCTACTGTGATGCCTGGTAAAGCTAATGTTCCGCTACCTAAATGTTGAGACTCTTCATTTTGCCAAATGATATTTTCAAGCAGGAGTTTTCGCTCTTTGTTATCGTCTAACACAAAATTAATACTGGAGTTTTCTATTGCAAAATGACCGGTATTACCTAAAAACAGCCCTTCTATAAGCTCTTTTTGCTCAAACGAAACATCATCTTGGTTACCGCTTTCAAACAGGTCTGCCACGTTTACCGTGGTATGAAAGCCATTTATAACAAAGTAGTTAGACTTTAATTGCAGGGTTTTAATGCTTTCCCATAAATTAAGCTCTAAGCTGGTTTTTGCAATAGTGAGGGAAATTGGCGCAGTTTCGTTGTCTTTAAACGATAGATCTTCAAGCACAAGGGCTGGGCCATTTCCCTGCCAGCTTGCTGAAATAGCGCCAATAGACAAACTAATAGCAAACTTTTCGTCTAGGTAGGTTTCTATATCACCTTTGTAATCATTTGCGTAAGGGAGTGTGTACTTTAATATTGAAACAATAACGGCCAGTAATACTAAAATTATGGCGCAGGTTTGCCATAACTTTCTAAAACAAAAAAAACAGACCGCTTTTGCATTCATTACATCATTACCACATCAAACTGTTCTTGGCTGTATAAGCTTTCTGTTTGTATGTGTACTTGCTTACCTATAAATAGTTCAAGCTCAGCAAGATTGTGGTATTCATCATTAAGTAAGGCTTCACTTACTGCTGGGGCTGCATAAACCATAAATTTATCGGCTGCGTAGGCGCGGTTTACGCGAACAATTTCACGTAATATTTCGTAGCATACCGTTTCGACTGTTTTTTGTGAGCCACGCCCTGAACATGCCGGGCATACATCACATAAAATATGCTCTAAGCTTTCGCGGGTGCGTTTTCGGGTCATTTCAACTAGCCCAAGTGCCGACAAACCATTGATATTTGTTTTAGTGCGATCTTTAGCTAGCGCCGATTCTAGCGAGTGTAATACACGACTTTTATGCTCTTCGCTGACCATATCGATAAAGTCGATAATAATTATTCCACCTAAATTACGAAGTCTTAACTGGCGCGCAATGGCCGACGTTGCCTCGACATTAGTGTTAAAAATAGTCTCTTCTAAATTACGATGGCCGACAAACGCACCGGTGTTTACGTCAACCGTAGTCATCGCTTCTGTTTGATCAATAATGATGTACCCGCCTGACTTTAACGTGACTTTGCGATGCAGCGCTTTTTGCACTTCGTTTTCTACATCGAATAGGTCAAATATAGGTCGTTCACCCGGGTAGTACTCGAGTACCTGTGAAAGTTGCGGCACAAATTCTTCGGTAAATACTTTTAGCTCTTGGTAGGTAAGCTTTGAGTCAACACGAATACGCTCCATATCTTCACCTACGTAATCACGCAGTGTTCTAAAGGCAAGCGTGAGGTCTTCATGTAATATGGTTGCTTTACTGGTTTTTTTACGACGTGCGGTTATTTTTTCCCATAATTTTCTTAAAAAACCAGCGTCATGTCTTAACTCTGCTTCGCTTGCGCCTTCAGCCGCGGTACGTACTATAAAACTGCCATTTTCATCGCCATATTCAGCAACAATTTTTTTAAGTCGAGATCGCTCTTCTTCAGTTTCTATCCGTTGGCTTACACCAACATGCGTTGCGTCTGGCATAAATACTAAGTAGCGAGATGGAATAGTGATGTCGGTAGTGAGTCTCGCGCCTTTCGTGCCTAATGGATCTTTAACCACTTGCACCATAATGTATTGACCTTGGCGCACTAACTCTCGTATATCTTGCACTTTCTTTATTGGTACGTCGTCAACACCTTCAACAATGGAGGCACTGTTTACTATGTCTGATGCATGTAAAAATGCGGCTTTTTCTAAGCCAATATCAACAAAAGCGGCCTGCATTCCAGGTAAAACGCGGCTTATTTTTCCTAGATAAATATTGCCAACAATGCCTAGGTTACCAATTCGTTCTAACTGAATCTCTTGAAGCACACCGTTTTCGATTAGGGCAACACGACTTTCACTCGGTGTTACGTTGATCAGTAATTCTGTACTCATGCTACCCTCTTAAAAATGCGTGTAATAATTGTTCAGTCTCATATAAAGGTAAACCGACAACACTAAAATAGCTACCCGCAATATGTGTAACAAAGCGACCACCTAGCCCCTGAATACCATAACCACCGGCTTTATCTTGCGGCTCACCACTTTGCCAGTAGGCTTTAATCTCTTCATCGCTCAGTTTTTTAAATGTCACATCGGTACTGATAACTTGGCTAAGCACTTTATCTTCAGTCGCAAAAGCAATAGCGGTTAGTACATGGTGAGTGTTTCCAGACAAGCGTTTAAGTGTATGCGTAAAATCGGCTTCATCGCGTGGTTTACACAACGATTCATTATCAATAACAACTACTGTGTCACTACCTAGTACTGGCCGGTCTGTGTAACCAAGCTTGACACCTGAGCAAGCTTTTAGCCTCGCTAAGCGCTCTACATAGGCATGAGGAAGTTCATTAGGGAGTTGGCTCTCGTCTGCATCAACACTAAATTGCGAAAATTCGATACCAAGTTGAGCCAATAGCTCTTTACGACGAGGAGAAGCTGATGCCAGATATACGGCAGTATTCATTATCTGATCCTAAAATGTCTGCGGTATTTACGAAGTAATAAAAACACCCAAAACCAACTAATCATGCCAGTAAATACCGGCCATAAGTATTGTGGGTTGAAGTAAACACCAAGCAAAAAATGGTTTAGCCAAAACTGCATTAAATGATACAGCGTTAAAAACAAACCAATTAACAAACTTTGCTGCCAAAGCGAGAAGTTACGAATTTTTTGAAAGTTACTTGCGGTAATAAATATACATACCGAAAATGTCAGCGAGTTAACACCTAAAGGTGAGCCTGACGCTAAATCAATGAGTAAACCGACCACCCAAGCAGTACCAATATTCAACCGGTGTGGCACGGCCAATGACCAATACATAAGTACTAATAAGACCCAATCCGGTCTAAATGGTTCAAACGAAAATGGCAACGGCATTAGCGCCATAATTAAAGCAAAAAATATGCTCAGCGCAATTAACAATGAATAACGGTTAATCATCGTTTATTTGCTCCTGCTGACTGCGCCATAAAATTACAAGTAAGCGAATACGGTCAAGCAACGCAATAGGCTCTGCATATACTTGTGCAAATGGACGACCTTCATCTCGGTTAATTTCTGTCACAATGGCGACAGGGTACCCCTCAGGAAATGTGCCCCCAAGCCCTGAAGTCACTAATACATCACCAATACGCACATCTAAGCTGTGTGGAACATGCGAAAGCTTAACCACATTAATTTTACCAATGCCTTCAACTACGGTTCGTACGTCGTTTCTAAGTATGCGCACAGGTGTTGCGTGAGTTGTATCGGTCATCAATAATACGCGCGACGTAGTGGAACCTACTTTAGTAAGCTGCCCTACCACCCCCATTTCGTCTATTACAGCTTGTCCTTCGCTTATGCCGTCTGTAGTACCACGGTTAATAACAACTTGATGACTGTAGGGGTTTGAGTGAACCGATAATACTTGTGCAATAATTTTACGATTAGATTGTTTTGCTGACGAACCAAGTAATGCACGTAACTTTTGGTTTTCTCTGGCTAAAAATTGGTACTGTTGCAGCTGCTCACTTTGTAGCATTTGCTTTTTTTTCAGTGCTTCGTTTTCAGTAAGGAGTTGGTCTCGCGTGTGTAAGCTTTTAGCACCAATGCTAAATAACTCATAAGGTAAGTTGGCAACATAAATAAGCGGGCTAACCAGTGTATTTAAACCGGTGCGCACAACGGTTCCACCTTCTGTGTACCTATCTCCAGCTATGAGTACGATACTCAAAAGCACTGCGACAAAAAGTCGCAGTTGCAAAGAGACAGTGCGCCCAAACATTAATTTCATTAGTCGTAACTAAAAACGTCACCACCGTGAACATCAATCATTTCTAATGCTTTACCGCCGCCACGTGCTACACACGTTAATGGGTCGTCAGCAACAACAACAGGAATGCCTGTTTCTTCCATTAATAAGCGATCTAAATCTTTTAATAGTGCACCACCGCCAGTCAGTACCATACCGTGCGCAGAAATATCTGATGCAAGCTCTGGTGGTGATTGCTCAAGGGCAACCATTACTGCACTTACAATACCCATTAGAGGCTCTTGAAGCGCTTCTAAGATTTCATGTGAGTTAAGCGTAAATGAACGTGGAACACCTTCAGCTAGGTTACGGCCACGTACTTCGATTTCAATTGGCTCATCTGTTTTAAACGCAGAACCAATTTGGTGCTTAATGTTTTCAGCGGTTGCTTCACCAATTAAACTACCAAAGTTACGGCGTACATAGTTAATAATAGCTTCGTCAAATTTATCGCCACCAATACGTACTGATGATGAGTAAACAACACCATTTAGTGAAATAATAGCAACTTCAGTTGTACCACCACCAATATCAACAACCATAGAGCCTGTTGCTTCTGATACCGGTAAACCCGCACCAATTGCCGCAGCCATTGGTTCTTCAATTAGGTAAACTTCTCGAGCGCCAGCGCCCATTGCAGATTCACGAATTGCGCGTTTTTCTACTTGCGTTGCACCACATGGTACACAAATAAGTACGCGCGGACTTGGGCGCATAAAGTTATTGTTATGCACTTGCTTGATGAAGTGTTGTAACATTTTTTCTGTTACATAAAAGTCAGCAATTACACCGTCTTTCATTGGGCGGATTGCTTTAATATTACCCGGCGTACGACCTAGCATCTGTTTTGCTTCGGTACCTACCGATGCAACACTTTTAGGGCCACCAGCACGCTCTTGACGGATAGCAACAACTGAAGGCTCGTTTAGAACAATACCTTCTTCTTTTACATAAATTAGGGTATTGGCTGTACCCAAGTCGATCGACAGATCGTTAGAAAAAATACCACGGAGTTTTTTAAACATGAGGCTGGATGACCTTTGAAATACGTTCTTATATTAGCTACCTCACTTTAACATGCTCATTTTGATGAGCAATATAAAGTGCAGCGCCTTTGTGAATTTGTTAAAAAAGGAAGCAATGCTTCCTTATAAGTTTATCTCTCGCGAACTAAGCGAAAACCAATGTAGTTTGATCTAAAATCAGGCGCTAAAATTAATCGTGTTGATACGCGTGCAAGGCTTGGTGCAAAGTTCCATGCTCCACCTCTTACTGCCACATCCGATTCACCTGATTTTTTACCGGTCCATTCCCATACGTTACCTACCGTATCGTAAAGTCCAAACGCATTTGGAGAAAAAGACCCAACCGGTGCTGCGCGCTTGTTTGACCATTCACTACCACACCAACCACAGTTAGCTAAGTTTTTACCAATTTCGTTACCCCAAGGGTACTCAGTTTCTGTACCTGCACGAGCTGCATATTCCCACTCAACCTCGCTAGGTAAACGAAACTGCTGCCCTGTCTGGCCAGATAACCAGTCAGCATATGCTTTTGCATCGTTATAAGTTAAACATACAGCCGGAAAGTCACTGCCTTGTTCAAAGCCAGGATTGCGCCAGTTTAAAGCCGCTTCCCATACTGGCTCGCCATTTAAATAATATGCGCAGCCTTTATTTATTTCTGCTTCTGTTTTATACGCCGTATTAGCAACAAATTTTTCATAGTCGCCTACAGTCACTTCCTTGCTTTGCATAGCAAAAGAGTTAGCAATGGCTTTTTCAATAACGGGGCGCTCATTAGCTAATCCGTTACCATTGATATCACCCATTTTAAATTTGCCAGCAGGAATAACCACAACAGGTGTTTCTACATTTGCGTTTAAAACGTTAACATTTTCGCTTACTCTGCGTGTTTGTGTTTCTGGTTGCTCGCGAGTATAGGTCGGTGCAGCAATCGACTTAGGCTTTTTTACTAAGTTAGCATTAATTGTTTGCGCTTTATTTAGGTTTACACGTGCTTGGTAAGGCTTGTAACCTAATTTACGAATTTCAATTTCATGCACACCTTTTGGTAAACGCGTAATTAAACGAGTAGAACCAAAGCTTACACCGTTAATGAATACTTCATCATCGTATACATTAGAGCGAAGTGTTAACTCTACCGACTGATCTTTTTTTTGTTCAACAACCGTGTAATCAGACTTAGACTGAACTGGCTGCTTAACAGAATAATCGCGTACAGGCTTGTTGTTTAAACGCGATACCGAAACTGTATTGTTATTATCCGCGCTATTGCTGAATGTTAACTGACTATCTGAATAGGTAGTGCCATAAGTTGGCTGGTAAGCTGTATTTAGCGGTGAACCGTATTCTGAACAATAACGGTTATCTATACTTAATAGGTTACATAAACGGCTGCTATTCACTTCGCCGCGCATTGAAACGCTTAAGTTAACGTTGTAATTACCTTGGCCGCTAAACGCACTATTAACCACATGGCTACTTAAAATTTGTACTTGCGCCCCTGCTAAATTGCGTTTTGGTTCAACTATGCGCTCTTCGGTTAAGTTTGCAAAAATTTGATCTACAAAGCGTTTGGTTGCTTTTTGTAAACCCATTTGCTGACCACGTTGCTCACAGGCTGCAAGTGTTTCGGTGCGCTTACAATTTATTGTATGGTTAACCTCAAGCGTACCTTCACGCGTAAACTCGTTACGCAAGCGCTCAACACGAGCTGTTGTTAACTGCTCTTTTAAACTTTCTAAGGTATTTAGTAAAGTGTGCTTAGCAACTCGTATTTGCTCAATATCTTTTCGGTGAGATGCAATTGCCGCCAACTGCATAGAGATATCATCTTTATTTTGCTTGTGATCAACTACCGCCTGTTGATAGCGAGATTGAGCACTTGTAATATTTATTGATGGATCATCAATTAAACGGCGATACATTTCGTTCATCGCGTCGAGCGCTTGGTTTTTTTCTTTATCTAGCTCAGTTGAACGAGAACGAAGTAGCTCTAATTGATTTTGTAACTGACTTTCTTCTTTTAAATGTTTATCAAGTATTCTTGTCGAGTTATCGTATTCTGTCTGTTTAACACTAATCTCTGACTCAATTCCAGTTACGGTAGCTGTGTCTTGTGCAAATGCACTACTTGCTAACAAACTAGCTGTAATTAACAGAGATAAAGGAGTAATTCGCATATATTCCAGTCCCAAAAAGCGGCAATTATTTGGTCGTTATTATTTTTTTATAATTAAAGTCTTATGCTATGTACTTGCAGCGCAAAACACAAGCTTTGTTCAATTATTATCTTAGTTTACAACTATTCGCCCGTTTCACGCTAGTAAATAACCTGATCATTTACTCTAAACCCGATAAATTGTGAAACAATGCTTAGATTCTCATTAAATTCATAAACTTACACTTAACAGTGAAACTATTTTATTTTAGGTTATTGATCACCGTTAAGTGTCACTTTGTATTAAAGCTAGCGTATTTGCGTTATTTAACCGTTAACCATTAAAAATAACGTTATCAAATAAACTAGCAAACTTATAAACACTTATTTTTTGTACTAACACTCAGACGTAAATACGCTTAAAGCGGGTGCAGTAATTATATTTTGTTTAGTGTTTTTTTTGGCTTCAACATATTCAATACGGCAATTATCCACTGCAGAATAACTGTTGGGATAAATAATAGCTTTTGCAACTTGTGGGTTGCTAGTAATATTAAATTCCCCAGTATTATCACTCGCAAACTTAGTATCTAAAAATGCTTTAAAAGCGGCCTCGGTTGCAGCAGGGTAGCCGTAAACAATATCAACCATGTTTTCTGAATCAAGCTCGATACTAGCATTAGCTTTATTATGCACACTTTTTATAATGGCTTTTCCATGCACAACGCTTATTTCAGCTTGAATTGATACTTGCAGTGTTTCAAGAATGGATGCGTGTGCCTCACCTTGAAGGTTTAAAAAGCGCGGGGCAAAATAAACAGCTAACGCACCAAAAGTGACAATAACAATGATTAGCTGCAGTAACGAAAAGCCAACCTGTTTTTTTATAAGTATTGTTTCTTGAAATTGCTTCTTCATAACTAAACTCCCTTTACAATTGGTTAACTTTAAAACATGTTTACCAATCTAGCTACTCAAAATTTAATCAACGCACTGTTACACACAACAATCCGTCGTAATTTTGCATAGCCCCTTTTGTTTATAAGCTATAAAATTGGTCATGTATTTTATTAATCCTTTTAATTGAGAAAAAATGCCTGCATCTTTCAAAATAAATGAAACCACTATTACGCAAACAATTGATGATCCGTGGTTAAAAAGTAAAGGCATTGAGTTACTAGTAAAACGAGATGATTTGCTTCACCCTCTAATAAATGGGAATAAGTGGCGCAAACTAAAATATAATTTATTAAAAATGCAGTCGCAGAATAAAACTGAGCTACTTACTTTTGGTGGGGCGTTTTCAAACCACATACATGCATGCGCCGCAGCTGGAAAAATCTTTGGTTTAAAAACACATGGGATTATTCGCGGGCCTAACTTAGATCTAAGCAACCCAACAATTCAATTTGCACAGCAGTGTGGCATGCAGCTTCATGTTGTTAATCGCATTGAATATAAGTTACGAAACGATTCACAATACCTTGCTGAGCTTCAAGAGAAGTTTCCAGATGCGTATATTCTTGCCGAAGGCGGGACAAATACCTATGCAGTACCCGGTTGTGCAGAGCTTGCACAAAGTTTACCAGAACACGATTACCTAATTTGCCCCACAGGAAGCGGAGGGACATTAGCAGGGTTAATTGAGGGGAGTAATACAGCAACACAAATAATAGGAATTGCAGTTTTAAAGCAAGCGCAATATTTAATAGATGAAGTCCGGGAGCTAAGCTGCAAAGCAAAGTCACAAACTAACTGGCAATTACTTTGCGACTTTCATGGAGGTGGTTACGGTAAATTTACCCCTGAGTTATGGGCGTTTTGCCAATATATGGATATTACACACAATTTACCATTAGAGCCTATTTATAGTGGTAAAATGATGTACGCAATATGGAACCTAATAGAGCAAGATTATTTTCCTTCTGGCAGTAAAATAATTGCGATTCATACCGGTGGCTTGCAGGGGCTAGAGGGTCTAAAATACAGAAAACTAATTTAGGCATACTTCTTTTCGGTTTAGCCCCACTGCATAAGGCGTTAATTTACAAAGCTGAAATATTTTAGTGAAAAACAGCCTGAGTTAGCTCTTGTAAAGGCTCCGAAAAATAAAAACCTTGTGCGCCAGCAACGCCCAATTTAGTTAACATAATGAGCTCTTTTTGAGTCTCAACGCCTACGGCATAAACAGGAAGGTTTAACATTTTACCTGCATTAACAATCTCTTTAATACATTTTTGATTATGCGCTTTTTCATTAACTAAGTGAACGAGTTCATAGCTTAGCTTTAAGCCTATTACCTCTTCACAGTGAATCAGCAAAGGAATGTTTTCACTCGTTTTCACATTATCAATAATAATATTAGATCTGTGTTTTTTTATTATATTTAACGTATTTGCTAACGCATTTTTGTTGTTGCAAAAGAAAGATTCACTCATTTCAAACTGTAATTGACAGCTTAGATTAAGCTTATCCATTTGCATGGTTAACCAGCTCCAAAACTTATCGTTAAGCCAGTTTTTAGGATGCATATTAATACTTACGCTCAAAGGCGACTTCTCTGCCATTACAAGTGTTAGTATTTGCGACAATACCGCCTTATCTAGAATTAGCGCGTCATCTTTACTCTCAACTTGGTTAATAAAATACTGAGCAGCTAGTAATCCATGCATGTCGTGTCTTACTCTAATTAACGCCTCATGCTGGATAAGATCACCACTAATCAGATCGAAAACAGGCTGAAAAGACAGCATAAATTTATTTTTCTTAATATTGTTTATAACCTGCTCATTACAAAATAACACTTCTTGGCTTTTGCTCAGCGCCAACCGGTGACGGTGTAATAACATACTATTTTTTGAAAGCGTTAGGGCCGACTGCGCTATTTGCAAAACCTTTGATTGATCTGCTCCTAGACGAAAATTACACGCACCCAATTTAACATGCTTACGAGTCGTATTTTTTTGATGGCTTTGGCACACATTAAAAATTATTTTATGCAAACGCTCCGTGTACCGATCAAGCTCTGCAATAGGTACGTTGTAAAGCATAATGGTTAGCTTGTCTGGATTAATAAGTTTCACAGCTACTTTTTTTATCTCTGGAATACCTTTTAGAATAAAAACTTTAAAACTAGTTTCTAAGTCGGTATTTTTGTCAAACTTACACTCCCAACTGACCAAAACAAACAAACTATGATACTGTTCAGCGGCAGCATATAGTGAGGCTAACTCCTCACTTTCAACATTTTTAACCACATTTAAATTGGAAATACTACTAGTCAATTTTGTCGTCTTGTGATGACGACCTCGGTGTTTTAATTGTCTAAAGTTAGTAGCGCTTCCCCAACGGTATAATGAAATAGCGGCACCCACTATCACCAGGTTAAGTAAAATAAATAAGTAGCTTTCCATTATCCACACAGGTGAATGGTAAAGGCCTAAGTTCAATGTTTTATATGAAAACACCTCAAGCTGCGGCTTTATAATGTTTTTAAAGTGGAGGGAAGACGACTCAGGTGCAAGCATAAAGCCATTACTTTGCGCTAAAACAGACAGTGTTTTTTGATTCAAAGGGGCATTTAATTGTAACTCATAAACTTGCTTTGTAAGCTGCTGGCCAGCCCTATGCACTTTTAAATGTAACGCATTGCTTAAAATGAGGTTAAAGCCGATAAGCGATGCAACAAGCATGACCAAACAAATCGGCTTAAAATATCTTAATAACCAATACTGCCCCTTAGACATAACTCACCCACACGTAATATTAGTCACTAAAGTGTTGTTCAAAAAAGCCATAAGCACAAGGTAGCCAATTAACTTTAAATGTAAAACAGTACTTAAGCTAATTACCATTATTAGCAACACGAGAAAATTGGCTAACATTGATGGAGTGAAAGACATAAAAAAGCCGCTTAATAGCGGCTTTCTATAATTTTAAATCAACAGTTATGATTTATGTATTCCTCAAAACGGAATGTCGTCGTCAAAATCTATTGTTGGTTCCATTGGATTTGATGCGCCGCCTTGTGGTGCATTTTGAGGCTTAGGTGCAAAACCACCTTGCTGCTGTGGTGCACTATTTTGCTGTGGAGCAAAACCACCGCCTTGTGGCTGATACTGGTTATTTTGCTGTGGTGCAGGCGCCGATTGAGACTGTGCAGCAGGTGCAGCTTGCTGCTGTGGTGCATAACTACCTTGCTGGTTTTGATTATTTTGTGAATAACCGCCTTGTTGGCTACCTTGATAACCACTGTTTTGCTGGCCACCTTGATTGCCTTGGTAACCGCCACCACTTTGCTGGTCTCCACCGCGAGCACCTAGCATTTGCATTTGACCTGTAAAGCCATCAACAACGATTTCTGTGGTGTATTTTTCTTGGCCTTGTTGATCAGTCCATTTACGTGTTTGAAGTTTACCTTCTACGTATATTTGTGAACCTTTACGACAATATTCGCCCACAATTTCAGCCAGTTTCCCAAAAAATACAACACGGTGCCATTCAGTTTTATCAACCATTTGGCCAGTGTTTTTATCTTTATAGCTGTCTGAAGTTGCTAAGGTAATATTTGCTACACCGTTACCGTTAGGCATGTAACGAACTTCAGGATCTTGCCCTAAATTACCAACCAAAATTACTTTGTTCACACCGCGTGCCATGAAACCATCTCCTATAAACGTTAGATTAAACCAGCGACTTTTCGTGCTTGGTCTAGGTCAAATTCTTTATCATTAATCTTTAAGTAGCTACGGCTTTCGTCGCGTACTACTGTTGCTTCTATTACACCGGGTAAAGCAACTAACTGAGAAGCCAATGTTTGAGCATGCTCCTCAGAACTTAATTTGGTCATTAAACTAATAACTTTACTTTTGGGTGGTACTTCCATTTTCCACGCAACAACAAGCCATATTAACCCAACAAGTGCCGCTGCCGCAAACACAGCTTGCGTACTTGTAGTTTGGGCAACATAACCACCTAACACCCCGCCCAAAAAGGCACCTAAAAACTGGCTAGACGAGTACCCGCCCATGGCTGACCCTTTTTGGCTAGCAGGCGCTAAACGCGAGACAAGCGCGGGCATTGTTGCTTCTAAAAAGTTAAACGCAACAAAATAAAGCAACATACATATTGCAATTCCTACCACACTATTAATCCATACTGACATGGCAAGCATGCTGACTGTTAACAGCGCTACAGAACTTATAAATGCTTGCTTTTCTTTTTCTTTTTTTATGGCCACAATCATAATGGGCACCATTAATAGAAATGCTAAAAGCAAGACTGGAATATACAAATACCAATGTTGTTCTGCCGCTAGGCCTTCTTTTATTAGCTGGCTGGGTAACACAACAAAAATGGTTGTTAATGTTAAATGCAACAGTAATACACCGGCATTTAAGCGTGCTAACTGCGGGTGTTTAATCAGTTTTTTAATATCGCTAAAGCTTGCAAGCGTGTCGCCTTTGGGGGCTTTATTAACCGCTTTGGGCACTAAAAACGTAATAATAAAAATACCACATACCGCAAGTATTGCTGTTAGCCAAAAAACGCCAGCAACACCCCACGACGCGGCAACAATAGGCCCTAATAACATAGCAAAAGCAAAGCTCATGCCTATGCTCATACCTATAACCGCCATTACTTTGGGTCGTTGTTCGTCTCGGCTTAAGTCGCTGGCAAATGCAAGCAAAGCACTAGCAATAGCGCCCATGCCTTGTAATGCACGCCCTACGGTTACCATTTGAATAGATTCAGCTAATGCGGCTATGACTGAGCCAATAGCAAACACAACTAAGCCACCAATAATAACTTTTTTACGGCCTATTTTGTCTGACAAACGGCCCATAGGTATTTGCAACACAGCCTGCGTTAGGCCATACGCACCAATAGCAAAGCCAATCCAAATAGGTGAAAAACCGTCAAGCGACTGGCCATAAATCGCTAATACCGGCATCAGCATAAATAAGCCGAGCATTCTAAATGCAAACACACTCGCTAGCGATACAGCGGCGCGCTTTTCTCGTGAATTAAGTGAAGATGCAGTCATTATCAGCAAAATCTTACGATGTGAAAAAATTAGGCAAGGATTCTACCACAAGCTTGGCAATAATTAATCGCTTAAAGCTAAGGATTTTTCATGATCAAGGATTAATATTGCAGCGTATTATGAGATACTCAGTAAATAATTTTGGTAATTAACGAGATAGCATGGAAAACATTGAAGTCCGAGGCGCCCGTACGCACAATTTAAAAGACATCAGCCTAACCATCCCACGTGATAAATTAATTGTTATCACAGGCCTATCTGGTTCGGGAAAGTCATCACTTGCATTTGATACTTTATACGCTGAAGGGCAACGCCGGTATGTTGAATCACTTTCTGCTTATGCAAGACAGTTTTTATCCTTGATGGAAAAACCCGATGTTGATCATATTGAGGGACTGTCTCCTGCAATTTCAATAGAACAAAAATCAACTTCGCATAATCCGCGCTCTACCGTAGGTACAATTACCGAAATATACGATTACTTACGTTTAATGTTTGCCCGTGTGGGCGAACCTCGTTGCCCTACACATGATTTACCTTTAGCCGCACAAACAATTAGCCAAATGGTTGATACCGTTTTAGCGCTGCCAGAGGGCACTAAACTGATGCTTTTAGCACCAGTGGTTAAAGACCGTAAAGGTGAGCACGTTAAATTACTTGAGCAGCTTGCAAGCCAAGGTTATATCCGTGCCCGAATAGATGGCGAAGTGTGCGACTTATCAGATCCGCCGACACTTGAACTTCATAAAAAACATACTATTGAAGTGGTTGTTGACCGCTTTAAGGTAAAAGACGGTCAACAGCAGCGTTTAGCTGAGTCGTTTGAAACAGCACTTGAAATGTCGGGCGGCGTAGCAAATGTAGCCTACATGGACGACAGCAGTATTGAAGAAATGTTGTTTTCAGCCAACTTTGCCTGCCCTACCTGTGGCTATGCAATGACCGAATTAGAACCACGTTTATTTTCGTTTAATAACCCTGCCGGTGCGTGTCAAAGTTGTGATGGTTTAGGCGTACGCCAGTACTTTGACCCTAACCGCGTAGTGCATAACCCAGAGTTAAGCTTAGCCGGAGGTGCTATAAAAGGGTGGGATAAACGTAGCTTTTACTACTTCCAAATGCTTCAAGCCGTAGCAGAACATTATAAATTTGATTTAGACGTACCGTTTGAAAAGCTGGCTAAAGACTCTCAAAAAATTATTTTAGAAGGTTCTGGCAGTACAAAAATAGCCTTTAACTACCGTAACGACAGAGGCGATTTAATCACACGCAACCACGAGTTTGAAGGCGTGTTAAATAACATGAACCGTCGCTATCGCGAAACTGAGTCAAACTCGGTACGTGAAGAGCTCGCTAAATATCAAACCAGCCAAGCCTGCCCTAGTTGTAAGGGGTCGCGTTTACGCCAAGAAGCACGCCACGTATTTATTGGCCAAACTAACTTACCTGCTATTACCACCATGAGTATTGGCGAAGCGATGGACTTTTTCGAGAGCTTATCGTTAAGTGGCCAAAGAGCACAAATAGCAGAAAAAATTCTTAAAGAAATTCGCGACCGTTTATCGTTTTTAATCAATGTTGGCCTTAATTACTTATCGCTTGAGCGCAGTGCCGATACCCTCTCTGGTGGTGAAGCGCAGCGAATTCGTTTAGCCAGCCAAATTGGTGCGGGTCTTGTTGGTGTTATGTATGTATTAGACGAACCATCAATTGGTTTACACCAGCGCGATAACGATCGTCTATTACAAACATTGGTGCATTTACGCGACCTTGGTAACACCGTTATTGTTGTTGAGCATGATGAAGACGCCATTCGCGCAGCCGATCATATTATTGATATTGGCCCTGGTGCGGGTGTTCACGGCGGACATATTATCGCACAAGGTACACGCGACGATATTTTAGCCACGAAAGACTCAGTAACTGGCCAGTTTTTATCAGGCGTGCGAAAAATAGAAGTACCAAAAAAGCGTAACCCAACCGGCGATAAATGGCTTGAGCTATTTGGCGCAACAGGTAACAACCTTAAAAATGTCGATTTAAAAATTCCGTTTGGTTTAATGACCTGCATAACAGGGGTGTCGGGCTCTGGTAAATCAACACTTATAAACGATACGCTATTCAAACTAGCGCATACTGAATTAAACGGCGCAACCACAGCCGAAGCCGCACCGTATAAATCAATTAGTGGTCTTGACCATTTTGATAAAGTAATTGATATTGACCAAAGCCCTATTGGCCGTACACCACGCTCAAACCCTGCTACCTATACCGGTATTTTTACGGGGATTCGTGAGTTATTTGCGGGTACACAAGAATCACGCTCTCGTGGATATAAAGTGGGTCGCTTTAGTTTTAACGTTAAAGGTGGACGCTGTGAAGCCTGCCAAGGTGATGGCGTAATTAAAGTAGAAATGCACTTTTTACCTGATGTATATGTACCCTGTGATGTATGTAAAGGGGCACGCTACAACCGCGAAACTCTAGAAGTACAATACAAGGGTAAAAACATTCACCAAGTACTCGAAATGACCGTTGAAGACGCGCACGACTACTTTGATAAAATACCTGCAATAGCCCGTAAGCTTAAAACGCTAATGGACGTTGGTTTATCGTATGTTCGCTTAGGACAAGCAGCTACTACACTCTCTGGCGGTGAAGCTCAGCGTGTAAAACTTGCCCGTGAGCTTTCTAAACGCGATACAGGTAAAACACTGTACATACTTGATGAGCCCACAACTGGCCTACATTTTGCTGACATTGAACAACTGCTTGTTGTATTACATCGCCTGCGCGATCACGGTAACACCATCGTGGTTATTGAGCATAACTTAGATGTGGTTAAAACTGCAGACTGGGTGGTTGATTTAGGCCCTGAAGGGGGCGCTGGCGGCGGTGAGATACTTATTGCAGGTACGCCTGAAGAAGTAGCCGAATGTGAGCGTTCGCACACAGGTCATTACCTAAAGCCATTGCTTTAATACCAATAAAAAAACACCAAGTAATTTAACTACTTGGTGTTTTTTATATTTGGCTCCCAACTGTTAGTCCTTGATAAACTTTTTATTCATCCCAACTAATTTGTATAATTTGCATATCTTTGTATTTAGCACCCGTAAATAAAATTTCGTTATCTGAACTCACCTCAAAAGTGATAGGCCGAAAGTCCACGTGTGTATCTTGCACGGTACCCTCTTTTAAATTGAGCCTTGCAATTCTTGAAATAGAATCTGAGTAATAAAAATAGTCTTTGCTTACTCCATATACATTCGCCTTTCTGGCATTTTTAGGTAATGCCCAGCTTTGCTTATCTGCGAGACGAATTAACTGATCAAGTGTTATTGCGTAAGCGTTACCTTCACTATCCGAAATGAGCTTATTGGCTTTAATGTCTTCAATTACGCGAGTATCTCGGGTTAGCAAGTTCAACTCAACGACTCTATTTTTTGAATCAAGCTGCTCAATATAAATAATACTTTCGTTATTTTTTGACCAAATATAACTCTCTATTTTTCGCCCACTTAACATCTCTAACGGGTAGAATTTTTGCGTGTTTAGGTCATAAAGTGAAAAGCGCTTATTTTTTATTAATAATATACGCCTCTTATTAGGGGATACTTTTAACCCTCTTAATTTATAGGTAGAGGAGTCATCGTCGTAATTAAAAAAACTAAGTTGCTTAGTTAGCCCATTTTGAGCAATCCATAATTGGCTGCTACCAGAGCGCTCTGATACAAAAACATGCGCTGGCCCAGCTTTATTTATTACTTCCACAATACTGTAGTCGTCATTATCACTTGTATACAAAGGTTCATAAACTGGATTGTCGCCAAAGGTATCCGTTGCTTTAATTAATGAAAATGCTTGTGTTTTATTTGCTGAGTAAAACAGACTATTAGCAGACTGAACTGCAATATAATAAGGTGAAATTGCGGGGGTAACATTTAGAGTATGTTTAATTATATTATTTTCATTAAACGTAATGCTTGAAAGATCAGAGTCTTCAAACACAATGACGCCTTTATCATTTGAAAGCCAATCGAACGCGAAACTGATGGTTCTTCTCTTTGCCTTAAATAATCGCTTAGTCTCACGTGTGTTAAAGTCGTAACTAAATACAGAAAATGGCTGGCCTTTTTGGCTTAGTATGTACGCTATTTTATTACCCGAATGAGATAAACGCGGCATTATTACACCATACATTACACCTGGCGGAGGAATAACAATCGACTCCTTTTGTAATTCTAAATCAAATTTGTATAACCCTGAGCCATCTTGCTCATTTTTGTATTCGGTATAATAAACATACTCACCATTTTGATCTAATTGCGCATAACCTGTGTATCTGAGGTCACATTTTTTTATAAGTTTAGCGTCTCCAATAATAGGAAACTGGCTTAAATCAACTAATACCATTTCGCATTGCTGCTGTTTTAAGTTTGTCGCTTGTAATAGCACAGCATGTTGGTTTAGCTGCCACGATAAAATAGATACCTGAAAACCAGGGTATGTAATTTCTACTTCTCTCTGATCAGAAAGTCGCTTAACAAATGCACGATTAAAATCCTGTTCAGGTTCAACATTGGTATAAGCTAAATAGTGTTTATCTGAAGATAGCTCAGGGTGAACCTCACTACCTATATTCCACGTACTCGCAACCTTATTTACCGTAACTTGTTTAATTACATCACCAGCGCCTTCACTTGTATAAAACAGTACCAACCACACAATAGAAAAAATACAGGTGATGACTAATAATGTATAAGCCAAAAGCGTTTTGATGTTCTTTTCTGGAACCGGTTTTGAAATAGTTGCAGCAGTAAAATCATCACTATTTGTAGTGTCAGTAGCCTAGTCAGATATTGAGTTTACAGGCTTTTCAGTAACGCTTTCTCGTGTTAACTGTTCAGGTACTACCGTAAGGCTATATCCTTTACGGTAATGCGTTTTTAAAAGCGGTGCTTTTTCAGCTGGATGAGCAAGCTGTTTTCTTAGCTCTGAGATAGCTCGGTTAATCGCGTTATCGTCTACATAGCTTTGTTGCCATACACTTTCGATTAGCGCTTGGCGGGAAACTATTTGTTGAGGCTTATTTACAAAGTGCAGTAATAACTTTACTAAAAGTGGATCTAATTCCCTTTCTAAGTTATTTGAAGTAATCACACAGCGATTACTTATAAATTGCCAAGGTCCGATTTGATAATTCATAGTCTTTAGGTATTTTTATTTTTATTTTTATTTTTATTTTTATAAACCGTACCACATCAACTCATTATTGTGTATAAAAAGCATTTAAAACCTTATATCAACAATATAAGGTTTTGCGCTAACCCATTGAATTAAAACAATTAAATACGATTAAAACCTTATCTATTAATTGCTCATAACTAGATAAGCGACTCTCAGTAAATTCAGCGATATTCTTTAAACCGTCATCAACAAGCAGCTTACTAAAAATCATTTGCGATTCTAAATTAGCTGCAATTAAAAATATAAAAGGTTTAATTATGAACAGCACAATGAAAAAAGGTCTATCTACTCTACTACTAGTAACTGCTTTTAATACTACATCAGCCTTCGCAGTTGATACGAAACAACACATATTTAAAAAGAGCGTTGAACAGTGTGTAATTGGTGAACATCCAGAAACAAACAAACCAACTAACAAAAAGCAGCAAAAAACTAACACAGTAAATGCAACTGAGTCTTTAAAAACTCATGTCGATACGCAAACACTGCTTTCTTCAATAGATGAAAAAATATCAGCTGAACTTGATTCTTCAATGAGCAAAATAAACACAGAAATTGACGAAAACCTTTCAAAAGTAACATCGTCAATTACTGCTTATTTCAGCAATATTTTATCTAACTAAAAACAACAAATTTTAAAGTATTAGGAAGTTATTATGAAAAATTTTACAAAAAAATTAGTGTCTGCCAGCGTTTTACTTGGTTGCAGCTTGGTAGCAAATACAGCACAAGCTCAAAGCTCTGTATGGCAAGTAAGCAAAGGAGATGACTCGTTATTTATTGGCGGTACTGTACATATTTTACCTAAAGCTGAAATGCCATTACCCGTTGAGTTTAATCATGCCTATGAACAAGCCGATACAATTGTTTTTGAAGCGCCAGCAGCAGACCCAGCTGATACTAATGCTCAAATGCAAATGCTTGGCGCGCTTTCATATACTAATAATGAAACGTTAAGTGAAAAGTTAGAGCCTGAGGTTAAAGCTTCACTCGAAAATAAACTGAGTGAGTTTGGCGCTAACCTAGAAAAGTTAGATGGTTTTCGCCCAGCCATGGTGGGTATCGTTTTAATGTCCATGGAACTGCAAAAACAAAACTTAATGGGTGAAGGTGTTGATGCTTACTATACGAAAAAAGCGACTAAAGACAACAAAACAAAAAACTACTTAGAAACAATGGAGTTTCAGTTAGAGTTATATAAAACAATGGGTCAAGGTAACGAAAATGACTTTATCAAACGTAACCTAGCAGAGCTAAATAACTATAATGATATATTTAAAGGATTATTAACTGCATGGCGAGAAGGTGATACCGACACACTAAACAAGGTAGCGGTTGAAAATATGCAGAAAAATGACCCAAAAAGCTACAAGCAGCTACTTAAAGATAGAAATAATAATT
The DNA here is from genome assembly GCF_016865405.1 of Pseudoalteromonas sp. PS1M3. Lineage (NCBI taxonomy): Bacteria > Pseudomonadati > Pseudomonadota > Gammaproteobacteria > Alteromonadales > Pseudoalteromonadaceae > Pseudoalteromonas > Pseudoalteromonas sp. PS1M3. Next base: position 378,884 of record NZ_AP022624.1, on the reverse strand, counting down.
GGTTACCAAAAGTAGAGGCAATGTTTAATAACGACAGCAGTGAGTTTGTACTAGTTGGGGCTGGACACCTTGTAGGCCAAGATAGCTTGCTTACATTACTTGAAAATAAAGGCTACAGCGTTTCTTTAGTGAGTATTAATAACGCACAAGACATAACTGTAAAAGGAGCCGAATAATGGATAAAACAGACAAATTAGCAGTATCGCTACTGTTTTTATTTGGGTCTATCATGTTGATATGTGCCATATGAAAAATGCCGCTAATAAGCGGCATTTTTATTTCAATAAACCTATCCGCGTGGAATAAACCCTAATGCATCGTATACCGATTTAAGCGTTTTCTCGGCACGTACACTGGCTTTTTCAGCTCCAGATTTCATTATGTTATCAAGTAAATTTTGATCTTCTCTAATTTCTTTAAAGCGAGCTTGAATTGGTTCAATCATGCTTACTACTGCATCGGCTGTATCTTTTTTAAGATGACCGTACATTTTACCTTCAAACTCTGGCACTAAGTCCTCTATTGAGCGCTTAGTCGCTACGCTTAATAAAGTAAGTAAGTTAGATACACCTGGCTTTTCAGTTCGGTCAAAGTAAATACGCGCTTGCTCGTCTGAATCGGTCACTGCTTTTTTAAGCTTTTTCTCAATCTTTTTAGGCTCATCTAATAACATAATGTAGCCGTTTGGATTTTCGTCAGACTTTGACATTTTCTTGAGTGGGTCTTGTAGGCTCATTACACGCGCACCAAACTCTGGAATGTAAGGCTCTGGCAGTTTAAAAACGTCACCGTATAAGTTATTAAAGCGTGTCGCTATGTCACGCGTTAGCTCTAAGTGTTGTTTTTGATCTTCGCCTACTGGTACCTGATCGGCTTGATAAAGTAAAATATCGGCCGCTTGTAAAACTGGGTACGAAAATAAGCCCACGTTTACATTGTTAGCATGCTTTGACGACTTATCTTTAAACTGGGTCATGCGGTTAAGTTCACCCATTTGCGCGTAACAATTAAGTACCCACGCTAACTGTGCGTGCTCTGGCACTTGAGACTGAACAAATAACGCTGACTTTTCAGGGTCGATACCGCATGCAGCATACAATGCAACGCCATCTAGTACACGAGAGCGTAATAATTCTGGCTCTTGGCGAACGGTGATTGCATGCAAGTCAACCAACATAAAGAAACTTTCGTGATCTTCCTGTAACTTTAGCCACTGGTTAATAGCGCCAACATAGTTGCCTATTGTCATACCACCGGTTGGCTGAATGCCGCTTAAAACTACTGGTTTACTCATGATTTTCCTTTATTTACTTAATTATTAATATTTAACGCTGTGTTAGGACAGGTATTATATCTAAGAAGTTATCGCATAGGTACTGTGGATTATAATCAGCAAGGTTTTCACCTTGATTATAGCCATAGCCTACTGCAATTACATCAATACCCGCCGCTTTTGCAGCAAGTATATCGCTTTTAGAATCGCCAATCATTATTGCTTTAGAGGCCTCAATATTTAGCTTTTTACACGCAAACAATAATGGCTCAGGTGACGGTTTTTTTGCCATATCATCGCCACAAATAATAAGCTCAAAATGATTGGTAAGTGCTAACTTATCAAGAAGTTTTTCAGTAAAAATTCGAGACTTATTAGTTATCAATGCTTTTTGCATACCACGTAAAGCTGCAAGCCCTGTTTCAACATGTTGGTATAACACGCTGTATTGGCCTACCTGTTGTTCATAATGCTTATGAAACTGTGCAATGGCTTTATTAGTTAGTGATTCATCTAAATGCTCACTAACCTGTATATCACCACTCAGTGCCCGCTTTACCAACATATCTATACCATTACCTACCCAGCTTTCGACCAAAAGTTGGCTTACAATAGGAAATGCCAAGTCGCTTAATGTTAAGTTAATTGAGATATATAGGTCATATACACTATCGACTAGTGTGCCATCCAAATCAAAAAATGCCGCATCGTACTGCATTATTTTACACTCTCAAGTTGCTTACGCATTTGATCAATAACTACTTCGTAGTCTGGCTGATTAAAAATAGCAGAGCCTGCTACAAACATATCTGCACCGGCCTGAGCTGCTGCAGCGATATTATCCACCTTAATACCACCGTCCACTTCTAGTCGAATATCTCGACCTGACTCAACAATTCGTTGCTTTGCCTGCGCTAACTTTTTAAGTGTATGAGGAATAAAGCTTTGCCCACCAAATCCGGGGTTAACAGACATGAGTAAAATAGTATCTAGCTTATCAATTACATGATCTAAATAGCTTAAACTGGTCGCTGGGTTAAATACTAAGCCAGCTTTACAGCCATGATCTTTGATTAATTGAATCGTGCGATCAATATGCTCACTCGCCTCTGGGTGAAAAGTAATTATTGAAGCCCCCGCCTCTGCAAACTGTGGAATGATGCTATCGACAGGCTTAACCATTAAATGCACATCAATTGGCGCGGTGATACCGTAGTCCCTTAGTGCTTTACACACCATAGGTCCAATCGTTAAGTTAGGTACATAGTGATTATCCATTACATCAAAATGCACTACATCTGCACCTGCGGCTAAAACGCTATCAACATCTTCACCAAGCTTTGCAAAATCAGCTGAAAGAATTGATGGGGCAATTAAGTATTTTTGTTCTGGGCTAAACATAGCAGATTCACCAATGAGTAAAATATTACGTTAATGTAACTCAATTGATGACGTTACCCAAGCAACTAAGGCGTAATACTGTTGCGTTTGAAGTGCTTAAGTGGCTATTTTTGACATTTAATTAATAGTCTTTATTAGAAACAAGTTTGTTATTTGAGCAGTTTTTGTTATGCTTAAAAAAGTAACAAAATATTAGGTTCAAATCATGCGCGCTTTTAAAATTGGGATATTAATTGCATCTGCATTATTAGTTATTGGGGTAGTAAATTTTACGCCAAGTTCAGGGCAAGAGTTAAGCTCGGTTAATAATTGTGCTCCGCAATCAACACACGAAATAAACACAAGTAAACCCTGTTTACATGTACTTGAAGAAGACTCTTCTTGGTTTTCTTGGATCACTGGTGATAGCCGCAGCGCTCAGTTTCACTACTTGGATTTACTTGAGTTATTAACAAGCTCAGACGACAGCAAGAAAACACCTTCTTTAAAGCCTTTATTCTAGAAAATGCGGCACTTTATTAGCGCGTTGCAAAGTGTGCTAGCCGCATTTTTTGGTGTTCAATCAGAACAAAAGCGCCGCGCAGATTTTCAAGAACACTCTATTTCCTCAATCATTGCTATTGCGATAATACTATTTATCGCTTTTGCGCTTTCAATTTATGCTGTGGTTGTTTTAGTGGTAAGTACATAGCCATTAACTCGCCTACTTTATTACGAGTTCCGCCCTTAGGGCTTATCGTTCTTTTTACTTGAATTTGATCAAGTGATGCTTGGCTGTATATTTTCCGTGTCCATACTGTATCGTGATTTGAAATAAGCACTGGGGTGTTATTTTCAAACGCCGCTTTTTCTGCCAAATTAGCTAAATTAGCCTGATCATCTAAATTAAACCCGCCCTTAGCATAAGAAGTAAACGAAGCCGTTTTACTCAAAGGGACATAGGGTGGATCGCAATAAATAACCGCGTTATTAGGAACCAGTTTAAATACGTCATCGTAGCCTAAGCATGTAAACGTCGCTTGCTGTGCTTTTTCAGCAAAAAAGTACATTTCCTTTTCAGGAAAATAAGGCTTTTTATATTTACCAAATGGTACATTAAAAATACCTTTTAAGTTATAACGGCATAAGCCGTTGTAACCAAAACGATTCATGTATAAAAATAGCATTGACCGCTCATATACATCACGGCTTTGATTAAACTGAACTCGGTATTCGTAGTACGCATCGGGGTGGTTATTTAAATCAACGAATAGCTTTTTTGCATCACTAATAAACTCATCGGGTGAATTTCTTAATTCTTTATATAAGTTGATTAAATCAGCATTAATATCGTTAAGAATATAATGCTTAAAATCGCTATTTAGAAAAACGGAACCGGCACCAACAAAAGGTTCAACCAAGGTATCAGCATGCGAACTTGCTTGGTTTAATCGCGCGTTAATATCATCAACGAGACTGTATTTTCCGCCAGCCCATTTAAGGAAGGCTCTACTCTTTTGCTGCATTGGTTCTTTACTTCAATCTGGTGTTGCGCGATTTTACACTAAAGCGATTTATATTACTGATCAACTCGTGCAATTTCTTGTTTTATTTTACTAATTTTTTTATAAAACGGCTTATTTTTTAAGATACTTGCAGGTAGGTTTTTCATACCTTGCTGTGCATCCTTCATGCTTGTAAAACTGCCGGTTGTCACCACCCACCATGTTTTACCATTTCTTTGAGTTTGATAAGTGTACGCCGTTATTTGGAGTGCATACTGCTTTATAAAATCATCTACAACTTGCTTTTGTGTTACTGCAAGTAACTGAATCACCGTATTTGAATCATTTTGCTTAGAGTACCAAGAGCTAGCTTCGTTAATGGGCAGTTGCACTGATGATGCATTAACCTCATTGTTAACTTTTGATTGCACAAGCTCTTTAACAGGTTCATCTTTTATGAGTGTATCAGAGCTAATAGGCTCATTGATCTCGTTGCCTGCATTTAAGCTTTGCATGATCGCGGATATATCGTTTTTTCTTTCACCTTCAGCGGTAGGCTGTATGTCGGCTACTTTTTCTTTTGTTACTGTGTCAGGTATAGGTGCAATAGCCTGGCTCACTGGAATAGCAGTGCTATCAACCTCAATGGTGCCTTGCTCATAATGCTTTTGCCACCAATCACTCATATCTGACTTATATAACAAGCCTATAATTAAGAACATAATGAGCAACATAAGTACCAGTAAATGTACACGCCATGATACTTTATCTTTAACTTTGATATCTGCGATGTACTCATCCTGTTGCCATGCAAGCAATAAACTAGGATTACCATTAGCTTCAGCTAAAAAAGCTTGGAAAACAGGCTCTTCATCGTGAGGAAGCTTTTCAAAGTACCACCCCATTAACTGCTTACTTTCATGAAGAGGAAGCCGTTCAAGATGAATTTCAACTGCATGTTCAACCGGCAACTTTGCAGCTGAGGCAATCATAATATAGAGAGTGATTGGGCTATTTTTAGCTAGCAGCTCCAGCTCAATTAAAAACTCTTCTGATAAGTGCCTACCACCGTCAATAACCCATAAACAGGAGCCCGGTTGTTGTTGATTAAGTAACTGATAAAAATTTTCAGACAAACTTAAATTATGATCAACCAACGGGTTGTTAAAGCTTTGCTCTAATAGATCGCTCATTAACTGAGCGTCCGTCAATTTTGCACTCGACTGTACAAATGCTTTATTAAAGTCGTTGTATTTATCGGTAATAAAGGTTTCAAGTAGATAGCTTTTGCCTAGGCCTGATGTGCCCAGTAAAACAATGAGGTTTTGACCATATTCAAATTGCAGTGCGATTCTATCCACCAAAGCCGCACGGCTTGGTAAAATTTGTGACTGCATTTAGTGCTCGATTAATGCTCGGACTTGATCGTCAGATACATCGTCTACCAATGCACATTGACCAAATTGAGTGGGTAAAATAAAACGGATAGTTCCTTTTTTATTTTTTTTATCTTTGCGCATGTGCAATAAAAATTGTTCACTCGTCATATCTGCAGGTACTTCAGTTGGTAAGTTATATTGTTTAATAACATCCACAATACGCGCTACATCCTGCTGCGTTAAGTCACCTCGAGTGTGAGCCAACTGAGAAGCTAACACCATACCCGTAGCAACAGCTTCACCATGAAGCCACTTACCATAACCCATTTGGGCTTCAATTGCGTGACCGAAGGTATGCCCCAAGTTTAGCAATGCTCTGAGACCTTGCTCTTTTTCATCCTCAGCAACTATTAACGCTTTAATTTCACAGCACCTGTAAATGATATGCTGCAGGCATGTTTCATTTAGCTGCTGTAAGTTTTCAACATTTTGCTCTAAATAAGTAAAAAGCTCGGTATCGTATATTAAACCATACTTGATAACTTCAGCCATTCCTGCCGCAAACTCTCTTTTTGGGAGTGTATGAAGAGACTGAGTATCAATAAAAACAGCTTGTGGCTGATAAAAAGCCCCAATCATGTTTTTTCCTAACGGATGGTTCACCGCTGTTTTTCCACCAACAGATGAATCCACTTGCGATAAAAGTGTTGTAGGTATTTGAATAAACGGCACGCCACGTTGATAACATGCAGCTACAAAACCAGTTAAATCACCAACTACGCCACCACCTAATGCAATCAAACAAGTATCGCGACCACAATTATTTTGCAGTAAAAAAGCGGATATTTTTTCAAACCACTCTAGTGACTTGTATTGCTCACCATCAGGTATGATAAAGGAAAGAGGATTTAATTCAGCTAATGAATCAAGTAAGCCTTGTAGATATAAAGGTTCAATTGTGTCATTAGTAATGATGATAGGCCGACAATCACCAATATGATGAATTAGACGGCCATTATCTTGAAGTGCAGATTGCCCAATATAAATAGGATAACTTCGCTCGTCCAAATTAACAGTTAATTTAAGCATGCTCAGCTAATCCTTTATTATGTATTGGTTTTAAAAATCTAGTTTCTCAATGATTTGATTTGCAACAACTTTAGCGCTTTGCTCATCAGTGCGTACAACAAAATCAGCCACTTCTTTATATAACGGTTCGCGTTCTTCTGCTAAGCGCTCTAGTACATCACGAGGTGCTTCTTCTGTTTGCAGTAACGGGCGACGCTTGTCGCGTTGTGTGCGTGCAACTTGCTTTTCAATAGGTGTCTCTAGGTATACAACGATACCACGAGCCGAAAGCTTGTTTCGAACTTCTTTACTCATTACTGAACCACCACCTGTAGCAAGTACAATACCTTGCATTTCAGTTAAGTCGCCAATAACAGATTCTTCACGAAGTCTAAAGCCTTCTTCACCTTCAAGATCGAATACCCAGGCAATATCTGCACCCGTGCGGCGTTCGATTTCTTGATCAGAATCAACAAATTCAAGGTGTAATTGATCGGCAATGTGACGACCAATTGTGCTTTTTCCAGCCCCCATGGGGCCAATTAGAAATATATTACGTTTCTCAGCCATATCTTTTAGTACAAACGAACTCTAAAATTTGAAATAAAACCCCGCCTAACGACCTGGCCCCAAAATTAAGGAGGGGATTATCTCAGTAATTGCAGGGGTATTTCAAGTCAATTAGAATAAAAAGCCACATAACGAGCAATTAAACTAAATAATCACCCGTTGATTAACAAAAAAGTACCTTATTTTAATCTATTTGTATTTTTGGTGTCACGAAAATAAGCAATTCACGCTTTTCATTAAATTCACTGGTGCTTTTAAACAACCTACCAACATAAGGAATATCACCTAATACCGGCACTTTATTTGTAGTGTTGATTATCTGCTGTTGGAAAATCCCACCCAGTACGATAGTTTGCCCGTTTTCTACTAATACTTGTGTTTGAATTTCTTGAGTATCTATCGAAACGGCCTCACCGGTACCTGTTTGTACAGTATCGCCACGTGTATCTTGCGTGATAATTAAGTCTAAAATTACTTTATTATCAGGCGTTATATGTGGTGTCACCTCTAAACTAAGTACTGCTTTTTTAAAGCTTACCGTTGTTGCACCACTAGAAGCTGATTCTGTATAGGGTATTTCAGTACCTTGTTCAATGCGCGCTTTTTGCTGATTGGCAGCAATAATACGCGGGCTTGCAATAATCTCGCCTTTATTCTCTTCTTCAAGCGCACTTAACTCTAAATCGATTAATGTCCCGTTGGCGAGTTTTGCTATGTGGAGGCCTATACTTGCCGCTGGGTTTGTAATAGGTAGATTTACATTTAATCTATCTGTTAAGTCAGGGATTACCCCATTTGAAATGGTTTCAGCACCTTCTAAAGAACCAGATATGCCATCACTACCTTGCTGATCGCTAAATCCCCAACGAACACCTAGGTCCTCAGTTACGTTATCACGCACTGTTACCATACGAGATTCAATAACAACCTGTTGAACCGGTATGTCCAGGGTTTCAATCATACGTCTAATATTTTCTATGCTCTTAACAGTATCTTTAACGAGTAAAGTGTTAGTACGCTGATCAACCGACACACTTCCGCGTGGGGTAATGATGCTATTAATATCTGTTTTAAGTAAGTCAGCAAAGTCTTCAGCTTTGGCGTAATTTAATCGCATATATTCGCTATAAAGCGGCTCTAAATCTTCAACTTGCTGCTTTGCTTTTAGATCTTTTGCTTCACGGGCTGCAAGCTCTTCTGCTGGCGCTACCATTAAGATAGAGCCATCCATGCGCTTGTCCAATCCTTTTATACGTAATACGACATCAAGTGCTTGGTCCCACGGCACGCCATCTAAGCGCAAGGTAATGTTACCGGTAACGGAATCGCTTGTTACTAAGTTAAAGTCGTTATAGCCTGCGATAATTTGTAATGCTGCACGGACTGAAATATCTTGAAAGTTTAAGGTCATTGGTCGACCTTGATACTCTTTACCACCATCTAGGTAAGCATTTTGAGTTTCATCTTTTTCAACTGTGAGGGTAAGAATATTGTCTATTTGCTGATACGTGAATGTAAACTCGGCATTAGGTTCTATAACAACGCGGCTTCGCCCTTCTTCTTTAAACGTTTCGATAGTACTAACAATGGTACCAAAGTCTAAAACATCCAACTCATAAAGTAGATCGTCCAGAATATCTGTATGGTGAAAATCTGCGTAAATTTTGCCGCCACTTTCGTGAACCTCTATAGCAGCTTGAGTGTCTTGTAAAAATACAAGTACCTTTGCCTCACCTTTCTCACCACGCCTAAAATCAATAGATTGGATGCGGTTAATGTAGTTTCCACTCACATCACCTGTCAGAACGGCTTCATCTTCAGTTACTGAACCGGTTAATGGGTTATCCGATACTCGTATTGAAACTAAGTTGTTATTAACTTCTGTTTCATACATTTTTAATCTGTCTAGATTAACTGTTACCTTTAAACCTTGCTCAGATAACACATTGGTGACACTACTAATACCTGCTTGATTAACTTCAACGTCATTTAATCCTAATTCTAACTCTGCGGTATCAAAAAACATTTCAATACGCGCTGGGCTGTTAAATACTTGAATTTGTGGTTCTAAAGTTATCTCTTCGTCGAAAACAAGCTGTAGTTCGGTTTCACCTTTAAGTAATGGGTTATAACGTACATCGTAAAGCAATGGTCCTGCCAAAGCATTGTTAGCACAAACCAAAGCGGCTGTTGCAAATAAAGCTCTCGCAATGCGATTAAACCAAAGAACATCCTTATGCATGTTATTTTTACCTTTTTTATTATTAATTTGCGCCATCAGTTGCCGCCTCTAACATTTCCAGTTTAGTCAGGCGCTCTTTCCAACAACCAGAGCCATCAGGGATTAATTCAACTAATTCTATAAAATCGTTACTCACAGCTTTTACCTTGCCATCGTAACTGCCCAAATAATTACCAATCGTTACACGATGTAATGTTTCATCTGCAGCAGTTATAAGCGCCCAAACTTGACCACTTGAACCAATTGTACCTTTCATTGCTAAATTATCTAACGGGTATTTTTCTAATGGCTCTCTGCGCCTGTCTGGATCTGGATGTAAACAGTTTTTTATTTGCGTCAGTTTGTTCTGAATTATTTCAGGTTGAGGTGCCACAAATGGACTTCGTAAATTTCCAGCACTATATTCAAAAATCTCAAATTGAGTAAGTTCAGGAATCGACTCAACTTTAGGCGTTGTGCTTGCTTTTACCTGGTCAATAAACTCTTTTTGTTCCGAGGTATCGTCGTTACACCCCACTAACGCAACAACAGCCAATAGCGGCATTAAATGAAGGAGCCTCATTTTTTAACTCCTTCTTCATAACGGTAAGTTTTTGCTACAACACTAAATGTTAGTTGTTTTTCGCCAGAAGACGTAATAGAAAAGTCATGCAAACTAACTATTCGTGGTAACTGAGCAACTTTGCCAACAAATTCACCAAATTCATGATAAGTACCTACTACTTCTATTTTGATAGGTAGCTCTGTATAAAACTCTTTCTCTACTTCAGGTAACCAACCAATTTTTAAAAATGTTAAACCGCTCGTTGTGCCAACATAAGATAAATCGTCAAGTAAGCCTGGTATTTCGTTTGATGTCGGTAACCGCTTAAGTAATTGAGAAAACTTGTCTTCCATTTCTATCATTTGTTGGCGATAAATATCTAGCTTACTCGCTACAGCGTATTTTGTTCTGTAGGTACTTCTTAAGTCGACCTCTTTTGATACCGCATTATGGTAGCTATCAATCTCGTCAGAAACTAACAGGCTATAGCTAAAAAATAATATGAGCCCAGCAACAAATGCACAGCAAATTACCTTTACAGCAGCAGGCCAATCACCAATATTGTCTAACTCAATTTCATTCCAATCTATTTCGCCAAGCGCTTTAAAATCAAGGTTCATTACGTACCTCACCAATCTCATCAAATGGTTTTACGTAAAACTCCATACTAAAGTCACTTAGTAAACGCGAAGACTGATCACCTGCAACAATATCCTGCATGGTCAAACGCTCTAACAAATATGAACTTTGTACCTGGCGGATCATAGTAGATAAACGGTTATTTGATTCACTTCGGCCAAGTACATAAATCTGGTTCCCTCTGCGTTCCAGCTTTGTTAAGTAAATACCTTGAGGTACTATTTTTGTTACTTCATCCATAATTTGTGTGCCAAGGTTACGGCTACTTTGCAGCTCTTCGATTAATCGCATTCGCTGCTGTAGGTTTTCTTTTCGTTTGTCTAATTCTCTAATATCACTGATCTTTCGATCAAGCATGCTTATTTCAGAACTTAAGTAATTATTTTTTAAGTTTTGTCCGTCTTTTAATGCACTGTAAAACATACTTAATAAGTACATACTTAAAAAACAAGCTAAAACAATTCCAACTAGTATGGTTACAAATTTCTTTTTAGATTCTTCGCGCTGCAGTTCTCGCCAAGGCAATAGATTTATATGTGGCATGATGAAAAGCTCCTTAATGCCAAACCTGTTGCAATTGCAAACTGTGTTCGGTGACGCTGCATAACATTACGATCTACTTTTGGCGAAATTTCCATATTTGCAAACGGTTCTGCAACAACACTGTGTATACCTAATTCTTCAATTAATAAGCGATCAAGCCCTTTGATCATAGAAGTTCCACCAGTAAGCACAATGTAGTCTATTTGTTCTTTACCACTCGTTGTTAAAAACATTTGCACCGCTCTACGTACTTGCTGAAGCAACGCTGTTTGAAATGGCGCTAATACCTCAAAGGTATAGTTAGGTGGTAAGTCGCCTGATGTTTTACCTATTTCAGCTTCATCAAACCCTTTGTTGTAGTAGTTAACAATACTATTTGTGTATTGATCACCACCAAAAACCTGGTCACGTGTATAAATAGTTTCACCAGCTTGCACAACACTTACAAGCATGAGTACGGCACCAATATCTACAACAGCAACACACTTATTGAAGGCATCGCTTGGTAGCTGTTGATAATAAACGTCCATCGCACGGCTTAAGGCGTAACTTTCTACATCAACAATCTTAGTATCGAGATTAGCCTCTTCTAATGCGCCAACACGTGCTTCAACACTTTCTGTTCGGGCTGCTGAAAGTAATACATTCATTTTACTCGGATCAGCTTCGTTAGTAGAGAGCTTTTCAAAGTCTAAGCTAACTTCATCAAGGGGGTAAGGTATTAAACTATCTGCTTCAATTTCAATTTGAGATTCAAGTTCTGCATCGCTCAACGACACATCCATAAAAATTACTTTTGTAATAACCGTTTGCCCTGACACCGCCACTGCTGCATTTTTAAGTGACTTAGGTAATTTTCTTTTTAATTTTGTTATTACATTACCAATCGCTTCAATATCTTGAATCGTTCGTTCACTCATGGCGCCTTTAGGCATGGGCTCAATTGCTAGGGCCTCTAATCGAAATCCACTTTCAATTTCTCTCAGAAGCACCGCTTTAATCGAGTGCGATCCGATATCAATTCCTACCATCATTGGCGACGGCTTTTGAAATAGTTGACTTAGCATGTTTGCAACTTGGCCTTTGTTTTAATAATAAACAAGTTATAATTTTTTTCTGAAAAAATATTATTCATTTTTTAATCAATATATACTATCAGTCCAAACTCGCAATTGGGAGTCCATTTAGGGAAATATAAGTGATTTTATTAAAACGAACTTTACAATTTTTTATCATTTGTACGTTAATCGGTCTGATAACTTTGGTCAGTCTTTATTACTACGTTAAACCTGATATCCCCAGTGTGCAAGTTTTAAAAGACGTGCAATTACAAACTCCTATGCAAGTATTCACTAAAGATGGCCTTTTGATCAATCAATTTGGTGAAAAACGTCGAATTCCGGTCACTATTGATGAAATCCCACAACCTTTAATTGATGCATTTTTAGCAACTGAAGACAATCGCTTTTATGACCATATAGGTATAGACCCTATTGGCATAGTTCGCTCTGCTATTGTTCTTATTTCTACAGGCGAGAAAAAACAAGGTGCTAGTACTATTACCATGCAACTTGCACGTAATTTTTTCTTAACCCGAGAAAAAGCTTATATCCGTAAAATAAAAGAGATATTCATCGCTCTACACATAGAAAATGTACTTACTAAAGATGAAATTTTAGAACTTTACCTAAACAAAATCGAGCTAGGTAACCGCGCCTTTGGTATTGGAGCTGCCGCTCAAGTTTATTACGGTAAAGAGTTAAAAGACTTAACGCTTGCTCAAATGGCGATGATTGCTGGCTTGCCAAAAGCGCCTTCGGCGTTAAACCCAATTCGCAACCCTACCCGTGCAAAAGCACGCCGTAATGTTGTACTTGGTCGTTTATTAACTGAAAATTACATAACACAAGACGTGTATGATGATGCAACAAGCCAACCTATTACCGCTTACTTTCATGGTGCTGAAATAGATTTATACGCACCGTACATTTCTGAAATGGTGCGTGCAGAAATGGTTTCACGTTACGGAATAGACAAGGCATATAATTCAGGCTTTAAGATATTTACCTCTGTTGAGTCTAAAGTACAAAAAGCGGCGCAAACCGCGCTAGTTAATAATCTTCATAGCTACGATATGCGTCATGGCTTTAGAGGCCCAACCGCTATTTTATGGGATCCTGAAAAACAATCAGCGCTAAGTAAAGAGAAAATACTAGCTAAACTCAATGAAGCCAAAGAGATAGGAACGTTAAAAGCAGCTGCTGTTATTAACGTGGATGAAAAAAATGCCACGGTATTGCTTAAAAATGCAGAGCAAATAAACCTGAATTGGGACAACTTAAAATGGGCACGCAAATACATAACTCGTTATCGCCAAGGTTTTGCTCCAACTACGGCAGCTGAAATATTAACGCCAGGAATGCAAATCTGGGTGCGTAAAAACAGCAATAACGAGTATGAACTAAGCCAATTACCTGAAGCATCAAGCGCAATTGTTTCACTTGACCCACAAGATGGCCGCATTAAAGCCATTGTTGGCGGCTATAGCTTTGAACAGAGCCAATACAACCGAGCTATTCAAGCAAAGCGCCAAGTGGGGTCAAACATAAAACCATTTATTTATTCTGCTGCGCTTGAAAACGGCTATACGCTCGCCTCAATTTTAAACGATGCGCCAATTAATCAGTGGGATAAAAGCCAAGGTGTGGCATGGCGACCTAAGAATAGTCCGGCTGTTTACAATGGCCCAATTAGAATTCGTCGCGCGTTAGCACAATCTAAAAACGTAATATCAGTTCGTTTGCTCCGAGGTGTTGGTTTGCAACGAACAGCAGATCACTTACTAAAATTTGGCTTTAAAAATTCAGACATCAACCGCAGTGAATCCTTAGCACTGGGCAGTGCTTCAATTACTCCAATTGAACTAGCTCGCGGTATGAGTGCATTTGCGAATGGTGGGCATTTGATTGAGCCGTACTTTATCTCAGAAATCCAAGATGCTTACGGTAACAGTTTGTTTAAAGCTAATCCTTCAGTAGTGTGTGACGACACTTCAGATCAGTCATTAACCCCAGACAATACTACTGGATTATTCCCACAACAAAATACTGATACGCCACAATTAAAATGTGCCCCTCAGGTCATATCAAAACAAAATGCATTTTTAATTGCTCAAGCAATGCATAGCGCTGTTTGGGGAGGTGGAAACTGGTCACATAAAACGGGTTGGTCAGGAACAGGTTGGCGCGCTCAAGCATTAGGCCGTCGTGATCTATCAGGGAAAACAGGCACAACTAATGACTCTGTAGATACTTGGTTTAGTGGCTTTAATCGAAATGTTATGACCTCGGTATGGGTTGGTTTTGATAACCCTGGCAACCCGCTAGGCAGAACTTCATACAATAATAATCTTGATAGCGGGCAAATATCAGGGGCTGAATCTGGCGCTAAAACAGCACAACCGGCTTGGGTTGAGTTTATGAAAGTTGCGCTTGAAGGTAAACCTGAAGCCCCCATAGAGCCGCCAGAAGGTTTAGTGTCTATTCGGATTGATTTAGAAACCGGTTTATTAAGTCATAAAAATGATTACACCAGTCGCTTTGAGTATTTTGACAAAGGCACCGCCCCCACAAAATACGTAATGTCTCAACCAACAGATATATTTGAAGAAGACACTAAAACAGAAGAAGAACTGTTTTAAATAAAGAACGGCAGCCATTGGCTGCCGTTTTTAGTTAATACCAAATTTAGCTGTTCTAAATAAGAATTTTTAACTCAGATAGCGACACGTTTAGCCCCGCAAAATGATTAGGTATTATTGCGGATTGATACAAGGCCCTTGTAACCTTTATTTTATATTTTGTACCAACCAATATAAGTCAGAATGAATACCCGCAGCGGTTACTTCCTTACCCGCACCAGGCCCTTGAATCACAAGAGCGTTAGCGCTATACCACTTACTATTAATGACAAAAATATTATCGCCAGGTGTTAAATTAGCTAACGCATCACCAATAGGAGTATAAGTAATACCTACTTGAGCGGTTACTTTGTTTTCCGTAATTTCAAGTAAACCCGTGTAACGAAGTACGGAACTTTGTGCCTTGGCATTTGCAGCATGAGCGTCAATAAAGTCATTGAGGGTGGATTCATTAGCTAAAAAGTCGTCCCAACTTCCTATAGCAAGCGTTTCGGGCATGAGTGCTGATAAGCTTATATCATCAAGGTCGAGTTCTAAGCCAAGCTCTCTGGCAAGTATAAGCAGTTTACGCTGCATATCACGCCCTGACAAATCTTCACGCGGATCGGGCTCTGTGAACCCCATCTTTTGTGCTTCAAGCACCAGATCAGAAAATGGTATTGTTCCGTCAAACTTACTGCATAACCACGATAACGTGCCTGAAAAAACACCTTCAATACGAGTGATTTTGTCACCACTGTTTTGCAAATCTGCCAATGCAAAGTTAACAGGTAAGCCTGCACCTACGCTTGTGTTGTAGCGCCAATGCAAATTTCGCTCACTAATACTCGTACGCAAAGCTTTATACCATGCTGTATCTGCAGTTCCAGCGTATTTGTTAGCACTGATCAAGTGGCAATCTAATGCAACAAACTCCGGGTATAACTGGCTAAATGCCTCGCTTGCGGTAATATCAACAACCACTTTATGCTCATAATCAAGTTCACTAATTATGTTTAGTAATGTTTGGTTATTATAAGCTTTGCTTTCTGAGAGAAAATGCGTTTTCCAATCAGCAATGTTTATACCACTGGGATTAAAAAGTAATGTTTCAGAGCGTATTAACCCGACCAATTTAATTGTAAAGTCACCAGATAAACGCTCGAATTGAGCTGACAACTGCTCTATAAATACCTCTCCCACATTGCCAAGGCCCGCGATTATTAAAGCGACTTCTTGGCCTTTATTAATAAGCTTATCGTGTAAAACACTGAGTATATCGCTATCTATAACCTGATCCGTTAATAGTAAAATGTATCCACTGTCTTGGTGAATAAAGCGCGGCTCGATGGCATGAGCATTTAACGTATCAATAGCCAATACATTCAATTTTGAAATATCATTAACAGGCGCTACAACCGCACAGCCATTTAAGCTCGACTCGCTAATGTTTGCTCTACCCTCAAAATAACTAACAACTTTATATGATGAAGCAGAGGGGACAACTAAATAAGTTTCACCATTTTGACTAAAGTGATGAATGCTGTGTTGAATCAGCTGGCTAACATCTGCGACTTCGCCTTCGGCCAGCTTTTCAACTGTTAATAAATCGATGTTGTTTAACGTGGTAATAAAACGCTTTTGTTTTACATTTCCTTCTTTAACTATATCTGTAGGCGTTGCTTGCACATCAAAACTACTACGAACAGATAGTTTTATGTCGCTGTTTCTTAAAGGAGAAAGCGTTTTAGCGTGTAAAACAGGATTACCTAATCGAGCTAATAGGTTAGCTTGACCTCTACACACTTTATTGTATTTAACCGCTTTACTAACTTTGCGAGGGTCTGTGCTGTATACACCTTGTGTATCGGTCCAAATACACACCTGTTTAGCATGGCAGTAATTAGCGAGTAAGGTTGCACTATAGTCACTCCCATTGCGACCAAGTGTAACCGTATCACCCAACGTATTTGATGCAATAAAGCCTGTGACAACATTAATGTAGTCTGGGGTTATAAACTTCGCACATTGCTGCGCATTTTGGGTATGTAACAATTGCCCATTATTTAATGTAAAAAGTGTTCGAGCATCAAGGTCACAAGCATTAATATTTAATTGCGTAAGGTAAAGCGCCAATAAGCGTGCAGACCAGACCTCACCATGAGCAAGCAAGGGAGCCTCTTTCAAGCCTTGGTTTTTTATCAATTCACTAATCGCTGTTAGTTCACTATGCAAAAGCCTTAAAGCAGTTCGCTTAAGATCTGCATGAAGTAACTGTGTGATTAAATCAGTTTGATGATTATTTAATTGCAGCAATATATCAGCAACGACATGCGTATCCTGTTGCTGATAGCTTTGCCATAACTTCACCAAAGTATCGGTTGTTTTTCCCGCCGCAGATACAACAACACAATCGCCCGGCTGAGTATGCTCTAAAATAATACTCGCAACTCGCTCATACCGTTGAGCCGAACTAAGGCTTGAACCACCAAATTTATGTACCGTTTGTGTCATATTGTTCACCAAAGCGCTGGATGAGCGGCACTTAATTTAATGTCACCGCCTGCTCCTTTGTTTAAACTTGCTTTACTGCCTGGCTTTACAAGCTGAAACACGCGCTCTAAATCAGCTAATAAGTCGTTTATATCTTCTATACCTACTGAAACTCGAATAAGTGTATCGCCCACTCCCGCTTCAAGACGTGCTTTAGGCTCCATGCCAGCATGGGTCATGGTTGCAGGATGGCATATTAGGCTCTCTACTCCTCCCAAAGACTCTGCCAAGCTAAAGTCACGTAAGCTGGTTAAAAACGCCGCAGCATCGTTTATGTCACCTTTAATATCAAAACTCACCATGCCACCAAAGCCTAGTTGCTGCGCTTTGGCTAATTCATGCTGCGGGTGTGATTCAAGACCAGGGTAATAAACTTGGCGAACAAATTCCGATTTTTCTAAATATTTAGCAATCGCTAATGCGTTTTCTTGATGCTGCTTTAAACGCACATTTAGTGTTCGCAACCCACGCAATGTTAAATAACTATCAAATGGCGCACCTGTAATACCTATATTATTTGCCCACCATGCCAGTTCATCGCCCAGCTCTTGTGAAGCAGCAATCACCGCACCGCCCACTACATCTGAATGACCATTGATGTACTTGGTGGTGGAATGTACAACTATATCAACACCAAATTTAATAGGGTTTTGTAATGCTGGTGATAAAAATGTGTTATCGGCAGCGACTAAAGCACCGCACTGCTTAGCAACATCGGTTATTGCTTTAATATCAGTTAAACGTAGTAATGGGTTACTTGGTGTTTCTATCCAAATTAGCTTAGGTTTAATTGCTAAAATTTTATCTATACTTTGTGCTTGTGTTAAATCTAAAACTTCTAGCTTGAGCAAACCGCGCTTTTGCAGTGAAGTAAATAAACGATAGCTTCCGCCGTAACAATCATGTGGGATCACTAACGTATCGTCATGATTTAGGATTTGCGTAGCCAAGTGAACGGCAGACATACCCGTGGCAGTAATAATACCGCGTACGCCACCTTCAAGCTCAGCCAAGGTTTCAGCTAAAATATCACGATTGGGGTTACCACTTCGCCCGTAATCGTATTGACGCTTTGTATCAAAGTCGGCAAACGAATAGGTGGTTGATAAGTAAATAGGTGCGACAACTGCGCCATGATGTTTGTCTGCTTCAACACCACTTCTCACTGCAATGGTTGCTTTATTTTTTTCGCTCATATTCGTCACCTATTTAATTTGGATGTTTAGACGTCTAAAAGAGTAATTTATCTTATTAAAGATGTCAAAACATTTAAAGCTCCAGATGGCTAAACAACTAGTATTTGACTATCTTTTTTAAATCGATAGAATTTCACGCATATTCATATGTATTGTAGTGCATATGAGCAATTATTAATCTGAGGCGACGATACATCTTATGGCTAAATGGAATGGTGAGTATATTCACCCATACGCAGAACACGGGAAAAAATCAGAACAAGTAAAAAAAATTACCGTTTCAATCCCACTAAATGTATTAAAGGTATTAACGGACGAACGCACGCGTCGTCAAATTAATAACTTACGTCATGCAACAAATAGTGAATTACTTTGTGAAGCATTTTTACATGCATTTACCGGTCAACCTTTGCCTAACGACGACGACTTACGTAAGGATAACGCCGAAAAAGTACCTGAGGAAGTGAAAAAAATAATGCAAGAAATGGGGCTAGAAGTGCCTGTTTTAAACGAAGACTAAACCTAATTTAGACACAAAAAAACCTCAATTAATTGAGGTTTTTTTTGTGTCTAAATTACAACTTAGTCGTTATTCCATATAGTTTTCTGGTAAATCAATTTGTGCAACACCTGACTCTACAGCAGCTATTGCAACCGCTTTTGCAATGCGTGGTAATAAACGAGGATCCATTGGTTTTGGAATAATATACTTATCACCAAACTCCAGCTTATCAACACCCGCAGCCGTCAGTACTTCAGCAGGTACAGGCTCTTTGGCAATACTTCTAATCGCTTCTACAGCTGCAATTTTCATTTCATCATTTATTGCACTGGCGCGTACATCAAGAGCACCGCGGAATATAAACGGAAAACACAGTACATTATTAACTTGGTTAGGGTAATCTGATCGACCCGTTGCCATAATTAGATCGTTTCGAGCAGAATGAGCCAGTGCAGGATCAATTTCTGGATCTGGGTTTGAACAAGCAAACACAACTGGTTTTTCTGCCATTAGTTTTAAATCATCGGCAGCTAATAAATTAGGCCCCGATACACCAACAAATACATCTGCATCTTCAATAACATCTTGCAACGTGCGCTTGTCTGTATTGTTAGCAAAAAGTTTTTTGTATTCATTTAAGTCATCACGACGAGTATGAATAACACCTTTACGGTCAAGCATATAAATGTGCTCGCGCAAAGCACCACACTTAATTAACAGCTCCATACAAGCAACCGCAGCAGCACCAGCACCCAAACACACAATAGTCGCATTTTCGATAGACTTGCCTTGCACCTCAAGCGCGTTCAACATACCCGCAGCAGTTACAATGGCAGTACCGTGCTGATCATCATGAAATATCGGGATACTGCAGCGCTCAATCAATGCTTTTTCTATTTCAAAACACTCTGGCGCCTTAATATCTTCAAGGTTAATTCCGCCAAACGTGTCGGCAATATTAGCAACTGTATTAATAAAGTCTTCAGTAGTGCGGTGTTTCACTTCGATATCAATAGAATCAAGGCCAGCAAATCGCTTAAACAGTAACGCCTTACCTTCCATTACAGGTTTTGAAGCAAGTGGGCCTAAATTACCTAAGCCTAAAATTGCAGTACCATTAGTGATAACCGCAACCATATTCCCTTTGCCTGTGTATTTATAAGCGTTTGCAGGGTCTGCAGCGATTTCACGTACGGGTTCTGCAACTCCTGGGCTATATGCTAATGCGAGATCTTTTACCGTTTCAGCAGGCTTTGTTAGTTCAATGCTAATTTTTCCTGGAACGGGGTGCGAATGATAGTGTAGTGCTTGTTCACGAAAGTCTGACATAACGCGATTGTATCCTGCAATTAAAGTAAAAGTGAGAGGTGAAGTTTAGGCTACGATACCCTTATTATTTTTAAATTCCAAGCAATATCAGGTCTATCCTGTTATATGCTAGTTCGATTAATTTTAAGAGGTTTTTCAATAACTTTTGTAAATTATATCGACACTTTATAAATAAAAATTCATCCAATAACGGATTCTAAAGGCACAATTGTTCTTTCATTATTTTTTATAAAATATCTTAATAAAGTCCTATAAAAATAAGCAAAAATAGGCTTATCCACATACTTTAAAAACATATAACTTCACGTTAGCTGCATTTAACCACTTAGTTAAAAAATGAACTAATTAAAAATATAGAGAATAATTTGCGGTTTGTCTGTAAAGGTTTATGCATATTCAGAATAAGAACAGGAAATAGTTATGCATAGCAGGGGAATATGAAAATCGAGCATCAAGCTAAATAATTTGTTATTTAGTTGTCCTATATTAAAAAACATTGACGCCGTTCGTGTAAAACTTAATTTTTTAAATCGAAACGTTATTACTATTAAATTGGTATAACTAAATTAAAAGCATAAAAAAAGCACCCTAAGGTGCTTAATTTAACGAGACAGCAAAAATTACTTCTTGCTACCAAGTGCACCGAAACGCTTGTTGAAACGATCAACACGTCCGCCAGTGTCTAAAACTTTTTGCTTACCAGTGTAAAAAGGGTGACACGCTGAACATACGTCAAGGTGAATGTCTTTACATAGAGTAGAGCTTGTTTCGAATTTATTGCCGCATGAACAAGTTGCAGAAATTACTTCGTACTTAGGGTGAATACCTTCTTTCATAGAAACCTCTAGTTAAGGCCGCATCGCTCTCCAAACCCGAAGTCTGGCACCATACGTCGTTAAAACAAATTTGTTGGTCGCGGATTTTATCCAACTACCATCAAACACACAAGCTATTATTAACTGTTTTGCTAAAAAAGTAGGCAGACACTTAAGCAAGCAATATTTGCTAGTAGGTTTTTAACGTTATTTTTAGTACATTACATCATTAATTTTATGAGTTGAGTTGCTATGTGTTTTGCTGAAGTCGCTATAAAAGTCCCCTTACCGCGCACCTTTGATTATAAAGTAGATAAGCAACTCGATGGCATGGCATCACCACTTAAACCAGGTATGCGTGTGTTGGTGCCTTTTGGTAACCAAAAAAAAGTCGCCGTTGTTTTAGCTATTAAAAGCAAGACCGACGTCCCCGAAAACAAAATAAAATCCATCATCGAAATCATTGATGACGCGCCTATTTTATCATCTGAACACATTGCGCTTTTGAGTTTTACATCTCGCTATTACTGTTACCCACTCGGCGAAACAATTCATATAGCGCTACCTAGTGCGCTGCGCCAAGGTGAGTCACCGGATAAAACCAGTATCAATATGGTTATGCTGACAGAAAAAGGATCAAAACTTCCGTCACTCAAAGCAAAAACTCAACTTAACTTATTAAAGCAACTTGCACAGTCAGGTAAATCATCATTAACCGAGCTTAAAGCACTCGGCTTTAGTAAAAAGACTATCGATAGCCTTATTGCAAAAGCGCTTGTTACACAAACCATAGAACATGATAATCAGTGGCAAAGTACTGCACCAACAGTGGGTAGTAAGCCTACACTGAATAAAGAGCAAGCCGTAGCTTGCACTGCAATTAATCAAAGTAAAGGCTTTAACACGTTTTTATTAGAAGGGGTTACTGGTAGTGGTAAAACCGAAGTCTATCTTCAATGTCTTGAAGAAGTATTAAAGCGAGGTGAACAAGCCTTAGTACTTGTCCCCGAAATAGGCCTTACCCCTCAAACGGTAAACCGCTTTCGTCGCCGCTTTCCAGATACACCCATCATGTTATGGCATTCTGCACTTACCGATAACGAACGCCTACAAACATGGCGCTTTTGCGAAAAAGGGAGTTGCGCTATTGTAATAGGTACGCGCTCAAGTATTTTTTTACCCTTTTTAAAGCTCGGTATGATTGTAGTTGACGAGGAACATGACTCATCATTTAAACAACAAGATACCCTTCGTTACCATGCTCGAGATTTAGCAGCTTATCGTGCATTCCAGCATAAAATCCCACTTATACTCGGCAGTGCTACTCCAGCGCTCGAAACCTTGCATAAAGCCATTAATAATAAGTACCAACTATTAAGCTTGACTGAGCGCGCTCAAACCTCAACCGATAACCAATTTAAATTACTCGACATGAAAGGCCAGCCCGATCAGGCGGGTATTGCTCACGCAAGCCTTGCTACTATGCGCCAACATTTGAATCGTGGTAAACAGGTTATGGTATTTTTAAATCGTCGTGGTTTTTCACCTACACTTATTTGCCATGAATGTGGTTGGTTAAGTGAATGTAACCGTTGCAGTACTAGTGCCACGTTCCATAAAGCGATTGGTCAAATGATTTGCCACCATTGTGGCGACCAACATCAAGTACCTCATCAATGCCCTGATTGCGGGAGCACGCAAATATTCCCTAATGGCAAAGGTACTGAACAAATAGAAGAGTTTTTAACAAACGAGTTTCCTGATACGCCAGTAACCCGTATTGATCGCGATTCAACTCGTCGTAAAGGCAGTTTAGAAAAAGCCCTCGACGAAATTAATTTAGGTGGAGCGCGCATATTAGTTGGTACGCAAATGCTTGCAAAAGGTCATCACTTTGCTGATGTAAGCCTTGTCATAATTTTAGACGTAGACAGCGGCCTATATTCCTGCGACTTCAGAGCAACGGAACATTTAGCGCAGTTAGTGACTCAAGTAGCAGGACGTGCTGGCCGCTCAGGAGAGCCTGGCCAGGTGTTATTACAAACACATTTTCCCGAACATCCACTTTTACAAGATTTGGTCAATAATGGTTACCAAGATTTTGCACGCTTTGCGTTAAGCGAGCGTGATGACGCCGACTTACCTCCCATCACAAATATGGCTATAGTCCGCGCACAAGGGCTCAGTATTAAACTAGTCGTCGACTTTTTGACAGATTTGGTTCCAGTTAATGGGGTATCTGGTATACAATTGCTCGGTCCGATCCCTGCCCCATTAGAGAGAATTGCGGGTATGTATCGGTTTCAATTGCACATTCAAGCGCAAGATCGCCGCATATTACATCAGTATCTTGCGCAAATGGTTGATTATTTAAGCACCAGTAAACTTGCACAAAAAGTTCGCTGGAGTTTAGATGTAGACCCTATAGATATGATTTAGGTTAAGGCCAAAATAACGCTATGGCACAGCACGATTACATTAATAAAAAACCAAAAAATAGAAAAAACACCAAAAAAGAACCTGCTAAAAAGCCATTCCCTTATCTTTTGGTAATTGTTGCAGCTTTGCTTGTGGGCGGTTTTGCCTATGGATTATGGTTTATTAAAAATAATGCCGACCCCGAGCTTGTTGAAAAACAAACTAACCCAGCCGAAAAAGAAAAAATAGAAGTGGTCGTTCCTCGTGCGCCTGAATTTATAAAAGAAATCAGAAACCATGAAGTGCAAGTAGAAGTAAAAGAAATTGAACAAAAAGGTCCTTATGTTATGCAATGCGGCTCGTTCAGGACTCATGAACAGGCTGAATCGTTAAAAGCTAAAATAGCCTTTGCTGGTCTTATATCTGAAATAAGAGAAACCAAAGGCGAAACAGGTATTTGGTATAAAGTACGTTTAGGGCCTTACAAAACGAAGCGCCAAGCAGAAAGTGATAAAAATAAACTCAAGCGTGTCAAAGTCGTCGGCTGCGGAATTTGGGGCTGGACTTGAAAATAAACCATTCACCCATATAACCTCATCATAATCGTTTTTAACGAGTTGCCCCTGCAACTCGATGATGAGGAATAACATGACCACTATTGTAAGTGTACGCCGCGACAACAAAGTTGTAATTGGTGGCGACGGCCAAGTTTCATTGGGTAATACCGTAATGAAGGGTAACGCCCGTAAAGTTCGACGCCTTTATAATGGCAAAGTAATCGCAGGTTTTGCCGGCGGTACTGCTGATGCCTTCACCCTGTTCGAACGTTTTGAAAGCAAACTAGAAATGCATCAAGGTAATCTCACCAAAGCTGCTGTTGAAATGGCGAAAGATTGGCGTAGTGACCGTGCACTCAGAAAGTTAGAAGCCCTGTTAGCTGTAGCCGATGAAACTGCCTCTTTAATTATCACCGGTAACGGCGACGTCGTTCAGCCAGAAAATGACTTAATTGCCATTGGTAGTGGTGGTAACTTTGCCCAATCGGCCGCAACCGCGTTATTAGAAAACACCGATTTAAGCGCTCGTGAAATAGTAGAAAAAAGCCTAACTATTGCAGGTGATATCTGCGTATTTACTAACAACTTCCAAACTATTGAAGAATTATAATAGGAACCGCTATGTCTGCTATGACCCCAAGAGAAATTGTTCACGAGTTAGATCAACATATTATTGGCCAAGCTAACGCAAAAAAAGCCGTTGCTATTGCACTTCGTAATCGCTGGCGCCGTATGCAATTAAACGATGATTTACGTGCAGAAGTAACGCCAAAAAATATTTTAATGATTGGTCCTACAGGTGTTGGTAAAACGGAAATTGCGCGCCGCTTAGCCAAACTTGCTAATGCCCCTTTTATTAAAGTAGAAGCAACCAAGTTCACCGAAGTGGGTTATGTTGGTAAGGAAGTTGAAACCATCATTCGCGACTTAGTTGAAGTGTCTATTAAAATGACACGTGAACAACAAACTAAAAAGTTTAAACACCGCGCAGAAGAAGCGGCCGAAGATCGTATTTTAGATGCACTTTTACCACCTGTTAAAGATCAATACGGTGAAACTCAGCGTGATGAAAACTCATCAACACGCCAAACATTCCGTAAAAAGCTTCGCGAAGGTCAACTAGACGATAAAGAAATTGAAATCGATTTAGCACAAGTACAACCAAACGTAGAAATTATGGCGCCTCCTGGTATGGAAGAAATGACCAACCAGCTACAGGGCATGTTTCAAAACATGGGTGGCGATAAGCGCACTAAGCGCAAGCTCAAAATTAAGGAAGCCTTTAAGTTACTAACCGAAGAAGAAGCGGGCAAATTAGTAAACCCAGAAGAGCTAAAAGAGCAGGCTATATTTGCTGTAGAGCAAAATGGTATTGTGTTTATCGATGAAATAGACAAAATTTGTAAGCGCGGAGATTCATCGGGTCCAGATGTTAGTCGAGAAGGTGTACAGCGCGATTTACTTCCGCTTATTGAAGGTTCAACAGTAAATACTAAGCACGGTATGGTTAAAACTGACCACATGCTATTTATTGCCTCTGGTGCATTCCAAATGGCTAAACCATCAGACATGATCCCTGAACTACAAGGTCGTTTACCTATTCGCGTTGAGCTTGAAGCTCTTACTGCAAACGACTTCAAACGTATACTTACAGAGCCTCATGCATCACTCACAGAGCAACAGCGCGAGCTACTTAAAACTGAGCAAGTTGATGTTCAGTACAGTGATGACGCTATTGAGCGTATTGCAAAAGCGGCATGGCAAGTTAACGAGAAAACCGAAAATATTGGTGCTCGTCGTCTTCATACCGTGATGGAAAAGCTAATGGAAGAGATTTCATACGATGCGTCTGAGCAAGCTGGGTCGTCGGTAGTTATTGATGCGGCTTATGTTGAAAAACATTTAGGTGCACTAGTTGAAGATGAAGATTTAAGCCGCTTTATTCTTTAATTGGTACTATAAGTAGTTATACTAAAAGCCTCCATATTGGGGGCTTTTTTAATGGGATACAAAACATGAAACACGTAACAAAAGTGCATTATCATAGCGTGAGCAAAAATTTAGATGTTTACTTTGACGATGATAGTAAAGCCGTATTTAGTTGTGAATTTTTACGTGTTCACTCTCCATCAGCAGAAGTACAAGGCCATGGCTCTGGCCCTATGAAGCTGGTTTTAAACAAGCAATCAGTCGGGATAAAAAAAATAGTCCCGGTTGGGCATTACGCATTGCGCCTAGATTTTGACGATGGCCATAATAGCGGGTTATTTAGCTGGAACTATTTTGCTAAGCTGCAAGAACAGCAGACTCAGTTATGGAATGAGTATTTAGAACGTGTGAGCGAAAACACAAAAAACAAAGACAGTGTGCCAATAAAGTTTATTCCTTAAACTTTATTGGCTCTTTAATAAATTTAGACTTTAAATTTATCTATCGCAGCATATAGTACGCGACCTTGCTCAGATACCTCTTCACTGGTTTGCGCGTTACGCGATGCATGCTCTGATGCATCTTGTGCAATATCTCTAATACGTACCACGTTTTTATTAACCTCTGATGCAACTTGGCTTTGCTCATCAATAGCAACGGCAATTTGTGTACTCATTTCCATAATGGTTTGTACATCTTCAGTAATAGCACCCAACAACTCGCCCGCTTTAATTGCCTGGGATGCACTTTCATCACCTTGTGAGCGACATTGGTGCATAATGCTTACAACTTCCTGAGTACGTTGCTGTAGGGTATTAATAATCCCTTCTATTTCACTAGTAGACTCTTGCGTACGCTGGGCTAATGAGCGCACTTCATCAGCAACCACCGCAAAGCCGCGACCTTGCTCGCCAGCACGAGCAGCTTCAATTGCAGCATTAAGCGCAAGTAAGTTAGTTTGTTCAGCAATACCACGAATAACATCAAGCACCGAGCCAATCGTTTCACCGTCTTTTTCTAGTTGAGACACCACATCAGATGCACTGCCTAAAGATCCAGACAATTCTCTGATATGGTTAACGGTTGATTCAACTTCGCTACGGCCTTGTTGAGCACTCAAGTTTGTAGACTCCGCTTTTTTAGCAGCCGCTTCAGTGTTGTGCGAAATATCCTGAATAGTCGCTTGCATTTCTGTTGCTGCGGTAGCAACCATGTCAGCTTCGTGTAATTGCTCTTGCATACCTGAGCTTGTGGCTGCTGTGCTCTCAGATAAATGATCTGTTGCTACATTGAGAGTATTTAGTGCGCCATTAACCTCATAAATCAGGTTTTTAAAGTCACCTATTAAACTGTTAAAGTCAGTCGTCATGATAGTGATTTCATCTTTACCTGTTTGCTCTATCATTACACTTAAGTCGTTATTACGTCTTATATCATTTATGCTGTGATAAACGCGTTCAATAGGCACAATGATTGAATGGCTAGTAAAGTAAACAAGTAATAAAACAATAACGCCTGCAATAACGAAAATAGTAATTGCCAAAAACTGTGCCTCACTTACGCTGTTTTTGACATGAGTTACTGTTTCCTCAACAATTTGGCCAACCACAGTGTCACTTTTTGATACGCTTTCTCGCATTTTACCAAGAGCTCCTGACTCTAAGTTTACCCCTAATTCAACTTGGGCTTTTACCAGCGCCTGAAAAGAATTCTGATAAGTAGCAATTAAGCTATTGAGCTGTGATTTGGTGTTTGAGTCTATTGTTGAACGAGAAAGGCTTTGTTCAAGCTTAGTAATTGTGTCATCAAAACGGGGGAGATACTTGGTATCTAAACGCAGCATAAAATCTTTTTCAGCACGTCTTAATTGCAGCATAAGCACGAGCAACTCATCGCTTTGCTGCTCGTTAAGTAAGGTTTCTACTTTATGCACTGCACTTCTTAGTTCACCATAAAGAGCATCTTTGGGATTTAAGCCTATTTTTCTTTGAAGAGAGACTACGTTATTAAAATCGCTATTATATTTAGCAACTAAGCTTTTTAATTGCGCTGCTTTTTGAGTATCAATATTTAAACTAGACATTAAAGCCTGTAATTCAGCTAACTTTGTATCCAGGACTGCATACTCTTTTTCGAACGACTCTAAAGAGCTCTCTGTTTTGTAAAACAAAAAGTTTTTTTCATGCTTTCTTAACTCTAATTGCTGAATATTCAGCTCTTTCGCTAGCTGTATAGTCTGATTTAATTTAAGATTTTCCTTTCCCTCAAAAATAGTTACACATAATAGAATAACCATTGCTAAACCAACTACCAAAGCATTAAGTTGCAATCGCCTCTTAATCGTTAAATTTTCTAAAAAACTCATTTCAAACACCTTTGGTTAATATGCAACCTTATTATAGACTAATGTCTTAATCTGCTTTTATTTTTTTTAGCTTTTTGCAAACTGGTCATACCTGAAAAATGTATGGCATTACAAATTAACATTTCCCCATAAACCTCTGTGTAGTAATTGAGTTTTATGCCACTGTTTTTGTAATAACCAATCTACAAGTGGTTCAGGGTCGCTAGGGTAATTAATTTGCCTGTTTTGAGGTGCATTATTCCAGTCATCTAATGCTTGTGGATTTAAGTAATTCATTACATGAGCCATTCCCATAGTGAGTAATGTTTGTGCATTTTCACTTTGTTCAAACTGGCCATCTAACGGCTTTAGTAATAACTTTTTACCCAACTTTAATGCCTCACTGGCAAGTTCAAACCCGGCATTACCAATCACGCCGCTTGTATTGGCTAAATCATTTAAAAAGTCAGATCTTGAAGGCGAACGTAAATGTATATTACCCAGCGATCTATTTTGCGCATCGGGGTGATAACAATAAAACTCTTTTTCGGGAAAGTCCTTTAGGTAGTCAATAATGCTAGCAAGGTTTTCAAAGGGTAAGTACACCAATACTTTGTTAATAATCGCAACAGGATTACTATGTTCATGATGTGCAATAAATGGTGGAATAATGTTTTCAGCAAATGGCTGCCAATGAACCCCTAAGTACGTATCAGCAGGTGCATAATATTTTATTAACGACTTACGTAAAATACCTCGGCTAAACATAGGAACACTGTTAGATAAAAAAGCCGCCTGGTGACTGATACCAACCACAGGAACACCCGCTCGTTTAGCTGCCCATGCAGTAATTGGCTCGAAGTCATTAAGCACAAAGTCATACTGCTTTACATCGAACGATTTAATGTCTTTCACTAACTTACAAATACGCGCATTTTTAACGGTTTGAAGGCTTTTTACTTGCCCGTTTTTAGTATTAAACGACAGCCCTCTAAAGCTTTTATAGTTCGCAAAGTCGTGCATATCAAAGTAATCTTTATTTGCACGTCCTGAAAAAACATAATCAACGTCAATATTTAGTTTTTTAAAGCAGCTAGCCATAACACGGGCCCGTGTTATATGGCCATTCCCAGTGCCTTGAATACCGTATAATATTTTCATGCTGGCACCACTAGTGCCAATGCAAATAACCCACATGAACTACCTATGAGTGCACCAATAATAATATCAGCAGGATAATGGACCCCCAATACCACTCTCGATATTGCCACACCACCAGCCCAGCCTAAAAATAGCCATACATACTGAGGGAAAAAGTGGCACAAAATAATAGCAACTAAAAAAGCGGCAGCACTGTGACCTGACGGTAAGCTAAATTTGTCACTCGGTACTATATAAGCATTGGTTACTAAACAATCACATGGCCTTATTCGTGCAAAATACTTTTTAGCTAAAAAGTAAATGGGCCGCTCAATAATAAAGCCAAGCATTATCGCAATTGGTAGTAGCTGGTGCAGCTCATTTTTACTAAGCCACCACACACCTGCACATATAACTAAATACAATCCGCCGTCACCACTTTTAGATAATCCAAACGCCATTTTTTTTAGCCACTTAGGTGAGTTACAGTTAAACAAAGTTAAAAATAATCGCTCGTCAAACTGAGCTACTTTTTTAAGTATATTATTATTTCCCATTGCTTATTCCTCATCGCATAATATATGAACACTGATTTAGCTTAGGTGTTGTAAATAACAATTGAGTGACGATTTTAAGACACTATTGTTGCCATTCTTGATTTACTCCTTGTTTTGCTTAAATTTACTACGATTAAGTCGTTGTTATTGGTTATAAGGCAGGTATACTGAGTTATAAATTAATGTACCTTTTGAGGATAAAATAATGGATTACAGCACTTCTGATTTATGTGACCACTTTGCTGACGTGGTTGACGTGCTAGAACCAATGTTCATCAACTTTGGTGGTCGACACAGTTTTGGTGGCCGCATTAAAACGGTTAAATGTTTTGAAAATAATGAACTGATCCGCGAAATACTATCTCAAGACGGTACAGAACAAGTGCTATTAATTGACGGTGGTGGCTCTACTCGCCGTGCACTTATTGATATTGAACTTGCTGAACTAGCTTTTGAAAACAATTGGAATGGCATTGTTGTGTACGGAGCTGTCCGCCATGTAGATGAGCTAGAAGAGCTTGATGTAGGTATTCAAGCCATAGCATCAATCCCTGTGGCTGCCGACAGCGAAGGCGCTGGCGAAAATGGCATTGGTGTTAACTTTGCTGGTGTGTCGTTTTTCGATGACGACTTCATCTATGCCGATAGCACGGGTATTGTGCTATCTGCTGAAGAACTTGAGTTGGAAGTTGTAGAAGTATAACGTGATCCCTCAGTTAAAAGTATATGATGAAAGCGCGGTTAAAGCTTTATGCTCTACCCGCGCAAACGAAAAAAAAGCATGGCAAGCCATGTCTTTACTCGACACTCACGTAGATGTTCAACAAGCCCTTGTTGATGCCGCTGAGTTTGGTATGCGCTATGTGCTTTTAGGCATATGTGAAGACATTGGCCCTAAAGCCAATTTAGGCAATAGCGGGGCAAGTGAAGCTTGGCCTGCTTTTTTATCTAAATTTTTAAACCAACCCCATAATCAATTTATTGCCACTCAAAAAGTGTTGTTACTTGGCGAAGTCCACGTTGATGACCTAATGGCGCAAAGTAACCAATTAAACAACAAAAGCCCTGAACAACTTCAGCAATTACGTTTGCTATGCCAACAGTTAGATGAGCGCGTAGAAAGTGTATTAAATCTAATATTTAAAGCGGGTCTTGAGCCAATTGTGATTGGTGGCGGGCATAATAACTGCTTAGGGATTATTCGTGCACTTAGTGGTTCACAGCATACACCAGTTAATGCAATAAACTTTGACCCTCATGCTGACTTTAGAGAATGCGAAGGACGCCACAGTGGCAATGGGTTTCGATATGCTTATAACGAGAAGCTACTCAATAATTACCATGTTATTGGCCTACACGAGCAGAAAAATAACCAAGCAATTATTGATGCCATGACGCAGGCAAACTTCACGTTTGATAGCTACCAGTCACTCAAAGTAAAACGCGACATAACGCTTACTCAGTCTATTGATAAGGCTATTAACGGTTTTGATTCATTACCCCTAGGCATTGAAGTAGATCTAGACAGTATTACATTTATGCCTGTAAGTGCCTATACATGCTGTGGATTTAGTGTCAGCGACACTGAACATTTTATATATAAAGCAGCAAGTAACCGAAACGCTAAATACTTACACTTATGTGAGGCATCACCAAGCCAACATCCAAACGGACCTGAAATAGGCGCGGCGCATGTAGGACAAGTGATCAGTGCATTGGTAAATAGCTATTTACTGGCAAAAGAAAGCGAGTGCTCATTCAAATAAACTTGCTCGTGATGTGGGGCTATAAATTAATAGATAATGTAACCTTAGCAGCATTACTCTCCTGTATTACAACCTTGAAACGTCAGTGAGGTAGCGCAAAAAGAAGCCCTTTGTGCTCACTCTAATTAACCTTGTGCTTGTTGCCACTCTTTTAACCAGCTCATTAAGCCTATGCTACTAAGCGGATGGCCAAAGTAATAACCTTGGGCAGCATAGGCATTTAAACTTTTAACAAATTTAAGTTGCTCAAGGGTTTCAACCCCTTCAAAAATGACTTTTGTTTTTTGCTGATTATGCATTTCAACCATACCGCCAACTAAACTGCGGATATTATTTTGGTTGCTAAAATCAGCCGTTAATGACGGCGCTACTTTTATATATTCCACCGCTAAGCTAGGTAACTTAGAAAGCAGTACAGGGTTATCACCTAAGCCATCAACACAAAGCTTTAAGCCAATATTGTTCAGCCTTGCGATCATCGCTCTGCCTTTATCATCGAGCCCCGTAAATATATGTAATGGACACTCAACAATTAAATCCCCCATTTGTAAGTTGTGCTCTGTTATTACATTATCAACAAACTCAACAAACTCTTCATTAAGCATTTCTGGGCCAAATACGTTAATGCTTAGCGGTATAGCTATGCCTTCTATTCTAAGTGCCATAGCAAGTTCTGCAGCCCGCTCTATAACAAACTTAGCAAGTGGGTAACCAAGCCCTGCAATTCTAATATCATCAATAAAACGATTAGCAGATAAAATCCCTTGCTTAGGATGCTGCCAACGCAATAACAATTCCAAAAACTCAATTTGACCATTTTTATTACAAATAACCGGTTGAAAATACAACTCAAGTTCGCTTGCAAAGTCAATGTTAGCAAGTTCTTTTAAACGCGCTTGCTGTTCTAATTGCTCAATCATCATTTGCTGGTGATAAGGCACCACTTTTTGAGTAGGCTGGCTATCAAGGGCTAAGTAGGCATAGGAAATTAAATCGTCAAAGTTAGTATCTTGCTCGTTACAGGCAACATAGCTTGCTCGCGCTTTCACTTCAACCGTGCAATTGGCGACATTAAAAGGCTTAAGTGTTGCACCGAGTATGGTATTAATAATTTGTTCGTGTAAATGCTTGTGATTGGCTAAGCTGCAAATAAACGCAAAATTTAATCCACCTAAATGGGCAAGCTTTTCATTACCCACTAAAGTAATCACTTCTTCGCTTTCTAATTGTTCTTGTATTCTATTTGCTGATTGCGCTAATAAAATATCGCCAAAGCCACGTCCTATATGCTGATTAACTTGCTCAAAGCCTTCAAGTCGAATAATAATAAGCACGGCTTCAACTTGAGTATCATCACACCACACATAGTAACCTTGACGTAACTCTTTTTTACTAGCAAATACTGAAAGGGGTGACTCTTCTACAAAGGCGTCGTCGACCTGCTTTGGCACCATGCTAACCTTGGGCTCGTCACTTTCATCATTTAGCAAACCAACTACAGCACACAGTAGTATGGCTAGTACCACCCAAAATAACGGCACATCCAATAACAAATGTGCTGAAAACAACACCACAAATAACAGTCCAGCGGCAGAGCTGGTAATAATCATACTCCAATTATTACGCTCAAATGATTGCCATAAGTGAAAACAAAAACCAAAGGCCAATAAAATAGCTAACCATGCTTCACCGCTACTTAAAATAGCTAAACCTACAACACCTATGCATAAATAACTAAATTTAATGTTGGTATTTTTTACCGAAAATAAAGTGGTGATCATCGCCATTAAAAGCGCACCACTAAAAAAAATCGGAAAATTACTGTCGGTTAATATATTCAAGTTAACGGCACTCGTATTCGTAAAAAAACTTTAACAACAACATGTTAAATATGAACAAAAATAATACAAACTAATTAAGTTTACCCAAAATCCATAAATTTGACAGTTTATTTACGCCGAATTGGTAACTTAATTGCGATGGGTGGCTTATTTGCCAATGTGCAATGTCGGCTCTGGCTCCCACTTTTAACACTCCTCTATCATTTAATCCCAGAGCTTTAGCTGCGTTACTGGTAACACCTGCCAGTGCTTGCTCTGGTGTTAATCTAAAGAGTGTACATGCCATATTCATCATTAATTGCACCGAACACAGCGGTGAAGTACCTGGATTAAAGTCGCTCGCAATCGCAATTGGCACCTTATATTGATTAAGTAGCTCTATGGGGGGCTGTTTAGTTTCTCTTAAAAAATAAAATGCCCCCGGTAAAAGCACAGCTACAGTGCCAGCCTTTGCCATGGCTTCTACACCTTGCTCATCAAGGTACTCTATATGATCTGCCGATAATCCATTAAATTCGGCCACCAGCTCAGCACCATGCTGATTAGATAACTGCTCTGCATGGCATTTTACTGGCAAATTATGTTTAGTCGCCGCCGCAAATACGCGCTTAGTTTGCTCATAACTAAACCCTACATTTTCGCAAAACACATCAACGGCGTCGGCAAGATCACCTGCAACGACTTGCTCAAGCATCTCGTTGCACACCAAGTCAATATATTCATCTGCACGGCCTTTGTATTCCTTAGGTAATGCATGAGCGCCTAAAAATGTTGTTTTTATATCAATAGGGTGATGCTCACCCAGTAGTCTTGCCACTTCTAATAGTTTAATTTCGTTTTCGGTATCAAGCCCATAACCCGACTTAATTTCAACTGTTGTTACGCCTTCTTTTAACAGTGTATTGAGCCTGTCTTTGGCATCAACAAATAGTTGCTCTCTATCTGCAGCTCTGGTTGCTTTTACTGTACTTGCAATGCCTCCGCCTTGCGCTGCAATTTGTTCATAGCTTACGCCTTGTAATCGCTGCTCAAATTCTTGCGCACGAGAACCAGCAAATACCAAATGTGTATGGCAATCTATTAAACCAGGTGTTAGCCATTGCCCTTTTATGCTCAAAGTTGGCGTTGCAAAAGCGTCAAATGGCGGTAACGATGCTTGTTCACCTAACCATACAATTATTCCGTTTTTAATGGCTAACGCTGCATTTTTGATGATCCCATAAGGTGTATCTCTAGTAGGATCCATTGTGGCAATATTTGCATCGATTAAAAGTAAATCGATATTTTCTAAGTTATTATTTTGTTGAGTGTTTTGC
The DNA here is from genome assembly GCF_016865405.1 of Pseudoalteromonas sp. PS1M3. Classification (NCBI taxonomy): domain Bacteria; kingdom Pseudomonadati; phylum Pseudomonadota; class Gammaproteobacteria; order Alteromonadales; family Pseudoalteromonadaceae; genus Pseudoalteromonas; species Pseudoalteromonas sp. PS1M3. The sequence goes on along the minus strand of NZ_AP022624.1, from coordinate 343,799 downwards.
ATATTGCAGTCCATACATACCCTGACATGATTGAAATATAGTCTAACAACACATCTTGTATATACAAGAGGATTGTGTCATCTTATTTAATATAAATTACTCCTAATGCAGCTACCCAGTTAATGACAACACCTAAATTTGCGCAAATAAAACAATTTATTGTTGATAAAATTCGCAGCGGTTTGTGGCAAGAAAACCAACGCGTTCCCTCTGAAAACGAGCTAAGCACACAATTTAGCGTTAGCAGAATGACTGCTCGCCGCGCACTTAGCGAATTAACAGAATCTGGAATACTTACGCGTAGCCAAGGCCTTGGAACATTTGTTGCTTCGTTTAAGTCGCAGTCTTCATTACTTGAAATTAAAAATATTGCCGATGAAGTTAAAGAACGTAACGGCAACTACACCTGTAGCGTGCTTATACTTGAATCAATAAACGCGGTGGCCCCTATTGCTATCGCACTAGGAGTAGAAGTAGATAGCGTCGTGTACCGAAGCGTACTGGTTCATAACGAAAACGACAGCCCAATACAGCTTGAAGAACGCTTTGTAAACCCTGCGCTTGCTAGCGGCTATTTACAACAAGATTTTAGTGCAACGACTCCTCATGAGTATCTTTCAAGTGTTGCACCTCTCACCCAAGCTAGACACACAGTAGAAGCCATTATGCCCAACAACGAAATGTGCCAATGGTTAAACCTATATAACGAAGAGCCTTGCCTGCAAGTTATTCGCAGAACATGGTCAGTTAACGGTATTGTAAGTTTTGCACGACTTGTATCGCCTGGTAGCAAATACCGCTTGGGCGGACACTTAACGTTTAAAAAATAAGATAAACAAAATTGCGCATCATGCGCTTTTTTTGTGACAAATCACCTTGTATATACAACAGGAGCAACACATGACTAACCGACTCGACACAAGTCGCGTAATACGTGCACCGCATGGCGATATGATAAGCGCAAAAAGCTGGCAAACTGAAGCGGCAAAACGCATGCTCATGAACAATTTAGACCCTGAGGTTGCAGAGCATCCTCACGCATTAGTTGTTTATGGTGGTATTGGTAGAGCGGCACGTGATTGGCCAAGTTTTGATAAAATAATAGCAACCCTAGACCGATTAAATGATGACGAAACATTGCTTGTTCAGTCAGGTAAACCTGTTGGCGTATTTAAAACACACAGCAATGCTCCTCGCGTTTTAATTGCAAATTCAAACTTGGTACCCCACTGGGCTAACTGGGAGCACTTCAACGAGCTAGATAAAAAAGGTTTAATGATGTACGGCCAAATGACGGCTGGATCTTGGATTTATATTGGCTCTCAGGGCATTGTACAAGGCACATACGAAACATTTGTAGCTATGGCTAAACAACACTTTAATGGTCAAGCTAAAGGTAAATGGGTGTTAACAGGTGGCCTTGGTGGCATGGGCGGCGCGCAGCCACTGGCGGCAACTATGGCGGGCTTTTGCGCCTTAGTTGTTGAGTGTGACGAAAGCCGCATCGATTTTCGCATTAAAACTGGCTACGTTGATGTAAAAGCCACAAATCTTGAACATGCACTGCAGTTAATTACTGACGCATGCGTTAACGACAAAGCAATTTCGGTTGGCTTGCTGGGCAACGCTGCAGATATATTTAGCACACTTGTAAGCAGTGGCATTACACCCGATATAGTGACTGACCAAACATCAGCACACGACCCACTTAATGGTTACTTACCACAAGGTTGGACTATGGAGCACGCCGCAAAAATGCGTGAACAAAATCCAAAAGCGGTTGTAAAAGCAGCCAAACAATCAATGGCTGTACAAGTTAATGCCATGCTGGCGTTACAAAAAGCAGGCGCGGCAACCACTGACTACGGTAATAATATCCGCCAAATGGCATTTGAAGAAGGTGTTACAAACGCATTTGATTTCCCTGGCTTTGTTCCTGCTTATATCCGCCCATTATTTTGCCAAGGTATTGGCCCGTTTCGATGGGTCGCTTTATCGGGCGATCCAGAAGATATTTATAGAACAGATGCTAAAGTAAAAGAACTAATCCCTGATGATGCGCATTTGCACAACTGGCTTGATATGGCGCGCGAACGCATTCAATTCCAAGGCTTACCGGCTCGTATATGCTGGGTGGGTTTAAAAGACAGAGCACGCTTAGCACTGGCATTTAATGAAATGGTAAAAAATGGTGAGCTTAAAGCACCTATTGTTATTGGCCGTGATCATCTTGATTCTGGCTCAGTAGCAAGCCCTAATCGTGAAACAGAAAGCATGAAAGATGGTTCAGATGCCGTCTCTGATTGGCCATTGCTTAATGCGTTGCTTAACACTGCAAGCGGTGCTACGTGGGTATCACTTCACCATGGCGGTGGTGTAGGAATGGGCTTTAGCCAACACTCAGGTGTTGTTATTGTTGCCGACGGTACTGACGAAGCGAAAGCACGTGTTGGTCGCGTGCTTTGGAATGACCCCGCTACCGGTGTAATGCGCCATGCAGATGCCGGTTACGACATCGCAAAAAACTGTGCCAAAGAGCAAAACTTAGACTTACCAATGCTGAACGAGGAATAATCATGGTCGAACTAACTCTCACACCCGGCTCACTTGATTTAAATAGTCTAAGAAAGATTAATGCATCAAGTGTAAAAATAAACCTTGAAAAAAATGCCGAATCTCAAATCGCTGCCAGCGCACAAACCGTTCAAAATGTCATTAATGAGCAACGCACAGTGTATGGAATTAACACCGGGTTTGGCCTGCTTGCTAATACCAAAATTGCCGATGACGAGCTTGAGCTACTTCAGCGTTCAATTGTGCTTTCTCATGCCGCTGGTATTGGCGAGTACATGGACGACAGCACAGTAAGATTGATGATTACACTAAAAATCAACTCACTTTCTCGTGGCTTTTCAGGCATTCGCTTACAAGTCATCGAGTTCTTTATACAGTTGCTAAATAGTGAAGTTTACCCATGTGTTCCTAAAAAAGGCTCTGTTGGCGCTTCGGGTGACTTAGCTCCACTTGCACATATGTGCTTACCCTTGCTAAGCGAAGGCCAGATGCGCCATCAGGGTAAAATAATCAGTGCGGCTGAAGGTTTGAAAATAGCAGGGCTTGAACCGCTTACGCTTGCAGCAAAAGAAGGTTTAGCGCTGCTTAACGGTACTCAAGCGTCTACCGCTTTTGCATTACAGGGGTTATTTAGAGCAGAAGATTTATATGCGCAAAGCTGTGTAATAGGCTCTATAAGTATTGAAGCAGCAATGGGGAGCCGCGCTCCCTTTGACTCACGTATTCACGAAATTCGTGGGCAACGTGGTCAAATAGATACCGCACAAGTGTTTAGAGACTTGCTTGATACTCAATCACAAATTAGCGACTCACATGTAAACTGTGAAAAAGTACAAGACCCTTATTGTTTACGTTGCCAACCTCAAGTATTGGGTGCGTGTTTAACACAAATACGCCAAGCAGCTGACGTATTGCTGTGCGAATCAAATGGTGTAACCGACAACCCACTCGTATTTGCCGATGTAGGCGATATTATTTCTGGCGGAAACTTTCACGCTGAACCTGTCGCTATGGCCGCCGACAACCTCGCTGTTGCAATTGCTGAAATTGGCGCTTTAGCAGAGCGCAGAATTGCTCTACTTATTGATTCTAACTTATCAAAATTACCGCCCTTTTTAGTTGAAAACGGTGGCGTAAACTCTGGCTTTATGATTGCTCAAGTAACAGCAGCAGCATTGGCATCTGAAAATAAATCGCTTGCGCATCCCGCGTCTGTAGATAGCTTACCAACATCTGCCAACCAAGAAGATCACGTTTCAATGGCTACGTTTGCCGCGAGGCGGTTACAAGAGATGGCAAATAATACACAAGGTGTTTTGGCTATAGAGTGGCTTGCATCAGTACAGGGCTTAGAATTTAGAAAACCGCTAAGCCCGTGTGAAAAAGTATTAAAGGCAAAAAATTTACTACGCGAATACGTGACCTACTACGATAAAGATCGCTATTTTGCACCCGATATAGAACAAACTAACGCCCTATTGAGCGAAGGTAAATTGTGCGACTTTATTGACCACAACCCACTCCCTTCTTATTAAAATAAGTGTTAAATACCGTACTGGTAAGTAAAGTCTAACGCCTCTATCGCTGAGCCAATAACCTTGCGCTCAGCTTTTTCATCGCTCGTAAATTTTGGCATTTCGCCACCATGCTGCTTACACTTTAATGCATAGTAATCGGCTTTTGTTGGGTGCTCGGGGTTAACGATATTGTAAATATTTTGCCCTACTTGCCAATGCGCTATTACCGCAAAAATAGCATTTATTACATCTTGCTGATGCACCATATTCACCACTTGCTGACTTGAAGTATTAAGCTCTTTACCCGCAACAAACTTACCAGGTTCTCTGTTTGGGCCAAGTAATCCTGCAAAACGCAGTACCTTACCGTTTTGCTCAAGGACTTGCTCTTCGGCCTGATATAATTTTGTTTGCCTTGGATTGGCGCAAGCAATATCGCTACTTTCACTGTATACACCGGGTTCTTGGTCGTAAACCCCTGTGGATGAACATAATAAAAACCCTTTTGCATTTAACTTTTTAGACAACGCCAAGGCTGCAGTAAGTGTTTCTGGGTAATTACTCTCGCTATGACGACTTCGTGGTGGAATAGCACAGACCCAAAACGCATTGTCTAAATCAACCTGATGTATTAGCTGATTACCTTCTAATTTAAACTGGCGCTCAAAATCAAATTCTCGTGTATTTGACCGATGAGTACCCTGCACCTTCCAACCTGCCTGTTGGGCATTAACACATAGCGCATGACCTAACCAGCCAGCACCCAATACAACTAATCTATTCACCTTATTTTGCATGTTGACACACACCTTCGCGTTCAGCGCACCATTGTTTAATGCTGTTATCTGAGCATAATTTTCTAAAGTTCACAAATGTAACGCCCCCCTTGTTTTTAATTTTTTAAGCACCATATATCCACAGTTCACTACTATTTTTATGGTAATGAGTTAATACCACGGCTTTTTTAGAATGCAGATCAAATTTTTCTATTTTATATACAGATCTTTTGGCTGAGATAGTTTGTTGTTTGGCAGAGTCTGGTATAGTAGCGCACGTAATAAACAGTGCTTTTTGAATGGTTTAATACAAAATTGCTAATTAATATGTACTAAGTGTTACTTAAAAGCACATATTAATTACCAATTGTTAAAAATGGGTTAGCCGATACGCGGCTAACAACGAATTGATTGTAACGGTTTTATCATGATATCTAATTTATTTACCAAGATTTTTGGTAGTCGCAACGACCGCACTATTAAAAACTTTAGAAAGACGGTCGCGCTAATCAATGCGCTAGAAACGCAGTTAGAAGCCCTTTCTGATGAAGATTTACGCGCTAAAACAGCTGAATTCAGAGAACGTTACGATAACGGACAAAGCCTTGACGATATTCTACCTGAAGCATTTGCTGTAGTTCGTGAAGCATCTAAACGCGTTAATGGCATGCGCCACTTTGACGTACAGTTACTAGGCGGCATGGTTTTACACGAAGGACGCATTGCAGAAATGCGTACCGGTGAAGGTAAAACACTTACAGCAACCTTACCTGCTTACTTAAACGGCTTAACAGGTAAAGGGGTTCACGTTATTACCGTGAATGACTATCTTGCTAAGCGCGATGCTGAAACTAACCGTCCGTTATTTGAATTTTTAGGCCTAACGGTTGGCTGCAATGTGCCTGGCATGATGCCACAACAAAAAAAGCAAGCGTATGCTGCTGACATTACCTACGGTACAAACAACGAGTTTGGTTTTGATTACCTTCGCGACAACATGGCATTTAGTATTGATGAGCGCGTTCAGCGTCCATTATTTTACGCTGTAGTCGATGAAGTTGATTCAATCCTAATTGATGAGGCGCGTACACCGCTTATCATCTCAGGCCCAGCCGAGGACAGCTCACAGCTATACACTGAAATAAATACCATCGTTCCTTTACTTGAACTACAAGAAAAAGAAGACGAGGAAGGTGTTGAAGGCGACGGCGATTACACTATCGATGAAAAGTCTAAGCAAGTTCATTTAACTGAGCGTGGCCAAGTTAAAGTAGAAGAATTACTTAGCGAGCGTGGCTTAATTGAAGAAGGCGATTCGCTATACTCTGCCGCAAGTATTACCTTGTTAAGCCATGTATATGCTGCACTTCGCGCGCACAAATTATATCAAAAAGATGTTGATTACGTTGTTAAAGAAAACGAAGTTATCATCATTGACGAGCATACTGGTCGCTCAATGGAAGGTCGTCGTTGGTCTGAAGGTTTACACCAAGCTGTAGAAGCTAAAGAAGGTGTTAAAATTCAAAACGAAAACCAAACTTTGGCATCTATTACGTTCCAAAACTACTTCCGTTTGTACGAAACATTAGCGGGTATGACAGGTACTGCCGACACCGAAGCATTTGAGTTTCAGTCAATTTATGGCCTAGATACCGTTGTTATGCCAACTAATAAGCCAATGATCCGTGATGATCGCGCTGATTTAGTTTACCTAACGCAAGAAGAAAAATACGAAGCTATTTTAGTTGATATTAAAGACTGTCAAGAACGCGGACAGCCTGTACTGGTAGGTACTATCTCAATTGAAAGCTCTGAGTACTTATCACAGTTTTTACGCAAAGAAAAAATTAAGCACAATGTACTTAATGCTAAATTCCACGCACAAGAAGCTGATATCGTCTCAGATGCAGGTTTACCTGGTACTGTTACCATTGCAACTAACATGGCCGGCCGTGGTACCGATATTGTGCTAGGTGGTAATTGGAATAGCGAAGTTGAAAAACTAGATAATCCAACTGATGAAAAAATTGCTGAAATTAAAGCAGCATGGAAACTTCGCCACGATGCAGTTATTGATGCTGGCGGTTTGCACATTATTGGAACTGAGCGCCATGAATCGCGCCGTATAGATAACCAATTACGTGGTCGTTCTGGCCGTCAAGGTGATGCTGGTTCTAGCCGTTTTTACCTTTCGATGGACGATGCGCTTATGCGTATATTTGCCGGCGAGCGCATGACTAACATGATGCGTAAACTAGGTATGCAACGCGGTGAAGCAATTGAACACCCATGGGTTAATCGCGCAATTGAAAATGCACAGCGTAAAGTAGAAGCACGTAACTTTGATGTTCGTAAACAGCTACTTGAATACGATGACGTAGCAAACGATCAACGTCGTGTTGTTTACTCTCAGCGTAATGAATTACTTGAAGAAGGTGATATTTCAGAAACTATCACTGCAATTCGTGGTGACGTACTAAGCAATACAATAGATCAATACATTGCTCCACAAAGCCTTGCAGAAATGTGGGATGTACCAGGTCTTGAAGAGCGCTTAAAACAAGACTTCTTAATTGAGCTACCAATTACTCAATGGTTAGCAGACGACAATAAACTATACGAAGAAAAACTTCGTGAGCGTATTGAAGAAGCTGTTGAGCAAGCTTACAAGCAAAAAGAGCAGCAAGTTGGTGATTCAGTTCTACGTCAATTCGAAAAAGCAATTATGCTTCAAAGTCTTGACCAACATTGGAAAGATCATCTTGCGGCGATGGATCATTTACGCCAAGGTATTCACTTACGTGGCTACGCGCAAAAGAATCCAAAGCAAGAGTACAAACGCGAGTCGTTTGAACTGTTCTCTGAAATGCTTGAAAACTTAAAAGTTGATGTAGTTAGCATTTTAAGTAAAGTACAAGTACGTGCAGAAGAAGATGTTGAAAAAGTAGAAGAGCAACACCGTAAGAGTGAAAATGCCCCTCGCGAGTACCAACATGAAGAAGCTGAGCACGTAGGCGGCGAAGCACCTCCAAGTGCTACGGTAATGGCCAGAACAGAGCCAAAAGTTGGTCGTAACGATCCGTGTCCTTGTGGTTCAGGTCAAAAATTCAAGCAATGTTGTGGTAAATTAAAATAACCACGCATTGTAAGTAATTAAAAAGCGGCGCTTGCGTCGCTTTTTTTATGGGGTAAAGATATGACAATAAAAATAGTAAATGTAGCCGTTGGTGTAATTAAAAAAAATAATGCAATATTTATCTGCAAACGTGCCGATGAGCAACATCAAGGTGGCTTATGGGAGTTTCCTGGTGGTAAAGTTGAAGCGAATGAAAGTGTATTTGCAGCGCTTAAACGTGAGTTGACTGAAGAAGTAGGTATTACTATTCACAGCTCTAGCCAACTCATGGTGATCGAACATGATTATGGCGACAAATGCGTAAAACTCGATATTCACGTTGTCAGTAACTTTAGCGGTGAAGCGCATGGCGCTGAAGGGCAACCTAGTGAATGGGTAAATATTAGTGAGTTAACTCACTATGACTTCCCTGCCGCTAATGCTGAAATAATTGAAAAACTGCAATCTCGATACGCTTGATTAAGTGAGTTACAATGAATAACACTGTACAAAATACGTTGAGTAAACTGCTAAAACTCAACCCTGAAACAACTCAGTTGAGTACCATCAGCAGCGGCCATATCAATAGCACATGGCTACTAACACATTTTGATCAGCGATTTATTGTGCAAAAACTTAACACTCATGTATTTAAGTACCCAGCTCAAATTGTCAGTAACGCACAACTTATTGAGCAACACCTAAATACTAAGCAGAAGCAAAAAAACTATCCGCTCGATATTGTTAAACACATTAACACAGGCAACAACGAGTATTTAACCATACTTAATGAAGAGCCATATCGCGTACTTAACTATATTGAGCACAGTTACAGCGAGGATGTTGTTAAAAACCCAGAGCAAGCGCATCAAGCTGCTTTGGCCTTTGGTACTTTTGCAAGTGCCTTACACGATTTTGACACAGCCACACTGCATACTGTGATTGATGATTTTCATAACTTGGCTATGCGCTTTGAGCAGCTAAACACAGCAATAACTCATAGTGATGAAAGCAGGCTTAACCGCAGTAAAAAAGACATTGAATTTTGCTTATCGCAACAACACTTAGTAAATGAACTTAAAGCTATAACTCAGCATTTACCTATTCGAGTTTGCCACAACGACACTAAAATCAATAATATGCTCTACTGCAGTAAAACTCATAAAGCGAAAGCTGTTATTGATTTAGACACCTGCATGCCTGGTTTTTTATTACACGATTTTGGCGATATGGTACGTACATTTTGCTGTGCAGAAGCAGAGGATTCGACACGTCTTGATAAGGTTGTTATTAGAAAAGAGGTTTTTGAAGCACTCGTTAAAGGTTACTTAGCACCACTCAAACCAATATTGAGTAAACAAGAACAGCGCAGTTTACTTTTAGGCGCTAAGATAATGCCCCTGATGCTCAGCGTGCGCTTTTTAACAGATTACTTAAATAACGACGTGTACTTTAAAACCGCACACACTGAACACAATTTAGTACGCACTCAAAACCAACTCGCTTTATATAAAAACATTTTAGTTAACGAAGCATGGATGTACGAAACCCTAATGAAACAATAAAGTAAGCGTTTAAAATTTCGTATCTAAAAAGCCAGTAAGTTAAACTTACTGGCTTTTTTATTCACTGGTTTTTAGTTAACTAATACCAATCTGCTTAATTAAGTGATCTATTTTGAGGATAGATAAACGTGTTGATAGCTAGGCAAAAAATTCGTTATTTAGTTATTCTAAATGAGAATTTTTTAACGCAGATAACGACACTTTTAGCCCCTAAAAATAATCAAGTATTATTGCGGATTGGTATAACATTATCTGATTACCAAATTTTTACGCGATCTTCTGGTTTGATATACATTTTGTCGCCTTCTTTTACATCAAACGCTTCGTAAAACTCTGGCATATTAGACAAAATACCAATTACACGATAATGGCTTGGTGAATGCGAGTCGGTCATTAAACGGTTACGTAATTCTTCATCGCGGTAGTTACGACGCCAAATTTGCGACCACCCCATAAAGAAGCGTTGATCGCCTGTGTAACCATCAATAACTGGCGCTTTATTATCACCTAATGATAGCTGATATGCCTTATACGCCACTGTTAACCCACCTAGGTCACCAATATTTTCGCCAAGCGTAAGCTCACCATTTACATTCGCATCGTCAAACGGTTTGTACTTGTTAAATTGCTCAACTAACGCACCTGAACGCTCCTCAAACTGTTTAAGGTCGCTTTCAGTCCACCAGTTACGTAAATTACCATCGCCGTCGTATTTAGAACCTTGGTCGTCAAAACCGTGACCAAGTTCGTGTCCAATTACCGCACCAATAGCACCATAGTTTACCGCATCATCCGCTTCTAAGTTAAAGAATGGCGGTTGTAAAATAGCAGCAGGGAATACAATTTCGTTGTTTACCGGGTTGTAGTAGGCATTCACTGTTTGCGGTGTCATGTACCATTCTGAACGGTCAACAGGTTTGCCTAATTTGGCAATCATGTCTTTATACGCCCATTGGCTGTAACGGATGTAGTTACCTACTAGCTCGTCTGAATTAATTTCAAGCTCAGAGTAATCCTTCCACTTATCTGGGTAGCCAATTTTAGGAATAAATTTGTCTAGTTTTTCCTGTGCTGCAATTTTTGTTTCAGGTCCCATCCAATCAAGACCTTCAATTGCAACGCTGTAACCTTTAATTACGTTATCAACTAGCTCTTCCATACGTGCTTTAGCTTCAGGCGGAAAATTGTCTTTAACGTACACTTTACCTAAAATTTCACCTAACACACTGTTAGACGCATCTACGGCTTTTTTCCAAAGTGGTGCTTGCTCTTCTACACCACGTAATGTCGTACTGTAAAAGTTAAATTTAAGGTCAACCAAATCATCATTTAATAGCTGCGCATAGCCACTCACAAAATGAAACTTAAGGTAGTTTTTCCAGGTTGCTAAGTCGGTGTTTTGATAAATACCACCCAGCGCTTCTAAAAAGCTTGGTTGGCGCACGATAATATCAGCGGTGTTTACACCTGCCTCTTTAAAAAACGTCGATAAATCAAGCTCTCCAGCAAGTTTATTAGCCTCTGCTAGGGTCATTTTATTGTATGACTTAGTTGCATCACGGCTTTGTACACGGCTCCACTGCGCATCAGCAATGGTTTTTTCAAAGGCAAGTACGCTTGCTGCTGCTTGTGCGGCCTCTTTGACACCCGCTTTAGCTAATACATCAGTTATGTATTGCTCATAAGAGGCGCGAATTTTAGTAAATTTCTCATCGTCTTTTAAGTAGTAATCGCGATCAGGTAAACCCAAGCCAGATTGAGATAAATACAAAGCATATTCGCTTGAATTTTTAGCATCGTTATTGATAAACCAACCAAACGGTAGAGTGCCGCCTTGCTGTTGAATAGACGCCATAAGGCTAATTAGATCAGACTTAGATTTTACACTATCAATACTATCTAGCGACGGTTGCAGCGGTGTAACACCAAGCTCATTACGGGCGTTTTTATTCATATAGCTTTTATAAAACGCGCCAATTTTGTACTCGTCGCTGCCTTTTTCAGCCGACTTATTGGCCGCTGCGTTTTCAAGCGCCGTTTTCATCGCTTTTTGCGACTCATCATATAATTGCGAAAAAGAACCATAGTTAGACTTGTCACCTGGAATTTCGGTTGTTGCTAACCAAGTGCCATTTACATGGTAGTAAAAGTCATCCTGCGGGCGAACTGAGCTGTCCATATTAGCCAATTCAATACCTAGCTCTAACGGTTTTTCTGCCGGTGCTGTTGCTGCTTGAGTGTCGGCTACTTGGGTTTCTTGTTGTTTTTCGCCACAACCTACTAAGCCAAGCGCAAGTGCAATACTTGCAGCGGCCATTGTTACTTTATTCATAATTAATCCATTTGTTAGTCAATTTTATAAATTGCTCATACCAACTCCATTAAGCTCTTTCACAAGATAGCAGTCAGCTTTTACTTAATGGAATGGGCATCAACTTACACTAATTATTGAGTGCAATAACGCTATAATAAACCTGATTTTGAGAACATTGAAATAGATTATGTAACAAAGTATTTTGAATGAGATAAACGTTCTAAATTGCCCTATCAATAACTTAATAAAGTAGCCGGCAATTAACTCTTATTTTTACCGTGTAAGGCCAAACGTTGTAACTTCTCTTTTAATGAAGGTGGTGCTGAGTCGGCAATCGCATTTAAATAATCGGCTGTTTGTTCACTCATTTTACGTGAATTTGTGACGGCGACTGATGCGGGTTTGTTGGCCGAACTTAATCGCTGAGTTGCCTGTGGATTAGCTGTAATTTTAATTTGCCCTAGTTCGGCCATACCTGCCGCTCTAAAATGCGAAAGCATATCCATTTTTAAATAATTAAGTCGAAGCGCTATCGGGGCCGATACCGCTTCAATCATTAAAGTACCATCGCGATAATTACTTACGCGGCACTTATCCCCTAATTTAGGGCCTAAAAAATCTTTAAGTAAAGTTTGCTGAGTATCAAGAGCTTGGCTTTTACCAGCGTAAGCCGACAGACGGTTGTTTAGGCCCGCCATAATATCGGTGAGTGGTTTTGGTGCGTATCTATCTTTAGCCATTAAATATCTCAACTCGTACTTATTTACACACTTAAATTTAGCACCATCAGAGTAAACTTAAGTGTGTCCATAATTAAGCATAAATCAGGTATTAAGCACCCGCTATTTGCATTTGCTCGATTAGAACAGAGCCAGTTTGAATGCCGCCTCTGCGCTCAATATCACCACCGATAGCAGAAATTCCTTTAAACATATCTTTTAAATTACCGGCAATCGTAATTTCACTTACTGGATATTGGATCTCTCCATTTTCAACCCAAAAACCACCAGCACCTCGAGAGTAATCACCTGTTACTGTGTTTACGCCTTGCCCCATAAGCTCAGTAACTAACAAGCCGGTACCCATTGTTTTTAACAATGCTTTTAAATCATTATGCGTTTGTTCTACTAACCAGTTGTGAATACCGCCGGCATGACCTGTAGGGGTCATATTCATTTTACGCGCGGCGTAACTTGCTAATAAATAAGTTTGTAACTCACCACCTTGAATTATTTCACGATCAACCGTTTTAACACCTTCGCTATCAAACGGTGATGAAGCTAATCCTTTTAAAATATGCGGGCGTTCAGCAATATTTACACAATGACTAAATACTTGCGTACCTAAACTATCGAGTAAAAAGCTCGACTTACGATAAAGTGCGCCACCGCCAATCGCTGACACTAAATGACCAAATAATGAGTTTGCAATATCAGCCCTAAATATAACCGGGACTTTCATTGTTCCTAATTTTTGGCTGTTTAATTTAGCCAATGTTTCTGATGCGGCTTCAAGCCCAACCGCTGCTGCATCAGTCAGACCTGCTTGATCGCGGGCAACCGTGTATGCTGAGTCGCGTTGCATTTGTTCACCATCTTTACCAATTACCATGGTGCTGATGCTATGACGAGTGCGAGGAAAGCCAGCAATTAAACCATGGCTGTTTCCATAAACACGAAGCCCTTGATGCGATGAAAAACTCGCACCATCAGAATTTACAATACGTTCATCAGCATTTAATGCCGCTTGCTCGGCAGTATGGCAAAGCTCAATACCTTGTTCTGGGTTTATATCCCAAGGGTGGTATAAATCGAGATCTTGTGGATTAAACTCAAGTAGCTCTTTATCGGCGACCCCATTGAAAGGATCGTCTGATGTGAACTTTGCAATATCAATCGCTTTCTCTACCACTGTGCGCAATGTTTTAGGGTTTAAATCAGCCGTTGAGGCAGACCCTTTATTATTGCCAACATAAACACTTATACCCAGGCCACCATCTTGGTTAAACTCAATGGTTTCTACTTCACCCATTCGTGTACTCACCGATAAACCCGACGTGCTAGACATTGCAGCTTCAGCTGCTGTAGCACCTAATTTTTTAGCATGTTCGAGTACTTCGGCTACCGCATCTTTAACCTGCGATATTTGAGAATAAATTGGATCGTTTTGTTGGCTTTTCATAAATTAAGTCCTGAGCCTTAGAGGCATAATGCACGCATTTCTTATAGTTAAATGCTAACACACTCACTGCACCACATCAGCTAATATTAATCACTAAAAGAATGGCGTATAATGTCACCAGTTATTTTTATTTAAGAGCACCCCATGGCGAAGAAAAAAGGCAAGCCTGCTGAAATTGAAGAAGAAATTGAATACGTATCAAGAACAGAGCTTAAGCGCGAAGCACAAGAATTTCATCAGTTAGGTTCTGAAATTGCCAAAATGGGTAAAAAGCAGCGTGAGCGCCTACCATTAAATGACGATTTAAAAGAAGCGATGGTTGTTGCTGATAAAATTAGTAATAAAAGTGATGCATACCGTCGTCATTTAAATTACATTGCAAAAACGCTTCGCACAGTAGAAAACATTGAAGATATTAAAGCTATTATCGATGTAATGCTTAATAAAAATAACCAAGCTGAAGTATTGGTTAAAAAAATAGAGCAACTGCGCTCAGACCTAATAGAACAAGGTGATAGTCTTATAAACGAGACTATTGAGCAGTTCCCATCGCTTGATCGTCAAAAAATGCGTCAATTAGTGCGTAATGCAGCAAAAGAGGTCAAAGCCGAAAAGCCAGGAAAAGGCTATAAAGAGCTTTTTCAGTATTTAAAAGATGCGCATACCGTCACGTATTAACGCGTAATACGTTGTGATAAAAAGGTGCTTCGCACCTTTTTTGTTATAGATCAACATATCTCCTTAGTTACTTTTTTATAATCACGGCTCTAGTTAAAACTTAGGTGCGCGTGATGATAAAACTTCCTCAATGGGACCAAGCTCTCATTAATAAATACAATGTGTCTGGTCCGCGGTATACATCCTACCCTACCGCATTATCTTTGAATGAGGGATACGATAAACACGATTTAATCAGCGCTGTAGAATCATCTCAATCTCGTTCGCTTTCTCTATATGTTCATATCCCATTTTGCAGTCAGCTTTGCTACTACTGTGGTTGTAATAAAATAATCACTCGCCACCAATCTAAAGCCGATACATATATAGACTTTTTAGCAAAAGAAATTGCCGCACAAGCACCTTTATTTAAGCACTACAGCGTTGAGCAACTGCATTTAGGTGGAGGCACTCCTACCTTTTTAACCCCTCAACAAATGAAACGCTTAATTGCCCTGCTTGAACAGCACTTTAATTTTACCAGCACAACAGAGCGCGGTATTGAAGTTGACCCACGATCGCTTGCTGAAAATATGTTGGTTGATTTAAGAATGCTTGGTTTTAACCGAGTGTCGTTTGGGATCCAAGACTTTAATGACGACGTGCAACTTGCAGTTAATCGCCCTCAACATGCCGATACCGTTAAGCAGTTAATTACTCAGGCACGTGAACTGGGCTTCAAATCAATTAACGCCGATATGATTTACGGGCTTCCACTGCAAACCCCCGAAAGCTTTAAACAAACAATAGAGCAACTCATTGAGCTTAGCCCCGATCGTGTTTCAGTATTTAACTACGCTCACTTACCAGAGCGATTTGCCGCACAACGCAAAATAAAAGAGCGCGACTTACCAAACGCTCACGACAAGTTAACCATGTTTAAAAATACCTTAGAGCAAATGACACAAGCAGGTTATCAGTTTATTGGTATGGATCACTTCGCGAAAGCAGACAACGAGCTGGCTATCGCACAAAATGAAGGTAAATTGCATCGAAACTTTCAAGGTTATACAACGCATGGTAATTGTGATTTATTAGGGCTGGGTGCATCATCTATTTCACAAATTGGCACCGCTATTTTACAAAATAAAAAAGAGCTAAAGCATTACTACCACAGCATTGAAACGCAAAGCGGCTGCGCACTTAGTAAAGGTATGCATTTAACCCATGATGATGTTATTCGAGCGGATGCTATTAAGCAGCTTATTTGTCAGTTTGAACTAAACATAGAAGAGTTTGCTAAAAAGTATCATATTGAATTTGATACCTACTTTGCGGAGGCATTGGTTTCTCTTAAACCACTTATAGACGATAACATGGTGATTATTGAAAACAATCACGTCAGTGTCACATCACGGGGTAACTTATTCATTCGTATAATTTGTATGTGTTTTGATGCCCACTTACAAAATAAAATCAACGCAACGCGTTTTTCTCGAGTCATTTAGCCCCCTAATTAAATATTATTTGGGCACAAAAAAAAGCATACCTAGGTATGCTTTTTTAATGTTATGTACGAGATTTAGTTAAAAACTACGTTTTCACTACCTGGAGCAGCTTTGAACTCAGAAATAATTTTAACGCAATCAGCCTTAATCTCATCACTGTAGCTTTCTTCTGCGCGCCAACGCGCCGTGTCTTGCTTAAATATTTCTTTTTTAGAATATTTTTTGCGGGCATCGTGTGTCGGCATTTCTTTTACCACTTGGTACATCTTATAAATGCCAGGATACTGTATGGTTAAATCTCGCTCGTCTTCAAAGCCATATTGCGACATAAGCACCCACACGCGCAAACATCCTTCTGAAAACTCACATTGATCTTCTTTCATTGCGCGCGCAATTAGATGAATACTGTCGGCAAGCTTAGCATTTCGCTTTAAACGAGATGCTGCAAGCTTTTGCTTTTGCTCTGCTTGCTTTTTAGCTATTAACTTTTTTTGTGCACTTAACTTGTACAACAACTGACCCGCATAAAATGCCAAACCAGCTATAATAATAGCGCCTAAACACAAGGCAACGATCACAGCAGTACTCATTGATTACCCTTAATTACTTATCTTCGTCTTCATCATCGCCTAGCCATTCACTGGCAAGATCGTTTGATAAATACTGGTCGAAGTCTGAATTACTCTCTTCGCCAAAGTCATCTTCATCATCAAACTCGTCTTCATCCTCAAGGCCTAATAATTTGCATAGAACCTGATGGCGAGCAATTCGACTATTAAAGTACTTAGCATCTTTACCAGTCAGCATCTCACCGCCTTCATGACGCTCAACCAACTTAAGTAAGCGTACATCATTTTCAAGCTCTTCAAGCTCTTGCTCTGGTGTAAGCTCTGGCTGAACTACTTTTTTAAGTTCGACCACTGGTTTTAAGTTACGTTTCATTTCTACTTTTGGTTCAGCAGCAACAGGCACTAAAGACACCGGCTTTTTACTACCAATACGTTTATCTCTTGAACCTGAATGCGATGTTTGGTTTTGTTCTTCAACCAAATCTGGCGCATTACGAGAACCAGGCTTAGCACCTTTGGTTTTTTTAACACGCTGCTCTTTTAACGCACGCATTTCTTTAAGCTTATCTTGGCTTAAGCGAACAGGTCCATTTGATGGGATTTTGCGTGACTTTTTCTTTCTACTCATATCTTGATCATCTCACTTAAGAGGTTTTGAGCGAGGCCTATATTAATAGGCATCGCAATGCTGGCATAGCCAGAAGAATTCAGTTTGCGCTTTAGAGGTTGGGCTTCTCTTTAACATGACGCACTAGCATATTGCTAAACGGTGGGTATTGTAACAGGACAAATAAAAAGGCGGTAGAGAAAACATCTCTACCGCCTACTAATCTGAGCGCCATAAAATGGACACTTCTCCCTTCGACTTTTTTAGTCTTTGTTATTTTTATTATTATCAGTCCGTATTGTTATTATTTTTACGTTCCTTGTTTCATTCCATTTTGTTTTTATTATTAAACTTCCATGAGTTATTTTATTATTTTCGGTCATCCTGACTCTTTTGTAGTATTTCCTTTAGTAGCACAATCTTTGTGCTATGTAGTCGTGCCGCGCTACTTTCCTTATAGCTGTTTCCATTTTTTTATTGTTTTTTGCGACAGCTGTTAATTTACTCGTTAATAATTTTGTTACAACTGGTTTATATCTTTTTTCTTACATTACAGCCATACATAAATAAAAGCCTATTTAAATAACAACAACTTAACAAATAAAAGACATTTAAAATAAGACTTTTACCATACATCCGTATGGTCAATGTCTCACAAAGTGAAAGACGATATCGCGAATTTCAGACACAAAAAAAGCAACCGAGGCTGCTTTTTTTTCATATTACACTGTAGTTGGTATCTAAATTTAGATAAATACGACTTTAGTGTAAACCGCCTAAGTACTTAGAAAGCACTTCAATATCTTTGTCTGTTAGCTTTTTAGCGATGTCACCCATCATACCGTTTAGGTCATTATGGCGTGTACCATTACGAAACTTTTCAAGCTGAGACTTTATGTACTCTGGGTGCTGAAAAGACACTTTTGGAAACTTAGCTAACGATGAGCCGTTACCACGAGGACCATGACACGAAGCACATGAAGGAATTCCTCGCTCTGCATCACCCGCTTTATAGAGCATAGCGCCAACTTCAACGACGTCTTTAGGTGTTGAACCCTCTGACATGTTTAGTGACGAAAAGTAAGCTGCCAGATCTTTCATGTCTTGTTCGCTTAGTGGCATTGCCATTGCGCTCATTACAGGATCCATACGGCCTTCTTTCCCGCCTGATGTCATACCTAGTTTCAAATCCTGAAGTTGCTTTAGGATATAATCTGGGTGTTGGCCTGCAATTTTAGGGTAAATAGTAATCGGTGCATTACCGTCTGGGCCGTGACATGCCGCACACGTTGCTGATTTTTGTTTACCTGCGTTTACATCGCCATCAAATGCTGTTGCGTTGCTTGCTGACAACGCACCAAGCAATATTGTTAAAGATAGTGCTATTTTTTTCATGGTGAATTCTCTGTTCCCGACCCTGTATCATCTACAATCATGATGTTGCAATACATATATTCTACACGATAATAAATTCTCTGGCACGTTTTCTACACATATTAAGCTTATAATTTACAGGGTTTTGACTAAGGTGAAGCTTTAATATGCTTTAAATGTACCACAGACACTGATTTAAGGTATTTAAATACGCTTTTTAATACATCTTTTATAGTATAAAATACGTGCCCTAAGTAAATTTGGTTTACTTAACGTTATTTTTAAAGTTTTAGGAGAGCCTGTGCTCAAATCTCGTATCAAATATAATACCGCGTCTTTCGTTACAAGCGCTCCAGACATTACTAAATTACCTGCTGATACGGGAATTGAAGTTGCGTTTGCGGGTCGTTCTAATGCTGGTAAATCAAGTGCGCTAAATGCATTAACCGATCAAAAATTAGCACGTACGAGTAAAACCCCTGGGCGAACTCAGTTAATTAATACGTTTGAGTTAGCTGATGTTGATAACATGCGCCTCATAGATTTACCAGGCTACGGTTTTGCCAAAGTACCAATTGAAATGAAGAAGAAATGGCAAAAGTCATTAGGTGAATATCTTCAAAAACGCCAAAGCTTAAAAGGAATAGTTGTTTTAATGGATATTCGTCATCCGTTAAAAGATTTAGACCGCGACTTAATTAATTGGGCGATTGGAAGCGAGATTCCAGTATTGGCCCTGCTAACAAAAGCTGATAAATTAAAGCAAGGTGCAAGAAAGGCACAAGTACTACAAGTTCGCCGCGAACTAAGCGAGCTGGACGGTGATATTACTGTCCATGCATTTTCATCTTTAAAAGGCACTGGATTACCAGAAGTAGCTAAAAAACTAGACGAATGGTATTTAGGCCCCGTTATCGCGGTACCACCTGTAGAAAAAGTAGCTGACGAAAGCAGTTCAGACACAAACACTGCAAGCTAACTTAAGTAAAACACCTCACCTGCAGATTGAATAAAATAGCCGAGCTCATCAGACTCGGCTTTTTCTGCCCACTGATAAAACACACTTCTTGCTATACGTGCACTACAACCAAAAGGTAATATTAAATAAGGTACTTTAGCGCCCTTATAATTTTTTACCCGTAAGGGCTGTTGCTGGCAAACAATCCACTGCCTGGCTAAATTATCAATACAACACAAAGCCTCGCCTTCATTAGTTTGCTTTAAAAACCAATCAACAATAATAAACGGCGCATCTTCTACTGTAATCGTTACTTTTTCGATAGGTGTTTTTAAATAAAAATGTGCACCCTCTTTGCACAATACAGAAGCAAACAATTTGACCATAGGTAGTCTTGTTATTTTACTACCATCGTAAAACCATTCCCCTTGGTCGTTAATAACGATTGGCAACTCACCACAATGAGAGGGTTGCCAACTATCAAAGGGCTTACTCGGCTCACTTAACTGTTTACTGAGCTCATTAAGCGAAATCACTGTTTATTAAGCGTTAATGCAAATGAAACTGGGATAGCCGTTGCAATCGAAGGCAAACCAGCAAGCTCTTGTAACTGTTTAACTCCCTCTGTCACACCAAAGTCGCCACTATTTATGATGACTGGCGAAAATGAAGCAAGCGTCAAATCACCACTTTTATTGCTATTTACCAGCACATCAATTGAAAGCGATTTTTTGTTACCATGAAAATCAAGCTCTGCGCTAATACCTTTTAATACGTAACTACCCGGTTTTTTAATTATTACTAACGACTGCTTCAAATTAGCTGTTAGCACGGCTTTTGGGAATGTATTTACTTCAAACAAAAGGCTTGTAAGCCTTTGATTACGAATAGGTATATACGTTTCTACTGATGCTAAATTTATATAAACATTAAACTCACCTTTATCGTTAAGCTTACCTTCGATTGCAGTGAAGTGATGGGCTTCTGCAATTGTGTCTTTCTTTATAGAAACAAAACTTACCTGGCTTTTATCGTTGTCTAGCAGCCAATTAGCAAAGGCAAAATTAGACATAAATAAACTTGATAACGAAAGGCCTGTAATCACTAACGCTTTAAACATAACGCACTCCTTTAAACACATAGATGAAGGTAAAACCTCATTGAATACTATCATTTAGAAATAGCTTAAACCATACTAAAATATGAGATTGTAATATCGTAACTAATACTGGCTATAATTACGGGATTTAAACGTAAAGATGATCACAATAGAAGTAATAATTAGGTCGAGAATACTGAAAAGTGCGGAATAAAAAACGGCCTAATAAAAGGTTATTAGGCCGATATAGCAAACTGGGGAGTCGCTAACAATTTGTTGCATCTTTACAGACGCATCATCAACAGGATGTCCTACAGAGTAGGACGGGCGGGACTTTAACAAAAGCGCGCATAAAAATACAATCATATTCTGCATTAATAGTTAGAATTGACGAACATGTAACCATTTGGCATAAATAATTACCTATTTTAACCAATTATTAACTAAATTCTGTTTATATAAAATTGACCGGTAAGGTACTACTATTTTTAATACACATAAAAAAAGCGCCTATTGGCGCTTTTATTATTTATAAAGTTTAGTGGGCTTGTTCCCAGTTTTCACCTTCGTCAGCCTCTACTATTAAAGGTACATCGAGTGAAGCAGCTTGTGACATTAACTCGCAAATTTGTTTTGTGTAAGCCTCCGCACAATCAGTTTTAATCTCAAATACTAATTCATCGTGCACTTGCATAAGCAGCTTCACGGTATTTGGAGCTTGTTCGTACACCCACTGATTAACACTTAACATAGCCTTTTTAATTATATCAGCAGCAGTGCCTTGCATAGGCGCATTTATAGCAGCACGCTCCGCGCCTTTACGACGGGCTCCGTTACGGGCATTTATTTCAGGTAAATGCAATCTGCGTCCAAATATTGTTTCAACATATCCATTTTCTGCTGCTTTTTCGCGTGTTGTTTCCATGTACTCTAATACGCCTGGAAAACGTTCAAAATATTTATCAATATAATGTTGAGCTTCATGGCGTGGTACATCTAACTGGCGTGCTAAGCCAAAAGCCGACATACCATAAATAAGACCAAAGTTTACGGCTTTTGCTTTACGGCGCATGTCTGTTGTTACGTCATCTAAATCAACACCAAACACCTCGGCCGCGGTCGCACTATGAACATCTAAACCGTTTGCAAAAGCATTAAGCAAACCTTTATCTTGTGAAAGATGCGCCATTATGCGTAATTCAATTTGGCTGTAATCGGCTGCCACTATTTTATAACCATCGGCAGCAATGAAGGCTTCTCGAATACGACGACCCTCTTCTGAGCGAATAGGAATATTTTGCAGGTTAGGATCGGTAGAACTTAAACGCCCTGTCGCTGTTACAGCTTGATGATATGACGTGTGTACACGCTGTGTTTTTTCATTAACCATAAGCGGTAGTTTATCGGTATATGTTGATTTAAGTTTTGATAAACCACGGTGTTCAATAATAACCTTAGGTAACGGGTAATCATGAGCAAGCTCTTGAAGTACCTCTTCTGCGGTTGAAGGTGCACCTTTAGGTGTTTTTTTAATTATTGGCAGCTCTAGCTTTTCAAACAATAATACTTGTAACTGTTTTGGTGAGCTCAGGTTGAAGGGTTCACCTGCAATTTCAAACGCCTCTTTTTCAAGTTCAATTAAGCGCTCACCTAAACGTTGGCTATGCGCGCCAAGCATGTTGCTATCAATTGCAACCCCTGTGCGCTCAATATCTGAAATGACGCTTACCAAAGGCATTTCAATCTCTTCAAATACCGATTTAAGCTTTTCATCTGCCTCAATTTTAGGCCACAGTACTTCGTGTAAGCGAAGTGTTATGTCCGCGTCTTCTGCTGCATAAGGCGCTGCTTTGTCGAGTTCAATTTGATTAAACGTCAGCTGCTTTTTACCCTTGCCTGCAATATCTTCAAAGCTAATATTTTTATGACCTAAATACTTTAATGCCAACGAATCCATATCGTGACGCGTACCTACGCTGTTAAATACATATGACTCAAGCATAGTGTCAAATTTAATACCATTGAGTTCATAGCCGGCATTGGCTAATACGCTTTTGTCGTATTTAAGATTCTGCCCTACTTTTGCTTTATTAGCGTCAGCTAAAATTGGCCCAAGCTTTTGCATCACAAATTCAAGGCTTAGTTGATCTGGTGCATCGGGGTAATCGTGCGCAACAGGTAAATATGCAGCTTCTCCTGCTTTAACGCTAAAACTCATGCCTACTAATTGCGCTTGCATATAATCGAGGCTAGTTGTTTCTGTATCAAAAGCAAAAAGATCAGCGCCATTAAGTTGCTCTATTAACGTATCAAA
This sequence comes from Pseudoalteromonas sp. PS1M3, assembly GCF_016865405.1. NCBI lineage: Bacteria > Pseudomonadati > Pseudomonadota > Gammaproteobacteria > Alteromonadales > Pseudoalteromonadaceae > Pseudoalteromonas > Pseudoalteromonas sp. PS1M3. Next base: position 320,671 of record NZ_AP022624.1, on the reverse strand, counting down.
CTGCGCCTCTGTTAAAATAGTCTCGTAATGAGCCTCTTCAACTTTTGGTAATTCTGTTTCTTGCGATGGAACTGCTAAGTGAGTTTGTGCATCACTTGGGTTATCTAGTAGCTCAGCTAACCAACGACGAAATTCGCATTCACCATATAAAGCAATTAATTCGTCTTTATTTGGCTCCTGCAATTTAAACGTATCAAGATCTGACTCAACCTCAACGTCACACTTAATGGTCGCCAACTCATAGCTTAAAGGTAAATGATCTAATGCATTTGCTAATTTTTCACCAATTTTACCTTTAATTTCGCCTGCGTTATCCATTACACCTTGCAGAGATCCATATTTTTGTAACCATTTTACAGCTGTTTTAGGGCCACAGCCTTCTACGCCAGGAATGTTATCAACCTTATCGCCCATCAGTGCTAGGTAATCAATTATAAGATCTGGGCCCACACCAAACTTTTCAACAACTGTGTCAGGATCTGAAATACTGTCGGTCATCGTATTAATGAGTGTCACATGCTCATTCACAAGCTGGGCCATATCTTTATCGCCGGTCGAAACCAGTACATGGCGTTTTTGCTCAGAGGCAATTCGCGCAAAGGTTCCAATGACATCGTCTGCTTCAACCCCTTCAATACTAATAAGCGGAAACCCCATTGCTTTAATAATACTGTGGATAGGTGCTATTTGGGTGCGTAAGTCGTCAGGCATAGGTGGGCGATTAGCTTTGTATTCGCTGTACATGTCGTTACGGAATGTTTTACCTTTGGCGTCAAATACAACCACCATATGCGAGGGATCATACTGTCTGATCAAGCTTTTCAGCATATTAATAACGCCATAAATAGCGCCCGTAGCCTCACCTTTAGAATTAGTTAGATGTGGAGGAGAATGATAAGCACGAAATAAATACGACGAACCATCAACTAAAATAAGTGGATTTTCGGGGATCTGAGCCATGGTGAATTTGGATCCTAAATGCTAAAAATTATGATAATTGTAAGCATGCCATAAGGGTTAAAATAAAACGACTATCAATTGATATTCGGTATTTTATTAAAATAAGAGCAAGCTGTGGATAAGTATGTAGATAACAGGCACAAATAATTCTTCCAAGGCCTATTTGAACGCCTAGAAAAATGATTAACTATATGTTTTAATTTAAAAAAGATAATACGAAGTTCTTTTTTTATTATTTTTAAACCAATGTGGAAAAAGGTTTTGTATGGCTACTAGTGCCATCATCTACTTTGGTTATTCGTGTCCAATTAAATAACCGGAGGAGTATTCTAGCATAATGGATCGAAGATCATAGCGATCCTTTATACTTTTTTTTATTGGTGCTAATTGTGAAATGGCATATGCCGCATTGCAACTTACTTAGCGGATAATTTTCACATAAAAATTAATTTAAATAGGCAATTTCGTCCGTGTTAAACTTCAAACTATAGACTGAATAAATTAAATCAAGGAGCACAAAAGCATGAAAAAAGTAGCCGTGTTATTAGCTGGAAATGGTGTATACGATGGTGCCGAAATTAATGAAGCCATTTTGACTCTTTTACACATAGCTAAAAATGGTGCAACCTACCAGTGTTTTGCACCAGACATAGAGCAACTTCACACTATTAATCATCTAACGGGTGAGGAAATGAGTGAAAAGCGTAATGTATTAGTAGAAGCTGCACGTATTGCCCGAGGTGATATAAAAGCGCTTAACCACCTTAATAGCGATCAATTTGACGCATTAATAGTTCCAGGTGGTTTTGGTGCTGCGAAAAACTTATGTGACTTTGCGGTCAAAGGCGCACAAGCGACCATTAACAACGACGTATTAAACGCCTGTAAAAAATTCGCTAATGCCAATAAACCAGCCGGCTATATGTGTATCGCGCCTGCGTTAACTCCATTTATTTACGACGATGCAAAAATCACTATTGGCAACGATAAAGACACAGCAGCCGCACTCACTAAGCTTGGCGCAACACACTTAAATTGTGACGTTGATGACGTTGTAATTGATCAACACAATAAAATTGTGACTACACCTGCTTACATGCTAGCGCAATCGATTGTTGAAGCAGATGAGGGGATCGAAAAACTTGTTAAATCCGTACTAGCATTAAATTGATTGTAACAAAGGTTATTTATTAGATGACCAGGTATATTGGCTAAATAAATACGCCAAGGCACTTATTTTTGTTGAGCTAACGCAAAAAGTAGCCAGTTTTTAGTAATAAAAATACCTCTTAGCATTTTATAAATTGCCTCAGAGAGTTATAATCGGCGTAATTTCCGTCATCTATATCGTGATTGATCACGTTCAAATCGAAGTGAGCAAGGCAAAATGAAAAAATTAACAGCATTAGCATTATTAGTGTTAGCAACTACAGCATACGCACAGCCATATGATAACTCTATGACTGAAGATGCAATTAAAAAGCGTTTAGCACCTGTTGGTGCTGTGTACCTTGAAGGTGATAAAGCTGCAGTAGCTGCCGCGCCAACAGGGCCTCGCTCTGGTGAGCAAGTTTACCAGGCTGCGTGCTTTGCATGTCATGGTACAGGCGCATTAGGTGCACCTAAATCTGCAGACGATTGGGCACCGCGTATTGCCAAAGGCAAAGATACGCTTCTTGAGCATGCAATTAACGGCTTTAATGCAATGCCAGCTAGAGGCACATGCATGGATTGTTCTGACGATGAAATAAGCGCAGCAATCGACTTCATGACAGCAGAATAACGCTCAGTTATACATAAAAAAAGGCTTAACTTGTTAAGCCTTTTTTTATGCCCAAAATACCGCGTTAACCATTATTTTTATTAGAATATCAGCTTGACGCTAAGCACTAAAAGTGAAAGTATAAGTCTAATAACTATACAATAATAATATCGGTTACATCATTGGAAGATAAACTCCCTTCATCGCGTAGATTAGCGTATCAAAATAAACGCCTCAAAACCCTACTCGAAAAGTACAAGCAATCACACCATTTGCAAAATGCGCTTATCCAACTTTCTGAGCGCGCGAGTACGGTTGCGGAGTTAACACTACTTTATCCCGCTATACACGATATTTTACAAAAGTATGTCCCCAGTAAAAGCTTTTACGTTGTTTTACAAAACCAGCAGTGCCAAACATTAGAGCTTTCTTATTTTTCAGATGAAAAAGATGGCATTGCAGTACCACTAAATCACTCTAATAGTTTTGATGAAGGTGCTACCGGTTACGTATTTAAAGAAGGTAAAACCACATACTTTACAAAACAGCAAATGCAAGAGGCAGCCGCTAATGGCTTATTCAAAGCGCTAGGCACACCCGCTGAACATTGGGTAGGTGTACCTGTGTACCAAGAAAAAAATATTATTGGTGTGTTAGCCGCTCAAAGCTATGACGTAAATCAAAGTTATAACTCCCAGCAAATACAACTTCTTGAAGTGATGTCGCTGTATTTAGCGACGGCGATAGAACGTGTAAAAAAACGTGAGTATTTAGAGTCAGAAGTAAAAATTCGTACTCGAGCACTGACTCAAAGTAACGATGCACTTAATCTTGAAGTAGCTAATCGTAAACGCGCGCTGCAACGTCAACAAATTTTATTTAAAGTATCTGAAATCGCCACTCAAGCTAAAAACCTTGATGATGCTTACGTTAAAATACATGGCATAATAAAAACAATTACCTACGCAGAAAATCTTTATATTGCACTCTATGACAAAGACTCAGGCTGGATAACATTCCCTTACTGTGTTGATGAATATAAGGAAAATACTCAGCCCCGTCAGTTTGCCAAAGGCTACAGCGAATTAGTAATAAGCACCGAAGAAACGCAGCTTATTAACCCAGAAAAAGCACAAGCATTATTAAATAGTGGCGTGGTACAACGTTCAGCCCCCGTTCCTAACAAACAAAAAGCGACGAGCTGGCTAGGTGCACCTTTAAAAACATCGCAGGGTGTTATTGGCCTTATTGTGTGCCAAGCATACAACAATAAACATATTTTTAGTCAAGACGATAACGAATTAATTACGTTTGTATCGCACCAAATAGCGGCTGTTTTACAAACTAAGCTAGCAAATCAGGCTATAGCTAAAAGTCACCAAGAGCTTGAATTTAGAGTAAACGAAAAAACAAAAGAACTGCAACAAACTAATTTGCATTTGCAAATGCAAATTGAAGAACGAAAAAAAATAGAGCAGCAGCTTTATCATGACGCCCATCACGATTCGTTAACAAGCTTGCCAAACCGCAGTTTATTTTTAACCCAATTAGAAAAAACGCTTCAACACTTTCAGCGTTTTCCAGAGCGTCAATTTGCTGTTCTGTTTATTGATTTAGATAAGTTTAAAGATATTAACGACCAACTAGGTCACCAAGCTGGCGATCAGTTCTTAATTAATGTGAGTGAGCTGTTTTCACAATGTATTCGTGAACATGATTTATTAGCCCGTTTAGGTGGAGATGAATTCGTTATTTTACTAACGCATTTAACCGAACCACAACAGGCCGAAGATGTGGCTAATCGTATTATCGATTTAATGAAAAAGCCTTTTAATATTAAAGGTACTTTGCTGCAAAGCGGTGCTAGCATTGGGATAAACTACTCAAAACAAAGCTATAAACATACCGACGAAATTATTCGTGATGCTGATGCCGCGATGTATCATGCAAAAAATTCTGGGAAAAATCGTTACGAGCTGTTTCATCCGTTACTCACTCAATCAATAGCTGATGTAGGGCAAAAAGCACTGCATCATCTTGATGTTATGCCAATGAGCTTTAGAAGCTCAGAAATTATTACACTAAACGAGCAACAGCAATCTGAATCGCTATTTGAAGCGTTCGGTGAGCACCCTATTTTAGGGTTTACCAGTTTTGAGGTTTTGAAAAAATTTGCTACCGACAAAGAGCAACACTTAAAAGTAGAGTTGCAACTTCTAGAGTGTGCTTACACGCAGGCCATAAATGCAAATGTGGCAATGGCATTAGTACCATGCTCTTGCTTATTACTTGAAAAACACGAATTTACTTTATTTGTTGATGTGTTAAATAAACAACGTGGCCCAAGCCAACTTTGTTTACTTTTTGATGAGCAAGAAATTCGCCATGCATGTGCTACTCAGCTAGAAAATCTTAAGCAATTATCTTTGTTAGGCTACTCAATTGGCTTAAATAATTTTGCTAAAGACAGATGTGAACTTAACCTATTAACCGATGTAAATTTTGACTATCTATTGCTTAGCTCCACCTTTAGCAAGCGAATATTGCAACAAGATAGTTACGACCTGCAACTACAAGGTGTGCTTCCTATCACTAAGCTCAAAAAAATGAAGGTCATTGCAAAAGGACCCTCTATTCTTAATTTTAGAGCCTTATTGGAGAAACATGGCTTGTCATATTTTGTTGGCAAACAGCACACTTTAACTTGCCCTGAGTCACAGCCAGAACACGTCAGTCAATCAGTTTAAGCCCAGCTTTGGTTATAAAAAAGCCTGATTTCACTCAGGTTTTTTAAACATAGCTCGTAAATTTGCGACTCTGGCTTGCCCTTTTTCCATTCGCTCTGCCTGAGAACTTGGCGCTTTTTTGTTTTCAAATGCCAAATCATCTTGCGGCAACTCTTGCACAAATCGACTTAACTCTGTTTCAGAGGTTTCACCAAACTGGCGGCGGATTTTTGCATATGTAAGTGTTAACTCTTGCTGCGCACGCGTAATACCAACGTAAGCGAGTCGACGCTCTTCATCTACATTGTCTTCATCAATACTAACCTGGTGAGGTAGCAACCCCTCTTCCATACCAACCATAAACACATACGGATACTCTAAACCTTTAGAGGCATGCAATGTAAGTAACTGAACAGCATCGGATTCATCTTCTTCCTCATTACGCTCTAACATATCGCGCAGTGTCAGTTTACTAACCACTTCGGCAAGCGTCATCGGCTCGTTATCAGCGTCTCCGGTTAGCATGTCTGTGATCCAACGATACAATTCAGAGACATTTTTCATTCTCATTTCGGCCGCTTTAGCACTAGGCGATGTTTCGTAAAGGTAAGCTTCGTAATTAATATTACGCACTAAATCTTTTACTGCCTCTAGCGTATCACTGCGTACCGCGTTGTCTGACAATTCGACAATCCATCGAGCAAACCCAGCTAAAGCGTTAAAACCACGCCCTTTTAGCCTGTAACTCAGGTCGTTATCAAAACAAGTAGCAAACAAACTTTGATGTTTTTCGTTGGCTAAAGTGCCCAGTTTTTCAAGTGTTACCGTGCCTATTTCTCGTCTAGGCGTGTTTACTATACGTAAAAATGCGTTATCGTCGTCTTGGTTTACGAGCAAACGTAAATACGCCATGATGTCTTTAATTTCTGAACGCGCAAAAAACGACATACCGCCACTTATTTTATAGGGAATGCGGTTGCTCATTAATGACTTTTCAAAGCCACGTGCTTGGTGATTACCACGATACAAAATAGCGTAGTCTTTGTAGCTGGTGCGCTTCATAAATTTATGCGAAATAATTTCAGCAACTACACGCTCCGACTCATGCTCTTCATCACGACACCCAATAACTTTTATCGGCTCACCGTACCCTAACTCACTAAATAGTTTTTTTTCTATATCGTGCGGGTTGTTGGCAATGAGTATATTGGCAGATTTAAGTATTCGCTGCGCGCTTCGGTAATTTTGCTCAAGCTTTATAAGCCTAAGTCCGGGATAATCTTTACTCAAAAGAACAAGGTTTTGCGGACGTGCACCACGCCATGAGTAAATCGATTGGTCATCGTCGCCCACTACAGTAAAGCGTGCTCTCTCACCTACGAGTAGCTTTACAAGCTGATACTGGCTGGTGTTGGTATCTTGGTATTCATCCACCAGCAAGTATTTAAAGCGTTGCTGCCAACGCTCACGAGATGTTGCATTGCTAGTAAGTAGTAACGTAGGGATCATTATTAGATCGTCAAAATCTAATGCATTATAAGCACGTAATTGTGTTTGATAGCGCGCATATAGCTGCGCGAATAACGCCTTTTGCGCGTCACGCGCTTCACGTATTGCTTGCTCTGGCAATACTAATTCGTTTTTCCAGCTACCAATTTCCATTTTAAGTAGCTTGAGTAAATCTTTGTCTTTTTTTAATTCATCTTCAGTGAGCTCCGACAACAGCTGGTTGGTATCTTGATCGTCAAACAACGAAAAACCAGGTTTAAAGCCAAGTGTACTTATTTCTTTTTTTATTATTTCTAAACCCAGTGTATGAAACGTTGATACCCATAACCCTTTTGCTTCTTGCTTGCCAAGCGTTTGTAATACACGCTCACGCATCTCTTTAGCCGCTTTATTAGTAAAGGTAACCGCTGCAATATTACGTGCTTTGTATTCACATTTTTGCACTAAGTAAGCAATTTTGTTTGTAATAACGCGGGTTTTTCCAGAACCGGCACCAGCAAGTACTAGACATGGACCACTAATGTATTTTACTGCTTCATCTTGTTTTGGATTGAGTTTCATAACGACCAGAAAGATTTAAAAGACGCGCAATTTTAACGTAACCATTACTACAGGCATAGCAATTGCCATAATTAATTACCTAAACATGATCATGTGTTAAATGAGGTGGGTATAAGGTAATATTAGTTATATTCATTTTAGGCAAGGCCGAAGGGACAATTATGATCAACCCAGCAAAACTAGAAGAAATTGCTAAGCAAATTACGAGTAATATGCCACAAGGTGTAAAAAATTTAGCAGACACGCTAGAAGGTAAAACAAAGCAAGTTTTACAAAACAAACTTGCTGAGATGGACTTTGTTAGCCGAGAAGAATTTGATATTCAAAGCCAAGTACTTATCCGTACACGCGAAAAACTAACTGAGCTAGAAGCTAAAGTCGCTATTCTTGAACAGCAACTAAACGAAAATACAAACGCAGAATAATTAATTCAACACATAAAAAAGCAGCCTGAGCTGCTTTTTTATGTCTAACAAAAATCTAGATAAATAACTCATCAAGCACATAATATTTTTGCGCCTCTTTTTGCTCTAAGCTCACCGCTAACATTTTTAAAGCAACTTGCTTTCCTGTTATAGGTTTATAACGCTTTAAGAAACCAATTTTTGTAAGCAATGGTAAAATCACACTGCCTATTTTTTCAGCTAATCTAAAGTGATCTCGCTCACCTATTAACAACGACGGTTGAAAAATACTTATTTTATTAAATGCTAATGGCACAACCTGTTGCTCTAGCTGCCCCTTCATTTTTAAATAAGCGCTATTGCTATTTGCGTTAGCACCACTTGATGACACTAAACAATAATGGCTTATGCCATTGCATGCTGCAAGTTGTGCGGCGATAAATTGATAGTCAAAATCCACTTTACGCTGCGCATCTACAGAGCCCGCTTGCTTAAGCGTAGTCCCTAAGCACGAAAAAAACACATCACCTTTAAAGAAATCGCGGTATTGAGTCAACTTTTCAAAATCAATAACGTGATTAGTTAACTGAGGATGGGAAAGTGGTAACGCTCGGCGTGTTATCGCGACAACCTGACTATACTCAGCGCAACTGAGTAATGCAGTTAAAAGCTCAGACCCAACTAAACCTGTTGCGCCAATAACAACCGCCGTTTTTGTCATTTATTTACTCACAACCTGCTTTTTTAAAAACATGTTGTATTGCACGTTTATAACTGTCCGACTCTTCTTCCGCGCACGTAACAACGGCTTCTAAATCATGTAAGTGGCCGTTTTCTAAACCATAAACCCAACCATGTATTGTTAAATCTTGGCCGCGCTCCCATGCATCTTGCACAATATTGGTACGGCATACATTGCGTACTTGTTCTATTACATTAAGCTCAATAAGGCGACTTAAGCGCTGCTCTTCGTCAATGCTGTTAAGTTGCTCTATGTGCTTTTCTTTTACATCGCCAACATGTCGAAGCCAGTTATCAATAAAACCAAACTTTGCATCACTTAGTACAGCTTGAACGCCACCGCACCCATAATGGCCAACAACCATTATGTGTTTAACTTTTAGTACTTCTACCGCATACTGCATAACAGATAAACAGTTATGATCGGTATGTACAACGACATTTGCTACATTACGGTGTACAAATAATTCTCCGGGTAATAAATCAACTATTTGGTTTGCGGGTACACGAGAGTCTGAGCAACCAATCCATAAGTACTCAGGGTTTTGCTGCATAGATAAAATTTTAAAAAACTCTGGATTCGCTTCGCTTGTTCGCGCAGCCCAGTTTTTATTATTATCGAACAAATTTTTTAATTTTCTCATTGCATCTCTTATTAAGCCAAAACGACTAGTTGTTGGTTGAAGGGTTAGTATTGGCAAGAATTAAAATATTCCGAGGCGTTAACTGCTTTTCACAAAAGGTTTTAATACTTACTTGATAGCCATGCTGTTGCAAATATAAAGCACGATCGAGCACAAGCCAAACCTCAATTGCTCTTCTGAACACATGTCGAACCAGTTCAACTCTGTCAGTGATCTTTTTTCGAGCCACACCCACTGATAAAAAATATTCATAATCAACATCTTGCGGTATTTTTAAGGCTTTTTTATCGCCCGCCCACTCACAAAATGATTTAAATGAACCTGAGAACACGGCCTTATTAACAGAGGGAACACTAACATAGTGCAATTCATTAGTAATTGACCTCCTGAGTGCATCAAAGCCCAACCGCCACTCAAGTTCTGTTTTTCGTATTTTATCAACACGAGTTGGCGCGGTTACTGTTTCTTGCAAAGCCAGTTTTAAATCACGATGAGTTAATCTAAGCTGACTTTGCTTGGCAAGCTCGCTCATTGGTAAGTAATCGTTAGGTGTGAATAAATGATAGCAACAAGGTGAAAAGCTAATTTGCTGCACGTTTGCAGCTATTGCTTTGCGCATCATAGCCTGATGTAAAGCGCCGCATGCATGAAGCGCCACAGCATGCATCTGTGTATTAAAAAGTGATGTAGTATCATCTTTTAATACATCAACTTGGCTAAATTGCATTGCCAAGCCTTGTTGCAGTGCTGCTTTTTGGCCTTGTTCGCATAATGTTGCTTGCAACTCAACACTGCTGACCTGCGTGGCACCGTTAAATGCGAGCATACGACCTAAGTGCCCTTTACCCGCACACCATTCTAATACCGGTAATTTTGTGTTTGGCAACGCAGATACAAAGTCTTGGAGTTGTTCGAATTTACGCCCTTTTATGCCGTTACTAATCCAAAAAGGGTAATTATATCGGAGGGTATTTGCCTGAGGTAATTTACATAATAGCTGTAATTCATCAAGTAACTTAATGTGTGGATTAAAGAAGTCTATTAATTCATTCTGCTTGGTATCAAGCGTTGCTACTTGCTCATCTGTTAAGCTATTTAATATGCCTCGCAGTTCGGGCCAAGGGATCGCATCAAAGTCAAAAGCGGTGCACTGCCAATAGGTACGAGTACGCTTTAAAATAGAGTCAAGTGAAGTAAATTGCTCGGCTAATGTCATAACAGCTTAATTTATTGAAAGGTAGCCAATTGTATCAGTAACATTAACATTAACAGCCATTAAACGGTTATTTTTTTACTAAACATTAAGCGCAAATACAACGGTATAGAGATAACACTCACAATCATCGCTGCAATTAACATCCACGATAGTTCCATTTTTTCTGGTCGCTGATATTTATAAATAAAACTGGCTTTAACATTATCAAAATCAGTTTGGTGAATACCGTACAAGTCTGCAATTAGGCGCCATTTTGGAATAGACATATGCCCCAGGCTAGTTGTTGCTGGCATAATGTACTCTTTTAATACTTCAGCCTCGTATGCTAATTCATGGAAACTTTTGTTAGGTGCGTAAAGTATTTGGGTAACCGCAATGGCCTCATCCATATTCATCATTGCGTAGCGCCACCCCTTTAGGCTGGCTTGGTAAAATTTTTCAACGGTTTCTGGGGATGTGCTTAACATTTTTCCAGTGGTATATAAGATATCTGCATAAACGTCTATACCGTAACGCTGAGGGCATATTAGGCGATGTGATATACCTCTTTGAGTCATATTGTAGGGCTCTGTAGATAGATAAACTTGCATCGCATCGAGCCTGTTCTCAATCCAGGCTTGGCTTGGGTTGTCACCGTTGTATACACTAAGCAAACGCGTATTAACTCCGCTGCGTGTCAGCATAGCCATTAACTCATTGCTATCATTGTGACTCACTTTACTTATACGCTTATTTACAAAATCACGAGGATGAAAAATATCAGAGGTGTCTTTGACCATCCAGCAATAAGGTGAATATTGCAAGATAGGCGCCATTGCTACAAAAGATTGGCCGTTTATACGTTCCTGTAAAATACCCGAGTGACCTACACCAAACTCGGCGTCGCCATTAGCCACAGCACTAAACGCATCGGGCATTGTTAGATCTGCTGGGTTTATGGTTACATCAAGACCCACATCTTTATAAAACCCTTTTTCTTTAGCCATGTAGTAACCAGCAAACTGAAACTGATGCGTCCATTTTAATTGTAAAGTGACCGATTCTTGCGCCGCAATTTGGCCACAAAAAAAACACAATCCAAGTATTAATCCTTTAAGTAACAACCAAGTTTCCTCAAGTTAATGACGGTATCAGTAACTATATGTAAAACAAATGATAAAGCAAGCACCCTTGTAAGGTACTTGCTCTTTAATGGCTGTTAAACTGAAGCGAGCTTTGCGGTTTTTTCTGAAAGAGGTTGCGTCGTTAAAAACTGTGTAAAACACGGATTATGCGTTTCATCTTGCACGCTATAGCCTAAGTCATTTAAATGCTCGTTAAAAGTCTCAAATTGCTCAGGTTCAATAGCAAAACCGGCTAATACATAACCCATTGAGCCGCCTTGACTCCGATAATGAAATAATGTGATATTCCAATCGTTGCCTAGCGTATCTAAAAAGCGCGCTAGTGCGCCGGGGTATTCTGGAAACTCAAAACGTAACAAACGTTCATGCAGTTTTTCGGGTGCTTTACCGCCAACCATATAGCGTACGTGCAATTTAGCAAGTTCATTATCTGATAAGTCGCAAAATGTGTAATCGTTTTGAGTTAGGTCCTGCTTGAGCTCATTGAGCTCCTGCTCTCCTTGGCGCAGAGCAATACCTACAAATATTTGCGCTTCACCAGGCCCTGCATAACGGTAGTTAAACTCAGTAATAGCACGGCCACCTAAAGACGCACAAAACTGTTTAAAACTGCCTTTTTCTTCTTTGATGGTAACGGCTAATAACGCTTCGTTTTTTTCACCTAGCGCAGTGCGCTCAGCGACATAACGTAAGCGATCAAAGTTTAAATTTGCGCCCGAAAGCACAGCTGCTAAATGCAACCCTTTTAAGAGCGATTGTTGGCTCCACTTTTTAAGCCCTGCCGTTGCAAGAGCGCCAGAAGGCTCTGCAATTGCACGAGTAGACACAAAAATATCTTGCATGGCGGCGCAAATTTCATCGCTAGTCACAGTGATTACTTCATCGCAAAACTTTTGTGCTAAGCGAAATGTTTCCTTGCCAATAATTTTAACCGCTACACCATCGGCAAAACTACCTACTCGGTCAAGCTCTACCGGTTCACCCGCTTCAAGTGCAGCTTGTAAACAGGCGCTCTCATCAGCTTCTACGCCAATGACTTTGATATCAGGACGAAGTGACTTTATATAAACAGCCATGCCTGCCAGTAAGCCACCGCCTCCAACGGGAATAAATACCGCATCAAGCTCATTGAGCTGCTGCATGAGTTCTCGCGCTACAGTACCTTGCCCAACAATAACGTCAGGATCGTCAAATGGTGGGACAAAAATGCCATTACGCTGCTCTGTGAGCTCAAGCGCGTGCGCTTTAGCTACATCAAACTGATGTCCATGCAATACAACCTCACCGCCTAAAGCGCGTACGGCGTTAACTTTTATTTCTGGTGTTGTAACAGGCATTACAATCGTTGCCTTATGCCCTAAATGCGAAGCGCTTAATGCAACACCCTGAGCATGGTTACCAGCCGATGCAGTAATTACAACAGACCCTTTTGGCAACTTATTTAATTTATTGTATGCGCCGCGTAATTTAAACGAATACACGGGCTGTTGATCTTCACGTTTAAGCCATACATGGTTGCCAAGTTTAGCGCTAAGGTCAGGCATTTCACTGACCTCAGTGACTTTAGCCAAGGGCTCCATATTTGCTTGAATAATTGCACGAAAATAATCGAGCTCTTGAGAAACCATAATTAGCTCAGCTCCTCCAGTTTCTCTAAGTCACGCACTGCGCCCTTATCTGCACTAGTTGCAAGTAGTGCATAGGCTTTTAATGCCGACGAAACATAACGCTCACGGTCAAGGGGCTTATACGCCTGTTTACCACGCGCTAATTGCTTTTGCTTACGCGCTTCAAGCTCTTCCTCGCTTAATGCAAGCGTGATCTCACGCGTTGCAATATCAATAATAATTTTGTCGCCATTTTCAACGTACGCAATAGCACCACCGCTTGCCGCCTCTGGCGATACGTGGCCAATAGATAAACCAGACGTGCCGCCCGAAAAGCGTCCATCTGTGATCAGCGCACACTTTTCAGCTAAACCTTTTGATTTTAAGTAGCTCGTTGGGTAAAGCATTTCTTGCATACCAGGACCGCCTTTAGGGCCTTCGTAACGAATAACCACAACATCACCGGCTTTTACTTCGTCGTTTAAAATGCCTTCTACTGAATCATCTTGTGATTCGTATACCACTGCAGTGCCTTCAAAATGCAGCATTTCGTCAACTACGCCCGCGCTTTTAACAATACAGCCATCAACCGCTAAGTTGCCTGAAAGTACAGCTAAGCCGCCATCTTGTCTAAATGCGTGTTCAACACTGCGGATACAACCATGTTCGCGGTCGTTATCGCCTTCATCCCAACGACACTCTTGGCTCATTGCTTTTGTAGTACGAATGCCAGCTGGTCCCGCGCGGTAAAACTTTTGTGCCGCTTCGTTTTTAGGATCTGTCGCATCCCATTTTTTAACAAGCTCACCCATAGTCATACCTGCAACGTGGTTTACCGATAAATCAACTAAACCGGCTTTGCCTAGCTCACGCACAATTGCCATCATGCCACCAGCGCGGTGAACATCTTCAATGTGGTACTGCGCTGTTGCTGGAGCTACTTTACATAAAAATGGGGTTTTACGAGATAACTCGTCAATGTGCGACATGTCAAAATCTACGCCAGCTTCTTGTGCGGCTGCTAGTAAATGCAGTACGGTGTTAGATGAACCACCCATAGCAATATCAACAACCATAGAGTTCATAAAGGCTGTTTTGTTAGCAATAGCGCGTGGCAATACGTCTTGGTTATCTTTTTGGTAGTACTCACGGCATAAATCAACAATGCGAGCACCCGCTTCTACATATAGCTGCTTACGATCTTTATGGGTTGCAAGCGTTGTACCGTTACCCGGTAGTGCAAGGCCAATAGCTTCTAATAAACAGTTCATTGAGTTTGCAGTAAACATACCTGAACACGACCCACAAGTAGGACATGCAGAGCGCTCTACTTGCTCTGAATCTGCATCACTTACTGTTTCATCAGCGCCTTTTACCATGGCATCGACTAAATCTAATTTGATATCAATGTTAGCAAGTTTCGTTTTACCCGCTTCCATTGGTCCGCCCGATACAAAAATAACCGGTATGTTTAAGCGTAGCGCTGCAAGCATCATCCCTGGGGTGATTTTGTCACAGTTAGAAATACAGATCATCGCATCGGCGCAGTGGCCGTTAACCATGTACTCAACTGAGTCGGCAATGAGATCGCGCGAAGGCAGTGAGTAAAGCATGCCCCCGTGGCCCATTGCGATACCGTCATCAATTGCAATAGTATTAAATTCTTTTGGTACACCACCCGCTTGCGTGATTGTTTCAGCCATTAACTCACTTAGCTGATTAAGGTGTACGTGCCCTGGCACAAATTGCGTAAACGAGTTAACTACAGCAATAATTGGTTTACCAAAGTCGGTGTCGGTCATGCCTGTTGCGCGCCATAATGCACGTGCGCCTGCGCGTTTACGTCCTTCAGTTGTTGTTGCACTTCTTAATTTAGCCATAGTTACCTCTGTTTTGCCGCTGTGTAAGCGGGCATTCCTCATTCTAAAAATTGGTGAGTAACAGTTATTCAATTACTCGTAAATTTGTGTTGTTAGCAATTACACAGCTTGTTGCTGTAAATTTTGTAAAGTGATTTCTTTAACGTCCACCAGCTTATTTAACTGGCTTGTTAAAAGATGGATTGGTTTATCGCTGTCTACTGTCATTGCAACATTGTAGTGGCCATCATCCATATTGAGCTGAAAATGCGTAAGATCAAAACCACGGTGACGCACTACACGTAAAAAACGCTCGACCGCTATACTTTGGCTCTTTAATGCAATAGTTAGGCTGTGTTTCATTGTGCTTTCTCCGTAATCATTTCGTCATTTGCAGCCCCTGGTGGTACAAGTGGCCATACGTTTTCTTTATCGTCTATGCAGGCATGTACTATATACGGCCCTTTGCTGTTAACTAATGCTGTTATTGCATCATCAACTTGATTTGCATGTGTAATTGTTTGCCCAGGAATACCAAATACAGCGGCTAACTGAACAAAATCAGGGTTATCTGAAAGGTTTGTTTCAGAGTAACGTCCTTCAAAAAATAGCTCCTGCCATTGGCGAACCATACCTAAGCGTTGGTTATCTAATATTAGTATTTTTACTGGTAAATTGTTACGGCGAATAGTCGCAAGCTCTTGAATGTTCATCATGATTGAGCCATCACCCGACACCGTTATTACAAAATCGTCTGGACGTGCTACTTGTGCGCCAATAGCCGCTGGTAAACCAAAGCCCATAGTGCCTGCGCCACCACTACTTAAATGGTTGCTCGGGTGGCTAAACTTCATGTGTTGCGCTACCCACATTTGATGCTGCCCTACATCACAGCACACTACGCCTGTTTTTGGCATACGCTGGCTTAATTGGTTCAATAAATACGGGGCAAATACTTTTTCGCCTGGGTAGTCATATCGCCACGCATGTTTTACGCTTAACTGCTTATTTATATCGCACCATGCTTTAGAGGTTACAAAGCACTCAAGTGCCGGTAATGAGGTTTTTAAATCAGCAATTAATGAGGCTTTAGCTGGTTTACGTTTACCTACTTCGGCCGCATCTATGTCTAAATGAATTACTTTTGCTTTAGCGGCAAATTTAGCTAAATCCCCAGTTACGCGGTCATCAAAGCGAGCGCCTATACACACTAAAACATCACACTCTTGCACCGCTATATTAGCGGCTTGTGTACCGTGCATGCCTAGCATGCCTAGGTAGTGTTCGTAATCTGGTAATACGCTACCTAACGCTTTAAGTGTTGATACCGCAGGCATCTGCGTTTTATTTAAAAACTGCATTAACTCATTTTGCGCATCAGCGGCTTGTACACCGCCACCTACATACGCCACAGGTTGCTTAGCTTCACTTAATAACTGATTGGCAATGGCCACTTGGTTTAAATCAAGCTGCGGTAAGTATTCATCAGCGGCTAGCCATGGTTTAAAAGGCACTTGCGCCATTTGAATATCTTTTGGAATATCTACAAGCACAGGACCTGGGCGACCACTTTGGGCTAAGTGCATGGCCTCTTGTAGTATTTCGGCTAAATCTTCTGGACGCTCGACCATGTAACTGTGTTTTGTACATGAAAGCGACATACCTAGTACATCCACTTCTTGAAATGCATCAGAGCCAATGGCTGCAGTAGGTACTTGGCCAGTAATTGCTAATAATGGTACTGAGTCCATCATTGCATCTGCAAGTGCTGTTATTAAGTTAGTAGCCCCAGGGCCTGATGTTGCTAAACATACGCCTAATTTACCTGTGCTGCGGGCATAACCTACAGCAGCAAAACCAGCACCTTGCTCGTGGCGAGTGAGGTAATGCTTGACTGGCGCACCATACAGCGCATCGTAAATTGGCATAATGGCTCCACCAGGGTAGCCAAATACCTCTTTAACGCCGTGTTTGGCTAATAAGTCGATTGTGAGTTCTGCGCCTGTCATTAATAAATCCTCATTCTTCAGTGACAACCTAATTAATTTTTACCCTTAAAACTAAAAAGCCCTCCGAACTGTTAAGTGCGGAGGGCTTTTTAATGCTCAAGTTTATAGCACTACAAAGCCCTCGCGGGAATAATCACCACGATAATAATAAGGACTAGTTTAAGTGCAGTTGTAAGCATGTAATTAACACCAAATTTAAATAATTTGTTGCGAAAGTTTATCTCTCGCTCTGTTATGTATTAGTACCGCGCTGAGCGGCTTAAGTCAACACCAAATTCAATTCAAAAAAACTGCTAAAACTCAAATTAAGTGGTTTTAAAATTCACTAAATACAACCATAAAGGAATTTTTATGTTTTAATTTAAAGTATAGAAATTCACTATTCTTATATTCCCCATTTATGGTTTGATTAATTTTTGAGTTTTAGTAAAAATTAAATTAATTTTTTATACAGATAATGTTTAGACCTTCCGAATAGTTTTAATAATCATGGTTTGCAACTGTACTAAATCAAAAAACGTAAATAGAACAAATACTCCACTGAGCGCACATATTAGTACCAATAACCTCACAAAAGACGATTGATAAATACTGAATTTAGCACTGCTGTATAGGCAAATTTAGGTTAGTATTTGTTTGACTCAACAACAGGATTTGAAGGACAAACTATGAAAGCGATACCTCGTATTAGTCATTTTTTTATTATGGTGCTATTTACAGTACTTAGTTTTAATAACGTTGCGGCACCAGCTTTATATAAAGTAGAAAAAAATGGCACTAGCTCGTATTTGTTTGGCACCGTACACGTAGGTGACGCCAGCATGAAAGGCTTACCAGCAAACGTTACCAAAGCGATTGATGAGAGCGAACACGTTATTGTAGAAGTGGATATTAGCAAACTGACTCCATTTCAAATGCAACAGCGCTCAATGCCATTAATGATGCTTAAAAATGGTAAAACATTACAAACAGAACTATCAAAACAAAACTACAATAAGCTTAAAAATTACTTTGCAAAAAAATCGATTGATATTGCTATGTTTAGCAACTTCAAACCTTGGGCTGTAATGGTGACTATGATGCAAATTGAGTTTCAAAATGCAGGCTTTTCTGATCAAACAGGCATAGACAAGCAAGTACTTGCTTACGCTAAAGAGAACAACATTAAAATTGGTGAACTAGAAACCCTAGAGCAGCAGTTACAAATGTTTGATGGTATGGCGCTATTAAGTAATGAAATGATTGAAGAAACCTTTGAACAGCTTAGCGATATTAATACATACTTTATTAAGCTAGTAAACGCATGGAAAAATGGCGATATGGATACCCTTACCGAGTACTACAATATGAGTTTTGACGAGAGTAATTATGGTGAAATAAGCGAGCAAGTCATGCTAATAAACCGTAATAACAAATGGGTAGAGCAACTTGTTCCTCGCTTAAATAACGAAAAGCTATTTATTGCAGTAGGCGCGCTGCACTTACCAGAGCAGCATGGTTTAATAAAGCAGTTAAAAGATAAAGGTTTCAGTGTTACTCGACTCTAACCTCATTGTTATACCTAGGGTGATATTAATTGCCCTAAGGGTTGCTAATATTATTAGTTTAAGCTCTATTAAAAAACGTAAATCAATGCGCTAAGTTCAACAAATACTAATTAAGAAACCGATTTTGATTTAAAAAACACTGTTGATAACAAGTTGAATTTTCGTTGTTCAATTTTTCTAAATAGGCGTTTTATAGCGCAGAAGGCGACACGTTTAGCCCCACAAGATGATTAAGTACGATGGCGGATTGGTATCCCACTTACAGAAAAAATACATGTAATTTTCTCAAATAGAATCTCTCTTTGAAAAAGACCAATTGAGCGTTTTAGATTACCTATTGCAAATAATTTTTACTAAATTAACGCTGAAAATAACGCTATATAATCAATTTATTATTTAGGGTTTAAGCTACCTATTAACACTTCAGCTAACGTTTGCGTGCTGATAGGTTTAAAAACATGCCCATTTGCACCTAATTGAGTGGTAATTGCAATATCACTTTCTGATGTATTAGCGGTAACCACAATAATAGGCGTATTAGCGTCAAAAATGCGTATTTTTTTAATAGCCTCAAAGCCATCCATTATTGGCATATTTAAATCCATAAAAATGACTTGGTATTCGTTTTTAGTTGCCATCTCGCATGCGGCCTTTCCGTTTTTTGCACATTCATAGCTGTAGTTAAGCTGTGAAAGAATACGGGTTAAAATGTGCATGTTTAACGGGTTATCTTCAACAACTAAACAATGCATATTTTTAGGTAACAGTGCACTTAACGAAGGTGCACTTTCATCAATCACAACGGGCATTTTCAGCGTAACGCACACCCCATTTGGCGATGTATTTTCAAACACAATATTTCCGTCAAAAGCATCAACAATGTACTGCACCCTTGCAAGGCCTGTTCTTAACCCTTGAAAGTGATTATTTTGATTAGATGAATCAAAGGTTGACCTGCTGACTGGCTTGGTTAACCCTGAACCTGTATCCGTGATTGTTACTGTTAATTGCTTATTGCTAACACAAGCCTTAACAGTAACAGCCCCCTCTTCTGTAAACTTTAATGCGTTGCCAACTAACTCAGCTAACACTTGCTGAAAGCGTTGATGATCTAGTTTTATAGCTTGGTCAAGTGTCGAATCAAGTGCTCTAACTAAGGCAATGCCTTTTTGGTTGTAACCAAATTCATACCCTAAAAGCACTTTATTGAATGACTGAAGTAAGTTTTCATTTGACGGTTTTAATGCCCAACGGCCCAAACTAAGCGCCTGTAAATCTTGAAGTTCGTCAAGCATTGCTATTATTCTTGATGCGCAATAAGAGGCCTGTGTTTTAATCGATTTTTGGCTATGACTGACCTCTAACGAATCAATCGAGGTAACAAAACCTTGTAGGGGCGTTCTAAACTCATGACTTGCTCGAGCTATAAAGTGTTCTTTATTTTTACTCACTTGCTGCGCAAAATCTTTTTGCTGTTGATACTTTGATAACGCCTTAGTGATCTGCTTTTCCATCGGTATGAACACAAAACGTAATACACCAATAAGCAATAACATAGTTAGCAACCAAAAAAATAGCTCGGCTGAAGACACCCAGGCCACTTTTTTAACGGACGCTTTTTCAAATAAGCCAACAGCTTGATCTAAATACTTTAGTAACTCTTCCATGCGCTTAACAGAAAACACATTGGGGTTTATTTTTTCCTGTTTATACAGCAGCCCTTCTACCTGTTGGATAAATTTTTGCACGCGCAAATCTAGCTCAATAGGTGATTGTATATATAACTTTATAAGCTCAGGGCTGAGGTATTTATATTGACCATTATCGTTTTTTAACAATAAATATTGATGGTTTGCTTTAAATAGACTGAGCGATGCATCTAAAGACTGCTGATGACTAGTACTAGGAACTTGCGAGGTTAATAACTTATCACCATGCCATGCAATTTTTGCGACAGCATTCGCTGTTTACCAGCAATGTTAATAATGTTTGCATCATTTTTTTGTACTGAAAAAAAGTACTGCATTAGTGATACAGAAACACTAATTAATACCGCAATAGCGATTAATGCCCACCGATTACGTAGGCGAATATTTGCGACAACTTCAAACATAGTTAGCCTAACTTTTTGGTTTAAGTGTAGTCCAATTACATCAATATCTATGCGTAATCTATAAATATAAAAAAGCCCAACTCAGAGCTGGGCTATATAAGAGGGCTTACTATCTATTTTCTAAACGGTTGTAATCGAACAAGCCATATTCAACACCACGGTATTTTTTTGCTGTAGCGTGTAAAATATCGCTGTATTGCCAAAACTGTGGATGAGAACGTCTAATTCCAAATTTAGTTTTTAAGGCTGCGTAATCAGCTTCTACTTGCATCATAGGTAACTGTTCAGCAAAAGCCTCAACCTGTTGTTCATTATTTAAATACCAAATAGAGGCTGGGTAGTCACCTATAAAGCCGGGGACGATTGTTGCCGTGTCTTCGTCAAAAGCTCGTTGACCGTCTTCATTTAATAAGCTCGAAATATTGTAATGCGCGTTATGATGAATAATCGTGTAAGCCTTATGGCTATCGTCATCTTGCTTTACTAATACAAACGATAACTGCGGTAATAAATTTACTGCTTTTGCCGGCATAGCATTAATGGCACTTAACGATTTAGGTACTTGCTTATAATCGTAGTGCTCACTTAGCACTGGACTTAGCGCCTCTTTCATTAGTGCATACAATTCTTTTTGAGGGGTATTTGTTTTATAAGTTATTCCGCTTGGCTGACTAAATTCACGGTTATTTTTAAAAAACTCAGCAAGACTTGGTGGTGATTTACGATACCACTGGTCTTTGATTTTTTCTCGTTTGTTTTCTGGTAATAATGCTAAGAAGTTTTGTTCTCCTTCTAGGCGTAAAAAGTCCATATATAAACGCGTAACTAACTGGTGCCCAATATTGCCGTAAACATCAAAACCAGCAACCAGTAAATAATGTATACGCTCGAATAAGGCATAATCTAAAATCCAAGTTGTTTTTGGCTCTTGGCCAATAAAACCTTTCACCACAGTGGCACTGTCAAAATGACGAAAAATAGTCAGTGCTGCATTTTTATTATGACCATCTCCTTTCCACAATAAATCTGTTGTTAAATGCTCACCGCCTTTAAACATCTCATTTGCTAAATTGACCTTTGCTTTCAAATACTTTTGCTCCAGAGCTGAGTATTTAACCCAATTAGCAATAGGGAACGCATTACTTTCTTCTGCAGCTGGTAATTCAAGTGCGTCTTCATGCTGCATTATCATTTGTCCAACCGCTGGGGTGGCCACTTTATTTGGATCAGCAAAAGCAACCCAAAAGTGGTCGTTAATCACATTTAACGCTATCTGACCACGACAGACAGGCCCTTTAATAAAGCCCATAATAATCAACTCAGCTTCATCAAGCATAAACTGATATTTAGAATCAATTGGGATCACTTCAAACGTTTTAAACGGATTAGATGCAGACTCTGCCTTATAGCTAGGCATACTTTTAACCGTATACTCTGGTGCAATGAACTGTTGGTACAAGCGCGTCAACTTTTCATCATTTAGCTTAAGAGGTAAGTGAGTTTTAGATAAAACAGTGCTGCGATCATGCAAAAATCGGTAGTAAACACGGTTAACTTTAGGGTCGTCATAAGGTCGACGTGTGCTTATTAATTTTATTTTTTCGCCTGGAGGTGTGCTCGAACGGACGAGCTTAAAAAAGTTATCAGGGGTCTTTTGATCAAAATATATGTGAGCTAAAAACCAATGCTCGTATATATAGCGAGCCGATAACTGATACTTCAAATCATCTTGGTTTAAAAATGCTTCCCAACGCTTAACCTGCTCAAGTTCAAACTCTGTTGGCGGGTCAATATGCGCCATTTTACCGCCTGCTTTGAGCCACTTCTGCAAATGATTAAATTCATCACGGGATACGCCCGGTAATCCATAAGGCATACCAGCATGAGGTTGCTCACCCGCTAATTGATCAAATTCTCCCATAGTGGCACAGGTTTGAGAGCGGCTCAGCGAAAAATCAAATTCATTATTTAATATTTCATTTGCAGGCAATTCATGGCTTTGTTTCAGTACTAAACTATTAAACAAGACGCTACCAGCTAAGTTAGCTTCCTCAGTTTGTACTCGCTCATTTAAAACAGGAGTAAAGTTCTTTTCTCGCCATTGCTCTGTGGTTGTAGCATCAAATAACAATCTACTCGGCTTTGTAGCAAGTAAACGAGTTCCGTCGTAAACAAGGTCTTTGCTTATCCCTCTATCTATCCCTTCAGGGGATGATAGCTTTAACTGACAAGGTGCATCGTAACAACCATGACACACAACACACCGAGTATCGAGCACCGGCTTCACATTCTGTAAAAAATTAGCCCCTTCGCCAGTAGTATGAGATACGATACGCTGCTGGGCCTGCTCAGTGCCAAATAGCTCATTGTAATGAGCATTACCTAAGTATGCACAACCACTTAAAATAACTAATGTAACGATGCCTATGAGTTTATTCATTCGCCTTCATCACCTAAATCAAAGGTCGGCATCATATCCATTTGCGGAGATATAAATACATCTTGATTCTCAGTATTTAGTACAACACTCAATAGAGGGCCATGATTTAAAGTTATTTGCGCGTGGTGTGATTGTTCTAACATATATTTGTAAGAAGGATCGGCTATTAACAGCTCATAACTTGTTATTGTAATAGCTATGCTGCTGTCTTCTGAGGGATTTTGGCAAATTTGAGCAAGTAACTCATCATCGAGCGCTACTGATATTTCAAAATCAGGCTGCTCTACATCCCTTTCACTTAAGGACTCGTTTAATAAAAATAACGGGAGCGTTAAATTGCTATCTTGTTCAAATTCCATGGTCTACTCAACATGCATAATTTATATAACTGGCATTATAACAAAATAACAAAAAATTAAACGTTAATGCCAATAACCAAAGTAGCTTAGTGCAAGACAACTCTCTCATGTACTTATCAGCATATTGTAAACGCTTTAATCCTTCGTTTGGATCACCGAAAAAACAGCACCTTGAGGATCACAAAGAACACCAAATCGGCCAACGTCTGGTACTGTAGTAGAAGGTACACATACTTGGGCTCCCAGCTTTTTCGCCTTATTAAGGGCAGAATCACAGTCGTCAACTGCAAAGTAAATCATCCAATGAGGTGGGACATCATCAGGCCATTCGCTACTCATTTCCAGCATTCCAGCAATCGGCTTACCATCTACCATAAATAAAGTATATTCCATGTTGTCCATAGGTTTCACTTCGCTCTTCCAACCTAGTAAAGCACAGTAAAACTCATTACTTACTTTGCTATTTCGCGTCGCTAACTCATGCCAATAAGGCGTTGATAGCTCTGATAAACGTTTACATCCTTTATGATCTTTTCCTTGCCATAATGCAACGGTTGCTCCCCCCGGATCAGTAAACATCAGCATACGACCTGCATCCATAACATTGTGCGGACCCGCAATTATTTTAGCCCCAAGCTCTTTCGCTTTAATTGCACAATGATCTACATCATCTACAGCAATGTAAGTTAACCAACTGCTTGGAACACCCTCCTGAATTTGCTCTTTTGGCATTTCGTACATAGCGGCAATGTCGTCACCCTCTTTCTGGAGCATAGTGTAAAAAATACCATCGCCAATTGGCTGATCATCATGACCCCAATCAAATAGAGAGGTATAAAAAGCTTTACCTTCTTTCCAATTATGTGTGCAAAGCTCTGACCAACAAAAAATACCCTGAGGATAATTATCCATATAAAAGCCTTTGTTATTTTTATATCAAACATACTCTTGAAATATAGTACGCAAGATTATTTTTTAATTAGCTTAGATCAATAACTGCTAAGAGTCGATGAGATATATAGGGAACTTGCTGAAATCTAAATGATGCTATCTAAAACAGGGGCTGTATTTCTGAATACCATCTAGGTTATTAGCTCCGTGTATTAAGAAAATTGGGCAAAATGAGCTTACTAGGGTAATACTGTATATCTAATTAAGTTATTTATCAGATAGCCATGAAGAAATAGTTGATCAAGTATAGGGGTAGTGAATTTACTAAACCCCAGACAGCAAAAAACCCGTCACATCGCTGTAACGGGTTTCTCTTATTTGAAGCCTGGTAATGTCCTACTTTCACATAGCAAATGCTACACTATCATCGGCGCTGTTTCGTTTCACTACTGAGTTCGGCATGGGATCAGGTGGGTCCAAAACGCTATTGTCACCAAGCAAATTTGGTTGTTAATCCGTATTCCTACGCACTAACTGAATTTGGAAAATATCTGATAATATTTTTTAAGTCTTTTTTAAGTAATATCTACTTTAGTCATTAACTTCTGTCTTAACTGTCACACAAAACGCGTTTGGCGTTGTATGGTTAAGCCTCACGGGTAATTAGTACAAGTTAGCTTAATGGCTCACACCACTTCCACATCTTGCCTATCAACGTTGTAGTCTTCAACGGCCCTTCAGAGACTTTAAAAGTCTAGTGAGAACTCATCTCGAGGCCTGCTTCGCGCTTAGATGCTTTCAGCGCTTATCAGTTCCGAACGTAGCTACCGGGCAATGCCATTGGCATGACAACCCGAACACCAGCGGTTCGTTCACTCCGGTCCTCTCGTACTAGGAGCAACCCCTCTCAATTCTCAAACGCCCACGGCAGATAGGGACCGAACTGTCTCACGACGTTCTAAACCCAGCTCGCGTACCACTTTAAATGGCGAACAGCCATACCCTTGGGACCGACTTCAGCCCCAGGATGTGATGAGCCGACATCGAGGTGCCAAACACCGCCGTCGATATGAACTCTTGGGCGGTATCAGCCTGTTATCCCCGGAGTACCTTTTATCCGTTGAGCGATGGCCCTTCCATTCAGAACCACCGGATCACTATGACCTACTTTCGTACCTGCTCGACGTGTCTGTCTCGCAGTTAAGCTGGCTTCTACCATTACACTAACCGTACGATGTCCGACCGTACTTAGCCAACCTTCGTGCTCCTCCGTTACTCTTTGGGAGGAGACCGCCCCAGTCAAACTACCCACCAGGCACTGTCCGTAACCCCGATTCAGGGGCCAACGTTAGAACATCAAAACTACAAGGGTGGTATTTCAAGGACGACTCCAACAAGACTAGCGTCTCATCTTCAAAGTCTCCCACCTATCCTACACATGTAGGTTCAATGTTCAGTGCCAAGCTGTAGTAAAGGTTCACGGGGTCTTTCCGTCTAGCCGCGGGTACACAGCATCTTCACTGCGATTTCAATTTCACTGAGTCTCGGGTGGAGACAGCGTGGCCATGGTTACACCATTCGTGCAGGTCGGAACTTACCCGACAAGGAATTTCGCTACCTTAGGACCGTTATAGTTACGGCCGCCGTTTACCGGGGCTTCGATCAAGAGCTTCTCCGAAGATAACCCCATCAATTAACCTTCCGGCACCGGGCAGGTGTCACACCGTATACGTCATCTTGCGATTTTGCACAGTGCTGTGTTTTTAATAAACAGTCCCAGCCACCTGGTCACTGCGGCTCCCGTCCGCTTAGAGAGCAAGTCTCATCACAGATAGGAGCGTACCTTCTCCCGAAGTTACGGTACGATTTTGCCTAGTTCCTTCACCCGAGTTCTCTCAAGCGCCTTAGTATTCTCTACCTGACCACCTGTGTCGGTTTGGGGTACGATTCGGTATAATCTGAAGCTTAGAGGCTTTTCCTGGAAGTATGGCATCAGCAACTTCACTACCGTAGTAGCTCGTCTCGTGTCTCAGGTTTAATGTTCGTCCGGATTTACCTAAACAAACGCCCTACTCACTTTCACATGGACAACCATCGCCATGCTTGCTTAGCCTTCTCCGTCCCCCCATCGCAATTATACCAAGTACGGAAATATTAATCCGTTTCCCATCGACTACGCCTTTCGGCCTCGCCTTAGGGGTCGACTTACCCTACCCTGATTAACATGGGATAGGAACCCTTGGTCTTCCGGCGTGCGGGTTTTTCACCCGCATTATCGTTACTCATGTCAGCATTCGCACTTCTGATACGTCCAGCATACCTCCCGGTACACCTTCAACCGCTTACAGAACGCTCCCCTACCACTCATACAAAGTATGAATCCGCAGCTTCGGTGCATAGTTTAGCCCCGTTACATCTTCCGCGCAGACCGACTCGACCAGTGAGCTATTACGCTTTCTTTAAAGGATGGCTGCTTCTAAGCCAACCTCCTGGCTGTCTGGGCCTTTCCACATCGTTTCCCACTTAACTATGACTTTGGGACCTTAGCTGGCGGTCTGGGTTGTTTCCCTCTTCACGACGGACGTTAGCACCCGCCGTGTGTCTCCCGGATATTACTTTACGGTATTCGGAGTTTGCAAAGGGTTGGTAAGTCGGGATGACCCCCTAGCCTTAACAGTGCTCTACCCCCGTAAGTATTCGTCCGAGGCTCTACCTAAATAGATTTCGGGGAGAACCAGCTATCTCCCGGTTTGATTAGCCTTTCACTCCTAGCCACAGGTCATCCCCTAACTTTTCAACGTTAGTGGGTTCGGTCCTCCAGTTGATGTTACTCAACCTTCAACCTGCCCATGGCTAGATCACCGGGTTTCGGGTCTATACCTTGCAACTATTCGCCCAGTTAAGACTCGGTTTCCCTACGGCTACCCTAATCGGTTAACCTCGCTACAAAATATAAGTCGCTGACCCATTATACAAAAGGTACGCAGTCACAGAACAAGTCTGCTCCTACTGCTTGTACGTACACGGTTTCAGGTTCTATTTCACTCCCCTCACAGGGGTTCTTTTCGCCTTTCCCTCACGGTACTGGTTCACTATCGGTCAGTTGGGAGTATTTAGCCTTAGATGATGGTCCACCTATATTCAGTCAAAGTTTCACGTGCTCCGACCTACTCGATTTCACTTAAAATGTCTTTTCATGTACGGGACTATCACCCTGTATCGTGGCACTTTCCAGAGCCTTCCATTAACACATAATAAGCTTAAGGGCTGTTCC
Organism: Pseudoalteromonas sp. PS1M3; assembly: GCF_016865405.1. Classification (NCBI taxonomy): domain Bacteria; kingdom Pseudomonadati; phylum Pseudomonadota; class Gammaproteobacteria; order Alteromonadales; family Pseudoalteromonadaceae; genus Pseudoalteromonas; species Pseudoalteromonas sp. PS1M3. The sequence goes on along the minus strand of NZ_AP022624.1, from coordinate 292,925 downwards.
GATTTCGCTCGCCGCTACTTTCGGAATCTCGGTTGATTTCTTTTCCTACGGGTACTTAGATGTTTCAGTTCTCCGCGTTCGCCTCGTTAACCTATGTATTCAGTTAACGATACCTGCAAGCAGGTGGGTTTCCCCATTCGGAAATCCTAGTCTCAAGTGCTTTTTACTAGCTTGACTAGGCTTATCGCAAGTTAATACGTCCTTCATCGCCTCCAACTGCCAAGGCATCCACCGTGTACGCTTAGTCACTTAACCATACAACCCAAACGGGTCTTTGTTTTGTGACAGTTTAACTTCGCCAGAAGTTAATATTGAATACTAAAGTAGATACCAATCAATCGACTCATAAGAGTGATTAAATGGCACTGAATGATACTGCTATCATTCTTTTTTACTTTTGAAAACTCTGTACAAATAACAATGTTATTCATACGAATTTTATTATCAGCTTTTCCAAATTTTTAAAGAGCATATTAATTAACTAAGCCAGTGGCTTAACTAACTAACAATCATCTGTGTGGACACTACGAACAAATAAGTTCTAAATCGTATAAGGAGGTGATCCAGCCCCAGGTTCCCCTAGGGCTACCTTGTTACGACTTCACCCCAGTCATGAATCACTCCGTGGTAAACGTCCTCCCGAGGGTTAGACTATCTACTTCTGGAGCAACCCACTCCCATGGTGTGACGGGCGGTGTGTACAAGGCCCGGGAACGTATTCACCGCGTCATTCTGATACGCGATTACTAGCGATTCCGACTTCATGGAGTCGAGTTGCAGACTCCAATCCGGACTACGACGCACTTTAAGTGATTCGCTTACCTTCGCAGGTTCGCAGCACTCTGTATGCGCCATTGTAGCACGTGTGTAGCCCTACACGTAAGGGCCATGATGACTTGACGTCGTCCCCACCTTCCTCCGGTTTATCACCGGCAGTCTCCTTAGAGTTCTCAGCATTACCTGCTAGCAACTAAGGATAGGGGTTGCGCTCGTTGCGGGACTTAACCCAACATCTCACAACACGAGCTGACGACAGCCATGCAGCACCTGTATCAGAGTTCCCGAAGGCACCAATCTATCTCTAGAAAGTTCTCTGTATGTCAAGTGTAGGTAAGGTTCTTCGCGTTGCATCGAATTAAACCACATGCTCCACCGCTTGTGCGGGCCCCCGTCAATTCATTTGAGTTTTAACCTTGCGGCCGTACTCCCCAGGCGGTCTACTTAATGCGTTAGCTTTGAAAAACAGAACCGAGGTTCCGAGCTTCTAGTAGACATCGTTTACGGCGTGGACTACCGGGGTATCTAATCCCGTTTGCTCCCCACGCTTTCGTACATGAGCGTCAGTGTTGACCCAGGTGGCTGCCTTCGCCATCGGTATTCCTTCAGATCTCTACGCATTTCACCGCTACACCTGAAATTCTACCACCCTCTATCACACTCTAGTTTGCCAGTTCGAAATGCAGTTCCCAGGTTGAGCCCGGGGCTTTCACATCTCGCTTAACAAACCGCCTGCGTACGCTTTACGCCCAGTAATTCCGATTAACGCTCGCACCCTCCGTATTACCGCGGCTGCTGGCACGGAGTTAGCCGGTGCTTCTTCTGTCAGTAACGTCACAGATGTGAGGTATTAACTCACACCCTTTCCTCCTGACTGAAAGTGCTTTACAACCCGAAGGCCTTCTTCACACACGCGGCATGGCTGCATCAGGCTTTCGCCCATTGTGCAATATTCCCCACTGCTGCCTCCCGTAGGAGTCTGGACCGTGTCTCAGTTCCAGTGTGGCTGATCATCCTCTCAAACCAGCTAGGGATCGTTGCCTTGGTGAGCCATTACCTCACCAACTAGCTAATCCCACTTGGGCCAATCTAAAGGCGAGAGCCGAAGCCCCCTTTGGTCCGTAGACATTATGCGGTATTAGCAGTCGTTTCCAACTGTTGTCCCCCACCTCAAGGCATGTTCCCAAGCATTACTCACCCGTCCGCCGCTCGTCAGCAAAGTAGCAAGCTACTTTCTGTTACCGCTCGACTTGCATGTGTTAGGCCTGCCGCCAGCGTTCAATCTGAGCCATGATCAAACTCTTCAATTAAAAAGTTTTGTGTCTTTCGACAGCTCAATGAATTCTGAATTTATTTAATATCTTTCGATATTGAATTGACTGTGCTGCAATTCCTACCTAAGTAGTTATTGCTGTTGGTCACTCAGTTTCAATTGAGACTCTAATTTATTTGCCTCACTACCTAAGTAGCTTGGCTGTTAGAACTCAATCTGTACGAGTGCCCACACAGATGATTGCTTTATATTGTTAAAGAACGTTTGAGTTGCCTTAGCGACTCAAGGGAAGCGAATCTTACGCTTTCCTGTGTTTTTGTCAACACTTAATTTTAAATTTTATAAAAATCTAAACTCAAGTTTTACTCGACTCACTAAGTGGTTTGCTTGCCTCGCTAAGCGTTGCCTGCTCTGCCGTCTCAGTGGGGTCGCATTATAGGGAGATCCGAAAACAGATCAACCCTTTTTTTGAAGAAAACTTGAAAAAACATGCTTTTCGATGAGTTTCTAAACTAAACACACTAAAAAAACAACATTCCTTTCATTTTATTAACATGTATCGTCAATTTTGCTTTGAAACGGTAGGCTAAGATCCAACGATCTTCATATACAAACTCACTCCCCACAAGATCACAAGGATCATTAGTGAAAGCGTGACGGCTGCAGAGCCCATATCTTTTGCTCTGCCTGACAAGACATGAAGTTCTGTGCTTACACGATCAGTGAGTGCTTCAATTGCTGAGTTTAATAATTCAACAATTAATACCACTAGCAGTGAGCACATAAGAATTGCCCAATGAAGTAATGAAGATGCCAGCAGAAATGAAAAAGGAAAAAGGATTATGCAGATCAGTAACTCTTGCCTGAATGCAGCTTCTTCTTTAAACGCTGCTTTAAATCCTAGATAGGAGCAGTATGTGGCTTTAAATACACGCTTGAACCCTAATCCATTTGGTTTGAATACATCTTTCATTAAATAAGCTCTTTTAAAGGTCAAAAGAAAGCCCCGCAATGCGAGGCTTTATATTTTAGGCTACGCCGTATTTATCACGATACGCTTTTACTGATACTAAATGTTCACCCATTGTCCCTTGGTTTTCAAGGTAACTAATCAAATCAGCAAGTTTAACAATAGAGATTACCTGTGTATTAAAGTCGCGCTCAACCTCTTGAATAGCAGAGAGCTCAGCTTTACCTTTTTCCTGACGATCTAGTGCTATTAATACACCACTTAAGTCTGCGCTATTATCTGCGATGATTTCCATTGATTCGCGAATTGCGGTACCCGCAGTGATCACATCATCCACCAGCATAATTTTACCATTTAATGGTGAGCCTACTAATGTACCGCCTTCACCATGCGCTTTTTTCTCTTTGCGGTTAAAGCAATAAGGTACATCTTTATTGTAATGATCTGCTAATGCTACAGCTGTGGTGGTAGCGATTGGAATACCTTTATAAGCTGGTCCAAATAAAACATCATATTGTATAGCCGCATCTTCTAGAGCTGCAGCATAAAAACGGCCTAACCGTGCTAAATCACGTCCAGTGTTAAATAAGCCTGCATTAAAGAAGTATGGACTAGTACGGCCTGATTTAAGGGTAAACTCACCAAACTTCAGAACCTGCTTTTCTAGCGCAAATTCAATAAATTCTTTTTGGTAATCTTTCATTTTTTTGCTACCTACCTACTTATTTATGCTAATGCTTGCTTTTGAACGTCAATGATCTCTCTAATAGAGTGTTTTGCTAATGTAAGTAACTCATCAAGCTCATCAAACGAAAACGGTTCGCCCTCTGCCGTGCCTTGAACTTCAATAATTTTACCTGTTTCAGTTAAAATTACATTCATATCAGTTTCTGCCGCTGAGTCTTCAATATATTCTAAATCACTTATAGCTTGGCCCTTATATATGCCAACTGAAATTGCAGCAATCATATGCTTAAGCGGGTTTGAATTAATCATACCCTTGGCACGCATGTGGGTTAGTGCATCGACAAGTGCAACACAAGCACCGCTTATTGATGCTGTGCGTGTTCCACCATCGGCCTGAATGACATCACAATCAATAGTAATCGTGTTTTCGCCAAGTGCTTTTAAATCAACTGCCGCGCGAAGTGCACGTGCAATCAAACGTTGAATTTCCATTGTTCGGCCACCTTGCTTACCACGAGACGCTTCTCGAGCATTGCGCGTGTGTGTTGACCTTGGAAGCATGCCGTACTCAGCATTTATCCACCCCTTACCTTGGCCTTTCATGAAACGCGGAACGCCCGATTCAACCGTAGCTGTACAAAGTACTTTGGTATTACCAAATTCAACAAGTACAGACCCTTCTGCGTGCAAAGTATAATTACGTGTAAATGATACGGGTCTAATTTGATTTGGTGTTCTTTGGCTTGGACGCATTGACGATCCCCTTAATTCATAATTTGCCACATTATAAGTGTATGTGAGTACAGATACCATGCTGATTTAACAAATACCTGGTTGCAAAACATTCAGCTACTTAAATTTTCCCTAGAGGTTGGAGAGTGTTTCGGTATAATAATAATTAATTATGTATTATAAAACTTAGGAAACCATCCATGATCCACAGTATGACAGCTTATGCGCGTCGCGAGATAAAAGGCGATTGGGGCACTGGCACTTGGGAAGTTCGATCAGTTAACCAACGTTACCTTGAAACCTTTATTCGCGCACCAGAGCAATTTCGTGGGATGGAGCCTGTTATTCGTGAACGCTTACGTAAACATCTACAGCGCGGTAAAGTAGAAGTATTTTTAAAGTTTGTTGCAAACCCAGCTCATATTGGTGAGTTATCAATCAATCAAGTATTGGCTGAACAACTTATAAATAGTGCTAAATGGGTTCAACAGCAAAGTAATGGTGACATAAACCCTGTTGATATTTTACGCTGGCCTGGTGTAATGGAAGCCGAAGAACTGGATATGGACAGCGTAAACACAGCGCTAATTGCAGGGCTTGATGAAGTAATAGAAGACTTTAAATCAGCACGAGGTGATGAAGGCGCAAATTTAGAAGAGATGATAGCAACTCGCCTTGATGCAATTATAGAGCAAGTAAACACTGTAGAAACTCACATGCCAGAAATTACTAAATGGCAACGTGAGAAACTTGAACAAAAATTGGAAGATTTAACGACAAATATTGACGAGTCTCGTCTTGAGCAAGAACTAATTTATCTGGCACAAAAACAAGATGTAGCCGAAGAACTTGACCGCTTAAAGTCTCATGTTAAAGAAACTAAAAAAATTCTTAAAAAAGGCGGCGCATGTGGCCGTCGCCTAGATTTTATGATGCAAGAGTTTAACCGAGAAGCAAATACCCTCGCTTCTAAGTCTATTAATAGCGATATTACTAATGCGGCGGTCGAGCTTAAAGTTTTAATTGAACAAATGCGTGAGCAGATCCAGAATATTGAATAGCGTAAAGTACGCCTGTGACTCACTTGAGCACAAATAGCTAAATAAAGTACAATGTAATAATTAAAGGCTTGGGTTATTTATAACTCAAGCCTGTTTATTTTTTGATAGAGAAAAACATGGCTCAAACTCGCGGAAACTTATTTATTTTATCAGCGCCATCAGGTGCAGGTAAGTCTAGCTTAATTAATGCCTTACTTAAGAAACATGCAGATATGAAAGTATCGGTATCGCACACCACTCGCTCACCTCGCCCAGGTGAAGAAAATGGCGTTCACTATCACTTTGTAACTACTGATGAGTTTAAGGCATTAATTACCAAAGATGATTTTTTTGAGTGGGCACAAGTTTTTGATAACTATTACGGTACATCAAAACAAGCTATTGAGTCGCAACTTGACGCAGGCATAGATGTATTTTTAGACATAGACTGGCAAGGTGCGCAGCAAGTTCGTAAAATTATGCCAAGCGTACAGACTATTTTTATTCTACCGCCTTCTAAAGCAGAACTTGAACAACGCTTAAATAACCGCGGCCAAGACTCTGCAGATGTTATTGCGTCACGTATGGCCAAAGCACAATCTGAAACATCTCATTTCAACGAGTACGATTTTGTTATTGTAAACGATGATTTTGATACTGCCCTTGGTGATATCGAAACGATTGTTATGGCGCAGCGTTTAACATTAAGCGCTCAAGAAATTCGTAATAAAAAATTACTAAATGACCTTTTAAAGTAAATTAAGGGCATTTAATTAGGTCATACTCAGTAAAACTGATAAAAATTGACCACTACCTATTGGCGAAAGTCCCTGCGTACAGTAAACTACGCCTTTGCTTTTAAATTATTTTTGGAGTGCTGAGATGGCTCGCGTAACAGTTGAAGATGCAGTAGATGCAGTTGGTAATCGTTTTGACTTAATTTTAGTTGCGGCTCGTCGTGCCCGCCAAATTGCTGTTGGTGGTAAAACTCCACTAGTAGACCCTGAAAACGATAAACCAACCGTTGTTGCTTTACGTGAAATTGAATTAAACCTTGTTGATAGCTCATCAATGGATTTAATTGACCGTGAAGAACAACAACATCAAGAAGCAGCAGAACTTGCTGCTGTTGCTGCTATTGTTGGTGGCAACCAATAATCGACCTCCCGGTCTGATTTAGCCAACGGCGCAGTATTTCTACTATAGCCGTTGGCAATCCTTTCTTTTCATCGTATATTCTTAACTTACCGTTACCTAATTTGCTTCACTAGAACATTGGAGTGTGAATGTATCTTTTTGAAGGTCTAAAAAAGAAAATTTCTGAATACTTACCTGCTGCTGAAGTTGAGCTGGTACAAAAATCTTACGTGGTAGCACGAGAGGCCCATGAAGGTCAAACTCGCTCAAGCGGCGAGCCTTACATTACTCACCCCGTTGAAGTAACTCAAATCCTCGCAGGTATGCACCTTGATCATGAAACGCTCATGGCCGCATTAATGCACGATGTAATTGAAGATACCGACTTTAGCCAACAAGACTTAGCTGAGATTTTTGGCGAAACCGTCGCAGAACTTGTTGAAGGTGTAAGTAAGCTTGATAAGCTAAGCTTTAAAGATAAAAAAGAGTTTCAGGCTGAAAACTACCGAAAAATGATCATGGCAATGACACAAGACATTCGGGTTATTTTAATCAAACTTGCCGATAGAACACACAATATGCGCACCCTTGGCGCACTTCGCCCAGATAAACGCCGCCGCATAGCGCGTGAAACACTTGAAATATACGCACCCATTGCAAACCGTTTGGGTATTCACGATATAAAAAATGAACTGGAAGACTTAGGTTTTCAAGCATTATACCCTATGCGCCATCGTGCACTTAAGTCGGAAGTGGCTAAAGCCCGTGGTAACCGCAAAGAAGTTATCTCCAATATTCAAACTGAAGTAGAAGCTCGCTTAGAAGAATCGGGCATTGCTGCTACTGTATCTGGACGCGAAAAACACCTTTATAGCATTTATAAAAAAATGCTAAATAAGGAGTTGCTGTTTAATGAGGTAATGGATATTTATGCGTTTAGAATTGCCGTCGATTCAATGGATACCTGCTACCGTGTATTAGGCGTTGCGCATAATTTATATAAACCTATTGAAACTCGCTTTAAAGATTACATTGCGGTACCTAAAACAAATGGTTACCAGTCGTTGCATACTTCGCTTGTTGGCCCGCATGGTATTCCTGTAGAAATACAAATTCGTACTCATGATATGGATCATATGGCCGACAAAGGCGTTGCAGCACATTGGATGTATAAAAAAGCAGGCGATGGTGCAGGAAATACGTCTCAGCAACGTGCTCGTCAATGGATGCAAAGCTTACTTGAACTTCAACAAAGTGCAGGGTCGTCATTTGAATTTATTGAAAACGTTAAAACAGAATTATTCCCTGAGGAAATTTACGTATTCACCCCTGATGGCCGAATAGTTGAACTACCAATGGGCGCTACTGCGGTCGATTTTGCGTATGCAGTTCATACCGACGTAGGCAATACCTGTGTAGGCGCGCGTGTTAACCGCAAACCTTACCCGTTAAGTAAACCACTAGACACAGGCCAAACAATTGAAGTGATCACCAGTTCAGGCGCTCACCCTAATGCTACTTGGCTTAACTTTATTGTGACGGGTAAAGCGCGCTTAGGTATTCGTAATTACCTTAAGAGTCAGCATCATGAAGAAGCTATGTTGCTTGGTAGACGCTTACTCGACTCTGCACTAGGCGAAAACAAGCTAGATAGTATTCCTGATGAAAATATTGCACGCGTTCTTGAGGAGCATGAACTTTCGACCTTACTTGAGCTGCTTGTAGAAATTGGCGCTGGTAATTTAATGAGCGTACTCATAGCCAAGCGTTTATTGCAAAATGATTCTGACGACTTGACCGACATAACGAAACAAGCCAAAGCGACCATTATTGGAACAGAAGGCATGTTAGTCAATTACTCTAAATGTTGCCGCCCTGTCCCAGGTGATGCAATTACTGCACACATAAGCCAAGGTAAAGGATTAACAGTTCATCGCCAAGAATGTAAAAATATTCGTGGCTGGGAAAGTGAACGATCTAAATACTTGGTCGTAAAATGGGATGATAACCCTGAAAAAGAATACATAGCAGCCCTTAGGGTAGAGATTATTAATCATCAAGGTGCGTTAGCTAAGTTAACCAACGTAGTTGCCACAACCCACGCTAATATTGTTGAAATAGCGACTGACGAAAAAGAAAGTAATTTATATGTGATAGACCTTGGAGTCACGGTTAAAAACCGTGTCCATGTTGCCAATATTATGCGAAAAATTCGCGTAATGCCCGATGTGCAAAAAGTCTATCGAAAAAAATAACATAGGAAAAACATGAACAAAGCATTTATATCCACCGAAAAAGCACCTGCAGCAATAGGTACTTATAGCCAAGCAGTTAAAGTTGGCACTGCAGTATACTTGTCTGGTCAAATTCCATTAGTACCTGAGACTATGGAAGTTATATCAGAAGACTTTAGTGAGCAAACACATCAAGTATTTAAAAATATCACAGCAGTGTGTGAAGAAGCCGGTGGTAAAATTCAAGACTTAGTTAAAGTAAATATTTATTTAACTGATTTATCTAACTTTGCTGTCGTTAACGAAGTGATGAGCCAGTACTTTAAGCAGCCATACCCTGCACGTGCAGCAGTTGGTGTACGTGCTTTACCAAAAGGTGTACAAGTTGAGATTGACGGAATAATGGAACTGCCTTCAACTAACTAATATTTTCCTGAGCTATAGACCCACTCTATAGCTCACACCTGTCCTCTTTTTATACTATATTGTTATTCTTACTATCTTGACTCCGTCTTCAATTTCTATCACTCTGTAACTATGTCATTAATTTACTAAAACTTTAGTGGTTAAAAAGGATTAGCTGTGTTTAAGCTTGCTCATAATGGGAATGTTTTACTCGATGTAAATAAACACCCGCCTCCAAGTGCTACATTTGTTATTGAAGCAATAGAAATGTCTAAATTTTGCGACTGTAAAATTGATTACGACGCAATTAATGCATTCTTCAAAGATAAAAGTGCAGAGCCAGTACTTATCGTCGCGACCAAATACGATGCAAAGTTAGAGGTTGTCATCAGTGATGATAAAATGATGGCTACTGGCGAGCTTACCGTCGCGCAAGGCGGTGATTTCCTCAGCCTTGATGATGCAAAAAAACAGCTAGTCAAAGCAGGTATAGTTCGTGGTTATAAGCAAGCATATTTAGAACAACTATTACAAAAGCAATTTACTGCTAAAGCAGGTGAGGTTGTGCAGGGTATTTTGGCTCAAGGCCGCCTGCCCAGTGATGGCTTAGCAACTAAACTCGTTACCAAAGTAAGAACCTTAAAAGACCATCTAAAAACCCCAAAGTTAAAAGAAGATGGCAGCGTTGATATGCGTGACTTTGGTAAAATGGCAAGTGTTGAGCCTGGTGCGGTACTTATACGCCAGCAACCCGCAACTCCAGGAAAAGAAGGCTTTACTGTACTTGGCGATATACTACCAGCGAAACCGGGTGACAATAAACAACTTGTTGCCGGTGAGGGTACCGAGATCTCTAAACTTAACCCTCTAGAGTTAGTATCAACCATATCAGGTGTGCCTATTGAAATTACTAACGGAATGCGCGTAGACGATATTTTTACTATTCCCGATGTCAACGTTAAAAGCGGTCATATTGATTTTGAAGGCAGTGTGATTGTTACTCGAAATATAGAACCTGGAATGAAAGTAACCGCCAAAGGTGATATTACAATATTTGGTACTGTTGAATCTGGTGAGTTAACGGCCGGCGGTAATATTACTGTTAAGCAAGGCGTTATTGGGCATCAAAAATCTGACGACAAATCGCTTTCGTGTAAGCTTATATGTGAAGGCGACATTCATGTATCACACTCACAATATTGCTATTTAGAAGCTGCAAATATTTTTATTGAGCGACAAACTAGCCACTGTATTATGAAGGCACGTCATGCTCTTAAGGTGGGTCAACCAGATTTACCTAAAGGTAAGATATTTGGCGGCGAGATTTTAGACGCGACAACATTAATTGCTGGTGAAATTGGCAACGAATCGGGTGCTAAAATGGTTATTAATTTAGCAAGCTCCGGCGGTGATATTACTGCTGAAACTGACGAGTGCTTTAAAGAGCTTGCTAAAACGGAGCAGCAATTAGACTCCTTACAACCTGCATTAGAAAAAGCAGACTTGCTTAAAGATCCAGAAAGAAAAAACGAACTTATCAATAAAATTGGTGCTACTCAGTTACATCTATGTCAACAAGCAGAGCAATATGAAAGGCAACTCTCATCATTAGAGAATAACCTTCATGAATTACTTACAAATACACACTTAATCGTCAATACAGTTTTACATTCAGGTGTGGAAATACATATTTTTGATAAAGTTCTTAAAACAAACCGTAATTACCCACCTTGCACAATAAAACTGATGAATAACAAAGTAGAAGTTGAGTTTAAAACATCGTGAATATAGAGTGCTAAAAGCAGCACTCTTATATCTTTCATTAGAGTATACCGTCAACACTTGCATGTGTTTGTGTTGACCATACTCCAACTTGAACTTGTCCAATATGTTCCTTTTGCAGCAATAACATAGCCAAACGTGATTGCCCAATACCTCCACCAATAGTTTGTGGAAACTGACTTTTTAATAATGCCTTATGCCAATCCAATTGCAGGCGGTCATCATCTCCTGTAATCCTCAACTGAGTTTTTAGTATCTCGGGGCTTACACGAATCCCCATTGAAGATATCTCAAAGGAATCTTCCAGTATTGGATTCCATACTAAAATATCACCATTGAGCCCTATATATTGTTCGCTCGTTGGTGTAGACCAATCGTCATAATCAGGCGCTCTTACATCGTGAATTTGACCATCGCCTAATTGACCGCCAATCCCAATTAAAAATACAGCACCATATTTTTTTGCTATTGCTTTTTCGCGATTTTTAGCCGTAAGGTCAGGGTATATTTTACGAAGCTCTTCACTGTGCACAAATTGAATATCACTTGGTAAAAAAGGGTCAAGTGAAAAGTGTTCGCTAACAAATTGCTCTGTTTCTTTTATGCCTTTATAAATTGATTCAACTGTACGTTTGAGGGTAGTTAAAGAACGTTCTGTTGATTCACAAATTACCTTTTCCCAATCCCACTGATCAACGTAAACCGAGTGGATAGGACTTAGCGACTCTTCATCAGGGCGCAGTGCCTTCATTTGAGTGTAAAGGCCTTCACCTTTACTAAATCCATACTCGCCTAACGTTTTACGTTTCCACTTTGCTAGCGAATGCACAACTTCGTATTGGCTATCGGCAATCGCTTTTACATTTACTGCTACAGCGTTTTCATGACCGCTTAAATTATCTTGTGTGCCATCACCTACTTTTGCAAGAATAGGTGCCTGCACTTCGACTAGCCCTAACTGTTTTTCCAATTGCCGTGAAAAAAATTGCTTTACGCTGCTTATTTGCAACTGCTGCTGCACATAGTGTGAACTCATAATAATTGGCCTCATTCCCAGTTATTGTTACTTACTTTATTTTTAATAACGCACCTAATAGATGCTGCTAATGAAGTTACTGTAACGATTTAAACTTTTAATTCAATAACCCATAATAAAAATAGCTTTAATGTGTTAATTCGACTAATTTACAGGGTATAAAAATGTGAATTCACTAATTTAAATAAGAAAAAATAATGGAAAATTATCAAATCGATAATCTCGATAAACAGATACTTCACGCTTTAATGGAAAACGCCCGTACAGCTTATGCAGAATTAGCTAAACGTTTTAACGTAAGTGCCGGTACTATTCATGTGCGTGTAGAAAAATTAAAACAAGCAGGAATTATCACAGGCACCCAATTAAGTATAAATACAAAGCAACTTGGCTATGACGTTTGCTGTTTTATTGGTATTAATTTAAATAATGCACGCGATTACCCTGAAACACTCATTAAACTCGAAGCGCTTGAAGAAGTTGTTGAAGCCTATTACACCACCGGTAATTACAGCATTTTTATTAAAGTAATGGCTAAATCAATCGACCACTTACAGGATGTATTAATAAATAAAATTCAAGCGATAGAAGCTATTCAGTCCACCGAGACACTTATTTCTCTACAAAACCCAATTAGCCGCACAGTGATGCCTTAGTACATAAAATTTCGTATAATTAACAAAAAAGAGGATCACCATGCAGCAAAATCGCTATCAACGAATTAAAGACGTCTTATCGCGTCGCCAAACCGACTTAACCGTGTGCCTAGAAGACGTGCACAAACACCATAACCTATCGGCTATTGTAAGAAGTGCAGATGCAGTGGGTTGCCACCATGTACATGCTGTATGGCCTGAAAACCAAAAATGGCTAACTAATAACACCTCTGGCGGGAGTAAAAATTGGCTGGAAACCCACCTTCATAAAAACATTGATGATGCCGTAACCATGATGCGACAGCACAACCCAAATGTACAAATATTAGCCACGCACCTGAGCGAAGATGCCGTTGATTTTAGAGAAATAGATTACACAAAACCCACAGCAATTATTGTTGGGCAAGAAAAAACAGGGATCTCAGCACAAGCCCTTAAGCATGCCGATCAAAACATAATTATCCCTATGCAAGGCATGGTGCAATCTCTTAATGTTTCTGTGGCTGCAGCACTCATTTTATTTGAAGCACAACATCAACGCGAAAAGGCAGGGCTATATAACCGTAATATGTTGAGCGAAGATATAAAACACCCTATGTATTTTGAAGGCTACCACCCCGTTATAGCTAAACAATGCCGTATAAAAAAACTACCTTACCCGCCACTCGATGAAGAAGGTGAAATAATTGCTGACGATGAATTTTGGCACGCCTTAAAACATGCTTGATGCTTAGCGAGCCTGTGAGTACACTTAACTCATTCACAAATAAAAAGATTTGAGCCTACATTGTCTAAACCTAGCTTAAACCAATACCCCATTACGGAACTTAAAGGGGTCGGACCCAAAATGGCCGAACGCCTTTTAAAGCTAGGTATTAAAAACGTGCAAGACATGCTCTTTCACTTACCGCTTAGGTACGAAGATAGAACCCGTATTTATTCCATCAACGAACTGTCATTACACAGCCACGTGAGCATTGAAGCCACAATAGAAACAAGCCAGATCACATTTGGCAAAAGACGTATGCTCGTTGTGCAAGTAAATGATAATACAGGGAGGCTCACACTTAGGTTTTTTAATTTCAGTGCAGCACAAAAAAATGCATTAAGCCCTGGAAAAATAATACGTTGCTTCGGCGAAGTTCGCCGCGGGCGTGTTGGCTTTGAAATGAGCCATCCAGAATACAGTTTAAGTGATACACCAAATGAGCAACCAACAGCTTCAACATTAACGCCAGTATACCCAACAACAGATGGTTTAAAGCAATTATCTATTAGGGCCCTAAGTGAACAAGCTGTAGAGCTGCTTAATAAATACTCTGTTGAAGAACTGTTACCCGTGCAATGGCAACCTTCTCAACTTGCACTAGCTGATGCCTTATTGTTGCTTCATCGCCCACCTAGTGATATCGACGTTAATGAACTAGAGCAAGGCACACACCCTGCTCAGCAGCGTTTAGTATTTGAAGAATTACTTGCACAAAACCTAAGCTTATTAAAAGTAAGAGAGCAAGGACAGCAAGCAAAAGCTGTGTCTCTAAGTTCTACAAATAAATTAGAGCCTCAATTTTTATCACAATTGCCTTTTGCGCCAACCAATGCACAAAATCGTGTTGTGTCAGAAATTAAAGTTGATCTAGCATCTCCTTATCCTATGATGCGCCTAGTTCAAGGCGATGTAGGCTCTGGCAAAACCTTAGTTGCGGCATTAAGCGCATTAACAGCAATAGCTCAAGGGTTTCAAGTAGCTTTAATGGCACCTACTGAAATACTAGCAGAGCAGCATGGTATAAGTTTCACATCATGGTTTAAACAATTAGGCATAGACGTAGCATGGCTTGGTGGAAAAACAAAAGGTAAAGAACGTACAGCAACACTAGAAAAGATTGCCTCTGGTGAAGCACAAATGATTGTAGGTACACATGCTTTATTTCAAGATGAAGTAAAATTTAACAACCTAGTACTTATAATTATTGATGAACAACATCGTTTCGGTGTTCACCAGCGTTTAACACTAAGAGAAAAGGGACAATTTAATGGCTGTTATCCACATCAACTAGTGATGACCGCAACCCCCATTCCACGTACTTTAGCAATGACAGCTTATGCCGACTTAGAAGTCTCAATTATTGATGAGTTACCACCTGGCCGAACACCTATTACTACAGTAGCACTTCCAGACACGCGTCGTGACGATATAATTACTCGCGTTAAATCAGCTTGTAATGAACAAGATCGCCAAGTTTATTGGGTATGCACACTCATTGATGAGTCTGAAGCACTGCAATGCCAAGCAGCTGAAGATAGTGCTGTGCAATTGAAGGAAGCCTTGCCAGATTTAAGTATTGGCTTAGTACACGGACGAATGAAGCCAGCAGAAAAGCAGTCCATCATGGAAGACTTTAAAAAAGGCCTTATACATGTTTTAGTTGCTACAACAGTAATTGAAGTAGGTGTTGACGTACCTAACGCAAGCTTAATCATTATTGAAAACCCAGAGCGCTTAGGTTTAGCACAATTACACCAGTTACGCGGGCGAGTGGGAAGAGGGAGTATTGCCTCCCATTGTGTTCTTTTATACCATGCACCACTTTCGCATACCGCTCAAAAACGCTTGGGTGTACTTAGAGACAGTAACGATGGCTTTGTGATAGCCGAGCGGGATTTAGAAATACGCGGCCCAGGTGAAGTCCTAGGAACTAAGCAAACAGGCTTAGCAGAATTTAAAATTGCTGATTTAACCCGAGATAAACAAACTCTAAATCAAGTAAGACCCATTGCACAACAGATGTTAAGTCAATACCCTCAATATGTAGATCAACTCATTCAACGCTGGTTGGGCAATAAAACAAACTACGCACAAGCATAACCCCATTATACTTATTCCAACATCACTCTAGGTTATTAAATTTCTGGGATCTTGAGCTAATTAAATATAGTTTTAGCGTCGGGAGTCGCTACGCTTGCCCGAACTGCGTATTAGGTAGTGGGTGCGTGTGCATTACTTTTGTATATCTTACTTTTCTGCAGATGTAAAAAAGCCGCTTCATTTCTGAAGCAGCTTTCTCGTATTTGAAGTCGGTGCGCTACGCAGTAGAATGTCATGGTGCCCACAGCGGTAAAAAGTCACATAGCAAATGGGATGCTACGTTGTGCCTGTCGCCTTTTGCGGGGCTTGCCTTCGCGCTGTTTTGTGTCGCTACTGAGTTCGGCATGGGGTCTTGGCTTTTACTAAACCCCAGACAGCAAAAAACCCGTCACATTGCTGTAACGGGTTTCTCTTATTTGAAGCCTGGTAATGTCCTACTTTCACATAGCAAATGCTACACTATCATCGGCGCTGTTTCGTTTCACTACTGAGTTCGGCATGGGATCAGGTGGGTCCAAAACGCTATTGTCACCAAGCAAATTTGGTTGTTAATCCGTATTCCTACGCACTAACTGAATTTGGAAAATATCTGATAATATTTTTTAAGTCTTTTTTAAGTAATATCTACTTTAGTCATTAACTTCTGTCTTAACTGTCACACAAAACGCGTTTGGCGTTGTATGGTTAAGCCTCACGGGTAATTAGTACAAGTTAGCTTAATGGCTCACACCACTTCCACATCTTGCCTATCAACGTTGTAGTCTTCAACGGCCCTTCAGAGACTTTAAAAGTCTAGTGAGAACTCATCTCGAGGCCTGCTTCGCGCTTAGATGCTTTCAGCGCTTATCAGTTCCGAACGTAGCTACCGGGCAATGCCATTGGCATGACAACCCGAACACCAGCGGTTCGTTCACTCCGGTCCTCTCGTACTAGGAGCAACCCCTCTCAATTCTCAAACGCCCACGGCAGATAGGGACCGAACTGTCTCACGACGTTCTAAACCCAGCTCGCGTACCACTTTAAATGGCGAACAGCCATACCCTTGGGACCGACTTCAGCCCCAGGATGTGATGAGCCGACATCGAGGTGCCAAACACCGCCGTCGATATGAACTCTTGGGCGGTATCAGCCTGTTATCCCCGGAGTACCTTTTATCCGTTGAGCGATGGCCCTTCCATTCAGAACCACCGGATCACTATGACCTACTTTCGTACCTGCTCGACGTGTCTGTCTCGCAGTTAAGCTGGCTTCTACCATTACACTAACCGTACGATGTCCGACCGTACTTAGCCAACCTTCGTGCTCCTCCGTTACTCTTTGGGAGGAGACCGCCCCAGTCAAACTACCCACCAGGCACTGTCCGTAACCCCGATTCAGGGGCCAACGTTAGAACATCAAAACTACAAGGGTGGTATTTCAAGGACGACTCCAACAAGACTAGCGTCTCATCTTCAAAGTCTCCCACCTATCCTACACATGTAGGTTCAATGTTCAGTGCCAAGCTGTAGTAAAGGTTCACGGGGTCTTTCCGTCTAGCCGCGGGTACACAGCATCTTCACTGCGATTTCAATTTCACTGAGTCTCGGGTGGAGACAGCGTGGCCATGGTTACACCATTCGTGCAGGTCGGAACTTACCCGACAAGGAATTTCGCTACCTTAGGACCGTTATAGTTACGGCCGCCGTTTACCGGGGCTTCGATCAAGAGCTTCTCCGAAGATAACCCCATCAATTAACCTTCCGGCACCGGGCAGGTGTCACACCGTATACGTCATCTTGCGATTTTGCACAGTGCTGTGTTTTTAATAAACAGTCCCAGCCACCTGGTCACTGCGGCTCCCGTCCGCTTAGAGAGCAAGTCTCATCACAGATAGGAGCGTACCTTCTCCCGAAGTTACGGTACGATTTTGCCTAGTTCCTTCACCCGAGTTCTCTCAAGCGCCTTAGTATTCTCTACCTGACCACCTGTGTCGGTTTGGGGTACGATTCGGTATAATCTGAAGCTTAGAGGCTTTTCCTGGAAGTATGGCATCAGCAACTTCACTACCGTAGTAGCTCGTCTCGTGTCTCAGGTTTAATGTTCGTCCGGATTTACCTAAACAAACGCCCTACTCACTTTCACATGGACAACCATCGCCATGCTTGCTTAGCCTTCTCCGTCCCCCCATCGCAATTATACCAAGTACGGAAATATTAATCCGTTTCCCATCGACTACGCCTTTCGGCCTCGCCTTAGGGGTCGACTTACCCTACCCTGATTAACATGGGATAGGAACCCTTGGTCTTCCGGCGTGCGGGTTTTTCACCCGCATTATCGTTACTCATGTCAGCATTCGCACTTCTGATACGTCCAGCATACCTCCCGGTACACCTTCAACCGCTTACAGAACGCTCCCCTACCACTCATACAAAGTATGAATCCGCAGCTTCGGTGCATAGTTTAGCCCCGTTACATCTTCCGCGCAGACCGACTCGACCAGTGAGCTATTACGCTTTCTTTAAAGGATGGCTGCTTCTAAGCCAACCTCCTGGCTGTCTGGGCCTTTCCACATCGTTTCCCACTTAACTATGACTTTGGGACCTTAGCTGGCGGTCTGGGTTGTTTCCCTCTTCACGACGGACGTTAGCACCCGCCGTGTGTCTCCCGGATATTACTTTACGGTATTCGGAGTTTGCAAAGGGTTGGTAAGTCGGGATGACCCCCTAGCCTTAACAGTGCTCTACCCCCGTAAGTATTCGTCCGAGGCTCTACCTAAATAGATTTCGGGGAGAACCAGCTATCTCCCGGTTTGATTAGCCTTTCACTCCTAGCCACAGGTCATCCCCTAACTTTTCAACGTTAGTGGGTTCGGTCCTCCAGTTGATGTTACTCAACCTTCAACCTGCCCATGGCTAGATCACCGGGTTTCGGGTCTATACCTTGCAACTATTCGCCCAGTTAAGACTCGGTTTCCCTACGGCTACCCTAATCGGTTAACCTCGCTACAAAATATAAGTCGCTGACCCATTATACAAAAGGTACGCAGTCACAGAACAAGTCTGCTCCTACTGCTTGTACGTACACGGTTTCAGGTTCTATTTCACTCCCCTCACAGGGGTTCTTTTCGCCTTTCCCTCACGGTACTGGTTCACTATCGGTCAGTTGGGAGTATTTAGCCTTAGATGATGGTCCACCTATATTCAGTCAAAGTTTCACGTGCTCCGACCTACTCGATTTCACTTAAAATGTCTTTTCATGTACGGGACTATCACCCTGTATCGTGGCACTTTCCAGAGCCTTCCATTAACACATAATAAGCTTAAGGGCTGTTCCGATTTCGCTCGCCGCTACTTTCGGAATCTCGGTTGATTTCTTTTCCTACGGGTACTTAGATGTTTCAGTTCTCCGCGTTCGCCTCGTTAACCTATGTATTCAGTTAACGATACCTGCAAGCAGGTGGGTTTCCCCATTCGGAAATCCTAGTCTCAAGTGCTTTTTACTAGCTTGACTAGGCTTATCGCAAGTTAATACGTCCTTCATCGCCTCCAACTGCCAAGGCATCCACCGTGTACGCTTAGTCACTTAACCATACAACCCAAACGGGTCTTTGTTTTGTGACAGTTTAACTTCGCCAGAAGTTAATATTGAATACTAAAGTAGATACCAATCAATCGACTCATAAGAGTGATTAAATGGCACTGAATGATACTGCTATCATTCTTTTTTACTTTTGAAAACTCTGTACAAATAACAATGTTATTCATACGAATTTTATTATCAGCTTTTCCAAATTTTTAAAGAGCAAGAGATACAAAAACCTCTCAAAATTAAACACACTCTATTCTCAGGCGATTTAGCTGCCCGATAAAGAATATTTATTTTTAAGAAGTAAAAGTGGTGGAGCTAAGCAGGATCGAACTGCTGACCTCCTGCGTGCAAGGCAGGCGCTCTCCCAGCTGAGCTATAGCCCCACATATGCTGGTCTTATTGTTTAGTTACCGACTTCGTGAAGAAGTGGTGGGTCTGAGTAGATTTGAACTACCGACCTCACCCTTATCAGGGGTGCGCTCTAACCAGCTGAGCTACAGACCCAAACAATAAGTGTTGTTCTCTTTACAATAACAATCATCTGTGTGGACACTACGAACAAATAAGTTCTAAATCGTATAAGGAGGTGATCCAGCCCCAGGTTCCCCTAGGGCTACCTTGTTACGACTTCACCCCAGTCATGAATCACTCCGTGGTAAACGTCCTCCCGAGGGTTAGACTATCTACTTCTGGAGCAACCCACTCCCATGGTGTGACGGGCGGTGTGTACAAGGCCCGGGAACGTATTCACCGCGTCATTCTGATACGCGATTACTAGCGATTCCGACTTCATGGAGTCGAGTTGCAGACTCCAATCCGGACTACGACGCACTTTAAGTGATTCGCTTACCTTCGCAGGTTCGCAGCACTCTGTATGCGCCATTGTAGCACGTGTGTAGCCCTACACGTAAGGGCCATGATGACTTGACGTCGTCCCCACCTTCCTCCGGTTTATCACCGGCAGTCTCCTTAGAGTTCTCAGCATTACCTGCTAGCAACTAAGGATAGGGGTTGCGCTCGTTGCGGGACTTAACCCAACATCTCACAACACGAGCTGACGACAGCCATGCAGCACCTGTATCAGAGTTCCCGAAGGCACCAATCTATCTCTAGAAAGTTCTCTGTATGTCAAGTGTAGGTAAGGTTCTTCGCGTTGCATCGAATTAAACCACATGCTCCACCGCTTGTGCGGGCCCCCGTCAATTCATTTGAGTTTTAACCTTGCGGCCGTACTCCCCAGGCGGTCTACTTAATGCGTTAGCTTTGAAAAACAGAACCGAGGTTCCGAGCTTCTAGTAGACATCGTTTACGGCGTGGACTACCGGGGTATCTAATCCCGTTTGCTCCCCACGCTTTCGTACATGAGCGTCAGTGTTGACCCAGGTGGCTGCCTTCGCCATCGGTATTCCTTCAGATCTCTACGCATTTCACCGCTACACCTGAAATTCTACCACCCTCTATCACACTCTAGTTTGCCAGTTCGAAATGCAGTTCCCAGGTTGAGCCCGGGGCTTTCACATCTCGCTTAACAAACCGCCTGCGTACGCTTTACGCCCAGTAATTCCGATTAACGCTCGCACCCTCCGTATTACCGCGGCTGCTGGCACGGAGTTAGCCGGTGCTTCTTCTGTCAGTAACGTCACAGATGTGAGGTATTAACTCACACCCTTTCCTCCTGACTGAAAGTGCTTTACAACCCGAAGGCCTTCTTCACACACGCGGCATGGCTGCATCAGGCTTTCGCCCATTGTGCAATATTCCCCACTGCTGCCTCCCGTAGGAGTCTGGACCGTGTCTCAGTTCCAGTGTGGCTGATCATCCTCTCAAACCAGCTAGGGATCGTTGCCTTGGTGAGCCATTACCTCACCAACTAGCTAATCCCACTTGGGCCAATCTAAAGGCGAGAGCCGAAGCCCCCTTTGGTCCGTAGACATTATGCGGTATTAGCAGTCGTTTCCAACTGTTGTCCCCCACCTCAAGGCATGTTCCCAAGCATTACTCACCCGTCCGCCGCTCGTCAGCAAAGTAGCAAGCTACTTTCTGTTACCGCTCGACTTGCATGTGTTAGGCCTGCCGCCAGCGTTCAATCTGAGCCATGATCAAACTCTTCAATTAAAAAGTTTTGTGTCTTTCGACAGCTCAATGAATTCTGAATTTATTTAATATCTTTCGATATTGAATTGACTGTGTTGAATAACTACCTAAGTAATTATTCTGTTGGTCACTCAGTTTCAATTGAGACTCTAATTTTTTTGCTTCACTTAGCGAACTAAGCTTGGCTGTTAGAACTCAATCTGTACGAGTGCCCACACAGATGATTGCTTTATATTGTTAAAGAACGTTGCGACGTTGTCGCTAGGGATGCGTATAATACATCCTTTATTTTTCGAGTCAATACTTTGTTTTAAACTTTCTTATGATAATTTAAAACCGAAGTTTTACTTAACTCTCTGAGCCGCTAACACTTTGCTATGCTTCGGCGTTTCCCGTCTCAGTGGGGTCGCATTATAGGGAGATCCGAAAACAGATCAACCCTTTTTTTAGATCTTTTTACTGTTCGAACAAAATTAGAACAAAACCACAAAAAACCATGTTAAAACACGCTTAAATTGATGTTTTTTTACACTGCTTTTTATAATTTCATATAAATATCATTGCTAAGTTCGTTTAAGACGTTAAGATAGCAAGTTCACAATGTTAAATTAATGTTTATTTCCTGTTTATTGGTAGATCTAAAATGAAATTACCCGATCAAAAATCTTTTATCTTTTCTGTTGTTATTGCTGTAGTTGGTTTTGTTATTGTTAAGTTCGCCCTTGGAAGCTTAGAACTTGACCCTGCAATTGTATTTGCTGTTGGCTTATTAATAGGTGGGCTAGTTATTGCTGCTATGTCTTCTGACGTTTTAGAAGAGGCCGAAGTAAAAACTAAAACACTTTACGTTGGTAACCTTCCTTACCGTGCAAACGAAGGTGTTGTTCGTGCTTTGTTTGAAGAGCAAGGTAAAGTATTCAACGTTCGCCTATTAAAGGATAAAAATACAGGCAAACGTCGTGGCTTTGGTTTTGTTGAAATGGCGCAAGCTGATGCAGACAATGCTATTGCTAACTTGAACGATAGTGAGTTCCAACAACGTACTTTAAAAGTTCGTGAAGCAAAACAAAAACAAGAAGATGATTCTAATACGCTTCGAGCTCAGGCGGATCAATCAGTTTAACTAGCTTAACCGCAAGTTTATCGCTGATCACATTAGCCGTTGCATAGTATTGCAATGGCTTTTTTATGCCAGGTATATTTTGTGCTAATAAACCTGACTCAGTTAATAGATAAATAACCCTATTTGCTATTGCTGCACCAGAATCCACCAGCTGAATGCTATTTTTAAAGTGCTCACTAATCTGCTTTGTAAGTATTGGAAAGTGAGTACACCCCAATACAATCACATCTGTTTGCTTTTCAATATTCAAACCTTCAAGTACAGCATGTAATTTATTTGTATCTAAATAGCCATTAAAGAAAAGTAATTCAGCAACGTTTACCAACTCAACACTGCTATATAAGTTAACAGTTACATTACTAGCGTGCTGCGCTATTAACTTTTTTGTATATGAGCTCGCTATTGTGGCAGGTGTTGCCAGTAAAGCAATGTGATTTAAACATGTTAATTCTGCGGCGGGCTTGATTGCTGGTACAACACCAACTATGGGTATATCTGTAATTTTGCGTACAGCACTTAATGCCGATGTGGATGCCGTGTTGCATGCTATTACAATTAAATCGACGTTTAGCTTGTTTGACTTAATGAAATGAATGAGCGAACACAAACGATTAATAATTGTTTGTTGTGTTTGAGCTCCATAAGGTAAGAAAGCATTATCCATAAAATAGCTATATTGAGCATTCGGGATACGTTGCTTTATATGATCAAGTACTGTTGTGCCACCAATCCCTGAATCAAAAACCATTATATGCGCTGACAAACTACCGTTCCTATTATTAGATTAGAACGGCAGTTTGCCATGTGATTTTTGCAAAAGAAAGTAGTTTAATGTTGAGGTTAAACTTCCTCTGCTGTTTGCTTTGTCGCGCTATTTATCTTATTAAGGTTTTCAAACATAGCTTTTGTGTAATCAACCAGTTTATCGATCTCACTTTGATCTTCATTAAGCCACTGCATAATACCTGATAATTGATTTTGAATACCTAGCTCGGTTGCTTTAGAAAATGCCTCTCGGAGGTCATCATTAAAAGGCGCTACTTTATCTGCAATTACTTTTTCTGGAGCCGGTTTATTTTCTTCGTAACCCTTTATTGCAGCAACTGTTTTGGTTTGGCGTAAATCCATTGAAAATGCGACAAGTTGTTCATTGCCTAAACTAAGCTCTTGCGCCTCTTCAAATGCCTGCTCTAAATCGCCGCTAAAAAAGGTCTTGCTTACGTTTTGTAGGTTTTCCATTAACTCATTAATTGCTTCTTGCTCTTTATCATTAAGGTCGCCGTTAACTGATATTGAAAATGAAAGCTCTCTCGATTGTGATGATTCACTTACGAATGCCTCCCCTCCCTCAGCACGCTGATAGCTACTAGCAGACTGAGATTTAAACGCATCGGCAAAACTTATCGTTACTTCATCACCTTCTGCGGTTGTGAAACTGTACTGAGCATTATTACTTAAACTTGTGTATTGTGCTTGAGTTACCCCCACACTAGCGGGCATTGGGTTGAACAAGTTATCTTCAAACTTATCAAGGCCATCAAAAATACCTTCTTTTGATTTGTTGATTCCCTCTTGGGTTTCATCGTTCAGAACGCCGGATTCTTTTAACTCATCAACAGCGTCATCAATACCTATTTGCACCCCCTTACGGGCATCACTTAGCATACCTTTTAATTTATCGTCATCGGCACCATCAGCTTTTGCTTTATTAACGGCGCCGGTGACAAAGTCGAGTACATTTTTAACTATTGCTTCAAAATCAAAAAGGGGCTTATCTGCTTTTTTTTCTTGAACAGGCAAACCAAGCTGCTCTGCCATTTTATCACCTAAAACTTTAGCAGCTAATTCTTTACCTCGTTGCTGATAGCTGTCTTGCGGAGACGCGATGGTAGGTTGTTGTACATCAGCTTTGTTGTTGAATTTGTTTATGTTCTGGCTTGGTACAAAGCCATAATTGCCTATTTTCATGAATCGTCTCCTGAGCATGCGTAGTTTGTTATCGGCCAGGGCATAAAAAACTAAAGTAAACCGTGCAAAAAAACATCATTTATTCTAGCCAAAACTAGACAAATGCGAACCGCTCCCTACAATAGCGCCGATAAACAGATCTTAGATAAGGTAGTAACGCGAATGGCAGTTATTAAAATAGATACCACACAGTACCAAGCGCAGTTAAGTGAAAAAGAACAGCGTATAACTTCACAGTTTCAACGTTTTGGTGTGGAGCAGCTAGAAGTATTTAGCTCGGAGCCAATTAACTACCGCCAACGTGCCGAATTTAGAGTATGGCATGATGGAGACGATCTGTTTCATATAATGTTTGATCAGCAAACTAAAGAAAAAATACGCGTTGATACGTTTGACCCTGCGGCACCGCTTGTTGGTGAAATCATGCAGGTGATGATTGAAAACCTTAAACCATGCGAGGTTTTACGCCGGAAGCTATTTCAAATAGATTACCTGTCTACACTCAGTGGTGAAATTTTAGTGAGCTTGCTTTATCACAAGCCGCTTGATGATGAATGGCTACGTGAAATTAAGTCACTAAAGGCAAAACTGAGTGAAAAATATAAAATAGATTTTATTGGCCGAGCACGTAAGCAGAAAGAAGTGCTAGGTGATGACTTTGTAACAGAGCAATTAACTGTAAATGGCCAAGAACTAATTTACCAACAAGTAGAAAATAGCTTTACGCAACCTAATGCAAAAGTAAATATAAGTATGCTTGAGTGGGCACAAGATTTATGTAAACCACTTAAAAATGATTTACTGGAGCTTTACTGCGGTAATGGTAACTTTTCTATTGCGCTAGCGGGATCTTTTAATAAAGTACTCGCAACTGAAATATCTAAATCGTCTGTTCACTCTGCTCAATATAATATTGCCAAAAACAATGTAGACAACCTAGATATTATTCGTATGTCGAGCGAAGAGTTTACTCAAGCAATGAATGGCGAACGTACTTTTTCTCGTTTAGACGGTATTGACCTTAAAAGCTATGACTGCCAAACCATATTAGTCGACCCGCCACGCGCTGGTATGGATGAGTTAACCTGTGATTTAGTGGCTAATTACGAAAACATAATTTATATATCGTGTAATCCTGACACACTGGAACGCGATTTAGATCATTTAACGCGTTCGCATAACGTTAAGCGCTTTGCGATATTTGATCAGTTCCCTTATACACATCACATAGAGTCGGGTGTTTTCTTACAGCGTAAATAACCAACCAAAATTAAAGTGCCAGTGCTTTTATAAGTGCTGGTATTTGCTCTTCACTAAATACTTGAACTCCATTCTTTATTAATAATGCTGCAGTTAAACCTAGACCTTCGATTTTTATTCCGCGATGCTTTCCATCATATATTGTATTTCGTCCGCAAGAAGGGCTCGATTCTTTAAGTAAAGCAAAACGAACTTTATTTTTTTACAAAGTTCTAGCGCTATATTAGCCCCAGTTTGAAATTGCTCTGTTACATCTTCTCCTGAATTAGTAATTACTTTCCCCTGTATTATTTCAGCAGGAGCTCTAGGAGTAGATAGCCCACCAGCCACTTCAGGACAAAAGGATATTATTTTCTTATTACTTTGCCATACCCGTAATTGTGGATGCTGTAATGTTTGTCCTTTCCCATCATAACGAACAGGCTGCCCTAGCAAGCAACTCGATACTAATATTTTTTTCATTGCTACATCCTTATAAAGCAAAAAAGCTCCTTAAGGAGCTTTTTTGCTTTTAGCTAAACTTACTTGTTAGCTAAGTAATTAATTAATTTACTGATATCTTCAGGAGCTGTAACACCCGATTCACGGCCTAAGTTTAATTTATACTTACCGTTTACGATAAATGTGGGTACACCACGAAGAGCACCTTTTTCTTTAAAGTATTCTTGATCACGTTTCATCTTAGAACTTAATGTACGAACCGAAAAGCTTTTAAATAACTTATCAAACTTATCGCCATCAACACCTTGCGCAACAAACACATCTTTCACGTCAGCTAATTCGTTAAATTTAGCGCGCTTAGTGTGAATATGATTAAAAATAGCTGCGATAAGTTTCTCTTTTTGAGGAAGTACTTCAGCAGTTGCAAGTGCTTGGCTCATCATTTGTTGGTTTTCTGGATTACGAACACCCACAAAGTCAACGTGACTCTTTTTAAACTTAACATTTTTATCTAGTTTAGGCTTAAATTCGCTGATCAGTGACTCGTAGTTATTACACGCCGGGCAGTAAAAAGAGAAAAACTCTTTTACTTCTGGCTTTTTAGTGGCACGTTCAGCAATAACATCGTAATGGACGCCTTCTTGGTAGTCCGCCGCAAAGCTTGTTGCTGCCATCGGTAATACTAATGCAAGTAACCCTGCTTTAAGTAGTTTAATCATTCTTATGCTCCAAAATTTATAATGCTAATAAAAACGCAATTAACTCATCAAGTTCTTGTTGGTTTTTTATGGTGTTAATATTGATTTTGTATTTATCGTTAACAATAAAAGTAGGTACACCAGTTAACGCACCTAACTTTGAATATTTGTTTTGCTTATCTTGCATTGCTTGCTCTTCGGCAATAATAGGCATGCTTGCAATCGCTTGGTCAAATGTGTCGCTATCTATTCCATTTACTTCCAATAGCTTTTTAAGGTCTTTAACTTCTGTTAAAGGCGCACCTTGAATATGGATACTTCTAAAAATTTGGTCAGCTATATTTTGTGCTTGCCCTTGTTGTTTTGCGATTAAGTAAGCAAAGCTTAAATTACTTTGTGCCTGTGGAGATACACCACCTAAAAAGTTGACGTGACTTTTAACAAAATCAGTGCCTTCAGGCAGTTTTTTTTCAATTGCTTTAGCCACTGGTTCAAATTTAAAACAGTGCGGACAATAAAATGAAAAGAACTCTGTTACCTGGGGTGTTGTGCTTTTTTCAGTTTTAATAATCGTGTATTGGTTATTTGCCTCAAACTGTGCAGCAAAGGCTGCAAATGGTAAACATAAAAGAAGTAGGCTCAGTTTTAGTTTTTTAAGCATTAGTGTCTCGTTGTACTCGTCATTAAAAAATAATTTACGGCAATAACTTTAACGGCGGTTCTTGCAGTGCAGCAAGTTGTTCTTTAAGCGCTAAAATTTGTTGCTCCCAGTATTTGTCATCAGCAAACCATGAAAAGTTCCGCACAAAAGCTGGATCGCTCCACCTTTTTGCCACCCATCCCATGTAGTGAATAATACGCATTGCTCGCAGCGGTTCAATTAATTTGAGTTGAGCGTGGTCAAAATCACAAAATTCTTCATACGCTCCCACCAAAGTGTCTAACTGTAACAGTTGCGTTGGTCTGTCGCCACTGAGCATCATCCATAGATCTTGAATAGCAGGCCCTTGACGACTATCGTCTAAATCCACGAACATTAGCGCATCGCCAGCCCATAATATATTGCCTGCATGGCAATCGCCATGTAAGCGAATACTATTTGTATCTTGATACTGCTTTTGTGTCTGCTCAATTACCAAATCTAAAATAGTATAAAAAGCAGTGCTTAATCCCATTGGCACCAAGTTACTTTTTTGAAGATGAACTTTAGCTGTATGCAAGTATTCTTCACAGCTTATTGTTGGTCTGTAAGTAAAGGGTTTGGTTTTAGCTACTTGGTGCATTCGACCAATTAAACGTCCCATAACATCAAGCTGATCTAAATTATCTACTTCAAATAACCGCCCACCCACACTTGGGAATACCACAAACATATAGCCCTGGTGTTCAAACAAGCTTTGTCCATTATGTAAAACAGGGGCTACAACGGGTACTTCAGCGTCAGCAAGCTCAAAAGCAAAATCGTGCTCCTCTTGAATTTGTGCTTTACTCCAACGCTCGGGACGATAAAACTTTACTACGTAACGCAGACCGTCTTCGGCTTTAAATTGATAAACTCTATTTTCATAACTGTTAAGCGCTAGTAACCCAGACTCGGGATAAATACCTATGGTTTCTATCGCATCAAGTATTAAATCTGGGGTTAAATCTATAAAGCTAAATTTGCTCATGCTCTTCTTATATAAATGAAAAGCGGGTTGAACCCGCTTTTGTTATTGCTATATTTACCGAATTAGAAAGTACGGCTATCGCGCTCTAAAAAAGTTGCTCGATTGCGAAATTGTTTCATCCGGTTCATTAACTGGCGACAATACAAAATTAAACTCTGTTATAGGCGCTTTTAAGTCATAAGGGTCCATAACGAGTGATAATGGCACATTATGCGATTGACCTGCTTGAACAGTAAATACTTGTTTACCTATGTATTTAAAGTTTTCTAGCCCCGCCACTTTAATGTTAAAGGTTTGCTCATATTGCGCCTTATTGATGACCTTTAAGGTAT
The DNA here is from genome assembly GCF_016865405.1 of Pseudoalteromonas sp. PS1M3. Taxonomy (NCBI): domain Bacteria; kingdom Pseudomonadati; phylum Pseudomonadota; class Gammaproteobacteria; order Alteromonadales; family Pseudoalteromonadaceae; genus Pseudoalteromonas; species Pseudoalteromonas sp. PS1M3. Next base: position 264,174 of record NZ_AP022624.1, on the reverse strand, counting down.
ATGTGTTTTCAACCAAGCCATTAAAGTCGACACGATATAGCTGATTTCGATCACGAATAATATCAAAGTCCATTGGTTTACGCAGTGCAATATTTGCAACAAGCGCGCCTGTTAGCAACACTAGTATGACCGTATACCCAATAATTTTGGCTCGTAGAGGATTGGTTTTATTTTCTGGCGTCTCAAGATTACGTTCTGTGGTATACGAAATTAACCCTCGCGGGTACTCCATTTTATCCATTACGCCGTCACACGCATCAATACACGCACCACAATTTATACACTCAGCCTGCAAACCGTTTCTTATATCAATGCCTGTTGGGCAGACTTGTACACATAGGTTACAGTCAATACAGTCACCTATTTCTAAATCAGCGTGGGCAACCTTACGTGAGCGAGGGCCCCGGCTTTCACCTCGGCTTTCATCATAGGTTACTGTGTAGGTATCTTTGTCAAACATTGCCGACTGAAAACGTGAGTAGGGACAGATATGCAAACACATAATTTCACGCATCCAGCCTGCGTTGCCATATGTACACACAGCAAATACTAAAATGCTCACTAGTGCATAACCGCCAACATTAAAGGTTATAAAATCAGGGAGTAGCTCTCTTATCGGTGTGAAGTAACCAACAAACGAAATAGAAGTATACAAAGAAAACAACACCCAGCTGGAATGCTTAGCTGTTTTTCGCCAGAACTTGTCAAAGTCCATAGGCCGTTGATCGAGCTTTTTACGTTGATTTGCTGTCCCTTCAAGTTTTTCTTCAAACCAGATAAAAATGAAGGTCCAGACCGTTTGAGGACAAGTATATCCGCACCAGACTCGTCCATAAAATGTAGTTACCAAAAACAGCGCAAAAGCCGCCAGCATGAATATAAACGCCAGTATGGTGAAGTCTTGAGGCCATAAAGTTAGACCAAAAATATTGTATTTTTGTGCTATTAAATCAAATAGCACGGCTTGCTGGCCGTTAAAGTTTATCCATGGCAAAACCATAAATACGAGCATGCCTAAAAAACCAATGCGCTGTCTTAGTAATTGGTGAAGACCTTTTACGGCTCTCACATAAATGCGGTTACGGGGGTTAAATCTATCATCTTGACGGCTTAAATCCGGCTTTTGAATTTTTACCTCAACAGGAATGTTTTTTACTTTAATCTGTTTGTCCATCGAAGTTCCTCAACACCGCTTGGAAAATAAAAGCTGAGCACTAATCAAATGCTCTATACTCATAGTGTAGCAAGTAACTTGCTAAGTAAGACTTGTTTAATGAATCATAAATTAAATACTTTCAGATATTTCAGAAATATCTAACTTTTGTCAGTTATTATATCAATATTGGCTAAAATTACTGGTATAGATTACAACTAATTTATTCATCTCAGTTACTTGCTTTTAAAAGGCAGTTTATTACACTGCTTGATAATTCAACCCTATTTAGATCAAGGTTTACGTATCCATGAAGAAGTTTATTATTTTGATAATTGTGATCCTTGCGTTTTTTACCATTGATCATCCACTTGTAAAAGAACCACGCGAAAAGCTATTAGGCGAAGGTATTGGCTTTTTAAGTGATGCAAGTAAAGTAAATAGAAGCCCTGCTGCTAATTTAGCAAAAAACAGAATTAGTCATGAGCTAACACTTTCAAGCTCAGAAAAAGAATACGTAGAAAAAACATTCACCACTGATGACGCAGTTCAGCTATTTAATTTGCGCTACTGTCGTGAACGCGACTTAAACCTATACTTCTACGCTGAACGCTTAAATAAAGTGTGTAAAATAGTGTCTGAATCACTCGAGCAAAAACGGGCTAAATAATGGACTTTTCTAATTTAAACAAAAAAACCAGTGATTCGTTTCACAAGCAACGTAATATGCTTAAACAGTTAGCACAAGGTAAAACGCTAAAATGCGAAAAATGTAATACGGTACTCACACTCGATTTAGCCACCAGCGAAGTGGGAAAAGGCGTGGTGAAGTGCAAGCAAGGCTGCACAGATATTATTTTAGATCTTGGCGCTTGATATTAATTAAAGCGCCATTATTAAAAAGTTTAACGCTAACTACTCGTCCCAGCCATCATCGTTATACAAACCACTATTGAGCGCCACTATTTCTACTAGCTCTGCAAAACCAAGTGCAAAATCCCCCATAAGGTCATATTGTTGCTCACACAACTGCAATGTATTCATTGAATTTTGTGATGCTATTTGAGAGATAAGCTGTGTATCTAATGCAAAAAAGCTGAGGGTTGCTTGTGCGGTTTCTAAGGCCTCTTTGTACTGTGCATCTAACTTCGTTGCTGCTAATAGCTTTTGCGTGTAAGCATTACTTGCTGTTAAAAAGCCTTGGCTCCACTGCGAGCAAAATGCACTGTCGTACTGTGGTGGCAGTTTATAACCTACTTCAAAAACCTGTTCACTTATTTGATGGTAAAACGCCATAAATAAAAATAGCGTTTCTTCATCTAATTCGTTTGCTGAATTATTGAGTATCACATCAACCCATTCGTGCACATCAAGAGGGTCGGGTGAACATATAACGCCAAACAAATAACCTTGGCTTTGTTCAAAGGTCATGGCTTGAGGTTGGGTATTTAGAAATGTGCTGAGCTGCTTAGCATGCAGCTCAGTGAATTGCGGTAGTTGCATTAAAACTCTTTATATCAAAACATTAAAAATTGAGCGGGTAACGACCTTGGCTATCTGGTCGGCCTAAAAACTTAACCGCATCGTGAACATCTTTTGGTAAGCTAGTATCTGGTTTTACATACCCTGCTACGCTAAAGTCAAAGTTAGCTTTAAGAGTGGCATCGGCTTCAAGCCCGAGGGTGTTATCAGGGTCGATTAATATTGCCACATCGCCCGACTTACAGCTTAACTTGCCAGCCAGAGGCCCTATATTAAACCAACCATTTAAGCCTTGCACGTCGATATTTGGGCTCGCTATTTCACCGATTAATGATTCACAGTAAGGAGCACCAGAGGTGTATTCATCTAGCTCAAGTATTACACGCCCCTTTGCTGTAACAGGTAATGGTAACTGAACTCGTTGCATAGCTCGCTCTACCGTTGAGCGAACTAAACCATCTGTTACTTTTAAAGTATGATTAAACAATCCATAACTGACGGTTGCATATCCCGATATATCGGTGCGTTCGCGAGCATTTCCAAACTTTATATTAGTATTTAAATTGCCAGTAAATAATGCCCAACCGGCGATATCCCAGCGCACATTGTTTAACTGCTCGCCATCAAAACGAACTTGCATTAATTGGCCTTGCCATACAGTGCCTACCGCCTGCCCTACTTCTAACTGCTTAGGAAAATGAGGTTTTGCTAAATCAAGCGCGATAGCAGCGGGTAATTTAATAATACAAAACACAATAAAACTAATTAAAAAGACAGCCGATAATATAATTATTCTTTTCATTTATTAATTCTCTAATACCAAACGGCTTACTCTTACATAACCCGATTTATCGTCGCGACTTAAATCTAAGTTTTCGATTTTTAAACCATGCTGATTCACTAATTCATCGAGCCATTCTACTAGTTTATTAAACTCTACTGAGTCGAGCGTTAAACGCAGCGAACCATCACTAGGCTGCATTTTACTAATATTGATTTGATAGCGACTGCGGGTAGAGTTAACCACTTGGCTTAGATTTTGACTACTCGCAACACGCGTATTACCCGCTGCTTTTAGCTTTACTATGCTTTCGTCAACCCACACGAGCAAAGCCTGTTGCTTAATTTTCGATTGTTCCGCTTTTGTTATGGCGTTATTTAACGGCCTGAATATCCCCATCACAAGAATAAAAATAACAAATATACCACCAGCAACCATAATAAGTTGCTGCTCTTGTTCTTTTAAAGAACGCCAGTATTTTATCGCTTGTGCTTTCATGCAGCACCTCGCAATTTAATCTCACCTACCACAAAATCACCATCGTTATTTAAAGACCCTTGCTCTACCGTTAAGCCTTGCTTTTCGAGTATGGTTTTTACTTTACCAAAGGTTTGAAAGTCTTTAGCACGGGCGCGAATACGTAACTCGTTTCTTCGTTTGTCGTAACGTAACGTTTCTGGTGTGAACTCATTCACTTGTGAAAATACATCAACCAAATTAGTCGTCAGCTCTAAAAAACCGGATTCATCAGAGCCTTCTATTCTATCTAATGCGCCTTTAATCTGATTTTTTATCAAATTAGGATGCACTTTAGATCCGGGGAATGCTGTCTGGTATCGCTCAACTACTTGGTTTTTTACTATATCGACCTGAGAATTAAGCTGTTGCAACTCAATTGCCTTTATAACTAAAGTAGAGCCCAATGCGACGGCTGTAAAAATTGCCGCGCCTTTCCAGTAACCCCACCAGAGCGCGCTTTTCTTTTTAAGCTGGTAAACACCTTGGCGAAGGTTGAATTTAACGTTATTTAATTGCTTAGCAAATAAAGCTAACGGGAGATCGTACTGACTTGTTTGCGCTTGTAAATTCGTCCCCTCTGGGAAGTCTTCCGCTGGGCTAAAGTGTTTAACCTCAGGATTACCTAACGCAGTCAAGTAACCTGACAACCAGCTTAATTCAACCGCACTAATATGCCATGCCCCTTGCTTAAACAGCCACTGCTGATTGAGCTCTATAGCACTAGCCTCTCCCTCACCTACAGAGGGTAACAACAGTGCATCAGGTAATATTTTATAAACAGGCAGCTCATGTTCCACAAACAACGCGAGCCATTGCTCAAACCATTCGCGGTCAGTCATAGCAACCTGAATAGCATGCTGCTCACCAACCATAGTTGCTTCGCCTATAGCTATATACAAATCGTCTACATCGCAGGCTATATCTTCTTCAAGCATGTAAGGGAGTGCTTGCTCTAATTTGCGATTCCACTTTGTGGGTAGTGTTACCGTTTTTAATTGCACTTGATCGCTCGGCAATAAAACAACCACTTCCCTGTTGGCTGCTTTTTCACTTAATTCATTCAAATTGCCTGCGCTTGATAGCTCACCACTGGCTATTATTTCTTGTTCTTGTGGTGAATATACAAGCCAATTTAATCGTTCTTGTTGGGTTTGACCCGTACGGATCAACAATATTTCTGTCACTGTACGCCTCCAAATTTTCGCGCCAGTATCGTTACTTCGCCGTCTTTGGCGTGCAGTAAGGTGGTCATCGAAAAACGCAGATCTACAAAGTTTGCCTGCGTTTGTAATTTAAAATATTCGCTTTTAATACTAAATAAGTCTTTCACTGATTCAGTGTTTGTACCGCCTTGTTGCTGTACTTGTTCAAAAAATTCTTCTAAAGAATCAAAACCTGTTTGTGGCCTTGCAGCAATAACAGCCTCTGCAGCCGACAAACTTAAATTATCCATCAGCGCGCTTAGTAGTAAAGCCTGTTCTGGTGCTATTGTATTAATGTTAATTAAAAGCTGAGTGCTCCCCGGAATAACACACACATAAGGCAGTACTTTTTCCATTACTAGCGGGTTAAAGCCTTTTACCAAGCGAAGTTCCGATGGAGATGCAAATAAACTATTAGCAGTCATATACGGAAATTTACGAGATAAGTACTCTCCCTCTTCAGCACCTGAGCGATAGGTTATGCTATTTTCATCCAGCCAGTCGAACACGCTATCAGCCATTGCTTCTTCCGATTCATCCGCTGGTAAATCTTCTATATTTTCAAGTAAGGCAAACAGTGCTTTGTGTGCAGGGTTTGTTTTATCAGCGCTATTTGTATCGGGTTCATTCGCTATGGCGTTTAAATTTAAACATGATTGCAAGTCAGTAATTGAACCACTTAATGTGCCGTTATCAACTGGGTATGCTGCGTTACCTTGTGTTGCCCATACTTGATCAAGCGTTGTTTTATCTGGGTCATCTTTCTTGCTTTGAATGAGCCCTTTAATAGCTAACTCTTCAGCACCGTAAGCATACCATTTTGCTTGTTGGTGACCTTGTAAATTAGTACTTTTTTGCACTTGCACCATTAAATTAGCACTCATTTCTACGGCTAAAATAGCAGCTAATGCAACAATAAATAACACAATAACCAGCGCTGCTCCGCGCGAAGACTGCCTACCCATTACTTCTACTTCCTTGCCCAGGAACTAAAAATACACGACGAATAGGTTCGGCCTCTATTTGTTGTAAAGTAACCGCAACCGCTTTAGGCAATGCTTTTACTTCCCATTGTTCTTGCCACTTATTGTCACTGTCTAAAAATTCAAACTTAAGCTCTTCGACGTTTTCTAATACCTGCTGTACACGTGGCTCCATATTATCAAGCTGATCAACGTACACGCGATACACACGCTCAAGATTATCATCTATGACCCTATATCCAACAGCCTGCAGCTCTGACCTAGGCAATAAATTTATTGGGTTTATCCAACCGTCTCTTACAAATGCAATGCCGTCATATTGGCTTTCAAGCACATAACGCCCTGCTAATAAATAATATTCTTGTACGTCACCAGACTCGTTTCTAACTGCACGTTTAGTCATTTGGCTAAAGTCTTGGTCCATAAGTCTAAACGTGGTTTGTAAGCCATTAAGTTCCGCTATTTTTTCGTCCGATGCGTCTTTTGCTTTAGTTGTGCTGTCTAGTATTTGGTGCGTAGAAATAACAACAAAAGCTAAAATCCCCAAAGCAACCATTACTTCAAGTAATGTAAATCCGCGCTGCTTCACTTACTTTTTACCTTTATTTAAATACGTTGAAAGCTCATAGACTGACTGTTCGTACTTTTCATCGATAAATACATTTATGGTTAATTTAACAAAGCTTTTATCTGCAGTGGGCACAACCTCTTGCTGCCAAAACCATTCAACACCCCCCATAACCTCACTACCACGTAAGTTATTTTTACCTTGCCATTGTTCGCCTTTTACCCGTTGTTCGATAATGACATTTTCAGCAACCCAGGAGGCATATGTTTGTTCTTCAATTGTTGTTAGGTGATGAATATGCTCGCCAGTGGCTTGCATTGCTGCAATACCTGCCATTGCACAAATACTCAAAGCAACAAGTACTTCTAACAAGGTAAAGCCTTTACTTAATGTCATTACTCTGGCTCTCTTCTTAAATTTACTGGTGCTGTAAATTCACCCTCAATAAAGTAAACAGGGTCACTTTGATCTTTTAGCTCAAGAATTAACTGAAATGCGCTTACTTCGCCCGACGATAAAATAAGTACTTGAGGTATTTTAAGCTTTTTAAGTTCGAGTAAGCTATCGTCTTCACCACCACTCATAAGCTCTCGCCAATTAGACTGTTCAAGTAGATTATCTTGAGCCCATGCAAGGTCTTCTAAGTTGAGGGTAAGCTTTAGGCGTGGCTCCAACTCTATGGGTTTAAATAACTCTTCTCTGTCAAAGGTTACCCATTTTTCTCCATCAAATACTAAGTATTCTAGGGTATTTTTTTCAACGAGTAAGCCAAGCTCTACCTGATTTAAAATTGCAAATTCTGACGCCATATTAATGGTGGTATGCAACCTAAGCGCTTGAGCATCTAACTCATCTTCAGCGCCGCCATCTAAGCTGTATACCACCATTTTTGTTGCAAAAGCGATAACCACTAATACAACTAAAATCTCGATTAAGCTAAAGCCCTTTTTCTTGTGCATTGATTGAAGACCTACGTTCATAGTAAGTCTTCAAAAAGTACATTTAGGTTAAGCTCAGTAGACTGACTCATTACTGCTTTTCTTCATCCCAGTTACCAATGTCGTCGTCGGTACCGACTTCACCGTCTGGTCCCATAGAGAAAATATCAAATTTACCAATTTCACCTGGGCTTATTAATAAGTATGTATTACCCCATGGATCTTCTGGTAATTCGCTGATAAAGCCGCCATCAGGAAAACGCTTTGGAACAGGCTCAATAGACGTTTTAGTCACTAACGCTTCAAGACCTTGCTCTGTGCTTGGGTAACTTTTATTTTTAAGCTTGTATAAGCTCATCGCATCTTCAAGCTGCTGAATATCTAAATGCGCTTTATCAATAGCGGCCTCTTCTTGTTGGCCCATAATATTTGGCGCAACAATAGACATAATCATCCCGATGATAACCAGTACCACCATTACTTCTAGTAAAGAAAAACCTGATTGTTTGTTCACGTAATTACCTCATTATTCTAAAAACACTAAGCAAAAATGGTTTAGGTAAAACCATTAATATATAAAAACTATTTAAATTTAGAGCCCAACTGCTTTGTTCATTGCCATAATAGGCTGCAAAATGGCCATAACAATAAATAAAACGATAACAGCCATAGATGCAATCATTGCAGGCTCTAATAACTTAAGCGATACGTTTACCATGCTTTCAAATTCACGGTCTTGGTTATTCGCTGCACGCTCTAGCATTTGCTCTAGCTCACCTGATTTTTCACCACTGGCGATCATATGTAGCATCATCGGCGGGAATAATTTAGTTTGCTGCAAAGCCGCTCTAAGGCTTGCACCTTCGCTTACTCTGTCAGCTGCGTCGGCTACCGACTTCTTGATTTTTTCGTTTACGAGTACATCGCCAGAAATCCGCATTCCTTCAAGTAGTGGAACAGAACTTGAAGACAAAATACTTAACGTACGAGCAAAGCGAGCGGTATTAATACCACGAGCCACCTTACCAATACCCGGCATGTGCAGCACACGGTCGTCCCACCAAAAGCGCACTTGTGGTTTTTTTAATGCGTACTTAATGCCAATCGCAATGCCGGTGATGGCTAGTAGGCTAATAAACCAGTAATTTTGTACAAAATGACTCCCAGCCATTACCCACTCGGTGGTCCAAGGTAATACTTGTTTAGTTTTTTCAAAGGTTTTTAGTATTTTAGGAACAACAGTACCTAATAAAACCGACACTATACCAATGGCAAAAATAACTAAAATAGTTGGGTAAACCATAGCCTGTGTTATTTGACTACGCATATGCTGACGCTGCTCGGTGTAATCGGCTAAGCGATTAAGTACTTGGTCAAGATGCCCTGACTTTTCACCCGCAGCCACCATTGAACGATATAAGTCGTCAAACACATGGGGAAACTCACTCATACCATCAGCAAGGGTATAGCCTTCAACAACTTTTGAACGAACCGACATTAACATACGTTTTAAACGTGGTTTTTCACACTGCTCAGCCACCGCCATTACCGCACCTTCAACTGGTAATGCTGACTGAATTAACGTTGCTAACTGGCGTGTTATGAGCGCAAGTTCAGATGTAGAAATACTTGGTTTAAAAAGGCTACCAAATAAAGGTGCTTTCTCCCCCTTTACCTGTTTATCACTCTGAGCCGCAGGCACAACCTCTAAAGGGGTTAAGCTTTTATCGCGCAGAAGCTGACGAACTTGCTTGGCGGTGTCGGCCTCTAAAATACCTTTTTTTTCTTTGCCGCGGCCATCTAATGCCCGATATTCAAACGCAGCCATTATTAGCCTTCCTCACGGGTAACACGCAGCACTTCTTCAAGCGTGGTTTTTCCTGCAAGCACACGGCTGCAACCATCTTGGCGAATACTTGGGCTATGAGTGCGAATGTATTTTTCTACACTTTGCTCGCCTTTACCGTTGTGGATCATTTCTCGTATTGTTTCATCTACAACAAGTAACTCGTGTATACCAGTACGGCCTTTGTAACCATTAAAGTTACATTCTTCACAGCCTATTGCACGGTAAATCGTTGGCTTGTTCTCAAATGGTACACCTAAAAGCTGACATTCACGTTCGTCTGCCACATGCCCTTCTTTACAGCTGTTACACAAGGTACGTACTAAGCGCTGAGATAAAACACCTAATAGCGATGAAGAAAGCAAAAACGGTTCAACGCCCATGTCTTCCATTCGAGTAATAGCACCAGATGCCGTATTTGTATGCAGTGTAGACATAACTAAGTGACCGGTAAGTGATGCTTGAACCCCTATTTGTGCAGTTTCAAGATCTCGTATTTCACCCACCATTACCACATCGGGATCTTGACGCAAAATAGCACGTAACCCTCTTGCAAACGTCATATCTACTTTTGTATTTACTTGCGTTTGACCAATACCAGGGATCTCGTACTCAATAGGATCTTCTACAGTCAGAATATTTCGATCGCGAGAATTTATTTGGCTCATACCTGCATACAAGGTGGTACTTTTACCAGAACCCGTTGGCCCTGTTACCAAAATAATACCGTGCGGCTTGCTAATTAAGTCAGCAAACAACTCACGGTTTTTTGGAGTCATACCTAAATCTTCTAGGTTTAGGCGAGCATTGTTCTTATCAAGTAAACGCAATACTACTCGCTCTCCAAAGCTCGACGGCATGGTTGATACACGCACATCTACTGCACGTCCTGCAATACGCAAGCTAATTCGACCATCTTGCGGAATACGTTTTTCAGCTATATCGAGTTTTGCCATTACCTTAATACGCGATACAAGCAATGAGGCAAGTTTCCGATTTGGCTTTAGTACTTCTTTTAAAACTCCATCAACCCTGAAACGAATAACAAGTTCTTGCTCGAACGTTTCAATATGAATATCTGACGCCCCCTCTTTAATAGCCTCGCTAAGCATGGCATTAATGAGCTTTATAATAGGCGCATCGTCATCACCAGCTAATAAATCTTCAGTTTGCGGGAGCTCATCAGCTAAAGAAAATAGATCAACTTCGTTGCCAATATCTTCCATCATTTGCTGAGTTTCAGAGCTATCGCGTTGGTAAGATGACTCTAGCAACAATTCAAACTTGTCATCTTCAAGCTGCTCTAATTTAAAGCCATGACCTGCGACTCGGCGAACTTCTAGTAATACATCTAAATCAAGCTCACCACGAAAGTACACGGTAGTTTGGCCTTGATATTCACTAAGCAAAACACCTGCACGTCGCGCGTACGAAAATGGTAAACGTTTTGCTGGCAACTCAACGAGTACGTCATCAGCTAAGGGTTCATCTGCACTATGCGTATTAGGATGAACCACGTCTTGGTTTATCTCTTGTATCGCATTAGTCATCTTTACGCTCTTGTGCATTTTGTTTACGTAAATGCTCTTCATAGGTTGGCGGAAGTACTAACTCATCATTCCACTCTGGTAATACAGGGGTATCGGTCATTGGCATTAAATCAATACCATCTTCTTGCTGCTTAGTTTGCTCACCACGAATAAAGTTATACTTGTTAAAACTTAACTTATTCATGCTCACCCCATCACGGATGATCGTTGGGCGGATAAATACAATTAAGTTACGCTTACGGCGAGTCGTGTTTGTTGACCTAAATAGGTGCCCTAAAACAGGAATATCACCTAATAATGGAACTTTAGACACACTTTCTTGAACGTCTTCATCTATTAAACCACCTAAAACAACCATACCACCATCATCAGCAATAACCGTTGTTTTAATAGCACGTTTATTTACTGAAATATCAACCGCGGTTGCACCGCTTACGCTTGATACTTCTTGCTCAATGGTAAGCTGTACCGCTGAGCCATCGTTAATTTGTGGCGTTACAATAAGTTTAATACCTACTTCTTGACGCTCAACCGTTTGAAATGGATTGCTATTGTTAGTGCCTGTTTGAGATCCGGTAATAATGGGTACTTCTTGCCCCACTAAAATAGAGGCTTCTTCGTTATCCATGGTGGTAATTGAAGGCGTGGCCAAAATATTTGAATTGGTATCAGTTGCTACTGCCTGAATAATTGCGCCCCAGTCATTTTTTATAACGCCCAGTGCTAAGCCATTAATACCACTAAGTAATGATGCAAGCGGTCCGTAATCACCTTCCGTTGTTTCTGTGTAAGGTGTAACCGTGCCTGACTCTGTACCTATAATTGTTTTAGTTACTGTTTGATCTGCAGCTTGCTCTGCTGCAACAGCTAACGACCCAACAGGTACCGTTGTGCCATTATTAAACTGCAGCATGCCACCTTGCTCTGAAATCCACTGCAAGCCTAAATTAACGCCATCACCTTCCATTACTTCAATAATTATTGCTTCAACTAATACTTGTGCGCGACGAATATCTAATCGCTCAATAACTGATTCTAATGAACGCATAGTATCTGGCTGTGCAGTAATTATTAGTGAGTTTGACTCTGGGTGTGCCTCAATGCTTGTTTCGTTGTTACTACGCGAACGCGTTTTAGTTGCGCTACCTTGAGCTTCCTCGGTTAACGACTTACTTACACCCTGAAGAACCTTAACTAAGTCCTCCGATTTGGCATAGTTTAAATAAAATACTTTAGTGTTGCCTTGGCTTTCAAGCTCACCATCAAGACGCTTAATTAGCTCGATTGCACGTGTGCGGGCTTGCCCTTCACCACTTACAATTACGCTATTGGTACGGCCGTCGGCTACGACTTTAGGAATCAAAAATTCTGGTACGCTTCCTTTGCCACTATCTTTATAAATATTTTCTACTACAGAGACTACGTCATCAGCCGTTGCGTATTTAAGCTTTACAATATCAACACGCTTATCACCGGCTTGATCAACTGAGCGAATAATTTCCACTAAGCGGTTTACTGATGCAGCATGGCCAGTCAACATCATTACGTTTGCAGCATTAAAGTTAGCAACATGGCCACCATCTTTTTGATCGCTAAATTGACGAACTAATGGTCCGAGCTCTTGCACGCTTACATTTTTTACGCGCACTACACGGGTGATCATCATATCGCCCGATGCAGAACTGTTTTCAGTAATTAGTGGCACATTCGACTTTTTGGCGTCAGAACTTTTTTCTACTTTAATAATGCCATTATCCATTTCAACAGCTGAATAGCCGTAAACTTCTAATACATTTAAAAAGAATTGATAGTAAAGATCTTCATCCATTAACTCATAGCTACGTACATTTACTTTGCCACGCACGTTGGGATCTATAATCACCGTTTTATTAAGGTTTTTACCAACAATATTAATAAACTCGTTGATATCAGTACCCTTAAAATTTGCTGCATATTCAACTGCAGAAACAGACAAAGATATACTTGCCGCCAAAAAAAGTGCTGCGTACTTAGCTAACCCTTTTTTAATTTTTGTGAGGTGTAGCACCTGAACCATTATGTTAAAACTCCAAAGCTAAGTTATTGCAGGCTAAATTGCACATCTATTTGCTCACCATCACGCTCAATAGTGATAGTAGCATCGGTGCTATTGCGCAGCTCATTAATGGCTGACATGGCCTGTTTTAAATCTGTTAGTTGATAGCCGTTAATAGAAACAGCTAGATCGTTATTTTTTAATCCCATTTGCTTAAATAGTGCAGGCTCTTTTCCCGGACTTAAGCGATAACCAATGAGTTCGCCTTCACTCATTGCTTGAGATACACGTATGTAATCAAAAAGCTTACCGGGTTCTTCTAATAATTCTTCACGTGTTTCTATAATGGCTTCTTTTACTTCTGGGTCTGCAGTCGCATTTATTAGTTCTTCACTTTCTTCTAATCGTTGCGGCCCCATTTCTTGCTCATCTTTTGCAGCGAGCACCGGCATAGAGACTGTTTTGGTGAAATCGAGTCCATCAAGCATTAGCGTTTCAAAACGAGCATTTACACTTAAAATGACACGGTCAGGAAGTATTTGCGCTACTTTTGCGCGCGTCCCAGATACAACTTCATCTACAAGGTAACTAACCTGCTTGCCCTGTGATTCAATAATTGCAACGCCTGCTTTATCATCATTACTTACAGCTACTATACCTGTTAAGTTAATACTTAAACGTGTTTCAGGGGCATCATTAATAATTTGTGATTGTTTTGCAGTATTAGCGCTGTTTGTTACCGTTTTTTTACCAAACAAAAACTGCTCAACAATGCGTTGCGCAGAATTATTACTTGTTCCCGATGACTGTGTGGCAAACTGAGTAGGACTAAGTAAAGATACCTGAGGTTGAGGCCATAAAAGCCAAACCAATTTTGATAATAAAAATGCAAGGTAAACAACAACTAATAGCGTGACTAACGCACTTAATTTAGCATGCGGTAATCGAGTTAAAATGTGTTTTAACTGTTGGATTTGCTGTTCCATAAATAGTGTTCTTTTTTTAATTTACTGCGTAAGCGCGACCCCATAGTACCCTTTCATTTTTCATTCAACAAGCACACTAATATTAAACTTTGTAAACAGAATGAATAACTTCTATTTACTTGAACAAAAAACAAACGCCCACTGTAATACCTTCATCCTAGATAGATTTCGTGGTAAATTTTAGATAACAAATTACTGCAGGTACAAATGCGTTATGAGTAAAAAAAGCAATAGTAATAAAGACTCTGACCTCGTAGATAACTTAAAAGTTCGATTAGATAAATGGTTATGGGCAGCACGTTTTTATAAAACACGTGCGATAGCAAGGGAAATGGTACAAGGCGGTAAAGTGCATTATAATGGACAGCGAACAAAGGCGAGTAAAATAGTCGAGGTTGGTGCGGTAGTGAAACTCGCTCAAGGCGTAGATGAAAAAATCGTAACCATAACTAAGGTGCTTGAAAAACGACAAAGCGCCCCCATTGCTCAGACCTTGTACCAAGAATCTGATGCTAGTATCGCCAAACGCGAAGAAAACAGCATCGCACGTAAAAATAATAGCTTTTTTGCTCCTCATCCGGATAAAAAACCCGATAAAAAGCAAAGACGCGAACTTTTAAAAATGAAATCAAGTTAGGTATAGCCGCTCATGCAACAAGATTTACTTCACCGTTATTTATTCAACGAACTAGATGTTCGTGGCGAACTCGTTCAAATTGAGAGTGCCTACAATGAAATGATTGCCAACCATAACTACCCTACACCTGTAAAAGCTTTACTAGGTGAGCTATTGGTCGCTACTTGCTTACTGACAGCTACATTAAAATTTGAAGGTGAAATAGCCGTGCAATTGCAAGGTGACGGACCCGTTAAATATGCAGTAATAAATGGTGATGATAAGCAAAATATGCGTGGTATTGCTCGTCTACAAAATGAAGTGACAGGCAGTACTGTCAAAGAACTAATCGGTAATGGCTATATGGTTATTACTATTACGCCAGATAAAGGTGAGCGCTACCAAGGTATAGTCCCTCTAGAGCATGACACTCTAAGTGAGTGTATTGAAAGTTACTTTGAGCAATCAGAGCAGTTAAAAACTCGTTTATGGTTTGCAACCAATACAACCGAAGGCAGTGCAAAGGCATGTGGTTTATTTTTACAGGTACTGCCTGTTGATAAACAGAAGTCAATTGAAGACTTCACCCACCTAGAAGCACTCAGCAATACGATAAAAGATGAAGAGTTATTAAATCTTGATGCAAATACAATCTTAACTCGTTTGTACCATGAAGATAATCCACGTGTTTTTGAACCACAAAGCATACGTTTCAAATGTGGCTGTAGTCGCGACAAAACAATCACCGCATTAGTTAATGTAGGACAACAAGAACTACTCGATGATGTAGCAGAAAACGGCAGTGTTAATATCAACTGTCATTACTGCTTAAAAGAATATACGTTTAATGAGCAAGACATTAAGAGTATTTTCAACTAAAAACTCCATCTCAGCTCATCTTCCTATATAAAGCCGCAAAATATGCGGTTTTATATTATAAAAAGATGATACCGGTGTCATAAAAAGTGACATTTAATGACACCGGTATCATTGAAATTATTCATGTTTTTTTGCAAATATATATGTTTTTAAGGGCTTTACAGGCTCGAATATCTGAAAACCTTCTGTTACTATCATTACAGCTGAAGGGCACTATTTACCCAGAGCTATCCCGTTCAAACTCTCATACATAGTTAGGTATAAACATGATTACAAGCGCTACACGTTTTGTCGATTTAACCGCAGCTGAACTTGTCGAGCATGCGATCCGCCGTGGCGAAGGAACTTTAGCCGCAAATGGTGCTTTCGTAGCCATTACAGGAAAACGAACAGGCCGTTCACCTCGAGATCGTTTTATTGTACAAGAAGCTACAACACAAAATGAAATTCAATGGGGCAATGTAAACCGTCCTTTCGATGCTGACAAATTTGATGCTTTATGGGCACGCGTAGAAGCACATGTGCAAAGTAATGACCACTTCACCTCTCACCTAGAAGTTGGCGCTGACCCAGAGCATTATTTACCTGTAGTTGTCACAACAGAAACTGCATGGCATCACATTTTTGCCAAAAACATGTTTATTGAACCTAAAAACTATAACGCTTCAAACTTACCACAATGGCAAGTGATGAACGTACCATCGTTTGTATGTGAACCAGAACGTGATGGCACTAACAGCGATGGCACCGTAATTATTAACTTTGCACAACGTAAAGTATTACTGGCGGGAATGCGCTACGCCGGTGAAATGAAGAAATCGATGTTCTCAGTTCAAAACTTCTTATTACCAGCTAAGGGTGTATTACCAATGCACTGTTCGGCTAACGTTGGTGAAGCTGGCGACACAGCATTATTCTTCGGTTTATCTGGCACTGGTAAAACAACGTTATCAGCTGACCCAACTCGCTTCCTAATCGGCGATGACGAACATGGCTGGGCACCTGGTAGTGTATTTAACATCGAAGGCGGCTGTTACGCAAAATGTATCGACCTTTCACAAAAGAATGAGCCTGTTATTTGGGATGCAATCCGCTTTGGCACTATCTTAGAAAATGTTGTGCTTGATGATAGAGGTGTGCCAGATTTTAACGATACAAGTCTGACCCAAAATAGCAGAGCTGCGTATCCATTAGAACATGTTGAAAAGCGTAAAGTAGAAAACCGCGCAGGTGAGCCTAAAGCTGTTGTATTCTTAACA
This sequence comes from Pseudoalteromonas sp. PS1M3, assembly GCF_016865405.1. Lineage (NCBI taxonomy): Bacteria > Pseudomonadati > Pseudomonadota > Gammaproteobacteria > Alteromonadales > Pseudoalteromonadaceae > Pseudoalteromonas > Pseudoalteromonas sp. PS1M3. The sequence continues at coordinate 247,377 of NZ_AP022624.1, read as the reverse complement.
TGTGATGTGAGTGGCGTATTACCTCCTGTATCTGTACTGAGTGAAGAAGCCGCTGCGTACCACTTCCTAAGCGGGTATACTGCTAAAGTAGGTTCAACCGAAATTGGTTCAACAAGCGATATAGAATCTACATTCTCAACCTGTTTTGGCGCACCATTCTTCCCACGTCCTGCAGGGGTTTATGCTGAGCTTCTAATGAAACGTGTACGTGAGTTTGGCGCTAAAGTTTACCTAGTGAATACTGGCTGGACTGGCGGTCCTTACGGTATCGGCAAGCGTTTTGATATACCAACTACACGTGCTGTAATTGACGCTATAGTGTCAGGTAAATTAGCCGGTGTTGAAACTCAACATATTGATGCATTGAACTTAAACGTACCAGTTGCAGTACCTGGTGTTGATAGCAACCTTCTTAACCCTATTAACACGTGGGAAGATAAGGCTAAATATAATGAATATGCAGCTAAATTGGCTGCTGACTTTACAGAAAACTTTGCTAAATACGACGTATCTGACGATATTAAAAATGCAGGCCCTAAAGCTTAAAAATAACCTTTAGCCTCATAATTAAAACGCCAACCTTGAGTTGGCGTTTTTGATTCTAATTTTTACCCCAGCGACTAAGTTTCTTTAATAAATAACCGAATACATAAGATAGAACACTCCAACACCACAAGCCAAACTGTTAAAGGTTAACAGTCATATAAAAGTCTACTCTTTCGAGTCGGACTTTCTTTCATTTAGAGTAGGGTAACGGCTTCATAGCAGTGGCGCTGGACCCTGCGCTAAAAAGCTAATTCTGCGTCATCATCTGGTAATGTATTAGATAACCAAAACACTCTTCACAATGAGGCGCTTCGTTTGGGAGACGCTCCGCTTTAGAGAAGGAAATGTTGAATGTCACTTTTCTGCAGACGTAAAAAAGCCCGACTATTTCTAGTCGGGCTTTCTACAATTTGAAGTCGGTGCGCTACGCAGTAGAATGTCATGGTGCCCATCGCGGTGGAGAGTCACAGTGAAATGTTGCCTACCATAGGCCAGTGTATTGAATAGCCAAAACACTTTTCACAAAGAGGCGCTTTGCTTAAGAGACGCTACGCTTTAGAGAAGAAAATGTTGAATATTACTTTTCTGCAGACGTAAAAAAGCCCGACTATCGCTAGTCGGGCTTTCTACAATTTGAAGCCTGGTAATGTCCTACTTTCACATAGCAAATGCTACACTATCATCGGCGCTGTTTTGTTTCACTACTGAGTTCGGCATGGAGTCAGGTGGGTCCAAAACGCTATTGTCACCAAGCAAATTTGGGCGTTAATCCGTATCTCTACGCACTAACTGAATTTGGAAAATATCTGATAATATTTTTTAAGTCTTTCTGTCAGTAATATCTACTTTAGTTATTAACTTCTGTCTTAACTGTCACACAAAACGCGTTTGGCGTTGTATGGTTAAGCCTCACGGGTAATTAGTACAAGTTAGCTTAATGGCTCACACCACTTCCACATCTTGCCTATCAACGTTGTAGTCTTCAACGGCCCTTCAGAGACTTTAAAAGTCTAGTGAGAACTCATCTCGAGGCCTGCTTCGCGCTTAGATGCTTTCAGCGCTTATCAGTTCCGAACGTAGCTACCGGGCAATGCCATTGGCATGACAACCCGAACACCAGCGGTTCGTTCACTCCGGTCCTCTCGTACTAGGAGCAACCCCTCTCAATTCTCAAACGCCCACGGCAGATAGGGACCGAACTGTCTCACGACGTTCTAAACCCAGCTCGCGTACCACTTTAAATGGCGAACAGCCATACCCTTGGGACCGACTTCAGCCCCAGGATGTGATGAGCCGACATCGAGGTGCCAAACACCGCCGTCGATATGAACTCTTGGGCGGTATCAGCCTGTTATCCCCGGAGTACCTTTTATCCGTTGAGCGATGGCCCTTCCATTCAGAACCACCGGATCACTATGACCTACTTTCGTACCTGCTCGACGTGTCTGTCTCGCAGTTAAGCTGGCTTCTACCATTACACTAACCGTACGATGTCCGACCGTACTTAGCCAACCTTCGTGCTCCTCCGTTACTCTTTGGGAGGAGACCGCCCCAGTCAAACTACCCACCAGGCACTGTCCGTAACCCCGATTCAGGGGCCAACGTTAGAACATCAAAACTACAAGGGTGGTATTTCAAGGACGACTCCAACAAGACTAGCGTCTCATCTTCAAAGTCTCCCACCTATCCTACACATGTAGGTTCAATGTTCAGTGCCAAGCTGTAGTAAAGGTTCACGGGGTCTTTCCGTCTAGCCGCGGGTACACAGCATCTTCACTGCGATTTCAATTTCACTGAGTCTCGGGTGGAGACAGCGTGGCCATGGTTACACCATTCGTGCAGGTCGGAACTTACCCGACAAGGAATTTCGCTACCTTAGGACCGTTATAGTTACGGCCGCCGTTTACCGGGGCTTCGATCAAGAGCTTCTCCGAAGATAACCCCATCAATTAACCTTCCGGCACCGGGCAGGTGTCACACCGTATACGTCATCTTGCGATTTTGCACAGTGCTGTGTTTTTAATAAACAGTCCCAGCCACCTGGTCACTGCGGCTCCCGTCCGCTTAGAGAGCAAGTCTCATCACAGATAGGAGCGTACCTTCTCCCGAAGTTACGGTACGATTTTGCCTAGTTCCTTCACCCGAGTTCTCTCAAGCGCCTTAGTATTCTCTACCTGACCACCTGTGTCGGTTTGGGGTACGATTCGGTATAATCTGAAGCTTAGAGGCTTTTCCTGGAAGTATGGCATCAGCAACTTCACTACCGTAGTAGCTCGTCTCGTGTCTCAGGTTTAATGTTCGTCCGGATTTACCTAAACAAACGCCCTACTCACTTTCACATGGACAACCATCGCCATGCTTGCTTAGCCTTCTCCGTCCCCCCATCGCAATTATACCAAGTACGGAAATATTAATCCGTTTCCCATCGACTACGCCTTTCGGCCTCGCCTTAGGGGTCGACTTACCCTACCCTGATTAACATGGGATAGGAACCCTTGGTCTTCCGGCGTGCGGGTTTTTCACCCGCATTATCGTTACTCATGTCAGCATTCGCACTTCTGATACGTCCAGCATACCTCCCGGTACACCTTCAACCGCTTACAGAACGCTCCCCTACCACTCATACAAAGTATGAATCCGCAGCTTCGGTGCATAGTTTAGCCCCGTTACATCTTCCGCGCAGACCGACTCGACCAGTGAGCTATTACGCTTTCTTTAAAGGATGGCTGCTTCTAAGCCAACCTCCTGGCTGTCTGGGCCTTTCCACATCGTTTCCCACTTAACTATGACTTTGGGACCTTAGCTGGCGGTCTGGGTTGTTTCCCTCTTCACGACGGACGTTAGCACCCGCCGTGTGTCTCCCGGATATTACTTTACGGTATTCGGAGTTTGCAAAGGGTTGGTAAGTCGGGATGACCCCCTAGCCTTAACAGTGCTCTACCCCCGTAAGTATTCGTCCGAGGCTCTACCTAAATAGATTTCGGGGAGAACCAGCTATCTCCCGGTTTGATTAGCCTTTCACTCCTAGCCACAGGTCATCCCCTAACTTTTCAACGTTAGTGGGTTCGGTCCTCCAGTTGATGTTACTCAACCTTCAACCTGCCCATGGCTAGATCACCGGGTTTCGGGTCTATACCTTGCAACTATTCGCCCAGTTAAGACTCGGTTTCCCTACGGCTACCCTAATCGGTTAACCTCGCTACAAAATATAAGTCGCTGACCCATTATACAAAAGGTACGCAGTCACAGAACAAGTCTGCTCCTACTGCTTGTACGTACACGGTTTCAGGTTCTATTTCACTCCCCTCACAGGGGTTCTTTTCGCCTTTCCCTCACGGTACTGGTTCACTATCGGTCAGTTGGGAGTATTTAGCCTTAGATGATGGTCCACCTATATTCAGTCAAAGTTTCACGTGCTCCGACCTACTCGATTTCACTTAAAATGTCTTTTCATGTACGGGACTATCACCCTGTATCGTGGCACTTTCCAGAGCCTTCCATTAACACATAATAAGCTTAAGGGCTGTTCCGATTTCGCTCGCCGCTACTTTCGGAATCTCGGTTGATTTCTTTTCCTACGGGTACTTAGATGTTTCAGTTCTCCGCGTTCGCCTCGTTAACCTATGTATTCAGTTAACGATACCTGCAAGCAGGTGGGTTTCCCCATTCGGAAATCCTAGTCTCAAGTGCTTTTTACTAGCTTGACTAGGCTTATCGCAAGTTAATACGTCCTTCATCGCCTCCAACTGCCAAGGCATCCACCGTGTACGCTTAGTCACTTAACCATACAACCCAAACGGGTCTTTGTTTTGTGACAGTTTAACTTCGCCAGAAGTTAATATTGAATACTAAAGTAGATACCAATCAATCGACTCATAAGAGTGATTAAATGGCACTGAATGATACTGCTATCATTCTTTTTTACTTTTGAAAACTCTGTACAAATAACAATGTTATTCATACGAATTTTATTATCAGCTTTTCCAAATTTTTAAAGAGCATATTAATTAACTAAGCCAGTGGCTTAACTAACTAACAATCATCTGTGTGGACACTACGAACAAATAAGTTCTAAATCGTATAAGGAGGTGATCCAGCCCCAGGTTCCCCTAGGGCTACCTTGTTACGACTTCACCCCAGTCATGAATCACTCCGTGGTAAACGTCCTCCCGAGGGTTAGACTATCTACTTCTGGAGCAACCCACTCCCATGGTGTGACGGGCGGTGTGTACAAGGCCCGGGAACGTATTCACCGCGTCATTCTGATACGCGATTACTAGCGATTCCGACTTCATGGAGTCGAGTTGCAGACTCCAATCCGGACTACGACGCACTTTAAGTGATTCGCTTACCTTCGCAGGTTCGCAGCACTCTGTATGCGCCATTGTAGCACGTGTGTAGCCCTACACGTAAGGGCCATGATGACTTGACGTCGTCCCCACCTTCCTCCGGTTTATCACCGGCAGTCTCCTTAGAGTTCTCAGCATTACCTGCTAGCAACTAAGGATAGGGGTTGCGCTCGTTGCGGGACTTAACCCAACATCTCACAACACGAGCTGACGACAGCCATGCAGCACCTGTATCAGAGTTCCCGAAGGCACCAATCTATCTCTAGAAAGTTCTCTGTATGTCAAGTGTAGGTAAGGTTCTTCGCGTTGCATCGAATTAAACCACATGCTCCACCGCTTGTGCGGGCCCCCGTCAATTCATTTGAGTTTTAACCTTGCGGCCGTACTCCCCAGGCGGTCTACTTAATGCGTTAGCTTTGAAAAACAGAACCGAGGTTCCGAGCTTCTAGTAGACATCGTTTACGGCGTGGACTACCGGGGTATCTAATCCCGTTTGCTCCCCACGCTTTCGTACATGAGCGTCAGTGTTGACCCAGGTGGCTGCCTTCGCCATCGGTATTCCTTCAGATCTCTACGCATTTCACCGCTACACCTGAAATTCTACCACCCTCTATCACACTCTAGTTTGCCAGTTCGAAATGCAGTTCCCAGGTTGAGCCCGGGGCTTTCACATCTCGCTTAACAAACCGCCTGCGTACGCTTTACGCCCAGTAATTCCGATTAACGCTCGCACCCTCCGTATTACCGCGGCTGCTGGCACGGAGTTAGCCGGTGCTTCTTCTGTCAGTAACGTCACAGATGTGAGGTATTAACTCACACCCTTTCCTCCTGACTGAAAGTGCTTTACAACCCGAAGGCCTTCTTCACACACGCGGCATGGCTGCATCAGGCTTTCGCCCATTGTGCAATATTCCCCACTGCTGCCTCCCGTAGGAGTCTGGACCGTGTCTCAGTTCCAGTGTGGCTGATCATCCTCTCAAACCAGCTAGGGATCGTTGCCTTGGTGAGCCATTACCTCACCAACTAGCTAATCCCACTTGGGCCAATCTAAAGGCGAGAGCCGAAGCCCCCTTTGGTCCGTAGACATTATGCGGTATTAGCAGTCGTTTCCAACTGTTGTCCCCCACCTCAAGGCATGTTCCCAAGCATTACTCACCCGTCCGCCGCTCGTCAGCAAAGTAGCAAGCTACTTTCTGTTACCGCTCGACTTGCATGTGTTAGGCCTGCCGCCAGCGTTCAATCTGAGCCATGATCAAACTCTTCAATTAAAAAGTTTTGTGTCTTTCGACAGCTCAATGAATTCTGAATTTATTTAATATCTTTCGATATTGAATTGACTGTGCTGAATAACTACCTAAGTAATTATTCTGTTGGTCACTCAGTTTCAATTGAGACTCTAATTTGTTTGCCTCACTACCTAAGTAGCTTGGCTGTTAGAACTCAATCTGTACGAGTGCCCACACAGATGATTGCTTTATATTGTTAAAGAACGTTTGAGTTGCCTTAGCGACTCAAGGGAAGCGAATCTTACGCTTTCCTGTGTTTTTGTCAACACTTAATTTTAAATTTTATAAAAATATAAACTCAAGTTTTACTCGACTCACTAAGTGACTTGCTTGCCTCGCTAAGCGTTGCCTGCTCTGCCGTCTCAGTGGGGTCGCATTATAGGGAGATCCGAAAACAGATCAACCCTTTTTTGAAGAAAACTTGAAAAAACATGCTGCTCGATGAGTATTTGAGCTAAACGCTCAAAAACACAACTAATAGTAAGTTTTATTTATGTAATAGCGCCATTTGACTAAGTGTATGATGATAAATATCTTTCTAGTGCTTATTTGAAAGGTAATTATGGTAACAACCATATTAGCTTATGATTTTTCTTAGGTGTAACGTTACCGTTTTTATAGTAATGCTACTCACTTAGCTAAATCATTAATGAAATAGAGCCGTGTTGTAGATGACTAGAGATTAGTGGTAGATAGGTAATAGGTAAATATAGTAATGCAAAAATTTTATTTATAATTTCCAGGCATTAAAAAGCCGAGCATAAGCTCGGCTTTTAGGTTTCTTTAAGACTTACTCTGCAGACTGTGCGTCTTCTTGAACTTCTTCGCTAGTCGCTGGGCGACCAACTAGTTCAATATAAGCCATTGGTGCATTATCACCAGTACGGAAGCCACACTTAAGAATACGAGTGTAACCACCTGGACGATCCGCGTTACGTGGACCGATTTCACTGAATAATTTACCAACAACTTCATTGTCGCGTGTGCGAGCAAACGCTAAACGGCGGTTTGCTACACTGTCAGTCTTAGCCAGTGTGATTAAAGGTTCAATTACACGACGTAACTCTTTCGCTTTTGGCAAAGTAGTTTTGATGATTTCATGTTTCACCAAAGAACCTGCCATATTGCTGAACATCGCTTTACGATGGCTACTGTTACGGTTTAATTGACGACCACTCTTACGATGGCGCATGACCCTATCCTTCTAACTAAACTAATATAGTGATTTAGATTATTCAGCTAAACTTGCAGGTGGCCAGTTTTCTAGGCGCATACCTAGAGAAAGACCACGTGAAGCTAGCACGTCTTTAATTTCAGTTAGAGACTTCTTACCTAGATTAGGCGTTTTAAGAAGCTCAACCTCAGTGCGCTGAACTAAATCACCGATATATTGAATTTGCTCGGCTTTCAAACAATTTGCTGAGCGTACTGTTAGTTCAAGATCATCGACTGGACGAAGCAGAATAGGATCGAATTCTGGTTTCTCTTCTTTCTCTTCTGGCTCAGTTACATCGCGTAAATCTACGAATGCATCTAATTGCTCAGCTAAGATAGTAGACGCACGGCGGATCGCTTCTTCAGGATCTAATGTACCGTTTGTTTCCATATCAATGATTAATTTGTCTAAATCTGTACGTTGCTCAACTCGAGCTGATTCAACCGAGTACGCAATACGTTCAACTGGGCTGAATGATGCATCAAGCAACAATCTACCAATTGGACGCTCATCGTCATCAGAGGATAAACGACTAGATGCCGGCACATAACCACGACCGCGCTCAACACGAATACGCATGCTGATCTCGCTGTTACCTGTAGTTAAATTACAGATAACGTGATCTGGATTAGCAATTGTTACATCGCCATCGTGCTGAATATCAGCCGCAGTAACAGGGCCTACACCAGATTTAGTCAGGGTCAGAAAAACTTCATCTTTGCCTTCTAACGTTACTGCTAAACCTTTAAGGTTTAATAGTATTTCAATGATGTCTTCTTGAACGCCTTCTTTCGCGCTGTACTCATGTAATACACCGTCGATTTCTACTTCAGTTACTGCACATCCAGGCATAGATGAAAGTAATATACGGCGTAAAGCATTACCCAGAGTGTGACCAAAGCCACGCTCTAATGGTTCTAAAACTATTTTAGAACGCGTTGGGTTTATAGCGTCGATGTCGACTAACCTTGGTTTTAGAAATTCTGTAACAGAACCCTGCATTTTATCCTCTCTTAACTCTTAACTTTACTTAGAGTAAAGTTCGACGATTAGTTGTTCATTAATGTCCGCAGACAGGTCTGAACGCTCAGGTAGACGCTTAAAGCTGCCTTCCAATTTCTTACCGTCAACTTCAACCCAAGTCGGCTTTTCACGTTGCTCAGCCAACTCTAGAGCAGCGATGATACGTGCTTGTGTCTTAGACTTCTCACGGATTACTACAGTATCTTCTGGAGTAATTACGTATGAAGGAATGTTCACAACACGACCATTAACTAGAATCGCTTTATGGCTTACTAACTGACGTGCTTCAGCGCGTGTGCTAGCAAAACCCATGCGATATACAACATTGTCTAAACGTTGCTCTAAAAGCTGTAACAAGTTTTCACCTGTATTACCTTTAAGGCGAGCAGCTTCTTTATAGTAGTTACGGAATTGCTTTTCTAATACACCGTAGATACGACGTACTTTTTGCTTTTCACGTAATTGTAAACCGTAATCAGATAGACGACCTTTACGAGCGCCGTGCTGACCAGGTGCAGTCTCAAGTTTACACTTAGAGTCGATAGCTCTTACGCCGCTCTTAAGGAACAGGTCAGTACCTTCACGACGACTCAGCTTGAGCTTAGGGCCCAAATATCTTGCCATGTTATTTCTCCTAACCTATTGTTAAACGCGACGTTTCTTCGGTGGACGACAACCATTATGTGGTATTGGCGTCACGTCAGTAATGTTTGTAATACGGTAACCAGCAGCATTCAAAGCACGTACAGCAGATTCACGACCTGGACCTGGACCTTTGATGAAAACTTCTAGATTTTTTAAACCGTATTCTTGAGCAGCAGTACCTGCACGCTCTGCAGCAACCTGAGCAGCAAATGGTGTAGATTTACGTGAACCACGGAAACCTGAACCACCGGCAGTAGCCCATGATAGTGCATTACCTTGACGGTCGGTAATCGTTACAATAGTGTTGTTGAAAGAAGCATGAACATGAGCCATACCATCAGCAACTTGTTTTTTAACCTTTTTACGACGAATTGGTGTCTTAGCCATAATACTATCCCCTTATCGCTTAATAGGCTTACGAGGACCCTTACGGGTACGCGCGTTAGTCTTAGTTCTTTGACCACGTAGTGGTAAAGAGCGACGGTGACGTAGGCCACGGTAACAACCAAGGTCCATAAGGCGCTTGATATTTAATGTAACTTCACGACGAAGGTCACCTTCAACAGTGTACTTGCCAACTGCATCACGCAGTACGTCAAGTGTTTCGTCAGAAAGTTCACCGATTTTTGTGGTCTCGGCGATACCAGTCGCTGCTAAGATAGACTTAGAGCGAGTCTTACCTATGCCATAAATAGCTGTTAAACCAATAACTGCATGTTTATGATCAGGGACGTTAATGCCAGCAATACGGGCCACTAACACATCTCCTATATTCGAATTTGGTAATCAAAAGTTTGAAAAGCCCGTAAGGATACTCAAACGAAGACCAAATCACTACTAAAAACACAGGCCGAGAAATCTCAGCCTGCACGACTGTTTACTTAGCCTTGCCTTTGCTTATGCTTAGGCTCACTGCAAATTACGCGTACTACACCAGCACGTTTAATAACTTTACAGTTACGGCATATTTTCTTAACGGAAGCACGTACTTTCATTGCTCAACTCCGTAAACTGACCTTATCGACCGTAGCCTTTAAGGTTCGCTTTTTTCAGCACAGAATCATACTGATGAGACATCAGGTGAGTCTGTACTTGTGCCATAAAGTCCATGATTACAACAACGATAATCAAAATTGATGTACCGCCGAAATAGAATGGCGTTTGCCATGCCATAGTCATGAATTCGGGCACCAGACAGATAAAGGTTATATACAAAGCACCTGCCAATGTCAGGCGTGTCATCACTTTATCAATGTATTTAGATGTCTGCTCACCTGGACGAATACCTGGGATAAATGCGCCAGATTTCTTAAGGTTATCTGCAGTTTCACGAGGGTTAAACACCAACGCTGTATAGAAAAAGCAGAAGAAGATAATTGCCGCAGCTAATACAAGTGAGTACAAAGGTTGACCTGGAGTCAACGTTGTAGCAACAGCTTGTAATGCATCAGCGACAGGACCTTCACCTTGGCCGAACCAGCTAGCAATTGTACCAGGGAACAGAATTATACTACTAGCAAAGATTGGTGGAATAACACCCGCCATGTTTACTTTTAGTGGTAAATGCGTGCTTTGAGCAGCAAATACTTGACGACCTTGTTGGCGTTTAGCGTAGTTAACAACAATACGACGTTGTCCACGTTCGAAAAACACTACAAGATAAGTAACAGCGAATACTATAACCGCAACCATAAGTAGTACAAAAACATTCAAATCACCTTGGCGCGCCATTTCGACTGTCGAACCAATAGCAGACGGCAAGTTAGCTACAATACCAACAAATATTAGAACTGAAATACCGTTACCGATACCACGTTCTGTTATTTGTTCACCCAACCACATAAGGAACATAGTACCAGTTACTAAGCTCACCACAGCGGTGAAATAGAAACCCATACCCGGATTAACAACTAACCCGTTCATCATGCCCGGTAAGCTAGTAGCAATACCGATAGATTGAATAGTAGCTAGCACAAGCGTGCCGTAGCGTGTGTACTGGCTAATTTTTTTACGCCCTTGCTCACCTTCTTTCTTAAGCTCTATAAACGGAGGATACATATGCGTTAATAGTTGCGTAATAATCGAAGCCGAGATATACGGCATAATACCCAGCGCTAACACTGAAGCTCGCTCAAGTGCACCACCACTGAACATGTTGAACATTTCAACAATGGTGCCCTTTTGTTGCTCGAAGAAATCGGCAAGTACAGCGGCGTCAATCCCAGGGATCGGCACAAATGAACCTAGACGGTAAATTATGATAGCGCCCAATACGAAGAGTAATCGACGCTTCAATTCCGAAAGCCCACCTTGTGCACTTTGTGTATCTTGACCTGGTTTAGCCATTTGTACTTCCTTAGTCTTCTACCTTGCCTCCGGCAGCTTCAATAGCTTCGCGTGCACCCTTAGAGGCTTTAAGACCTTTAAGTGTAACAGCGCGTGAAACTTCACCAGATTTAACAACTTTAACGAAAAGAACGTTCTTTTTAACTAGACCAGCTGCTTGTAACGCGCTTAGGTCTACCACATCGCCTTCAACTTTAGCGATTTCAAAAAGGTTAACTTCTGCAGATACTAACGATTTGCGTGAAGTGAAACCAAATTTAGGTAGACGACGTTGCATAGGCATTTGACCGCCTTCAAAACCAACGCGTACTTTACCGCCAGAACGTGACTTTTGACCTTTGTGACCACGGCCACCAGTCTTACCAAGACCAGAACCGATACCACGACCAACACGTTTAGGGGCAGTTTTTGAACCTGCAGCAGGTGAAAGTGTATTCAAATGCATGAAATTAACCCTCTACCTTAACCATGTAAGAAACCTTGTTTATCATACCACGTACACATGCTGTGTCTTCTAACTCAACAGTGTGATTGATACGACGTAAACCAAGACCGCGTAATGTAGCTTTATGCTTCGGTAAACGACCGATAGAGCTTTTTACTTGTGTTACTTTTACAGTTTGATTAGCCATGGTTACCCCAGTATTTCTTCTACGCGAAGGCCACGTTTTGCAGCGATAGACTGTGGAGAATTCATATTCTCAAGAGCCGAAATCGTTGCACGTACTACGTTGATTGGGTTAGTAGAACCGTAACATTTAGATAGTACGTTCTGAACACCAGTCACTTCTAGTACTGCACGCATAGCACCACCTGCGATGATACCAGTACCTTCAGAGGCTGGTTTCATGAACACTAGTGAGCCAGCATGACGTCCCTTAACAGGATGCTGTAATGTATTGCCATTTAGGTCTACATTGATCATGTTGCGACGTGCTTTTTCCATTGCTTTTTGAATAGCAGCTGGAACTTCACGTGCTTTACCATAACCAAAACCTACTTTACCTGCGCCGTCACCAACTACAGTTAGTGCAGTAAAGCTAAAGATACGACCACCTTTAACTACTTTAGACACACGGTTTACCGCGATTAGCTTTTCAGCTAGATCAGGCTGTTGTTGCTTTGCTTCTACGTTAGCCATTGTCTACTCCTAGAATTGCAAACCGGCTTCACGCGCAGCATCAGCTAGCGCCTTCACACGGCCGTGATATTTAAAGCCACTGCGATCAAAAGCAATCTTTTCGATGCCTTTGTCAGCCGCACGTTCAGCAACCGCTTTGCCAACTGCTTGCGCAGCTTCAACGTTACCGGTGCCTTTAACTGTTTCGCTAATAGCCTTCTCAACAGTAGAAGCAGCAGCCAGTACATTACCCTCAGCATTAATTACTTGAGCGTAAATGTGACGTGGCGTGCGGTGGATAACAAGACGCGTTGTGCCTTGTTCAATATAATTTCTACGAGTGCGTTTAGCACGACGTAGACGAGCTGTTTTTTTATCCATCGTCTTACCTTACTTCTTCTTAGCCTCTTTACGGCGTACATTCTCATCTGAATAGCGAACACCTTTACCTTTATAAGGCTCAGGTTTACGGTATGCACGAATGTTAGCAGCTGTTTGACCAACTAACTGCTTATCTACGCCCTTAACTAGAACTTCTGTTTGGCTTGGAGTTTCAATCGTAATTCCTTCAGGAACTGCGAAATTAACTGGGTGTGAGAAACCAAGTGTTAAGTCTAAAACTTTACCCTTAGCTGCAGCACGGTAACCAACGCCTACTAACTGAAGTTTCTTCTCGTAACCTTCATGCGTACCAACAACCATGTTGTTGATTAGAGCGCGAGCAGTACCTGCTTGTGCCCATGCATTTGCTACGCCTTCACGAGGTAAAGTTGTAATAACGTTGTCGTTAACTTGTACTTCAACTGCGTCGTTGATAGTACGAGTAAGTTCACCGTTTTTGCCTTTAACTGTGATTTCCTGGCCTTTCAATGTAACTTCTACACCGGCAGGAACATTAATTGGTGCCTTTGCTATGCGAGACATAGTTCCCCTCCGATTAAGCTACAAAGCCAATGATTTCACCACCAACACCAGCACTACGTGCTGCGCGGTCTGTCATTAGGCCTTTAGAAGTTGATACGATAGCGATACCAAGACCACCCATTACCTTCGGTAATTCGTCACGTTTCTTGTAGATACGTAAACCAGGGCGACTTACACGCTGGATATTTTCAATTACAGCTTTGCCTTCGAAGTACTTCAACTCGATAGAAAGCTCAGGTTTAACTTCACCGTTAACTGCGTAGTCTACGATGTAACCTTCGTCTTTTAGTACTTTAGCTAATGCTACTTTCAGCTTTGAAGTTGGCATCGTTACAGATACTTTCTTCGCTGATTGACCGTTACGGATACGTGTGAACAAATCCGCGATAGGATCTTGCAAGCTCATAGTCTTACTCCCATGATTCTATTACCAGCTAGCCTTTTTAAGGCCAGGAATTTCACCGCGCATAGCTGCTTCGCGAACTTTAATACGGCTCATGCCGAATTTGCGAAGGAAACCATGTGGGCGGCCCGTAATGTTACAACGATTACGTTGACGTGCAGGGCTAGAATCACGAGGTAAAGCTTGTAGCTTAAGTACCGCGTCCCAACGATCATCTTCAGATGTATTAACATCACTGATGATAGCTTTTAGTGCAGCACGCTTTTCAGCATACTGAGCAACTAGTTTTGTGCGCTTTGCTTCGCGCGCTTTCATAGAATTCTTTGCCATAACCCTACCCTTATTTCTTAAATGGGAAGTTAAACGCTTCTAACAACGCACGGCCTTCCTCATCAGATTTCGCAGAAGTAGTGATAGTGATATCCATACCGCGTACACGGTCTACTTTATCGTAATCGATTTCTGGGAAGATGATTTGTTCACGTACGCCCATGCTGTAGTTACCACGTCCATCAAAAGACTTAGCACTTACGCCACGGAAGTCACGAATACGTGGGATAGCGATTGATACCAAACGCTCAAAAAAGTCCCACATACGCTCGCCGCGTAGGGTTACTTTACAACCAATTGGGTAGCCTTCACGCACTTTAAAGCCAGCAACAGATTTACGTGCTTTAGTGATTAAAGGTTTCTGACCAGAGATTGCAGTTAAATCAGCTACAGCGTGATCTAAAATTTTCTTGTCAGCTAGGGCTTCGCCCACGCCCATATTTAATGTGATCTTTTCGATCTGAGGGACTTGCATGACAGAGCTGAAACCAAACTTCTCTTGAAGCTCAGCAACTACTTTGTCTTTATATACTTCATGCAGTTTCGCCATCATTCTACTCCAACTATTAGATAGTTTTACCAGTAGATTTAAAGATACGTAATTTCTTACCATCTTCAATCTTGAAACCTACACGATCTGCTTTACTCGTTTCCGAGTTGAAGATCGCAACGTTTGATGCGTCCATAGACGCTTCTTTCTCAACAATGCCGCCAGCTTGGTTCAATTGTGGAACCGGCTTTTGGTGTTTCTTGATCAAGTTTATGCCTTCGACAAAGATTCGACCAGATTCAGTAACAACTGAAAGCACTTTACCGCGCTTACCTTTGTCTTTACCTGCTAGTACGATTACTTCGTCACCACGACGGATTTTTGCTGCCATGATTGGCTCCTTACAGTACTTCTGGGGCTAGTGAAACGATTTTCATGAACTTGTCATTACGAAGTTCGCGAGTCACAGGGCCGAAAATACGTGTACCAATTGGCTGCAAGTTATCATTTAAGATAACAGCCGCGTTGCTGTCGAAACGGATCAGAGAACCATCTGGACGGCGAACACCTTTTCTGGTACGCACAACTACCGCGTTTTTAACATCACCTTTCTTCACTTTACCGCGAGGAATAGCTTCTTTTACAGAAACTTTAATGATGTCGCCAATCGCTGCGTAGCGACGGTGTGAACCACCAAGGACTTTTATACACTGCACTTTGCGAGCGCCGCTGTTATCAGCAACTTCCAGCTGAGTTTGCATTTGGATCATGTTAATGACCTCCGGTGTAGTAATTACAACGTGTCTTAAAATTGTTTAAAATCAAGACATTTCGATTAAATCCCACTCAAAAACAAACGAGTTGTCTCTTAAGGGCGGGCAATTGTACCAGCATTGAGCATGTAGCGATAGGTTATTTTTTAATTAATTTAAGGACTGAGGGGATTTTATTAACGTTGGTAAAGCTATGTGACTATTTTTTCAATGGTTATAAAATAAACAAGACACTTAAAAAGTGCCTTGTTTATTTTACTAGTGGTTATTTAGCCAAATAGTCCCTTTAATTTGTCTTTTACTTTATCTTTGGCTTTCTCTTTCGCTTTTTCTTTTGCGTCATCTAGTTTCTTTTTTGCTTCATCTTTTAAGGCATTACTTACATCAAGTTTAATTCCCACATCGTGAAATGGTCCTTTTATGCGTAACGGTATTTTAAAGCCTGTACTGTCATCGGTAGTGCCTTGACCTTCTATTGAATCTACAATCCCTGTTACCAAACGGTAATCAACTTTAGTGAGGGGTAAATCCACATCTCCTTCACCGGAAATACGAATCAGAGGGCTAATTAGTGAAAGGTCAGTATTGCGTCCAACACCTTTAATAAAATCAAAGCTACCTGTAAGCGCAGAAAAATCTGTTTGTTCTGCCTCTTCAAAGCCAGTATCTAACCCTTCAGAAGCGGCGCCAAAATTACCAGATATAATCTCTTTACCTCTACGAACCATTTCAGCAATGTTCGCCCCTTTTACAGCACCATCTGCAAACTCAAATGCCAACTTACCATTTAGCGCATCGATAAACGATTTTTGACTTTGCCCAGCTGTAGATAAATTCCAATTTAAAGAACCTCTACCGAGTACCTTGTCAAAACCGGTTGCATCAGTTAATAACGGCTGGGCATTTATATCTGTTAAATTAAAGTTTGTAGCTATTTTATAAGGCGCATTTTGAGCATCAATAGTAATTACACCTTTACCAGCGCCTTCATAGGCTGAAAAGCTATCTAAACTTAATTTAGCTACACCTTTATTTAGCGCCACTGTAAACTGGTTCGCACCCAGTTTTATATCATTTGCTATTAATCCACTAGAACGAATTACTACATTAGCATCTTGTGCTTTAAGGACACTTAAATCAATTTGAGTGTCATCCCAAACAATTGGCTCTGCCGGTTTGCTATCGTCTTCAGTCGGCTGTTCTTTTTTAGCAACGGCATCTGGCAAATAGGGATTAAGATCGAGCATCCCCAAATCTACATTTGCATTAATGGCTAAACGATTACCTAAACTAATTTCGCTTTTACCTTTAATTTGAAGTTCATCAAGCGTTGCTGTTAACTCTTCAAGATTGAATTTTTCACCCAGTAAATGCATTTTACCATTTACACTAAATGCATTAAACGCATTATCTTTCGCATTTAGGGCAACCCCCTGCCATTTAGCAATATTTTTTACCGACTCGCCATTGAGTGCTAATTGACCTTTTATGTCTTGCCCTTTTTTTGCGATTGAGCCATTAAATGTCAATTCAACCAAGCGCGAATCTAAATTTTGCGATACATTAAAAGCCTGACCTTCAATCGCTTTGGCAGGAGTATCGAGTTTTACATCTAGTTCAAATCGCTCCTGCATATAGGTAATCCCCCCTTTAACTTCAAGGGTTTTACGTAATGAAGGAAGTAAAATAACCAGCTCTAAATCGCTAATTTGCTGCTTGGCGCCCGTTTGACCATCTAGATATGTAAATGTACCGCCATAAATAGCGACCTCACCCAGCTCAATATCAAAGCTAGCAGGCAGCTTAATTGCCTCACCAGGCTCAGTTTGCTCTGTAGGTTGCTCTGCTACAGCATCAAACAACCGCCAGTTAGCTTTACCATTTTTATCTGTCTCTAATAAAATATCTGGTTCGTTAATAACAAACTTATCAAGCTTAAACTCACCGCCAAATAACGAGAACCAAGGTATATGTACTGCCAGCTGCTGCATACTTGCCATATCAGCTCGCGAACCTGTTTGCATGTTAGCAAAGTGGACATCATTCAACTCTAACTTTAGTGCAGGAAACACACTAAGCGTTTTGTCACCATTAATTGTTAGCGTTCTTCCCGTCGTTTTTTGAACTTCCTCTGATACTTTATTAAAAATAGTATCGGTAGGAATTAAAAAAGGCGCTGCCACAATTAAAGCAATACAGAGTAAGAGTATTACACCAAAAATTTTGAGTAAGGTTTTCATGTTCGTCCTTTAAGCGGTCAAATTATGTTTTTATCATAGCGAGTGTTAAGCCTAAAAGCATTGCTGTAGATAAAAAAAGCTCATAAAAGCAGTTTACTTATTTCATATGAATCGTTCCTGAAACATTTTGATACCTTTAGGTTACAAAAAATAATTGACTCATTGATACCTCAAGGTTACATTGACACCCAGAGGTCACATAATGTTAAATTTTAAAAGGAAATGATATATGTCAAATCATGATATTAAAAATGAAGAAAAGTTTATGGGCCAAAATGCTTGGTTCTCATTATTCATGGGAGTCACTTTATTAATCATCAGTGTTTACCCACTGCTTACTCAAACATCAGCCCCACTGTTGTTTTTTGGCACTGCTGCTTTTTTAGGTTCATTCTGTATGTTTGTGATCAGAGGCGGGTTTACATGGAAAATGAAATACCACCTTACCTACAAAGATGAGTACTTAAACACCATCGACACCATTGCCTATAAACATGTAGTCCTTGGCTTACTTTTTAGCATGGGTGGCGTTTACTTATTCTCAGATGATTTGGCTTTAGAAGTGTCTCACACCATGATGGCCTCGTTTTATCTTGCTGTAATGTGTTTAATATATGGCGTATCAATTCTTTGGCAGAGCCGTGATTAGGAGTCAAAGTGCAAAATAACATAGCAAAATTTCGTAAAGAGGCAGGGCTTTCGCAGCAAGAACTTGCCGATGCTATAAGCGTATCGCGTAAAACAATAAGCACTGTAGAAACAAATCGATTTACGCCATCGGTCATTATAGCCCTTAAAATCGCAGCTCATTTTCACGCATCAGTTGAAAGCCTCTTCATATTAGAAGAGACTGATTAATAACCGAGCTGGTTAGATTAACCCCGATTTTAAACACCATAATAATGCAGCGCGCAGGACAGCGCTGTTGTTATTAGTGTATTTGAGCTAAAATAAACAATGCTAATACATATATATAAATCCGGAGTATCTACAAGGCATGAAAAAACTGCTAATTTCACCGTCAAAAATGACACTAGGCGAGCAAGAAAATCAAATCTATCAGAACATTCTGAAACAATCTTCAGAATTAAGCCTTAACCTTATGGCCGTGAAAGTAGAAAACCATCCTGATGATTTTTTACCTTGGTGTTACGAGCTATTAAACGCAAGCAGAGACCGTATTAACTACGATTTACTTGAGCCGCAACAGCTACCTGTTCTGAAAAAGCTGCATGATCAACTTATTTCAGCTATTAGCTTTTTACAAGTTAAAACGCTTCGTGTAGCCCCTTGGCCTGTGGTAAGTGTATTTATAGAGCAACATAAAGACGTTATTGCACTTGATGAACAACTTCGTTTAGCAAGTTACGTAAAAAGTATTCGTGAGCAATCATTAAAAGACATGATCCCTGAAGACCTTCTTGCTTTTACTGGCAAGCATATGGCTTCACTAGATCCAAGCACTTACGATTTTGATGCTGAGTGGTTTGCATCAACTAAGAGCGCTAAAGTTTTCCACCAACTCATTGGTGATTTACCGGGTGCGTTTGATGAAGCACTGGCTAATATTCCTCTTGAAGGTGATATTACCCATTACGAGTACCAACAGTTTGTAGCTGCTTATAGCAAAATATTTACTGATAGCAGTGAAAAGCCAACACTTGCTCCGGCAACAAGACTACTTGCAATGCGTCGCCCTGATATTTTTACGCCAATTACAAATAGCCGTTTAGACGCGTTATGCTCAGCGCTTGCGGTTACTAAACTCAAAAATAGTGATTTTGAGCGTTACTGGCAAGATATTGTAAAAGGCATTCAAGCTATGTCATGGTACAAAATGGCAAATGCTTCAAATGAACTAGAAGAGCAACTAGTGTCAATTAAAGCGCTTATTCCGTGCTTTTTTTACTACGCGGATAACAAAACACCAGATAGCTCTAACTATATTAAATTACTTAATAAACCAAAGCGTAGCACCACTAAAACGGGTAAAACACAACGCAGAGGTAAAGAGTCTGCTGAAATTTTAGTTGACCGCGCTTTGGCTGCCGATGATATTCCTGAGCATATTCGTAGCAAACGCGACTCAATAATCAGCGAAGTTCAAAAAGGCCGCAGTGTAAACGAAACAATTAGTCTAATGCGCACCATATTTGGCTAAATAATTCTAAACAAGCTGTACTTTCATGGTGCAGCTTGATTATTTTATGCACCAGCGATGTGCGATAAAATATTTTTTCCGCATAATCTAAAGCACCCACCCCAAACGCAAGTCATTGTTAATAAAATATAAAATTTAATTTTAAAACAAAATAAACCAAGCTGGCACACACAGTGCAATTCTATTCTCAGTTAAACAATAAAAACGCATAAATCAAAAGGCTACGGTACTTCATAATAAAAAGCCTTCCTATGCAAAAAATCATATAACGGGAAATGGAACATGTTAAAACTAAAAAAAACAATCGCTTTTAGCGCCGTGGCATTAATGGCTGCAACGTCACTTACATCAACAGCAGTAAATGCTGAAGTATCTGCGAATGTAGCAGCTACCTCAAATTACTTATGGCGTGGACAAGAACAAACTGGCGGCGACGCTGCTATTTCTGGTGGTATTGATTACGCTGACGAATCTGGATTTTATGCTGGTACATGGGTATCTAATGCATCTTGGGCTGACGAAATGACCTACGAGCTAGATTTTTACGCAGGCTTTGGTGGCGATATTAGCGAAGGTGTTAGCTACGATGTAGGTTACATTTATTATGCTTACCCAGACGCGGCATCAAGTGCAGATGCTGATTTCTCAGAAATTTACGGTAGCATCAGTGTCGAAGGCTTTACCTTTGGTGCATCAGTGCTTGCTACATCTGCTGCAAGTAGCGACGGTACAGACTTTGGTGATTCACTTTATTTGACAGCTGATTACGGCTTTGCCGTAGGCAGCAATGGTACAGAAATGGCTTTACACATAGGTCATTATTCTGGCGATTTTATTGGTGACGAAGACATCATTGATTACGGTGTGTCTGTATCAAAAGATGGATTCACATTTGGCGTATCAGACACTGATATGGACGAGTCAGATGTAAAAGTTTACGTTGCTTACGCTGTAGACTTCAGCCTATAAACAAACATGTGTTACTTGCTGCAACTGAAGGGCCATTTGGCCCTTTTTTAGCACCTAGCATCTTTTCTTTGTATTGGGTTATATTTAAATTATTACTCAGCTTTAAAAGGTACCTTAGTGCAGCTCACTTCAACTGTTTTAGGGTACCAAGCCGGGCCTATCTGATTAACTACAACCTCCGCTACTCCATTACTAAATGACTTATACGTGTGCACCGTTTGCCATTGCCCTTGTGGGCAATGCTCACTTAAGTCAACCGCATCAGATCCTTCATACAAAGCTAAAGCAAAATTATGATGCCACTGAGAACTATTGTGCGACTGGTTATTAACTTTTTCAGGTACACCATTATCAAAGTAAATATTTGTGCAACCAGTTAACATAGCAAAAGTAATACTGCCTAAAATTAATTTAAGATTCATAACGCCTCCTGCGTATTTTGCTCTTCACACCATACCTTTATGGTATGTGGTGAATAAATGCCTAGCGTAATTAAACCCAACGCACCATCGCTAAATGTTTGTTGCGACTGCATTTGAGCCGCTTGTGTATCTGTACAAATCTGTTTTACATCCACACGTTCCTCTCCTACTAATCCCCATAAATAAAATGGACGGCTATCTTCGTAGGTCGCTTTACTTGTAATTTTTGCGATAGCGTGTGGCTGTATGGTAACCGCAGAACAGGCGCTTAAGCCTAATACTACAAACCCCATTATTAATGATTTCATGTTTGTCCTTACTTGGTACTCACTTTCAGTAAATAAACCTTACAGTAAACCAGTAAAATAATGAGTAAAAAGCTGTGCGAAAAATGTAGCCAGCCTTACAGATTTCAAACAGTTTTTTACACAAAAAAAGGCCGCAAAATTGCGGCCTTTGAGTAAATGTGCTGTCAGCTATTAAAACTTAGCTAAGTTATTTACGTTATCTTTATCAACCAGTTTTACGTACGGATCGACTCCTGCAAATAAAGGTTTTTCTTTTACCTTTAACTCAATAATATTAGTACCCGTTACTATTTGATGTTTTTGTGAGTAAATCACAAAATCTTCAGCGAGTAGATTTTCAGGATCGTCACTAAACAACACAATATCAATTAACTCATCGAGTGGCTGCTCTGTTTCTTCACCTTGACCATCAGCACGTTGCTTAACAGCTTCAACGTTTAACGTAACACTGTAAAAGCCCTCACTGTCGGCTTCGTCTGAAATCGAAACCTCTTTCATTTCCAGCTCATACAAAGTGATATATTTAAACTGATCGTCAATAAAGTTTTGCTCAGCTTGGGTTGCGTCTTGTTTTAAATAACTTAGTAAATCAAGTGTTGTTGGGTATGGCGTTGACTGATATCTAAACTCATTTAAAAATGCCTTAAGGGCAGCGTTTAGGCGTTTTTCACCTAGGCGATCATAAATCGCCATCATAACAACAGATCCTTTATTGTAATGAAGGTATTGCTGAGCCTGGGTTTTATATAGTGGCATCTCTTCAAACGCTTCTCCAGTACGGCCCATTAAGTACCTATCTAGCTCGTATTTTAAAAACTTACGTAGCTTTTCTGGGCCAAAGCGTTTTTCAAGCACCATAAGCGCACTGTATTGTGAAAGCGTTTCAGACATAACTTCACTCCCCTCTACATTGGCGCCTGATACTTGATGACCCCACCATTGATGCGCTACTTCGTGTGCAGTTACGTAATAAGGCAGGTCAATTTTACTTTCATCCCTTGAGTCTGTAACAAAACCAATGCTTTCTGAATAAGGAACAGTATTAGCAAAACTTTGCGCAAATGAGCGATAGCGAGGAAATTCAATAATACGTAATTGCTTATGCTGATAGGGGCCAAATGCTTGTGTAAAATAATCTATCGAGTCTTGAACCGATTCAATCATGCGGTCAACATTCCACGCATGACTTTTATGGAAATAAACCTCAATATTTACACCATTATGCTCAACCTTTTTACTTTCCAATTCAGCCGACTGCACCGCATAAAAATTTATAATAGGTGCATCCATTTCATAAACAAAGGTTCGGCGCCCATCTTTTACGCTTTCACTTTGTAAATAACCAGGTGTAATCGCAAATTGCGATTCATCGGTCGTTACCCTGGCCCTAAAGTTAATAAACCCAGTAGCTTGACCAAAATCACTTTGTGTATAGTACTGGCTATCTTCAAGTTTATTTGCTCGTTCTAGCTCTGGTAAGTCATGTTTACGGCGCTTAAATTTATCAGCCACCTGTAAACCACGGTTGTACCCAAAGTTAGGAAAAAGCTCCCAATTATTAATAAACGTACCATTAGCCACTAACTGTGTATCGGAGCCACTATCGGTAAAGCCTGTATGCTCGCGAGTGACAGACAGCTGCCCTTCTCTTACCTCGTCTGGCATAAGGGGCTGATCAAATTCAAACCATGCAGAATAAAGCGCTGGTAATTTTTCAACAATTTTACCGCCAGCCATCGTTACATCCCAGCTTTTGGCGTGTTGCGGTGAGGTGATCAATACTCGCGAAATTGGCTCATTAGATGTATTAGTAAACTTAATTTTTGCAACTGCACTTAAAGCACGCTTTTTAGGGTAAATATCAACAGTTAAGTCAACATCGGTCACCATAGGCACTGCTAAATCTTTATATTGTGCAAACTGTTTTTCATAGCTTACTTGCTTGTCTTGAAACGCATCGCTTGTGATAAATTCGTTTAAAACACGCGTATTGTGATAAATGTTATAACCTGCACCAACAAACACCAGTGCACTAACACAAACAATTACTTGCCCCTTTAACGACATATTATAACGAAGCATAGACAGGCGTGTACGCAGCGTTTGTGAAGGTCCTCTATGCCATAACGCAAATCCTACAATAGCCAAAACAAGACTTAACGCGCCCCAATACAATGTGTACCAATGCGCTGCTTGCAAAAAGTGTCCATAGCCGTTTATATCAGAGTACGGTACGCTACTGCTTTTCGAAAAATGATACATATGGTGTTCAAATCCATACGAATCCATTACCATTTGCACTATGTAGTACAAAATAAATAACCCCATTCCTACATATTTATTTGGGCTAATAATTTGTAAAAAGAAGGCAAGCACCGTAAGCATAATTAACGGTAAAAGCGATAAATAAACAATCCTGAATAAATACTGCCCTAACTCTAAATTAAATTGCCCTTTAAATAACTGCACTGTGATTGTTAGTATCATTCCAACAATAAACAAGCCTGAAATAGCTGTTATTAACGCCAGTATTTTTGATACCCAAAAAACACTGTTGTGTACTGGAAAGCTGTCAACAATATCGCCCATACCACTTTGACGTTCTCGCCAAACAAGCTCAGCGCTATAAAAAGCGATAATAACAAACAAAAACAAACCCGAAATACCGCTAATAATATTGACCATATTCGCGGTAATTGGCCAGTTAGTTGTACCGTAAGCGCCAATGGGAGCAAACAGCGGGATCATAAGCGTTACAATACTTACACCCGCTAAAATCATAAATGGCGCGCTAAATATTACTTGTTTAAGTTCAAATATACTGCGCATTATTAACTGCGATTGCGTACTCGCTCCTGCAGACTTGTAATTTTTAGCATTATTAATCAGTGCAGCTTGTTTATTTTGCACAAATGCAGAGACTTTAAATTGCTTTTTCTGTTTTTTAGCTACTATGCGGTTACTTAATTTTCCAAGGCTAAAAAACATAGCTAAGCCCAGTACAACCCACAATATACGGTTAACTAAAAGGTCACCTGTGAGGGTTAGCACTTCTGTGTTTTTATCACTCACAGTCCAGTAACGCGTCAAATCAATTAAAGACCCCAAGCCAAATGGGTCGGCGTAAACAACTATATTTCTAAATGCTAAATCATCAAAATAAGCACTGGCTATTTGATAGGCGATAAAAATAACAACGGCTGCGACATACACCGACATCATGGTTTTAAAATAGACAGCCACACTGTTAAAAATAGCCGAAAGCACCAGCAAACTGGGTACTGCAATATAAAAATAAGGTGCAGCGTAATACACAAACTTATTTGGACCCACTAGCTCACTATCGAGCCATCCAACAGATAAGCCAAACTGCGACCCTAAAAGTACTCCTAACGGCACGGTTAAAAATACAACCAGCACCACTAAGTAAGCACCAAAAAAGCGCCCAGTTTGATAAGGGACAGGATTAACAGGCTTACTAAAAACCAGTTCATCCATTTTAGTTTCACTATTTCTAATAGCGGAGCTGGCAACAAAGTTAACTACCAAAAACATCGCAAATACACAAAATGTAATGGTCAACATCATAATTGAAAAAGGCGAATTCATATGTACATTAGCGCCGCCTAGCGGAAATTTGCTAGAAGAGCTGATAAAAAACGCCATAAAAAAGAACATTAATGAAATGATATAAAACGAAGGCTGGCGCACAAAATAGCGCAGCTCAAACGCGAGCATATTAAAAAACATAACGCCTCCTTATGCTACTTGGCTATTACGATGATTGAGCAAAGTAGAAAAGTACACGTCTTCTAGGTTTGCATGGCTTGATTGAAAACCTTCAGGGGCTTGTTCCGCTAATACATGCAATATGGTTTGCCCAGCAAATAAGCGTTTAGAAATAACAGGTAGCTGTGGCTCAAGCTCTTGCGCTTCTTCTTGGCTCATGGCTTTGCGCCAAATTTGGCCTTGCAGCTTGTCGGTGAGGGCAATCGGGTTACCCTCTAATAAAATTTTACCACCAGCCAGTACCGCCATATTAGGGCATAGTTCAGCCACATCTTCTACTATGTGGGTTGATAATATAACGACTTTTTGCTCGCCTAAGCTTACTAACAAGTTATGAAAGCGATTTCGCTCTTCAGGGTCTAGCCCTGCGGTTGGCTCATCAACGATTAGTAAATCAGGGTCGCCCAATAACGCTTGAGCAATACCAAAACGCTGGCGCATCCCGCCCGAAAAGCCACTTACCGCTTTTGAGCGATGTTGATATAAATTAGTATGTGCTAGTAGGCCTTCAACCGACTCTTTACGCTCCCCTTTATTATGAATCCCCTTTAAAACAGCCATATGGTCTAGCAAGTCGTAAGCACTAACACGCGGATAAACACCAAAATCTTGCGGAAGGTAACCTAAACGTTGGCGCAGTGCTTGTGGGTCTTTAAATACATCAATACCATCAAAGGTAATTGCCCCCGCGTCGGCAGATTGTAACGTTGCAATAGTGCGCATTAGCGATGACTTCCCGGCACCATTTGGCCCAAGTAGCCCAAACATGCCTTTACCTATTGATAAATCAACACCTTGCAGAGCGTGCACGCCGTTGTCGTAGGTTTTTGATAACCCTGTTATTGATAGCATTTTTTACTTCCTTGAATTGTAAGTATTATTTTTATACTGTTTTATACCACATTAAAAACGGGAACATAAGTTACGCTGTGGCCAACTTTGTAACAATAAATAAACAGCAACACACTCTAATAACACTTGCTAAGAAGTGAGCCTCTGGGTATAAAAACCACACACCATTGATAAGAAGCGAAAAGCCATGCAAGAACATAAAAACCAGCCATTGACCGATTTTATAGAATACTCACACGATGAAATGTTAGCCCGTGCAAATGAATTTTTACAAACAAGCCAGCGCCGCCATAGCATTCGCAGTTTTAGTGACCGCCCAGTGCCAAAAGAGATTATCGAAACCTGTATAAAAGCAGCGGGTACAGCACCTAGTGGTGCAAACCACCAGCCTTGGCATTTTGTGGCTATTAACAGTAGCGATGTAAAAAAACAAATACGCGACGCGGCTGAAAAGCTAGAGCGCTCTTTTTACGAAGGGCGAGCAGGCGAGGAGTGGCTGGATGCATTAAAACCATTAGGGACTGACGCGAACAAACCCTATTTAGAGCATGCACCTTGGCTTATTGCTGTGTTTAGTCAAAAAAAGGGCGGCGTGAGTACTGACGATAAAAATACAAATTACTATGTGCATGAGTCTGTTGGGCTAGCAACCGGGTTTTTAATACAAGCTCTGCACAGAGCAGGCCTTGCAACGCTTACTCACACCCCAAAACCTATGAGCTTTTTAACAGACATTTGTGGCCGCGATAAAGATAACGAGCGCCCTTATATGCTATTAATTGCAGGCTATCCGGATGAGCATGCAACAGTACCAATGCATGCACTAGATAAAA
This sequence comes from Pseudoalteromonas sp. PS1M3, assembly GCF_016865405.1. Taxonomy (NCBI): domain Bacteria; kingdom Pseudomonadati; phylum Pseudomonadota; class Gammaproteobacteria; order Alteromonadales; family Pseudoalteromonadaceae; genus Pseudoalteromonas; species Pseudoalteromonas sp. PS1M3. Next base: position 220,352 of record NZ_AP022624.1, on the reverse strand, counting down.
AATCGATTGATGAAATAGCCAGTTTTATTTAATCCCGTGCAAGGGGGAATAATCAATAGCAAGAATATCTCCCTCTTTAAGGCCAGCAATTACATGTTGCTTGTTATTAACCATTGTACCTAACCTTACGAAACGTTTAACTGGCGTTTCGTTTTCTAGTACATACACCATGTTTAATTGCCCAAACTCATGTACCCAGCTTGGCTCAATTAAAATACCTTGAGCGCTTTTTGTAGGCAACTGCAACTGTGCGTAAAGACCAGGAATTAACCCTAATTGTGTATTCGTGTCTAGGCGAATAAGCAAGCTACGCGCGCTACTGTCGGCAACAGGGACTATCTCGCTTACTACGGCAGGTGTTGTTATTGACAAAGATGGAAGAACCACATTTAAGCTATCTCCGAGTTTTAATTTTACAGCTTGTTGTTCACGCACATTAAATTCGAGCTGTAATTGCAATGGGTTATACACTGTAATAAGTGGCTTTCCCGGTGTTGCGGTGTCGCCAGGCTCTGTTAAACGCTCAACCACAACCCCCGAAATAGGCGCTATAATTTGAGTATAATTTAGCGCCACTTTTGCTTGTGCTTGCTGCTGCTGAGCGGCGGCTAAATTAGCAGTGAAATTATCAAATTTAGCTTTAGCATTATCTAATTCACTAACAGGCACCAACCCCTTCGCATTTAAATCACTCACTCTAACTAATTGCTTTTGAGCTTGCGTCAACGATGCTTTCACCGCGTTAATATTCGCGTCGCTTTGTGCTAACGCCGCTTTAAAATCATCTTGCTTGAGGGTAATAAGTAAATCGCCTTTAGTGACCTTATCGCCCGCTCGTACTTTTAGCTGCTCCACCTGCGCCATCACATTTGATGAAATTTGCGTATTTTGTTTAGCAATTACACTACCCGGTACCTGCTCAATACCGGTGATGCTTTGCAGCGCAATGGTGACGCGCTGCCCCTGATAATTACTTTGTTGTGATTCTTTTAAACCAGCCGTTTGTTGGTCAGAAAAGCTGCCTGCCATGTAAAGCACAGCCATAATAATTACCAATAAAGCGATTAAAGCGCCGATTAGTTTTGATTTACCCTGCATGCGCTTCACCCTCTGAACTTGCAAACACTAAATAATAAACAAGTGGCACTACAAATAACGAAAATACAGTAGACGCCACAATACCAAAAATTATCGCAATCGCGAGCCCGCTGAATACCGGGTCAAGTGTGATTACTAAGTTACCCAATAAGGTCGTGCCTGCGGTTAGTAATACAGGGCGCATGCGCACTGTTCCAGCAGCAACCAGCGCATCTTTTATAGCCATACCTTGGCCTCGGGCTTGATTAATAAATTCAACTAAAATAAGCGAATTACGAACCACAATACCAGCAAGGGCAATCATCCCAATCATTGCTGTGGCGGTAAATAATACCGGCTCAGGAGCGCCAGCTATAGCACGTTCACCAAACTGATTTAATAACCAAAAACCTGGCATAATACCTATCACCGTGAGCGGAATAGCCGACATAATGATTAGCGACAAGCTCGCAGATTGTGTTTGAACACGTAAAATAATAAATATGGCACTAAGTGCAAAGGCAAATGCAATTCCCATATCCCTAAACACATCTATGGTAATACGCCACTCACCCTCACCACTAAAGTTGGCATGAGTGCCTTTAGGTAATTGCCATGGTGCAGTACCGCCATTGTTAAAAAAGTGGCGGTTTATCCACGGTGTTTTTTCAAAATAGGTAGGCTCGGCGTTAAAATCAGCATTTACGTCTGCAATAACCTCTGCTGGCGTTCGCCCGTTTAGCTCAGCCATAACATAAATTACATCGCGTTGATCTTTACGAACCCGGATGTCAGCAACCTGATGTTGTGTAAATTCACCGAGTTCTGAAAGCGATACTAACGGCCTTGGCGCACTGCTTAAACCAAACTCGTTACTGGTTTTAGCTAAATCTCTGTCGCCCCTTACCTGAAGTGCAAGTAATTGCGAAAGCTGATTTCGCTCGCTGTACGGTAGCTGTAATTTAATATCAACGGGCTCTGTTTCATTGCTCACATAAAGTACACCTACGTTTTCACCTTGAGAGGCAATACTGAGTGTTTGTGCAATATTTTGAGTTGAAACCGCACTAAGTGCGGCCTTGGTTTTATTGGTAACAAAGCGCTGTAATGGCGAGGGTGCCACCATTGAGGTATCGACTTCAACTACATGAGGCTCTTGTTGTAAACGCGCAGCTAACTGCAAGGCAGCTTGAGAATGTGTTTGCTCATCAACAAAAGCATCTCGGTAAACCTCAGCAACTAAGGTACTCAGTACCGGCGGCCCTGGAGGTACTTCAACCACTTTTATTACAATGCCATCGGTTGCTAGCATCGCGAGCTGTTCGCGAAGGCGCATAACCACTCCATGAGATTGATGATCGCGCTCAGACTTATCCACTAACAATACTCTCAGCTCGGCGAGATTCGCTGCCTCACGGCGATAATAGCCGCGCACCATACCGTTAAAGTCCATACTTGAAGGTTGACCAACATAGGCCGCTATTTCACTTACTTCGTTTAATTGCCATGTGAGTGTTTGGATTTGTTTAGTAAATGCAACTGTGTGCTCCAGATTAGTCCCCTCTGGCATATCTATCAGCACTTGCAGCTCATTTTTATTATCAAAAGGGAGTAGCTTTAAAGGCACCAAACGCATCACGGGTAACATGGCGCTAATAATAAATAATGCTAGGGTTAGCCACAAAACAAGTTTAGCTCGCCCCTTAGAAGCCAATAATGGGCTTAATATTCTTTGATATGCACCAATTTTAGGAGCAAGCTCGGAGGGTTGTTCGTTATCAGGCTTGAGTAACTTCATCGCAAGCCAAGGGGTTACAAAAAATGCAACAATGGTAGAAACCATCACGCTAACCGGCACATTAAATGCCATAGGTGCCATGTACGGCCCCATCATTCCGGTGATAAACGCCAGTGGAATAAACGCCACCATTATAGTGAGTGTCGACATAAGTAAGGCATTTCGAATTTCGCTCATTGCACCAACAATCTGCTGTTTTTTATCGCCTTTTTTATTCAAAAAGCGGCTAATATTATCAATACCTGTGATTGGGTCATCTACCAGTAAACCCAAAGATAAAATAAGCGCAAATAAGGTCACCCGGTTAATGGTGTAACCAAATGCAAAATCTAATGAGAGTGTAATGCCATAACAAATAGGAACCGCCAACCCAACCACAACCGCCGGACGCCAACCTAAAAACACCCCCACAAATATCACCACAGTAAAGACCGCAAAGACTAAACTTGAAGTGAGGTTATTTACTTTTTCATCGGCAGTTTGGCCATAATCTCTTAATACCGCATAGCTCACTTCAGGGGGTAATAGCGTGCGTGTTAGCTGCGCCATCATTTGATGAACATCGTTGGCAACTGCAACAGCGTTCGTGCCGGTTTGTTTTGCAACGCTTAGTGTTACCATTGGCAAATGCTGCTGGTTTGCCGATTGAGCAAGCCATTGGTAATACTTAGCTTCACTTGGGCCATCAATAACGTTTGCAACATCAAGCAAGTAAACACTTTTGCCATTAACAACATTCACTACCAGCTGTTCTACAGCAGATTGACTTCGTAGAACATCACCTGCTTGCAATTCAATTTGCTGCTGATTATCAACCACACTGCCTACTTGCGTTAGTTGATTAGACACGCTTAATGCATAAAAAACGTCATTTACGGTTGTTTGGTGGGCAGCCAATGCGCTGGCATTTAAATTAATGGTGAGGGTTCGTTTACGACCAGCAATGACTTTTACTTCACTGGTGTGTTCAATACGTTGTAAACTGTTGGCTATTTCGTTAGCAAAGCGGGTTAACTCGTAATCACCATAAAGTTGTGGGTCTTTACTGTATAGCCCCAGCATAACAATAGGTACATCATCCACTTCAACGGGCCGTATTTGCCAACTTTTGATAACAGAAGCCATAGTATGTTGATAACTGTTAAGTTTTGCATAGGTATCTAAAATAGCTTGTTCGCGGTCATGGCCAACCTCAAAGCGAAGTGTAACCACTGCGGCATTCGTTTGTGTAGTGGAATAAATATGTTCCACACCGCCAAGTTGGGCAAGTAGCTTTTCAAGTGGCTGGGTAACCAATCTGGCCACCTCTGGAGCTTCTACGTTGGGCGCCGATACGTATATATCGAGCATAGGCACCACTATTTGTGGTTCTTCTTCTCGCGCTGTTTGTTGTAAAGCAAATAAGCCAAACAAAATCGACAACACAAAAATAATAACCGGAATACGGCCACTTAAGCTGCTTTTTACTGCGTTATCAATCATGCTCATAACTTTTAGCCCTTGCAAAACAGTCCATATAATGTGCCTAAAAGATGAATAGCATTCTGATCAATCACACGGTAATAAATAGTTTGGCTTTCGCGGCGAGTAGCCACTACATTGGCTTTGCGCAGTGCCGCTAGGTGCTGTGATAACGCAGACTGCGCTAGCGGTACGGCTTCGTTAAGCTGCGAAACACTCATTTCGGTATCTTGTAATGAGCATAAAATCATTAGTCGATTTTTATTCGCTAATATTTTTAATAGCTGCTCAGCTTGATCTACATTAGTCGCCATCGCTGTAAAGTCAATTTTCATACTATGCTCTTATTCTAAAATATGCACTTAGTATAAATTGCTAGATAAGAAATGTCTAACATTAGAATTTACTAATTTAATAATATCTAATATAGTGACTGTACTGAACTAAATAACTGGCCTACTATTATGAAACTCAATAACGCACTTCGTCTTATCGCTGGCATCATGATTGTTGTATCAATCCTTTTGCAAACGTATCACGATCCGAAGTGGATATACTTTACCGCTTTTATCGCTGTAAACTTAATTCAATCAGCTTTTACTAGCTGGTGCCCAATGATCACTCTATTACGCAAACTTGGCTTTAAGGAATAATCACCATGCTTACATCTATCCCCGATTTACTAAAAATTATTACGCCTAATCAACGTCGTATCGACGCCGAACAAGCTAAACAGGAGATCAGTGAAAACAAAGGATTACTCATTGATGTGCGTGAACCGGCTGAACATGCAACCAAAGCCGCTACCGGCGCAATTAATATTCCGCGCGGCTTACTTGAAATGAAGTTAATGGAAATAGAAAAAGACGCAGCACGCCCTATTTACTTACATTGCGCTAGTGGTGCGCGTGCAACATTAAGTGCTGAAGCACTGACACGCGTAGGTTATGAAAACGTCACAGTTATTACCTGTAAAGCAGAAGCTGTTTGTCAGGCATTTTAAAGGCCAAAAATTAAATCACTCGGCGATCAACCGATCGCCGAGCTTAAATAACATAATCCAAATTTAAAGGAACACTATGTTCAATTAAAATCAAAGATTGAAATTAATAAACTTCAACGCTAGTGTATAAAAAAGGAACACCCGTCTAAGGAAGACTTTATGAAAAAAGTTGCCGCTTTATTACTATTTTTACTCGGTATTGCTCACTCTGTAAATGCTGATGACAGCATTACCTTAATGGCATGTGAAGATTGTAATTATGACAGAGCCTCTGAACTAGCAAAAAGCAATGTACCATTAGCTCAATGCCACACTACACCCTCTGATCAAAAAGCTGCTATTGCTGATCAAACATGTGATTCAAATCCGCATAAAGTTATTATGATGGATGTCTCTGGTAACAACCACTTTGCATTTTTTGTGGGAAATCATAGTAAAAATGAGTCAGATAAATATATAGAAGCTACGATATTAAATAAAAATGATCTTATTGCTATATCTAAACAAAAAGCAATTGATGAGCATTTCTCAACATTTAAACACACACTTCAAACTGAACTAAGCCTAATGCCACTTTATCAAATAAGTCAGTCTTCTCATCTAGATAGACAAAACAACTGCCCCTCCCATGTAAATAATGCAGTAAAGGCTGTATTTGAAGAATATACATCATCTCGAATTCAAAACTGGGTAAATCATAAAGTTGAAAATAATATTAAAAATCCTGATAGCTTTTTTACATCAAAACCGATCATAGTTGGTGAGACCTTGTATCAGAGTCCGTGGAGTGAGGTGAGTAAGAATTTAAATTTAGAAGTTAATCTTAACAATGGAAGCGACGGGCAATACCGTGTTATTTTTTTAGCGAAGTGGATAAAAGAGTTAGGTGCGTTCAGTTTATCGGTAAACCCTTATTTAACTTATTTAGACGGTATTGCATTAAATCACTATAAAATATCAGCGCCATCAGTCTCCCAATGCTTAAAAAATGCTTTAGATAGAAATCTGTCATCATCAATGTCCTCGTATATTTCGAGCACTAATAATGGAGATACTTAGGGTTAGCATGTTGTAGGCGTCATCGGATGGCGCCTACAAATAAACAAGCCAAAAGCAATCCTTACTTAACCATATTCCCTTTAGCTCCCTATATGACCTAATCATTTTTTCTCTTCCAGAAGTGTAACTAGCATTTGCTCGATGTTTTTTACGCTGTAGGTAAGCGAGCGGATGAGCTCTACTTGGCTTTGTGGTTCATCGTTATTAGATTGGGCTGGCTGATCTGAAGTGAGGTTATCTTTTTGAGTTAAAATGGCTTCACGAAATTCACTGGCATTAACTACCCCAAGTAACGATACTAATGCACCGTGACCAGACTGCCCTGCAGTTTCAAAGCTTAAACCAAATAAACGCATCAACGGGCCTTGGCTTAACCCGACGTCAGTGATTTTTTCAAGTGGGATGGACTTTTCTTCTTTAAAAAACACACCGCGTTTTACTACTAGCTTACGCTCTAATAAGTTAGCTGACATTGCTTTAAGCATACGCCCTGCCACGATCCAAATTATTAAGGCTACGATTGGAATCAATGGGATACCAACCAAACACACTAAGCAGGTAATAACCCCTAGCGTGATCCAGTAAGATTTTACTTTAGGGTTAAAACTTGCGGTTTTCAGGGCTAACTCAGACATTCATTACCTCCTTGATATTTATTCTATTAACCTAGGGAATATTGTGGCTGAATGCAACTATAATAAAAAAGCCGAGTATAAAACTCGGCTTCGGCTATCTTAGTGAAAGCTTATTGTAAGTTAACAATAATAAAAGGCGCTTCGAGATCATTTGCATTAACCACAAAGCGATATTCTCCTTCGGTTTCAATTAACAAGCTCAAGTTATTATTAGAAGCCGCTAAAGGTGTTTCACTCCCTAATATTACTTCTGAACTATCTCCACCAGCTCCTAAATTGACAGTACTCCAATCACTGGTAGCAACTTTAAACTCATATGCATCACTTTGTGCACTTAGCTGTTTAGAAAAAGTATATAAACCATCACCTGTGTATGTGAATTGATCGTCTGTCCCCCACAAACTATCTGCCTCATTTAAACTGCCACGTAAATACAACGACACATTTCCAAATGGCCCTATTTTTGTCACTGTCAGAGTTGGGTTTTCTTTATCTGAAGCATTAAACGAGAACAAATAGTTATCTGCGGTGTCTGCCGTAAAGCTAATATTAGCTCCATTAAAACTAAGTTGTTTTTCTACTCCCAATTGAACAACAGCCTCTTGCTCTGAATTAGCACCAAAATTCACGAGTTCCCAACTCTCTGAAGCAACTTTGAAACCAAAGCTCTCCCCAGCTGTCAGCGCCTTCATAATTTGATACTCGCTACTGCCAACATATTCAAATTGATCAGAGAGCCCCCACTCATTTAAATCACCACGAAGATACACCTCAGTGCTGCCATAAGGGACGATATCTGGCGCACCAACAGTTGCATCAGCACTCAAGCCAGCGCCTTGGCTCTCGCCTTGTGGTTTAACAAACACAGCCATAGTGTAAGCAGGCACAGTGAACGTGCCGTCGGTTTCGTTTTCACTAAAACTCACACCCGCCATGGTACTATCTACACCATTTTTAAGAATAGGATGTAATTCAAACCCAGCAGCGGTTGGTACCGTATGTGAAAGCGCTTGCTCAGTGGCATTAATTACTACTACGAGCGCGTCAATTTGGTTATCTAAATCTGCAAAACCTTGACCGTCATCAATACTCATTACAATCAAACCATGTTGCTGGTTTTTACCAACATTGTGAAAACCTACACGGTCAATAACATCTTGCTCAGTGGTTAATCTAAATAACGGGCTTGCGCTACGGATAGCTAAGAACTCTTGGAATACATCACCTGCATAGGCAATGTCTTGTGGCATCGCCTGTGCATCTGCATTAGCTGAAATAGGCATTATTTCAGACCATTTTTCTTGGTTCTTCTCTGCGTTAGGTAGACCAATGTTCCAGTTATTATTCTCTTTGGTTAAATCAACAGCATTAAACCAATCACCGGCATTATAACTATCACGATCCATTGACTTAGAACGCAGTAAATCAGCACCCAGTTGCATAAACGGAATGCCTTGGCTCATAAGTGGAATAGACAACGCCATGTTGTGCGCACGCACACGTTGCTCAATACTCATGCTTGATGCATGCTTATATTGCAACTGATCCCACAGTGTTTCTCTATCATGCTTTGATACGTAGTTAATGGTGTCTGCTGGGTCTAAAGCATAAGCCGTCGGCTGCGTATTCCAGCTAAAGCTATTACCTTTTGCCGAATTACCTTTAAAGTCTTTCAGGATATAGTTTTGTAAATTACCCGCCAGTGATAAACGCAGAGTATCTTGGTCTGCTAAATTACCATCGGTCGGGTTATTGCTAAACATAGCCCCACCGCGCACAGCCTCACGGATGCGGTCATTGAATGTGCCAACTTCAGAGCCTGCCATATCAGCTTGCTTAGCTTGAGTGAACAATCGGTTATTAGCCACTTCACCAAAATCCCAGCCTTCGCCATAAAAGTAGTTGTCAGGGTCAACAGCTTGCACCGCTTCACGCGCTGCTAAAATTGAGGATTTAGGTATGTGGCCCATTACATCAAAACGGAAACTGTCATAACCAAAGTCGCGAGCAAGTATGACCAGTGAATCGCTAACAAACTTGTCCATCATCACATGTTCAGTTGCTGTGTTTTCACAACAGGTTGAGCGCTCTATCGTGCCTGATACTTCATTGTATCTGTGGTAATAACCAGGCACGAGTTTATCAAACACTGACTTTTCCCAAATGCCTGATGAGGTTGTGTGGTTGTATACCACATCAAGAACCACACGAAGACCGACTTCTTGCAGTGATTGCACCATGGCGCGTGTCTCTTTAACCCGAGCAATGCCCTCGCTGCTTGAAGCATACGAGCCTTCAGGAGCAATAAAGTGATGCGGGTCGTAACCCCAGTTAAAGCCGTCTAAATCACGCATCGCGCTGGCAAGTGCTTGAGCATCATCAGAACCCGGGAAGTAGCTTTGCATTAAATCAGCAATGATGCTGTTTTTATCTTCGATTTTACAAGCATCGGCGGTATCGTCTATTCGCTCACATAACTTACCTAGGGTGTCAGTGATTTCAACGCGCTTATCCGCATCTTCCTCAATGGTGCCAATGTCAGTGACTGGTAGTAAGTGAAAATGCGTTAAACCTTTGTCAGCTAGTTGCTTAAGGTGCTGCATTGGCACGCTTTCAAGTTCAGTGAATGCGAGGTATTTACCACGGTTTGCTTCGCTTACTGATTGATCACGCACACTAAAATCACGTACATGGCCTTCATAAATAACCGCATCTTCTGGGTTAGTAATCGTAGGCACGATACGCTCATCCCAGCCTTCTGGTTTAGTGTCTTCATCGGCTAAATTAATCAGCTGGCTGTATAAGCCATTGGCAGATACATTGAGTGAGTAAGGGTCTGTACTCCATAGCGACTCTATTTGCTGAGTCAGTGGGTGGTAAACATCAAAATTAAAGCGATAGTAATGGCGGTCATATTGCGTATCTAAACTTACTTGCCAAATACCTGTCTGCGTATTTAATGTCATTGGCGTGGAGTGCACTTGTGTTTTTGCATCATCAAACACGTTTAGCACCATGTTATTAGCGGTGGGTGCCCACACAGTTACATCAATCGTGTTATTGCCATAATTTACGCCAAGTAATGCCTCGTTAGCATCGTCTTCGCCTTGTGTGTAAAGGGCATCGAGTGCTTTAGCGGTTTGTACAAAGGTTGCTTCTAGTAGCTTGCCATCGGCATCGTAGCCTGCAACAACAAGCTGTTGCTTTATAAGCTGCTTTGCAGCGTCTGCATCCCAACTACCTTCATAAGCAGTCCAATCCGTTAAGTGTGGTACTTTTGCAGCTTGCTCATCACTTAACTCGCTTGCAGTCAGCTCAACGGTTTCACCATTTAGCCCAGTGTCTAAATCAACCACCAAGTCAGCGGCTGCTGAAGAATGTAACTTAATGATTTGTGTAAGCTCATTACTTGGCTTATATAATACTGTATTTAAATCAATCCAATGTGCTGATGCACCATCTATCGCCACCGGACGTTCGCCCAAGCTTAAAATAGGGTATTCAAACACCGAAGGCTCACCATGAATGGTAAAGTTCATACGCTGAAACTTTTCATCGTCTTGCATAAGCGGCATGGTTAAATCAACATCACCAAACGCTTTACCCGATCCTTCTGTGCCAATGTGCACAATAAAGTTAGCACACTCGTTATAACCTTCTTTGAGGTCAATTATCCAGTAGGCACCGTAGTTTGGGTCAATCCCATCGTATTCATGGCCGTTAGCCCAATCGCTCGTGTCAAACGGAGGTGCGTAAGCATCACACACATCGTTATTCCACGAATGTAATCGGTAACCTTCGTAGTTATCGTCGGCTAAACGGTTATAAAATAAAACTGCCTCACCTTCACCAGCAAATACAATAGGATCAGGCAATGTTGGGTCGGCGCCCACTACACAGCTTTCGTTTTTATCATCCGGTACAGTAGGCGCTGCACACGTTATAGGCTCAGGGTCCACACATTGCGAGCCTGCTTCGTTTGGTACTTGTGGCACATTACAGGTTAAAAGCTGCTGCCCCGACTCAACTTCATCTGTCCCACCACATCCTGCTAATATCATTAACCCTAAGGCTATTAGCAAATATTTAGACATTGTTATAATTTTCATTTTTAAACGCTCCGTTTGCTAATTAATGACTGTATGTAAAACCAAGATAAAACTGACGACCAAAGTACTGAGTAGTCCCTGTTCGCTGCTCTGAGCCAAAGTAACTTTGGGTTGGTTCATCGGTTAAGTTATTAACTTGCAAAAGCATGGTGAGTGAATCGCTAAAGCGATAAGACGTTTGAAAATCGATGACTGTTTCAGCATCAAAATTAACCACTTGTTCGTTAATGGCAACCTGCTCTGATACAAACTCATCGCGGTAACGTACATTAAGGCGGGTTTCAAAATCGTCTAAAGCATAAAATAACGTAGCATTAAGCACATTATTAGATAACCCAGGTAAAGATTGAACGAGAGTATCGCCCCCTAAACTGGTTATCGATTCAATTTCACTTTCGGTGTATGAGTAACTTGCATTAGCGCCTAAGCCATTAAATGGCTCTGGTAAAAAGGTAAACACTTGCGTATAGGCAAGCTCTAGCCCTCTAATGTAGCCACCTTCGCCATTATTAACTGCCGTGGTGTAAATACCGTTTGTTGTAGCAACTTGCTCACCACTGACCGGATCTTCTATAGAATCAGGGACATTAAAGCCATTACCTTTAAAGTCGAAGTTCTCAATCGATAACGTTTCAACAAACGAGTCTATATTTTTATAAAATAACGCCGCAGCAACAGTGCCGTTACCTTCTTCAAAATAATATTCGTAAGATAAGTCGTACTGGTCAGCATAAAAGGGTTTTAAAAATGGGTTGTTATTACTTGAACCGTTAATAACACCATCGTCACTTACGTTTGCGCTGGCATCGCCCGCTAAACGGTTAATTGGTGCACGCGACATGACTTTAGCCGCAGCAAAGCGTACAAGTGAATTGTCGTTAAGTTGCAGGTTTAAATTTAGCGAAGGCAGGTAATCTGTATATTTAGTGCCTAATACATTAGGCGCGTATAAGTCATTAACAATGCCGTTCTCATCAACAATATTTTGCGCACCTAAGCGCGCATCGCCTGCTACATTTTCAAGTACGGTTGCTGATTGGTCGGTTTCGATACGGCGCACACCCACATTACCTGATAGGTCAAGGCCGGCAATTTGCGTGTTAATGTTTACCATCACGTACGCGGCTAGCACATCTTCAAACACCGAACCGCTTTGTAACACTGACCACGAATAGTTAGTTGTGTAACCTTGCGCGTCGTCTACGCCATCGGCGTTGCCCCATGTTTGAACGGGTTCTGGCGTGCCATCTGGAAACCATGCATTAAGTGCTTTATCTAAATCAATGGCTAAATACGATGGGAAATAACTAAAGTCGCCCTGCCAATCAACCACTGATGCCATATCGTCGGTTAAACGCAAAGGGGGCTGCGTTGTTGAAAATGCCCCGTCGTTACCGTACTCAAACACCGAGCGCTTTCGGCTGTATTCTCTATCTGAATAGCGTGCACCAAATTCTACTGAGCTAAAAATATCGCTTTCTAGCTCGTATTTAAAATCGAGTCTAAATGCCGTTACTTCATCTTCGGTTTGATCAGGGTAAATACCATATTTACTGACCATTACTCGGTCTATATCGCTAAAGGCGGCCGCCTGATTAAACCCAACGTCAGGTAAATTTAAGCCATTTAATTGATAGTTAATTGCAACGTTGTTATCAAATACCGGCGTTTCTGCATTGGCATCTTCAGCCACTAAGCTCCACAACAAACCGTTTCTAAAATTACTTTTTGCGCGAGAAAGCGCTACATCAGCATTAACATTTAGTCTATCGGTTACTTGCCAATCGGCATTAACGCCAAAGCTGTCTACTTCGTCAAAATCTTGGTTGTCGTCATTCACTATTTCAACACGGGTATAACTTTTCGAAGTACGATTAACAGCAGCACCAATTACAGCATTACCATCAAGTTGCGCATTTGCGTATGCTGCAGATGGGCCGCCTAATTTAACCCTAAAACCGCGGGCAAATGACTCTTTATCAAAGCGCGATAAAAACGCATCACCTTTTAATTTAAAATTATCTACCGGTGCCCACTCTATGGCAGCCAAATAGCCATTACGGGTTTCTTCACCGCCTAAATGCTGTAGCTCAAAGCCCTCGCTAATGTATTCACTTTCTGGGCTATCTATGGGGCCATTTGTGTCGTTTGGTGCGCCATCAACATCTTTTCTATCGTTGTATGCAAGGCCAATAAACTGTGTTGCTACACTTGGCTGAAATAAACGCGCAAACCCCAGTGCTACACCTAATGTATCGTCTAAATATTTACCTTGATACGAAAAGCTAATTCGGTCACCAAACTCAGTGGCATCCGATACCTCAGATGCACGGTCGTTATACATACCGCGCACATTAGCTACAAATTTATGCTTTTGATCATTATTGAGTGGGCTGGCTGTTTCAAGCTCTACCGTACCTGCCACACCACCTTCTATAAGCGATGCCTTTGGCGATTTATATACTGCCGCAGAGCTAATTAATTCTGATGGGTATTGGTCAAACTCAATACTGCGGCTACCACTTGTAGATACCTGCTCACGACCGTTAAGTGTTGAAAATACAAAGCCGCCCGACAGCCCGCGTATATTAATTTGTGCAGCCTGCCCGCCAGTGCGCACAGCTGAAATACCCGGTAAACGAGTCAGTGCATCGGCCATTGAAATATCAGGCAATGCGCCTAGGTCATCAGCAGAAATTTGTTCTGACACCGTATCGCTAAATCGCTTTTGGTTAAGCGATTGAATTAAGCTGCGACTAAAGCCGCGCACTTCAATCACTTCTACATCGGTTTGAACTTGAGCGGGTTTACTCGTCTCTTCAGGTGGTTCTTCAGTAGCTGCAATAGCACTATTGGCGGCAAATAATGCCAGCATGAGCGCATTTAATTTAAACTTTTGCATGTGTGTGCCTTTTGGTTATTGTTTTGTGTGGTGTGTCAGTGCAGTAAAAACACAACCAACAAATTGTAACCAAAAGGTGAATATTTTGTGATGAATACGTATGCAGTATAGCCTGCTTAGGCTGTAGCTATTTTGAGCAATTTAGCTAGCAATAGCTTAAATACTCACTACCACCCTAATGGCTAAGGCAACAAATACAAAACCCAGTACTTTGTCTAACCATGGATTGTGTTTAGTAAACCCAAAACGGTTTTTAGAAAACTCTGTTAGGGCGGCAACAAGTAAGTACCAACCGGTATCAATCACAAATACAGTTAAACACATCACCATTGCAATGCTTAGGGTAAGATTTTCTGGATCAATAAACTGTGAAAACAAGGCTAAAAAGAAAATAGCAAGTTTGGGATTTAAAAAGGCAATGGCAAACCCATCTTGTAATGCTTTAATGCTACTCACTTCGCTATTTTGTATTTTAAGTTCATCATTGTTGGGTTTAGACAATAAAATTTTAATTCCTAGGTAAGCTAAATAGGCAGCGCCTAAATACACTAACACCTGATACACAGTAGGAAACTGTAGCATTAACGCACCCAAGCCAAGTAATGAGGCTCCCGCATATAGTCCCACTCCAATACCATGACTTAGCGCCGCTAGCATGCCGTTTTTCATACTGCCGTTGAGCGAATGCTTTAATACAACCGCAAGGCTTGGACCCGGCGACATTGCGCCCATCATACAAATAGCAACTAGGCCTAACCACATAGAGAGTGTCATTTACAGCTCGTCAATTTCAATAAACAATGTATAACCATGCACTTGCCCATAAAAACCGGTTATTGGCACTGCGCTAATTACTTTCCAGCCATCTTGATTTAATTCCTGTATGCGGTCATTCAGTGCGGCTATATCTACCCCACCCATAAAGCGGGTCTTTCTAAATTCGATTACTTTTTGCATTTAAATCCCTGTGTATCTTATAACGTGTATTGAAAATCGTAGTAATGTACACCGTTTTCAATGCGTATTTTCATACTGCCAGCTAATCCTTCTAGCTCATCAGTGCCTGAGTCGGAAATTACAGTTAAAATTAGGCTGTCTTGGCCTTTATCCATAGTGCCAAAATGTTGTAATACAAAACTGCCTTTTTTGCCTTCAAGTTCGCCTATTACTTGCTCTATTGCTACATAACCAGCACTGCCTTGCACAGGTGTCATAGCGCTTAACATTTCGCCTTGGCTAGAAGCATTAAGCTTGCCTGTAAATGTTTTATCAATCGACATACGCCCTAAATTAATGCCGTTTTGTCCTTTGGCATAGCCATCTAGTGGGGCTAATGCCACCGTAAATTGGCCTGTTACTATGTTGCTTGTCATAACAATTCCTTATTGATGATTTTTAAAGCTATTGATTTTTAATCCAATGATGCCATAATCTATACCTCAACTTATAAAAAGAATCCACTATGCCAAACAGTACCCCCGCAACTGAAAAAGCTGCCTTTAGCAGTTTATTGCCTATTTTTGCATTTATAAAACCCTATAAATGGATGGTTATAGCAGCCCTTGGCGCTTTATTAGTAACGGCTGGCGTTAATTTATCGTTAGGCCAAGGGGTTAAGTTTGTTATAGATCATGGCTTTATTGCGGGCTCTCAAGCGCAACTTCAACAAGCTGTATTGGTACTTATTGGTTTAATTAGCTTATTGGCTGTAGGCACCTTTAGCCGCTTTTATCTAATGTCGTGGATTGGTGAGCGAGTGAGTAACGATATTCGTAAAGCCGTGTTTAATCGCATTGTTACTTTGCACCCTAGCTACTTTGAAGAAAACCGCAGTGGCGAGCTTATGTCGCGTTTAACAACCGACACCACTTTGCTGCAATCAATTATTGGCTCATCGTTTTCTATGGCGCTGCGTAGCGCATTAATGCTGGTTGGCGGTTTGGTAATGTTATTAATTACCAACTTAAAGCTTACGCTCGTAGTGGTTGCGTGTGTGCCGCTGGTATTAGTGCCGATGATGGTATTTGGCAAAAAGGTGCGTAAACTTGCAAGCTCGAGTCAAGACGCCATTGCCGATATAAGCACCTATGCCGGCGAGATCATTCAAAATATTAAAGTGGTACAAAGCTATAGCCACGAAACACAAGAGCAACATGCTTTTGCACTTGAAACCGAAAAAGCCTTCAACGTTGCCAAAAGCCGCATTAAACAGCGCTCGTTTTTAATTGCCGCTGTAATATTTTTAACCTTTAGTGCCATTAGCGCAATGCTTTGGGTTGGCGGCAGTGATGTACTGGCAGGCACTATGACCGGGGGTGAACTGGGTGCGTTTGTGTTTTACGCTATTATGGTGGCAATGTCGGTGGCAACGGTTGCAGAAGTGTACGGCGAATTGCAAAGAGCGGCAGGCGCAGCCGCCCGCTTACTTGAATTACTTGCGGTAAAAAGTGAAATTGAAAATCCTGAAAACCCGCAAGACGCTCAGCTACAAAATAACGCAAGTTTACCTGCAATCTCGCTTGAAAATATCAGCTTTAATTATCCGTCTCGCCCGGATGTCAGTGCACTTAACAAAATAAGCTTAAGCATTTCGCAAGGTCAAACAGTCGCTATTGTTGGCCCATCTGGCGCAGGTAAAACAACCTTATTTGAGCTACTACAGCGCTTTTACGACCCAGCTAGTGGCGCAATAAAATTTCACGATATTGATATTAAGTCGCTCTCTTTAAACACTCTGCGCGATAAAATGGGCATGGTGGCACAAAACCCTATTTTATTTAGCTCAGATGTAATGCATAACATTCGTTACGGCAATCCAAACGCCACTGATGAACAAGTATACGCTGCTGCAAAACATGCTCATGCCGATGAATTTATTAAACAATTACCACAAGGTTACAACAGCTTTTTAGGCGAGCAAGGCGTTAGGTTATCGGGTGGGCAAAAGCAGCGTATTGTACTTGCTAGGGCTATTTTAAAAGACCCTGAAATACTCCTTCTTGATGAAGCAACCAGCGCACTCGATGCGCAAAGCGAGCACCATGTTCAAGCCGCGCTTGAGCACTTAATGCAAAATAGAACCACGCTTATAATTGCGCATAGGCTAGCAACAGTTATCCACGCAGATATGATTGTAGTCATGGAGAATGGCGAAATTATTGCAACGGGCACTCACCAAGAATTAGTCGCAAGTAACCCGTTGTATCAAAAGCTGTGTGAATTACAGTTTAATAAGGATTAACCCTCTGTGTTTGGCACTATTTGAATTTCTACACGGCGGTTTTGAGCACGGCCATTTGCAGTATCGTTAGTGGCAATTGGGCGTGTTTCACCAAAGCCGCTAGTGCTAATACGCGCTGCCATAATGTCTTGGTTGGCTAAGTAAGCTTTTACACTTTGAGCACGTTCGCGCGATAAGTTCATGTTGTAGCTATCTTGCCCTGTGCTATCTGTATGCCCTTCTACGCTTAGGTAGGTTTTCTCATACTTGTTCATAACTTTAGCAATGGCGTTTAGGGTATCGTTAAACCCTGTTGAAATGTATGATTGGTCGGTTGCAAACGTAATATTAGATGGCATAACCAAGCGCAAGTTATCGCCTTCACGTACCACCTCAACACCCGAGCCGGCTAATTCATCACGAAACGCTTCTTCTTGCTTATCCATGTAGTCACCTACAGCAGCACCTGCTAATGCGCCAATAGCAGCACCAATAAATATACGCTTGTCTTTGTGGTTACCTGTTGCTTTACCCAACACGCCACCAGCAGCTGCACCAATTGCCGCGCCTTTGCCGGTGTTATTCATTTCGCAACCTGAAAGTAATACGGCTACCACTGTAACGCTTAAAAGTGATTTTGATAATGTCATGATGATGTCCTATTCATTTAGAATTTAGCAACAGTATGAAATTACCTGTATGAACAAACTATGAAGTGCGTAACAATCGCCTTATAATTTTGTTATTAACCCTACAAAATTGAGTTTTAATAAATATGTCACATTCCTTTGTGACAATTTAATGAATTCAAAAAAGGATAAAAGCGCAATGCTAATTGCTATTTTTAGACAGTTTTTTTTACTTGGCTGCATGAGCTTTGGTGGTCCAGCGGCACACTTAGGCTATTTTAAGCGCCACTTTGTAGATACACTAAACTGGATCACCAACACACGCTACGCGCAATTAATTAGTTTAAGCCAAGCGTTGCCGGGGCCTGGTTCGAGCCAAGTAAGCTTTGCTATTGGCGTTGAACGCGCAGGGATATTAGGTGGTATTACCGCGTTTGTTGGTTTTACGCTGCCATCTTTTTTAATTATGGTGATATTGGCTGTTAGTGCACACCAATTTGATGCCGTTTACTATGCCATTATTGCGGGCTTAAAATTATTTGCCGTGGTTATTGTAGCCGACGCCACACTGTCTATGGCTAAAAGCTTTTGCACAAGTGCGGTGCTTAAGTTACTTGCCGTATTAAGCACCTTAGCGCTTGTTTTACTGCCCGTGTTAAGCACGCAAATTGCAGTTTTAGTTATTGCTGCAACTGTTGGTGCTATATGGCCTTTATTAAAATTAGGCGAGGCAAATCAAAATACGAATACCGACACAAAAAGTAATATTAACTGGGTTGCTCTGAGCTTATTTGCATTATTACTGGCTATTAGCTTTGCCCCGCTTGGAAAAGAATTTGCATTATTTGCGCCTTTTTACCAAGCAGGCGCTATGGTGTTTGGTGGTGGGCACGTTGTATTACCCGTACTGCAAGCTGCTGTACCTGCGCTGAGTGACGATCAGTTTTTAAGTGCTTATGCCAGCGCTCAAGCAATCCCTGGCCCTATGTTTACTATTGCTACTTATTTAGGTGCACAACTTAATACTGCGCAGCCTTTATTTGGCGCACTGGTTGCTACGTTATTAATTTTTGCACCCGGCTTTTTATTGATGTTAGCATTTCAAAAAAGCTGGCTTAACTTGGCTAATAAACCGCGTTTTGCTAGTTCAATTGCCGCACTTAATGCCGCCGTTGTGGGCTTTTTGGCCGCAGCTTTATACTCACCTATTTGGACATCGGCAGTGCACAGCTGGTTACATATTGGGTTAGTTGTTGTAGCTTTTGCATGGCTACGACTTAAAAAGCCACCTATTTGGTGGCTATTAATATTATTTATTAGTGTGGGTCTTGCACAGCATTATTGGGCACTTTAATACTAGGCTTTTCAGTTTGCCCTGCATTGGTTGTTGGGCTTAACTGCCCACTCACACTTTGATAGGCGCGCAATCCAAAAATAGGCAGCACGGCAAGTAAGTGATCCATTATTTCGGCTTGCAAATGTTCGTAAGAAATCCAGCGCTTATCTTCACTAAAGCAGTAAAACTCAATAGGTAAACCGTGGTTTAAAGGTTGAAGCTCCCGCACCATTAAAGTAAGCGAAGAGTTTATTTTACTATGCTGCTTTAAATACCCTTCGGCATAACGACGAAACAGCCCTAAATTAGACACAGGCTCTGGCAATGCCGATACACGAATATACTCGTGCAG
Organism: Pseudoalteromonas sp. PS1M3; assembly: GCF_016865405.1. Taxonomy (NCBI): domain Bacteria; kingdom Pseudomonadati; phylum Pseudomonadota; class Gammaproteobacteria; order Alteromonadales; family Pseudoalteromonadaceae; genus Pseudoalteromonas; species Pseudoalteromonas sp. PS1M3. Next base: position 200,771 of record NZ_AP022624.1, on the reverse strand, counting down.
CGGAATAGCGGCGTCTATTTGCGCTCTAAACTCGTCGTTTACTAGGCAAATGCTGTTCATATCAATATTGAGTGAGCGCTTAATACGCCTTCCACCCGACTCCTGCATACCACGCCAGTTTTTAAACGAGCCTGCCACCAGCATGTACGTAGGAATAGTCGTAATAGTGTTATCCCAGTTACGTACTTTTACCGTGTTTAAGCCTAAGTCTATTACCTCACCATCGGCGCCATAATTATCAACTTGGATCCAATCGCCATAAGTCACTAATCGGTTAGCCGCAATTTGTATACTGGCAACAAACCCTAAAATCGTATCTTTAAATACTAATAAAGTGACGGCGGCAATCGCACCAAAACCCGAAAGAATATACGTCGGTGATTTTTCAAGCACAATACTAACAATTAAAATGCCACAAACAATAAAGGTAATTAGCTTTACAACTTGCACAAGGCCCTGAATGGGGACTTCTCGAGCAAAGTCTAATTGGTTATAAATAGCAGCAGCGATACTGACAATGCTGCTGATAATAAAACCGGTGTAAATAATTAATAAAGCTTGGCCTATGGTTTTAAGTATTTCAGCCGCTAACTCACCAACCGGATAAAAACTGTCGAAGGTGGCTAAAAACAATACACAACACAGTAGCCCAGCAATACGCTTATTAAGCTTAGTTAACATTGGAGAAAGCGCGCCAATACGCTCAGGCGATAACTTAGTAACCACCTTTTGAATACCTGGCAGCATAAGCCTGCGAGTAAATAAATACACAACAAATAACGAACAAATGCCAATGGCGGTAGCCGTTAATGCACTAAAAAAAGCAGCGTCGGGGACGTTTTCAAACCAAGGGGCAATTAGCTCTTGTATATGGGTGTTGGTCATAGTGTTTTGGCTTCCTTACTAATTTGTGCATCTGGCATAGCTTGCTGAGCATAAATACCTGCCAATTGCTTATCTTTTGCAACCCATAAGTCGTTCACATATTGTTGAAAGTTAGCTTTGAACGCTTCATCTGTTTGGTAACTACCTAACATAGTGTCGGTAATAGCCATTACATCAATTGATACGTGAATAGAGTCTAGCTCACCTTTTAATAAGTTGCGGCACACATGATCTGACTTACCCCTATAGACCAAACTGGTATTTAACATAGCATCAAACTGGGTTCCGAGTACCTCAAGTGCAAATGCAATTCCGCCTGCTTTTGGCTTTAGTAAATGCTTAAACGGGCTTTGCTGTTGTGCATGTTTAGCGGGGGTATAACGCGTTCCTTCAACAAAGTTGATAATAGTTGTTGGATGGTTACGAAAGTTACGACAGCTGTTTTTGGTACGCTCTATGTCTAACCCTTTAAGCTTTGGGTTTTGAGCTATTTGCGCTTTGCTTACACGTTTCATAAATGGCATTCCCATCGCCCACGCACCTGTGCCAATAAATGGCACATACTTTAAATCGTCTTTTAAAAAAAACTTAGGGGCGGGTAACGCATGCATCGAACTAAGTACCGTAATATCTAACCAACTCATATGGTTACAAATTAGTAAGTACCAACTTTTTGAGTTTAAATCACCTTTTACATCAATTTTAATATCTGGGCAGCCTAGCCATAAACCTAACCGATTACCGTTACACCATCCCCGATAAGCGCTATGTAATAAACGATTAACAGCATGGATAGGCAGTAATAACTTCACTAATCCTAAAAGTAATACCAATACGCCAAAAATTATAAGATTAGTAAATAATACGCAGCCTACAATTAGGCCATTTAGCCAATTTGGTAACCATTTTTTTAGCATAACTGTAAGCTCACCGTGTTATTTTGTACTTGTTGGGGCGTCAAGTGATTGCAACGTTTGTTCTTTTTCTTCCCATAAACGATTTAACTCGCTTTGAAAACGAACTCTAAATTCAGAATCACCCGTGTAATCACCAATTAACTCATCACTTACCGGCATGACATTCACGTGTACATTAATATTTTTTACTTTCCCACCAGCAAAGTCCATAAACGTAGGAATACCGTCAGGGTAATGCAAAGTAACATTCACTACTTGAGAAATTTGCTCACCCATTGCTTGCATAACAAAGGCAATGCCACCGGCTTTTGGTTTTAATAAATGCGGAAATGGGCTTTGCTGTTTTGCATGTTTACTTTGTGTAAAGCGCGTACCTTCAACAAAGTTAACTACCGTTACAGGCATTTCTTTAAATTTTTCGCAGGCTTTACGTGTTGTTTCTAAGTCTTTGCCACGTAATTTAGGGTTCTTTTTAAGCTGACTTTTGCTCGTGCGCGTCATAAATGGAAAGTCGAGCGCCCACCAACATAAGCCCAAAATAGGCACATAAATAAGCTCTTTCTTTAAAAAGAAATTTAAAAACGGAATTTTACGATTAAATACGCGCTGTAATACTAAAATGTCTACCCAGCTTTGATGATTGGCAATCACCAAGTACCAATCTTTTAGTTTAAGAGAATCCAAGCCCGTCACGTTAAGTTTTGTTGGTGTAAGTAACAACTGGTTTAAGGTATTGAACGACACCCAAATAGTAGCGCACTGTTTAGCAACCCAACTCAATAACTTTTGTAATGGTTTGATAGGAATAAGCTTTAATAAGCCACAAATAAAAATAGGTATAAACCAAAAAAGTGTGTTTAATGCATAAAAAATAAGACTAAAAACACTACGAATAACTGACATTACTTCTATTCCTTTAACGGTGCGCAGCATTAAACACTGCGCATTTATACTTAAAAATTAATCTTCAAAATAGGTATAACCTTCAAGGCCCGCATTGAGCTCGGCTAAATAACCCGCTTTACACTGCTCTGAGGCATCTAGTTTATTAATTTGATAAGCAAAATTTTCGGCTAAAATAGCGCTATCGTAATCAACAAACTTTAATACATCCTTAACGCTATCACCTTTTATGGCATTGGTTAATACATAGCCGTCGTCGTTTAGCTCAACATGCACTGAATCGGTATCACCAAATAGGTTATGTAAATCGCCTAAAATCTCTTGATACGCGCCAACCATAAACATAGCAAGGTGGTATTGTTCGCCATGCTTATATTCAGGAATTGGCAAGCTGGTTTCAATACCTGCACCTTCAACGTATTCGCGAATTTGCCCATCCGAGTCACAAGTAATATCTTGAATAATGGCGCGCTGAGTAAGCGGTTGCGTTAAGTTTTCGATTGGCATAACCGGAAACAACTGCTGTATGCCCCACACATCTGGTAACGACTGAAACAGTGAAAAATTAACAAACAGTTTATCGGCTAATTTTTCATTTAAATCGTCGAGTACTTCTCGGTGAGCTCGCGCGTTATTGCTAAGCGACGCACGCACGCGATGCAAAATAGTAAAGTAAAGCTGCTCTATTTTCGCCCACTCTAGCATGCTTACTAAACCGTGTACGTACTGATCGTGTGCTTCGCTAAATAAGTGCATCGCATCGTGATAAATTTCGAGCGCCATACGCGGATTCAAACGCTGTAAACATTGCCACATTTCATCAAGCACTAACACGCTGTTTTCAAGCGGTGGTTCAGGATTTAAATGATTGGGTGCTTTTTCAACGTCAATTACGTCGGTAATGAGTACCGCATGATGGGCTGTTAAAGCGCGGCCTGACTCGGTAATAATAGCTGGATGGGTTAAATCGTGTTGGTCGCACACTTCCGCAAACGCATTGACTACGTTGCGGGCGTATTCTTCCACTGTGTAGTTCATTGAGCACGCACTGCGAGAGCCCGAGCCTTCATAATCAACGCCTAAACCGCCACCTACATCAACCGTATTCAGTGGTACGCCTAGTTGCGTTAACTCTGCAAAGTGACGCGCACACTCACGAAGTGCGCGGTGTATATCACGAATATTGGCAATTTGAGAGCCAATATGAAAATGTACCATTTGCATTAAGTGTAATTTATTGTGTTTTTTAAGCACTTCTACTGCGCTTAATACTTGCCCTGCAGTTAAACCAAACTTACCTTTTTCGCCACCCGTATTTTGCCACTTACCTTTACCCACCGAATTTAAGCGTATACGAATGCCAATTGCAGGCTCTATGCCTAAGTTATCTATTTCTTCAAGTAAGGTGGTTAGCTCTGATAGCTTTTCGACCACTATTTTTACGCTGTGCCCCATGGCCTGACCAATACACGCTAAACGTAAAAACTCACTGTCTTTGTAGCCGTTACATACAATGGTAATTGGCTCTTTTGCCACACCTAAAATAGCCATTAGCTCAGGCTTTGAACCCGCTTCAAGACCAACTAAACCACTTGGGTGCGCCAATAACTTACTCACCACAGAGCGCTGCTGATTTACTTTAATAGGATAAACACAGGTGTATTTGCCATTATATTCGCGGCTACTGCGCGCTTTGGTAAAAGCATTAGTAAGCGTATCTACACGATTTTTTAAAATGTCGGTAAAGCGCACTAAAACAGGCAATGTTAGCCCTTGTTGTTTAAATTGCTCTGTTAAGTCTGTTAAAGAGATTGCGGCTTTATTTTGATCGCCGTCGGGGTAGGCAACCAATTCGCCTTGTGCATTGATATCAAAATAGCCATCACTCCAATGAGCAACATTATAAGTAGCACGTGCTGTTTCTAAACCCCAGGTCATGGCAACTCTTCTTTAGTCAATTAGGTATAAAGGCGCATTTTAATACGTCGCTATCCCCTAGGCTAACAAAAATTGAACTTTCACTCACTCCTCACTAACTTTATTCGCTAAATCAGTTAAAATGTCATTGAGCAAACCGCCAAGCACTGGCAGAATTGCCCTTTTTTTACCTTAACCTAAAAAGTGTATCAGCAACTATGGCAAACTTAGATCAAAGTAAGTGGTTTACTGAAATTAGCGTCCGTGACGGCAGCGCATTTTCATTACGCATTAACAAAAAGTTAGATGAAAAACAGTCTCCTTTTCAAAAAGTAGAAATGTTCGAAACCACAGACTTTGGTAATTTAATGATCATCGACGGGTGTACCATGGTATCAACCCGCGAAAACTTTTTTTATCATGAAATGATCAGCCACCCTGCACTTTTAGCACACCCAAATCCTAAAAATGTGGTTATTATTGGCGGCGGCGACTGCGGCACGTTACGTGAAGTATTAAAACACCCTGGCGTAGAAAGCGTAACGCAAATTGACATAGACGAAGTAGTCACACAAATGTCGTTAAAATACTTCCCAGAGCTGTGCGAGTCTAATAACGATGCACGCGCTACAGTTATGTTTGATGATGGCATTAAGTACATGCGCGAAGTGGCTGGTGAGTCTATCGACGTGGTTATTGTTGATGGCACCGACCCAGTAGGCCCAGGTGAAGGTTTATTTAACCATGCGTTTTACACTAGCTGCTTAAACGCACTTCGCCCTGGCGGTATTTTAGTGCAACAAAGCGAATCGCCACTTATGCATATGCCACTATTGGTTGAAATGCGTGAAGCGATGTTAAGCGTTGGCTTTAACGATTTACAAACATTGCCATTCCCTCAGCCTATTTACCCAAGTGGTTTATGGTCGGTAACACTTGCTCGTAAGTCTGAAGCATTTAATGGTTTTAGAGAAGACGGCGCAGCACACGTTGCAACGCAAAGTGAATACTACAACAGTGGTATTCACCATGGGGCTTTAGCAACACCTAACTTTATGAAACGCGCGTTTGATAAAAAATAATCAGTGTTAATATTCTAAAAAGGGAGCTCTACACGCTCCCTTTTTGTTACGTTAAACCTTAAACCGGTTAACTAATCGATTAAGCTCGTCTGTTAACTGCTCCATTTTATTTGATACATCTTGCGTTGTGCGCGCCAGCGACCCACCCTCTAAGGTTTGATCGTTAAGTGATGATAAGTTATGGCTTATTTCATCAGAAACCGTTGTTTGCTCTTCGGTTGCTTGCGCAGTTTGCATAGCCATATCGTTTACTTTAGTAGATGAACTTTGCATGGCATTGAGTATATCGTTAGTTTGCGAAAACGATTCCACAGCATCATCTGCAAATTGCTTACTCTCACCTATAGCATTAATCGACTGCGATACACTCGATGCAAACAACTCAATCATTTGTTGAATATCGTTGGTACTATCTTGTGTGCGCGTAGCGAGCGTCCTTACTTCGTCAGCCACAACCGCAAAGCCTCGTCCGTATTCGCCAGCACGTGCCGCCTCTATTGCTGCATTAAGTGCTAATAAGTTTGTTTGTTCTGCTATGGCACGAATCACCTCAAGGACTTTGGCGATGTTGTCAGAACTTTGTTGCAGCTCAGTAGAGCGCGCCATAGCTTGCTCCATGTTGCTAGAAAGAGAGGTAATTCGCGAACTAGAATTGGCCACCGCACTAAGCCCTTGTTGCGCTAGTTTTAACGAATTATCGGCTTCGCTTGATGACTGCTGTGCAACCCCTGCAACCTCTTTGCTAGCGGTGCTCATTTCATGTACTGCGCTTACAATAGATTCCGACGCTTGCCCCAAGGCTTGGTTTACACTGTTATTTTGGGTGGCCACTTTGCTAAGCTCAACACCTAAACTATTTAACTCTTTAGATTGCTCTAATATATCGCGTATTAATTGCTGTAAATTATCTAAAAAAGTATTAAATTCGGTGGCTAAGTCAGAAAACTCATCTTTAGACGTTACTTGTATTCGGCCAGTTAAATCGCCATCCCCTGAGGCAATATCACTAATACGCTTAGTCACATAATTGATTTGGCGAGTAAGTTGTTTAGGCACAATGTAACTAAACCAACTCGCTGCAATTAAAATAATAGCAACCACTGTCAGCATCATCATTTTTGTTGAAATGATATTGGATGAAAGCGTGATGATTTCTTGCTCCGAGGTTTTTTCAGCCAGCTCACCGGCTTTATCAAGCCTAATCCTTAAAGTGGCAAATGCTTGCTCTGAATTCGTTTGTTTAGCTTGGCTATTTTTATCAGCCATGTAGCTTTTTGACGCTGCAAGCCAAGCATTAAAGTCGTTTTCAAAGCCATTTAGCTCTTTAGCTATACTGGGGTAATCTTTCATTAAAGATAAATACTGATTAAGTTTATCAGTAACTTGCATTGCATTTTCTTCGTGCTCTGCCTGGTACTTTTCTGTATTTTTTGAATGAGCTACTAAATTTAATTCGGCCACTTTAGCTTGGTATAGGTCGCGGTCTGCGTTTAAAGCAAGAGACAGCGCCTTAATAAACTTTTCAGACTGCACATCAAGTGCATTTTTTTGTAAGGTTATTAAGTAGGTATACCCCACAATTAACGAGAGTATGGCAAGTCCTAATACAACAATAGGAAACGACACTTTAACGCGAATACTATGCAAATTCATTTTATCACCCTGCAAGGCCCTAAACGCCTCTTACAAATTAAACCTAAAATTGCAGTAGGTTGATAAAACCTAAAACTTCCATTGCGTGTTAATCATTACTTGCTGCTGCGAAGCTCGCTGCTGCAGCCCCATTGCAGCTCTATTGTCTACAAAACTTTTTAGTGCTGAGCCTTCAATACCAATTTGACCATGTTTGCTAAACGCGTAACGCCAAGAGGCTGTTACCCCTTCGCCATTGCTTGCATTTGGGTCAAATACCGTCGTGTCGTTATCGGTTACATTAAAGTAATCGTACCGCAACGATACTCTATGCTTACCTTCTTTATGGCTTAGCATTAAATAATGGCTATAAAAGTCGTTATCTATTAATTTGCTATGCCCCATTTCGGTTTTACCGCTTAGTACCTGTGTTATAAAACGCATTTTATTATTAAATTTATATAACCATGCAGCACTGGTAAAACGTGTATTCCATGCATATTGTCCTGAGCTAATGTTCAGTTTAGTTGGATCGCCATTATTGTCGTAATAATAAACTCTAAATTGTGATTGTTTTAAATAATCCCAGTGAACACCAAGGTAATAACCAAAGCGCCCATCAACTTCTTCAAATGGTAAAACCTGATTTGCCTGCCAACGCAATGCATATTCGCTAAGTGCTGCAACGGGTGCAAACCTAATACCTTCGTTAAATGTAGTTTGCCTGTCGTGCATGGCAAAGCCACGCCAAGACAGCAGCGTGCCTGTAGGGTCGTTACCTTTAAATGTTGCCCCCACTAAACTAAAACTATGCGGGCTGTTAAAACGTTTAGCGGGGCGTTTTATTGTTACCTCTGCGCCAACGGTTCTAAGCTCTTCACCTATCCAACTATTAATTGCTGAATTGGTATAGTTGTAAGGAGATGTCCAGCCAATATCTGGGTTCTCTAACGACATTAGCGGATAAAACCCACCCACTCGTACATGCCACTTATAAGCGCTACTAGTTAATGGTTTATATGTAAAATAGGCTTGTGTTAAACCTAAACCTACATCAGGGTCCTGATTAACGTTTAACACCCCATGAGCAGACCAACTTGTTGCTAAATCGGCGCGCACGTCAATAATACCTTGCGATAATAAAACCCCATCGCTTTTAGCATCGTGTCGGTATAAGCCGGTGCCTCCGTCTTGAAAACTTTTTAGCGCATCACCTTGAACTGCACGCACTTGTAGCAGCCCCTTAACCTGTGCACTGATTGACGCGCTAAATAAAAGCACACCACTCACAACCGCATATTTGAGCATGTGGTTAATAATCATCAAATTCATCCGTAGCAAAATCAAACTGCTCGGTTATGGCTTGCTTCACTTTATAAATAAATGGAGCTTGCCCTATGGTTACTTTTTTAGACTCAACATGGCTTATATCGCCAAACCCAGAATGCCACACATTAAGTGTGTACTCACCTGGCTCTACGGTTAAATTTACATGTCCGCTGTTATCGGTAATATCAAAAATAGGGCTATCAACAACCACAATATAACCAAGCATCCAGTCATGAATGTTACATCCCAACTCAACAACACCGGTTTGATCAAACACTAATGGCGCCTTGGGTTGTTCCTTATATAACTTTAATTCAAACGTTTTTGCCTCAGAAAACGAATACACATGATGCAAAATTGAATCGGCGTTTGGAAATTCCACTTTTGCATTTTGTGGTACAACTAAAATGCGCGGTGTAAACTCCCTATCTTTTTGCACCATAGAATAAAGCGTATCCGCTTGGCTGGATTGACTAGAAAGCACCTCAGAAGTCAGCCACACCACGGCATCAGCCATAGGCTCGTTTTTATTATTGTTAACCGTGATAGAAACCGCTTGCGCCTGCCAAGTTAATAACATGACTATAATTAACGTTAAATATTTGAACATCATCTTACTATTCTTATTTTTCAAATTATTTACAGTATAGACCTATTAGGTGACTTATTTCTTTCTATTTTATTGATAAATGAATACGTATGTAGATATTCGTATTTGTTAACAACAGCCTTTATTCTGATAAGTCACACTGACACAGTAAGGATCTCTTAAATGAGAACATCAGCACTTTTGCTTTTCGCTTTTTCGGGCAGCTGTTTTGCACAAACAGCCACATTACAATCGCCCAACGGCAATATTAAAATAACTATTTCTGACGAATTAACGACCCCAAGCTATTCAATCGACTTTAAAAACAAACCGGTTATTAATAGCTCCGCGCTTGGTTTTAAATTTAAACAACAAGCCCCCTTTAGCGAAGGTTTTAAAATAACCCACACACAACAAAACACACAAAACACCCAGTGGCAACAACCCTGGGGCGAGCGACAAACCGTTACCGACAACCATAACGAAGTTGCTGTTACATTTAAAAAACCACAAGGCGGCGTATTTACTGTTAAATTTAGAGCCTTTAACAACGGCGTGGGCTTTAGATACGAAGTACCCAAGCAACCCGGTTTTGAAAATATAGAAATCACAAAAGAACTTACCGAATTTGCCATTACCGACAGCCAAAGTGCAACAGCGTGGTGGATCCCAGCCCGAGGCTGGAACCGTTACGAATATGTTTATAACACCACCCCAGTTAACGACGCTCCCTTAGTACACACCCCTTTTACGTTTAAAAACAAAGAGGGCGTACACGTTAGCATTCACGAAGCAGCCCTTGTCGATTATGCAGGTATGACCCTTAACCAGCGTCGACCAGGTGTTTTTCAAGCTGATTTAACACCGTGGTCTGACGGCATTGCAGTAAAAAAGCAAGGCGCATTTAATACACCGTGGCGTACTATTCAAATAGGCAGTAAAGCAGTCGACCTGATTAACTCCGATATTATTTTAAACCTTAATGAGCCAAATAAATTAGGTGATGTTTCGTGGGTAAAACCGGGTAAATACGTCGGTATTTGGTGGGGTATGCATATAAATACGCAAACATGGGGCAGTGGTGAAAAACACGGTGCTACAACTCAAACAACCAAATACTACATGGACTTTGCCGCAGAGTATGGCTTTGACGGCGTGCTAGTAGAAGGATGGAACATAGGCTGGGATGGCGACTGGTTTTTTAATGGCGATGTGTTTAGCTTTACACAACCCTACGACGACTTCGATATTGAGGAGCTTACCCGCTACGGTAAGCAAAAAGGGGTGCAGTTAATTGGCCACCACGAAACCTCAGGCAATGTAACTAACTATCGCAATCAAATGGAAGATGCCTTTGCCCTTTACGAAAAGTCAAACGTAAGCCAAGTTAAAACGGGCTATGTGGCCGATGGCGGAAACATAAAACGCATAGATGAAAACGGCATTGCCCGCCATGAGTGGCACGACGGTCAATTTATGGTTAACGAATACCTTTATAACGTAAAGCTCGCTGCTAAACATAAAATTAGTATCAACACTCACGAACCTATAAAAGACACTGGCCTGCGCCGTACCTACCCAAACTGGATTGCGCGCGAAGGCGCACGTGGGCAAGAGTTTAATGCATGGGGCACACCGCCTAACCCGCCAGAGCATATCCCTATGCTTGCGTTTACCCGTATGCTGGCAGGGCCAATGGACTTTACTCCCGGTATATTTGATATGGGCTTTAATGGCTTAGGCGATGATACAAACCGCCCACAAACAACGCTTGCCAAGCAACTTGCACTTTATGTTGTGCTGTATAGCCCGATTCAAATGGCTGCCGACCTACCTAAAAACTACTTAGCTAAACCCGATGCTTTTCAGTTTATTCAAGATGTACCAACCGATTGGCAGCAGAGTATTGCGCTTGATGGCGAGGTGGGCGACTTTATTGTATTCGCTCGTAAAGAACGAAAACGCGATAAATACTCAGGAAACGATTGGTACTTAGGTGCAGTGACTGACGAAAAAGCCCGCACTATTGAAGTAAAACTCGACTTTTTAGAAAAGGGTAAAGAGTTTGAAGCGCATATATACCAAGACGGCAAAAACGCTGAATGGAAAAACAAGCCGTATGATTTAGATATCGAAAAGCGCGTAGTTAGTGCAAACGATAAGCTAACTTTAAAACTAGCAACAAGCGGCGGCACTGCCATCCGCTTTAAAGCACTTTAGGCTTCACGGTTATATCAGTTTTACAGATATTTAAGTGTTACAAATACAAAACTCTGCACAGGTTATTGTGCAGAGTTTTGTATTTTTATAGGCAGATAAATTTGTGCACGTAAGCCGCCTTCTTCGCTCATTCCCTCACGACGTAACATGATACAAAGCACCTTCGAACTCTAATATTAACGGCCTAGCCACTTTTTTACCTATCTATGTTAGTAAATTAATAACTAAAGATTAAGCACTAGTCGGCTAAAAAGCAAAAAACAAGACCTGACCCCATAAGCAATTAGCTGTAGACATAAATTTAGATCTTTGATGTCTGAAGTCAAGATTTGACCCTAATCACTTTAAAAACGAGGCTAATTATAGTACCAGTTTGTAGACTTTTAAGGGGTTTGCAAGATGCAAGACCTGACCCTGTTAATTTTTCAAAGGATAAATTCATTAAGGTTTACATTTAATTTTATTACCTGCTAAATAGTAAATACCATCCAGTGTACCAACTAATGATGGTAAATTAGAGAAACACTGAGAAGTATATTTAATAGGGAAGTAATTCCTTATTTTTTGCTGTTCATTATTATAATCTTCCCATGTAGCTTCAATCATACCGTTCCATAAATTGATACACTCGTCATTATTAGTGAATATTACTGGCTGAATATATTCAACTGAATTAGATTTATCCCAATAAACATATCCCATGTAAATATTACCTAAACTATCTTCAAAATTAGTTCGAACTAACAACTGATAATTATTTAAATAGTCTTCTTTTTTAAGCGGACGTACTGTAAGTTCATCTTCAACTGAGTCATCCAATGGGAAATACCACACTGGACACCCTTTAATGTCTTCTTCTTTTAAATCATAAACTTGCTTATCCAAATCTAATCAACCTTATTGTATCAGATGTTCAATTGACCGATATAAATCAGGCCGTCCTAAATCATTATACGCTTTTTCTAACCCTGTTCTTATTTGTTCTGAACTATATTCAGCTTTTTTACCTCCAACCATTGGGGGGAGGTACTTTCTAATTGCACTGTGCATGGATTTTGGATTTCCCGCACCTGTATGAGAAAACTGCGTTATCATTGTAGCAGGATGATTTTTCATCATACTTTCAGTGTACCCTAACATTTTCCCTAAATACCTAGGTAAAATATGATGCGCTTGAAAGCCTTTCGCAATTCCTTGCAAATTGGCGAAAGTAGGACTAATTATTGGTATAGAAAATGATGCTCTTATCCCTTGCTGAGCTTTACTTGCCAAAGTTCCAGGAATTATTAATGTAGCATACTGTTCCCACCCTGCTTCTTTTTCATATGCATCCATATCAGCAACACTTTGTGGAGATGGATGTAACCAAGGAAGTCGCGAACTATTTCCGTACAAAATATCAAATGATGCTGTCTTAACTACTGACTTAAGATAGCCAAAGGCACGACTACCTGATATAGGCGTTATACTTCCTGAAGTAAAGTCACTTAAGTTATTAGCAGTTTCGCTCGGTGAGTTTATATCTGGTAAATTTGGTCCTGTAGCTCGCGCTTTCTCTTGTTTATTTGGTGCTCCATTACTAGGTGTATTGTTTATGGGTGCACTAGGGTTATCACTATTACCATCTCGACTCGTATCTCCAGATGCTGCGCTATTACTAGGGTTATTTTGTTCTTCCTTTGCACAAGGATCCGGAGCGCAAGTTATCACAATATCAAGAGGCTCCTCTTCATAGCCTGAAGGATCATGCCCATTCACAGGATTATTCATTATATACGAGTAAGGATTAATACTCTGGCTATTCGTTGGGCTTTGAATAACAGGATCAACACTCATAAACCGACCTAGGTTATAATCGTACACCCGACCGTTCATATGGATTAGCTCTACACTATCTAAATGCTCATGGTCAGTAAAGCCTCGATTCGTTTTTGCATCCGCCAAATCATCTAGTTTTGAAGCCCCAAATGATTTTAATCCACCACTGGCTAAACGTGGTTTGCCAAATGGGTCGTAGTTTCGCTCTGATTCTACTTGCCCGTTGTGGTCGGTAAATACCCGCGCACTGCCTAGGCGATCGCGGTGGGTATAGCGGATGGTTGCGCCCTCATTAGTGGTTTGGCTTATTACGGCAATGTCGTCTATGTAAGCTCGCCAGGTGGTTTTTGTGCCAGTAACTTCTTCTTCATATAATTTATCACTGTAAAAAGTAGTCACGCTGCCATTTACTTGTTTAAAGCGCATATGCTGCGGGCCATAAGTAAAATTGAGAGTTTTACCGTCCTTTACTATTTGTGTGGGTTTATCCATCGCGTTATAGGCAGCGCTGGTTAAACCATCACCACTGGTCATGTTGCCTCTCGTATCATAACCAAACGACTTCCAACCACCGCGATAAACACGTTTTACTGCATTGGGCCCGCCTGTTACGCCGTTTTCATAATCATACTGCGTTGCATAGTCTGATTTTGATAACAAATTACCCACCGCATCATAGCTATAGTTGATTGTGCTGATACCATTAACGGCATTACTCTCTAAACGGTGTAGTGCATCGTAGCTGTAAGTTTCACTAAAGCTATGCTGATTGCCAATATTACCTGTCGTAATATCAACTGCTTTTAAATTACCAAAACCATCGTACGCGGAGTAATCGATGTTCATAATGTTGCTATTATTTTTAGCTATTGTTTTTAGGAGCATTTGCCCACTTTTGTTACTGTAAGCAGTATTTTCAGTGAGTCCATTACCTAGCGTATTTTGAGAGCCATTACCAAATATGTCGAATTCAGTTATATTTTTATACACATAACCACTAGCCGCATTTTTTACCTGCGTTTGATAGCCTACGTCATTGTAACTGTATTCAAGTGTGAGGTTGTTGGGGTAACGCAGCCCTTTTACGCGGCCATAATTACTGTCGTAGAAGGTGGTTGTGGTATAGCTTTTACCACTGCCTGCAATGGTTTGACCGCTTGGGCGACCGCGACTGTCGTAAGTGTAGGTTTTGGTTACGCCATTGCCTGTGGCTTGGTTTAACTGCCCTAAACCATACGTTGCGCTGTCATAGGTATACGTTAATGTATTTTCACCTGTGGCGGTGCGCCGCGTTACACGGCCTAATACGTCGGTGACATAAGTCAATGTTTTACTGCCAACGCGTGCCTCTCGTTGCAGCTCACCAAAGCCGTTGTACTCAAAATTAGTGACGCCTTGGTTAGGGTCATCCACCTGTGTTTTTTGGCCTAAGCCGTTGTAGGTTGCCTCTATGTTGTTGCCATTAGCATCTTGAATAACAATAGGTAAGCCTTGGTTATTATAGCTGTAACGAGTAACACCATTATCAGCATCCACCGTTTGCATAAGCTGTTTAAGGCTATTGTAGGTACGCGACATATCCAAGGTGATGCCATAACAACTATCATAGACCTCAATATCTGTCTTAAGTCCACTGTAGCTGTAATTAGTAGTCATGTTACCGCAATGTTGATTGGTTACTTTTTCGATTACGCGGCCAAGTGCATCGTGTTCGGTGTATGACGTACCATAAACTGCACCTCCTTCTTTATAGGGCATAGATTCAAACGTTTTATAGCCAAGGCTGTTATAATTAACGTCACTAAACACCCAGTCACCATCGAAATTCTGCACAGCTGTACGTAATGTTCGTCCCAGCGCATCTAGATAGATTTTTTGCATAGGCTGCCCTGCTGAGACATTTAACACTTGTATTATTGCATTAGCTGGTGCTTGTGCGTCAGGTGTTTGCATTGCACTGTAACGGGCCGGACTGCCATCAGTCTGAATACTGTAAGGGCGGTTATAATCATCGTAACCAAAGTTTGTCACTTGATAGCTATTGCTACTAAGCTGCTGACGAGTTTGGGTTATCTGCCCTGTTGCAGGGTTTACTTCGGTGTAGCTAATATGCCCTTTAGCATTAGTTTGTTTATATGGAAAATAACCGTCAGTAGCTTCAACAGTTCCGTCTTTACTGTAGGTGGTTGAAGTTGTACGTGTTTGGTCGATCCAACTACCACTACTATTACGCACTTTTGTGGTTTGACTAACAGATAATGGAAGGCCGTAGGCATTATAGATAGTATCTATTTCACTCCCATAACCAGATGATGAGCCACCAAGTGTTGCTGTAGTTGTTATTGTTTGTGGCTGTCTACTACCATGGTAATTACTGTATTCACTTCTAATGCTCGTTTCTTGATCTAAGTCTGCATCCGTTATTGGGTCGTTTGTACTGCGCCCAGCTACACGAGCTATAGTTTGTATTTTAGTATTAAGTTTATTTAACCACCAGTTACTTTCGTTACCCTCATACTCGCGTGTTTCACTTGTGGTATACGTACCCCAAGCGTCTTCAACTTGCGTAGATGATGCAGTTACATTGCCATATTGATCTAACCTAGTAATATTTTTATCGATGCGTGTTAGATCTTGTTTAGTAACTAAATCTCGAGTAATTTGTGTAGTTTCATTTGGGTATAAATTATAAACGTCAGTTACACTGTGAGTTGAGTTCTCTTGCCACTCAGTATTTGAATAACTTACCGCATAGGTTTCATTATCACTAATACCTAGGTGCCCGCTTCCCCTTGTTGCATAATCATCTTCGCTAAATGTAGCTTGTCGCTTTAGCTTGCCTTGATACGGAAAAATTTGCTCAAAATCAGTTTGAGTGACTAAAGCACGATCTACATCTTTTTCTATAATTGATTTAAAACCCATAAAACCACGGCCTTGCGTTTGGTAAACACCATCAATGTAGTGGTATTGCTTACTACGTGTTTCACCAAGCCCGTTCGGCTGCTTAAATTTAGCAACAACTTTTTGTGAAGACCCTAGCTTTCTCAATGTCACATCAGCTAAAGGCGCATTATTAACACTGTAAATACCTGTACTCAAGTTTGCATTGCGGCCAAGTTGTTGGTATTCAAACTCTGCCACTAAACCAAAGTCATTATCAATGCGTTTTAACGTCCGACTTGTCCCACCTTCTAATGCATATGTATAAATCCCCGCATCAGGTGCTGCATCAGGATAACAATAAAAACGACCGCTTGAATAAGGTATTTGTACACCGCAAGATGTATCTGAAGAATGTTGCCTAAAGCCAAGAGCTGTAACTACTTCTTGCCAGCCATCACCGTTTACATCAACAACACTCGTTGTTGCTAAGCCGCCTAATAAATCTGCACCATCGGCTTGTAATATTATCTCTTCAAATGTTAAACCATTTTCGTTCGGTTTAAGAACACGCCAAGTCCACACATCATATTTATGATAATAACTACGCTCCCCTGTATCTTCATCCCTAATTAAACAAACTTGATTGTTGGTTGCATCCCAACAATGGTAAGCATATGCTCTTCTATAAGGGGCAAGAATATCCATTCGCCCGTCATTATCATAATCAAACACTTGTACAAAGCTATTAATTGTCGACTCTTCATATGTATTTTCACGTGCATCAGCCCACACATTAAACTCTGGTAGCCCTGTGTTTGATCCTGTTGAAAATTGCCCGCCACCAAAATTAAGGTGCATAAACCAATACAACTTGTTCGTTGACCCATCTTCTTTTAACGTCATTATATCAAGTAAGTTATCCCCGTTGACATCAAGCCATATAGCCTTTTTCATACGCGAAGGAAAGAAGTCAGGATTTATTCCTAAATCATGATTAGTGAATAACAATGTGCTACCTGCTACAGAGAGCTCAACCCACTTCCCAAAATCAGGATAATAAACATCAGGTGTACCATCCCCATTAATATCAGCAATACTAAATTTAGGAATACTTAAGGCTACGTTACCAATATGAATGAAGCCACTAATAGGCTTACCTGTAGCATCGGTGTTTCTAAGGTAAACTTTGAGCTGGCCATTCGCTCTATCTTGGATGATAAAATCCGCGTAGCCATCACTGTTCATGTCTTGAGCAAAACTATTACAAGGCTCACTCATCGGATTATATCTACCATCATTAACGACAACCAAATCACACGCCGCAGGGATATTTGTAGAAAAGACATCCTCATAAGCTCCTGTCTCACGATTTAGCTCAACAATAGATAATTTTAAATTGGAGTCTAAATAAACAAAATCAGCGATGCCATTCAAGTTATAATCGATATAACCACTAATTTTATGAACATTCACAGCACCATTATTAAACTGGGAATAGTCAGGGAAACTCGTAATATCAAAAGTTGTTTGATTACCTGCAATTTCTTGCACCTGTTCAAGCATTTTTATGTCATTCAGACCATCACCAGTATAATCGCTGCTGGTGTCATAAAATGAGCCTGAAGCCAAAACCATATCTGTTGGCTCTATCGCAACATTTGCATAAGGATGGTCATCGGTATTACTAAAAGAAAGCTCTTCTATATTCCATGCAAAATCAGTAGCAGCCAATTGATTGCCCGTATTGCAAGTGGATGACTTACACAGCTCTAGGCGACTTAAATAATGCTCATCATAAATAAGGTGGTAACTTTTCTCGACACTCTCCGTAGAGTCATCTGGAATGATATCTATCCTAGCAAGGTTCTGTGTGTTTTCGTATTTGCCACCCCATACATAACCAAAACCTGATTTGTAACTTGATTGATATACAAAGCTGATCATTTTATCGCCAGAACTACTTATATTAGCACTCGATTTAGTGTAATAAATACCAGTTAAAAGCTTCTCACTAACACCAAAGTCACCGTATTCATAGTTTATAAAGTTGTTCTCTGTTGCATCGTGTTGATACTGCATTAACCAAGAGTAAGTAGCCGTTTTACCACTATGAACTAACCGTGATTTTGCGTCTTTACCAAAATAAGCAACTCGGCCATTTTTATATTCAACTCTGAACCATGTAGATGAGCCATTTAGTGAACCACTTTGTGTTACACGCACAAAGCTATCTATTTCAGTACGATATTCAGTCCCTGAGCTTCCATAGCTACCTGATGTATTAATTAAACGCTGACCCTCTAAGCACAGCCTGTCATTACTATTATATTGTGGGTTTTGCATGAAGCCATCTTGTGCATATGTGGCTGCGCACCTTGTAATACTTGAGCTAGCAGATAGCGACCACCCCATTCCGGCAATACCATTACCACTGCGGGATGAATAATTAAGTGATACTTCAGGCTGCATGCCAGCTCTGCCCGGCGGTAATTGGATTGGAATATGATACGTTGAGGCGCCACCACTTACACCAGCTTGCCCCTCCAAGGTACCTATTAATTGGCTACTAGGAGCAACGGTGTCAATAAAGTTACTTGCATCATTTGGGGTCTGTGTAGTAAGTGTCGAGTGTGGGGTTAACAAAACAGTAAAGTCTTTGAATGTTATGTCACTGTCACTCCAATTTGATTTAACTGCTTTTGCACACACTCTTTTGCTCTGAGTTAAAGAAAAAACAGGAGCAGAAGACTGCCAGCCTGAATTAGTACAACTAGCATTAAGTGATATTAATTTATATTTTATAGTTGCGTTTTGATTGGAGGTTATCGTTATATTGTCGCCAGCTGTCACTTTATTTAAGTCAGGTTTAATAGATGGTTTATTTAATTTAAGTAAATAGTCTTTACTTACAGTGTCGCTATTTTTCCAACCAGCCTTTACTGTATAAGCACACACTTTTTGGCTTGCTCTAAGAGTAATTGGTGACGAATAAGAATTTACAGAACCATTTGTACAACTACTTCCTCTTGAAACTAATTTATATTTAATAGATGCATTTTGCTGAGAATAAATTGAGACTTTGGCGCCATCAACTAATGGAGTTGTTACATTAAAGATTGGAGGCTCTAATTGCAAAGTGTAACTTTTAGATTGTGTGTCACTATCTTTCCACCCGCTTTTATTAGCTTTAGCACATACATTAGCTGACGAAGAAAGCTTAAATGCATTTTTGTAAACCTTCCAACCATCAAGATTTGAGCATGATGAACCTAAACCAATAGTTTTATAAAATATTGTTGCAGAAGGCTCAGAAGTAATTGAAACATAAGTGTTGTACCGAATAGTACTTGTCGACGGAGCAATAATTGGCTTAGGTAGTTTTTTTACTTCAGGAACTATTATGGGAGGGCTAACTAAATAATCACTGTACTTATTTTCGCCATTAATTTTTTTTACAGCTCGAACCCTAAATACGTGTTTGCTATATCCCGCTAATGAAAAGTAATAACTCTTGTAGCTTAACCCTTCTGCTACTACCCTAAAAGAACTATCATCCTCAGATACTTCGACCGAAAAAGTGGTTTCTGAATCGCAAAAACCGCTGCACGGAAGTGCTACTGCCGATGAACTACCACTACCATATAACAACCCTCCACCATCATCATAGCTTCCCCAACTCCAAGAAATTCTGATTGAACTCTCATCTTTTGTAAATGCGAAAGCTGTTGGAGCTTTTGGATTAATTGTTATTGGTTCTACTGGATAAAACATCCCCATAGAGCTTGCAGGAAAGCAAAAAACGCTTAGCAATATAGTAAAAAAAACAAGGGGTACAAGATTATTGTTGGGATAAAACGAGATTTTCACACTTTGTTCCTTAAAGTTTAACAGCCGACGCATATTAACAAAAAAAAACAAACATCAACATTTTAAACCTTAAAAGTTAACAGTTTACTGTAGTCGGCTATTTAAAAATAATTAGGAGTTAGGTGTATGGGATATAGACTTGTGTTTACAAGCTTAGTTAATGACTTACTTTTACTTAACACTTGCCACCAGCGGCGGCACTGCCATCCGCTTTAAAGCACTTTAAGCTTCACGGTTATATCAGTTTTACAGATATTTAAGTGTTACAAATACAAAACTCCGCACAGGTTACTGTGCAGAGTTTTGTATTTTTATAGGCAGATAAATTTGCGCACTTAAGCCGCCTTCAGGCCGGTTTTCAAGTTTTACTTTGCCGTCGTGCATATCAACAATACGCTTAATAATAGCAAGGCCTAGGCCACTGCCCTCACTGCCTCGCGCAGCATCACCTTGTTTAAACGGTTCAAATACCGACTCTAATTCACTTTCAGGAATACCTGGGCCATTATCGTTTACCGCAATGACCACATACTTCTTATTGGAGTTATAATAACTAAGTACCTCTATATCGCCGTCAGAATAACGAATTGCATTTTCAATCATGTTAGTTACAACACGCTTTATAGCCACGCTGCTGAGCGGAATACTCTCTATACTTGGGTTACTTTTAAAGGTTATAGAACGCTGATGCTTTAACTCACAATTAACGACTTCACCCACTAACGCGTTTATATCTTCACAACTGAGTTCTTCGCGTTTGTGGTGACGTAAATATTCAATAAATTGATCGATAATACCGTTCATATCTTCAATATCGTAAATAATCCCTTCGCGAAGATACTCGTCTTGGTCGCTCATCATCTCGGTTGCTAAACGAATGCGGGTAAGTGGTGTGCGTAAATCGTGAGACACACCCGCCATAAGTAAACGCCGGTCGTTTTCAAGGGCAGCGATACCGCGCGACATTTGGTTAAACGCACGCGTTACTTCTATTACTTCAGTAGAGCCTTCTTCTTCTAGCTTGGTGCTAAAATCGCCTTTACCTACTTTTACAGCGGCTTGTTGCAGTGCTTTAAGCGGGCGGTTTAGGTGGCGTGCAAATAACCAACCACCTAGCACACTCAAAAAGCCAATACTTGATAAGTAAAACGTTAAAAATTCGAGGTTGTTTTCTTGATACCCTGAAAGCGGAATTTTAACCCAATAGCCAGGCGCTTGCGGGGCCTCTATCCAATAAACGAGTGGGCCAGTTTGCGTAATACGCACCCGCGCCGAGCCATTTAACTGCGCAGACATACTACGTGAAAGCATGGGGTATTCACGGGTTTGACCAAGCCCTTGGCGCATGGCTTCGCGCTGGGTCATGACATCAATACCGGTTATTTCAAAAAACTTTTCTGATAAGTCGTCGTTTATTTCTATACCGTCTTCCCAGTCAATAAAAACAGTTTTAACTTGCTTAGCAAGCATTAAATTCACTTGCTCTATGGTCGGTTTTACAACATATAAACTGACTGTTACATAAGACACAACTTGGTTTATAAGTAATAACGCCGCTACCAAAAATACAGTTTGCCCAAACGCACTACGTGGAAAAAATCCCATAAAAACTACTTTTCACCGTCAGGAACAAACACGTACCCTAATCCCCACACAGTTTGAATATAACGCGGGTTAGCCGCATCTATTTCAATCATGCGGCGAAGGCGCGACACTTGCACATCAATACTGCGCTCTAGGGCACTGTAATCTCGGCCACGCGCTAAGTTCATGAGTTTATCGCGGCTAAGCGGCTCTCTTGGGTGTGACACAAGCGCTTTAAGTACGGCAAACTCGCCGCTGGTTAGCGATATTGTTTTATCGCCTTCGCTCATTTCACGAGTGGCTAAATTAAGCGTAAATTTACCAAAGGCAATTAGGTTTTCTTCTGCGGCGGGCGCACCTGGCACTTCTTTAGCGCGGCGGCGTAATATGGCTTTAATGCGCGCAAGTAACTCACGAGGATTAAATGGCTTTGGAATGTAATCATCTGCGCCAAGCTCTAAACCAATGATGCGATCGACTTCGTCGCCCTTTGCGGTGAGCATAACAATAGGGATTTCGTTTTCTTTTTGGCGTAACCTACGGCAAATAGATAAGCCATCTTCACCGGGAAGCATTAAGTCGAGAACCATTAAGTGAAAGTTTTCACGCTCTAAAAGCCTATCCATTTGCTCTGAGTTTGCAGCGGTTCTAACAATAAAACCTTGCTCTACTAAATAACGCTCCAATAAGCTGCGTAAGCGCATATCGTCGTCTACAACCAATACTTTTGTCGTTTCGTGTCCCATTACCTGTTTCTTATTTTTATATCCAATTAAGTATTAATATAAATGAAAAAACAAATAATCAAAAACTAATTACGGCCTTAGATTGTTACTGAACATTTCAAACAACAATAATGGCTGCTTTAAACACTTTAAGCTCGACAAATTTTTCTAAGTTTATTACCGTGCCCATCATTAGAGCTAATAATTAAAAGTCGATGAAAACAAATTTAATTACCCGTGAAGGCTATTTGCAACTGCAACAAGAACACGACCACCTGTGGAATGTAAAACGCCCTGAAGTAACAAAAATAGTCAGCTGGGCAGCAAGCTTAGGCGATCGCTCTGAAAATGCCGACTATCAATATAATAAGCGACTGCTGCGCCAAATAGACCGACGTGTTCGCTATTTGCGAAAGCGTATTCCCGATTTAAATATTATTGATTACTCCCCCGTGCAAGACGGAAAAGTATTTTTTGGTGCGTGGGTCGAAATAGAAAATGAGCAAGGCGACATAAAAAAGTTCAGAATTGTTGGCCCAGACGAAATTTACGACAGAAAAGACTATATTTCTATCGACTCACCCATGGCTCGGGCGCTTATTAAAAAACAAGTTGATGACGATTTTGAAGTAATGACACCGCAGGGAAAAAAAGAATGGTACATAAACTCAATTGAATATCAAAAAACGGCTAAGTAGTATTTGATTCAGATCATATTAACTTTTGATTGTTTAAATTATCTCATTAGGCTATATATAAATAGCTCGCACATAATTTTAATGTGAGATTAGCAAAGGTTGTAATGGTTATGTCAAACGTAGTACAGCGCATATTTAGTAATGCCGTATTGTTTGCACTTTTTATGAGTGTGAGTTTGACTTTGCATGCCAGCAAGCAAAACACCAACCTTGAACACCCAACCGTTTTAAATAATTTAATTGCCTTAGATATTCCCGATCAGGCAACTCCTGACTTTGACGAAGATTCATTTGTTGATGTCACTTCCCTTAAGGCAGCTCAACCACTCCCTAAAGGCGCTCACTCTTTTTACAAGAGTTCATCTTTTAGCAGACCGTTTAGCACTGCGTACCAACGTGGGCCCCCTGTTATTTAATTTAATTTATTACTTTCAATTTAATTAAATTTTTAACTAATAGGTGGATATTATGTCTAACTTTAAAGAATTACGTACCCAAAATATCTCTCATGGTGTTATTGCAAAATCATTTGCTGACAATCAACCGTTAATCGATTTGGCCTCACCCGCTTTAAAAATGGTGAATAACTTTACACAAAAAAAACCTGTTCGAGCACAGCACGAAACAATAATCGCTGATGCCCTAAAACAAACGAGCAGCCAGCAGTCTGACTTTGTATTAGTAATGGATGACGACCACAAGCTAATAGGTATTGTTTCAAGTGCTGATTTACAAAGTGCTAAAATTACTATTATTGCTCAACGTTTAAATACACCGCGAAATGAAGTGAGCCTTCGCCATGTAATGACCCCAATAAACCAGCTAATGGGTGTCAGCATGCAAAGCTTAAGTTATGCCTGTGTGGGCGATGCTTTGCAAACAATGGAGCATCAAGGGGCGATGTTTTTATTAGTAACAACAGCCAATAACGAAATATGTGGATTAATTTCAGCTCGCCAAATTGCTAAAACATTACATATTCCGCTGCACATTAGCCCAATTGCCACTTCGTTTAGCGACGTACTAGAAAGCGTAGACCACCCTCATTAGAGGTTGTTTTATCGCTTAACTATCTCAACCAAAGCAACCGTCTTAAAGCAAGTTAAATAGCTTGCTTTAAGAGCTTTTTATTACAACTTCATGTGATATTATTCAAGCAATTAGCCGACCCAGATATTTATTTCTGGTCTTATTTTTTGTTTAAAAAGGTTTTTGCATGAGCGATATCTCTGCACGTTTAGCCAGTGAGCTAAATGCACAACAACAACAAGTTGTTGCTGCAACAAAATTACTTGATGAAGGCGCAACTGTTCCCTTTATTGCCCGCTACAGAAAAGAAGTCACCGGCGGTTTAGATGACACTCAATTGCGCTTACTAGAGCAGCGTTTATCTTACCTTCGAGAACTTGAAGAGCGTCGTAGCTTTATTTTGTCGACTATCGAATCTCAAAAGAAGCTCACCGCAGAGCTCAAAGCCGACATCACTAGCGCGCAAAGTAAAACAGAACTCGAAGATTTATATCTTCCATATAAAGCAAAACGCCGCACCAAAGGCCAAATAGCCATAGAAGCAGGTATAGAGCCCCTAGCCGATGCGTTATTTACCGACGCGAGTTTAAATCCTGAGCAACACGCTGAGCAGTACATTAATGCTGATAAAGGCTTTGATGACACAAAAGCCGTGCTTGATGGTGCTAAATTTATTTTAATGGAGCGTTTTGCCGAAGATGCAAAATTACTCGCTAAATTAAGAAGTCACATAAGCCAAAACGGCGCAATACAAAGCACGGTAATTAAAGGTCAAGAACAAGCGGGCACTAAATATCGCGATTACTTCGATCATCAGGAGCTACTTACTAAAGTACCTTCTCATCGTGCATTAGCTATGCTGCGAGCTCGCAACGAAGGCATACTTCAATTAAATGTAAACCCTGAACCAAGTTCTGAAAACCCTGCTCAACTTTGTGCAAACATGATTGCACAGCACTACCGCTTAAATATTACCGACCAAACAGCGAGTGCTTGGCTTTTAAGCGTGGTGCAATGGGCTTGGAAAATTAAGCTAGGTTTACACCTAGAAAACGAATTTTTTGCAGCCATGCGCGAAAAAGCAGAAGCAGGCGCTATTGATGTATTTGCTAAAAACTTAAAAGACTTACTAATGGCGGCACCTGCAGGTCCACGCACAACACTTGGTCTTGATCCCGGTTTACGTACCGGTTGTAAAATTGCTGTTGTAGACAGCACAGGTAAACTGCTAACTACGCAAACTATTTTCCCTCATGCCCCACAAAATCATTGGGATAAGTCGCTGCGTACACTAGAGCAACTTTGCCGCCAACACAAAGTAGAACTTATTGCCATTGGTAACGGTACAGCGTCGCGCGAGTCAGACAAATTGGTTGCTGAACTAATGAAAGCAAATACCGAGTTAAAACTTAATAAAATTATGGTGAGCGAAGCTGGCGCGTCGGTTTACTCAGCATCTGAATTTGCAGCTAACGAATTTCCTGACTTAGATGTGTCATTACGTGGCGCGGTATCGATTGCACGTCGCTTGCAGGATCCGCTTGCTGAACTTGTTAAAATAGAGCCTAAATCAATTGGTGTAGGGCAATATCAACACGATGTGTCGCAAAGCCAACTCGGACAAACACTGACAGCCGTTGTTGAAGACTGTGTAAACTCGGTAGGTGTTGATTTAAATATGGCGTCGGTTCCTTTACTTACACGCGTATCAGGATTAAACAAAACCTTAGCGCAAAACATTGTAAATTACCGCGATTCCAATGGATCATTTACAAAACGTAGTGAGCTAAAAAAAGTAGAACGCTTAGGGCCAAAAGCATTTGAACAAGCTGCTGGTTTCTTACGAATTAACAATGGCAGCGACCCACTTGATAACTCATCAGTTCACCCTGAAGCCTACCCTGTTGTTAAGCAAATTTGCGAAAAAAACAACGCAGAAGTAACCACATTAATTGGTAACAGCGAATTTTTAAACAAGCTCGTTGCTAACGACTACACCAACGAAAAATTTGGTTTACCTACGGTTACCGATATTATTACTGAGCTTGATAAGCCGGGTCGCGATCCCCGTCCAGAGTTTAAAACGGCTGAGTTTAAAGCGGGTGTAGAGAAAATAAGTGACCTAAAACCAGGTATGATTTTAGAAGGTGTTGTATCGAATGTTGCAAACTTTGGTGCGTTTGTAGATGTAGGTGTTCACCAAGATGGGTTAGTGCATATTTCAGCTATTACGAATAAGTTTATATCTGATCCTCGCGAAGTAGTTAAAGCGGGCGACATTGTAAAAGTTAAAGTAGTGGAAGTTGATGCCTCGCGTAAACGTATTAGCTTTACCATGCGTTTAAACGACGAAATAGACACCAGCAACAAGCCAGCCCCTGCTGCACAAAAACAACAGCCGCGCACTAACAATGCGCAACCAAAAGCTGCTAAACCTAAACGTGATAGCGGTAATGCGGTTATGGGTAACGCGTTTGCTGATGCATTTGCGAATGCCAAAGTAAAAAAATAGCAGGCCATATAGCTTGTTTAGCTTTTAAGTAAAAATCGGAAAGCGCTCTACGCTTTAAAATAAAAAAACCGCGAAAGCGGTTTTTTTAATTCAAATCAGTAAGCATTAAAAGCAATTTATTGAGGAAAGTTTAATATTCGGAGTTCAGGCTATTGCTAAGAGATTGCTGAAAAACCACTTTGTGTGGATGGCGAAGTTGCCATTTGATAAAAATTAGCAATTCGCCCTGCGCGTGCTTCAACGTCTGCATCTCGTGTTTGCTCTTCACTTTCTGCCGTTTTAGTTTCTTGAGCTTCACTGCTTGTGAATGACGCTTTACTATTGTTTTCAGCGCTGTCGTCTTCCTCATTTTGAGGCGCTGCAAGTTCAGCCTGAGCTGCTACCAGCTTTTGAGTCGCGTCTGACGCTATTGATCGATCAGCACCCGAAGGCTCCGCTGGAGCTAGGGCTGCAGCTCTAACCGTTTGCATTTTTTCTATGGTTGCTTGGGGATCACCTGGTATTTCAGCAACGTCAATTTGTACCTCGCCGCCCACTGCATAGTTAGTGCCGTCAGGACCACGTTGATATTCGTAACTTGGCGAACCGGCATATTTACCGCCTACAGAAGCATGGGCTTGTTCGTGAATACGCACTTCAGTATCGCGCGCTTTTAGCTCTTTTATTTGCTGCTGCTCTTGCTCTAAAACTTGCTGTTCTTGCTCAGACTCTTGTTGCTGCGCTTTTTGCTCTTCAGACTCCTCTGGATTCTCGGCGTTTTCATCGTCGCGCGCTTGAACCACTTTTTCGTCAGCTAACTTACCTGATGCACTATACGTTGCACCCTCATTATTACCCGGTAGTTTGGCTTTTTCTGCATCGCTTTGCGCTTTGGTTTCGGTATTACTTGCGCTATTTGCAGAAGGAGCAGGAATGACTTCCCGCAGTTGATTGTCACGCCGAGCGGTTTCCGTATAAACATTAGCTGTGTTTATATTGATTGATGGAAATGGCGTGACAATATTCATTACATTACACTTTTATGTCGACTAACGTACCTAGTACGTCATCAGCTGTTTGAATTGTTTGCGCATTAGCTTTAGCGTTAAATTCTTCAACTTTTAGGTTAACAAGTGATTCGTCAATACGCGCAGGCTGAGCAACCGGTGCTGTTACTGCTTCGTCTGGCGTTGCTGCAACTAACTGTCGCTGTTGTGCAAGTTGCGCATCATCTTGCTGTTCTATACTGGCACGGTTTATTTCTGCGCTGGCCTTTTCAATACCTTGGCTTGCACGGTTAAACCCTTCAACACCATTATTAAATACAGATCCGATTGACATGGTAAACCTCCACCACTTAAATATTGTTTAATTATCGCTCAGTTTGTGCGCAAAATAAAGCTTTACGGGGAGCAATTATCGTCGCATTTTTAAAGCATTGATTTAACGATAGATAAAAACTCATTTTTGTGAGAAATAAACGGAGCATGAGATGCTTTATCTATTACTTGGTATTCAAACTCAGCATTTAGTACTGACATTTTAGCTATTGCTTTATACGGCACTAATGCATCTAAGCGACCAAATACACCCATAATTTTTACCGGACACGTTGCAAATAAATCGCGTAAATCATCATTTTGTAAAATATCTAAACCGGCGGTTAACGCCTCACTGTTGGGTTCTGAATATTTATTTAGCAATTGTTTAAGCTGCTTTATGTCATCTCTCGCTGACTCACTTCCCATAGCCTGAATAGCCAAAAAGCGCTCAATGGTTTTTTCTCTATGATTAACCAATTGGTCTTTAAACTGAGTTAGTACTTTTTCACTAATTCCCGGCCATTCACAATGCTCTGCAAAATAAGGTGTCGATGCGACTAAAATAACCTTCGATACTTTTTCAGGCCAATGTTTTGCAATGTATAGAGCAAACAAACCACCTAAAGACCACCCCATTAAAATAGAATGAGGTTTTAACTGTTGGCTTAATTGCATAGCGGCATCATGCAAATTATACGGGGTTGGTAATGTGGTTGCGCTATTACCAAACCCAGGTAAATCAAGGCTACGTACTTGTCCTGTATATAAGTTTTCAAGCTCTGGCTGTATAAGTTGCCAAACGCCTTGATTCATTCCCCAACCATGTAAAAGTACTAACTCTTTTTGCATATTTGCATATTCTTAACCAAACTTAGGCTCATAATAACGTTTAAAAAGATGATTGCAATGGAAGGCACTATCTCATGAAAGGTCTGTTTAACTGGCTGTTCCCGTCGTATTGCGTACAGTGCAAAAGCCCTGTAAGTGCAAGCCTAGGTTTATGCGAATATTGCTTAGAAGATTTAGCATTACTAGATGTAACTAAACACCCAAATTTACTTCACCGACCTGATATTGTTGATATGTTTCCTAACTGCGAATTTGACAGGTTATTTGCTTGCGCTTTTTACCGCCCTCCATTTGAGCAGTGGCTAACCCAACTTAAATTTAGTAACCAAATTCATTACAAAAAAGCACTTCAGCAGGTTGTACACAGGCAGCTCAATGCGTTTTTTAAATACAGCACGCAATCTCCTGATTTATTCATAATTTTACCTTTGCATAAAAGCCGATTTTTAAAGCGAGGTTTTAATCAAGTAAGCCAAGTATGGCACCCTTGTTTGTGCTCTCGCGTTGTTTTAAATAATGCGCTTATTCGTAATAAGAAAACCCATGCGCAATCGCAGCTCACTAAAGCAAAACGTATTAAAAATCTAACCAATGCATTTATATGTACTGAAGATATGAGCGGTAAAACAGTCGCTATTGTTGATGACATTATGACAACCGGCGCAACATTAAATGCCGCAACTCAGGCTTTAAAGAAGGCCGGCGCTAAACAAGTGTGGGCATTCACAACCTGTTTAACGCCAATTTAGTTAATTTATGTTACTGACCACTTGCGCGGAATGTATGGCCTAAAAACAGTGCATTGCTAAGCAATCGACTTGTACCATACCAGTAACCTCTAAATACGGGGTTGTCGGTCATAGCAATAACACTGCCGCGTCCGTACGAATGTGCTATTAAACCAGCGCCTTCAGCTACTTGTTCTACATTTACAGAGTCAGTAAAGCCAGCTAACAACGGGCGTTTTGTGTAGGTTAGTACATTTACAAAAGGGGCATCTGACGCTTCAAGTAACCATGTACTGTTTTTAAATACCGGTAAGGTGTCGCGCGTGAGTGAGAAAGTTAATGGGTGCGTTAAATCCACACTAGTTTTAAAAATAGCCCCAGCAATACGCTGACGCCCCGCTAGATGATCTTTATCGCCATAGCTTAGGCCTTCAGTTTTGAAAGCACCAGCTAAATCCTGTCGCGATAAATAATTTGCTTTAAGTAGTTGCTGGTCGACTAAAAATTTAGCGCCGCCTTTGTGGCCCCAAATAACACCGCCTTTTCTTACCCAGCTTTTAATCGCTACTTTTTCTGCATCTGTTAAGCTATTGTAATTGCCGTGGGCCAACACAATATGGCTATAATCACTAAGCTCAAGTGAACTTAAACGCGTCATTTCAACAATTGTGGGGGCAACACCTACAAACCTATCTAGGTAATACCACACTTCACCTACTTCGTACTGGCTAGTGCCTTGGCCGCCAATCAGTAAAACCTTGGGTGCTTTAACAACTGCCATAGAGCGTGAACCTAAATCAGCACCTTTACTGGTTAAGCCTGTTGTAATAGGTTTTATGGCAATACCAAATTCACTTTGCGCAGTGTTTAACAAAGAAATCCAGTTTTGCTGTGTTTGTAAACCAGCCGGAATAATAATACTCCCTGGCTCAAAATTTATGTCGCCCGCGCTCGATTTTGCCGTTAAGGCGCTCAATGCCACGCGTGCTTTTATACCTTGCTTTAATAATGTATTTAGCATTTTAGGCGCTAAGTAGTCGTCCCATGCAAAACCAAATGCATACGCTGACTCTAAACTTGTTAGGGGCGCTTTAGGTGCTTTATTCCAAGGTGTGTCTGCAACGTCTAGCCCCCAGTTACTTTTTACTTTTGCAAAGGGTAGATTGAATGCATGCGCTAATGTCCAACCAGATACATCGTAAAATGTATTGTCTGCAAAGTTTTTTTGCTCGCTAAATATCGCTTTAACTAGACGATATTGAGGCTGCGCTAAAGGCACATAATAGCTGTTGGTGGTAAAGTTTACGCCACCTGCTTTGAACGGTTTAGTAAGTTCAAATGCCTTTATTTTATGTTGCTCCAATAGCGCTAAAAAGTCAGTAATTCGGGTGCTGTCTTTTGCACCTTCAACAACATAACCTGCAAAGTTTTCATCACCTGCAAGCTCTGCGGCTTGATCATAAAATTTAGCTTGGTAGTCAAGCAATGCTTGACGGTTTTCAACCGCCGCTTTAAAGGTAGATAAGCTCGTTAGTAACTGATTTTTTATAGTAAATGGAAACGTTAAAGGGCCATTAATGGTCTCTTGTATATGGCCTCGAGAGCTTGCTTGCTCAAACAAAATACCTATACCTCCGTTCACGTCTGGGTAAGTTGAACCTTTACCGTAGTAAAAATCGTCAAAGCTTTCTTCTGTAAAATACAGTGCATTATTTTCATCCAATGTTTTGGCATGATAATTAGCAATTGCTTTGGTTAATGTTACGTTTTCAATTGGCGTAATTGGGTGCTTTCTACTTGGAATACCCGGCTGAAAAAAATAGCTGCTGTTTGGGCCCATTTCATGAAAGTCGGTAAGTACATTTGGTTTCCACTGATGAAATTTTGCAATACGCGCACGCGACTCAGGGTGCTGTAGTAATAGCCAATCTCGGTTTAAGTCAAACCAATAATGATTAGTACGGCTGCTTGGCCAGTTTTCGGTATGCTCACGAGTTTTAGGATCTGATGACAAATTCATGCCGCGGTTACTGTTTGCCCAATTAGCAAAACGTGCAAGTCCGTCGGGGTTTAATGATGGGTCGAGCAAAATAACGGTATTGTTTAATAGGTTATTTATTTCATCACCTTGTGCTGCAGCTAAGTAATAAGCCGTTAAAAGCGATGCATTGCTTCCCGATGATTCGTTACCGTGCACACTTTAGCCCATCCACACAACTGTAGGTTCATCGTTTGCTTTTTTGCTGTTATTACCCAAACGAGCCAAGTGCGCTTGGCGTATTTGCTCTATTTGAGTTAATTTATTTGGCGCTGTAACCGTTAGCATTACCAGTGGTCGTTGCTCATGTGTGCGGCCAATTATCTCAAAGTTTATTCTGTCGCTCTTTTGAGCAAGTACTTCCATGTAGCGCACGAGTTGGTCGTGTCTTACATGCCACTCACCTACTTGATAACCCAATACTTCTTCTGGCGTAGGAATGGCTGGGTCGAATACAACATCGTCTTCAAAATAGTATGAAAGCGGTTTTGCTACACTTGAAAAGCTAAGCATTACTACCATTATTGTTATTAATAAACGCATATAGATCACTCTAAAAATGTTTGTTAATTGCACGCTAGCATTGCTTAAAATAGATGCCAACTTTTTACGCTCAACACTAGCCGCAACACGATGAGCGGAGTATGATATGCAGTATCCGAGTAATTTAGTCAGGTATAAAGCCGTTTTTATGATTTCTATTTCCGAAACAGCACAAGCACATTTTGCTAAACTATTAGCAGATCAATCACAACAGACCAATATTCGCGTTTTTGTTGTAAACCCTGGTACATCACAAGCCGAGTGTGGTGTTTCTTATTGTCCAGAAGACGCCGTTGAAGACAACGATATTCGCTTAAATTTTAACGGTTTTGATGCCGTTGTTGATGCTGAAAGTGCTCCTTTTTTAGAAGAAGCTGAAATTGATTTTGTTACCGACAAAATGGGTACTCAGCTAACGCTTAAAGCACCTAATGCAAAAGCACGTAAAATTGGTGATGATGCATCATTAAACGAACGTGTTCAGCACATGCTTGAAACAGAAGTAAACCCACAACTAGCTAACCATGGCGGCCAAGTAAGCCTAGTAGAGATTACAGCTGCTGGCGTTGCAGTGCTTCAGTTTGGTGGCGGTTGTAATGGGTGTTCTATGATCGATGTAACGTTAAAAGAAGGCATCGAAAAAGAAATGATAGCTAAGTTTGACGAGATCACAGGTGTTGCAGATATTACTGATCACGAAGCTGGCGAGCACTCTTACTATTAAGCCAAGTAAATGCTAAAGCCTCTTATATACCGCTTAGGGAGCAACCCTAAGCTGAGTTTAAAGCGGTTTTTTCGCGGCGTAGCACTGTTTGTGCTAGCCGTGATTTTTATTTTTGCGGGTTACTATAGTCATTACAGTTTGCAAATTATTGGCGTTTTAATTTTAATACCTGCGCTATTTTTTGCTTTTTGGGGCTACAGTGGCATTTTTGCCAATCGCTTTTCGCAAGTAATTAAAGAAATAGGGCCCAAACATCACGATCCTGATCTGTGGAAATAAGCCTTAATCTAGCAGCTGATTATTAGCTTTAAGCGTTTGATATTTTATTATTAATGTAACTCCACGCATTAGCATAAAGCAGCTCATCGCAAGCCATAGCCCATTATTTTGCCAATCATTAAATACCCAAAATACACCAAAAAACCCAATAGCTGCCGATAGCAACATACTATTTCGCATATCTTTAGCGCGCGTTAAACCAACAAATACACCATCAAATAAAAAGCAGCTCATTGCTAATAATGGCAAAGCAATTACCCATGGTAAATATTGCGTAGCCTCATTAATAACCTCAGGTACGTTGGTTAATAGCGTAATTATATAAGCGCCAAACACAGCAAAAAACACGCTATAAATCACACCAAATAATATTCCCCAAAATACACTTATTTTTACCCACAGCTGTATTTTACTTACACTTTGCTGACCTTTAGCTTGGCCTACTTTAGCCTCACTTGCGTAAGCTATGCCATCCAGTGCAAAGCTGACTAACATTAAAAAGTTTAGTAATACTGCGTTCGCTGCAAGGGTTGTTTCGCCAATACGCGCGCCATAAAAAGTCATAAAGCTAAAACACAACTGAAGTATTAAAGAGCGAATGAAAATGTCGCGATTTAAACTCAATAACCCTGCCATTTTTTTAAAGCTAAACCAGTGCGGAGTACTTAACACTACACCTTGTTTTTTTGCGAGTTTAGTCACTAAAAACAGCGCGAATACCAGCGCAGTATAATCAGCGATTAACGATGCCCATGCCGCGCCTGCTACAGCCCAATCTAAAAAAACAACAAAATAAATATCAAGCACAATATTTACACTATTTGTTACCAACAATAAGTAAAATGGCCCTCGTCCATAATGAACGCCTAACATCCAACCCAATAAAACCAAGTTACATAGTGCCGCTGGCGCGCTAAAAATTCGAATACTAAAATAAGTATAGGCCTCGCTTAGCACGGCATTATTAGCGTCTGATAAAAATGCTATTGCGTGTTTTATTAAAGGAGACATAGCAATAAGAAATAATGCCACTATGCTGGCAAGTAATAGGCTTCGTTTTAGTAAAGCAGCTAACTGGGTTGAGTCATTTTGGCCATAGGCTTGTGCAACCATGCCGGTTGTGCTCATTCTTAAAAAACCCGCGAGCCAAAATAAAATGGAGATAACAGCTGAGCCCAACGCAATACCAGCCAAATAATGAGCACTGCCTAAATGGCCAATGACCGCGGTATCAACTATTCCTAACAGTGGCACGGTGATATTTGATAATATCATTGGTCCTGCTAACAACAGCAAGCTTTTATGGTGTGCTTTATTATGTATAAGAAATTGTTTCATTTATTTTTATTGACTCTTATTGGGTTATCTTTACGTGCTCATGCTGGTGTTATTTTACAGTACCACCATGTAAGTGAAACCCTGCCGGCGGTCACTAGTGTGAGCGAAGAAACGTTTACAGAGCATCTAAACTATTTAAAAAATAATAATTTTAATGTTATTGCCTTAAATGAACTACTTGATGCTTTAAAACAAGGCCATACCTTACCTGATAAAACCGTCGCCATCACGTTTGATGATGGTTACAACAATAATTATGATCAAGCCGCTCCAATACTCGAAAAGTTTGGCTATCCATACACAATTTTTGTTAACCCTAAGCTCATAGATGAAGGTAAACGCTATGTGATGGGTTGGGATAAACTTAAAGAACTGAGTAAAAAAGGCGCACTTATAAGTAACCACACCGCACAGCATGACTATTTACATGTAAAACTTGACGGTGAAACTAACACGCAATGGAAAAAACGTATCACCCAAGATATTGTTCATTCACAACAACGTATAAAAGAGGAGATAGGCCACAACTATAAATATTTAGCTTACCCCTACGGAGAGTTTGATAACGAGTTACAAGCTTTAGTGACAGAGCTTGGCTATATAGGCATTGGCCAGCATTCTGGTGCTCTAAATAAACACGCTAACTTTAGTCGATTACCTCGCTTTCCTGCATCTGGCGTTTATAGCGACATAAAAACACTGGCAACCAAATTAAATTCTCAGGCATTTAATATTACTCAATTAAGCTATGAAAATAGCGTAACAACCCAAAACCCACCTGTGTTAACTATTGGGTTTGAAGTTGATGATTTTAACAAGTCTCAACTGGCTTGTTATGTGTCGGGGATTGGCAAAGCAAACTTGAACTGGGTGACTGATAATACGGTAGAGGTAACATCACCTAAAAAACTGAACAAAGGCCGTTCACGCTTTAATTGTACAGCGCCTTCAATTAAAAAACCGAACAGCTATTATTGGTTTTCTCAGCCTTGGGTTATTCAATAAATTTGAGCTTTCTATTTAGTTAGGTTTAACTGCTTGGCTTAATAATCGCTCAGCCATTTTATCAAGTGCAGCCACTTCATTGGCTGCATTTAAATCAATGGCGGCTTTAGGCATTCCCCACACAACTGATGAGTATTCATCTTGCGCTAATGTGTATGCACCGTTTTGCTTCAGTGCTAACAGTCCTTTAGCCCCATCAGCGCCCATACCTGTAAGTATTGCTGCCACTATATTTTTTGATCCACAATTTACAAGCGAATCAAATAGTACGTCAACGGCTGGTTTATGCCGATTTACAGGCTCACCATCGTCGAGCTGGCAATACAAAGCAATTCCTCGCTTTTTTACGCTTAAATGAAGCCCGCCGGGGGCAATATAAGCCCAACCTGGGCTTAGCTTGTCGCCATGTTGTGCCTCTTTCACATTAATTAAGCATGTTCTATCCATACGCTCAGCAAACGAGGCACTAAATACGGGAGGAATATGCTGAGTAATTACAATAGGAGGGCAATTAACTGGCATTTTTATTAGTACTTCTTTTATTGCCTCGGTACCCCCGGTAGATGCACCAATTGCAATCACTTTATTTAATAAAAATTCAGTCTCTGAACTTATAGGTTTTGTATCGGGTGGCGCTTTTTTAAAGCTGCGTATTCGTGCACCGGCGGCTATTCTTACCTTTTGTTGAACCAGTGACGCGTAATGACTCAGCTGGGCTCTTACGTTACTTGTTGGCTTAGCAATAAAATCCACAGCACCTAGCTCTAACGCCTCTAATGTAATGGGCGACCCCTTCTGCGTAAGCGTAGAAATCATAACCACGGGCATAGGCCTTAGGCGCATTAGGTTTTTTAAAAAGCTAATCCCATCCATTTTTGGCATTTCTACGTCTAAGGTAAGTACATCGGGATTAAGTTTTTTGATCATTTCGCGTGCTTGGTATGGATCTTCAGCACAGCCCACTACGTTAATGTCGTTAGCTTGTTGCAGTATTTCTGTAAGCAACCCTCTAATTAAAGGGGAGTCATCGATTATTAATACATTTATCATAGCGACTCCTAAAACAACTCTATATTCGATACCACTTCTTGCTTTTTAAGGTTTTGCAAGTAACGTACTTCGCGCTTTTCAATGGTATCGTTATGTAATTTTTTAAGTTTTTTCATATACACTTTACCCGTTTGTGGATGAAAAAATATTTTTCTAGGCCACGGGCCGCCCATATCATGGGCCACTAAATTTAAGGCTTCTTCTTTGACATAGGCGGTAGCAAAACTAATATTACCCAGCCCAATATCTGTCATTGCACTAATTATTTTTCCGCCACCAAATAGCTTAATTTTTAAATTATGACGAGACGCACCGTTTTTTAATACTTCATTAATTAGGTATTCCATAGCCCAATTACCATAACGGCAGTTTAAGCCGTGTGCACTTTTAAGCTCTACGCCTTTTTGTATCGGCAGCATAAAATGATTCATCCCGCCAATACCTAACACTTCATCGTAAACACAGGCCGCAATACATGAGCCAAGTACCGTTGAAATCAATTCATTATTTTTAGATACATAAAATTCTCCTGGAAGCACTTTGGCAACAACATGATTTCTTCCTGAATCCCAGTAACGCTTAATGTGTTCAAAACTGGGTAAAACACTTCTAAATTCAGCCTGCATGTGCTCTCAATTGATACATAGTTTTTCCTAAATTTTTATAATTTGAGTGCTCTTTACCCATACTCTCTGAGTGACCTAAAAATAAGTAACCGTGATCGCTTAGAATATTTGCATAGCGTTTAAATAAATGATCTTTCGTTTCTTTATCAAAATAAATAACCACGTTGCGGCATAAAATAAGATCAAACGGCCCTTTCATTGGCCAGTCTTGCAATAGGTTTAAGCGCTTAAAAGAAATACGCTCACGCAGCGTGTCTTTCACTTTATAGTGTTCGCCATCTTTACTTTTTAAAAACCAACGCTTTAGATGAGTGGCATCTAAGCCATTTACGTTTGCCGCGGTATACACACCTTTTTGCGCTTTTTCTAACACGTTAGAATCTAAATCGGTGGCTAAAATCTTTACATCCCAATTACTTGGAAATGCATTATTTAGCGTCATTGCTAAGCTGTAGGGCTCTTCTCCTGTTGAGCAGCCTGCAGACCATATTCTGACCCGCTTGGTGTCTTTGTTCGCCTTTATTAAGTTAGGTATAAGCTCAGATTTAATAAATTCAAAATGATGAACTTCACGAAAAAAAGACGTTAAATTAGTGGTAATTGCATTTATAAACGCATCAAACTCTTGGTCTTTATGCGTATCTAAGTAGGCTAAGTAGGCTTTAAAGTCGTTTAATTTTAGCGCTCTTATCCGCCTTGCTAAACGTGAGTACACCATTTCACGTTTATGATCGCCTAATACAATACCGCAAGCGTTGTAAACTAAATTGGCAATGTCTTTAAAATCGCGATCGGTACACAGAAACTCTTTCATTAGCAGCTCTCATACATAGTAGTGAGTGTGGCCTTATTGAGCGCTTTTCCAATAAGGCCTGTAATCAAATAATTAAAATTCTTCCCACTCGTCTGCCGAATCAATAAAATTATCGCCTCTTGGCTTGCTTTGTACTGCGTTACTTTGTGATTTGTGAGCTAAGCTTGGGGTATTCATTGTGGGCGACATAATAGCCATGTCTTGCTGACCCAGTGAAAAGAAATTAAGAAGTCTGCGCATTTCATTTGCTTGCTCAGCCATTGATTCACCTGCAGCCGATGCTTCTTCAACTAAGGCTGCGTTTTGCTGGGTCATTTCATCCATTTGAGATATAGCTTTATTTACTTGCTCTATACCTGCACTTTGCTCTTCAGATGCCTCTGTAATATCTGAAATCATTTGCGTCACTTTTTGTACCGACACCACAATTTCTTTAAGCGTTGCACCTGATTCATTAACAAGCTGAGAGCCATCTGCTACTTTACCTACACTATCTCTTATCAGCTCTTTAATTTCTTTTGCTGCACCCGCAGAGCGCTGAGCTAAATTACGCACTTCACCTGCAACAACCGCAAAGCCACGCCCTTGCTCTCCCGCTCTAGCTGCTTCAACGGCCGCATTAAGTGCAAGCAAGTTAGTTTGAAATGCAATTTCGTCAATCACACCAATGATGTCAGCAATCTTTTTACTCGATTCATTAATTGCCGACATACTCGTCACAGCACGATTAACCACTTCACCACCTTGAATCGCTTTATCGCATGTTTCTTCTGCGAGTGTATTTGCCACTTTAGCATTGTCTGCATTTTGACGTACTGTACTCGTCATTTCTTCCATACTTGAGGCGGTTTCTTCCAATGATGATGCTTGCTCTTCCGTGCGCTGACTTAAATCTGCGTTCCCCTGAGAAATTTCTTCTGCGCCACTGGCCACTAAGGTTGCTGATGAACTTATACGATTAATAACCTCCGTTAATTTATCTGCCGTGGTGTTTGCGTCGCGTTTTAATTTATCAAACGAGCCTTTGTATTCTTTTTCAATTCGCTTAGATAAGTCACCTGTTGCCAAGGCATCTAGCATATTGCCAGTATCTGCGACCGCATCGTCAACAATTTTAACTAAACTGTTTAACCCTTGTGCCAAGCGTAAAAAGAACCCCTCTTTACCCTCTTCCATTACACGCGTATCAAGGTCTCCCTCTCCTGCAGCACTCACTAATTGCGCTATTTCTCTTTCTATTGCAACTTCTGCGGTTCTATCTTCCCACTCTACAACGGTGCCAATTCTCTCTTGCTCTGGGGTTATTATTGGGTTTGCAACCAAACCAAATGTGCGTCCACCAACCTTTATTTGCGTGCTATAAGTATTTTTTAACGTTGCTAATAGGTTTTGTTGGTGCGCTGGGTTTTTATGAAATACATCAATATTTTGATTAAGTAGATTTTTGCTATCAAAATTAGGTAAGTCTTTTCGAAGGTCATTTTCAGCAATACGCATCATATTTCTAACAGCTTTATTCATGTACACAATGACATTTGATGAATCTGCAATCATGGTATTAGTCGCGACAGTATCAAGTGCTTGACGCACACGAAGGTTTTCTTGTGCTATGGCACGCTCTGCGTCAGCTTTAGCAACCTTTTCAGTAATATCGTCCCACTCAACAATGGTACCGAGTTTCTTTCCTGCTTGGCTGTACCATGGCGTCGCTATTAATGTAAAAATAAGCCCCGCTAAACGCAGCTCTGCTTTATAAGGCTTATCTAAATTTTTTAATAAATCTCGTTGGTGTGACGGCTTCTTATGAAAATCATCAACACAAGTACCTATTAAATTATCAACAGAAAATTGTGGTAATACGGTTTGTAGGTCTTTTTCTCGCGCTTTTAACATATCTTGCACGCGCTCGTTTACGAATACAATATTGAGGTCTTGGTCTGCAATCATTACATTTGCTTGGCATACTTTTAAGGCGCTGGCTAAGTCTGCAGTTTTACGCGAAGATTTTTCTAATTCTTTTTGAGCTGTTATATCGGATGCGTATTTAATTACTTTAAATGGCTTGCCATTCATATCATAGATTGGGTTATAAGAGGCCTG
The DNA here is from genome assembly GCF_016865405.1 of Pseudoalteromonas sp. PS1M3. Classification (NCBI taxonomy): domain Bacteria; kingdom Pseudomonadati; phylum Pseudomonadota; class Gammaproteobacteria; order Alteromonadales; family Pseudoalteromonadaceae; genus Pseudoalteromonas; species Pseudoalteromonas sp. PS1M3. Next base: position 160,783 of record NZ_AP022624.1, on the reverse strand, counting down.
AATCCAAACTTCCTGACCTTGTTTACCTATTCTTAAATATTCACCCGAGTCAAATTCACCGCGCCCTAACTTAGCCCAAAAAGCTTTATATTCATCACTATTTGCGTGTTCAGGTGTAACAAATAATCGGTGGTGCTGCCCTATAATGTCGTTAAGCTGATACCCCAACGTATTTAAAAAATTATCGTTTGCATCAATAATAGTGCCGTCTAAATTAAACTCTATTACTGCTTGAGACTTACTAATTGCATTAATTTGCCCTCTTGCCTCTGCTGCAGCGAGTTTTTGTGGTGTTATATCCGTCGCAAATTTTACAACCTTAATAACTTGCCCTTGGGAGTTTATAATTGGGTTATAAGTGGCCTGAATCCAAACCTCCTTACCGCTTTTGGTAAAACGCCTAAATTCTTGAGATATAAACTCGCCGCTGTTTAATCGTACCCAAAAATGTGTGTAGTCACTCCCTTGAGCCTCGGTATTATCAACAAATAAAGAGTGATGCTGGCCTTGAATCTCTTCTAGTTGATATTCCATTACGCGAAGAAAATTAGCATTAGCGGTAATTATTTTACCGCTTGGCTCAAACTCAATCACAGCTAATGACTTATTTAATGCGCTTACAATTAAATCATTATTTGATTCAGACTGTTTTGGATTACTAAACCATCCCATGCTCATCACCACCTTTAAGTTATTTTTACTTTATTTAGCAAATACTGACTCTAAATATTCATTGTTTTTTGCAAGTCGATTAACGCCACCATTTTTTCACCCACGTTAACTAACCCTGCCACATAATCGTCGTTATTTGTCTCTGAAATACTTGGTACCGCTTTGGCGTCTTGCTCTGAAATACTGTAAACCTCAGAAACAGCATCAACGGTAATACCAATAATTTTACTGTCGTGCTCAAACTCTATTTTTACTACAATTACCACTGTAAGCGGCCCGTACTCTATACTGGGCAAGCCAAATCGCAGCCTTAAATCAATAATCGGCACTATGGTGCCACGCAAATTTATAACGCCTTTTACAAATTCGGGAGCGTTGGGTAAAACGGTTATTTCCTCCCAGCTACGAATTTCTTGCACAGTTAAAATATCTACGCCGTACTCTTCATCAGCCATAATGAATGTTAAAAATTGTTTCACGCCCTTTTGCTGCTGCAGATTTAGCTCCGAAATCATAACGCCTCCAAAGCAGCTTGCGACTCAATACTTAACTCTTGGCTGCCCGGCTTTTTTAATCCTGAAAGCTTTATCAACCCGCTTATATCAACTATCAATGAAACCCGTCCATCGCCCAAAATAGTCGCACCGGATATACCATCTACTTTTTGGTAATTTGCCTCTAAACTTTTAATAACAACCTGTTGTTGCGATAGGAGGTCATCTACCAATAAACCCACTTTTTGGTTGTCGGTTTCTACGACAACAAGCAGGGTTTTATCAAGAGACTCAATGGCGTTATCATGATTAAAAATATCGTAGAGTCTTAAAATTGGAATGTATTCATCACGCAATCTAAGTACGTCTAGGTTTTTGCCTACACGGCTTACTTTGGCAATATCAATTTGCAGAGATTCAACAATAGAAATAAGCGGAATAATATAGGTATGCTGGGCCACTTTAACTAATTGGCCATCTAAAATAGCCAGTGTAAGTGGTAATCTAATTGTAAACGTTGATCCTACACCTGGCGCGGATGTAACCTCTACAGAGCCATTTAATGACTGAATATTACGCTTAACTACATCCATACCAACACCACGGCCAGATAAGTCACTCACTTCATCCATAGTGGAAAAACCAGGCATAAATATAAGCTCGTTTATTTCCTCATTGCTAAGGTGGTTGTCGGCAGAGATCAGTTCATTAGCAATGGCTTTTTCTTGAATTTTTTTAGTGTTTAGCCCTTGCCCATCATCCATTATTTCAATAACAATATTTCCGCCTTGGTGAAATGCATTTAAAGTGACCGTTCCTACTGGATCTTTTCCGGCTTGCAGTCTTTTCTCAACCGTTTCTAGGCCATGATCTAATGAGTTTCTAACCAAATGAACCATAGGATCAGAAATTTTTTCCATCACGGTTTTGTCTAATTCGGTTTGCTCGCCTATCAGCTTCAATTCAACCTGTTTATTTAGCTTTTGCGCAATGTCGCGCACCAAACGTGGGAAACGGCTAAATACAAAATTAATTGGCAACATGCGGATACGCATTACGTTTTCTTGTAAATCGCGAGTGTTGTGCGCAAGTTGCGCTAAACCTTCTTGCAATGCCGTAATTGTTGCTGGCGTAATGTCTTGCTCGCTAAGTTGATTAAGCATAGCTTGAGTAATAACAAGCTCACCCACCATGTTTATTAATGAGTCAACTTTATCAATCCCAACGCGAATAGAAGTCGACTCGGGTGTTGTTGATTTTTTATTCGTATTAGCAGAAGTTGGCTTTATAGGCTTAGCTTGTTCCGCCAGATTCGGCACTGGTTCTTGGATTAATGGCTCTTGAGCTACTGTACTGCTGTCATTTTCAGGAGTGGGTAACTCATCAGTAAACAGGCCGCCACACAATTCAATGGTAATATCAGCATCATCTTCAACCCATTCGAACACCTCTTTAATTGCGCTTTCACCATGGCTGGTATTTAAGAAAAAACGCCAATGTAAAAAGCACTCATCACTACTCAAATTGGTTATTTCAGGGACTTCATCATAAAAAACGGTGGTATCTAACTCGCCTAACTGCTCAAGCTCACTAATCATAATGAGTGGTTCATTACCTGTTTTAAATAAGTGATGATGAGGCTTAAAGTCTATTTGGTATGTATCGCTATCAGACTGGTTATCAGAAGTTTGAATGTTGGACTCTTGCGATGTGCTATTTATTCCTAGCACTTCTTCAAATTGTGCTCGTAGTGTATCGGCTTCAGTTAAGTCGGGCTCTTGCTCTGCCTGCAATCCAGCCAGTAACGAACGAAGGCAATCAACCGCTTTAAGTAATAAATTAACGTGCTCGGTTGTCAGGGTGCGCTCGCCTTGACGAATTTGGTCCAGTAAGGTTTCAAGTACATGAGTAAAATCAGACACCGATGAAAAACCAAATGTCCCACTTCCCCCTTTTATTGAATGAGCGGCTCTAAAAATAGTGTTAATAGTTTCTAAGTCTTCCTCACCGGGTACTAAGTTTAAAAGCTCAGCTTCCATGGTATCGAGGCCTTCAAAACTCTCTTCAAAGAAAACTTCAAAAAATTGACTTAAATCTATACTCACTTTGCGCTCCTTGACTAACGAATAACCTTTTTAATTACCGCTAGTAACTGCTCAGGATTAAATGGCTTTACTATCCAGCCTGTTGCACCAGCCGCTTTACCTTCTACCTTTTTTTCTAAGCCCGACTCGGTTGTTAGCATAAGTAGTGGCGTAAATTTATAATCGGGTAATGTACGTAGCTCTCGAATTAATGTAATACCATCCATAATGGGCATGTTTACATCTGAAATAACCGCATCAAAACCTTGCTGCTTAGCAATAGCCAATGCCTCACTGCCGTCTTTGGCCTCTGTTACATCAAAGCCTGCGGTTTTTAAGGTAAAGCTCACCATCTGACGCATTGATGCTGAATCATCAACTGCTAAGATTTTTTTCATATAAACCTCTAACTATTTCTTTCGATTGTTAAATAATGACTTAAGCCAAGCTGATTAATGGTATGTGCTAATGCTGCACTACTGCCGACCCATATAATTTTGTGTTGGATGGTAAGTAAGTGTTTTTGAAGCGCACATAACAGCTGAATAGATGCAGTATCTGCAGACACTACACCGCTAATATCAAGACTGATATCGTCGTTGCTATTGAGTTCTTGTAGTAAGTCTTGGTGGAGCGTTTCAACTTGGGTAATCACAAGTTCGCTTGGAAGTTTTAACATTTAAAATTGTGTAATCCCTTTCATTTCAATTCATAACAAAAGCTTAGCTCTAGTTGTTAAAATTGCCATAAAAGGGTCAAAAAAAAATTTAATAAATTTATAAACAGGAATGAAAAAACAAAAAAGGGAGCCTAAAGCCCCCTTAAAATACGTGAAAATTTAAAAAGTCAGTTTTTAGTAGTAGTTTGCAATAACTTTAAACTCTTGCGTTAATTGAGTTGAATTAATAAGCGGCACACTGCCTTGTTTAAACTCAGGTTTGAAAATAGCTCTTAGCGCTCCTGTATCATCAACCAACGCAACTGATGCGCTATGATCAACCGCATAATCAGCTTTTGTTGTATCACTAATTGCATAAATGAGGCCAAGCTCTCTTACTACTGGAAAAAGATCTTTGTGCTCCCCTGAGACAGCCAAAAAATTGGGGTTAAAGTAATCTATATATTGTTTTCGTTTTTCTGCTGTATCTCTGTTTGGATCGACCGACACAAACCAGACTTGTAATGGGTAATCAGCTTCCAGCTCTTTATAAACTGCGTTTAACTTAGCCAATGTTAACGGGCATATATCGGGACAACTTGTGTATCCTAAAAACACTAAATTCCATTGCCCTTTAAATTGCGCTTTTGTCACTGGTTCGCCGTGCTGATTTTTTAACGTAAAATCCGAAAGTGATTTAGCGTTTTCATAAACAAGTGCATTTAAATTTTGAGGATCGTTTTCACTTGAGCACGCTGATAAAAATAAACTTAAAACAACAATTACTAAAAGCCATAACCGTTTCATAAAGGAAGCCATTTATCTATAAATAAGATCACGAAGAGTACCATTAAATGCACTATCGAAAAACGAAATAAATCCATAGCCTTGTCGTTATTAGCTGCAAATTTTAACTTAATGGCTTTGTACATAAACACACTATTTAGCGCACAAGCACCCACTAAGTAAATACCTCCTGACATACCAATTAAGTATGGCATCACACACACTAAGGCCAATAAAACTGAGTACGCAACTACACATGTTTTACAAAAGTCGATACCGTGGGTAACCGGCAGCATTGGAATTTTTGCACGCTCGTAATCACTTTTTCGGGCAATGGCTAAAGCCCAAAAATGAGGAGGAGTCCAGGTAAATATAATCATAACAAGCAACCACGGCGCTGCCGCCATTTGGTTTGTTTCAGATACCCAACCAAGCAATGGCGGCATCGCTCCAGCAAGTCCGCCTATTACAATATTTTGAGGTGTTGCACGTTTTAAAAATGACGTATAAATAAAGGCATAACCCACTAATGCAAATAACGTTAATATTGCTGTAAGCGTATTAGCCCACACCATAAGCATGATAAAACCAGCGATACCAATGCTTGCTGCAAACGTTAATGCATGAGTTTTACTTAAACGCCCTTTAGCAACAGGGCGATGACGCGTTCTTGCCATTTTAGAGTCTATTTCGCTATCTACTACATGGTTAATAACGGCAGCGGCAGCAGATAACAGCCCTATTCCTAATAGACTAATCATCTGAACGCCTATCCCACGTCCAACATCCGGAGCTAATGCTAATCCAACCCAGGCTGTTAAAACCAACATCGCCACCACTTTAAATTTACTGATGGCTAAGTAATCTTGTAATAGATCGTAAGCACGCAAGCTAAGTGATTGAGTATGTGCAGGCTGTATTGTTTTTTTGTTTATTGTTAGTGCCATTATATTTCTCCTTTATGTGCGTGATTTTAGGTAATAACACAACCTAACCATACTTAATAACAGTATGGCAGCCATTAGGTTATGCGCCAGTGCTACACCCAACGGAAAGTGCCAATGTACCAAAATGAGTCCTAAGCTAATTTGGCAAAATAAAGTAACCAATACTGCTATTACGCAGCTTTTAATTTTTTGAGAGTAAGCGTGACTGTAAATTTTCCACATAATAAGCGCCAAAACTATGCAGGTTACTAATGCCCAAATACGGTGTAATAAGTGAATAGACATTCTTGCTTGTTGTGAAAGCACACCAAACTCGTAGTTGCTGTGCTCAAGCGGTAACTGAAAAACACTCCTCAGTGAAAAAGGCTGAGCGTAATCACACAAAGGTAAACCATTACAGTGTGGTGCTGCGTAATTAGCCGCAAGCCAGCCGCCAAGCGCTATTTGTAAAATCAGCACAAAAAGAGCAATCAAACTTATTCCATAATACCGCTTAGCCCCCGCATCTCCGCCCATAATGGGTTTTGCTGTTAACCTTAAATACAGCAATGTAATTAGCGATAAAATACTAAAGCCACCTAGCAAATGCCCCATTACAATAAGTGGCTGCAGATTCATAGTGACAGTCCACATACCTAAGGCAGCCTGAAACACAACAAGTAATAGCAATAAAGATGTGAGCTTTAATGGTGTAGTTGGAAATTGACGCTTTAAAAAAGCAACAATAAACAGCGCTAAAATCATCAATCCTAAGGTGCCCGCAAAATACCTATGAATCATTTCTTTCCAGGCTTTTGCTTTTTCAAACACCATATCAGGGTAGCTTTGTGTTGCTAAAGCAATATCAGCTTCATGTTTAGGAACCGTTAAAAAGCCATAACATCCGGGCCAATCTGGGCAACCCAGCCCTGCATCACTCAAACGAGTGTATGCACCCAGTGCAACAACAACTAAAGCAAAAAGTCCGGTCAATAAAACCCAATTCTTATAATTTTTGTACATCTTTAACCTCACACTAAACGGATTAGCTTGAACGAGAATAATTAAGTAGTTTTTTTAAATCTTTTAATAGCCCTTTTTGAACTAAGCGGTTTTCTTGAGGCTTTGCTTTGTATGGGTACTCAAGTACCACAAGCCCCATATGATCAATTAAATACAAACTTGCGGGGGTCAAGCTTGCTTGCTGGGCCATTTTTTTCCATGGTAAGTCAGCTTGTGAAGGACTTCCCATAACAGCCATATCTACCTTTCCTTGATTTTTACCAAGCGCTATATACAAATTATTAAGCGCCTCAAGTTGCTCGTTACATGACGCACTGCACTCACTCGAATAATTAAGCGCTATAGTCCATTGTTTAGGATTATTTTGTTGCCAGTTTTCTAGTTTTATCTCTTCATTTAGAAATTCACCGTGATTTGTAACCGCACTAGGTAACCAATCGAATTTGAGCGCGCTATAGGCTAAAAACAAAGGGATAGCACAACAGGTTACAAACAATAAAAGGGGTTTATTTTTCATTTTTATTCCTTTTTTTACTCGCAAAAATGGCTACAACAACACATGCAAAGGCGATTAAAAACCACTGCACCGCATAGGCGTTATGTTTTTGTGGGCTCATTACAACCGCTTCGTAATGCGGTATCGCAATTTCATCACCCTCACCTTGGCGGTAAGCCATAAAGTTAACCAATGGGTAATTAGTGTGTGATTGTATAAAGCTTAAGTCGATTGATTGAATGCGTTTGGGAAAATCACCACTCGAGGTCTTATCTTCTAGGGTAAAACTACTGAGGTTATTTTCTTTAATTTGTGCTTTGACCGTAAACTCACCTTTAGGCATAACTATTGTGGGTAAAATATCCCGTGATAGCGGGGCTCTCACCCAACCTAAATTAACCAATACTGCACGCATATCATTATTTGGTTTTAACAGGGCGAGTAGGTCGTAACCCACTTGTCCGTTATATACTTGATTATCTAACAACCAGTAATGCTCGCTTAAAAGTGTCCCTTTAAGCTCGACTAGTACACCGGTTTTATTCCACTGCTTTGGTAAATTAAGCAACTGCGACCAACTCATAACACCATGAGTTTGTATTTGAGCAATGGCAGTGAGCTGTTGCTGTTTTTTTTCACCTCGTTCTAATTGCCAAAAACCTAGGCGCACACATACCAGCACAACAACCACAACCATACAAATTGTGATTATTGAACTAAGCTTTTGTTTGTGCCTTAAAACTACTTGCATAAAGGGTCAACTCAGTGATTATTAAAATTATTATTGTACTGTTGTTAATGTTTATACTTTTTAACTTATTTAGAGCGCTATTTATTATGGTGTCTGGGAAAACAAACGGGCGACCTATGTCTCACTTTTTAGGGCGCCGAGTGTTGTTTTCGGTTGTTGTATTAGTGGTTGCAATCGCAGCAGTTAAGCTCGGTTATATAAAGGCAAATAGCTCGCCCATAAACGTTACAGCACATATACAAACACAAATAAACACAGCCATACCACATCAACAAAATGCCAATACCAAGCAGCAGCTTGAAACGCAAAGTGCTTTTCTTTGGTAAAATGACCTTTTAATATTCGTATTAAAATTATAAATAAAAGTATGGCTCCGAGTGTGACATGCATGCCATGAAAGCCTGTAAGCAAAAAGAATGTATTACCGTACACACCGGCATCTAATGTTAGATTTAAGTCATTATATGCATGAACGTATTCCTCTACCTGCAATGCTAAAAAGCACACGCCCAATAACACCGTAAGTCCTAAAAATACTTTCAGTGGTTTACGTTTGTTGTTTTCCATTGCAACATGGGCAAAATGTAACGTGACCGATGAAGCGATTAAAATTAACGTATTGATCAATGGTAGGCCTTGCCACCCCATAGCTTGGGTTGTGTCACCGGAAGGTGTAACAACCAAAGGCCACATAGCTTCAAAAGTAGGCCACAACACTTCATTAGTCATAGCATTGTTACCCGCGCCCCCCAACCAAGGCACCGAAATCATACGTGCATAAAATAACGCACCAAAAAAGGCCATAAAAAACATAACCTCAGAAAAAATGAACCAGCTCATGCCTTGTCGAAAAGAACGATCCATTTGTGCTGAGTACAACCCTTGGCCTGACTCGTGAATAACATTTTTAAACCAGCCAAATAACATATATAAAAGAACGGCTATACCGGCATAAAGTAAATAAACACCGCTCCCCCCTTCCTTGCCAACTTCCATAACTGTTAAGCCTGCGCCTACGGCGATAAAAAACAACGCAACCGCTCCTACAATGGGCCACGGGCTTTGCTCTGGTACGTAATAATGCTCATGTTCTTGATTCATTTTACTTGCTCCTAGTTTCGCACTAGTGTTTGTTGCTAGTTATTACTGGCAACTAGTTGCTCACTAATATCAAATACGGTGTAAGACAAAGTTAGCTCTTCAACATCACTTGGAAGCGCTGTATCAACATAAAAAAGCAATTTAAATTCGAGCTCTTCCCCCGCTTTTAGGGGTTGTTGATCAAAGCAAAAGCAGGCCATTTTGTGTAAATATTTTGCCGCTTTGCCTGGTGAAACAGACGGTACTGCCTGCATAACTTTATCGAGTTCACTACTATTTTTTGCGCTAAAAACGACTTCTCGCATTTCTCCGGGTTTCACAACCACACTGTACTCTTTTGATTTCACCTCAAAAGGTGCACCGCTTTGTGCATGAGTTGTAAAACTCACGCTAACGTCCCTTGTTTGCTCAATCACGCTACTTTGCTGCGCTTGCTCTAACGATGGCTTACCATTTAGCCCGGTTAAGTCACAAAACACGTCGTATAACGGCACTAAGGCAAACGCAAACGCAAACATACCTATGCTGATAATAATCAAGCGTTTAAGGAGCGGTGCGTGGGTCATTATTTAATTTCCGGTGGTGTTGAAAAGGTATGGTAAGGCGCAGGGGATTCAACTTCCCACTCTAACCCTTCAGCGCCATCCCATACTTTTGCAGGGACTTTTTCGCCGCCTCTTGCACATTTAAAAACAACCACTACAAACAACAGCTGAGATAAACCAAATGCAAAACCACCAATACTTATAATTGCGTTGAAGTCTGCAAATTGCAGTGCATAATCAGGAATACGACGAGGCATACCAGCCAAACCCACAAAATGCATTGGAAAAAACAGCACATTTACACTGACTAACGACAACCAAAAATGCCACTTAGCCAGCGTGATATTAAACATATTGCCAGTCCATTTTGGCAGCCAGTAATAAGCACCAGCCATGATAGAAAATACCGCCCCTGTCACTAACACATAATGAAAGTGAGCCACTACAAAATAAGTGTCGTGGTATTGAAAATCAGCGGGAGTAATAGCAAGCATCAACCCTGAAAAACCACCTAATGTGAACAGCACTATAAAAGCAATACTGAACATCATAGGGACTTCAAAGCTAATAGAACCGCGCCACATGGTGGCTACCCAATTAAATACTTTCACGCCGGTAGGTACCGATATCAGCATTGTGGAGTACATAAAAAATAGCTCTGCAGCTACCGGCATACCGGTGGTAAACATGTGATGCGCCCACACAATAAAGCTTAACAATGCTATAGATGACGTTGCATAAACCATAGATGCATAGCCAAATAGCTTTTTACGCGAGAAAGTGGGCACTATGGTTGAAATGATACCAAAGGCTGGCAAAATCATGATGTAAACTTCGGGGTGACCAAAAAACCAAAATATATGCTGGAACATCACCGGATCGCCACCGCCGGCAGCATCAAAAAAGCTAGTCGCAAAATATTTATCGGTTAAAACCATGGTCACCGCCCCTGCCAAAACGGGCATAACAGCAATGAGTAAAAATGCCGTTATTAGCCATGTCCATACAAACAGGGGGAGTTTCATCCACGTCATCCCAGGTGCACGCAAATTAACTATAGTCACAACCACATTAATAGCACCCATAATTGAGCTAATACCCATAATGTGCACCGCAAATACAAACAAGGCAGTATTGTCGTTACTGTATGTGGTTGAAAGCGGAGCATAGAAGGTCCAGCCAAAAGCAGGACCTCCTCCAGGCATAAATAAAGAAGCAAGCAAAATTAAGAATGCGAAAGGTAAAATCCAAAAGCTCCAGTTATTCATTCTAGGTAATGCCATATCTGGCGCACCTATCATTAACGGTATCATCCAATTGGCTAATCCCGTAAAGGCAGGCATAACGGCGCCAAACACCATTATTAAACCGTGAACTGTAGTCATTTGATTAAAAAAGTGGGGATCGACCAACTGCAACCCTGGCTGAAATAATTCGGCCCTGATCACCATAGCCATGGCGCCACCAATTAAAAACATGGTCAACGAAAATATTAAATATAAACTGCCAATATCTTTATGATTTGTTGTATAAAGCCAGCGCTTAAAGCCTTTAGCTGGATGATGAGCATGATGCGCTTCATTGGCGTTTGGTTGTTCTGCTATGCTACTCATTAGTTAGCCTCCACGTCGGCATCAAGTGCTGCTTGAATCTCACTAGGCTGAATAACATCACCGGTATCGTTACCCCATGCATTTCGCTTGTAAGTAATAACCGCAGCCAATTGTTTTATAGATAACTGCTTGGCAAATGATTGCATTGCCGTGCCTGGGCTCCCATGAATAAGTATGTCTATATGACCTTTTATATCGCCAAGTACAATTGGGCTGCCTTTTAGAGCCGGAAATACGCCCGGTAGCCCTAACCCCGTAGGTTGATGACATGCTGCACAACTTGCCATGTATACTTGAGCGCCCAGCTCCATTAGCTCTTCTTTAGGTAATGTTTGATCAAGTAAAGCGGCATCAGCTAAAGCTGCTTGTTGCTTAGCTTGTTTAGCATCGGCCAACCATACTTTAAAGTCAGCCTCAGATTTGGCCTCTACCACAACGGGCATAAACCCGTGATCTTTACCGCACAGCTCGGCACACTGACCTCGGTAAATGCCTTCTTCGTTTATGTTGGTCCATGTTTCGTTAATAAAGCCTGGGTTGGCATCTTTTTTAACGGCAAAGTCTGGTACCCACCAAGAGTGGATAACATCATCTGAGGTCATTAAAAAACGAATTTTTTGATTAATTGGCAGTACGAGGGGTTTGTCTACCTCAAGTAGATAATTTGGGTTTTTATCAGCTAAATTAGTTATTTCATCCTGAGGAGTTGCAAGCATTGAGTAAAACTCTACATCTTCTCCCATGTATTCATAATGCCATTTCCACTGTGAACCTGTAACTTTAATTGTTAAGTCGGCTTTACTGGCATCTTCCATCGCTATTAACGTTTTTGTAGCTGGCACTGCCATAGCAATTAAAATAACAAATGGAATGGCGGTCCAAAGAATTTCTACTTTGGTGCTTTCGTGGAATTGAGCGGGAACCGCTCCTTTAGATTTGCGATGATGAATGAGTGCCCAAAGCATAATGGCAAACACTATTATCCCAATCACACAACATATAAAAAATATGGTCATGTGTAATTCGTAAACATTTTCACTTATATCTGTAACGCCTTTACGCATATTAAATTGGCTATTTGCCAAGGCTAACTGCGGAAAAACACACAATATAAGCCACAAGGTACAACTAAGTTTACCCATGTGACGACTCCTTTGATGCTGTTGCTAGTGCAAAGCGAAGAGGCATACGGCTTAAACGCCAATTCGTTATTTTTATTTTTTTATTAATGCCGTTTTATTTATAAAAATTGGCATTCACTGCGCTAGCAAAAGTTTATTGTGTGTGCTCAAAACTTAAAAGCGATGAGTATTGCCAGCGTCAGCTTATTAACAATTAGTTAATATTTAACCACCATGCAAGTTTTTTGTATTAAAAACAAACAATAAATATATAAAAAGTAGAGAGTTGACTTAGTTGAACGTAGAAGAAAATGGCTCAAATCGAGAGGTGGTAAGGGCTAAGGATGAAATGAAAGAGTGTGAATAAAAAACAAACAAAATTTTAAAAATAAAAAAAGCGCACCAAAAAAGTGCGCTTTTTATAAAATAAGAAAGAACTACATCCAGTCCGCGTTACGAATTACACCCACTGCTAAGCCTTCAATGTTGAACGACTCAGTTTCAAGATCGACCTTAATTGGTGCAAACTCGTCATTTTCGGCATGAAGCAACACCTGGCGACCCGCCTTTTCAATGCGCTTTACGGTTACATCGTCATCAACACGGGCAACCACAACTTGACCATTTTCAGCCACTTGTGTTTTATGCACAGCAAGTAAATCGCCATCCATAATACCTATATCTTTCATACTCATACCGTTTACGCGCAGTAAAAAGTCGGCAGCTGGTTTAAACATTAATGGGTCAATTTTACAGTGGCTTTCTACATGTTCTTGCGCCAAAATAGGGGAACCTGCCGCAACTCGGCCAATAAGCGGTAAACCTAATTGTTCTGGCTCCTCTTCTTCAACAAGTTGAATTCCACGGCTTGCGCCAGGTTTCATTTTAATCACCCCTTTTTTGGCAAGGGCTTTTAAATGTTCCTCAGCGGCATTTGCACTTTTAAACCCTAACGTTTGTGCTATTTCGGCACGTGTAGGCGGCATACCAGTGTCTTTAATAAACACTTTAATTAATTCGAGTATTTGAGCTTGGCGTTTAGTTAATGGGCGCATACAACTGGTTTTCCATACAGTACATTTAACTGTGAGTATATACAGTTAAATAAAAATCGCAAATTTAAATTATTCGTTCAAATAGCCAAATTACTTCCTTACGTGTACATTTTAGGGGCTTTCTAAAATAGCCTATAAAAATAGTAACTTGCTACATTAAATTTAAAGGAGTCTATATGAGTATTTGGCATCAACCCATTACATTAGCATTGTGTAAACAATTGGACGAAGGCATCAATGGCCAAGGGACGCTAATGAAAACCATGGGAATAGAAATAACAGAGATAGGCGACGATTATCTAGTAGCAACCATGCCTGCAATCCCTTCACACCATAACCCTATTGGCATGGTTCATGGCGGCGCAAACGTTGTACTCGCAGAAACCGTAGCGAGCTATGCTGCTAATTTTGTGGTTGATTTCACAAAGTTTTACTGTGTTGGGCAAGAAATAAGTGCAAGCCATTTAAAGGCTTCTCGCAATGGTACATTAACGGCAACAGCACGCGCATTTCATATTGGAAAACGAAGCTCTGTTTGGGAAATAAAAATCACAAACAGCCGCAACGAGCTGTGCTGCGTATCAAAAATGACCGCAGCCGTTGTTGAGCGAAAGGCGTAAGTTATTTTTCGAGAGGGTAAATTGTTATTTCCATACCCGCGCCAATAGCAGATATACGCAGTAGTGTATCTGCATGTAAAGCTTGATTAAAACACTTTGGCGACGTGCCTGACTCAAACCCTATATCAAACGTTCTACGTGAGCAGCTCAACCATTGCTTTAATGCATTGCGTGAACATGACTCAATAAGCTCACATATATGGTTTATTGCTTTGTCTGGTGATTTTACATCGCCAGCTACCTCAATACGTGCTAATTGACGGTATTCGTCTTTGTCATAATGTAAAATCGTTGCGACTTTTTTTAGGTCGGCCACCAGCACACTAATATCTTGTTTTGACTCAAGCTCTAGATCTACATTTAAAAATTGAATTTCCGACATTGTCTCGTATTTATCCTCTAATGGTTACCATGCAAACTTTAACGCAGTTTTACCTTTATACCAAATCAACACCCTATAAATAGACGTTTTATATGGTAATACTCTTATTTTAGAGTGCGATTGCTACTTACAATTGGCGCTATTGTGCTGAAACGCTATTTTGAATGCACTAGTGCGACATTTTGTCGCACTCACCTTGCTCAACTATCGCGTAAAATGTCTTGTAAAAATAATAAGATAAGCACACATGAAAAAAATTTTTAAACCAACACGTAAACTTCATAAATGGTTGGGCTATTTATTAGGAATACAAATACTAGCTTGGTTGCTTGGCGGTTTGGTTATGAGCGCTATTCCGCTTGAAAAAGTACATGGTAAACACTTAGCAACACGCACCCTGGCTAACCCCTTTAAAAGCAGCGATTACGTCGCATCAATTGATAATATTGTTTCACAAGTAACTAATCCGACTAAGATAACCTTTGCGCATTTTTTATCTACCCCACTTATAACTGTAACCAGTGAAGGCAACCCTCAAAGTTTTAATGGCATTACTGGGCAACCATTTAAAGCCCCCAATAAACAGCAAATAATTGCTAATGCACACGCGCATTTACTTATTGATGCTCAACCAGTAAGTACCACTTTATTAGGTTTAGGGCCAAGAGAAAGCGGTTATAAAAAAGATGTATGGAAAGTACAATTTAACGATACATTTAGTACCACACTCTATTTGTCATCAGATACGGGCAAAGTGATTACTGTGCGCAGCACACTGTGGCGAATTTTCGATTTTTTTTGGATGCTGCATATTATGGATTACGATGAACGTGAAAACTTTAACAATCCTCTATTAATTAGCTTTGCTGCAACCAGTGTGCTTTTTTGTTTAACTGGCTTTTTACTGCTATTGCAAAACATAAGGATTAAACGCAGATTTAAATAAGTTTATGTTTGCCTGTTGAGCCAGTAAACTAGGGGCTCCTGTAGTTCACGTATGTGATGGATATGACCCGATTGATTTTGGCCTTACTGGCTTGCTGTGTCTGTTTTTCGGTATCAAGTAAAGACTTTACTCGCTTCTCTACTGCTAAAAAGCACTTAATAAAAACGCTACCGCACAATGCAAAAAGCCTGTATTGCGGTTGTGATATTAAAAAACAAGGTAAAAAACTAGTGCCAGATCTAACGGGTTGTGGCTATGTACCTCGTAATACATTTACCCGCTCAGGCAAAGTAAACCAGCGCGCTTTACGTATTGAATGGGAGCATATTGTATCGGCATGGGAGTTTGGGCATCAACTACAATGTTGGCAAAATGGTGGGCGGAAAAACTGCCGTAAAGTCAGCGAAAAATTTCGAAAAATGGAAGCTGATATAAATAACTTAGCCCCCGCAATTGGCGAAATAAATGCTGACCGCTCTAATTATCGTTTTGGCATGCTAGGTGGAGCCGCGACTCAATACGGCCAATGCGATGTAAAAGTAAACTTTAAGCAACGTGTTGTTGAGCCACCATTTTATGCCCGTAAAAAAATTGCCGACGCCTATGCTTACATGCAAAAAACCTATGGTTTAAAAATTTCAAAACAACAACAAAAACTTTTTAATGCGTGGCAAAAGCAAGACCTAGCACTAAAAAGCACTATACAAAAAATGTAATGATATTCCCGCTAATAAGCGAACTTAAAATACTGCTTTACCAATAAAAAATGACACAATTATTTACATAAAGAAAAAGCAAAACGTTGAATAAATAATCAGGTGTTGTAGTATTTTAAACAACTTATTTACAGGAAGTACCGAATATGTTTAAAAACAACACTCTATCGCTTGCAATTATTAGCGCGCTCTCAGTTTTTGCTTTAACAGGTTGTGGTGGAGGCGGAGGTAGCAACACTACACCAGCGCCTGTCACGCCACCTACAAGTAGCACACCGACATGGACTGCCGGTGTATTTGAACCTTCAGACGAACTCAAAAACTTTTGCGAAAACCCACGTACAGGTAACGACCCGTTTAATAATAATGAGCCTTACCCTGACCAAGCTGGTTCAGCCTTATACGAAAAACTATGGCTTCGCTCATGGAGCGACGAAACATACCTGTGGTATGACGAAATAGCCGATAACGACCCTGAATCGTTCGATACCGTGGCTGACTATTTTGCTCAACTAAAAACCGAAGAGCTAACCGATTCAGGCGCTAAAAAAGATAACTTTCATTTTTCAGAACCCTCTGAAGATTACTTCCAAGAAGCACAATCGGGCGTTACCTCTGGTTATGGTATTAACTGGGCATTTATTGGTGATCCAGCCGATAGAATTTTACGTGTTGCTTACCTTGAAGATGACTCACCAGCTAGCCAAATTGGCTTTCAACGAGGCGATACCGTACTTGAAGTGGATGGCGTAAGCATTAATACCAATACCCAAGCAGGGATTGATACTTTAAACGAAGGCTTATTTAGCCCAACCAACGGTGATTCACATACAATTGTTGTTCGCAGTAACGACGGCACGGAAAAAACATTTAACGTCACAGCGGGTAACATTGAGCAAACGCCTGTTCAAAATGTAAAAACGATTGTAACAAGCAATAACACGCGCGTTGGTTATATGCAGTTTAATAGTCATATAGGTATTGCCCAAGAGGGCCTAATTGATGCAGTAAATAAATTTAGAACCGATAACGTAGACGAACTCGTTATTGATTTTAGATACAACGGCGGTGGTTTATTAGCGCTGTCTGCGCAGCTAGCGTATATGGTGGCAGGAAGTGCCAATGTACAAAACCGCTTTTACTATCAAACACAACAAAATGATAAACAGCCTGTCGATTCTCCATTTCCGTTTATTGACGAAGAAATAGATTACTCAACGTTTTTTAGTACTGGCGATAAATTACCTGATTTAAACTTATCTAAGGTATATGTACTAAGTACATCAGGTACCTGTTCAGCCTCTGAAGCATTTATTAATGGCTTAAAGGGAATAGATGCAGAGGTGGTACTTATTGGCGACACAACCTGTGGTAAACCATACGGATTTACGCCTACACACAACTGTGGAACAACCTACTACACCATTCAATTTAGTGGTGTTAACAGTAAAGGCTTTGGCGAATATGCCGCAGGCTTTACCCCAACACCAACACCACAATTTAATGCCGATGTACAAGGGTGTGTTGTTAGTGATGACTTTGATAATCAACTTGGTGATAGCAACGAAAGGTTACTATCTACAGCACTTTTTCATATAGATAATAACGGCGCATGCCCAATCACAACAACGGTCGCTAATAGTAAAGTAGATGTACCAAGCTTTGCTGCAACGGGCGAAAAACTGCAGCCTTTAAACGCACCAAATGATCTTACCCGCGGTAACATGGACCTTACATGGCCTACGTTGTCTGAGGAGCAATAATGGTAAAGTTTCTAGCGATACTCACTGTATTAATAAGTGTTGGGGGGTGTAATAGTATGAGTAATGCCGCTGCAAAGCCTGCGCTATTAACAGAGGTTAACCCAGGCGTTATAACTGTGCTACAACAGGCAATTATAAAAGCTAAAGGCGGTACGCTTGTTACACTGGCCGACACCGTTTTTACCAAACGCAGTGAGCTTTTACTAAGCCATGGCACAAGTAAAGATCCCAATGGCATCCCCATTATGAGTGCGCATAATATCAAGTCTGAAAAGTTTGTTTTACAAATTATTGGCGATCAATGCGTGCTGTATTACCCTAAAAAAGATCTCACTATTGAGCTTAAAAACGTAAGTTGTAAAGCACAGTAATTTAAAAACTAAAAAGGCGTACAACTTGTTGTTGTACGCCTTTTCATTGTAAAACTATAAAAAATGCTGATTGCCAAAAAATAACTCGATCGGGAGCCCTTCAATTTTTTTACTTAGCAAGTTTATTAAAATGCGCCTTTAATAAGCCTGCAAAAGCTTGTACTTTCGCGGTGCGATGCACTAAATGGTGGGTCACTAACCACACATCTGTGGGCCAATTTAATTCACTATGTAGCACAGGGACCAAATCGCTATATTGCGCTGCTACATCATGTTGTAAACCACCAATTCCTAAGCCTTTAATAATCGCGCGCGTGGCCTCGGCAGTTTCTGATACACGTAATTTGATTTGCGATGCAGGAATGTTTTCGTCTGCCCAAGCAAAATAAGGTACGCGCGCATTATATCCCGCCACTCCTGATACAAAATTATGCTGCAATAAATCACCTAATGATTTAGGCATACCATGCTTTGTAATGTAACGTTTGTTAGCATACAAACCCGATGTAAGCTTTGCTAAGTGCTGAGCAATGTAATCCCCTTCATCAGGTTTAGGGCCTGCACGAAGCGCAATATGTGCTTGCCCGTGATCGAGCCGCAAGCGTTTTTGCTCCAAAATAACTTCAAGCTGCACTTGTGGGTGTAATGCCTGAAATTGCTCACATACATCACCCATAACATCAATAAACCCACTCACCGTAGTAAGTAATAAACTTCCGCGTAAAGTACTGTCGGCAGCGGCAATATCGTTATGTAGCTGTTCGAGCGAGGTATCTATAGTTTGCGCTGTCGCAAATAATTTAGCGCCAATTTCAGTTACCTTGTAACCACGAGCATGGCGATGAAACAAGCGTGTATCTAGGTTTTTTTCAAGGCTGTTAATTCGTCTTAACACAGTGCTGTGGTGCACATTAAGTGCCTCTGCTGCAGCTGTAAGTGTGCCAAGCCGCGCCACTTCAAAGGCCACTTTTACGTCTTGCCAGTCATCAAATTTAATTGCCATGCGCTCTGCCTTTAACTTGTGTGCATATATGCACATAAGTGTTGCGTTTATTTGGGTTTTCTACAAGTAAAAGTTTGCTACATTAGGTATGTAACTTAAAACATAAAAAGGCCATACTCATGTCAGCACCAAAAATTATCGCGCTAGCGGGCAGCTTACGTAAAGAAAGCTTTAATCAAAAACTTATTAATGAAGCAGCACGTTTTGCTCTGCAAACAGGTGCTGAAGTAGAAGTTATTCAGTTAAACGAGTTAGATATTCCACTATTTAACGAAGATATTGAAGCACAAGGCACACCCGCTGATGCACAACGTTTAAAAGACAAACTTCGCTCTGCAGATGGTATTTTACTGGCAAGCCCAGAGTATAACGGCTCGATCACTGCGCCATTGAAAAACGCTATAGATTGGGCGTCACGCACTGAGCAAGGTGCAGTACCGGCGTTTCGTAATAAAGTTGTGGCCTTATTTGCTACTTCACCGGGTGGATTAGGAGGTTTACGCGGTTTAAACCACGTACGTGATATTTTAAGCGGCATTGGTTCGTTAGTGCTTGCCGACCAACTTGCTGTACCGTCTGCGTTTTCTGTTTTTGATGACAATGGCCAAATTAGCGACCCAGAAATAGCTGATAAAGTATCTTCGCTTGCTCATCAATTAGTCAGTGTTGCAAGCAAATTAAAGTAACCTTATACGCTTTACTTTTGCTTTGTCGCCGCTATTTTTGCGGCGATAAAATCAACATGCGTTACATATAATAGACCCGCTATTTTACGTATTACGTACTCTTCTTGTGGGTCTATTTCACCGTCTGCGTAGGCTAAACGCCACAGCAATTCTATTATCTCTATTCGCTCTGCCGCACTGCAATGCTCATTAATCTGTTTTGAAAACTGAAAGTAATCAATTGCACCATCTAAACTACTTGCTGCATTGGTAGTGAGTTCTTCAACCTCAGAATCAGTTAAATTAAAGTACTTTTTTAAGGTTACAGTCAGGGTGTGTTGTTCATCATGGTCAAGCTTGGTATCTGCACGCATTACTTCAATTAACAACGCTGCTACCGCCGTTTTTAAATCGTGTGGTTCTATACTTGGCGCTGGATCATCGAATGCTGTAAAAAGCTGTTTTATTTGTTTGAACATCACATTATCTCTTTTGGGTGTTAGACTTAACGTACATAAACCGAACTTGTATGAGTATTTAATGGGTATTAAGTTCGCAAATTAAAGGATACATTTTATGAAAGGGTTATATTCACCGCGCCTTATCATTAGTTGCGTACTGGTGGGCCTTTCGAATACAGGCACTGCACTGGCCGACACCGTCGAAAAAGAAAAATCATACGACTTTGATAACAAAGTTCATTATTATCAAACCAAAATTGACAACAGCAATTACAAAATAGAAATACAATCAGACGATTACAAACACTTTGCTAATCAAAGTATGTTTTTACTACGCCATGCAGACAGGTTATGCCGTGGTAACACCTTTATGTTAAAAGTGCTTGAAGGCGTGCAAGAGTACGAACGTTTTCCTACTAAACCACGCGCTTATCAACCTCCTTTAACGGTTTTATTGCAATGCGAAAAGCCTGAATAATAAGCTTACTCTTCGTATCCCCATGGTGCAGCGGGTGGCGTAATAGGTTTAGTTAAATCAAAGTCCACCTTAAACTCGCGCCCTTGGCGAATTAACCGATACGTAAATACCTCAGGATAAATATACATTTGCCATGTATTACCTGCCGACTGTTCAATACCTTGTGCTACAAATAATTCTTTAGAGTATTGATCGGCCGGGAAAGACTGCATTTGTGCAAAACCCGCATCAAGTGTATGACCGCCATACATAGTAGATACGTCGTCTGTGCCATCTTTATGGCGATGATCATGCTTTAAGCTCAAACCACTGCCCGTTTTAGTAATGATCCACGTACGCGATGCATCATCACCCACATGAAATGGCACTTGTAGCTCGCTATCAGTACATTTACGTACATGCATAACTAACTTTTTATTATCAAATGAGCTTGGGCCTTTTGCATTATCTACACTTACTTTGCCCTCAAACGCCTTACCACAATGCGCAGCTATATTATTAAAAAACGCATCGTGTGTCGGTATAGATACCAAAGGCGCAGGGCGCGCAATAGCGGCTGATGAAGCAAGTAATAACGTTGCTGCCGTTAATAATTTCATAAAGTACTCTTATAATAGTTTTTTAATACCATAGCGGTTTAAGTTAATAATGGGAAATAGCTGCGACAAGTGGCTTTTCTGCTCTGTTTTTCATTAATGTTAAAAGTGAATAATGGAAGTCTTTAAAAATAACCTCTCCCCATATACGCGAATAAACACCAAAATTTGTATTATCTTGCACAGTCGTTTTTAAAGTTAAAATTGTATTGCCACTTTTATCTTCACTTAACGCATACCCACCATACAGAGGTGAAAAGTATTCGCCGCCTAATTTTACGTGTTTATCGAGTGCATCATCGGGAATAGCATCAGGGTCTATCTCAAATCTATAAAGCATCTGTTTATTTGGCTGCCAATCCGTAATAACTTCTTTAAATATAACCCCTTTTTGCCATTTACTCGTTCTAATTGCACCAACACCCGTAGCATTCATATTTGCCTCTAAAGGTTTAGGTACACCGATTAACTGGGTAAGCGAAAATGGCAATTCTTGTGGCTCTATGGTGCTTACATTTGCAAGCTGCTGCCATACACGATTTATAGGCGCTTCAATAATTATAGAGTTGGTGACTTCGTACGTTTTTGATAAGTTTAAATAATTTACCTCAATAGGTGAGAGTAACACAGGAAGCAAAGCGATTGAAAGTAAAGGCCGGTTAGCGTTTTTTGTTTGACGGTTTTTAATAAAGCCTGCCAATAAACCACCCATACTTGCAAAGAGCATAAAGGCAGGCAAAGCCATTGCCACACAAATACTGCCTTCAAGCAGTGTAATAACGCTTACAAGTAAAAAAACAAAAATTGGCTGCCAAGCAATAGTCACCATTTGCCTTTTAGTTAATGTATTTGAGCTTTTAAATTCAAAGTGAATACGAATATAACCAATTGCAACGGGCACTAAAAACATAAATGAAATGGATACAAGGCTACTTAAATTATAAGTATCAAGCAGCTCGACAAACAGCCGCATAAATATGCCGTAAAGCGTACCAAGTAAAATACCAATTGATTTAGGGGAGTTGAATTGCATCTCTATTCTTTATTGTTGTTATTAACAATCAGAAAGTAACAGATGTATTATTCCACCACAAATAAAACAAAATTAACGGCTCCCGCAAACAAATAGCTTGAAATAAAACAACTTTAACAACCACTAAGACTAAAGGATAATAACCTGCCGTTAACACGATACTATTTCTGCAAATAGCTCTGAGCATCCTTAATGACACATTCAAGAGCATGATCTATATAAACTTTTAATCATTTTCTGTAATTTATGACTTTTAGTGTAAAGCTGTTTTTTAAATTAACTGTATTAAAAACAACCATACACGACCTTTTGCCTATACATTCCTGAGTAAAAGCTGATCTACCCTGCCCCTTCACTATTCATTTGCTTTAACAAAAGCCGTATTAGTAAATAAGCAACGAGTAACAGGAGGGACTATGTCAGTAACCCCAAAGGGTCACAACTCAGATCACAAAAATAAATTGCACGACAATACCAACAGCTATCAAAACAACCATAAACCCAGTTCAGAGTTTAATACCCGCGACGAATACCTAGAGCACGAGCTACAAATTATGCAGCCCAAGCGCTGGCGGCCTAATTTACCTTTTAGAGACTACCGCTTTGAATTTGAAGACACGATTCCAGCCATGGCGGGCACTATTGGTAAAGTGGTTATGGTGGGTGCTATTGCCGCTACATTTGCAGCGCCACTAGGTTTAAGCGATGCGTTTGTGTTAGAGAACGTACGCTATGAATTACTGATTGTTTCTATTTTTATTATTTTGTTTTCGGGCTTTATTTTACCTACCGCTAACTTAGCGGGTACTCATGGCCCACTTATTCCACTTATTCCTATTGTGGTTGCCGCTGGCGGCCATCCTATGGCGTTTGGCTTACTGATTGGTGCCTTTGGCTTTATTTTAGCCATAACCAAAGGAGGGAGCTTGCTGGCACGCTTAACAAGTAAAGGCGTGTGCGGGGGCTTACTTATATATTTAGGCTTTATTGGCACAATTTCGCAGGTTAAAAAACTGTTTGCATGGGCTGAGGCCATTGATATGGCGCACATTGCGTTTATTGTTATTTTGGCGACCATTTTATTGTATGCGTTACTTGAGCACTTTAAAAAGCGCTGGTTAGCTGTGCCACTTAGCTGCCTTATTGGCGGTGTGGTTGCATTTGCACTCGGTGCGCCGTTTGAATTTAATACCGCGCCGGGCTTACCAAATATGAACCCAGCTTATTGGTGGGGCGAAAACACAGGTTGGATGCTGGGCTTACCTACGCTTGAAAGCTTTGTGGTTGTGCTGCCTTTTGCGGTATTAGCTGTGGCTATGTGGTCACCGGATTTTTTAGGGCATCAAGTATTTCAAAAAATTAGTTACCCGCAACGCACTGAAAAAGTTCAAATGAACATAGACGACACCATGCTAAGCGCATCGGTTAGACAAACCTTTGGCTCGCTAGCCGGTGGTGCTAACTTTACCTCATCGTGGGGAACTTACATTGTCCCTGCCGCTATTGCTAAACGCCCTATTCCGGCGGGTGCCATTTTAACAGCCGTATTTTGTATTGTTGCGGGTTTATGGGGCTACCCAATGGATTTAGCCATTTGGCAACCCGTGCTTTGCGTTGCGCTTATTGTAGGTGTGTTTATTCCGCTGCTTGAGGCGGGTATGGAAATGACACGCGAAGGTAAAACAACGCAATCGGCCGCTATTGTTGTGTTTGCCTCTAGCTTGGTTAACCCTGCTTTTGGTTGGTCTCTAACTATGCTGCTTGATAACTTAGGCTTAATTGGCTGTAAAGAGCGCAGTGCTAATTTAACTAAAATGAGCCGCTGGGTTGTACCGCTCATTATGTTTGTGGTTTTAACCACAGTAATGGCCATTGTTGGCATGCTGCCAGGCATACCCGCGCTAATGGCAGATTTTAGACATTAATAATTAGAAAACTTAAACATAAAAAAGCGCGGCTTATATACTCAGCCGCGCTTTGTTTTCATATGTAATTAATTGCTTTTTTTACTGCCAAGGGCGCTCAGCAGCAAGTTGTTTTTCAAACGCATCAATGTGTGGATTTAGCGTTTCGGTCACACCAATAAAATCTAAGCCACTTAATAAACGCTCTTTTACGTCTTTACGAATATCAAAACTAATTGGCGCAAACTTATCGCTTGTTAGTGTTTGGTTTTCAAGATCGATTTGAATGTTTATATCGTCGTGTTGCTCACTAAGTACAAACAATTGTTCAAGCGTATCAGCTGGTAGGGCAATGGCTAGCATTTGGTTGTTGCCACAGTTATTAAAGAAAATATCGGCAAAGCTTTCCGCTAAAATTACTTCAAAACCATATTGCTTAAGCGCCCACGGCGCATGCTCGCGTGATGAGCCACAACCAAAGTTGTCGCGCGTTAATAATATTTGCGCACCTTGGTAGCATGGGCGGTTTAAAATAAAATCAGGATTTGGTTCGCCGTTTTCTAGGTAACGCCAATCGTAAAATAGTGCTGCATCAAAACCATCACGGCTAGTAGATGTTAAAAACTGCTTAGGAATAATTTGGTCTGTATCTACATTGTTTTTATCAAGTGGGGCCATTAAGCCACTAAAAAATACGCTCATTAGGCTTCTCCTCTTATATCAACAAAGTGACCATGTACTGCAGCAGCGGCTGCCATTGCTGGGCTTACTAAGTGCGTACGCCCGCCACGGCCTTGGCGACCTTCAAAGTTACGGTTAGACGTAGATGCACAGCGTTTGCCCGCCTCTAAGCGGTCGTCGTTCATTGCTAAACACATTGAACAGCCCGGCTCGCGCCACTCAAAACCTGCCGCTTTAAAAATATCGGCTAAGCCTTCGTCTTCGGCTTGCTTTTTAACAAGACCAGAGCCCGGTACAATTAATGCCTCTATGCCAGCTACTACTTGCTTGCCTTCAACAATTTTTGCCGCGGCACGTAAATCTTCAATACGGCTATTTGTACACGAACCAATAAAGACTGTATCTACTTTTGCGCTTGATAATTTATCGCCCGCTTTTAAATCCATGTATCTAAGTGCGCTGCGAATAGCGTCGGCTTTAATTAAATCTGGCTCTTGGTCTGGATCTGGTATGCATTCATCAATACCAATTACTTGCTCTGGGCTTGTACCCCAGGTAATTTGTGGCTGAATGTCGTCAGCTTCAAGCTCAACAACTAAATCAAAGTGTGCACCTTCATCTGTTTTTAATGTTTCCCAATATTCAACTGCTGCGTCAAAGTCAGCGCCTTTTGGTGCAAACGGACGACCTTTTAAGTAATCATACGTAATTTGGTCAGATGCTATTAAACCCGCTTTAGCACCCATTTCTATGCTCATGTTACATAGCGTCATACGGGCTTCCATTGAAAGTGCTTCAATGCCTTCACCGCAAAATTCAGCAACATAACCTGTGCCACCAGCGGTACCTAACTTGCCTATAACCGCCATAATTAAATCTTTAGAAGTTACCGTTGGGCGAAGCACACCGTTAATTTGAATTTTTAACGATTTTGCCTTTTTTTGCTGTAGCGTTTGCGTTGCTAATACATGCTCAACCTCAGAGGTACCAATACCATGTGCTAATGCGCCAAACGCACCATGCGTAGAAGTATGGCTATCACCACATACAATGGTAGTACCAGGCAGCGTAATACCTTGCTCTGGGCCCATTACATGCACAATACCTTGGTTAATTGAGTTTAAATCGTAAAGTACAATGCCAAACTCTTTACAGTTCGCATCTAGCGCCATTAACTGGTTTTTAGAGACTTCGCTTGCGGCATCAAGTGATCGGCTTTTAGTCGATACATTATGATCCATCGTTGCAAAGGTTTTTTCTGGGCAACGCACCGTACGGTTTTTTTCACGTAGGCCAGCAAAAGCCTGTGGTGATGTCACCTCGTGTACTAAATGGCGGTCAATATAAAGTAAATCAGTTTGCTCGTTTATGCTGGCAACGGTGTGTGCTTGCCAAATTTTGTCGTATAACGTTTGGGCCACTTGCTAATTCCCTACTTTGTTAAGTCGCAGCATAACGGTGCTGCGATTTATATATTAAATACGTGAAACGATGGCAGCTGCCACATCGCTTGTGCTGTATCCACCTTGTGGGTAGATATCTGGCGTGCCAACGCCTGCTTCTACGGCTTCGGCTACGGCTTTTTCAATGGTGCGTGCTGCTTCGTCTTGCCCTAATGAGTAACGTAGCATTAGTGCGGCACTTAAAATTTGTGCTATTGGGTTTGCAACGCCTTTACCTGCAATATCTGGCGCGGAGCCACCAGCAGGTTCGTACAAACCAAAGCCCGATTGATTTAAGCTTGCCGATGGTAATAAGCCCATTGAGCCTGTGATCATCGCACACTCATCTGACAAAATATCACCAAACAAGTTATCGCAAAGTAGCACGTCAAACTGGCTAGGCTGTTTAACTAACTGCATAGCTGCGTTATCTACGTATATATAATCTAGGCTGACTTCTGGGTAGTCTTTACTTACTTCGGTGACTACTTCGCGCCATAATACGCTTGATGCAAGTACGTTGGCTTTATCTACCGAGGTAACATGGTTACTACGTAATTTTGCTGCTTCAAAAGCAAAGCGGGCAATGCGTTCAATTTCTTTACGCGAGTAGTTTTGCGTATCAAAGGCAAACTCTTCTTCGCCTTCGCCACCTCGCCCTTTTTCACCAAAGTAAATGCCGCCGGTAAGCTCGCGTACACACAAAATATCAAAGCCTTTTTCGCTAATATCAGCACGTAATGGCGATGCTGCGCTAAGCGCCGGTAAAAGCTGTGCTGGGCGTAAGTTACAAAACAAACCAAAGTGCTTACGAAGCGGTAAAAGCGATGCACGCTCAGGTTGCTCATTTGGTGGAAGGTTTTCCCACTTAGGGCCACCTACTGAACCAAATAAAATGGCATCGGCGTTTTCGCACGCGCTTAGTGTTTTTGGTGGTAATGCTTCACCAAATTCATCAATGGCTGCACCACCAATAGCATGATGCTCGCGGTTTAGAGTAAAACCAAACTTATTGCTTACAGCATCAAGTACTTGCTCTGCTGCTGCCATTACTTCTGGGCCAATACCGTCGCCTGCTAATACGGCAACGCTGTAGTTTGTTTTACTCATCCTGCTTTCCTTTGTTGTTTTAAATCAGACACTTTTTGTGCACGATAAATTAAGTTGTAAACACGGATCATGGCGCGTACCGACGCTTCTACCACATCCGCTGCAATGCCTGCACCGTGGTAAGGGCGGCCATCGTATTTAGCTATAATATTTACTTGGCCTAATGAGCTTGCACCTTGGCCTGTCGCTTCTAAGTTATATTCAATCATTTCAACGCTCATACCGGTTAAGCGCTCAATAGCTGCAAACGACGCCTCTACTGGGCCATTACCTGTTGCGGCTTCTTGCTTAACTTCGCCATCAATCACCATACCGATAGTAGAGCTGGCTACCGATTGCGAGTTAGACGCTGAGTTAACAAACTCTAACTGGTATTTTTCGTCTTTGTCGTTAATTTGATTTAAGTAAATCATGGCTTCAAGGTCGTAGTCGTACACCGTGCCTTTTTGATCAGCTAGCGCTAAAAAGCTTTCGTATAGACTGTCCATATCGTAGTCCGCTTTTTGATACCCTAACTCTTCTAAGCGGTGCTCAATAACATGACGGCCCGAACGCGAAGTCATATTTAATTGGTTGTTTGGTACGCCTACGCTTTCTGGCGACATTATTTCGTACGTATTTTGTGCTTTTAATACGCCATCTTGGTGAATGCCCGAGCTATGTGCAAAGGCGTTTTCGCCCACAATAGCTTTATTTGGCTGCACTGGCATATTACAAATTTTTGCCACTTGGCGAGATGCGCGATAAATTTCTTCGCTTTTAATATCGGTGTGAACTTTTAAGTGGTCTTTGCGCATTTTCATGATCATCGCCACTTCTTCAAGCGAGCAGTTACCCGCACGCTCACCAATACCATTTATTGTACATTCAATCTGGCGAGCACCCGCTTGTACCGCGGCTACCGAGTTAGCGACAGCTAAACCTAAATCGTTGTGGCAATGCACACTTAAGCGTGCTTTATCAATATTTGGCACGTTATTCATTAAATGGCGGATCATTGCAGCGTATTCGTCTGGCGTTACAAAGCCAACGGTGTCGGGTAAATTAATAGTAGAGGCACCTGCGTTAATGGCCTGCTCAACAATTTTACATAAATCCCAGTGCGGCGTGCGCCCTGCATCTTCACACGAAAACTCCACATCGTCTGTGTAGTTGCGCGCTAATTTAATTGATTTAACCGCCATGGCCGTAGCGTCATCTAGGCTCATACGTAATTTATGTTCAAGGTGCAAAGGGCTTGTGGCAATAAAAGTATGAATACGGCTTTGCTGTGCTGTGCGAAGTGCCTCACCACAGGCTTCAATATCTTTTGCTACTGAACGTGCTAACCCACAAATAATTGGACCTTTTACTTCAGTTGCAATTCGTTGCACCGAGCGAAAGTCAGCAGGGCTGGATACCGGAAAACCCACTTCCATCACATCAACATTCAAACGGCTAATAGTATGCGCTAACTGAATTTTATCATCTTCAGTAAGGCTTGCCTTAAGTGCCTGCTCGCCATCACGTAAAGTGGTATCAAAAATCCATACTTTATCTTTGTCTTGCATAACTGCCCCTCATTCCTATGTTACCCAAATTTCAATTTATCCCAGCCGCGAGATAAAAAAAACCCCGCAATTGCGGGGTTTTTAATGTTCAACTCAATGCAAACACACTAATCCCCGCTTACTTGCCATAGCAGTAAGAGATTAAGTTTTAGTGTAATTAAACGAATATTTTGCATCTTGTTTCTTGTGTGTGTGTTCAGTGAGGCCTATTTTTAACATTACAGAGAGATCGAAGCAAGCATAAATATTCCACAAAACACCTTTAAAACACAATCATAAAGAAAATAAAAACCAAAAAACCTTAAATAATAAGATTAAAAATACCAAACACGCTTCTTGCCACCATAATTAAATCGGCTTTAAAGTGATCCCCGATTAGATAAGTTTTGTCACTTTTATTTAAGTTTATAAAGTAATCACATGTTTAATGATTAAAAAGTGCCATTACTCACTTTATGGCCGAAGAGCCGAAATGATTTGAGCCATATTGAACCTACTTTCACATCCATGGAACTCGTTTATTATTTTCAATATAACCAGTTAATAGATACACCACAGGGCTGGCACTTCCTTTACTCATGTCATGCATAATTAGTTGCTCTGTGCTTTTTGGTTGGTAATAGCAATAGGCGCTATGCTTCTAAGCCCCCACATTCTCATTTCTTTAGTGCGTATTACCTGCTGTTCACCGGTTAAAATATTAGTTTGGGTAATAATACTATAAGTAACTGGCTTGTTATTTTCATCGACTTCATCCCTAGGATTATAGCCAAATTTAAGGGTAACATCTTCATCAAGTGAAAAGATTACGCCATTTCCCTCCCCTTTTTCTGAGTGCTCTATTTCAGGGTTTGCAATATTCACCCAATGAAAGTGGGCTTTCGGTCTGGCGTGGGTCATAAACGCTAAATACTTGCCATCGGGCGAAATTCGATGGTTTTTCATTCTCCACTTACGTGGAAAACCAAAGTTAACTTTGCGAACCACTTCACCATTAAACTTATGTATCCAAAAGCCATCATGCTTTATGACTAAAAACTCTTTATCTCCCGGAAGTAAAAAAGCAGCTCCACTGTGGTGAATTTGCGGCCGAGGGGTTAGCTCCCCTGTTGGAACATGGTAGTTAAAGTTTTTGCCATCTGAGTAAAAAATCACATTTTTACTGTCTGAGGTCCAGTTAAACCACGGGTAGCCGCCTCCGCCTGACACGGTAATTAGCTTTTTCTCTTTAGTATCGTATAACTGGCGTGTCGCTCTATCATTTATATAACCCGAAATAGCAATATAACGGTTATCTGGTGAGCGTGCTGGTGGATGCAATCCCGCAGGCTCCATTTGGGTAAATATTTTCTCAGGAATAATTCGGCGCCTATCTGAGCCATCTAACCGTGATGACCACAGCGTGCGCACTTCACTGTATTTATATTTATTCCAAAACATTAATCGCGGGGTTGAGAAGGTATCTGCATCGCCGTACACCTCTTCGCGTATTTCTAGTGGCCACTCTGGATGGTTTTTATGCTCTTTAGCCCATGGATATTTAGCAACATCAACCTCTGCTTGTGCTGAACTTTGAGATGAGGGCTCTGAGCACCCGCTTAGCAATAAGCTAAAACAAACGCTGAGGGCGCAAAGCATGCTGTGATTTTTTAAAAACGTCATTAAAACTATTCTTTTACTAAATGCATTTATTTACGAGGTAATATAAGTAGCAACTTGGCTTGTAGTACCATTATCCAAAGCTACAGATGGAAATCCTTTACGAGTTATTCTCACGCCACTGGGCTTGTCCTGAACCAAGCTCGTGTAATACGCGACCTGTTCTATTCATTCCTGAGCTTGTATTTGATAGCCACACTTTTATTTCGCCAGTTTCGCCCATGCCAACAATTAAATAAGGCCTGATATTTTCTTCTACTTCTCCTGTACTTACCCATGTATAAGCAGGTAAATTTTTAGCTAATTTATAACCATTTTTATCTATTGCCACTTCACCAAAGTAAATTCTATTTTCTGACTTATCTAACCATTCAACAGCTACTTTTTCTGGGAATTTTTGATCGTAAACGCCACTTGTTTTACCGGCACTTTGCCAGCAACAACCAAGGCTCCCCATAGGAATACCCCAACTATTATCAAAAGTAATTGATTGCACCCAAATTTCATTACCCTTTTGTGTCGCACCGCCTGCGACCATGTAATCAATTTTACCTATTGACGAGCAACCCATTACAAATAATGTAAAGGTCAATGTGGTGAGTAATTTTAAGATTTTGTCCATAATCTATATCCATTTATTAATTGTGACTGCCATTGCTCACTCTTTTCAGCTTGTTCTGGCTGATTGTAAAAAAGCTCGCGCTGTTGGTTTTGGTAGAGGTGAATTCAGCGTCTTCTTCTGGGTCATGAGCTACGGGCTGCCTCTGCGAATACTTTATAGAACATGAGCTTAGGGTAGTGGCTTTACTACTTATTCTCACGCCACTGTGCTTGCCCTGAGCCTAGTTCGTGTAATACACGGCCTGTTCTATTTCTGTCAGATCGTGCATTTGATAACCATACTTTTATCTCGCCACTTTCCCCCATGCCAACAATTAAATAAGGCCTAATATTTTCTTCTACTTCTCCTGTACTTACCCATGTATAAGCAGGTAAATTTTTAGCTAACCTATAACCATTTTTATCTATTGTCACTTCACCGTAGTAAATTCTATTTTCTGACTTATCTAACCATTCAACCGCGACTTTTTCTGGGAATTTTTGATTGTAAACATTTACAGTACCACCAGCTTGTGCGTAACAACATTCTATTGCACCGGAAGGAATACCCCATTCATCATCAAATACCACAGAGCGCCCCCAAATTGCATTGCCATTTTCGGTGCCGACACCTGCGACCATGTAATCAATTGTTCCTGTTGACGAACACCCTACGGCGAATAATGTTAAAGCGAGTGCGATGAGTGATTTTATGAGTTTACTCATAATATATTTCCATTTAAGTTCAAGCTGCTCTTGAGGAATGGCTTAGTTACTTATTCTCACGCCACTGTGCTTGCCCTGAGCCTAGTTCGTGTAATACACGGCCAGTAAATCCAGCTGATGGCGTATTCGTAACCCAAACCTTTATCTCACCTGATTCACCCATACCAACTATTAAATATGGTTTTACATCTTTAAAAACCTTACCTGTATGCGCTGTGTATGAAGGTAAATTTTTAGCTAATTTATAACCATTTTTATCTATTGCCACTTCACCAAAGTAAATTCTATTTTCTGACTTATCTAACCATTCAACCGCAACTTTTTCTGGGAATTTTTGATCGTAAACACCAACCATAGCTCCCGCAGTGGCTCGACAACAAGACATAGTTCCTGCGGGTACATCCCACTTGTCATCAAACTTAATTAAAGTCACAAATATATTATTGCCTTCATCTGTTGAACCCGATACAACCATATAGTCGATTTCACCTGTTGTTGCACAGCCGTCTAGTAATACAGCAAACAAGCTAGTAAGAAGTAACTTTAAGATTTTGTCCATAATCTATATCCATTTATTAATTGTGATTGCCATTGCTCACTTGCTTCAGCGTGTTCTGGTTGATTGTAAAAAAGCTCACGTTGTTGGTTTTTGGTGGTGAATTCAGCGTCTTCTTCTGGGCCATGAGCAATCGCATCAATCGTTGCTGAATATTTAACACTGTGGTGGATGTAATCTTTATATAAAGCTTGCCAGGCATCACTTTGTGGGCCAAAGCTACGGGCACTATCAACCAGTATTTTAAGCTCGCTAGGTAAAGCATAAGGTATAGCTTGGCCGTCAGCTTGTTTGCGGTTAGCAAGTTCCGTTAAGCTTTGTAGTGGCACCCCTTGGTTAACCGCCGCTTCATACATTAGCGCTAGGCTATAATGGGGTAAGGTATTATTTAAATTGCGCCGCCAATACGGTTTATAGCCGGTATAAACCGTATACTCTGATTCATTACGAATTCGCTTTGGCTTTCTGTTCATCCTTGGCCTACTTGCTTTAAATTCAATATTAATTGTTGGCCAATAATATTTTTGCTCAAGTGACTTTTTAAGCTGCGCTAATTCTTTATCGTGCTCTGGCTCTCCGGCTTGCCCCGCAATATATTGCCACGGGTATAATATGGTTGTTTCTACGGGGCCATAACCGCCGCCAATATCTGAGTGCACACCCGGTAATTCAATTTCCTGCTGGTTTTTAAGGAGCTGCTTATTACGAGTGCGTAATGAACTGAGTGGAAATTTATCTCGCTTTTCATCAAACGCCGCCAAATGCATTACAAACCCCGCACTACTACTTGCTAGGTTTAAATTAACGGGGTAATCAAGCTCATCATTGGCATAAAACTCACTGTGGTTGTTATCACCATCGCCACCAATAGAGGCAACGCTGTCGAATAAACCAACAAAGCGAATAACCGGCTTAATACCGCCCCAATAGTGTGGATTATTTTTATATATCGCATTTACTTGATTAACAAATGCCCGCGCTTGCGCTGCACCACGGCTAAAACCAAATACATCAATAGAGCAAACTTTAATAGTTTTAAATAAATTGCGAATCAAATATGCTTCCATTTCGAGTAAAGACCTTTTAATTCGCTCATCAAAACTAAACGCTAAACCCATGTCTAAGGTTGAATCGCTTTCGTGGGCTTTAGTGCCAATACCTTCTGCATAATAGCGTGATTGATATTTTTGAAAGGGATATAACTCAAACAACTTAACCACATTAGTCGGTTCTTTGCCGTCGGTTGAATCTTGTATGTCGTTAAGGCGGTTATTTCCCGTGCCATCAAAAAATACACCAAAGCTAGGGGGCTCTGCGAGCAAGGTTATTTCAATATGGCCTTTTGGTAATATTTTATGTTCGAGTAATTGCGGCCCGCCTTTTTCACCAATATTGAATGACTGAACTTTTAACAGGTCAAAATAATCTGCAAAGCTTTGTTCGTTAATAAGGGTTAATTCTGTTTCGCCCGCTATAATTACTTTTAAGGTGTAAAGCGCTTGTTGTGACAGGTTTTTAAAGTGGTATTGTTGATTGCCCTGTTGCTCCAAGTTAACCGCGCTACCTTGGCTAAACAACTGCGCTTTTATATCTATATCACCAATCACTTTAACTATGATATGTTTTTGTAACGCACCAACATTTGTTTTTATAACTAGTGTGTTAACTTTATTGACTGCCATGGGCATTGCTTGGCTCATAACTTAGGCTCCATAAACATAAACAAGACGGCTTTTAGTAACCGGCCCTGCAATGCCGTCTACCTGTAGTTGTTGCGCTTGTTGAAATTCCCTCACACCGGCTTTGGTTTTTGCACCATTAATGCCATCAACCTTGCCGCAATTAAACCCCAACATATTACAACGTCCCTGCACGCCAGAAAGCGTGTCGATTGGATCTAGATTGCCTATTTGTACCGCAAAGCTTTTAGTTGGTGTGGTTTCGCCTGCTTTTAAATATAAATCGACGTTGCCAGTAAGGGCGTCGTTATTATTAAGCTCTACTTCGATAAGCCCATCACTTTGCAATACGGTATCGATTGTTTGGCTGCCGATATTAAGCACAACGCGTTTACCGGTAATATCATCGCCGTCGTCGTACGATACTTGCAGGCGAAAATATTCTTTTTCGTTTTGTACAACAAAGCTATTAATGCTGTTGGTGCGCAGCGGTATAAACTTTTCTTTTTTTGGCGGAATCGTAATTTTATCACCCGGGTAAATTAAGTTTGGATCGGGGCGTAGGGCTTTAAACTCTGCATTGCTTGGGTGGTTGTAAAGCGCTTTAGATGTTTGGTAGCCGTATTGCTTTGCTATGCGCAATAGCGTTTCACCTTGGGCTACGGTGTGTTGTTGGGTCATTGTATATCCTTAAACTTTGCCTACAGACCAATCTTCGCTGTCGAGTTCAAAAAAGCTGACTTTAGCGTTTTCAAAGTCGGGGCCTGATACGTTGGCATAGCCGTTTTGGTCAAGCTGCCCGGTAATAATGTGGCCGTTGCGTAGGCGTATTTTGTAGCCCATGTTAGCTTGTGGCTCGCCAGCTTCGTCGAGTAGTTCTATTTCGTAGGCTAAAGTGGGTTGTTCAACTGTAAATGTGGTGGTGTCGGTTGCGCCACTGGCCGTTACCGTAACATTATAAATACCCGGTTTTACTTCAGCGTAGTGCTGCCAAAACGAGACTTCGTCGGGGCGTTTTTTTTCTAGTTGTAGCGTTATTTGCCCACTAGTTGGCCCTTGCCACTGAATAACTACACTGCGGCTGTTACTGCATGAGCCTTCAATATTAAGTTTCCAACCATTGGGGACTATTAAGCTTGTGCCTGCTTTTGCAGGTTTGCGTTCGCTATAGCCTAAGTTGTAATCGTAAATTAAGTTGGCATTTTTATAGCCGGTATATTGCTGTGCGAGTTGCTCTACGGTTTCGGCGGCGCTAAGTACGTGAGTTGTAAAATTTTGCCTAACTGTGTGCGATGCTTTTAATAGCATTGTGCTGTTTAGCTCTGGCTTATAAATGCGTATAGCGGGGGTATACTGCTGCGCAGGGCGAGGTTTTTTTGTTGTTTTAGCCTTATAGCTTTGCTGGTTTATATACTGTGGTGTATTTTGCGCCGCTGCTTGGCTATTAATAAATGCAGGTGTATTAGGGGCTATAACCCCTTTATTGGTAAAGTTATTACTTTGTAGCGCTGCTTGCGATGATGCTATTGAGCCATTATTAATTGCGCCTGAGTATTTTGTGGGTGCTTGAGTTTGTTTTGGATAAATAGCAACACGCGTACTTGCGAGCTTGTAAGCCGAATACGACACTTTTTGCCACTCTTTATTTTTTACCCAGTATTGGCTGCGTGTATCGTCGCGCAGGCAAGCAGCTTGATACTTGTCTACCACACCAAATAAATTACTTTGTAATTTGCTCTGTAGTACTTTTGGCAGTTGGCAAAATTGAGCACGGCTCAAATGAGAGAATGTAACCACGGGCTGAGAGTTTTCAAGCTCGTCATGTGGTTGTTCAAACAATGGGGGGTAATTTAAGTTCACCGGATCCTTGGTGAGCATTTGCATCCTCGCTTTCTCTTTGTAAGAGAGTTATTTATTTTTTACTTTCTAGGTAACGCGCTGCTGTTACAACGCGTAATATAATGAAATTAGAACAATAAATCTACAATGTTTTATGTAAATAATTTAAATTAGTCAGCCTTTTCTCTTACATAATGGGTTGCACCACGCGTTATGTAACGCAGCTGCCAAATAACACGCTCAACAAGTTCGTCAAGTTGTTGGCCTTCTATATCTAATGCTTCAGCGCCGGCATTAAATACCAGTGTTACCATGGCTTCTGATTGAATGTAGGCGTGCATGGCGTCGCACTTGGTTTCGCTTTCTAAATAGTGGGCAAGCTCTAAAATAAAGTGTTTGATTTCGCGTGCGACTGCGGCTCTAAATGCCTTAGATGTGCCAGAGCGCTCACGCAGTAATAACCTAAATTGGTTGCTTGAGCTGTCTATAAATTCCATAAACGTAACAACCGAGGTGTTGATTACACTGCCACCGTCGTTTGCTATGCGTCTTCGGGCTTGGCGCATTAGCTGGCGAAGGGTTAAACCGGCTTCGTCCACCATGGTTAAACCTAGCTCGTTCATGTCTTTAAAATGGCGATAAAACGAGGTGGGCGCAATGCCGGCTTCGCGGGCTACTTCGCGTAAACTTAAATTCGAAAAGCTGTGATCTGCACTTAGCTGATTAAATGCCGCCTGAATTAAGGCTTGTCGTGTTTTTTGTTTCTGTTGCGCTCTAACACCCGACATCAACAACTCCCTGAATAATTTTATATTAATATTTAGTGATAATAGCTCAATTCCCCAGTCTAATACTTGACGGCGAGAGTTTGAAATACTATTTTAGCTTACAGTTGTACGCTGAGATTGAGAATGATGAATAAACCACCGATTATCTGGACAAACGTCCTATTTTTTAGCCTTACCTTTTTAGCGGCTATCACACTTGTTCCTTGGTATGGCATTAGCTACGGATTTACCAGCGCACATTGGATTGCTTTTGTAGCCTGTATGTTTTTTGCGG
Source organism: Pseudoalteromonas sp. PS1M3 (assembly GCF_016865405.1). NCBI lineage: Bacteria > Pseudomonadati > Pseudomonadota > Gammaproteobacteria > Alteromonadales > Pseudoalteromonadaceae > Pseudoalteromonas > Pseudoalteromonas sp. PS1M3. The sequence goes on along the minus strand of NZ_AP022624.1, from coordinate 123,616 downwards.
GCCTATCTATCACAGCCGGTTACCACCGTTTATGGGCACATAAAACGTATAATGCTCATCCTGCCGTTGAATTTATTTTTGCCCTTGGCGGTGCGTTTGCGTTGCAAAACAGCGCTCTGCACTGGAGTAGCGATCACCGTATACACCATGGCCAAGTTGACGACCCAATAAAAGACCCTTACGCCGCAACCAATGGCTTTTGGTACAGCCACATTGGCTGGATGTTACGTGACTACCAAGGCGATAGCTACGGTGATTACAGTAATTGTCGTGATTTACAGCGTAATAAAATCGTTATGTGGCAACACAAGCACTACCTAAAACTGGTTATTGCGATGAATGTTGGCCTACCATTGGTACTTGGTTTATTGGTGGGCGACGTGTGGGGTATGCTTATTTTAGCGGGTTTACTGCGTTTAGTATTAAGCCAGCACTTTACCTTTTTTATTAACTCGGTGGCTCACATATGGGGTTCGCGCCCATACACTGAAAAAAATACCGCGCGCGATAATGGCTTTTTAGCGTTATTTACTTATGGCGAGGGTTACCATAACTTCCATCATATTTTTGCAAGTGATTACCGTAATGGGATTAAGTGGTTTCATTATGACCCCACTAAATGGATGATTCGCTCTTTAGCTGCTGTTGGTTTAGCCAGTAAATTAAAGCGTACCCCTGTTGAGCGCATAGAAAAAGCCAAAGCCGATACGCTTATGAGCAAAACGCAAACACGCCTTGCAAAATTGCCTTTAGCGCAAGATAGGCTTACATTATTACAACAAGAATACGATTTATTGCTGAAAAAACTGCAGACTTATTGTTCACTTCAAAAACAAGTTTTAGAAGTTAAAAAAAATAATATGGCAAAGCAGTGTGAACGTTCAGCTTTAATGGCACAATATCACGAGCTGGAAGCCGCCTGGGAAAATCAAAAACAGGCATGGCTAGCACTTAATGCGAGGTTATTAAAAGCCTCTTTTAATTAATTTAGGAGTGGCTGTGGCCAAACAACCAGAACAGAAAAAAGCACCCGTAAGTTTCCAATATGACGCAATAATTATTGGTACGGGCCCTGGCGGTGAAGGCACCGCCATGAACCTTTCGAAAAACAACAAAAAAGTAGCGGTTATAGAGCGCCAAGAAACAGTCGGCGGCGGTTGTGTACATTGGGGAACTATCCCTTCTAAGGCATTACGTCACTCGGTTAGCCGCTATATTGAATACAAAGCCAACCCGTTGTTTAATATTGGTGAACGCCCGAGTCGTTTAACGTTCCCTGATATTTTACGTCACGCAAGTTCGGTTATTTCTAAGCAGTCTAATTTACGTAGCAGCTTTTACGATCGTAATCGTATTCATATGTTTCAAGGTGATGCGAGCTTTGTTGATAAACACACTGTTGAAGTAAAACGCCTTGACGGTTCAACCGAGCGCATTACTGCAAAAACAATTGTTATTGCTACGGGCTCTCGCCCTTACCGCCCACCTGAAGTTGATTTTAGCCATTCTCGTATTTACGAGAGCGATACTATTTTAGGCCTTGAGCACGACCCTCAGCGCGTACTTATATACGGAGCAGGGGTTATTGGCTGTGAGTATGCTTCTATTTTTAAAGGTTTAGGCGCTAAAGTTGATTTAGTGAATACTCGCGACCGTTTACTTGCCTTTATGGATGCTGAAATATCTGATGCACTTAGCTACCACTTTTGGAATAGCGGCATTGTTATTCGTCATAACGAAGAGTTTGATCGTGTAGAAACGCGCGACGATTGCGTTGTTATGCATTTAAAATCGGGCAAGCGTGTAAAGGCTGACTGTATTTTATTTGCGAATGGCCGCACAGGTAACACTGACACACTTAACCTTGAAGCCATTGGCTTAAAAGCCGACGGCCGTGGGCAAATAAAAGTAAACGAAACCTACCAAACTGAGATTGAAAACGTTTATGCGGTAGGCGATGTTATTGGCTACCCAAGCCTTGCTAGTGCTGCATTTGACCAAGGCCGGATTGCCGCAGATGCCATCGCTTGTGGTAACTGCGATGAAAAGCTGATTATTGATATTCCAGCCGGTATTTATACTATTCCTGAAATGAGTTCTGTTGGTAAAACAGAGCAGCAATTAACTGCCGCAAAAGTACCGTATGAAGTGGGGCGTGCGCAATTTAAACACTTAGCCCGTGCGCAAATTGCAGGTACCGATGTGGGTAGTTTAAAAATATTGTTCCACACCGAAACCAAAGAAGTACTTGGCGTGCATTGCTTTGGTGAGCGTGCTTCTGAGATTGTTCACATTGGCCAAGCTATAATGGAACAAAAAAATGGTGGCAATACCATCGACTACTTTGTAAATACTACGTTTAACTACCCAACAATGGCAGAAGCTTATCGAGTTGCGGCATTAAATGGTTTAAACCGCTTGTTTAAGTAAACACTTTAAAGCGTATAAACAAAAAGCCCGCTGTTAAGCGGGCTTTTTAGTATTAATGCATAAAACACATTAATTATTTGTGATACTGGCCGCTAAGCTCGTGCACGGCATTAATAAATACACCGGCATTTTCTGGGTCAACATCTGGCGTAATACCGTGACCTAAGTTAAACACATGGCCATTGCCTGTACCAAAGTCTTCTAAAATAGTGCCTACTTCTTGGCGTATACGATCTGGCGTACCATGTAGCATTGACGGGTCCATGTTACCTTGCAAGGCCACTTTATCGCCTACACGGCGTTTAGCATCGCCAATATTAATGGTCCAATCTAGGCCTACTGCATCACAACCTGTGGCTGCAATGGCTTCTATCCACTGGCCACCATTTTTAGTAAATAACGTTACTGGCACCTTGCGGCCATCGTACTCACGAATCAGGCCATCAACAATTTTGTGCATGTATTGCAGTGAAAACTCGTTGTAGTCGCGCGGGCTTAATACACCGCCCCACGAATCAAATACCATTAACGACTGCGCGCCGGCTTTTACTTGTGCGTTTAAGTAGTCGATTACTGAATCAGCAAGTTTATCTAGTAATAAATGAAGTGTTTGCGGCTCTGCAAACGCCATTTTTTTAATTTTACCAAATACTTTGCTGCTACCGCCTTCAACCATGTATGTAGCAAGTGTCCATGGTGAACCAGAAAAGCCAATAAGTGGTACTTCGCCTTTAAGTTCACGGCGGATAGTACTTACTGCGTTCATTACATAACCAAGCTCGTCAGTTGGATCGAGCTTAGGTATTTTTTTAACATCTGCAAGCGACGATATAGGACGTTCAAACTTAGGGCCTTCACCTGTTTCGAAGTACAAACCTAAACCCATTGCATCAGGAATCGTTAAAATATCGCTGAACAAAATGGCCGCGTCTAATGGGTAACGACGCAGTGGCTGAAGTGTTACCTCACAAGCAAGCTCAGCATTACGGCACAGGCTCATAAAATCGCCCGCTTGCGCACGTGTAGCACGGTACTCTGGTAAATAACGTCCAGCTTGACGCATCATCCATACAGGCGTTACATCAACGGGTTGTTTTGCAAGTGCACGTAAATAACGGTCGTTTTTTAATTCGCTCATGGCGTAAATGATCCTAATGCTTATAGAAATTGTGCAAGATTGTACCACCATATTCATCGCCTCTCTATTTCTTAAAGACGAAAACACCTTTACATAGAAGCAGATCAATAATATTGATGGTTTTAATCCATTTTGATTATAAATTAGGCAAAAAACACTAACATTTAAAACTTTTTGTTAATATGTTTGCAACATAACAAAAACCTTGGTATTGTCTTTCCCGCGTTAACAAAAACAATAATAAATTATTAAAACAATAAAAATAAAAAGTTTTAAATAATAACAATAAAAATCATTTAATAAAAATAAGAAAGCTTGTTATAACAAGCCACTTGAAGAAATTAGACCACCTTAACCGGTGGTTTTTTCTTGCCTGCAATAAAATGTTTAGCCTTTCAATAAATAATTCTTCTGCACGTTTACAACATCTGCATTACTTGTTGATATACACGCAAATTAAATATATCTTGATGTACATAAAAACGAATGTAACTAAAAACCAACCCAGCTTAGGAGAACAGTTATGCTGACGCGTGTAGAAAAAGCTCAACAGAAATGGGGTGGTAGCCATACAGTAATCGATAACTGGCTTAATGAACGCCAAGAACTTATTGTACTGTATTGCAAGATTGCAGGGTTTGCGCCTTATGATAAAAAAGATCACGCGCTACCAGAGCCTGAACAAATACAGTCTTTTTGCCAACTCCTTATGGATTACCTCTCTGCAGGGCATTTTGAAGTGTACGATGATATTGCTAAAGCCTGTGAAAAAAAGGGCTTAGAGAGCCAAAAGCTTGCAAACTCAATTTATCCGCGTATTTCAAGCACCACCGATGTCGCACTTGATTTTAATGACAAGTACGCTGAAGTAGATAAAGAAGACTTATTAGAAGGGTTTGATAACGATCTTTCAGTTATTGGTGAGTCATTAGAGCTTCGTTTTGAGCTTGAAGATGAACTGATTGATAACCTGTTTTCTAATCATACTGATTAAATTAAGATTTAATTAAGTTACACGAATTAAAAAAGGGACCCTAAGGTCCCTTTTTACGTTTTAAGCTTGGCTTATTCTGCAGGTGCTTCTGCATTTTGAATTTCTAGTAATTCAACTTCAAAAACAAGTGTTGAATTAGCTGGAATTTTACCAAGGTCACGATCGCCGTAAGCAAGCTCTGAAGGAATAGTAAACTTGTACTTAGACCCTACAGGCATAAGTTGTAAACCTTCCGTCCAACCAGCAATTACGCGATTAAGTGGGAATGTAGTTGGTTCGTTACGTGCGTATGAGCTATCAAACTCAGTGCCGTCTAATAAAGTACCTTTGTAATGTACTTTAACAACGTCTGTTGCTGCTGGCTTTTCGCCTTCGCCTTCGCTTAATACTTCGTATTGTAGGCCAGACTCAGTTACTGTTACGCCTTCTTTTTTAGCGTTATCAGCTAGGTATTGAACACCTGCCGCTTTGCTTTTTTCAGACTCAACTTTTGCTTTTTCTTCTTGCTTAGTGCGTACTGAGGTATCTAAAGCTGTTAACACTTCACGAATTTTTTCTTCGTCAATTTTTGCATTGCCAGCAAGTGCATCTTCAAAACCACGAATTAATAGCGCTTGGTCTAGCTCAATGCCAATTTCAGATTTGTCTGCTAGGTCTTTATTTAAAAAATTACCTACAGAAGCACCAATACCGTATGCTTGTTGTTGCTCTACAGTGTCTAATGTTACTTCAGCTTGCTCTTTTTTTGCTTCTTGATTACAAGCTGTAAGCGCTAAAACCGACGCTGCAATCAATGACAATCTAATCGTCTTTTTCATTTTAAATCTCCGACATACTTTGCAGTTGTCATTTATTGTAATATTACTAGTTAAAGATTAACGCCCTACATGGTAGGCTGTTTGTTTAATAACTAAAGTCTGTATTGTTAGCTAAACTTAGAAATATATATCCAGTGATTAGACAAACAACCTAGGCATTTAACGCACCTAGTCTAACCTCTCAGTCACTAAGAGTTAAGAGGAAATACCTGTAAGATGTCGATATTTCGTACTTTTTTAATCGTTTTTAGCTGTTTTTTAGCCATTGCCTGTACCGATAAAAAAAATCAATCGGTAGAAAGCTTTGAGCATACCGCACAAGGTGCATTTTCGTCAGCTCTCTCTCACGATGGAAAGTACAGTTTAATCTCTTCTATCAACCATGGGGTCGCGCTGTGGGATAATCAACAGCACGTTTTAAAATACCAATGGTTTCAGCAGCAATCTCAAGACAACTTAGTTTACAGCCTTGCTATTGCCTTTGATAACAGCGTGGCGGTTACCGCAGAAAAAACAACTTTCGCAGTGTGGGATATCAGCACTGGCGAAAACAAAGGCTACTACAAAATACAAAAAGCCACGATTCGAGATATTGCCATTAGTAACCAAGGCCGCAGTGTTTTATACGGCAGAAGCGACGGCGTGGTTGTATTTTTAAACCTTGAAACTGGACGTCGCATTGAGTTTTTAGGCCATCAAGATAAAGTTAACACCGTTGATTTGGCGCCAAACGGACGTTATGCATTAAGCGGCTCTAACGACTATGTTGCCTATTTTTGGGATACCAATACAGGCCAAGTTATTCATCGCTTTAGCCACCCAACTCGTGTTACTCAGGTAACCCTTGATCCACAAGGTCGCTTTGCATTTACCGCCGACAGTATGGCACAAGCACATGTATGGAAACTGACTACAGGTGATCTTGTGAGTAAACTGGCGTATATTGCGCGTCAGAAAATTTTTACCGCCGTGCGCTTTAACGAGCAAGGCACATTGCTGGCAACGGGTTCGCCTAATAAGCGAGTTGATTTATGGCAAATATCAAGCGGTGAAAAAATTCAAACGTGGCAAGTTACGCCGCGAGAAGGCAGTAAACCAAAATCGGCCGTTGTGCTTGATGTGGCATTTATAGATAACGATAAGTCGTTGTTAACCGAAAGCTCCAGCGGTATCGCAGAGCGATTTATTATACGAGACACTAATGAACACAATTGAACACCGCGTAATGGAACTTGAAGCCAAAGTGGCTTTTCAAGATGAAACGATTGAAATCTTAAACGATGAGATCAAAGTGCACCAGCAAATGCTAGCTAAAATGAAACGCCAAACAGAACTGCTGGCAGAAAAAATTAAAGAAGCGCAAACCTCGCCTTCTATGATGTCTAATATGCCAGAGCCACCGCCTCCGCATTACTAAAAGGTGTGTACCTAAGCAATAAAAACCGGGTTAGTCGCCCGGTTTAAACACACCAATGACTTGCTCAAATTGGCGAGTTGACGCCTGAACAGCGTTCTCTGGTTGTGACATTTTATGCCCACACTCAACACACTCTACTTTTTCAACATCATGTTCTCTGTAAAGCATCATTGTATCCATGGCTTTGCAGTCAGGGCACGATGCACCAGCAATAAATCGCTTCTTTTGTCTCACAACATTTTTCCTGTGGTTTGAACTACAACTATTTTATCGTATAACATCACTTGTTGATACGCTTGATAAGCGCATTAAGTTCTATGGTATGATAGCGCCAACTTAACAAGGGTACAGTAAAGTAACGCATTCATGATCCAAATATCAGAAATAGAACTCCTTCGTGGCGGAACAGCCTTATTAAAAAATGCATCAGCTACGTTATTTCCAGAGCACAAAGTAGGCCTTGTGGGCGCCAATGGCTGTGGAAAATCAACCTTATTTGGTTTACTAAAATCTGAATTGCAACTTGATGCTGGTAATTGCAGTATTCCTAAAGATTGGTCTATTGCTTCGGTTAAACAAGAAACCCCTGCCCTCGAAATAAGCGCGATTGATTATGTATTGCAAGGACACCCTGAATACTACGCGCTGCGTATTGCGCTGAGAGAAGCAGAACAAAATAACGATGGCGATACTCAAGCCAAAGTGCATATTCAGCTAGAAAACATGAAAGGCTACAGCATTGAATCGCAAGCTGGCGAGCTGTTGCATGGGTTAGGCTTTGCTAATAACCAAATAGAAAACCCTGTTAGTGCGTTTTCGGGGGGGTGGCGCATGCGTTTAAACCTTGCCCAAGCACTTATTCGAAACGCTGATTTACTATTACTCGATGAACCAACAAACCACCTTGATTTAGATGCCGTATATTGGCTTGAACGCTTTTTACGTGCCTATACAGGCACATTGGTACTTATATCGCACGACCGCGAGTTTTTAGATGCAGTGGTTGATCAAATTTGGCACATAGATAAACAACTTATCAATGTATACAAAGGTAACTACTCGCAGTTTGAACGCCAAAAAGCAGAGCGTTTATTACAACAGCAAGCCATGTTCGAAAAACAGCAAGAGCAAATTGCCCACCTAGAGCAGTTTATTACTCGCTTTAAAGCAAAAGCCAGTAAAGCTAAACAGGCGCAAAGCCGTGTTAAAGCTCTTGAACGTATGGAAAAGCTTGCCCCTGCACATGCCGACTCACCATTTAATTTTGAGTTTGCAGAGCCATTAGCGCTACCAAACCCACTCATGACGCTCGACAAAGCTCAAGCCGGGTATGGCGACGTAACTATTTTAAATAGTATTAAGCTGAACTTAGTACCTGGCAGCCGTATTGCACTGCTTGGTAGAAATGGCGCAGGTAAATCCACATTAATTAAATTACTTGCCGGCGACTTAAAACCACAAGCAGGGGATGTATTTCAGCACCAAGGCCTTAATATTGGCTACTTTGCACAGCACCAGCTTGAATCCCTTGACTTAAAAGCCAGCGCAATTACACATTTACAACGTTTAAATCCTAAGGCTAGCGAACAATCGCTACGTGACTTTTTAGGCGGTTTTGCCTTTATTGGCGATAAAGCGCTTGAGCCTGTAGCACCGTTTTCAGGTGGAGAAAAAGCCCGTTTAGTGCTGGCTATGCTGGTATATCAAAAACCAAATTTACTGCTACTCGATGAGCCTACCAACCACCTTGACTTAGAAATGCGCCATGCACTTGTTATGGCCCTGCAAGGCTTTGAAGGCGCTATGGTTACCGTATCGCATGACCGCCACATGCTGAAAAACACCGCCGATGAGTTTTACCTTGTAGACAGCGGTGAAGTAACCCAATTTGGCTACGAACTTGACGATTATTACCAATGGCTTCTTAATGCTAATAAAGCGGCTACTAAATCGGAGCAGGCCGATGAGCCAAAAGCAAACTCAGGGGTTAATAGAAAAGAGCAAAAGCGCTTAGAGGCTGAATTTAGAAAAGCCATTCAACCGCTTAAAAAGCAAATTGAGAAACTTGAAAAGCAGCTCGACAAACACACCGCAGAGCTCAGCGAAGTGGAAGTTGCACTTGGCGATAACGAGCTCTACAACGATGACAACAAAGCCCGGTTAAAAGAGTTAATTGCTAAGCAAGCCACGCTTACGCCTAAACTTAACGATATTGAAGAAGAGTTACTTATGGCGCTTGAAGAAATGGAAGAAAAAGAACAGGCCTTTGCCGATGAACTTGCTCAATAAAGACGACTTTTGGCAGTTTGCGTGTGACCTTTATAGCAAAGGTGACATGCAAACGCGTCTGTTGGATTATCAAAACCAGCAAGGTAAAAATGTAAACCTGTGTTTGTTACTGTATTACCTAGACTCTCTCAAGCTAGCAGTTAGTCAAACTCAGCTAAACAAGCTTGAACAATCAATTTGTGAATTTGACCAGCAGGTACTGAAGCCCCTTCGTGCTACACGCGTCTATCTAAAAGCAAATCAAACCGAGATTGCAGATTACGCTGTAATTCGTAAAGAGCTGCTCAGTACTGAGCTCAAGCTCGAGAAACAACAACAACAGATGTTAGTAGAAAAAGTGAATACTTTAACATTAGAGCCTGATTCGAGGACCACTAATGTAATGCTATATGTTGGAGAGCTTTAAGCATTCGTTTTTTGCTGCAACTGCAACCCTGTTAGGGTTGCTAAAGTAATAACTAACAATGAAACAGGCAACTCTATAATGGAAGTCTCACTGAAAAAGTAAAACTCTTGCAATATCAATGAGACAGTTACTGTACCAAGCAAAGAGCCTAAAAAGTAAACATAAAATGTATATCGCCAAGCATAATTATCACTGCGATATGCCATTACACCGTATAGTAAAAAAGATAAAACACTAGAAGGCATGATTGCAATAAGAATGTAATCGCCAAGCCTCGATGATGCATAGCGCTCAAAACCAACAACAGTATTAAGTAATGTCGATAAGGCAATTTGCAGCAGCATAATCACTAAAGTGTATTTAACTATCCGTGTAATGTTCAATGCCTACCACCATTATTACTAGGTATAAAAATAAAGCTATAAAGAAAAATTATAAGCCCAAGCAGATGTTATTGCTACTAAGCTTGTAGGAACCAGCTTTAGCTGCGAATAAATTTTGCATTCCCCTCATTTACTTCTCATTCTCTCTTTGTGCAAAAAACTATTTAAATAACTGACTCACAATGAGGCATAGAGGCGCTTCGCTTTAAGAGAAAAACAAAGCCGTGATTTAGCTCAGCAAACTTACAATAAAAATTATCGCCATAAATGACGACCTACAGTAATTCATTACCTTGAAACTGCTTTTTATCATTAATTCTCGTTGGGTTTCGCTATGCTCTAGCCAACCTATTTGATCCAAATCAACTTCTTTACGACTCTTTTAATAATCAGGAAAATAGCTTGATCTGGATCAGTTCAGAGCTGCAAAAATAGACCTATGATTACCCCATAGACATCAGGAGGCAATTATGGACGTATTCTTTAGAGATTTTTTTAGCGACCCAGTGTTATTTTTATCATTTGGCTTTTTAGGCGTCGTTATTAGTTTATGCCTATTTTTTGTGTATTTTTTCATGAAAAAAGTACACGACGCTGATCTGAAAGAACAACATTAAAAAATTAAGCACGACGCACAAAGCGCCTAATTAGTTATTAATTAGGCGCTTTTTATTCTTTTTGATACACTAACGCTTCGTTTTTGCAAAGTGTGTAGTATAAACATGACTCATAAGTTTAAACCCGCATGGTGGATGACCAATCGTCACGTTCAAACCATAATGCCGCGTTTTTTCCGCCCTTTTCATAATACTCGCTACGAATTAGAACAGCTTGATACACCCGACGGTGATTTTATTGAGCTTGCATGGTCACTTCCGCATAACGAAAATGCTCCACTTGCCATTGTATTGCATGGCCTTGAAGGCAATATTAATAGCTTTTATGCCAAAGGCATGATGAAAGCGCTAAAAAAGCAAGGGTATGCCGTTGTACTCATGCATTTTAGAAACTGCTCAACAGAAGTTAACCGCCTTCCCCGTGCATACCACAGTGGTGACACAGACGACTTAGCTTTTTTTATTAATCACTTAAAACTACAGTTTCCAAACAGGCCTTTATTTGCGGTTGGCTTTTCGTTAGGTGGTAATGTATTGGCAAAATATTTAGGTGAGCAAGCCCAGCGATGCCCATTAAATGCAGCAGCCGTTATATCAGCACCGTATGATTTATCATCATCAAGTGATGTAATACGCAAAAGCTTGGGTAAAATTTATCAAAAGTATTTGCTCGATCGTATGAAAAAATCGATGCAGCGCAAGTTGCCTCAAATTAAGCAGCAAATACCCATTACAACTGATGAATTAATGGACATTAATGATTTATTAGAATTTGATAACCATATAACAGCCCCTTTGCATGGCTTTGAGAATGCACATGATTATTATCGTCAAGCCAGTGCTATGCCCTACTTAAAACATATTGCTGTACCTACCTTAATCATTCATGCGAAAGACGACCCAATGCTGTCGATTAAAGCAGTGCCTAGCAAGCAAGATGTGAGTGAAGATGTTACCCTGTGCGTCTCTGAAAAAGGTGGGCACGTTGGATTTATTAGCGGTAGTAATCCGTTTAAACCCATTTTTTGGTTAGAAAAAGCCGTACCCAGCTATTTTGGCCAACACATAATAAACAAAAACGAGTAACAAGCAGTAATGATTATCCCTTTTGAACAACTTGATAAAGACACACTATACAATTTAATAGAAAGCTATGTACTGCGTGAAGGCACTGATTATGGCGAGCAAGAGTTTAGTATTGAAAGTAAAGTAGCGCAGGTAAATCAACAATTAAAAAGCGGCGAAGCCATGGTGTTTTTTTCTGAGCTGCACGAATCGGTCACTATCATCTCAAAGAGTGAATTTAAAGCACTGCAAAGTGAAGAGCACCAACAAGCGTCGTATGATTAGAGTGTAATACTTGTAACTTTTTAGCTGAGCGTACACAATGGCTTTTTACCCAAAGAGCCAAAACATGATAAAACTCAGCACTCTAGTGGTAGCCGTATCACTAGCTTTAACAAACCAAGCCTTTGCAGAGCAACCTGTTAGCGCGTCAGACAAAGCGGTTAAACTTGCCAAAGACACTATTTTAATCGACACCCACATTGATGTACCTTACCGTATTCACGATACGTGGGCTGATGTAACTAAAGCGACTCAGGATGGCGATTTTGATTATCCTCGCGCAGTAAAAGGTGGCTTAAACGCGCCATTCATGTCGATTTATATTCCTGCTCATTTAGAGTTTGAAGGAAAAGGTAAAAGCTATCAATTAGCAAATCAGTTAATTGATGGGATGGAAGCGATTGCACAACGCGCGCCCGCTAAATTTGCAATGGCAAGCTCTACAAACGACATAGAGCAACAATTTAAAGATGGCAAATTGTCTATTGCTATGGGAATGGAAAACGGCTCTCCTATTGAAGGTGACTTAAAAAACCTTCAGCACTTTTTTGACCGTGGCGTACGTTATATCACTCTTGCTCACTCACAAAGTAATCATATTTCTGACTCATCTTACGATATTCGCCGTAAATGGAAAGGCTTAAGCCCCTTTGGTAAAGAGCTGGTCACTGCAATGAATAATATGGGTATGTTAATAGATGTGTCGCATATCTCAGATGATGCGTTTTATCAGGTAATGGAATTGTCTAAAACTCCTGTTATTGCCTCACATTCATCGCTTCGTAAATACACTCCGGGTTTTGAGCGTAATATGAATGACGATATGCTATTAGCCCTTAAAAAGAACGGTGGTGTGATTCAAATTAACTTTGGTTCAAGCTTTGTTACAGCAAAAGCAGGTGCATGGGGTAAGCAACTAAAAAGTACAAAAGAGTCTGCTAAAGAACAAGGCACTAAGTTAAGTAATAATTTTGATGCGGCTTATCGCGCTAAAAATCCGTACCCTTTTGCCAGCCTTGAACAAGTGCTTGATCATATTGATCACGTTGTAGAGTTGATTGGCATTGATTATGTTGGCATTGGCTCTGATTACGACGGTGTTGGCGATTCGTTACCTATTGGCTTGAAGGATGTGTCTAGTTATCCAAACTTAGTACAAGGCCTTATGGATAGAGGCTACAGCGATGGCGACATAAAAAAAATACTAAGTGGCAATACACTAAGAGTATGGAAGCAAGCTGAAGCATATGCCAAAAAACACTAAGCTGTAAAATTTGTCAGTTATCAAAAAGTTTAATTAATAGCACGGCTTAAAGTCGTGCTTTTTTATGTGTTAAGTATAATTTAACACCAAGCTACTAATAGCTGAAAACGAAACACTTTTCTTTAGGCATTAAAAAACCCGAGACTAAGCTCGGGTCTTTTAGTATTAATTAACTTAAACGTTAACTATCACTCATTGAACGTTGCTACAAAGCACCTACGCTTAAGGTAAGAGCGCCACCTTCACGTGAGGCAAATTGCAGGCATTAAAAAACCCGAGACTAAGCTCGGGTTTTTTTAGTATTAATTAACTTAAACGTTAATTATTACTCTACGATAGTTGCTACAACACCAGCACCTACAGTACGGCCACCTTCACGGATAGCAAAACGAAGACCTTCATCCATCGCGATTGGTGCGATTAGAGTTACTGTCATCTTGATGTTATCACCAGGCATTACCATTTCTACGCCTTCTGGTAACTGTACGTCACCAGTTACGTCAGTTGTACGGAAGTAGAACTGTGGACGGTAACCTTTGAAGAATGGAGTATGACGACCACCTTCATCTTTAGAAAGTACGTATACTTCTGAAGTGAATGTAGTGTGTGGGTTGATTGAACCAGGCTTAGCTAGTACTTGACCACGTTCAACGTCTTCACGCTTAGTACCACGTAGTAGTGCACCAATGTTCTCACCAGCACGACCTTCGTCAAGAAGCTTACGGAACATTTCAACACCAGTACAAGTAGACTTAGTAGTCTCTTTGATACCAACGATTTCAACTTCGTCATTCACGTTGATGATACCGGCTTCAACACGACCAGTTACAACAGTACCACGACCTTGGATTGAGAAAACGTCTTCGATAGGCATGATGAATGGCTTATCGATGTCACGCTCTGGCTCTGGGATGTAAGAATCTAGTGCTTCTGCAAGCTCTACAATCTTGTCTTCCCATTGCTTCTCGCCTTCAAGTGCTTTAAGTGCAGAACCTTGAATTAGTGGTAAGTCGTCACCTGGGAAATCGTACTCAGAAAGAAGTTCACGAACTTCCATTTCTACTAGTTCAAGTAGCTCTTCGTCATCAACCATGTCACATTTGTTCATGAATACGATGATGTAAGGTACGCCAACCTGACGAGAAAGAAGGATGTGCTCACGCGTTTGTGGCATTGGGCCATCAGTCGCAGCTACTACTAAGATAGCGCCGTCCATTTGTGCAGCACCAGTGATCATGTTTTTAACATAATCGGCGTGACCAGGACAATCTACGTGTGCGTAGTGACGAGTTGGTGTGTCGTACTCAACGTGTGAAGTTGAGATTGTGATACCACGCTCGCGCTCTTCTGGAGCGTTATCGATTGATGCGAAATCTTTAGCAACACCGCCGTATACTTTTGCAAGTACGTTAGTGATTGCTGCAGTTAGTGTAGTTTTACCGTGGTCAACGTGGCCGATTGTACCAACGTTTACGTGCGGTTTTACGCGTTCAAACTTTTCTTTTGCCATGACGGAACCTATCAGTTTTGTGTATCTAGATTACATATGAAAATAATCCACCGAAGGTAGATTAAGTTAATTTTTTCAAATAGTATTTTCTGACAGATAAAGGAAGTAATCAAGAAGATTCTTAAGACTGGTGCTGATAGGCAGAGTCGAACTGCCGACCTCACCCTTACCAAGGGTGCGCTCTACCAACTGAGCTATATCAGCAACACAAGAACTGGAGCGGGCAGCGGGAATCGAACCCGCATCATCAGCTTGGAAGGCTGAGGTAATAGCCATTATACGATGCCCGCGTTAGGAATCTGTTCTTAATCTACCTCTAACCGTCAAGAATAAAGTGGTGGAGGGAGCTGGATTCGAACCAGCGAAGGCTGAGCCGTCAGATTTACAGTCTGATCCCTTTGGCCGCTCGGGAACCCCTCCACGATAATTCTCTACTAATTCACTTTCGGTAAAAGGAAAGTGGTGCCGACTAACCGAGTCGAACGGTTGACCTACTGATTACAAGTCAGTTGCTCTACCAGCTGAGCTAAGTCGGCACTGCTTTAGTACGGGGCGAGATATTAGAGTAAGGTTTATTGGGATGCAACAATAAAATTAAAAAAAATGCGATTTTATTGGTTAAATGTTCAATATTCATGCAAAAGTCGCTGATTTTTCTATTTTTAGCTTGTTTTGCTTAAATCTCGCCAAAAATTTAAACCTTTCATTACTAATAAAGAATCAAAAATACTACCTTCAAATTGTTGCTGTAACAGTGCGCCATAACCACCAGCAAAAACAATTTGTACTGTTTTTGTGCTATTTTGCACGCCTAAGTGTAATTTAGCTTGTTCCACCGCCCCGATGGTCGCAACCAACGCACCATTTTTTAAACCGTTAGGTGTATTTTTCCCTAATTGATTCTCAAAGGGGGTTTTTTCGTCGTCAAATACTCGTTGGGTGTTTTGTGTCAGCGATGACGTCATTAAATCGAGCCCAGGTAAAATCCATCCACCTAAATGGTGGCCTTCACTGGTTAACACATCAATCGTTGTGGCGGTACCAGCATCAACCACTATACATGCTTGGTTAGGGTGCAATGTAAAACCAGCAATAAGTGCAAGCCATCTGTCTATGCCTAGGTTATTTACTTGCTCGTATGCGCAGCTTAATCCTTGAAGTGTTTTAGTCACCGTTGCTTCATAACATGCTATATCATGCTTAGCAGCTTGGGCTAATAATTTATTAAGTAAGTCACTTCGCCCTACACAAGCGTATACAACTTCTGTTATTTGCAGCCAGGGTAAATTATTTAAATCTGCTGGTTGTGCCTGCTGATTGTGCCAAAGAACTGCTTTTAAAGATGTGTTACCTACATCAATGAGTAATCTCATAGCTGTGCCTTTCTCAGTGATATTTCACCGCCATAATAGCTTTTTACCTCGCCGTCTTGGCGAATACGAATCCCACCTTGAGGGTCAATTCCTTCGCATATTCCCCACCAACTTCTATGGCCTGTATTTAACTCTACGCACTCACCCGCAAATGCATTAAGCGAATTCCATTGCTCGTGCATTGTGTGTAACCCACTTTTACGATACTGATCTAACCGGTGCTCTAAGTGGTAGGTGAGTGATGCCACCAGCTCGTTTTTATCTAGCTGCTGGGTATGCTGGCTTAGATCTGTCCATGCTTGATCTATGTGTTGACTAAAGCTCTGTGGCATTTGCAAATTAATACCAATTCCTAACACTAACTGACACGGCCCTTGCGGCTGCCCATCTAGCTCAACAAGTACACCAGCAAGTTTTTGTTTATTTAGGTAAATATCATTTGGCCACTTAAGCTCTAACTCTATGTCGTAAAGCGCTTTAATTGTATCGTATACCGCTAATCCGACCGCAATCGACACCCCCATAGCTGCTTGAAGGCCATCATCTAAACGCCAAAAGTAGCTGTAATAAAGGTTTGCACCAAACGGTGACTGCCAAACACGGCCTCGTCGTCCTCGGCCAGCCTGCTGCATTTCAGCCACAATCACGGTACCCGACTCAAGCGCTGTTTTAGCTTGTATCCGCCTCATAAGTTCGGAATTGGTTGAGTCAATTAAAGGATGTACTTCTACGTTCACTGACTGTGACTTTAACTGGCTAGTTAATTGATTAAAATACTGCTGTATTTTGGTTTGATTTAAAAGCCCAGCGTGGTTATTTAAGCTATAGCCTTTACCTGTTACTTTAAAAATATCTAAGCCCATAACTTGTAAGCTATTTATGTGTTTGCTCACTGCCGCGCGACTAATACCGAGTTGCTCACCTAGCGCTTGACCAGATACAAAACCGGGTTGATTTAACGCTTTCAATATAGCGAGTTTATTGCCATCGGGTGCTTTCACTGTGTAACGTCTCCTTGTATGTAGCATTCATCGGTTGTGTTTATTAACCGTACTTCATGCTCAAGCAGTATGTTGTAACGCGAATACACAACATGCTGAATATGCGTGATCATAGCAATCAAGTCTTCGCCTTCGCTGTTACCATGATTAACCAATACCAGTGCTTGTTGTCTATGAACCTCAATACCCGCTACGCGATAACCTTTAAGATTTGCGTTATCGATTAGCCAACCCGCAGCTACCTTATGCTCACTTTGCCCATAGGCGTAATAAGGCGCATCAGGAAACTGCTTTAACAACGTTGTTAACTGTTGATTGGTAATTATCGGGTTTTTAAAAAAACTGCCCGCATTTGGTAACGTGTATGGATCTGGCAGTTTACTATTACGAGTTTGAATAACGTGTTCAAATACGGCGCGTGGTGTCACGTTTGTTAGCTGTTTTAATGGCCCATAACTCAGTACAGGTTGCCATTGCTTTGGCAATGCTAGTAATACCCGTGTGATAACGGCTTTATTTTTTAGTCCATGTTTAAATACAGAGTCGCGGTAGCCAAACTCACATTGCGCGTTAGTCAAACAAACAAGTTTCTTGCTGTGTATGTCAAAGTACTCAACCGACTCTACAAACTTAGAAAGCTCAACACCGTAGGCTCCAATATTTTGTACAGGTGACGCCCCAACTGTACCAGGTATAAGTGCTAAGTTTTCAAGCCCTGGTAAGTTTTTATCAAGCAAATAACTTACTAACGCGTGCCAATTTTCACCAGCGGCAACGCTTATTAAAGTATCGGTTTCACGGGGTGTAATAGTAATCCCTTTGGTGGCCATTTTAATAACTGTACCGTGGTAGTCGTTTAAAAAAATGGTATTACTCCCCTCCCCCAACAAACAAAATGGTGACGAAAAGCTTTGAGTATAAAGTTGCTCAAGGTGAGTAATTTTAACTAAATTTTGGCATTGATTATGTAATGCAAAGGTGTGTAAAGGGTGTAATGCGTACGCCACAAAGCTCTCAAGATAAACCGTTAACTAATCGTAATAGTTTACCTCATCGTCGCAAAATGCGCATCAGATTGTAAAAATTGCTCAACCCACCCAGCCAATCGTGATATAAAACCTGCACTTTTTATTTGTGTTCAGGGTAATTATGAAAATTAAACCTCTCTTTTTAAGCCTCGCTATGGCAGGTATGTGTTCGCAAGCAATGGCGAATGCGGTTGATCAAAACTCATACGCCAATCTTGACGATGTTGTTACAACTCACCTTAGCCTTGATTTAGATGTCGATTTTGACGACAAGCAATTAGAAGGCTTTGTTGAGCATACGCTTAAATGGAATAACAGCAAAAGCAAAAAACTAGTGCTTGATACCCGCGACTTAGACATTGATAAAGTAATGTATCAAACACAAACAGGCAGCTGGCACAAAGCTAAATTCACTTTAGCGAATCGTGATGATGTTAAAGGCTCAAAGCTTACTATTGAATTTAAAAGCCAAGCTAAAATAGTGCGTATTTATTATAACAGTCGCCCAGAAGCATCTGGTCTACAATGGTTAACACCTACGCAAACTGCCAGTAAAACGCACCCGTTTATGTATAGCCAATCGCAAGCGATTCATGCCCGTAGTTGGTTACCCGTACAAGACACTCCAGCAATGCGTGTAACCTACTCTGCACGAATTACCACACCTAAAGATATTCGTGCGGTTATGAGCGCAGACAACAAAGACGCGCTTTATAAAGATGGCGACTACCATTTTGAAATGCCGCAAGCTATTTCGCCATACCTAATTGCCATTGGTGCAGGTAACCTAGAATTTAAAGCAATGTCTCATCAGACGGGTATATTTGCAGAGCCTGAAATTTTAGAAGCCTCTGTTGCCGAATTTAACGACACGCAAGCCATGATCGATAAAACCAATGCCATGTATGGCGACTATGCTTGGGGCCGTTACGACTTACTCATGCTTCCGCCAAGCTTTCCGTTTGGTGGCATGGAAAATCCACGTTTATCGTTTATTACCCCTACCGTTGTTGCAGGCGATAAAAGCTTAGTTAACCTTATTGCGCATGAGCTTGCTCACTCTTGGTCTGGTAACTTAGTGACTAATGCGACGTGGGAAGATTTATGGTTAAACGAAGGTTTTACCTCATACGTTGAAAACCGTATTATGGAAGAAGTGTTTGGCCGCGACCGTGCCGTTATGGAGCAAGCACTCGATGCAGCAGGTCTTCGCGCACAGCTTAAAACCATTGACGCGCCAGACACACGCCTTAACTTAAAGCTTAATGGTCGTGATCCAGACGATGCGTTTAGCTCGGTACCATACACTAAAGGTCAATTATTCTTAATTTACTTGGAAAACAAGTTTGGTCGTGACAAGTTTGACCCTTTCGTAAAAACTTATTTTGACGAGTTTGCTTTTAAATCGTTAACGACTGCACAATTTGTTACCTATATTGAAGCTAATTTAATTAACAGGTACCCAGGTATTGTTAGCATGGATAAAGTGAACGAGTGGATTTTTGAGCCAGGTTTACCAACAGATGCCCCTAACCCTACCTCTGATGCGTTCGATAAGGTTGATACTGCAACCACAGCCTGGTTACAAGGCGCAAAAACTGCTGCTCAGTTACCTACAGCAAACTGGACAGTACACGAGTGGTTGCACTTTTTAAATAACTTACCACGCGATTTAAGCATTGAAAAAATGACTGAGTTAGATGACGAGTTTAACTTAACGCAGTCAACCAACTCAGAACGTGCATTTGCATGGTATATGCTAGCAGTAGGCAACGGTTATCAGCCAATTTACCCTGCACTTGATGCGCATTTATCAGGTATTGGTCGTCGTAAGCTAATTGTGCCGCTGTACAAATCACTTATCACTAACGGTAAGAAAGACTGGGCGCAGAGTGTTTACTTAAAAGCACGTCCCGGATACCACCCACTAGCACAAGGCACTATTGACGCATTATTTGAATAATAAATAATGTAAAGTAACAACTAAAAGGGCCTAATTTGGCCCTTTTTTAATGCTTATTTTAAATAGCTTAGTTTGTTACTTTTTCTAAAAAAGCTTTGCGCTCAGCAACTGTTGCTTGCTGCCACCAAAAGTCGAGCATTTGCGCCGCACTTGGCATGCCTTTGCCTGTAATAGGCGCAATAGGTTTAATTGGCCTACTTGGCTTTTCTGGACCCGCTGGTGCTTCTCGCATAGTTCTAACAGTCGCTTCGCTAGCAAGTTGATTATTAGAGACAACACTCAAAGGCGCAGCTAACGCACTGCCTTTTGCTTTTAAACTTACCATGGGCGATTGAGCAAATACTTTAGCCGCTACTGCATTTTCAGCACGATTAAATACCAAGGTATAATCTGTACCCGCCTCAATTGTAATATCAACCCAAAAAGGCTCTGACTCAACCACCTCATGCATATCGTAATCTTCATCGTATAAGTCGGTATACTTGAGCTTTAGCCGATACGACCCCGGCGCTAGCTCTAAATCTTCTACACGGCTAAACAAAGAGCTTTCTATTATTCGCTCACCGACTTGCAACGGCACAAACTCTTCAGGAAAGTGAATATTTTCTGCCATACTCGATACACTAAATAGCAATGCAGCTACACTGCTCATTAACACTGATTTACGCATATTAACTCCTTTGGTTGATTTGAGTTTGACACTGCTTTGAAAATTTGTCATTAGTGAATCTAAATTTCATACCACTTGATAAGGAACACACAATGAGCCAAGAGACTATCTTTACAAAAATAATCAACCGCGAGATCCCAGCAAACATAATTTACGAGGACGAAAATACTCTCGCGTTTGAAGATATAAACCCTCAAGCTCCTTTTCATGTGTTAATTATCCCAAAAATTGCAATTCCTACCATAAATCATATAAATGATGATAACGCACATTTAGTAGGTAACTTGTATGTGGTGGCCGCTAAGCTTGCAAAAGAACATAACTTTAGTGATGACGGCTACCGTGTTGTTATGAACTGCAACGATCATGGCGGACAAACCGTCTATCATATCCATCTTCACATGCTTGCCGGTAAGCAAATGGGGTGGCCTCCTTATCAAGATAATAAAAAAGAAATCGCTTAATTAAGCTCAGTTACTACATGCTATGTAAAAGCATGTGTTCCTATAAATTAAAAAACAATTACTTATTTGCAACATTTTATGTTTAAATAATCATAAAATTGTACTTGTTTTTAAGTACGATAGCGGTTTTCTAATACTAAAGGTGTGGGAATCGTGATAAACTTAATCAGTCAGCTTTATAAAAGAGTATAAAAACATGAGCAGTTCTGCCTTTTTGTTATTAGATAAAGATCCAATTAATACTATTGGTATTAACGTATTAGAGCCATTGCTAAAAACGCAAGGACTAGACGTAACAACAGGTACTAATATATTGGATACACCTGAAGGGACTCGCTTACTTTTTATTGAAACATCTAGCAATGACGCGTGGGGAAAATTAAAAGAACAACTAGTAAACCTTCGTGTTAAGTGCGATATCATATTATTTAACTTAGATGAAAACCCAGAGCTTGCTAATCGAGCACTACTCAGCGGTATTCGTGGTGTATTTTACACGACCGATAATGCAGATGTGCTAATGAAAGGTATTCGACTCTTATTAGAAGATCAGCTTTGGTATCGTCGCGACATCATGTGTAATGCATTAAATCGCATGTTGCAGTTTAATAAAGACGCACTTCACAAGCTTACAGAGGGCGATATTGAACCTGTCAAACTTACTAAGCGAGAAAAAGCGATTATTTCATTAATGAGTAACGGTTCTAAAAACAAAGAAATTGCTGAAGAACTTAGCATTAGCCCACACACTGTAAAAACTCATTTATACAGCGCATTTAGAAAGACCAAGTGTCGTAACCGTATTGAGCTTTTGTCGTGGGCACAGCAAAATATACCAGACGAAATTCGCTAAACGCTGACTTCGACTGAAATACAAAAACAGACACTTAGGTGTCTGTTTTTGTATTTAATATAAGCGCTTGTTAAGTTTATAATTTTTAATTAATCTAATCAAAATCACCTGCTGGAAAACCCATGCTTGACTCATACACTTTATATTTTGCCAGCATAGCCGTTATTGTCGTCATGACTTTTTTGAATATTTTAACTTGGCGAACCAATAAGCAAACCCCAGGGACACTGATATACATTTTTTATCCAGTATTGATGCTATGTGCTGTCGTTGCATTTTCGCTTGTAAGTAGCTCACATAACTTACTTGTTATAAATGCAGCGTGTAGCTTAATGTTTGCAGCCTCTATTGTGCACTGTTTTGCTATTAGTCAATTTTTAGATTATCGCGGACCTGGATTTAAGCTTCTTTGTTCAGTGACCGCATTTAGTGCAATGGTATTTGGTTATTATAGTTTTTTTGATCCTTCTTTAGCTGGTCGTGTTATCGCATCCGACCTACAACATATTTCAGAAGCCTTTTTTTTACTGTTTATATTTATAAAGTACGCTCGTAAACCTTACCCCAACGGCAGTATTGTATACATTACAATTTTAACACTCGTGGTGTTAGCCTTTATTGCGCGTTCAATTTTTATGAATGAAATTGAGCAAAAAGATCTCGTCTCAAGCAGTTGGTTTAGCACTGTATTATTCTTAAATGGCATCATTGCACCTATGTTCTATGCCGCTGGTATGGCACTGTTATGTAATGAACGCCGAGAGCATCACCTCAATACGCTCGCCGATAAAGCGCAGAAAGATTTAGAAATACGAGGGCTATTTTTATCGACTATTAGTCACGAAATACGTACACCACTCAATGGTATTTTAGGTAGTGCACAATTGGTCATGAACCAAACAAGCGATACGCATAGCAAAGCCTATTGCGAAGCAATTATTAATTCTGCCGAATCACTAAACCTACTGGTCGATAAAGTACTTGAATATGCGAGTCTAGACCAAAGTGACGAAGCCCTTTATGAAGAAGATATTGAATTTAAAACATGGCTAAATAACTTATGTTTATTGCTCAGCCCATTAGCAGAACAAAAACAGCTTAAATTTGAGCTTATATGTAATATTCCTGAACAAGCATGCTACTACTGTGACCAGCAAAAGCTTCGACAAATAATTATTAACTTAGTTGGTAATGCTATTAAATTTACTGACCGTGGCGTAGTAAAAATTCAAGTTGATTTAGTTTTAGAAAAACAACTAGAACACACTATAAAAGTGAGTGTTAAAGATTCAGGCCCAGGTATCGAAAATGAAGAAATTGCCTACTTAACAGAGCCTTATGTACAAAGTAGTGCAGGCAAGGAAAAGGGCGGCACCGGTCTTGGACTTGCAATTACCAGTCGCTTATTAGAAAAACTCGGTAGCCGCCTTGAAATTTCTAGTCAACTGGGCACTGGTAGTGTGTTTAGCTTTACGATTACTTTTGCGCTGGGTGAGTTAAGCCTTGTAGAGCAACGCCATCAAACAAAAGATTATTTAACAGGGCTAGATGTTCTTTTGGTGGAAGATTTAGACTTAAACCAAAAAATTGCTATTGAGTTTATGGCCGACGACGAACACAAAATTAAGCTCGCTAAAGACGGTAAAAGTGCCATTGAGTTAATGCAAGCTCATCATTTTGACGTCGTCTTACTTGATATGAATCTACCCGATTTAACAGGTCAAGAAGTTCTTAAACGCCTTAAACGCCTTGATCACAAAAACCAGCGTACACCTGTACTCGCCTTTACTGCGAGTTTAAGCCCTGATGAAGTTAAAGAGTATTTAGCGTTGGGTATAAAGGACATTGTTGGTAAGCCAATTAAACACCAAAAACTGCGCCAGGCATTAAGCGATTCTCAATCAAATCAAACCACTAATATTGCAGTAGAACTTATAGATACTCTGTACGATAAGACAGCTATTGAAACACTCGCCAGCTCGTTTAGTGAGGATGAGGTATCGTCTATTTATAATGAGTTTGTACTCTCTGCTCGTAATAAGCTGATACGCTGCCAAGACTTAATAGACCAGCATCCTGAACAGTGCATTAAACTTTTACACCGCCAAGCAAGTACTGCATTGCAATTAGGGTTTAATCGTTACGGCATGGAACTTAAAAAAATTGAGCGCCGCCTACTCGACAATAAGCCTCATAATGGCATGCTTGATGAGGCACTTGACCTGTGGCAACGCAGCCTTGAGAAATACTTAAAGTTTGTGCGTAGTGAATTAGGCTAAGGCGGTTTACTTTTAAAAGTAAAGCAGCTTAATACCTTCCGTATATATCATTAAATCGCTCAATGTCATTTTCATCAAGTATGGCACCCGTTTGTACCTCAATAACAATTAACGGCACTTGCTGGTTATTCGCTAAGCTATGTAGTTGTTTAGCGGCAATATAACAAGATTGATCTTGGGTGAGCATTAATACTTGGTCGTCAATACGCACATCTGCCACCCCAGATACAATAACCCAATGCTCTGCACGGTGCTGATGGCGCTGCGTTGAGAGCTTAGCGCCAGTATTTACAGTTATTTTTTTTACTTTAAAACCAGCGCCCTCAACTAATGTGCGATAGCTACCCCATGGACGATACACAACCTGATGGTGGTTGAGTTTATCGCTTTGGCTCAGTGCTAATTGTTTAAGTAATAAAGGTAAGCCATCGAGCTTATTTTTATCGGCAACCAGTGTGGCGTCGTGGGTGTGAATAATGGCTAAATCACTTACACCAAGCGTAGCGATACTATGGTCGTGTTCGCTAATAACAAAATTATTGGTACTGTTTTGTGCCGTATGGTTTTCGCTTTTGTTGTTGCCATAACTATCTTTTTTGCTCAGGCTAGCAAGCGCACTAAAGCTGCCCACATCATTCCATTTAAGTGCTACAGGCATAACAGCAACATTGTTACTACGCTCTAAAATAGCATAATCAATTGAGTCACTTGGGCAAAACTCAAGCGGTTCACTATCGGGCCTAGTAAAACCTAAGTCATGTGAAAAATGAGAAGCCACCTTCACGCTGTGCGCTATTTTTGGCGCAAAACGTTCAAGCTCATTTAAATAAGCACGTGGCGTAAATAAAAACATGCCGCTATTCCAACTATAACCGCCTTCAGCTAAGTATTTTTGCGCCGTAGCTAGGTTTGGCTTTTCTTTAAACTCGGCCACTTCAAAACAGTTTGAGCCTGAAATTTTACTGCCTTGCTTTATATACCCAAACCCAGTGTGGGCCATTGAAGGTGTAATTGAAAAAGTAACCAACTTTCCTTGCTCTGCCAGTGTTACAGCATCGTTTATTTGTGATGTTAGCGGAGAAAAATCCTTTATATGATGATCAGCAGGCATCACCAACATAGGACCTTTAAGCCCACTTTGAATTGCGTAATGGGCAGCAAGTGCAATAGCAGGAGCCGTATTTTTACCTGTAGGCTCTAGTATTAACCCAAACACTTTAGCTGCACTACTTTGCTCTTTAGCAATAAATCGGTGCTGTTCATTACACACTAAAATTGGCTGTGAAAACTCAGCCCCAGAGACGCGATTTAATGTATTTTGCAATAATGAGTTTTCATTATTCAATAGTGGCAAAAATTGCTTAGGCATTGCTTGGCGCGACAAAGGCCACAACCTAGAGCCAATACCACCAGCTAAAATAACAGGAGTGATTAAAGTGTTCATATTGCTAATTAGCCGCCAATCAATGTAATAGCGTCTATTTTAACACTTAATATGTTTAGTGCTATGTGAAGATGATTTAAGTCAGAGTAAACGTATCAGCATCTAAATAAGCAGGGAAAGCCGCTTTAAAGGTCTCTAAATGTTTTTTTTCAAGTGTCACTGTTACTAACTGCTCTGTGTTATCGGCCGCCTTAGCTAATGCCTCTCCCTTAAAATTATAAACTGCAGTGCCACCATTGTGAGCAACACCATTGCCATCGTCGCCTATACGGTTAACCCCTACCACATAACATAAATTCTCTATTGCACGAGCTGCCAATAATGTATCCCAAACGGGGCGTCGCACCGCTGGCCAATTTGCTACATTTACCATTATGTCGTAGTCATTTTTATTGCGCTGAAACACCGGAAAACGCAGGTCGTAGCACACCTGCGGTAATAGTTTAAAGCCATTAATTTCAAACACTTTTCGCTCACTTCCTGCTAGTACATAGTCTCCCTCATTTCCTAAGCGAAATAGATGGCGTTTATCGTAATAGCTCACTTCACCACATGCTTTTACCCAATAAAAGCGGTTGGCTTTTTTATTACCTTGCGCCACCAGCACCGATCCAGCAATCACTGCATTATGTTTTTTTGCTTGTTGTTTTAACCACGTAAGCACCAAGCCATTTTCTGGCTCCGCGCAGTCAAGGTTTATAGCAAAGCCAGTGGCAAATGTTTCAGGTAATAAAATAAGGTCAGGCTTTTCTGTTAGCGCCTCTAGCTGCTTATCAAGCATCGCTAAATTAGCGCTTTTATCAAGCCAGTGAAGAGAGCTTTGCACCAATGTAAGCGTTAAAGTTGACATAAAATATGGGCTGCCTCTTTTAGGGTTTCATTATTTTTTGCAAAACATAAGCGGATAACTTTATCACCCGGTGGCGTTTGATAAAAAACACTTAAAGGTATTGCCGCAACACCTGCTTGCTCAACTAGCCAATGGCAAAATTCAACATCGTTTAAATCAGATACATCACTATAATCTAGCAATAAAAAGTAGGTTCCTTGGCTTGGTAAAACTGTAAATCGACTGCCGAGTAAATGACGTATAAGTAAATCGCGCTTTTGTTGATAAAAATCACTGAGCGAATCTACATGCTCGCTTTGTTGTTCTAACATGTCGGCCAATGCATGCTGAGCAGGTGTGAAGCTAGAAAAGGTCACATATTGATGAATTTTTCTAAACTCGCTCGCTAAATGTTCAGGGGCAATGCAATAACCCATTTTCCAACCTGTACAATGAAATGTTTTACCAAAGCTCGAAATAACAAAACTTTGAGCTAACAGTTCTTTATCTCGTAATACACTTAAATGTGGTTGCTCATCAAGTGTAATATGCTCATATACCTCATCGCTTACAATATATAGCTTGTAAGTACCAACCAACCTTTTAAGCTCTGTAATGTCTTGCTGAGTTATCACTTTAGCGGTTGGATTATGAGGCGTATTTATAACAATAGCGCGGGTGTGCTTTGTAATTTTTTGCTCTACCGTACGCCAGTTAATCGTATAGTCGGGGGCCTTTAATGCCATATGTACGGACCTCCCGCCTGCAAGCTCAATCGCGGGTTTATAAGCGTCATAAGCTGGGTCAAATACGATGACTTCGTCGTTTGGGCGAACTATTGTTTGAATGGCAACAAAAAGAGCTTCGGTTGCCCCCGATGTGATGGTTATTTGCTTTGCAGCATTAAGCTCTGTAGCGTATTTTTTTTGTATTAAACTTGCAATTTGCTGCTGTAATTTAGGTACACCACTTGAAGGAGAATATTGATTAACACCATGTTGAACATAATGAGTAATCTGACTTTTTAAAAAGTTTGGTGTGTCGAACTCAGGAAACCCCTGCGAAAGGTTAATTGCAGAGAACTGATTCGCCAGCTCACTCATTTGGCTAAATATACTCACACCAACGTCAGGTAATTTACTATTGAACACACGCTTTCCTTACTTCATTTTTGGAACCACTCAAAATAAACACGCACCTATTACATCTGTTTATTTTAACCTACTTATAATTTTCGTAAATTTTATCTAATGGCTCCGAAAGGCCACTTTCTTGAACTATACGCACATGTTCGCGTTTAAGCTCTCGTGCACTTGTTACACCGCATGAGTGAGCAATAAGCCCCGCGCCATAGTGAATATACTTATTGTAGTTAGCCACTCGCTGCGCTTTATCCGCAACGTTTAAACCGCGCTGCAAGCGTTCGTTATGAGTAGTAATACCGGTTGGGCAAGAATCTTTGTTACATTGCATTGCTTGAATACACCCTAATGCAAACATATGTCCGCGAGCCGACACAACAAAATCGGCCCCAAGCGCTAACGCCCAAGCAACCTTAGAAGGCACAATAAGCTTACCCGAAACAATGATTTTAACGCGATCACGCAGTCCGTGTTTTTCAAGCATATTGACTACTAGCGGTAAACTTTCACGAAGTGGTAATCCCACAGAATCCATTAAGGGCTGAGGAGCAGCGCCGGTTCCACCGTCAGCACTATCAATGGTAATAAAATCAGGAGCCGACTCAATACCACGGTGATTTATTTCAGCAAATAAGGTTTCTAACCAGCCATACGCACCAATAACAGCCTTAAAGCCGGTTGGTTTACCTGTGGTATTTCGTACCGTCGCAATCATATCGAGAATATCACTGGGGTTTTTAATTTCAGGGTGCCCATTGGGACTAATAGAATCTTCGCCCTCAGGAATACCGCGTATTTTTGCTATTTCAGCATTCACTTTGCGCCCAGGAAGCATGCCTCCCTTACCGGGTTTAGCACCTTGACTCATTTTAAGCTCAAACATTTTAACCTGCTCGTGTGCTGCAATCTGTTTGAGTTTTTCGATACTGAGCTGGCCATTTTCATCGCGTACCCCGTATTTAGCAGTACCAATTTGAAAAACTAAATCGGCCCCCCCTTCAAGATGATAAGGGCTCAAGCCCCCCTCACCCGTGTTCATCCAACAGCCAGCGAGCTTTGCCCCTTTAGAAAGAGCACGCACAGCGGGCTTAGATAGCGCACCAAAGCTCATTCCCGATACGTTAAATAAAGAATTGGTTGAATAAGGTGTTTGGCAATAGGGACCAAGCGTTACTTCACTTGGCGCAAGCGCTTCTTCATCAAGCGTAGGGAAGGCGCAGTTCATAAACATTACTGTACCTGTGACCTCTAAGCTTTGTGTAGATCCAAATGCCGCGGTACGGTCTACATTTTTTGCAGCGCGATAAACCCAACTACGTTCGGCACGATTAAAAGGCATTTCTTCCCTGTCGAGGGCAAAAAAGTATTGTCTAAAAAACTCGCCTTGACGTTCAAAAAAATACCTAAAGCGTCCAATTACAGGGTAATTTCGTCTAATTGCATGCTTTGTTTGTGTAACATCGCGGATATAAAAAACAGCCACAATTAAAACTAATAAGCCTAAAAAAACAATAAATAGACTCGCAAATACGTCAATACTAAA
Source organism: Pseudoalteromonas sp. PS1M3 (assembly GCF_016865405.1). Taxonomy (NCBI): domain Bacteria; kingdom Pseudomonadati; phylum Pseudomonadota; class Gammaproteobacteria; order Alteromonadales; family Pseudoalteromonadaceae; genus Pseudoalteromonas; species Pseudoalteromonas sp. PS1M3. The sequence goes on along the minus strand of NZ_AP022624.1, from coordinate 94,414 downwards.
CATTATAAAGTTGTTCATTGGTGATCCGCTGCTGTAAAAATAAAAAAGTGCTATATCCAAAATGACATAACACTTTTATGCATTCAAGAATTAACCATCTGTAAGTTAACTCTTCTGTTTGGCTAACTCTTCATTAATATATAAACGTACTTGCGCCTCTAAAACTGATAAAGGGACAGAGCCATGGCGTAATACCTGATGGTGGAACTCCCTAATATCGAAGCTTTGCCCAAGTGCTTGCTCAGCCTCTTTACGTAAACGTTTAATCGTAAGCTCGCCAATTTTGTATGACAGTGCTTGGCCAGGCCAAGTTATATAGCGATCGGTTTCGGTTTTCACATTGTGTAACGACAACGCTGTATTTTCGCTCATAAACTGCATAGCGCGCTCTCTGCTCCAACCATACATGTGCATACCGGTGTCTACCACTAAACGAGCAGCTCGCCACATTTCGTAAGTTAAACGACCAAATCGGCTATATGGACTTTGATAAAAGCCCGCTTCAATGCCTAAGTACTCAGAATAAAGCCCCCAACCTTCACCGAATGCCGATAAATACGCATCTCGACGATAACGTGGCAAGGTTTCTAATTCTGCATTTAATGATATTTGTAAATGATGACCCGGTACCGCTTCGTGCAAAGTGAGCGCTTCTAATACATACAGTGGGCGTTTATCAAGTGCGTACGTATTCACCCAATAATAGCCCGCCTCATCATCTCTATTTGACCCTGAGTAGCGACCCGTTGTGTATTTGGGCGCTATGCTCGCGGGTACCGGCGCAACACCATACGGTTTACGAGGCAAGGTATGAAACAGCTTAGGCAGTTGTGCGTCCATTTTTTTTGCTATATATGCTGCCTCTTTAAGTAGCTCCTCCGGTGTGGTTGCATAAAATTGCGGATCGGTTCGTAAAAAGTGAATGAACTCTGCAAATGTTCCCTCAAACTCAACTTCTTTTATAATGGCTTCCATTTCGCCGCGAATGCGTGCAACTTCTTTTAACCCCAGCTCGTGTATCTCTTTAGGGGTCATCTCGGTAGTGGTGTAATATTTAGCTCTATTTTTATAAAACGATTCGCCGTTTGGCGTATTTGAAATACCTATCGAAGTGCGCGCACCGGGGCGATACTCCTGTGTAAAAAAAGCTAAATAATTTTTATATGATTCAATTACTTTATCTTTTATTACAGACTGCGCCTGCTGCTGAAGTGATTTAAACTCACTCTCTGGCAAGCCTGCGTTATTTTTTAAAAAAGGTTTATAATATTCAGACGTTGTAACATCCTCAACTATATAGGCTGATATTGATTCTTCGTACCCTTCAAGCACGGCTTTAGGCTGCGTTAAACCTGTTTCAAGACCTTTTTTCATCCAATAAATATTTTGTTCAAAAAAGCGAGGGACCTGAGCCAAACGTGCTAAATAGGTTTGATAATTTTGCAGTGTTTTATATTGGCTGCTGTTTACAATATACGATAAGCCAGAATGAAAACCGTACTCAGAAGTTAGCGGCATGTAATGAGCATTAAATACATATTCGTCAACGCTGTTTTGTACTTGAGCGCGAATAATACTGAAGTTTATTTGGTTTTCATCACTCAGGGACGCTGCATCTAAGGCGTCTAGCTCAGCCAAGAACTGAGTTTTTTTATTGTATTGCTGCTCTAAAAACTCAGGCGATAGATTCGCTAACAAATAACCATTAACACCCTCAATGTTGCCGTAAGGGCTGGAACTTTGTCGGTAATCAACAATGCTATCTGCAACCGCTGTAAACTGACTATCGGCGTTATAGTTTGTGGTTTGACAGGCACTTAAAGTACATAAAAGCGTCATGCTGATAAGTGTATTGCGGATTGGCTTAAGTAATAAATTATTCGTCATAATAAAATTTAGTCAGATAATGAATTTCACAAAGCTATCGCAGACTCAGTAAATAGCAAGTAAATGAGACAAGTATCGTTGATCATAACGCCCTACCAGGCTTAAAGCTTATTCAATAAAAGGGCAAGCTATGATATAGCATATAGCTATTACACTGCGCTATCAGGCGCATTTGCAATAGCCTCACTTTATAACGTGCCTTTACCTTAATACTAAAACAACCACTGTAAGATGAAGTTTTAAATGAAAATCGACTCTAAAAGTACAGTTTTAAAAAGTATTTATTAAACGATCAATCCTATTAAATGAGTTAAAAACAAGCCTAATTGATGAGAAAAGCAGCTATTAAGCGACTAAAGTAAAATTTAAGTTCCCTTGGCCCTATTTTTGCTTTTTAATAGCAGTTATAACGAATACAGTAGTAAAAAATAATAAAAAAGCTTGGACGCACAATCGACTCATGGAATGAAATTATAAATTAAGCATTGATGCGTACTTAGTTGGTATTAAATAATGATGTTCCATGATTCCATGGCTATTGCTCAAGAGAAAATGACTCAAGTGTGTATGTTCTTAGAACGCTATGCATTGCCGCCAACGCCCCTGAACTTTCAAGTTGTTTACACCTACGTTAGCCAAGCAAATTTAAAATTAAATAAAGCATTAGATCGCGCTATTTCCACCGATGAAAACATTGATGGCGTATTAATAGAGCAACTTTACTTTGAATTTTTAAATGTCGGACACAATACGCAAGTGTCGATGATTCAAAACGTAGACGGCGTTATTACTTCATTGTCTAACAATGCGCAAAATACAGAAAAACAAATCAGTCGCTTTGCAGATCAAGTGAGTGAATGTGTTCATTCGCTTGACGAAAACAATATAGAACAAAGCCGCCAAGCACTTAACAAACTTGATAAGCAAACTGCTGAGTTACTCGCTCAACATAAAAAGTTTAAGCAAGAGCTAACGAGAGCAAAAAAACTACACGAAAGAACACAAAAACAACTTTCTCAACTTCGTAAGCAACACATTATAGATAGTCAAACTGGCTTATTTAAACGCCATTACTTAACCCAACAAACTGAATTATGGGCGACTCAAGACAAGTCTATTTGTGCCATTGCCATTCAAATAGATAATTTAGCGCATTTTGTTGATAACTTTGGCGATATTATTGGTGAAGTGATTTTAAATAAAGTGGCTAAACAAGTTCAAAAGTATGTAATGCAAAGTGGTTTACCGGGGCGTACCGCTAAAGATCAGTTCACTGTTTTATTAGCTGACATTGACCCTGAAACAGCGATTCTCATTGCTGAAAAAGTTCGTAAAGGTGTAGAAAAACTGCGTTTTGTAAGCTCAAAAAGTGGCGCAAAACTGCCCAGCATTAACTTATCGCTTGGAATCGCTCAGCATCAGCAAAAAGAAGACTTTAACCAACTGGCTAAAAAAGCGTCCCATGCGGCATTTAAAGCCCGCTCTCTTGGCCAAAGTAGTTTTACCGCCGGCCAATAAAACACCTGATAAATCATATTCAAATTGCACCTTCGGTGCACAATAAAGTACACTAGTGCTTATTGCCACGATAGAGATTAATCATGAACGAGACCCCAGAAAAGACCACGCACTTTGGCTACAAAACCGTTGCTGAAAACGAAAAAGCATCAATGGTTGCAGATGTATTTCACTCTGTTGCGGCTAAGTACGATGTAATGAATGATTTAATGTCTTTTGGTGTCCACCGTTTATGGAAACGTCAAACTATAGCCAGTTCAGGCGTGCGTAAAGGCCATCATGTTCTTGACTTAGCCGGTGGTACAGGCGATTTAACTGCAAAATTTAGTCAACTGGTCGGTGAAACTGGCCAAGTGGTTTTGGGCGATATTAACTCATCTATGCTCAAAGTAGGTCGTGAAAAGCTTCATAATTTAGGCCTTGTAGGCAATATTGACTACGTACAAATGAATGCTGAAATGCTGCCATTTCCAGATAACAGCTTTGATGTGATCACCATCGCCTTCGGTTTACGTAATGTAACCGACAAAGACAAGGCGCTGCGCTCAATGTATCGCATACTAAAGCCAGGTGGTCGTTTGTTAGTATTAGAGTTTTCTAAGCCAAAACACGAAGCACTTAGCAAAGCGTATGATTTTTACTCGTTCAATTTATTGCCAACAATGGGCAAGCTAGTTGCTAACGACAGTGAATCTTATCAATATTTAGCAGAGTCAATTCGTATGCACCCAGACCAAGATACGCTTAAAGCTATGATGGATGAAGCTGGGTTTGAACAAACAACGTATCAAAACCTAACAGGCGGAATTGTTGCCCTTCACCGTGGTTTTAAATATTAAGGCACAGAGTCATGGCGCTTGATCAAGCATCTGAAAAAAACAGTGATAATACAGATACATCGACCTTTTTGATGCTACCTAACTTTGTACTTTCGCTTGTTGAGCGCATTTTAAATCAAGCACTTAAACTCGACCCTAACGTTGCCCAAAAGCTAAACACGGTAAAACAACAGCGTTTACTTGTTGAAGTTAGAGACTGGCAACAAACCATACACGTTGTTTTTGCTGACGAAAAATTACACCTTTATGCCGCTGACAACAGCGATTATAGCGATTGCATGATCAGCGCCGATATAGACACGCTTGTTGCTCTTAAAAACCCAGCCATGCTTACACAGCTAATTCGTCAAGATAAACTCGATTTACAAGGCGACTTGAATATAGCGCAAGCATATAGCGGTGCATTTTCGGGGTTAGACATAGATTGGCCCGAACAGCTATCAAGCTATATTGGCGATGCGCCAGCTCAACAACTTTATTTGCATTTTATGTCGCTAAAGCGCCATGGTAGCAAAATTAACGCGCAACTAAGCACCACGTTGACAAGCTTATTTCAAGACGAGCTAGCTATTACGATTCACCCTTTAGAGCTTGCACAATTTAAACAACAAAACCGAGAGCTAAAAGGCCAAGTTGCCGCCATAGAGCAGCGTATAAACACTTTATTAAGCGCCAAAACACGCTAAGGACTTTTTGTGTCTTCTTCACGATTGTATTACATCACTAAAACATTACTTAGCTATGGTTTAGACGAATTAGTGCCTAAAAGTAAAACACCTTGGTTTGCAAAAATTGCCAGGGGGTGTTTATTTTGGCTACGAAATCAGCATAAAGAAAAACCTGCAGGACTGCGCTTACGTTTAGCATTACAAGAGCTAGGACCTGTATGGATTAAATTTGGCCAAATGCTGTCAACACGTCGCGATCTACTTCCTCACGATATCGCGCAAGAGCTTGCCTTTTTGCAAGACCAAGTTCAGCCTTTTGAAGGTGAATTGGCGCAACAAATTATAGAAAATGCACTCGATATTAATGACATTAGCGAGCTGTTTAGTGAATTTTCACAAACGCCATTGGCATCTGCATCAATAGCACAAGTGCATACTGCAACACTAGTTGACAACGATAATATTGAGCAAGATGTTGTTATTAAAGTAATTCGCCCAAACATCCATGAACAAATAAATGCAGACTTAGCATTAATGGAAAAGCTTGCTCAGGTGCTTGCTAATGTTCATAACGAATCAAAACGCTTGCGCCCTGTTGAAGTAGTAAAAGAGTATAAAAAAACACTGCTTGATGAATTAGACCTAATGCGTGAAGGTGCCAATGGCATTCAATTAAAACGTAATTTTGATGATTCAGATGCACTCTATATCCCTACTGTTTACAGTGATTACAGCCGAAGCAACGTGTTAGTGATGGAGCGTATTTACGGTATACCCGTGTCAGATACCGAGTCGTTAATAGCGCAAAATACAAATATGAAATTGCTTGCAGAACGTGGAGTAGAAGTGTTTTTTACACAAGTATTCAGAGATAGTTTTTTTCATGCAGACATGCATCCCGGTAATATTTTTGTATCTCGCGAGCATCCCGAAAACCCTAAATATATTGGTATTGATTGCGGTATTGTTGGTACCTTAAGCAAAGAAGATAAGCGCTATTTAGCAGAAAACTTTATCGCCTTTTTTAATCGCGACTATCGCCAAGTAGCCCAACTGCATGTTGACTCTGGCTGGGTTCCTGAAGATACCAGTATCGAAGAGTTTGAATTTGCTATTCGCACTGTTTGCGAACCTATTTTTAATAAGCCACTTGCTGAAATATCATTTGGGCATGTACTGGTAAATTTATTTAACACCGCGCGTCGATTTAATATGCAGGTGCAACCACAATTAGTACTACTTCAAAAAACATTACTCTATGTTGAAGGGCTGGGAAGACAGCTTTATCCTCAACTAGATTTATGGAAAACGGCTAAACCCTTCTTAGAGCAGTGGGTTAAAGAACAAGTAGGGCCGTTATCTGTCTTAAAACAAATGTATGCAAACCTACCATTCTGGGCAGAAAAAATGCCTGAGTTACCTGACTTGATTTATCAAAACTTAAAGCGCCCAGTGCGCACCCACGCAGTTGTAAAGCCAGCTTCTCATAAAGCGTTAGTGCTTAGCTTGTTGGGGAGTGCTACTTTGGTAGTGTCTGCACTGTGTTATTTGCAACATGATTTAATTGCTGCGGGCGTTACAGCAACCTGTTCCGCCGCGTGTTTTATTGCGGCATGGCGACACACATAAACAAAGTGCTATTTACGGTTTAGGGCGTATAATTAGTATTTAAAATATACATTTAATCATTTTATTATTTTATTATTTGGAGAGAACCATGGGATTGGGCGGCATTAGTATTTGGCAATTATTGATTGTTTTGGCAATCATTGTACTTCTTTTTGGTACTAAAAAATTACGCGGCATGGGGGGTGACTTAGGCGGTGCTGTTAAGGGGTTTAAAAAAGCAATGTCGGATGAAAAACCAACTGAAACAGACTCCCCTGAACAAATTCAAACGTCACAAAAAACGACGACTGATACTGAAAAAACAAAAGACACCGATAAGGCTTAATTAACATGGGCATGTGGGAGCTAGTTGTTGTTTTTATTGTAGGGCTTGTTGTATTAGGGCCTGAACGTTTACCCGTTGCAATAAGAACGGTTAGTCGCTGGATCAAAACTGTTAAATCTCTTGCTAACTCAGTTAAAGCTGAAGTGAGTGAAGAATTGCGCGTACACGAGCTCCACGAAAACCTAAAAAAAGCTGAGCAACAAAACCTACAAGACTTAAGCCCTGAATTACAAAGCTCATTAAGTGAGCTAAAACAGGCTGCAGAATCAGTGACTCACAGCTATAAAAAACAGCCACAAGAATCAGAACCTAACCAACAAATTGATGAAAAAAAGTGAATTTAATTTACCTTTCTATGGTCAACTTACTAAATGGTATAAATAAAAATGGTTGAGGAAGTAAAATCGGGGTTTGTAGCTCATTTAATAGAGCTGCGTGACAGGCTTATAAAATCACTGTTGAGTATTTTAGTTATTTTTATTGCAATAGTGTATTTTGCAAACGATATATACGCGTTTGTTGCACAGCCGTTAGTCTCTCATTTGCCAAGCACTGCAACCATGATTGCAACCGATGTCACTGCCCCCTTCTTTGCCCCATTTAAGCTGACTTTATTTGTTGCATTATTTGCGTCTATACCTTGGATATTGCATCAAATTTGGGGGTTCATAGCGCCGGGATTATATCAGCATGAAAAGAAAATGCTGATGCCTATTCTTGCTTCCAGTATTTTACTATTTTATGGCGGTATCGCATTTTGCTATTTTGTAGTGCTACCCATTATTTTAGGTTTTTTCACCAATACGGGGCCTGAAATGATGACCCTAGCGCCAGATATAAGTAGTTATTTAGGGTTTGTATTAAAGCTGTTTTTCGCGTTTGGCGTCGCATTTGAAATTCCAGTTGCTATTATGCTTTTGTGCTGGAGTGGTGCAACGACAACAACGAGCTTAAAAGAAAAGCGCCCTTATATTGTGGTGGGTGTTTTTGTTGTGGCGATGTTTTTAACGCCGCCCGATGTTTTATCGCAGACATTATTAGCATTTCCGATGTTGCTTTTGTTTGAATTAGGTTTAATTTTAGCGAAATTTTACACCGCTAAACCACGAGAAGAAGTTGAGGAATAAAATGAAAAAACAAATACTCTCACTACTGGTTATATTGAGCGCACCTGCATTTTCTGCGCAGTCAGACATTAATACTCAAACGCTAAAAGCGTGTAGCTTTATCGAAAATGACTTTAACCGTCTGTTGTGTTACGACAATACAATGGCGGGTAAACCACTTACACAATCTACAGTAACCCAAAAAGTGACAGCGCCAACAACAGCCACCAATGTCCCTGTTGTTGCAGTTGAAGCGCCAAAAGAAGACTTCGGTCTAGAGCACAAAGAAAATCACACAGAAAAAGACAGTGAAATAAAAGCAGCGGTCACATCTGTTGACAAAGCCCCCTATGGCGAGCTGATCATCACTTTAGATAACAACCAAAAATGGCGCCAAATTGGTTCTGATAGCATGCGTTTGAAGGAGTCTGATACTGTAACCATTACCCGCGGTGTATTTAACTCATTTTTATTACGTAAAGATGGTCAAAACCGTTCTATTCGCGTTAAACGAACTAAGTAATGCCTTACACACTGGTTGATGCTGGCGTTAACTTAACAAACCACCAGTTTGATGATGAGCATTCAGATGTCATCTCCCGCGCTCAAAGCGCGGGTGTTGAAAAAATGCTGCTTATTGGTTGCGACATCTCATCAAGTGAGCAATCTTTAGCACTTGCTAAAAGCTATCACTTGTTTTCAACCGCCGGTATTCATCCACATGATGCCAAAACAGCAACTGATTCATTAGAAGACCAATTAACATTGCTTGCCACTCAACCTCAGGTTGTTGCTATTGGTGAATGCGGGCTTGATTATAACCGTGATTTTTCGCCTCGAAATGTTCAACGTAGCGTATTGAGACGCCAACTTGCACTAGCCGAAAAGTTAAATTTACCGGTTTATTTGCATGAGCGTGATGCGAGTGATGACATGATCAATATTCTTACGGAGTTCAATGTTCGCGGTGTGCTTCACTGCTTTACAGGAGACGAAAACGCACTCAAAAGCTATTTAGCATTAGGGCTATACATTGGTATCACAGGGTGGGTTTGTGATGAAAGACGCGGACAAGCATTGCAAGCTTTAGTCCCAAGCATTCCCTTAAACCGCTTACTTATAGAAACTGATGCGCCTTTTTTAATTCCACGCACAGTTAAACCAAAGCCTAAGTCGCGAAGAAATGAGCCAGCACTATTAACGCATGTCTGCCAAACACTTGCCGAGCTATATCAAATAGATGCCAAGAGTGTGGCTAAGCAAACAACAGATAACTTTTATACTGTTTTTGGTTTAGAAGCCCGTTAATGAACAGTTTAAAGGCTGCTATTTGCCTACTTATAGTGCTTTTCACTTTTAAAAGCTTTGCGTCTACCGTAGTAATAAATTCAGATTTTTCATCCCATATCGTTACAAATCTCACTTATTCTTTTGAGCCTTCATCGATAGAAACAGCTTTACAACTTGAGCCTAATCAATGGCATTCGGTTAACACCAAACTGTTAAATTTTGGCCTAGAAAGCCGCCCTGTTTGGGTTACGTTTGAAATAAATAACACGTTAAATAGTCGCTTTAGTCCATTAATTTTAATAGACAATCCATTTTTAAATGAAGTTCAGCTGTTTCACTTGAGAAATGCACAAATACTGTCAGAAATGCGGCTAGGTGATTCATTCTCACTTGACGAACGTACTATAAAGAGTGAGTTTTTGTTAACTAAATTAACGCTTCCAGCAAGCTCCTCCACTCGGGTTATTCTCAAAGTTAGTAACCCATCAGGTTTACGTATCCCTATCAGTTTATGGCAACAAGATGTTTATTTAACTCAAAAAGAGGGTTTTAACTTAGTTTATGGATTAATGGTCGGCTTTTTAGCAGCACTGGCATTAAGCTGTATACTTTTGTATGGATTTACTCGAAAGCGCTATTTTGCACTAGCGGGAGCGATCACTTTCACGCTAGGGCTTTTTTTAGCGTACCTTGGCGGCTTTGGATTTCGTTACTTGCACCCAAATATTCCCACAATCCAACAAGTAATAATGCCAATATTACTTATTTTAATCGCGCTATTGTTTTTCCCTCTTCAACAACAAATGTGCAAGCCTCACGCTCAAAAAATTATACGTGTGCAAAAGTTAATAACAAAATTGCTTGCTGTCTCTCTATTATTTATTTGGCTACTTCCTAACTGGTTGGTCACTGCATATTGCCTAATATTAACCCCTCTTGTTTTAAGTCTGTACTGTTTAACAACCTACTTATCTACTCGCTCCCACCCTTCGAAATCTATAAATGCATTATTACTAGCTTTAGGCTTTTTTAATGCAGTAACGGTTTATTTTATTATAACCGTGATGGGATGGTACACCTTTGAAACGATGGGGTTGGTCATTATATCGGTGTTATTTTTTAGTTGTACATTTTGCTTGTGTTATGCAGTTATGAAGCAATTTATAACTGAACGAGATGAGCAGATAATCGAACAACAAACTGTGATTGCAGAAAGTACGGCTCAAGATACACTGTTAAAAGAGCGACTCGCACTTCAAGAAGAAGCTCAGTACGAGCTTGAATCACAAGTAGACGAGCGCACGTTTGAACTACAAGTAACACTTAGAGAACTTGAAGAAAAAAACAGAGAGCTTGAACAGCTCAATACAGAAGATGCACTAACAGGCGCTAAAAATCGCCGCTTTTTTGATAAGAAACTAGTAATGGAACTTCGTCGTTCTCGAAGAGAACAAACACCGCTAAGTATTATTATGATTGATATCGATCACTTTAAAACAATTAACGATACCTACGGGCACTTAAGTGGCGATAACGTGATAAAAGCAACTGCTGATATTATTAAACGCTTTTTGAAACGACCGCTGGATGAGGTCGCTCGCTATGGCGGTGAAGAGTTTGTAATTTTACTCCCTAACACTGCAAACCAAGGCGCCTTTGATATAGCAGAGCAAATACGACTAGATATATACCAAAACCCAGTCATTGTTGCAGGTGCTGAGATTAAATTTACGATTAGTGCCGGTGTATATACATTTATCGCTGATGATATAAATACCCCTGAGTTATTCACTGAATGCGCAGATAAAGCACTTTATAGCGCTAAGCAACAAGGTCGTAACCAAGTTGTTAATTTTGAAACTATACAATAGGAGCATAGTAATATGGCCCAATCTGGACTAGACCTTTTCCCATATACTCGTATGCGCAGAATGCGCCGCGATGACTTTTCTCGTCGTCTAATGGCCGAAAACCAACTTAGTGTAAATGACCTCATTTACCCTGTTTTTGTACTAGAAGGTAAGAATCGCCGAGAAATCATCGAATCAATGCCTGGAATTGAACGTTTATCGATTGATTTTTTGCTTGAAGAAGCGAAAGAGCTTGTAGATTTAGGTGTACCTGCCGTGGCTATTTTTCCGGTAACCCCTGGTGACAAAAAATCCCTGATGGCTGAAGAAGCCTACAGTGAAGATGGCTTAGCACAACGTACTGTACGCGCTTTAAAAGAAGCTTTTCCTGAGCTTGGGGTTATTACCGATGTAGCCCTTGACCCATTTACTACTCACGGTCAAGACGGCATTATTGATGATAAAGGTTATGTAATGAATGACATAACCACTGAAATTCTTGTTAAGCAGGCGCTTTCGCACGCCGAGGCAGGCGCAGATGTAGTTGCGCCATCTGACATGATGGATGGTCGTATTGGCGCTATTCGCGAAGCACTTGAAGCAGATGGCCATATTCATACACGTATTATGGCTTACTCAGCTAAATATGCGTCTAGCTACTACGGGCCTTTTAGAGATGCTGTAGGCTCTGCAGGTAACTTAAAAGGGGCCGATAAGAAAACCTATCAAATGGATCCTGCCAACTCAGATGAAGCAATTAGAGAAGTCGCGCTTGATTTACAAGAAGGTGCCGACATGGTGATGGTTAAACCCGGTATGCCCTACCTTGATATTGTGCGCCGCGTTAAAGACGAATTTGGTGTACCTACTTTCGCATATCAGGTTAGTGGAGAATACGCAATGCACAAAGCAGCGATTGATAACGGTTGGCTGAGCGAAGAAGCCACAATTATGGAGTCTTTACTCGCTTTTAAGCGCGCAGGGGCTGATGGCATATTAACCTATTTCGCTAAGCAAGCCGCGCAATACCTCACTAAAAAGTAAGTAATTGATAAAAAGGCGGTAAAACCGCCTTTTCGTTTACATTCATTAACATAATTGTATTATTTTTGTCATTTAGATTCTCTAAACTGGTGTCCCATTTTGGGATTTAAATACACGGGAATAATAAAAAATGTTAAAAACAAAAATAACGCCACTGGCGCTTGTACTAGCAGGTCTTAGTGCACCAGCGTCCGCTGATCTAATCATTTCTGAATATATTGAAGGTAGCAGTAATAATAAAGCCATTGAACTTTATAATAATGCTGATACCGAGATTTCTCTTGAAGGCTATGTTTTAGGACTTTATTCAAATGGTAGCAGTTCAGTTGGTAACTCGATTGATTTAACAGGTACATTAGCCGCTAATACTACCTACATAATTTCAAATCCGGGTGCAACAGCCGACATACTGGACATTGCAGATACAACTAGCACTGTGACTTACTACAACGGTGATGATGCCCTTGTTTTAACTAAAGACGGCGTGATTGTTGATAGCTTTGGCCAAGTGGGGGTTGATCCTGGGTCATTTTGGTCCGATGCTACGGCACAAACACAAAACAAAACGTTACGCCGTAAGCTAAGCATAACGTCAGGTCGCACCGATTCAACTGCTGAGTTTTTACCAAGTGAAGAGTGGGAACAGTTTGATATTGATACCTTTGACGGTCTCGGTTCTCATGCGGGTAATGGTGGCGGAACAGAGCCTGAACCAGATCCAATTGATCCAATCGTATGTGCTGCAGACAAAACGCTAATTAGTGCTATTCAAGGCGAAGGAAACGAAAGCCCACTAGTTGACACACTAGTAGAACTAGAAGGTATTGTTACTGCCGACTTCCAAGGCGATGATGAACTTAAAGGTTTCTTTGTAACTTCTCTTGCCGCTGATGAAGATACAAACCCACTAACTTCTGAAGGTGTGTTTGTTTACTTTGCAGATACAGATGTAAACGTTGGCGATCACGTACGCGTTCAAGGTACAGTTGATGAATACTACGATTCAACGCAAATTTCTGATGTTGTTCAAGTTGCGGTATGTGCAACGGGTCAATCAGTAAGCGCCACTAAAATTTCTTTACCTTTAGCAAGCCAAGATGATTTAGAAGCCTTTGAAGGCATGCTGGTTACTTTAGACCAAGAGTTAGTTGTAACAAATAACTTTGGTTTAGGCCGTTACGGTGAAGTTGAGCTTGCAACAGAACGTTTATACCAAGGCACACAAGTTGCTATGCCTGGCGATGCAGCTAACGCTGTTGAAGTAGAAAACCTAACTAAAAAAATCTTAGTTGATGACGGTTCAACTGTTCAAAACTCAGATCCTACTGCTTACCCGACCCCAGGTTTATCAGCAGAAAACACATTACGTACAGGCGATAGTGTGAACAGCGTAACAGGCGCATTAGCGTATAGCTTTAGCACATACCGTATTCACCCAACAGTTGCACCGCAGTTTATTGCAACTAATCCACGTGAAGACGCACCGGAACTAAATCCTGAAGCAGACTTACGTGTTGCAAGCTTTAACGCTCTAAACTACTTCAACGGTGACGGCCAAGGCGCTGGTTTCCCAACCAGCCGCGGTGCTGACTCACTTGAAGAGTTGGTTCGCCAAGAAGCTAAGTTAGTAAGTGCAATTAGCGCAATGCAAGCTGACGTTGTTGGTTTAATGGAAATTGAAAACGATGGCTTTGGTGAGTTTAGTGCAATTGCAAGTTTAGTAAACGCACTAAATGATGCTGACAGTGCTAACGAATATGCTTTTGTAGACTTTAATGTTAACCAAGTAGGTACTGACGCAATTACAACAGCACTTATTTACCGCGCAAACAAAGTTGAAGAAGTAGGGTCTGCTGCTATTACTACCGCAGCACCATTTGATTTCAGCAACCGTACACCTATCGCACAAAGCTTTAAATCGTTAGAGTCGCAAGAAGTATTTACTGTTGCTGTAGCGCACTTAAAATCAAAAGGCGGTTGTGGTAGTGCAAGTGGCGCTAATGAAGATCAAAACGATGGTCAAGCATGTTGGAATGAAATCCGTACAGAAGGTGCAAGCGCATTTGCTGATTGGTTAGACAGCAAACCAACAGGTGTAGACGACGAAGATATTATCTTAGTGGGTGATATGAACGCCTACGCGATGGAAGATCCAATTCGCAAATTTGACGAAAAAGGCTACAAAAATGTTGTTGCTGAGCTTGATGGTAATACATTAGCTTACTCTTACAGCTTCTCAGGCCGCGCTGGTAGCCTTGACCATGCTGTGGCGACTGAGTCTTTACTTAGTAAAGTAGTGGCTGCTAAAGATTGGCACATTAATGCCGATGAGCCTATCGTACTTGATTACAATGTAGAGTTTAAGAGCGAAGGGCATCAGTCTACTCTTTACTCAGAAAGTGCATACCGCGCGTCTGATCATGACCCTGTGATTGTTGATATCAAATCTGAAGTTGTGCTTACACCAGAAGAACAGACTCCTGTGGTTGCCCCAGATCAAGTATTCTCTATTGATGAAAACAGCGCTGTAGGTACTGTTATTGGCATGCTTGATTACTCAGATCCTAACCCTGAAGATTCACCTGTTGTTAAATTTATCGTGTCTGAAAACGATAGTGTGTCAATTAATGATCAAGGTCAGCTAATTGTTGCTGGTGAAATTGATTATGAATTTGAAAACCGCATTACGTTTACTGTACAAGTTGAAGATAGCGTTGGTAACGTATCAAAAGCTGAAAAAGTTGCTGTGAAGGTAAATAACTTGCGTTCAGATGATGATAACGATGCTGGCTCATTGCTTTGGTTATCTCTTCTTTTAGCACCACTTTCTATAGTGCGTCGCTTTAAAAAGAAATAATTAGCTTAAAGTAAGAAATAAAAAGCCGCATTCGCGGCTTTTTTTATTCCTCTGTAAAAATAATTCAGACAAGCTTCAGCTATCCCCCCTTAATATCTTTTGCGTTAGGTAGTTCATTTTTTATTAAATGTAACTTTACAAACCTCGTAACTTCAGTACTTAACATCAAATTCATAGATTAATTTAGGCTTACCCATTAAGTAAAAAAATCACTTTTAAATGTGACCTAGCCGTTTTCATAAAGGAAGAAAAAATGAAGCAACTTATCAAATTAACAACACGATGGCAGTCTCATACTAAATCGATTTTGGGTTTATTTATTGCACTTTCAACATTTGCAGTTAGTAACCAAGCATTAGCAAGTACCACCAAAGCCTCTATTTCACAAAGTAGTTTATTTGATGTTATCAGCGCACGTGCAAAAAAATTAGCCAGTGAAGACTATAAGGCGCCAAACAATATTGAACTTGATGCACTAAATAACATTAATTATCAAGATTACCGCTCCATTCGTTTTAAGCAAGATCAAGCTGTTTGGAAAGATGATGGTTTGTATGAATTACAGCTATTTCATCCTGGTTTTTTATACAAAACACCGGTGACAATAAATACTGTTGATAGCGACTCAAAACACAGCAGACTTCCCTTTAATACTGACTTTTATAATTACGATGGAACGGCTGCACCGCTAAAAGATGAGTTAACTAAAAGCACAACCAATACACAGCTTGGCCATGCAGGTTTTAGGCTTCACTACCCTTTAAATACTAATACTTATAAAGATGAGATTATGGTGTTTCAAGGTGCTTCTTATTTTCGTGTTGTAGGTCCAAACCAAGTTTATGGCCTTTCAGCTCGCGGATTAGCAATTGATACAGCGCTAGCATCTGGCGAAGAGTTCCCTATGTTTAAAGAGTTTTGGCTAGTAAAACCGACAGCAGAACAGACTAACATTGTACTGTTTGCATTACTTGATAGCCCATCAGTATCAGGCGCTTATAAATTTAATATTGACCCTACTACCAACACAACCGTTAAAATAGACATGCAAATATTTGCCCGTAAAGACGTGAAAAAGTTAGGCATCGCACCACTAACAAGCATGTTTTATCATGGTGAAAATAGCACAAAATTTTTTGATGATTATCGTCCTGAGGTGCATGACTCTGATGGTTTGTTAACTCAATCACAGGATGACAAGTGGGTATGGCGCCCACTGAATAATCCATCGCAACTGAGTGTTACGTCATTTGCGTACGAAAACCCTAAAGGTTTTGGGCTTGCGCAACGCGACCGTGACTTTAATAACTATTTTGATATAGAAGCACATTACCATGATCGCCCAAGCCTGTGGATTGAACCTCAGGGTGAATGGGGCAATGGCCGTGTTGAGCTAGTAGAAATTCCAACAGATACCGAAACAAACGACAACATTGTTAGCTACTGGGTACCAGAAAACCCCTTCAAAGCAGGTGATTCATTAAAACTTAGCTACAAAATGAGTACGTTTAATAGCAGTTTAAACAAACATGAAAAAGCACATGTAGTTCGTACTCGTATCGGCAGCGCGGCATTGCCCGGTGAAGATAACCCGCCACCACAAAGTCATCGTCAATTCACTGTTGATTTTTCAGGCCCTGCTCTAAATGCTCTCTCTGAACAACTTAAGTTAAATGCAGATATTCAGCTAACTACGGGTGAAGTAAGTGATGTATCCGTTCAAAAGCTGCCTGAAGGGTACGGCTGGCGTGTTGCTTTTAAAATTGCACCACAAGACGACAAACCCGTCGATATGCGCTTATCGTTAAAACTACGTGACAAAGACATTAGTGAGGTATGGAGCTATGTTTGGTATCCAAATGACATTAAGTAAGCAAAAAAAGGGAACGACAATGCCATTTAAAACAGCTCGTGTATGGCTTTTTGCAATTGCCGCTATATTCATATCAGGCTATGGCATATCAATCATGTTCGACATACTTAACTCAAACGGCATGACGTTGCTTGAGTATGCACTACTTGTCTTATTTTCTATTACATTTGCATGGATAGTAACGGCATTTTGTAGTGGCACAATAGGGTTTGTATTACAGCTATTTCGTATCGATCCACTTACCTTAAAGCGCATAAAACCAATCGCGATCCACGCCCAAGCTATTGCTAAGCAAAAAACAGCGGTTGTAATGCCTATTTACAACGAAGACACCCACCGTGTAATTGCTGGTTTTGAAGTAAGTCTAGCGTCGCTTAAAGAGACCGGACAGCTCGAACACTTTGACTTTTACTTACTAAGCGATACACAAGACCCGCAGATAGCCGAGAATGAACTCAATGCATGGCACGCAATGTGCGAGCGCTTAGGAGATACTGCCAAACATATTTTTTATCGCCGCCGTGAAGACAATAAACACCGCAAAGTAGGCAACCTAACGGATTTTTGTGAACGCTGGGGTAGTAAATACGATCATATGATTGTACTCGATGCAGACAGTATAATGACTGGCAAGTGTATGCTTGAGCTAACAACTAGCATGCTAAATAACCCACAAGCAGGTCTTATTCAGACAATCCCTATTCCGGTTCGCCAAGATACTTTTTTTGGTCGCTTTTTACAATTCGCATCGGTACTCTACAGCCCCATGCTAGCTACTGGCTCTGCTTTTTGGCAAACCGATCAAGCTAACTACTGGGGACATAACGCAATTATAAGGGTCGATGCCTTCATTAAATGTTGTGGCTTACCTACGTTAAAAGGGAATGCCCCCTTTGGTGGTGAAATTCTCAGCCACGACTTTGTTGAAGCTTCTTTACTTCACTCAGCAGATTGGGATGTATTGTTGTTATCTGAAATTGAAGGTAGCTATGAAGAAGTTCCAAGCAATATATTAGATTACGCAATTCGTGATAGGCGCTGGGTACAAGGCAATATTCAACACCTTGGTTTATTGTCATCAAATAAATTAAAGCTTATGAGTAAGTTTCATTTTTTACTGGGTGCCACAGCATATATATCGTCGCTTATTTGGCTATCAATGCTCGCATTAAGTACTATTGATGCAGTTACCCGCGCATTAAACAGTGATGTCTATTTTAATCGTGCTTATCAGTTATTTCCTACATGGCAAATAGCTAAAACAGATTTAATTGACTCATTACTTTATTTAACCATTATTATTTTATTAATGCCTAAGTTAATGGGGGTCATTGTTACCCTAGTCCACAGAAATAAGCGTTTTGGTGGGTCAATTAAACTCATAGCTGGTTCAATTATTGAAACTTTGTTTGCCGTTATTGTGGCACCGCTGATGATGGTTTTTCATGCTTACTTTGTAGTATGTGTATTTTTAGGTAAAAAAGTAACGTGGGATGCTCAACCGCGAGAAGGCCGCATGGTGTCGTGGAAAGAAGCCTTTGGCTATACACTATTTTCAACCGTAGTTGCAGTTGTTTGGGGCGGGGTTGCTTATTACTTTACCCCTGTATTTTTCTGGTGGTTATCACCTATTTTATTAGGGCTGATACTTGCAGCTCCCATTGTTCGTTACTCGAGTAGTATTAAGTTTGGCTTAGCGCTCAGAAAACTAGGTATATTTATATGCCCTAGTGAAGTCGATAACAGCAAAACACTCGCTGCACTTAAAGTACATTTACAAACAGTATCAGTACCAAGCAAAGGACAATACCCTGAAGCTTTGCCAGTACTACCAGCAGAGCAATTAACAACAATGCCAGTACAACGTTTTCATCGTGTTCGTAAGCTAAAAATCAAAACCCTCAAAGCAAAGTTAATTAGAAGGTTTAATTAACCGTACCATCACACTAAAAAGGAGCGCTTAGCGCTCCTTTTTTTATGCTTAAAATATATGCTAACTATAGATTTCACAGAAGCTAGAAAAAATTTTAACCAATAAAAAACCCGCAACATGTGCGGGTTTTTTTAGAGTTTAAAAGGCTAATTACTTAGCAGCTTTTTTCTCTTTTTCTGCAGCGATTACCGTTTCAGATACGTTAGCTGGACAAGGTGCGTAGTGTGAGAACTCCATAGAGAACTGACCACGACCTGATGTCATTGTACGTAGTGAACCGATGTAACCAAACATTTCTGATAACGGAACGTCAGCTTTAATGCGAACGCCAGTTAAACCAGCTTCTTGGTCGCTTAGCATACCACGACGACGGTTAAGGTCACCGATTACGTCACCAACGTGATCTTCTGGAGTGAACACGTCAACTTTCATGATTGGCTCAAGAAGTTGTGCGCCCGCTTTAGGGATCGATTGACGGAAAGCGCCTTTAGCAGCGATTTCGAATGCGATTGCAGATGAATCCACGGCGTGGAAGCCACCGTCGAAAAGTTCTACTTCAACGTCAAGTACAGGGAAGCCAGCTAGCACACCCTCTTGCATCATTGATTTAAAGCCTTTCTCAACTGCAGGCCAGAATTCTTTAGGTACGTTACCACCAACAACTGATGATGTGAACGTGAAGCCTGAACCCACTTCGCCTGGCTTGATGCGGTAATCAATTTTACCGAACTGACCAGAACCACCAGATTGTTTCTTATGCGTGTAGCTATCTTCGATTTCACGAGTGATAGTTTCACGGTAAGCAACCTGTGGTTGACCAACAATAAGGTCTACACCGTAAGTACGCTTAAGGATATCTACTTTGATATCTAAGTGAAGCTCACCCATACCTTTAAGGATAGTTTCGCCTGAATCTTCATCAGTCTCAACTTGGAAAGATGGATCTTCTGCAACCATTTTACCGATAGCAACACCCATTTTCTCATTACCGCCTTTATCTTTAGGCTGTACAGCAATCGAGATTACTGGCGTTGGGAATACCATTGGTTCAAGTGTTACTGGGTGCTTGGGATCACAAAGAGTGTGACCAGTTTGCACGTTCTTCATACCAACGATAGCGATGATATCGCCCGCTTGCGCTGAAGTAAGCTCTTTACGCTCGTCAGCTTGCATTTCTACCATGCGGCCAACACGTTCTGTTTTACCAGTAAACGCATTAAGGATAGTGTCACCCTTGTTAAGCTTACCAGAGTAGATACGTACGAATGTTAATGCACCAAAGCGGTCATCCATGATTTTGAATGCAAGCGCTTTGAAAGGTTCGTCTGCAGAAACAATTGCAAACTCGCCGTTTTCATTACCTTCTTCATCCATAAGAGGTTGAGGATCAACTTCTGTAGGAGCAGGTAAGTAATCAACAACAGCGTCAAGTACAAGTTGAACACCTTTGTTTTTAAATGCAGAACCACAGAACGTTGGGAAGAACGCAAGGTCACGAGTACCTTTACGGATACAACGTTTGATATCTTCAACAGAAGGTACTTCACCTTCCATGTACGCTTCCATTAGGTCATCGTCTTGCTCTACAGCAGTTTCGATAAGCATTTCATGGTATTCTTCAGTTTTTTCTACCATGTCTGCAGGAACGTCTGTGATTTCGTAGTTTTCAGGAAGACCAGTGTCATCCCAAACGTATGCTTTTTTCTCTAATACGTCTACAACACCAACAAAATCATCTTCAATACCGATTGGTAAAGTCATGATTAATGGTACTGCACCAAGTACTTTACGTACTTGCTCAGTTACACGGTAAAAATCAGCACCCATACGGTCTAATTTATTTACGAAAATAATACGTGCAACTTCTGATTCGTTCGCGTAGCGCCAGTTAGTTTCTGATTGTGGCTCAACACCACCAGAACCACAGAATACACCAACACCGCCATCTAATACTTTAAGTGAACGGTAAACTTCAACTGTGAAGTCAACGTGTCCAGGAGTATCGATAACGTTGAAACGGTGATCTTTCCAGAAACAGCTTACTGCCGCAGACTGGATAGTAATACCGCGCTCAGCTTCTTGATCCATGAAATCGGTAGTAGATTCACCATCATGAACCTCACCTGTTTTGTGGATAGTACCTGTAAGCTTCAGGATACGCTCAGTAGTCGTGGTTTTACCCGCATCAACGTGCGCGAAAATACCAATGTTTCTGTACTTCGATAAATCTGCCATTATTTTACTCTTAATAAAGTCGATAAATTATTCGGCGGGAGTATAGCATTACTTAAAGCGAACATCACCATAGAAGTCGCTTAAAATGCAATCAATTCACTATATTTTTTTTACAAAGAGAATATATTAACGGTACAACACGCTGTTTATTATATAAACCAATAAAAACGTTAGGCTTTATTTCATAAACACTGCATTTTAAATAATGCTTTTTAATTTTGTATCGGTAACTTAAAAGGCCTTATTGATATCGAGCATATTGTTATGTTTAATAATTTTTACTGCAGCTGCGCCCTTTAAGGTATAAATAAATAGTCGTAAATTCTCCCATAAACACATTGAAGAAAGGTTTATTTAATTAAAGTTAAAGCAGGCGAGTATTTAAAAATAACGCATTACTAAAGCTCTTCACGATTCAATCTGTATGATAATATCGATTAAAAATAGGCCACTATATAAACCTATAAGTGGTATGCATTAATAACAAATAATAAGAATTAAAAATGAAACGGACATTTCTTTACCCTCTTTATTGGCTACTAACATGTGTTTTATTTCTATGTAATGCACCAGCTTATGCTACGCAATATAAAATAGATGCACCTGGTAATTGGGTCACCCTACATGACGTAAAACAGCCCCAAAAAAGTGATATGGCAAAAGTGCGCGATGGCACACTATACCTATTACTCGACAACCAAACTTATGTTCCTGAACGTCAAAAGCAACAACGATACACACGCCTAGTAATGCAAGCACTTAATCAAAGTGGCGTTGACTATATAAGCCAGTTAAGCCTCGATTTTGACCCAAGCTATCAGACCCTAACATTACACACACTCTCCATAATTAGAGATGGTAAGCACATAGATAAGCTTTCAACTGCAAGGTTATCTGTTATCCAGAGCGAGCCTGAATTAGCTGATAAAATTTATAACGGAAGGCGTTCTTTAAATATCATTGTTGACGATATGCGAAGCGGAGATATGCTCGATTATAGCTACAGTGTTACCGGCAGTAATCCTATCTATGCCAATAAATTTAGTACTCGGCGCACACTAAGGTGGACAGTGCCCGTAGTGCAACAGTATATGCGTGTTTTATGGGGTAAAAAAACACCTCTTAATATAAAAACCATAAATGGCACTGCCGAAACAAAACAGACTGAAAACCAATACGGTACGGACTACTCTATATCAGAGTTCGAAGCCCCTTTACTCACGCAAGACTCTGAAACACCCACCTGGTACAACCCATACATGCAAGTTTATCTCTCTGAATATAATAGTTGGGACGAAGTTGTTAATTGGGCATTACCACTTTATGAGTCAGCAATCGAAACACCCAGTAGTATTAACGCCATAGCGCAATCTATACAGGCACAGCATACCAATACATCCGATAGGATTGCCGCAGCATTACGCTTTAGCCAAGACGAAATACGCTATTTAGGTTTAGAAATGGGCACCAATTCTCATCAGCCAACACCTGCCTCAGAAACGCTATCTCTACGTTATGGTGACTGTAAAGATAAAACAACTCTACTCATTTCATTATTAGAAGCGATGAAAATAGAGGCATACCCTGCTCTTGTAGATACAGAAGAAACGAAGCGCTTAATAGAACTACCGGCCACAGCAAGCGTTTTTAACCACGTAATTGTAACTCTTGAGTACAAAGGCAAACGCTATTGGCTGGATCCAACCATTAGTTATCAACGAGGTACACTTCCCTATTTAGCGCAGCCCGATTACGGATACGCACTTATTATAAAAAATGGCGAAAATACATTAACGCCTATGGCACAAACTCCTGTGCATAAAAAGGTAACAGTAAACGATCAATTTTATATTCCTAAAACAGTAAAAGAACCGGTCCTATTTACTACCGAATATTCTTATGCCGAGTTTCAGGCTATTAATCGCAGAAGTAATTTAGCGCGCAACGGGCTAGACAGCGTTGCAAAATCATACCTTGAATACTACCAAGGTTTTTTTGACGAGCTCAAAATCGATAAACCCATGGCGGTAAGTGAAGACCAACAAACAGGTCAGTTTATCACTAGCGAGTCGTACCTTATTAGCCAATTTTGGGAAAAAACCAGTGACGGATATGAAGCTGATTTTTACGCCTCTGAAATACAAAACAGTGTTTACGAGCCAAAGCAAACTAATCGCACAGACCCACTTTATTTTGAATACCCCAATATAATTGACACCAGCATAAAACTTCATTTTACTGAAAAAAACTGGGCGTTTGACAATAGCCAAGACGAGATTGATAACGACTACTTTTATTTAAAAACATCCGTTAGCTTTAATGATAATGTTTTAACGCTAAGCTATCATTTTTACGCAAAGAAAGACTATATTCCCGCTGATAAAATCAGCGACTACCTAGCGCAACGAAACAAACTTATTTCAGCCACGCACTACTCAATTTTAAAGTACGCAAACACAACCGAGGCGCCTCAAACAACGGCCGACATACTCGATAACCTTGGAGGTAACTGGCTTAAATACGCACTTGCCGGTTACCTTTTATTATTTATTTTCTTTATTGCAGACTGGCGACTCGAGTCGGCAAAGCGCCCTACTTTTGAAAATAACCCATTTTACGCTGTATCGGTTAGCAAGTTTATTATTTACAGCATTTTAAGCTTAGGTATTTATATTAACTATTGGTGCTACCGTAACTTTAAAGCTATAAAGCAGCACAGCAATGCCAATATAATGCCTATTGCCCGCGGTATTTTCGCCATTTTATGGTATTACCCCCTTTATCAAGTACTGAAGCAACACAGTGAATTGCAATCAAGTAAAAGTAAAATAATCCCAAGCTGGGGGGCTGCTGTTTTATTTTTATTAGTACTTGCAACCACATTGGTTTACCGCATGGAAGAATACGCCACTATCGCATTGCTGGTTATGCCTTTCCTATGGCTTCCATTAGTGAGTTACATAGAGCACGCAAACACCAACCAAAAAGCTTTGCATTACAACTCTTACTGGCGAGTCAGACAGTGCTTTATGTCTCTGGCGCTTTCGCCAATATTACTCTTCGGTGTACTTCAAGAAGCTAATATTTTACCTGGTAGCGCTATAATAAAAGGCGAAAAGTTATGGGCTTATCAAACTCACTTTTTAAAACGTAACCGCCTAACACCAGAAAATGAAGACGTTCTCTATTTTTATAGTGATGCCATGTTTGACTATCGAGACGATGGAAACGGAATAACTGATAATTATATTTTTAGCTACTATAAAAACGATGCTGGAAAGCTTGAGTCAGACCTTAGTCACTTTAATGACATTGATAAAATAGAAACCTCATACGGTAAAACTGAACTAGATAACACCACTATTAAAGTAATAAAAACAGATGGAAGTGATTTTTTACTTATTGTTAGCAGGTTTAATAAGCTCGATGAAGTGCTAGTTGATAAAATAAATTTACGCTTAAGTGAAAATAAAAAAGAGTAGTTATTTAACGCTAACATACCGATTTAAAAGAGAATAAAAAACGCACATCAAGATAATGATAATTATTTGCATTTGAGTGTTGACAGACACTTAGATCTAATTGATAATCACTATCAACAAGGCAGAACATACAGCTTTGTAACGGAATGAATAACTTGTTTCTCGACCCTGAAACAACGTGTGGCGCACGTTAACAGCTATGGTTACTTGTTATTAACCGCAACGCCCCTTGATGTTGATGATAAGTAACCGCCCTACTATTTTACTTGCTACATTGCTCATATCGGTGACGGTAGATATGAAACTAAAAAAGCCCTTACGGGCTTTTTTTATGTCTGAAGTTTAGTGAGCAACATACTCACATAAGCTCACAATTTAACGGCGGTTTTTTCGTGCGCGTGCACGGCGCTGTTTTTTCTCTTCTTCTTTAGCAGCTTTTTTAGCTTCTGCAGCGGCGCGTAATCCGGCAACCATTATTTCTTCTTCTTCACGCATGGCTGGTGTTTCCATGGTAATGCGACCAATAATGCCATCTCGAAGTTCGTTAATGAGTATTTCAGACATTTTATACGTGTCTATTTGATTACCACCACGAATACAACCACGCTTTTTACCCGCCATTTCCACAAATTCCCAATCGCTTTCTGGCAATTCGTTTAACTTATAGCGCGCTTTTAGTAGTTCAGGGTAAGCATGTAATAGGTATTCAGCGGTGTAACTAGCAACTTCTTCGTACTCAAGTGCAGTGTCGCGTATTGCACCCGTTGCACCTAAACGATAACCTGAATTTTCGTTCTCTACTTTTGGCCAAAGCATCCCTGGCGTATCGTATAGCATAATGCCGTCTTCAAGCTTAATGCGCTGCTGCGCCTTGGTAACCGCAGGTTCATTACCCGTTTTTGCCACTATACGACCAGCTAATACATTAATTAATGTAGATTTACCCACGTTTGGAATACCCATGATCATAGCTTTTATTTGCTTATCGGCACCCACTTTATGCGGCACTAACTTTTTACAAAGCTCATTAATACGGTGTACTTCAGCGGCTTTATCATGACCAAACGCAATGGCTTTAACACCACTTTCTTGCTCAAAGTAGTCTCTCCATACTTGAGTCATTTTAGGATCGGCTAAATCAGCCTTATTTAAAATTTTGATGACCGGTTTGCCTTCACGAAGGGTTGTCACCATTGGATTTTCGCTACTATAAGGAATGCGTGCGTCAAGCACTTCAATGATCACATCCATTTGTGGCATTATTTCTTTAATTTCATTTCGGGCTTTATTCATGTGCCCAGGGAACCACTGGATAGCCATTTTTAACTCCTAACGTATATTTAAGCGCTATTTTAACTGGCAATTCATTTAATTGCGCTATACTGGCGAAAATATTTTTAGATTAGTTGTTATGGCTCTTAAATCAACCATTATGAAGGCACAATTATCGCTTAGCGATATGGATCGCCATGTTTATCAAGACACAAATTTAACTCTGGCTCAGCATCCATCGGAAACTGACCAGCGGTTAATGATTCGCCTGCTTGCGTTTGCACTTAACTATTGTGATGGTTTAGAGTTTACCAAAGGGTTAAGTGCTGATGACGAGCCAGAGCTTTGGCACGTTAATTACAGTGAAGAAGTAGAGCTTTGGATTGAGCTAGGCTTACCTGACGAAAAGCGCCTTAAAAAAGCCTGCAATAAATCTAAAAAAGTTATCCTTTATACCTACGGTGAAAACAACCAGGCTATATGGTGGCAAAAACACCAACCAAAATTGTACGAATTTAAAAATTTAAGTATTTTTAGTTTAGACTATGCAGCAACACAGGCACTTGCAGACCTAGTTGATCGCAACATACAGCTTACAGTTACCATTCAAGATGGTGAGGTATGGGTTAACACTGATAATACAAATATTGAGATAAAACCACAGCAATTAATGTAATTGCAGTTGCTTTAGGGGTTATATGAAAGTTAAACACGTTATTGTTTTACATGGCTTGTATATGTCTGGCTTTGTTATGCGCCCCCTTTGCTCTAGGTTAGAGAGCTCAGGCGTTAACGTGTTAAACCTTACATACAATACTCTTGACCCAAATCGTGATGCTATTTTTAAACAAATAGATGAGTTTATTGGTAATGAGCCCACTGCTTTAGTATGCCACTCTATGGGTGGGTTAGTGGCTAGAGCTTACTTAGAAGCTAACTCAAGCGCCAGCCAATTCGTTACAAAAGTAGTAACGCTTGGTACTCCCCATCAAGGCAGTCACATTGCACAAAAAATGAAACAAAAAGGGTTTGAAGCTTTTTTAAAAAATAGCGTTGAGTTTTTACTCACACAAAATGGTAACTGGCCATTTAAAGCAAAGCTTTATAGTATTGCTGGCGACCTACCAATCGGCTTAATGCCTCTTATTGTAAAGGGTAGCAAGTCAGACGGCACGGTTCTTCTTGATGAAACTAAACTAAAAGGTATGGCAGAACACAAAGTGTTTCACTTAAGCCATACCAGTATGATTTACTCACGTGAAGTGGTCGATTATATTTTAAAGTGTTTAGGCGAAGGCAGTTAATCTTCTGCTGCCTCAGCTATTTTATAACTTAGTAAAACAATAACCCCAAGCACCAATGGAATTGGCGCAGCTATATAACCAAACACGTCTGAGTTAGCGATACTTGCACCCGCTAAATGAGCTACCAAACCGAGCACAAATGCCACCAGCGCAATACATACCACAATTAACTCTGCTTTATTTTGTTTGCCTGTTTTTGCGTACATGTTCACTCTCCTAATTAATTCAGCACCATTATTATGCGCTTTCAAAAAGAGTGATTTTTGACCTAAATCAAAAAATAAATTAACAAATTTAATAACACCTTCTAAGCTTGTTTTAGATCGTATTTTAGCCAATAAACCACCTTAAAAAACTGAGGTGAATTTTAATAATTAGACCCCATGTCTGTATAGAGCAAACAAAACTTATGTACCAGTCATTTAATAGGTTTTAACTATTAACTCCATAGATATAAACAGTTTTACTAATCTAACTAAAAAAGTAATACTTTACTCAAGTTAACAAACAAACGGTTCTTAAGGAGCAAGTTATGTCACATGTAAATGCAATTGGTTTAAACAGCGCAAAAAGCGACGACATTGTAAAATCACTTAATACTTTACTGAGCAGCTACCAAATACAGTATATGAATGCTCGTGGTTTTCACTGGAACATCAAAGGCCGTAACTTTTTTGAATTACACGTTAAGTTTGAAGAAATTTATAACCTGTTACTTTTGAAAGTAGACGAGATTGCAGAGCGTATTTTAACGCTCGATGGCGCGCCGTTACATGCATTTTCAGATTACCTTGAAGTAAGTGAAATAAAAGAAGCAAAAGGCATAAGTGATGGTGTTACTGCCGTAGAAAATATATTAGCGGGCTACAGTACATTAATTAAAAAGCAACGTGAGATTTTAAACCAAGCAGGTGATGCAGGCGATGAAGGTACAGCATCATTAATGGGAGACTACATCTCTGAACAAGAAAAACTAGTTTGGATGCTAAAAGCTTACTTGGATTAAGCTAAACGTTATTCTGATTTTGAAAGCCTCAGCTACCACTGAGGCTTTTTTGTTTATTTAACAAAATGTATCATTCAACCAGCGCAATAAAAAATGCCATTTCAAGTGCTTTTTCTTCCAAGCTTTTAAAGCGTCCAGATGCGCCGCCATGACCTGCGTCCATATCGGTTTTAAATACCAATATATTATTATCTGTTTTGTATTCTCGCATTTTAGCAACCCACTTCATGGGCTCCCAGTACTGCACTTGCGAATCATGTAGGCCGGTAGTGACTAATATATTAGGATAATTTTGTGCGCTTATATTGTCATAAGGCGAATACGCATCTATTACATTATAAAACTGTGGATCGTTTGGGTTTCCCCATTCATCGTACTCATTGGTGGTCAGTGGAATACTCTCGTCCAACATAGTGGTGAGTACATCTAAAAATGGCACATGACACCCTACACCACAATATAACTGTGGAGCTTGATTCAGCACCGCCCCCATAAGCAAGCCACCCGCACTACCACCGGATGCAAATACTTTGCTGCTATCACAGTATTTTTGTTCAATCAGCGCTTTTGTTACGTCGATAAAATCACTAAAACTATTTTGTTTATGTGTTTTTTTACCTTGCTCATACCAATTGCGGCCTAGCATTTCGGAACCACGCACATGTGCAATGACATAAACAAAACCACGGTCAAGTAAGCTGAGCGACGTGCTAGAGAAGCTCGGATCAATGGTGTAACCATAAGCCCCATACCCATATTGAAATAATGGGTTGGTGCCATCTTTTTTAAAACTATCTTTTCGGTATACAACAGAAGCAGGTATTTTGACGCCATCACGCGAAGTAATCATCAGCCGCTCAGACTTATAATCTGTGGCTTTAAAGTCACCTAATACCTTTTGCTGTTTAAGCAATGTTTTTTCACCCGTTATAAGGTCAACATCGTACAAAGAACCTGGAGTGGTTAAGCTTGAGTAATAAATGCGCGCCGTTTTAACATTGGGCTCTGGGTTCATTGCAACAGCAGCGTAATAGCAAGGATCGTCGAACTCAAGCGCCATACGCTTGCCTTCTTTATTTACTACAACAAAACGTGCTTGTCCTTGCTCTCGTTCGCTGAGGACTAAAAAATCATTAAAAAGCTCAACGCCTTCAAGTAATACATGTTCCCTGTGGGCTGTATGCTCTTGCCACTGAGTTTTATCTGCAATGGTCTGCTCGGTTGCAGTCATCAATCTAAAGTTTTTAGCTTGCCAGTTCGTGACAATATAAAATGTGTCACCTAACTTATCGACATCAAACTCATGGCCCTCTTCTCTTTGCATGAGTGCGCTAAATTGACCTTGCGGATTATTGGCATCAAGCACCCATGTGTCGTTGGACTCAGTAGATGCCAAATCAATTATAATTAGCGCTTCATCTCGGCTTTTACCCAGTCCCATAAAAAAGCTGCTGTCGTGTTCTTCATACACCAACACATCTTGGCTTTGCGCACTTCCCAGCTCATGCCTAAATACTTGGTACCCTAATAAAGTTTGCAGATCTTTTTTAACATAAAAAACGGTTTTATTGTCGTTTGCCCAAACAACTTGCCCTTCTGTATTTTCAAGCTCATCAGTGAGCATTTCACCTGTTGATATATTTTTAAAACGAACGTTATAAATACGGCGACCCTCAGTATCTTGTGAATATGCCATAAGCTGCTCATTAGGGCTTAATGCAACTTCCCCAAGGTCAAAAAATTCAAAATCTTGTGCAAGTTCGTTTACATCTAGCAAAAGGGCTTTATTTTCAGCTTTAATACTTGTGCTACGATAATGACGCGCATATTCATCGTCACCGCGCACTTCAGAGTGATACCAGTATTTTCCATCTTTGACGGGCACGGAATTGTCGTCTTTTACAATACGCGCTTTTAACTCTTCGAATAAGGTATTTTGCAAGGGTTTAATACATGCTAATTGCTCATCGCAATAGTTATTTTCGGCTTGTAAATGTGCGAGTACTTTTTCATTTTTGCGCTCATCATCACGCATCCAATAGTAATGGTCGGTTCTTTTTTTATTATGTGTAGTTAATGTATGGGGCTGTTTTTCAGCAACAGGGAAATGAGGCAGCAAGCTTAAAGAGTAGTCTGGACTAGGCACAAATAAACCAAATTAAAGAAGTAATAATGCTCGCAGTTTATCATAAAAATAAAAAAGCCCACTCAATAGTTGAGTGGGCTTAAAGGCAACCGATTTATTCCTAAACCTGTAATACCTATGGGAAGAAACATGTAATTAACTAATTTATAATTGCAGCCAAGCCATAGCCCAACTTTTACCTATCCCTGGTTCAAATATTGAATGTGTATCCTTTGCTTTTCGACAAAACTCGTTAAAAGGCCAAGGCCTACATTGATATATGCAACCATCTTTAGGCTGTAACACCTTAGTACCTGCGTTATAGCGTTCACTATGCTCAGGGTAAACATACTCATACAAACGTTGAGTACTCATGTCACGATCGTCGCATTTTGCAATACAATGAAAATCAATATGCGCTTTGCATATACCGCTACTTTGCAATGCAAAGATTTTATTATTCCGATAAGCGACTACTAAACCGTGTTCAGTCATTTTTCCTGCACTAACCAAAGGAATGTGAACATTAATGTATTCTGCTATCAAACGCGGCCAAGCGTGGGGCTCCCCTTGTTCAAATGAAGTAATTTTAAAATCAAACGATAAGCTAATTAGCTCTCCTTGCATGTCATAAAAAGTTACTTTCACCACATCACCAATAAATAATTGAGTGTGATGATTTAAGCAACCAATTGTTGACCATTCCCCGCAGGCCAACGACGTATGCATAAACACGGCTACACCTTAAGAGTGACATAGTTTATTCACTATGAATAAACAACAAGCACCAATAACAAGTAATACTGCAAACCACTAACTTGCCAAGGAAGGATTAATTATAAATACCCACACCCTAACAATCAAACAAAAGAATGTAACCGAGATTTACAACCAGTAATTAAGGACCACTTTAAAGCGAATTTATCCAAATAAGTACTGTAAAGGCTCTTGCCCCCAAGTAAATGCGAGTACAATTAGTAAGCCTGCAAATATAGCCCACGCGAGCCAAGGCGACTTAGTTACGGAGCTTTGTACACTGTTTGATTTTGATGCTTTTTCTCCAGTAATCATTGCTTTTACTAAAGGCTTACCTTTAATCTTGTACACAACAATTGCCGCTATATGCAAGCCTATTGCATACAGCAATATGTCAAAATTAAGGTGATGCAGCCAATTAGCAAAATCGACCGTATCACTCGATACATATTCAACAAGCGGGCCGTCAGTTAAAATACCGTCGCTACTCATCAACCCGGTAATTAATTGCGTTGATATAAGCGTAAAAAAAGCAAGAACCATATAGCTGCCAGGAGCAGAGTGTCCAATGGTGTCAATCGGGTTTTTAAGCCCCTGTAACACAGCCTTAGGTGAGTGAAACAAGCCACTTAATTTTGCTGTTCTGCTGCCAACAATCCCCCATACTATTCGCGTAACAATGAGCGCTAAAGTAAAGAACCCAGCAACAAAATGCAGCTCAATCATGCCTTCTTCTACACTAAAATATAAAACAGCAATACTAATGACTAACAGCCAATGAAAACACCGTATAAACCCATCCCATACTTTTATCGTCGTCATTGTGTTTACCCTCTAAAAAACAGTATTATTAAAATGCTAATCAACCTCATAATAAGGTGTCATTATCTGCCATTCTACAAGCCAGCAAGGTAAATGCTATGCAACCAGTTAAAAAAGCGATAATAAAAGGCTTTTTTGATATGCTTCCGCTTTGCTTAGCCGTTATTCCATGGGGAATACTCTGCGGCTCTTTAGCTATTCAAAATGGATTTACAGCTCTTGAAACACAAGCCATGTCGTTACTGGTTTTTGCAGGTTCAGCTCAACTTGTCGCTATTGAACTTATGGCGGGTAACACCCCCTTACTTACCATATTATTCACCACGTTTATAATTAGCTCTCGGCATTTTTTATATGGACTTGCTGTTAGACACAAAGTCATAGATCAACCAATGCGATGGCGCCTACCTGTTAGCTTTGTATTAACCGATGAATTATTTGCGTTTTCTCATCACCGTAAAGCTTATCGTACAAAAGTGCGTTTAGTTTATGCGCTTAGTGCAGGCTTTAGTTTTTACATCGCATGGAATATATGGACATTAATAGGCATTGTTGCAGGATCTATGCTTCCTGATTTAACTAACTTAGGGCTCGACTTTGCAATTGCAGCTACTTTTATCGCCTTAGTTATTCCAGGTATTAAAAATACCGCCTCTTTAGTGACTGTTATTGTGGCAGGTATTACTGCTACGTGGTTAAAAAGCACAGGGTTTGAATTATGGCTAGTGTGCTCCGCATTATTAGCAATGAGTGCAGGCTATACAACGGCAAGGCTAACAGCGAAAAAGGACACTAAAACATGATGACCACTATTTTACTCATGGCCTGCATTACGTTTTTTACGCGTTATTTATTTTTACACCGTGCATTGCCTTTTAAAGTAGGCCCTAAAATGCAGCAATTTTTAAGCTTTAGTGCACCGGCCGTGCTTACCGCTATTTGGGTTCCTATTGTATTTTTGGGTGACGAAGGCATAAACCTACATTGGCAAAACCCTTACTTAAGTGCTGCTATTGTAGCCATTATTGTAGCTTATAAAACACATAACATTTATTACACAACACTTGCCGGTATGGGTTTGTTTCTAATTTTAAATTAGGGCTTATTACCCTCTAAAGTTAAGTTTTAGCAGTCTGAGGATTGTTTATTATTTTTCACCTACAAGGATGTGGAATTAGGTATAAGCAATACGCAAAATTTAGCTCAAACTATACCAAGGCCGTTAGGTCACATATCTCGCGTCACGAGTATACTTTATACTTTATGTGCAACCTTTACCGCGTTAAAGTATACCTAACAACAATAATAAGAAGCCACCATGCAAAAGTTTCATCAATTAAGCGCAACAAGTCTACAAGGCCAACCTATTAACTTTGATGACTTTGAGGGAAAAGTTGTACTCATTGTTAATACTGCAAGTAAATGCGGATTTACCTACCAGTACGCATCTTTACAAGCGCTTCATGAAAAGTACGCCAGTCAAGGACTTGTGATTATAGGCTTTCCGTGCAATCAATTTGGCCAACAAGAACCTGGAGATGCGTCGCAAATAGAGCAAGGGTGCTTAATAAATTACGGAGTCAGTTTTTTAATAACAGACAAAGTTGATGTGAATGGAAAAAATGCACACCCTGTATTTCGCTTTTTAAAATCAGCTTTACCGGGGTTTTTAACTCGAAAAATAAAATGGAATTTCACTAAGTTTTTAATTGCAGCCGATGGCACACCAATTAAGCGCTATGCCCCTTTTACTAAGCCAGAAAAGATAGAGCTCACTATACAAAAAGCATTAAGTAAGGCTAAAAGCACACAGTAAAAAGTAATAAAGAGGCTATTAGCCTCTTTATTGCCAATGTAACAACGGCTTAAGCGTACTTGTCTGTGCACTTAGCTGCCGTTATTAATTGGTATTGTATTTATACTAGTGCAATTTAATCAATGTAATCGCTTAAGTCATCTTCGCCTAGATTTTTGCGCAAGCGTTTTTGCTCAAGGTAGTCTTCCAACTTTTTCTTAACCTTTTGCTTGTTTTTATCGTGTTGATTTCGACCGACCATTTCGTATTCGTCTTCAACAAAATCATCATCTAGCGCATCGTAACTAAATGTCTTACCCACAACCCACTCCATAAAGTGTTTGAGACCAATTACGCTTTAATTAATGTAATTGGTAAATTAAAAAATTTAACACCAATATGCTGTGCAAATTAGCATCAAAGTAAAGCCACAAAGCCATAGTAAATAGCCTTCATGTCATTAATGTGAATAAATAGCGCTAAATTGCAATTGTGGAAAGTGAGAGTTTTTTATCGTATCGATAAATTTTTTTTATAAATTTATATTCATTGGTTAATTTCACTAAAATATAGTCTAATAATAAAAATTAAACAGACCTTTAAACCTAGTATGAAATGCAAGCCATTGCTTTTGTTGATAAAAAAATAGTGGCACCAAACTTGTTATTAGTTATTTGTTATCAACAAAAAATAGAGTCATCACATGAAAAATTTACTATTAGTTAGCGCATTAATCTGTACACCTGTTGCTATGGCACACAACGATAATGATTCAACAATTTCATTTAGCAACGATCAATGCGACGTAGAGTTTAAAAATGATGTTCGCATCAAGCCAAACGAACTAGAAATTTTTACAGCAAAAAACCAAGCTATGCAATTCAACAGCAATGGCGATTTAATGGTAAACGGTGAGTTTGTAGCGCTTAATAACTCACAACGCCAAGCTCTTACTCAATACTCTGATAGCTTACGTATACAGCTACCCGAAGTCGCTAATATAGCATTAGACGGCGTAAAAATCGCCGGTGTTGCTTTGGAAGAAGTTGGTAATGCTTTTAACATTAATGGCTTAGACGATATGTCATCGTTAATGGACGATATACGCGTAGAAGTAGAAAACACGTTTTATCAAGAAGGCACCTTTGTTATGGGCCAGCAAAGTTTTAACCAATTTGGTGAAAACTTTGAGCATCAGTTTGAAAAACAAATAGAAACAGCCGTTGAATCAGCAGTCATGCAATCTATGGGTAGTATACTGGTTGCGCTTGGATCGGAGTTATTAGGTTCTGGCGGCGATATGGATGCATTCGAAGAACGCATGGAAAATATGGGCGCACAAATTGAAGAGAAAGTAGAGTTACACGCGAACAACTTAGAGCAACGAGCTAATTCGTTATGCGGTAATTTTGCTGAAATTGCAAAACAAGAAGAGCAGCTAGTAACGTTAGTTCCTGAGCTAGAAGGTTATCAATTATTTACCTTTAAACACGTTAAATAACCCGCAATTAACTCACTATATTTAACATCCCTTCAGCAGCATTTTATTTTATTGAATGCTGCTTTTTTGTATCTGTTCTGTCTCTTTTTTCTCGTTTATGTTGTTCGGCTCAGAATAAGGGCCATTGGTCTAGTTAGTACTTGCCTAAGTAAACAACTCTATGGCTTTATACAAACATAGACTGCGTTCGTTATTTATCGTTATAAACAATAAAGATAAAAGCAGCGTTTTATGGACATAAATTTAACTCATATGCCCCCCTGTTTTTGATAACACTAAAGATTTAATCATCCAATTTTTAGTGGCTAAGCAAGACTAAAATATTCAGCAAGCAATTTGCTTCAAAATTTATGCCCTTAGCAAAAAGCTGAGAGGCTCCATCCCCAGTTAGACACGTTTAAACGTAACTAACACTAAAGCGCCTGCCTCATAGCAGGCGCTTTTTATTTATTAGAGAAGCACACTATTAAAAAATCGTATTTTTAAGTCAATTACTATTTTAAATATCAAATTATTGACGATTTTTATTGCGCTAAACATAACTACTAGCTGCAATAAAAAACACTACAAACACAATGATTAAAACCTAAATAAAATAATCTGAATAATTACCCATTTAAAACAATCGAATATGCATAAATAAAAAACAAAAATAGTAAAAATACATTTAAAACAACAAACTAAAAAACAACCAAGTGAAATAAAAATTAAAAAACAGAAAAAACACAATTAAACATTTGATTAACAATCACCACTTCAGATAAAAATAACTAATACCTCACAGGTAATTTTTATCGTTTTATTTTTGTACACTTTGCATGCAAAATGCGCATGTTTTCAACAGACCTAAACCGGAGCCAAGTGATGAACCCTATAAATACATTAAACCAAACAGCAAACACACAAATTGCAGTTAAACCAACCAACCGAAAAGCAAAAATGCTAGCTAGACTTAATACGCTTGGAAAAAAATTAGCACTTGGCGGCGCAGCGCAATATAAATAATCACCCAACCATGGTTATTTATTCGGTGCAGCAAACACCCAACCACTAAAAAGTCTCTTTTTTAGCTCCCACAGTTTGCTGCAACCTCTTTATTTTATTAATAATTGCCTTATTTTCCCCTAATTTGTAAAAAAACACGTATTTACGTTTATTTTTTAGGCAAACAGACATTTTGCTATTTACACACCCCCATCACCTAAGTATTATTCTGCGTCACGGAGAGATGGCAGAGTGGTCGAATGCACCGGTCTTGAAAACCGGCATAGGTTTGTAGCCTATCTAGGGTTCAAATCCCTATCTCTCCACCATATTTTAGTTGGTGGTTTTTTATATCATCAATACAACCGGTTATGCGTTGGAGAGGTGTCCGAGTGGCCGAAGGAGCTCCCCTGCTAAGGGAGTATAGAGTTTGTAGCTCTATCGAGGGTTCGAATCCCTCCCTCTCCACCATATACTATATAAACCACTTAACTGTGGTTTTTTTGTGCCTAAATTTTATAAAAATTAAACAAATTGTAACCCGCTATGACTTAGTGCATTATTACTAAAACGATAGCCACTTTAGGTTTGCTATGAACAGGTTCATATTGTTAATTACATGCACAGCGCTACCTTTTTTTTCTTTTTCACAAAATACAACGGTATACAAGTGTGTAATTAAAGGTGTTCCTACCTTTAGCCAAACACCTTGCTCAAAAGATGCCGAACAGATCACACTAAAAGAAATCAATATAATTGAAGCCTATAAAAGCCCCACTCAAGCAAATAATGTTACCGATAGTTCAGTAGACAATTTTTTAGAAGTTCAGCAAATAGAACGTGAAATAAGCAAGCTACTATTAACACTTAAACAAACAGAAAAAACCTACCAAGAGCAAGTAAAGCAAGCCAGCTATGTTACACAAGATCAGGCTAACCGGTTAGGCGCCTCTTCTATTGCTGACGCCATTGCTAAAAAAACAGCGCCAATTACCAGCGCATATGAATCAAAGGTTACGCGTACACAACAACAAATAGATGCTTTACGTCAACGAAAGCAGTTGCTTAGTCAAATTCCTTAAGCGCTTGCTTTATGGTATTGATAAGTGCGTTTACATCTTCTTCCGTTGTGTAAATATGCGGTGAGACTCGTATTCCGTATTTGCGCTCGTCAACACTCATGTTTGCTTTACCCAGCGCTGCTAATATTTGCTGCTGTTTATTCTTAAAAAACAAAATAACGGTACCACTACATTGATTGCTTTGTATTGGTGATACAACAAATTCACTTAAATGCTGATGAATATTCGAAATCATCGCGAGATTATGCTCTCTTACCTTTCTAACTGTCAGATCTGCAAAGTAATTTATACTATTCACAGCAATCACGTACGGGGCTATAGAAGGGGTGCCTCCCCAAAATCTCAGCGCGCTGTGATGATAACTAAAATGGTTAATATTAAACTCAAAGGGGTCTTCATGAGAAAACCACCCTACATCTTTTGGCTTACACTGCTCCAGCTGGTTTTGATTAACCCATAAGTAGGCTGCACCTGGCCCGCCGCACAACCATTTAACACTTGAGCCAATCATGAAATCGGCATCAAGCGTTGTTAAATCAATAGGCAACACTCCAGCAGATTGCGCCACATCAATTATTGAAAGGCTATTAGTCATCTTACTGCGTAGTACAATATCGCTTATCGGTGCTTGAACCCCCGTATTTGAATAAACATGGCTTACAAACACCATATCTATATCGGATGTTAAATAACGCTCCCATACAGCTATATCGCTTAGGTCTTCTTCTTCAGGAATAAACGTTATTTCTGCACAACGCGGTAACGCCTTTTGCATTACAAACCCCATACTTGGAAAGTCGCTTTGTGCCATAAGCACTTTGCAGCGTGCTTGTTGTAATTGAGGGTGCGACATAACTAACTTAGTTAAACCGCTTGATAAGTTAACTTGCGGGCAAAATTGTGAACTTGGCGAATTAAATAACTTACCTAGTGCAGAAGTAAACGCATCTATTTGAGGTAACCATTGTTGCCATGGCTCTTTATTTGAATCTTGCCATGGTGATAGATAGTGCTCTGTAAAGTACTGTTGAGAACTTTTTAGTGGCCTGCCGACGGAGTGGCTTAAAAAGTAGCAACCTTCAGATATACAAAAATCATTTTTAAGCATATTACTTCACCCACTCTTTTAATGAATTGAGATCGTCAAACCGCGTTTTTATATCGTCCCTTTTTGCCGCTGCGCGTCTATCCCTCAACTTTTCTAACGAATCGAGTAATACATGAAGTGGCGGTCCACTTGCCGTTACTTTACTTAAATGTTGCTCGTGCATTTGCTTTGAAGGTTGCGCAATAAATTTTTCTACTAATTGGTTATGATGTCCGATTGCTGTGTCACCATGTAACTTACATACTTGTATAAATAGCTTTCCATGTGATTTAAACCAGTTGCTATTTTTATATTGCTGCGCCTGTAAAAAATCATCCATAAAGCTTTGTATTCGCATTGACTCTCTTAATATTTGCTGATCTTCTGGCATCATATATAAAAACTTATCCACCAGCATTTGTGAGTAGCTTGGCTCATTCGCACTACAAAGACCAAGCAACATATCAATTACGTTAATTCCGGCAAAATCGCCTGCGTTTGCACCTCGATAAATCTCTTTACCAACACGGTATGGTTTGTAGTAAGGGCGAACGCAGTTAAAAAAACGATCTGTATCTAATTGTGTGTAAAGTGCATTGTTAGATTCAATTACATTAATGAGCGCGTACTTTGCAGCCTTTAGTAATTCACCACACAAAGGGTGTGAAATACCCAGTGGTACTATCTTTAATAAGGCATCACTTGCTCGCTTGTAGGCTAAAATACCTTGAGTGTTATAATCTAAAAAAAGTTTTTCATCAGGTAAATTAGTAAAGCGCTTATAGGTGCCATTAACAGCTTTATTGTGGGTGGTTAAATGCGCGGTAGCAAACCGCGGTGTTACACCAATCGACGCACCAATATGCATTGCCAATGCCGATGCCTCTACCAAAGGTGAAGTAGTTTCTCTACTGGGCTCAGTTATTTCATGGCGGCGACATGCAGCCATGAATAATCCAACATTGCCTAATAAATCAAATGCACGATCAAACCCTTGATCGGTATTTCCTTCTGCTAACAAGTGTGAAATTAATACATTGCCTTGCCTTTTTAATTGTTGCTTTAATTTCTCACCAACACCTTCAACATTTGCTTTATCGAATTGCTGCAAATAAAGCTGCTCTAATTCAGTATTTATCTCTACAAACTCAGTGCGTATCCAATCATCAAATGTGGCCGTATGTGTATTCATTATTTTGCTCTATTATTTTTATATTTAAATGCTAACAGAGTAACGCGAGCGTAAATCATCAAAAAACAAAGTGAAAGTGTCTATAATTAGTGATAATCACTAAAAATTTAAAAATAGATAACAATAAATGTTAGATAAAAAAGATCAGCAAATACTCACAGCACTACAAGAAAATGCCAGAATATCGGTTTCAGATTTAGCAAATACGATTAGCTTGTCTGATACGCCTTGCTTAAGGCGAATCAAAAAACTTGAAAAAGAGCATGTTATTACGGGCTACCACGCGTCAATTAATCCTAAAAAACTTGAACTAAACGTATTGGTATATGCTTTTATTAGGCTAAATCAAAATTCTGTAAGCGCGGCAGACTTATTTGAACAGTCGGTAGAAAAGCTACCTCATGTATTAGAGTGCAGTGTAATATCGGGTAGCTATGATTATTTACTAAAAATTATTGCTAACGATCTTGAAAGCTATGAACAATTTGTTAAACATCGGTTAGGTAGTTTGAGCTGCATAGCGAATATAGAGTCAACGGTGGTACTTAAGCAGTCGTTCACTAAAAAGCAGCTTCCGCTATAAAAGTACGGCAAATACAAAGTTGTTAGCTATACTGATATTTCTCAAACAGAAACATAGATATATGGATATTATGTGAAAATATTCGCCTCAACCTCTCAATCAATTATTTTCTACATATTATTCGCCCTCGCTTATTACTTACTGGGCGTTGGACTTACTGCGTTTGCATTTAACTCGCAAATAGTCCCTATCTGGCTACCGGCAGGTATTGCTTTAGTTGGTTGTTATATATGGTGGTGGCGTTTTATACCGCCTTTATTTGCAGCAGCAATTGCATTTAACTTAAATATATTCGATAACTCAGCTCATGAAATAATGCTGGTCGGCAATACGTTTACTCAGGCCATTTACATTGCCCTTGGCGTTATTATCCAAGCTATGGTCGGTGCCGCAATATTAAGGTATTGGTTGGGAAATCCGCTTTATTTTCGTAAACGAAAATACATTGCTTATTTTATTGCTGTAGTTGCTGTTTTAGTAAGCTTACTATCATCAAATATTGGTGTATTTGCGTTAAGTAACTTTAACCCACTTTATAGTATTGAGGACCATTGGCTTCATGTTATTTATTGGTGGTTAGGAGATATATTAGGGGTACTTATTGCCTCACCTTTTTTATTGTCGCTACTGCCCAAAGCACCTGGACAACGCAAAGTCTTAGCCTTTGAAACCATTGCAGTTTGCTCTATTTTATTTATATCTGTGGCGCTTACAGCACAAATTTACGAACGCGAAAACAGCAAAAATACAATTAAAATTGCAGAGCGAGAAGTTGAAGTTATTGAAAACAGTTTATACAGGTATATCAATCAAAGTATTATCGCCGTGCAAAGCTTAGCAAGCCAAGTACAATCATCACCTGAGTTTAATGAGCAAGACTTTTACGCTTCAGCAAATAAACTACTTGAAAAGCATTCATTTATTAAAGCATTGTCTTGGAATGTACAAATAACACAAGCGCAGCGCCAAACACTCAGTAATACAATGTCAACAATTTATCGGCAAAATATAAACATTGTTGGTGATCCTCTCGAAGATGATGACCCTCTAGTGGTTGTTAAATATATAGCTCCTTTAGAAAGTAACCAAAAGGCGGTTGGCTTTAATGTATATTCAAACCCAGATCGAAAAGCATCTTTGCAAAATCCAGCTATCAAATATTTACCTATCAGCACTAAAATCATTCAATTAGTCCAAACAAAAACACCAACACCCGCCTATCTACTATTTGCGCCTGTTTATGGTCAAAATGAAAATATAAAGGGTTATGCCACCGGTG
Organism: Pseudoalteromonas sp. PS1M3; assembly: GCF_016865405.1. NCBI lineage: Bacteria > Pseudomonadati > Pseudomonadota > Gammaproteobacteria > Alteromonadales > Pseudoalteromonadaceae > Pseudoalteromonas > Pseudoalteromonas sp. PS1M3. The sequence goes on along the minus strand of NZ_AP022624.1, from coordinate 53,090 downwards.
TATTTTTGGCCCATAAAATTATTGAACAAGCTATTACACAGCAGCAATCTGAAATGTTTTCTATTGATGTGTTTGAATTTGACAACGAACCCGCCTTTTACAGTAACGACTCTCAAAACTTTGAGCAAGCAACCCAAAGCCAGTTAATGTCATTCAATATTAACTTTGGAGGTCAGCAATGGGTAATAAAATTAGCACTTAAAGAAAACTACATTTCACAACAAAACATTGAAATGTCTTTATTTTTACTTATGCTACAAACCGCTGTGTGTTTACTTATTATTGTAGTGTTAATGCTATTTAACCAGCAGCAACTAGCGCTTAGCCGCCAAGTTGCAGAACGAACAAGCTCATTGGTAAAAGCCAAAAAACAGTCTGACTTAGCCAATAGCGCTAAAAGCCAATTTTTAGCCAATATGAGTCACGAAATACGCACCCCATTAAATGCCATTATTGGCCTATCGTCACTTGCGAAAAAAGGTGATGATGCTCAAAAGCTGTTCAGCTACATTAAAAAAATTTACTCCTCTTCAAACAGTCTATTAAACCTAATTAACGACGTTCTTGATATTTCAAAAATAGAGTCACAACATTTAATACTAGAGTCCATTGCGTTTGATCCAAAAGCACTTGTAACGCGCATTGACACAATGTTTGAGCAAAGTGCGAAAAATAAAAACATTGAATGGATTCTCAAATGTAACTTACCTGTAGATACCTGGTTTTTAGGCGATGCAATGCGCATAGAACAAATACTACTTAATTTATGTAGTAATGCGATTAAATTTACTAACGAAGGAAGCGTTACGCTCGATATAGATACAGAGTTTGTGTCTGCCAATAAGGTAAAACTAAGCATTGCAGTATCAGATACTGGCATAGGTATTGAAAAAAACCAACACAACACCTTATTTAACGCGTTTACCCAAGCTGACAGTTCAACCTCTCGAAAATTTGGTGGCACTGGCCTTGGTTTAACAATAGCTAAAGAACTATGTTTGCTAATGGGAGCAACACTTAATTTAAAAAGCGAGCTGGGTGAAGGGTCAACCTTTACGTTTGCCGTTAACTTAACAACAACAGAGCCAGATATAGAGCCAGAAGCCATATCAAAAGATATTGATATTACGTCTTTAAATATTTTGGTCGCAGAAGACAATCCTGTGAATCAAATGGTAATAAAAGCGATGTTGGGATCTTTAGGTATCATTCCTCACTTGGTTGAAAATGGTGAAGAAGCTGTAAATATAATCAAAGAACAACATTTTGATTTGGTATTAATGGATTGCCAAATGCCTGTTATGGATGGCTATAAAGCAACAGAATTAATTCGAGCGTTTAAATCGCAACACACATTACCCATCATTGCGCTAACAGCTGATGCCATGCCAGAAGATAAAATTAAAGCTAAAAAAGCAGGCTTTACCGAACATTTAGCAAAACCCATAGAACTTGCAAAACTGACCGAGTGCTTGAGTCAGTTTGTAAAAACAGTTACTAAATAGCACCCAAAAAATTGTTATCATCACGCTACGTGACTGAGTTAATATAGTCACTCGTGGTGTTTAATAACACAATTAGCCTAATCGAATCGTAAAAAATCACTTTAATACGTGACTATTAAAAGCTCTGAAAAAATAAATTGAAGCTTAGAAGTAAAATAAGTGCCAATAAAATTACAAATTAGAGCGCACAATTAAGCACGCAATATTTACAAGGTCGGCATCATGAAAAGCTTTTCTCATCGATGGTTTAAAAATATTAATGAAATAGACCAAGCGCAATGGCATGCTTTTTTTGGTGATGAACCTTTTACTCAACATGCCTTTTTATACGCCTTAGAGCAAAGCCAATGTGTAACACAGCAAAGTGGCTGGCAGCCCTATCATTTAGCTGTATATGAAGGGAGTAACTTAATAGCGCTTGCACCTGGTTATGTAAAAAGCCATTCTTATGGTGAGTATGTATTTGACTGGGCATGGGCTGAAGCATACGAAAAAAATGGTTTGCATTACTATCCCAAATGGCTATCAGGCGTGCCATTTAGCCCAATTGAAGGTAAACGTATTGCCATTCATCACACAAACCACACCGTCGTATACAACTATATTACAGAGCAACTCTGCACACACAGCATTGAGCAAGGATGGTCTGGCTGGCATATAAACTTTTGCGACCAAACACAAGCAACGTTACTCACTAAGCAGCAAGCGATGCTCAGAGAGGGCGTTCAATTTCAATGGTTTAATAAAGGGTTTGATACTTTTGACGACTTTTTAACAACGCTAAACTCGCGTAAACGTAGATCGCTAAAAAAAGAACGCGCTAAAATAACACATCAAAATATTACTACTGAGTGGCTACAGGGTTCAGATATCACACCTGAAATAATGCAGCTGTTTTGCGAATTTTATCAGCGCACCTATTTAAAACGCTCAGGACATTTAGGCTATCTAAACAGTGAATTTTTTACCCTTTTGCATGCACTTATGGCATCGCAGCTGGTTATTATGCTTGCCAAAAAAGACGGTCAAGTCATCGCTGCAACACTCAGTTTAATTGGTGAAAACACACTTTACGGCAGGTACTGGGGGGCAAGCGAAAATATTGACGCACTTCACTTTGAGCTATGTTATTACCAAGGGATAGAATTTGCTATTAAACATAAACTCGACTGCTTTCATTCAGGTGCACAAGGGGAGCATAAAATAGCCAGAGGGTTTGAACCCGTTACTACTTTTTCAGCCCACCATATTGTTAACAATGACTTTAGCAGTGCAATTGCAGATTACCTGTCTCGAGAACGCCAGCATATTGCACTTTACAAAGCACAGTGCACATCGTTATTGCCGTTTAAAAACGAGTAACTGGTTATTAGCAGGCATAGCATGATCGCTCATAAGCGAAAGCCCTGCTTGCTTGGCCAATAATAAAACAGCTTCAAAGTCTCTTATACCACTTAAAGGATCTCGCTCAGTTAAAAAGGCGCAAAACTCTTGATTACTTTGGCTAGTGTATTCACCTTTGTACTTAAAAGGACCATAAATACACACAACCCCCTCATCATTTAAGTGACGTTTAACCCCGTCAAAAAAACGCTCAACTAATAACCAACTTACAATATGAAATGTATTCGCAGTATATATAGCATCTACTTTTTCGATAGGCCATGGCTGGTTTAAATCAAGCTCAATAGGGGCATGTAAATTAGCTAAATTCACTTCACTATGCCATAGCCTAATACCTTCATGATTAATGACACGATCACTTGTATGCCATTGTAGATAAGGTAATTTTTCAGCAAAAAACACACTGTGCTGACCTGTTCCAGAACCAACTTCTAATACTGTTTTAACGTTTTTTAACGCGCTATTTAAATGCTCTAAAATTGGCCCTTTATTGTTTTCACATGCTTGTGAAAATGGCTTTGTCATTGCGTGCACCAAAATTGTGGATGTTTGCACAATAGTAAAGCAAATTTGCAATATGTTGTCGTGACTAATTATGATTTATTTATTAAGTTAAATATAATCATATAGTTAGATATAGCTGGCTTGATTGGTATGTATTATGCAGCAACATAATTGACCCATTTAAGGGTTAATTAACTAATCACAAAAGGATAAAATTATGCATATGCCTCCCTATACCGCTGTTGATGCAGCAGTAGCTATCACCGATAAAAGTACCGATGATCACAGTGAAACCCTTGATATGAGAGCAACAGTTATTGATTTACTTTCTCATCCAAAACATAATCAAAAGGCGATCACTAAACATGAAACAGACCAGATATTTATTCTCGGCTATAATTAAAATACACGCCGTAAATAATTTTTATAATAACTATTTACACTGAAACCGATTAAATGTAATGATAACTATTATCATTAGTTGAGTCGGTTTTTTTATGTCTTCAAATCACGCCTTACATAACTATCAACATACTCTTGCATTTAATTGCAAAAGACCAGGCCTGCATGCCCCAATGCTTGTCGCTCATTATATAGACGCAGCTCTCAACGTAGCTAAAAACTTTGAACAACTTGATAATCCGCTACTTCAGGAGTATTACTTAAGACGCACACACCATGAAATTATAAATAAAATGTGCGATCCTCTTACTCATAATGCAATTCGCAAACAATGCCTACACCAGCTACACAAACCATTACTTGCATTAAAGCGTTTCTACATAAGCCACAATAGTCGTGCTAAATTTTTATTACTTGAGCGTGAAGCTCGTATTCTTAGTCACGAATTCAACCCTTTTTAAGGAGCACATTAATGAGCAACTTTAGAATAGAATCAGACAGTATGGGCGAATTAAAAGTACCTGTTAACGCTTTATATCAAGCACAAACACAGCGCGCTGTTAATAACTTTGCTATTAGCGCCCTCACTATGCCAGCACAATTTATAAAGGCACTGGCGTATATAAAACAAGCTGCAGCACAAAGTAACTGTGAGCTAGGGCTTATAAATAAAACCAAGGCAACTGCAATAGAGCATGCTTGCCAAGCGATTATTGATGGTAAGCATCATGATCAGTTTCCTGTTGATGTGTTTCAAACCGGTTCAGGAACTAGTTCTAATATGAACGCCAATGAAGTAATAGCAACACTTGCCAGTACTCAACAGGAGCTTGTACATCCTAATGATGATGTAAACATGGGCCAAAGCTCAAACGATGTAGTCCCTACGGCTATTGCACTAAGTAGTGCCCTAGCCGTTAAACAAGCATTACTTCCAGCTCTTGAAAACCTTTCGCAACATTTAGAAAATAAAAAGAGCGAAGTAGGCGCTATTGTTAAAACAGGTCGCACTCACTTAATGGACGCGATGCCTGTTACATTCGAGCAAACCCTTAATGCATGGCAATCGCAAGTAAACAACGCGGCCTCAGGCATTCGCCATAGCTTAGAGCCAGTGTGTGAGCTTGCTCAAGGTGGTACAGCTGTTGGTACCGGTATTAATGCCGACCCAAAGTTTGCAGACTTATTTTGCACTAACCTAACTAAAAACGTGGGGATCCGGTTTTCGCCAAGCAAAAACTTTTTTTATAATATTGGTTCACAAGATGCCATTGTTGCACTGTCTGGGCAGTTAAAAGTACTCGCTGTAGCTCAAATGAAAATAGCGAACGACTTACGCTGGATGAACTCAGGCCCCCTTGCAGGTTTAGGCGAAATAGAACTTGAAGCCCTACAACCTGGCTCATCTATTATGCCGGGTAAAGTAAACCCAGTCATACCAGAAGCCGCTGCGATGGTTAGTGCGCAAGTGATTGGTAACGACGCTACAATTACCGTTGCTGGTCAATCTGGTAACTTTGAACTAAATGTTATGCTGCCCGTTATTGCCTATAATATTTTGCAAAGCATAGAGCTACTAACAAACAGCGCCCAAGCTTTGGCAGAAAAAGCCATAGCCACATTTATCGTAAATCAAGCTAACATTGACCGCGCTCTTGCCAAAAACCCTATTTTAGTGACTGCACTTAATCCGGTGATCGGTTACGAAAAAGCAGCAAAAATAGCGAAACAAGCCTATAAAGAAGCCCGTCCTATTATTGATGTTGCCGAACAAGAAACTGACTTACCACGTGAAGAGCTCGAAAAACTGCTCAACCCGACTAAGCTCACACAAGGTGGCTTGTAGTTTTTAAAAAGCCTTAAATACGGCTTTAATTACTTGATTATATAGTTTTTATTGCCGTAAAAAATGCACCGTGTATGATAGTGATGAATTATTCATCACTATCAAGGTATCTTATGCGCCCTGTATTATTAGCTCTTGTTTTACCCCTTTGTTTAAGTGCGTGTTTAGATAAAACACCAGCAGAAAAAGAATCAGTAACCACTGCTGAAGTAATAAAACCAAAACAACAAACACTAAAAGAAACCACTCAAACAAAAAGTGACGTTGAGGAACTTTCAAACTCAAGTGTTAAAGCGGTATCGGTTGAAGATATTACGACAGCTAAAACCCAATTAAACACGCTTATTGCTGACACCAGCTGCGATACAAGTATGCAATGTAAAGTTATTGCAGTAGGTAGTCGCGCCTGTGGTGGCCCTAGTAGCTTTGAAGTTTATTCAACTAAAACAGCAAAAGACGAGCAAGTAAAAACACTGAGCAAAACAATCACCGAGCTTGAAAGTAATTTTAATGCGCAAAAAGGAATGATGAGTATTTGCCAGCATTTAACAACACCAAGCACTCAGTGTGTTGAAAATAAATGTGTTAAACTTGAAGGCTCAGCGGTAAGTGTATTTTAAGGATAACAATATGAGTGGTTTGACATTGACAGTTAAATTATCAATTTTTAGTGTTGCTGCTAGCATTTTTTTACTCAGCGGTTGCTCAACAACAGCATCTGTAAATAGTGCTCAAGGGCAGAACTTGTCGGCTTTAAATAGCCAACTTGCCAATATTGTTGATAACAATGGCTGTACAGCAAGCTTTCAGTGTAAAGTACTTGAAGTAGGAGCACGAGCGTGTGGCGGGCCGAGTAAATATGCTGTTTATTCAACGCTAAATACCCCTCAAGAGCAAGCAGAAAGCATTGCAAAGCAGATCACCGAACAAGAAAAAAATCAAAATGAGCAACAATCACTAACCGATTGCTTACCGGTTATTGAAGTACAATCGCTGTGCATTAACCAGCAATGCCAATCAATAGATATTAAGTAATAAATAAAGTATTAAGTGCTATTTCAGCGTTATTGACTTAAGTACGGAATAAGCGCTGAAATAACCACGACTAACAGCACACATATCCCTGCTTTTAGTATGTATTTCATTGGCATAGTTTTTAGTACCCAGTATGCATATATAAAACGCACAAAATAACTTGCTGCAGTACCAAATAAAGCAAAAATAATTAGGTAAGTAATCAGTATAATATTCAAAGCAGTACTTCTTTATAGTTGTTACCTTTAGTGTAAGGGCTTAATACAAAGAACGCAAAAGCACTGCTTTTCAATTTATTAGCTTTTGATAAAAGATTTAAAAGTACATTGAAGTACCCATCTATTTAATCTTATTTTTAGCTAAAATAACTGCCTAACATACTTTTATAAACCAGGTTTAGGCCAACTACTTAGCTTTTTTAGTATGCGCAATTAAAAGCTCTGCTACTTGTTGCTTTACCGCGCGCTTATCTTCGCTAGGTACATCAAAGCGGCCCGCTAGTTGCGCTATCTCATCATCATTCAAATTGAACGATAAGCGCTGTCGAGTCTTTTTAGACTTAACATCTAAGCCAAGTATTTTGCGGATCATATCGGATGGCGTGAGCTCTTGGTCAATTGCTTGCTTTTTTATTTGCTTTTGAACATCGCTACTCAAATCAAATGCCATTTGTGTTGCACGTACAGCTTGCTCTTGGCGCAACCACTTATCTTTAGCATCACTCACTTCGCGTCTCCAGGAAATAAATCCACTATATCGGTAATTGGACGCGTAAGTGTTAATGACACTTCGGTTTCGCCGCCATCCCAAATTTCAATATTTAGACTATGCCCTTCATCAGGCGATTCTAAACATATCATTTCACAAGGCTCGCCACCGTCTTGCTCATAGCGAGGTAGGCTTTGACCACGAAAGTCTTTATTATGAAAATAACAAACAAACGGCGATTCAGTTTGTTGGTAACTTTTAGCCAAAAACTGCATAAAACGCTCAGGAGTATTTTTAACTGCAATATGCGTTAACGACTCTTCATCAAAAATACGAGCAAATTCATCTAATGTGAAAATATCGTCTACTTCATCTCGTTGTACTTTTATCGAAAAATTAGCCCATTGCTCGCCGTCTTCTTGTGCTATTTGTAAAAACACAACTTGACCACTGTTTGTCTCAAGCACAAACTCAGTATCACTACTGTGCTGATATTGATAAGTTTGCACATCAATAACACGCAATGTTTGTCCTTTTAACCACGACGGATAAGCAAACGAATCTATAACGGTAAACATGTCACCTTTTTTAAGCTCACTTGCATGGTTAAGCTGACGTTCTGGCTCTTTTTTAGATTTGAAAAAATTAAACATAATAAAGCATCCCTTAAGCAAAAAAGGTAACTAAGCGACGCTTAATTACCTTTTATTATAAATGTACGAACTATTAGCCGTTTTGCTTGGCTTTAATGCGCGCTAAAATATCGGCACTTTTTGGACTTGTATCGCCAATGCCTGCTTCAGCCATTTTCGCTTTTAAATCGTCGCCATTAACTTCTGACTCAAGCTCTTTTGCAGCACCTAACTGATCGCTACGGTCTTGTTGACGCTGTTTAATACGCTCTAGTGATTGTCGAGCTGAGGTCATCGAAGAGCTATTCGTATTAAGCGTGCTGTTAACAGCCATTGTTGCTTGCTGTACGCTTTCTGTGGTTTTAACCATCGTAAGCTGACGTTGATTTTCTTTAATCGACTTTTCAGCGTCTTTAACTTGCTGCTTAAGCGTTACAATGTGGTTGCTAAAACCTGCTAATACTTGCTCGTTTTCAGCTTTTTCAGCTTCAAAATCACCAATTTTTTCTGCAATTTCTAATGCTAAGGCTTCGTTACCTTTTTCAAGTGCTTGGCCTGCATACGCTTCGTGTTCAGCAATTGATGCATCTACAGCGCTAATTTTTCGCTTAGTTTGCATTTCTTTAGCCATTACTTCGGTCAGGCTTTTTTTAGCACGGTGAAGTGCATTTTGTGCATCAGCGATTTCTTGTTCAAAAATACGGATACCATTTGCATCTACAATTGCTTCGCCCGCTTCACGAGCACCACCACGTACTGCTGTAAATAATTTTTTTAAAATACTCATAATCTTAACTCCACTAACTAGTTACTAATCGTTTAAATACAAGGTCACGGCTTCTAGTGCATCAATCGCGTTGTCAGCTAATGTCACTAGTTCGTGGGTAACATCATCTAATGATGAGTTTACCGACAGTGCACCAAAAATCGCGTATTTATTATCGATTTTAGCAAATGCACTTAGTGGAATTGGCACGTTCAAGCGTAACAATGTTTCGTTTAACTCGTTGCGTAATTCACTTTTCACTTCGTCTTCGCCAAACAAGTAGCTAATACATAACAACTGCTCTTGAGTTTGCGTAACAAAAATTGGAAGTTCATCATTTCCATCAACAATGACTTGTAAAACATCTTGCTCACCTGGATTGGCAATCAAGAAAGACTCAAAGTTAGCGCCTTCAGTTTCAAAAGAGGCTAATTTTATTGAAAGTTCGTTTAATTCCATGTCTCTGCCTTTGTGTTGTTTGACATATTATGTCTGAGTTAAGATTCGCACGGTAGACATATTATGTCAACCATGTTTTGTTAGTTTTTATACAATTCACTCTCTATTTGCCATGCTGAACGGTAATAATCATAAAGCTGACCAGAACCTAACCTATTGACCTCAATATCATTTATTTGTTCAAAATACTGATTAGGGAATACAAAACTTGCTAGTAAATATTTTTTACTTATCCATCGTGACGATACCGGCATTTCGCCTATATTATTTATTCGTGCACTGGCTGGTTGACCCATTTTGGTAGCAATTGTCCACCCCCACTGACCAAACGATGGAATATTTTGTTGGTATTGCTCCACGTGATCAAACCCGGCAGCCTTAACAGTTTTAGCTATACTCAGAAACGCCTTTTTTGCATGATATGGCGACGTTGATTGCACAGCCATAGCCCCATCAGGAGCAAGTAATTGGCGTACATGATTATAAAAATAGTCGCTGTATAACTTATTTAGGTCAGGATGATTCGGATCAGGTAAATCAATAATAACAGTGTCAAACTGTTTGTTTTGATCGAGTAATTTCTCAACCTCTAAAAAAGCATCACCCACGATTATGTTAGCTTTGGGGTCTTTCATTGAGTCGTTATTGAGGTTTATTAATCGCTGCGTGATGGCTTTGGGCGAGGTAAACTTATCGTCTTCGTGGCCAAATAGGTTAAGTAACTGTCCATCTAAATCAATTAAAGTGACTTCGTTTACCGACCATTTTAGTACATCCCTTAATGCTAAACCGTCACCCCCGCCAATAATTAGCACCTTATCATGGCGGTTAGAGGCAAGCATAGCCGGATAAACTAGCATTGAATGGTATATTTGTTCATCAACACTTGAGAACTGTAGGCGGCCATTTAAGTATAGGTCGGTAATTGGTTGCGGTTGATTTTTGCTAAGTCGTTCTGTTAATACAACATGCTGATATTTAGTCGCTTGAGAATAAATAACTTTATCTTTATATAAGACGTTGCTTAGGCTATTCATCCAACTGCTGCCGAGCACTAAAATAAAGCCAAACAGCACAAGCAGTAAAATATGGCAAACCAACAAAGCTTTAGCAAATCGTACATGGGCATGATAGCGCCATAAAAAAGCAAGCCCTGCAATAATATTAAATAAAGCGGTCCATGCAGCAGCTTGCATGATAGGCATAGCCAACATTATGCTTACCCAAATTGCTGCGCCAATACCTGCCCCAATGTAGTCTGCACCATAAATAGTTCCTGCATTGTTTTCTAAAAACCGCCCGTACACATGTTGGCGAATACGCGCTATAAGCGGTATTTCCATACCAATAAACAGTCCTAATACTAAGCCAAATACATAAGGTAAAAAGCGTGACCATTCTTGTAACTTTTGAAATACATAGCCATTAAGTACAACGTCAGGTGGCAGGTTAAAAATGCTCGAAAACAAATGAGGAAGCGAATAACTAACTGCAATCACGCTTGCTATGGCCAAAATACAGCCCATGCCAATCAAAGCTATAATGCTTTCTAGCCAAGCAAATGCGGTGAACGCATCTTTAAACCAACGCGCTAAAAAAGCCCCTAGCCCCATAGCTACTATCATGGTGCCAATCATGGCGTAAATAGCACTTTCTACAGAGCCTAGTACTCGGCCGGCATAGTGAGAGAGTAGGTACTCATAAATAAGGCCGCACCCAGCGAGCACAGCCATAACAGTGATAAGTAATATATCGTGCCCAAGTAAGCGAGACTTACTTGGGCTTTGAGTTGTTGATGACACGAATTATGCGCCTAATAAGGTTGCCATTGTGATGCCTACGGCAAACGATACAGCGGCAGAAATAGCTGCTACACCCACATTTTTTTGACGATTAACTTCATCAGAAATATCACAACCCGATAAAATTATTTTAATGGTCACTAAGTGTAAAATAATAAACGCAACTAGGCTCACTACTGCACTAACAGCCCAATATAATAGGCTAGCATTAATATTATCTGCAGCATACGGTGCAACACCTGTTGCCGCTGTGATTGCTAATGCACTACCCACTAAATAACCAGCGTAACGAATACCAACAGCTAAGTTATCATCAATAATAGCTTGTTGAAGACAGTCACCATTTTTATTTGTGCGTTTAAATAACATAACTCGGTACTGGCTCACAAATAACAGCACGATGCTACCAATAACAAAGGCAGCAATGACAATCGGTAAACCATGCCATCCCTCTGTAGCTACCCATAACAGTGCTGAACGAATGACAATTGCCACACTCACTACATGGCCAAAATCAATGATAGAAGCAGTCACATTACCTTTAACAATTTCATCATGTAGGCTCACTTTACGCAGTGCAACTTTGTCTTGAAAAAAGTGACCAAGCTTAATTAACACAATGGCAAGCGCACCATAGCCAAGCATTTGCAGTGCTTCTTGCTGAAGAGTTGCAGCAAATGCACCACTGCTTACACCGGTTAATACGATAGCCAGCGCAACCAAACCAGCGGCAAAACTAATACCAAAGGCAAAATTATCACGCTCTGTTATTTCGTCATTGGCATGTAAATTTGAAACCCAGCCTTTTATATATTTAAGGCTAACAAATAGCAGCACAATTATTGCAAAGTCTATCGCTAAAGCTTGCAGCGACCACGTAGTTATTCCATTAAATTCATACATATTATTCTAACTCCAACTTTATTCTTTACTTACCACGGCTCACGCCACGAGAGGTTCTGCTTCCACTGTCACGAACTGAACCAGAGCTATTGCTATAGCTACTTGAACGTGAGTAACTGCTGCGACTCTTAGGCGGTGTATAGCTACTTCGACTTAACCCTGATGCACCAGTCTTTTTACTCGCATACGGGCTTGTGAACTGCTTACCTTGGCGTTGATATGTTTGACGTGTACGTGTCTCTAGCGCGCTTTGTGTTTTAATTTGTTTAGGGCTTGAGTAGCGATAACGACCATAATCGTTGTAATAGCTGTACTTACGGCGTTTACTCCAGCTTCCGTATTCAACCCTGTCAAATACATCCCCTAAAATACGGTACATGCCGTACCATTGCCAAAAGCTGATGCCACTGCTATTTGTTTGCCAGTTACCGTAGTTGGGGTTACCCACCATCTGGTTACCTACCCCTTCACCCTCGGCTTGTTGGCTAATAGCACCAACGCGAGCTAGCGATCCTTTTGACATATCAGCAAGCATATTGATTGGATCAGTTAAAGCGTCAGAGAACAGTGAAGGTTTTGCAGCTTCACGTAAAAGATCGATGCTGTGCAACGTATCTTCGTAAGGGGGGATTAAGTAAGTACTTTTAGTCTCTTTAAGTCGCTGTAATAAACCACTATAAAGTGCACCTTGGCGCGAAGCATCTAAAGTAATTACATCAACAACATTTGAAAGCTCTGGCTGTTGTTTTTTTAAAAGCGCACCATACTCTTTAAGTAACACTGCATTGCGTATACTGCCATTATCTAGCGCACTACCTAGCTGTGATAGCTCAGCATCCGCTTTTTTTATAGACTCTTGAATTGTTTGTTGTAGCTGCTCTTCTTTAGATTGACAACCCATAAGCACCGTAAACAAACAAAACAGGCTTATAAGTTTCCAAACTTTACTATTCGACATTCATGTCACCTGATTTACTAAATTAACACAGCTAGTCTTACACAGGTCACTTAGTAAGCCAAGAATGAAATTGCAACAAAATGAGAAGAGATGTAAAGAATAAAGTAGATTACAAAACTCAGTAGTCAAAGGTAAAAAGTTTATGATCTAGACACGGGATAGAATTGACTTAACCTTACGTTGGTTGGCATTTTTGATGGAGATGATATTAGTTTGGTTCTTTATTTTATCCAAGAAAGTAAAAAACCGTCACACTGCTGTAATAGGTCTCTATTATTTGAGCCTGTTAATGTCATGGTGCCCACAGCGGTAGAGAGTCACAGTGAAATGTTGCCTACCATAGGCCAGTGTATTGAATAGCCAAAACACTGTTCACAAAGAGGCGCTTCGCTTAGGAGACGTGACGCTTTAGAGAAGGGAATGCTGAAGATTACTTTTCTGCAGACGTAAAAAAGCCGCTTCATTTCTAAAGCGGCTTTCTACAATTTGAAGCCTGGTAATGTCCTACTTTCACATAACAAATGCTACACTATCATCGGCGCTGTTTCGTTTCACTACTGAGTTCGGCATGGGATCAGGTGGGTCCAAAACGCTATTGTCACCAAGCAAATTTGGTTGTTAATCCGTATTCCTACGCACTAACTGAATTTGGAAAATATCTGATAATATTTTTTAAGTCTTTCTGTCAGTAATATCTACTTTAGTCATTAACTTCTGTCTTAACTGTCACATAAAACGCGTTTGGCGTTGTATGGTTAAGCCTCACGGGTAATTAGTACAAGTTAGCTTAATGGCTCACACCACTTCCACATCTTGCCTATCAACGTTGTAGTCTTCAACGGCCCTTCAGAGACTTTAAAAGTCTAGTGAGAACTCATCTCGAGGCCTGCTTCGCGCTTAGATGCTTTCAGCGCTTATCAGTTCCGAACGTAGCTACCGGGCAATGCCATTGGCATGACAACCCGAACACCAGCGGTTCGTTCACTCCGGTCCTCTCGTACTAGGAGCAACCCCTCTCAATTCTCAAACGCCCACGGCAGATAGGGACCGAACTGTCTCACGACGTTCTAAACCCAGCTCGCGTACCACTTTAAATGGCGAACAGCCATACCCTTGGGACCGACTTCAGCCCCAGGATGTGATGAGCCGACATCGAGGTGCCAAACACCGCCGTCGATATGAACTCTTGGGCGGTATCAGCCTGTTATCCCCGGAGTACCTTTTATCCGTTGAGCGATGGCCCTTCCATTCAGAACCACCGGATCACTATGACCTACTTTCGTACCTGCTCGACGTGTCTGTCTCGCAGTTAAGCTGGCTTCTACCATTACACTAACCGTACGATGTCCGACCGTACTTAGCCAACCTTCGTGCTCCTCCGTTACTCTTTGGGAGGAGACCGCCCCAGTCAAACTACCCACCAGGCACTGTCCGTAACCCCGATTCAGGGGCCAACGTTAGAACATCAAAACTACAAGGGTGGTATTTCAAGGACGACTCCAACAAGACTAGCGTCTCATCTTCAAAGTCTCCCACCTATCCTACACATGTAGGTTCAATGTTCAGTGCCAAGCTGTAGTAAAGGTTCACGGGGTCTTTCCGTCTAGCCGCGGGTACACAGCATCTTCACTGCGATTTCAATTTCACTGAGTCTCGGGTGGAGACAGCGTGGCCATGGTTACACCATTCGTGCAGGTCGGAACTTACCCGACAAGGAATTTCGCTACCTTAGGACCGTTATAGTTACGGCCGCCGTTTACCGGGGCTTCGATCAAGAGCTTCTCCGAAGATAACCCCATCAATTAACCTTCCGGCACCGGGCAGGTGTCACACCGTATACGTCATCTTGCGATTTTGCACAGTGCTGTGTTTTTAATAAACAGTCCCAGCCACCTGGTCACTGCGGCTCCCGTCCGCTTAGAGAGCAAGTCTCATCACAGATAGGAGCGTACCTTCTCCCGAAGTTACGGTACGATTTTGCCTAGTTCCTTCACCCGAGTTCTCTCAAGCGCCTTAGTATTCTCTACCTGACCACCTGTGTCGGTTTGGGGTACGATTCGGTATAATCTGAAGCTTAGAGGCTTTTCCTGGAAGTATGGCATCAGCAACTTCACTACCGTAGTAGCTCGTCTCGTGTCTCAGGTTTAATGTTCGTCCGGATTTACCTAAACAAACGCCCTACTCACTTTCACATGGACAACCATCGCCATGCTTGCTTAGCCTTCTCCGTCCCCCCATCGCAATTATACCAAGTACGGAAATATTAATCCGTTTCCCATCGACTACGCCTTTCGGCCTCGCCTTAGGGGTCGACTTACCCTACCCTGATTAACATGGGATAGGAACCCTTGGTCTTCCGGCGTGCGGGTTTTTCACCCGCATTATCGTTACTCATGTCAGCATTCGCACTTCTGATACGTCCAGCATACCTCCCGGTACACCTTCAACCGCTTACAGAACGCTCCCCTACCACTCATACAAAGTATGAATCCGCAGCTTCGGTGCATAGTTTAGCCCCGTTACATCTTCCGCGCAGACCGACTCGACCAGTGAGCTATTACGCTTTCTTTAAAGGATGGCTGCTTCTAAGCCAACCTCCTGGCTGTCTGGGCCTTTCCACATCGTTTCCCACTTAACTATGACTTTGGGACCTTAGCTGGCGGTCTGGGTTGTTTCCCTCTTCACGACGGACGTTAGCACCCGCCGTGTGTCTCCCGGATATTACTTTACGGTATTCGGAGTTTGCAAAGGGTTGGTAAGTCGGGATGACCCCCTAGCCTTAACAGTGCTCTACCCCCGTAAGTATTCGTCCGAGGCTCTACCTAAATAGATTTCGGGGAGAACCAGCTATCTCCCGGTTTGATTAGCCTTTCACTCCTAGCCACAGGTCATCCCCTAACTTTTCAACGTTAGTGGGTTCGGTCCTCCAGTTGATGTTACTCAACCTTCAACCTGCCCATGGCTAGATCACCGGGTTTCGGGTCTATACCTTGCAACTATTCGCCCAGTTAAGACTCGGTTTCCCTACGGCTACCCTAATCGGTTAACCTCGCTACAAAATATAAGTCGCTGACCCATTATACAAAAGGTACGCAGTCACAGAACAAGTCTGCTCCTACTGCTTGTACGTACACGGTTTCAGGTTCTATTTCACTCCCCTCACAGGGGTTCTTTTCGCCTTTCCCTCACGGTACTGGTTCACTATCGGTCAGTTGGGAGTATTTAGCCTTAGATGATGGTCCACCTATATTCAGTCAAAGTTTCACGTGCTCCGACCTACTCGATTTCACTTAAAATGTCTTTTCATGTACGGGACTATCACCCTGTATCGTGGCACTTTCCAGAGCCTTCCATTAACACATAATAAGCTTAAGGGCTGTTCCGATTTCGCTCGCCGCTACTTTCGGAATCTCGGTTGATTTCTTTTCCTACGGGTACTTAGATGTTTCAGTTCTCCGCGTTCGCCTCGTTAACCTATGTATTCAGTTAACGATACCTGCAAGCAGGTGGGTTTCCCCATTCGGAAATCCTAGTCTCAAGTGCTTTTTACTAGCTTGACTAGGCTTATCGCAAGTTAATACGTCCTTCATCGCCTCCAACTGCCAAGGCATCCACCGTGTACGCTTAGTCACTTAACCATACAACCCAAACGGGTCTTTGTTTTGTGACAGTTTAACTTCGCCAGAAGTTAATATTGAATACTAAAGTAGATACCAATCAATCGACTCATAAGAGTGATTAAATGGCACTGAATGATACTGCTATCATTCTTTTTTACTTTTGAAAACTCTGTACAAATAACAATGTTATTCATACGAATTTTATTATCAGCTTTTCCAAATTTTTAAAGAGCAAGAGATACAAAAACCTCTCAAAATTAAACACACTCTATTCTCAGGCGATTTAGCTGCCCGATAAAGAATATTTATTTTTAAGAAGTAAAAGTGGTGGAGCTAAGCAGGATCGAACTGCTGACCTCCTGCGTGCAAGGCAGGCGCTCTCCCAGCTGAGCTATAGCCCCACATATGCTGGTCTTATTGTTTAGTTACCGACTTCGTGAAGAAGTGGTGGGTCTGAGTAGATTTGAACTACCGACCTCACCCTTATCAGGGGTGCGCTCTAACCAGCTGAGCTACAGACCCAAACAATAAGTGTTGTTCTCTTTACAATAACAATCATCTGTGTGGACACTACGAACAAATAAGTTCTAAATCGTATAAGGAGGTGATCCAGCCCCAGGTTCCCCTAGGGCTACCTTGTTACGACTTCACCCCAGTCATGAATCACTCCGTGGTAAACGTCCTCCCGAGGGTTAGACTATCTACTTCTGGAGCAACCCACTCCCATGGTGTGACGGGCGGTGTGTACAAGGCCCGGGAACGTATTCACCGCGTCATTCTGATACGCGATTACTAGCGATTCCGACTTCATGGAGTCGAGTTGCAGACTCCAATCCGGACTACGACGCACTTTAAGTGATTCGCTTACCTTCGCAGGTTCGCAGCACTCTGTATGCGCCATTGTAGCACGTGTGTAGCCCTACACGTAAGGGCCATGATGACTTGACGTCGTCCCCACCTTCCTCCGGTTTATCACCGGCAGTCTCCTTAGAGTTCTCAGCATTACCTGCTAGCAACTAAGGATAGGGGTTGCGCTCGTTGCGGGACTTAACCCAACATCTCACAACACGAGCTGACGACAGCCATGCAGCACCTGTATCAGAGTTCCCGAAGGCACCAATCTATCTCTAGAAAGTTCTCTGTATGTCAAGTGTAGGTAAGGTTCTTCGCGTTGCATCGAATTAAACCACATGCTCCACCGCTTGTGCGGGCCCCCGTCAATTCATTTGAGTTTTAACCTTGCGGCCGTACTCCCCAGGCGGTCTACTTAATGCGTTAGCTTTGAAAAACAGAACCGAGGTTCCGAGCTTCTAGTAGACATCGTTTACGGCGTGGACTACCGGGGTATCTAATCCCGTTTGCTCCCCACGCTTTCGTACATGAGCGTCAGTGTTGACCCAGGTGGCTGCCTTCGCCATCGGTATTCCTTCAGATCTCTACGCATTTCACCGCTACACCTGAAATTCTACCACCCTCTATCACACTCTAGTTTGCCAGTTCGAAATGCAGTTCCCAGGTTGAGCCCGGGGCTTTCACATCTCGCTTAACAAACCGCCTGCGTACGCTTTACGCCCAGTAATTCCGATTAACGCTCGCACCCTCCGTATTACCGCGGCTGCTGGCACGGAGTTAGCCGGTGCTTCTTCTGTCAGTAACGTCACAGATGTGAGGTATTAACTCACACCCTTTCCTCCTGACTGAAAGTGCTTTACAACCCGAAGGCCTTCTTCACACACGCGGCATGGCTGCATCAGGCTTTCGCCCATTGTGCAATATTCCCCACTGCTGCCTCCCGTAGGAGTCTGGACCGTGTCTCAGTTCCAGTGTGGCTGATCATCCTCTCAAACCAGCTAGGGATCGTTGCCTTGGTGAGCCATTACCTCACCAACTAGCTAATCCCACTTGGGCCAATCTAAAGGCGAGAGCCTAAGCCCCCTTTGGTCCGTAGACATTATGCGGTATTAGCAGTCGTTTCCAACTGTTGTCCCCCACCTCAAGGTATGTTCCCAAGCATTACTCACCCGTCCGCCGCTCGTCAGCAAAATAGCAAGCTACTTTCTGTTACCGCTCGACTTGCATGTGTTAGGCCTGCCGCCAGCGTTCAATCTGAGCCATGATCAAACTCTTCAATTAAAAAGTTTTGTGTCTTTCGACAGCTCAATGAATTCTGAATTTATTTAATATCTTTCGATATTGAATTGACTGTGCTGAATAACTACCTAAGTAATTATTCTGTTGGTCACTCAGTTCAATTGAGACTCTAATTTGTTTGCCTCACTTAGCGAACTAAGCTTGGCTGTTAGAACTCAATCTGTACGAGTGCCCACACAGATGATTGCTTTATATTGTTAAAGAACGTTGCGACGTTGTCGCTAGGGATGCGTATAATACATCCTTTATTTTTCGAGTCAATACTTTGTTTTAAACTTTCTTTCGATGATTTAAAACCGAAGTTTTATTTAACTCTCTGATTAACTCTTGCCTCGCTATGCGTTGGCGCCTGCCGTCTCAGTGGGGTCGCATTATAGGGAGAACAGATTTTTACGCAAGTACTTTTTCAAAGAAAAACTAAAATAAAACACTGTTCGGTCAGTATATGAGCGAAAGCCCTTAAAACTGATAGTTTTATAAACAATATAGGCTTTACTGGCACTGAAATAAGCACTACTGCTACACTAATACACTTAATATGTTTAATTTAAAGGTGCATATATGGCAATACGTTCTTATAAAGGAATTACCCCTGCGTTTAATAAGTCTGTTTATATAGACGAGTCGTCTGTATTAGTCGGTGATATTACTATAGGCGATGATAGCAGTGTATGGCCTTTAGTTGCTGCTCGCGGCGATGTTAATCATATTCGTATTGGTGAGCGCTCTAATATTCAAGATGGCAGTGTATTACATTTATCGCGTGCAACTAAAAGCAATCCAGATGGTTACCCTCTTATAATAGGCGATGATGTAACGGTTGGTCACAAAGTGATGCTACATGGGTGCGTACTTGGTAACCGTATACTCGTGGGTATGGGTGCGATTGTCATGGATAATGTAATTGTAGAAGATGATGTTATTATTGGTGGGGGCTCGTTGGTACCACCAAATAAGCGACTGGAATCAGGCTATTTGTATGTAGGAAGTCCAGCAAAGCAAGCCCGTCCATTGACTGAGCAGGAGCTCGCTTTCTTAAAGATATCGGCAGATAACTATGTCCAATTAAAAGATGAATATCTAGCTGAAGCTAACTAATTCCACTTCAATTTGACCTGCCGAGTTATAACTTTCTTCTTCTATTAGTTGCTCGGCACGTTCTTCGTATTCAAAACGGTATTTTTCAAAATAATCTGTTGCGTGACTTTCATCCGTGAGTTTAAGTGTACTTATCGCAATAACACACTCCACCAGCATGCCACTCACTTGAGCAAAAAACACTAACTGGTGATCAGGCTCTCTAAACTCGAGTCTATCTATAAATTGTACAGCTTGGTTCATTTTAGTGAGCCTTGTTTAAGTGCTTTAACCACGGGGAGAACTTCTGGAATTTTGTTATGCCAAACATAATAAGCTTGTGCTGCCTGCCCTACCAACATACCACTACCATCTAAAAGCTTAGTATTGTTATTATGCTCTGCAACCCAGTTCATAAAAATAGTGTTTGTCAGTGAATAAAACATATCGTATGCAACATCACAGCATGTTAAGTGCTTTTTAGCTAAGGCTGGTAATTCGTTATTCATGCTACTAGACGTTGAGTTTACAATTAGTGAGTAATCGCTTACTGGTAAATCATCGAACCCATAGCCTGAAACTTTTCCGTATTCAGCAAATAGCTGAGCTAAGTCTTTTGCTTTTTGAGCGGTACGATTAACAATAATAATTTCTGCGGGTTTTTGTTCAAGCAATGGTAATATTACCCCCCTTGCAGCACCACCAGCACCAATTATTAAAATACGCTTATTTGTAATCACAACTTTGTTAGCAAGGAGGTCATTTACAAAACCAACACCGTCGGTGTTATCTCCTAATAATGTTCCATCGTTTCTTTTTTTAAGTGTATTAACTGCACCGACTATTTTAGCAAGCGGTGTAAGTTCATCAGCCATTGCAAACGCCTGTTCTTTAAATGGCATGGTAACGTTCGCACCTTTTCCACCTTGCTCAAAAAATGTCGATACTGTTTTTTCAAAGCTGTCGATAGGTGCTAATATTGCGCGATAGTCGATTTGCTCACCTAGCGAGATAGCAAATTGTTTATGTATCGCGGGGGATTTTGAATGTTTAATTGGATTTCCAAAAACCGCATATTTGTCCATTTTAAAACAACCTCTTTGCAGCTAAGTGCTGCTTATAATCGATGATAAATAATATGATTAAACGACTTTTTTCTAAATCTAACCCTAAGAAAGTAGATCAAACACCTACACCTGAAAAAACGCCTTACGAAATCATTGGCGGAGAGAAAGGTGCACGCGCTATTTCCGAACGATTCTACGACATTATGGCCTCAGATGAATACGCTAAACCGTTATATGATATGCATCCTCAACCATTAGATAGAATTCGCCAAGTCTTTTTCGAGTTTTTATCTGGTTGGTTAGGTGGGCCTTCACTATTTGAGCAAAAGCACGGGCAGCCCATGTTACGTAAACGCCATATGCCATTTTTAATTGACCAGGAATTAAGGGATCAATGGATGTATTGTATGAACAAAACTCTTGATATTGAAATTGACAACCCACTACTTCGAGAAGGGCTTAAAAATTCATTTGCTCAGCTAGCAAGCCACATGATTAACCAACATTAATCATAAACAATAAAAAAGACGCGAAAGCGTCTTTTTTATTGTTTATATTTGCCACTCTCGAGCTATTAGCTCTTCTAGTTTACTTGAAAGCCAAGCTTGTGGTCGCAAGTAATACTGATATAAGTTTGCCTCAAGGCTGTTTTCAGCTGGTGTAAAGTTATACTCCCAGCGAGCCAGTGGTGGCATCGACATTAAAATAGACTCTGTTCGGCCGCCACTTTGCAATCCAAATAATGTGCCTCTATCCCACACTAGGTTAAACTCAACGTAACGACCACGGCGGTAGAGCTGAAAGTCACGTTGCTGTTCAGTGTACTCATCGTTTTTGCGACGTTCAATAATCGGAATATAGGCATCTAAAAAGCCATTGCCGACTGACTGCATAAATGCAAAGCTTTGCTCAAAGCCTAGTTCATTTAAATCATCGAAAAATAAACCACCCACCCCACGTGTTTCATCACGATGTTTAAGGTAAAAGTACTCATCGCACCATGTTTTGTATTTTGAATAAACATCACTACCAAACGGCACACATATATCGTGTGCAACTTGATGCCAATGCTGTACGTCTTCAAATACCGGGTAAAAAGGGGTTAAATCAAAACCTCCACCAAACCACCATATTGGCTCTTCGCCCTCTTTTTCGGCTATAAAAAAGCGTACGTTGGCATGACTTGTTGGTACGTGCGGGTTTTTGGGATGAATAACAAGTGAAACCCCACAAGCATGAAAACTACGCCCTGCAAGCTCTGGCCTATGGGCGGTTGCAGAACCTGGCATGGATGCGCCAAATACATGAGAGTAATTTACGCCCCCCTGCTCAATTACGTTACCATCAGTAGTTACTCGAGTACGGCCACCACCGCCTTCAGCTCTTTGCCAGCTATCTTCGACAAATTTAGCACTGCCATCTGCAGCTTCTAGCCCTTGGCAAATAGTATCTTGCAAAGCCATAAAGTAGGCTTTTACTTGTTCTAATAATTCGCTTTGCATATTACCCTCTAAATACTTTACCGGTCATGGCATCTTTTATTGTGCTGGGTTGTGTGTTTCCACCTAACGGCTCATCAACATAAAAGCCAACTTGATCAGCAAATTGCTCCTTTGCTTGCTCAATGCTTATTACTGTTTCTTGGCCTGTTAAATTTGCACTGGTTGATACCAGTGGCTTTCCAAACTCTTGGCATAAGCGCTTAACTGTTGGGTGATTTGTTACCCTAACCGCAATAGTATCAAACTGCCCTGTTAACCATTTTGGTGTGCTTTTTGCCGCTGGCATAACCCACGTAATAGCAGCAGGCCAACTAGAAAATATGTCTGCACGTTTGTCCATAGGTACTTTAGCATCATCAACATACTTTAATAATTGCCCATAATTATCAGCAATTAAAATAAGGCCCTTTTCAACTGGTCGCTGCTTAATTGCCAATAATTTTTCAACGGCATGCTGATTATCGGGGTCACATCCTAAACCGAACACAGCCTCTGTTGGATAAACAATAACTTCGCCTTCATTTAAACATGTAAGTGCTGAAGGCGTATTTGAAAGTTCTGACAAGGTGGTCTCCAAAAATGTTAAACGTTATTGAGTAAGCTTATGCATGCAACTTTTTTGCGGGCATTGCAGTAGTGTACCATTTGCCATGTGTCTTTCTATGACGATGGGCCAATCACATTTTGGGCATGGCTGCTCTACAGGTTTATTATTAAGCGTGTATATACAGCTTGGGTAGCTGTCGCATGAGTAAAATACTTTCCCAAACTTATTACTGCGAGCAACTAAGTGGCCTTTTTTGCATTTTGGGCATGCGGGTAACGTAGCCTCTTGTTCCTTTTGCTCGTTGTCGTTTGCAATATAATGGCAATCAGGGTATCCCGTACAACCAATAAACATACCGTAACGGCCATTTTTAACCACCAGCGGTTTGCTGCATTGAGGGCAAGAGGAATCTTCAAGTACTTTTATTTCGTTACTTTCGTGTTGTACTAATGGCCTAATAAAGTCACATTGAGGGTAACTTGCACACCCCAAAAAAGGGCCTGACTTACTGTTGCGGATCACTAACTCTGAACCACACTGTGGGCATACTTCGTATTCTTTTTCTAAGGCGTGCTTATTCGCCGAGAAAAGCGAATGGTCGATTTTACTCATGGTGTTCCTAAGAGATAAGTGAATTTTCGCCTAATATACCCAAACCACTTAAAGATACAAGCTATGCTATGCGCTTCATCTCTAGTAATTTGGGTTATATAAATAAATTCATAAGTTATTAATGCAATAACTCGGTGGGCTCATCAAAAATTAAGTCTTCCATTTGCTCGTATGCTTCTTCAGAGCCGGGGACATTAAATAACACCATAAGCACTATCCACTTTAAATCATCTAAGCTAATCGCTGGCTTATCAAGTGCTGCAAGCTTATCCATAACCATTTCACGGGTAATACTGTTAATAACCCCAATTTGCTCAACAAACATTAAAAAGCCACGACACTCAACGTTTAACATATTGCATTCGCTTTCTGTAAATATACGAATAGCGCGCCCTGGGTTAGCGATTAAATAAGGAGATTCATCGCTGTGTTGTAAATCGGCTAACTGTTCTAGCCAATTTAAGGCTTTAAATATTTCTGGTTTATTAAAGCCTGCACGAACTAACTCGTCGGTTAATTCATTTTGCTCAGCAAAAATGTCAGCTTCGCTATGAATGTAATTTTCAAATAGATACATAAGAATATCGAACATGCTACCTTCCTACGCTAAGCCTAATATAACCATCTAAAATGCGTTCAATTTGATCGTCTAACTCTAAATCAAGCAACCTTGCCAGTACTTTATCTATTGGCCATTGAACACGGCGTACAATATCGTCAACAGTTGTTACCTCAAACCCAATACTGTTTAAAACTTCACAATCACTACTTTGCTGAAGCGTCTCTTCTTTACTATATAGACCGCTTTGATAAGAAAAGCTCACTTCATCTAAAATATCTGTCACATTTTCAACAAGTTTAGCACCCTGCTTAATTAAAAAGTGGCTGGCTTGTGCAAGCGGGTTTTTAATAGAGCCTGGTACTGCAAACACCTCTTTATTTTGTTCAAGCGCATAACGCACAGTAATTAATGAGCCGCTTTTAATTTCAGCTTCAACAATTAATACACCTAAAGATAAGCCCGAAATAATCCTATTTCGACGAGGGAAATTATGTGCGTTAGCGGCGGTTCCGGGTAAAAACTCACTAATTAATAAACCACTATTGAGTACTTGTTCTGTTAATAGTTTATGGCGTTTAGGGTAGTAAATATCAACACCCGTGCCTAATACCGCGATAGTTTTACCACTCCCTGCTAAAGCACCTTTATGTGCTGCGCCATCTATTCCTCTGGCCATGCCCGATGTCACAGTAATACCAGCCTTTGTTAATTCGTAGGCAAACTCGGAGGCTATTTCAAGCCCTGTTGGGGTGGCGTTACGGCTACCAACAATGGCTATTTGCGAGCTAGAAAGTAAAGACACATCGCCCTTACAAAATAATAATAAAGGTGCGCTAGCTATGTGTTTTAATGAATCTGGGTAACATGTATCAAAAAAACAAATAACTTCAATATTATGCTCTGCAACACGCCGCTCATAATGCTGTACTTTTTGCCAATCTGTATTGAGTAAATTACTGGCCTGATTAGCAGTTAACCCTAACTCATGTAATTTAGTGTTGGGTAAGTCAAACAATGACTCAAGTGGGTGGTGTTTAGATAGGGCTAATAAGGTTTTTGTGCCTAATCCCTTACACATATAAAAGGCAAGCCAGTGAGCTAACTTGCCTGATGACTGATCCATGCTCTCTCCTAGAGCACCGACTCGCTACTTCTTAATGAATAACTGCAATATCTCCAACGCGAATTGGGTGCTGGTTTTTTGTTATTAATGCATAACTTACTTTGTCATACACTTTGAATACAATTAACTCGCCTACTTTTTCTTTAGGCATTTTCCATGTTGTATTATCTTCGTCAGCTTTATTACTAAACAACTGACTTGCATCAGATAACAGCTTTTCAAATTTACTTGAATCTTCTGGGTAGCGAGGACCACGAGGGCCATCAATAACCGTAGGTGATTCACGCTCTAAATCTAAAACATGACCTGGTTCAATATTTTGCTCGCTGCCTAAGTTTAGCACTACAACATCCATTGTGCTGAATTCTCTTACTTGGCGAGGAGACGCTATAACTTGCCCTTCTACTGGCTCTAGTGGGCGGTGAATATCGAAATAGGCTGGCAGCAACTGCCCCTCCATTGCTGGCATTAAAAAATCACCTTGTTTAATTTCTCGTTTTACTGACTCAACACGTAATGACGACGGCACACCATTACTTTCATCGCCACTTCTAAACGCTCGCGCCATGCCAACGTACGATGCACGCGTTGCTAATACTTCGCCTGTGTTTAAATCTCTGTAGGGTTCACCCTCGTTGTAAATCGCATAAGCACCATGTACTTTTAAGTCACCTTTAACGTATAAAATATGGCCTAACGTTTGTGTTTTTGTGTTTTCGTTAGCACCTAACACATACGGCATATTTTTTATATCGTCGCTGTTAATCGCTTGCTCGTAACTTAAATAAGGTTTAATCATTTGCAAAGGTAAAGTGGTAATTGCATTCAACCCTTTTGGGGTAATACGTCCTTGAGGTGACAGCTTTCGGTACGCTTTATTAATAACTAAACGTGGATTTCCGTCAGCATCGTATATAAGTGCCAACGCATCACCCGGATAAATTAGGTGAGGGTTATCGATTTGCGGGTTCATTTGCCATAGTTCTGGCCACAACCATGGCTCGTCTAAATAAATGCCAGATATATCCCACAACGTATCACCTTTTTTTACAACATACTGTTTTGGTGCATCTTTTTTTATTTTTAGCACATCAGCAATCGCCCCAAAAGAGGTGCTTAGTGCCAGTATGATTGCAACTAACGGAAATTTCATTGAGCTTCCTTGTATTGTTTTTTCATTATTATTGCTCAAAACCTGTTAAAGGTGAACGTGAATGGCTAAAATAAGAGCATACAATACCCTAAATTAAGCACAAGTGAAAAAGGTAACTAATGGCTAGGTTAGAAGTTTTAAGATTTCCAGATGAGCGTTTACGTACAATAGCAAAAGATGTTGCAGACGTTGACGACCAAGTTCGCCAAATTGTAAAAGACATGCTCGAAACCATGTACGACGAAAATGGCATTGGTCTAGCAGCAACACAAGTAAATATCCACCAGCGTATTGTGGTTATTGATGTCTCTGAAGAGCGTGACGAACCACTGGTATTAATTAACCCGCAAATCATTAAAAAAGATGGGTCAACGATTAGCGAAGAAGGCTGTTTGTCAGTGCCTAACTCTTACGCAAAAGTAGACCGAGCAGAAACAGTGACTGTGGCTGCACTAAACGAAAACGGTGAAGAATTTGTGTTAGACGCAGATGAGCTATTAGCTATTTGTATTCAACACGAACTAGACCACCTTCAAGGCAAGCTATTTATTGATTACTTATCTCCATTAAAGCGCCAACGTATTCGTAAAAAGCTTGAAAAAGAAGCTAAGTTTGCAGCACAGTAATCAGTACCTTAGGAAAACTCAGTGATCCAACCATTACGCATAATATTTGCCGGTACGCCGGATTTTGCCGCACGCCATTTACAAGCGCTAATAAATAGCGAACATGAAATTGTGGGCGTATATAGTCAACCAGATCGCCCAGCAGGTCGTGGTAAAAAATTAAAAGCGAGCGAAGTTAAAGCGCTAGCACTTGAAAATGACTTGCCTGTTTTTCAGCCTCAGTCATTAAAAAATGATGAGGCACTTGCAGAGCTCACCGCTTTAAACGCCGACATAATGATTGTGGTGGCCTATGGCTTAATTTTACCCAAAGCTATTTTAAATGCGCCACGCTTAGGCTGCTTAAACGTGCATGGTTCTATACTACCTCGCTGGCGTGGTGCTGCGCCTATTCAACGTGCAATTTGGGCGGGTGACGAGGAAACGGGCGTAACCATAATGCAAATGGATGAGGGCTTAGATACCGGCGACATGCTGCATATTAGCCGCTGCTCTATTAGTGACACAGAAACCAGTGCCAGTTTATATAACAAACTAGCAGAGTTAGGTCCTAGTGCATTAATCGACACCGTTAATAAGCTAGCTAATGACGACATTACCCCTGAGCCTCAAAATGATGCGCTAGCTAACTACGCTAAAAAACTCTCTAAAGAAGAAGCAAATATAGATTGGTCTATGAGCGCCGTGCAAATAGAACGTAATATTCGCTCTTTTAATCCTTGGCCAGTGTGTTTTACCCAAATGGGCGAACAAACCGTAAAAATATACCAAGCGAAAGTAGTTGATCAATCAGGTAAGCCAGGCGAAATATTAACAAGTGATAAAAACGGTGTTGTGGTTGCCTGTGGTGAACACGCTTTAAGTATTACTCAGTTACAACCGCAAGGTAAAAAACCAATGGCAATTAGCGACTTTTTAAATGGTCGCAGTGACTGGGTTAGCCCTGGCACACTATTAGGCGAAAATAATGAATAAAGTACAAAACGTACGAGCGCTAGCCGCTGAGACTTTATATAACGTGGTTGATAAAGGCGCTTCGCTTAATCAAGAACTACCATTTGCAAGCCAAGGTTTACCACCAAAAGACAAAGCACTGTTACAGCAAATTTGTTATGGCGTATTACGCTACTTACCTAGCCTTGAAAACTACTGCCAACATTTAGTAGAAAGCCCACTAAAAGGTAAACGCAGAATTTTTCAGTTTTTACTCTACGTAGGTATTTATCAATTGCAGCACATGCGCGTTCCACCGCATGCAGCAATTAGCGAGACCGTAAATGCACTGGGTCAAATGCGTGCACTAGGGTTAAAAGGGTTAATAAATGCTATTTTACGTAGCTTTCAACGCCAGCAAGCAGAGCTTGAAGAAAAAGCAAAGCTTATTCCAGTGTGTTTATACAACCACCCCAATTGGTTTATTAAACAGGTAAAAGAAGCCTACCCAGAAAACTGGGAAGCCATACTTGAAGAAAACCAGCAACAAGCGCCAATGTGGTTACGTGTAAATCAATCACAATTTAGCACGCAAGAATACAGCGATATGCTAACGGCTAACGATATAGAACATACATTAAACCCAAACTTTATAGACGGGATTAAACTAGCCAAGCCGCGTGATGTTTTTTCACTTCCTGAGTTTGATACGGGTGCTTGTTCAGTGCAAGATGCAGCAGCGCAATTAGCTGCTCGCTTTTTAGAGCCAAAAGATGATGACGTTATTTTAGATGCCTGTGCAGCACCTGGCGGTAAAACATGCCATATATTAGAGCTTGCCGACGCCGACGTACTTGCACTTGATAGCGATGCCACTCGCCTTGAACGCGTAAAGCAAAACTTAACCCGTATAGGTTTAGGTGCCGACCTACAATGTGGTGATGCATCGCAACCGCACACATGGTGGGACGATGAACAGTTCGATCGTATTTTATTAGACGTGCCTTGTTCAGCAACCGGCGTTATTCGTCGCCACCCTGATATAAAATGGCTACGCCGTGCATCCGACATTGAAGACTTAGCTGCACTACAAGGCGATATACTCAATAGCATTTGGCCTCTACTCAAGCCTGGTGGTACATTGGTATATGCAACATGTTCGGTTCTTCCAAAAGAAAACCAACAACAAGTTGCTAAATTTTTAGCTAATAACGATGACGTAAAGCATATTCCTCTTCATGATAAAGACACCCTCACCATACCGGGTTTACAGCTACTTCCGGGTGAAAGTGATGGTTTTTATTACGCTAAAATGGTTAAAAAAGCCTAGTTAAACAGGGCTTAATAACGCGTACAACAAGCCATTTTTAAATTTAAAAATGGCTTTTTATTACTACTTAATACACTGGTAAATAATGAAAATAATCATACTCGGTGCTGGACAGGTTGGCGCCACGCTAGCTGAAAACTTAGTAGGCGAACAAAACGAAATTACCGTAGTAGACATTGACGGTAATCGTATACGCGAACTGCAAGATAAATACGACCTTCAAGGTGTAATGGGCCACAGTGCTCACCCTGATGTTTTGCGCCGCGCCGGCGCAGACGATGCCGATATGATTATTGCGGTAACCAGCTCAGATGAAGTAAACATGGTGGCGTGCCAAGTGGCGTATAGTATTTTTAATACACCCACTAAAATTGCCCGAATTCGCTCTGAGCAGTATTTAAAATACCGTGAAAAACTTTTCCAAAACGATGATTTACCAATCGACCATTACATTGCCCCAGAAGCGTTAGTTACTAAGTATATACGCCGCTTAATTGACTACCCTGGCGCATTGCAAGTATTGCAGTTTGCCGATGGTATGCTCTCGCTAGTTGCAGTAAAAGCCTATTACGGTGGTTTATTAGTGGGCTATGCCTTATCTGCATTAAAAGAGCATATACCCAATGTAGAAACTCGCGTTGCAGCTATTTACCGTCAAGGCAAAGCAATTAAACCGCTCGGTACAACCGTTATTGAAGCCGACGATGAAGTATTCTTCATTGCGGCAACCAAACATATACGCGCCGTAATGAACGAACTGCAGAAGCTTGAGCGTTCATATAAAAAAATAATGATTGCCGGTGGCGGTAACATTGGTGCAGGCCTTGCTCGCTCTCTTGAAAAAAATCACACCGTTAAGTTAATAGAACGCAGTAAAGAACGTGCTGAACAGCTTTCAGAAATGCTCGACAACACGGTAGTATTTTGTGGCGACGCCTCCGATCAAGAACTTCTTTCTGAAGAACATATCGAACAAGTGGATGTGTTTATTGCCGTTACCAACGACGATGAAGCCAATATTATGTCGGCCATGCTTGCCAAACGCATGGGCGCGCAAAAAACCATGGTGCTTATTCAACGTGGTGCGTATGTAGACCTAGTACAAGGTGGCGAAATAGACATTGCCATATCGCCGCAACAGGCAACAATTTCTGCATTGTTAACCCATGTACGTCGAGGTGATATTGTTAACGTGTATTCATTGCGTAAAGGGGCTGCAGAGGCTATTGAGGCAGTTGCTCATGGCGATGAAAATACCTCCAAAGTAGTTGGCCGTGCAATTGCCGATATAAAACTACCAGCCGGAACAACTATTGGGGCCATTGTGCGTAACGACGATGTACTCATTGCCCACGACGACACCATTATTATGTCGGGCGATCACGTGATTATGTTTTTAATTGATAAAAAACATATCAACGTAGTAGAAAAGCTCTTCCAAGTAAGTGCTATATTTTTATAACGCATCAAACAAAAAAGCCGCTGAACATGGCGGCTTTAGTGGAGTATGATTGGGGCTTATCAATGCTACTGTACTTTGGCAAATTCTTCTTTAGAAAGCTCACCATTTCCATCTGTGTCTAAATCTTTAAAAATTTTCACTAGTTGTGAGTTTACTTGAGCTTCTTCCATGCTGATAACACCGTCACTGTTGCTATCAAACGATGCAAAGTCTACCGCTGCATAAGCTGCTGAAGAAGACGCTAAAACTAAAACCGCAAGTGTCGTATTTAATGTTTTCATAGTGATGTTCCTAGTAAAATGAGAAATCCTTTTCTAAGATCCCTGTCTGTGAAAAATAGCTAAACCAATACCGGTTAACTTTAAAATTTTGCAAACTCGTCTTTAGACAGCTCACCGTTACCATCTGTATCTAGCTCTGTAAACTCAGCCATTAAATCGGTGTCTATTGCCGCTTCACTTGGGCTAATTGCTCCACTGCTGTCGGTATCTAAACTGTCAAAATCTGATGCTGCAAACGCAGCTGAAGAAGACGCTAATGCAATAAGTGCTAATGCTTTATTTAAATGTTTCATAACTTAATCCTTCATACTTAATGTTCTATCAAAAAAATGGGCTTATTGCCTTTTAAAATGGTTTCACTTCCTTGTTATCCTTTTTCGTAAGCTCCCTTGCCTACTTAGGTTGTCTTTGGCAACTCAGGATTCCATTTACTGAATTTAGGCTTTTGAAAACTCTTCTTTTGATAACTCACCATTTTGGTCTGTATCGAGCTCTGAGAACATGCTCATTAATTTTGCATCAACTGATGCTTCGGCTTGGCTAATTGCACCATTACCGTCTACATCGAGTGTATTAAAGTCAGAGCCTGCAAAAGCGGCTGACGAAGAAGCGAGTGCGATAAGTGCTAATGTTTTATTAATGCGTTTCATAGTATGTATCCTTCAAGTTGTATGTGAGTGATTGGTACTTACTGTTAATCACGTTTTTCGATTAGTACAACCAGACTATTACAACTTAAATGCCAATATTTATTAGTTTATATTTTTCAGTGCCTTACGTGTTAAATACTGAAAAAAGTGCAAATTTAAGCATTATTTTTGTAGCTATTTAGCAACGCTGGTTTAATTAAAAACTATAAGTTATTAAAAATCAGACATTTAGGTTTAATGTAAAAAACCACAAAGCGAAGTTATTTAAATGATCAAGGTGTAATTAGGTATTGAGCAGGAAGTTTTAAACTGAACAAGGTGTAAAAATAAAATAAAATATAAAAAATTTGAATGCTATATCTCTGCTTTTATTTAATAAAAAATAATAATTTAGTGGTTGGTAATTTATTTTCGTTCATAAAGTAAAAAGTCGCTATTTTGTTGCAAAATAGCGACATTAAAACCTAATCGGCATCAAGTTCTATCATAGCGGGGTCAATAAAGTGCTCTTTCATAAAAGCTTTCATCTCTTCTTTACTGGCTAATAACTTAATACCGCAACGCACGCCTGTATTATGATCTTTCACGCTGCACACTTCGCCTTCAAAGCCTTTGCTATTACTACCTAATACCACAGTGCATTGTGAGTCTTTGATGCTTTCTAGATCTGCGTCAGTTTTTACATCAAACATAGCCCCCGTTAGCGAAATATCTTTTATAACACCATCGAGTACCTTGTCATCACTGAGTTTAAGTTTTGCAGGTAATAGAGTTGGAATACGTGTTTGCGAACGTAAACTAAATAGCTGAACTTGCTTGGGGTAGTTTATAAAAATCAGCCTAACGGGGTGTGATGCAATAGATTTAATTTGCTGTCTAAACGCAATTATTTGTCCATCGTCACCCTCTATTAATGCTCTTACAACGACGGTGACGCCATCTCGTAAGTAATCATTTCCACCCGGTAAACGTTTGGCTGTAGGGAAGTTTAAAATAATAAACTTTTCATCAAGCAAGCCTACCATTTCTGTTTTCACGCGCTTACTGCTAGTGGGTGTTAATATTTCTAAGTCAACTAAACTGCCAACCGGTATATTATTTAATTTATCTGCATGTGTTGCTGGCATATCCATTCCATAAACATAGTAGTAAAACGTTGTGTTTTATCCGCGCCAAAACGTAGGCGTAAATAACACAAGCAAAGTAAAAATTTCTAGTCGGCCAAATACCATTGCAATAGTCAGCAACCATTTAGCGCCGTCGGTTATTGCACCATAATGCGACGCAACATCACCCAACCCTGGGCCTAAGTTATTTAAACACGCTGCCGTGGCCGAAAACGCCGTAATATTATCCATTCCCGTGCCCATAAGCGCCAGCATAATAATAATAAATACTAAGGCATAGGCAGAGAAGAACCCCCATACAGCTTCTACAACCTTATCGGGCAATGCTTTACGGCCAAGTTTGATTGAATAAATAGCACGAGGGTGCACTAGGCGGTTTAGCTCACGTACGCCTTGCAGGTAAAGTAAAAACACGCGCACCACTTTCATACCGCCCCCAGTAGACCCTGCACAACCACCAATAAAGCTCGAAAATATTAATAAAATAGGTAAAAACAGCGGCCATGTTGAAAAGTTATCGGTAGCAAAACCCGCCGTTGTACTCATTGATACCGCTTGAAATAGTGCTTGGTCAAGGGTTTCATCACCATTGGCGTATATCTCGTTCGACGACAACACAGTAAAACAAATAACCACCAGCGCCAATTGAATGCATAAAAATACTTTAAACTCGGGGTCGCGAATGTAGACCTGCACGTTCCGGCTTGCCACCGCAGCGTAGTGCAAGGAGAAGTTAATAGCGGCAATGATTAAAAAGAATACACAAATAAAGTTAATAACCGGGCTGTCGAAATGGCCCATAGAAGCATCATAAGTCGAAAACCCACCAATGGCGACGGTAGAAAACGCATGACAAATGGCATCAAACCAGTCCATTCCCGCCGCCCAATACGCCAACATACAGGCAATGGTTAACGACACATAAATATACCAAAGGTGCTTTGCGGTATCGGCTATGCGAGGGGTCATTTTTGAATCTTTTACTGGGCCGGGGATTTCAGCACGATACAACTGCATTCCACCAACACCTAGCATGGGCAGTATTGCAACAGCTAATACAATGATCCCCATACCGCCAAACCACTGTAATTGCTGGCGATAAAACAGCACTGACTTAGGTAAATATTCAATCCCCGTCAGCACCGTAGCGCCTGTGGTTGTTAAACCCGAAAAGGCTTCAAACACCGCATCAGCAAGGGATAAGTTAGGTTCTTGTAAAAAGATAAGAGGCAAGGATGCGAATGCCCCCAGTACCAACCAAAACAAAACCACAATTAAAAAGCCTTCACGCGCTTTTAAATCCCCGTTTTCATGTCGGTTTGGGTAATACGCTATTAAGCCAATAATAATACTGAAAATAAACGCTAAAACAAAAGGAACACCACCACCATCTTTATAAATTAAAGACACCACAGCAGGTGGCACCATGGTAATACTAAACAGCGCAACAAGTTGCCCAAGAATTTTTATGATGGTACGAAATTGCATTTAGCTAATCGCTTTTATTATTAGTAAATTCAGGCTCAATTGCGTTAGCCTGGTTAAATAGAATGAATATGCATTATATGCAACTTGTGTAGGTTATTACTCTTTAATAGTTAACTCAACTGCGCCGTGACTTAAATCAAAAATATCTTTAATTGCTTGCTGTGCTTGGCGGCTATCAATGGTGATCACCCAATCAATATTAGCAGTAAATTGCTTTTCAATGTTGAGCACTTGGTAGTGCGTTTTAAGTAGCTGCTCAATTGCGCCTTGCATACTGTATTCACTACTGCCAATTAGCTCAACACTTGGAACTTTAAGTACGGTGTCTAATTTGGCTAATGCATTATTTAACGACCCGCCATAAGCTCGTACTAACCCGCCAGTTCCAAGTTTAATCCCTCCAAAATACCGGGTAACCACGGCAGTAACTTCACCAAGTCCCGATCCCACCAGCACATTTAACATTGGTTTGCCGGCCGTACCATTGGGTTCACCATCATCTGAAAAACCATACACGTGGCTGCCACCGGGGTTACCTGCCACATGGGCCCAACAATTATGCCGAGCATCGCTGTATTTATCTTCAATACTTTTAATAAAAGCTTTAGCTGCGGCTAAATCGGGAGTGTGTGCAATATGCACAATAAACGTGCTTTTTTTAATTTCTTCTTGGTGAAACACAGCACCGGCTGGGTATTTATATTCTGACATATTTTACTTAACCAAAAAAATGGGGCCATTAGGCCCCTTCTCTTGCTAACTTATCACTTAATCTAAGTGTAAGTCGCGCGTCATATTTTCTAAACTATCATCGTGCACAATAATGTTATCTTCAATACGAATACCTCCATAAGGTTTAAACGCTTCAACCTTATCCCAGTTGATGTATTGCTTGTTGTCGGTTTGCGCTAAATCACCTAACAACGAATCAATAAAGTACAAGCCAGGTTCAATAGTAAACACCTGATTTTTCTCTATCATACGTGTACAACGTAAAAATGGATGCCCTTCTGGAGATGCTTGATGAGTACCTTTGTCGTCACTCATAAAGCCGCCCACATCGTGTACTTGTAAACCAAGGTGATGCCCTAAACCATGCGGAAAGAAAGTAGAGGTGATTTTACGCTCTACAATATCTGCAGCCGGTAAGTTAACTATATTAAAGTCGCTAAGAATTTGCGCTATGCGGTTATGACACTCAACATGTAAGTCGCCGTAAAGCATACCTGGCTTTAATCCTTTGCCTAATTCGATTTGCGTCGTCGTCATTGTATTAACTAGCTCAGCAAATTCACCCTGCATTTTGAAGTCATAAGTACGCGTTATATCTGCGGCGTAGCCGTTAAAGTTTGCGCCAGCATCAATTAAAAATGAGTTATGCGTTTGCGGTGCGTTTGGCTCAAAATGAGTGTAATGCAAAATAGCGCAGTTTTCGTTAAGCGCCACTATATTGCCATACGGCATTTCGTTTTCGCTTTGGCGTGTAGCCATAAGGTACGCTTGTTGAATATCAAACTCACTACCACCATTAAAAAAAGTGTCGCGTGCAGCTTTATGGCCATCAACCGCTATGCGGTTAGCATTACGTAAACACTCAAGTTCATACTGCGTTTTGTATGCTCTATTAAAGTGTAAATAGTTAAGCACGGGCTCTGGGTTCATTATGCTAAAGCCAAGTGCTTGAGCTACTTCTATGTATTCGCCCATGTAAGCGTACTTTGCTTTGTCATAAGGAAGTAGCTTTTCAACCTGATCGGGTTGTAACAATAGTTCTATATCAAAATACTCAGCCCAAAAATCACGTGGTTCGTCAGGTACTTTATGCCAAAAATCAACAGGACGATAAAAAATAAGCTTAGGTTTGTCGCTACCATTAACAACAATCCAGCAATGTGGATTATCAATAACAGGTAACCAAGCTTTAAAGTGAGGATTAACTTTAAACGGGTAATACATGTCGTCTAAAAATTGGCGCTTTGCTTGGCCAGAGTGAATAACTAATCCTTCTAACCCTTCGCTTTCGCAAATTGTACGAGTACGCTGCTGCAGTGTTGCAATATGTTCGGCGTATAAAACGGCTAATTTATCCATTGTTAATCCATCTGTTAAATTTAACTTGCTTTGAGTCTACCACTTATAGCTATTACGCTCAAAAAAGGGGGATGGCCCACTGTGAGCACAATCCCCCTTATTTAAACTTATGTTTACTAACCGCCTATTTTCATTTCCAGTATGGGAGCCAGTAAATTACCCTCTCGGCCCATACGAGTATGATATACCTGCCTGTAAGCAAATACATTTTTGACATAATCGCGTGTTTCTCTATACGGAATAAGCTCTATCCATAACTCTGCTGGCATTGCATCATCAGGCACCCAACGTTTTATACGATGGTAGCCTGCGTTATAAGATGCTGTAGCAAGTATCTCGTTACCATGATTTTTCTTTTTCAAGTAACGTAAATAACTGGTACCTAGCCTAATATTTGTTTTAGGTTGATATAATCGACTATTAGACACACTGCCTTTATTTACATACTTAGCAGTACTTGGCAGTAATTGCATTAAACCTCGAGCATTCGCACTTGATCGCGCGTCAGGAGCAAATGAGCTTTCACGCCTTGCAATAGCAATACTCCAAGCTACATCTATTTTATTACGCTTGCTGTAGCGCTCAAATATGTCTTGAAAAGCAAATGGAAAACGTTGTTCAACATTATCCCAGGCTTTTATTTTTGCGAGTGTGAATATCGTGCTGTCGTGCCATCCCAAATTGGTAGATAAAACAGAGGCTGCAAGCTTTTCTTCTTCATTTGAAGTGTTTGTTAAGTAATTCCATTCACGTCTCGCTGAAGTAACACGATCTAACTCATATAATGCTTTTGAACGTTTAAAACCAGGGGCATTACTCACCTTTGCGATTAATTGCTCACTAACCACTTTTGGTTGATTATTTAGATCAACCGGCAAGCCTAGACGCGCAGCGGCTAAAAAACCATAGTAGTCTCGGTTAGTCGCAATACTTTGCCACATTTTTTTAGCTGTTTGATCGTCACCGCGTTCTGCATAACTATACGCAAGCCAATATTGCTGACCTAAGCTAAGATTTTCTTTGCCTGTAAAAAACGCAGCAATACCTGCCCAATCTTGGGTTTTAAGCATGTTACCAAGCTGCCATTGCATTAATTTGTTGTCTTGGCGCTCTTTTGGCACTTTGTTTAACCAAAAACTGGCTTGCTTATGTCCGCTAGAAGCAAGTGATAAAGCAAAGGTGTAGTATAAATCTGCCTTTTCTTTATCGCTGTAGTTAAACATACGCTCTATTTTTTCCCATGCGCGCAGCGCTAGTTCTTTGTCGCGCCAAATTAGACGCTTAACACCATAAAGTGCAATTTCACCCTCTTTAGGCGATTTATTTTTATAGCGATATAATCCCGCCGCAGCGCTTGGGTCGCGGCGAACCTTTAAATATAAGTCAGCAAGGTAACGCTCATTTTTTGGTAAAAGTGTTTTTAAATAAGGTAGTAGGCTTTGCGTTCCGCCTTGCGCGGCAAGTGTAATTCGTTGCCATACAGTATCGGAATTCATATAGCCTTTTTTGCGCCAGTACGAGAATAACGAATCGCACTCCTTAGGTTGCGACTTTCCCACCGTCCATAAATCAGTCACCTGATTTAAAATGGCTTTTTCTGGGGCGCCTAAATCTAATTGATACCCCAAATATGTACAGGTGTATTCAGCGTTACTGGTGTCGCGGTAATTACGAATATACGCCGCTTTTCTATTATTTTTTTCAAGATACTCCAGCCATACTTTACGAACGGGCCATTCAAGTGGCGTATGCTGATATATATTTAAGTAATCTTCTATTTCTGCTTGATATTTTATGCTCGGGTTTCGTTGCCAGTATGTTTTTTCTACATACGGTTTTAGTGGGTGGTTTAGGTTATTAACTACGTTTTTAAACTCGCGGTAACTTGCGTTGCGTACTTTTTTTTCAGCATCTAAAAATGCGTCGTTATCGATGCTAGCCTCGGCAGAATAAAGAGGAAAAATAAAAGCAGCTGCCGAAAAACTAAATAATTGTTTTTTCATAATGTCCTTTAATAAAAAATTAAAGTAGTGAATAAAAGCTTTTTCACCACCTTAGCACCAAACCAGCTATATTTTAACCAGTCGTTTGTAACCGAGTTAAATTTTTCGTTGCATTTTCTACTCAAAGCAAGCACACTGATTGAAATGCAAACTCATCGTACCAGTCTTAGTTCGTCAACTAGGGAGAATAAAATGTTATATAAAAGCGATTCCTTTGAAGTTAGCTTCCTAAAGGAAAACATCGCCGAGTTTAAGTTTTGTGTTGCAGGTTCTGTAAACACATTATCTCAAAAAACTCTTTCAGATTGTGCAGCAGCATTAAAAGAATTAGCTGCTAATTCTGATATCAAAGGCATGGTTTTTACCAGTGATAAAGACCACTTTATTATTGGCGCCGACATCTTCGAATTTTTACCTACATTTACTAAACCTGAAGAAGATTTAGTCGTGTGGATCAAAAACGCAACTGACGTTTTTGATGCAATTGAAGATCTTCCATTCCCAACTCTAAGCGTTGTAAACGGCTTAGCACTTGGCGGCGGATGTGAGTGGGCACTTGCTACCGATTATCGTGTTGCAAGCGAAAGCGCTAAAATGGGCCTACCAGAAGTTAAACTTGGCATAATGCCTGGGTTTGGTGGCACAGTGCGCTTACCACGTATCATTGGCGCAGATAACGCCATGATGTGGATCACTTCTGGCGCTGAAAACCGCGCAGCTGACGCCCTTAAAGTAGGTGCGTTTGACGCAGTAGTTAGTGCTGACAAACTTTTAGAGTCAAGTGTAGCAACACTTGAGTTAGCGATTGCAGGCAAGCTAGATTGGCAAGCAAAACGCAACGCAAAACTACAGCCACTTAAATTAAACCGTGTTGAGCAAGGTATGAGCTTTGCTATGGCAGAAGGTATGGTAATGGGTAAAACCAAAGGCCACTATCCTGCTCCGGTTATGGCAGTGCGTACTATTAAAGCAGCGGCAAACTGTACTCGCGATGAAGCAATGGCAATCGAAAATGCTAACTTTGCAAAACTTGCGCGTACCAACGAAGCGGCAGCGCAAACGGGCATTTTCTTAAATGACCAATTCATCAAAGGCAAAGCACGCAAACTTGCTAAGCACAGCGATGTAGAAATTAAACAAGCTGCAGTATTAGGCGCGGGTATTATGGGCGGCGGTATTGCATATCAGTCTGCTTATAAAGGCACACCAATCATAATGAAAGACATCCAACAAGATGCGCTTGATTTAGGTATGGGTGAAGCGTCTAAATTATTAGGTGCAAAAGTTAAGCGTGGCCACATGCCAATGGAAAAAATGTTGGCAACACTAAGCAAAATTAAGCCAACACTTAACGATGCAGACCTACAAGACGCTAACATTATTGTTGAAGCCGTTGTAGAAAACCCTAAAGTTAAGCAAGCAGTATTAGCAGACCTTGAAAAGAACATGCCAGAAGGCACTGTACTTACATCAAATACGTCGACTATCTGTATTGACCTACTTGCTGAAGCACTTGATAAACCAGAAAACTTCTGTGGTATGCACTTTTTCAACCCAGTGCCAAAAATGCCATTAGTAGAAATTATCCGTGGTGCAAAAACGTCAGACAAAACAATTAACGCAGTCGTTGATTACGCCCTTAAACTTGGCAAGTCTCCTATTGTTGTAAACGATTGCCCAGGCTTTTTTGTAAACCGTGTTTTATTCCCTTACTTTGCAGGCTTTAGCAAATTAGTTGTTGAAGGCGCTAACTTTGCAAAAGTAGATAAAGTAATGGAAAACGTATTTGGCTGGCCTATGGGTCCGGCTTACCTACTTGATGTTGTAGGTATTGATACGGCTTATCATTGTACTGGCGTAATGGCTGACGGTTTCCCTGAGCGTATGGCACGTGCAGAAAAAGATCCGGTAACTGTTTTTGCTAACGAAAAACGTTTTGGTCAAAAGAACAAAGCAGGTTTTTACAAGTACGAAACAGACCGTCGTGGTCGTCTTAAAAAATCAAGCGATGCAACAGCCGTTGAGCTACTAGCGCCAATTACTGATGCACCGAAAGAATTCGATAAGCAAGAAATCATTGACCGTTGTATGATTCCAATGATCAACGAAGTACTTCTTTGTTTACAAGAAGGCATTGTTGCTTCTCCACAAGAAGCTGATATGGCACTTGTTTACGGCGTTGGTTTCCCTCCATTTAGAGGCGGCGCGTTCCGTTACTTAGATCAAACTGGTTTAGCTAACTTTGTTGCAGCAGCTGACAAATACGCTCACCTAGGTGCGATTTACCAAGTATCAGAGCAAACTCGCAAATGGGCTGAAGAAGGCCGTGTTTTCTATAAGGTGGAAGGTTAATATCATGAATAATCCAGTAATTGTAGATTGTATCCGCACACCAATGGGTCGCTCAAAAGGCGGCGTATTTAAAAACAAGCGTGCGGAAGACTTAAGCGCTCATTTAATGAAGGGCTTACTAGAACGCAACCCAGCGGTTGATCCAGCATCAATCGACGACATTTATTGGGGTTGTGTACAGCAAACATTAGAGCAAGGCTTTAACGTTGCACGTAACGCATCACTACTTGCGGGTATTCCACACTCAGTACCAGCAACCACAGTTAACCGTTTATGTGGTTCGTCAATGCAAGCATTGCACGACGCAGCACGCGCTATTATGACGGGCGCTGGCGACACTTACCTAATTGGTGGTGTTGAGCACATGGGCCACGTTCCTATGACTCACGGTAACGACTTTCACCCAGGCTTAGCAACTTCAATTGCACAAGCGTCTGGCTCTATGGGTTTAACAGCAGAATACCTTGCTACTATTCACGGTATCAGCCGTCAGCAGCAAGATGAATTTGCATACCGTTCGCACCAACGTGCTCATGCTGCAACAGTTGAAGGCCGTTTCCGCCGCGAAATTTTAGCAATGGAAGGTCACGCAGCAGATGGTTCTTTAATTTTAGTTGAAGATGACGAAGTAATTCGCCCTGAAACAACGGTTGAAGGTTTATCTCAGCTTCGCCCAGTATTTAACCCAGCTTCGGGTTCTGTTACAGCGGGTACGTCTTCAGCACTTTCTGACGGCGCATCAGCCATGTTAGTAATGAGCGAAGAAAAAGCAAAAGAGCTAGGTTTACCAATTCGTGCGCGCATTAAAGCAATGGCGGTTGCCGGTTGCGATCCATCAATCATGGGTTACGGCCCAGTACCAGCAAGTAAAAAAGCACTTGCCCAAGCTGGTATCACTATTGATGACATCGACGTAGCTGAGCTTAATGAAGCCTTTGCTGCGCAATCACTACCAGTACTTAAAGACTTAGGTTTAGCTGATGTGGTTGACGAAAAAGTTAACTTGAATGGCGGCGCTATCGCACTGGGTCACCCTCTGGGTTGTTCTGGTTCGCGTATTAGCACCTCGCTAATTCACTTAATGGAAGACAAAAATGCTAA
This sequence comes from Pseudoalteromonas sp. PS1M3, assembly GCF_016865405.1. NCBI lineage: Bacteria > Pseudomonadati > Pseudomonadota > Gammaproteobacteria > Alteromonadales > Pseudoalteromonadaceae > Pseudoalteromonas > Pseudoalteromonas sp. PS1M3. Next base: position 11,308 of record NZ_AP022624.1, on the reverse strand, counting down.
GTACGGTTTAGCGACAATGTGTATTGGTTTAGGCCAAGGTATCGCAACTGTATTTGAGCGTGTTCAAGACTAATACTCTTAACACGTAAACCATCTTGGTGAGTAAAAAGGCGCACTGACGAAAGTTAGTTCGCCTTTTTTATTTGCCAAATTTTAAGGCGCTATACTAACGCAATTTAGTTTTGTGTTGTTGTGATCGGGTTTATAATTTGGCGTTGATATAAATACACTTAAATTAAAACTGATCCAGATCTAAGTAAATTAGTTAATTTATACTTAAAATTACGCTAAACTTTGGCGCAACAAAAAATCTGACTACTCGTAAAGTCACGGATTTGAAAACTATTTACAGGCATACGCACTATGAATTTTGATAACCCCGATCACCAATTAGATGCCATTGGCCTTCGCTGCCCCGAGCCTGTAATGATGGTACGTGCTGCTATTCGTAAAATGAACGATGGTGAAACACTGTTAATAACCGCTGATGATCCATCAACCACCCGTGATATTCCAAGCTTTTGTGTTTTTATGGATCACACGCTGGTGGCTAAAGATGCCGATGAAGCACCGTATAGGTATGTGGTGAAGAAAGGGCTTTAAGGCTCATCGCTCAAATACTGTGTTCTTATTAAATTATTGCTTTTGAAGTGAGAATTATTTTTTTCTTCTAAATAATGAGCCACTCGGAACCACTCAAAATCCAAGTGAAATTTCTTTTTATTGTTAACTACTAATGCTGGTGGCCCCAAGAGTCGATTCATGTTTAAGTCTATATTTTGATCAAGTAACTTACTAAAATAATCTTCAGCCTCATTTACTGATTTATTCACCAAAGTACGTAGTTTAATCATTAAATCAAAAATCCCCTCAAAATAACCATCTATCGCTTTGTTGAGGTCAACTAGATCAAACCTTAACAGCTCATCTTTAAATGCAGAGTTTAACCCCTTTAACAACTTTATCTTTTCTTTCTCTTCCATTGCCGATAATACGAGTGGAATCTGAAATTTTGTTGTTACACCGTTTCCATGTTTACTTTTAGATGGATATTTTAAAGTTAACCTATTTACGGGTAACATTTTATGTTGGCATAAATTTCTCAAGTTGCAGCATAGAACATAATATTGATTATCTTTAAAGACCTTCTCTCTTTCTATTAATAGTTCAGGTAACAAAGATTGATCAATATCATTAATTATCGAAAACTTATCACGTTTAATATACAGTCGATCTAAAACTAATTTTCCAGTATTCAAAATACTCAAATAGGATATATTTAATTTAGTACGGCTTTTTTGATTTTCTATATAAGCATGTACCTCAGAGAAACGTGAAAACTCTTGTGAGAGCTGAGCCATAGTAAGCAATGATTTGAATGTTTTAACTTCCTCTATCAAAACATCAAATAAATTTTCTATCTCAAGTTTTCTTGAGAATACTCTATATTTTTTTAAGCACTCATTTGAGTCTAATTCAGTTAACTTACTTCGTTCAAACCTGGGCTTATCATTTTCTAGGTAGCAATACTCTATATAATTATTCAATGCGCTACCCCTTATTCCAACGGTTCAATTTCATATTAACGTCCTTGTCACAAATCTATAAGTTTACTCGAGCAACTAAAAGCTGACGGCTTATAGCTTGCAGCTCTTACTTCTTTGTTATTGTCACTTTTGGCTCATCATAGTCACTAAAATCAATGCTTACTATGTATGTGCCTTTTATCGCAGGTGTGTAACTAAAGTAATTATAAATAGTATTACAGTCTGCCGTTGCAGCTTGCCCAAGTGTTAAACTTTGACCTTGTGGGTATGAGTCGCTGTAACCACAGTTAAAGCCTTCACTAAAATCGGCATCGGCAATTTTGAATTCGTACACTTTACCTGGTGTGCTAAATTTTACCTGTGCTTGATACAGTGCTGGGCCCACTAAGTTAAACTGATACTGTGGTTCTGCGTCCCATAAAGTAAAATCGCCTCGCAGGTACATGGTGCGGTCGAGTTCTTTTTGTGGCAATACATCGTTAATTGATATTTGGCTTGAACATGCACTGAGTAACCCAGCAATAGCGAGTGGTATTATTTTTTTTATTGAAATCATCAATTTTCATCCTATTCGTTATACCTATTAGCTTAATTAAGTTAGGTAGGTATTAAAACTAAAAAGCCAGCGTTATGCTGGCTTTTTAAATTGCTAATGGTTGTTATTTTTGTAAAACAGAAATATCTGCAATATCCAAAAATAAACTACTTAACTGACTTAATAGCGCAAGGCGATTTTGCTTAACAGCTTCATCGTCGGCCATAACCATTACGTTGTCAAAAAAGTTATCAACACTTTCACGAATGCCAGCCAATTGGCTAAGCGCTTCTTGGTAGTTTCCATCGGCATAAAGTGGTGCAAGCTCAGTTGCAAATTTTGCCACTTGTGATGCTAATACTTTTTCAGCGTCGTCGCTTAATAAGCTCTCATCAACATTACCTTGGCTTGTGATATCGTTTTTAGCAAGAATGTTACTTACGCGTTTATTTGCGGCTGCAAGGGCTTCTGCTGCGTCTAAAGTACGGAAGTGGCTTACGGCTTTAACACGACGGTCAAAATCAACTGGTTTAGTTGGACGACGTGCTAACACAGCTTGAATAACATCTACTTCAATACCTTCGTCTTGATACCATGCACGGAAACGCCCAAGCATAAATTCAAATACGTCGGTTGATACATTTAGATTAGTTAGCTTATCGCCAAACAATGTTTGTGCTTTTGCTACTAGGTCTAAAATATCAAGAGGTAACTCTTTTTCTACCATAATACGCAGTGCACCAATAGCAGCACGACGAAGTGCAAATGGGTCTTTATCACCTTTTGGTGCTTGGCCTATACCAAAAATACCCACCAGCGTATCAAACTTATCTGCAATGGCTACTGCACAACTAATTAGGTTTGTAGGTAAGTTGTCGCCTGCAAAGCGTGGCATGTATTGCTCGTTTTGTGCAAGCGCTACATCTTCTGCTTCACCGTCAAAGCGAGCGTAATGCATTCCCATTACACCTTGTACATCGGTAAATTCCATTACCATTTCGGTCATTAAGTCTGTTTTACTTAATAGGCCTGCACGTTTTGCTAAGTCTTTATCTGCGCCTAATTGCTCAGCAATATACCCTGCAAGTTCGCTAATACGCTCAGACTTGTCTTTAAGCGTACCTAATTGCTTTTGGAATAAAACGGTATCAAGCGATTCTAAACGGCTTTCTAATGTTTTCTTTTTGTCGGTCTCAAAGAAGAACTGTGCATCAGCCAAACGTGGGCGTACAACTTTTTCGTTACCAGAAATTACTACGCTTGGATCTTTACTCTCGATGTTAGATACAAACAAAAACTTATTTAAAAGCTTGCCGTTTTGATCTAATAACGGGAAGTATTTTTGATCGTCCTTCATGGTGTAAATTAGCGCTTCGGCTGGTACATCTAAAAATGCTTCTTCAAATGTTGCCGTTAAAGTAACTGGCCACTCTACCAGTGAAGTAACTTCTTCTAGTAAATCTTCATCCATTGCAACAACAGCGTTAACTGCGCTTGCAGCTTCTTCTATTTGTGCACGTATTTGCGCTTTACGTTGTTCGTAATCAGCAATAACGTAAGCAGATTTAAGTACATCAAAAACCTCATCAGCATGGTTAATGCTAATTTTTTCTGGGTGATGAAAACGGTGACCTTGAAGTTGGTTACTTACTTGCTTACCAAGAATCTCACCTTCTAGCAATTCGCTACCAAATAAAATAGTGACGGTATGAACTGGGCGAATAAATTGTGTTTTATTCGCACCCCAGCGCATTGGCTTTGGTATTGGTAATTTACTTAACGCTTTTGCGATAGCATCTGCCATTAGCGTTTTAGTTTCTTGCCCTGCTACTTTAGCAATGTGCAATAACCATGCGCCTTTATCCGTTTCAAGTGTTTGTGCTTCACTTACCTCAATACCACAACCGCGTGCCCAACCCATTGCTGCTTTTGTAGGGTTACCTTCACTATCAAATGCTGCTTTAGTTGCTGGGCCGCGCTTTTCAACTTCTTTGTCCTGTTGTTTAGCTTCAAGTGCTTTAACTTGTAAACCTAAACGACGAGGCGATGCATACCAGCTTACGCCTTGATGTGCTAATTCTAGCGATTCTAACTCTTGAGTTAAATTTGCAGCAAATGCCTCGGCAAGTTTACGCAACGACTTTGGTGGCAACTCTTCAGTGCCAATTTCTACTAATAAATTTTGTGCTGTCATGCTTACTTATCCTTACACAGCGGGAAACCAAGCACTTCGCGTGCATCGTAATAACTTTGTGCACACGCTTTTGATAACGCACGAACACGTAAAATATAACGCTGACGTTCTGTTACCGATATAGCATGGCGCGCGTCTAATAGGTTGAATGCATGCGATGCTTTCATCACTTGCTCGTAGGCAGGAAGTGGTAAATTTGCTTCTATTAACTTTTGGCTCTCAGCTTCACACTTATCAAACTGCGCAAACAAGTCTTCTACGTTTGCATGTTCAAAGTTGTAGGTTGATTGCTCAACTTCATTTTGATGGAACACATCACCGTAAGTTACGCGCCCTAGTGGACCGTCTGCCCATACTAGGTCGTAAATGCTATCTACGCCTTGAATGTACATCGCTAAACGCTCTAGGCCGTAAGTAATCTCGCCAGTTACTGGTGAGCACTCTAATCCACCTACTTGTTGGAAGTAGGTAAATTGCGTTACCTCCATACCGTTTAACCAAATTTCCCAACCTAAGCCCCATGCACCTAGCGTTGGTGATTCCCAGTTATCTTCTACAAAGCGTACTTCGTGAGTTAGGGTATCAATACCCATTGCTTCTAGTGAGCCTAAGTAAAGCTCTTGGATGTTATCTGGTGATGGTTTTAAGACTACCTGAAATTGGTAGTAATGTTGTAAGCGGTTTGGGTTTTCACCATAGCGGCCATCCGTAGGACGGCGACACGGTTGTACGTATGCGCTAGACATTGGCTCAGGGCCAATTGATTTCAAAAATGTTTGCGGGTGAAATGTCCCAGCGCCCACTTCCATATCAAGTGGTTGAATAATGACACAGCCTTGCTGTGCCCAATAATCCTGTAAAGCCAGGATCAAACCTTGGAAGGTTTTTACGTCGTATTTTTGCATATTTGGCTTTTTACTATCTAAGAAGTAGCGTGAAAATTATCCTTAGTATACCGTGTGTACACTCAGGTTTTAAGCAGTTTGTGTATTTGTAGAAAATAAAAAAGGAGCCCTTAGGCTCCTTTTTATTATCTAAATATGTTTTTACACGTCTAAGTTAACTACGCGTAGTGCGTTAGTTTCGATAAAGTCACGACGTGGCTCTACCTGATCGCCCATAAGCGTAGCAAATAACTGATCCGCGCCTACAGCATCTTCAATGGTTACTTGTAACATACGGCGTGCGTCTGGATCCATGGTAGTTTCCCAAAGTTGATCTGGGTTCATCTCACCCAACCCTTTGTAGCGTTGAATATAGATCCCGCGCTTAGATTCAGTGATCAACCATTCCAAAGCATCCACAAAGTTATCAACAGGTTTTGTTTTCTCACCGCGTTGAATATAAGCACCTTCTGTAATGATGTTTGCAATGTTAACACCAGTCACAGCAATACGTTGGTAGTCACGCGATGTGATGAAGTCGTAGCTTAGTACGTGAGACTTATCTACACCGTGTTGACGAATATTCACAACAGGATAATACAAGTTACGCTCTGCATCATACTGAGTTGCAGCGTTGAAAATAGTTGCATCTTCGTCACGGTCAACTAAATCGTCAACAAGCTCTTTTGTCCACGCAATTACTTTAGCTTCGTCTGCAAGGTCTTCTTTGGTCAACTCGCTTTGGTAGATTAAACGTTCCATTACCGTGTTAGGGTATTTACGTTTTAAGCGCTCGATTACTTTAACTGTATTTTGGTAATCGTGAACTATTTTCTCTAATGCTTCACCTTCAAGCGCAGATGCGTCTGCACTTGTGTATAAAGCTGCATTATTAAGTGCAAGCGATGTTAAGTACTCAACAAGTGCTGGGTCATCTTTTATATAGCGCTCTTGCTTACCTTTTTTCACTTTATAAAGTGGTGGTTGAGCAATATAAATATATCCGCGCTCTACAATTTCCGGCATTTGACGATAGAAGAACGTAAGCAATAAAGTACGAATGTGAGAACCATCTACGTCCGCATCGGTCATGATGATAATACGGTGATAACGTAGTTTTTCAGGGTTATATTCGTCACGGCCAATACCACAACCTAATGCAGTAATTAGTGTTGCAACTTCTTGTGAAGACAGCATTTTATCAAAACGTGCTTTTTCTACGTTTAGAATTTTACCTTTAAGCGGAAGAATCGCCTGATTCTTACGGTTACGACCCTGCTTGGCTGAACCGCCAGCAGAGTCCCCTTCCACTATATAAAGTTCTGATTGTGCAGGATCTTTTTCCTGACAATCGGCTAATTTACCCGGTAAACCTGCAAGATCCATTGCGCCTTTACGACGTGTCATTTCACGCGCTTTACGTGCCGCTTCACGCGCACGTGATGCATCTATAATTTTCCCAACAACAATTTTTGCATCTACTGGGTTTTCTAATAAAAACTCAGTGAACTTCTCAGCCATTGCTTGTTCTACGGCAGACTTAACTTCGCTAGATACTAGCTTATCTTTTGTTTGCGAAGAGAACTTAGGATCAGGAACTTTAACACTAATTACAGCAGTCAAACCTTCACGCGCATCGTCACCGGTTGCGTTACTGGTTGTTTTTGCTTTCTTGTTAAAGCCTTCTTTTTCCATAAAGTTATTAAGTGTACGTGTTAGCGCAGATCTAAAACCGGCTAAGTGAGTACCACCATCACGTTGTGGAATGTTATTTGTAAAACAGTAAATGTTTTCTTGGTATGCGTCATTCCATTGCATTGATACTTCAACGCTAATTCCGTCTTCTACACGCTCATGTGTAAAGTGGAAAACGCCTTTATGAATAGGTGTTTTGTTACGGTTAATGTATTCAACAAATGCCTGAATACCACCTTCGTATTTAAAGTGGTCGCTTTTATTTTCTTCACGCTCATCATTTAAAATGATACTAACGCCCGAGTTAAGGAACGACAGTTCACGTAGGCGTTTTGCTAAAATATCGTAATGAAAATCTAAATTAGTGAATGTTTCTGCACTTGGCCAAAAACGTAGTTCTGTACCCGTTGTTTCAGAATCTCCAATAACAGCGAGTGGCGCATCTGGTACACCCATAGTGTAAAACTGCTCATGAAGTTTACCTTCTCGACGCACGGTTAGTTTTAATTTTTCTGAAAGTGCGTTTACAACCGAAACACCCACACCATGCAAGCCGCCTGATACTTTATAAGAGTTATCATCAAACTTACCACCAGCATGAAGTACCGTCATGATTACTTCGGCAGCAGAAACGCCTTCTTCTTCATGGATAGACACTGGGATACCACGGCCATTATCTCTAACCGATACAGAGCCATCTAAGTGAATCGTTACAAAAATATCATCACAATGACCAGCAAGGGCTTCGTCTATTGAGTTATCAACGACCTCAAACACCATGTGGTGTAAGCCTGTGCCATCATCGGTGTCCCCTATATACATCCCAGGACGCTTTCTTACTGCGTCTAATCCTTTAAGTACTTTAATACTCGACGAGTCATAATTCTCAGACATGGTTAATCCCACTTATCTTGTTATTAGGTTGCCATGTTTCACGTGGAACATTTTTAGTTCTCGTTGCATGGGTTCCACCACAGCAGAAATACTCTCAGATAAAATTGAAGAGATAAATATTTGAGAACTGCAGTGAGACAATAGTTGTCCAACTTTCTCTTTTGTATCTTCGCCTAACTCTGAGGGTAAATCATCTATTAGCAATATAGATTGCTTATCGGTCTCTGACTCAATTAAGCTATTTTGCGTTACTTTTAACGCATACAATAATAACTTTAACTGCCCGCGTGAGAACGTATTCTCTACACTGTTGCCAGCGACACTGAAACTAAAGTCGGCCTTATGTGGGCCTTTACTTGTAAATCCTTGGCGAGCATCTCGCTCAAAGTTTTGCTCTAACGCATCTACAAGAGATTCATTCTCTTTCCAGCCTGCATTAAACGTCATTTCTAAATCGCGTATAAGCGTTAATTCTGAACACATTTTATCAAAAAATTGCTGCTTAAACCTACTTATATACGCCAATCTTAATTTATTTATTTCTTCAGCCAGTCTAACAAATTCTTTGTCCCAAAACTTAATTTGGTCAAAATAATTCTTAGGCTTAGATTTTAGTAAAGCATTACGCTGTTTTAATACTTTATTAAACGATTGCCACAAGTAAAAAAACTCATGTTCCACGTGGAACAAACCTAAGTCTAAAAACTTTCTACGCTCTTTTGGCCCACCAAAAAATAAGGAATAGCTCTCAGGCGTAATAATTTGAACAGGCATAAGCTGTGCAAGCTCAGATATTTTACGGCTCGCTTTACCCTGAATCTTTAAATTTGTTTCACCTAAACGCGTTTTGCTAATACCAATAGGAATTGATAAATCATGTACCGTCTTTCGGCCATGAATTACAAATTGCTCTTGCTGGTGAGCAATAATGCTTTTGTGCTTTGGTGTTCTAAAAGACTTGCCGTGAGAAAGGTAATAAATAGCTTCTAAAAGGCTGGTTTTTCCGCTGCCATTTTCACCATATATAATGTTTACGCCATTAACAGGTTCTAGCGTCAGCGCCTCAATATTACGAAAATATTTGAGGCTCAAATGACTTAAGCTCATTATATGTTTGTGATCTTATAAACGCATAGGCATAACAACATACATTGCTTCATCATCACCAGCGCCTTCTATTAGTGCACTGCTGTTTGAGTCTGCTAACGTAAACTGTACATCTTCAGTTTTTAATGTGTTTAATACATCCAAAACATATGAAACATTAAAACCAATTTCCAACTCATCACCCTGATAATTTACTTCAACAACTTCTTCAGCTTGTTCTTGCTCTGGGTTATTGGCAGTAATTTTTAATAAACCATTTGATAAGTTTAAGCGTACACCACGAAACTTCTCATTTGATAAAATAGATACACGCTGAAAAGCATTTCGTAACCATTCACGGTTGGCAATAATTGTTTTATCACCGCCTCGTGGAAGTACACGACGGTAATCAGGAAAACGACCATCAACTAGTTTACTGGTAAAAGTAAACTCAATGTCAATAATACGAATGTGGTTAGCACCGAATTGAATAGTGACTAGCTCATCGTCGGCAACCATAAGGCGCATGATTTCTTGCACACCTTTACGTGGAATAATTAATTGGCGTTGAGTATTAAGTGATTGAGTAAGCTTTTTCTGTGCAATCGCCAAGCGGTGTCCGTCGGTAGCCACCGTTTTAATATCGCTATTATCAACTTCAAACGACATACCGTTTAAGTAATAACGTACATCTTGGTTTGCCATTGAAAAGTGCGTGCTTTCAAGTAATTTACGAAGCTCTAAACGCGTTAGTTGAAATTCAACTTCACCATCCCATTCTTCTAAATTGGGGAAGTCAGCCGCTGATAACGTTGTAAGTGAAAAACGACTTTTACCACTCGTTAATAACAACTGGTGGTCTTGTAAGCTTAACGTAATGTCTGAACCTTCAGGTAGACTTTTACAAATATCGAGTAACTTTTTAGCAGGTAAAGTTAATTTTGTATCGGCAATATCATCACCAACAAAAACACCAGACACTAATTCAATTTCAAGGTCGGTCCCTGTCATCGAAAGCTGTCCGTTTTCTACTACTAACAAAACGTTAGATAAAATTGGTAACGTATGCTTACGCTCAATTGCGCCCGATACTTGAACCAATGGCTTTAAAAATTGTTGTCTTGATATTGTTATTTGCATAAAAAAGTCAGCCCTAAGATGACAATGTTCTTATTAAATTTTGATAATCTTCTTTAATTTCGTGACTTTCATCACGTAACGATTTTATTTTACGACACGCATGTAAAACCGTTGTATGGTCACGACCACCAAACGCGTCTCCAATCTCAGGTAAACTGTGATTGGTTAATTCTTTAGACAGCGCCATAGCAACCTGACGTGGCCTTGCTATTGAGCGGCTTCGGCGTTTAGAAAGTAAATCCGAGACACGAATTCGATAATACTCAGCCACTGTACGCTGTATATTATCAATTGTGACGAGCTTATCTTGCAGCGCCAATAAGTCACGCAATGCTTCTTTTACAAAGTCGATAGAAATAGGACGTCCAGTGAAGTTTGCATTTGCAATTACACGGTTAAGTGCGCCTTCAAGTTCACGTACATTTGAACGTAATTTTTTTGCAATGAAAAAAGCCACTTCATGAGGTAAATTTATTTTACTCTGCTGCGCCTTTTTCATCAAAATAGCGACACGTGTTTCAAGCTCTGGTGGCTCAATAGCAATTGTTAATCCCCAACCAAAACGAGACTTAAGCCTGTCTTCTACCCCTTCAATTTCTTTAGGGTAACGGTCAGAAGTTAAAATAATTTGTTGATTACCTTCAAGCAACGCATTAAAAGTATGAAAAAACTCTTCTTGAGAACGTTCTTTATTGGCAAAAAATTGAATGTCATCAATCATTAATGCATCAACACTACGGTAATAACGTTTAAATTCTTCTATTGCATTATTTTGTAGTGCTTTAACCATATCTTGTACAAAACGCTCTGAATGCATATACACAATTTTAGCATCAGGCTTATTTGCCATAATGCCATTACCTACAGCATGGAGTAAGTGCGTTTTACCTAAGCCCGTACCACCGTATATAAATACAGGGTTAAATGCAGAGCCAGGGTTATCGGCAACTTGAGTTGCAGCCGCTTTTGCTAATTGGTTAGATTTACCCTCAACAAAACTATCAAAGGTGTAGTTTTCTTTAATGTTTGATTTATAGCCCGATTTAGGTGCGGGTTCAACAACCGGTTTTTGCTCACGCGGCTGTTGCTTTGCTGATGCTTGAATACTAGGTGCAGGCTGTGCTTCTGTAGCAGGTGCAACCTGTGTATTTAAAAGTGGTTTGCTACCTACATCAAAACGAAGTTCCGGTGCTTCGTCACCACAAATCTCGACGAGTAGTTCGTTAATGCGGTTAAGGTATTTTTCTCTCACCCAATCAAGCACAAAGCGATTAGGTGCATAAATAGTCAGAGTATCTTCGGTACTTTCTGCTTGAAGTGGTCTTACCCACAT